>NZ_BMZM01000001.1 GCF_014652795.1 Kushneria pakistanensis
CATTGAGCTGACGCGTACTAATTGCCCGTGAGGCTTGACCATATAACACCCAAGTGGTTCGCGTCACACGACGCCGGATACGAGAGACGTATCGATCAGCATGATCCCGTTTTTGACCCGCTGCCCACGGGCAGCCGGTCTGCAGAATTGCCTGACGACCATAGCGTACCGGTCCCACCCGATCCCATCCCGAACTCGGCAGTGAAACGGTTCCGCGCCGATGGTAGTGTGGGGTCTCCCCATGCGAGAGTAGGTCATCGTCAGGCACCCCTTCCGAACCCCGGTCCCAAAAGGACCGGGGTTCCTTTATGTGCGCCATCGACAGCGGCGGCGCAGCCCGGCCCGCCCGGCGGTCACTGACGTGACCGCCGGGCAGGGGCCTCAGGCCCGACGCTCATCCCCCATTGCCTGCAGGGCGTCAACCAGCGCCATCATCTCCCGATCGATACCAATCAATTATATTGTGTGGGGAAATCAATCCCTTCCTGAGCAAAGAGATTTGGTATTACGTCTGTTTTTGCACCACAATGGATGGGTAAGCGCTCAAGGTTTTGGGCATATCGTTGATGTACTGAATACAGTAGGCAAGGGAGAGCTGACGATGAAAAAGACACTGGGTATTTTGCTGGCCGCAATGATGACGTTTGCTGTAGCCGGTTGTGACAATGATGATGGTCCTGCAGAAGAGACCGGTGCACAGATTGACAATGCAGCCGACAATGCTGGAGACACTACACGCGATACGGCTGATTCCGTAGGCGATGCTACCAGCGATGCAGCGCATTCTACTGGCGAAGCCATGGAAGACGCAGGTGACTCCATCAGCGACAGCGCTGACGAGCACAGCAACTGATCTATCCCGATAAAGTAGGGTAGGGAAGTGAAAAAGCCTCCTGACTATTGTCAGGAGGCTTTTTTGCTATGGCACTACCGTCCTAGCCGTTACTGGGCGCTGGCTGCGCCTACAGCTGCACCGGCAGCGCCGCCGATCAGGGCGCCTTTACCTGCGCTACCACCCGTAATGGCGCCAGCAGCTGCGCCCGTGGCACCGCCGATACCGGCACCCTGAGCTGCGCTACGCCCTGTAGGACTGCTGCAGGCGGTCAGAAACGCCAGGGCAGCTATGGCCGCCATTGTCATGATGCCCTTGTGCATGTGTGTCTCCTCTCAAGCCTTGAGTGAAAGATAGCGTAGTCGCCTTATTATCGGCCATTCCTGTTGATACTGGACCTTTAGTAAGGGCCGTTTTAAGGATGGACATAAAAAAGCCCTGCAAAGAGCAGGGCCGTTCAGCTTGCATATCGTTTTCGGCCCCTTTTGCAAGTCAGGGCCTGAATGGCTTTTGACTCAATCCCAGGTCAGCGCGCCGCCTGTCTGATACTCGGTGACACGTGTTTCGAAGAAATTCTTCTCCTTGGGCAGGTCGATCAGTTCCGACATCCAGGGGAAGGGGTTTTCCACATCATCAAACAGCAGACCCAGGCCAATCTGTTCACTACGACGATTGGCAATGAAGCGCATGTACTGCTCGGTTAGCTCGGCATTGAGACCCAGAATCCCGCGGGGCATGGTCTCACGGCCATAGGCGACTTCAAGCTCGTAGGCTTCCATCAGCATGCCGCGAACTTCCTGCTGGAATGCCTCGTCCCAGAGATGAGGATTTTCGATCTTGATCTGATTGATGCAGTCGATACCGAAATTCAGATGGATTGATTCGTCACGCAGGATGTACTGATACTGCTCGGCAATACCGACCATCTTGTTGCGACGACCCAGCGACAGGATCTGGGCAAAACCGGTATAGAACCACATGCCTTCAAAGACGACGTAGAAGGCGACCAGCGCACGCAGGAATGCCTTGTCACGCTCAATGGTGCCGGTAGTGAAGCTCGGGTCTTCAAGCGCCTGTGTGTACTTGAGCGCCCAGGCGTCCTTGTCCGTGATTGAGGGGATTTCACGGTACATGTTGAAAAGCTCACCCTCATCCAGCCCCAGTGACGTACAGATATACTGGAAGGTATGAGTATGAATGGCTTCTTCAAAGGCCTGACGCAACAGATACTGACGGCATTCCGGATTGGTGATGTTGCGATAGACCGCTAAAACGATGTTGTTGGCGACCAGCGACTCGGCGGTGGCAAAGAAGCCGAGGTTGCGCTTGAGCATCAGAACTTCGTCTTCGGTCAATCCTTCGGGGCTATTGACCGGAGCGCGCCATGTGGCGATATCACCCTGCATGGAGACTTCGGTCGGCATCCAGTGGTTGTTGCAGCCTGCCAGATACTTTTCCCACGCCCAGCTGTACTTCAGCGGCAGCAGCTGGTTGACATCGGATTGTGCATTAATCATCGCCTTCTGGCTGGCATCAATACGCTGAGCACCTACCTGAATCTCGCCCAGACCGGTGTTATCGACCTGATCTTCCTCATTGCCGGAAAACAGTGTTGTGTCTTGCATGTGTCTCTCCCTTGCCGTCCCTGTGCCTTCAAACGGCGAGGATGGCCTTGAAAATGGAACACCGGCGCCCGTCACGAGCGCCGGAAAAACGTTTTACTGGCAGGCTTCGCAGTCCGGATCGTCCAGTGAGCAGGCCAGCGGCGGTGCCGAACCCAGCGGCTGCTCAGGCGTCTGTGAGGCCTGCGGTGCCGGTGCCGCGCTCGGCTGTGGCGCCGGTGCGTTGGGCTTGACCCCGGTCAGCTTGCCATCGGTGCCCTTGAGTGTTGATTTCTCAAGGCGCGTGGATGCCTGGGCACGGAGGTAGTAGGTGGTCTTCAGACCCAGCTGCCATGCCATGCGATAGGTGGTATCCAGCTTGCGACCGGAAACACCGCTGATATAAAGGTTCAGCGACTGCGCCTGATCGATCCACTTCTGACGACGTGAAGCAGCTTCGACGATCCAGCGCGGTTCAATTTCAAATGCCGTGGCATAGCGCTGCTTGAGATCTTCCGGAATACGGTCGATTGGTTGCAGTGAGCCGTCGTAGTACTTGAGGTCATTGATCATCACCTCGTCCCAGAGCCCACGCTCCTTGAGCGCATGCACCATGTGCGAGTTGACCACGGTGAACTCGCCCGACAGGTTCGACTTCACATACAGGTTCTGGTACGTCGGCTCGATCGACTGCGTGACGCCACAGATATTGGAAATGGTGGCTGTCGGTGCAATCGCCATGACGTTGGAGTTACGCATGCCCTGGCTGCGGACCTTGTTGCGAATGCGGTCCCAGTCCTGCGTGGTGGAAGTATCCATCTGCAGGTACTGTTCGCCACGCTCACGCTGCAGGTCACGAATGGAGTCGATGGGCAGTACACCCTGGCTCCAGAGTGAACCCTCATAGGATTCATAGTGGCCGCGCTCCGCCGCCAGATCGCTGGAGGCTTCAATGGCGTGATAGCTGATCAGCTCCATGGAGTGATCGGCAAAGGTCACGGCCGCATCGGAAGCGTAGGCAATGCCATGCTTGTAAAGCGCGTCCTGAAAGCCCATCAGGCCCAGACCGACCGGACGATGACGGAAGTTCGAGCGTTTGGCCTGCGGTACGGCGTAGTAGTTGATGTCGATGACGTTATCGAGCATGCGTACGGCAGTCCTGACCGAACGCTTGAGCTTTTCATTGTCCAACTGGCCGTTGATCACGTGAGCAGCCAGGTTGATCGAGCCCAGATTGCACACGGCAATTTCGTCAACGCTGGTATTGAGTGTGATCTCGGTGCACAGGTTGGAGGAGTGCACGACACCGGCATGACGCTGTGGGCTGCGCAGGTTGCAAGGATCCTTGAAGGTGATCCAGGGGTGGCCTGTTTCAAACAGCATCGACAGCATCTTGCGCCACAGATCCTTGGCCTGTACACGCTTGAACAGCGTGATTTCACCGGTCTGCGTCATGGCTTCGTATTCTTCATAACGCTTCTCGAATGCCGCGCCATAAAGATCGTGCAGGTCAGGGCAGGTGGCCGGCGAGAAGAGTGTCCACTCCTTTTCTTCGCTGACACGCTTCATGAACAGATCCGGTACCCAGTTGGCCGTGTTCATGTCATGCGTACGGCGGCGGTCGTCACCGGTGTTCTTGCGAAGCTCGAGGAACTCCTCGACATCCATGTGCCAGGTTTCCAGGTACGAGCAGACAGCACCCTTGCGCTTGCCGCCCTGGTTGACCGCCACAGCCGTGTCGTTAACGACTTTCAAAAAGGGCACAACACCCTGCGACTTGCCGTTGGTCCCCTTGATATAGGAGCCCAGCGCGCGTACCGGTGTCCAGTCATTGCCCAGACCGCCGGCCCACTTGGAGAGCATGGCGTTGTCGCGGATGGCGCCATAGATGCCTTCCAGGTTATCCGGCACGGTGGTCAGATAGCAGGAGGACAGCTGGCTGCGGATGGTACCGGCATTGAACAGTGTCGGCGTCGATGTCATGTAATCGAAGCTCGACAGTAGTTCGTAGAATTCGATGGCGCGTGCCTCACGATCCTGCTCATTGAGCGACAGACCCATGGCCACGCGCATGAACATGACCTGCGGCAGTTCGTAGCGAACACCGTTGCGGTGCAGGAAGTAACGGTCGTAGAGCGTCTGCAGGCCCAGATAAGTGAACTGGTTGTCACGCTCATGGTTTAGGGCATCGCCCAGACGCTCTAGGTCAAAGTCGGCCAGGGTTGGATCAAGCTGTTCGAACTCGATGCCGCGGGCAATGTAGTTCTTGAACGCTGGCTTGTAGAGCGATGCCATGTCGCTGAAGGTCGCTTCCTCGGTCACCTCAAGGAAGGACAGGGCTTCACGACGCAGGTTGTCCTGCAAAAGGCGTGCAGTGACGAAGGTGTAGTTGGGTTCCTTCTCGACCAGCATGCGCGCGGTCATCATCAGTGCCGTAGCGACACCTTCAGGCGTTACCCCGTCATAGAGATTGCGCAGTGATTCATCAACGATGCGACGGGCCTCAACGTTTTCAAGGCCGGCACACGCCTCATTAACCAGTGTCTCGATGCGTGCCAGATCAAGCGGGCGTCGGCTGCCGTCGGGCTGGGTCACATTAATGGTGGGGTGGGGCTTTTCAATACCCTGGTGCTGAGCGGCGCGGGCACGTGCATGTTCTTCGCGGTACAGCACATAGGCGCGTGCCACCTTGTGCTCGCCCGAGCGCATCAGGGCCAGCTCTACCTGATCCTGAATATCTTCGATATGCAGGGTGCCACCTTCGGGCATGCGGCGGGTAAAGGTGTCCATGATGGACTGTGTCAGCTGTTCTACCTGCTCGCGAATGCGAGAAGAGCCAGCAGCATTGTCACCTTCCACGGCAAGAAAGGCCTTGCTCATGGCTACGGAGACCTTGCTTGCATCAAAGGTGGCGGTATCACCGGTACGCTTGATGACGCGCAGCTGCTGATCGGTCGAGCGTGTATGAGCATCATCAAATGCTGATGAAGTATCACGCTCGGTATGCGAGGTTTCCATAACGTTACCTTCCTGCCGTAAGGTCAAAACCATGCCGTGCCTGTCATTTACGAAAGTAAAAGCAGGCAGCAACAGGGCCAAAAAATTGGATCGAAGGGTATTGACAGTCACCAGGCGCTTTTGCTTCAAAACACTACATGGTGTGCCTTCTCAAAAAGTAGGCACAATATAGTGTGTCTGGGAAAACGTCTCAACACGAAAAGGTTGCCTATTCTGTGGACAAGTTGTGTTTATTTCTCTGAAGGCCCTGTAATGACTGGGGTATTTGTAGTTACATGAAAAAATCTGCGAAGCCCGTGGTATTTTGTCGCGAATATTTCAGTTCGAGGGAGGGTAGGCCAAATCAGATTCATGCCGATCAGATCCTGACGATGAGAATCGTATGCAAATACGTTCTGCTATATGGGCACGTTCGTGTAACAGTGGCACAATGGCCCCAAAGTTGAACGACCGTTACATTTGAAGGTCACATTCTTATTGCTGTCTGCCTGCCGCATGCCCGGGCGCTGCTCGCGCAGTCACCGGCAACGGCACGAAAGCTTCTTTATCAATGATCGGACGGACAAGCCTTGGATAACATTACAACCGCCAACGAACACATTCTTATCATCGAAGATGATGAACGACTGGCCGCGTTGACGCGTGAGTATCTTGAAGGCAACGGTTTCAGGGTCAGTGTTGAACATGATGGTGCCAACGGCGTTGAGCGTATCCTGTCCCTGCGCCCGGATCTGGTCATTCTTGACCTGATGCTGCCGGGAGAAGACGGCCTGTCAATCTGTCGCCGCGTACGCCACCAGTATCCCGGGCCCATTTTGATGCTGACAGCCCGTACTGATGACATGGATCAGGTACTGGGGCTTGAAATGGGTGCTGATGATTACGTGCCCAAGCCGGTACCACCGCGCGTACTGCTGGCGCGCATGCGTGCACTGCTGCGCCGCGCTGACGGTTCGGAAAACACCGAACAGGAAGAAACCCGCCTTGAATTCCGCGATCTGGTGGTGGATTCATCGACCAGGGAAGCATGGCTCAACGGTGAGCGTATTGATCTGACCAGTGCCGAGTTCGATCTGCTCTGGCTGCTGGCCTCACATGCCGGTCGAGTACTGACGCGTGAAGAGATATTCTCGGCGCTGCGCGGTATTCGTTACGATGGTCAGGACCGCTCGATCGATGTGCGTGTTTCACGCATCCGACCCAAGATCGGCGATGATCCGCATCAGCCGCAGCGTATCAAGACCGTACGCAGCAAGGGATATCTGTTCGTTCGAGAGGTCTGATTCAGCGGTAACTGACCTCGTTGCATGAAGGCGGCCTCGTCTATCGTGAAGAAACATGTATAAAGGATAGACGATGCCGTCAAGATTCCCTTCTCTGACCTCATGGCACACCCGCTCAAACGGAGCGGATGGCCTGTCCCCGCCGCCTCACCGCCCGCTGTCCGCTCACGGTGGTTTTCGCCGTCTTTATCTGACCCTGTTCTTCTCGCTTCTGGCCATTTTCTGGACGGGGCTTGTCGCGTCATGGCTGATCGATGACTGGCGTGAAGATCACTATCGTCAGCGTCTGGCCAGTGGACCGATGGCACTGCTGACCTCACTGGTCGCCAGCCAGCCGGAAGGCTCCCGCGATGCCTGGCTGAGTGCCTATGAGGACGAGCTGGGCATTCGCCTGGCGCTGTCGGATTCCGAAACGCTGATGCTCGGCTTCATGGACCGCCGTCGTCTGTCGCGGGGCGACGTGCTTGCTCGTCAGGCCCAGGGCGAAATCGGCTGGCAACTCTATCAGCGCCTGCCCGGAGAAGATGATTCCATTCTGGTGGCACACTTCACCGGACTTTCCGAACAGCAGCCCCTGCAGCTGGTTTCCCTGCTGCGCCAGTGGCTGGAGCTCTCACCGGATGAGGAGCGTGAGACACGCTTTCAGGAGCTGCGCAGCCGTATCTCACTGCCCATGGGCATGGGCAGTGGTACCCCCCCGGGGCTGTCCAATAGTCAGCTGACCCAGCTCAATGCCGGTCATGTCGTGATCAATGTGGTCGCCGAACGTTCAAGCCTTGGTTTCTACGCTCAGTTCTCGGGCGGCCGCTGGATCATGGTCGGTCCGCTGTCACCCTTCGAGTCGCTGCCCATCCTGACCATTGCCATGGTCATGGCCCTGATGCTGACCATGCTGGGCACGGCCATCTATTTCATCATGCGCAGCGTGGAGAAGCGCCTGACCCGGCTTGAGCAGACCACGGCAAGCTTTACGGCCGGTGACTACAACGCGCGTGTCACCATTCAGGAAGGAGAGTACCTCACGCAACTGGGACTGGCCTTCAACACCATGGCCGACCAGGTACAGGCGGTGCTCTCTTCACAGCAGGATCTGATGCGCGCGGTATCGCATGAGTTTCGAACGCCCGTGGCGCGAGTGCGCTTTGCACTGCAGATGGTCGATGACATGAGCGAATCGCCAGGTATCAGGCGATTGCTGAAAGGCGTGGATGACGACATCGAGTCCATTGATCGGCTTATTGACGAAATCCTGACCTACGCACGTCTGGACAGCGCCACCGATGGCCTTTTGCCGCTGGAGCCGGTCAGTCTTGAAGTTCGCGAGATTGCCGACCGCGTCGTCGAAACGCTGACGCCGTTGCACCCGCAGCTGACGCTCGAGGTTACCGGTGGTCAGGACCTTAACGTGCATGCCGATGCACGCTATCTGCAGCGTGCGCTGCAGAATCTGGTGTCCAACGCCTGTACCCATGCCAGTAGCCGGGTCCATGTTCGCCTGCTGGGTGATGAGCGGCTGGTGTATCTCAGTGTCGAGGATGATGGCGCAGGCGTTCCTCCCGAGGATCGTGAACGTATCTTCAAGCCCTTTGCCCGCCTCGACGACAGCCGTACCCGGCATCAGCCCGGTATAGGGGGTTACGGACTGGGGCTGGCGATCGTGGCACGTATCGTTCAGTGGCACCACGGACGCATTACGGTGGATACCGCCCCCGAGCTTGGCGGGGCCCAGTTCATTCTCTCCCTGCCGCGTCATTACGAAGTGGTTGAAGAGTACGTCTGAGCGCTTCAGCCGGCCGGGCGAATACCATTGAGTACGGAAAATGACGTCTCGCGTGCCGTACGCAAAAAATCGCTCATCCAGACCTGATTCATCTGATCCAGTCTGACGGCGGCATAGAGCGTTCCCCACACGCCTTCACTGCCCAGTGAACAGGCTCTTACATAGTCTCTTTCCAGATATTCGGTCAGCGCCCAGTTGGGCAGCGCGCACACCCCACGCTCACTCGCCACCAGCTGCATCATCATCATGGTCAGCTCGGCCGTGCGGGTCTCGCGTGGATGCACGCCGGCAGGTTCCAGAAACCGGCTAAAGATATCCAGCTTGGAATGTTCGACCGGATAGGTAATCAGGATCTGATCCACCAGATCATTCGGCGTCACATAACGCTTGTCGGCCAACGCGTGCTGTCGCGCCACGGCCAGCAGACTTTCGTAGCGAAAAAGCGGCTCATAGTGAATGCGCGGCAAGGGCTGCGGATCCGCCGTGATGACCAGATCCAGCTGTTCGCGCGCCAGCGCCGGCAGCGGGTCAAAATGCTGGCCGGCCGGGATATCCACTTCCACCTCGGGCCAGTGATCACGAAAGTGATCGATGGTGGGCATGAGCCACTGAAAGCAGCTGTGACATTCGATGGCCATGTGCAGGCGGCCCTGTTCACCGCCCGCCATGCGCGCGATATCGCGCTCGGCGTTGCGAATCTGCGGCAGTACCTGTTCGGCCAGTCCCAGAAGGCGCTGACCGGCGCGCGTGAACTGCACCGGCCGCGTCTTGCGCAAAAAAAGCGGGCAACCCAGGCGCTCTTCCAGATCCTTGAGCTGGTGGGACAGCGCCGACTGGGTCAGATGCACGCGCTCGGCGGCCTCGACCAGCGACCCGGTATCGCGCAGCGCCAACAGGGTGCGCAGGTGCCGGAACTCGATCATTAAAGCGTCTCTCTCATGGCTTGTCTGAATAATGAATCATCTAAGGATGGGGGCTGCAGGTTTGTCACCCCCGTGAACGACATTCGGATTCCGGCAGGAGCCGGTCGTGATCGCCAAAGTCCGAGGGACACAGTGCATCAGGTTGCGTAATGCGTTTAAACAATGCCGGCAACAGACTGGTATCAGGCCGGGCCGTGTCGGCTGCCCGAGGCGTCACGGGATGCCACTGGCCGTCATCATCGCGCTCACCGGTGACAAAGGCAAAGGAATAGACGCCGGGTTGCCCCATGCGCAGATCGGTCACCACCAGGGTGCCATCGCGCGTCTCACTGCGCCAGAAAGGCGCTGCAAACCAGCCCAGACGCTGGCCTGCCCAGCTATCGACAAGCATGTCATGGGCGTCCATGGGGCGACTGAAACTATCAAGGGCAAGCTTGTCGCGGTCATCGAACAGACTGACCAGCGCTTCCAGCTGACGGTTATCATCCATCACGGTGACACGCCAGACCAGTGTGTTCAGCGGCGTGGGCTGTACCATGACCGGACGATCATCGAGTCCGCGCTGGACAAGCACCGGATGGACCTGTGCCAGCACCATGGCCTTGGCGGCAACGGAAAAACCCAGATACACCGTCGAGATGGTCAGACCGATACCCGCGGCCCGTCCATGTGCCCCCCTGATCAGCGCTACGACAATGGCCAGCAGCATGGGGAGAGTATAGAGCGGGTCGATGATGAAGATGGTTTTCCAGGCCACCGGCGGTGAGGCGATGGGCCAGAGCAGCTGGGTGCCGTAGGCGGTGAAGGCGTCCAGAATCGGGTGCGTGACCAGACATAGCCACCAGAACCAGAACCATAAAGGGGTGGGTATCGCTCTGGTTGTTGGCAGACGTGTGCAGGCAAGGGTCAGTAGCCCCGCCAGCGCCGACAGGACAAACACCGAATGCGTCACACTGCGATGGTAGGTGTAGTCGGCCACCGCGTTGCCATAATCGATGAAACTGTCCAGATCCGGCAGCGTGGCAGCCGCGGCCCCCAGCAGAATCGACTTGCGGCCCAGTCGTCGGCCCAGTACGGCACCGCCCAGCACCCCGCCGAGACAGGCCTGTGTCAGTGAGTCCATCGCTGTCGTGTCACTCCTGTCTCTTGAGAGATATCGCATCGGGTCATGGCAGCTATGCTTGTTCAGAGCCGATACCGGTACGGCCGGCACGGGGCCGGATGATCAAAGAGTAACAAGGAGTCGTGAACATGTCCCTGACCCAGCGGCAGCAGGAAGCCTTCAGAGCGCTGGCGGCCGAGACCGACGGCATCGATGTCGAAGTCTACAAGCGTTTTGAGCGTGATCCGCTCGACCCCATTATTGGGCTGGGGCGGCGTAATCTACGGATTGGTTTTTTCGGCCGCGATCCCGGCCGTGATGAGGTCAGACACGGCGAACCCTTTATCGGTGCCGGCGGACAGCTGGTCAGAAAGGCGCTGCATGAGCATCTCTATGGCGAGAAGATGCCGGATTTCGAGGCCTCGCGTGCTGTGGGCGAGCATTTTTTCTGGATCAACACGGTGCCTTACAAGCCGGTAGGCAACAAGGCATGGTCGATGAAGGTCAAGCGCCACTTTCATGGCCTGATGAATGAGCTTTTGATCTCGCGCTGGGAGGGGCGCTCACTGATTACCCTGGGGCGTGAAGCCTTTTTATGGTTTGGCATTGATCGGCCAAAGGCAGAGCGTGATCGTCTCGAAGCGTTCTGGAAGCAGGAGGATCGTTTTGAAAGCAGCATTGATGTGACGCTGGAGGATGACCAGGGTCAGTCGCAGACGTTCACGCTCTATCCGCTGCCTCACCCATCGCCGCTGAATCAGACCTGGTATGGCCGATTCCCCGGGCTGCTGGCGCAGCGTCTTGAACAGCTTGATGTCCGCCCTGACAACCTGATGCTTTAACCATCAAGTGTCTGCGGGCTAGTCGGGGCGAATGGCCATGCGCCCGCTGCCACAAAATACCAGGGCCAGTGCAGCACCCAGCATCAGGATTTCGGTCTCGATGCGCCAGCCCCCGGTATCGCTCAGCGCCCAGACCGCCCCCAGGCGCATCAGGACAATGGCAAACAGCATGTTGATGGCGGCGAGCGCGCCACCGATGCGACAACGCCAGCCGGCAAGAATCATCAGCGGCGCGAGCAGCTCGCCGGCAAAGACACCAAAGGCCAGCGGCGAGGGCAGGCTCCAGCTGCTCAGACGTTCTGCAATGGCATCCAGCACGCCGGTTTCGCCAATCTTGGCAATGCCATGCAGCAGCAGGGGAACGCCCAGCGCCAGTCGAAGGATCAGCTTGCCCAGATGTTCATTGCTAAAAAACGACATGATGTTTCCCGTATGTCAGAGCTGACTTGAAAAACCCCTTGTTAGCCAGCATTACAGTGCCATTGTTTTTAAGTGTTCACCAGATTGCGCACGTTCGTCGGTTGTGCAGTCAATGTTTCATGCGCGCCCAACAGCGCACGCCATGCGATCCCAAGGAGTCTATCGTGCAATACTTACATACCATGGTCCGTATCACGGACATCGATCAGTCCCTGCATTTTTACTGTGATCTGCTGGGCATGAAGGAAGTGCGCCGCAAGGAAAGTGAAAAGGGACGTTTTACCCTGATCTTTCTGGCAGCCAATGACGATGAGACGTCCTCCAGCGAGCAGCAGGCGCCGGAGCTGGAACTGACCTGGAACTGGGATCCGGAAGAGCTGACCACCGGTGCCCGTAACTTCGGTCATCTGGCCTATCGTGTCGATGACATCTACGCCACCTGCCAGCACCTGATGGACAATGGTGTGACCATCAACCGCCCGCCGCGCGATGGGCACATGGCGTTCGTCAAGTCGCCCGACGGCATCTCCATCGAACTGCTGCAAAAGGGTGACCCGAAATCCGAACAGGAACCCTGGGCGTCGATGGAAAATACCGGCAGCTGGTAAGGATTGTCAGTATCCGGACATGACAGGGGGCACCCAATCGGGTGCCCCCTGTTGCGTTGGAACGCTGTGCTGGTCGTCGCTTAGCGCGTACTGCGAGCGCCGGGCAGATGAAAGCGCTCGGCCATGCGTTCCATGCCCTCCACACAGCGCGGTGCAATGGGTGTGCAGAGCACCCAGGGCAGCACCACCAGTGCAATGGCGAGTGACCCCATATAGACATCCTGCAGCCAATGCGCGCCGACCATGACACGTGGCGCGCTGAGCACTGCAATCATGATGGCACTTGCAATGGCCGGGCGACGGTCACCAAAGCGCAGCATGAAGGCCGTAAAGACCATCAGCATCAATCCGTGATCACCGGGAAAGCTGTTCTTGTCGGCATCCTTGGTATCAAATGACACCACATCGGTCAGAAAATTGACGTTGTCAAAGCTGAGCGTGGGGCTTGGATGGCCATAGGACATCTTGTTGGTCGCCAGAGCCAGCAGCCCGGCCACGACCAGCATCGTCAGACCCACGCCCAGCCAGCGCCAGAAGCGGCCCGGACGGTTATCCAGCGAGATGGCCCAGCCAAAGATGGCCAGCAGTACGAAAAAGGATGCCGCATCGAAATAGCGGGTGTTAACCACAGCCAGAAAATTGATCCATACAGGATGTTCGCTGGTAATGAACTGATTGAAAAACCAGAAGATATTGTCATCAAGCAGTGACCAGACGGAAAGCCACAGCCAGCTTCCGAACAGGGCAAGCCCCGCCAGATTGCAGTAGATGATACGTTTTAGATGCATGACACCCCTTCCTGAAATAACCCGACCCTCTGGTTAATCGTGATGAATTTCCCGGCGATGACGGCCCGGGCGTATGGCAAGCTTTTTTAAAAGACGCATGACGCCATGAACGGCACCCGAGACCAGTGGCGTACACAGCACCCAGGGCAGGGCGATCAGGGCAATGGACAATGCACCGACAGATACATCGCTGACCCAGTGGGCACCCACCATGATGCGAGGCGCACAGACGATCACCACCAGTGCCGTGGCAAGCCCTGCCATCAGACGATCGGCAAAGCGCCACATGAAGGCGGCAAAGATCATGGCCATCAGCCCGTGGTCACTGGGAAAACTGCTGGAGGCACTGTCCTTGGCCGGCAGCGTGGTCAGCGCGGACAGTCGATTGACGTCATCCAGCATCGCGGTCGGGCTGGCGTGCTTGTAGGTCATGACGTTATGGATGATGTCCTGAAGGATCAGGGCCGTGATGGTCATTACGACCCCGATAGCGCCCCACTTGAGCCAGCTGCCCTGGGGGTCGCGCTTCATGGCGATATAGAGCATGACCACCAGCAGCACGAACATTGCCTTGTCAAAGGCACGTGTATTCAACGCCGCCAGGATCTCGGTCCAGGTCGGATAGTCGGCCGTGATGAACTGGTTGAAAAACCAGAAGATGGCGTCATCCACGGACGACCAGACCAGAAACTGGGGCAGCCACCAGGTGGTGACCAGCGCCACGCCCAGCAGGTTATAAAAAAGAATTCGGTGAAGGTTCATGACAGGCACGGTCAGGTTATAAAACAGTGTTCATTGTAATTTAATGTTCTTTTAATAAAAAGCCGTGGGACGTAATCGCGTTGCAAGCTCGAGGCTATTGCTTCGAGGAGGGGCAGGCAGACACAAAAACAGCAGACCCGAAGGCCTGCTGTAAAAGAACAGCGTCTGTAAAAGTGGTGTTACAGGGTTTCGATGGTACGGCGCTGCGCCATGAGCGTATCGCGATTGGCGCGGGCCTCTTCGAGCTTGCCGCGCTCCTTGTCGACTACGGCTGCCGGCGCCTTGTCCATGAAGCTTTCATTGGCGAGCTTTTTCTCGACGCCATTGATCAGCTTGTCCTGCTTTTCGATATCGCGATCGATGCGGGCAAGCTCGGCATCGCGGTCGATATGACCAGCCATGGGAACGCGTACTTCCAGCGTGCCGACACGCTGAACGCTGGAGACCGGCACCTCGTCAGGGGTCACAAAACGTACGCTTTCCAGCCGTGCCAGCTTGCTCAAAAACAGGGCATTGTCTTCAAGGCGCTGGCGGTCGGCGTCCTCACCGTGGGTCAGCAGGACTTCCAGCGGCTTGCCCGGGGCGATGTTGAGCTCGGCGCGGATGTTGCGAATGGCGATGATTACGGCCTTGACCCACTCGATATCGGCAATGGCAGCCTCATCGATGCGCGTCTCATCCGCCTGCGGCCAGGGCTGGACCATGATGGAACTGCCCTGTTGCTCGATATCCACACCGGCCAGCAGTGACACCTTCTGCCAGATTTCCTCGGTGATGAACGGCATCATCGGATGGGCCAGCCGCAGAATCACTTCAAGCACGCGGACCAGCGTACGGCGTGTGCCACGGCGCGCTTCAGGCGTAGCCTCGCTGTCCCACAGTACCGGCTTGGACAGTTCCAGATACCAGTCGCAGTACTCGTTCCAGACAAAGTCATAAAGCGCCTGGGAGGCGTGGTCGAACCGGTATTCATCCAGTGCCCTGGTGACCTGGGTCTCGACCTGCTGAAGGCGCGAAACGATCCAGCGATCCGCCAGTGACAGTACGACCTGACCGTCAGGTCCACAGTCCTCGCCTTCGGTGTTCATCAGCACGTAACGCGCGGCGTTCCAGAGCTTGTTGCAGAAGTTGCGATAGCCTTCCAGACGTCCGGAATCGAACTTGACGTCCCGTCCGGTGCTGGCCAGCGACAGGAAGGTATAGCGCAGCGCGTCGGTGCCGTTGGACTCGATGCCCTCGGGAAATTCCGCCCGCGTGGCCTTGGCAATCGCCTTCGCCTTCTGCGGCTGCATCATGGCGCCGGTGCGCTTTTCCAGCAGCGTGTCCAAGTCGATGCCGTCGATCAGATCGATCGGGTCGAGCACGTTGCCCTTGGACTTGGACATCTTCTGGCCCTGGCTATCGCGCACCAGCCCGTGGACATAGACCGTCCTGAAGGGCACCTGACCGGTGAACTTCAGCGTCATCATGATCATCCGGGCGACCCAGAAGAAGATGATGTCGAAACCGGTGACCAGCGTATTGGTCGGGTGGAAGGTCTCGAGTTCCGGCGTCTTTTCGGGCCAGCCCAGCGTGCCGAAGGTCCAGAGCCCGGAGCTGAACCAGGTGTCCAGCACATCATCGTCCTGGGTCAGGATCGTATCGGGAGAAAGCGCGTACTTTTCACGCGCCTCTTCCTCGCTGCGCGCCACATAGAACTTTCCGTTCTCGTCATACCAGGCCGGAATGCGATGGCCCCACCAGAGCTGGCGGGAAATGCACCAGTCCTGCAGATCGCGCATCCACGAGAAGTACATGTTCTCGTAGCTTTTGGGCACGAAGCGGATATCGCCATTTTCCACTGCCTTGATGGCAGGCTTTGCCAGCGTTTCCACCGCCACGAACCACTGATCCGTCAACAGCGGCTCGATGACATCACCAGAGCGGTCGCCATAGGGCAGGGTGTTGGTGATGGTTTCGACCTTCTCCAGAAGTCCCTGCGCGTCCATATCGGCCACGATACGCTCGCGTGCTTCGAAGCGGGGCAGCCCCTGATAGGCCTTTGGCAGGGCAGTGTCGATATCATCGCGCGGGCTGCCGTCCATATTGAAGACTTCGGCCGCATCCCGAATGAAGGCTTGCTGGGTGAAAACGTTGATCAGGGCGCTGTCATGACGCCGGCCGACGCCATAGTCATTGAAGTCATGCGCCGGGGTGATCTTCACACAGCCCGAGCCCTTGTCCATATCGGCGTGCTCATCGGCAATCACCGGAATACGTCGGCCCACCAGCGGCAGCGTAATGTATTTGCCGATCAGAGAGGCATAGCGCTCATCAGCGGGGTTGACCGCCACGCAGGTGTCGCCCAGCAGTGTCTCGGGGCGCGTGGTGGCTACCACCAGGTGATCGAGACCTTCATCGGTGGTCACACCATCGGCCAGCGGATAGCGAAAATGCCAGAACTGCCCCTGTTGATCACGGTTTTCCACTTCCAGATCCGAGATCGCGGTGCCCAGCGTCGGATCCCAGTTGACCAGCCGCTTGCCACGATAGATCAGGCCCTCGTCATGCAGACGCACAAAGGCTTCGCGCACGGCATTGGAGAAACCGTCATCCATGGTGAAACGCTCTCGGCTCCAGTCAACGCTGGTGCCCATACGCCGCAGCTGGCGGGTGATGTGACCGCCGGACTCGTTTTTCCACTCCCACACCTTGTCGATGAACGCTTCGCGGCCCAGGTCGTGGCGCGACTGGCCGGTCTCGTGCTGCAGCTTGCGCTCGACCAGCATCTGGGTGGCAATGCCGGCGTGGTCGGTACCGATCTGCCACAGCGTGTTGTGACCCTGCATGCGCCGATAGCGGACCAGGGTATCCATCAGCGTGTCCTGGAAGGCGTGACCCATGTGAAGGCTGCCGGTCACATTGGGCGGTGGGATCATGATGGCGTAGGGCGTGCCCTGACCGGAGGGCGCAAAATAGCCTTTGGATTCCCAGTGCTGATACCAGGCGCGTTCAATCGATTCAGGCTGATAGGTTTTTTCCATGGACCGGCTCGGTTTGAAGCTATGAAGTACTCGCGCTGATCCAGCGTACGCGCGAGTCTGCGAAAAATGGCGCCAATTATAGCGCTGCCGGGGGGCTGCCGTCATGGCATGGCTCGGCTAAAGAATTGTGGGTCGACGCCGATAGAGTGCGACCGGTTAATACTAAAGTCTAAAAAGCATGGAATGCTGGATGGGACCGGTGAGATCGCTTCTTTTTTGGCAGGTATTCAAATGAGTATGCAGACATGCAGGTAACAGGAACGCCACGCTCAAACCTTTTCTCGGGATTTCGAAAACATGCCGGTGCTTCAGGGGCTGGTCACACGCTGACAGAAGAAACAGGCCAGCAGCAGGGTATGACCCTGCGCCGTCAGATGGTGGCCGGCATCGCCATCATGTGGCTGATTCTGGTAGGCATGCTCATGATCAATGCCTGGCAAAGCCGTGGCGTCATGTACGAAGAGCGTGAGGCGCGACTCACCAGTGCGGTGGACATGGCACAAAGCCTGGTACAGCACTACCAGAGTCGGGTCGAGCGCGGCGAGCTGACAGAAGGCGCGGCCCGGCAGCAGGCGTTCGACGAGATTCGTGACCTGCGCTTTGATGGGGGCGACAACTATGTCTACGTCGTCAACGGCAATCTGCAGATCATGGCCCATCCCAAAAGACCCTATGGACAGGACGTCTCTCAGGTCACCGACCCGGCAGGGCGGCTGCTGTTTCAGGATCTGATCAATGAGGGCCGGGCCCACGGGCAGGGCTTTACCGAATACCGGTCCAACTTTGCCCGCGGCTCGGAGGCGCAGCCTCGCGTCAAGGCATTTGTCTCCCAATACCAGCCCTGGGATATCTATCTGGCCAGCGGTGTGTTCATGGGCGACGTCAATGCCACTGTGCTGGAAAACCTGATGGAATCTGCCCTGGTGGTACTGGTCGCCGGTGCACTGCTCACTGCCATGTTCTGGTGGGGCATGCAGCGTGTCCTGCGTCGTCTGGGCGGTGAGCCTGCCTACGCCGCAGGTGTGGTCCGACAGATTGCCGACGGTGATCTGACCGCCCCCGTGGTACTGCGTGAGGGAGACCGCACCAGCCTGCTGGCGAACATTCGCAGCATGCGTGATGCGCTGGCAGATTCGGTTCGTGCCATTCAGACCACGACCCTGTCGGTGGATCAGGGCGCCGGTGAAATCGCCTCGGGCAATCAGGAGCTTTCCTCGCGCACCGAACAGCAGGCCGCCGCGCTTGAAGAAACCTCATCAAGCATGGAGCAGATGACGGCCAGCGTACGCCAGAGTGCCGAAAGCGCCGATCAGGCACGTCAGTTGGCCCAGCAGGCACGCGATACCTCGCGTGAAGGCCAGCAGGCCATCGATGAGGCCGTCCAGTCAATGGCCGCCATTACCGAAGGCTCGACGAAGATTGCCGATATCGTTTCGCTGATCGACAGCATCGCCTTTCAGACCAATCTGCTGGCGCTTAACGCTTCGGTTGAGGCCGCCCGCGCCGGTGAGGAAGGGCGCGGTTTTGCCGTGGTCGCCGGTGAAGTCCGCCAGCTGGCCAATCGCTCTGCCACGGCGGCGCAGGATATCAAGGCATTGATCGACAGATCCGGACAGCAGGTAGGCGAGGGCGCCCAGCGGGTGCAGTCGGCCAGTGAGCGCATGGGAGATGTGGATGCGCGTATTCAGCGCATGAATGATCTGCTGGGTGAAATCGCGGCCGGCGCTCGTGAGCAGAGCAGTGGTATCGAACAGATCAATCAGGCGGTGAGCCAGATGGATCAGTCCACCCAGCACAATGCTGCCCTGGTAGAGCAGACTGCCGCCGCGGCCGGTGAGCTTGAAGGGCGCGCGCAGGAGCTGCGTGAATTTACCCGCCGCTTCAAGGTGGAACAACAGCACTGAAGCACTGCCAGAAAAGGCATCTGGAAAAGGCAAATAAAAGGGGGCCGGCACCGGCATCTGCCAGCCCCCTTTTTCGTGCGGTGGCATGTCTCACGATCAGCTGTTGATGTGGTGTGCCTTGACCTCATAGCCGCGGCTTTTATAGGTCTGCCAGCATTCGCGCTTGGCGCTGAGCACCTCCTGATGCTGATTGATGATCTCGGCGACGCGTTCAAAGCGGGAAAACCAGGCTGGAATGGCAGCGTTAAGGTTCAAAAGCGCCTCGATGCCCGGTTCGGGCGGCGCTTCCCAGCCCAGCGTGACCGGCGCTGGCGGCAAGCGCTGATCATTCATCAGCACATGCGGCACGAAGGCGTCCTGGCGAAAGACCCATAGACGCTCGTCAAATTCGTGCGCCATGGCCTCATCTTCCAGATGCACATGCAGCCGGTAACCCTTGCGATAGATGGTCTCGGCCAGCCGGCAGGCGAAGTCGAACCGGGCCTCAAGGGTCGTGGCCGTGAGCACGTAGAAATCGATACGGGTCATGCTCAGACGCCGCCGTCGATGTCCAGGCGCGCCCCGGTGGTAAACGATGCCTCGTCACTGGCCAGCCACAGGATGCCGTTGGCAATCTCGTCAGCATTGCCGGCACGTCCCATGGGAATGCTCTTGCTGGATTTCTCCGGCTTGTCCGGGTTGCCGCCGCTGGCATGAATCTCGGTGTTGACCACGCCCGGGCGCACACCGTTGACCCGAATGCCTTCCCCGGCGAGCTCCTTGGCAAGACCTTCGGTAAAGGTATCAATTGCGCCCTTGGAGGCGGCATAGTCCACGTATTCACCCGAGCCGCCGCGATGGGCCGCCGCTGAGGAGATATTGATGATGGCGCCGCCCTTGCCGCCGTGACGGGTCGACATGCGCTTAATGGCCTCGCGCGCGCACATGAAGGGGCCGGTGACGTTGATGCGCATCATGCGATCCACACGCTCAAAGCTCATGTCCTCCACGCGCGAAATCTGATCGATCACACCGGCATTGTTGACCAGCACGTCCACCGGGCCCAGCTCGCGATCGACCGTTTCGAAAAGGGCGACGATATCGGCTTCCACGGCCATGTCGGCCTGCACGGCCAGTGCGCGGCCACCGCTGGCCGTAATGTCGTTGACGACCTGGTCGGCGGCCTCACGATTGCTGACGTAGTTGACGGCGACCTGATAGCCGCGGGCGGCGGCCAGGCGGGCCGTGGCGGCACCGATACCGCGGCTGCCGCCGGTTACGATCATGACGTTGCTCATCGAATCTCTCCTTTGCCCGTCGAAGGTCTGCTTCGAGAGCAGGTGGGTTCAAAAGTGGGTCGGACGTTAACATGACAACGCCGCCCGAGGGCGGCGTTCAGAGGGCTCAGGCCAGACGCGTCAGCCAGCCATGACGATCCTCGGCGCGACCGTACTGGATATCCAGCAGCTGCTTGCGAATCGACTTGCCGACTTCGCCGCCGCTGCCATCGCTGCAGGTCAGACGATCGCTGTCGCTGACCAGCTCGCCGATGGGGGTGATGACCGCGGCGGTGCCGCAGGCGAACACTTCGGTGATCTCGCCGGAGCGTACGCCTTCGCGCCATTCTTCAATGCTGATGGCACGCTCTTCGGGCTTGAGCCCGGCGTCGGCGGCCAGCTGCAGGACCGAATCACGTGTGACGCCCTCAAGAATCGTACCGGTCAGGGCCGGCGTGACGATGCGCCCGTCCTTGAACACGAAAAACAGGTTCATGCCGCCCAGCTCTTCGACCCACTTGTTCTCGACTGCGTCCAGAAAGGCCACCTGGTCACAACCGTGGGCCTCGGCTTCCTTTTGCGCGGCAAGCGATGCCGCGTAATTGCCGCCGCACTTGGCAAAGCCCGTGCCGCCGGGCGCCGCGCGGTTATAGTTCGAGGAGAGCCAGATCGATACCGGCTTGACGCCACCCTTGAAGTAGGCCGCCGCCGGGGAAGCGATCACGTAGTAGTCCACTTCCTTCGAGGGCCGCACGCCGAGAAACTTCTCGCTGGCGATCATGAACGGGCGAAGATAGAGGCTTGATTCCTCGGCCTCGCTGGCGGGCGTAGGCACCCAGTCAACGTCCTGGCTGACCAGCGCCTTGAGTGAGGCGATAAAGGTATCGGCGTCCAGCTCCGGCAGGGCCAGACGGCGGGCCGAGGCCTGAAAGCGCGCGGCATTTTTTTCCGGGCGGAAGGTCCAGACCGAGCCGTCCGCGTGACGGTAGGCCTTGACCCCTTCAAAGATCTCCTGGGCGTAATGCAGTACCGAGGCGGCCGGGTCCAGCGACAGCGGCCCGTAGGGGCGCACTTCACTGCCGCTCCAGCCGTCGGCATGGGTCCAGCGCACATGCGCCATGTGATCGGTGAAATAGCGGCCAAAACCCGGATTCTTGAGGATCTCGTCACGCTGACCGGCGTCGGTAGGCGTGGCAGTGGGGCGCAGCTCAAAGCCTTGAGAAGACACGATTCGGATTCTCCGTTCGTACGGTGGCCAGGCGAGAAGTACACATCGCTGTCGATCATCGGCAACGGCGTATCCGATAACGCTGGTCCGACAGTTGTTTAAGGGAAACGTCAGAAACAGGGGATCAAGAATGACACAGGCGCCCTGTGCCAATAAAGCCCGCCGCGCGGCGGCGGGCTCAGGACAACTCGAGCGTGATCAGTGAGATTCTTGGGAAAGCAGGTATTCACTGAGAAGGCCGACCGGTCGGCCGGTGCCGCCCTTCTTGCCGTCCCAGGCCGTCCCGGCGACATCCAGATGCGCCCAGGGATAGCTATCGGCAAAGCGCGAGAGAAAGCAGGCCGCCGTGATCGTGCCGGCCGGCCGACCACCGATGTTGGCCATGTCGGCATATTCGGAATCGAGCTGACTCTGATACTCGTCCCACAGCGGCAGCTGCCAGGCACGATCCCAGGCGGTGGTGCCCGCTTTCAGGAGCTGCTGTGCCAGGGCGTCATCATTGGCCAGCAGCGCCGAGGTCTGATGGCCCAGCGCGATAATGCAGGCACCGGTCAACGTCGCGATATCCACGACCGAGGCAGGCTTGTAGCGCTCGGCATAGGTCAGGGCATCGCACAGTACCAGTCGTCCTTCGGCGTCGGTGTTGAGAATCTCGACGGTCAGGCCCTTGAGCGTGGTGATGATATCGCCGGGCTTGAAGGCTTTGGCGTCCGGCATGTTTTCGGCCGAGGCAATGATGGCGACCACGTTGATCTTCGGCTTCAGTGCCACCATCGCCTTCATGGTGCCCATGACACTGGCGGCGCCGCCCATGTCAAACTTCATCTCGTCCATGCCGGCACCGCCCTTGATCGAGATGCCGCCGCTGTCAAAGGTGATGCCCTTGCCGACCAGCACATGGGGTGCTTCCTCGGGGTCCTCGGCCCCGTGATATTCCATGACGATCAGACGCGATGGCTCGGCGCTGCCCTGACCGACGGCCAGAATCGCGCCGGCGCCCATGGCTTCCAGGGCCTTCTCGTCATGAATGGTGACCTTGAGATCACCCTGGGCGCCCAGCTTTTCGGCTTCATCGGCCAGATAGCGCGGCGTACAGACATTGCCCGGCAGATTACCCAGCTCCCGGGCCAGATTGATACCGGCGCCAACGCCGGCACCGATACGGGCACCGGCCTCGGCGCTGGCGGCATCGCTGGTATCACTGACCATCAGCGACAGCCGGGCAAGAGTGATCGGCGGGCGCTTTTTCGATTTGAAGGTGTCAAAGCGATAGGTGGCGCGCAGAGTGGCCTCGGCAATCATGCGCGCCTTCCAGGTGACGTCATGCGGCCCGTTTTCCCTGTCCAGCATGGCAATGGCGGCATTTTCGACCGGCAGGGCCAGCAGGGCCGTCAGGGCAGCATCAAGCGCCCGGCGGAAGGCGGCTTCATTGAAGTCCTTCGTCTCACCGCAGCCCACCAGCAGCAGGCGGGCGGTATTGAGGCCGGGAGCAAAGGGCACCAGCTGTACACTGGCAGTGGTGGGGTCGAAGTCTCCCCGTTCCACGAGCTGCGTAATCAAACGCTCGCTGGCGTCATCCAGACGCTCGCTGGCCGGGGGCAAATCACCGTCCTTGAACACCGGCACGATAATACAGTCGGTTTCGGATCGGGCCGGGTTGGCGGTGAGCACGGGAAATTCCATGGTGTCTCCCCAAGACAATGCGGTGGGTATTGGCGATAATGCCTGTTTTGAACAAGACATGTTGTCGAGTACGGTAAACGGATATTCGGGGCGTTGAACAGGCGGGTCCGAACAGGCCTTCAGTGTACGCAAACCCCTGCGCCATTGCATGGTCAGGGGTCATCTCCCGATGTATGCATCGGAAACGATCGCTTGATATTGATGTATGAGGGAGTCTGCGCTTGATCGTTTTTCGCTATTTGATTCGTGAAATCCTGACCACGATGAGTGCCGTGACCGGCATCCTGTTGCTGGTCATCATGGGCAATCGCTTCATCCGCTACTTCAGCGATGTGGCTGAAGGCGACTTTCCGGCCAGCCTGCTGGGCAGCCTGATGCTGTTTCACATGCCCAGCTTTCTCCAGCTGATCCTGCCGCTTGCCTTCTTTCTGGGTATTTTGCTGGCCTACGGACAGCTCTATCTCAACAGCGAAATGACCGTGCTGGCGGCCTGTGGCGTCAGCCCTGCCCGCATTCTGGGCGCATCCTGCTGGCCGGCACTGCTGATGGCCTGCGTGGTCGGGGCCTGTAGCCTGTGGCTGACCCCGGCCGGGCTGACCAAAAACGAACAGATACTGACCGAGCAGCAGGAGCGGGCTGATTTCAGCGCGCTTACGCCCGGGCGCTTTCAAAAGCTGGGGGATCGCACCATCTATGCCGAGCGCGTCGAGCAGGGCAGCAGCCGGATGGAAAACGTCTTTATTGCCGAGCAGACCCGCAATGATCAGGGGCAGCGGGTCGATGTCCTGACCCAGGGCGCGAGCGGTTACCAGACCACTGACCCGGAAAGCGAAAGCCGCTTTCTGGTGCTGTCCGACGGCACCCGAGAGAGTGTCAGGCCCGGGAGTCGGGTTGCCGAGCGCCTGGAATTTGATACCTATGCTGCCCGGCTTGAAAACGGTACGGCCCAGATGGATGTAGACGATGTCGAGCTTCAGCCGACCTGGCGTCTTCTTGGGGATGAGAGCAACAAGGCGCGCGCTGCCCTTCAGTGGCGGATCTCGCTGGCATTGATGGTGCCGATACTGACGCTGATTGCCCTGCCGCTGTCGCGGGCCAATCCCCGCCAGGGGCGGTTTGCCAAGATGATGCCGGCCATCATCCTGTATGTGGCCTATATGAGTCTTTTGCTGGCCGCCCAGGACGCAGTGGGTAGCGGCGCTCTTCCGGCCGCAATCGGCCTCTGGCCCGTTCACGCTGTCTTTGCGCTGATCGGGGGCTGGCTGTTGTACCGAAGCAGTCAACATGGAGGCGCGCGCTGATGTTCAACCGGCTCGATCGCTACATTGCGCGCAATGTCCTCATGGGCATGCTCATCGTGCATCTCATTATTCTCGGTCTTGATTTCACCATCAGCTTCATCAATGACCTGGGCGATACCGAAGGCAATTACGGCACGCTCCAGGTGTTGATGTACGGCGTGATTCGCCTGCCATGGCGCTTTTATCAATACGCGCCGGTCAGCGTGCTGATCGGCTCGCTTGTCGGGTTGGGTGCCATGGCCTCCAGCAACGAGCTGACCGTCATGCGCTCGGCGGGGTTTTCCCTGTGGCGCATTCTGATCGGGGTCATGAAGCCGCTGCTGGTCGTGGTGCTGGTGGTCATGGCGATTGGTGAGTTCGCAGCGCCACGCACCGAGATGTTTGGTCAGGCATGGCGTACCGAGCTACAGGAAGGCAACGCCATTTCCCGTCGCGGCGGCTGGCAGCGCGAGGGCGACAGCTTCTACCGTTTTGGCTCCATTCGCTCGGACAATACACTTTTGGACGTCAATCGCTTTCGCTATGACGAGGGGCGGCTGGTGGAGGCCACCCACGCCACACGGGCAGTACTTGAAGATGATGAGTGGACGCTGGAAAACGTGGATCGCACCCTGATCAGCGAGGATGCCACGCAGTCGGAGCATCTTGACCGGCTTGCGTGGGATACGTCGCTTGATCCGGAGCTGTTGCGCCTGATCATCACTGATCGCAACAGTCAGTCGATCGAGGATCTCTGGCGCTACGGCAGCTATCTCAATGCGCAGGGGATCAGTGCCACCGATACCTGGCTCTATTTCTGGCAGAAGGTGCTGTTGCCGCTGACGTTGATCTCGCTGGTGATCATTGCGGCGTCGTTCATCTTTGGCCCCTTGAGAAGCGTCGCGGCCGGCACTCGGGTGTTCTACGGCACGGTGGTGGGGCTGATCTTCAAGTATGTGCAGGATCTGCTCGGGCCCGCGGCGACCATTTTCGGCTTTTCGCCCATCTGGGCCATTGTGGTGCCAATGAGTGTCTGTTTTGCCCTCGGTTTCTGGCTGTTGCGTCGCGCCGGCTGATCTATCCACGATACCTGCCATCGCCTGTACGCCCTGAAGTGAACGCTTCAGGGCGTCTTGCGTTTTACACCCTTTTTAGCCCCGAGCGTGTTGGACCAATATCCGTTTGTGGCGGCGTTGTGGCGATGCCAGAGTAGGCAGGGGCCGAGAGCTTCTCTCATCGATCGCTACCCTGATTCTCTGGAGGTGGACAATGCAGTACGCCAGACCCGGCAGTTCGGATGCACTCGTACGCTTTCGCGACCGCTACGACAACTTCATCGGCGGGGAGTGGTGCGCGCCACACGATGGCCGCTACATGGATAACATCACGCCGGTCACCGGTGAGGTGTTCTGTCAGGTGGCACGCTCCGGACGCGAGGATGTTGATCGCGCCGTGAAGGCCGCGCAACAGGCAGCGCCCGGCTGGGCGGCCACGGCGCCGGCCGAGCGCGCCGGCATCATGTTGAAAATTGCCGATCGCATCGAGGAGAACCTCGAGATGCTGGCCGTGGCCGAGACCTGGGACAACGGCAAGCCGATCCGGGAATGTCTGGCCGCCGATATTCCGCTGCTGGCCGATCACTTTCGCTACTTTGCCGGCTGTATCCGCGCGCAGGAGGGCGGCATCAGCGAAATCGACAGCCAGACGGTGGCCTATCACTACCATGAACCCTATGGCGTGGTCGGGCAGATCATCCCCTGGAACTTTCCGCTGCTGATGGCCGGCTGGAAGCTGGCGCCGGCGCTGGTGGCCGGTAACTGCAGCGTGCTCAAGCCTGCCGAACAGACCCCGGCGTCCATCTGCGTACTGCTGGAACTGATCCAGGATCTGTTGCCGCCGGGCGTGCTCAACGTGGTACAGGGCATTGGAGAAGAGGCCGGCGAGGCCCTGGCCACCCATCCGGGCATCCAGAAGATTGCCTTTACCGGCTCCACCCCGGTGGGCAGTCACATCATGTCCCGGGCGGCGGAGCGCATTATCCCGGCCACGCTGGAACTGGGCGGCAAGTCGCCCAACATCTATTTCGAGGACGTGCTGGATCACGGCGATGCCTACATCGACAAGTGCGTCGAAGGGCTGATGATGACTTTCCTCAATCAGGGTGAGGTCTGCACCTGTCCGTCACGTGCGCTGATTCATGAGTCAGTCTATGACACGCTGATATCGCGTGCCGTGGCACGGGCCAAGCGGCTTAAATCCGGCAATCCGCTGGATACCGACACCGAGATGGGCGCTCAGGTCTCGAAAGAACAGTTCGACAAGATCCTCTCCTATATGGAGATCGGCCGTGACGAGGGTGCCGAGCTGTTGCTGGGTGGCGAGCGGGCGCAGGTCGATCACGACCATGAAAACGGCTTCTATGTGCAGCCCACGATCTTCAAGGGCCGCAACGACATGCGCATCTTCCAGGAGGAAATCTTCGGGCCCACGCTGTCCGTGACGACCTTCAAAACCGAGGAGGAGGCGCTGGCGATCGCCAACGATACCGAGTTCGGCCTGGGGGCCGGAGTCTGGACGCGTGACATGAACCGCGCCTATCGCATGGGCCGGGCCATTCAGGCAGGTCGTGTCTGGACCAACTGCTATCACCAGTATCCGGCGCACGCCGCCTTCGGCGGTTACAAGAAATCCGGTATCGGCCGCGAAACCCATCTGGCCATGCTGGGCAACTACCAGCAGCTCAAGTGCCAGCTGATCTCCTACAGCGATAGCCCGGTCGGGCTCTACTAAATACGATCCCCGGGTATCAGAGAGCGACTTCGGTCGCTCTTTTTTGTGCCTTTCACGCTGCAGAGATTGACGCGAATGAAAATGTTTCGCATATTGCGCCAATGCAATCTCTTATGAGAATCATTTGTATTCTCTTTGCGGGTGGGGGTCACCATGTTTGTATGCATGTGCAAGAAGGTCACGGACGGGCAGTTAAAGCAGGCAGTGGCGCTGGGCGCCTCGAGCTGGGAAGACGTGTCCCGGATGACCCGGTGTGCCACCCAGTGCGGCAAGTGCACCTGTCTTGCGCAGGAGATCGTCGATGAAGCGCTTTTGAAACGCCACATGGCGCAGCATATCCCGACGCGGCATTATGAAGAGCTTGCCTACGCCGTGCGCTGAGCAGGGCGCTTGCGCAAAGGAATCGGTATTAACTGCTAACTGTTTGAATTATCTTCTGATAATGGCTCGCATCGAGCCTTTTTTTATGCCCGTGTGGTCGAAATCCCCGTGCGTTTGATGGATACTGCCTCCACAGGCGGACGCAGGTTTCGGCGACTGCCATGACCACTGATGGCGGAGAAACACATGAAAGGCGATCCTCAGGTTATCGAGCACCTCAACAAAATCCTTGGCAATGAGCTTATTGCCATCAATCAGTATTTCCTGCATGCCCGCATGTATCGCAACTGGGGCCTGCATGGTCTGGGCGACTGGGAATATCAGGAATCGATCGAAGAGATGCAGCATGCCGATATCCTGATCGAGCGCATTCTGTTTCTTGACGGTCTGCCCAACCTGCAGGATCTGGGCAAGCTGCACATCGGCGAACACGTCAAGGAAATGCTGGAGTGCGATCTGCGTATCGAGCACGACGGGCGTAACGATCTGATCGCGGCCATCCGCTACTGCGAATCCGTGGCCGACTACCCCAGCAGCGAAATGCTCAAGAAGATCCTGGCCCAGGAAGAAGAGCACATCGATATCATCGAAACCGAACTGCACCTGCTTGAACAGGTCGGGCTGGAAAACTACAAGCAGCGCCAGATGCGCGCTGCCAGCGAGCGTGAAGAAGGTGAAACCACGACCTGATCCGGTCACCTTCTCACGCATGTCAGCGGGCCGCCCCAGGGGGCGGCCCGCTGTCGTTCGGGGGGGCGGCAGTGTCGAAGTTCGGCCGGATTAGAAGTGCCGAATCAATGAAAAACGCGCCACCGGCTCACCATCGATCTCGACGTTTTCCCGGAACATGGCCAGCGGCCGGACCCAGAGGCCAAATTCGCCATAAAGAGCGCGATAGACCACCAGCGGTTCTTCCGTCTCGCTGTGATGCGCAACGCCCAGCACCTCATAGTCACTGCCCTTGTAATGCCGATAGATACCGGGCGTCACGGCGTGTTCATTTTCTCGTTTCATGCAGGCTCCATTGTGGCGGATTCGGCATCACTGTCCGTGTTGTCAGCGGCGATGCCGGTACGAATCAGGCGTTCGATAGCGTGGCCGACGGCGGCAAAGCCAAAGGCGCCGGTGACGAAAGTGGCAGAACCATAGCCAGCGCTGCAACCGAGTTTCAGGGTCTCGCCATCGCCTGGTCGTGTATTGCACACCTCACCGGCACCGTCGGGATAGCGGCGCTGTTCGGGCGAGTAGACGCAGGTGACCGAAAACCGGCGTTTTGGGTTGCGGCTGAAACCATGGTCGCGCCGCAGCCGGCTGCGCACCTTTGACAGTAGCGGGTCATGCTCGGTGCGTGTGAGATCCGCGGTCATGATGCGGGTCGGATCGGTCAGGCCACCGGCGCCACCGGTCACGGTCAACCCGATTTTATGACGCCTGCAATAATCGATGAGCGCACACTTGGCGCCCACGTGGTCGATGGCATCAATGACGTGGTCGGTATCGCTTGGCAGCATGCGGGCAATATTATCCGGGGTGATAAAGCCCGAGATGGCCTCGACCTGAATCCACGGGTTGATCAGACGGCAGCGCTCGGCCATGACCTCGACCTTCGGGCGGCCGATGGTGCCATCAAGGGCATGGAGCTGACGGTTGATGTTGGTGGTGCAGACATCATCAAGGTCGATCAGGCTGATGCGCTCAAACCCCGAACGCGCCAGTGCCTCGACGCTCCAGCTGCCCACGCCGCCGATCCCGATGACCACCACGTGGGCGCTGCGAAGACGCTCGACGCCCGTATGACCATAAAGACGGCGCATGCCGTCAAAACGCGCGGCGAAGTCGGCCTCGTGACGGGCCGTGTCCAGATGCTCGGCGCTGGAGAAATCGCTCATGATGTGGGTTCTCTCCTGTAAGAGCTGTCGGTGGTGTCATGCCACTGCACCTGATTGACCGGGCAGTGGCCGCCCCAGCCAAATCGAAGCATCAGCGCTGCCATGTCCTCTTCAACGGCGGCGCTCACCCTGAGTCTTTGCTCGCAGGCAGGGTGATAAAACTCAAGCGTCACGGCCGCCAGCAGCAGGCGACCGGCATCGAAGTGATCCCGAAAGAAGCGGTTGTGGATGCCCTTGCCATGTTTGGCATCACCAATGATCGGATAGCCCCCGCGGCTCAGGTGACGACGAATCTGATGACGCCGTCCGGTCATGGGGGTGACCGACATCAGGGAATAGCGGCTGGTCGGGTAACGATCGATGGCAAGTGGCAGCTCCACGCTATCGAGTCTTCTGACATGGGTCTCGGCATCCATGGCCGGCATCTCCGCCTTGGGACGCTTGCCATCCTCTTCGCGCAGGGGCCAATCGTAGGTCGCTGCTTCCGGGCCGGTGCCCCGCACAATGGCAAGATAGCGCTTTTGTACCTGCTGGTGCTGGAACTGCTGACCCAGCGCGGTGGCCATTTCGGGTGTCAGGGCAAAGAGCAGGGCGCCCGAGGTGGGGCGGTCCAGCCGGTGAGCCGGATAGACACGCATTCCCAGCTGATCGCGCAGGGCCTGCAGCATGATCACTGGGGCGTGCCGGTCCAGCGCGCTGCGGTGCACCAGGGCACCGGAAGGCTTGTGAACCACCACCAGGTGATCATCGCGGTAAATAACGGGTATGGGCGTGGTCATGGCAACATCATGGCTGGGCATCAGGGGCTATTGTCGGCAATTGCATGGTCGGATGTACAGGGTCAGGATGGCGTGATGATCGGACTCTGTTAAAATCCCTGCGCCATCGGTAGCCCCCTGCCTGCGATGTCATGTCATCGCCTGCTGTCGTGTCGATGGGTCGCCTGGATCACATCTTCATGAGGACACATGCATGGCTCACCTGGTTGTACTCACTGGTGCCGGCATCAGCGCTGAAAGCGGTATCAAAACCTTTCGTGATGGTGATGGCCTCTGGGAAAATCATCATGTCGAGGATGTGGCGACGCCCGAGGCCTGGACGCGTGATCCCCACACCGTGCTGCGCTTTTACAATGAGCGTCGTGCCCAGGTGCGGGCCGCCCGTCCCAATGCCGCCCATCTGGCGCTGGCCGAACTCGAAAGGCATTTCCGGGTCAGCATCATTACCCAGAACATTGACGACCTGCATGAGCGCGCCGGCTCGCGCGATGTTCTGCACCTGCACGGCGAGATCCTGAAGGCGCGCTCCAGTCGCGATGCCCGCCTGGTGTATCGACTCGGCGAAGACGAGACCATCGAGATGGGCGACTGCTGTGACGACGGCGCTCAGCTGCGCCCGCACGTGGTCTGGTTTGGTGAAAACGTGCCGCTTTATGCCACTGCCTGCGATATTGTCGCAGAAGCTGATCTGCTGCTGATCGTGGGCACCTCGCTGGCCGTTACCCCGGCCTCGATGCTGATGGACGAGGCACCCATAAACGCCCCGCGTGTACTGGTGGATCCCGGTGCACGCGAGCTTGCCATCCAGGGCGTTGTGCCGCTTGCCACGAGCGCCACCGAAGGGGTCAGCCGCCTGCGCGACTTCTGGTCACAACATGGCCGCCTGCTCAAGCCCGACCCTGACATACTGCTGGATAGCTGAGGCTCTGATCGAGCCCCGTGCCCCCGCGGTTTATCACGAGCGCCGCCCATTTGCGGGCAGCGCGCATCCTGTCATCGCTATCAGATAGATACCTTCATGTTTGAGCAGATCAATCGATTCTTTCCGCTGTGGGCGCTGGGCGCGGCACTGCTGGCGGCCCTTTTCCCCGAATCCCTTGTATCGTTGAAGGGCTGGGTGCCGGTACTGCTGGCGCTAATCATGTTCACGATGGGGCTGACGCTGTCGCGTCACGACTTTGCCCGTGTGGCCCGCTCACCGCGGGCCGTGGTGATCGGGATCGGCCTTCAATACCTGTTGATGCCCGCAGCCGCCTTTGCCATTTCGCATCTTTTGGGGCTCGCACCGGAGCTTGCCGTGGGCATGATGCTGGTCGGGGCCACCTCGGGCGGGACGGCCTCCAACGTTATCACCTGGCTTGCCGGCGGCAATGTGGCGCTGTCGATCAGCATGACGCTGGTGTCGACGCTGTTGTCGATTGTCATGACGCCGCTGCTGGTCTGGCTCTGGATGGGTGCCAGCATCGATGTTCCGGTAGGCGGCATGCTCTGGAGCATTGCAAAGCTTGTGATCGTGCCGATCGCGCTGGGCAGTCTGATCAATCACTTTCTGGCCAGCACCATTGCCCGTATCGAGCCGGCGCTGGCAACAATTGCCATGGCCGCCATCGTGATGATCATCGCCATTGTGGTAGCGCTTAACGCCGGGCGTCTGGCGAGTCTGGGCCCCGTGATTGCGCTGGCCGTCATACTGCATAATGCCTGCGGGCTGGTGGGCGGTTTCTGGCTGTCACGGCTGGCAGGGCTCAATGCCCGGGACTGCCGCGCCGTGGCCATCGAGGTCGGCATGCAGAACTCCGGGCTTGCCGTATCGCTTGCCACCAACTTCTTTCCGGCGGCTGCGGCGTTGCCCGGCGCGCTCTTTTCGGTATGGCACAACATCTCCGGCTCGCTGTTGGCCGGCTACTGGAAAAGACGGCCTGCCACGTTGTCAGACGAGAAGCAGGGCACACCATGAGCGAGGGTCATGATCCGCTGGCGCCGCGCAAGCCGTTCAATGCACGCGGCAGCCTGGTCAAGCGCTGTGAGCAGTGCCGAATGCCGGGGCTGCACTGCATCTGTGCCTATCGCCTGCAGGTGGCCACGCGTGCGCATTTCTGGCTGATCACCCATCGCATCGAGCACTACAAGCCGACCAACACCGGTCGGCTGATTGGTGACTGCATTGCCGATACCCGGGTTTTCGAGTGGTCGCGGACCGAGCCGGACCCGGCACTGCTGGCCGCACTCGAGGATTCGCGTTTTGCCCCCTGTCTGGTCTTTCCCGATGATCAGGAAGACTATCGCCACCGGGTGGTAAACGTGGAAAAGGCCTGTGATACGTCGCGCATTCCGGTCTTTATCCTGCTTGATGGTACCTGGCGTCAGGCGCGGCGGATGTTTCGCAAAAGTGACTATCTCGCCACGCTGCCCATCGTGGCCCTGCGCACCGACCGTCTCACCCGCTATCGGCTGAGAAAACCGGCCAGCCCCGAGCACCTGTGCACGGCGGAAGTCGCCGCCGAACTGCTGCGACTCGCCGGCGACGAGGAGGGCGCTCAGGTACTCGATGACTACTTCATGGTGTTCAACGAGCAGTACGCCGCCGCCAGGCGCGATGCCGGTACACCCCATGAATCCGACGCTGCGCAGCGTCTGCTGACCAGACGCTGCGCGCACAACGCCTGAGCCGGCTATCCTTTGAACGCATGTTCATGACAGGAGAAATGATATGACACTGGGTATTCTGGCGACCATCGATGCCAAATCGGGTGAGGAAGGACGCGTTGAGGCCGAGCTGACCAGGGTTGTGGCGCCGTCCAGAGCCGATGACGGGTGCCTGCTTTATACCCTGACGCGGGACAGCGAGCAGCCATCGCGCTTTATCATGGTGGAACAGTGGCGTGATCGCGCCGCACTCGATGCCCATATTGCCACCGAGCACTACAAGCAGATGGCGCAGACCCTTGAAAACGCCATTGAGCACATGGAAGTCCGCGAGTACGACGTATTGACCTGATCATGCGTCGCCGGGTAACAAAGCGCCGTGACATCGTCACGGCGTTTTTTTGCCTGGCCTTTCAAGTCTAGCCAAAGAGCTGCCCGGCAATGCGCAGCCCGGCAATCCAGGTGGCTGCCGCCGAGCCTAGGGTGGAGAGCAGAAAGACCAGCAGCGTGCGGGCCACCCGGTTGCGCCACCAGCCGCGCCAGTGGCTGACGTCACGTCGCAGGGTAGAAAAGTCACCCACCGTGGGTTTTCGCATGTAGAGCTCGACGCCGGCCGTGACAAAGCCCACGCCGATGGTCGGATTCAGCGATGTCAGCGGTGCTGCCACCAGCGCAGCCAGTATGGTCAGCGGGTGACCCAGCGCGATCAGCGCGCCCAGGGCGGAAAGCGTCGAGTTGATCAGGACCCATTCGCCGACCAGCGACCAGCCCAGCCCGGTGTCGCGGCTAAAGCCCAGCGCGAAGCCGGCCACCACCAGTGCCACCACCAGCCAGGGCAGCAGCTTCCATATACGACCCGAGGGGGCCAGGGCCTCAAGCGTCTGACGCTCTTCGGTCACGGCCGGCGCTTTGGGAGGCTCGGCGTCCAGCGTGCGCAGGTGCGCGCTCATGCCCTTGAGGTGGCCGGCGCCAATGACCACCAAAACGCGCCGCGTCTCGCCTTCGGGCAGTGCTTCGACCACCTTGAGCGCCATATAGCGGTCGCGCTCCTCGACCAGCGGCGTATAAAGATGGCTGGATTGCTGTGCGAATTCGGCAAAGGTGGCCTCCAGCACGTCACCTTCCTTGAGGCGTTCGATCTCCTGACTCGAGACCTTGTCACGTGACAGTACGCTGCCGATCAGGCCTGAAATGAGCGTCATGCGCCGATACCATGGCACGTTGCGATAGACCCGTTTAAGGGTCACGCCGATCTCGCGATCGATCAGATACAGTGGCAGGTCGGCGCGTTGTGTTTCCTCGACGGCGGCCTTCATGTCAGCACCCGGCTCGATGCCGGACTGTTCCGCCACGCGCTGCTGGAAGGCGCCCAGCGCCAGACTGGCGGCCACCATGCCGGCCTTGCCCTGGCGCAGTACCTGGAAAAGATCGAGCCGGGCGATGGCATCGGGGTCCACCAGGCTCTGATGACGCGAGGCGCACAGCTCGATGGCTACGGCGTCAAATTCACCGGAGCGAATCAGGTCGCGTACCTCTTCGGCACTTTCACGGGACACATGGGCGGTGCCCACAAGGGTCAGATGATGATGACCGACATCAAGGGTTTCGCGCGGACCCTGTCCTTGGTTGGGCATGGTGACTCACAGGCTGGCGTCAATGAAGCTCGGCGTCGGATAGCGCCGATGCGGGAGGCGACATTATCGCTGAAGCGTCCACAATGAACAAAAGCTGACGCTGAACGGCCGGCGTCATCGGGCCCGGCTTTCGTAGCGAAGGCTTCTCGAGGGAGGGATGTCATGGCGTATCGACTGGCCGCCGATGGCGTGCTGATCGTGCATCTGGCCTTTATCATCTGGGTCGTGCTCGGTGCGCTGGCCGTCCTGTGGCGTCCGCATCTGGCATGGCTGCATCTGCCGGCACTGGCCTGGGCCGTGGCGCTGGAGCTCAATGGCTGGCGTTGCCCGCTCACCCCGCTTGAAAACATGCTGCGCCTGCAGGCAGGTCAGGCGGGGCTCGAGGGCGGTTTCATCGAGCACTATCTATTGAGGGTGATTTATCCGGCCGGCCTGACGCCGACCATACAGCTCTGGCTGGGGCTTGGGGCGCTTTTGATCAACCTGCCGCCTTACGTCTGGCTGATACGCAGGCGGTGGCGGCAGCGATAAGACCGGGCAGTGCTGGCAAGGGTGCGTTTGCCTGCTAGAAAAAGCTCAGGCCCACCTGGAAGAGGCGTTCGACTTCCTTGAGCTTGCGCTTGTCGACCACAAAAAGAATGATGTGATCATCGGTCTGAATGGTGATGTCACGGTGAGCGATCATGACATCACGTCCGCGCACGATGGCGCCGATGCTGACTCCCTCGGGCAGCTTGACCTCACCGACGGTACGCCCGACCACCCGCGAAGAGCGCGAATCCCCATGGGCAATCGCCTCGATCGCCTCGGCGGCACCGCGGCGCAGGGAGTGCACGTTGACGATGTCCCCACGGCGCACGTGGGTCAAAAGCCCGCCGATGGTGGCCTGCTGGGGGGAAATGGCGATATCGATCTCGCCGCCCTGCACCAGATCCACATAGGCCGGGTTGTTGATCAGGGTCAGCACCTTCTTGGCGCCCAGGCGCTTGGCCAGCATCGAGGACATGACGTTGACCTCGTCATCATTGGTCAGCGCACAGAAGATGTCGCACTCCTCGATGTTTTCCTCCACCAGCAGCCGCTTGCTGGTGGCACTGCCGTGCAGTACCACGGTGCGCTTTAGATTCTCCGACAGATGATTACAGCGCTCCAGATTCTGCTCCAGGATCTTGACCTGATAATCCTGCTCCAGCGTCTCGGCCAGACGCTCACCGATGTTGCCGCCGCCGCCGATCATCACCCGGCGAAAGCCCCGATCCACCCGCCTGAGTTCTCCCATGACGGTGCGGATGTCCTTGCGCGCGGCAATGAAAAATACCTCGTCATCGGCCTCGATGACGGTATTGCCACGGGGCATGATCGGGCGGTTGCGGCGATAGATGGCCGCCACCCGGGTATCGACATTGGGCATGTGGCGGCGCAGAAAGCCCAGCTCCTGACCCACCAGCGGCCCGCCGTAATAGGCCTTGACCGCCACCAGCTGCGCCAGGCCATTGGCAAAGTCCAGCACCTGCAGGGCACCGGGGTATTCGATCAGGCGGCGGATATGGTTGGTCACGACCTGCTCGGGGCTGATCAGCACATCGATCGGGATGGCGTCCTGGGAAAAGAGGCCCTTGCTGGTGAGATACTGGGTGGCCCGCACGCGGGCAATCTTGGTCGGCGTGCTGAACAGCGTATGGGCCACCTGACAGGCCATCATGTTGACCTCGTCGGAATTGGTCACGGCGATCAGCATGTCGGCGTCTTCGGCCCCGGCCTCTTTCAGGGTGATCGGGTAGGAGCACACTCCCTGCACGGTTCTCAGATCAAGGCGTGTACTTAAATCACGCAGGCGAACGCCATCGACATCCACCACGGTAATGTCGTTGTCTTCATGCGCCAGATGCTCGGCCAGCGTACCGCCTACCTGGCCTGCGCCCAGAATGATGATTTTCATGACGTTGGTCCGAAAGGTGATGGGGCAAAATCATTGGCGAGGATGTTGGCACCAAACGGCGACAAGGGAAAGGGCAGGGGGGATGGGTTATATGCAAAAGCAGGGTGCGGCAGCCAGGAGCTGGCTGCCGCAGGCGTATCACTCGAGAGTGAAGCCTACCTTGATGCTGACCTGCCAGTGGCCGACACGGTCATTTTCGATATGGCCACGGGTTTCGGTGACCTGAAACCAGTTCATGTTCTTGACCGTCTCGCTGGCCTTGGTCAGGGCATTTTGTACGGCATCCTCGATGCTGGTCTCCGAAGAGCCGGTCAGTTCGATGGACTTGTAGACATGATCGCTCATGGTGTCTTTCCTTTAACGTGGCCCCTGTTGGCTTCAGGCATCAGGGGGGTCCATGGAAGCGGTATCGACGATCGCGATACCGCCGTGTTCCAGCCGTTGATGCGTCGCGGTGTCGGATGCAAAGGACACCGGACGCGTCAGCGGCCAGAGAAATCGGGTGGTAAATCCTGCTCTGGCAGCATCCTCGGCCGTCCAGAGCACACAGACCTCGCGCGCCAGACCACAGACAGAGACCTCGGTCACTCCTCGCTCATGCAGCCAGCCGGCAAGCCCGGTGGATGGCCGCGTGCCGTCAGGGCCCAGGTTGTCACGAAAGCCGCTGTAGCTGTCCACGCGCGGGTCGCTGCCCTTGCGAATGATGACGTCCGCCAGTGACCAGTCCAGACGCGTATCCAGCACGGCACCGCTGGTCGCGCGTACGCAGTGATCCGGCCAGAGTGTTTGTGTCTCGCCATAAAGCGCGATCGTATCAAAGGGCTGATGATGGCCATGGCTGCTGGCAAAGGAGATATGGCCGGGCGGGTGCCAGTCCTGGGTCGCCACGATATGGCCATATTCACCGCTGGACAGGGCTGCCTGAATACCCTCAACGATTTCATTGCCGCGGGCACAGGGCAGTGCGCCTCCCGGCATGAAATCTACCTGCATGTCCACCACGATCAGTGCGCGCTGATCGATCGGTGGCCGAGTTTCGGGCATGTCAGTATCACGATGTGAGTGGGCCATGCGTGGTCAGATGTCCGGCAGCCAGGATGGCCTTCAGTATCGAAGGCCCCTGGCTATCTGACAAGCGTCGGCGTGTGAAAGGTTGTTGCCGGCGATGGTCAGCCTGTTTTTTCAGTTGGCTGCCTTCTCTAAAAGTGCATAGAAGAAGCCGTCATGGCCATCCGGTGTTGGCATCAGCTGGCGGCCCTCGCCGGAAGGCTTGCCCCAGTCGGCCGTGATCGGCAGTGCGCGCGCCTCAGGCGTGCGGGCCAGAAAGGCCGTGATCTGCTCGGCGTTTTCTGCCGGCAGTACCGAGCAGGTGGCATAAAGCAGCCGACCGCCTGGTGCCAGACGCTGCCATTGGGCATCCAGCAGGCGTGCCTGCAGCGCGGCCAGCTCGGCAATATCCTTTTCCCGGCGCAGGGCCTTGATGTCCGGGTGACGACGAATGACGCCGGTGCCCGAGCAGGGCGCGTCCAGCAAAATACCGTCGAAGGGCACGCCGTCCCACCAGTCATCCGTAGTGGCATCGGCCGCCACCAGCGTTGCCGAGAGATTCAGGCGTGCCAGCGTCTCGCGCACGCGCTCAAGGCGTGTGGCATCGCTGTCCAGTGCCGTCAGCGTACTGTCCGGAGCGCATTCCAGTAGATGCGCGCTCTTGCCGCCCGGGGCGCTGCAGGCGTCGAGCAGGCGAAGCGATGCGGGATGGGGCTTGAGACCTTCAAGCAGCAGTGATGCAGCCAGCTGGGCGGCTTCGTCCTGTACGCTGACATCGCCGTCCTGAAAGCCCGGCAGCTGCTCGACATCGCAGGGTGTCTCCAGCGTCAGGCCATCCGGGCTGAAGGGGCAGGGGCGGGCAGCCAGACCTGCGCCTTCCAGCCGCTCAAGCCATTGCGTGCGGGACTGATGGCGGCGGTTGACGCGCAATGTCATGGGGCCGGGCGTGTTGTTGGCGGTGACAATATCGCGCCACTGCTCGGGCCAGGACTGCTGCAACAGGGTGAGCAGCCACTGCGGGTGCCAGTGTGCGGCAGCAGGCGTCTTTTCAACGTCTGCCAGCAGCGTGTCACGTTCACGATCGGCGCGCCGCAGGCAGCCGTTGATGACCCGGGTCGCCCACTCCTTGTTGAGTTCGCGCGCGCCACCCGCTGTTTCACCGACGGCGGCGTGCGCCGGAATGCGCATGTGATAAAGCTGATACAGCCCGATCAACAGCAGGGCGTGAATGTCCTGATCGCGTTGCTTGAACGCGGATTTCAAAAGTCTTTCGGCCAGAGCTTCAAGCTGTGGCAGGGCGCGACAGACGCCAAAGCACAGCGCCCGATAAAGCCCCTGATCCCGCGGAGCAACCCCTTCAGGAACATCACCTGACAGCGCACCGCGCTGATTGAGCACGGGGGCCAGTGCCAGGGCGGCATGGGCACGCACGCCCATGGTGCGTTTGGGCTTTTGAGGGCGTTGACGTGTCATTGGTCTGCTCCCAGCAGTGTGCCGGCGGCAAGGTATTCGCGCCGGCTATTGAGCAATTCGTGGGCCGATAGCGCCTTGCCGCCCGGTAGCTGGGCATGGGTGATGCGCAGGACGCCATCACCGCAGGCCACGCACAGGGCATCCGGCTGGGCTTCGAGCAGCTGGCCCGGCAAGGCCTTCGTCTCATTGCCCTGGGCCGCGCGCGCTTCGGCATGCCAGATCCGCAGTGTGTCACCGCCCAGCGTGGTCCAGGCGACCGGGAAAGGGTTGAACGCCCGCACGCGCTGCGAAAGCGTGGTAGCACTCTGGCTGAAGTCGAGCCGGGCTTCGGCCTTGCTCAGCTTGGCAGCATACGTCACGCCTTCCTCGGGCTGTGGTGTGGCCGGCAGCTGGTTGTCACTCATGCGATCGAGTGCTTCGATCAGGGCAGCGGTGCCGATACTGGCCAGCTGATCATGCAGCGTGGCGGCCGTGGTCGTGTCATCAATGGGGGCGCGGGCCGTCAGCAGCATGTCGCCGGTATCGAGCCCTTCATCCATCGCCATGATGGTCACGCCGCTTTCACGATCGCCGGCCTCGATGGCGCGCTGGATCGGCGCCGCGCCGCGCCAGCGCGGCAGCAGGGAGGCGTGAACGTTAATGGCCCCCAGCCGCGGGATGTCCAGCACGGCCTTGGGCAGAATCAGTCCGTAGGCGACCACCACCAGCAGATCAATGTCGGCCTCGATCAGCGGGGCATGGGTATCGGGGGTTTTCAGTTTCTCGGGCTGATGCACGGCAAGGCCATGTTCCAGCGCCAGCGCCTTGACCGGGGAGGGGGTCAGGCGACGTCCGCGCCCGGCCGGGCGGTCGGGCTGGGTGTAGACACAGATGACCTCATGGCGGCTGGCGAGCAGGGCGCGAAGATGTTCGGCGGCGAAGTCCGGCGTGCCGGCAAAGGCAATGCGAAGGGGGCTGGGCATGGCGTGGTCCTGAAAGACGTCAGCGCCCCTGCAGGGGGCGCCGATGAAGGTGATGGGCAATCAGTGATGGCAGGGCAACAGGATCAGGAAGCCGTCTTTTGCCGCTTGAGCATCTTCTTTTTGACACGATCACGCTTGAGCGGGGAGAGATAATCGATAAACAGCACCCCCTCCAGGTGGTCCAGCTCGTGCTGAATGCAGTGTGCCAGCAGGCCATCGGCTTCCAGCTCATAGGGCTTGCCGTTGCGATCCTGTGCCTTTAAATGTACCCGCAGGGCACGGGGCACCTCGGCGTAGTATTCCGGAATCGACAGGCAGCCTTCCTGCAGGGGCTCACGCGCCTCGCCCAGCAGCGTGACTTCCGGATTGACCAGCGCCAGCGGCTGGTTCTTTTCTTCGCTGACATCCATCACGATCACGCGGCGATGCACGTCGACCTGTGTGGCGGCAAGGCCGATCCCCGGGGCGTCATACATGGTTTCAAACATGTCATCGATCAGGCGACGCACGTCGTCATCCACCTGGGTGACAGGCTCGGCACGGGTGCGCAGGCGTTCATCGGGGTATTCGAGAATAGTCAGTAGAGCCATGTTCGTATCTGTTGTGGGGTCGTCACTCGTGCGTCCCGAGGATTACTGCGGGTCAAGAAAGCCGGGATGACGGCCGTAAATGCATGAATGGATTCACTCCGTATGGCGCCCATTGTAGTGCGCAGGCGTTGGCAACGGAACCGACAGCAGGGCGAAGATGACATGAGAAGGCAAAAGATGGATGCCAGGGGTACCCGCGTCAGCCAGGCCACAAGGTATATGGCACTGGTGGCGATCATGGTGACCGCCGTTGTGCCCTGGGCCGGTGCAGTGAAGGCAGCCCCCGCAGACGCGCAGGACAGTGTCGTGACCCTGGCGCCCAGACTGCGCTTTCTCCCGCTGGAGCAGCAGCAATCACCCGTGGACATTTCCGCCCGGGCGCAGTCACTGATGAACTATCGCATCATCGAGACCGGCGCGGAGGCGCCGAGCGCCTATGTGGTCAGCGGCAGTGAGGGCCGATTGATCAGCGGTGCCGGCGATCAGGTGCTGGCGCGCCATGTTGAGGGGCGCTCGGGTCAGCGTTTTGGCATCTATACCCCGGGCACCCTGCTGAAGGATGCACAGGGCAATGCGCTGGGGCAGGTCATGATACGCCAGGGGGTGGCACGCCTGAAGCGTCCGGGCATGCCACTGTCGACGCTTACGATCGAAAAGAGCCCGCGTGAAGTGAGCGCCGGGGCACAGCTCATGGCGCTTGATGACTGGACGCCCCCGGCGCAGCTGATGCCACAGGCCACGCCGGAGGGTACGCAGGGCCGAATTATCGACCGGCCGGGCGACGGCCATATGGTAGGGCTTCGCGATATCGTGGTGATCGATCTGGGACGTCATCAGGTAGCACCCGGCATGCGCCTGCGGGTGCTGGGTGAGGCCGAGGGCGTGACCGACCCGGTGACCGGTGAATCGCTGACCCTGGAGGGTGGCGTACTGGGCACGCTGATGATCGTGCGCACCTTTGAGCAGGCCAGCCTTGCGCTGGTGACCCGCGCCGGACTGCCCATGGCCACGGGAGATCGGGTGGAGGCGGCTTCTGATGACTGACATCACGCAACCTCAGACGCCTCATGAGTGGCTGGCGCTGTCGATGCTGCCCCGCGTGGGCGCGCGCCGTTTGATGGCGCTCAGGCAGGCGGCCCCTGTCTGGCCCGACGGCTGGCTGGCCCGCCTGCCCGAGGAGGCCGCACAGATGATGCGGTATTACCTTCAGATGCCGGGCCAGGGGTCACTGCATGCGCGGGTCGAAACAGCCATGGCGTGGCTTGAAAGGAGTGAGCAGCACCACCTGCTGACGCCGGATCATCCGGCCTGGCCGGCCATGCTCGATGAGCTGCCGGACCCGCCGCCGGTACTGTGGGGCTGGGGCGCGCTTGAGGCGCTGTCGCTGCCGGCGCTGGCGGTCGTGGGCACTCGTCGGCCCACCCGAGAGGGGCAGGACAATGCCTGGCGGTTGGCGCGTGACATGGCCGGGGCCGGTTATGGCGTCGTCAGCGGCCTGGCCCTGGGCGTGGATGGGTGCGCCCATCACGGCGCGCTGGAAGCCGGTGGCGCGACCGTGGCAGTGCTGGGCTGCGGCGTTGATGTGCTCTATCCGCGTACCCATGCCCGTCTGCGTCAGCAGCTGCTGGACCGGGGAGGTCTGCTGCTGTCGGAGCATCCGCCCGGCACGCGGGCGCATCCTCAGCACTTCCCTCGGCGCAATCGCATCATTACCGGACTGTCGCTGGGCGTGCTGGTGGTCGAGGCAGCCATGGCCAGCGGCTCGCTGGTGAGTGCACGACTTGCCATGGAACAGAATCGGGAAGTGTTTGCCCTGCCTGGGTCATTGCACAACCCTCAGGCGCGCGGTTGCCTGTGGTTGATTCGCGAAGGCGCCCGGTTGGTGACCTGTCTGGAGGATATCCTGCAGGAGCTGCCCGAGCGTCAGTGGTGCGCTGCAGCGTCCGGCACGGCGGGTGTGATCGCTGCGCCTGACGCGCATGGGATCCCAGATGCGGCCTCGCCCGGCGCAGCACCGGTCGATGGTCCCGAGGACCCGCTGTGGCAATGGCTGTCAGATGCACCCTTGCCAGTCGATGCGCTGGTCGAGCGTACCGGTGACTCGATCGGCGCGCTGCAGTCGCGTCTTCTCATGCTGGAACTGGAAGGCTGGGCCGCGCAGGTGGCAGGTGGCTGGGTCCGCAGGCTGGCATGAGATACACTGCCCCCTGACTGGGGCAACGGTATTCACGCAGCATGTCTTCACGTTTTGACACTTCTTCTGTTCAGCATCAGCAGCTCAAGGACGCCGTCGTGTATCTGCACGACGGCGGCGTTGTGGCCTACCCGACGGAAGCCGTCTGGGGGTTGGGCTGCGATCCCGACAATACCGAGGCGCTGGAGCGCCTTGTGACCCTCAAGGCGCGCGACCCGGCCAAGGGACTGATCCTGATCGCCTCTCGCATCGAGCAGTTCGCGCCATGGCTTGCCGGGCTTGACGACACGCATCTGGCACGCCTTGAGGCCAGTTGGCCCGGCCCCGTGAGCTGGCTGGTACCGGATAACGGTCGTGCGCATCCGCTGGTGCGTGGCGAACATGAAAGCGTGGCCCTGCGGGTCAGCGACCATCCGCTGGTCGGCGCGCTGTGTGACGCCTTTGGCGGCCCGCTGGTGTCGAGTTCGGCCAACCGGGCCAATGAGGCGCCATGCCTTGATGCTGAAGAGATCCGGGATGTCTTTGGTACCCACGTCCTTGTTGTGGATGGACCGCTGGGTGGGCGCACGCGCCCCAGCGAGATCCGCGATCTGCTCACCAATGATGTGCTGCGCGACTAGACGTATCCCCGCAATACAATGCCCGTCATGGCCGGGTTGATGGCCATGGCCCTGCTGGAGAGCAACAGTGTCACACGCGTATCTCGAACGGGTTCGAACCTATCTGCTGGACTTTCAGGACAGGCTTTGTCAGACGCTGGCACAGGCTGATGGCCAGGCCGGCTTCGTGGAAGATGCCTGGACGCGTGAGGATGGCGGCGGTGGCCGCTCCCGCGTGATCACCGACGGCGCCGTGTTTGAAAAGGGCGGTGTCAACTTCTCGCATGTCTTTGGCGAAAACCTGCCACCGTCGGCCTCGGCGGCGCGCCCCGAACTTGCCGGCCGCAGCTTTCATGCCGTCGGCGTCTCCTGGGTCTTGCATCCCCGCAATCCGCATGTACCGACTACCCATGGCAATGTCCGCTTCTTTATTGCCGAAAAGGAAGGCGAAACCCCCGTCTGGTGGTTTGGTGGCGGGATCGATCTGACGCCGTACTATCCGGTACTGGAAGACGTCGTTCACTGGCATCGCACTGCCCTTGAGGCCTGCGCGCCCTTCGGTGATGACGTCTACCCTCGCTACAAGCGCTGGTGCGATGAGTATTTCTATCTCAAGCATCGCAATGAAACCCGCGGTGTAGGCGGTCTGTTCTTTGATGACGTCAACGAGGAAGGTTTCGAGCAGAGCTTTGCCTTTCAGCAGGCGGTCGCCGAAGCCTTTGCACCAGCCTATCTGCCCATCATTGAAAAACGCCGTGAGACCTCTTATGGCGAGCGCGAGCGCCATTTCCAGAACTATCGTCGCGGGCGCTATGTCGAGTTCAACCTGGTGTATGACCGCGGGACGCTGTTCGGTCTGCAAAGCGGTGGACGCACCGAGTCGATTCTGATGTCGATGCCGCCGGTAGCCCACTGGGCCTATCAGTATCAGCCCGAGGAGGGCTCTCCCGAAGCCGAGCTGTACGCGCACTACCTGCACCCGCGTGAATGGCTCGAGGAGGCCGATCAGGCATGAGCAGGTCACCGCTTTACGCCGTATTCGGTAATCCCGTGGCGCACTCGAAATCACCGCAGATTCATGCCGGTTTCGCCGCGCAGCTGAGTGACCCGGTGCGCTATGAGCCACGCCTGGCACCGGTCGATGATTTCCCGGGCCACTGGCGTGCCTTCATGGCCGAGGGTGGGCGTGGCGCCAACGTCACCGTTCCCTTCAAGCAGGAGGCAGCAGCGCTGGCGGATCGACTGAGTGATCGAGCGCAGCAGGCGGGCGCCGTTAATACGCTGATCCTGGACAGGAATGGTGAAGTGGTGGGTGACAACACCGACGGCGCCGGGCTATTGCTGGATCTCAAGCGCCTTGAGGCACCGCTTGAGGGCGCGCGTATTCTGGTGCTGGGCGCAGGCGGCGCAGTACGCGGGGTGTTGCAGCCTTTGCTTGAGGCCCAGCCGTCAGCGCTGGTCATTGCCAATCGAACGATCGACAAGGCCACGGCGCTGGCGGAACGCTTTGACATCCAGGGCAGGGTGCGCGGCTGTGGCTTTGAAGAGATCAAGGGGCGGTTTGATCTTGTGATCAATGCCACCAGCGCCAGTCTTGCCGGGGAACTGCCGCCGCTGCCCGACACGCTTTTCGATGAAGGGGCGTTGGCCTACGACATGATGTATGGCGCGGCCCCTACGGTCTTTCTGCAGTGGGCGCAAACGTTTGGGGTGCGCTGTGTGGACGGGCTGGGCATGCTGGTCGGCCAGGCGGCCGAGTCCTGGTATCAGTGGCGCGGGACACGTCCCGACACCACACCGATTCTGGCAGCACTGCGGGCCGATCTGCGCTGATCGGCCCGGCAGGGGTCAGGATTTGATGTTGCCACAGTTGGGGGTATGGCCTGCAGCGCGTGCCTCCTCCGACAGCTTTAGCGCGCTTTGCATGCGCCCCTTGAGGGCTTCGCTGCGCTCGCCGCTGTTGGGGTGGGTCGAGGCCCATTCCGGGGGCTGGCCGCCGCCGGCGCTGGCCATGTTCTGCCACAGCGCAATACTGGCCTGTGGGTCAAAGCCTGCCCGTGCCATCAGATCCAGCCCCAGCAGGTCAGCTTCACTCTCCTGACGGCGTGAGTAGGGCAGCAGTACGCCATACTGGGCGCCGGCACCGAGCAGCTGGGCCAGCGCATTGTTGCCTGTCACTGACTGCACCACACCCAGCCCGGTGCTGGTCAGCGACTGGGTCGAGGTACGTTCGTTGGCATGGTTGGCCAGCACGTGGGCCATCTCGTGACCCACCACCGTGGCGATCTGATCCTGATTCTTTGCCACCTTCATCAGACCGGTATTGATCACGACGTAGCCACCCGGCAGGGCAAAGGCGTTGGGTTCCTCATCCTGATAAACGCCAACGGTCCATTTTGATGGGCCCTGACCTTCAGGTAGCGTCTTGATAATGGCATCGGCAATACAGGTGACATACTGGCCGTCACGGCCGGTGGCCTGCTTGTGGCTCTTGCGGTATTCATCAAAGGCTTTCTGGCCCTGCTGGTCAATTTCACTGCTGTCAAACAGCGACAGCTGGGATCTTCCCAGAGGCGAGGTCGTGCAGGCACTCAGGCCAAGGCTCAGGGCCAGTGCGCCCAGCATGGTCTTGCGCATCATGAACGGCAAAACTCCTGTAATGGTTGGATAAGCCCGACTGGACGCGCACCAGGCGAGCGCGGCAGGATAGCGGGATCATTGTCACATGACAGCATAACCCGATGCGGAGCAATACATGAATGCGCAGTTGAGCACACGTCTTTTGAACCTGCTGGACAGGCTGGAGCCTCTGCTGCCGCCCGAACGGGCGCCCATCGACTGGTCACGTGATATTGCCGCGCTCTGGCAGCGTCACGCGCTGGGTGGACGACTCACACCGGTACAGCCGCGCGATAGCGTGCGCGTGGCAGAGCTGATCGGTATCGACAGCCAGAAAAACGCGCTGGTGGAGAACACGCGAACCTTCCTGCGCGGCCGGCCGGCCAATCATGCGCTGCTCTGGGGTGCGCGCGGCACCGGCAAGTCATCGCTGATTCGCGCACTGATCAACGACCTGGCAGGCGAAGGGCTGCGGCTGATTCAGGTCGACCGTCATGATCTGGTCGGGCTGCCCACGCTGGTGCAAACGCTCAGAGACAGCGACTATCGCTTTGTCGTCTATTGCGACGACCTCTCCTTTGAAGGCAGCGATGATGCCTACAAGGCGCTCAAGAGCGTGCTGGATGGCACCCTGACCGGCCCGCCGGACAATGTATTGCTGTATGCCACCTCCAACCGGCGTCATCTGCTGCCGGAAAGCATGACTGACAACAATGATACGCAGGTCGTGGGTGGCGAGATCCATCATGGTGACGCCGTCGAGGAGAAGATCTCGCTGTCGGACCGTTTCGGGCTGTGGCTGTCGTTTTATCCCTTTGATCAGGATACCTATCTCCAGACCTGTGCTCACTGGGTGGCGCATCTGGGCGGACAGTTTGATGACGCCGCCGAGGCAGAGGCGCGCCGTTTTGCGCTGTCGCGAGGCGTGCGCAGCGGCCGTGCGGCATGGCAGTTCGCCATTGCCTGGACGGGGCGTCATGATGCCTGATGGCCATCAGGCGCCGGGCGCAGTGCCTGAAGAAGATTCAGTGTCGACGCCTGCAGCGTTGTTACTGCTGACCGGCACGGCTGGGATGGCATTTTCCGGCAGGCCCGATGCGCTGCGCTGCTCGGCAGAGCCTGCGATATCCAGCGTAATGGTGGGCGCCGGTATCAGGCGGGCCATCTCGCTGTCCAGTCGCGGCGTCAGCGACAGGGTACTGCCTGCCGGCAGCTGCTGGTGATTCGCCAGACGCTGGGCCAGTGCCAGCAGCGCTTGATTGTAGCTGGCGCCTTCACGCTCTGGCGCCTCGGGGAAAAGCTCAACGGGCAGACGCAAATTGGCAGGTTCACCGCCGCGCAGGGTGACGGGCTCATCCACGTCACCGCTGACCGGTTCGGCGCCGGGCACCACGAGCTGCCAGGCATAGCCCGCCAGCGTGACATCGGGGGCCGCGTCCGGTGGCGTCAGGGAAAGGGGCAGATCCAGACTGACCGGCATACCGGCCATATCAAGGCCGGCCCGGGCCAGCGCCGTGGGTTCAAGCGTCAGGGCATCCACGGGTACGGCCCAGCGGCCGATACGCACGTTTTCCACCCCCATTGACTGCAATGCCAGCCGGCCCAGCATGAAGCTGGCCTGTGGCAGGGCCAGACAGCCGGCCAGTGACAGTGTCATGGCCAGCAGCAGCGACTGGCGATATCGATATACTTTTGATGTCATGCCGGGCTCCGATCAGTAGTACGTTTTTGATAAACGCATACTGATGAAAGCCTGGTCGAGATTGGAAGGAAAGTCATACCGGGCCTTCAGATGTGAAGGCCCTGTGGGATCAGCGGCGGTTCTTGCGCGCTTCCTTCGTGCGTGCCAGCTGACGGGCCTTGGCCTTTTCTCGATCGCTGTCGCCACTGTTCTTGTCGTAGGGGTTGTCGCCGGAGCGAAACTCGAAGCGGATCGGCGTGCCCTTGACCTTGAGTACCTTGCGAAAGGTATTGATCAAAAAGCGCTTGTAGGCTTCCGGCAGGGCATTGGTCTGATTGCCGTGCACCACGATCAGCGGCGGATTGGCACCCCCCTGGTGCGCCATGCGCAGCTTGATGCGACGACCGTTGACCAGTGGCGGCTGGTGCTCGCTGACCGCGTCCTGCAATAGCGTGGTCAGGCGGTTGGTGGACCAGCGTGCCGTGGCCGAGGCGAAGGCGCGATCGATGGACGGGTAGAGATCTCCCACGGCCGTACCGTGCAGCGCCGAAATGAAATGCAGGTCGGCGTAATCGGCAAACCCCAGACGCCTTTTGATATCGGCACGCATCTTCTCGCGGGCTTCCTGCTCCAGCCCATCCCACTTGTTGACGGCCAGCACCAGGGCGCGCCCGGTGGTCAGCACATAATCCAGCAGGTGCAGATCCTGCTCGACCAGCCCGGTCCGGGCATCAAGCACCACGATGGCAACGTTGCACTCCTTGATGGCGTCCAGCGTCTTGATGATCGAAAACTTTTCGGCCGCAAGGCTTATATTCTTGCGTCGACGGATACCCGCCGTATCGATCAATACGTAGGGCTTGCCGCGGCGCTCAAACGGAATCTCGATGGCATCACGGGTGGTGCCGGCCTCGTCAAAGACCACGACGCGCTCTTCGCCCAGCAGCCGGTTGACCAGTGTGGACTTGCCCACATTGGGCCGACCGACCACGCCGATGCGAATGCCGTTGGCGATCAGGTCCGGGTGGGTCTGCTCGGCAACCTCGGGGAAGGGCTCGAGCACATGCTCGATCAGGGCAGTAACATTGCGCCCATGAGCAGCGGCAATGGCATGCGGGTCGCCCAGCCCCAGCGCCCAGAAATCAGCAGTGGCAATCTCTTCCTGCAGGCCGTCGCTTTTATTGACTACAAGCCAGGTCTTTTTCTGATTGACGCGCAGATGATTGGCGATCGCCTCATCGGCCGGCATGACGCCGGCGCGCGCATCCACCATGAAAAAGACAATATCGGCTTCATCGATGGCCAGCAGCGACTGTTCGGCCATGGCCGCATCGATACCCATCTCATCGCCGCTGATACCCCCGGTATCAATGACGGTGTAGGGCTTGTCACCCAGCTGACCGTTGCCATAGTGGCGGTCGCGGGTCAGGCCGGGAAAGTCAGCGACGATGGCATCGCGCGAGCGGGTCAGGCGATTGAATAGCGTGGATTTGCCGACATTGGGTCGGCCGACAAGTGCGATAACGGGATTCATGAGGGTCCTGCAAGATAAGAGGGAGCGGGCTGTCGGCTTGATAGAGGACAGCGCTGATACCGTCCGTCCTGATGGGGGCATTCTAACCCGAAAGGCGCCGGTATTCGAAACAGGTGATGTGCTCGACAAGGCAGACATGATAAACGAGCGGGCCTTCCGGGCAGATACCGGAAGACCCGCAGCGAGGAGGCCATCAGAACAGGTTTACTGTTGGTTCATGGCCTTGAGGGAGTAGGCGATCAGCTCACCGCTGTTGGTCAGCACGAAGACATGCTCACCATCGGTCAACGGCGTGATGCTGATACCGTCACCCCCCGGACGTGTGCGGCCTTCGAGCTCGCCATTCTGGGCATCAATGATGTGCAGATAGCCCTGATAATCGCCAACCACCAGTTTGTTATCCACAAAGACCGGCGCGCTCAGCGAGCGGCCTTCGAGTTCGTCCTGGTTCCAGATGACACGGCCGTTGTTGGCATCAATTGCCATGATGTGGCTATCCGCCGTGACCGTGAAGAGATAGTCGCCCACCAGCACCGGGGTGTGATAGCTGGACTGTTCCCGATCCCACAGGGGCTGGCCATTGCGTGCATCAAGGGCCATGACGCGGCCGTTGTAGCTGGTCACGAACAGGCGGCCGTCCTGGGTCAGGACCGGCTGACCGTCAAGGTCCACCAGCTGTTCGACTTCGGTGCGCCCCTGGGGCACGGCGACCCGCAGGTCCCACAGTTGCTGGCCGCTGCGGTTGTCAAAGGCGGCCAGACGACCGTTGGCAAAGCCTGCAAAGGAGACCGGATCAATGGTGCGTGGGGCACCGGTGCCGCGCAGTGTCAGTGCCGGCTGGGAGGAGGCGTACAGCCACTGCTGATCGCCGGTAAAGCGATCCAGCGCGGTGAGTGTGCCATCCACGCTCTGCACCACGACCTGGCCACTGTTGAGCTGCGGCGGGGCAATGACTTCGCTGGAGACGCGCGAGCGCCAGACGATGTCACCGTTGTCTTCATTGAAGACGATCACCTCGCCGTTGCGCGTGCCGGCAAACAGCTGGCCGCTATCCGCCGTCAGGCCGCTGGAAATGGGCGTGTTCAAACGCTTTTCCCATTCGATCCGGCCGTTTTCACGGTTGATGGCCTTGACGTTGCCTTCGGCATCACTGGCATAGAGGGTGTTGCCTGAAATGGCCGGCGAGATCGGATAGCGGGCGCGCGTCAGCGAGCCGATGCCACGTGACCAGATGCCATCAACCCTGACGCTTTGATCAATATTGGTCAGCTCACGGGGCTGGGTGCCGGTCTGAACATTGCCCGAGCAGCCAGCCAGTGCCAGAAGCGAGGTGGCGCACAACAGTGCGCCCAGCGGTTTTGCCATCAGCGCGAGTCGCTTGATGCCCGGGTATGAAGAAGAGCCGTTTTCAAGCGTGCTCATGAAGCCTCCTGAGGCGCCAGATCATCGAGTTTGAGTTGTATGCCGGAGAGCTCCTGATTGTGCTCACGCGCCAGATTGACGGCGTCCTGCCAGGCACTGCGTGCCTCGGCGGTATTCCCCAGCGCCCGCTGAATATCGCCACGGATATCCGCCCCGCGCGCGCTCATGGCATCGGGCAGCTGCAGGCCGTCAAGCGCTTCAAGCGCCTTGTCGGCGTTATCCTGGCCCAGCTGTACACGTGCCAGCTCAAGGCCTGCCAGCGCACGGATCTCGTCACGATCACTGCTCTGGCGTACATCGTTCAGCGCCCGCTCGGCTGCTGACAGATCATTGCCATCCACCGCCATACGTGCCTGAATCATGCCGGCCAGGTCAGCGTACAGGGTGCCACCGTGCTGATCACGAATGGCATCGATGATGCTTTGTGCCGCCTGGCGACCGTTGTCATCGAGGCTGTCCTGGGAGGTCAGCTGGATCAGCTGCTGGTACTGGAGCGAGGCAGCCTCGGACTGCGCCTGCTGATGATCCTGCCACCAGTGCCAGGCAAAAAGCGCTGCCGCGGCAATGATAATGCCGCCCAGAATCGGTTTAGCGTAGTCATGCCAGAGCCGTTTGGCAGCTGCCAGCTGATCGTCTTCTTCGTGAATATTCAACTGATCCGCCACGTGCGGCACTCCTGTAGGTTCGATCTCATGACGGTCTCTGCCCGGGTCATCGAAAAGCGCTAAACGCGGTTCGAGTGGCCGCTGTCTGTCGGGCGCTCGTCGATCCAGCGCGCAAGACGCTCGACCAGCGAGTGGGTATCCAGCTGCTGCTGGGGTTCTTCGCCGCGCAGATCCTTGATGGTGGCCACACCGGCCGCCAGCTCGTCTTCACCCAGCATGACCACAAAGCGGGCGCGACTCTTGTCGGCCTTTTTAAGCTGACTCTTGAAGCTGCCACCGCCGCAGTGTACCTGCACACGCAGACCAGGCAAGCGACTGCGCAGGGTTTCCCCCAGCACCAGCAGCTGCGTGTCGACGCCTTCGCCCTGGCCCATCAGGTAGACATCCAGAATGTCTTCAGCGGCCGCCGGGACCAGCGCCAGCGTTTCCAGCAGCAAAATCAGACGCTCGACGCCCATGGCAAATCCCACGGCTGGCGTGGGCTTGCCGCCCAGCTGCTCGACCAGACCGTCATAGCGCCCACCGGCACAGACGGTGCCCTGACTGCCCAGCGCCGTGGTGGTCCACTCAAAGACCGTGCGGCTGTAGTAATCCAGTCCGCGTACCAGACGCGTATTGATCACGTACTGAATGCCCAGCGCGTCAAGGCGCTGCTTGAGGCCTTCAAAGTGCGCCACGGAGGCTTCATCAAGATGATCGATGAGCTTCGGTGCTGCCTCGATCAGCGCCTGCATGTCGGGGTTCTTGCTGTCGAGAATGCGCAGTGGATTGCTGTCGAGACGACGGCGTGCATCCTCATCAAGCTGATCCAGATGCGCGTTGAAATACTCGACCAGCGTGGCGCGATAGGCGTGACGCGCTTCGAGCGAACCCAGCGAGTTGATCTCGAGCTGCACGTGATCGATCAGGCCCAGCGCCTGCCAAAGGCGAGCGGAAAGGGCGATGACCTCGGCATCGATATCCGGGCCTTCAAGCCCGAAGGTCTCAACGCCGACCTGATGAAACTGGCGGTAGCGGCCCTTTTGAGGGCGCTCATGGCGAAACATGGGACCGGCATACCAGAGCCTGTGGGTCTGGTTATGCAGCAGCCCGTTTTCGATGGCGGCACGCACGACCGAGGCCGTACCTTCCGGACGCAGGGAAAGGCTGTCACCGTTGCGATCGTCAAAGGTATACATCTCCTTTTCGACGATGTCGGTCACCTCGCCAATGGAGCGCTTGAAAAGCGCCGTCTGCTCGAGCACCGGTGTGCGCATTTCCAGGTAGCCGTACTGTGCCATGAGCTGGCGTACATGCTGCTCGAAGTACTGCCAGAGCGGGGAGCGCTCGGGCAGCAGGTCATTCATGCCTCGGATGGCCTGTAATTTACTGGACATTGATCGCTTATCGCTGCATTTCAAAAAAGGGCGCCCGGAACTCAGACGCGGGTGATGACATCTTTTTCTTCGGCTTCCTTGCGCGCAACACGGTCTCGAATCAGTTTTTCAAGATCGTCAACGAGATGATCGTTGCGCAGCTTCTGCGCAGGCTTGCCATCGATATAGACAAGATTGGCCGGACTGCCGCCGGTCAGGCCGACATCGGTTTCCTTTGCCTCGCCTGGGCCATTGACCACGCAGCCGATCACCGACACGTTCAGCGGTGTCATGATGTCTTCAAGACGCTCTTCGAGAGCATTCATGGTGCCGATGACATCGAAGTTCTGGCGTGAACAGCTCGGGCAGGCAATGAAATTGATGCCGCGCGAGCGCAGCTTCAGACTTTTAAGGATGTCATAGCCTACCTTGATCTCTTCGACCGGATCCGCGGCCAGCGAAATACGCAGGGTATCGCCGATGCCATCCATCAACAGCGCGCCCAGGCCAATCGAGGACTTGACCGTGCCGCCGCGCAGGCCGCCGGCTTCGGTAATCCCCAGATGCAGGGGCTGATCGATCTGGCTGGCGATCTGGCGATAGGCGTCAACGGCCATGAAGACGTCGCTGGCCTTGAGCGAAATCTTGTACTCCTGGAAATCCAGACGGTCGAGATAGTCAATGTGGCGCATGGCTGATTCGACCAGGGCTGCCGGCGTCGGCTCGCCGTACTTTTTCTGCAGGTCCTTTTCCAGCGAGCCTGCATTGACGCCGATGCGAATCGGAATGCCATTGTCACGGGCTGCCTGCACCACGGCATGCACACGGTCTTCCCGGCCAATGTTGCCCGGATTGATACGCAGGCAGTCGGCACCCAGTTCGGCCACGCGCAGGGCAATGCGGTAATCGAAATGGATATCGGTGACCAGCGGCACCGAGGTGCGCTGCTTGATTTTGCCGAAGGCCTCGGCACAGTCCATATCCGGCACTGACACGCGAACGATGTCACCGCCGGCGGCGGCAATACGCTCGATCTGTTCGACGGTGGCATCGACGTCCAGCGTATTGGTGTTGGTCATGCTCTGTACGGAAATGGGTGCATCGCCGCCCACCGGCACATTGCCGACGTGGATCTGACGCGACTTGCGCCGTACGATCGGGGACTGGCTAATCATGATAAATCACTCCCCCAGGGTAAAACGGGCAACGTTGCTGCTGCCGGCGTGTTGGGACATGTCTACGCGTTCGCCTCTGTAATCAATGGTGACCTGATTGGCATTGCCTACCGTCAGGCGAAAGGGCGGCACGCCTTCGATCGTGGCGGTGGTGCCACTTTGCTGCAGGCCGCGCAATACGGTGGTGCCGTTGGCATCACGAACATCCACCCACGACTCACTGCCAAAACTCATCTGCACATTGCGACCACTGGCGGCCGGATCGGCCGCGCTGTCTTCATCACTGCTGGTGTCTACCAGACCACCGGTCGCGCCGTTGCGCCCTTCAGGCGTATCTACCTGGAGGGTGCCGGGACGGGGGATGTCGCTGGTGGTTTCACCACCGGCCACCTGAGTGGCAATACTGCTGTTGACCGGGGTGCTGCCAGCCATGTTACCCGAGCCATCCGTCGCCGTGGGAGTCGTGCCGGGTTGTGCTTCAGGTGCCGGCGGCAGATCGCGATCGGCTGCGGCCTCCTGCTGTACGACATTCTGCTCGGGCATGGCGCTGTCATCGCCGTAGCCTGGCGCACTTTCACGGCCTTCCCACCATAGCAGGGTCATGACCGCCAGAATGACCACGACAGCAACCGAGGCGACGCGAAAGGCGATGGCGCCCATGCGCGAGGGCGGCTTGATGCTGCTGATGGGCGCTACGCGACGCTCATCAAGGTCGCTGCGGCCGTGAACACGGTCATAGGCTGCCACAATGGCCCGGTCATCAATGCCCAGCAGGCGGGCATAAGCGCGCAGATAGCCTCGACGATAGGTCGGAATCGGGATCTGCTCGTAGTTGTCACGTTCCATGTCAGCGACCAGAGACGGGCGCAGGTTCAGCTGCTCGGCGGCATCTTCCAGCGGCAGACGCTGACGTTCGCGCTCTTCACGCAGCATTTCACCGGCGCCCGGCTCCACGGCGGAGGAGGCATGCTGTTCGCTCATGCAGAATGTTCCTTGTTCGGTCGTGGCACGAAAGGTTCCTTTTCCGGCGTTTGACGTAAGGCCGCCTTACCCGTCATGGGATGATCCGGCGCGAAGCTTTTGAGAAAGCTGCGTGCTCTCGTCATCGTGACCGGCAAGCTGAATATAGTGTTCCAGCGACGCTCGGGCAGCATCGGGCTGTTGCTGGCGATATTGTACTTCGGCCAGACCCAGCCATGCGCGAGGCAGTCGTTCGTCAAGCTGCAGGGCGCGCTGGTAGGCCAGCAGTGCGGCGCTATTCTCGCTCTGACGCTGCCGACACTGCCCCAGGTTGGTAAAAAGCTGGGCGCGGCGTTCATAGCGCAGATCCGTACTGGCCTGCTCAAGCTGTTCACAGGCCTGCGGGATACGATTCTGGCTGAAAAGAAACGCTGCGTAATTATTGCGCGCCTGGGTAAACGAGGGGCGTGCGCTCAGGGCACGCTGAAAATATTGATCGGCGCTGGTGGTTTCACCCTGGCGTTGATAGATCAGGGCAAGCCCCTGCAGGGCATCGGGATCATTGGCAGAAAGGTCAATGGCTCGACCGAAGGCCTGCTGGGCACGCTCCAGATCGTCGCGCTGCAGGTAGGCCATGCCCAGCTGGGTATAGGCGGTGGCCGGTGACTCCTGCGATGACGTCACGTTGCTGCCATGGCTGGCGCATCCTGCAAGTGCCAGAGTGGCCAGCAGCAGGGCGCTCATGACCAGTGATGTCCTGAGAGTGCAGCAAAAATGAATCATCGACTTCCCGACGTGATGAACATGCCCGAATCCATTGAACAGGAATAATAGCGTCGACCATCAAAGCGCCGGTGCCCCGTCAAGTCAAGCCGGCGACGGACAGGGCATCGCGCACAGGTCATGACGCGTCGAGCTGAACGGCATTGATATAGCGCTCTGCACGCCGGGTGCGATCCTTGACACGTCCGACCAGTTGTCCACAGGCCGCATCGATGTCGTCACCACGCGTCATGCGTACCGGCGCATTATGGCCAAGCTCGTAAAGCCATGCCTGAAAACGCATTACCTGATTGCGCGAGGGCTTTTCATAACCGGCGTGCGGGAAGGGGTTAAAGGGAATCAGGTTGATCTTGCAGGGCAGATCACCCAGCACTTCGGCCAGCTGTTCGGCGTGTTCACGCTGATCGTTGACGTCCTTGATCAGGGTGTATTCGATCGTGATATGACGGGTGCCATCGCTTTTGGACAGATAGCGCCGGCAGGCATCCAGAAGCGTTGCAATGTTGTACTTGCGATTGAGCGGCACCAGGGTGTTGCGAAGCGCATCATTGGCGGCGTGCAGCGAAATGGCCAGGGCGACATCAATTTCATCGCCCAGGCGGTCGATCATGGGCACCACACCCGAGGTGGACAGGGTGACACGGCGCTTGGAAAGGCCATAGCCATTGTCGTCGAGCATCAGATGCATTGCCGGCACGACATTGTCGTAGTTCAGAAGCGGCTCGCCCATGCCCATCATGACCACGTTGGTCACGGCCCGGCGCCCGTCATCATGGCCCATGCGCCCACCGGCGCTGGCCTGGGCGACCCAGACCTGGCCAATGATTTCAGCCGCCGTCAGATTGCGCTGAAATCCCTGCTTGCCGGTCGAACAGAAGCTGCAGTCCAGCGAGCAGCCGACCTGGGAGGAGACACACAGCGTGCGCCGGTTACCGTTCTCGGAAGGAATCAGGACGGTTTCCACAAAGCTGCCGTCTTCCACTTCCAGTACCCATTTGCGGGTGCCATCGCTGGACTGTCCTTCGTAGACCACCTTCGGTCCACGAATTTCGGCCACGCGTGAGAGCTTGTCACGCAGGGCCTTTGAAATATTGGTCATCTGCGAGAAATCATCGACACCCTCATGATGGATCCACTTCATGATCTGGGCGGCACGAAACTTTTTCTCGCCCTGCTCGATGAAGAACTGTTCCATCTGGCTGCGTGAAAGACCCAGAAGATTGACGGGTGTCGTCGTGGCAGTCTGTGTCATGGCAGTGAGCTCGCTGGTGTCATAGTAGAAAGAAGGCCGCCCTCTGCCTTCAAGGCAGAGGGCGGCCGAACGCGGCAGTCAATCAGCCGCGCGGGCAGATTTCTTCGTCAGAGAAGAAGTAGGCCACTTCACGCTGGGCAGATTCCGGCGCATCGGAGCCGTGAACGGCGTTGGCATCGATGGAAGTAGCGAAATCGGCGCGGATGGTGCCGGCTTCGGCTTTCTTCGGGTCGGTGGCACCCATCAGTTCACGGTTTTTGGCGATGGCGTTGTCGCCTTCGAGTACCTGAACAACGACCGGGCCGGAAGTCATGAAGGAGACCAGGTCATTGAAGAAGGGACGCTCGCTGTGCTCGGCGTAAAAGCCCTCGGCCTTGTCCTTTGACAGGTTGACCATCTTGCAGGCCACAACCTGCAGACCGGCCTTCTCGAAACGAGAAATGATGTCGCCAACGGCATTCTTGGCAACGGCGTCCGGCTTGATGATGGAGAGAGTACGTTCCTGGGCCATGTTAAAGGACTCCTGACATGGTGATGGGTTCAAGGGTATTCGTGATTCAGGATAGCGCAGAGCCGGCAGCTGCTTTAACAGCTGCCGGCTCCGGCGAAAATCGCGCCATTATAGCCATACCCGACGCAACATGCATCCGGCATGGTGAGGGTGGTATCAGACGCTGAAGCTTTCGCCACAGCCGCATTCATCGCGCACGTTGGGATTATTGAAGCGAAAGAAGCGGTTAAGCCCTTCGCTGACATAATCCACCTCCGTGCCGTCAAGCACGGACAGGGCCTCATTATCGACAATGACCCTGACGCCATGATCCTCAAACACCTGATCATCGGCATCAATGCGGTCGGCAAAATCGAGCACATAGCTGTAGCCCGAGCAGCCGCTGGGCTTGACCGCCACACGCAGTCCCTCGCCACTGCCGCGCTCTTCAAGCACGTGGCGAATCTGGTGGGCGGCGGCTTCGGAAATCGAGATCCGGGCCATGGCTTTTCCTCCCCGGTGATGCGCGCCTGTCGCGCGCGAAAATGATAAATTAACGTCAGGCACTCTGACGTGTGCGCAGCTGGCTCAATGCGTTTGAAAGCGATTCAATCGCCTGATCAATGTCGGATGTCTGACTGAAGCGACCAAAACTGAAGCGAATCGAGGCCAGCGCGCGCTCACGCGGCACACCAATACCGGTCAGGACATAAGAGGGATCAACGCTGGCCGAGTTGCAGGCCGACCCGGTAGACACCGCAAGCCCGCGCAGCGCCATGATCAACGCTTCGCCATCCACGCCTTCAAAGCCGACGTTGATGATGTTGGGCACGTGCGCGCCGCCCTCGGCGTTGATCCAGGTGCCTTCAAGACCGCGAAGTCCCTGACGAAATCGCTGGCCGAGCTGTTCAAGATGAGCGTTATCGCTGGCCTGTTCCTCCTGGGCCAGCGCAAAGGCCCGGCCCATACCGGCAATCTGATGGGTCGGCAGGGTCCCGGAGCGCATGCCGCGCTCATGGCCGCCGCCGTGAATCAGGGCCTCGATGCGGGTGCCGCGACGCACGTAAAGCGCACCGATACCCTTTGGCCCGTAGACCTTGTGTGCCGACAGCGACAGCATGTCGATGGGCAGGGCGCTCATGTCGAGTGTGATTCGACCGGCCGCCTGAGCGGCATCCACATGAAAGGCGGCGCCATGTTCGGCGGCGATGGTGCCCAGCGCCTGCAGATCATTGATGCTGCCCAGTTCGTTATTGACCGCCATCAGGGAGACCAGAATGGTATCCGGGCGCAGCGCGGCCTTCAGGTCAGCAGGGGAGACCGTGCCGTCAGCCTGTGGCGCCAGCAGGGTAACCTCAAAGCCTTCACGCTCAAGCGCTGCGACACTATCGAGCACGGCCTTGTGTTCGATGCTGGAGGTGATCAGATGGCGCCCACGGTCACGATGAGCGCGCATGTAGCCAATGAGCGCCAGGTTATCGGCCTCGGTCGCCCCCGATGTCCAGACAATCTCGCGCGGATCGGCACCGATCAGATCACTGACCTGGCGTCGCCCGGTCTCGACGGCCTGTTCGGCCAGCCAGCCCGACATGTGGCTGCGTGAGGCGGGGTTGGCAAAGGTGCCTTCCAGTGTCAGATGACGTGCCATGACCTCGGCAACACGCGGGTCGACCGGGGTCGTGGCCGCGTAATCAAGGTAAAGGGGCATGGTGCTCATGATGTTTTCCTTTCTCCAACGTCATGACCCTCTGCACGACGCACAATGACATTATGACGTATGAGCAATCGGCAGCACGGCAATCTGATTGGTGCTGTCGTGTTGCCGATCGGCAATACGCTGCACATCGTGACGATGAATCAGTTCCTCAAGCGTAATACGGTCGAGGAAATCGTGTATGGCGTCGGACAGATCGCTCCAGAGATGGTGCGTCAGGCAGGTCGTACCCTGCTGACAATCGCCCGTACCCTGACAGCGCGTGGCATCAATGGACTCGTTGACAGCGTTGATGATGCTGGCCACGGAGATATCGCCGGGCGCCCTTGCCAGCAGGTAACCGCCACCCGGCCCTCGAACGCTGGTGACCAGGCCCTGACGACGTAGCTTGGCAAAGAGCTGCTCGAGATAGGAAAGCGAAATGTCCTGACGCGTAGAGATATCGGCCAGACTGATGGGCGAGCCGTTACCGTGCAACGCCAGATCAAGAATGGCAGTGACGGCGTAGCGGCCCTTGGTCGTCAGACGCATGATCCAGATTCCGCAGCATGACAGTAGCCACCAATTATGATAATCCCGAGAGTTTTGGTCAACAATTGCAGGCGGCGGTCCAGCGTACGGGTGTCATTGCTATGATGTTTCGGTCTGGTCCGGGGGAGTACCGGGGCGGTTCTGCAACCGATCCACCCGCGTTAGAATGCCGCGCAGCATGTTGAGTTCCATCACATCCAGCCGGCTTCTCATGTAAAGACGCCGCAGGCGCGCCATCAGCTGGCGGGGATTGGCCGGGTCATGAAAGCCGATATCGGTCAGGGTACGCTCAAGATGCTCAAAAAAGCGTTCGGTGTCGGCGTGACTGGCCAGCGGATTATCCCATTCGACCCCAAAGGGATAGGCCGAGCCGGGCAGGGTATCCACTGAAGCTGTCTGTGTGGCAAGAAACGCCTGGCGACATTCATAGGCCAGTACCTGTACGGCGGCGGCCAGATTGAGCGAGCTGTAATCGGCCGAGGTCGGAATATGCACATGCGTATGGCAGCGCTGGAGTTCTTCATTGGTCAGCCCCTTGTCCTCGCGACCAAAGACCAGTGCAACCGTGCCTTCGTGACCCTGCATTTCGCCCGGCAGACGGGCGGAGAATTCGCGCGGTGAGCACAGCGGCCAGGGCAGATGACGTGAACGTGCACTGGCGCCCACCACCCACCGGCAGTCCGTCAATGCCGGCTCCAGCGTGTCATGCAGGGTGGCGCGAGTGAGAATGTCATCGGCGCCCGAGGCTCGAGCAATGGCTTCGGGCGTGATCCCTTCGCAGCGCGGCGCGACCAGCGCGAGCTGCTCAAGCCCCATGGTTTTCATGGCGCGCGCGGCGGCGCCGATATTACCGGGATGACTGGTGCCAATCAGAACAATACGAATGCGCTCTAGCATGAAAATCGCCGTGATACAGAAAACGTGGGCCGTGGGGCATTGGAAGGGGCGAGTCTAGCATGGAGTGACGATGCCTTGCCCTGATGAAGTACTGGCGAGCCTGCGGCGTCTCTGCTAGCATCGTCGGCCACTTTTCCAGACAGTCCGCTTTTCAGACACCCATTCTATCGCGTCGCCAGCGTGACCGCCCGAGGGCATGTCACGCTGGCGGCGTCTGAATCTGTCAGCAAATGACTTGCCCCGCTCTTTAACAGCACTCGGTTCGAGGATTGATCATGCATCCAATGGTCCAGTTTGCCCTGCGCGCGCTGCGTGGCGCCCAGGAACAGTTCGTTCGCGTTCGCGATCGACTTGATATTGCCCGTGAAGACAACACGCTTGATACGCTGCTCAGCGATACCGCCCAGCGCGCTGAAACCCTGATTGCCTCCCAGTTTGGCAAGGGGTACCCGGAACACGGCATGTCGGGGCGCTATATCGGCTGGAACGAAGGCCGTGGTGAAGGACGTGATTACCACTGGAAGATCGAAATCTTTCATGGCTATGCCAATCTGGCCTCTGGTACCTCGGGCTGTGCGCTGTCGATGGTATGTCTCTACAAGGGACGTCCCGAACATGCCGTCATTGTCTCGCCCTTTACCGATGAAGAATATCTGGTCAGCCGCGGCCGCGGTGCCCACTACAACGGCCGGCGCATGCGTGTACCCACGCGCACCAGCATTGACGGCAGCCGCATCGCTCTGGGACTTCCCGAGAGCTGGATGCGCGAGCGCTACTTCTCGACCTGGCAGATCCTGACGACCCAGCTGGGTGCGCGCGTGGACATGCTGCGGGCCTCCGGCTGCCCGCTGCTGGACATGCTGGCGCTGTGTGCCGGTCATGTGGATGCCGGCTTTATTCTGGGGCTGGATGAGCAGGACATGCACATCATCAGTCTGGTGCTCAAGGAGTGCGGTGCGCTGTCCGGTACGCCGCAGGGCAATCCGCAGATCAAGGTGGAAGGGGCGCTCATGGCGGCCTCGCCCCGTCTTTTCAAGCAGCTGGTGCAGGCCATGGGCAGCGCGAACCTGCCGGATCTTTGAGTTATCAGGCGCACACATTGCGCTGAACAAAAAAAGGCCCGCCTCATGGAGGCGGGCCTTTTTGATGGTGCGATCCCGGGTGCCGGATGCGCTAACGGCTCAGGGCATGCCATCGTCGGCGGCGTTTTCGCGCTTGGCGGGAATCAGATCCTCACGTTCCAGCTTGACCAGCAGCAGCATGGCCGCCGCTACATAGATGGAGGAGAAGGTGCCCAGCACCACGCCCACAATCAATGCCAGCGAGAAGTTGTGGATCATGTCGCCGCCCAGGAAAAACAATGCCAGCAGCACCAGAAGGGTCGTGCCCGAGGTCGACAGGGTGCGCGACAGGGTCTGGTTGATGGCGTCGTTGAAGATCCTGATCAGATCACTGGACTGGGAGCGTCGTATGTTCTCGCGGATACGGTCGTAGACAATGATGGTGTCATTGAGTGAGTAACCGATCACGGCCAGCACCGCGGCCAGTACCGTCAGGTCGAAGTCGAGGCCGAACAGGGCAAAAAAGCCCAGCAGGATGACCACGTCATGGCCCAGCGAGATCAGCGCGCCAAGGGCAAACTTGTACTGGAAGCGAAAGGCCACATAGAGGGCGACCACGCCAAGTGCAATCAGCATCCCCAGGCCGCTCTGATCACGAAGCTGATCGCCGACCTGAGCCCCGACATATTCGGCGCGTACCAGACGGACCTGCTCGCCCTGAGCACGCAGGGCACCGAGCACCTGCTCACCGATGCCTTCATCAAAGGTCTGCTGAAGGCGGACCAGTACATCGGTATCGGCACCAAAGGTCTGCACGGAGTAATTGCCGAACCCGGCCTCGCCCAGCTCGTCACGCACCTCATCAAGTGAAGGTGCCTGTGCGTAGCTCACCTCGACCTGGGTGCCCCCGGTGAAATCGAGCCCGAGACTCAGGCCCTTGACGGCCAGTGCCCCGAGGGCAATGACCGTCAACAGGATGGAGATGATGTAGGCAGCCTTGCGCTTGCCCATGAAGTCAATTTGCGTCATTTGCCGGCCTCCTCAGATCCACAGCTTCTTGAGCGACTTGCCGCCTACGGCAAGGTTGGTAAGGGCACGGCTCACCATGACGCCGGTAAAGACCGAGGTCAGAATGCCCAGCGAGAGCGTGACAGCAAAGCCCTTCACGGGACCGGTACCAATCGAGAACAGAATGACCGCCACCAGCAGGGTCGTGATATTGGCATCCAGAATGGCGGTAAAGGCGCGTTCGTAGCCGGTATGGATGGCCTGCTGTATCGACCTTCCTCGCATCTCTTCGCGGATGCGCTCAAATACCAGCACGTTGGCGTCGACCGCCATGCCCAGTGTCAACACGATACCGGCAATGCCTGGCAGGGTCAGCGTGGCGCCCAGGATCGACATGGCCGCGATCAGGAGTGTCAGGTTAACGGTCAGTGCCAGGTTGGCGATCAGGCCAAAGCCCTTGTAGCGCACGATCATGAAGGCCAGCACCATTATCAGGCCGACGATAACCGACATGACGCCGCGGTCGATGTTCTGCTGACCCAGGCTTGGCCCGATGGTGCGCTCCTGGGCGAAGTAGATGGGCGCGGCCAGCGAGCCCGAACGCAGCAGCAGCGACAGCTCGCGCGCCTCGGTGGGCGAATCCAGACCGGTAATGCGGAACTGATTGCCCAGCGCGCTCTGGATGGTGGCCAGGCTGATGATGCCGCGTTCGGTGTAGGGCACACGCTCTTCGACCTGTTCGCCGTCGCGCGTGACGGTACGCGTGCGGGTCTTGTGCTCGATGAAGAGCACCGCCATGTTGCGTCCGATGTTGGCACGTGTGGCGCGATTCATCTGGCTGCCGCCCGGGCCATCAAGATTGATGTTGACCTGGGGGCGGCCACTGTCATCAAACGAGGTGCTGGCGCTGGAAACACGATCACCGGTGATGATGACGTCGCGTTCAAGCGCTGCCCTGCGACCACTGTCGTTGCGGAAGTCGAACGCCTGCTGCTGATCGGCGCTGGTGCTGTCGGATGCCTCAAGACGGAATTCGAGGTTGGCCGTCGCCCCCACGATTCGCTTGGCTTCGGCCGTGTCCTGAACACCCGGCAGCTCGACCACGATGCGGTTGGGGCCCTGACGCTGCACGATCGGCTCGGAGACGCCCAGCTCGTTGACGCGGTTGCGCAGGGTAGTGAGGTTCTGATTGACCGCGTAGTCCTGGATGTCGGTGACAGCCTGATCGGTCAGCATCATTACAAGCGTCGGTCCGGCCTCATCATCGTTGGCAAGGGAGAATTCGTTGTACTGCCGGTTGAGGAGCTGGCGGGCCTGGCTGCGGTCCTCTGCATTGGCAAAGGTAAAGCGAATGGCGTTATCCCCGGTGGTGTTATTGCGATAACGAATGCCTTCGCTTCGCAGGGCCTCGCGCATGGCGCTGGCATTGACATCCAGGCGCTGATCGATGGCGGCGTCCATGTCGACTTCCAGCAGGAAGTGCACACCACCACGCAGATCAAGCCCCAGGTTCATGGGCTTGGCGCCGATGCCCTGCAGCCATTGGGGAGTTGAGTCGGCCAGGTTCAGTGCCACGGTATAGCCCTGTCCCAGCGCCTTGCTGACCACATCGCGGGCGGCAGACTGCTGTGAGCCGTTTTCCAGCCGTATCAGCGCGGTGCCATCGGTGGATTCCTGTGACTTGACGGCAATGCCCGCCTGCTCAAGTGTCTGGTTGATGCGTGCCAGCTCGCTTTCGCCAACGCTGGTACTGCTATTGGCCGCGCTGATCTGGATGGCCGGATCCTTGGGGTACAGATTGGGCAGTGCATAGAGTACGCCCACAATAAACACGAGGAGTATCAGCAGATACTTCCAGAGGGGATAACGATTGAGCATCGTGGCCCTGTCCTGATTGGCTGGTGGCTCAAGAGAGCTTTTGGGGTCGTATCAATGACCACAGGGCTCGCCCAATGGTTCAATTACCACTGGACGAGCCCCGGGCGAAAGGCGACATGAAGCATGTCGCGAGCAGGCCATGACCGCACCGATACGCAGGCAGCGGTTGCCGGCTTTCAATCGGTTCAGATGGATTTCAGTGTGCCCTTGGGCAGTACGCTGATAACCGAGCTTTTCTGAACGTTGACTTCAGTACCTTCGGCGATTTCCAGGGTGATGAACTCGTCACCGACCTTGGTCAAACGTCCCATCAGGCCGCCGCTAATGGTGACTTCGTCGCCCTTTGAGAGCTCCGCCATCAGCTGCTTGTGTGCCTTGGCGCGCTTGGACTGCGGACGCCACAGCAGGAAATAGAAGATCAGTACAAAGCCGACCAGCATGACGATCTGACCAATGGCACCCGCGCCACCGGCACTGCCGGCGCTCCCTTCTGCCATGGCTGCCGGAATCAGGTACTCAAGCATGAGGTTTCCTCTAGGAATGATCTTGTTCAGTGGTGCTCTGTTATAAGCCGTTTACGCCTCAAGTGGCGGGGCCTCAAGGCCCCGGCGCGCATAGAACGCTGCCACGAAGTCCGCCAATGTACCCGCTTCGATAGCCCCGCGCAAACCACTCATCAGCTGCTGATAATGTCGCAGATTGTGGATGGTATTGAGCTGTGCACCCAGCATTTCGCCGCAGCGGTCCAGGTGATGGAGATAGCTGCGTGAAAAGTTCTGACAGGTGTAGCAGTCGCAGCCTTCTTCCAGCGGACGCGTATCGTGGCGATGGGTGGCGTTGCGGATGCGGATGACCCCATCAAAGGTAAAGAGGTGACCGTTGCGGGCATTACGGGTGGGCATCACGCAGTCGAACATGTCGACACCGCGGCGCACACCCTCGACCAGATCTTCCGGTCGGCCCACGCCCATCAGATAGCGCGGCTTGTCGTCCGGCATCAGTCCCGGCAGGTAATCAAGCACCTTGATCATCTCTTCCTTGGGCTCACCGACCGATAGACCGCCAATGGCCAGACCGTCAAAGCCGATCTGCTCGAGTCCTTCGAGCGAGCGCTCGCGCAGCTCCCGATACATGCCGCCCTGAATGATGCCAAAGAGCGCGGAAGGGGATTCGCCATGGGCATCCAGTGAACGCTGCGCCCAGCGAAGCGAGAGCTCCATCGAGGTTTTGGCTTCGTCAAAGGTGGCCGGATAGGGCGTGCACTCATCGAAGATCATGACAATGTCGGAACCCAGCGAGCGCTGTACGGCCATCGACTCTTCCGGGCCCATGAAGACCTTTGCGCCATCCACCGGCGAGCGAAAGTGGACGCCCTGTTCGGTGATCTTTCGCATGTCGCCCAGCGAGAAGACCTGAAAGCCGCCGGAGTCGGTCAGAATCGGCTTGTGCCACTGGGCAAAGTCGTGCAGATCACCGTGTGCTTCGATGACCTCGGTACCAGGCCGCAGCCAGAGATGAAAGGTGTTGCCCAGGATGATCTCGGCGCCAATGGCCTCGACATCCTTTGGGGTCATGCCCTTGACGGTGCCATAGGTGCCTACCGGCATGAAGGCCGGCGTCTCGATGGTGCCGCGGGGGAAAGTGAGGCGGCCTCGGCGGGCGCGTCCATCGGTTGCCATGCGCTCAAAGCGCATGAAACAGTCCTGTCTCATGAAAAGTCCTGTCAGTACTTGAAAGTCATCAATGCAAGTTTACGGCGCAGGGCGTGCTCAGCCGCGCTGTCGCGTGAGATACATGGCGTCGCCATAGCTGAAAAAGGCGTAACGCTCATCCACTGCCGCCTGGTAGGCCTGCATGACATGGTCATGGCCTGCAAAGGAGGCCACCAGCATCAAAAGCGTTGATTCGGGCAGGTGGAAGTTGGTGATCAGGGCATCCACGCACTGCCATTGATAGCCCGGGTAGATGAAAATGTCCGTATCACCGCTGAAGGCTTCAATATGGTCAGTGCTGCTGTGGCGGCAGGCGCTTTCCAGACAGCGCACGCTGGTGGTGCCAACGGCAATGACTCGATTGCCACGTGCCTGCGCTGCGCGCACCTGCTGTGCGGTGCCCTCGCTGACCTCGATCCATTCGCTGTGCATGTGGTGCTCAAGGATGTTGTCCACACGAACGGGCTGAAAGGTGCCCGCACCTACGTGCAGGGTCACGAAAGCCTTCTCGATGCCGCGTTTCTCCATCTCCTCGAGCATGGCATCGTCGAAATGCAGGCCGGCTGTCGGAGCGGCGACCGCACCGTCACGACGGGCGTAAACGGTCTGATAGCGCTCGCGGTCGGTATGCTCATCCTCGCGCTCGATATAAGGGGGCAGCGGCATGTGGCCATGTGCTTCCAGCAGGGCAACCAATGGTGTGTCGCCTTCAAAGCGCAGCTCGAAAAGTGCGTCGCGTCGGCCTTCCACCACGGCATGAATATCGCCTTCAAACACGATGCGGGTGCCCACCTTTGGCGCCTTGCTGGCGCGCAGGTGGGCCAGACCGCGGTGCGTATCCAGCGGGCGCTCCAGCAGCATCTCGACACGTCCGCCACTTTCCTTGTGACCGAAAAGGCGAGCGGGAATGACGCGGGTATCGTTGAACACCACCAGATCGCCTGGATCGAGATATTCCAGAAGCGCTGGAAAGCGGGTGTGCTCAAGACTGCCGCTGTCGCCATTGACACACAGCAGGCGGCAGTCGCTGCGCTGGTCGCTGGGATAGCGGGCAATCAGTTCGTTGGGCAGGTCAAAGTGAAAGTCGGCGCGCTGCATCGGTTACCAGGGGTCGGTTCCGTGAAAAGGCAGGCATGATAGCGGATGCTACAGGTCTTCGTCATTGACGTGTTGGCCACGGCTCGTATAATACGCCTCGCGCAACACTGCCGGTGTGGCGAAATTGGTAGACGCAGCGGATTCAAAATCCGCCGGACTAATCCTCCGTGTCGGTTCGAGTCCGACCACCGGCACCATTGATCCCCGCTACTGTTTGCGTTGTCAATTCCTGCTTTTTTTCCTTCCCGTGTAGCCTGCGCCTGCAAGGCGTGTATCCTTGTCTGGCATGTCTGTTTTAAACGCTCATTGGAGGGGGATTCGAGTGTCTCATCAAAGCTGCATGGTTCGTCATTTTCAGTACTTTACGGACCTTTCCGAGTCGGAAATCGAACTGCTGAGTACGCTTGAAAAATCTCCCGAGCAGCTGGAAAGCGGTGAATTTCTGTGGCGTGAAGGCGAGCGTGCTGAAGAAATGGGCGTGCTGAGCAAGGGCTGGGCCTATAGCAGCTACGTGCTTGAAGATGGCAGCAGAATGATTCTGGACATTTTCATGCCCGGGGATGTCATAGGGCTTCGCGAGTTTGCCGCCGACACCCACCAATCCACCGTGGAAGCCATCACCGACTGCACGTTTTGCCGTTTTCCACACGGCCATCTGGATAATGTTTTTGAGCAATCCAGCCGGCTGACCAATACCTTCTTTTCCATTTCGGCAACCCAGCAGTCCATGCTGGTAGAGCGCATGGTCAATCTGGGGCGCCGGGATGCACCGAGCAAGCTGGCGCATTTTCTTTGCGAGATGCGAAGCCGTCTTTCCAAGACCAACGCCGGTGGGCTCAATGAGTTCAGGCTGCCGCTGTCACAGCAGATGCTGGCGGATCTGATGGGATTGACATCGGTTCATGTCAGCCGGGTGTTCTCCTTGTTGCGTGAACAGTCGCTGGTCTATCGCGACCGTCATCAGATCACCATTCCTGATATTGACAGGCTGATGGAATTTGCCGATTTCAGGGATGGTTATCTGCGAATGCAGACAAGGAAGTCCGATGCATGAAATATCGATGATATAAATGATGCAAAAGGGCAGGAATCAAGTAAAAGTGCTTTTGCAGGCAAGAAAAGTATTAAGGATTTAATTCATGGTGGGGTTTTTGGACCTGGTTTGTATCAGGATATCGAAGGCTTGAATTAAAGACTGTCAGTACTTAAAGGTAGTCTTGGTTGTCACTATTGTTTTATTTTTAATGCTCAAGCGTTAATGCCGTTTCAAACTGGCGAATCAGCATAATTTATTTCCTCCCATTACATTAGATTCCTCTGCCAGCAAGTCAGTCAGAGGGTCCGGTAATGGCCAGCGAAAATGTTTCAGTCGCCCCGGCAAGGGGTCGTATACGGTGGATGGATGCCCTTAGAGGGCTTGCCATTACCATGGTGGTTTATTTACACAGTGCCGACTCTATGGCGCTCAAGTTTGATGACCTTGATCCCATCTTTACCCAGATCAACGGCTATTTTTCACCCTTCAGAATGCCGGCGCTGATGCTGCTTTCGGGGCTTCTGGTGGCAGGGTCCATGCGGAAGGGAGCAGGACGCTACTTCAAGGGAAAACTGTCAGGCATCCTTTATCCCTATGTCATCTGGTCTGTGGTTTCCTACGGCCTTTTTATATATAGAGCGCATTTTAACGGCAAGCCTGTGGTCGAATTCTGGCATTCGCTGTTTTTTGAGCCCATGGCCTATCTGTGGTTTATTTATTACATTTTCTTTTATTACGTCATTGCCTTTTTTGTCTTGAGGCTGCACTGGAGCGTGTCCCTTCTGGGGTCATTGGCCCTTTATTTGATATTGAAGGATACCGAGCTTGATCGGTTCATGTTCCATCTGCCGTTTTTCATTCTGGGCGGCGTGCTGGGCTATCATCTGGAGGCATTCAGGCACTTTGTCGAGCGTACCAGCTGGCTGGCGGCGCTGGCACTGGCAGGCCTGGTCACCTGGTATGTCATGGCCTATCACGGGATGGTGGCGACGGGTGGTGCCTATCAGCCCATCTCGATGGTGCTGGCGCTGGCGATGACACTGGTACTACTGCGTATCGTGACCTTCAAGTGGGCCGGCACGGTATTGCGTCCTTTTGAGTGGTTTGGGCGTAACTCTCTGGTGCTTTTCCTTGTACATTTTCCGGTCACCTGGGTGGCACCCGTGATTCTGACGCGTGTGGTGCATGGCAATCCGGATATGGTCTTTCTGCTCTATTTCCTGGCAGTTCTGGCCGTCAGCTCGCTGGCTGCCGTAATGAACAATCGCAGCAAGCTGGTATCACTACTGTTTACTGCCAATGCACTGATGGGGCGTAAGGCGCCTGCAAGATCCGAAGTGCGGATCGGCAACGGTAGCGTCGCCTCGAAGTAAACAAATGCCTTTAACATGACGTATTAATACGCATGACCGGTGCCTGAGCCGGGCATGCGTTTTTAATGTCCGGGAGAAAGAGCTGTGCTGGCGGGCAAGTGCAACGCATCATGAAAGTCCCTAGAATGGCGGCATTCATGTGGCTAGGGCCCGTCCCCGGTCATGTCTTGTCGGGCCTGAACGGGAGCACTCATGAGCGAGGGCGTACTGCACTTTTTCTTTATTACGACAGGCACCATCCTGACACTTCTTTTTTTCCCGCTACTGGTCATGGTGCTCTGGAAGATATTTCGGCGCTGGCGAGAGGAAAAACGCTCGCGTCACTAATGCTGTTGTTGCAGGTCACATCTGTCCAGCATGCAGCAGCATGCTGGACATGACCGTTATCTGACCGTGATGACGCGACAGTCAGCGCGCTGGTTGATCGCTCTGGAAACGCTGCCACCTGTTCTGGCTGATGCCTTTCCAAATCCCTGATACCCCATGACAATGGCATCGGCATCCAGCCGGTGTGCTTCACGTTCGATGACTTCGGCAGGTGTTCCCTCGCGAACGATGATGTCGGTGTCGATATCCGAGGTATCGATGGCCTCAAGCGCTATCTGAACGAGCTGCATGGCAGCGTCTTCGCGCGAGGCGTTGGTTGATGAGCTAAATGTGCTGTTTTCCTCATCCATGGCCGGAACGTGCAGCAGATAGAGCCTGCCCGCATTGGCGCGTGCCAGATGCGCTGCTATATCCAGTGCCTTGTTGGCATTTCCGGATCCGTCCAGCGGTACGAGGATTTTGTGATACATGAGAGGCCTCCTTTTGCTTGTGTCATGACACTTTAATGACGTGCGTCACAAGTATAAGACTGAAGCCATGGCTGCCAAGGTGGATTTGTCGCCGTGTCCGTTGCCGGCTAAAGGTGAGGAACCAGGCATAAAAGGTAGATACTAAAACGCCCGCACTGAAAGGGTGCGGGCGTACAGCGGGCGTGGCAGATCAGAAACGCCGGCCCAGCAAAAGACCTGCGACCAGGCCGATGGCGGCGCCGGCGCCAATATAGCTCCAGGCGTTTTCATGCACATGACGGTCAAGATCACGTGCGCCTTCTTCAGTCAGTTCCCAGGCACGATGACCTTCATCTTCTACTCGATCGCGCGCCTGATGCCAGCGCTGACCAAGCTGATCACCCGCACCCTTGAGACGCGTACGAACCTTGTCACCCGCTGAGTCCAGCTCATCTTCATAACGCGCCAGTGCGCGTGCGCCGCGCTTGTTCAATTCTTTCTCGTAATCCTTGAGTCGACGATGTGTTCGGCTTTCGCTGGATGAAAAGATGCCCATCTGATGTCCTCCGGTGACGTGGTCAGGCCTGTTTTCAGATAAATACTGATCAGGGTTAAGTGAGTATATGTTGCTGGAAGCGGTTGTGCCTGTCTGATTCATGCAACGCCATTCAGGGGTTTACATAACCTGCGCTACCTGATTGGACACTGTATCCAAGCGTAGTTCAGATCAAAACCCTTAACCTGGCCTTCATGTTAATGAAACATGACTGTCATGCTCTGTACAATTCCTGCAAAGGAAAATGGTTTTTTTCCAGCCTTAAAGGGTTTTAAAAATAAAAAAAGCATTTTTATCTGAAAAATATGGACAACAGTTCTACTAGTGTTACCATGATTTCACTGCAAGGATGCAGACAGAAGGCAGGAAGCTTTCGTTCAGTCAGATGGCAGGATTTTCCAGGAAGGAAAAGTGGTTCAAGTCGCCATGGACGGCGCCTGACGCTGCGGCAACGCCTGTAAATGATGTCATGTCTGCATCCTTTTTATTTTCCTTGTCGTGATATCACCTTCAGGTGACGACTTCTGGCTGGCTTCGTTTATCGAAGCCTTTTTTTATGCGTGCGCTTTACCGGGGCAGGGCTTGCAGGACTTCGAATATGCCTTAAGCAGGCGTAAGATTGCCGCTTTATGTTCGGAGAATGCCGCTGTGGGATCGTCACGTGTACGCGTCCAGATCGTGGATGCCCGTAACCGGCCTGTGGGGAGTGCGCGCCGATGCGATATGCGCCGTCTGCAGATGTGGCATCGCGCCGTCTACATCTTTGTGCTTGACCAGCACGACAGGCTTTGTGTCCAGCAGCGTACGCCCTGGAAGGACATCTTTCCGGATTATCGTGATCTCTGTGCTGGCGGTGTGGTGGATGCCGGAGAAACCATGGCATGTGCTGCGCGTCGTGAGCTGCAGGAAGAGCTGGGCCTGTCTCTGGCATTAACACCCTGCCTGACGCTGCATTTCGAAGATGGCATGAACGCTTTTGGCAGCGTTTTTCTGGCGCGTTATCGGGGGGAGCCCATGACGCTTCAGGCCAGTGAAGTGTCAAGCGTTGAGTGGCTGACGCTGGATGAAGCGTTGGCGCTTGAAGATGCCACGCCTGACTCATACCAGGCGCTCAAGACCCTGGCGGACAAGAATCTCATGCCGCGGCCTGTTTGATGACAGGCCGCGCGGATCTCGTGAGCTCAGGGGCTACGTGTTTCTCTTACCCAGCCGTTGCGATAGTCCAGGGCTGGCGTATCGTCATCCGATAACCAGATGGGACCGTCCAGATCCACGATGGAGGCCCGGGCTGCTACCGGTAGTGCTGCGCGCATGGCCATGGAGGTACCCAGCATACAGCCCACCATGATGGCCATGCCATGCTCGTGAGCCGCCTCTACCATCGCCAGTGCCTCGGTCAGCCCGCCACTTTTATCGAGCTTTATATTGATCATTTCGTAGCGTCCCTTGAGGTGTGCCACATCTGCCCGGGTATGACAGCTTTCGTCGGCACACAGGGAAACCGGATGCGAAAAGTCGGCGAGCATGGCGTCATCTCCTGCCGGTAGCGGCTGCTCGATCATCTCCACATTCAGACTCGCCAGCGCGTAACAGTACTGCTCGACATGTTCGGGTGCCCATGCCTCATTGGCATCAATAATGAGACGCACATCGGGTGCTGCCTCACGAACGGCGTGCACCCGCTCGACGACCTGCTCATCGTTGAGCTTGATCTTCAAAAGACGTGCACCCTGTGCCAGCTCCTTGCGGGCCGCTTCAGCCATGTCTTCGGGAGAGGCGATGGAAATGGTATGGGCGGTCACGATCTCCTGGCCGATGGGTGGCCCCAGCCGTGCTGTCGGCGTGACGCCCTCCAGCGCGCATTCCAGTGACCACAGGGCGCAGTCCAGCGCATTGCGGGCAGGGCCGGCCGGCAGTCGCTCAAGCAGCGCTTGGCGGTCGATGCCCTGCTCGATGGCCAGTGATACTTCATCAATGTCTTCCAGTACCGACTCCACACTGTGCCCATAGCGCGGCGTGGGTTTGCTTTCTCCTGTCCCTACATGCCCATCCTGATGGATTTCAACCCGGATAACGTCAATCGATGTGCTGGCGCCTCGCGCAATGACGAAGGGCCGGTCCAGCGGCCAGGTCTGGGTATAGCGCTTGAGCGTACGCATTATTGTTTTGCTCCTGTCAGCCCTGCTACCAGCGGGGCGATGCCAAAACGTACGGGGTCGGTCGCCGGCACGCCAAAGCGCTGGCTCAGTGCCTCAAGCTCACGTCGGGCGGTGGCTTCATCGACCTGGGAAGTATTAATGGAGAAACCGGCCAGCTGCACCGCCGGGTTGGTAACACGCGCTGCCGCCAGATTGGCTTCGATACAGGCAGCCATCTCCGGCATCGGTCGGTTGGGCAGATGGCGCATGTGGGGCCGCCCCAGTTCATGACACATCACGAGATAGTCAGGTTGTGCGCCATGCAACAGTCCCAGGCTGACGCCGGCGTAGGCGGGGTGAAAGAGCGAGCCCTGTCCCTCGATGATATCCCACTGTTGATCGTCACAGGCCGGACTCAGCCATTCCACCGCACCCGAAATGAAATCGGCAATCACGGCATCGATGGCCACGCCTTCACCGGCGATGAGTACACCGCACTGCCCGGTGGCGCGAAAGTGCGCGTTGAGCCCTGCCTGTTCAAGCCCGCGCTGCAGGGCGAGCGAGCTGAACATCTTGCCCAGCGAGCAGTCGGTACCTACTGTCAGTACGCGTGTGCCACTGCGGGGTTCACCAGTGCCGACTTCCAGGGGGGGATGATTGTGACGAATGTCATGCAGCGTTACACCATGTTCCCGGGCCAGCTCGGGAACCCCTTCAATGGCCGTCAGGCGCTGATGCATGCCGCTGGCAATGTCCATGCCGTGAGAAATCGCCTGGCAGATCACATCACGCCAGTGGGCCGGCAGTTTGCCGCCGGAGTTGGCCACGCCGATGACCAGCGTTCGCGCGCCTCGCGCGACGGCGTCTTCAATGCTGACATCCTCGATGCCCACGCTGACGGTGCGCTCGGTCATGCGCAGCTGTCCTACGGCCTTTTCAGGGCGCCAGATCACTACCGCACGGGCCATCTTGGCAGAGACGCTGTCCTCGATATCCCCGAGAAACAGCAGGTAGGGTGAAACAATGTCAGCGGGACGATAGGACATGGCAGTCATCAGGGGCTCCGTGGCTGTACTGGCAGTTGTACTAACAGAATGGCTGTATGGGTATATTGTCAGTGTCGCTGAAAAGCGCCATGCCTTCGAATGCTGTTATATGGTCAGGGTATAACCATTCTGTATACTTGTGATGCAGGCAAGGGGCTGCCTAGTCTGACGTTACGCCGTTCAACTGCTCGATAATTAGCGTGCGAAGGCGGTGCGCCGAGTGGGGGAGCGGAACATGGGATGCGCTCAATAGCGCCACATCCATGTTGAGGGCCGGTGCCAATGGCAGCACCTGTAGCCGGTCGCGGTAGCGTTCGGCCGTAAAGGGATCGACGATGCCCGTACCGCCGCCGGCCATCACCATTTCGGCGATCACACTATAGGTCTTGATCCGCAGGCGTGTTGCAGGGATCAGACGGGCCTCGCTGAGAGCATTGTCGAGCAGGGTGCCCAGCGGGTCGTCACCGGGCATAAGTATCAGACCATGGGCATTGAGCCATTCAAGCGTGACCGGACAGGGGGCGACCATGCCCGAGGGCAGCAATGCCTTCATCGGTGCCTGCATCAGGTGTTCGCACTGGATGCCTTCAGGCGCCGGCTGTGCAAAGGTCAGCGCCAGATCCAGATGGTGGGCCAGCAGCTCTTCACACAGTGTCGAAAAGTGCGACGTCACCAGTTCAATCTCAAGCGCCGGCAGCGTCTTTTGCAACGTGATCAGTGCCTTTGGCATGATCAGATGTCCCAGCGCATGAGAGGCTCCCAGTCGCAGCGTCTGGTCAATGCCGTGGCGTAGCTGGCGGCCCAGCTGCTCCACGACATTAAGCTGTCTCACGGCAGTCTCGATGGCCGGCCAGAGCCTGAGGGCTTCAGGCGTGGGGGTAAGGCCGCGGGGATGTCGCTTGAACAGACTGACGCCCAGCACTGATTCCGCATGCGCCAGCGTTCGCGTCACACTGGGCTGAGAAACGTTGAGATGGCGTGCAGCGGCGCTGACGCTGCCACAGCTGATCAGGGCGTGAAAGATTTCGATGTGACGCAGTTTCATGACGCACCATCATGTCGGCAGACAGGTTCATGATGCCTGCTTGTGACCATGATGGCATCATGCGCCAGGGCGTCATTGCCGCGGCAGCGGTTTTGAAAGCACTGGCCTTTTGTACCAGGTTATGAAAGCTTACGCGCCGCGTGAGGGGTTTTTGGGCCCGACGGTAAACATCTGAACTGACCATGGAGAAGACATGTGGCTTTGAAGAGGCTGTTTTATTGGCTTCGCCTGCCCCTTTTGGTGCTTTTGCTGAGCACTGTATCGGTAGCAGCGATAGCCGAACCCCAGGCTGGCGAAGCGTCTTCGCCATCTTCCGAGCAAACCTCTTATGCGGCGCTGGCGGATCTGCTTGAGAACGAACAGACGCGTAACGAAATGATTTCACAGCTGCGCCATATTGCGCAGGGTGAAGCACCCTCTCCCGAAACCTCCGAGACAGCCGCCGGCGTGCCGGTTCAGGAGCAGTCTCTGGGCGGACGTATTGCGGACATGACGCAAAACTTTGCTCAGGGGATCGCCGAGGATGTGACCAACGCCATCGCTTCTTTCCGTAGTGCCGGTGATGGCGAAGGCGCCGGACTTCCCTGGTCACTCTGGGGCGGCATCCTGCTGGCCTTTGGCATCGCGGTAGTGTCCACGGTTGTTGCCTTTTTTGTGCTGCGGGCACTGGTAGCACGCATTTATCGTCGTATCGATCAATGGGTCGCCAGCCAGCCTGTTCCTGCTGCCGCACAGCCGGTGGAAGCCGGTAACGAGGAGGAGCAGGAGATCCTCAGCGAAAAGGAACAAAAGCAGGCAGCAGGGGCGCTTCTCAGACGCTGGAGTGCCGTGCTCGGGGCCTTGCTGATCGATGTCATCGTGATCGTGCTGGCCGGTGCCGCAGGCTACCTTGTCAGTCTGTTTGGTGCGGGTGAAACCGGAGAGATCGGTCGCACTGAATCACTTTTCATTAACGCCTTTGTCATCGTCGAGATCGTCAAGGCATTGATCAGGATGGTGTTTTCCACGCGCTATGACTCGCTGCGCCTTTTTGCGATGTCGAGTGACACCGCGTCGTACTGGAACCGCTGGCTGGCACGCGTGGTCGGTATTACCGGCTACGGCCTGATGGTGGCAGTGCCCATGATCAATGCCATGTTGTCTCCGGCAGCCGGGCAGATGGTCAGCCTGCTCATCATGATCGGGGTCTACATCTATGCCGTGCGCGTGGTGCTTAAAAACCGCATCACACTGCGTGATAACCTCAATAAGCGCGCCGACGAGAGCAATTTTGCCTTTTTCAGCACGCTGCTGCGCATCCTCGGGCGTACCTGGCATCTATTTGCGCTGGCCTATTTCACCGTGCTGCTGGTAGTCAGCCAGGTGCAGCCAGCACAGGCGCTGCCGTTCATGGCGCATGCCACCGTGCAGACGCTGCTGGCGGTCGGGATTGGTATTCTGATTTCCTCGGTGCTTACCATTGCGCTGGCACGTCGCATTCATCTTTCCGAAAATCTGCGCGAGCGTCTTCCCATGCTGGAAGAGCGCGTCAACTCCTATGTGCCCAAGGCATTGAGAGGCCTGCGCATTCTGTTGGGCATCTTCGTAATCCTGACAGTACTGGATGCCTGGCATGCCTTTGACCTGCCGGGTTGGCTGTCATCGGAAAGTGGTGCCGAGACCATCGGCATGATCGTGCACGTGGCGATTATTCTCTTCATCTCCACGCTGATCTGGACCGTGGTGGCCAGCTTTATCGAGCATCGCCTGAGCGCGGCTTCTGCGCCCAGTGCCCGCGAAAAAACGCTGCTGTCACTGTTTCGCAATGCGATTCTGATTTTGATCGTGACCATGACGGTGCTGATCGTGCTGTCGCAGATCGGCATCAATATCGGCCCGCTGATTGCCGGTGCCGGTGTGGTCGGTCTGGCCATCGGCTTTGGCGCCCAGAAGCTGGTGCAGGACATCATTACCGGGGTATTCATTCAGCTGGAAAATGCCATGAATACCGGCGATGTGGTGGGTGTGGCCGGGCTGACCGGTACTGCCGAAAAAATCACCATTCGTTCGGTAGGACTGCGGACGCTGGATGGCACTTTCCATGTCATTCCCTTCTCCTCGGTTGATACCGTTTCCAACTACATGCGCGACTTTGCCTACCATGTCGGCGAATACGGCATTGCCTATCGCGAGAACGTGGATAACGCCATCCTCCACCTGCGCGAGGCCTTTGCCGAGCTGATGAGCAATCCGGATCAGGCTGTCAATGTCATTGATGACATGGCAGTGCCTGGCGTGGTGTCGCTGGCGGACAGCTCGGTCAATATCCGCATCATGATCAAGACCAAGCCCGGCACGCAGTGGGGGGTAGGGCGAGAGTTCAACCGTCTGGTCAAAAAGCATTTCGATGCGGCTGGTATCGAGATTCCATATCCGCATACCACGCTCTATTTCGGGCAGGACAAGAACGGTGGCGCGCCGCCGGCCAATGTTCACGTGCTCGACGAATATGTGGTGGAAGAAGGTCAGGCCGGTGCGGCGGGTCAGACACCCTCACGCAAGGGGGCGAAAGCCGTCTCGACCGGACAGGCAGAGCACAGCCGCCTGCAGGAGAAGGAAAAGCTGCCTGATGAAGATAATGATGAGGGGGATGATGGCAACGACGTGGATCGTTAAATCGACGTCATCGCCATGAATGAAAGGGGCATCCACTGGATGCCCCTTTTTCATGCGCCGATGATTTTTCATGAATTGATGGCAATCCTCAGGTGCCTGCCTGGCGCCGTGTGATCACGACCTCCATGAGCATGTTGTAGCGGTGGCGCGTCATCATGGTGGTCAATCCGGAAAAGAGCAGCCAGAAACCGCGTCGCCAGCGAGTCAGCTTCCAGACATGAAAGGTCAATTGGCGAAGCAGGCGGTCTTCATCAAACGCGCGCCACTCTCCGGCCAGCGACACCTGATGACGCACCAGTACCGGTGACATCTCGACACGATAGATGCGCTCAAGCTCATCGGTGGTGAAGTCATATTGTTCGATGACATCGGCCATGTGGGCGTAGTCGCGCTCGCCGGGTTCACGGTCCAGCCATAGCGGGGCCAGTGCCATCCACAGATCGCGACGATGATCGAGCAGACGCTGTGGGTCATTCATGTTGTCATGAGGAGATGACACCGTTTTTCATCCTGCAATAGGGAAGCGGTTCAGGGACATTGCCCCAGGCTTGTGCGGACACCTGCGCCCGTACCCGGTAAAATACGCGTCAGGTCGCCATGACTCAATTTTGAGTGGCGCAGGGCACCCGACAGCGCAGCCGTCATGGGTGCAGCCTTCTTTGGAGGGTATTTCATCGGTTGAAATGCCGTCTGTTTACATTACTGGCAAGAGAGGTGAGTGTGGTTATCCATCCCAAGGTTCGTGGTTTTATCTGTACGACAACCCATCCGGTAGGCTGCGAGCAGAACGTGCGCGAGCAGATTGAGATCACGCGCTCGCGCGGTGCCATCGAAGGTGGACCCAAAAAGGTATTGGTGATTGGGGCATCCACCGGTTATGGCCTGTCGGCGCGGATCACCGCCGCCTTTGGATGTGGCGCCGACACGCTGGGCGTGTTCTTTGAAAAGCCGGGCACCGAAACCCGTCCGGGTTCGGCCGGCTGGTACAACTCGGCGGCCTTTGATCGACTGGCCAGCGAAGAAGGGCTTTACAGCCGTTCGATCAACGGCGACGCCTTCGCGCATGAAACGCGCGATCAGGCCATCGAGATGATTAAAAACGAGATGGGCGGTCAGATTGATCTGGTGGTCTATTCGCTGGCCTCACCGGTGCGCAAGCTGCCCGACAGCGGCGAAGTGGTTAAATCGGCTCTCAAGCCGATCGGTGATACCTACCGAGCCACGGCACTGGATACCAACAGGGATCAGATCATCGAAGCCTCGGTCGAGCCCGCCTCGCAGGAAGAAATCGACAATACCATTCGCGTCATGGGTGGCGAAGACTGGGAACTCTGGATCGACGCCCTTGATCAGGCCGGTGTGCTAGCCGAAGGCGCCAGTACGGTCGCCTTCAGCTACATCGGTACCGAAATCACCTGGCCGATCTACTGGCACGGCTCACTGGGCAAGGCCAAGGAAGATCTGGACCGCGCCGCCCAGGCACTTGATGCGCGTCTGAGCGAGAAGGGCGGACATGCCAACGTTGCCGTGCTCAAGTCCGTGGTCACCCAGGCCAGTGCCGCCATTCCGGTCATGCCGCTGTATATCTCGATGGTTTATCGCATCATGAAGGAAAAGAACCTGCATGAAGGCACCATCGATCAGCTCAACCGCCTGTTTCATGAGCATCTGACCGCAGATCAGTTGCCGGCACTGGATGATGCCGGACGCATGCGTCTGGACGATCGTGAGCTGCGTGATGACGTGCAGGATGCGTGCAAGGCATTGTGGCCGCAGGTGACCAGCGACAACGTGTTTGAACTGACCGATTATGCCGGTTACAAGCATGAGTTTCTCAAGCTGTTCGGCTTTGATCGCGATGACGTTGATTATGATGCCGACGTCAATCCGAAGGTCGATTTCGACGTGGTACAGCTCTAAGGATCATCATGGCGCTATCACAACGCGCACGTTTTGCGACATGGGTACCCGGCACGATGCTAGTGGCATCACTGATGCTCTCGGGCTGTCAGAGTGCCTACTACGACGTCATGGAGCAGGCCGGGGTCCATAAGCGCGATATCCTGTCGGATCGCGTCATTGCCGCTCGTGATGCACAGCAGGATGCCGATGAGCAGTTTTCCTCGGCGCTTGAGCGCTATCAAAGTGTGGTGACGGTACCTGAAAGCGAGCTGTCTCGCGCTCATGCGGCGCTCGAGTCCGACTACGCACGCAGTCAGGCGGCCGCCGATCGTGTCAGCCAGCGCATCGATGCCATCGAAAGTGTGGCACAAGCACTTTTCAAAGAGTGGGAAGGTGAGCTGGATCAATATCAGAACGAGACGTACCGGCGCCAGAGCGAGCGCGAGCTTGAACAGACCCGCCAGCGCTATGGCGAGATGCTCGATGCCATGCATCGTGCTGAAGACACCATGCCACCGGTGCTGACGGCTATGCATGACAACGTCCTGTTTCTCAAGCACAACCTGAATGCACGCGCCATTGGTGCACTGAAGGGAGAGGTCAGCCAGCTTGAAACACAGGTAGCAGCACTCAGGCGTGAGATGCAGGCCTCGATCGAACGCTCCAATCGCTTTATTGACGGTATGGAATCGACGGACTGATTATCCGCTTTCCCTCCTTCAAGGCAGCCTTCGGGCTGCCTTTTTTGTGCTGGATAATCCTTGTTATCGACATGCTAAAGGATTAGTAGTCAATTTAGATAAACTTTATAAATGTAATTATTTTTTTGCTACTTTTGCTTCCGTGGTTTTACTTAATTGAAGGAAATGCTGCTCAGACTGACTGCTGTTTAATGATTAGAAGAGCGTGGCAGTCACTGTATATTCGCCAATCGTGAAGTATTTCAGTAATACAGCGGGATAGGGGACGAACGTTATGGCTGCTTATACTGTTGCGCGTGTTGACGGCGTAGTGCTTCTGCTTGATCCGCGTAAACTGGTCGCCCAGGGGATGGTGTTGCCGGAAAATGCAGTATTGATGGCAGCCGATGGCGGCCGTGTTATTCTGGCTGATGGTACCGTGCTGAGCCTGAGTGCCGGTCAGGCCGCAACATTGATCGGTACGGAGGGTGTGCCGGAGCTTGTCGTTGTACAGCAGCCGACAGACGTTGACCCTGATATTGCCGCGCTACAGGCAGCCATTGCTGCCGGACAGGATCCGACCGAAATACAGCAAGCGCCGGCCGCTGGTGCCTCTCAGGACGGCGGTGGTGGCAGTCTTTCAGATGGGGGTGGTTTCTCTCAGGCCTTTGACGTTGATCGTAGCGGCCGAGAGCAGCAAACCGAATATCGTTATAGCGCCAATTTTAACGATCCCGGTACAACACGAACACCTTCCACATCCTCGGGATTTGCCGATAATCCTGATGCGGATAATACCGCTCCGCCGACTTCCCCGGCCACCGGTGGCAGTACGACTACGCCGACCGACCCCAATACCGGTGGCGGCACGACCACGCCGACTGATCCCAATACCGGTGGTGGTACGACTACACCGACCGATCCCAATACCGGCGGCGGTAAGACCACACCGACCGATCCCAATACCGGTGGTGGTACGACTACACCGACCGATCCCAATACCGGCGGCGGTACAGCTACGCCAACCGATCCGAATATCGGCGGAGGTACGGCTACACCAGCGGTCACTATTGCTCTAAATACGGTCGCAGACGATGACATCATCAATGCCGACGAGGCGCGTAGCAGTTTAACCATCAGTGGCACGGTGGGTGGTAACGCAATTGCAGGAGATACAGTGACCATTACCATCGGCGATCATGCTTATATGACGCTTGTGGATGAGTCTTTCTCCTTCAGTATTGCTGTGCCGGGGGACATTCTGGCCAGTAGCGATACTGTCATTGCGACCATCAGCCATGCCTATGGCAGTGGGGTCAGTACGGCAACGACCACTCATGCCTATACAACAAGTCTCAACGCACCAGTGGTGTCGATTTCGCTGGATGCCATCGCCGGCGATGATGTCCTCAACGCTAGCGAGTCCGGACAGAACATCACCCTTACAGGCGTGGCCGGAGGTGACGCGGTAGCGGGTGATCCTGTGACAATTTCAATCGGGTCGCAGAATTACACCACTGTCGTGGGTACGGATGGCGTTTTCTCGATCTCCGTTCCCGGCTCGGTGCTGGCGCAGGCGGACGCGGTAACCGCGGGTATATCCCATCGCGACGCTGCAGGTAACATCGGTTCAGCCACTACCTCCCGTGACTACGCGGTCAACGCTACGCCGCCGGAACTTGCCATCCAGCTCGATACCATCGCCGGCGACAACATCGTCAATGCCGAGGAAGCGGGACGTGATATTCCGGTCACCGGGTCGGTCTCTGGCGAATATGCTGCCGGTGACATCGTCACCCTGGCGGTTGGCAATCAGACCTACACCGGTGAGGTGAACGCCGACGGCACGTTCTCGATTAACGTGCTTGGCGCGCAACTTGCAGCCGATAACGTCTTGCAGGCGGACGTCAGCCACACCGATGCCGCAGGCAACTTGGGCTCGGCCAACACCGCTACCAGCTACGCGGTTGATACCTCGATTCCGGTTGTCACGATCTCTCTGGATACGATCGCCGGCGATGACGTGATCAATGCTGCCGAGGCCGAACGCGATATCAACATCACCGGCCGCGCCGGCGGCGACGCCGTGCCTAGTGATACGGTCACCGTCTCGATTGGCGGGCAGAACTACTCAACAGTTGTTGGGCAGAACGGTGCGTTCAGCGTGGCGGTACCCGGCAGCGTGCTGGCTGCCGCTGGCGCCAACAATGTCTCGGCCTCCGTCTCGCATACCGATGCTGCCGGCAACGTTGGCAGTGCCACAACCAGCCGCGACTATGCGGTAGATACTACACCTCCGGCGCTGTCGATCACGCTGGACACCATCGCCGGCGACAATATTGTCAACGCCGAGGAAGCGGGGCGTGATATCCCCGTCACCGGTTCGGTTTCTGGTGAGTTTGTGACTGGTGACATCGTCACCCTGACGGTCGGTGACCAGACGTACACCGGTGCGGTGAACGCCGACGGCACGTTCAGCATCAACGTGCCTGGAAGTCAGCTGGCACAACATGATGCGATCCGTGCCGAGGTCAGCCACACCGACGCGGCGGGCAATACTGGCAGTGCCAACACCGCAACCAGCTATTCGGTCGATACAATCCTTCCGGTTGTCACCATCAGCCTCGACACGATCGCTGGCGATGATGTCATCAACGCCGCGGAAGCGACGCAGGATGTCACCATTATTGGTCGCGCCGGTGGTGATGCTGTGCCCGGAGATACCATCACGGTCAGCGTGGGCAATCAGAGTTATACGGCCACTGTTGGCCAGAACGGCGCGTTCACCGTGGCCGTGCCCGGTAGCGTGCTGGCTGCCGCTGGCGCCAACAGTGTCGCGGCCTCCGTAAGTCACACCGATGCCGCCGGTAACACCGGCAGCGCCGAGACCGCGCGCAACTACGCGGTGGATACCACGCCGCCGGCGCTGACCATCCAGCTCGATACCATCGCCGGCGACAACATCGTCAATGCCGAGGAGGCCGGCAGAGATATTCCGGTCACCGGGTCGGTAACTGGCGAATATGCCGCCGGTGACATCGTCACCCTGACGGTTGACAACCAGACGTACACCGGCGCGGTCAATGCCGACGGCACCTTCTCGATCAATGTGCCCGGCAGTCAGCTGGCACAGAATAACGCGATCCGCGCTGACGCTAGCCATACCGATGCGGCGGGCAATATTGGCAGTGCCAATACGGCAGCCAGCTACGGCGTCGACACGATCATTCCGGTTGTCACGATCTCGCTGGATACCATTGCGGACGATGACGTCATCAACGCCGCAGAAGCGGCACGTGACGTGGCCATCACCGGCCGTGCCGGTGGTGATGCAGTGGCTGGTGATACGGTCACCGTCTCGGTCGGTGGGCAGAACTACACCACGGTGATAGGCCAGAACGGCGCGTTCAGTGTCGCGGTACCGGGGGCGGTGTTGGCGAATGCCGGCGCCGACAGGGTCAGTGCGTCCGTCTCGCATACCGATGCTGCTGGCAACGTTGGCAGCACCACGATCAGCCGTGACTACGCGGTCGACACCACACCGCCGGTACTTTCGATCACCCTCGATACCATCGCCGGTGACAATATTGTCAACGCCGAGGAAGCAGGCCGCGATATTCCGGTCACCGGCTCGGTCTCTGGTGAATATGCCGCCGGCGATATCGTTACCCTGACCGTGGGCAATCAGACGTACACCGGTGCGGTCAACGCCGATGGCACGTTCTCGATCAATGTGCCGGGCAGTCAGCTGGCACAAAACGATGCGGTCCGCGCTGATGTCAGCCATACCGATGCGGCGGGCAATATTGGCAGTGCCAACACCGCAGCCAGCTACGGCGTCGACACGACCATTCCGGTTGTCACGATCTCGCTGGACACGATTGCCGAAGATGATGTCATCAACGCGGCGGAAGCCGAGCAGGATGTGGCCATCACCGGCCGCGCCGGTGGCGATGCGGCGCTTGGCGATACGGTCACCGTCTCGGTCGGCGGACAAAACTACTCAACGGTGGTGGGTCAGAACGGCGCGTTCAGCGTCGCGGTACCCGGCAGCGTACTGGCTGCCGCTGGCGCCAGCAGTGTGTCGGCCTCCGTCTCGCATACCGATGCGGCTGGCAACATCGGCAGCACCGAGACCATCCGCGATTACGCGGTGGACACCACACCACCAGCGCTGACCATCCAGCTCGACACCATCGCCGGCGACAACATCGTCAACGCTGAGGAGGCCGGTCGCGATATTCCGGTAACCGGTTCGGTTTCTGGTGAGTTTGCTACAGGCGATATCGTCACCCTGACGGTGGGTCAGCAGACCTATACCGGTGCGGTCAATGCCGATGGCACCTTCTCGATCAATGTCCCCGGCAGTCAGCTGGCACAACATGATGCGGTTCGCGCCGAGGTCAGTCACACCGACGCGGCGGGCAATATTGGCAGTGCCAACACCGCAACCAGCTACGGCGTCGACACGACCGTTCCGGTGGTGACGATCTTGCTGGACACGATTGCCGGCGATGACATCATCAACGCTGCAGAAGCGGTGCAGGACGTGGTCATCACCGGCCGCGCCGGCGGCGATGCCGTGGCCGGTGATACCGTCACCGTCTCGGTCGGTGGTCAGAATTACACCACGGTCGTCGGTCAGAACGGTGCGTTCAGTGTCTTGGTGCCGGGCTCGGTACTGGCGAATGCCGGCGTCGATAGGGTTAGTGCGTCTGTCTCGCATACTGATGCGGCCGGTAACACGGGTTCAGCGACTACGGCACGCGATTACGCGGTGGACACCACACCACCGGCGCTGACCATCCAGCTCGACACCATTGCCGGCGATAACATCGTCAACGCAGATGAGGCCAACCAGACCATTCCGGTCACCGGTTCGGTAACTGGTGAATATGTCGCGGGTGACATCGTTACCCTGACGGTCGGCAATCAGACGTACACCGGCGCGGTGAGCGTTGACGGCAGCTTCTCGATCAACGTGCAGGGCAGTCAGCTGGCCCAGAACGAGGCGATCCGCGCTGACGTCAGCCACACTGATGCCGCAGGCAACTTGGGCTCGGCCAACACCGCAACCAGCTACGGCGTCGACACGACCATTCCGGTGGTGACGATTTCGCTGGAGTCGATCGCGGGCGACGACGTCATCAACGCTGCGGAAGCGGCGCAGAATGTCACCATTACCGGCCGCGCCGGTGGTGATGCTGCACTTGGTGACATCGTCACGGTCAGCGTGGGCAACCAGAGCTATACGGCCATCGTCGGTCAAAACGGCGCGTTCAGTGTCGCGGTGCCGGGCTCTATATTGGCTACGACCGGCGCGAATAGTGTTTCGGCATCGGTCAGCCATGCCGATGCGGCTGGCAACGTCGGCAGCGCTGAAACCAGCCGCGACTATGCGGTAGATACTACACCGCCGGCGCTTGCCATCCAGCTGGACACCATCGCTGGCGATAACATCGTCAACGCTGATGAATCGAACCAGACCATTCCGGTCACCGGCTCGGTTTCTGGTGAGTTTGTGACTGGTGACATCGTCACCCTGACGGTCGGTGACCAGACGTACACCGGTGCGGTGAACGCCGACGGCACGTTCAGCATCAACGTGCCGGGCAGTCAGCTGGCCCAGAACGAGGCGATCCGCGCTGACGTCAGCCACACCGACGCGGCAGGCAATATCGGCTCGGCCAACACCGCAGCCAGCTACGGCGTCGACACGACCATTCCGGTTGTCACGATTTCGCTGGACACGATTGCCGGCGATGACGTCATCAACGCCGCGGAAGCAGCGCAGGATGTGACCATCACCGGCTGGGCCGGTGGTGACGCCGTACCCGGCGATACGGTCACTGTTTCGATCGGCGGGCAGAACTATTCAACGGTTGTTGGGCAGAACGGCGCATTTAGCGTGGCTGTTCCCGGCTCGGTACTGGCTGCCGCTGGCGCCAATAGTGTCTCGGCCTCTGTCTCGCATACCGATGCTGCGGGCAACGTTGGCAGCGCCACGACCATCCGCGATTACGCGGTGGATACCACGCCGCCGGCGCTGACCATCCAGCTCGATACCATCGCCGGCGACAACATTGTCAATGCCGAGGAAGCGGGTCGCGATATTCCGGTGACCGGTTCGGTCATGGGCGAGTACGCCGCCGGTGACATCGTCACCCTGACGGTGGGTCGGCAGACCTACACCGGCGCGGTGAATGCTGACGGCACGTTCAGCATCAACGTACCGGGCAGCCAGCTGGCACAACATGATGCGATCCGCGCTGACGTCAGCCATACCAACGCGGCGGGTAATATTGGCAGCGCCAATACCGCTGTCAGCTACGGCGTCGACACGACCATTCCGGTTGTCACCATCAGCCTCGATACTATTGCCGGCGATGATGTCATCAACGCCGCGGAAGCAGCGCAGGATGTGGCCATCACCGGCCGCGCCGGTGGTGACGCCGTACCCGGCGATACGGTGACCATCTCGGTCAGTGGCCAGAACTACACCACGGTCGTCGGCCAGAACGGCGCGTTCACTGTGGCCGTACCCGGCAGCGTGCTGGCTGCCGCTGGCGCCAGCAGTGTGTCGGCCTCCGTAAGTCACACTGACGTGGCAGGAAATACCGGCAGTGCCGAGACCGCGCGCAACTATGCCGTCGATACCACGCCGCCGGAACTTGTCATCCAGCTGGATACCATCGCCGGTGACAACATCGTCAATGCCGAGGAAGCAGGGCGCGATATTCCGGTCACCGGTTCGGTAACTGGCGAATATGCCGCCGGTGACATTGTCACCCTGACGGTCGGCAACCAGACGTACACCGGCGCGGTCAACGCCGATGGCACCTTCTCGATCAACGTGCCCGGCAACCAGCTGGCACAAAACGATGCGATTCGTGCTGACGTCAGTCACACCGATGCCGCAGGCAATACTGGCTCGGCCAATACGGCAGCCAGCTACGGCGTCGACACAACCATTCCGGTTGTCACGATCTCGCTGGATACCATTGCCGGCGATGACGTCATCAACGCTGCAGAAGCGGAACGTGACATTAACATCACCGGCCGTGCTGGTGGTGACGCCGTACCCGGCGATACGGTCACCGTGTCGATCGGTGGTCAGAACTATTCAACGGTTGTTGGCCAGAACGGCGCGTTCACCGTGGCCGTGCCCGGCAGCGTACTGGCTGCCGCTGGCACCAGCAGTGTGTCGGCCTCTGTTTCGCATACTGATGCTGCCGGCAACGTCGGCAGTGCCACAACCAGCCGCGACTATGCGGTAGATACTACACCGCCGGCGCTGACCATCCAGCTGGACACCATCGCTGGCGATAACATCGTCAACGCTGACGGATCGAACCAGACCATTCCGGTCACCGGCTCGGTTTCTGGTGAGTTTGTGACTGGTGACATCGTCACCCTGACGGTCGGTCAGCAGACGTACACCGGTGCGGTGAACGCCGACGGCACGTTCAGCATCAACGTGCCGGGCAGCCAGCTGGCCCAGTTTGATGCGATCCGTGCTGACGTCAGTCATACCGATGCTGCAGGCAATATTGGCAGCGCCAATACGGCTGCCAGCTACGGCGTCGATACGAACATTCCGGTTGTCACCATCAGCCTCGACACGATTGCCGGCGATGACGTGATCAATGCTGCCGAGGCCGAGCAGGATGTGGCTATCACCGGCCGTGCCGGTGGCGACGCGGTGGCTGGTGATACGGTCACCGTCTCGGTCGGTGGACAGAACTACTCAACGGTTGTTGGGCAGAACGGTGCTTTCAGCGTCGCGGTGCCCGGAAGCGTGTTGGCTCAGGCCGGCGCCAATAGTGTCTCGGCATCGGTCAGTCATGCCGATGCGGCTGGCAACGTCGGCAGCGCTGAAACTATCCGCGACTATGCGGTTGATACCACGCCACCGGCGCTGACCATCCAGCTTGACACCATTGCCGGCGATAACATTGTCAACGCTGATGAGTCGAATCAGACCATTCCGGTCATCGGGGCGGTCAGCGGTGAATACGCTGCCGGTGACATCGTCACTCTGACTGTGGGGCAGCAGACCTACACCGGTGCGGTCAACGCCGATGGCACCTTCTCGGTCAACGTGCCGGGCAGTCAGCTGGCCCAGAACGATGCGATCCGTGCCGAGGTCAGCCACACCGACGCGGCGGGTAATATTGGCAGCGCCAATACCGCCGTCAGCTACGGCGTCGACACGACCATTCCGGTTGTCACGATCTCGCTGGATACCATTGCCGGCGATGACATCATCAACGCCGCGGAAGCAGCGCAGGACGTGGCCATCACCGGCCGTGCCGGTGGTGATGCAGTGGCTGGTGATACGGTCACCGTCTCGGTCGGTGGGCAGAACTACACCACGGTGATAGGCCAGAACGGCGCGTTCAGCGTCGCGGTGCCGGGCTCGGTGCTGGCTGCGACTGGTGCCAACAGTGTCTCGGCCTCCGTCTCGCATACCGATGCTGCCGGCAACGTCGGCAGCGCCGAGACCATCCGCGATTACGCGGTCGACACCACACCACCGGTACTTTCGATCACCCTCGATACCATCGCCGGTGACAATATTGTCAACGCAGAGGAAGCAGGCCGCGATATTCCGGTGACCGGTTCGGTCAACGGCGAGTTTGCTGCAGGCGATATCGTCACCTTGACGGTGGGTCAGCAGACATACATCGGCGCGGTGAATGCTGACGGCAGCTTCTCGATCAACGTGCCGGGCAGTCAGCTGGCACAAAACGATGCGATCCGTGCTGACGTCAGCCACACCGACGCGGCGGGTAATATTGGCAGTACCAACACGGCAGCCAGCTACGGTGTCGACACGACCATCCCCGTGGTGACGATCTCGCTGGATACCATCGCCGGCGATGACGTCATCAACGCTGCAGAAACGGAACGTGATATCAACATCACAGGCCGCGCCGGCGGTGATGCGGTGCCCGGCGATACCGTCACCGTCTCGGTTGGTGGGCAGAACTACTCAACGGTTGTTGGGCAGAACGGCGCGTTCAGCGTCGCGGTGCCGGGCTCGGTGCTGGCTACGTCTGGTGCCAACAGTGTCGCGGCCTCCGTCTCGCATACCGATGCCGCCGGCAACGTCGGCAGTGCCACAACCAGCCGCGACTACGCGGTAGATACCACGCCGCCGGCGCTGACCATCCAGCTGGACACCATCGCCGGCGACAACATCGTCAATGCCGAGGAAGCAGGGCGTGATATTCCGGTCACCGGTTCGGTCAGCGGTGAATACGCCGCGGGTGACATCGTTACCCTGACGGTGGGTCAGCAGACATACACCGGCGTGGTGAATGCTGACGGCACGTTCAGCATCAACGTGCCGGGCAGTCAGCTTGCACAGAATGACGCGGTTCGTGCCGAAGTCAGCCATACCGACGCGGCGGGTAATATTGGCAGTGCCAATACCGCCGTCAGCTACGGCGTTGACACGACCGTTCCAGTGGTGACGATCTCGCTGGATACCATCGCCGGCGATGACATCATCAACGCCGCAGAAGCGGCACGTGACGTGGCCATCACCGGCCGTGCCGGTGGCGACGCGGTGGCTGGTGATACGGTCACCGTCTCGATTGGTGGTCAGAACTACACCACGGTCGTCGGTCAGAACGGTGTGTTCAGTGTCGCGGTGCCCGGCTCTGTACTGGCTGCGATCGGTGCGAATAATGTTGCAGCATCGGTGAGCCACACTGATGCCGCCGGCAACGTCGGCAGTGCCACAACCAGCCGCGACTATGCGGTCGATACCACGCCGCCGACGCTGGCCATCCAGCTCGACACCATCGCCGGCGACAACATCGTCAACGCTGAGGATGCCGGTAGAGATATTCCGGTAACCGGTTCGGTTTCTGGTGAGTTTGCAGCTGGTGACATCGTCACCCTGACGGTGGGTCAGCAGACATACACCGGCGCGGTGAACGCCGACGGCACCTTCTCGATCAATGTGCCCGGCAGCCAGCTGGCAAAATATGACGCGATCCGCGCTGACGTCAGTCATACCGATGCTGCAGGCAATACTGGCTCGGCCAATACGGCTGCCAGCTACGGCGTCGACACGACCATTCCGGTTGTCACGATTACACTGGATACCATTGCCGGTGATGACGTGATCAACGCTGTCGAGGCCGAGCAGGATGTGACCATCACCGGCCGCGCCGGCGGTGACGCGGTGGCTGGTGATACGGTCACCGTCTCGATCGACGGGCAGAACTACACCACGGTGGTGGGCCAGAACGGCGCGTTCAGTATCGCAGTGCCCGGCTCTGTACTGACTGCCGCTGGCGCCAACAGTGTTTCAGCCTCGGTAAGCCACACTGACGCTGCAGGGAATACCGGCAGCGCCGAGACCGCGCGCAACTACGCGGTTGACACTACGCCCCCGGCACTTTCAATCACGCTGGACACCATCGCCGGTGACAACATCGTCAATGCCGAGGAAGCAGGGCGCGATATTCCGGTGACCGGTTCGGTCAACGGCGAGTTTGCTGCAGGCGATATCGTCACCCTGACGGTCGGCAATCAGACCTACACCGGCGCCGTGAATGCTGACGGCACGTTCAGCATCGATGTCCCCGGCAGTCAGCTGGCCTCGAGCGATGCAATCCGCGCTGAGGTTAGCCATACCGACGCGGCAGGTAATACCGGCTCGGCCAATATTGCGGCCAGCTACGCGGTTGATACTTCGATTCCGGTTGTCACGATCTCGCTGGATACCATTGCCGGCGATGACGTGATCAATGCTGCCGAGGCCGAGAGCGATATCAACATTACCGGCCGCGCTGGTGGTGACGCCGTACCCGGCGATACGGTCACCGTCTTGGTCAGTGGACAGAACTACATCACAGTGGTGGGCCAGAACGGCGCGTTCAGTGTCGCAGTGCCGGGCTCTGTACTGGCTACCGCTGGCGCCAACAGTGTGTCGGCCTCTGTCTCGCATACCGATGCGGCTGGCAACACGGGTTCAGCGACTACGGCTCGCGACTATGCGGTCGATACCACGCCGCCAGCGCTGGCCATCCAGCTCGACACCATCGCCGGCGACAACATCGTCAATGCCGAGGAAGCAGGGCGCGATATCCCGGTCACCGGTTCGGTCAGCGGTGAATACGCCGCGGGTGACATCGTTACCCTGACAGTGGGTCAGCAGACGTATACCGGCGCCGTGAACGCCGACGGTACCTTCTCGATCAATGTGCCCGGCAGCCAGCTGGCACAGTATGACGCGATCCGCGCCGACGTCAGCCACACCGATGCGGCGGGTAATATCGGCAGCGCCAACACGGCAGCCAGCTACGGCGTCGATACGACCGTTCCAGTTGTCACCATCAGCCTCGATACCATCGCCGGCGATGACGTCATCAATGCTGCCGAGGCCGAGCAGGATGTGGCCATCACCGGCCGTGCCGGTGGTGATGCGGTGGCTGGTGATACCGTCACGGTCAGCGTGGGCAACCAGAACTATACGGCCACTGTCGGCCAGAACGGCGCGTTCACCGTGGCCGTACCCGGCAGCGTACTGGCTGCCGCTGGCGCCAGCAGTGTGTCGGCTTCTGTTTCGCATACTGATGCTGCCGGCAACGTCGGCAGTGCCGAGACCGCGCGCACCTACGCAATCGACACCACGCCGCCGGTACTTTCGATCACGCTCGATACCATCGCTGGCGACAACATCGTCAACGCCGAGGAAGCAGGTCGCGATATTCCGGTCACCGGTTCGGTAACTGGCGAATATGCCGCCGGTGACATCGTTACCCTGACGGTGGGTCAGCAGACCTACACCGGCGCCGTGAATGCTGATGGCACCTTCTCGATCAACGTGCCGGGCAGTCAGCTGGCTCAGAATGACGCGATCCGCGCCGACGTCAGTCATACCGACGCGGCGGGTAATATCGGCAGCGCCAATACGGCAGCCAGCTACGGTGTCGACACGACCATCCCCGTGGTGACGATCTCGCTGGATACCATCGCCGGCGATGACGTCATCAACGCCGCGGAAGCCGAGCAGGATGTGACCATCACCGGCCGTGCCGGCGGTGATGCTGTGCCCGGCGATACCGTCACCGTCTCTATCAGTGGGCAAAACTACACCACAGTCGTAGGGCAGAACGGCGCATTTAGCGTGGCTGTACCAGGGGCAGTGCTGGTGAATGCCGGCATCGATAGGGTCAGTGCCTCTGTCTCGCATACCGATGCGGCTGGCAACATCGGCAGCGCCGAGACCATCCGCGACTACGCGGTGGACATCACACCACCGGCGCTGACCATTCAGCTCGACACCATTGCCGGCGATAACATCGTCAACGCAGATGAGGCCAACCAGACCATTCCGGTCACCGGTTCGGTCAGCGGCGAGTTTGCGGCCGGCGATATCGTCACCCTGGCGGTCGGCAACCAGACGTACACCGGCGCGGTCAACGCCGACGGCACGTTCTCGATCAATGTGCCGGGCAGCCAGCTGGCACAACATGATGCGATCCGCGCTGACGTCAGCCACACCGACGCAGCAGGAAATATCGGCTCGGCCAACACCGCAACCAGCTATGCGGTCGATACGACCATTCCCGTGGTCACGATCTCGCTGGATACCATCGCCGGCGATGACATCATCAACGCCGCAGAAGCGGCACGTGACGTGGCCATCACCGGCCGCGCCGGTGGCGATGCCGTACCCGGCGATACCGTCACTGTCTCGATCGGCGGGCAGAACTACTCAACGGTTGTTGGGCAGAACGGCGCATTTAGCGTCGCCGTGCCCGGAAGCGTGTTGGCTCAGATCGGCGTCAACAGTGTGTCGGCCTCCGTCTCGCATACCGATGCTGCCGGCAACGTTGGCAGTGCCACAACCAGCCGCGATTACGCGGTGGACACCACACCACCGGCGCTGACCATCCAGCTGGATACCATCGCCGGCGATAACATCCTCAACGTTGATGAAGCCAATCAGTCTATTCCGATTACAGGGTCGGTCAGCGGCGAGTTTGCTGCAGGCGATATCGTCACCCTGACAGTCGGCAACCGGGTCTATACCGGAGCGCTTGATGCCGACGGCACCTTCGCGATAAATGTCCCCGGCAGCCAGCTGGCACAAAACGATACGATTCGTGCTGGCGTTCGTCATACCGATGCGGCGGGCAACACAGGTTCAGCCAACACATCAGCCAGCTATGGCGTGGCGGAAGATGTTCCAGTCGTCACGATTACACTGGATACCATCGCCGGCGATGACGTGATCAATGCCGCGGAAGCCGAGCAGGATGTCACCATCACCGGTCGCGCCGGTGGTGATGCTGTGCCCGGAGATACCATCACGGTCAGCGTGGGCAATCAGAGTTATACGGCCACTGTTGGCCAGAACGGCGCGTTCACCGTGGCCGTGCCCGGTAGCGTGCTGGCTGCCGCTGGTGCCAAAAGTGTATCGGCATTGGTAAGCCACACTGACGCTGCAGGGAATACCGGCAGCGCCGAGACCATCCGAGACTACGCGGTAGATACCACGCCGCCGGCACTTTCAATCACCCTGGGCACTGTCGCTGGCGACAACATCGTCAACGCCGAGGAAGCGGGGCGCGATATTCCGGTGACCGGTACGGTCAGCGGTGAATACGCCGCCGGTGACATCGTCACCCTGACGGTCGGCAACCAGACGTATACTGGCGCGGTGAACGCCGATGGCACCTTCTCGATCAACGTGCCCGGCAGTCAGCTGGCACAACATGATGCGGTTCGCGCCGAGGTCAGTCACACCGACGCGGCGGGCAATATTGGCAGTGCCAACACCGCAACCAGCTACGGCGTCGACACGACCGTTCCGGTGGTGACGATCTTGCTGGACACGATTGCCGGCGATGACGTCATCAACGCGGCGGAAGCGGCGCAGGATGTGGCCATCACCGGCCGTGCCGGTGGCGATGCGGTGGCTGGTGACACCGTCACAGTCAATGTGGGCAACCAGAGCTATACGGCCACCGTCGGTCAGAATGGCGCGTTCAGCGTTGCGGTGCCGGGCTCGGTGCTGGCTCAGGCTGGCGCGAATAGTATCTCGGCCTCTGTCTTGCATACCGATGCTGCGGGCAACGTTGGCAGCGCCACGACCATCCGCGATTACGCGGTGGATACCACGCCACCGGCGCTGACCATCCAGCTCGACACCATTGCCGGCGATAACATCGTCAACGCAGATGAGTCGAACCAGCCCATTCCGGTCACCGGCTCGGTTTCTGGTGAGTTTGTGACTGGTGACATCGTCACCCTGACGGTCGGCGACCAGATGTACACCGGCGCGGTGAATGCCGATGGCACGTTCTCGATCAACGTGCCCGGCAGTCAGCTGGCACAACATGATGCAATCCGTGCCGAGGTTAGCCATACCGACGCGGCAGGCAATACCGGCTCGGCCAATATTGCGGCCAGCTACGCGGTTGATACTTCGATTCCGGTTGTCACCATCAGCCTCGATACGATCGCTGGCGATGACGTCATCAACGCCGCGGAAGCGGCGCAGGATGTGACCATCACTGGTCGCGCCGGTGGTGACGCCGTACCCGGCGATACGGTCACCGTCTCGGTCGATGGACAGAACTACACCACGGTGGTGGGCCAGAACGGCGCGTTCAGCGTTGCGGTGCCCGGTAGCGTGCTGGCTGCGACTGGCACCAGTAGTGTGTCGGCCTCTGTTTCGCATACTGATGCTGCCGGCAACGTCGGCAGTGCCACAACCAGCCGCGACTACGCGGTAGATACCACGCCGCCGGAACTTGCCATCCAGCTGGACACCATCGCCGGCGACAACATCGTCAATGCCGAGGAAGCAGGGCGCGATATTCCGGTCACTGGCTCGGTCAGCGGTGAATATGCTGCCGGTGACATCGTCACTCTGACGGTCGGCAACCAGACATACACCGGCGCGGTGAACGCCGACGGCACCTTCTCGATCAATGTCCCCGGCAGCCAGCTGGCCCAGAACGATGCGATCCGTGCTGACGTCAGCCATACCGACGCGGCAGGCAATATCGGCTCGGCCAACACCGCAGCCAGCTATGGCGTCGACACGACCATTCCGGTTGTCACCATCAGCCTCGACACCATTGCCGGCGATGACGTCATCAATGCGGCGGAAGCGGCGCAGGACGTGACCATCACCGGTCGCGCCGGCGGTGATGCGGCGCCCGGTGATACGGTCACCGTGTCAATCGGTGGGCAGAACTACATCACGGTCGTCGGTCAGAATGGCGCGTTCAGCGTCGCGGTGCCGGGCTCGGTACTGGTTGCGGCTGGTGCCAACAGTGTCGCGGCCTCCGTAAGTCACACCGATGCCGCCGGTAACACCGGCAGCGCCGAGACCGCGCGCATCTACGCGGTTGACACCACGCCGCCGGTACTTTCGATCACGCTCGATACCATCGCCGGCGACAATATTGTCAACGCCGAGGAAGCGGGGCGTGATATCCCCGTCACCGGTTCGGTCTCTGGTGAATATGCCGCTGGCGATATCATTACCCTGACCGTCGGCAATCAGACGTATATCGGCGTGGTGAACGCCGATGGCACCTTCTCGATCAATGTCCCCGGCAGTCAGCTGGCTCAGAACGAGGCGATCCGTGCTGACGTCAGTCATACCGATGCTGCAGGCAATACTGGCTCGGCCAACACGGCAGCCAGCTACGGCGTTGACACGACCGTTCCGGTGGTGACGATCTCGCTGGATACCATCGCCGGCGATGACATCATCAACGCTGCAGAAGCGGCACGTGACGTGGCCATCACTGGTCGCGCCGGTGGCGATGCCGTACCCGGTGATACGGTCACCGTGTCAATCGGTGGGCAGAACTACTCAACGGTTGTTGGGCAGAACGGTGCTTTCAGCGTCGCGGTGCCTGGAAGCGTGTTGGCTCAGGCCGGCGCCAATAGTGTCTCGGCATCGGTCAGTCATGCCGATGCGGCTGGCAACGTCGGCAGCGCTGAAACTATCCGCGACTATGCGGTTGATACCACGCCACCGGCGCTGACCATCCAGCTTGACACCATTGCCGGCGATAACATTGTCAACGCTGATGAGTCGAACCAGAGCATTCCGGTCACCGGGTCGGTCAGCGGTGAATACGCCGCGGGTGACATCGTTACCCTGACAGTGGGTCAGCAGACGTATACCGGTGCCGTGAATACCGATGGCACGTTCAGCATCAATGTGCCTGGCAGTCAGCTGGCTCAGAACGAGGCGATCCGTGCCGAGGTCAGCCACACCGATGCGGCAGGCAATACTGGCTCGGCCAACACGGCAGCCAGCTACGGCGTCGACACGACCATTCCCGTGGTGACGATCTCGCTGGATACCATCGCCGGCGATGACGTCATCAACGCCGCGGAAGCCGAGCAGGATGTGACCATCACCGGCCGTGCCGGCGGCGACGCCGTGTTAAATGATACGGTGACCGTCTCGATCGGCGGGCAGAACTACTCAACGGTTGTTGGGCAGAACGGTGCGTTCAGCGTGGCTGTTCCCGGTTCGGTACTGGCTGCCGCTGGCGCCAATAGTGTCTCGGCCTCTGTCTCGCATACCGATGCCGCCGGCAACGTCAGCAGTGCCACAACCAGCCGCGACTACGCGGTAGATACCACGCCGCCGGAACTTGCCATCCAGTTGGATACCATCGCCGGTGACAACATCGTCAATGCCGAGGAAGCAGGGCGCGATATTCCAGTTACCGGTTCGCTATCTGGTGAATACGCTGCCGGTGACATCGTCACCCTGACGGTCGGCAACCAGACGTACACCGGCGCGGTGAACGCCGATGGCACGTTCTCGATTAACGTGCCTGGCGCGCAACTTGCAGCCAATGACGTCTTGCAGGCGGACGTCAGTCACAACGACGCCGCGGGCAATACTGGCTCGGCCAACACCGCTACCAGCTACGCGGTTGATACCTCGATTCCGGTTGTCACGATCTCTCTGGAGTCGATCGCCGGCGATGATGTCATCAATGCCGCGGAAGCGGCGCAGGATGTGACCATCACCGGCCGCGCCGGTGGTGATGCCGTACCCGGCGATACGGTCACCGTCTCGGTCGGCGGACAAAACTACACCACAGTCGTAGGGCAGAACGGCGCATTTAGCATAGCTGTTCCCGGCTCTTTACTGGCTGCCGCTGGCGCCAGCAGTGTGTCGGCCTCCGTCTCGCATACCGATGCTGCCGGCAACGTCGGCAGCGCCGAGACCATCCGCGATTACGCGGTCGACACCACACCACCGGCGCTTTCAATCACGTTGGACACCATCGCTGGTGACAACATCGTCAATGCCGAGGAAGCAGGGCGCGATATTCCGGTGACCGGTTCGGTCAACGGCGAGTTTGCAGCTGGTGACATCGTCACCCTGACGGTTGGTAACCAGACCTACACCGGCACGGTGAGCGCTGACGGCAGCTTCTCGATCAACGTGCCGGGTAGTCAGCTGGCTCAGAATGACGCGATCCGCGCTGACGTCAGTCATACCGATGCTGCAGGCAATACTGGCTCGGCCAATACGGCTGCCAGCTACGGCGTCGACATGACCATTCCGGTTGTCACGATCTCGCTGGACACGATTGCCGGCGATGACGTGATCAATGCTGCCGAGGCCGAACGCGATATCAACATCACCGGCCGCGCCGGTGGTGACACCGTACCCGGCGATACGGTCACCATCTCGGTCGGTGGACAGAACTACTCAACGGTCGTGGGCCAGAGCGGCACCTTCAGTGTGGCCGTGCCGGGCTCGGTGCTGGCGAATGCCAGCGTCGACAGGGTCAGTGCGTCCGTCTCGCATGCTGATGCCGCGGGTAATGTCGGCAATGCCACAACGTCGCGTGATTATCGTGTCGATGTTCTGCCCCCGGAAGCACAGGCCGATACGGGAAGTACACAAGAGGATGTCACGCTAAGCGTTGATGCGGCCAATGGTGTGCTTGCCAACGATACGGATCGTGATAGCGACGATACGATGCTTCGTGTGGTGGCCGTCAACGGGGAAACCGGCGGCGTTGGTCATGCGGTCGCGGGCTCCAACGGCGGCCAGTTCGTGCTGGCAGCGAATGGCAGTTACCAGTTCCAGCCGGGGGACGCCTTTGACCATCTGCCGGCCGGGCAAACGGCGACCACGCAGGTCAGCTACACGGTCAGCGATGATCAGGGCAACGCCAGCACCACCACCCTGACGGTGACCGTTACCGGCACCAATGATCTGCCGGTCATTACCGGGACAACGACCGGTAGTGTGACAGAAGCCACGATCACCCTGGCGCAGGACGCCGAGCGGACCACCCATCAGGACCTGCATACGGTGACCGGTTCGCTGGCCGGCACGCTGACAGGACTGCTGAATCTAGGTGTTTTGCCCAACACGGTCGTGCCCGGCATCGGCACGCTGGGGCTTTTGAAGCTCAATACCGATGGCAGCTTCAGCTATCAGATCGATCGCACGAGCCTGGGCACGCTGATCGAGGGACAGACCAGGGTGGATCTGTTCCAGTTCACCGATACCCTGGGCAATACCCATTCGGTCAGCGTGACGCTGGTAGGGACGGCGCAGGGTGCGGTGGCCGGTCAGCCCATCATTGATGGGCTGGTGGGCAACACGCTGCAGCTGGCCGGCGAACTGCCGCTCGTGGCAGGCGTGACGCTCAACCCCGGTGCAGCCATTCCAGCGCTGGGCGCGCTGGGTACCCTGACGATCGGTGTCGACGGCCGCTTTGTCTATAGCCTGCTCAGTGGCGGTGCGCCGGTACTGGCGAAGGGTGAGGTTCGTGCCGAAGTCTTCAATTACGTGGATGCCTCCGGCAACACGCACAGTGTGACGATCAATCTGGTCGGTACCGGCGGCGTGCCGGTGATTGCCGGTCCCGGCGATCTGGTGGGAAGCGGTGGTAATGGTACCGGTACGGGCGACTCGACCGCCCAGCAGCTGCTGACGACCTCGGGCGTGCTGCACGTTACCGATGTCGATACCGGAGAGAGTGCCTTTGTACCGGAAAGAACCCAGGCGGCGCCCGGTACGCTGGGGACGCTTTCCATCACGCCCGATGGCCAGTGGCACTATCAGGTCAACAACGAGCAGGTGCGCTATCTCAAGGCGGGAGAGACCCGCGAAGAGAACTTCACGGTTTATACCGTTGATGGCACCGCCCAGAACATTACGGTCACGATCAACGGCATCAATAATCCGGCCGTGATCGGCGGTCAGGATACCGGTGTTGTCACGGAAGTGGTGCCTGCAGGTGACACCTCGGTGCTGACCAGCACCGTGGCCTCGATCGGTGGGCTTCTCGGCGGCGTGCTCGGCAGTGTGTCACTGCTGTCCACGGCCATCCTGCCGGTGCTGGGCACACTGGGACATCTGTCGATTGATGTCTCCGGCAACATCGGCTATCGCATCGACAACGGCCTGCTGCCGACACTGGCCGCCGGTCAGGTCAAGGTGGAAACCTTCAATGTAACGGATACCAGCGGCCACTCGCATCAGGTCACGGTCAATCTCGTAGGCACTCCCGAGGGGACCCGGATAGGTCTGCCCATCGTGGATGGCCTGCTGGCTCAGGGCGGGCAGCTCAATACCGGACTCAACCTCTCGCTGGATCCGACCAGCCTGGTATCAGGCAGTGGCAATCTGGGCAGCCTGAGTATCAATGCGGCCGGTCAATGGACCTATCACGTTAACAACAGTGCGACGCTATCGCTGGGCGCAGGCGTGGTGAAGCCCGAGACCTTCATGGTGAAGGATCTGCTGGGCAATGTGCATACCATCGTGGTCAATCTGACCGGTGCCCCCGGCGGTGCATTGGTCAGTCTGCCGGGCACGGGCAGCGACAGTACGGACCCGATGCTGGTCACCAGTGGTGTGCTGACCATTCGTGATGCCGATGCCGGGGAAGCGCTCTTCAATCCGGCAAGCGTGACGGCGCCTGCCGGAACACTCGGGCATCTGACGCTCGCGTCCGACGGACAGTGGGTCTACAGCGTGCCCAACAGCGCCATCGCTTACCTGAGTGCCGGCCAGACAAAAGTGGAAACCTTTACCGTCACCACGCTGGATGGCACGGCGCACACCATTACGGTCACCGTGATCGGCAAAAACAGCCCGGTCAGCGCTACGGCAGATACCGGCACCATCGATGAAGATCACTCGCTGGTTGTGGATGCCGCCCACGGTGTGCTGAGCAATGACCGCGACCCGGACGCCACTGCGCATCTGAGCGTCAGCGCCGTGAACGGTTCATCCAGTGGTGTAGGTCAGACGATAGCCGGCAGCCACGGCGGCAGCTTTATTCTCAATGCCGACGGCAGTTACACCTTCAATCCCGGTACAGCATTCCAGAAACTGGCCGAGGGCAGTCAGCAGACCACCTCGATTACCTATACCGTCAGCGACGGGCAGGGCAGTACGGCGTCGACCACACTGACTGTCACCGTGACCGGCAATGTGGATGCACCGACCATTCAGGTCGTGGATCAGAGTATTGGCAGCGGCGGCATTCTGGGGGGCTCGCTGGGCCTGGTAGCCGACGTCTATCACGGCGCGGCCGCCTCCCTGACGCAAACGCTGGGCGGGGTGATCAGTGGTCTTGGTGGAGTCGTTGGCGGCGTCGGAACGCTGCTGACCGATACCAGTACGTTGCTCGGGGGCAGTGGTTCGCTGCTCGGTGGCCTCGTCGGTGGTGTGGGCGGGACACTGTCCGGTACCGGTTCCACGGTCAGCAATGTGGGCGTGGGCGTCGGCGAGCTCGATCTGCTGGGTGCGCTTGTCCCCAACACAACGACAACGGCCTCGACCGGACTGAACACCTCCATTGCCGCCGGCAACGCCTATGCAAGCCAGGGCATGATCTATCTGGAGGGCGGGCATACCTACACCTTCAGCGGCAGTACGCATGGAGCAGCACTGCTGTCCGTCGGCGGACAGGCGCTGCTGGCCGCTACATCACTGGGGGGCACCTACAACTCGGTGGCCTTTACGCCCACGGCCAGCGGCTACTATCCGGTCGAGCTGTATGCGGCCAATACCTCAACGAGTGCGCAGAATTTCTCGATCGGGCTGAGCATGGATGGCGGTTCGGTGCTGCCGCTCTCGGCACTCAACTTCGGTCTTTTCGGCAGCTCCGGTGCGCTGGTCGGCGCTCAGCTGGCCTTCTCACCGCTCACCGTCAATGCCGGCATCAGCTATTACCCGGTGCATGAAAACCAGGGGATGACCGGCACCCGCATCGAGCTGGGTACGCCGAAGGCAGCGCTGACCGATACGGTCGGCAGCGAGACGCTGTCAATCTCGGCCAGCAAACTGCCGGTGGGCTCGGTGCTCAGCGATGGCGCCGGCCACAGCGTTACGATCACTTCAAACAACCAGTCGGTGTCGCTCGATGGCTGGTCACTGCCCAATCTGAAGCTTTTGCCACCGGCAGGCTTTGTCGGGGTCATCCCGATGGTCTTTACGGCCACGGCGACCGGCGTTCACGGTGGGCAGGCGTCGAGCTCGGTGACGCAGAACGTCGCCGTTTTTGCTGCCAACCCTGATCGCGGCAGTGTCACGGAAGATCAGGCGCCCGATACGCTGACCACGACCAACACGCTGTTGCTGGTGGATGGCCAGAATCAGCAGATCGTCATTGATCCCGCCAGCGTGACGCCGGCACAGGGCAACCTGGGCAGCCTCACCATCAATCCCCAGGGGCAGTGGACCTATAGTGTCTCCAATGTCGCGACCCAGTCACTGGGCATGGGCCAGACGAAGATCGACAGCTTTACCGTCAGGGCGGCCGACGGCTCGACACAGACCATTCGTGTCACGGTCAATGGCGTCAACGACGCGCCGGTAGCGGTGGCCGATACGGGCACGACCGGTGAAAGGACGACGCTGGTGGTCAACGCCGCCAACGGTGTGCTGGCCAACGATCGTGATGTCGACAGCGGTGACACGCTGCGCGTTACCCAGGTGAACGGTACTGCAGCGGGGCTGGGCAGCACGGTGACAGGCAGCCATGGTGGCGTCTTTGTGCTCAATGGCGATGGCAGTTACAGCTTCAATCCGGGGTCGGACTTCAACCGTCTGGCAGTCGGTCAGACGGCGACCAGTACGGTCAGCTATACCGTCAGCGACAACCACGGCGCCAGTACGACCACGACGCTGACGGTCACCATCACGGGTACCAATGACGCGCCGATCGCGCGTCCCGATACCGGCACCACCAACGAGGATACCCGTCTCACCGTCAATGCCACCAACGGTGTGCTGGCCAACGATACCGATATCGATGCTGGCACTGTGCTGAGCGTGGCGGCCGTCAACGGGGCGGGCGCCGGCGTGGGTGCTGCCGTGGCCGGCAACGGTGGCGGTACCTTCGTGATCAATGGCGATGGCAGCTACACCTTCGATCCGGGCCAGGCCTTCCAGAACCTGACCGAGGGGGCCAGCAAGACCTCATCGGTGCAGTACACCGTCAGCGACGGCCAGGGGGGCACGGCTGTCAGCACCCTCACGGTGACCATCACCGGTGCCGTGGACAGGCCGGTCATCAGCGTGGTCGAGCATTCGCTTACCGCAGTCGAGACCGGAGCGCTGGCCAACAGTCTGGGGCTGGAGGTCACCTACTATCAGCAGGTGGCCAACACCACGGCGTGGAATACGGCCGCAAGCCTGCCCACGCTCATGGCGGACAGAACCCCGACCACGCAGGGCACCGTCAGTGGCGGCATCAACTACACCGTCAATGCCGGTGATGCCTACAGCGTCAAGGGCGTGATGTATCTGGAAGCCGGGCACAGCTACCGCTTTACCGGCAACTCCGACGATACGCTGCTGTTCACGGTGGGTGATCAGACGCTGCTGGGCAAGAACTTCAACTCGTGGGGCACCTACAACACCGCCACCCTCACGCCCACGGTCAGCGGCTACTACCCGGTCGGGGTCTACATGACCAACTATACCGGGGCCGGCAACCTGGCCATGACGGTTGCGGTGGACGGCGGGCTGCCTCAGATACTCAACAATACCAATTTCGCGCTTTATCCCGGTATTGGTGCGGTTTCAAATGCCGCGTTGCCCTTTACGCCGCAGCAGACCGACGCCAGCGGCTATCGCTACTATGCCGTGAAGGAAGATCAGGGCGTCACCGGTACCCGTATTGAGCTGGGGACACCTGCGGCAGCCCTGACGGACACGATCGGGCCGGCAGAAACGCTGAAGCTGAGCATTGCCAATCTGCCGGCAGGCTCCGTGCTCAGTGACGCCGCCGGTAATAGCGTTGCGATTACCAGTACGACGCAGCAGGTGTCATTGACCGGCTGGTCGCTGGATACCCTGCGCCTGATGCCGCCGGCCGGCTATACCGGCACCATCGCGACGCTCTATACCGCAACGGCTGTAGGCGTGAATGGTGGTACGGCAAGCACCACCGTAACCCAGAACGTGCTGGTCTTCCCGGCATCGAATTCAACCGGTGCGGTGACGGAAGACACCAACAGCACGCTGACCAGCAGCAATACCCTTGTGGTGCTGGATAGCGCCAATCAGCCGGTCGCCTTCCAGGCCGGCACCGGTGCACCGGTAGGCAATACGCTGGGCTCGCTTTCCATCGATGCCAGCGGCAGATGGACCTATAGCGTGGACAACGCAAAGGTGCAGTCGCTCGGCGCCGGGGCCACAAAGGTGGAAAGTTTCACCGTGACAGCCGCTGACGGTTCAAGACAGACGATTTCGGTCACCATCAAGGGCGTCAATGATGCGCCGGTGGCGATGGCCGATCACGCCTGGGTCAGCGGACAGGGCCAGCAGAAGGTCGTCTATCTCTCGACCAGTACCGGCACGCTGGAAGCCTGGAACCTGACCACCGGCAGTCAGACCAGCCTCACCATGAAAACTTCCACCGGGGCGGCCCTGCCTACCCTTGGAGACATTGCCACCAGCAACACGCCCGGGCGGCTATATGGGGTGAGCTACTCGACCACATCAGGTGGCACCGTGCTTTACAGCATCAACGCTGCCACGGGCGTTGCGACATCGGTGGGGACGCTTGCCGGCACGCTGGGACTTGCGGCCCTGACCCTGATGCCCAGCGGCCAGCTGCTGGCGGCCAGCTATAGCAACAACGGCATCTACCAGATCAATCCGTTGACGCTTCAGGTCACAAAGGTCGCCAACAGTTCCTTCCTGTCAGGCGGCGATCTGCAGTACGTCGGTGGCCATCTTTACGGCTCGGATCAAAGCGGTCGGGTCTATGAGCTTGCCATCAACAGTGACGGCACGATCAGGACCACCAGCGGTAACGCCACGGCCACGCTGGTGGCGACCATGCCGGCGCAGGTGTATGGGCTGGGCGAGGATGCCAGTGGTCGTCTGTTGATCATCACCACGGACAACCGTGCCACACCCATGGACGTGAATACCGGGGCGCTGGGGGCACCGACGGCGCTGACGGCACTGGGCAGCGGCATGCTGTATGGCACGGCCGGCAATGTCGGGTTGAGTACCGAAGGAACGCCCACGGCAACCGGCAATGTGCTGGCCAATGACAGTGATATCGATGCGGGAGACCGGCTGGTCGTTACCGGCGTCAGCAACGCTGCGGCCGGCAGCACGGCTGCCGTAACGGCCGGCAGCAACGTGATCATCCATGGGGTCTACGGCACGCTGACGCTGTCTGCCGATGGCAGCTACAGCTATACCCTGGATGCCAGCCGGCCGACCAGCCGTGCGCTGCTGGGGGGCAAGGCGGCCGATGACACCTTCAGCTACACCATCAGTGACGGCAAGGGCGGCACGGCCACGGCCACGCTTGCCGTGCATGTCACCGGCAGTACGCACAATTATGCGCCCACCGCGTCGAACTTCACGGTCATGCTGACGACCACCAGTATCAGCAATGACGTGGTGTACATCGACTTCCCGGGCCTTGGCAAATTCAATGATGCGGAAAGCGGTGCAAGACTGGGCGTGGTGATTACCTCCATCCCCGTCAACGGCGTGCTCTATTCCGGCACGACCGCAGTCACGGAAAATGATGTGCTCTCCGGCAAGGTGTTTGACCCCACCACGCTGACCTATAACCCGGCGGATCGGACAACGTCTCTGCTGGGGCTGTTACCAAGTGATGCCGGCCCGAGTGCGGACAAGTTTACCTTTGCCACGGTCGATGGCAGCGGCCAGCACAGCGACGACCATACCGTCACGCTCAGCACCAATACCCTGCTGGGACTGGGCGCGGGCACCTCCATCAATGTGACCTCCGGCAGCAGCGGTACGGCCGGGGCAGACATGATGGTCGGCACGACCGGCGGCGATATCCTCACCGGCGGTGACGGCGACGATCTTCTGTTCGGCTATGGCGGTAACGATACCCTGCGCGGCGGGGCCGGCAACGATCGTCTCTACGGCGGGTCAGGCAATGACCTGCTGGACGGCGGTACCGGCAATGATCTGCTGGTGGGTGGCTCCGGCAACGACATCCTGACCGGCGGCGAAGGCAGCGATACCTTTGCCTGGATGCGTGGCGATCAGGGCACCAGCGCCAGCCCGGCCGTGGATCGAATCACCGACTTCACCCGCGGCAGCGGCGGCGATGTGCTCGATCTGTCGGATCTGCTCGATATCGGTGGCAGTGGCAGCAACGCTCAGGATGCAAGTCTTGCCTCCCAGTACCTGCACTTCGTCAAGGGTGAGGCCAGCGGAGCACCGGGAACAGCAAGCAGCAACGGCTCGACGCTCGAGATCAAGACCGACGGGCCCGGAGGCGCCGTGACCCAGAAGATCGTGTTCAGCGGCGTGGATTTCACCACCCTGGGCAATTCCGATACAGAGATCATCAAGGCGCTGCTGGATAACGGCAATCTCAAGACCAATCTGGATGGCTAGAAAAGGAGCAAGGGCGCTGTCGGCGGGAAATAGGCCCATAAAGCAGCGCTATTCATTTCAGGAGCTGATGCCGGACACCGTCACAATGGTGTCCGGCATGACATGACAACGTCATGCCAGCGGCCAGGACCGGTCAGCACGATGAACCGAACAAGGGGACAGTACGCTTGGCAGATGAACCCATACCACTTCGTCCGGAACCCATCGGCGAGAAGGAAAGCGATCCACTGCTGCAGTCGCTGGTCTTTCTCTCTCGTTACCACGGTGCGCCGCGTTCAGGCGAGGTCATCAGTGACGGCCTGCCACTGGATGAGGGACGGCTGACGCTGGCGCTTCTGCCACGCGCGGCCCATCGTGCAGGGCTGTCTGCCAAACTGGTCAGTCAGCGCCCTGATCGGGTTGCCGATATCCTCCTGCCCTGCATCGTGATCCTGAAAGGGCGCCGCGCTGCGATCATGCTCTCGCGTGACAGCGATCGACAGCACGCCACCATTTACCTGCCCGAGGCCGATGGTACGCAGGAGATCCTCATGGATAGCCTGTGCGAGGAGGCCACCGGTCAGGTCGTTTATATCCGGCGTGAGCATCGCTTTGATGAGCGTGCGCCGGAAACCATGAAGCTGGCGGAAGGGCACTGGTTCTGGTCAACCCTCAAGCTATCCACACCGATCTATCGTGATGTCCTGATTGCCTCGCTTCTGATCAACCTGTTTGCGCTGGCCGCGCCCCTTTTCACCATGAATGTCTATGACAAGGTCGTACCCAACATGGCGTTCAATACGCTCTGGGTGCTGGCCAGCGGCATGGGCATCATTGTGGCCTTTGACCTGCTGGTGCGACAGGTGCGTGCCTGGTTTCTGGATACGGCCGGTCGCAAGTCCGAAGTGCTGCTCTCCTCGAAGATATTTGCCAAGGTCATGAACCTGCGCATGGAGGCACGCCCCGTCTCGGTGGGCGCTTTCGTCAAGAATTTGCAGGAATTCGACTCGGTTCGCGACTTTTTCACCTCCATGACCATGACCACCCTGGTCGACATGCCCTTTGCGGTGTTTTTTCTGGTGGTGGTGTGGATCGTCGGCGGCCCGCTGGTCTGGATCCCCATCATTGCGCTGTTGATTCTGCTGGGGTACAGCATCCTGATTCAGTGGCCGATGAAGCGCTCCATCGAACTGGGGTCGCGGCTGGCCACCGAAAAGCATGCGCGTCTGGTCGAGAGCGTGGCCGGCCTTGAAAGCCTGAAGCTTGCCAACGCTCAGGGCGACACCCAGCGCCGCTATGAGCGGGCCGTGGGTGAAATCTCCAAATGGGGCGTCAAGAGCCGCAATCTGTCCACTTCCGTGTCGTCGCTCACCATGAGCGTGAACCAGCTGGCGACCGTGGCGCTGGTCATTTATGGCGTCTACCTGATCGGGGATGCCCAGCTTTCCATGGGCGCGCTGATCGCGGCCGTCATGCTGACCGGACGTGCGCTGCAGCCGCTGGCCCAGATGGCGCTGTTGATTACCCGTTTCAGTCAGACCCGCAGCGCCATGGCTGCCATCGATCAGATCATGCAGATGCCCGAGGAAGTGGAAGAGGGCAAGAACTATGTGCACCGTGATCGGCTCAACATGCGCATTGAATTCGATCATGTCGGCTTTCAGTACACGCCCGAGTCGCCCGAGATCCTGCATGACATTTCGTTGACCATCGAACCTGGCGAGCGGGTCGGTATTATCGGGCGCATGGGCGCCGGCAAGAGCACCCTGCAGCGCATGATGACCGGACTTTATCGCGCTACCAGCGGCAGCCTGCGCATTGATGGTCTGGATATCAATCAGATCCACCCGGCCGATGTGCGGCGTCATATCGGCCATGCCGGTCAGGACAGCGCGCTTTTTTTTGGTTCCATTCGCGAAAACATCATTCTTGGCCATCCCCATGCCAGCGATGACGCCGTGGCACGTGCGGCGGACGTGGCCGGGGTCAGCGACTTTACCCGCCATGACCCGGACGGTCTGGACCGTCAGGTCGGTGAAGGCGGCAGGCTGCTCTCCAGTGGCCAGCGTCAGTCAGTGCTGATGGCGCGGGCGCTTTTGACCAACGCACCGCTGTTGCTGCTCGATGAGCCGGGCGCGCATCTGGACAACCGCGCCGAGGCGCGTCTTCGTCGCATGCTGATGGATATGCCGCGCAGCCAGAGTGTGGTGCTGGTCACCCACAAGAGTTCGATGCTGGAAGTCGTTGATCGTCTGATCGTGCTCGACAATGGTCGCATCATTGCCGACGGACCCAAGGCCAGCGTGCTCAAGGCGCTCAATGAAGGCCGGGTACAGGCGCCATCGCCTGCGCCGGGTACGAATGCAACGGGTTCGGAGGTGCGTCATGGCACTACTGGCTAAGGCAGGGCGCTGGCCGCGGCCCAAAAGTCATGAGCTTGAGCTTGCCGACGATGCCAGTGCTGCCATGCTGCTGGCCACGCCCTGGCGCTCGCGTATTCTTCTGTGGGTATTGCTGGCAGTACTGGGCGCCTTCATTGCCTGGGCAGCCCTGGCCCATGTCGAGATCGTTACCCGAGGCAACGGCCAGGTGGTTCCTTCCACCCGGCTGCAGACCATTCAGAACCTCGAAGGCGGGATCGTGCGCGAGCTCTACGTGCGTCAGGGCGATATTGTCGAGCCCGGCCAGCCGCTGGCGCGCATCGATCCGACCCGCGCCAGCTCCGATCTTGCCGAACGGGTATCAACGCTTGCCGGGCTTCAATCCATCATCGCCCAGTATCAGGCCGAGCTGTCGTCGGTGACCATTAACGCCGACGCCGGCAACTGGCAGGATCAGGTCGTGATCACCTCGCAGCCGCCTGAATTTGATGAGGCGTTTCGCTCAAACAATCCGTCGCTGGCGGCGACTGCAGCTGAAGGCTATCGCGAGCGCATCGGCGGGCTGCGGACCCAGCTGGATCAGGCTCGTGACCAGATATCCCAGCGCAATCAGGAACTCAGCGAGCTGCGCGCTCGGGTATCGAGTCTTTCACGCAGCTATCAGCTGGCGAGTCAGCAGCTGGCCATTACCCAGCCGCTGGTGCAGGAGGGCGTGGTGTCCCGGGTAGATCTGCTCGAGCAGCAGCGCCAGGTCAACGACCTGCGCGGTGAGCTTGAGTCTGCGCGACTGTCCATTCCCTCCAAGCAGTCCGAACTGCAGGAAGCCATCAGCCGCCGTCGCGACGTGGCGGCCCAGTTTCGCGTACGCAGTGCCGATGCGCTGAGTGAGGCCCGCGGGCGGCTGGACAGTCAGCAGCAGGGCCGCGCCAGCCTGCAGGACCGGCTGGATCGGACGCTGGTGACCTCACCGGTGCATGGCAGCGTGCGCACCATCAATGTCAATACCATCGGCGGCGTCATCGATCCCGGCGCCAGCCTGATGGAAATTGTCCCCATCGAGGATCAACTGCAGATCGATGTGCGCATTTCACCCCGGGACATCGGCTTCATTCATCCGGGCCAGCCGGCCACGGTCAAGCTCTCGGCCTACGACTTCACCATCTATGGTGGGCTTCGAGGCCTGGTGCAGCGTATCAGTCCCGATACGGTGCAGGATGAAAAGGGCAACAGCTTTTATGAAGTCACCGTTGTGACCGATCAGAACCATCTGGGCAGTGAGCGCAATCCGATGACCATCATTCCTGGCATGCAGGCCAGCGTGGATGTCATTACCGGCGATCAGACCATCTTGCAGTATCTGCTCAAGCCGATACTGAGAGCGCAACAGGGCGCCCTGCGCGAGCGTTGATCACTGGCATGTCAAAAATGAAAAAAGGGATCAGGGGGTCATGATGAAAAAGTGGTGGGCAGGCATGGCTGTGCTCTCACTGACGGGGGGAGTGCAGGCACAGTCGCTTGATGAGGCCGTGACGCAGGCCATCATGGAAAATCCCATAACGCGCACTGAAATTGCCCGTTATGAACAGTTCAGGGAAGACGCCCGGGCACAGCGGGGGGCCTGGCTGCCGTCCGTGGATCTGGACGCACGCGTGGGGCGGGGGCGTAACGAGAGCGAGGTCAACGGCCTCGATCGCTCCAGCGACGCGCACAGCTACCGTCGTGGCACGATTACGCTGACCCAGCTGATCTGGGACAACAATCGCACGCTTGAACGGGTGCGTAACGCCGACAGCCAGATCGACTATCAGCGCTGGGAAGTGGCGGCGGCTGCCAATCGGGTGGGGCTTGCCACGGTCGAAACCTATCTGGACGTTTTACAGGCCCAGCGGCTGGTGGAGCTTGCCGAGCGCAATGTGGATACCCATCAGCGCATTGCTGCCGACATTCGTCGCCGCGGGGAGCTGGGGGCCGGTACGACCACCGATACCAGTCAGGTGGACGGACGCCTGGCCCAGGCCCAGGCCAGTCTGGTGGCGGCCTATAACAACCGTGAGGATGCCATTTCCTCCTTCCTGCGTCTGGTGGGTGCTCCACCCCGTGATCTCACACCACCGGACGAGGTCGATCTCTCGCCGGTGCCCAGCGATCTCGAGCAGGCGCTGGCCATGGCCACGGAACAAAACCCCATCCTGATGGCGGCGCGCTATTCAGTCACGGCAGCCGGTCATGAGATCGGCGCCGAGCGCAGTGACTTTCTGCCCAGCCTCAGTTTTCAGGCCAGCCGGCTGGCCAGTCGTGACTACGATTTTGAAGGCAGTCGTGCCAACGACTGGAATGCCGATCTGGTGATGTCGTGGAACCTTTATCGCGGTGGCATTGATGCTGCTGAAATGCGTGCCCGCCAGCACTCGCTGGAAGCCGTGCAATACGACAGCGACCGCGCCCTGCGCGAGGTACGTGATGAACTGCGCCTGGCCTGGAATGCTCGTGATTATGTGAGCAGTCAGCTGCCTTATCTGGAGCGTCATGTCAGTGCCAGCGAGCAGACCCGTGTTAATTACCGCAAGCAGTTTGATATCGGACGTCGCACCCTGCTGGACATGCTTGATAGCGAAACCGAGCTTTATGGTGCCCAGCAGGACCAGGTGCAGGCGCGCTTTGCCCTGACCCGCGCCCATTATCGCCTGCTGGCGGCAACCGGCCATTTGCTGGATACCCTTCAGATTAGCGTGGACCGTGGGGATGTTGACGGTGATCAGCTGCTCGGCGTGGGCAGCGCTGGGCAGGGGGGCGGCTCATGAGTCTCTTTTTACGTCTTGTCACTGGTGTGGCGGGTCTGCTGCTGCTCTTTTCGATCGGCATCTTCGCCATCAATGTGCATCAGACGCGACAGTCATTGCTGGACAGTCAGCGCATGGAAACGGCCAACCTGACCCAAGGGTTGAGTCTGGCACTGGTGCCCTTCGTTGAAACGCAAGACTGGACCAGCGCGCGTACGCTTTTACAGGCTACCTCGGATGGCAGCTTTGTCAGCATGCTCAAACTCGAGGCAATGGGCCTGGAAGCGCCGCTGGTCGTGCAGAATCCGGGCGTTACCCGGGCCCCGGGCTGGTTTCAATCACTGGTTTCGCTGCCACAGCTGTCCACCCAGCGTGAAATTTCCGGCGGCTGGTCACCGCTGGGGACCATTACGCTTGAGGCCGATAACACGCTGCCCTACAACCAGCTCTGGTCGCTGGGCCTGCGTCTGCTGCTGTGGCTGGTGATCGGCATGGCGCTGACACTGGCGCTGTGTGCGCTGGGATTTCGACGGCTTTTGACGCCGCTGCATCGGCTTTCGGACTATATCAAAACGCTGCAGATCGAAGGCTATGCCGGACCCATCGAGTCCACTCGGATTCGCGAGCTCAAGGGTATTACCCAGGCAGTGAACCAGCTCAGTGCGCGGCTCAATGATCAGTTCGTGGCGCAGACAGCCCAGGTGATTCGTCTACAGCGCATGGCTGAGCAGGACGCCGTATCCCAGCTGGGCAATCGTGCCTATCTGACCCGCATTCTGGATGAATGGCTGGCAGCGCCCGAAGGTGGGGCGCTGATGATATTGCGCATCGACCATCTCAGCGAGATCTATCGTCGCGATGGTTTCGAGGTGCGCGACAACACCATTCGCGCCATCGGGGACTATCTCTCCGGCATATCGGTATATGAAACACCCATTCAGGCAGCCCGCCTGTCGGCCGAAGAGTTTGCCCTGATCCTGCCCGATGACAGCGATGCCGGTCGTGATGAGCTGCTGCTGACAATGCTCGATCGCATTGACGACATTGTGGACGCCAATCCGCTCAATGATGAGCGCCCCCATCACGCCCGGGCCGGTATGGTACTGCGCGAGCCCGGCCTTCAGCGCGTGGCCATGCTCTCCAAGGCGGACAACGCCCTGCGCGAGGCGGTCGAAAACGATCTTCGCTGGTACATCGCGCCGCGTGAATCGCGACATGGTGAGCGCAGCCGCGGCGACTGGCGCATGGTCATCGACAACGCCCTGAGTCGGCATGAGGCATTTTTCGTGGCCCAGCCCGTGCTGCTCAACGATGGCCAGGAGCTGCATCAGGAGCTTTTCATGCGCCTCAGGGAAGGGGAGGAAGTACATCTGGCTTCCTCCTTTTTGCCGATCGCCCGTCACTTCGGCATCGGCGCGCAGCTGGATCACCATGTGCTGGACTGGCTTGACCGTCACGCAGAGCACCTGAGCATGCGTCTGGCGCTGAATTTGACGTTTGATCTTCTGGCCAGTCATGAGGAGGTCGATGCGTTGATCGCATGGTTGGGCGAGCGTCCGGCGCTGGCCGCTCGGCTTGATATGGAGGTCACCGAGGAGAGCATGCTGCGCCATGGAGACAACGTACAGCGACTTTTCAGAAAGGTATGGGCGCTGGGTGGCCGTGGGGGGATTGATCGCTTTGCCCGCGATCTGAACTCCCTGCCCGTGCTGGGCAAGCTGCGCCCGGACTACGTCAAGATCGATCAGACCTTTTTTGTGCGCGATGACGTCGACAACGAGTTTTTACACAGCCTGTGCATGGCCGCCCATCAGATTGAAGCGCTGGTCATCGTGACGCGCGTCGAGTCCGAGGCGCAGCGTCAGCGGGTCACTGCGATCGGTGCTGATGGCTATCAGGGGTATCTGGCACCGGCTGTGGCATTGAACCCCGGGGTTCATTGATTCAGACGTTGGCCGATAAGAAAGGGATATGACTTTCTGACAGGGAATGTCCACTGATGCTGTGGCGAATACTGCGATGGGGACTGACAGCACTGCTGGCGATCGCCATACCGGCCACGGCCGGTATGCTGTCGACCTCCTCCATTCCTGTCTCCTCTACCATCACGGCCCAGTACGGGTCTGCCGGGCTTGCCCGGATACAGCGCTGGCAAACGTTGATGCAGGAGCTTCGGGGCCGCCCGGTGCAGGTGCAGCTGGCAAGGGTCAACGATTTTTTCAATCAGCTGGATTTCGTCGACGATAGCGTGGTCTGGCACCGGGAGGACTACTGGGCCACCCCCATCGAGTTTCTGGGCGTCGGGCGTGGCGACTGTGAGGAATTTGCCCTGGCCAAGTATCTGACCCTGCGCGAGCTGGGCGTACCCGATGAGCAGATGCGCCTTCACTACGTCAAGTACGTGCCCTATGACCAGTACCATATGGTGGTGTCCTGGACATCTGACCCACGTCAGATGCCGGTGATTCTGGACAACATCGACCGGACCATCGTGCCGGCCGCTTCCCGCCGGGACCTGATCCCCATCTACAGCTTCAACGCCAGCAGCCTCTGGACCAGTACGGCAACCGGGCGTGAGGCGCCGGTGGGCGATGCCAGTCGTCTGAGTCGCTGGGAAGACTGGCAGATACGCGTACGCAACGGCGTCATGCGCACGCCCTGACTCCTCGACCAAAGCGAACGTTCGATCCGGTCATTGATCACCTCTGCCCCCTGCCTTTTGCCGGTCTCCTCTGCGTATACTGATACGTCTGTCAGCGACGTCCTGTCGCCTGATGTATCTGTCAATGGAGACCTGTCATGAGCTGGACCCCCACCCGCGAAGCCTTTGATCAGTATATGCTGCCCAACTATTCACCCCAGAAGGTGATACCGGTGCGCGGCGAGGGTAGCCGCCTGTGGGACCAGGAGGGTCGCGAGTACATCGATTTTGCCGGCGGTATCGCCGTTAACGGTCTGGGACACTGCCATCCGGCGCTGATGGAGGCTCTGAAGGCGCAGAGCGAAAAGGTCTGGCATCTCTCCAACGTCTATACCAACGAGCCCGCCTTGAGACTGGCTCGCACGCTGGTCGAGAAGACCTTCGCCGACAAGGTGTTTTTGTGCTCCTCGGGCGCCGAGGCCAACGAGGCAGCGCTGAAGCTGGCGCGGCGCTACGCCCATGACACCGCAGGCGAGCAGAAAAATCGCATCGTCTCCTTTCGTCAGTCCTTTCACGGACGCACCTTCTTCACCGTCAGCGTCGGCGGCCAGCCCAAGTACTCTCAGGGGTTCGGTCCGGTGCCTGGTGGGATCAAACACGGCACCTACAACGATCTCGACAGCGCCCGCGAGCTGATCAATGACGATACCTGTGCGGTCATTGTCGAGCCGATGCAGGGCGAGGGCGGCGTCACCCCGGCGACACCCGAGTTTCTTGAAGGTCTGCGCAAGCTCTGTGATGACCACAAGGCACTGCTGATCTTTGATGAAGTTCAGTGTGGCGTCGGGCGCAGCGGCCATCTGTACGCCTATATGCATTACAACGTCACCCCCGACATTCTGACCTCGGCCAAGGCGCTGGGCGGCGGTTTCCCGATGGGCGCGATGATGACCACTGACGAGATTGCGCGCGTGTTCGTGGTCGGCACCCACGGCTCGACCTACGGCGGCAATCCGCTGGGCTCGGCGGTGGCGCTGGCGGCGGTGGAAACCATCAGCTCGCCTGAGGTGCTCAAGGGTGTGGAGGCACGCTCGCAGCGCTTTCGTGAGCATCTGCAAAGGCTCAACGAGAAGTACGACTGCTTCAGCGACATTCGCGGCCTGGGCCTGCTGCTGGGCGCCGAGTTCAAGCCCTCCTTTGGCGAGCGCGGCCGTGAGGTGCTGGCAGCGGCCACCGAAGAGGGCCTGATGATGCTGGTGGCCGGCCCCAACGTGCTGCGCTTTGCACCGTCACTGGTCATCGAACCGGAAGTGATCGATGCAGGCATGGCGTGTCTGGACCGCGCGCTGGCAAGGGTGGTCGCCAACAGCTGATAGGGGCACTGTCATGTCACTGATTGCACGCAGTGCCACGACCGATGACGTCGATGCCATTGTGGCCATGGCAGAGGCTGCCCGGCCGGCGCTGACCAACCTGCCGGCCGACCGTGCGCGTCTGTCCGCGCGACTGGCGTCGAGTCAGGCGGCGCTGTTTGCCACCATCGAGCGCCCCGGCGACGAGCAATATGTGCTGGTGGCCGAAACCGATGAAGGCGAGATCATCGCCACGGCCACGATCAAGGCGCAGGCGGGGGCACGCGAGGCCTATTACACCTATCGGCGCGAGACGCTGATCCACGCCTCGCAGCAGCTCGATGTGCGTCGCGAGGTGGATATTCTCTCCATCTCGCATGAGATGTCGCACGCCTCGCTGCTGTGTGCGCTGGCCACGACCGATCATGCCTGCGCCGATCACGCCCGACAGCTGCTGCGCGCGGCGCGCCTTGCCCTGATCGCCCGCTTTCCCGAGCGCTTTGCCCCGACGGTGTTCGTGGCGCTGTCCGGCTATCGTGACGCCGGGCGTACGCCGTTCTGGGATGGCGTGGGGCGGCATTTCTTCTCGCGGGACTTTGACGACATCCACCGGGCGGCCAGTCTGGGATCGAGAAGCTTCATCGGGGAAGTCATGCCGCCGTTTCCGCTCTACCTGCCGCTGCTGGACGACCAGGCCCGCAGCGCCATCGGCCGGGTCGGTGACAACCACGCCAGTGCGCTCGATGTATGGCAGCAGGAGGGCTTTGCGCTGTCGCGTCATGTCGATCTGCTCGATGGTGGCCCGCTGCTGGAGGCCTCGCGCAACCATCTGCCCCGCGGCCAGTGGCTGACCGTCCAGATCGGTGAGCGCCCAGGCGAGGGGCGCCCAGGCGAGGGGCGCTGTGCCGAGTCGCTGTTGATCGCCAGCCAGCGCACGGGCGATTTCAGGGCGCGGATCGTTACGAAAACCATCAACGAGCGCGGGCAGTGCGTGCTGGACGCCGCCAGTGCGCGGGCGCTGGCGGTAGCCGCCGACGAGCCCGTTCTGGTCCTTCCCGTGGGGCAGGCCGGCAATACGGAGGCCCTGTCATGCTGATTCGTCCCATCGAAGAGGGCGATATTGATGCCCTGCAGGCGATCGCCGTCGAGACCGGCCCCGGATTCACCTCCCTGCCGGACAGCCGCGACTTCCTGATCGACAAGATCGCCCACGCCCGCGAGAGCTTTGAGCGCTCTCACGATGTTTCCAGGAAGACGTCTGATGCGGCGCTTTACTTCTTTGTGCTCGAGGATGAGCGCCAGCCCCCGGGCAGCGTCGAGCGGTTGGCCGGCTGCTGCGCGATCGAGGCACGCGTCGGGCTTGAGGCGCCGTTTTATCATTACCGCATCGGGCAGCTGGCGCACTCTTCCAGTCATCTGGAGCTGCATCGCACGCTGGACACGCTCTTTCTGTGCTCTGATCACACCGGCTCTGCCGAGGTCTGCTCGCTTTATCTACGCGCCGCCTGGCGCGGCGAGGCACAGCGCCCCATGCGCAACGGCACGCTGCTGTCCCGGGCGCGGTGGCTGTTCATGGCAGGCTTTCGGGAGCGTTTTCCGGAGCGTGTGCTGGCCGAAATGCGTGGCCGCTTTGATGATCAGGGCAAAAGCCCGTTCTGGGAGGCGCTGGGACAGAAGTTTCTGCCCATCGAGTTTCGGCGTGCCGATCATCTGACCGGCATGGGCGAAAAGGGCTTTATCGGCGAGATGATGCCGCGCCACCCGATCTGCACCTCCTTTCTGCCCCAGGCCGCCCGCGAATGCATCGGCCAGGTGCATACCCAGACCCGCCCGGCGCTGGCGATGCTCAACCGCGACGGGCTGCGATTCGAGGGCTATATCGACATCTTTGACGGCGGCCCGACCGTGGAGGCCTACATTGATGATGTGCGCTCGATTCGCGACAGCCGGACGGCCCGGGTGGTCGTTCAGACCGGCCTGGAGCAGGACGAGCGGCCCGGCTGGCTGGCGGCGACGACCGGCGCCGCGATCGACTTCCGGGCCGGCTGGGTCGGTCGCGGGCCGCAGGCGGAGGTGATTGCCCTGACCCCTGAAGAGGCGCAGCGTCTGAACGTTGCAGAAGGGGACACGCTCAGGCTGCTGGCGACCTGAGCACGCCATGTTCACGGAGGACGAGATGAGTATCGAGATCACGCAGCAGCTTCTGGTAGGTGGGCAATGGGTGTCAGGGGAAGGCGACGCTTTTGACAAGCACGACCCCGTCAGCGGCGAGCGGCTCTGGCAGGGCAGAGGGGCCAGCGCCACTCAGGTGGACCGCGCTGTTATCGCCGCCCGGGAAGCCTTTCCCGCCTGGGCACGACAGCCGCTTGAAGCGCGTATCGCGCTGTTGGAAGCCTTTCGCGAGCGTCTTGAGCACTACCGCAACGTGCTGGCCGATACCATCGCCCGGGAAACCGGCAAGCCGCGCTGGGAGGCCGGCACCGAAGTCCAGGCCATGATCGGCAAGATCGCCATCTCGATTGCCGCCTGGCATGAGCGCACGCCCACCCGAGTGCGGGACAACGCCGGCGTGCGCGCGGTGGTGCGCCACCGACCACATGGCGTGATGGCGGTCTTCGGTCCCTACAACTTTCCCGGGCATCTGCCCAATGGCCATATCGTGCCGGCGCTGCTGGCCGGCAACACGGTCGTATTCAAGCCCAGCGAGCTGACCCCGGCCACGGCCGATCTGGTGCTCTCCTGCTGGCAGGAGGCCGGGCTGCCGTCGGGCGTGATCAATCTGGTGCAGGGCGGTATCGAGACCGGTCAGGCACTGGCCGGTCACGCCGGTATCGACGGGCTGCTCTTTACCGGCAGCGAAGGCACCGGCCGGCGGCTGCATGAGGGTATGGGCGGTCGGCTGGAGACGGTGTTGGCGCTCGAGCTGGGCGGCAACAACCCGCTGCTGGTGCATGACGTGCCGGACAATATCGAGGCGGCGGTGTTGACCATCGTCCAGTCAGCCTATCTGTCGGGTGGCCAGCGCTGCACCTGTGCGCGACGTCTGCTGGTGCCGGAAGGCGACCAGGGGGATCGACTGATCGAGGCCCTGCAGCGCAGTCTTGCCACGCTGGTGGTCGGACCGCAGTTTGACGGTCTCGACGGCCACGGTGAGCAGGAGCCGTTCTACAGCGGCCTGGTATCGCCCGCGGCGGCGCAGAAAATGCTCGATGCCCAGCAGCAGCTTGAATCGATGGGCGCGCGGGTGCTGTCACGCATGGCGTTCGTGAAGGAGGGCGCCAGTCTGGTCTCGCCGGGTCTGATCGATGTGACCGGCATCGACGTGCCGGACGAGGAGTACTTCGGTCCGCTTTTGAAGGTCACCCGTTTTAAAAACTGGGAAGCCGCCATTGATGAGGCCAACAATACCCGCTTCGGGCTGGCGGCCGGGCTGATCGGCGGCACGTCAGACATTTGGGAAGACTTTGTGCTGCGCATCCGCGCCGGCATCGTCAACTGGAACCGTCAGACCACGGGTGCGGCCAGCGATGCGCCCTTTGGCGGCGTGGGGGCCAGCGGCAATCATCGTCCCAGCGCCTGGTACGCCGCGGACTACTGCGCCTGGCCGGTCGCGTCGATGGAAAGCGACACGCTGGTACTGCCTGATCAGCTGCCGCCGGGTGTCACGCTGGCAGGCCTTGATGGCCCGGAGGCAACCTGATGAGGGGCGACATGAGGAAAAGACGCCATGAGTGATGCCCTTGAGATCAACTTTGATGGCCTGGTCGGGCCGACGCACAACTACGCGGGACTGGCACAGGGCAATCTGGCCTCGAAACGCCATGCCGGGCTGATCTCCAACCCGCGTGAGGCCGCGCTGCAGGGGCTTGAAAAGATGAAGGCATCCATGGATGCCGGCTTTCCCCAGGCGGTGCTGCCGCCGCAGCAGCGCCCCGACATGGGACTGCTGCACCGTCTCGGCTATCGCGGTGCGCCGGAGGAGGTACTGCCGCGGGTGGGCAGCGAGTCGCCGGAGCTTTTGTATGCCGCCTGCTCGGCGGCGGCGATGTGGACTGCCAACGCCGCCACCATCACGCCGTCACGCGATACGCTCGATTCGCGTGTGCATGTCACGCCGGCCAATCTTCAATCGGCGCTGCATCGCTCGATCGAGTCCGCTCAGACCGCGCGAACGCTGAAGGCGATCCTTGCCGATGACAGATACTTTGCCCACCATCCGGCGCTGCCTGCCACGCCCTGGTTTTCCGATGAGGGGGCGGCCAACCATACAAGGCTGTGCGCTGAGCATGGCGGGCCGGGCGTGCATCTTTTCGTCCATGGCGACCCGGCCCCGGACACGATCGCCGCCCCGCAGCGCCATCGCCCGCGTCAGACACTCAGAGCCTGTCGGGCGCTGGCGCGTCAGCACGGACTGAGCGATCAGCAGACCGTTTTTGCCCAGCAGCATCCGGCGGCCATCGACGCCGGCGTGTTTCACAACGATGTGATCTGTGTGGGCAACGGGCCTGTCCTGCTCTATCACGAACGCGCCTTTTTCGATGAGCGCGCTGTCCTTGAGGCGCTGCGCGACCGGCTGGCCGCGCGCGCCGACGGCCAGCCCCTGATTTCCATTCGAGTGCCCGAGGAGGCGGTATCGCTGGACGCGGCGGTGGCGAGCTATCTCTTCAACTCCCAGCTTCTGAGCCGGGACGATGGCAGCATGACGCTGGTCGTACCGGGGGAGTGTGAAGCGGATGAAGCCGTCTGGATGACGATCCAGAGCCTGCTGCTGGGCGGCAACAATCCCATCAGCGAGGTAGTGGTGCGCGACGTCAAGCAGAGCATGCGCAACGGCGGCGGCCCGGCGTGTCTGCGCCTGCGCGTGGTACTCAACGACGCCGAACGCCAGGCCATGAGCGGGCGCGTCATGCTCGATGATGATCTGTACCGGGATCTCACCGACTGGGTCGGGCGTCACTATCGCGACCGATTGACGCTTGACGATCTCGCCGACCCACAGCTGGCGCACGAGTCGCTGACAGCGCTGGACGAACTCACGGGGCTTTTGACGCTGGGCTCGATCTACCCCTTTCAGATGGAAGGGCCGGCGGGATAGGTCCATGTTAAAACCATGGTAGTCGCGTGCGGGCGTGCACCAACGCTGACACTGCAGGGCAGTCCATTGCGACGACATTCCATTGCAACGACAGTCCACTAATACGACAGGGAGGTCATGACATGAAGGCAAGGGCACTGGTACTGGAACGACAGAACGAGCTGGCACTGCGCGAGATTGATCTGCCTGACGAGGTCGGCCCCGATGATGTGCGCATCAGTATGCACACCGTGGGCATCTGCGGCAGCGATATTCACTACTACACCCACGGCCGCATCGGCCCCTTTGTGGTCGAGGAGCCGATGGTGCTGGGCCACGAGGGCGCCGGCACCGTTACCGAAGTCGGCGCCAATGTCACCACGCTCGCTCCCGGTGATCGGGTCTGCATGGAGCCGGGCATTCCTGACTCGACCTCGCGCGCCTCGAAGCTTGGCATGTACAACGTCGACCCTGCCGTTCGCTTCTGGGCCACGCCACCGGTTCACGGCTGCCTGACGCCCGAGGTCGTCCACCCGGCGGCGTTTACCTTCAAGCTGCCGGACAACGTCTCCTTTGCCGAAGGCGCGATGGTCGAGCCGTTTGCGGTGGGTATGCAGGCGGTGGTCAAGGCGCAGCTTCAGCCGGGCGATACCTGCGTGGTGACCGGCTGTGGCCCGATCGGAATGATGGTGGCGCTGGCCGCACTCGCCTCCGGCGCCAGCCGGGTGGTGATCTCCGATGTGGTCGACGACAAGCTCGACATTGCTGCGGGCTACGAGGGCCTGATCCCTGTCAATGTGGCTCGCGAGTCGCTGACCGAGCGTGTCGAAGCGCTGACCGGCGAGGGATGGGGCGCCGATGTGGTGTTTGAAGCCAGCGGCAGCCCGCGGGTGTATGACGATGCCCTCGCCTGTGTCCGTCCGGGCGGTGCCCTTGTGCTGGTGGGCATGCCGGTCGAGAAGGTCAGCTTCGATGTGGTGGTGGCCCAGACGAAGGAAGTGCGCATCGAGACAGTCTTTCGCTACGCCAACGTCTATGATCGCGCCATCGAACTGATTGCCTCCGGCAAGGTCGATCTCAAGCCATTGATTGCCGAGACCTTTGATTTCGAGCAGAGCGTGGCGGCCTTTGATCGCGCTGTCGAGGCGCGTCCGACCGACGTCAAGCTGCAGATCCGCCTTGCTGACGACGAGCCACGGTAACCTGACGTTCAAGGGCGGCCTGCCGGTACTTCGACGGCCAGGACGTTCGGGCCCGGGTGCGTTAAGCTTGATCACTTTTGTGAACTGTTCTGGAGTAACCCGATGTTTCTGGTCTGCGGTGAGGCCCTGTTTGATTTCTTTTCCGATGAAGGGCAGATCGCCCCTGAGGCGTCATCGCTGTCGTTCACGGCCGTGGCCGGCGGCTCGCCCATGAATGTGGCCATTGGGCTTGCACGTCTTGAGCGGCAGTCCGCCTTTTTTACCGGCCTTGCCCCGGACGCGCTGGGCGAGCGTCTGCGCGCGGTGCTTGGTAGTGAATCGGTCAATACCGACTTCATGGTCGAGATCCCCGGTAGTGCCACCACGCTTGCCATGGTCACCCTCGATGACAACGGCTCGCCGCGCTACGTCTTCTATAACCAGTGCGGCGCCGATCGCATGCTGGAGACGTCGCATCTGCCGTCAAACGTTGAGGCGGTACATGCCATTCACGTCGGCTCCTACGCACTTGCCGTCTCGCCCACCAGTGAAACGCTGGAGACGCTGGTCGCTCGTGAGCGTGAGCGCTGCCTGATCTCGCTGGACCCCAATATTCGTCTCAAGGTCGAGCCCGACGTGGCGCGCTGGCGCGAGCGTATCGACACCTTTGCGGGGCATGCGCATCTGATCAAGATCAGCGATGAAGACCTGGCTGCCCTCTATCCGGAGAAAAACCCCGAGGATGTGATCCGCGGCTGGCTCGGTGAGCGCTGCCCGATGGTGATCATGACCCGCGGCGGCGAAGGCGTGACGCTGTTCACGAAAGACGGCACCGAGTCGTTCACGCCCGAGTCGATCAGGGTGGTGGACGCTGTGGGCGCCGGCGACAGTTTCATGGCAGCGCTTCTGGCATGGCTTGACGAGCAGGGGCTCGCGACGCCTGAAGGCCCCGGGCAGCTGACGCAGAGCCAGCGCCGCGAGATGGTTGAATTTGCCATGCGCGCGGCAGCACATACCTGCCAGCAGCGCGGCCCGGATCTGCCGCGTCGCCACGAGATCGTGACGGCGTAAATATCATTGCAACGGTTCACTTGAGACGACAAGGAGGCGCTCAATGCCATATCGCATCGTATCGCTGATCGGGAGCGTACTGATCTCCACCGTGGCGCTGGCGGACGCGCCCGCCTCGCATGATGCTCATGCCAGGGGTGGTGAGGCCGACCAGGCCGCGCATGCCTTCAGTGAGGCCAACCAGCGCATGCATCACGACATGGCGATCCGCCCCAGCGGCAACGTCGACATGGACTTCGCCCGCGGCATGCTGGCCCATCACCGCGGCGCGGTCGACATGGCGCGCATCGAGCTTGAGCACGGCAACGACGAGCAGATGCGCGCACTGGCGCGTGAGGTGATCGATGCTCAGCAAAAGGAAATCGATCTGCTGGAGCGCTGGATTGCCGAGCATGACGACCAGTTGGAAGAGTAAGCCCTTCAATCATTGTCCGTCATGATGGCGCCAGGCATGGCAGTGAGGCGACCCTTGAATACCCCTGTTCAACAATGAGAAAAAACGAGAGGACCCATGAAAGTCGGTCTGCTGCAATGTGATGATCTGGCGCCCCATGTGGCCCGCGTGCATGGCAACTATCCGGCCCTGTACTCGGGTCTTTTGCATGCAGTGGACCCGACTATCGAGTTCGTGACCTGGCGTGTGCATGACGGGGAACTGCCCACCGATCCTGGCGCGGTGGATGCCTGGCTGATCTCCGGCAGCAAGGCCGGCGTGTATGAAGATCAGGCGTGGATCAGGTCGCTGCTGACGCTGATTCGCCGCCTGTATGCGCAGAATCGAACGGTGGTCGGCATCTGCTTTGGTCATCAGGCCATGGCCCAGGCGCTCGGCGGGCGTGTGGGCAAAAGCGATCGTGGCTGGGGCGTGGGGGTGTCGTTCAACACCGTGGTGGGTCACACATCCTGGATGACGCCCTGGCAGGCGGGGCTGGATCTGATCGTGAGCCATCAGGATCAGGTGCTGGCACTGCCCGAGGGCGCCGAGGTGCTGGCGGAAAGCCCGTTCTGTCCGTATTACCTGCTGCAGTACGGCCCCCGCTTCATGAGCGTGCAGGGCCACCCCGAGTTCTCCAGGGCGTGCAGCGCTGATCTGATGGCCGACAAGGGCGACAGATTGCCCGACCGGCGCCGCCGCGAAGCCCTGGCCTCGCATCACGCGCCGGTAGATGATCACGTCATGGCGCGCTGGATCGTCAACTTCATGCGCGAGGGCCTGGTACCCTCGCGCCATGCCTCTGACGCCGAGTCCGGCGGTTAGCCTGCCATCAGCCAGTCACCGGGCTCCGCCACGCCGGCAAGCGTGGCGCCGTCTTGTTCACCGAGAAGATCAAGCGCCTGAGGCCCGTCGGGGAGTGCGGCGATATCGCCCATCAGCGAGGCCATGATAGCGGCAGGATTGAGCGCGGGTGGCAGCAGTCCGAACCCCTTATCAAACGATGGCTGGTCTGGTGCCTCGGTGGATGCGTCATCAAACGCCAGTGCGAGGGCAATGAACTGGGTGCTCTGGCTGTCGCTGAAGTTGTCATCCGAGGTCAGAATCAGGCTCTGGCGGCCATCGGCCAGTACCGGGCCGAACGTCATGCCTTCGACGTTGTCCGGCTCGAATCCGTAGTCGTTGAGGCTGGTCAACAGCGTTTTCTGGACCGGGCGAATCATGCCAGCGGCGTCTTCAAGGCTGTCGAGGTGACTGATATCGGTGGCCTGTGAGAGATCGATCTCGTAGAGGCGAATATCGTTGCCGGCGCCTTCGGCAAAGCCGCGCTCCAGCGTCAGCAGATGGTGCTCATCGAGTGCCAGCATCTCGACCAGCCCGTTGGTCGAGAACCCATCCTCAGCAACAGGCGCCTGCGGCGTCGGCTCGACCGGGTAGAGATACTGCCCCAGCGCCTTGCCAGTGTCGGGATCGAAACTCAGGATGCGCGACGCACTACCGGTATCGAGCGCTGCGGCGGGGCCATCCTGGGCCAGAGCGTTTTCGGTGGCGGTGAACAGGCGCTCGCCGTCCGGCGTCAGGGTGACGCTTTCCAGCGCCAGATTGTTGCGAACGCCCCAGGTGCCGTCGCCATCAGGGCTTAAAATCTCCGGCAGTTCGATGGCATCGATCTGCTCGCCGTCCCGGGCGAACAGATTCACGAACGGATCAATACGCTGGTTGCTGTCACCCTCGGAGGCGATATACAGCGTGCCGTTGTCGGTGAGGGCGATCGCTTCGGGGTCGATCTCGCCGGCCGCCCAGGGCTCGCCGCCGGGCTGGCGCAGGGTGGTGACATCGGTCAGGCGGACATCGCCATCATCGAGATGGCCGTCTTCAAGGTCGATACGCAGGCTGTAAAAGCGCGCATCGTTGTATTCACTGCGATCATCGGAAATGGCCAGGTATTCGCCGCTGACCGGGTCACGGGTCAGCCCCGACAGTCCGCTCAGGGTGGTGCCCTGAAACTCGGTGCCGCTTTCAAAGGCGGTCTGGCCGATGAAGTCAATGTCCTTGACCTGCGTGTCGCTGTCATCAATGGCGAGATCAGCCCATACCAGCCGGTGATCGGAGGCGTCCGCCTGTTCGTGACCGGCTTCCCCCTCGACCGGCCAGAACACGCCGCCGTCCAGGCGGGTCAGGCCGTGGGCCGAGGGCAGCACGTAGTCCACGCGCAGGTTGCCGGGCGCCTCGTCGTTGAAGTCGGCCGTATCAAAGCGCGGATCACCGCGATGGGTGGCATTCGCGCCGCCCTGTTCAAGTGCGGCAACCACGCCGCCCTCGCTGTCAGGCGTGAGGCCGGCGGCAATCAGCGGATGGCCGAGCAGCTGCTGGGCGGCCCCCGGCAGGCTGTCGCCATCGAGCGGATCGACGTTCTGATCGCCGGCAATCACGAAGCGCGCATGGGCATCAAGGCCACCGCTGCGCCCCTGGTCATCCATGAGGTAGTCACCCTTGCCGGGGGTGACGTAGTCGGCCCAGAGGCGAATTTCGTCGGCATTGCGCAGGCCATTGCGATTCTCGGGGCCATCAAAGGTCGGCGGGGTGGGGTGGGAGGCGAGCAGGTGCACGATCTCGCCGTTCACGTTGATCGGAATGTCCCAGTGGCTCTTGGAGGAGAGCGGCAGCACGTCCAGTGCCGCGTCCGGGTAGTAGTCGCCTGACTCGGGCGTCTCCGGATTGCCCGGCAAACGGGCTCCCGGCATGTCCTTCCAGAGGAAGTCGCCAAAGGTGCGAATGTCTTCACTCTCGAGCGGATAGCGTGACAGCACCAGCATGCCGTACTGCCCGGGAAACTGACCAAACCCCAGCGCATCATCGGCGTAGCCCGGCGCGCCGGGAGTGGTCACTGCCTCACCGTTGCCATCCAGATCCACGCCGGAGGCCACGCCGGTGTTGACCGGGGCGCTGAAGGCATAGGGGTAATCAATGCCCGGCGCATCGCCCTGGGGCGTGCTCAGGTAGTGCTCGCGAAAGAGTTCGGCGGCGGCAGGGTCGTAGTCGAACTCGTTGATCAACAACACGTCCGGTCGGGACTGCTGGATGACAGCGGCGATATCGCGTGCCTGAGCATCGCCGTCGATCAGATCCTCGCGCAGTGCACCGGCGCTGTCACGGTTGAGGGAGGCATTATAAGTGGCAACGCGGATACCCTGGGTCGAGGCGGTCATGAGAGCTCCTGGCAGTCGTGGGGCAGAAGAACACCGCTTGAGTATTGGCGCTCGTCATGACAGTGCGATGGCGCTCCGGTATCCGTGGGTAACGCGATGCGGCGTTTGCGTTACCCACGGATCGGCTTGGGTGCCTATTCCAGCGTGAGCTGTTGACTCTCCTTGAGGGCGGCCGTGCGGCTGTAGGCAAAGTCGTTATCCCCGTGGCGTTCGATGAAATAGACCGGTAGTCCTTCGCGGTCGGCCACGCGGGTACCTTCCTCGCGTCCCAGACAGAGCATGGTGGTGGCCCAGGCATCGCTGACGGCGGCCTCGGTACCAAAGACGGTGGCCGACACCAGATCGTGGGTGGCAGGGGTGCCACTGCGCGGGTCGATGATGTGGCCATAGGCATGGCCGCTGTCATCAAAATAGCGCCGATAGGTCCCTGATGTGTTCAGCGACAGCCCCTCGCGGTCGGTAAGGGTCACGATATTGCCGGCCCGACGTTCGCCCGGCGTAGGTGATTCGATGCCCACACGCCAGGGCTCGTCGTCGGGCTTGGCACCGCGAATGCGCATGTCACCGCCCAGCTCTGCCAGATAGTCATGGATGCCATGGGCTTCCAGCATCGCAGCGATGCGGTCCACGCTATGGCCTTCGCCCATCGAGGAGAGATCCAGCGAGAGCTCGGGCACCGTTTTGCGAATCCGCGACTGATCGGCATCGATCTCGAGATGCTCAAGACCCGTATGGGCCATCACCTCGTTAATCTCGTCCTCCGAGGGCACCCGGAAGTTCTGATTCTGAAAGCCCCACAGGGCAAATAGCGGGGCGACCGTCGGGTCGTAGCAACCTTCGGAGCGTTCATGCACCCGGCGGGCAATCTGCAACAGATGGATAACATCCGGTGGTGCCTCCTGCCAGTCAGTGCTGCGGCTGGCGTTGAAGCGTGAAATCCAGGAGTCGTCGCGATAGGTCGAGATCTCCTGATCGATCTGCGCGAGCACATTGGCCAGATCGGTTTCGATGGCATCTTGAGACGGGGCGTCCTCGCCCCACCACTTGACGTGATAGGTGGTGCCCTGCGCCTCACCCTGGGCCAGTTCGATCTCGGGGATGCGGTCACAGCCTGCCAGCAGCAGGCCGGCAATGATGGAAGCGAAGGGGACAAGCGCGCGTGTATTCATGAGCAACCATTGACAGAAGTGAACCCGGTCTCACGATCATGACGGTCGTGAATCGGCCATCCATTGTGCGTCATCGCGACGCGCAGCTCCATTCAGGTTACGCTGAGGGCTTGTCGCCACGTCGAAGGAGGGGAATATGCCACTGGATTCGCAGTTTGGACGCTGGCTACAGGAGGCTGCCGACAGGGCGCCGGATGTCAGCGCCATGAATGTTGCCCAGCGTCGCGCTGCCGCCGATCAGGCCAACCTGAAAATCCAGCGCCCGCCGCTGGCCTATCCGGTGGCGGAAATCCGGGATATCAGTATTCCCGGCCCTGCCGGCCCCATGACGCTGCGCCTTTATTACCCCTTCGTGCATGGCTCGGGCGGTCCGCGACCGGTCACGGTGTTCTTCCATGGCGGCGGGTTCGTGACCGGCTCGCTTGCCACCTATGACGTGATCTGTCGCGCGCTGTGTCGGGCATCAAAAACCATCGTGGCCTTTGTGGAATATCGTCTGGCCCCCGAGCATCCCTTTCCGGCGGCACCGGACGATGCGCTGGCAGCCGTACGCCATATCGGGCAACACGCTGCCGATTTCGGCGGTGACGGTGAACGCCTGGCACTCGCCGGTGACAGTGCCGGCGGGCTTCTGGCAGCGCTGACGGCCCTGCGGGTACGAGATGAAGGGGGCCCGGCGTTGTGCGGGCAGTGTCTGCTCTATCCCATGCTGGATGTGCAGCGCGAGGGAACGGATTCACTGACCCGCCATGCCAGCGGTTATGGTTTCACCCGCGAGGCCCGCGACTGGTATGTCCAGCAGTATCTGCCCGATGAAGCGGCGCGCGCGCATCCCTTCAACACGTTGCTTGAACGACAGGATCTGGCGGGCCTGCCGCCGGCGCTGGTCATGACGGCCGAGTTCGATCCGGTCTGTGACGAGGGCGTGCGCTATGCCGCGCTGCTCGCCGGGCAGGGCGTGCTGACACGCCACAGTCACTACTACGGCATGATCCACGCCTTCATTCGTCGGCTCGGCCAGCATGCGCAGGCCGACCAGGCCATCGATGAATGTGGTACCTGGCTGCGCCGCGTGCTGGTTTCTCCTTCCAACTGAGATCATCTCGGCTTCCTTTTTGCCGACGGTGACCCTGGTCTACACCACCAGGGTCCATCGGTTAGATCGCCCGGCCGTGTGATGAAGGCTAAATGGCACCGTTTTTAACGACTGCGACCTTGGTCTATGCAACCAAGGTCCATCTGTTGACGCCTCCAGCGTGTGAATAAGCTCTGCGGGTTACAAAAACCTCACAGGTGACCGTGGCCGCACTTTACCGGATCGGACTGATCCGGGATGTCGCGTGCGCAAGGGTCAAGGAGAATATTGATATGGTGACCTTTCTGGCAGGGATCGTGCTGCTGGTGGTGGGGTATTTTACCTACGGCAAGTTTGTAGAGCGCGTCTTTGAATCCAATCATCGTCGTCCCACCCCGGCGTATACCATGCGCGACGACGTTGACTACCTGCCCATGGGCACCAAGCGCAATGCGCTGATCCAGCTTTTGAACATTGCCGGTGTCGGGCCGATCTTCGGGCCAATTCTGGGGGCGCTGTATGGACCGGTGGCCTTTATCTGGATCGTGGTGGGCTGCATCTTTGCCGGCGCCGTGCATGACTATCTCACCGGCATGATCTCGATTCGCAATCACGGCGCGCATCTGCCTCAGCTGGCCGGCAAGTTCCTGGGCCGGGTGATGAAGCATGTGGTGAATTTCTTTGCGCTGCTGTTATTGCTGCTGGTGGCCACCGTGTTTGTGACCGCGCCGGCCACCCTTTTGGCCAACATGCTGCCCGTTTCATTGACCGTGATTACGCTGGCAATCTTTGCCTACTATCTGCTGGCCACGCTTTTGCCCATCGACAAGGTCATCGGACGAATTTATCCGTGGTTTGGCGCGCTTTTGGTGTTCAGCGCCGCCGGCATTGGCATCATGATGATCGTGCGCGGGGCGCCGATTCCGGAACTGAATTTCACCAACATGCATCCGGACAATACGCCCATCTTCCCGCTGCTGTTTCTGACCATCTCCTGCGGGGCGCTGTCGGGCTTTCACGCGACGCAGACGCCGATCATTTCGCGCACCACCGGCAACGAGAACAACGGGCGCAAGATCTTCTACGGCATGATGATCACCGAGGGCGTGATTGCCATGATCTGGGCGGCAGCAGCCATGAGCCTGTTCCATGGTGACACCAGCCTCTCGCAGGTGCTGGCACAGGGCGGGCCGGCGGCCGTGGTCCAGAGCGTGTCGGTCAATCTGCTGGGCGCCGTGGGCGGTACGCTGGCCGTACTGGGCGTTATCGTGCTGCCGATCACCTCGGGTGATACCGCGTTTCGCAGTGCGCGCATGATCATTGCCGACTATCTCCACATCGGCCAGCGTCCGCTCGCCAAACGCATCATGGTGGCCGCACCGTTGTTCGTGATTTCCTACGGTCTGACCCATATGGACTTCACGCTCCTGTGGCGCTATTTCTCCTGGGCCAACCAGACCACGGCGGTCATCGCGCTCTGGGTCGCCACCATGTATCTGATCCTGGCCAAAAAGCCCTACTGGCTGACGCTTCTGCCGGCGCTGTTCATGACCATGGCGACGTTTACCTATATCGCCTGGGCACCGATCGGGTTTGGTCTGCCATTGACCGTAGCCTACATCGTGGCGGCGCTCGGCACGGCTGTGGCACTGGCGCTGTTTATCAAGCGGGTGCGCAGGCTCTCGGGCGGCATCTTTGCCGTGGATGAACCGGCAGAGCCTGCCTCACGCGGGGAAACACTTGCCGGTGCGGCGGTCTGATCGCCTGATCGTGACTGCCGAGACAAAAAAAGCCCCGTCACTGACGGGGCTTTTGTCGTTCAGGGCACGATCACGGCAGAGCGGTCGTTATTCCTGCGCCTGCGGGGCGTTGGTGCCGTCTTCGTTGAAGTATTTATCGTGGATTTCGTCATAGGTCCCGTTGGACTTCAGCGTGGCCAGTGCCTCGTTGAATTTCTCGGCAAGCGCCTTGTCGCGCTGACGGAAAGCAATGCCGAAACCGTCGCCAAAGTACTCCTTCGGCTCGGTCATCAGCTCACCCATGGTCTTGTACTTGCCGCCCTTGAGCAGGGCCGCCTGACCGGTGGGGTAGTCCAGAAAGGCGATATCAAGACGTCCGGTTTCCATATCGACCGCCACGTCATCGGCGCTGGCATAGCGCTGGATATTGGCCACATCGCCAAATTTGTCGGTCACGTAGCTGTCCTGCACGGTGCCACGCTGTACGCCAATGTTCTTGTCCTTGAGGTCACTGGATTCAACGCCTGCCATCTGCGTTGAAGAGGGCGCAAACCAGGCAGACGGCGGGACCAGGTACGGATCGGAGAAGAGTACCTGTTGGCGGCGTTCGTCGTTGATGGTCATCGAGGACATGATGGCGTCGAACTTGCGCGACATGAGTCCCGGGATGATGCCGTCCCAGCCCTGCTCGACCCAGTTGCACTTGAGTTCGGCCTGTTCACACAGGGCGTTGCCCAACTCGATGTCAAAGCCTGCCAGCTCGCCGGAGGGCGTGCGGTACTCCATGGGCACGTAGGGAATATCCACGCCGATGCGGACCGTGTCGTAATCACGCGCCTGTGCCGAACCGGCAGCGATCGCTGCCCCCAGCAGTGAAACCGTCAGTAGTCTTTTCATCATTGTCTCTCTTTTAAAGGGGCCGCCCGGCGCCCCGGGACGACGCTGGATTATCACCATGATCACCCCGATGGATGCAAGTGCTGTAACAGCATGTAAGGGATGATCATGGTGACAGCGTGGCGCGTCAGCGCGGCTGTAGATGTGCCAGCATGCGCTTTTCCAGCAGTCTGAAAAGGCCCTGGATCGAGAAGCTCAGCACCATGTAGCACACCGCCACAAAGATGAACGCCGAGAAGGGCGCATAAAAGCGTGCATAGATGTTGTAGGCCACGCCGGTCAGATCGGCAATGGTCACTACGCTGGCAATGGCGCTGGCATGCAGCATGAAGATGACCTCATTACCATAGGCCGGCAGGGCGCGGCGCAGGGCACTGGGCAAAATGATGCGGCGATAAGCCATCATCGGCGACATGCCATAGGCGCGCGCGGCTTCCAGCTCGCCGCGCGGCATCGCCTTGATCGCACCGTAAAAGATCTCGGTGGTGTAGGCCGCCGTATTGAGTGTAAACGCCAGCAGGGCCGGGTAAAGCGGGTCCTTGATCAGCGGCCACAGGATGCTTTCGCGAGCGCCGGGAATAAAGGCCAGCCCGTAGTAGGCGATATAGAGCTGGATCAAAAGCGGCGTGCCGCGAAAGACCCAGGTAAACAGCCAGATGCTCTTGCTGATCGCCCGGATCGGGCTGGCGCGGCCGATGGCCAGCGGGACAGCCAGAAACAGGCCAAGCACCAGCGAGATAAAGACCAGCTGGACGGTGTTGACGAAACCCTCCCAGTACTGGGCCAGCGTCGATGGCGTAAAGATGGCGTTGTCATTGAGCCAGGGGGCGAGGGACTGCAGCAGTTCCTGCATCAGTGCTCCTCCTCGAACCCGGCGTTATAGCGCTTTTTAAGCCACTGCATGCCGATTTCCGAAAGTGACGTGATGGCCAGATAGCCCAGTGCTACCGGAATCATGAACAAAAAGGTCTGATGGGTGGCACGGGTCGCTTCTGCCGCCACGCGGACCATGTCGGACAGGCCAATGATCGACACCAGTGCGGTGGTCTTCAACAGCACCATCCAGTTGTTGCCCAGACCCGGCAGGGCATGGCGCATCATCAGCGGAAAGCGGATGCGACGAAACAACAGCCAGTTGCTCATGCCAAAGGATTCGGCCGCCTCGACCTGGCCGCGATCCACTGCCAGAAAGGCGCCGCGAAAGGTTTCGGCCATATAGGCGCCAAAGATCAGCCCAATGGTGATGACGCCAGCCACGAACGGATCAACGTTGATGAAGATGTCCCAGCCCCAGCGGTCGTAGATCATGTCGGTGAGCTGGTTGATACCGATCTGGGCGCCATAAAACAGCAGCAGCATCAGTACAAGATCTGGCACGCCGCGAATGATAACGGTGTAGATAATGGCCGGCAGACGCAGGATGGCCAGCCGTGACAGGCGTGCGCTGGCGGTCACAAGCCCCAGCACAACCGCCAGCAAGAGCGACAGCACGGCCAGCTCAAGGGTCAGCAGGGCGCCCTCCAGCAGACGCGGCCCATAGCCCTGAAAATCGATCATGAGAGCCTCCTCAACGCCCGCGCGGGGCAAGGAACTGACGCAGGCGTGCCGAACTCGGGTTGCCCAGCACTTCCGAGGGATGCCCCTTTTCCTCGACCATGCCCTGATGCAGGTAAACCACCTGATTGGAGACGTCGCGGGCAAAGTCCATTTCGTGGGTGACCACGATCATGGTGCGTCCTTCATCTGCCAGTTCACGCATGACCTTGAGCACATCCCCGACCAGTTCCGGGTCGAGCGCCGAAGTGGGCTCATCAAAGAGCATGACCTCGGGCTCCATGGCCAGCGCCCGGGCAATGGCGCCGCGCTGCTGCTGGCCGCCGGAAAGCTGCGCCGGATAGTAGTGGGCCCGGTCGGCAAGCCCGACCCGCTCCAGCAGCGCCATGCCCTGTTCCATCGCACGGGCCCTGGGAATGCCGCGCACGTGGACGGGCGCCTCGATGACGTTGGCGATCAGCGTCATGTGCGCCCAGAGATTGAAGCCTTGAAAGACCATCGACAGCCGCGTGCGAATACGCTCGAGCTGGCTTCTGTCGGCAGGTTCGCGCCCACGACGGGTCTGGCGAAAGCTGATCGGTTCACCGTGGACGATGATATCGCCGCTGTCAGGGCGCTCGAGCAGGTTCATGCAACGCAAAAAGGTGCTTTTGCCTGAGCCGGAAGCACCAATCAGGGTGATCACATCGCCCTTTCTGGCTTCCAGCGAAATACCCTTGAGGACTTCGTTGTCGCCAAAGCGTTTATGAATATCGCTGACGATCAGCGGAATGGAGGCGTCGGCCAAGGCACTCTCCTGAATGTTGTCATTCGTGGTATGAAATCATGCGACAGGCCGTTTTCGATGTGGCGACCCGAGGTGTTTGGCGGCGCATGTTAACAGGCCCGACCGGTGCGCGCCCGTCTGATGGAATCATCTGCTGTCGCAGGGCGCCTGTGGCACGGGCCGGGCCAGCAGCAGGGCACGAGCCCCACGCTCGACATTGGCATTGGGAAACACCACATGGACTGGCGCTTCCCTGACGATCCAATCGCCCTGGATGCCGTCACGGGCCAGACAGGCGCCCGGCGCGAATTCGGTAAAGTTGGCGATATCGTCGGCAAGGCAGAGGCTGAAGTCGTCACTTTCGCGCATGACTTCATCCACCACTTCAAAGCGCACGAGTGACGCCCTGCCCGCTGTCTTCAGGGAAGTGCCGGCAATGCGCGCGCGCAGCAGATCCAGCATCGGCGAGAGCGGTTCAAGATCATTGCTGCCAAAGGGCGCTACCCGCCCCAGTTCCAGCGTAAAGCTCATGGCACCGTGATAGTGGCGCGTGTAGTGCGAAAAGGTCCAGCTGTGCTGATGCTGTGAAAGCCCGGCCTGAATGCCGGCCTCGGCCAGCAGCTGCCAGACATCATCCGGGGTCGGGGTCTCGCTGAAGGGTTCCACCGCAAAGCGGGGGTAGCGGCTGTCACGAATGGCGGTATGCATGTCCATATGCAGCACGGGACCGGAAATGTCCGTCATGAAGCGATCCACTGCCTGCATCAGTTCCCGGGCGCGCAGGCATTCAAGGCGCTCGTCATCGCGCAGCAGCGTGTCGCGCTGAAAGCGCCGATTGAGATTGGTGTCGATATAGCGTTTGCCGGCGGCAATGGCACGACGGTTGCCCATGATCAGCAGGGCAGGCGCTCCGACACGCAGCTGACCGGCATCAAGGGCTGCCAGCAGCTCGCCAAACAGCTCGATCGGGGCGGTCTCGTCACCATGGATGCCGGCCGAAATAATGGTGGCACCCGCTGCAGGATCAGGCGCTTTGGGCATGAGCGCCAATACCCCGGGGGCATGCTCGATCACCGATACGCCTGGCAATGTGCCGGCATCCGACCACACTGTCAGCTCATCGGCTGCAATAAAATCAGCAAAGTAATCACTCAGCGACATGTCCGCTCCCCGTCCGTTGCAATAAGCATCGTGTAGTGTATGCCAAAGCCTGCGTACCAACGCCTGTTGTTGGAATTGCCTGTTGTTGAGATCAGCTGTCAGAACTCTGGAGAATCATCATGAATGCCCGGCTGGAGCAGCAAACGCTGAAGCGCTCGATCGTGGCAACGCTTGTCGTGTCACTCATGGGGATCGGCTTTGGCGTGTTATCAGGCTCGGAGTCCATCCTGTTTGACGGCATGTTCTCGGCCATTGATTCGGTCATGTCGGCGCTGTCGCTTTTTGTCGCACGCCTTGCCATGCGCGAGACCAGTGATCGGTTTCAGCACGGCTTCTGGCACCTGGAGCCGCTGGTGGCGGCACTCAACGGCGCCATTTTGACGCTGTTGTGTCTGTATGCCTTTCTCAATGCCGTGCAGGGCATCCTCAAGGGCGGTCACGATCTCGCTTTCGGCCCGGCGCTGGGTTATGGCCTGGTGGTCGTCGTAATCTGTTTTGCCATGTATCGCATGGAACAGCGCGTCAACGCACGCATCGATTCGGTCTTTATCCGCATTGATGCCCAGAGCTGGCTGATGGCCGGACTGATCACCTCAGCGCTGATCGTGGCCTTCGCGCTGTCGCTGGCCATTGAGCACACGGCCTGGGCCCGCTATACGCCCTATGTGGATGTGGTGCTGCTGGCCGTGCTGACGCTGTGCTTTTTGCCCGTGCCCGTCGGCATCGTGATCCGGGCCATGAAGGAGGTGCTGTTGATCGCCCCGCGCGAGCTGGACCAGCAGGTGCACGCCGTCATGGAGACGATCATGCAGCGCGAAGGGTTCCGGCACTACTACAGTCATGTGGCACGCACCGGGCGTGGTCATTTTATCGAGATTCACATCCTGACCACGCCGGACTTCGCCGCGCACGAGGGTGTGGCCACGCTGGATGACGTTCGCACACAGATAGGCGCTGCGCTGGACATCGCCCCGCAGCAGCGCTGGTTTACGGTCTGCTTTACCGCCGATGAGCGCTGGATGTAATCAAGAGGGCGGGCATGGTGTGATGTGTCATGTCACCACCAGGGTTTCAAAGACGACAGTGTCGAACACAAGGGCTTGAAACACGAACGCTTGAAAGGAGTCACGGTGATGAGAGAGCGAGGCAGAACCCGCAGATTGCTGGGCATGGGCGCCCGTACCGGTGGCGCCGTATTGCGCTCGCGGATGGGACGTGACGCCGGCTGGGACGTGCTCGGCGAGCAGCTTTTCAATGAGCTTTCCGAGCTCAAGGGTCCGGCCATGAAGCTGGCCCAGATCATGGCGCAGTGGGATGACCTGTTGCCCCCGGCGCTTGCCGAGCAGCTGGCACGGCTGCAGCGTCAGGCCCGACCCATGCCATGGGAGGATATTCGCCGTACCCTGGTGGATCAGTTTGGTGATCTTGAGGCGGCCTTTGAGAGTATCGAGACCACACCCTTTGCCAGCGCTTCCATGGGCCAGGTGCATCGTGCGGTCACCAACGACGGCGAGACGCTGGTACTCAAGGTGCAGTACCCGGGCCTTGAGCGTGTGCTCGAGCAGGATCTGGTGCAGGTGCGTCGCATGATGCGTCTGATGCGCTGGATGAAGGTGCCCCAGGCACGTCTTGATGCCATGTTTGACGAGTTTGCAGACAGCCTGCGCAAGGAGCTTGATTATCGCGCCGAGTTCGACGCGCTCACGCGCTACCGGGAACGCTACGCCGACAACGATGGTCTGCGCTTTCCCGAGCCGCTGGCGGACTATTGCGGTGATCGCGTACTGGCCATGCGCTATCTGCCGGGCATCCCCATGCGCGAGGCCGAAGGGCTGGATGACAGCGTGCGTCAACGGCTGTCGGCCAATCTGGGCGACTGGCTTACCGAGGAGCTTTTTACCCATCGGGAGCTGCACGCTGACCCGCATGCCGGCAACTTTGCCACTGATGAAGAAGGGCGCTTGATCGTCTATGACCTTGGCGCAGTCATCAGCGTGCCCGAGGCACGGCTTCGCTCGATGATGTTATTGCTGGGCGCGGCGATCGATGACGATCCGATGGGCATGGACGAGGCGCTGCGCTCGATGGGCGGACGCCAGGGCGAGGGGGCGCCTCTGGCGCTCTATCGCGAGTCGGCGGCGGCCATGCGACCGCTGTTCGAGCCCGGCGAGCAGGATTTCAGCGATACGCGCATTCACTACCGCCTGCGCGAAATCAGCCCGCGGGTCTGGTCGGCCATGGACCGCCTGCAGCCGCCGGCCGATACCATGCTGCTCTCGCGTACGCTCAACGGCCACTACTGGAACATGGTGCGTTTAAAGGCGCGGCTGGACATGCACGCCCGTACCCGACCGCTGCTGGCCTGGGCACGAGAGGAGCAGTGACGATCAGGCAGCGTCACTGACTGCCGGAGACCAGTTTGAGCCCGACCACCGAGGCAATGATCAGCGCAATAAAGCCCAGGCGGATCGGGCTTTTCGATTCGCCCCAGAAGAACATGCCCAGAAGGGCACTGGCCACCGTGCCAATGGCGGTAAAGACAGCGTAGGCGATTCCCAGACTGATCTCGCGCATGGCAAGGGAGATGAACAAAAGCGACAGGCCGAAGCCGACGATCAGCATGGCAAGGCCCTGCCGGCGCGAGCCGCGGTTGAACTTCTCGATGCCAGTCACGCCGACCACTTCCATCAGTCCCGAAATGATCAATGCGAGCCAGTACATGTTGCCTCCTCATCGCTGGATGAGCCGCTGGAGGAATAGAGCTTGAGGCCGATCACGCCGGCCAGCAGGGTGGCAATCAGTATCAGCGTCAGGGCATTGAAGGGGGCGCCCAGAAAGGCGATATCCACCAGCACGGTACCCATCGCGCCCAGGCCGACAAACACGGTGTAGACCGTGGTGGTGGGCAGGGTGCGTGCCATCCAGGTCGCCAGTCCCAGGCTCAGGGTAACCAGCACCAGTGTGGCCAGCCACTCGACCGGGCCCTGGGCGTATTTGGCGCCCAGGGCCCAGCCGATTTCACACAGTGTGGCCGGCAGCATCAGCCACCATTTTGATGTCAGCAAAAAAGCCTCCAGCCTGCGCCGGGCAGGAGTAGGTAAATGAAAGCGGTATGGAAGATGGATCTACGCGGGGGCATGTGACACCGACATCAACGCCTGCGTATCAAAGCCGTTGTTCTCGGCAATCCGGTACATGTGCGACAGCGTGGTCTGATCCACGTCGGGGCGTCGTGCCAGCAGCCAGAGATAGCCATGATTGGGGCCGGCCACGATGGCATGCTCATAGGCCTCATCGAGCCAGAGAATGTTATAGCCGGCATAAAAGGGGCCGAAAAAGGAGACGCGAAAGCGCCCAACGTTGTGGTCCTCTTCAAAGAAGGCCTTGCCCTCGGCTTCATCCCACTCGTTGTCATCGGGGTTAAAGCCGCGATTGGTCACCGCCACGCCACCATCATCGCGCAGGGCGTAGTGCGCCGTGACCTGTTCCAGCCCTCGCTCGAAGCTGTGATCGAGTCGCGCCACCTCAAACCACAGGCCCAGATAGCGATCCAGCTCGAAGTCTTCAACGGCCCGACACCCTTTCGGGATGCCTGTTTCACCGCCCATGGCGCTCGCCAGACTTCCCAGTAATCCCTTCAGATCGGCCATGTCAGGCATGTCATGCTCCTGTCAGTGACAATGGATGCAGCATCGATTTATTCGATGCATTCGGTTCGGGTCGCCTCAAGTCTAGCCATTGCCGGCCGATGTTGTGCATTGAGTCGCGCCGTTACGGTGCAGGTGATGGGCACGGGGCCCGCAGGGAGAGACACATGGCATCGCAGGCAGGCTGGAGCGAGATCTCATCGGAGGAGCACACGGCTTCTCAACATAACGCGAAAGCGACACAGCGTCGCCGCGCCGGGTTCAGCCTGGGTAACTGGACGCTGAGAAAGAAGATGTTCGCCATTCTGGCCCTGATGTGGGTTGGCATGCTGATCCTGGTGACCAGCATGGCCTGGAATGCGCGCAGCATGATGTTTGAAGAGCGCCAGCGCAGCCTTCAGGCCACCGTAGGCGTGGCGCATACGCTGTTTGAGCTTTACCAGGAGCGCGCCAATGCTGGCGAGTTCACCATGGACGAAGCACGTCGTCGGGCGCTGGACGCGCTGGGCGGTCTGCGCTTTGGTGATGATCGCCAGAACTATATCTTTGCCTTTGATGATCGTGCCCGGGTGCTGTATCACCCGCGCCGTGCCCAGGGCGAAGACATGTCCACCTATACGGATCCCAACGGCGTTGCCGTGTATGGCGAGCTTTTGAAAGAGGCGCTGGCCAGTGGCAGCGGCTTTGTCAGTTATGACTCCCGCGATGCCAATGGTGAAGAACTGCTGCCCAAGCTGGGCTATGTTGAGCGCTTCGCGCCCTGGCAGATCAATCTGGCAGCCGGGGTGTATACCGACGACATCCAGAGCGCCTTCATGGCCAAGCTTTTGCAGTACATCGGACTGCTGGCGCTGGTGGGTGCAGCGCTGACCACGGCGTTTTTGCTGCTGACCCGCAATATCTATCGCGGCCTGGGCGGCGAGCCTGCCTACGCCATCGAACGTGTGCGTGAAATCGCCGACGGTCGACTGGGGGCCCGACTTGAGCTGCGAAGCGGCGATCAGACCAGCCTTCTTTACCATATCGAGCATATGCGCGCCGAGCTTGCCGAGACCATCGCCAGCATTCGTCAGGCCAGTGAATCGATCGATGTAGGTGCGCGTGAAATCGCGGCCGGCAACAATGATCTGTCAGCGCGTACCGAGCAGCAGGCTGCTTCGCTGGAACAGACAGCTGCCAGCATGGAAGAGCTGACCGCTACCGTGCGTCAAAACGCCGACAATGCGGCTCAGGCCACCCGTCTTTCCCAGACGGCCTCCAGCGAGATGGATGGCGGGCGTGAGGTCATTCAGCGTGTGGTAGCGACCATGGGTGAAATTCGCGAAAGTTCCAGCAAGATCAGTGAAATTATCACCATGATCGACAGCATTGCCTTCCAGACCAATCTGCTGGCGCTCAACGCGGCGGTGGAAGCGGCGCGTGCCGGTGAACAGGGTCGCGGCTTTGCAGTCGTGGCTGGTGAGGTGCGTCAGCTTGCCAGCCGCTCGGCAACGGCTGCCAGCGATATCAAGGCACTGATCGAGCGCTCGGTATCGCAGGTGGCCAGCGGCACCACGCTGGTCGATGAAGCTGATGCCACCATGGCGACCATCACGCAGAGCTCGCGTCGGGTCAACGATCTGATGGCCGAGATTGCAGCGGCCTCGAAGGAGCAGACCAGCGGTATCGAGCAGGTCAACCAGGCTGTCAGCCAGATGGATCAGGTGACCCAGCAAAACGCTGCGCTGGTCGAGGAGGCCGCAGCCGCTGCGTCCTCGCTGGAAGAGCAGTCCGGTCGTCTGTATCAGTCGGTGGATCGTTTCAGGATCTGATTCCGGCTATCTGCCGACATGACAGGGGCCGCATCACGACAGTGATGCGGCCCTTTTTATTATGGTGATCGCCGGCTATCGCGGTGACAGCCGGTGGTTATGATGATAGCCGGCGAGAGCCGGTCAGCCGTTTTTGATCGCCTCGGCAATCACCTCGCCCAGCTCGCCGGTCGTGCCCCTGCCGCCCAGGTCCGGCGTCAGCGGGGCGTCACCCGGGCCTGCGGCCAGTACGCGCTCGATGGCCTCCACCACCGCCTTGCCGGCGTCCATATGGCCCAGGTGCTCCAGCATCATCGCCGCCGACCAGATCTGGCCGATCGGGTTGGCAATCCCCTTGCCGAAGATGTCCGGCGCGCTGCCATGGACCGGCTCGAAAAGGCTCGGGAAGTGACCTTCGGGATTGATGTTGGCCGACGGCGCCACGCCAATGGTGCCGGTACAGGCCGGGCCCAGATCGGAGAGGATGTCACCAAAGAGGTTGCTGGCCACGACCACGTCGAACCAGTCCGGATGGAGCACGAAGTTGGCGGTCAGAATGTCGATGTGGAACTTGTCGACATTGATGTCCGGGTAGCCCCTGGCCATTTCCACCACGCGCTCGTCCCAGTAGGGCATGGTGATCGAGATACCGTTGGACTTGGTCGCAGAGGTGAGCTTTTTGCGCGGGCGGGTCATGGCCAGTTCAAAGGCGAACTTCAGGACGCGGTCGATGCCGGTGCGGGTCATGACCGTATCCTGGATCACCACTTCGCGGTCGGTGCCTTCAAACATTTTGCCACCGACGCTGGAATACTCGCCTTCGGTGTTTTCCCGTACCACGTAGAAATCGATATCACCCGGCGCACGACCCGCCAGCGGGCTCTTGATACCGGGCATCAGCTTGCAGGGGCGCAGATTGACGTACTGATCAAAGGCGCGACGAAACTGCAAAAGCGAGCCCCACAGCGAAATGTGATCCGGCACGCGATCGGGCATGCCAACGGCGCCAAAGAAGATTGCGTCCATGCCGCCAAGCTGGTCACGCCAGTCATCAGGCATCATTTTGCCGTGGCGCTCATGGTAGTCGCAGCTGGCGAAATCGAACTCGGTAAAGTTCAGATCCAGACTGAAGCGGTGCGCGGCGGCTTCAAGCGCGCGAATGCCTTCGGGCATGACCTCGTTGCCGATGCCGTCGCCGGGGATGACCGCGATATTGTGGCTCATGTGCTTCTCCTTGTAGTGACTGTACAGCCAGTGATCGATCAGACAGCGCCCGCAGGGGCGTTAAAAAAGGACAGCGTTTCGTCGATGATCTCGTCGGGACACTCTTCGGGCAGGTAATGACCGCAGGGCAGGGCGCGACCGCTGACGTCCAGTGCGCAGGCGCGCCACAGCGTCATGGGATCAAAAAGCTTTTCGATGACGCCGTGTTTACCCCACAGCACCCTGAGCGGACAGCGAACGTGATGGCCGGCCTCGCGGTCGTGTCGGTCATGCTCGAGATCGATGGTGCTGGCGGCGCGGTAGTCCTCGCACATGGCGTGCGCCGTACCCGGCAGCGCCATGGCGTCCCGGTAGGCCTGCAGGGCCTCATCGGAAAACGGCGCGAGCCCTGCGTGGCGGTTGCCCATGACGCCGTCGATCCAGGCGCGCGGGTCGGCCTCGATCAGTCGTTCCGGCAGCGGCGCAGGCTGAATCAGCATGAACCAGTGGAAGTAGGCGCTGGCGAAGGCGCGATCGGTGCGCTCGTACATGTCCAGCGTCGGTGCGATGTCCAGAAACATGGCGCGCTCGATACGCTCCGGATGATCCAGACACAGCCGGTGGGCCACGCGGGCGCCGCGGTCGTGGGCCAGTATCGAGAAACGATCGAGCCCCATGGCCTGCATCAGCGCTACCATGTCACAGGCCATGGTGCGCTTGCTGTAGGTGACATGCTCGGCATCGCCGGTCGGTTTCGAGGAGTGACCATAGCCGCGCAGGTCCACCATCACGACATGAAAGTGTGCCTTCAGTGCAGGTGCCACCCGGTGCCAGATGACATGGGTCTGCGGATGGCCGTGCAGCAGTAGAAGGGGCGGCCCCTCGCCACCGGCGCGCCCGTGCAGGGTGACGCCATTTACCTCCAGATCGAACGTCCTGAACATTTCGAGCATGACAGGCTCCTGCCGTGGCGGACTCATGGGGTGACTGGCGCATGAAAGTACTGGCGCATGAAAGTACTCTAGAGGATTCGTCGGCGTTTATAATCAGGCCATCAGGCAATTGATTATTGAACAAGAGTGGATAATTGACGGAGAGCAGTCATGAAGGCCATCAGCGATCTGCACTTCTTTCAGGTGCTGGCCCGACATGAGTCGATGACGCAGGCCGCGCAGGCACTGGGGCTGTCGCTGTCGGCGGTCAGCAAGCGGTTGGGCCAGCTGGAGAAGCGTCTGGGGGTACAGCTGATGCGCCGGACCACACGGCGTCTGGCGTTGACCGGCGAGGGAGAACGCTATCTGCAGCGTGGTGCCGTGCTGCTTCAGGAGCTTGACGAGCTGGAAGCCTCGCTGGGCACTCAGCGCCATGCCCTGTCCGGTCGGCTGCGGGTCAACGCTACCTTTGGTTTCGGGCGTGCCCATGTGGCCCCGTTGATCGAGCAGTTCACCCGCAAGCATCCGGAAGTGGACGTCATGCTGGATTTAAGCGACTACCCGCGCGATCTGCTGGCACACGAGCTGGATATCAGCATCATCGTGGGACCGCCGCCGGATTCCCGATTGCGGGCCAGACGGCTGCTGGCCAGTCGACGCATTGCGTGCGCCTCGCCCGAGTATCTTGAACGCGCCGGCTGGCCAGAGACGCCACAGGCGCTTGCCCATCACAACTGTCTGGTCGTGCGCGAGCGTGAGGCCGGCTTTGATGACTGGCGCTTTATAAAGGGTGGGCAGGAAAGCCGCGTGCGGGTCAGCGGCACAATGAGCAGCAACGACGGTGAGAGCGTGACGCGGTGGGCCATGGCCGGGCATGGCATCATCTATCGTTCCTGGTGGCAGGTACAAAAGCCGCTGGCGCAGGGCACACTCAAAAGACTCCTGCCCGAGTTTGAGACGCCGCGCATGGATTTCGTGGCGGTGCATCGCCAGCAGCGTTTTATTCCCGAGCGAATTGCCCGTTTTATCGATGCCATGGCAGCGGGGCTTGCCGAGCGTCTGCCGCCGCTGCCGTCATGAGGAGCTGATCAGCTGTTCAAGCGTTCCATTTCGCTGCGATATTCGCGACCCAGACGCGTTTTCTCATCTGCTTCAAACTTCTGTCCGGCCGAGATGAAAAACTGGCTCTCTTCATCTTCAAAGTGATGCAGCGCCATGTCCTGCAGCTTTTTGGCATAGCCAAGCCAGGCCGAGGAGCTGAAGTCGGTGCTTTCCATCAGCTCGATGACCTCATCCATTTCGTGATGCTCGGCGATGCCATGGCGGGACTTTTCGATGCCATTGTCATAGGCCATCAGCGGACTGTAAAAGTAGCGCTCTTCGGCGGCTTCATGGGTCTGCAGGGCGGTCTTGACGCGCTTGAAGAGTTCTTCGCGGCCGTCACTGTCACCATGGGTCTTGACCAGCAGGTCCAGCAGCGTGCGCTGGATATCGTGGTCCTTGCGGATTTCTTCAAAAATGGTGCTCATGGGGCGACTCCTCGAATCAGGCGCTCAACAGGTCGGGGGTAATATCACGACAGTCAGGTTATCGGATATTGTATTTTATGATGCAGGTTAACAAAGTGTTGCGATGTCGCCTGCAGTGTAGTTCTCGCCGCACCGAAATGCCTGTCACGGTACGGCTCTGGTAGACTCCGTCGGCTACAATGCGCGCATGGTATCGAGTCCTTCGATACGTTTGCGCAACCAGGTTTGTCAGGTGCAGTCATCGGCCCTTTTGCAGGCCAGCACCAGGAGGAATGGCTTGAACATTTTGATGTTCACCAACACCTATAGCCCCATCGTGGGGGGCGTCAGCGAATCCGTGCAGCGGTTCGTTGAATGTTTCAGGGCATCCGGTCATCGGGTGCTGGTCGTGGCACCCACGCTTGACGGTCAGCCCGAAACGGAAACCGATGTCATTCGCGTGCCCGCCATGCAACGTTTCAACGGCAGCGATTTTTCCCTGCCGGTCACGATCCCCGGCTCACTCGATGACGCCATTCGGGATTTTGCCCCTGATATCGTGCATTCCAATCACCCCTTTCTACTGGGGGATACGGCCGTGCGCGTGGCTCAGGGGCGTGGTTTGCCGCTGGTATTTACCCATCACACGCTCTATGAGCACTACACCCACTACGTTCCGGGCAATTCACCGGTGATGCAGCGCTTTGCGCTGGCACTTTCCAACGGTTATTCAGAGCTCTGCGATACCGTGATTGCACCCAGTGACAGCATTCGCACCATTTTGCGCGAGCGCGGTGTGCAGACCACGCTGGAGGTGGTACCCAGCGGTGTGGATATCGAACGCTTTGCCCAGGGGGATCGTGGCCGCTGGCGCACGCATTTTGGTATTGACGACAACGTGCACGTGGTAGGCCACGTCGGGCGGCTGGCCCAAGAGAAAAACCTGCCGTTTCTGACGCGCAGTGTCTGCCAGGCCCTGAGTGACTACCCCGACATGCACTTCATGGTAGTTGGCGATGGCGATGAGCGGGATGCCATCCTGACGCAGGCGCATCGGATGGGCGTGGGTGATCGGGTTCACCTGACCGGTGTGCTCAAGGAGCAGGCACTCATTGATGCCTACCACGCCATGGACAGTTTTGCCTTTGCCTCGTTTAGTGAAACCCAGGGGATGGTGGTGGTCGAGGCGATGGCGGCCGGGCTGCCGGTGGTGGCACTTGATGCCACCGGCGTGCGGGAGGTGCTGTCCCATGAGCACAACGGGCTTTTGCTGTCAGAACAGGACGAACAGGCGTTTGCGGCAGCGCTGGGCAGCCTTGTGGATCCGGCGCGTTGTCAGCGTCTGCGCGAAGGGGCCATTGCCACGGCGGCGAACTTTGAGACCTGCAAGTGCGCCGATCAGTGTCTGGCGGTCTATCAACGGCTCTTGAGTGCCCATCAGGCAGAGGCCGACCGCTCGGACAGCGATCAGACAACCTGGGAGCAGGCGCGGGCGCGCCTTGAAGCGGAATGGAACCTGCTGTGTCACCGCGGCACGGTATTGCGTCGTGTCTTTGGTGGCTCAAGGCGGGTGGTGCCCCGCATGCGCCCGGCACCGCCTACCGGTCAGCGCGTCCCCATGATCGAGGGCAGCCTGACCTCACTGTCCAGAACACCCGGCGCACACGCTGACGCCAGCACGCCGACCACGCCCGGGGCGGTGACCCTGATGCAGCTCAGGGACGACCTTGAAAGCAATGCACACTCCGAGGGCGACAAGCCCTGATAGCGCGGCACCGGCAGCGCTCAGATCCGCTGCCGGCGCCGTGAGACCCACCGAAAGAAAAGCCCCAGCACCATCACGCTGGCCACCGCTGCGACCAGCCAGACGAGATCGTCCAGGCTGCGTGAGCGGATCAGCTCGCCCAGTCGACTGCCGGCCACCGTCACGGCAGCAAGCCCCGGCACAATGCCGATGACCGAGCCAATCATGTAGACCCCGTAAGGCATGCGGCAGGCGCCGGCAATCATGTTGGTAAAGGTAAAGGGTGCCAGCGGCAGCAGGTTGAAAACGATCATGGTCCGGATGCCGTGACGCGAGACGCTGCCGGCCAGACGATGAATGCGCTCGCCGCCATAGCGGGTCAGCAGTTCCCGGCCCAGCGCTCGCCCCAGCAGCCAGGTGGCCGTGGAGGCCACCATGGTGCCCAGCAGTGCATAGAAAAGCCCCCACCAGGGGCCGAAAATCAGCCCCGTGGCGCCGACCAGTACCGTCAGCGGGAACATGATCAGGCTGCCGATCATGTAGGTCAGCATCAGCACCGGCGGTGCCCACCATGATTCGCGCAGCCGCATGGTTTCACCCAGCCACTGCTCGAGTTTTTCGGGCGTGATGGCATCACCCATGGCCAGCCACTGCCAGAAGCCGCCCAGCGCCACCATGAGCGCAATCACAATAATGACAAGCCACACACGCCTGGTCATGACAACGTCGTCCGCAGCCGATAAGGGCCACGAGTCTAGTCAGGCCGGGCAAGGGCATCAACCGATGCTGTCATCATAATGTCAGATGCCTGTGGCAGGTCAGGGTGTCGATGCTGCAATCGGCACAGTTGCCGCGTTGAATGAGGTGTGCCAGGACATGCTCAGCGCCCAACGCTGACCAGCGAGCGTATCGGACGAGCGGACTCACAGCCGGACGCGCTGGCGGCGCGTTCAAACAGATAAGCGTCCATGGCCAGGGCCTGGTGCGAGACAACGGCATTGAAGCGCTGCGGGGCACGAGTATCGCCGGCGCCCAGCGCCACGAACAGGGGCAGCAGATGCTCGTCGGTGGGATGGGCGCGTACCGCTGCCGGTGCCTGGCGGCGATAGTCCAGCAGCGCGGCATCGTTGCGCTGCGCCATCTGTTGACTGATCCAGGTCTGGAAGGTGTCCACATAGCCGGCAACATCGGCTTGATCACCCCGGGTATCGCTCAGGTTGTGAGTAATGCTGCCCGAGCAGATCAACAGGGTATCGTCATCCAGCGCCTGTGCCAGCTGTTGTCCCAGGTAGTAGTGCCAGTCGGTATCATGACGCGCGCTGATGGAGATACCTACCACCGGGATGTCAGCCTCGGGGTACAGATGACGCAGCGGTACCCACATGCCGTGATCCAGCCCCCGCTCGGGGTCGACCCAGGACTGCAGGCCGGCAGCACTCAGGCGACAGGCGATGCTGCGCGCCAGTGTCGGCTCGCCTGCAGTCGGATAGTCAAGGTCATACAGCGGCGCCGGAAAACCGTGAAAGTCATGAATCGTGGCAGGCTGCATGCTGCCGGTCAGGCGGGTAGGAAAGCTCGACCAGTGTGCCGAGGCAACCACAATACGCGATGGGCGCTTGAGCTGGTCGGCCAGTGCCCGCCAGGCGTTGGCGCTTTCGCCCTGGTCCAGGGCTTCCATGGGCGAGCCATGAGAAATAAACAAAACCTGTGCCATGTCAGGAACTCCGGTCGTTGGACAATCAGCGCTGTTGGATAAGACGAGAGAGGGTCAGTCTTCCGCCATCCAGCAAGCTCAAAGCCAATGCCGTGACGGCGAGAAATACCGGATATTCCCAACCACCGTCGGGTGCGGTGAACATCCAGCCATTGGCCAGGTGCGGCATGCTGGCGCCGGCCAGCTCGGCGGCCAGAATCAGCGCTACCCAGCGCACTCGAACGCCCAGAATCAGCAGGACACCGCCGATCAGCTCAAGACCGGTGATAGGCCACGCCACCCAGGCCGGCAGTCCGATGGACTCGAAAAACTGACCCGTGCCTGCCAGGGTCCAGACCAGCAGCTTGGTCAGGCCATGGGCAATGAACATGGTGCCCAGCGCCAGGCGCAGCAGCAGGGCGGCGACATCCTGCCCTGCAGGACGGCTGGAAGCTGTCATGGTGGAGGTGGTTGGCATGGCATTCTCCTGAATGTCTGATTTCTGAATGCCCGCAGTTTGATTGCTTCCTTATGCAAGATAAACATGCTAATCAGAGAGTATTGGTTTTCAATCCGGAAACAATCATGGATACCGTCGCAGCACTGAAGGTCTTTATGGAGGTGGCACAGCAGGGCGCCTTTATTGGCGCCGCCGAACGTCTGTCGATGTCACGCTCCTCGGTCAGCAAGCATGTCGCCTTTCTGGAGCAGCGTTTCGGGGCGCGGTTGATCAATCGCACTACGCGACGTTTGAGTCTGACCGATGCCGGGCGGGAGGTGCTGGCCCGCGGGGAAACCATTGTGCGGGAACTGGCAACGCTTGAGGGCGCGCTGCACGATGATCAGGCATTGCTGGATGGCCGGCTTCGCATCAGCGCGCCGCATGCCTTCGGGATTCGCTATCTGGGCCCCATTCTGACCCGCTACCGACAGGCATATCCGTCCGTTACGCTGGAGCTGGTGCTCAGCGACCGCCAGGTGGATCTGGTCGAGGAGGGCTTTGACATGGCCCTTCGCATTGGGACACTGGAGGACTCGTCGCTGGTGGCGCGTCGCATCGGTGACATTCGCCTGACCCCGTGCGCTTCTCCCGAGTATCTGGCACGTGAGGGGACGCCTCAGCACCCCTGGGAGCTGTCATCGCATCAGGGGCTTCACTATCGCTACGCTCGTCACGGTCAACGCTGGCACTTCAAAAAAGGGGCTACTCACCATAGCGGCACGCCTCAGGCCGGCGTCACCGCCAATAGCGGTGAAGTACTCTGTGATATGGCCATCGCCGGCATGGGGATTACGCTACAGCCCGACTTTCTGCTCCACGAGGCCCTGGCCAGCGGACAGCTGGTGCGCGTGATGCCGGATTATGACCATGACGTGCTCGGGCTTTACTGCGTGTATGCCCATCGCGATCAGGTCACCCCCAGGCTTCGCAGCATGCTGGATCACCTGCATCAGTGGTTTGAACATCACCCGCTGTCCTGAAGGGACCTTTTGATCAGCCCAGGGGCGTGGTCACGCGACTGTGCTCAGGCACCAGGCGATGTCGTTCAAGCGGATTCTGGCCGAAGTAGCGCACCAGCAGCGCGTAAAGGTCGGGCCAGACACCCTCGAGCAGATCAGGCGCGCTGAAAAAGTACTCGCAGCATACGGCGAAGAACTCGCTCGGGTGCGTGGCTGCATACTCGTCAATGGCCGGGACCTCGCCGCGCTCAAGCGTGTCCTGCAGGGCATCCCAGGCGCGCATGAAAGTGTCGTACCACGTTTTTGGATCGATGTGGGCCGGCAGGGCGGGCTGGCCATCGACGGCCATGTTGCCGGTCATGTCGAGCTTGTGGGCAAACTCGTGAATGATGACGTTGAAACCGTGCCAGTCTCCCGAGCGCTCGATGTCCTCCAGCGACAGCACGACCGGCCCGCCCCAGGAAGTTTCCCCCGCGCGCTCATCATCAAACTCGTGCATGACACCAAAGTCATCAAGCTCCTGCACATGACGGCGAAAGGCGCCCGGCACCACGATGATCTCACGTGTATCTCCCAGGCTGGCAAGCGCCTGATGATCCGACCAGCCAAGGCTCATCAATGCGATCTGCGCGGCCAACTCAAGGTGGGCCTCGATGGACCACTCGAGTTCACGGGGCAGTGACAGACGCAGCTCGAACAGCACGCGCCAGCTGCGCACGCCCAGTCTAGCCAGCATGGGCTCGGACAGCCCGGCCAGCAGGGGCAGGTTGGCGTGAACATTGCGCCATGCCGCGTCAGGTAGCGGATGACGCGCCTGCCATCGCTGCCATTTATGCTCCTGCCACCAGCCCATGCTTGCCTCTCAAACCGCTTGTTGATGTCCTGATGATAGAAGAGGAATGCCCGGAAGGTCATTACAGTCCCGGGGATGGCGGCGTCAGGCGCCTTTTACCCATGAAAAAGGGCCTCCCGACAGGGAGGCCCGATGCATGGATGGTTGATCCATCAGGCAGGGATCAGGTGGGTGACCAACCGCGACCTTTCATGCAGTCATCATAGGTCTGATCGTTGTCAGCCTTGTTTTCCATGACCTGGCAATCGGCCTGGTCGGAATGCAGCTGCTGAGAGGTACCATCCGGCTTTTCCCAGTCCGGCCCGCCGGCGCAGCCGCCAAGCCACAGTGTGGTGAGTGCCAGGGTTGCACCGGTCATTAATGCTTTTTTCATCATCGCCTCCTGCTGATAGGAGGATTGGCAGGCATGCCTACCAATCCTTGCAAAAGCTTAGAACAACGGCGTACAAACACAATGATCCACTGGCAACCGATCGTATCAATATGAATCGGGGTTGGAGCCTGATTTCCATGACCAGTCGCGCCAGCGCAGATCAAAAAGATCCTTGCGTCGATCCTTGAGATTGGTCACCGAGCCTTCGCTTCTGACCACGCGCAGGCGTGTCAGGTCAAGATCGGAAAACATCACCATCTCGGTATTGGGCGTGGTCTCGGACATGACAGCATCGTGCGGGAAGGCAAAGTCCGAGGGTGAAAAAACCGAGGACTGGGCATACTGAATATCCAGATTCTCGATCGAGGGCACGTTGCCAACGCTGCCGCAGGCGACCACGTAACACTCGTTTTCGATCGCGCGGGCCTGGCTGCAGTGGCGCACGCGCAGGTAGCTGTTCTTGGTATCGGTCCAGAATGGCACGAACAGAATATCCATCTCCTGCTCGGCCAAAAGGCGCGGCAGCTCGGGGAATTCGACGTCATAGCAGATCAGGATGCCGACCCGCCCGGCATCGGTCTCGAATACCCGCAGCTCGTCGCCGCCTTCAACGACCCAGTCGCGCCGCTCCTGCGGGGTAATATGCAGCTTGGCCTGACGTTCGATGTTGCCATCGCGATGACAGAGATAGGAGACGTTATAGAGCTTGCCCTCGCTGTCTTCCTCCATCATTGAGCCGGCAATGATATTGATGTTGTAGGAGATTGCCATGCGCGAGATTTCGGTCTTGAAACGCTCGGTAAAGCCGGCCAGAAAGTGAATGGCCTTGATCTGATCGGATTGATCGGTCAGTCCCATCAGCGGCGTGTTGAAAAGCTCCGGGAAGACGGCGAAGTCGCTCTGGTAGTCGGCGATGGCGTCAACGTAGAACTCGACCTGCTGCAGCACCTGCTCGACCGAGGCGAATTCGCGCATCTGCCACTGGACGGCGCCGACCCGCACCTGGGTCTTGCGTGATTCCAGTACGCGCGCCACCGGCTCATAGAGGATGTTGTTCCACTCAAGCAGGGTGGCATACCCCTGCGAGCGTTCGTCTTCCGGCAGATACTTCTTCAAAAGGCGCTTGACCAGGAAGTCGTTGGCCAGCTGGAAGGAGAGAATCGGGTCGTAGATCTCCTTGCGCGAGACCTGATCGATGTACTGCGTCGGCGACAGCACGGCGGCGTGCTCGAAGTAATTGGGAATGCGACCACCGGCCAGAATGGCGCGCAGGTTCATGGAGCGACACAGGTCCTTGCGCGCTTCATACAGGCGTCGTCCCAAACGATAGCCGCGGTAGGCCGGGTCGATCAGCACATCAAGACCGTACAGGGCATCGCCCTTGGCGTTGTTGAGAATGATCTCGCGGTTGCCGATCAGGTCATCATACTTGTGGGGATTGGAGAAGGTTTCATAGTCGACCAGAACGGTCAGGGCGACGCCAACGATGCGCTCCTCATCCTCGATCACGATCTGACCGTCGGGGAATTCGGCGATCAGTCGGTCAATGGTGTGCTTTTCCCAGGCCCCGCCAATGTCGTTATAGACAACATCCATCAGCACCTTGAGTTTGGCGTAATCCTCGACTTCAAGATTACGCAGATTGAGATGCAGGTCTTCGATCGACATGGCGATCCTTGCTCCAGAAAATGTCGGTCACGGTAGACCTCAGTCTAGCATGAGGCAGGACAGGCATTTAAAAGTGATGCCTCCGGTCGGGATGCACATGCCAAAACCGCGCCAGACCGGGCGTTTGTGATAGAGTGCGCGCGCCCTTTTTGCAAGGGGCCATGAACCTCATCCCGACCCTGCTGGATCGGGCCTCACTCTCTGCCTGTGGTTGCTGCGTCATGAATGCCATTGTCATCTCCATTCTTGTCATGGTCGGCCTGAGCCTGGCACGCGTGCCAGTCGTGGCGGCCCTGATCGTGGCCGCGCTGTCCGGTGGTCTTTATAGCGGTCTGTCCGTCCACGAGGTGCTTGATGCCTTCAACGATGGCATCGGCGACGGTGCCGGTATCGCGCTTTCCTATGCCTCGCTGGGCGCCTTTGCCGTGGCGCTGGCGCGTTCGGGCATCACCGAAGGCGTGGCGCAGCGTTTCATCAGGGCACTTGAAGGCGAGCGGACGCAGCCAAAGACGCTGAAGATACTGCTGATCGTGGCGCTGCTGACGGCGGCCGTCTGCTCGCAGAATCTGGTCCCGGTGCATATTGCCTTTATTCCCATCGTGGTGATTCCGCTACTGCCGGTATTCAACCGCTTGAGGCTCGACCGGCGGCTGGTAGCCTGCGTCATCACCTTCGGGATCACCGCGCCCTACATGCTGCTGCCGGTGGGTTTTGGCGCCATCTTTCTCAACGATATCCTGCTGGCCAATATCAACTCGGCCGGTGAGGCCGCAGGGCTTGAGATCACCGCCGGCCAGGTGCCAATGGCCATGGCGCTGCCCATTTCGGGCATGCTGGTAGGGCTTTTGATTGCCGTGTTCATCAGTTATCGCAGCCCGCGCGTCTATGAGGACCGCGCCGTGGCCACTCAGGCGGATGCCGCAGCGCCTGAAAGCGGCACCGACAGGCGTGAGGCCCGCGCCCGTCTCAGGCCCTGGCAGTGGGGGGCGCTTGCGGTGTCGATTGCAGCCACGCTCACCGTGCAGCTCTGGCTGGATTCCATGGTGCTGGGCGCGCTGGCGGGCTTTGTGGTGCTCTCGGTCAGCGGCGTGTTCCGCTGGCGCGAACAGGATGGCGTCTTCACCGAGGGCATGCGTCTGATGGCGACCATCGGTTTCATCATGATTACGGCCGCGGGGTTTGCCAGCGTCATGCAGGCCACCGGCGAGATCGATTCACTGGTACAAAGTGCCCATGCCTTTGGCAGCAGTCAGGCGCTGGCGGCACTGGCCATGCTGATGGTCGGGCTTTTCATTACCATGGGGATCGGTTCGTCGTTTTCGACCATTCCGATCATCGCCTCGCTCTACGTGCCGCTGGCGCTGAGCTTCGGGTTCTCGCCCATGGCGACGGTGGCGCTGGTGGGCACGGCCGCCGCGCTGGGTGACGCCGGCTCGCCGGCATCCGATTCGACGCTGGGACCGACCTCCGGGCTCGCCGCCGATGGCCAGCATGATCATATTCGCGACTCGGTCTTACCGACCTTTGTGCACTACAACCTGCCGTTGCTGGCCTTTGGCTGGATGGCGGCAATGGTGCTTTAAGCGCCTCACATGACCCACGAAGGGCGCCCATGAGGCGCCCTTTTTATTATTACGCAGGGGGCTTGTATGGGCCTGCTATAGTGAGGGATCGAAGGGCAGCAGTCGCGCTGTCTGCAATGAATACCGATATGGGAGGTGCCATGGCACGTATCATGTACGATCTCTGTGGAGAGGATACTTCGCTGCGCTTTTCTCCCTTTTGCTGGCGTGCGGCGCTGGCCATGCGCCATAAGGGACTGACGCTGGAAACCCGTCCCTGGCATTTTACCGACAAGCAGGACATTGCCTTTTCCGGTCAGGAGAAGGTGCCGGTTATCGTCGATGAAGACGAGGAGGTAGTCACCGACAGCTTCGAGATCATGGCCTGGCTGGATCGGAAGTATCCGGGGCCAGCGCTGCTAGGGGATGACATGGCGCGCGCGCGGGCTCGCTTCATGAAACACTGGTCCGAGACGGCGCTTGCCCCGGCGCTGATGAAAATCGCCATTCTGGACGTGTTCTCGATCATTGATCCCAGGGATCAGGATTATTTCCGGCAGAGCCGCGAGCAGCGCTTTGGCATGACGCTGGAAGAATTTCAGGATACCGAGCAGGGCCTTGAGATGCTGGAAAAGGTGCTGACACCGCTGCGTGCCCAGCTTGAAGGCTCTGCCTTTATCGATGGGGATCATCCGGCGGGCGCCGACTATCTGGTGTTCGGGATGTTCATGCTGGCGTATGTGGTCCATGACGGCGCGCTGCTCAAATCCGACGACCCGGTGGCGCAGTGGCACGAGCGCATGCTGGATCTGTTCGGCGGTCTGGCTCGTCAGGCCCCGCGGGTGGGATCACGCTGATCAGGTAGATGTGGCAATGAAAAGGGCCCCGATTCGGGGCCCTTTTTCATGCATTGTCGGAAGGTTTTGCCAGTGCCCGAAGCGCCCCCTGCAATAACGAGAGTTCCTTGCGGGTGGGAGCCGAGCGCTGAAAGAAGTTCTGCAGTCGCTCCAGTGTCTGGGCATGGGGCTGGTTGAGAAAACCGGCGTCTTGCAGTGCCGTGGCCAGAGACTGCTGGAAATGCTGCATCTGCTCGCGACTCGGCGGCAGATCCTTCTGGCGGCTGCTCTCCTGCGTGGCTGTCTCCCGGGTCGGCTGGTGATGTCGAAAGGCCCGATAAAGCTCATGGGCACAGACCTGTACGGCCTGGGAGAGATTGAGAATCGGATAGTCGGGATTGGCCGGCAGACTCAGCTGATGCGTACAGCAGGCGATTTCATCGTTGGTCAGTCCCGAGCGTTCACGGCCAAAGACCAATGCGACCGGCATTTCTTCGGCCAGCGGTATCAGCGCGCGCGCCATCTCGTCACCTTCCTCAAACTGCGGCAGAGGCAGATTGCGAAGACGTGCGGAAAGCCCCACTACCGCGCCGCAGTCAGCGACAGCCTCTTCGAGGCTTTCCACCACGCGCGCTTTTTCCAGCAGTGATTCACCCCCGGCGGCCATGCGGGTGGCTTCCTCATCCGGAAACCTGCGCGGATTGACCAGCACCAGCTGCTCAAGCCCCATGGTTCTCATGGCCCGGGCCGCCGCGCCGATATTGCCCGGATGCCAGGTCTGCACCAGCACGATGCGGATATTTTCAAGCGTTGAAGAATGCTCAGTCATGATCGGACGCTCCCGCGCGGGCAAACTGCTTCAGGGCATCACCTTCCAGACGATAGGAGAGCCACTCCTTTCGAGGCTTCGCGCCAATGGCATCATCAAAATCGATCGCCGGCTGGTTCCAGTCCAGCACCTGCCAATCAAAGCGTGGGCAGTTGTTATCCACGGCAATCGCGGCCAGTGCCTGCATGAGCGTCAGCCCGGCGCCCTGACCCCGAGCACGCTCGGTGACAAAGACGTCCTCGACATAGAGTCCGCGGTGGCCCAGCCAGGTCGAGTAGTTGAAGAAATAGACGGCAAGACCGATCGGCTGGTCGTCCTGTAGCGCGATAAGGGCATGAGCATGCGGACTGTCGCCCAAAAGCGTGGACTGAATCATCGCCTCATCGGCCTTCATCTCGTGCTCGGCACGCTCATAGATGGCAAGTTCGGTGATGAAGTGCACGATGGTGGCGGCGTCCCCGTGGACGGCAGGGCGAATGGTAATGGTCATGATAACGGGCGCATCTAAACGAATTGGGAAGTGCAGGGAGCATAACACAGGCATGAAAAAGCCCCGCGCGTGGCGGGGCTTTCGAAGGGGCTCAGGGAGCCGGGCTTCAGGGGGATGATTACATCATGCCGCCCATGCCACCCATGCCGCCCATGTCACCACCACCGGCAGCTTCCTTCTCTTCCGGATCGTCAGCGACCATGGCTTCGGTCGTGATGATCAGGCCGCCAACGGAACCGGCAGACTGCAGGGCAGAGCGCGATACCTTGGCCGGGTCAAGAACACCCATCTCGAACAGGTCGCCGTACTCGCCGGTCTGAGCGTTGTAACCGAAGTTGCCTTCGCCATCACGGACACGGTTGAGAATGACAGAGGCTTCTTCACCAGCATTGGTGACGATCTGGCGCAGCGGTGCTTCCAGTGCGCGGATGGTCAGCTGAATGCCGTGGGTCTGGTCTTCATTGGCGCCCTTCATGTCACGCAGGCGAGCCGAGGCACGTACCAGGGCAGTACCACCACCGGGGACCACACCTTCTTCAACGGCTGCGCGAGTCGAGTGCAGCGCGTCTTCAACGCGTGCCTTCTTCTCTTTCATTTCCACTTCGGTAGCAGCACCAACGCGGATAACGGCAACACCGCCGGCCAGCTTGGCAACACGCTCCTGCAGCTTCTCGCGATCGTAATCGGAAGACGTGTCTTCGATCTGAGCGCGGATCTGACCAACGCGGGCTTCGATATCGGCTTCAACACCGTTGCCGTCGATGACAGTGGTGTTTTCCTTGGACATGGTGATGCGACGTGCGCTGCCCAGGTGGTCCAGAGTGGCCTGCTCAAGGGTCAGACCGACTTCTTCTGAAATCACGGTACCGCCGGAGAGGATCGCGATATCCTGAAGCATGGCCTTGCGGCGATCGCCAAAACCGGGTGCCTTGGCGGCTGCAACCTTGACGATGCCGCGCATGTTGTTGACGACCAGGGTCGCCAGCGCTTCGCCTTCGATGTCTTCAGCAATGATCACCAGCGGCTTGCCAGCCTTGGCGACATTTTCCAGCACCGGCAGCAGTTCACGGATGTTGGAGATCTTCTTGTCGACCAGCAGGATGTAGGGGTCTTCAAGCTCGACCGCCATGGTTTCCTGGTTGGTGACGAAGTAGGGCGACAGGTAGCCGCGATCGAACTGCATGCCTTCAACGACTTCCAGCTCGTCTTCAAAGCCACGGCCTTCGTCGACAGTGATGACGCCTTCCTTGCCGACCTTTTCCATCGCGTCAGCGATGATCTGGCCGATGGTGCTGTCACCGTTGGCAGAGATGGTGCCGACCTGCGCGATGGCGCGCGAATCGGTGCAGGGAACGGCCATGCTGCGGATTTCTTCGACGGCCTTGGCGATGGCAATATCGATGCCGCGCTTGAGGTCCATCGGGTTCATGCCGGCGGTCACGCCCTTGAGGCCTTCGTTGACGATGGCCTGCGCCAGAACGGTCGCCGTGGTGGTGCCGTCACCAGCCACATCGGAAGTCTTGGAAGCCACTTCCTTGACCATCTGGGCGCCCATGTTCTCGAACTTGTCCTTCAGCTCGATTTCCTTGGCAACGGAAACGCCGTCCTTGGTGACAGTCGGTGCACCAAAGGATTTTTCCAGAACAACGTTACGACCCTTCGGGCCCAGCGTGGTCTTGACGGTATCGGCAAGAACGTTGACGCCGCGCGCCATGCGCTTGCGAGCATCATCGGAGAACTTGATCTGCTTGGCGGACATTACGGTAATTCCTCGATTCTATGTTCGTGTAAAAATTGACGTAAAAGAGGTATCAGCCTTCGAGCACGCCGAGAATGTCGGACTCGCTCATGATCAGAACTTCTTCACCGTTGACCTTTTGTTTCTCAACGCCAAAGCCATCCTTGAAGATCACCTTGTCACCGACCTGAACGTCGAGCGGACGTGTTTCGCCGCTGTCAAGGATGCGGCCCTTGCCAACTGCGAGGATTTCACCGCGGGTCGGTTTTTCCTGCGCGTTGCCGGGCAGAACGATGCCACCGGAGGTCTTTTGTTCTTCTTCCACGCGACGAACGACAACGCGATCGTGCAAAGGACGGATGTTCATTTCTCACGTTCTCCCTGATTGGTTACATGGACTGCTCGGGGGCGCTCAACAAGCGGCTTCCCGCCCCCTGGTTCCGGTGTTACCGGAGTATTTGGGTCGATATCACGACGTGGCAGATTAATGAGGCCGCATCAGATCGTTTCAAGGGGGCGAGGCAATTTTTTTACTCGCGCCGATCCTTGTCGTTTTCAATGATTTCACCTTCAATCACCCGGGTTTGCGAGGACGCGTTCGCCGATGTATCGCGCTCGGGCTGGGTATAGGTATCACCGCTCTTGTCATGGTTGGGATAGTAGCGGTGCACGTTGACGTTGCTGCGCATGAAGCGGCCAAGCAACGCACTGCGGGAGAAGGGTAGCAGGCAGAAGATCGCGATCACGTCGGTGAGAATTCCCGGCATGATCAACAATACGCCTGCCATGATCATGGCTGCGCCACGCTTGAGCTCAAGGCTTGCCACGCCGCCGGTGACCATCTTTTGCTGGGCCTGGCGAAATGAGTCGAGCCCTTCACGACGGATCAGATGCATGCCAAGGGCCGCCGCCAGCACAATAACCAGCAATACCCAGGCGCCGATCAGCTTGCCCAGCACGAAAATCGAGATCAGATCCAGCAATAGAAAGAAGCCGATGGGTAACAGCAGGGGCATGATGTCTTCGCACTCTCGCGTTCGATGTGTTCACAAGGATGCCGTAATCGCTCTGCACTCCTGTGATGGAATTCGAGCACGGCAGCTGTCGATAGCACAGGATACTGGCATGTCAGCGGCAAGAGGTATATGCCCGGATGGCGGCAGGGGATAAAAGTCGGGCAGTCAGGGAGCAGGATGCGAACAGTCAGGAAGTGATACATGCCAGGCAGGACGGCAGCCATGGGCTGCCGCCCATGGGTCGATCAGAGCTCGACGCTGTCGCGCAGCTGCTCGACGGTAGCGCTCCCGATACCGCTGACGCGGCTCAGGTCATCAGCACTTTCAAAGGCGCCGTGGGCCTCACGGTCGGCAACGATGGCCTCGGCCTTTTTCTCGCCAATACCCGGCAGGGCCGTCAGCTCGGCGGCCGTGGCGGTATTGATATTGATGCCTTGCGGCTCGGCCATGAGCGGAGCAGACATGGAAAGCGCGGCGGTGGTCAAAAGCATTGCGATCAGTTTGCGGGTCATGCCGATTCCTTTATGTAGTGGAGGGACATTCAAGGGTATCGGCAGCAATCAATGCTTATTTAGGGATATTTTATATATAACGTTATGTCTTGATGGTGACCGGTGACTATCCCGCCGGCCGGACACAACCCTTATACTGGCGCCTCGAACTACAGGAGCCCGCATGTCTTCCCCACTGATCATCGCCCTCGACCATGCCAGCCTGGAGGCAGCGCTGCCGCTGGTGGACCAGCTCGATCCGCAACGCTGTCGCCTCAAGGTGGGCAAGGAGCTTTTTGTCCGCAGCGGCCCACAGGCCCTGGAAGCCCTGCACCGGCGCGGCTTCGAGGTCTTTCTGGATCTCAAGTTTCACGATATCCCCAATACGGTGGCCGCTGCCGTGCATGCTGCCGCCGATCATGGCGTATGGATGGTCAACGTCCATGCCTCGGGCGGACGGGCAATGATGCGCGCCGCGCGGGATGTGCTCGATCGTCACGCCCTGAATACGCATCTGATCGCCGTGACCGTGCTCACCAGCATGGATGATGAGGCGCTGGCCGAAACCGGCGTGGCTCGTCTGGCAGGGGAGCAGGCGCTGCATCTGGCGGGGCTTGCCCGGGAAAGTGGCATGGATGGGGTAGTGTGTTCGGCCCTGGAAGCCGGCGATGTGGCCGCTCAATGTGGTCATGAATTCCTGCGGGTCACGCCGGGTATCCGACCCGCGTTTGCACAGCGCGACGACCAGAGCCGTGTCATGACGCCGCTTGAAGCCCTCCAGGCGGGCAGTACCCATCTGGTTATTGGTCGGCCGGTGACGCGTGCCGAGGATCCGATGGCAGCGCTGGTGGAGATCGAGCAGGAGCTTTCGAACGCAGGGGCATAAGGGGCGCGCTACTCGCCTTCAAGGCCCGTGATGGGTTTGATGGTGCCCCACTGGCGACAGCTGGGGCAGTGCCAGTAAAGCTGCTCGCCCTGAAACCCGCAGCTCTTGCAGCGATAGCGCGCGCGCTGGGCCATGAGCTGTTCGGTATGGCGCTTGAGCAGGCGCAGGTGCTCGAGTTCATGGTCCGGCACCTCCTTGAGATAGAGGTCCATCAGGTAGTCGATCCCGCGCAGGCTCGGGTTGCGTTGAAGCTGCTCGCTGACCAGTCGGGTGGCGCGCTCGACGCCTTCCCGCGCGCGCAGCCGTTCGGCCAGCAGCAGCACAAAGGAGACATACGGGGCCTTGTCGAGCTGATCCTGCAGGAAATCGATCAGCCCCGCTTCATCGTCAAGCAGATCGAAGGCACGCTGGATGGGAGCCAGGGTAATGGGCACCATGTCGCTGTCCTGATCGCGAATGCGGCGCAGGGCGCGAATCTCGTTGCGGTAGCTGCCGGCGCGGTGCTCGATATCGGCAAAGATCCAGTTGGCGCGCACACAGGCCGCATCAATGGAGAGCGCCTGTTTGAGATGCTTGCGCGCGGGGCCGGGACTGCCTTCCTCGATGGCCTGCTCGGCGAGCTCACAGTGCCAGTGGGCCGCGGCGCGCCTGAGCGGTTCATCCTGACGCACGAGCTGGGGCAGGGCCACATCCAGCGCTGCCTGCCAATCCTTTTCCCGCTCGTAAAGATCGACCATCAAACGCTTGGACGCCGTGGCCGTCTGCTCGTTTTCACACTGACGCGTCAGCGTCACCAACAGACGTTCGGCGCGATCAAAAACGCCCAGACGCATGAAATCGCGTGCCAGCTCAAGCTGCACCTGTTCACTCTGTTCGGGAGTCAGTACGGGGCGCGCCAGCAGGTTCTGATGAATCCTGACGGCGCGATCGGCTTCACCACGCATACGAAAGAGATTGCCCAGCGCAATGTGGGTATCAATGGTATCGCCGTTGACTTCAAGCGCCTGTACGAAGGTTTCGATGGCGCGGTCGGGCTGCTCGTTGAGCAGAAAGTTCAGCCCGACAAAATAGTCGCGTGAAAGGTGTTGACCGGTAAGGGCCCTGTTGCGATAGCGGTAGTGCTTTCGCTCCATGCGACCCAGCCACCAGCCGATGCCGATTGCCGCAACAAGAATAAGGAGCAGCACGGGATCCGGCATTCAGGGGGCTTCCTTGAACTCCTGGACGCGCAGGCGATCCAGCTCCTTGCGCTGTTGCTGATTGTCATGCCGGGCACGCATGAGCGTGGTGCGAAGGCGCAGATAAAGCCCTGACATGGCCACCATGCCCAGCAGTACGCCGACCACCAGCGCTGATAGAAGCCACAGAGACAGTGAAGCAGCGGGGAGTTCCGCCCAGATAACGTCCAGCGGGACGGTTTGCTGGTTACGCACGGCAAACAGCATGCCCAGCAGTAGAACGATCAAAGTGACAACAGCAAGTACCACGCCCTTGAGCCAGCGCATAGCAGATCCCTGGTTTTCCCTGTCCAATTGAAAGCAGTGTAACACCGGCATTGGCATGCAGCGATGTTTACGGCACGTGTCCGGTGCCGTTATAAGGCAGGAGGCATATTGACATAAACCTGATGCGAGAAAGGCTCAAAATCCCTCTTCGCGGCTGGAATTGACCTGCTCGCGCAGTTCCTTGCCAGGCTTGAAGTGGGGGACATGCTTGCCACTGAGGCTGACGGGATCGCCGGTTTTGGGATTGCGCCCCGTGCGTGGCTCACGATAGTGGAGGGAGAAACTGCCAAAGCCACGGATTTCGACACGGCCACCGTTGGCCAGCGTATCGGTAATATCGTCAAGAATCAGGCGAACCGCCGACTCTACCTCCTTGACGGACAGCTCTGACTGTTGCGCGGCAATCTGTTCGATCAATTCGGACTTCGTCATCAGGGGTTCTCCATCCGTCCTGTCGGGAGCCTTCAAGGGCCTTTTGTTTGTCCTCAGCATAGCCGCTAATGTGAGATAAAACAACGCACTACATACGGGCTAAAATTCATGTCAGGTCCGGCTTTCAAAGTTCGAGACAATCATGGGCGTGGCGCGCTGGCTGCGTATAATGGCGCAGGGGCAACCGCCATCTGACAGGAGAGTAACGTGAGCGAACAAAAAGCCTTTGATGCCACGGCGCGCAAGCGTCTTTACTGGCATTCCCGTCGTGGCATGTGGGAGCTGGACCTTATGCTGGTGCCCTTTTTCGAGAACCGTTTCGACGAGCTCAGCGATGAAGATCAGTATGCCTATCAGGCGCTGCTCGCCGAGGAAGATCAGGATCTTTTCCTGTGGCTTATGCGTCGCGAAATGCCCGGCAATCAGGCGCTGGTGCCCATTATCACGCAGATTGTGGATTATGCCGAAAACACCCATACAAGTGACGTTCGCCCGCTCTAGGGTGGCAGCCGGTCTGTACCTGCTGGTCGGTGGCGCCATTGCGCTGGCCTGCGCTACCTGGCTCTCGCCGGTCTGGGCCGCCGTGGTATTTGTCGTACTGGGTGGGCTGGGGTGGCAACAGGCCGGGCACGTGCCGCCACCGCTTCGCACGAGCGGCCATGGCCAGTGGGAGCAGTATCGTCATGGTCAGTGGCACGCCGTGACGCTTGAGGTATCACGGCTGGGACCACTGCTGTGTGAGGTGCGTATCGCGCGTCGCCGTTACGCGCTCTGGTATGACATGGTCGCGCCCGAGCAGTTTCGTCAACTGCGTCGGGCGTTTTTGGATCGACCTCCGGCTAAGGGTCTGCGCGACACGGCTCAGGGCTGAGCGCTGTCGGGGCGCTCGTCGCTCAGGCGCCTGCCACCCACCAGATGATGACGACTGGCACGTTTTCTCAGGCGCGAGCTGGGCAGGCGCTGGATATTGCTCAGATAGCCCACCAGCGCCCGTGCCTGACGAGCCAGCTCACGATTGAGCCATAGGTAGCCACTGGGGCTGAACAGGGCGCGCCCTGAAGAGGAACGCCCGGAGAAGGCGCGATTGACGTAGCGCTGCAGATCCAGTGCTGCGATCTCCAGATCGATCTCCTGACCGGTGCGGATCTGATGGGCCAGCGCTGACAGGGCCCGTGCCAGTATCTGCTGTTCACTGCGCAGCCCCTCAAGACTTTCAATGATGTCGTGGCCATTGCGGGTATCCCAGTGGGTTTCCAGCAGCAGCTCGACGGTGGAAATCATGCGCCGCTCCAGCGACAGCAGGCTGTTGAGTTCGCCGCGGCGCAGTCTCCCTTCCTTGTGAACGGCATCGATCAGACCGCGCTGCTTGATCAGCTGCGTGGTGGTCTTTTTCATCTCTTCGAGTGTCTGATCGTGATCGGCCTCGGTGGCCACGGTATGGGCATAATAAAGGCTTGCCAGGCGGTCGAGGTTGTCGGCCAGCATGAAGCGGAAAAGGTCCGTGGCCTTCTGGGGCAGCACGATGATGGTGATGACGATACCGATGCTGGTGCCCAGCAGCACATCGAAGGCGCGCCATAGCGCAATGGTCAGATCCTCGTTGCCATCGCCGGTCACCATCAAGAGCGTGATGCCAAACATCAAAACGCTATAGCCATAGCGCGAGGTAAAGGTGGCGTGCAGCGCCACGGCAATGGCGGCCAGCGTCAGCACTTGAATGGTGCCTGACGGCGCCGCCGGAATCAGCAGCAATACGATGCCCAGAAGTCCACCCAGGGCGGTACCGATCAGACGCTGCCCGCCCTTGTCGAGCACGCCGCCGACATGGGGCAAATTGCCCATGACCATCAGGGTACTGACCGGCGCCCAGATGCTGTGGGGAATATTGAAAAGCGAGATGATGAAAAATGTGATGCTGAGCGCGATGGTGGCGCGCAGCGTATAGAGATAGTGACGATAACGATAATTGAAGTAGGGATCGCGAAAGCGTATGCGTGCCATGGGGCGCCGGACTGAATGAATGAGTATCCCTATCTTATCGTCGAAGAATCCAAAAACTCGAGGGATAATCCTCTTTTACGGGCGCTCGGGGCGACATGTGCCGCCCCGATATGTGTCATGCCGCACTGGTCAGGCGCTTCTCCATGATCTCCTCGGCAAAGTGGCAGGCCACCCGGGCGCCTTCGACCTCGCGAAGCGCCGGCCGGCTGTCGGCGCATTCGGGACGGGCGTGCGGACAGCGTCGATGAAAGGCGCAGCCCGAGGGCGGTGACAGCGGTGAGGGCAGCTCACCGCTGAGCGCGATCCGGGTCCGACGCTCATCGGGATTGACCGACGGGGTCGCTGACAGCAGCGCCTGGGTGTAAGGATGGCGCGGCGTCTCGAAAAGCGCTTCGCGCGAACCGACCTCTACCGGCCGGCCCAGATACATCACCATGACGTTATCCGCCACGTGTCGCACCACGCTCAGGTCATGCGAAATGAACAGATATGCCAGGCCAAATTCCTCCTGCAGGTCGTTGAGCAGATTGAGTACCTGAGCCTGCACCGACACGTCCAGTGCCGATACCGGCTCATCGAGCACCAGCACCCGGGGACGCAGCATCAGCGCGCGGGCCACGGCAATGCGCTGGCGCTGGCCGCCGGAGAACATGTGCGGATAGCGGTCATAGTGCTCCGGGCGAAGCCCGACACGGGCCAGCATGTCGCATGCCATACGCCGGCGCTCATCGGCCGACGTATTGGTGTTGATGACCAGCGGCTCTTCCAGAATGGTCCCAATGCGCTTGCGCGGATTGAGCGAGCCATAGGGATTTTGGAACACCATCTGCACATCGCGGCGCAGTGCGGCCAGGGTCTGTCGATCCGGATGGGCGGCATCGTGTCCGCCGATTGACAGTTCTCCCGAAGACGGGGTCTCCACCAGGGTCAGCATGCGGGCCAGCGTTGACTTGCCACAGCCGGACTCGCCCACCACGGCCAGGGTTTCCCCGGCATGCAGGGTAAAGCTGACGCCACGAACGGCGTGCAGCTCGGCGCGGCGCAAAAAGCCCTGGCGCACCTGATAGGTCTGGACGAGATCGCGCGCCTCCATCAAGGGGGCAACGGACAGGGATTCATCAAGAAGGTCGGGTCGGCTCATGACATGATCTCCAGATCTTCTTCATTGAGCGGGTGATAACAGCGGACATGACGAATGCCGAGACCGGTTTCGGCGTGCATGGTCACCAGCGCCGGGCGGCTGGCGCGGCAGTCCGGGCGTGCATGGGTGCAGCGCGGATGAAAAAGACACCCCTGCGGGCGGTCATTGATGCCTGGCACTACACCCGGAATGGTCGGCAGGCGCGCCGTACCCGGATGGCGCTCCGGCAGCGCGTTGAGCAGTGCCCCGGTGTAGGGATGGGCGGGCTCGCGGAAGACGTCATGACTGACACCGGTTTCCATCAGCTGTCCGGCGTACATGACAGCCACGCGGCGGGCTGCACCTGCCACTACGCCCATGTCATGGGTGATCAGAATCATCGCCATGCCGCGCTCTTCCTGCAGGCGCATCAGAAGATCCAGAATCTGCGCCTGAATGGTCACATCCAGCGCCGTGGTCGGCTCATCGGCAATCAACAGCCGCGGATTGCAGGCAATTGCCATGGCGATCATCACACGCTGGTTCATGCCGCCCGAGAGCTGGTGCGGGTAGTCATTCAGGCGTTTGGCCGGAGCAGGAATGCCGACCTGGTCCAGCAGTTCGATGGCGCGCTCACGCCGCTGGCGACGGCTGCCGCCTTCATGGGCCCTGATGGCTTCCAGCAGCTGAAAGCCGATGGTAAAGCTCGGGTTGAGGCTGGTGCTCGGTTCCTGAAAGATCATGGCAATATCGTTGCCGGTCAGGCGTCGCCGGGCACGGTCGCTCAGGGTCTGCATGTCCTGGCCGGCAAAGTGAAAACGGCTGGCCTCGACCCGGGCGTTGAAGGGCAAAAGCCCCATCATGGCCAGCATGGTGACGCTCTTGCCGGAACCCGACTCCCCCACGATGCCGAGCACTTCGCCTTCATTCAGGGTCAGACTCAGATCCGAGACCGCGGCAAAGCTGCCTTCATCCGTGTCGAAGGACACGCTGAGCTGTTCAATCTCCAGAAGCGCCATGGCGCTCTCCTGTTGTGAAATGATCGACGTTTGTCGTTGTTGTCGTGTCCGGTCGCTCATGGCCTGTGCCATCAGCGCTTGAGGCGCGGATCAAGCGCGTCGCGCAGCCCATCGCCCATGATGTTGAAGGCCAGTACCGTGATCAGGACCGCAAGCCCCGGGAAGGTCACCACCCACCAGGCCTGCAGCACATACTGGCGGGCATCGGCCAGCATGCTGCCCCATTCCGGCGTCGGCGGCTGGGCACCCAGGCCCAGAAAGCCCAGCGCGGCGGCATCAAGCACGGCATTGGAGAAGCTGAGCGTGGCCTGCACGATCAGCGGCGCCAGGCAGTTGGGCAGAATGGTAATGAACATCAGGCGAAACATGCCGGCGCCGGCCAGCCTTGATGCCATCACGTATTCGCGCTCGCGCTCGGTGATGACCGAGCTGCGCGTCAGGCGCACGTAGTGGGGCAGATAGACCACCGCGATTGCCAGCATGGCGTTGAACAGTCCGGGCCCGAGGACGGCGACCACCACCACGGCCAGCAGCAGGCTTGGGATCGACAGCATGATGTCCATCAGGCGCATGATGAGGGTATCGACCCAGCCACGCAGAAAGCCGGCCAGAAGGCCCAGCAGCACGCCGATGCCCAGCGACAGCGATACCACGATGACGCCGATGGTCATGGAAAGCCTCGCACCGTGGATCAGGCGACTTAATATGTCGCGGCCCAGATCATCGGTACCCAGCACAAAGCGCATTGTGCCGCCGTCCTGCCAGAAGGGCGGGGTCAGCACGCTGTCACGAAACTGCGCAACCGGTGAATAGGGCGCGACCACGTCGGCCAGACAGGCGATCAAAACGATCAGCGCGATAATGACCATGCCGACCAGCGCGGCGCGGTTGCGACGAAAGGCGCGCCACACATCGCGCAGCGGGGAAGGCCGTCCGGGAGCGCGCGCTGCGGGTAAACCTTCATCGAGCTCCGGCACGGCCGCCGGCGGCTGAGGGGTAACCTGTGTCATATCCGTGATCTCCGGGCTCAGCGATGGTGGCGAATGCGGGGATTGATCAGCCCATAGAGCAGATCAACGATCAGATTGACAACCATGACGATCAGGGCAATCAGCAGGATGCCGCCCTGAAGCGAGGGGTAGTCGCGCCGGCTGACGGCATCGATCAGCCATTTGCCGATACCGGGCCAGGAGAAGATGGTTTCGGTGAGGATGGCACCGGAAAAGAGCAATCCGATCTGTAGCCCGATCACGGTCGTGACCGGGATCATGGCGTTGCGCAGAGCGTGGATCGCGATGATGCGCCAGGGCGAAAGCCCCTTGGCGCGGGCAGTGCGGATATAGTCTTCGCCGAGCACCTCAAGAATCGATGAGCGGGTCATGCGCGCGATCACGGCCAGCGGAATGGTCGCCAGCACGATCGTGGGCAAAACCAGATGGCGCAGGGCATCCACGAAGGCGCCGGGCTCGCCGGAGAGCAGGGTGTCGATCAGCATGAAGCCGGTCGGGGTCTCGATCCAGAAGCTTGATGAGAGCCGTCCCGAGACCGGCGTCCAGCCCAGAATCCCCGAGAAGAAGATGATCAGCAAAAGCCCCCACCAGAAAATCGGCATCGAATAGCCGGTCAGTGAGGTACCCATCACGGTGTGATCAATGATCGAGCCGCGTTTGATACCGGCAATCACGCCCAGCGGGATGCCCAGACACACGGCCAGCAGCATGGCGCAAAAGCCAAGCTCGAGCGTGGCCGGGAACAGGGATAAAAACTCATCGAGCACCGGGTTGCTGCTGATCAGGGAGTGGCCCAGATCGCCCTGGACCAGATTGCCCAGAAAGCTCAGGTACTGCTCCCACAAAGGCCGATCAAGCCCCAGTTCGGCCATCACCTGAGCGTGACGCTCGGCCGAGATACCGCGCTCGCCGGCCATGATGGCCACCGGGTCGCCGGGGATCAGATGAACCAGCGTGAAAGTAATCAGGGTGATTCCCAAAAGCGTGGGAATCAGCATCAGAAGTTTGCGAAAGACAAAGCTCAACATAGGGTTATTCCGCCGCCGCGAACGTGTGATCCGGGCCTGCGAGCACGCGCCGACATGGCCTGTGGGCCAGAAGACGTGGTGATCAGCAGGAGTGGGCAGGTAATGAATGACGGCGACGCCTCAGCGCGCCCCATTCATGCCTGAAAATCCGGGGGGGCGTTCAGCCGGTGCCTGATTGGGACAGGCCGGCGGCGCATGTGGCGCGAAGGGTCAGGCGGGTCTTGTAAAGCCGTCGAGCGGAGAGGGTATTGGTCATGGTCATTTGTCCGTACTTGTTATTGTTGCTGCAGCGAACCTGCCTCGTAAGCAGTGTTGCAGTAAGTGATAGACCCTATGCGATTCCCCGGACACTGTCCATGCCCGCAATGACGCATGGACAAGCGTCAGCACCTGTCAGCGACTCTTTCATTGACGTTGTCAGTCGTTTTTTGAAAGATGCCATCAGGCAGGCGACCAGGAAAGCGCCGATGTTTCCAGGCGTGCCGTTCGGCCCACCGGCCATGCCTGGTTGTGATCGCCGTGGCCAAAGGGCAGGCCGTGGTAGAGCGCAATATCATGTGGGGCCAGCCATTCCTGAATGATCGCTTCGAGGCTGGTGTCCGTACCGGTACTGTCACAGTCGGTGAAACTGCCCAGACAGACCGCGCGAATGCGGGTCAGATCAATGCTTGCCAGCAGTTGATACAGATTGCGCTCAAGGCGATACAAGCGCTCGCCCACGTCCTCCAGCATCAGGATCGCCCCCTGAGGCACATGCAGCGCGGCAGGCGTGCCGGCCATGCTGGCAAGCGTGGTGAGGTTGCCACCGATGAGCACACCTTCCACGGGTGCCGTGGGGCCTGCCACGTGCTCGGCGCGCATGTACCCGCCATCCCCTGCCAGTACCGGTGCAATGCTTGTCATGGCCTCGGCGCGCGCCGTTCGAGCCTCACCTTCTGCATGTTCAAGCAGGGCCAGTTCGGTCGTCACCGGCGCATGAATGGCGCGGCGGTCGCGAGCATGGAAGGCACTCAGCAGCACGCTGATATCGGAATACCCCAGCAGCGGCACATCGGGCAGGCGCTGCCAGTCGATGTGATCGATGAGCTGCGCGCAGCCGTAACCACCGCGCAGACACCACACTGCCGCCACGTCCGCTAGGTTGAAGGCCGCGTACAGATCCGTCAGACGCTGCTCAACCGTGCCGGCCAGATAACGATGCCGGGCCCCGGCGTTATCCATGAGACGTGGGGTGTAGCCCATCTGTCCGAGCAGGGTGCAGATGGTCTCGATGCGCTCGGGCAGCACGGCGCCGGCCGGCGCGATAAGCGCTACAGTGCAGGGGCCATCACCCAGCGGGCGCAGTGTGGAGAGTTCAGTGAGAGATGGTGTCATGGCAGTGGTCCGAAAGACGTGAAAAACCCCGCTCGAACGAGCGGGGTGACATCCTACGTCAGGGGGCCTACTCCTTGATATCCACCCCGTAGAAGGTATGCACGCCGGTCGGCTGCACCTGATAGCCGGTGACGTTGCTGCGCACCGGCTCATAAACGATTGAATGGGCAATCGGCAGCCAGGGCATCTGATCGCGGAAGATCTCCTGTGCCTGCACGTAAAGCTTCGCGCGCTCGTCCTGATCGGTGGCGGTCGCTGCCTGGCGCACGATGTCGTCGTATTCCTCGTTGCACCACTTGGCGTAGTTGGAGCCATCACGCGCGGCGTTACACGACAGCAGCGTATTGAGAAAGTTGTCCGGGTCGCCGTTGTCACCTGTCCAGCCGAACAGGCCGGTCATCGCTTCACCCTCGGTGGCCCGACGCAGATACTCGCCCCACTCGTAGGAGACGATCTCGGCATTGACGCCAATATCTTTCCAGTCGGACTGGATGATCTCGGCCATGCGGCGTGCGTTGGGGTTATAGGGGCGCTGTACCGGCATTGCCCACAGTTGGGTCTTCAGGTTTTCAACGCCGGCCTCGGCCAGCAGCTTCCTGGCCTGCTCCGGGTCATGGGGGATTTCCTCGACATTTTCGTCATAGCCCCACAGCGTTGGCGGAATCGGGTTTTTGGCCTTCTCGCCGGCGCCCTGATAGACCGACTCGATGATCGCATCGCGATCCACGGCCATGGAGAGTGCGCGGCGCACCCTGGGATCATCAAACGGCGGTTTCTGGGTCTGGAAGGAGAGATAGCCGATGTTCAGCCCCTCGGCCGATTCCAGATTGATGTTGGGGTCGTTACGCATCGCCTCCAGGTCGGCCGGGTTGGGGTAGACCATGACCTGGCATTCGTTGGCCTGCAGCTTCTGGAAGCGCACCGAGGCGTCAGGGGTGATCGAAAAGACCAGCCGGTCCAGCGGCGACCTGCCTTCCCAGTAGTCCGGATGGGCCTGATAGCGGATATAGGCGTCGCGTTGAAAGCCGGCAAACTGGAACGGCCCCGTCCCTATCGGCTGCTGGTTCATGCGCTCGGTATGGCCTTCCTTCATCAGCTGGTCGGCGTACTCAGCCGAGAGGACCGAGGCGAAATCCATCGCCATGTCGGAGAGGAACGGCGCCGAGGCGCGGGTCAGGTGGAAGCGTACGGTGTGATCATCGACCTTCACGATGCGCTCGATCAGATCCGGCATGCCCATGCCTTCGAAGTATTCATAGCCGCTGCCGACCCCGTGCCAGGGGTGATCGTCTTCCAGCTGACGGTTGAACGAGTAGAGCACGTCATCGGCGTTGAACTCGCGCGAGGGCGTGAAGTAATTCGTGGTCTGGAATTTCACGCCCTCGCGCAGGTGGAAGGTGTAGGTCCTGCCATCATCGGAGACCTCCCACGACTCGGCCAGTGCCGGCTTGATCTCGGTCGTGCCCGACTTGAACTGCACCAGGCGGTTGTAAATGGTGCGTGAGGAGGCATCAAAGGTGCCTCCGGCGGTGTAATGCTGCGGGTTGAAGCCTTCAGGGCTGGCTTCGGAACAGTAAACGAGGGTCTTGGCATGGGCGGTACCGGTGGCTGCGAGCAGCAGGCCACCTGCCAGCAGCAGCCGGCGGGAAGTTGTCTGAGTCATGAGGGTATCTTTTGTATATTGTTGGTTTTGACCGGCAGGGTAGGCCGGTGATCGCCATGGCGCCGACGATGATCGGCACCATGGGTGTAACGTCATGACACAACGTCACGCGTTGAAGCTATGCCGGGGAGATATGGACTGTCAATTGTCACTATCACGGCCAGGGCCTGGACCTGTGTCTAATAGCGACAGCGAATGGTTCAAAAAAGACGATACGAGCGGCGGGCGCGCTGCATGAGGCGATGAATCAGAGCGTCATTTGAAAGCGCAAAACGGGCAAATAAAAGAGGAAACGTGTGTGTTCGCCACCGTTGATCAAGAGTGGTAAAACGAAATGAAAGTACGGGCAGAAGATGGATATCTGAAAGAAAGCGAAGGGGCTTGCTGGAAGGTTTGGTGCCCGGAGCCGGGATCGAACCGGCACGACCTTGCGGTCGAGGGATTTTAAGTCCCTTGCGTCTACCTGTTCCGCCATCCGGGCGAGGAGTCGACGGCTAATCTGCTTGAGGCCATCTGAGGCGGCCGGGAGTCAGGCAGAAGGGAGATGGAGGCTGGAGTCGGAATCGAACCGGCGTACACGGAGTTGCAGTCCGCTGCATAACCACTCTGCCATCCAGCCTCTAAACGATGCGGAAAACGAGATGGCGTTACTCGTTGACCTGTCCGTTGATCCCGTAAGGGATGGAGCGGGAAAGGAGATTCGAACTCCCGACCCTCGCCTTGGCAAGGCGATGCTCTACCACTGAGCTATTCCCGCTCAACGGGTGCGAAATATACCGATGTGACAGGAAGGTGTCAAACAAAACCCGGTAAAAATCGCACCGCAGCCACACGTTACGCTCATATCGAGCGAGTCAGTTCCGGCCATGCCGCGCGCAGATACTTGTACATCGACCACAGGGTCAAAATCGCGGCCAGATACAACAGTAGAAAGCCGATCTGCGCCAGAATCGTTCCCGGGGCAAACCCGAGCAGCAGGATGATCGAGATCATCTGAAAGGCCGTCTTGTACTTGCCGATGCTCGAGACCGAGACGCTGGCACGCTTGCCCAGTTCGGCCATCCATTCACGCAGCGCCGAAATCACGATCTCGCGGCCGATGATCACCAGTGCCGGCAGCGTGAGAATCAAGTCACTGTAGAACTCGATCAGAACGCCCAGGGCGACGGCGACCATCAGCTTGTCGGCCACCGGGTCCAGAAAGGCACCAAAGGGCGTGCTCTGGTTCCAGCGGCGCGCCAGGTAGCCATCAAACCAGTCGGTAATGGAGGCGATGGTGAAGAGCAGGGCGGCCAGCAGATTGCTCGGGCCGGTCGTCAGGTAGAACACGATGACCAGAAGCGGTATGAGTACGATTCTTGTCAGCGTCAAGATATTGGGGATGCTCATGGCACTATCGGGTCCTGACCGGGGGTGAAACATACCTGCAAGAGTGATGGATTCTAACGCCTGATCGCGCCGTCAGCCATGCAGTGCCTGGTGAATCTGTGTAGCAAGTTGTGCATTGATGCCGGGAACGCGGGCGAGATCATCACGGGAGGCGTTGCGAATGCCCTGCAGGCCACCGAAATGGCGCAGCAGCTCCCGGCGTCTTTTGGGACCAATTCCGGGAATCTCCTGAAGGGTAGACGAACGTCGCGCCTTGTCACGTTGCTGACGGTGGCCGGTAATCGCAAAGCGGTGGGCTTCATCGCGAATGTGCTGGATGAGATGCAGCGCCCCGGAGGCACTTTCCAGCGTCAGGCTGCGCTCGACAGTGTCAATGAATAGCGTTTCAAGTCCGGGTTTGCGCGTGGTGCCCTTGGCCACCCCGAGCAGCACGATGTCAAACACGCCCAGTTCCTCGAACACGTCACGGGCCATGTTGAGCTGGCCCTTGCCGCCGTCGACGATCAGGATATCGGGCCTTGGTACCTCACCGCTTTGAATCCGCTTGTAGCGCCGGGTCAGCGCCTGACGCATGGCGGCGTAGTCATCGCCGGCGGCCACGCCCTCGATGTTGAAACGGCGGTAGTCCGACTTGATCGGGCCGCTGTGATCAAACACCACGCAGGAGGCCACCGTGGCTTCCCCACTGCTGTGGCTGATGTCAAAGCACTCCATGCGCTGGGGTGTCTCTTCCAGATCCAGTGCCTTCGCCAGTGCCTTGAAACGGGCGTCAAGCTGCTGACGGCTGGCAAGCTTTGTCGCCAGGTGCTGATCAGCATTGGTTTGCGCCAGCTCCAGCCACTGGGCACGGTGTCCGCGGACCTGGTGGGCAATGCGCACCCGGCGCTGCGCATGTTCAGACAGGGCCTCCTGCAGGATCTCCTGATCCTCCACGGGATGGGAGGTCAGCACTTCAGCCGGCATCTCATTGCTCTGGCCCAGATAGTACTGGCTGACAAAGCTGCTCAGCAGTGCCTCGGGGCTCAGGTCCAGCCCGTTGTCGGGCGTGTGGTGGCGCGAGCCGAGTACACGGCCCTGACGAATGATCAACACGCTGACGCACAATCCGCCCGGGCGCTCGGCGAGGGCAAAGACATCGGCATCACCGCCGGCGGTATCCACCGACTGCTGGGACTGCAGGCGGCGCAGCTGCTGTACCTGGTCACGCAGGAAGGCGGCCTGTTCGAACTGCAGGGCCTTCGCGGCTGCTTCCATGTCGGCGTAGAGCTTCTGGGTAACCTGGTCGCTCTTGCCTTCCATGCACATTAGGGCGAGGTCGAGATTGCGCTGATAGTCTTCCTGGCTGATATAACCCACGCACGGCGCCGTACAGCGATCGATCTGATACTGCAGACACGGGCGGCTTCGATGGGCAAAGACCGAATCCTCGCAGTTGCGGATGCGAAAGATCTTCTGCATCAGCGACAGGCTTTCACGCACGGCGCCGGAGCTGGTGAACGGGCCAAAGTAGCGGCCATCGTTACGTTTTTGGCGCACGCGACGCAGCTCCAGCGCCGGGTAGGGATGGCGGTCACTGGCAAAGATATAGGGGTAGGACTTGTCGTCACGCAGCAGGATGTTATAGGGCGGACGCTGCTGCTTGATCAGGATCTGTTCCAGCAGCAGCGCTTCGGTTTCGCTGCGGGTCACGGTGACCTGAATGTCCCGAATGCGGCTGACCAGTGCCTGGGTCTTGGCATTGAGTCCCGTATTGCGGAAATAGCTCGACAGCCGTGCCTTGAGCCGCTTGGCCTTGCCGACGTAGAGGACATTCTGGTGTTCATCGAGCATGCGATACACACCCGGTGACTCGGTGACCGTTTTCAGGAATTGGCGTGGATCAAACGCCGTGATCACCTCATCATTCATGATGACCTCCGCAAGTAATAGTGGCTTCATTTTAACAGATATCGCTGAAAACACCGCGGCTATCACCCTGCCGGCCGTGCACTCGAGAGGTCGGCAGGATATCAGGCTGCGGAAAAGGGTTGACGGTGAGAAGGCTTCGTCGTATAGTGCGTCCCGGTTTGGGGCCTTAGCTCAGCTGGGAGAGCGCAACACTGGCAGTGTTGAGGTCAGCGGTTCGATCCCGCTAGGCTCCACCAATTATTTGAGGGCCGCTGTCATCAGACAGCGGCCCTTTTCGTGTGTCTGTTTTTTGCCTGCTCGCCCTGAGCCTTTATTGACAAGCAGGTACTAAAAAAGGGCCACCGGCGCTTGCCGGGTGGCCCTTGTGTCCTGCTGCCATCGCAATGGATATTACGCGGTGGTATTGATCCTGGTGCCGACCAGGCCTTCGGTGGCAAGCTTCGGCATCGTGTCAACCGATGACATCAGTGTCGTCATCTGCTCGGCCTGACCATCCAGCGACTTTTTCAAAACGCTGGTCTGTACGTCACTGCTGAGCTGGTGCTGCTGCAGCGCCAGCGAGGCATTGACCATGCCATTAACGCTCATGTCCATGGGCGTTCTCCTGCGTCGAGTGGATCACCGCTGCGCCTGCAGCGGGTGGCGCCTTAGCCGACGATGGCTTCGGCGGCCTCGGGCGACAGCGTCTCGATAATCACGCATTCTGCCGCCTCGGGCACAAGACCGGTGATTCTGACCCGGTAGTAATGATGAACGTCGTTGCCGCTGCCCGTTTTCTGCATCACGACACTCGACATCATGTGGCATTCATCGCCGGGGTGAAGATCCGGCGGCATCAATTCGATGGGAATCCATGCTTTTGTTCCGGTGGCAAGCATAGGGTGCTCCTGAAGGTATCCGGTCGGGCAGCACAGGCTGTCCGTATGGCCTTCTTATCGGCATCAGGCGCACCGGCTTTAACATCCATCAACCGGCAGTAGCGTCATGTCAGATTCGGTGTCAGGTCCCCGGGCGGTCTGCATCAGGTGACTGTACGGCGAGCACTTCACACAGGGCTTCCATCGGCCCTATCTCCCTGACCAGCAGCGCACATGTCAGGACACCCCCTGCCTTGCGTGCAAAACGCAGGTGAAACAGTGTCCCGATGTCGGCGTTGTCCGGCAGATCTTCCCGCGTTACCACCAGTTCATCCCCTGTGGTCATCTCATTGTCCTGTTAGCGATATGCGATGGCGGCATGGCCGGCCGCAGAATAACTGTAAAAATAGTCAGTTTTTGCTTGCCGTCGGCCTGCCCGGTCTGGATAATTATCCATATAGGATAACTATTATCCTCTGGAGTTGTATCACACCAACATGCTCAAGGAGGTGTTCATGTGGCCCATGATTTTGGGATTCTGCGGCAAAATTCCGGTCCGGATTCTGGTGGCACTGGTAGCACTTTGTCTATTGGCGGGCGGCCTGTGGGGCTTTACCCAGCGGCTGGAGCACTGGCGTGAGGCGCTTGCCAGCGCACAGGAAGAGGCGCGCAGTGCGCAGGAGCTTGCCCAGCGTCAGCAGCTGGTGGCCCGTGCCTGGCAGGCGCATGCCGAACACCTGGCAGAAGTGGGGGCCAGTCGCGAGCGAGAGCTTGAAGCCAATCAGCAGGCATTGGCCGGAAAACGACAACAGCTGGAGAGGATCATCAATGATGACCAGACATCAAAGACATGGGCTGATCATACTGTGCCTGACGGGGTGCATCAGTGGCTGCGCCAGCTCACCGCCGCAGACCACGCCGGTGATGGTACCGCCACCGCCCATACCGCGCTATCTGACGCAGCCTCTGCCGGCGCCGGAAGGGATTGAGCATGTACGCACCAATCAGGATCTGGTCATCCTGCTGACGGACTACGAGCAGCTTCGCCGGCGGATGAACACCGATCGGGACGCCGTGCAAAGGCTCTGGGAAGGCATGAAGGTCACCATGACCAGTGAGATTGAGACGGGAAACAGCAGTGAATAATGGTAGATCGACGTCATCGCCCCGGCGATGACGTCGTACGACCGGGTCAGCTCACGCGACCAACCATCAGAAATTCCATCAGTGCCTTCTGGGCGTGGAGCCGGTTGCCGGCCTCCTGCCAGACAAAGGCGCGCGGATCATCCAGCAGGGTTTCGCTGATCTCTTCGCCGCGATGGGCCGGCAGGCAGTGCAGGAACATGACCTCATCATCGGCCGCGTCGAGCATCGCTTCATTGACCTGAAAGCCACTGAACGCCTTCATGCGCGCGGCCTGTTCCTCTTCCTGACCCATGGAGGCCCACACATCGGTCGTCACCAGATGTGCGCCCTCAACCGCGGCACGCGGATCACGAATGATCTCAACGCGTGAGCCGGCTGCTTCGAGAATGTCCTGATCGGGTTCGAACCCTTCGGGGCAGGCGATGCGCAGATTGAAATCAAACTGGCGTGCGGCGTTGATCCACGAATGGCACATGTTGTTGCCATCGCCGACCCAGACGGCGGTCTTGCCCTTGACCGGGCCGCGGCACTCGGTCCAGGTCTGCACGTCGGCCAGCAGCTGACACGGGTGATAGTCATCGGAGAGGGCGTTGATGACCGGGATGGAGCTGGCATCGGCAAAGGATTCGATGCTGTCGTGCGAGAAGGTGCGGATCATGACCGCATCGACCATCTCGGAAAGCACGCGGGCGGTATCACCGACCGGCTCGCCGCGCCCCAGCTGGCTGTCACGCGGTGACAGGAACAGCGCATGGCCACCAAACTGGGTCATGCCCGTCTCAAAGGAAACACGGGTACGGGTCGAGGATTTTTCGAAAATCATGGCCAGCGTTCGATTCTTCAGCGGCGTGTAGACCGGGCCATTCTCGGCCAGCTCACGCTTGATGGTGATCGAACGATCGATGAGATAGGCCAGTTCCTGAGGTGAAAGATCCATCAGGGTAAGAAAGTGGCGAAGGGCCATGTCTCGATGCTCCTGTGTGTGCTTAACGTTACGGTGATTGAAACGTTGCAGAGCGCCACATCGGGCGTGACGCTCAAAAAGGGCGGTGGCCGCTCCCGTATGGCGGGTGACGGGCCTGGCGCCGTTGATCCTGCGTACCTGCCGGAAAAACCAACGAAAAAGCGCCGCACGAGAGCTGGCGGCGCTTTGAAATATTGCCATGGTCGATGGCGGAAGACGGGCCCTGCTGCCCGGCATCAACCCGGGTCATCCTAACCAGAGCCTTGGGGGCGCGCAACTTCATGTGGTGGCCACACCTTGATCCGGGCTGATTTAGTCCCCATGTCGGCGTACACTGAGGCCAGACATTCATGGGTTCTTGAAGCCCTCTCCTGGAGACCGAACATGAGCGAGACACTCGATACCATCAAGCAGCAGATCAGCGAAAACACCATCCTGCTGTACATGAAGGGTTCACCGCAGATGCCGCAGTGCGGATTTTCCGCCCAGGCCGTACAGGCACTGATGGGCTGTGGCGAGCGCTTTGCCTTCGTCAACATTCTGGACAACCCGGATATTCGCGCCGAGCTGCCCAAATACGCCAACTGGCCCACGTTCCCGCAGCTGTGGATCAACGGCGAGCTGGTCGGCGGCTGTGACATCATCGTCGAGATGTATCAAAACGGCGAGCTGGCACCGATGATCAAGGAAGCGGCTGCCAATGCCGCCCCGCAGGAAGGCGATAACGCCTGATCCTGCCGGTTGACGCTTGATGACAGCGTCCTGAACGTAAAAAACCCGCCTCCACGGAGGCGGGTTTTTTAATGTTGGCAGTACAGGCAACAGGATCAGTCACCGTCCATGCTCTGTTCACGCAGCGCCAGATCCCAGCCGCCCAGGTCCTTGAAGCGATTGACGATGGCACAGAACAGCTCGGCCGTGCGCTCGGTGTCATAGCGTGCCGAGTGGGCTTCCTGGCTGTCAAAGGGAATCCCCGCGGCGCGACAGGCGCGCGCCAGCACGGTCTGCCCGTACACCAGCCCTGATAGCGTTGCGGTATCGAAGCTCGAGAAGGGATGGAAGGGGTTGCGCTTGATGCCGGCGCGCTCGATACCGGCATTGAGAAAGCCGTGGTCGAAGGCAGCATTATGGCCGACCAGGATGGCACGGTTGCACTGATGGGACTTGATCGCCTTGCGAATCGGACGAAAGATCTCCTCCAGTGCCTCCTTCTCCTTGAGCGCCGCGTTCTGGCGCAGCGGGCTATCCAGGCGTATGCCGGTAAAGTCGAGCGCGGACTGCTCGACATTGGCACCCTCGAACGGCTCGATATGAAACGAGAAGGTCTCATCGGGCAACAGCTGCCCCTGTTCGTCCATGGTCAGCGTCACCGCTGCAATCTCGAGCAACGCATCGGTGCGTGCATTGAAACCGCCGGTTTCCAGATCAACCACCACGGGCAGAAAGCCGCGAAAGCGACCGGACATGAGTTTTGGGACAATATCGTTCATCGCCGTGTTCTCCTGTCACAGTCAGCAGTGGAAGCCATGGGAATCGAGAGCGCGTATAACCGGGCGGAGCCCGCAGATATGGTGACCGGCACAGGAAGCCTTCTGGTCGAAAGATGAATTCAGTGTGTAGGATCGCAGTGTAGCATTGTGCTCACTGCCAATCCCATCCATCGCACGCAACGCGGTGTTCGCCACGATCCGGTGACGATATACTCAAGCTACATTCAATGCATGACTACACCTCAAGGAGCCGGTATGTCCGATGTAAAAAAGGTTGTCCTGGCCTATTCGGGAGGGCTTGATACCTCCGTAATCGTCAAGTGGCTCAAGGAAACCTACGACTGTGAGGTCGTGACCTTCACAGCTGACCTGGGTCAGGGAGAAGAGGTTGAGCCTGCACGTGCCAAGGCACAGGCGCTGGGTGTGAAGGAAATTTACATCGAAGACCTGCGTGAAACCTTCGTGCGTGATTACGTGTTCCCGATGTTTCGTGCCAATACCATCTATGAAGGCGAGTACCTGCTGGGCACTTCGATCGCGCGTCCGCTGATCGCGCGCCGCCTGATCGAGATCGCCAATGAAACCGGCGCCGATGCCATCTCGCATGGTGCAACCGGCAAGGGCAACGACCAGGTGCGCTTCGAACTGGGTGCCTACGCGCTCAAGCCGGGTGTCAAGGTCATCGCCCCGTGGCGCGAGTGGGATCTGAACTCGCGCGAGAAGCTGATGAACTACTGCGAAGAGCACGATATTCCGGTCGACTTCGCCAAAAACAAGAAAAAATCTCCCTATTCGATGGACGCCAATCTGCTGCACATCTCCTATGAAGGCGGCGTGCTGGAAGATCCCTGGACCGAAGCCGAAGAAGACATGTGGCGCTGGAGCGTCAGCCCCGAAGCCGCTCCCGATCAGGCCACCTACATTGACCTGACGTTCGAGCGTGGCGATATCGTGGCCATCGACGGCCAGACCATGAAGCCGCATGACGTTCTTTCTTATCTGAACAAGGTGGGCGGTGACAACGGTATCGGCCGTCTGGATATCGTTGAGAACCGCTATGTGGGCATGAAGTCCCGCGGCTGTTACGAAACCCCCGGCGGTACCATCATGCTGCGTGCCCGTCGCGCGATCGAATCGATCACGCTGGACCGTGAATCCGCGCACCTGAAAGACGAGCTGATGCCCAAGTACGCCGAGCTGATCTACAACGGCTACTGGTGGAGCCCGGAGCGCAAGATGCTGCAGGCCGCCATCGATCAGACCCAGGGCAGCGTCAACGGCGTGGTCCGCCTCAAGCTCTACAAGGGCAACGTCATCGTGGTGGGCCGTGAGTCGGAAGACTCACTGTTTGATGCCTCGATTGCCACCTTTGAAGACGACGCCGGCGCCTACGATCAAAAGGACGCCGAGGGCTTTATCAAGCTCAACGCGCTGCGTCTGCGCATCGCCGCAAAAAAGGGTCGTCTCGACGACTGAGCGCCACACGTTGTGTCATGGAAGGGGCCGCTTTTCAGCGGCCCCTTTTGTGTCAGACTAAACGCCACTGCGCGCACGCCCCGGGCATTATCACCAACAGAGTCAGGAGCTTTCTCATGCTGAAGAAACTGTTCGATGCACTGCGGGGTTCCGGCAGTGCCACGCCTTCCGGCGAGCCGCCCCGCCAAGTGGCCGATACCGTGGAATACAAGGGCTGTGAAATTGTCATTACCCCGGCACCCGCGGGCGGGCAGTACCGCGTCAGCGGTCTCATTCGCAGAATGCGTGAAGATGGCGAGATGGAGGAGCTGAGCTTTGAACGCTCCGATGTGCTGCCCGATCGTGACAGCTGTATCGACATGACCCGCACCAAGGCCGAGCGCTACATCGATGAGCAGGGCGAGCGGCTTTTCGAGAATACGCACCGCCCGAACTGAGGCGGACCAGACCCCGTATTGCCTGCTGCCAGGGAGTCACCGACCCCATGCCCGATACCGGTAGACCCGCACTGTTGCCGGCCCTCTCACGCTGGCGGCAGCTCCCCGCAGGGGATCGCTTCAGTGATCTGATTGCCGGTCTGATCACGGCCGCGCTGCTGGTGCCGCAGGGCATGGCCTATGCAACGCTTGCCGGGCTGCCGGCGCAGGCCGGGCTTTATACGGCGCTGGCGCCGCTGGTGCTGTATGCGCTGTTTGGGACCAGCCGGGTGATCGCCATGGGCCCCATGGCGTTGACCTCCCTGCTGGTTGGGGAAACGCTGCGGGATGCCAATATACCGTTATCTTTATATGCCGGACATGCCGCATTGCTGGCAGCGCTGGTGGGCGGCTGGCTGCTGCTGATTCATGTCTGTCGACTCGGGCGTCTGATCGATTTTGTCAGCCCCAGCGTGATGCAGGGCTTTACCACGGCCTCGGCGCTGATGATCGTGCTCTCCCAGGCCAGTGATCTGCTGGGTATCAATAGTGCCAACGGCAACGCCATCGAGCGGCTGCTGACGCTGGCTCGATCACTGGGGGACATCGCCCCGGGCGCGGCGCTTTTTGGCGGCAGTGCCATGGTGCTGTTGCTGCTGATGCGTCGTGGGCTTTCACCGCTGCTGCGTGGGATGGGTCTGCCCGAGGCGGCTGCGACGGTGCTGGGCAAGACCGGCCCGCTGATCGTACTGATTCTGGCGCTGGTGCTGGTGCCGCTATGGCCCGGCGCACTGGATCAGGTCGGCCGGATTCCCGCCGGGCTGCCGCTGCCGGCGCTGCCGACGTTGTCCCTGACAGCAATGCAGGCCCTGTGGCTGCCGGCGCTCGGGATTGCGCTGATCAACTACGTCAGCGCCATTTCGGTGGCGCAGACGCTGGCGGCGAAGCATCGCGAGCGGCTCTATCCGCAGCGCGAGCTCTGGGTACTGGGGGCGGCCAATCTGCTGGCGGCCCTGACGCGCGGGTTTCCGGTGACCAGCGGGCTGGGGCGTGCGGTGGTCAACGAACAGGCGGGGTCGAAAACACCGCTGTCATCGCTTTATGCCGCACTGGCATTGATAGCGGTGCTGCTGTTTGCCACCTCGCTTTTCGCACCGCTGCCGCAGGCGGTGCTGGCCGCGATCGTCATCCAGGCGGCCATCCCGCTGGTGGACCCCGGCCCGCTGTGGCGTGCCTGGCGCTATTCGCGTGCCGATGGCCTGGCCTGGCTTGCCGCCTTTACCGGCGTGTTGCTGCTGGGCGTCATGCAGGGCCTGCTGGCAGGCGTTGGCATTGCGCTGGCGCTGCTGCTGGCCCGCGCCAGTCGGCCGCACATTGCCGAAATCGGTCAGCTGCCCGACGGCGGCTTTCGCAACTGCGAGCGCTTTGACGTCGAGCGCCTGCCGCATCTGATGATGGTGCGACCGGATGCCAATCTGCACTTTGCCAACATGGGCGCGCTGGAGCGCTGGATCAACGAGCATCTCTCCGAGCGCGATCAGGTGACTGACATGGTGCTGGTACTCAGCAGCGTCACCCACATCGACGCCGCCGCCCTGCATGCGTTGGAAACGCTCGACGAGCGCCTGGCCGAGCAGGGCATCGCCCTGCATCTGGCCGAGCTGCGTGGGCCGGTGCGTGATCAGCTGCGCCATACGGCCTTCATGAGCGATCATCGCCCGCGGGTCTTTTTTACCTGCGCTGCCGCCTGGCAGGCGCTCTCCGATGACGGCATCGAGTTCAATATCTAGGCTCTGATCATGGCGTGACATCGTCGTGCTCGATCAGTACTTTCTTGAATAATCCGGATCAACTTATAGCCTGAAAGGGCGTCTGCTGTCGCAATCGTGACATCAGACGTCCTTTTTATCCGGCTGCCATGGAGGGCAGGTTGATGCACGATGAGCTTTCAAACGATCCCATTGCCGGCTTCTCCCGACGCCGGTTTCTGCAGGGCACCAGCGGGGCACTGCTGGCGGCCGGCGCCATGTCACCGGTGCTGGCCGGCAGTCGTAATGCGTCAACAACCGGAAGCCGGCAGGGCGGTGCTGCCTCCGGCGCTGCCATGAATGAAGCCTCGGGGGGTGGCCACTTTGGCACCGAGGGGCAGCGCCTGCCAAAGGAGGCGACCTCGGTGCCCGACAGCCTCGGAGGACGACCGATGCCGGAGGTCGAGTATCGCTATCCCGCGCCGCCCGAGAAGCGTCTGGGCTGGGCGATCGTGGGGCTGGGAGATTTTGCCCTCAACGAGATCCTGCCGGCCTTTGGAGCGTGCGAGCACTCGAAGATCACGGCGCTGGTCAGCGGTGACCGCGACAAGGCGCGCGAGGTCGGCAGCCGTTTCGGCATCGGCGAGGAAGGGCTTTATGACTATGAAAGCTTCGATGAGATCGCCGACAACGACGACGTGGATATCGTCTATATCATCGTGCCCAACGCCTTCCATGCCGATCTCACCGTTCGCGCGGCCAGGGCCGGCAAACACGTGTTATGTGAAAAGCCAATGGCGCCGACCGTGGCCGAATGCGAGCGCATGATCAGCGCGTGCCGAGACAACGACCGCAAGCTGATGATCGCCTACCGGGAGCAGTTCGAGCCGCATAACCTGGCCGCCATCCGCATGATTCAGGAGGGTCGCATTGGCGATCTGCGCCAGATCAATGCCCATCACGGCCGCGAGCTTGACCCTTCAAGCCCCGAGGATCAGTGGCGCATGCGTCGCGATCTGGCCGGCGGCGGCTCGCTTTATGACATCGGCATCTACAGCCTCAATGCGGCGCGCTATTTAAGTGGCGAAGAGCCGGTAGAGGTGTGGGGAAACGTCAGCAACAAACCCGATGATCCACGCTTTGCCGAGGTCGAGGACACCATGTGCTTCTGGCTGCGCTTTCCAAGCGGTGTGTTTGCCGAATGCTCCTCAAGCTACAGCGTGTCGAGTTCCAAGCGCGGCACGGTCAATGGCAGCAAGGGCACGCTGTCGCTGGACCCGTTGTCCGAATACCGTCGTCACAAGCTGACCGTGAGCGATGGCAAGGAGATGTGTGAGCAGATCATCGAGGAGGACAATCAGTTTGCCGCCGAGATGGATCACATGTCGCTGTGTGTGCGCGATGACGGCACGCCCAAGACGCCGGGCGAGGAGGGACTGCAGGACATTCGTATCATCACGGCCATCTATGAGGCAGCCTGGACCGGGAAGAGCGTGACAATCGATTCCGACTACAGCCGCTCCCCGGAGGATTTCCTGCGCGGTCGGGAAGACATCACGCCGAAATAGTGGCGCCGGTCTGACCTCTCTACAATGGGCCCCTTTGCATGGAAAGGGGCCCTGTCATGTCTGTTTTTTCACTACCGGTATGCCTGTCATGAAGGCGCTGTTGCTATCGGCCTATGCTGCCGACAGCCATCGCTACTGGGCACGCGGCCTGACAGCGCATCTTGAGATGATCGACTGGACGCTGATCGAGCTGGCGCCACGGCACTTTCAATGGCGCGTGCGTGGCAATCCCCTGAGCTTCATGAGCGAGCATGACGCCACACTGTCACAGGCCTTTGATCTGATCGTGGCCACCTCGCTGGTGGATCTGGCCACGCTGGTCGGGCTTTATCCGCACCTGGGGCGAGCGTATCGCGTCGTCTATTTTCACGAAAACCAGTTCGCCTACCCGCTGGGTCAGGATCAAAAGCCGCGTATCGAACCCTTGATGGTGAACCTCTACAGCGCGCTGGCCGCTGATCGGGTGCTGTTTAACAGCCAGTGGAACCGGGACAGCTTTTTTGATGGCGTGGCCGGATTTTTGAAGAAAATGCCCGAGCGGGTGGCCCCGGTGCGGCTGGAAACGCTCAAGGCGCGCACGGACATCCTGCCGGTGCCGCTGTGGCCACTGGCAGAGGCGCCTTCGGTTGAACGGGAGGCGCCAGCCCGCATTATCTGGAACCATCGCTGGGAGTACGACAAGAACCCGGAGGATTTCTTCGCTGCGCTGGAGGTGCTCTCCGACAAGGGCCTCGAGTTTGAACTGGTCGTAATGGGACAGATGTTTCGCCAGCGCCCCGAGGTGTTCGATCAGGCCGCAGAGCGCCTGAGTCGCCACATTACCTGCTGGGGCCATCAGACGCGCGAACGCTATCTGGAAGAATTGGGGAAGGGCGGCATCGTGGTCTCGAGTGCCTGGCACGAGTTCCAGGGGCTGGCCGTAATGGAAGCCGTGCAGCACGGCTGTGTGCCGCTGGTGCCTGAGCGGCTGTGTTTTCCCGAGTACTACGCCGATCGGTATCGCTACGACGGCAGTCGCGAAGCACTGATTGAACGTCTCGCGCAGTGGCTGACTTCCCCTGCCACGCGCCCGCAGGCCCCCCATATCAGCACCTGGACGTGGCCGCAGATGACGCCACGCTATCAATCACAATTACAGCCATCGGCCTGAGTCAGGCTCAGGCCAGCTCGGTTTTCTCCTTGTACTCGCACAGGTCCTCGATCACGCAGCTGCCACAGCGAGGCTTGCGCGCGATACAGGTGTAGCGCCCATGCAGAATCAGCCAGTGGTGGGCGTCACGCTTGTAGTCGCGTGGCACCACCTTCAAGAGCTTCTGCTCGACCTGATCGACGTTTTTGCCCGGCGCCAGATTCGTGCGGTTGGACACCCGAAAGATGTGGGTGTCCACCGCAATGGTCGGCTCACCAAAGGCGGTGTTGAGAATGACATTGGCGGTCTTGCGGCCGACGCCCGGCAGCGCCTCGAGCCCTTCCCGCGTGCGAGGGATTTCGCCGGCGTGATCGCGCAGCAAAAGCTCACACATCGCCACCAGGTTTTTGGCCTTGTTGTTATAAAGCCCGAGTGTCTTGATGTAATCCTTCACGCCCTCAAGCCCCAGATCCACGATGGCCTGAGGCGTATTGGCCACCGGAAAAAGCCGCGCGGTAGCCTTGTTGACCCCCACATCGGTGGACTGGGCCGACAGCGCCACCGCGACCAGCAGCTCAAAGGGCGAGGACCAGGCAAGCTCGGTGGTGGGCTCGGGATTGGCTTGTTGCAGGCGGCGAAAGATCTCGCGACGTTTTTCGTTGTTCATCAGGGCTGCTTATCAAAACGGTCGACAGGTGAAGTAAAAGGACGGTGACGTCTTCAGGGACGCTCGGCGTTGTCCAGCGCCTGACAGGCGTCCTGCCAGGTTTTTTCGGCGCGATCGATCAAGGCCTGTGCGGCTTCAATATCCTCCGGGCCGCCCTGGCGCCTGGCGTGTGCCAGCTGTCGATTGGCAAGCGCCAGCCGCTGTTTGGCCGCCGAGCGGGCGATGCGCAGGGAGTTGAGACTGCTTGAGGGTGCGCTGACCTGTGACACGGTCGATTCAGCGGGCGCATCATTTTGTGCCTGAATATCGGCCAGCTGCTGACGGGCATGCGTGAGGGCTGCCTGGGTGTCGTTGTCATCCGGAGCGGCGGCCAGGCGTTTTTCGAGGCGGCGTACGGTGGCACTCAGGGCCGCCTTGCGGGCACGCGTATTACCGCTGGGCGCCGGTGTCGAAGGCGCGCTGGTGCTCGCCACGTGTGCTGTCTGCTCTGCGGGCTCGGCGGGGGGCTGCTGACGGGCACGCATGCGCGCGCGGCGGCGGGCCTCCTTTTCTTCGCGCTGGCGCTCGAGCCGGGCATTGCGGTTTTCAAAGCGCCGCCGGCCCAGTTCGGCGCGACGCGCCAGCCAGTCATTTTGTTCGTGCTCGGTATTGGCCGCCAGCCAGCCTGGATGCGGCACGATATCGATGCAGTCTACCGGGCAGGGGGCGACACAAAGTTCACAGCCGGTACATTCGGCTTCAATCACTGTATGCATCTGTTTGGCCGCGCCCAGAATGGCATCCACCGGGCAGGCCTTGATGCATTTGGTGCAGCCGATGCACTCGGCTTCGCGAATCACGGCGGCCTTTGGCTGCTCGGCATCCACTTCCAGTGGCAGGACAGGGCGGTCGAGCAGCGTGGCAAGCGCAACGACCGTGTCATTGCCGCCCGGCGGACAGCGATTGATGGCTTCACCGGCCACAATGGCCTCGGCATAGGGACGACAGCCGGGGTGACCACACTTGCCACACTGGGTTTGCGGCAGCAGGTGATCGATCTCGGTGACGGTAATACTGGCAGATGCGCTCATGCAGGTGGTCGACGGGCCCGGAAGTGATGATCGTTGAAAGTACGGCGATTATACGCGCAATGATCCACCGCTTCGAATCCGAGCCCAGGCATGGGGCGGCATGAATGTTTGCGGGTCAGGAAATGCTGGGCTGGTAGTAGGGGTCCCGGACGCGGGCACCCACCTGGTTACGCCCGGCCTGCTTGGCGCGGTAGAGGCTTTCATCGGCCAGGCGCATCAACTCGGCCGGCTGACAGGGTGCATCCGGCAGACTGATGGCCATGCCTGCGCTGATCGTCACATGTGCAGCCACTGCCGAGTGTTCATGCTGCAGCGACAGCGCTGCGACGGCCAGACGCAGCTGCTCGGCAATGCGCCAGGTACGTTTTCGCGTCACGTTCGCCAGCACAACAATGAACTCTTCACCGCCGGCGCGCGCCACGATCCCCTGATCATCCACGACGCGATCAAGAATGCGGGCGACCCGTGCCAGGCAATGATCACCTTCCGGGTGGCCGTAGTGATCGTTGTAGGCCTTGAAATAGTCGATGTCGATAATGATCAGCCCGACAGCATGATGGTTCTCGTGGGCCTGGGTCAGTGCCTGTACCAGGTAGTCATCCAGATAGCGCCGGTTGAAAAGCCCGGTCAGGTGATCGCGCTGGCTCAACTGCTCCAGCGAGTCGGTACGTGCCTTTTGATGCATCAAAAGATGCTGGAATTCGCGCGCCAGACTGCCGATCTCGTCACGCCGGGCGATAAGGCTGACCGGTAGAACCTCCGAGAAATGGTCTTCCCGGCGCTGTTCACGCGTAAAACGGGCAAGCCTGCGGGTCGGCGCCAGAATGATGATTTCCAGAAGCCCCAGAATGACCACGATCACGGTCAGCAGCACGCCGATGGTCCAGAGCATGGCGAAATTGAACGAGGCTGTATTGGCGACATAATCCCGCCGTGGCAGCGTGGCCTGCAGCGAGAGCTTGTTATCACCGGGCGCCGCATCGAGCCATCGAATCGCCAGCAGCTGGTCATCGCTGATGCGAATAATGGGCGGCGGCTTGATGATCAGATCCGGATGCAAGATGGGTTCGATGGAGATATCGACCCCGGTTTGATCGCGAATGGCGTCAAACCAGTCACGATCCATGGCGCGTACCACGGCCAGCCAGCCCAGCGGGGAAGCATCACCACGTTCGGTCGGCACAATGGGGCTGGTGGCGATCATGGCAGGGGCTGGCACGCTTAGAAGCCATTTATCCAGCTCAGGCCGCTGGTGGCGAACGTGCTCCTGCACCACGCCGAAAATCGGTGCCATCCAGCGACAGCTGTCGGCCGCCGAGCGGCAGGTACTGTATTGATCCGTGCCACGGTCGTAACCGGCGATCCAGACCGGTGTGCCGTCCATGCGCATGAAGATCATCATCAGATGATTCATGTCTTCAAACATTTCCTGGCTGAAGTTCTTCTCGGCAAACGCCGGTGCCTTGCCCTGCATGAAGTCGTAGGCATCATCCCAGCTGGCCCAGTCACGAGCCTCGGCCCCCAGACTGTCCAGATCGTTTTGCCAGGCGCTCTCTACCCGCCCCATTTCCTTGGCCACGTAGTCATCTTCACTTTCCAGCAGATTGGGATAGACCAGAAAGTGCGCAATGCTCCACAGCGCCAGCAGGGCGAGAACCGCCACCAGCACCAGAGAAAGCAAAAAGCGAAACCGTAGTGAATGCATGCCGTTGGGTATCCGTGACGATTTGACATCACCCGGGAAGTTGGTGGGCGCACTGTCAGCGTATGGGTATATCGGCGCGTCTCATGGTTTATGAAGATGTGGTGGCAGCAGGGCGTAAAAAAGACGCCAGCGTCATTAACGCTGGCGTCTGATACGAGGGGCGCGTTTGTGATCAGCTCACGCGTTGACCCGGCTTCGCGCCACTGTCAGGCGAGAGCAGATAGATGCCGTCGTCATCCCCGGCGGCGAGCACCATGCCTTCCGACAGGCCAAAGCGCATCTTGCGCGGCGCCAGGTTGGCAATCATCACGGTCAGCCGGCCCTCGAGCGCCTCGGGGGCGTACTGCGAGCGAATGCCGGAAAAGACGGTGCGCGTCTCGCTGCCGATATCGAGCGTCAGTTTCAAAAGCTTTTTGGCGCCCTCAACGTACTCGGCCTGTGTGATGCGGGCGATGCGCAGATCGACCTTCGCGAAATCATCGATGTTGATTTCCGGTGCGATGGGCTCGATAGCAGCAGCCGGGGCTTCAGCTGTGCCGGCACCCGGTGCGGCGGTGGCGTCACCCTGAGCGGCCTTTGCGTCGTCCTTGAGCTTTTTCTCCACCGCGAGATCCTCCTTTGAGGCCTCGATCATCTGATCGATTTTGTCGCTCTCCACGCGGGTCATCAGCGGTTTGAACTTCTCGATGGGATGATCAAGCAGCACGGTGGTGCGGCTGGCCCAGTTCAGCGTCTCAAGGTTGAGGAAGGTGCGGGCGCCTTCGGCCAGGGTCGGCACGATCGGTGCGAGATAGACCAACAGCTGGCGGAAGAGGTTGATGCCCACCGAGCAGATATCCAGCACCTCCTGCTCGCGGCCTTCTTCCTTCGCCAGCGCCCAGGGCGCCTTCTCGGCGATGTAGGCGTTGGCGTCATCGGCCAGCGCCATGATGCGACGCACCGCGCGGGCGAATTCACGCGCTTCGAAATCGGCCGCGATCGCTTCGCCTTCATCGATAAAGCGCTGCACCAGTTCGGGCTCGGCGCAGGTCGCGGACAGGCGCCCGCCGGATTTTTTCACAAAGCCGGCGCAGCGGCTGGCGATGTTGACCACCTTGCCGACCAGGTCCGAATTGACGCGAGCGGCGAAGTCCTCGAGGTTGAGATCCAGATCATCGACGCCGGCGGTCAGCTTGGCGGCGAAGTAGTAGCGCAGGTACTCGGGATTTAAAAACTGCTCATAGGTTTCGGCCTTGATGAAGGTGCCGCGGGACTTTGACATCTTGGCGCCGTTGACGGTCACGAAGCCGTGACAGTTGACCCCGGTGGGCGTGCGAAGGCCTGCGCCTTCGAGCATCGCCGGCCAGAACAGTGCGTGGAAATAGACGATATCCTTGCCGATGAAGTGATAGAGCTCGGCGGTGCTGTCCTTTTTCCAGTACTGGTCAAAGTCGATGCCTTCGCGCTCGCAGAGCTGCTGAAAGCTCGCCATGTAGCCGATCGGCGCATCGACCCAGACATAGAAATACTTGCCCGGCGCATCGGGAATCTCAAAGCCGAAGTAGGGAGCGTCGCGGGAGATGTCCCAGTCGTTGAGCCCGGCCTCGAACCACTCCTGCAGCTTGTTGGAGATCTGCGGCTGCAGGCGTTCCGAGCGCGTCCACTCTTTCAAAAACGGCTCGAACTTGGGCAGCTCGAAGAAGTAATGGGTCGAGCTTTTGACCACCGGCGTGGCGCCGGAGACCGCCGAGACCGGATTGAGCAGCTCGGCCGGCGTATAGGTCGCGCCGCACGCCTCACAGTTGTCACCGTACTGATCATCGGTGTGGCACTTGGGGCAGGTGCCCTTGACGAAGCGGTCGGCCAGGAACATGCCGCGCTCGGGATCATACATCTGCTCGACGTCACGGGTGGCGATAAAGCCGCCGTCGCGCAGGGCGCGATAGATATTCTCGCTGTGGACGCGGTTCTCTTCCGAGTGGGTCGAATAGTAGTTGTCAAAGGCCACGCCAAAGCGGGCGAAATCGGCCTGATGCTCGGCGTTGACCCGGTCGATCAGCTGCTGGGAGGTAATCCCTTCCTGCTCGGCGCGTAGCATGATGGCGGTGCCGTGGGCGTCATCGGCACAGACGTAGTGACACTCATGGCCGCGGCTTTTCTGAAAGCGCACCCAGATATCGGTCTGGATGTATTCCAGCAGGTGTCCCAGATGGATCGAGCCGTTGGCATAGGGCAGGGCACTGGTGACCAGAATCTGGCGCGAGGCGTTGTCTGACGTGGTAGGGGTCGACATGAAAAAGCACTTCCCGTGACAAGACCCGAGGCCGGACCACGCAGGGCCGGGCGGGGCGAAGAGGGTGAAATCGGTGGCCGATTGTAGCATTGATCATGTCGAATTCGCGCCAGGTGGTGACGCCCGCCGTTGGTACTGTCACGATGCGTGGACATCACAAACAGGTACTGGCACATGTCCAAGACCCGCTGGCAGCGTATTGGCCTGGCCATTGTCTTTGGCTGGTTTTTTCTCGGTGGCATCGCGCATTTTGCCTGGCCGGAGATCTTTGCCTCGATCATCCCGCCGGCGCTGCCGTTGAAAACGCCGGCGGTGCTCATTACCGGCGCGTTTGAACTGCTGGGCGCCATCGGCATCCTGTTGCCACGCTATCGCCGCGCTGCCGGCATCGGGCTGGTGGTGCTGGCGATCTGTGTGACGCCGGCCAATGTCTATATGTGGTGGCACGCCGAGCATTTCGCTCCGATTCCATCGTGGCTTTTACTGCTGCGCCTGCCGCTGCAGGTACTGCTGATCGCGTGCATCATCTGGACCACACAGCCGGTGGGGTCGCGACGTGGCAGGTCATCATGAATGCGTCCGTTTCCCGAGCCCGGGGTGTGTACAATGGCCGACCCACAATGATCGATGGCCCTGTCTCATGTCCGGTGATATCCACCTTGAAAAGATCGAGACGCCACAGGGCGTCAGCTGCTTCAACTGCGAGGCGTGCTGCTGTCGCCTGCTGGTGATGCTTGACGATGACGATCTGGCCCGCGGTGTGCCTCATGGTCTGCTCGATGAAGACGAGTGGGGCGGTGTGGTGATGCGTCAGGATGAAGAGGGCTGGTGTGCGGCGGTGGATCGCAACACCATGCTGTGCAGCATTCATCCCCGCCGCCCGCAGGTCTGCCGCGACTTCGATGAAGGCAGCTTTGAATGTCGTGAAGAGCGCGCGCTTTACGGTCTTGTCGACCAGGCCCCTTGAACTGATGTCAGCGCCCGGTGATGGGCACTGACAGGCAGCGTTTTCCCATTTCTTCCTGACAGGTATTTCATGGCCAAGCTGTGTGAGATTGATACCGCCGATATTCCCGGCGGGGGCGGTCAGCTGCGGCTTTTGCAGCGCAACGACGAATTCTCGATTCGTATCGCCGGCAAGCCCGGCGAGCTGATGAACACGCGACTGCACGGCTCCGAGGACGCGTTGGCCGAGCTGGCCTGTGCGCGGGTGTGCGAGCGTCCCGAAGTGCGCGTGCTGGTGGGCGGGCTGGGGATGGGCTTCACCCTGGCCGCGGCGCTGGCAAGCCTGGGGGCCGAGTCCGAGGTGGTGGTTGCCGAACTGGTGCCAGGCGTTGTGGAATGGAATCGTGGTCCGCTTGGGGCGGCGGCCGGCTATCCGATTCGTGACCCGCGCTGTGAAATCATCGTCGATGATGTGGTGGCCGTGCTGGCACGCAGTGAGGGCGCCTTTGACGCCATCATGCTGGATGTGGACAACGGCCCCGAGGGTCTGACCAAGCGCGATAATGACCGTCTCTACAGTGCTCGCGGGCTGGAAAGCATTCAGCGCGCGCTGCGACCGGATGGCGTGCTGGCAGTCTGGTCGGCGGGCATGGATCCGGGCTTCAGCGAGCGGCTCAAGCGCGCCGGGCTTTGTGTCGAGGAGCACATGGTACGTGCCCATCGCCCGGGCAAGGGGGCGCGTCATACCATCTGGCTGGCGTGGTAACCCATGACCGGGGAATGAAGGCTGTCATCCGGCGGGGATGAGATCGTTGACGCATCGTGGCCTGGCTCACTGCCACGCTCTGAACTAATCTGATGCCAACGCAGGAACGCGTTAACGGTCGGCCTCCATACGGGGCGGCCTGCATTCATAACGAAGCAAGGGGCAAGACATGCGCAATATCATTTATATCATCGGTCTGGTGGTCGTGGTGCTTTTCGTTCTTTCCTTCCTGGGACTGCGTTAAACGTCTATCGACGGACCCTTGCAGGCCGGCGATGCTGCAAAAAAATGCCCCGGGGACAGTCACCCCCGGGGCATTCGTTTTTGTCACATGCACAAGGCTGTATTCCCTTTCATGTCGGGTGACAGGCTGCCACCCGACAGGGCCCTTATGACTGCGCGATCATCAGTGACTTGGTGTTGACGAATTCAAGCATGCCATAGCCGCCGTGCTCGCGGCCGTAGCCACTTTCCTTCACGCCGCCAAAGGGCAGGTTGGGCTGGGCGATATAGTAGCCGTTGACGCAGACCATGCCGGTATCGAAGTGCTCGCGCGCCAGACGTACGGCGCGCTCTTCGTCCTCGGAGAAGATGCCGCCACCCAGGCCATAGACCGAATCGTTGGCAATGCGAAGGGCGTCTTCCTCGTCGCGGGCGCGGATCAGCGAGGCGACCGGGCCGAACAGCTCACCGTCATAGGCCTGCATGCCGGGCGTGACGTTTTCCAGCACCGTGGACGGGTAGAAAAAGCCATCGACGTCCGGGATCTCGCCGCCGGTCAGGCACACAGCGCCCTTCTCAACGGACTCCTTCACCTGCTCATGGAGCTGATCACGCAGGTCCTTACGGGCCAGCGGGCCCAACTGGGTGTTCTCATCGGTGGGGTCACCGAATTCAACCTGCTTCATTTTCTCGACGAAAGCGTCACGGAACTGCTCATAGACGGCATCCACCACCACGAAACGCTTGGCGGCGACACAGGTCTGGCCGTTGTTGGTGATGCGCCCGGTGACGCAGGTCTCGACCGCCTTGTCGATGTCGGCATCCTCGAGTACCAGGTAGGCGTCGTTGCTGCCCAGCTCCAGCACGGTCTTCTTGAGCTGTTCGCTGGCGGCTGCGGCCACCTTGCGACCGGTCGCGGCGCTGCCGGTAAAGGTCACACCGCGCACCAAACGGTGCTCGGTCACCTGTGAGGCCTGCTCATCGCGAATGTAGAGCACGTTGAAGACGTTCTCGGGCATGCCGGCTTCACGGAAGATCTCTTCCAGCGCCTCGGCGCAGCCCCAGACGTTGGGCGCATGCTTGAGCAGCACGGTGTTGCCCGCCATCAGGTTGGCGATGGTGTAGCGCACGACCTGATAGAAGGGAAAGTTCCACGGCTGAATGCCAAAGATGATGCCGATCGGCTGATGCGTGACCAGGGCACGACCGCCCGGCAGATCGCGCTCTTCTTCAGCCAGCACGCTGGCAGCGTTGTCGGCACTGTAGTCACAGATGCTCTTGCAAAGCTCAAGCTCGGGCGGTGCCTGGCTGATCGGCTTGCCCATTTCCTGAGTCATGAGGCTCGACAGGCGATCCTTGTGCTCGACCAGCAGTTCACCGACCCGGCGAACCAATGTGCCGCGCTCTTCAAGGGAGCGCTGCTTCCACTCGAGAAAGGCCTCATGCGTCTGCTCGATCTTTTGCTGCAGCTGTTCATCGGAGATGGTTTCGAACTCACGGATCGTCTGGCCGGTGGCCGGATTCACGGTTTTAATGGTGTTCGACACAATAACCTCCTCTGGTATGACAAAACGTCCCTCAGTGTAGAGCGCCTGCCGCGGTATTGCCGTAGTGAATACTGGCTGTCCCTTGCCTGATCCTCCAGCATCACCTTGAGCCCGGCGAGACAGACGTGCCTATACCTTGCCTATTGGCTGTGGCATAACGATGGGCATCAACCTATTGCAGGAGACAAGCACATGCTGGATACCATCAATACGTTCTTTGAGCGCATGACCGGCCGCGAGCCGAATGATCAGGACCAGGAATTGACGCTGGAGCTGGCCGTGGCCGCGCTGATGTGTGAGGTGATGCGTGCCGATGGCGAGATGAAGGCTATTGAGCATCAGACGCTGCGCGAGATGCTGCAACGTCGGTTCAGGCTTGATGACACTGCCGTGGAAACGCTGGTCGACATGGCGCAACAGGAGGTCGAGGATGCGGTGGATCACTACCAGTTCGTGCGTCTGATCCGGGATGAATATGATTATCCGCAACGGGTGGCATTGATCGGGCGGCTCTGGCGTGTGGCCTATGCCGATAGCGCGCTTGATCCGCTGGAAGAGGCGCGTGTGCGCAAGATTTCCGAACTGTTGTACGTTGAGCATGCCGATTTCATCATGCAAAAGCTTGAGGTACAGCAGGCACTGGGCCTGGCGTAGTATCCTCACACCCCTGCCTTGCTTGTTCCCTGCCACTGATGATCAGGATGTTCCGTGTTTTCAACCTTATCCTTGCGCCTCGGGATGCTTCCCTGCGTGCTCATGATGGCGGCCGGCCTTGCAACACTGGTGTCTGCACAACCGGTGTCTGCACAGGACGATGTGCCCGATACTCGACAACTGCCGCCGCAGGCCTATAACGGTTATCTGGAGCAGCACACGGTGCCGCTGTGGGAGGGGGATGTGCCGAATGCGCAGGGAGAGGGCTTTCGTGATGTGCCCACCCTGACCATCTACCCACCCGGGCAGCAGCCCAATGGCACGGCCGTGATCATTGCGCCCGGCGGCGCCTATCAGGTGCTGTCCGACAATATCGAAGGGCGCCAGATTGCCAACTGGTTCAATACCCGGGGCGTGGTGGCGTTTGTGCTCAAGTATCGGCTGGGGCCGGATTATCCGATGCCGGTGCCGCTGGAAGATGCCCAGCGCGCGATGCGCTGGGTGCGTGCCCATGCCGAGGAGTTCAGCATTGATCCGGACCGGGTCGGCATGGCCGGCTTCTCGGCCGGTGGACACCTGGCAGCGCTGGCCGGGACACGCTTTGATCAGGGGGAAGCAGACGCCGACGATCCGGTCGAGCGCCAGCGCAGTCAGCCCGATTTTCTGGTGCTGGGCTATCCGGCGCTGGTGATGTTCAGCGACCCGAAAAGCCGCATCGATTATTGTCAGCTGATGGGGATCGATGAGTGCGATCAGGCGTGGCGGGATCGCTATCGCCCCGAGCGGCAGGTCAATCAGGACACGCCGCCGACCTTCATCTATCAGACCACCAATGACGAACTGGTACCGCCGCAGGGCAGCGTCGATTTTTATACCGCGCTGGTCAACGCCCACGTGCCGGCCGAGATGCATCTTTTTGGCAACGGCCCGCACGGCTCGGGACTGGGCATGGGCGATGTGGCGCTGGACAGCTGGACCACGCTGCTGGATCAGTGGCTGCGCGGTCGCGGGCTTTATCAGCCCATGACGCCAAAGGATTCCTGAGCCCGATCAGGCATTGGTGTTCTCTGCCTGCGCAGGGGCAAGCAGGGTTTCCGTGATGGCCTCGCCGAGTTGCTCAAAAAGGGCTTCGGCGGGGTTGCCCTCATCCATGTCTTCAATACAAACCGCAAGCACGATCGCGTTGTCCGGCGCGTCAGGGCGGATGACGCCCATGTGACAGGCACGCTGATGCTGGGTGCCGGTTTTCTGGATAAAACTCACGTCCTGTGGCAGGCCGCCTTCCAGCCGATAGCCGTCGTAACGGTCGATCTTGAGATTGTCGAACAGCAGTTCGCGGTGCTCCTCGTTGATCAGCTCGCCGCGCACCAGTGCGGTGAGCAGGTCGGCGTAGCCCTTGAGGGTGGCACTATTGACGCGCGTGTCGTAATAGCGATCAAAGGCGGTGGTCATGTCATCGGTATCGAGCGTGTCGCGATCAACCTCAAGCGCGCGCGCCAGCGCTGCCGCCCGTTCATCGCCGATTGGCGCCGAGGCAATCTCGACGAGCTGCTCGCGGTCAAGCGTGCGGGCATCAGAATGCATTTCGCCATAGACGCTGTAGCGCACCTCGGCCAGCGTGGTCAGGGGTTCGAAGTCGCTGCTGCCGAAAAAGCCCTGGCTTGTCATCTGCTGAAGACGACGATTAAGCGTTTCTACACCGATCGTCTCGATCAGCATGTCGGTGGCGACGTTGTCGCTGTCGATCAGCATGCGCTTTAACAGGTTGTCGAGGCTGTAGGCCTGACCGGGCTCGACCCAGAGCAGGTCGCCGGCGCCATCAATGCGATGGGAGGGTTCAAGCGTCAGCTCGTCGTCCAGAGAGAGTTCACCGTCTTCTACCTGTTGAAGCAGCACGATGGCCACGGGCACCTTGACTGCCGAGGAGAGATACCAGAGGCGATCGCCCTTGTGATCAAGTCTTTTGTCCTCACCCAGATGGTGGACATGAACGCCCAGGGTGCCTTCGGCGTCGTCATCCAGCGTTTTGATTCGCTTGCCCAGGGTTTGTACCCAGCCGCCATCGGTATCCGTGTCATTGGCAGGAATGTCATCGGCGCAAGCGGCGGTGCTAGAAAGCAGCAGCAGGGCCGCTGTCACCAGTACTCCGGTTCGGACAGGCAAAAAATGTGTCATGTTTTTTCTCGTTGTTGATGCGTCATGATTGACCGCCGTACCCGGCGGCGCCATCAGCGAAAGACGCCGGATTGCCGGATGGCCTGGCCCACCTCCTTTAGTGCCTGTTCCGAGCGAGCCAGTGACAGTGACCCCTGCGTGCAGGCAACGATGGCGACACGCTGCGCCCCGGTTTCGCCTTCATGGATGGCAACGCCGCCGTCGCAGAAGCGCCCGCGCTGGGTGCCGGTCTTGTGGGCAAAGCTCACCGTATCGGGCCAGTCTGCACGCAGACGTTTGGCACCCGTGCGGGTGCGCGCCATGACGGCCATCAGCTCATCGGTGCTTTCCTGCGAAAGGAGTTCGCCACGTACCAGCCGTGTGAGCAGCTGGCCATAGGCATCAAGGCGACCGCTGTTGAGACCGGCGGCATAGTAGTTTTCAAACGCCTCGCTCAGATCGCGGGCGCGAAAGTCGCTGACCGGCACGCCGATGAACCGACTGATGGCGGCGAGGCGTGCCTTCTCCTCGCGCGCCTTGCGGATATCGACGAATTCGAGTCCGTCGAGCTGCATGGCGTTGGGGTGAAATTCGCTGTAGGCGTAGCGGCGCACGTCGGCAAGCGTGGTGATGCGCTCGAAGCCTTCCGGTACCAGCGTTTTGAGATGTTCATTGACCCGGTCTGCACCGCCGACCCGGCGTATCAGCATGTCGGTGGCGGTGTTGTCACTGCGGGTGATCATCTGCTCGAGCAGCCAGCGCAGGCTGAGCTGTTCACCCGGGGAGTGCCAGTTGGTTTCACCGGCACCATCCACGTAGTCACTGCGCTCAAGGGTCATGGTGTCATCAAGGCTGAGCCGGCCGGCATCGACGTCGTCCATCAGTGCCAGCGCGACCGGTACCTTCACCATCGACGCCAGATACCAGCGCTGCTCACCGTGAAAGGAAAAGCGGCTGTCGTCTTCAAGATCGCGCACGAAAACGCCGATCTCACCCGGGTAGGCGGCATTGATGCGCTCGATATCGCCGGTCAAGCGCTCGGGCCAGTCGGTATGAGGCGTGGCATCAATCTGTTCCTGCAGCGACTGCGCGCTCACCGGTCCGGATGAAACAAACAGCAGCAGGGTGGCCATGAGTGTCATCAGCCACGGGCAGCCCAGCCTTCGGGGAGTGGGTAGATCGTTACGGCAGGGTGCATCCATACGGTTTTCATCTTCCATGGCAGCGGGTGTGCTGTTATTGGCGCAAGGTGTCATGGGAGTATAGAAAGCAGATTCACGCCTGATGCCGAGCCTCAGACGCACTTAAGACATCCTGCAAATAGTGCCGGTCATCCGGTTGTATACATCAAGGACCACCAGGGTCCGGGAAACACAACGTCATGCAGATATCACGTCACATTGTCATCGACGACAGCGAGTATGAGCTGCGCGCCATTCGCGCTCAGGGCTCGGGGGGACAAAACGTCAACAAGGTGGCCTCGGCCATTCATCTGCGCATGGATATAAAGGCCAGCAGTCTGGCGCAGGAGTACAAGGACCGGCTGCTGGCCCTGAAGGATCACCGCATTACCGCCAGCGGCATGATCATTATCAAGGCGCAGTCCCACCGCACCCAGGAGCTCAACCGCCAGGAGGCGCTCATGCGCCTTCGTCAGCTCATCAAGTCGGTGATCTATACCGCCAGGCCACGCAAGGCGACAAGACCCACGCTGGGTTCCAAAAAGCGTCGGCTTGAAGGCAAGAAACAGCGCGGACAGAAAAAGGCCCTGCGTGGCCGGGTGGATCACTGAGACGAAAGGTGAGCCCCTGAACGGCCGTGGCACGGTCATATCCGAGTGTTTCACCTGGGATTGTCGGCGGGTGAGGGTTTATACTGTCGCTCGATCATGACATCGCAGCGTGACAGGCGGTGTCGGCAGGGAATGGACAGGAGAGAAACAGTGCTCGAAACAGTCAAACATGTGGTGGCCGTGGCCTCCGGCAAGGGCGGTGTGGGCAAGTCCACCGTCACCGTCAATCTGGCGCTGGCGATGGCCGCTCAGGGCCATCGCGTGGGCGTTCTGGACGCCGATATCTACGGTCCCAGTCAGGCGCAGATGCTGGGCATCAAGCCGGGTACCCGACCGACCATGGTCGATGACAAGACCATGAAGCCGATCGAGGCGCACGGCGTAAAAATGATGTCAATGGGTGTGCTGGTCGATACCGAAACCGCCATGGTCTGGCGTGGACCGATGGTCGCCGGTGCCTTTCAGCAGCTGCTGACCCAGACCGGCTGGGGGGAGCTTGATTATCTCTTCATCGACATGCCGCCAGGCACCGGTGACATTCAGCTCACGCTGTCGCAGCAGGTACCGGTATCGGGCTCGGTAATTGTCACCACGCCTCAGGATATTGCCCTGCTGGATGCGCGCAAGGGCATCGAGATGTTTCGCAAGGTCAACGTGCCGGTGCTGGGCGTGGTCGAGAACATGAGCACGCACGTGTGCTCGAACTGCGGACATGAAGAGGCGGTCTTCGGCGAAGGCGGCGGTGCGCGTATCGCTGCGCAGTACGACACCGAAGTGCTGGGTCGTCTGCCTCTGACCATGAGCATTCGCGAGCAGGTCGATGGCGGTCGTCCCACCGTGGTCGCCGACCCCGAGAGCGATGCCGCGCGTGCCTTCATGGCGATCAGTGCCCGTATCGATGAGCAGCTTGGCGCGAAAACGCGCGAAAGCGGCCCGTCGATCAGCTTCGGCGACTGATACGCCTGCCTCGTGGCGCATCGCCCGGACGGATCACGGCCTGCAACAGGCTTTAGTCCGTCCGGGCGTGTCGGTATCATGCACGGCTTTAAGATACGGCCATCGGACACTTTGATTCCACAGCGACGTATCGACTTTCTCTTTTCTATTTCAGGCATTGCGACAGGACACCCCTCGTGAGCATCAAGGCAGATAAATGGATTCGCCGCATGGCGCAGGAACACGGCATGATCGAGCCGTTCGAGTACGATCAGGTCCGCCATGCCGGTGATCAGCGCGTCATCTCCTACGGTACGTCAAGCTATGGCTATGACGTGCGCTGCTCCGATGAATTCAAGGTGTTTACCAACATTCACTCCGCTACCGTCGATCCCAAGCATTTCGACGAGAAAAGCTTTGTGGATGTGAAGGGGGATGCCTGCGTGATTCCGCCCAACTCCTTTGCGCTGGCACGTACGGTGGAGTACTTCCGCATTCCGCGTAATGTGTTGACCATTTGTCTGGGCAAGTCGACCTACGCGCGCTGCGGCATCATCGTCAACGTCACGCCGCTGGAGCCCGAGTGGGAAGGGCACGTGACGCTTGAGTTCTCCAATACCACCAATCTGCCGGCGCGCATCTACGCCAATGAAGGCGTGGCGCAGATGCTCTTTTTCGAGTCCGATGAGGTATGCGATACCTCCTACAAGGACCGCGGCGGCAAGTACATGGGCCAGCGTGGCGTAACGCTCCCCCGCACCTGAACCGCTGACCCCCAGCCCGGCTAGCCCAGATGGGTGCTGCTGCCGGGCTCTTCCTCCCGTGACATCTCCTCCAGGCCATGCACGATGCCGCAGTCCCCGATGGGGCTGGCATGGCCGCACTTCTCCCGCAGGCTCTTCAGCTGTCCATGCAGCTGCGTAAGCTCTCTGAGGCGCACCTCAACGTGCTGAATGTGCTCATCCAGCAGCGCATCGATGGCCTGACAGTCACCGCCTGGGTTATCCATCAACGCCAGCAGCGCGTGAATCTCGGCGTGGCTCATGGCCAGCGCCCGGCAGTTGCGGATAAAGACAAGCCGCCTGAGATGCGATTGGCCGTAATGGCGGTAGTTGCTCTCACTGCGATGCGGCGCCGGTAACAGCCCCTCACGCTCATAAAAGCGGATGGTCTGGCTGCTGCAGCCGGTCTCTTTCGCCAGCTCTCCAATCTTCATGGTTTGCTCCCATGGGTGGCGTGCACTGATTGTCCATGTCTGACGTGGTTACCATAGGGTTTCTGAGGCCTGGCATCCAGGCGCGGCTGTCGTTTCCAGGCCTGAAAAGAGGGCAAATAAAAAGCTGTTAATGACATGGCCATGTTGGCCCCGACCAAGGTCTCGATAGGGTGTTTGGTTTAAGTATGACACTTTGATGACAGCGCGATGACACTCGTCAGCTCCCGGAGAGGAGGCAGGCTATCCCTGTTGCGCGGTTTCAGTCACCTGTCGAGGCATTCATGTTCTCCATCTTCAAGGCCGGGCGCCCCGGCAAGCCGCTTCCCGAAGCGGATATTGATGGTACCTACAAGCGGCTGCGCTGGCAGATCTTTGCCGGTATCTTCATCGGCTATGCCGGTTACTACCTGGTGCGCAAGAACTTTACCCTGGCCATTCCGAGCCTTGTGGAGCAGGGGTACTCGCGTGGGGATCTGGGGCTGGCGCTGGCCGGGGTCTCGATTGCCTACGGCATTTCCAAGTTTTTGATGGGGGCGGTGTCGGATCGCTCCAATCCGCGCTATTTCCTGCCGGCGGGGCTTTTATGCTCGGCGCTGATCATGTTTTTGTTCGGCTTCTCGGAGTGGGCGACTTCCAGTATCGCCATCATGTTCGTGCTGCTGTTTCTCAACGGCTGGGTGCAGGGCATGGGCTGGCCGCCGTGCGGACGCACCATGGTGCACTGGTGGTCAAAAGGCGAGCGCGGCAGCATCGTGTCGGTGTGGAACGTGGCGCATAACGTGGGCGGCGGGCTGATCGGACCGCTGTTTATTCTGGGTATGGCCTGGTTCAACGACTGGCGCTCGGCCTTTTATGTGCCGGCGGCCGTAGCGGTGGGGGTGGCGGTCTTTGCACTTTTGACCATGCGCGATACGCCACAGACCTGTGGCCTGCCGCCGATCGAGAAGTACAAGAATGACTACCCGGAAGGCTATGACGAAAGCCACGAGCGCGAGTTTTCCGCCCGCGAAATCTTTGTCGAGCACGTACTGAAAAACCGCCTGTTGTGGTTTATTGCGCTCGCCAATGTCTTTGTCTATCTGCTGCGCTACGGCGTGCTTGACTGGGCGCCGACCTACCTGCAGGAGGTCAAGCATTTCACGGTGGACAAGTCTTCCTGGGCCTACTTTCTCTATGAATGGGCAGGCATTCCCGGCACGCTGCTATGCGGCTGGCTGTCCGACAAGCTTTTCCGCGGCAATCGTGGCGCCACCGGTATCTGCTTCATGGGCCTTGTCACGGTCTTTACCGCGCTTTACTGGCTCAATCCGCCGGGCAACCCGACCATCGATCTTTTGTGCCTGATCGCCATCGGGTTCCTGATCTACGGCCCCGTCATGCTCATCGGTCTGCACGCGCTGGAACTGGTGCCCAAAAAGGCCGCCGGGACTGCGGCCGGATTCACCGGACTGTTTGGCTATCTGGGCGGCTCGGTCGCTGCCAGCGCGATGGTGGGCTATACGGTGGACCACTACGGCTGGGATGGTGGATTCGTGCTGTTGCTGGGTGCCTGTGTCCTGTCGATAGCCCTGCTCGCCCTGACCCTGCGCAAACCTGCCGGCAGGCACGCTCACTGATCCTGAAGGCCGGCCCCTCGGGGCCGGTTACAGCCTGGCACCGCTGACATTTGAGAGCGTCAGCTTGAGCGAATGCGCCAGTGCAGCACCGTGTCCCATGCCTTCGAGTACTTCAAAGCGGGCGTCAAAGCCGGCCACGCGATCCATTCGTTGTGCCAGCGCGCGCAGCTGGTCGTTGATTTCCCGGTCGCTGCCACCGCTGGAGTAGGGGCCGCGATGGTTGAGCTCGGCGTCGCCGCGCATCAGAAGGGCGCTACCGGGGTGATCCGACGGCCATTGAAATCGATTCGCTTCCTCGATGACCTGATAACCGTTCCAGTGAAGCGTGGGACTGGCGGCGTACCAGTGATCAAACAGCGCTGGCCGGGTGAAAAGCGCATGCAGGACAAACAATCCGCCAAAGGAGTGGCCCCAGAGTGCGCGTGCGGACGTATTGATGGGCAGGTCGCGCTCGGCCTCTGCCATGATGGTGTCATTCAGGAGCTTGATGAAATCATCGGCCCCGCCGCCGCGGCGCTCGGGGTGCCGGTCGTTGACGATGGGTGCCTGATCGGGGCGTTTCGGGGTGTAGTCCCACTGGCGCGCCTCGACATCAAAGCGGGCATCCGTGTCGTAGCCCAGCGCCACCAGCACCGGCGGTGTGGCGTTATCCATCGCCTTCAGGTGCTGCTCGTCCAGCGTCGCCAGCGCAGCATTGCCATCGAGCAGATAGATCGGCGTATAGCCGGCCTCGGGGGGCTCTTTTTTGGGAATGGCAACGGTGATGCGGTAGTGGCGCTGCCCGTCGGCACTGGTCAGGCGATGCTCCCGAAAGTCGTAAACGCTGGAGCCCTTCTCGACGATGCCTGGCGGCAGCGGCTCATTGAAGTCGGGACCCGGACGTGCGCCTGCCGAAAGTGACCAGAAGGCGCCGGGCAGCAGGGCCATAAGGGCCGTTGTGGTGGCGCCCTTGAGCAGTCGGCGTCTGGTGCCATCGCAGGGGTGGTGCTGTGTCATGTGGTCTCGCAGCGAGGTGTGTTATCCCTATGACCGCGCCGCCGGGCATTTGCTCCGACGGCGCGGTCATCCTTTCGCTATTGAAGGGATCAGAACGAGGCGGTCAGCGAGGAATAGATGGCGCGACCCGGTTCGTTATAAGTCGCCGCACCTGAATCGCTGCTGTTGCCCTCGCGATAGAGGCGCTTGTCGAACAGGTTTCTGACGCCAAAGCTGCCGCGCAGATGGTCGGTGAAGGTGTAGCCCACGTTGAAGCCGACAATGCTGTAGGGCGAGAGGCTGTCATCGTTGATGCCGTTGCTCTCCTGAAAGCGTGATGTGGCGCGCGAAGGCGCTTCCTGCTTGCCGTAGGCCGTCCAGTAGAGCTGGGTATTGAGCCGCTCACTGATGGTCCAGTCCAGCGTGGAGTTGAGCGTGAACTCCGGAATGATGGAGAGCGGGTCACCGGTCTCCTTGTCCTCGGATTCGATCATGTACGTCACGTTGTTGCTCCACAGCAGACGGTCCGTCAGCGGAATCTGCAGGTTGCCCTCAAGGCCCTGAACCACGGCGCGGTCGGCATTGCGCCACTGCAGCACATCCGTGCCGCCACCGGTCACGGCAACCGGATTGAGCCCGGAGACGATCTTGTCCTTGTAGTCGTTGCGAAAATACGTCAGCCCCGCGACCAGATCCCTGTCGCGATACTCGATGCCGATCTCCTTGTTGATGCTGGTTTCGGCGTCAAGATCCTCGTTGCCGACCAGATAGCAGGAGTTCTGCGAGCCGATCGGGCAGCCATTGCCCCGCGAGTAGAGCAGGTAGTTCGGGTTGGTCTGATAGAGGTTGGGCGCCTTGAAGGCACGGGCCACGCCGGCCTTGAGGGTGACGTGATCGCTGAGCTCCTGGGAGGCGTTCAGGCTCGGGCTCCAGTTGCTGCCGGCCTCGCTGTGATGATCAAGGCGCAGTCCGGGCGTCACGATGGTGCCCGGGCGCAGTTCGATGTTGTCCTCGACATAGACGCCGCTGAGCTCGGCGCTGGTCCTGTCGCTGCCGCTGGGCGCAAAGCCTGCCAGACTGCCGGTCTCCCCGAAACTCTGGTTGGTGCCGCTGGGGTCCTCCAGTGTATCGCGATTCCACTCGCCGCCGAAGGTGATGACCTGTTCGAATACGCGGCTGGTGTAGTAGTCCGCCTCGGCGCTCAAACGCCAGGAGTTGAGTTCATTGGTGGCGTAATCATTACCGTCCTGGATCAGGCCTTCGGTGCGCCCGGCGGTCCCTTCATTGAGACGGGTATTGCGTGTGCGCTCGTACTGCGCCGTCAATCGGGTGTCCATGTCATCCCACTCGCCGGTATGGGTCAGGGCGACATTCTGGCGATAGAGCCTATTGGTTTCGGCACCATCACGGGCCAGGTCCTGGGTGAATTCTCCGCCGTTATTCAAAAGCGAATCGCCGGCATAGATATTGCCCTGGCGTGAATAGCCCATCTCGAGATCGAGCAGCTGCTGATCGGTGGCCTGCCAGGAGAGCACGGCGTTGATATCGCGGTTGCGAACCCCTTCGTTGCCGGCGGGTATGCTGTCGGCATTGTCGGCGATGGCACCTTCGTTGACGTCGAAATCGTCGGCGCCGGTCTTGTTGGCGCTACCGTAGAGGCGAAGGCTCACGTCTTCTGACAGGGGCCCGGCGAGGTTGAAGTTGCCGCGTTTGGTGGCGCCTTCCTCGCTGTTGGTGGGCGTGCTGGTAAAGGTGGTGACCGAGCCCATCCACTGCTCGGTGGCCCGTTTGGTAATAATGTTGATGACACCGCCGGCGGCACCCGAGCCGTAGCGCGCTGCTGCCGGGCCACGCAGTACCTCGATACGCTCGACCATCTCCGGCGGTACCCAGTTGGTATCGCCTCTCGAGTCACGCTCACCGCGCCAGCCGTAGCGCACCGAGTTGCGCGAGCTGACCGGCTTGCCATCGATCAGAATCAGGGTGTTTTCCGGTCCCATGCCGCGAATGTCGATCTGGCGATTGTTGCCACGCTGGCCCGAGGCGCTGTTGCCGGTGAGATTGACTCCCGGCATGCGACGGATAATGTCGGAAAGATCATTGGTCGGCGGGCGCTTTTCAATGTCTTCACTGGTGATGGTCGACACCCCCGGGGCCTGCTTGAGTGTCTGCTCGGCGGTACCCAGCACCACCATTTCATCCATGTCGTTACCGGTCTCGCCAGCGACGACCGGGGCGGGTGCATCCGCCGTGACTGCCTCGCTTTCAAGCTGTTGACGTGTCTCAACGGTGGTGGATTGAGCCGCGGCAAAGACACTGCCTGCATAAGGCATGGAAGCAGAAAACGCCAGGACGACGGCGAAGGTAGCGGTATGACCGGAAGTTGAGCGTGGCATTCCCTGGATGATTCCCTTGTGTATTGATCGGTGAGTCAGTCGACTGCACCGATTTATTGTGTCAGGCATGACGATTATTGAAGTCTTTTGTCGATGCCATATTTTTGCAGGGGGTAATGTTAATCGTTCTCATTTTTAAGTAAAGTGCCGTCGCGCGAGGTTAAAAAAGACTTAATGCCTGCAGCAGCAGTCAGTACCCCGGGTGCGGGCTGTTTCAACATGTGGCATGAACAGGGGGAAACATGGCGAGAAGTAACCCAGGGGCATCACACTGGAGCAGCAGGCTAACAGCAGCCGTGGCTGCAGTCATTGCCATGAGTGTGATTGTCTCGACCGGCGTCGTGGCAAAGCCGACACCACCCGAGATCAGCAAAAGCGTCAAACTCGATCACGGCCTTTATGAGGCTGTTTATAGTCCGGATCAGCAGCAGTTGCTGGTGGCCGGGGGTGGCTCGCGGGGCGATGAGGATGGCGGACGAATCTTTCGTCTGAATCCGAAAACGCTGGAAACGCTCGACACGATTCATACGCCGCGTCAGGTATTCGGCCTCGCCGTTGATCCACAGCAGCATCGTCTTTATGCCACCGGCAGCCGGGATGGCTCGCTGACCATCCTTGATGATCGCAGTGGTGAGGTGCTGGCAACGCTGGTACTGGCGGATGTGAGCCAGCCGGTGCCGGAAGGGGAGCAAAAGCATGCCGAGCCTCGCCATGTCGTGATCGATCAGAATAATGAGCGTGCCTATATCACGGGCGTGGCCAACGACGGCAGGGTCTGGGTGGTCAACACGACAACGCTTGAGCAGGAACCCACCATCGAGCATATCGGCAAGCGTCCCACCGGTCTGGTGCTTGATGAAGCGCGTCACCGGCTTTATGTGACACTGATGGGCGAGAACGCCATTGCGGTGATCGATCTCGACAAGGGAGCGCTGATGGACAAATGGCCCACGACCCTTGACGCGCCGATCGATATCGACATGGATCACAAGCGCCAGCGGCTGCTGGTGACCAGCCCGAAGGCAGGGGCACTTGAGGTGATGGATGCCGAAAACGGCAGTGTTCTGGATAGTTACCCGGCCGGTGATGGTGCGCTGAGCGTGAAACTTGATCCGGGCAACGATCATGTCTATATCGCCAACCGCAATGCCGGTACGGTCACGATACTTGATGGCGAGGGCTATCGGGAGATCGTGACGCTTTCCACCGGCACGCATCCCAATACGGTCACCATTGATCCGGCAACGCATCACGCCTTCGTGACCAACAAGGCAGCACGTCAGGGCAAGCAGGATGACCCCGACGATGATCAGGGCAATACGGTCACGCTGATCACACCCTGAACGGTGGTGATGGCAATGCAGGGTTTTAACTGATAATCATTTACATTCATGTGGCGGGCTGTCACGCCTTGTGACATCCTGACCCACTGAACATTTATTGCAGGGGATTATTCATGCCGGGTATGCCAAAGACCGCTTCACGTTCGGTTCGCCTGCTACAGGGCGCGCTTGTTGCACTGGGACTTGTGACCCTGTCAGCCCCCTGGGCGGTGGCCGGTGAGCAGCCGACCCAACAGGCAGCAGGAGCTGCGCAGCAGGACGCTTCCGAGCATATTGTGGCGCAAAAGGACGTTGCCAAGGGCCTTTACGAACTGGTGTTCAGCCCGTCGCAGCAGGCGATTTATGTGGCAGCCACCGACGGCTTTGGCAAGGGTGAAAGTGATAATCAGGGCGGTAGCATCTATCGACTGAATTCACAGACGCTGGAAGTCGAAGATGCCATTGCACTGGATCAAAAGCCCTTCGGACTGGCGCTGAACGAGAAAACACAGACCCTGTTTGTGGGCCATACGCTGGATCAGAGCGTAACCGCCATTAACCTGGACGACAACAGCACTCGACATCTGGCGCTGGCCACCGAGGAAGAAAAGGCCCAGGCGAAAAAGGACGATGTCTTCGGTCCCAATCCGCGTCAGCTCAGCGTTGATGAACAGAGCAATACGCTTTACATGACCGGTGTAGGTGACAAGAGCGTGCTGTGGGTCATTGATGGTGACAACCTCACTTTGACCGATACCATCGAAGGCTTTGGCACCTGGGCGACCGGCCTTGCCGTGGACCACGATGGCAAGCGGATCTATGTCTCCACCATGAAGGACAACGCCGTGCGCGTGGTCGACATGGACAGCCACAGGATTGTCGAACAATGGCCTACCGGCGGTGAAGGCCCGCTGAATCTGGCGCTGGACGCTGAAAGGCATCAGCTGTATGTCACCAATGCCGGCAGCGGCAATGTGACGGTGCTGGATACGCAAAGCGGCAAGCTCAAGGATACGCTTGAAAGTGGTGAAGGGGCGCTGGCCCTGATGCTGGAAGGTGATCGCCTGTACGTCACCAACCGCAAGGCACAGACGGTGACCATTTATGACCGCGACAGCCACAAGCTGCTGGATACGGTTCAGACACCGCTGATGCCCAATAGCCTGATGGCCATCTCCGATGCCTCGGGTGTCTATGTGTCGCTCAAGCAGGCACTGGATGACAAGCATCAGACCGACAAGCTCGACCGCGTCATCCATATCAAGCCCTGATGCCATCAACATCAACTGATATGGCACATGTTGAAACGGCCTCCTGAACAGGAGGCCGTTTTTTTTTCAGACCATCTTCAAAACGCTCACGATTTGATCCGGCACAACATGCGCCGTGCCGCCCTGAGACGGCTCAGGAGTCGGTTTCCTTGCCGGTATCGTTGCTCGCACTGCTGTCAACGCTCGAACCGCGCTCGGCGCTCGCACCGCTATCGGCATTATTGTTGCTAACGGCATTGGTGTCGTTATCGCCGTTCGTGTCGTTATCAGCGTTGTCGGCGTTTGTGCCCGTGTCGGTGTCCCTGTCATCACCGATGTCGGTCGCGCCTTCGGCATTGGCGGTTCGGGATGGGCCGAAGTCGTCGGTGTGCTGCTGATTCTCGCCCCCATCGTTGTAGCCGTCCGGCTGTTTGCCCTGACCGGGATTGATGGCGTTGGGCGAGACGTTGCCCTGCGTTTGACTCTGCTGCTGCTGGACATTGCTGCTGGTATCCACCGCCAGGGCTGGCGTGGCTGCCAGTGCCAGAACGAAAGGTGCCATCCATGTTGCTTTCATGCGGTTTCTCCTGTGTCAGGATTGCCTTCCAGCACGTTCATGACGCACTGAACAAGGCCCTGAGATATAGCGACATCGAGTACAGTTTGGCCTGCACCTGAAAGACACAATATAGATTACGGGCAGGGGAATGCCTGAGTAGACAGAGAAATCTTCTGGATAAAACAGGTTGCGGATAAGGAAGGGAGCAGGCAGGGCAGGTGACAAAAACACCAGGGGCGCAACATCTGGTGTTGCGCCCCTGGTCAGTCAGACATCGGCCGATCAGGAATCCGTATCGGTGTCCGTGTCGGTATCCAGATCCATGTCACCGTTATCGGTGTCAGTATCGGTGTCCAGATTGCTGCCTGTGCCACCGGTCTGGCGTGTCATCTGACCGCCATTGTCGGCATCGGCATTGCCCATGCCGGAATCCATGCTGCCAGAGGTAGTGCCCTGCTGCATTTGACCCTGCTGAGCGCCGTCCTGTACCTGACCGTTGTCGGTATCCGTGTCATCAGCCAGCGCGGGTGTTGCGGCCAGTGCCAGTACGAAGGGTGCAATCCATGTCGCTTTCATGATGTTTCTCCTGTCCTTGGGATAAAACTCAACAGGCCCTGTCGCCTGCTGATCAAAAGCCTGGCTGCCGTGATCCGGCAGCGCAAACGATGACCTCCCCGAAATTATTTATCCATATCAATCCTTGAGGACAAATTACTGAAAACAGGGGAAAATTTTTTCTTAATATTTGCTGAAAAAGAGGGCGCTGTCGTGCCGACGTTGATGCCGGCATAAACTGCGACGGCAATGGGTGCGTGTTATAACGGAGACTTTGCGACATAGACGAGGTTTTCCGCCATGGCTGAGGCGACATCCTGCCCGACAACAAAACTGCGACTGGTGTTTGATGGCGGTCTGGTACTGGGGCCGGGCAAGATTGATCTGCTGGAAGCCATCAGGGAAACAGGCTCCATTTCGGCCGCGGCCAGACGTACCAACATCAGCTATCGCAAGACGCGTCATCTGATTGATGCGCTCAATACAGCCTTTGGCCAGCCACTGGTCCTCTCCAGCAAGGGCGGCGCTGCTCATGGCGGTGCCCGGCTGACGCCGCTGGGGCTTGATATCGTCGCGCGCTATCGACGCGTCGAACGACAGACCCGGGACGCGGTGGCGACGCATTTCGGCGATTTGATGAACACGCTGCCGCCATCCGACGACGCCACCTGACGCAGTATTGCCAGGCCAACACGCTCTGATAACAGCCGGTTGAAGCTGTGTTGTTACGAGGGTATTTGAGCCGGGATCTTCGATGTGCAAATATAAGCACATCGATTGGCGCTGTTCGTGGCGCCTCTACATTGATTGCATCCATTCCCTCTTCAAGGAAGACGATTTTCCATGCTCAGGCCTTTCGTTACCCTCACGGCTGCCGGTCTTTTGTTCTGCAATACAGCCAGTGCAACAGAGCGCATTGATGTTCAGGCTGCCGCTTCTCTCACCGATGTCATGAATACCCTGATCGAGCAATACGAACAGCACCACGATGTGGACATCGTGCCGGTATATGCTTCCTCCTCGACACTGGCGCGGCAAATTGCCCAGGGAGCGCCGGCGGATATCTATCTTTCTGCCAACGAGAAGTGGATGAACTGGCTGGAGGACCATGGCGAGCCGGTCCACGATCGACGCGATCTGCTCAATAATCGTCTGGCGCTGATCACGGCAGACGGCAGCGATATCGAAGATTTTACGCCGGACAGCGACCATCCGCTGTCGCAGTATCTCAAGGATGGCGAGCGTATTGCCGTGGGGGATCCGGCGCACGTACCGGCCGGTATCTATACCCGGCAGGCGCTTGAACACCAGGGGCAGTGGCAGGCGCTGGAGCCACGTCTGGCCCGTGCCAGCGACGTTCGTGGCGCGCTGGCGCTGGTCGAGCGCGGCGAGACGCCGCTGGGTGTGGTCTATGCCACCGATGCCATGGCGGGCAATCATGTGCATCAACTGGGGCTTTTCCCATCGGACAGCCATGACCCCATCACCTATCCGGCAGCGCTGCTGGGCAAGGACCCGAGCCCGCAGGCGCAGGCGTTTTTGCAATGGCTGGAAAGCGATGACGCGGCCAGTGCCTTTAAGCAGTACGGTTTCGAGGTTAACGGATCGGATGATGCGAACTGATCAATCCCCGGACCGCGCCAGCGTGAGGATGTCGCTGTGCTGACACCGCTTGAAATCGAGGCGCTGCGGATCAGTCTGCAGGTCTCCGGCACGGCACTTTTGATTATTCTGGTGCCGGGCATTGCCATGGCGTGGCTGCTGGCCCGCCATGAATTTTTCGGCAAGTCGTTGCTTGATGGTCTTGTGCATCTGCCGCTGGTATTGCCCCCGGTGGTAGTGGGCTATCTATTGCTGGTGGTGATGGGGCGTCGCGGCATCGTGGGCGGCTGGCTGTATGAGCACCTGGGCCTGTCGCTGCCCTTTACCTGGCAGGGGGCAGCGCTGGCGGGTGGCGTCATGGCCTTTCCGCTGCTGGTGCGCGCCGTCAGGCTGTCGCTTGAAGCGGTGGACCCGCGGCTCGAGGCCGCCGCGCGGACGCTGGGCGCTTCACGGCTGCGGGTCTTTTTTACCATTACCCTGCCGCTGGCCGTGCCGGGACTGGTGACGGGTGCCGTGCTGGCCTTTGCCCGAGCGCTTTCCGAGTTTGGCGCCACCATTACCTTTGCCTCCAACATTCCCGGCGAGACGCGCACGCTGCCGCTGGCGCTGTATTCATTGATTCAGACACCGGGCATGGAAGATGCCGCGGCGCGACTTTGTGTGGTCTCGATCGTGGTCGCCATGGCCTCGCTGGTCGCTTCCGAATGGCTGGCACGACGGACCCGACGGCGCATGGCCGGTCGGGACCGGGGGGAATCATGATGACCCTGATACCGTCACCGATACTGCGGAGAGGCCAACATGCTTGAACTGTGTATTGGGCACCGCCAGGGCAGTTTTGATGTCGATGTCGATATCATGGCGCCCGGGCAGGGCGTTACGGCACTCTTTGGCCATTCCGGCAGCGGCAAGACCACGCTGCTGCGCATGCTGGCCGGTCTTGATCGCCCCGATCGGGGCCATATTGCGCTCAACAACCGCACGTTCGTGGATACCGAACGACGGATTTTTGTACCGCCTCACCAACGGCGTCTGGGCGTGGTCTTTCAGGAGGCGCGGCTTTTCCCCCATTACCGGGTGCGCAGCAATCTGACCTATGCACGTCGGATCACGGGGGGCGCGGCATTTGATCGGGTGGTGGATCTGCTGGGCATCGAGTCACTGCTGGCGCGCATGCCGGGCGCACTTTCGGGCGGTGAGACGCGCCGGGTGGCGATTGGTCGAGCGTTGCTCGCCGAGCCGGAAATGCTGCTGATGGATGAGCCCCTGACCGGCCTGGATGGCGCGCGCAAGCAGGAACTTCTGGACTATATCGTGCGCCTGACCCGCGAGATCGATCTGCCGATTCTCTTTGTCAGCCATGACCCGGAAGAGCTGATGGCGATCGCTGAGCAGCTTGTAGTGCTGGACCGGGGCCAGGTCATCGCCAGCGACCGGCTGGAGACGCTGCTGTCGCGCAGCGATCTCAATCCCTGGCTGGGAGGATTCGAGGCCAGCACCCTGTTAACGGCCCGGGTGCTGCGCCATGACCCAGCCTGGCACGCCACGCGTCTGACACTTGGCGATGGGCAGCGCCTGACCCTGCCGCTGCTGGACAGCGGTGAGGCGCAGGATGTTCGTGTCCGCGTGCGGCGCCGTGACGTGGCCATCGCGCTGTCGCATCAGGGTGACAGCAGCTTTCGCAATCAGCTGGATGCCGTGATCGAAGCGCTGTCGCCGGGGGCGCCCGGCACACTTGACGTCACGCTCGTGGTTGGTGAACAGCGGCTTTTTTCACGTATTACCCTCGAGGCGGCCGAAGCGCTCGGACTCAGGCCAGGCCTTGCGGTGGTGGCGCTGATTCGAAGCGTGAGTCTGGCTGGTTAGCATCGGGATTTTTTGTCGTTTCTGACTACCCTGAAAAAAACCGATGGCGCGTCCTGCGAAGTCGTTGACCCGGTGAGGGAGCGGCCTCACGATGCGCCTTTTCGCCATCACCTTTTGTGCGTTGTACGCCGAAACAGGGGAATGTCATGTTTGGTCTGCCGTATCAGGGTATTGCCACCTTCTTGAAAGCGCCGCAGGACAGCTCGCGGCCCTTTGGTTTTCTGGGGTTGCCCTATGACTGCTCGGTCACCTTCCGTCCGGGGGCGCGCATGGCACCCAATGCCCTGCGCCGGGCCAGCATGATGCTGACCGATGGCCGCCACCCCGAGTTCGAGACCGACCCCTGCGCGCTGGTCAGTGATCTGGGCGATCTCGATATCATGCAGGTTGGCCAGCATGACGCACTGCGCCGCATCGAAGCCGGCGTCATGGCCGCCTGTGAGCAGGCGCCGAATCAGACGCTTTTGTGTGCCGGCGGCGATCACATGACGACCCTTGGCGTGCTGCGCGCCCAGCGCCGCCTTCAGGGCCAGCCACTGTCACTGATTCACTTTGATGCCCACTGTGATACCTGGGCCAGCCACTTCGGCGATGACATTGGCCACGGCACCTTTTTGCGCAATGCCATCGATGAGGGACTGGTGGCGCCGGAGCGGACCCTGAGTCTGGGGCTTCGTTCGCCGGTCGAGCCCTCCACGCGGGACTGGCTGACCGAGCAGGGTGGGGAGTGGCTGAGCTCGCGCGAGTTGATGAGACTTGAAGGAGAGGCGCTGGCGCAGAAGGTGCGTGAGCGCATGGGGGCGTCACCCATTTACATCACCTTCGACATTGATGTGCTGGACCCGGCCCATGCGCCGGGCACCGGCACACCCGAAATCGGCGGGATCACGACCATGAAGGCGCTCGAGCTTCTGGAAGCCCTGCGCGGATTCAATCTGATCGGTATGGATGTCGTGGAGGTTTCTCCGCCCTACGACCCGCAGGAGATCACCTCACTGGCGGCAGCCACCCTGCTATGGACGTTTATTGCCATGCGTGGCGAGCGGGACTGAGGCGCCACACCCTACGGCGTTGCGGCTGCTTTTCTTGATCTGATAGAGCGCCTCGTCGGCCTGCTTGATCAACGCTTCGCCCGACAGCGGATGTTCGGGCGAGGAGACGGCCACGCCGGCACTGATAGTGACGTATTTGTGGGTCGGCGAGGGTTCATGGGGCAGGCACTGGGCTTCCATGGCGGTGCAGACGCCGCGGGCAATATCCATCGCGCGATCAAGGTCGAAGTCGGGCAGTACGATCACGAATTCCTCACCACCTACCCGTGCCACAAGATCCGACTCGCGCTGAAAGATATCCCTGAGTGTATCGGCAATGGTCTTGAGACACTGATCGCCTTCAGGGTGTCCATAAAAGTCGTTATAGAGCTTGAAGTGATCGACATCGATCATGATCAGCGCTACGGGGCGTTCAAGACGATGTGTCAGTGACAGGATACGTGGCAGCTGACGATCCAGCAGTCGACGATTGCCCAGTCCCGTCAGGGCGTCACGGTTGGTCAGGGCCTTCAGGTGTGCATTGCGCTCGTTGAGATCATGAATGAGCGTCTGAAATTCGCGTGCCATGACGCCCAGTTCATCACCGCGTGCCTGCAGCCAGGGCGGCGGCGAATCCAGATGTTCGCCCGGGGACTGGCGCAGGGCGCTGGCATAGCGTGACAGTTCACCGATGGGGCGCAATACGATGGCGCGAAACACCCACAGCATGATCATCATGAGCAGCAGCAACAGTCCCAGCGCCCCCAGCATGGTCAGGTTAAAGCGCTCGATGCCGGCACGCAGGCTGTGGCGCTCAAGGCGTGTGGTCATCATGACCTGATAGCCCGGCGTGGCGCTGTCGCGCAAAAGCGTCAGGCGCAGGCTGTCATCGCTGTCAGCATCAATGACCACTGCGGATTTATCGGTGCTGGCCGTCACGCTCTGGCGAATGGCGGAAAGCGTCAGGGTCGAGGCCATATGCATCGGGTTGGGCCGCCACTGCCCGGGGAGAAAGCGTACCAGGGTCAGCTTGCCTGAAGGCAGCGTACTGCCATGTCGGGCGATGGGCCAGGTGCTCAGCAGGGCAAATTCCGGGCGGACGCCAATGCGCGTAACGGTGTCGGTCAGGGGCAGCTGGCGTTGAATCTGGCGCACCTGCTCAAGGGTCCACTGACACGAACCCGTGGGCCTGGCACAGGAGGTAAAGTCGCCGGTGACGGGGTTGCGTCCGGCAATCCAGGCGACGCCATCATTGGCGTTGGTGATCAACATCATGTCGGCGCTGCGATCGGCAAATACAGCCGAGGTGATATGCGTCTGTGGAAAGCCCGGCAGACTGCCTTCCATGAAATCCCGGGTGCTCGCCCAGCTTGCCCATTGAAAGGCCATGTCGCTGAGGGCTCGAGCGTTATTGTCGATGCTCTCCTGCAGGACGTTGGCGTAGACGTGAGCGCTCTGTCGCTCCTCACTGATCAGATTGGGAATCATCAACTGATGAAGAATGAATACCAGGATCCCCATGACCAGCATCAGCATGATCGAGAGCGTAATGATGAATCTGTTGCGCAAGGAGTTCAGGTAGGGCATCGACAGTCCCGGCTGAGGCGATCAGATAATGCTGTTAAAGAATAAATTGTGACCAGAAAGCTCCTTTTTTAACGGCACTGCAAACACAAACTTTATGGTAGCTCGGAGCGCCGACATGGGAGAGTAACGATCTGATGGCCCGGGCAGCATGACGCGCCAAACAGGTAGAAGAAAGGAAGGACGCTGTCCATTAATTTTAATTAAATTAGTGCCGATTGTCACTGCGGGGCGGTTGATCCGGCCTTATGGCGTATCTGCCCGGACAGCATATTGCCCGGCGAGTGAATATGAGATGATCAGCGTCATCTCGATGAAACAGCAGGTTACGTCATGATTTATCCTCGTTTGCTGGCTGCCACCCTGTTGACCCTGCCGCTGTCACTCCCGGCGCTGGCCGATGTACAAGACGCCGATCAGGACCGGGCAGCCACCACCGCGACACGGGAGACCGGGTCACAGGCCTCCGACAATGAGCCATCCAGTGACAGCGCGTCCGATGACACTGTCTCACAGGAAGTCTCTCAAAAAGATGGCGACAGTGCAGACACCACTGCTGCCGGTGAGACGCCAGAGGCTGACAAGGGACCGCGCCACGTCAAGGCGATGGTGATTACCACGTTCGGTCCGGAGCGCAGGGTCTGGAGCAAACGACTGTCACCGACGCAGGATATTCAGGTGCCAGGTCTGCACGGCGCCTTCGGCAGCGTCAGTTGCAACGATGACGATGTCTGTCTGATGACGACCGGCAAGGGGTATGCCAACGCCGCGACCTCCATTTCCACGCTGGCCTTCTCGCCGGAATTCGATCTCTCCGAAAGCTGGTTTCTGATCTCGGGTGTAGCCAGCATCGACCCGCAGCAGGGCACGCTGGGTTCCCCCACCTGGCCACGCTATCTGGTGGATGTCGGCATCCAGTGGGAGCTTGATGCCCGCGATATCCCCGAGAACTGGACCACGGGCTATCTAAGCATCAATACCCATACGCCCACACAGGGTTCCCATCAGGAGTACGGCACCGAGTTCTATCATCTGGATGACGCCCTCGTTGATCGCGCCGTGGCACTTTCAAAAAGCGTCGAGCTTGCCGACAGCGACAGCGCGGCGGCCTATCGCAAGCACTATGACAAGGCGCCAGCCAGTGAAGCGCCCAGCGTCGTACAGTGTGACAGCGTCTCGAGTGATACCTGGTGGTATGGCCACCGACTGGCCGATCGCGCTCGCCAGCTGGGCGAGCAGGTCGCCGGCGAGAAGGCCAATATCTGCACCGGCCAGCAGGAAGACAACGCCATTCTGACCGCGCTCAAGCGCGCCGATGAAGCCGGGCGCCTGCAGCGCGAGCGCACCGCCGTGGTCCGGGCCGGCGCCAGTTTCAATCGTCCCTACGAGGGGCTCTCCGATGCCGACGGCCTGACCGGCTATGCCAAGCAGGGTGGTTATACCCCGGCCCTGACCAACATGGTGCGTGCAGGCTATCCACTGATCGAGTCGATCGTGACGGACTGGTCGCACTGGCAGGAGGGCGTGCCGGAGAAGATCGCGGACGACGCTCAAAAGGGGGATGGTGAGGCGCCGTCCTCTGACAGGTCGACCTCTGATGAACAGACAGCCTCATCAGATGAGGGTGACGATGAGACGGCAACCGCTGATGAGAAAGAGAGCTCGTCAGATTAAGGGGCCGTTCGGCATTCAATGCCTTTAAAAGCGCCCGGCCCTTGCCGGGCGCTGTGCTGTCGATACGCTCATGTCAGATGCTCGTGTCAGGCATCCATGCCGGAGCGCTCGGCAGGGCGGGATTTTGCGCGAGTCTGAACGATAGTGGTGGCCCCCGGGGTCTGACGACTAGAATTGATCTCAATCAACTATTGCTGGGAGCAGCGGAGGCATGAAGATCATCCTGATGCGGCATGGAGCGCCGCAGGTACGTTTTGATGAAAGGATGGCCGCTGCGGATTTCAGGGACTGGGTGGCGCGCTATCAGCTGGCGGGCCTTGATGAGGGCACGCGCTGCGATCGTGCTCTGTCAGTGGCTCAGGAGTGCGCCGCCGTGGTTTGCAGTGATTTACCGCGTTCGCTTGAGTCGGCGTTGCGTCTGGAAGCGGGCAATATTGTCTACAGTGATCCTCTGATGCGTGAAATTGACCTGCCTCACGGGAGCGGGCGCTGGCCGACGCCGTCACTACCGACCACCTTCTGGCTGATCGCCTTTCGCGCCCTGTGGCTGCTGGGTTATCACGGTAATGCTGAAGGGCGCCGGGCAGTGTTCAGTCGCGCCGATGCCGCGGCCAGCAAGCTGATCGAGCTTGCCGGGGAGCACTGCTCGGTGCTCTTTGTCGGCCACGGCATGATCAACCATCTGCTGGCGCGAGAGCTGCTCTCGCGCGGCTGGCAGGGCCCCAAAAGGCCCGGCCGTGCGCACTGGCAGTATGGTGTCTATGAATATCAGGGGCAGGCCATCGCCTGACCTGACGCTCTGCCATGGTCTCGGGCAGGGCGTTACAACGACATTAGTCCCGGCGAATCAGGGTGCGCTCGACTTCGATGCGGCCGGGCTTGAGCCTGCCTTCGATGGCGCTCAACACGCTGGAGAGCGCCAGCGTGGCGATGCGCTCATGATCCTGCTGCATGGAATTGACCTTTAGTGGCAGAAAGTCCAGCAGCCGGTCGTTGCCAAAGGTTGCCATCTGTAGATGGCGTGCCTGGAGTGCCGCCATCGAATATCGTGTCAGCAGCACATCCAGTGCCCCCTCCAGCAGCGTATAGGACGCCGTGACCAGCGCCTGGGGCATGTCATGATGCTCAAGATGCTCACGCATGAGCGCCATGCCGGTTTCCCTGTCATAGCGCGCACCCGAGTGGAGGTGCGCGCGTGCCGCCTGCCCGCCGTGTGCTGCCATCGCCGCCCTGAATCCTTCCCGACGCTCCAGGGTGTTGGCAAGTCCGGGCAGGGCATCAAGCCATACAATTTCCTGCACCTGCGGTGACAGCACCGAGGTGGTCAGGGTCATGGCAGTCTGGCGGTTTTCACTGATGATGCAGGGCATCAGCGTGTCATCGAGTGCCCGATCAACGGCCACTACCGGCATCCCGGCGCTGATCAGGCGCTGATAGCGTGCCTCTCCCGGCGGCAGGCTCGAGGCCACGATCAGCCCATCGCAGCGCCTTGCCTGCAATGCGCTGAGCAGCTCGCGCTCGGTGTCCGGATCATCGTTGGAGCTGACCATCAACAGCTGATAGCCCGCTCGGCGTGCGCCGTGTTCGAGCAGCTTGGCCAGCCGCGCGTAGCTGGTGTTTTCAAGGTCCGGCAGCACAAAGCCCAGTGTGCGGCTGACGCCGCGACGCAGGGCGGCAGCATGAGCATCCACCCGATAGCCGTGTTCCTCGATCACCGCCATGACACGCTTGACCGTGGCCTCGCTGATGCGGTGCTGGCGTGACTTGCCATTGATGACATAGCTTGCCGTGGTCCGTGATACGCCTGCCAGGCGCGCAATCTCTGCAAGCGTCATGATGTTGTTTCCCGATATGAAAGGCAGGAGCCTGTCAATACGACGTGGGTCCATGCCATTGGTGCTTGATTCACCGGCTAATCTCTTTCAGCATTACGGCAAGGAAAAGGTGACACGATTCAGCCATGCTGTCATGAACTGTTTCATGCTGTTCTGCGCGCCGGCCAGCGTCATCTGATAGCGCCGCTTGCGCAGATTTGCCACACACAAGGATCAATACGCCATGCTCACGCTGAAAAGTGATGCCGTTTTGCTCGATCAGCACGCCAGCGACTGGCGTGATGCGCTCAATCAGGCTGGTCAGGCGCTCATGGAAGGCGGGCTCGCCCGCGAAGGCTATCGTGATGCGCTGTTTGAGCGCGAACAGCAGGCCTCGACCTGGCTGGGTAACGGCATCGTCATTCCTCATGGTACCCAGAAAAGCCGTGAGCATGTGCTGGCCACCGGCGTGCGCCTTCTACAGTTTCCCAAGGGCATCGAATGGCACGATGGCAACCGGGTCCACCTGGTCATCACCATTGCCGCGCAAAGCGATGAGCATCTCGACATCCTGCGCCAGCTTACTCATGTGCTTGATCGTGAAGGCGTATCGGAAAAACTGGCCCACGCCGCGGATGCCGACGAGGTGGTGCGCCTGCTGTCGAAAGCGCCGGTGACCGCGCGCCTGGATGGCGAGACCATCATTCAGGGTGTACCAGCGCGCTCCACGCTGGAACTTACCGCGGCGGCTGCCGCGCGTCTTGAGCAGCTGGGCTGTGTGGATCGACGTTTTGTGGGCGATATTCTGGCCCAGCAGGCCATCTCGCTGGGCCAGCAGCTGTGGCTGGTACGCAGCGCCACGGGCGTCACCCAGCCGGCGCTGGGTCTGGCCCTGCCGCAGGCCCACATTGATGGTGTCGCCGGTGTCTTCTGTCTGGCTGAAAGCGGCAACGCCCACGATGTGCTGCTCGACCGACTGGTGAGCGTGCTGGAAGAGGGCAAGGGCGAAGAGCTGGCACGGCTGGGCCGTGATGCGCTGCTCTCGCGTCTGTCCGGTGAATCGGCCAGTGCCGAAACCGTCCGGGTCAGGGTGCGCAATGCCCATGGTCTGCATGCCCGCCCGGCCAAGCAGCTGGTCCAGGTCGCCCGGGCCCAGAGCGTGCCGGTGCGCGTGCGGCTGGCCGAAGGCGGCAGCGAAGCGGTATCGGCGGCCAGTCTGACCAAGGTGATCGGGCTGGGCGCGCGCCGCGGGCAGATGCTGATCTTCTCGGCCGAGGGTGAAGGCGCCCGCGAGGCCGTTGATGCCATGGCCGAGGCGCTGCGTGGCGGGCTGGGTGAAGAAGTCACGCCGCTGGGTGACACCAGCGATGCACGCCCATCACGCAACCGCCAGACCCCGCGCGAGCCGGTGGTGGCACCTGCCGCGGATACACCGCTGACGGCCGTGCCGGCCTCACCCGGCATGGCGATTGCGCCGGTGTTCGTGATGCGCCCGCCGGAGTTTCATTACGAGGAGACGGCGTCCGACCGTGAGGCGCAAAAGGCGCGTCTGGGCGAAGCCATCACCGAGGCCGAACAGCAGCTTGAAGAGATGATTCGCGCTGCCGGCGGTGAGGTGGCCGAGATTCTTTCCATGCATGAAGAGATGCTGGGTGACCCGGAACTTCGCGAAGCCGCCTATGAAGCGATCAATGAAGGCAAGAGCGCCGAGGGCGGCTGGTGGCGCGCCATTGATGTGGCGGCCCGCGCGCAGGAAGCGCTGGCTGATCGTCTGCTGGCCGAGCGCGCCGCGGATCTGCGCGACGTGGGCCGGCGCGTGCTGGGCAATCTCTGTGGCGTGAAGATGCCTGACCCGCCGACGCATCCCTACATTCTGGTGACCGATGATGTCGGGCCTTCGGACGTGGCGCGTCTGGATACCTCACGAGTGCGCGGCATTCTGACTGCCCGTGGTGGGGCCACCTCCCACAGCGCCATCCTGGCGCGCGCGCTGGGCATCCCGGCGGTCGTGGGTGCCGGTGAGACCATCATGGCGCTGGAAAACGGCATCGACATGATTCTTGATGGCGAGCGTGGCCGCGTCATTCCCGCGCCCGACCCCGAGCGTCGCGCCCGTACCGAACTCTCCATTCGCGACCGTGAAATCCGTGAGCGTGAAGCCTTTGGCGTTCGCTTTGACCCGGCCATCACGCTGGATGGCCATCGCATGGAGGTCGCCGCGAATCTCGGCAACACCGCTCACGCCGCGGACGCCGTTGAGCGTGGTGCCGAGGCGGTCGGCCTGCTGCGTACCGAGTTTGTGTTTATGGCCCATCCGCAGGCACCGGATCTGGACACCCAGATCACCGAGTACCGCCAGGCCTTTGACGCCCTGGGTCATGATCGGGCCCTGGTCGCCCGTACGCTGGATGTCGGCGGCGACAAGCCGCTGGACTACTGGCCGGTGCCTGCCGAGGACAACCCCTTTTTGGGGCTTCGCGGCATTCGCCTGGCGCTGACCCGCCCGGAGGTGCTCGAGACCCAGATTCGTGCACTGCTGATCGCGGCCGAGGATCGTCCGCTGCGCATCATGTTCCCGATGGTCAAGGACGTGGAAGAGTTCCACGCCGGCAAGGCCATCTTTGATCGCGTGCAGGCCGAGGTAAATGCGCCTGACGTGCAGCTGGGCGTGATGATCGAGATCCCGTCCTGTGCGCTGCTGGCGCCGAGTCTGGCCGAGCATGTCGACTTCTTCTCGATCGGCACCAACGACCTGACCCAGTACACCCTGGCCATCGATCGCGGCCATTCCCGCCTGTCAGCCCAGGCCGATGGCCTGCACCCGGCGGTGCTGCGCCTGATTCAGATGACAGTGGATGCCGCCCATGCGAAAGGGCGCTGGGTCGGCGTGTGCGGTGAGCTGGGCAGCGACCCGCAGGCGATCGGCGTACTGATGGGGCTGGGTGTGGACGAGCTGTCCGTCTCCAGCCGTCAGATTCCGCTGGTCAAGCAGCGCATTCGCAGCCTGACGCTGGAAGAGAGCCGGGCACTGGCCCTGCGCGCGCTGGCCTGCCCGACGGCGGTCGAGGTGCGTGCCATGCTGGAGTCATTGTCATGAGCCGCGTACTGACGCTGACACTCAATCCGGCGCTGGATCTCTCCATTCGTCTGACCCGGCTTTCACCGGGCAGCGTCAACCGTTCACAGGAGAGCTCGCTGACGGTGGCCGGCAAGGGCAACAACGTGGCCTGTGTGCTGGCCCGTCATGAGCATCAGGTCGATGTCAGTGGTTTTCTGGGGCGTGACAATCAGGCGCCGTTTGAGCGGACCTTTCAGCAGTGGGGCGTGGAAGACCGCTTCATTCGAGTGGCCGGGGAAACCCGGGTCAACGCCAAGATTTCCGAGGCCGACGGCAGGGTAACCGATATCAACGGCCCTGGCGCACTGGTGGACGAGGCGGCCATGGCGCAGCTGCTCGGTGATATCGACGCCCGCTGTGATGAACTCGAGGCGGTCGTCATCTCCGGCAGTCTGCCGCCGGGCATTACACCCGAGTGGCTGTCGGCACTGATCGCACGACTCGGGGCGCGGGGCCTGCCGGTGTGGCTGGACAGCAGCGGCGAGGCGCTGGTGCAGGGTGCCCGGGCGTATCCCTCGCTGATCAAGCCCAACGAGCATGAGCTTGCCGAGTGTGTCGGGCGGGCGCTGGCGGATGAGGCGGCGCTGCTGACGGCGGCTCGTGAGCTGCAGCAGGGCGGGATCGATAACGTACTGTTGTCGATGGGTGCCGAGGGCGTCGTATGGCTGTTTGAGGGCGGCGCGCTGCGTGCTCGCCCGCCGCGGGTCGAGATCGTCAGCACCGTGTGTGCCGGCGATACGCTGCTGGCCGGGGCGTTACATGGCGTGCTGAAGGGCTGGTCGCGCGAGCAGACGCTGCGCTTTGCCACGGCCCTGTCGGCTGACGCCGTGCGCCGGATCGGCGTGGGACGCTCGGACATTGAAGACTTTGCCGTGTTGTGTGATGCGGTCCACGTGGAGGCGCTGACGACATGATAATGCCCCCGATTTCTTTTGAGCTGCCTGCTGATGACAGGCGCACTCAGCATGGCGACCAGTGGTTGGCACTGGCACAGGAGTGGTTTGCATGAATATTGTTATCGTCACGGCCTGCCCCAGCGGCACGGCGACGACCTATCTGGCGGCGCGCCGGCTTGAGCAGGCCGCGCACCGGCTGGGCTGGCAGACAGCGGTCGAAATGCAGGGCCAGTTTGACCAGACCACGCTCAGCGATGCGCAGATTGCCGCAGCCGACCTGGTGGTCGTGGCTGCCAGCCGGTCCGTCACGCTGTCACGCTTTACCGGCAAGCCGCTCTATCGTGAACGCCTGGAAGCCGCGCTGCCGGACCCGGATGGCTTTCTGGCGCGGGCCCGCGAACAGGCCAGCCCCTGGCAGGGCAGCGATGACGTCGAGACGCAGGCCAGTGCTGCACCGGCTGCCGAAAGCAACAAGGTCAAGCGCATCGTGGCCGTGACCGCCTGTCCGACCGGGGTGGCCCACACCTTCATGGCCGCCGAGGCACTGGCCGAGGCGGGGCGTACGCTGGGTCATCAGATCAAGGTCGAAACGCAGGGGTCGGTCGGGGCGCAGAATCAGCTGACCGATGACGAGATCAGGGATGCCGATATCGTGCTGCTGGCCTGTGATATCGAGGTCGATGATGAGCGCTTTGCCGGCAAGCCGATCTATCGTACCTCTACCGGCACGGCGCTCAAGAAGTCGCAGCAGACCATCAACGATGCGCTGGCGGGCGCCGCGGTGGAAAGCGAGGGCAGCGCACCGGCCGGTGGCGGCGAGCGCAAGAAGAGCATGAAGGAGCGGGGTGTCTACAAGCACCTGCTGACCGGGGTGTCCTTCATGCTGCCGATGGTGGTCGCCGGTGGCCTGTGTATCGCCCTGTCGTTCGTGTTCGGTATCGAGGCGTTCAAGGAAGAGGGTACGCTGGCCGCAGCGCTGATGCAGATCGGTGGTGGCACGGCCTTTGCCCTGATGGTGCCGGTGCTGGCAGGCTACATCGCCTATTCGATTGCGGATCGTCCGGGCATTGCGCCGGGGATGATCGGCGGCATGCTGGCCAGTACCCTGGGCGCCGGCTTTATTGGCGGCATCATCGCCGGTTTCCTGGCCGGCTATACCGCCAAACTGATTGCCCAGAAGTTGAAACTGCCGGCCAGCGTTGAATCGCTCAAGCCGATTCTGGTGATCCCGCTGCTGGCGAGTCTGGTGACGGGGCTTGTGATGATCTATCTGGTCGGCACGCCAGTGGCCGGCATGCTGTCGGCGCTGACCGATTTCCTCAACAACATGGGCTCGACCAATGCCGTGCTGCTTGGGCTTTTGCTGGGCGCGATGATGTGTGTGGACCTGGGGGGACCGATCAACAAGGCGGCCTATACCTTTGGCGTTGGGCTTTTGTCGACCCAGACCTACGCACCCATGGCGGCGATCATGGCGGCCGGGATGGTGCCGGCAATCGGCATGGGGATTGCGAGCTTTCTGGCGCGCTCGAAGTTTGCCGAGACCGAACGTGATGGCGGCAAGGCGGCCTTTGTACTGGGACTTTGCTTTATCAGTGAAGGGGCGATTCCCTTTGCCGCCAAGGATCCGCTGCGCGTCATCCCGATCTCGATCGTGGGCGGGGCCATTACCGGCGCGCTGTCGATGTATTTCCAGATCAAGCTGATGGCACCGCACGGCGGTCTGTTCGTGCTGCTGATTCCGGGTGCTGTCAATCAGGCGCTGCTCTATCTGCTCTCGATCGCGGTGGGCGCGCTCTTTATCGGCGGTGTCTATGCGCTGCTCAAACCGGCGCAGCAAAAGCTCGAGGTGCCCGAGGGTACCGCTGCTTGAGCCGGTGATGGCATGAAGACACCCTGTGAGTAGTATCAAAGGGCCCCGATGGGGCCCTTTTTTATGCGCATCGATGGAAATTCCTGGTGGTTTCGGGCCAAAAGGGGGGCGAGACCATTACAATGCGCTCCTGATCGACAAGAGGGCCGCGCAAGGCCGATAACCGATAGGGACACGCATGACCACAAACAATGGCACCGGCGGTGTGCTCTGGGCCGGACGCTGGGGGTTCGTACTGGCGGCGACCGGCTCCGCCGTAGGGCTTGGCAATATCTGGAAATTCCCCTACATGACCGGTGAATACGGCGGCGGCGCCTTTGTGCTGGTCTATCTGCTGTGTATTGCCGCCATCGGGGTACCGCTGATGATGGCCGAGATCGCCTTCGGTCGGCGCGGACGTGGCAGCCCGGTCGAGGCCGTCAAGCGCGTGGTGGCTGAATCCGGCGGTGCCTCGGGATGGGCGACGCTGGGCTGGATGTCGATGATCTGCGGCTTCATGATCCTGAGCTTTTATGTGGTGGTGGCCGGCTGGTCACTGTCCTGGCTCTGGAAGGCCATCTCGGGCGGGCTCAATGCCGATAGCGTCGAGGGCATGGCGGCCATCTTTGAAGACAACAATGCAAATCCGCTCAATCTCGGCTTCTGGAGCACGCTGGTCACATTGATCACCATGCTGATCGTGGGCAAGGGGGTGCAGGAAGGCATCGAGCGCAGCGTGCGCTGGATGATGCCGGGCATGGTGGTCATGCTGGCCATTCTGATCGGCTTTGGCATGTTCTCCGGCGGCTTCGGGCAGGCGGTGGATTTCCTGTTTGCCTTCGAGTTCGGCCAGCTCTCCGGGGAAGGGCTGCTGGCAGCCATGGGGCATGCCTTTTTTACCCTGTCACTGGCCGCCGGGGCCATCATGGCGTACGGCGCCTATCTGCCGGCGGGTGCCTCCATTGTCCGCACCACCTTTACGGTGGCGATCTGTGACACCCTGGTGGCGCTGATGGCGGGTCTTGCCATCTTCCCGGTGATTTTCGCCAATGGCATGGACCCGGCCAGTGGTCCCGGGCTGATCTTCATGAGCCTGCCGCTGGCCTTTGCACAGATGCCCATGGGGACGCTGCTGGAAGTCATCTTTTTCGTGATGCTGACCATGGCGGCGCTGACCTCGTCCATCTCGATGATCGAGGCCACGATTGCCTGGCTGGTGGAAAGCCATGGCTTCAAACGCAACCGGGCGGCCTGGGGGACGGGCATCGTGCTGTGGCTGGTCAGCACACTGGCGATGCTGTCGTTCAATCTGGGCGCTGACTGGACGCTGGGTGGGCGCACCTTCTTTGACTGGCTGGACTATCTCACCTCGCGCTTTTTAATGCCGCTGGGCGGACTGGGGCTGGCGCTGCTGGCCGGCTTCGTGCTCAAGGACCGGCTGCTGCGCGATGAGCTGGGCCTGTCAGGAATGGGGCATGCGCTGTGGCTGTTCATGATTCGCTACGTGTGCCCGCTGGCGATTGTGGTGATCTTCATCGATGCGCTGGGCATCATGACGCTGGACGTCTCCACGCAATGGTTCTGGGGGGTAGCAGCACTGGCGCTGTTTGTCGTGATCGGTGAGTGGCTGAGTCCGCGCCTGCGCCGACAGGGCGCACGCTGACGCCGGAATGAACCAGCCGGCAGAAAAAGGGGGCGCCCGTTGAGGGCGCCCCCTTTTGTTGATGTGACCCGGTTCAGGCAACCTGGCCCTCAGCGTACTGGCTCAGGCGGATAATATCTTCCAGATGGACGGCGTCCTCCTGCATGCGCTCATGAATCTGCGCGGTACTGGCCAGCATGCGCGCCAGATCGTTGCTTGAGTGCGAGGCCTGCGATCTGGAAGCCTCAATGGTGTTTTGCAGATTGATGCCCTGTTGCGAGAAGGCCGCCACCATCTGCGTCATCGCTTCAAGGCGGGTATTGACCGCATCCACCGAGCCCTGCACACGGTTGATGACCGCGCTGATCTGATTGAGGCTCTCCTGGGTGCGCCCGGCCAGCGAGCGTACTTCGGTGGCCACCACGGCAAACCCGCGGCCCTGTTCTCCGGCGCGAGCGGCCTCCACGGCGGCATTGAGTGCCAGCAGGTTGGTCTGCTGGGCAATGGCGCCGATGGTGGTCAAAAGGCTTTTGGCCTGAATGGCGCTGTCATTGAGCGCGCCAATCCTGTCACCAATATCACTGGTGGTCTGGCTGCTTTCGCCCATATCGCTTGAGAACTGATTCACCAGTCCGGTGACGTCCTCGATCATGGTCGAGAACGTGCTCATCGACGACTGAAGACGAGGGAAGTCGTTCATGACGTTTTCGGTAAACCGGCGGTAGTCCTCAAGGCTGTGAATCAGCTGCGACTTCATGTTGTTCATCATCTGCAGCCGCTTGATTTCAGCTTCCTTGAAATAGCCCTGGAAGCTGGCATAGCGAATCGGGAAGCGATCGACGTAGTCGTCGCTGAAACCGGCTGCCGGCTGATAGATCAACAGCATCGACAGCGTCTGGTTGACGTTGACGCCCAAAAGCTCGCCAAAGGTGGAAAAGCCGCCGACCGGCAGGCCATCAAAGGCCTTGACCCGGTCCAGTTCGGCGCCGTTGTTAAGCCTTCGCAGGATGCAGTCGTTGAGCAGCCCGGCCACCAGCCGGCCCTTGCCCTGATGGTGGCGGGCAAAGTCCTCGGCCGTGCGGGCGCTGAAGTGCTGGGATTCCACCAGCTCCAGTACATCACCACAGGAGATATCGCAGGCGAAGTGGGCCTGACGCTTGTCGAAATCAAATTTCAGAATCGAGCGTACAAACAGCTCATCATTGATGCGAATGGCAAAGGTATAGCGCTTGAGATGCTCCTCGAGACGGCTTTCGTCACAGTCAAAGTGGCGACACAGCGCACCGATGAAGTCCATCAGCCGGCCGCTTTTGCCATCGATCACGCTATGCAGGGTGCGCAACTCCGGGCGGCACTCGCCAGCCACGAAGTGGGTCCCGGTCGCCTTGAAGTTTTGTGTCTTGAAAATGGAGTAGCGATAGGGCTTGCGAATCCTGACGAAAACAATCAGCGCGTGGCTGTCAAAGGTGCCGTTTTTATCGCCGAGCCGGGTGTGGGAGAAATCCAGCGGACCACCCGAGGAGCCACCGATAAAGACCAGCGGGAAGCGGGCACTTTCATAAATGGCACGCATCAGGAAGTTTTCGCTGTTGGATAGCCCATCGACCAGCGTAATGGCCACTGTATCCCGGTGGTCCAGCGCAAAGGGCACCTGTAGTCGATCCAGTGACTGGCGAATGCGGCGGACACGTTCCTCCATGTCCATCATCGGCTGGCCGGTGCGCAGATCCTCACAATGCAGCGGCACGCGCGCGACGTGTACCGACTCTATCAGCGCCTTGCCCCAGCCCTGCAGCACGATGGTGTCTCCACCGGCCGGCAGATAAAGCGGCTCGCCGGTCAGGCTGCAGAGTTCACCGGCGGTCAGGCTCAGCGCAAGCTCTGCATGTGGCGCCAGTGCCGAGAGCGTACGCTGCACCCGGTCCATATCGACGCTTGCAGAGACAAACCCCATGATGAGAGCGGCGTCCCGAAGGGGGGCAGCGTCCTGTACCAGCCTTTCACTGCTCGTGCGTACCAGCTGTGCTTCCTTGCCACGAGTGAGTCTTTTGAACATGTCCATATACCATAAGAGGCTTATTTAATAAGGGCGCTAACAAGATGCTCCTTTTACGGCCAAAGCAGCCTTTCCTTGATGGTATGGCAGTTATAGAAGCGGCCTATTCCTGGAGGCGATCTCATAAAAACGTCGCTCGGGTGAGCGACGTATCCGGACCTGACAGGAAGTGACTTCAGGGAGCGGGCGGCATGGTCGGATCATCCGGGATGTTGGCCCCGTTACCCGGTGCCTCACGCGTCATGTGCAGAAACTGCAGGTGGCGTTCGTACTGATCCAGGATGTCATTGATGAGCTGATCACGGCTGAAACCGATCAGGTTGTAGCCCTGGCTGCCCTCCAGCAGATAGACCTCAAGGCGATAGTAGCGTGAGCGGGTCTCGTTGGCCCGACGCGCAAAGGAGGGCATCGAGAAGGCGCGCGGCCAGATCTGATAGGTGAAGTTCTGCTCGTTGCCCAGAGTCACGTTCAGCTCCAGATGCAGCTCTTCGCCTTCAGCCTTGATGACATCGGCCTTGAGCCCCTGTTCGGAGAGCTCGTGGGCCACGGCTTCCATGGCCGGGCGGGCGGTGTTGTTGATGAAGGCTCGGGCCTGGCGATGGCTGGGGAAATGCATGGCACGATTCAGGCGCTGGCGCCAGTTGCGCGGTCCACGCTCACTGCTGACCACCGTGCGGCTCGACAGGCGTCCGGCCAGGCTGGCCCGGTGGCTGTCCTCCTTGAAGGCCTCACTCTTGAAGGAGCGATAAAGCCCCGCCATGACAAAAAAGATCACAAACGAAAAGGGCAGCCCCATGATGACCACCATGCCCTGCAGCGCCGATACCCCACCGGCCATCAATAGTGCCAGGGTCAGAAGCCCGATCGTGACCGACCAGAAGACACGCAGCCAGATGGGCGCATCGTGGTGCACACTGGAAAGACGCGAGGTGAAATTGCCCAGTACCAGCGCCCCGGAGTCGGCCGAGGTCACGTAAAACAGCATGCCCAGCAGGGTGGCCAGCGAGGCGGTCCAGAGTACGCCCGGATACTGCTCGAGCAGTCCGTAGATGGATTGCTCTGGATGTGCCATGGCGATCTGGCCGAACTCGGTGGCGCCGCCCAGAATGCTGTCGATCGCGCTGTTGCCGAAAATCGAGATCCACATCAGGGTAAAGACAAAGGGAATGGTCAGGGTGCCCACCACGAATTCACGGATGGTGCGTCCGCGGGAGATGCGTGCCAGAAAAAGTCCGACAAAGGGGGCCCAGGCCACCCACCAGGCCCAGAAAAAAAGCGTCCAGGTATTGAGCCAGTCGGTGGGGCGATCAAAGGCGAAGGTATTGAGGGTCATGCCCATGAAGCGATTGACGTAGTCGCCCACGTTAAGGATCAGCGCATTGAGCAAAAATCCCGTGTTACCGGCGATGAGCACATACGCCAGCAGCACCACTGCCAGCAGTACGTTGAACTCGGAGATGCGACGGATGCCCTTGTCGACCCCGGAGACCACCGAGATGGTGGCCAGAATCACTGACAGCGCAATCAGCCCGCCCTGAATGACAAGGTTTTCGGGAATATCAAACAGATAGCTCAGCCCATAATTGAGCTGTACCACGCCGATCCCCAGACTGGTGGCAATGCCGAACACCGTTCCGATGACCGCGGCGATATCCACCGTATGGCCGATGGCTCCCTCCACGCGTCGGCCGAACAGCGGATAGAGCGCACTGCGAATGGTCAGCGGCAGATTGTAGCGGTAACTGAAATACGCCAGCGCCATGCCCATCAGCGCATACATGCCCCAGCCGGTGACCCCGTAGTGGAACATGCCCCAGACCGTGGCCTGACGGGCAGCTTCCAGCGTGCCGCCTTCCCCGACAGGCGGTGCCAGAAACTGGGTGACAGGCTCTGCCACGCAGAAAAACAGCAGATCGATGCCGATACCGGCAGCAAACAGCATCGCGGCCCACGACCCCAGACTGAACTCCGGGCGCGAGTGCTCCGGCCCCAGACGGATACTGCCAAAACGGGAGGCGGCAACAAAAATCACGAAGCCCAGATAGAGGGTCGCGGCCAGAAAGTAGTACCAGCCAAAGGTATTACTGATCCATTCCAGCGCGGAAAAGATGACGGTGTTGGCAGTATCGGTGAAAAACATTCCCCAGAGGGAAAACATCACGATGCCAAGGGCTGATCCGTAAAAGACGATCGGGTTCAGGCCATCGCGTGGCTGTTCGGCCATATCAATGTGTTTGACGCTCATCGAAGGATTCTCCTTTCGGCGACAGATAATTCATGAACGTCGCCCTCGTGACCCCGGGCATTAACGGGATCACGAGGGCGCTGATCCATGTTTTTATTGATTGATTGTTCAATCAACCTACATGCTTTATAGAAGAGCTTCAACCGACACGCTGGAAGTCTTCACCTCCCTGGACCATGGCAGGGGGTAGAGCGTTGTCCGGATTCGGCGGCCATCGACCATACTGAGAATCTGTTTTCACTGAAGGCTTCAGGAGAGGCGCCATGACCACGGCCATGACCTACATGAGCGGCAGACTGCGGGTAATTCAGGGGGATATCACTGCCCTTGAGGTAGATGCCATCGTCAATGCGGCGAATCATTCATTGATGGGTGGCGGCGGGGTAGATGGGGCCATTCATCGCGCCGCTGGCCCCGAACTCAAAACGGCCTGCCAGACCCTTCGACAGGAGCAGTGGCCGGATGGATTGCCGGACGGAGAGGTAGCCCTGACGCCGGGATTCGGATTGCCGGCACGCTATGTGATTCACACCGTGGGGCCGGTATATGCCAAAACGATCGACAAGTCGGCGTTACTGGCAGGCTGCTATCGCAATTCTCTGACGCTGGCACGTGAGCAGGGGCTGCACACCATTGCCTTTCCGGCAATTTCTACCGGTGTTTATGGTTATCCGTTCGATCAGGCCTGCGAGGTCGTGCTGGGCGTCATGGCCGAGCATCTACCTCACAGCGAGCTGACCGTCACGCTGTGCTTTTTTGGCCGCCAGGACCTGGAAGCCTTTCGCAACGTGGCCAGCCGGCTGGGGTATCAGCGCGACCGTGATCAGGGCATATAAAAACACCCCGCCGGGGCAGGGTGTCGAAAGGCTCAGTGTGGCTCGTCAGCCCTGATCGGCCGCGGAGGCATCGGACGATGACGGTGTATGAGGGGGCTGACCGTGGTGGCCTGGTCCCATCGAGTGCCTGCCAGAGTGGGTGATGCTTTTCAGTGCAGCCATTTGTGCCGGGTTCAGAACGTCTGCAAGGGCCTGATCCAGCGTCTGTGCTGCTTCCTGCCGCTGCTGGCGAGAATCACCGGTACTGTCTGACGCCCCGTGCCGCTTGTCCGATGGCGACATCTGCTGGTGAAAGGTCTGCCGGGCCTTTTTGATGGCATCAAGCTGGCTTTGGTCGAGTTGCCAGCTCTCGATCAGGGCCTGGTGCAGATCAATGGGGGGGCGGCCCATCGGACCGCGCAGTTCGACATGTCGCATCATGGCCAGTACGTGAATCTGCTCCGGGCTCAATACCCTTGAAAGGCGCGCCCGCTGACGCTCGACAATCTCATCCATGGCCTGTCGACGGCCTTCGCGGCTGTCTTTGGCGGTGCTGTCCTGGCGCAGGGCACGAAGGTCCTGACGCATGGCCTGACGCGCGTCATCAATGGCCTGGATCTGCGTCTGATCAAGCTTCCAGCTGGCAAAAAGCGATGTCATCAGCGCCTTTTTGGCATGTCCGGGCGCGGCGCGTTGATCAAGGGCCTTGAGTACTCGAACCTGGCGCTCGTCGAGCGTGGCGTTCAGGGCCTGACGATGCTGCTTTACGGCGTCACGCATGGCCTTGCGTCGTCCCTGGTCGGTATCAAACGTCTGCTGTGACAGAGTGTCCATGCGTTCACGAAAGGCCCTGTCTGCGCTGTCAATCTGCGCCTGCTGCTGCGCATTCAGTGACCAGCTCTGATAGATCGCCTCGCGTGGCGTGCCATGCCCATCAGTGGTCTGTGGTGTGGCGGCGGTGGCCCCGAGCGCTGTCATCAATGCAGCACCGGCGGTCATGCCGAGCATCCATTTTTTCATGGTGATATCTCCCTGGTGGAATGGGAGCAGTATCACCGTACTTTATGCAGCAAACGTGCAGACAATAAGGAAAAACGGCCGTACATCACCCACCCGCTGATCAGACCGGCGGTTCGTACTTGTAGCCCACGCCATACACGGCGTGAATGACATCGCCTTCGGGCCAGACATCGGCCAGCTTTTTTCTGAGCTTTTTGATGTGGGAATCCACGGTCCGCTCGGACACGATACGGTGATCCCGGTACATGTGATCCATCAACTGCTCGCGCGAAAAGATGCGTCCGGGGGCGTTAAACATGACGTCCAGCAGCTGAAATTCGACGGCCGTCAACGCCAAGTCCTGCCCGGCGGCCAGCGCTCGCCAGCCGTCACGATCAAGTATCAGCGGTGCCGGCTCGGCTGCGGACGGTGCTGTCGATGTTGCCTGCGTGCGTCTGAGTACGGCGCGCATGCGGGCAATCACCTCACGCGGCGAGAAGGGCTTGCAGATGTAGTCATCGGCACCCAGCTCCAGCCCCAGCAATCGGTCCACTTCCTCGACGCGGGCGGTCAGCATGATGATGGCCATGTTCGGCCAGCGCTCGCGCAAGCGGCGACATAGCGTCAGACCATCAAGGCCCGGCAGCATGAGATCCAGCAGGACCATGACGGGCAGCTCATGTGGCGCACGCGCCTCGAGCCAGCCAATGACCTCATCGCCACGTTCAAGACAGTGCGGCGTAAATCCGCTGCTGCTCAGGTAGTCGCGCAACAGATCGGCAATCTTGGTTTCATCTTCAACGACCAGCACGTTGTCATTCATGGCGATCCCTTTGCGTGATGATTGCGGGTGGGGGCAGAACAGTGGTCATCATCAGGTGCCTTCATCAAGGGCAAAGCTCATGTGCCAGCGCAGCCCGCCCAGCGGTGAGGGAGCCGGTGTCATTTGGGCGCCGTGAAGGCGTACCAGGGCGCTGGCAATCGCAAGCCCCAGTCCACTGCCGCCGTGGCGCCGGCTTCTTGAATCATCGACTCTGAAAAGCCGCTCGGTCAGGCGGTGCTGCTGTGCCGGGGCGACCCCGGGGGCACTGTCTTCCCAGATCACCACAGCCTTGTGACCCTGACGCTTGAGGGTGACATGCAAAAGCCCCGGGGCGTTGGTGTAGGCCTGCGTATTGCTCAGAAGGTTGTGCCAGAGCTGGCGCAGTCGATGGGGCGCGCCCTGAATGAAGAGATGGGGGGTGATATCAAGCGTCAGTATGATGCCCCGTTCGGCCAGCCATTCCCGGCTCTCCTCAAGCTGCTGGTGCAGCTGCGCGCTCAGATCAATGTGTTCAAGCGGTGCTTCCAGCGTATGGGCGTCGGACTGGGCCAGCAGCCGCAGGTCCTCGATGAGGCGATTGAGGTGCGAGACTTCCTGGGCCAGCGATTGCAGGCTGCGCTGGTCCAGAGCACGCACGCCATCCTGCATGGCCTCGATTTCACCGCGCAGGATGGCCAGCGGCGTGCGCAGCTCATGGGCGATATCGGCCACCCACTGCTGGCGCGACTGCCGATTGTGCTCAAGGCCCCGAGCGAGAGCGTTGATATCGCTGGAAAGACGCGAGAGCTCATCCTTGCCGCGGGCGCGCAGACGCAGGGTGTAATCGCCGTGGGCGATGGCCTGTGTGGCCTGTGCCATGTCGCGAATGCGACGCCCCAGCCACCATGCCAGTCCAGAGGCCAGCAGCAGCGAGGTCAGAAGCATGGCACCGGTAATGATGCCCAGATTACGCAGCTGGCGGTGCAGAAATATTTTGTCGATCGAAGTGATAATGCCATCCGGGGCGCGATAGCCCAGCTGCCCGATGGGCTCGCCATCAAGCTTGAGTTCGCGGTAGCGCATATCATTACGGGCGGCATGAAAGCCACCGATGACGGTCTGTCCGCGTGTGTCCCGCAGCACAAACTGGCGCGGGTCAATCATCGGGGGCGGCAGTCCCCCCGGCGCGGCGCGCGCAGACGATGGGTCCTGCAGGCGGGGCATCAGGGTCAGACGCAGCACATCACGCCAGGCCGTGCGATCCTCGGCCAGCCAGTTCCAGCTGCCGTGACGGGCATAGCCCTCTATCAACGTCTCGCTCAGGGTATCGATACGCGCCTCCTGGGTGCGACGCAGATAACCGAGAAAATCATCATCGATGCCGCGCGCGGCCACAAAAAAGATCAGCGCCCCGAGCACCACATTGACCAGCACGATCGCGCCAAGAAGCTTGAGTCCCAGACGACTGAACATGAATGCCTCACACGAGCAAAAACATCATGTTAACGCGCCAGCGCTCGTCATTAATGGAAAAATGATGGAAGTAAAATGATGTCCTTCCTGGACCAAGGTCTTGTGTGCGAAAGGCGCCACGGGACAACGGTTCGGTTGTAACCCTATGATGCCTTTGCAAGAATGTTGCGATAACGTGCGCAGTGACGCCCTTACCCCGTAATGAGAGAGACCCGGCATGGTAAAACAGTTCGATCAGCGTCATCGGCAATCACGACGCATTCTGATCATGGGGGTCTCCGGATCCGGCAAGTCGACCATCGGTGAGGCGGTGGCGGAAAGAACAGGCTGTGAGTATATCGACGGTGACAAGTACCATCCGCCGGAAAACATCGACAAGATGACCAGGGGCATCTCGCTGACCGATGAAGACCGTCAGGGCTGGCTGGAGGCGCTGGCGGATCTGTATGCGCAGCACCGCAGGGAAGACAAAAGCGTCATGATCGGCTGTTCCGGACTCAAGAAGTCCTATCGTGATGTCCTGCGCCAGGGTGATCCGGATCTGATCATTCTCTTTCTGAATGGCGACTACGACACCATTTTGCAGCGCATGGAAGAGCGCCAGCATTTCTTCTCGCCGCAGATGCTGCGAACCCAGTTTGATACGCTGCAGCCGCCGGGAAGTGATGAGGCGATCAGCATCGATATCTCGAAGTCGTTTGATAACGTCATCGATCAGTGCGTCAATGAGCTTGAGGCGCTCGACTAGTCGCTTTTGCCAGGCGTCGCCTTCCTTGATCGCGACATGAAAAAGGGCCCCGGATGAGTATCCTCATCCGGGGCCCTTGTCATTGCCGGAACCCTTGTCATTGAAAGGCGTTATCGGGTCATCGAAACGCCTTACTCGACAAAGGCTTCGACACTCTGGCGCCGTCCCAGCAGGAAGGCATCTGCCACGTGACGGAAGGGCGCTACGTCCACGTCACTGCGGCCTTCGCGGATCAGCTCGGCAAAGCGTCGGTAGAGCCCCGCATATTCGATGTCCTCACCATCCACCACGCGTTCGCCGTTGATGCTCAACTGGCTGCCGCCGCTGTCCAGCACCAGCGTACCGTCATCGGTATCGACCGTGATCTGCCAGGTCTGCGGGCCGGTCTGGCGCCAGTCAAAATCGGCGTGGATGGGCGTGTCATGGACATCGGTGAATTCAAGTGTGGCGCCGATCGGCGACTGGCAGTTCTCCGGCACTTCAAGCGTGGCTTCACGCAGGAAAAAGGCCTCGGGCAGAATGTGCGTGGCAATCGACAGGGCATTGATGCCGGGATCAAAAACGCCCAGTCCGCCGGGCTCCCACACCCACTGCTGGCCCGGATGCCACTGGCGTACATCCTCGCGCCACTGGATATCGACCCGGGTGACGCGGCGCGTCGACAGCCATTCACGAGCCTTCTCGACCCCGGCGGCCTCACGGGCATGCCAGGTAGCGTAGAGCGTTACGCCCTTTTGCTCGGCGCGCCGCACCAAGTCCTCGACTTCACTGAGACTCACGCCCGGCGGCTTTTCCAGCAGCACATGCTTGCCGGCCTCGATGGCCGCCACGGCCTGGCTGTAACGCACCTGCGGCGGCGTACAAAGCGCCACGGCGTCAAGTTCGGGCAGGGCGGACAAGAGTGAGGCGAGATCCTCGTGGTTTTCAACGCCGTCAAGCGTGGCATTGCGACTGGCAATGGCGATCAGCTCAAGATCCTGGTTATCGCTCAGGGCCGGCAAATGCTGGTCTTTTGCAATCTTGCCGAAGCCGGCGATGGCAATGGTGGTCATGACAGTCTCTCTGTCCAAAGGGTGAAAGCGGGCCGGACCTGCCGACGCCGCACAATGATCAAAATGTCAGCCGGTAGCGGGTGTGCTGGCGATAATGCTCGCCGGGTGCCAGTCGGGTCGAGGGAAAGTGCGCATGGTTGGGCGCATCGGGAAACTGCTGGGCTTCCAGCGCCAGTCCTGTAAAGGCCTCGATCCGGCGGCCCCGGGCATCGTTCAGACTGCCATCCAGACCGATGCCGGTATAGAGCTGAAGTGATGGCTGGTCGGTGAAGACCTCAAGGCGGCGCCCGCTTTGAGGGTCAATCACCGTCGCCTGAGGCCTGTCGGTACCGGGCCGGTCAAGCACCAGCGCCACGTCATGACCGCCGGCGCGCATGAGCTGCTCGCTTTCGATGCGCGCGCGCTCACGGATCAGCGCAGGCGCCTGGAAGTCATAGGGCGTATTGCTCACCGGAGCCACTTCTCCGGTGGGAATGGATTGCTCATCAAGCACCAGGTAGTGGCTGGCGTGGCACTGAAAGCGGTAGTCGCGCACGTCACCGTCACCACGCAGATTGAAGTAGCTGTGATTGGTCAGACTCACTACGGTCGGTTTCGAGCTCTGCGCGTCGTAGTCGATGCTGAGCTGATTGTCCTCATCCAGGCTGTAGTGCACTGCGACCTCCAGTGCGCCCGGAAATCCCATGTCACCTTCCGGTGATTGGTAGTGAAGTGTCACGCCCACCCGGTCGGGTGTTTCAAAAAGCGTCCCTTCAAAGCGTCGAAAGCTCAAGCCGTCAGGACCACCATGCAGGGCATTGGGGCCCTCATTGGGTGGGATGTGAAATGTCTGGCCATCAAGCTCAAGGCGTGCCTGCCCAATGCGGTTGGCATAGCGGCCTACCAGCGCGCCGAAATAGGGATGCGGCTTGAGGTACTGCGCCGGATCATCAAATCCCAGCACCACATCGACCGCCTCGCCGGTGGCGGCATCCGGCACGCGTATCGAGGTAATGGTGGCGCCGTAATCAATGATGTCTACCTGCATGCCGGCGCTGTTGCGCAGCCTGAAGCGCTCAAAGGGGGCGCCGTCATCGTGTTGACCGATTCGGTCGCGTTCACAGTGCAAGGACATGGGCCACTCCATGGTCGATTGAAGTCAGGGGCGATCTACCCGGTATCGTGGCAGCCAGTATAGAACCCGTGCTCGCGTCAGGGCAGATCGAAGGCATGGACTACCCCTGTGTCGGCCGGCCGATATGGCGAAGCCTGCGACCGGCCATCAGCGACCGCTCGATCTTCTCGAGTGAGACACCGCGTGTTTCGGGGACCAGCAACAGCGTCACCGCAATGAAGGCAAGGTTCAACGCCGCGTAGAGCCAGAAGGTCATCGCGTTGCCCAGCACGTTGATCAGTGTCAGGAAGGTGGCACCGATGATCATGTTGGCCACCCAGTTGGTCACCGTGGAGCAGGCCACACCAAAGTCGCGCCCCTTGAGCGGCTGAATCTCGGAGCACAGGATCCAGACCATGGGCGCGGCCGACATGGCGTAGCTGACGACAAACGTTCCCAAAAGCCCCAGCGCCAGATACTGGGTCAGCGCACCCTCAAGGCCGTATTCAAACAGGGTGCCCAGTGCCAGCATGCAAAGGCCCATGATGGTAAAGCCGATATAAAGCAGCGGCTTGCGCCCGGCACGGTCGACCAGACCGACGGCAATCAGGGTGGCCAGTGTCATGACAAGACCAATCACGACCGTGCCCCAGAGCTGTTCGCTGGCACTGTCAAAGCCGGCCATTTCCAGAATGCGCGGGGCGTAATACAGGATGACATTGGCACCGGTGAACTGCTGCATGAATTGCAATGTGATCCCAAGACCGGTCGAGCGCCGGAAATTGGCATTGCGCTTGAAAAGCTTCCAGCCCGACTCTCCTACCTTCAGGCTGTCGCGAATGCGTGACATTTCCTCATCGACGCTCTTGTCGTCATGGCCGCGCAGGCGCATCAGGACCCTGCGGGCTTCATCAAAGCGTCCGCAGCTTGCCAGCCAGCGCGGGCTGCGGGGCAGAAAGAACATTCCAAGCAGTAAAAGCACGCCGGGAATGGCGATGATGCCCAGCATCGCGCGCCAGTTGCCCGAATAGCTGAACAGGGTGTTGGTCAGATAGGCCAGCAAAATGCCGCCCATGATCATCAGCTGGTAAAAGGAGATCAGACGGCCGCGAATGTGCTCGGGTGCAATCTCGGAGAGGTAGAGTGGGGCGACATAGGAGGAAATGCCTACGGCTACGCCCAGCACCAGTCGTGCCACGATCAGCATCTCCGGCGAGACGGCCAGCGCCGAAAGCAGCGCCCCTGCAATAAACACGATGCCGCTGGCCGTAAGGGCCACCTTGCGCCCCAGCCGGCGTGACACGCTGCCACTGGCGCAGGCGCCCAGCGCGGCGCCCAGCATCATGATGCTGACGATGATCTCCTGCTGGCGGTCACTGACGCCAAAGTCCTTCTCGATAAAGGGCAGGGCGCCGGAAATGACCCCGATGTCCATGCCAAAGAGCAGGCCGGCCAGCGCTGCAACGCCGCCAATCATGTAGATGGTCGACGCCGACGGGCGCGCCGGTGTGGCATGGCGCTCATATGACGCTGCTGTCATGGATGTCTTCATTGCCTTCCCCGAAGGAGGTTCTGCGTGCAGGGCACATGGATGCATGAATGTCGGGGATATATGTTGAACATTTAACCTCAATGCTCAACATAGACTTTGGCCGTTTCGACCTTGGTCCAGGGCGCAGGGCATGACCTGATGGCAGATCCCGGTCGGCCTCCAAGCCCTGTTTCAGGCAGCAGGGTCAGACAGGAAATGGCCTGAACGGCACAGGCAGATGGCAGATGTGCCCGGCCGGGTCAGGATCAGTCGACGCTTTGGGCGTTCAGAGGCAGGTGAGGCGGTACCGGCGCCGGCGTGATGTCCATGTTCAGCGCGCGGGCGGTGTCTTCCAGCACGGCGGTGGCCGAGTGACAGGCCTCATCGGGCTGGCGCATGCGAATGGCGTCCATGAGCCGGTGATGGCTTTGAAGGCTGTGGGTCGGGTCCAGCGTGCGCGTATTGCTCTGGGATACCAGCAGGTGAATGGACGGACGCAGCACGTGGGACAGCTGGGACCAGACGATATTATGGGTGGCGTAGTAGATGGCCACGTGAAAGGAGACATCGCAGTGATCATGCTGGGTAGTGTCTTTATCCAGATGGTGGCGACGCATGCCCTCAAACGCTTCTTCGATGGCCACCAGATCCCGGGCCGTGGCGCTGGTGGCCGCCATCATCGCCACCCAGGGCTCGACTGTCAGGCGAAAGCTTAAAATCTCGCGCTGAATCTCCAGATGCGGGCCGGCAAAGCGGGTGATCCAGTCCGTCACGGCAGGATCCAGAATGTGCCACTGGGAAAATTCGCGCACGCGGGAGCCGTAGCCGGAAATGCGCTCGATGATGCCACCGTTGACCAGCGTTGCCAGATGGCGGCGCACCACGTTGCGGCTCAGACCGGACTGTCGACAGATATCGAGTTCCTTGGGAATGAAATCGCCCGGCTGATAGTGCCCGTCAAGGATCTCCTTGATCAGCTGGTCGGCCACATGGTGCGTGTCATGGGCAGTGGTCTCTTTCATGCGATTCTCGGTGGCGGCAGCGTCGATAATAAAAAATACCATATCCGGCGCTGGCGCCCCCGATACGCCACTATCGTATCGAGGGCGGAGCGTGGCGCGGGTCGTATTACGGTTCAGGTTGCCGCGTGGCGCATGTCTCGATAGCGGTGGCCGGGCAGGCCCGGTGTCTCCACGCGCATGGAAAAGAGCGAGCCGGCATCGGGATACTGATCCAGGGTGGATTGCTCCAGTCCCTGACGGGCACAGGTGACATAAAGGGTGCGAAGGTCGCTGTCGCCAAAGGTCACCTTGGTCGGATTGGGGGCCAGCAGCGGCACGGTCTCCACCACGTTGCCACGATCATCAAGGTGCACCACGACACCGCCGCCGTACATCGCCACCCAGTAGTGGCCGGCCTCATCAATGGCAGCGCCATCCGGGGAGCCGGGCAGGGCAAGCGCCCGGGTGTCGGCAAAAAGCTCGGGCGTGCCCAGCGTGCCCTGCTCGATATCCAGCGGATAGCGGTAGATATGGTGGGTGGGTGTGTCGCTGAAATAAAGCCAGCGGTTATCCGGGCTGATCGCGAGGCCGTTGGAGATGGTCACGCCGTCAACATGCTGGCGCGTTTGTCCATCATGGCTGAAAAGGGCTGCCGTGGGATGCTGTTCTTCGGCGTTCTTGGTCCCTATCCACAGCCGGCCGTGGGCATCGCAGTGGCCATCGTTACACCAGCTGACGGCCGGGTCCTGAGGGCCTTCCACAAGATGGTGCTGCTTGTTGCCCTGGTCGTCCAGGTGCCAGAGCCCGGAGCGAAAGGCGGCCAGATAGCCGCCATTTTCATCGGGAACGGCGTAGGCCAGCGGCTCATCAAAGCGCCAGACCTGGTGCTGGTTGTTGTCGGGATCAAGCTGATGCAGCTCACCGCCCAGAATGTCGACCCAGTGAAGACGCTGCTGATGGCCGTCCCAGTGGGGCCCTTCGCCCAGCGCCATGGTCAGTGTCAAATGGGGTTCCAGCATGTTCCCTCCTTGGTTTCAGTGTTGGATGTGATGATCCGATAAGCGCTAAATGCCTATCGGCGACGCCTATGGTGCCTCCAGCCCGGTCAGCTGTAGCCGTGCACTCAGTGTGCCATCGCGGAAATAGTCCGTCTGTACGAGAAGGCCCGGGTAGCGTGACGTGAAATAAAAATGCAGGCGTCGGTCGGGCTTGTCCTCATCCCAGGCTTCCACATGGCGCGTCTGCCAGCGACCCTGCGGGACCGGCATTTCCGGGTCATCAATGACCCGCCAGGCCATGTCATGTTCACGCTCTTTATGATCAATGTAGGTAAACGTGCAGGGAGTGGCATTACGGCCGCGGCATGCAGGGGCGTCAAATGCCTCACGGCTGAGGGCAAACAGCGCCGCCTGTCGGTCAGGCAGGCTTGAAAGCTGTTTTTCATCCAACCGGTAGGTATCGCCAAAGCCGAACAGGCGGTAGCGGCTGTAAAAGCTCCAGGGCGCGACAGCGGTGTCACCGCGAAGGTGAAAGCGGCTGTATTCGTAGCCGGTCGCAATCTTGATCGAGGCGTGCATGGTGGCGCGCCAGCCATCCTCATCACGCTCAAGCTGATGGGTCATGTCGGCGTTTGGCCAGCCATCAATGGTGAGATGGTAACGGGCCTCGAAGGGATGAACCTCCTGCGCCTGAAGCGAGGTGGACAGCATCAGGGCCGTCAGAACAATACCTGCACGAAGCATGACGTCTCCTGTCAGTAGGGGGTGGGTCCTGTCAGCAAGGGACAGCGCGTATTTGACCGGGCTCGGGCATCAGTAACCCGTGGCGGGGTCAACGGTGTCGATATGGTCACCGCGCGTCAGCGCCAGAATATCGGCGGCGAACTGTCGGGCGCCCTCACTGACATCAGTAGGCGCTGCAATGTGCGGCGTTACGATGACGCGCGGGTCCTGCCAGAGGGGGTGGTGCGCCGGCAGTGGCTCGTCGGGAAAAACATCCAGCATGGCGCCGCGCAGATGCCCGCGCTCAAGGAGGGTGAGCAGGGCATTCGGGTCCAGCGTGGTGCCGCGCCCGACATTGATGACCACAGCACCCTCGGGCAGTTGCCCGAGACGCTGCTCGTTGAGCAGTCCACGCGTTCCGGGGGTATCCGGCAGCAGATTGATGATGACCCGGGAAGTGTTCAAAAGGGTGGTCAGCCCGGCATCGCCATGATGGGTGTCGATCCCTTCACAGTGTTTTGCCGAGCGGCTCCAGCCCTGTACGTCAAACCCCTGGGCGCGTATGCGCTGTGCGCAGGCCTGCCCGAGCGTTCCCAGACCCACGATTCCGATGCGCCAGTCACTGCGATCATCCAGCGGCTGCGCCTGCCAGTGGGTATCAAGCTGCTGGTGGCGATAGCGATCCATGTCCCGATAGAAATGCAGAATGCCGTAGAGCGCGTAGTCGGCCATCAGTTGGCCCATGCCGGCATCGCGCAGTCGAGCGATGGGCACATCGGGCAGCTCGGGATGGTTCAGCAGGGCATCCACCCCGGCACCGGCGTTGAGGATCGCCTTGAGCGATGAATCCTGGCACGCCAGCAGCGAGGCCGGCGGCTTCCAGACCACGAGAATGTCGGCCGGGCCTTCGCCGGCCTCCTGCGTGGTCACAATCTCCGCCCCGGGCAGCACCGGGCGCAGTTCACGCCTCAGCGCTCTTTGCCAGCGCTGTGCCTCGGGGGCATGAATCAGAATGCGCATATCGTCTCCCCTTGTGCGTGCCGACCAGCCAGCATCGATGAATCAGAGCCAGCCGCGATGCTTGAAGTAAAGATAGGGCGAGATGCCCGACAGGATCATGATGCCGATGGCAAAAGGGTAGCCCAGTGGCCAGTGCAGCTCCGGCATGACATCAAAGTTCATGCCGTAGATGCTGGCGATCATGGTGGGGGGCAGAAAGACCACTGCAGCGATCGAGAAGATCTTGATGATCTGGTTTTGCTGGATGTTGATAAAGCCCTGGGTCGTGTCCATCAGGAAGTTGACCTTGTCGGACAAAAAGGTGTTGTGCGACATCAGCGCGTCCACGTCCTGGAGCACTTCGCGGGCCTGTTCCTGAAGCTCCGGGTGGCGACGCAGGTGACGCAGCAGAAAATGCAGCGAGCGCTGGGTATCCATCAGGCACAGGCGGATCTTGCCGACGCTGTCCTCGACCTTGGCCAGCCGGTCGATGGCATCCTCGAGATCCGAGTCCTCGACCTCCAGCACCTGATGGCTGACCTGCTCGAGATCGCGGTGCATGTCCTCGACGCTGTCGGCCAGATTCTCCACCTTTTGTTCAAAGATGGTCACCATCAGCTCCTGGGGCGAACCGGCCTCGATCTGGCCGCGACGCGCCCGCAGGCGCAGCAGCCTGAAATCGGCCAGATCCTCCTCACGCAGGCTCAAAAGCCGCTGGGGCTGGAGAATGAAGGCCACCGTGGTGTTCTGGTGCTTGCCTTCGTTGCGAGTCAGAAACAGGGAGTGGACGTGGAGGCCATCGGCGTCGGCAAAATAGCGCGCCGAGGATTCAATCTCCTCGACGTCAGTGCTGCCGGGCAGTTCTTCGGCAAGAAAGGGGGCCAGAGCCTGGCGTTCGCTTTCACTGGGTTCCTGAGCATCGATCCAGGTGGCCTGCCACAAACGCTCGTCAAGCGCGTCGTCGGCCAGTTCGTGAATGGTCTGCTGCGCAAGGCTGTAGGTCCTGATCATGGTGGCATTCCAACGCGGTATAAATGGTCCTCATGATCCCAGAGCGGAGTGCCATTGCCAAAGACTTTAACAAGGCCCGGGCCATGATTCCCCGGGCGAAGGTCCTCTGTCCTCAGGCGGGCAGCGCAGATGCGGCCGAATCGATCATGCTGCAGTGATGGGGCACGTTGATATCAACCAGCAGCGCGGCCAGTGTCTCAAGACACAGCACTGACAGGACTTTCTTGGTGGCTCCGGTGCCTACCACCACCAGGCGCTTGCACTGCTCGATGGGTGGCGTGCCGGTTTCCTGCTCGCCGCGCCAGCGAATGATCAGGCTGTCCGCCGGGGCATCGAGATACTCGATATGGCGCGCGTTATCGATCATGAATCCGACCCGATACTCGCCGCGGTCCACGATCAGAACATCCGTGGCCGGCGTGTCATGGGGTGTATTCAAGAGCTGACGCAGATCGATCAGCGAGACCGCCTGGTCGCGATGCGCCATCGTGCCTGTCCAGCCCTCATCGGCACGAGAACTGGGCGTGAAATCCTCCGGCATGGCGATGACTTCACTGAGCTGTTCCAGCGGGGTGACAAACTGTCCAAAGGCATCAAAATGCACAAACGCAAAGCGACGATAGGGCACTTCCCCCCGGGCGGTGTGGCCTTCCCGGGCGATATACATCGCTGCCAGCGTCAGCGTATCGGCATCGCGTGCAAAGCGGGTGGCGTCCACCAGCAGCGACTCGCCCAGCTGCGGGTGGTTGATCATGCCCGAGATGGTGGCTTCGGGATTGTCATGGGATTCGATCAGTGGCATGACGTCATCAGGGTTGTAGGCCATCATGCGGATCACCTGATCCACGCACAGCGCCAGAGGCTGTTCGCGTACGGCGACCACGACCATCAATCGGCCTTTCGGCGGGGGGCGATCATCAAGCCCTGCCAGTGCCAGAGGATCAAAGACCGCCAGCGTCTGACGGCGCAGCGTTGTGGTGCCCATGAAGCCCGGCACGTCCATGACCGGCGCTGACACTGTCTGCAGGGGCTGGATCTCACGAACCATGGCCGCCGGCAGACTCAGTTGAACGCCACCACAGTCGATCAGCAGGGCGCGTTCGGTATTGATCTTTCGATCCGCAGCCTGCCGGGTGCCCGGCTGATCACCGTTATCGTGATGCGAGGCGCGTGCCAGCATCATGCCTGGCAGCGCAAACAGGGCGGCGATATCCAGCACGTATACCAGTCTGTCGCCATCGGTAAAGGCTGCCGGCGTCAGGGGCGGCGCTTCTGATGTAGCGCTGTCCAGTGGTTGCATGTGTTCTGCCGATACGTGTGCGATACCGTGAACGGCATCTACACGCAGGCCAAAATGGCCCTCCTGCCAGCGCACGATCGCCACCTGGTCGGCACGTTCACGCGCTCCCTGGCTGTCATCCAGTTGCAGCAGGCGTGCCAGATCTATCACCGGGATCAGTTCATCGCGCAGCCTGAATGCTCCCAGGGCGAAGGGCGGTGCCATGGGGGCCGGCGTCAACGCATGGGGCAGTGACACCACTTCGCGCATGACGTCGGTGGGCAGGGCCACGTTGCTCTGGCCAATGCCCAGTACGCCAAAGGCATCCGATGACATGGTTTGCGCCCGGGACATGATCAGCGGCCCTGAGAATCGGTGGAAGAAGGTGTCTTGTCGTGCGCCGTGGCAGCATTGAGCTTTTGAATGGCCTGCGCCACATGATCAGCGTTGTCGAGCTGGGCCCGGGTGGTCCGGGTGATCTCGTCCACGGCGCTGCCGGTCTTTTCGATGCCATCGACAATCTTGTCAAAGGAGGTCTGGGCATCGCGGGACACGATATTGCCCTCTTCGATGCGGCGAGTGGATTCGCCCAGCAGCCGATTGATCTGACGCGTGGCATCAGAGGACTTTTCGGCCAGCTTTCTGACCTCATCGGCGACTACCGAGAAGCCCAGGCCATGTTCGCCGGCACGGGCCGCTTCAATGGCGGCGTTGAAGGCCAGCAGATTGGTCTGGCTGGCGATCTCGCCGATCACCTTGACGATCGCATCAACATCCTCGGAGGACTTGCGAATGGCGTCCATGACCTCAACCGAGCGGGCCAGAGTGTTGCTGCCGTGACGGGCTTCCTCCTGAGTGGTATGCGCCAGCTGCTGTGTCAGCTGCGCATTTTCGGCAATGGCATTAATGGAGGTGTTCAGGTCGCTAATACTACTGCCCATTGAGGCCGCCTGATCCCTGATGCTCTCTTCAAGAGCGACCTGCTCGGTAATGTCGGTGGCAAACTTGATGATCTTGTAGACCTGACCGCTGGCATCAAAGATCGGGTTATAGGTGCCCTGTATCCAGACGCGCCGGCCAAATTTCCCCTGGCGACAGAAACGGCCACTGAAATATTCACCGTTGCCAAGCTTTTGCCAGAAGTCCCGGTACTCGGTACTGGTGACGTAATCATCGTTGCAGAAAATGCGGTGATGCTGGCCCAGCACTTCATCCTGGGTGTAACCCATGGTGTGCAGAAAATTGCGATTGGCCGCCAGGATGTTGCCCTTGAGGTCAAACTCGATCACCGCCTGGGCGCGATCGATGGCCTTGAGGCGGCCTTCGAGTTCGGCGGCCTCACGTTTTTTGGCGGTGATATCGGTGGCAAACTTGACCACCTTGAACGGACGGCCATCCATATCAAGAATCGGGTTATAGGTGGCCTGCAGCCACACTTCCCGGCCACCGCGCCCCAGACGCCGGAATTCGCCGCTCATGGGCTTGCCGCGATTGAGTTCATCCCAGAAGTGGCGGTAGTCATCGCTGCTGACATGGGCCGGATCACAGAACATGCGGTGATGCTGGCCGCGAATGTCGTCAAGACGATAGCCGATGGTGCTCAGGAAATTCGCATTGGCATCAAGCACATGGCCTTCGAGATCGAACTCGATGACGGCCTGGGCGCGGCTGATGGCATTGACCTTGCCCTCAAACTCGGCATTGGTCAGCTTGCGTTTGGTAATGTCGGTGGCGAACTTGATGACCTTGTAGGGCCGGCCCACGGCATCAAGAATCGGATTGTAGGTCGCATAGAGCCAGATTTCGCTGCCATCCTTGCGAAAACGCTTGTATTCACCGTGGGCAAACTCGCCACGCGCCAGACTCTGCCAGAAGTCGCGGTATTCGCTGGTACGGGCATGGGCTTCGTCACAGAACATGCGGTGATGCTCACCGATGATTTCGCTTGCCCGGTAACCGACAGCCTGCAAGAAGTTGTCGTTGGCCGCCAGGATGTTGCCCTGTAAATCGAATTCAATCACGGCCTGCGCCCGGCTGATCGCATCCACCTTGCCTTCAAACTCGGCATCACGCTGCTTTTGCGCGGTAATGTCGGAGGCGAACTTGATCACTCGAACGGGGATACCGCTGTCATCAAGGATGGGGTTATAGGTCGCCTGCAACCAGATCTCGCGCCCATCGTTGCCAATACGGCGGTATTCACCGGCATCAAACTCGCCGCGTCCGAGCTTTTGCCAGAAGGCGCGATATTCGGAGGAGGCGCTCTCTTCGGGGTCACAGAAGATGCGGTGATGCTTGCCCTGGATGTCCTTGAGGCTATAGCCCACCGTGGTCAGAAAGTTTTCGTTGGCATCGAGAATGATGCCTTCCGGCGTGAACTCGATGACGGCCTGGGCGCGATCGATGGCGGCGCGAAGGTAGTCTTCCCGACTGGTCCTGCTGATGGGTGTGTCGCTCATGTACGGCAATCTCTCAAGAAGACGTCCTGATTACCTGTCAATCAGGGCGGCATGGAAACAGGGTAACGATGGGTGCGCTTGTTGAGCGCCATATCGACATATCCATGAGCGCGCTTTAATTTAAATTGATTATTACGATGTCTGTTTGTGTTATGTCGGGGCCGGGCGTACAGCCTTTGACCCAGGCGATCGGGGAGGGGCAGACTGACCTGAAGACCGCCTTGATCGCATGGCGACAGTGGCTCTCCTGCACCATGCTTGTCTCTGGAATGCCGTTAAATACAACAAATACCTGGTCATTGAACCGGGAAAAGCGAGCGCCAATGACTGACATTGCACTTCCCTTTACACGCAAGGAGTACGCGCAGCGTCTGGCCCGGGTGAGAGCGGCAATGGCGCGTGCCGAGCTGGATCTTCTGATCGTCTCCGACCCCTCCAACATGGCGTGGCTGACCGGCTATGACGGCTGGTCGTTTTATGTCCACCAGTGCGTATTGATCAGCTTTGATGAGGACCCGGTCTGGTACGGCCGGCGTCAGGATGGCAATGGCGCGATACGCACCTGTTACATGGATCCCGACACCCATGTGACCTGGTATCCGGACTACTACGTCCAGAATCCCGACATGCATCCGATGGATTACCTGTCCCAGTCAATTCTGCCGCAGTGGCAGTGGCATCGTGGGCGTATCGGGGTCGAGATGGACAACTACTACTTCTCGGCCAGAGCCTATATCAGTCTGACGACGCATCTGCCTCAGGCGTCCATCGTGGATGCCAACGGGCTGGTCAACTGGTGCCGGGCGATCAAGTCGCCCACCGAGATTGAATACATGCGCGTGGCCGGGCGCATCGTGGATGAAATGCATGCGCGCATTCTCGACATGGTCGAGCCAGGCCTGCCCAAGAGCCGCCTGGTGGCCGAGATCTATCGCGCCGGTGTGGAAGGCGTCGAGGGTCATGGCGGTGACTACCCGGCCATCGTGCCGCTGCTGCCAACCGGCAAGGACGCCGCGGCGCCGCATCTGACCTGGGATGACGCGCCGTTTCAAAAGGGCGAGGGAACCTTTTTCGAGATTGCCGGCGTCTACAAGCGCTATCACGCGCCACTGTCGCGCACCGTCTTTCTGGGACGCCCGCCGCGGGAGTTCCTGCGCGGGGAGTCAGCGCTGTTGGAAGGCATCGAGAACGGGCTTGAGGTTGCCAGACCCGGTAACCGCTGCTGCGATCTGGCCATGGCACTGGGTACGGCGATGGACAAGTGGGGCTTTGATCGGGGCGGTGCCCGCTGCGGTTATCCGATCGGGCTGAGCTATCCGCCCGACTGGGGCGAGCGCACCATGAGCCTGCGCCCGAGTGATAACACCGTGCTGGAGCCTGGCATGACCTTTCACTTCATGCCGGGCATGTGGATGGATGACTGGGGCCTTGAGATCACCGAGTCGATCCTGATTACCGAGACCGGGGTGGAAACCTTCAGTCACTTTCCCCGTCAGCTCTTCGTTAAATAGCGCGCCTGCGACCGTTGCCCTGAGTCGCTGTCAGGCGCACCGGGCGCGCTCACTACAGGGAGTAGCACTGCTTATGCGTCCAAGTCCCATTTCCGCCACCGTCGATTTTGACGCCGATGGCGTCCAGCATGGTTTTCTCAAGCTGCCGGTCTCCCATGATGAGTCTGCCTGGGGGGCGGTCATGATCCCGATCACCGTGATCAGGAACGGTGAAGGCCCCACGGCGCTGCTGACCGGCGGCAATCACGGTGATGAGTACGAAGGCATCACTGCCCTTTTGAAACTGGCCAATCGGCTGACGGCCGAGGAGGTTCGCGGGCGCGTCATCATCGTGCCGATGATGAATCAGCCGGCCGCGCAGGCGGGGCGTCGAACGTCACCGATGGACCGCGGCAATCTCAATCGCAGCTTTCCCGGAGACCCCGATGGCGGGCCGACGAAGCAGATTGCCGACTATTTCACCCGCTATCTGGTGCCGATGTGTGACTACGCGCTGGATCTGCACTCGGGCGGCCGCACGCTGGATATTCTGCCGTTTGCCGCCGCCCACCGCCTTGATGATCTCGAGCTTGAACGCAAAAGCCTCGAGGGGGCGATCGCTTTCGGTGCCTCGACCGCCATCATGATGTATGAGCTGGACGCCGCGGCGCTCTACGACACGGTGGTAGAAAACCAGGGCAAGGTGCTGGTGACCACCGAGCTGGGCGGTGGGGGGACCTCCACGCCTGCGAGTATCGAAATCAGCGAGCGGGGCGTGCGCAATTTCCTGATGTTTGCCGGCATCACCGAAGGCGAGATTCAGCGCCCGCCCCGCCAGCAGTATGTCGAGATGCCGGACGCCTCCTGCTATGTCCAGAGCGAGCACGAAGGCATTCTGGAGATGACCTGCGCGCTGGGCGGGCTGGTGCGTCAGGGTGAGGTGGTCGCCCGCATTTATGACATCACCCGAACCGGCGTTGATCCGGTGGAATATCGCGCCAGCCGTGATGGGCTGGTGCTGGCACGGCGCTTCCCGGCGCGTGTGGCCATGGGCGATACCATCGTGGTCATCGGAGAGATGGTCGACACCCTTGAGCGCTGATCATGCTGATGGCCGCTACTGGTATATCGGGGTAGCGGCCGTTGGTCGGCGGCAAACGTATCGTGTCCTGTACTTGTCCGATGTGGGTGGCCGATGAAACTCGATCAGTACGATGTTCGCATTCTTGAAATTCTTGCCAGAGACGGGCGCATCACGAAGTCGCGGCTGGCCGAGGCGATCAATCTCTCGGTCAGCCCCTGCTGGGAGCGGGTCAGACGCCTGGAGCGCGCCGGTATCATTGAGGGGTACAGTGCCCGCATCAGTGATCAGGTGCGAGTATCGCTGACGTCGGTATGGGTGCAGATCGAGCTTGAGCATCACAGCGTGCCGGTGTTTGAACGCTTTGAGCGCACCATGCGTGACACGCCACAGGTCAGCGAATGTGTGGCCGTGGGCGGCGGGGTGGATTATCTGGTGCTGATCGAGGCTGACAGCATCGATCAGTATCAGCGACTCATGGATCGCTGGCTGATGGCGGATCTGGCCATTCGGCGCTATTTCACCTATATCGTGACCAAGTCCATTAAAAAGGCGTCATCCCCGCTGATCCGGCTCAAGGGTGACAATGCAAATTGAGCGCGCCGACGCTTTCGCGTAAACTGATCTCCCATCCTGGTCTGCCTTTCTGGTCGACCTTCGCTCAGCATTAACAGGTTCCCCATGACGACGCGATATATTTTCGTGACCGGTGGCGTTGTGTCTTCTCTTGGAAAAGGCATCGCTGCAGCCTCTCTGGCCGCTATTCTGGAGGCCCGTGGCCTGAAGGTCACGATTCTCAAGCTCGACCCCTATATCAACGTCGATCCGGGCACCATGAGCCCCTTCCAGCATGGTGAGGTATTTGTCACCGAAGATGGTGCCGAGACCGACCTTGACCTGGGCCACTATGAGCGCTTTATCCGCTCGCGCATGACCCAGTCCAACAACTTCACCACCGGGCGTGTCTATGAACACGTGCTCAAAAAGGAGCGCCGGGGTGATTATCTGGGTGGTACCGTTCAGGTCATTCCCCATATTACCGACGAGATCAAGCGTCGCGTAAAGGCGGGTGCCGAAGGGTATGACGTGGCACTGGTGGAAATCGGCGGTACCGTGGGCGATATCGAGTCCCTGCCGTTTCTGGAAGCCATTCGTCAGCTGCGCAGTGAAGTGGGCTCCAGCCATGCGCTGTTCATGCATCTGACGCTGGTGCCCTATATCAAGACGGCCGGCGAGACCAAGACCAAGCCGACCCAGCACAGCGTCAAGGAGCTGCGCTCCATCGGCATTCAGCCCGACATTCTGCTGTGTCGCAGCGAGGTCGAACTCGAGGCCAGCGAGCGACGCAAGATCGCACTGTTCACCAACGTGGACGAGCGCGCCGTCATCCCGATGCAGGATGCCGATACCATCTATCGCATCCCGCTGATGCTGCATGATCACGAGCTTGACGACATTGTCTGCGACAAGCTGCGCCTTGATCCGCCGGCTGCGGATCTGAGCGAATGGGTCAAGGTACTCGATGCCAAGCTCAACCCGCTCAAGACCATCAATATCGCGATGGTCGGCAAGTACATGGAACTGCTGGACGCCTACAAGTCGCTCAATGAGTCGCTGATGCACGCCGGTATCCAGACCCGCGTGAAGGTCAACATCGACTACATCGACTCCGAGGTCATCGAGCGTGAAGGGGTCGAGCGCCTTGAAGGCAAGGACGCGATCCTGGTCCCCGGCGGGTTCGGCTCGCGCGGTGTGGAAGGCAAGATCGCCACGGCCCGCTACGCACGTGAACACGGCATTCCCTATCTGGGCATCTGTCTGGGCATGCAGGTGGCGGTTATCGAGTTTGCCCGCCACGTGGCCGGCTGGCGCGATGCCAACTCTACCGAGTTCACCCATGACACCCGACATCCGGTGGTAGGGCTGATTACCGAGTGGATCACGCCGGAAGGACGCATCGAAACCCGCGATGAGTCGTCGGATCTGGGCGGTACCATGCGTCTGGGCGGTCAGAGCTGTGTGCTGACCGAAGGTTCGAAGGCGCGCGAAATCTACGGCAGTGACACCATTGTCGAGCGCCATCGCCATCGCTATGAGATCAACGATCAGTTCGTGGCCGATCTGGAAGCCGCCGGTATGGTCTTCTCCGGGCGCAGCGTGGATCAGTCGCTGGTGGAAATGGTCGAGCTGCCGGACCATCCCTGGTATGTGGCCTGCCAGTTCCACCCGGAGTTCACCTCGACCCCGCGTGACGGACATCCGCTTTTCACCGGCTTTGTCAACGCCGCGCTGACGCATCGCGCCGCGCGCACGCACAAGGCCGGCACCCGTGAACAGGAGCGTGACGATGACAGGCACTGACACCACCGCGCAGAAAACGATTGCCCTTGGCGACATCATCACCGGTAATCAGCAGCCGCTGACGCTCTTTGGCGGCATGAACGTGCTGGAATCGCGGGACATGGCCATTGAAGTGGCCAATGCCTGGGTCGAGGCCACGAAGGCGCTGGGCATCCCCTATGTGTTCAAGGCCAGTTTTGACAAGGCCAACCGCAGCTCGATCCACTCCTATCGTGGACCGGGCCTTGATGAAGGGCTCAAGATCCTTGATGAGATCAAAAGCCGCTTCAATGTGCCGGTCCTGACCGATGTGCACGAGCCGGACCAGGCGCGCGCCGTGGCCGATGTCTGTGATGTCATCCAGCTGCCGGCCTTTCTGGCCCGCCAGACCGATCTGGTGGTGGCGATGGCGAAAACCGGTGCGGTGGTCAACATCAAGAAGCCGCAGTTCATTGCTCCCCACGAGATGCGCCACATCATCACCAAGTTCGAGGAGGCCGGTAACGACCGGCTGATCCTGTGTGAGCGTGGCGCAAGCTTTGGCTACAACAATCTGGTGGTGGACATGCTCGGCTTTGGCGAGATGAAAAAAACCGGTTACCCGGTCTTTTTTGATGTCACGCACTCGCTGCAGCAGCCCGGTGGTCGCGCGGACAGTGCCGGCGGGCGACGTCAGCAGGTGGTCGAGCTTGCTCGCGCAGGCGTGGCGACCGGCATCGCCGGCCTTTTTGTCGAGGCCCATCCTGATCCGGACAATGCCCGTTGTGACGGTCCCTGTGCACTGCCGCTGGATCGGCTGACGCTCTTTCTGGAGCAGATCAAAATGCTCGATGGGGTGGTCAAGCATTTCGATCCCATCGACATTCGCTAGTCTCAAAACGCCGGTCATGATGACCGGCGTTTTTATTGGTCAACAGCATCAGGGCAGTAGAGGGTTTTGACTTTAGTCTAACAGGAGTGGCGAACACGCCTGCATGGCAGGCAAATGAGTCGCTTTCTATGCTTTCATGATGCGTTCATTCGAGTCCGGCTCGTTGGGATACGGGTCGGAAGTTTAACCAGTGAGGATGCTTTAGATGGCCGAGATTGTTGATATACATGGACTCGAAGTGCTCGATTCGCGCGGCAACCCCACCGTCATGGCCACTGTCACGCTGGCCGGTGGCATCAGCGAGCAGGCCTATGCGCCGTCCGGTGCGTCGACCGGCTCGCGCGAAGCGCTGGAGCTGCGCGATGGTGACAAGTCGCGCTATCTGGGCAAGGGCGTCACAAAGGCCGTGGAAGCCGTCAATACGGTGATTCGTGAGCGTCTCAAGGGTATGGATGCCAACGATCAGCGCGCGCTGGATCAGGCCATGCTGGAGCTCGATGGCACTGACAACAAGGGCAAGCTGGGCGCCAATGCCATTCTGGCCGTATCGCTGGCCGCTGCCCGGGCCGCGGCACGTGAAAAGGGCATGCCGCTTTACGCCCATATTGCCGAGCTTTACGGCACGCCGGGTCAGTACAGCATGCCGCTGCCGATGATGAACATCATGAATGGCGGTGAGCACGCCGATAACAACATTGATATTCAGGAATTCATGGTTCAGCCGGTCGGCGCCAAAAGCTTTGCCGAAGGCCTGCGCATGGGTGCTGAAATCTTCCACGCGCTGAAAAGGGTACTCTCCGGTCGCGGACAGTCCACGGCCGTGGGTGATGAAGGCGGCTTTGCGCCGAACCTGGAATCCAACGCCGACGCGCTGGGTGCCATCAAACAGGCGGTCAGCGACGCCGGCTATCAGCTGGGCACCGATGTCACACTGGCGCTGGACTGTGCCGCCTCCGAGTTTTACAAGGACGGCCAGTACACGCTTGCCGGTGAGAACAAGAGCTTCACCAGCGAGAGCTTTGCCGATTACCTGGCCGAACTGGCCGATCAGTATCCGATCGTTTCCATTGAGGACGGTCTGGACGAGTCCGACTGGGATGGCTGGAAAGCGCTGACCGACAAGCTGGGCGATCGCGTGCAGCTGGTGGGTGATGATCTGTTCGTGACCAACACGCGTATCTTCCGCGAAGGGATCGACAAGGGCATCGCCAACTCGATTCTGATCAAGTTCAACCAGATCGGCTCGCTGACCGAGACGCTGGATGCGATCAAGATGGCCCGGGACGCTGGCTACACCGCCGTTATTTCACATCGCAGCGGTGAGACCGAGGATACCACCATCGCGGATCTGGCCGTGGGCACCTGCGCCGGCCAGATCAAGACCGGTTCGCTGTCGCGCAGTGACCGTGTGGCCAAGTATAACCGCCTGCTGGTGATCGAGGATCAGCTGGGTGGCAAGGCGCCCTACAAGGGGCTGGCCGAGGTAAAGGGTCAGGCCTGATATCCGGGTTTTAGATCACTAAATTTAATCCGACTGCTTTATGCAGTCGGATTTTTTATGCCTGTACTCTATATTCGACGAATCTTGGACGATTGGCTTGACCATGGAGGGGCACAGAACCCACCATAAGTGCATTCGAAGCGATCCGTAAGCGGGTCCGAAATTGTCTTCCCATCTTAAATTTTTGATCTTAATAACTTTTTAAGCAAAAGAGTCATTTTGATCGCCATTTTTTCCAATTAAATTTTTTCCAAAAATCTTCTTGTAGATCAGCAAGGCTGATCATGTTCTTGCCTGACGGCTGCAAATGGATGGCAGCATCGTTCAGGACATTCAACGACGACATGAGTTTATGGCGCGCTGAGTATCGGATGGATTCGATTTCTCCGCATGGATGACGCCAATGGATAGAGAGCCAAAGGACAGGCTCAAGGATGCAGGATGCAAGGGCGGCCCAATGGGGCCGCCTTTTTTATGCGCAAAAACGGCGCAGGCAGGCAGAGAGTCGGTGTTATAGAGAAAAGGTGCGTCAGGGCAGGGCTGTATCAGACGAGGCGATCAGCGCACCAGCTTGTCGATCTTGCCGGGGACGCCATTCCACTCATCGGCATCGGCCGGTGGATCAATACGCTCATTGATATTGGGCCACTGCTCGGATAGATCGGCATTGATCTCGATGAATTTTTCCTGACCTTCCGGCAGCTCGTCTTCCGAGAAGATGGCCTCGGCCGGACATTCCGGTTCACACAGGGCGCAGTCGATGCACTCGTCAGGATGAATGACCAGAAAGTTGGGGCCTTCATAAAAGCAATCGACCGGACAGACTTCTACACAGTCCGTGTATTTACATTGAATGCAGTTCTCGGTGACGACAAAGGTCATGTCACGAACTCCAGGGTAGCAGGCGATCACTGCCGGTTAAGGGGGCAGGCAGTGCTGAAAAGGGGTGTGGGGCGGCCCACAAGAGGGGCCTTATTCTAGAAGGCGCTACCGCCCGGGGACAAGCGGCTTGTGATGAAAGCCTTGTGTCAGCCCGGGCGGCGCCAAAATCAGCGTATTTTATCGCGCCACTGATACAGCCACTCCTGCGCCTGACGCGGCGAGAGGGCATCCAGGTCAAGCTGTGCCAATGCCTCAATCAGTGGGTGCGGAGGGCTTGCAAAAAGATCATTTTGCTGCGGTGCCGTGCCTGTCTGGCCTGGATTTTCCTGCAAGCCAGCAGGGCGCGCGACGTCCTGGGCTTCCAGCATCATGAGCTTTTCACGGGCACGCGCAATGACGGCGCGGGGCACGCCCGCAAGCTGCGCCACCTGAAGCCCATAGCTCTGGCTGGCAGGGCCCGGTTCGACCCGGTGCATGAAGACAATGCCGTCGTTGTGCTCGGTGGCATTGAGATGCACGTTGGCCACGCCCTCGGCCTGCTCGGGCAGGCTGGTCATTTCAAAATAGTGCGTGGCAAACAGCGTAAAGGCCCGTGTGCCGGTCAGGTGTTCGGCTGCGGCCCAGGCCAGCGACAGCCCATCAAACGTGCTGGTGCCGCGCCCGATTTCATCCATCAGCACCAGGCTGTGATCGGTAGCGTTGTGCAGGATGCTGGCCGTCTCGGTCATCTCGACCATGAAGGTCGAGCGTCCACCTGCCAGATCATCGGAAGAGCCGATACGGGTAAAAATGCGATCGATCGGGCCGATTTCCGCGCTGCTGGCCGGCACGAAGCAGCCGGTATGCGCCAACAGGGCAATCAGCGCATTCTGGCGCATGAAGGTTGATTTGCCCCCCATGTTGGGCCCGGTAATCACCAGCATGCGGGTCGCATCATCAAAGCGCAGATCGTTGGGTACAAAGGGGTGGTTCGAGACATGCTCGACCACTGGATGGCGACCGTCACGGATGGTCATCCCGGGCGCCTCGCGCAGTACCGGGCAGACCAGTGACAGGGTCTGCGCGCGTTCGGCAAAGGCGTGCAGCACGTCCAGTGTGGCCAGCGCCCGCGCGGTCTGGGTCAGAGGGCCCAGTTCGGCATTGAGCGCTTCAAGCAGGCCTTCGTATAGAAGCTTTTCACGTGCCAGTGCTCGGGTGCGTGCCGAGAGCGCCTTGTCCTCGAAGGTCTTGAGCTCGGGGATAATAAAGCGCTCGGCATTCTTGAGCGTCTGGCGGCGAATGTAGTCCGCGGGGACTTCCCTTGCCTGGGCACGTGGAATTTCAATGTAATAGCCATGCACCCGGTTGTAGCCCACCTTGAGCCCGGCCAGACCGGTGCGTTCACGCTCGCGGGTTTCCAGCTGCACCAGATAGTCGCCGGCATTTTCCTGCAGGGCCCTGAGCTCATCGAGCTCTTCATCAAAGCCTTCGCGAATCACACCGCCGTCACGAATCACGACCGGTGGACTGTCGATCAGCGCCCGGGTCAGGGTGTCGGCAAGTATCGGATAGGGCACGATATGGCGGGCAAGATCATCCAGCACGCTGCCCTGTGCGATGCCTTCCAGCCGTTCGGCCAGTGCCGGCAGCGCATTGAGGGCGTCACGAAGCCGGGCGAGATCGCGCGGGCGGGCGCTTAGCAGCGCCACGCGTGCCAGAATGCGCTCGATATCGCCGATGCCGCGCAGGATGTCGTTGAAGACTTCAACGTGATCCTCTTCGCCCAGCAGCATTACGCCATGCTGGCGCGCGGTAATCTGGTCACGATCCCGCAGGGGGCGATTGAGCCAGCGCCGCAGCAGTCGTGCGCCCATGGCGGTGGCGGTGGTATCCAGTACCGAGGCCAGCGTGTTGTCCTGACCGCCGGCCATGTTCTGGTCGATCTCAAGGTTGCGCCGGCTGGCTGCATCGATGACCACCGATTCATCCCGGTTTTCGACGCCAATGGCGGTAATGTGCGGCAGTGCCGTGCGCTGGGTGTCGCGCACGTAATCGATCAGCACGCCCGCCGCCGTGAGCGCCCGGGTCATGTGGTCACAGCCAAAGCCTGACAGGTTCTGGACCCGCAGCTGGTCACACAGCAGACGCCGCGCTGTTTCAAGATCAAAGTGCCAGTCACTCTGGCGTCGCAGGCCGGCACGTCCGTCCAGCTTCTCCGGCAGCCGCAGGCTTTCCATGACCAGCAGTTCAGCGGGATCCAGCCGATGCAGTTCGGCCAGCATGTCGCCTTCGCCCTCGACTTCCAGCACGCTGAAGCGTCCGCTGGAAAGCTCAAGCCAGGCAAGTCCCCAGTGATCATTGTCACCGTGCAGTGCGGCAACCAGGTTATCGCGACGCTCATCGAGCAGCGCTTCATCGTGCAGGGTGCCGGGGGTGACGATACGCACCACCCGGCGCTCGACCGGCCCCTTGGCGGTGGCCGGATCACCGATCTGTTCGCAGATGGCGACTGACTCACCCATGCGAACCAGGCGGGCCAGATAGCCCTCGGCGCTATGGTAGGGCACACCCGCCATGGGAATGGGCACCCCGTTGGAGGTACCGCGTGCGGTCAGTGTGATATCCAGCAGTGACGCGGCACGTTTGGCGTCGTCATGAAAGAGCTCATAGAAATCTCCCATGCGGTAAAAAAGAAGCACGTCGGGGTGTTCGCGCTTGATGCGAAAATACTGCGCCATCATGGGCGTTGGTTGGGACTCGGTCTTGCCTGCCACGTGAAAATGACCCTGTCCAATGACATGTGAGGTGAAAGAGCGTGAGATTATCATGATCCACTCCCTCGCCTGTATTGCTATAGTGCAGGCAGTGGATGGTCTCCCTGCTGCAGGGAGCGCTGAGCAGGGGTAGGTCGTGTCCATTTCGGGCCACGATCGCGTACCATGTGCCTATCTGAATTCGATGTCACCGGCGGGAGTTGTCATGGCAACAGCATCAGGCATACAGGAGCTGGCCAGCCGGCTGTGCATGCTCTGTCAGCAGCAGGGCGTGGTACTGACCACTGCCGAGTCCTGTACCGGTGGCGGTGTGGCGCGGGCCATTACCGATGTCGCCGGCAGCTCCAGCTGCTTTGAAACCGGCTATGTGACCTACGCCAACAACGCCAAGCAGCGTTTGCTGGGGGTGTCGTCGGTCTCGCTGGAGCTTTTCGGCGCGGTCAGCGAGACCGTGGTGCATGAAATGGTGCGTGGCGCCTGTCGTGACAGCGGTGCCGATCTGGGTGTGGCCATCAGCGGTGTAGCAGGGCCCGGTGGCGGCACGCCGGAAAAGCCGGTCGGGACCGTATGGCTGGCATGGGGCAATGCCACCCAGAGCCAGGCACAGTGTTATCGGCTCAACGGTGAGCGTCTTGATGTGCGTCGTGAAGCGGTGGCCCTGGCGCTCAAGGGCCTGATCGAACGGCTGGAAGAGCGTCCCTTTGACTGACGCATCCCTGCATTGCACTGACGTCATGATCGTGTGATGAAATAAGTCATCAAAAGGATGTAATCGACCATCTTTTTGGTTTAAAATACTGGATAAGCATACAGCTTAATGACGTGTCAGCGTCAGGCTGACCCGACAGGAGGGCCAACATGGCACAAGATGACAACCGCTCCAAGGCGCTTAATGCAGCGCTGTCCCAGATTGAGCGTCAGTTCGGCAAGGGTGCCGTCATGCGCATGGGCGATACGCCCCGTGTGGCTATTCCGGCCGTTTCCACCGGCTCGCTTGGACTGGACATTGCCCTTGGTGTAGGCGGTCTGCCCTATGGGCGTATCGTCGAGATTTTCGGACCCGAAGCCTCGGGTAAAACCACCATTACCCTTTCGGTCATCGCTCAGGCGCAGAAGCAGGGCAAGACCTGTGCCTTCATCGATGCCGAGCACGCCCTTGACCCGAGCTACGCCGAGAAACTGGGCGTCAATCTTGATGACATGCTGGTCTCTCAGCCTGATACCGGCGAGCAGGCACTCGAAATCTGCGACATGCTGGTCCGCTCCGGCGGTGTGGATGTCATTGTGGTGGATTCTGTCGCCGCATTGACGCCGCGTGCCGAGATCGAAGGCGAAATGGGGGACTCCCACGTCGGCCTTCAGGCACGTCTCATGTCACAGGCGCTGCGCAAGGTGACCGGACACATCAAGAATGCCAATTGCATGGTGATGTTCGTCAACCAGATCCGCATGAAGATCGGTGTCATGTTCGGCAACCCCGAAACGACCACTGGCGGCAATGCGCTGAAGTTCTATTCAAGCGTGCGTCTGGATATTCGTCGTATCGGCTCGGTCAAGCAGGGCGATGAGGCCGTGGGCAACGAAACCCGCGTCAAGGTCGTCAAGAACAAGGTGGCGCCGCCATTCCGTCAGGCCGAATTCCAGATCCTGTATGGCAAGGGCATCTACCATGCCGGTGAAGTGGTCGATCTCGGCGTCCAGTGCAACCTGGTCAACAAGGCCGGTGCCTGGTACAGCTACAAGGGCAACAAGATCGGGCAGGGCAAGGCCAATGCCGCCCAGTATCTTGAAGACAATCCGGAAGTCATGCAGGAGATCGAGGACGCCATTCGCGGCCAGCTTCTGACGACGCCGAAGACGAAGGAAGAAGAAAAGGCAGCTGCAGAAGCTGAAGCCGAAGCGCCGGCAGATGCCGATGCAGACGGCGACGAGCTGCTGTAAGCGTTATTGTCTTGTTGTGTGATCAAAAGGGGCACGCTCAATGGAGCGTGCCCCTTTTGCTGTCATGCACGACAGAAACAGGAAGGGCACCCATGTCACAAAGGACGCCTTATGAAGAGGCCATCGCACTGCTGGCCCGGCGTGAATACACCCGTAGTGAGCTCGAGGAGCGCCTGCTGCGCCACGAACATGTGCCCGAAGAGGTCAGTGCGCTGCTGGACCGGCTGGCCGAAGATAACCTGCAGTCCGATGCCCGTTTCGTTGAACACTTTGTCCGCTCACGAGTGGCGCGCCTGCAGGGGCCGCGCAAGATTAGCGCGGAATTGAACAATCGTGGTATCGAGCGCGAGATGATAGCTCAGGCGCTGGAAGAAAGTGACGCCGACTGGACAGCGCTTGCCGCCGAGGCGCTGGCGCGACGCTTTGACGGGCCCGGTGATGACATGAAGGCGCGTGCCAAACGTCAGCGTTTTCTGGCCTCCAGAGGCTTTGACGGGCAGCAGTGCAGTAGTGCCATGCGCCTTGCCTGGCCATCATGACACCCGGGCTTGGCATGTCACGCCCGGCATGAGGCAAAATGGAGCGTATGAGGACTGTCGCACTGGGATGCGACATGCTGATACATTAAGCCGCCAAAATTCGTCTCATTGTGGGCATGACGTCTCTGACATGTCACAAGCGAGACCGGAATATCATGAGGGTCACACCTCGAGGCGCATGTTGACGACAGGCGGCGGTTGCCGTGCACCGTCGCTTGATGCATCGCTCGTTGCCTCATTTAAAAGAACTGACCCACTGTTTACGGGAAGCCCATGAAAAGCGCCGACATACGACAAGCATTTCTGAATTTTTTTGAACAGCATGGCCATACCCAGGTGCCCTCCAGCTCGCTGGTGCCTGACAACGATCCCACGCTGCTTTTCACCAATGCCGGTATGGTGCCTTTCAAGGACGTCTTTCTGGGCCGTGACCCCAGACCCTACGTGCGGGCCACCTCTGCCCAGCGCTGTGTCAGGGCTGGCGGCAAGCACAATGACCTGGATAACGTCGGCTACACCGCGCGTCATCACACCCTGTTCGAGATGCTGGGCAACTTCAGTTTTGGCGACTATTTCAAGCGCGACGCCATTCACTATGCCTGGCAGTTTCTGACCGAAAATCTTGGGCTCCCCGCAGAGAAGCTCTGGGTGACGGTGCATGTCAGCGATGATGAAGCCGCTGATATCTGGCTCAATGATGTAGGCGTCAGCGCCGAGCGTTTTTCACGGCTGGATGAAGACAACTTCTGGCAGATGGGTGATACCGGCCCCTGTGGTCCGTCTTCGGAAATCTTTTTCGATCATGGCCCGGACGTGTTTGGTGGCCCGCCGGGAAGCCCCGATGAAGATGGCGATCGCTACATCGAGATCTGGAACCTGGTCTTCATGCAGTACGACCGCGATGCCCAGGGCAACATGACCCCGCTGCCCAGACCTTCCATCGATACCGGCATGGGGCTTGAGCGTATCGCTGCCGTCATGCAGGGCGTTCACTCCAACTACGAAATCGATCTCTTCAAGCGACTGCTGGCATCGGCTGCCGAAATTGCCGGGCAGCAGGATATTCACCAGCCGTCACTGCGCGTCATTGCCGACCATATTCGCTCCTGTGCGTTTTTGATCGTGGATGGCGTCATCCCCTCCAATGAAGGTCGCGGTTATGTGCTGCGCCGCATCATTCGCCGTGCCGTACGCCATGGCCACAAGCTCGGTGTGCGCGAACCCTTCTTCCATCGTCTGGTGGCCGCTCTTGATGAAGAGATGGGCGAGGCCTATCCCGAGCTGCACGCACGTCGCGAGCAGATCGAGAAGGTGCTGCTGCGTGAAGAGGAGCAGTTTGCCCGCACGCTGGACAACGGCATGCGTCTGCTGGATGAGGCGTTGGCCGGTCTTGAAGGCAACGAGCTGGATGGCGAGACCATCTTCAAGCTGTATGACACCTACGGCTTCCCCTACGACCTGACCGCCGATATTGCCCGCGAGCGCAATATCGCCCTCGATGAGGCCGGTTTTCAGCGCGAGCTCGAAGCCCAGCGCGAGCGCGCCCGTGCTGCCAGTCAGTTCGGCGCGCGACTCGAGGCAGACATTGATCTGGAAGGCGCCACCGAGTTTGTCGGCCGTGAGCGTCTGACCTCCTCGGCACAGGTACTGACGCTTCTCAACGATCAGGGAGAGCAGGTCGACCAGCTCGAAACCGGGCAGAGTGGCGCCATCGTGCTGGACGAGACTCCTTTCTATGCCGAATCCGGCGGTCAGATCGGCGATCGTGGCACCCTGACGCTACCGGGCGTTGTGTTCAACGTGCGCGATACCCAAAAGCGTGGCCAGCACTTTGTGCATCTGGGAGAAGTGAGCGAAGGCGTCATGCCGGCGCAGGCCACGGTAGAGGCCAGCGTCGAGGTGCCGACCCGTCATGCCATCATGCGCAACCACTCGGCCACCCACCTGCTGCACGAGGCGCTGCGGCGCGTACTGGGCACGCATGTGCAGCAGAAGGGCTCACAGGTCGGTGATGAGCGGCTACGCTTTGACTTCAGCCACACTGAAGCCGTAACGCCTGAGGAGCTTGAACGGGTCGAGGCAATGATCAATGACGAGGTCATGGCCAATACCCCGGTGACCACGCAGCTGATGACGCTGGATGAAGCGCGCAAGCTGGGTGCCCAGGCGCTGTTTGAAGCCAAGTACGGCGAAAGCGTGCGTGTACTGACCATGGGCAGCGATGATTTCTCCATCGAGCTCTGTGGCGGTACACATGTCATGCGCACCGGTGATATCGGCCCGGTACGGCTACTCAGCGAAACGGGCGTTGCCGCCGGCGTGCGCCGTATCGAGGCGATTTCAGGGCACAGGGCGCTGAACTGGTTCCGCGATCAGCAGTCACTGATCACGCGCCTGGCCGATCAGGTGCGTGCGCGTCCCGAGCAGCTTGAGGCGCGCGTGGGCACGCTTTTGGAGCGTAACCGCGAACTCGAGCGGGAGCTTGAACGCAATCGCGCCAAACTGGCCAGTCAGGCCGGCAACGATCTGCTCGACGCCGCCGAGGAGATTGGCGGCGTGCGCGTGCTGACCCGTCAGCTCGAGGGGGTTGGCGCGAAGGAGCTTCGTGGGGTCATGGATCAGATGAAAAACCGGCTTGGTTCCGGCGTTGTCGTGCTGGCGGTTGCCAGCGATGACAAGGTCAATCTGATTGCCGGCGTCACGAAGGATCTGGTGGATCGCATCAGTGCCGGTAGTCTGGTCAGTGCCATTGCGCCCATGGTGGGCGGTCGCGGTGGCGGCCGCGCCGATATGGCCCAGGCCGGCGGCAGCGATGTCAGTGGCGTGGATAACGCCCTGCAGGCAGCGCGTCAGTGGGTCGCCGAAACACTTGAAGGATGATGATCCAATACATCAAATAAAGGGAGCATCCATGGCGCTTTATGTACAAAAGTTTGGCGGTACCTCGGTGGGTAGCGTCGAGCGCATCAAGGCAGTGGCCGAGAAGGTCAAGGGATTTCGTGATCAGGGTCACCAGATTGTGGTGGTCGTGTCGGCCATGAGTGGTGAAACCAACCGCCTGATCGAACTGGCTTCACAGATCAACGAAGAGCCCACACCGCGTGAAATGGACATGCTGGTCTCCACCGGGGAGCAGGTAACGATCTCACTGCTGGCCATGGCGCTGCATCAGCTGGGCGTCAAGGCGACATCCTATACCGGCGCCCAGATAGGGATTCGCACCGACAGTGCCCATACCCGTGCCCGCATTCAGCGCATCGAGACCGATGAGCTGCGCGCCGATCTCGACGAGGGTCAGGTCGTGGTCGTGGCAGGCTTTCAGGGTGTTGACGCTGAAGGCAACATTACCACGCTGGGCCGAGGTGGCTCCGATACGACCGGCGTGGCGCTGGCGGCAGCGCTCAAGGCCGACGAGTGCCAGATCTATACCGATGTCGATGGTGTCTATACCACCGACCCGCGTGTATGCGACAAGGCGCGCCGACTGGAAAGCATTACAGTCGAGGAGATGCTGGAGATGGCCAGTCTGGGCTCCAAGGTGCTTCAGATTAGAGCCGTGGAGTTTGCCGGCAAATACAATGTGCCGCTGCGCGTCCTGTCTTCCTTCAAGGAAGGTCCGGGCACCCTGATTACTGCAGATGAAGAGATTGCCAATATGGAAGAGCCGCTGATCTCGGGTATTGCCTTTAACAACAACGAAGCCAAGCTGACGGTTGTGAGCACGCCCGATGTGCCAGGCGTTGCCTCGCGCATCCTGGGGCCGATTTCGGATGCCAATATCGAAGTCGACATGATTGTTCAGAACGTGGCGCCCACGGGCGGCTACACTGATTTCACCTTTACGGTCGCGAAAAACGATTTTCGCCAGACCCAGCGCATCCTGCAGGAGCAGGTCATTCCGTCGCTGGGCGGGGGTGAGGTCCGGGGTGACGACAAGATCGCCAAGGTCTCGCTGGTCGGCGTGGGCATGCGTTCCCATGCGGGTGTGGCAACCCGAATGTTTCGGGTACTGGCCGAGGAAGGGATCAATATCCGGATGGTATCGACTTCAGAGATCAAGATCTCTGTCGTTATAGACGAAAAGTTTCTCGAGCTTGCCGTGCGATCCCTGCATACCGCTTTCGGCCTCGACAGGGCCGATGTGACCGAAGAGCGCTAAAAATTGCTGTAATACAGGGTGGCGGGGTGGTGCTTACAGGGCTTTCTGCCACACTGACAGCAGTGATCGTGTGCCGGAAAAGATGAAAGGGCGTTATAACACAGGTTGGATCATGGTTCGGCTTGTCGCATAATGCCCCGCTTAATTCAATCCGGTGCACGATCTATATGAATATATGTATAGGGAAGCAGCAATGAAAAGGAGGTCGCAATGCTCATCCTGACTCGCCGCGTGGGTGAGACACTCATGGTTGGCGATGAAATTACCGTGACCGTGCTCGGCGTCAAGGGCAACCAGGTCCGTCTGGGTGTCAATGCACCCAAGAATGTCTCCGTGCATCGTGAAGAGATTTATCAGCGTATCCAGCAGGAAAAGAGTGATAGCGACAACGATAACGGCCCTGCCTGAAGGCTGTCTGTCTGCGCAGTTACCCACCCGAATATATTGAATCATAAGATTTTTTGACTTGGGGCTGGACAGGGAATAGTAAACCAGGTAATATGCGCGCCGTACCGATCGAGGAGAGATGGCCGAGTGGCTGAAGGCGCTCCCCTGCTAAGGGAGTATAGGGTTTATAGCCCTATCGAGGGTTCGAATCCCTCTCTCTCCGCCATCGCCGGTACAGAATGTCGAAAGCCGCGCCTTTGAAGTAAAGGCGAAAATGACATTCAACTGCAGGACTTTTGTTGCGCCCGTAGCTCAGCTGGATAGAGTACCTGACTACGAATCAGGGGGTCGGAGGTTCGAATCCTCCCGGGCGCGCCATCAGTATCAAGATGTGAAAGGCCTGTTTTATTTGCGCCCGTAGCTCAGCTGGATAGAGTACCTGACTACGAATCAGGGGGTCGGAGGTTCGAATCCTCCCGGGCGCGCCAGATTCCAAAGCCCCGTCCGAAAGGACGGGGCTTTCTGCGTTTTAGCCTGCGGCATTCTGCTTCGGAGGGCGGCCAGTGCAGCCGCCCCAGTGCGTTTCCTTTCCGATACGATTAGCCCGATAGGGACATCGCGGTTTCCGACCGCTGCGACTCGTCCTGCAATGCCGTCATGAAATCGTCCAGCGCCGTAATACGGCGAAGGCGCTGAAAATGCTCGCCTGCCTCACTGTCGTGCTGGCGCATGATGTTGAGCCACTGCTTCAAAAGCGATACTACGACCTTTGAGGGCAGGGCAGGATCGATGCGCTGAACGTAGGCGGTCAGCAGGGCACTGCGATCCTGCCAGCGGGTGGCCGGCAGTCGCTCACCCGTGAGCTGCCAGTGGCGGATGCGCTTTGCCAGCCACGGATCGGCCAGCGCTGCCCGCCCCAGCATGACATCCTGACAGCCGCTCACCTCCCGCGCCTTCCAGTACTCATCAAGCGTCCAGATATCCCCATTGACCACGACCGGTACACCGGCCTGCTCGCGGATACGACTGACCCATTCCCAGTGCGCCGGCGGGCGATAGCCCTCACGACGGGTACGGGCGTGGACCACCAGACGCTGTGCGCCCCCATCTTCAGCGGCGCGCGCGCATTCCAGCGCCAGCGTCTTGTCCTCGAACCCCAGCCGCAGTTTGGCGGTTACCGGCACGCCGGTGCCTTCAAGAGCACTGTGGACTCCCCGAACGGCCTGGTACACCCGCTCGGGGCTGCGCAGAAGCGCCGCACCCCCATCATGGCGATTGACTGTCTTCGCCGGACAGCCAAAGTTCATGTCGATTACTGGTGCCCCCAGGGCTGCCGCCACCTGCGCGTTTTCGCCCAGCCTGTCGGGCTGTGAGCCCAGCAGCTGTAGATATACCGGTGTGCCGCTGGGGGTCTGGCTGCCGGTATCAAGCTCCGGACAGATACGCTGAAAGACCCGGGGCGGCAGACGGGCATCCGTCACGCGCACGAATTCGGTCACGCTCCAGTCAAAACCGCCCAGCTCGGTCAAAAGCTCACGCGTCAGCGCATCGATGACGCCCTCCATGGGCGCAAGACCGATCAGGCCGGCTCGAGAAGTGTCGGCCGGAGCGGCAGAAAAGGAAGTGGCTGGCATGGCAGGAGATCCGCGATAGTCGTGACTGGCGCCGCCATCATAGGCATGTTGATCGCAATGACAAGCGGCGCAGGTATTTCAGAAAGGCCCGACCCCTGCAGGCCGCGAAAAAATGGCGACCGACAGCCCGTCGGGAAAGGCCCTAGAGTACGGCAATGGCCGAGTCGGTACGTGGCTCGGTGCCACCACACAAAACGCCTGTGGCGGGGTCGCGCAGGATGATCTGTCCACGCCCGAAGCCTGTCAGGTCAAAGGCGTAATCGATCTCGTGACCGCGCCGGGTCATCTCGCGCAGCAGATGTGTCGGGTAGCCATGCTCCACGCTGATGTGTCGCCCACCGGTCCACTGCCAGCGCGGTGCATCCAGCGCTGCCTGCGGGTTGAGACCGAAATCGATTAGGTTCATCACCATCTGCATGTGCCCCTGGGGCTGCATGAAACCGCCCATCACGCCAAAGGGCCCAAGCGCCTGGCCGTCCCGGGTCAGAAAGCCGGGAATGATGGTGTGAAATGTCTTCTTGTTGGGTGCGACCACGTTGACGTGATCGGCCTGGAGGCTGAAGCCGTGGCCGCGGTTGTGCAATGCGATACCGGTTTCCGGCACTACCACACCGGAGCCAAAGTTGTGATAGTTGCTCTGAATGAACGACACCATGTTGCCGTCACCGTCGGCCGTGGCCAGATAGACCGTGCCGCCGGCAGTCGGCTTTCCCGGTGCCGGGTCCATGGCAGACTCGGTGATGTCCTGGCGGCGACGGGCGGCATAGCGCTCGCTTAACAGGTCCTCGATACGGGTGGTCATGTGTTCGAGGTGGGTTACAAAGGCGTGGCCGTCGGCATAGGCCAGCTTCATGGCCTCACACTGGCGGTGTAGTACCGTAATATCATCACGGCTGTGCAGATCGTCATAGCCGCTCATGATGTTCAAGCCCATCAGCGCCACGATGCCCTGACCGTTGGGCGGAATTTCCCACACCTCCACGCCGCGATAGTTCACGCTGATGGGATCGACCCATTCGATCCGATGCGCGGCCAGATCCTTCAGGCGCAGATAGCCGCCGGTAGCGCGCGAGAAGGCATCGATCTTCTCGGCCAGCTCGCCGTGATAGAAGCTCTCACAGCGGGTGCGCGCCAGCGATTCAAGCGTTGTGGCATGGCGCTCGCTTTTGAACAGCTCACCGGGCTGCGGCGCGTGGCCCTCGGGTGTGAACAGCGTGAACCATTCTCTGGTGGCGGCGTCCGTAAAGCGCGGTCGAAAGCGCTTTTCGGCGCGCTGCCACTGCTCGCTGATGGCCGGCGACACCGGGAAGCCATCGCGGGCAAGCGCGATGGCCGGTGCCAGCAGTGTCTCGAAAGGCAGTTTGCCAAAGCGTTCGGACAGCGCCGCCCAGGCCGACGGCGTACCGGGTACGTTGACCGGCGTCCAGCCATACAGTGGCATGTGCTCATGACCGGCTGCCAGCAACGCCTCGCGAGTCAGCGCGGCTGGAGAGACGCCGCTGGCGTTGAGACCGTGCAGTTTCCCGCCCCCTTCATCATTGCGCATCCAGACCAGCGCGAAGGCGTCTCCGCCAATGCCATTGCCGGTCGGCTCGACCACGGTCAGTGCCGCGGCCGTGGCAATGGCGGCGTCCACGGCGTTGCCGCCCTGGGCGAGAATGTCGCGCCCGACCTGCGCAGCCTGCGGCTGAGAAGCGGCGACCATGCCATGGCGGGCATAGGTGGCGCTGCGACAGGAAGGGTAGGGGTTATGGTGTGAAAAGGTGTAGTGCATGAAGGCCATCTCTTTTGGGATTGTTGTCATGGTGAAACGGCATCGGATTGAAGCACTCAGGCAAATGCGCCGGGTGGCTCGTCATGAAGCACAAGACGTCCCCTGAGCCGTGAATTCAGTGCCTCGAGGTCAGGTGTCCGGTCACCCGGGAAGGCTATTTCCAGCGTCACGCCATCGGCGTCGTGACGCGCCTGATCGACAGGTGCATCGTTGAGTTCGGCCCAGCGGCGCAGCTCGTGCTCCAGGGCAAAGTCGGTGGTCAGCCACAGCGGGCGACGCGTGACGTACTCCCGGGTGGGCAGGGACTCGATGGCCTGAAGCAGCGCTTTGGAATAGGCGCGCACCAGCCCGCCGGTGCCCAGTTTGGTGCCGCCAAAGTAGCGGATGATCACGGCGCTGATCTGCCCGAGGCCGCTGCCTTCAAGGACCTGATACATGGGCCGACCGGCCGTGCCGCCGGGCTCGCCATCATCGGAAAAGCCGATGGCAGTCTGCTCACCCGGCGCCCCGGCGATAAATGCAGAACAGTGATGCGAGGCATCGGGGTGATCAAGGCGGGCCTGATCGACCAGCTGCTGGGCCTGCTCGGGGGTAGTGGCCTGCGCCACACGGGTAATGAAGCGACTCTTTTGTACCTCAAGGCTTTCTTCGTGGTACGGCGCCGGTGCGATATGCGGAATGGGATAGCGCATGTCAGGCGGCATTGACGGGCGTGTCGGCCGGGCGACGCGCCACGCCCATCACCAGACCCAGCACCTGAATGTCATCGTTTTTCAGATAGATCGGCGCCATGGTGTCATTGGCCGGTTGCAGTCTCACGCCCGACCTGTCGATGTAGACCTTCTTGAGCGTGACTTCACGATTATTGATCAGTACCACGGCCGTCTCGCCATTTTCAGCGGATTCGAGCTTCTCGATAATAATGATATCGCCATCGTGAATGTTGCAGTCGATCATCGAATCGCCGCGCACCCGCAGGGCATAGGTGTTGCGACGTATCATGCGTGAGGGGATGCGTACCGTTTCACTGTCGGCACAGGCCTCCATCGGCATGCCGGCCGAGACGGTACCCAATAGCGGTACCTCGACCAGCTCGCTGGCATCAATCTCCTCCCAGGCATCCTCGGCAAGCGGAATATTGGGCATGCGGTGCAAAAAGCGCGGCTCGGTATGGGCTGACATAAGGCAACTCCCTGAAGGGGTATCCGATGGGCTGACACATGACCGGCGACACATGATGCGTCGTCGCAAGGCTGGCGTGACACGAACTTCACCGTAGAGGGGAAGCGTGCAAAAAGCGTCACGGGTAACCCCTCCAAGGTAACCGAAACCATACGGTGGCGGTAGTCGTTGACATGGAGAAAGGGCGCCAATCGTAGTAAAGTGGCGCGCCTTGTCGCGGCCCTCCCGGGGTGCGACGCGCCAGCCTCACCGCTGGCCTCTGCTGATCGAATTGTGCCCGGAGCTGTCCACTGGAATGCGCCTGACATCCATAAAACTGGTCGGATTCAAATCCTTTGTCGACCCGGTGACAGTCCCCTTTGATACCGACATGACCGCCATCGTCGGACCCAATGGCTGTGGCAAGTCCAACGTCATCGATGCCGTGCGCTGGGTGATGGGCGAGTCCTCGGCCAAATACCTGCGCGGCGAATCGATGGCCGATGTCATCTTCAACGGCTCGACCGGGCGCAAGCCGGTCGGCCAGGCCTCGATCGAGCTCACTTTCGACAACCAGGAAGGCAAGCTGGGCGGTGCCTGGGCGCAGTATGGCGAGATTGCCGTACGCCGACTGGTCACGCGTGACGGTCAGTCCCAGTACTTCTTCAACGGCCAGAAATGTCGCCGCCGCGATATCGCTGATCTCTTTCTGGGTACCGGGCTGGGCCCGCGCTCCTACGCCATCATCGGCCAGGGCATGATCTCCCGGCTGGTCGAGGCACGCCCCGAGGAGCTGCGTGCCACGCTGGAAGAGGCCGCCGGTATCTCACGCTACAAGGAGCGTCGCCGCGAAACCGAAAATCGCATGCGTCGCACCACCGAAAATCTCGAGCGACTCGATGACCTTCGCGAGGAGCTCGACAAGCAGCTTGAGCGTCTCAAGCGTCAGGCCGAGGCCGCAAGACGCTATCGCGAACTGAAAGGACGTGAGCATCGTCTCAAGGGCGAGCTGGCGCTCATTCGCGCCCGGACCCTTCGTGAGCAGCAGCGCACCCGTGACACCCGGGTCCGTGAGCTTGAAAACAGCGTCGAGCGCAACGTACTGGGCATGCGTGAAAGCGAAAACCGTCTCGAGCAGTCCCGCAGCCAGCATGACGCCCTGGCCGAGACCCTCGATGCCCGCCAGCGCGCCTTCTACGACACCGGCGCCGCCATCGCTCGAATGGAGCAGCAGCTGGAAAGCGCCCGGGCGCGCGAACAGCAAAGCGAGGCCGACATTGCCGCCATTGATCGGGACCTGACCGATCTGGCGCGCCTGGCCGGTGAAGATGACGTGCGTTATCAGGAGATCACCGCCCGCCTTGAGGCGCTTGCCCCGGAGCTTGATGCCGCACGTGAGGCCCTTGAAATGATCGAGGCCGGCCTTGAAGAGGCCGGCGAGCGAGAGCAGGCAGCACTGGAAGCCTGGGAGGCCTTCAGTGAGCAGCATCAGCATGCCACCCGCAGCGCCGAACGTGCCCAGAGCGAGGTGCAGCGCCTTGAGGGTGTCATCAACGATCTCAACGTTCGTATTGCCAAACGTCAGCAGCAGCGTGACGAACTGCCCGAGCAGGCAGCGCTGGTGGAAGAGCGCGAGATGGCAGCCGAGCGGCTGGCGGAAATGGATCTCGAGATCGAGGCTGACGAGTCGCGCAGGCTCGAGCTGCGCCAGGGCATGGATGACAGCGAGACACGACTTCAGACACTAAGCGCCGCGCGCGATGACCACCAGGCCCGGCGCAGTGCGCTACAGGGCGAGCGTGCTTCGCTTGAAGCACTGATTCGTGCCGCCCTGGACAGTGGCAGCGAAGCCCTTGATGCCCACCTTCAGGCGCATGACCTTGCCGGTGCGCCACAGCTGGCTGAAAGCCTCCAGGTCGAGGCTGGCTGGGAAGCTGCAGTCGATGTCGTCCTGAGCCCGTGGCTGGCCGCGCGTTTGACCGATGTCGAGGGCGCACGCGCTGCCGTGGATGCTCTGCCGGGTGGGGCACTGACACTGTTGGACGAAGGGCCGGCGACCTCAGCGCCGCCCGCCGGATCCCTGGCGGCCAGGGTCACCGGGGCCCAGGCACTGGGAGATCTTCTGGGCCTTGTCAAAACGGCAGAGAACGACGATCGCGCCTGGCAGCTGCGTGAGCAGTTGGCGCCTGGAGAAAGCGTGATCGCGCCTTCCGGGCTGTGGCTGGGCCGTCACTGGGTGCATCGGCGCACCCATGATGATCAGACCGGCAGTGTCGTGGCCAATCGCCAGCGGCGTGATCGAATTGATCAGGAGCTTGCCGAGCTGGACGCGCAGATGGCCCGTGATGAGGCGCAGATCGAGGCGCTTCGCGAACAGCGCACGCGCGACGGTGATGCGCTGGAAGCCCTTTACGCGCATCAGCGTGAGCAGCAGCGCAGGCGTCAGCAGCTGGTGCTGGAAGAATCGCAGCTGGGCACCCGGCTTGAGCATCTGCGGGCCCGCGACAGCGAGCTGGAAGAAGAGCTCTCACTCATGCGCGAGCAGCTTGAAGAACAGCGGCTCAACCATGAGCAGGCACGCGAGCAGTGGGACCAGGCGCTCGGCGCCCTCGAGGACAACGACGCCCAGCGTCAACAGCTGGAGCGACAGCGGCGCGAAACCCGGGAAGCACGTGAAGCGGTCAACGCGCGTCTGGCCCCGGCACGCGAGACCATCAATACGCTGGAGCTTGAGCGCCAGCGGTTGAGCACCGAGCTTCAGGGCATCGAAGGCCAGCGTACCCGCGCCGGTGACCAGCGTGCGCGCCTTGAAGAAAAGCGTGAGATGCTCAAAGAGCAGCGTGAAGAGGCGCTCGAGCCGCTTGAAATGCTGCGCGAGTCTCTTGATGATGCCCTGCATCAGCGCACGCGCGAGGAGCAGCTGCTCAACGAGTGTCGCGACGAGGCCAGCGCCATCGGCAATGCCATGCGCGAGCTCGAGCAAAAGCGCCAGGGGCATGAGCGGGAGCTGGAGACCCTGCGCGAACAGCTTGAGGCCGAGCGCATGGATGTTCAGGCGCTGCGCCTCAAGGCAGAGGCGCAGGAGCAGCAGATTGTCGAGCTGGGCCATGACAGCGCGGCGCTGGCGGAAAATCTGGCGGCCGGTGCCTCCGAGCAGGCGTGGCAGGAAGAGCTTGAATCGGTCAGCGACAAGATTCGCCGGCTGGGGGCGATCAACCTGGCCGCCATTGAAGAATACGAGCAGCAGCTTGAGCGTCGTGACTATCTTCAGGGACAGCACGCGGAACTGACCGAAGCACTTGATACCCTGAGTCAGGCCATCAGGAAAATAGATCAGGAGACGCGTACGCGCTTCAAGCAGGTCTTTGAAGAGGTCAATGAGCGGCTGGGAGAGCTCTTTCCGCGCGTCTTTGGCGGTGGGGCGGCCTGGCTGACCCTGACCGGTGATGATCTGCTGGAGACCGGCGTGGCAATCATGGCAACACCGCCGGGCAAGAAAAACAGCACCATTCATCTGCTCTCCGGCGGAGAAAAGACGCTCACGGCACTGTCGCTGGTATTTGCGATCTTCCAGCTCAATCCGGCACCCTTTTGCATGCTTGATGAGGTGGATGCCCCGCTGGATGACGCCAATGTGGGGCGCTATGCGAAACTGGTTCGCGAGATGTCACAAAATGTGCAGTTTATCTACATTACACATAACAAGATTGCCATGGAGGCAGCAGACCGCCTGATGGGCGTCACCATGCAGGAGCCGGGCGTATCGCGTCTGGTTTCGGTGGGCGTGGAGGAAGCCGCCGAACTTGCACAGGCGTGATATCAGGGGGTAAGCGCGGGGCAGGTCCTGAATGCCGGGACCTGGCCGCAGGGACTTTCGCAGGGATATAATCGAAGGGCGATTGCGCAATATGTGTCGTTGACGTCATATTGCTGTCATCGGACGACAACTTTCACTTGATGAGAGACATTCGTCCACTTCATTCGAAAGGCGATCGCGCCATGTCCGCCATTGGCATGGTGCCAACAACAGGCATGATTACATGGAATTGAGAGAGTGGCTCATTATCCTGGGGCTGGTTCTCGTCGCCATTATTCTGGTCGACGGTGTCCGGCGCCTGCAGCGGCAGCGGCGTGGCCTGCGCATGGACCTTTCACGCGATATCGATGCCAGTGCACCGGCACGTGATCAGGAAGATATCGAACGGGAAGAGCGCATGAGCTGGGAGTTGCCCAACGGCGGGGCCCGCGTGGTTTCCCGGGGTGAGCGCGATATCGATGATCGCTTCGATGAGCCTGTCATGCAGACGTCGCGGGATCAGGATATCGAGCGCGACCTTGAAGACGATGACATCGATGAGCGCGAGGCACCGATCCATCGCTCGCGTGAGCGTCATGTCCCGGCGCGTGAATTTGATCAACCCTCGGATCATGAATATGACGACGAGGACGACGCGATGGAAGAGGCGCCCCCGCGTCGTCGCGATGAGTTCGCCCGTCGTCTGAAATCGGTTTTCCCGTTCGGGGACGGCAAGCGTGCACCGCGCGAGGACGTGCGACTGGACACGCCGCCTCGCGGCCAGACGCCGGTAGCGCCCGAGCCCGAGCGGTCTGCGTCTCGAGATGATCCCTGGCCCGATGATGCATATGACGATGATCCCCTGTTTGCCCGCGATGATCGACGTGAGCCGTCGGCAGACATGGCCTTTGAAGAAAACGATGACGTTGTCCCGCTGGACGAGCCCGTACCCGAAGCGCCGCCCCGGTCGTCACGGTTTGACAGTGCGCGCTGGGCGTCGCGTCATCCGGTACTCGAGCGTGCCGCACGCAGCATGATCGAGGGCGAGTCGGCGCGCACTGCGCTCGCCGATGCCGAAGAAGTCGTGGTGATCAGCGTCATGTCCCGTGATGAGGACGGCTTTCACGGGCCCGATCTTCTTCAACTGGTACTGGCCTGCGGGCTGCGTCTTGATGATCGCGGCGTTTTTCACCGCTTTGAAACCGAGTCCCATCAGAGCCCGCTGCAGTTTTCGATGGTCAATGTCGTCAAGCCCGGTACCTTTGACCTGGAGACACTGGAGGAAGAAGGTACGCCCGGCGTGACCTTCCTGATGCCCATGCCCAGCGCCGAATCCTCGCGCGAGGCGTTCGAGGCCATGTTTGAAACCGCCATGGTGCTGGTACGCAATCTGGGCGGCGAGCTCAAGGACGAAAACCACAGCGTCATGACGGGTCAGACCGTCGAGTTTGCCCGTCAACGGGTGCACGAGTTCGAGCGTCGCTGGCGGCTGCACCGCCATCAGGTGCAGTGAAGGGCAGGGATATTCGTACGTGTCATGGGGGCCTTCGGGCCCCCTGGTTGTTTTAGCCCCCCGCCAGTCAGGTGTTGGTCGATACTGATACATGCTGACCCCTGTTGTTGTCGCTGGACGTAACGCCCGGCGGCCATGTCAAACGGAATGAATCACTGCCATGTGTGCAAAAAACAAAGCAGTTCCTGTGGCCGATGAGATTGCCACGCTTCGGGCGCAGCTCGAGGACGCCAGCTATCGCTACTACGTCGAGGATGACCCGACCATTCCCGATGTCGAGTACGACCGCATGCTGCGAAGACTTCAGGAGATCGAGGCCGAGCATCCAGAGCTGGTGACGGCGGATTCGCCTACGCAACGTGTTGGCGCACCCCCTGCTGCGGGCTTCCCCGAGGTGCGCCATGCCGTCGCCATGCTGTCACTGGATAACGCCTTTGATGAGCAGGAAGTGCGCGCCTTCGCGCGCCGGGTCGCTGAACGGCTGGAAGCCGATGAGCAGGAGATCGTTTTTTGCTGTGAGCCCAAGCTGGATGGGCTGGCGGTGTCACTGGTGTATGAAAATGGGCTGCTGGTACAGGGCGCAACCCGCGGCGATGGGCGTACCGGTGAGGGCATTACTGCCAATCTACGCACGCTCAGATCCATACCGCTCAAACTGCGGGGCGACAACCTGCCGGCGTTGCTTGAAGTGCGCGGCGAGGTCTACATGAGTCATTCAGGCTTTGAGAAGCTCAATGACGATGCCCGCGCCCAGGGCAGCAAGGTCTTTGCCAACCCGCGCAACGCTGCCGCCGGTAGCCTGCGCCAGCTGGACCCCGGCATTGCCGCCGCCCGGCCGCTGGAGTTTTGCGCCTATCAGGTGGCGCGTATTGATGACGAGTGGCTCAGGCCCAGTCATTCCGCGCTGATGCAGCAGCTGCGCGCACTGGGCTTTCGCTCGAGTCCCGAGCTTGACGTCGTCACGGGCGCCGACGGTCTGGTCGATTTCTGCGAAAAAATGGGCAGACGCCGCGAAACGCTTGATTACGATATTGACGGTGCCGTGCTCAAGGTCGACGACCTGCGCGCCCAGCGCGAGCTCGGCTTTGTCTCGCGCGCCCCGCGCTGGGCGATGGCCTTCAAGTTCCCCGCCCAGGAGCAGACCACGATCATCCGGGATGTCACCTTTCAGGTTGGACGTACCGGACGGCTGACGCCGGTGGCTCGTCTTGAGCCCGTCCAGGTAGCCGGTGTGACGGTGTCCAATGCCACCCTGCACAACATGGATGAAATCGAGCGTCTCGATGCCCGCATCGGTGACACCGTGATCATCCGACGGGCCGGCGATGTCATTCCCCAGATTGTCAGCGTGATTCAGGATGCCCGTCCCGAGGATGCTCGCGTCATCGAGATGCCTGCGCAGTGTCCGGTCTGTGAGTCCCGTGTGGAGCGTGTCGGTGACGAGGTCGACGCCCGATGTTCCGGGGGTCTTTTCTGCCCGGCCCAGCGCAAGGAGGCGTTGAAGCACTTTGCCAGCCGCCGCGCGCTGGATATCGACGGACTGGGCACCAAGCTGATCGAGGCGCTGGTCGAGCGCGAATGGGTGAAAACGCCGGCCGATCTGTTTCGTCTTGAAGCATCCTCGCTTGCCGAGCTGCCGCGCATGGCGCAAAAATCCGCCGACAATCTGGTGGCGTCGCTTGCGCGCTCCAGACACACCACGCTGCCGCGCTTTATCTACGCCCTGGGCATCACGGAAGTCGGCGAGGCGACCGCCAATGCGCTGGCCCTGCACTTTGGCGAACTGCGTCGAGTCATGGATGCCTCGCAGGAGGCGCTGGAGGCCGTAGCTGACATCGGCCCGATCGTGGCCGGCCACATCCACAATTTCTTTGCCGAGACCCACAATCGCGAGACGATCGAGGATCTGATCCGGGTCGGTGTTGACTGGGAAGAGGTGAGCGTGGGCGAGCGTGAGCAGCCGCTGGCCGGACAGACCTGGGTGCTGACCGGCACACTGGAAACGCTGACCCGTGATGAGGCGAAAGCGCGGCTGGTGGCGCTGGGCGCGAAGGTCAGCGGTAGCGTGTCGAAGAAAACGCATGCCGTGGTCGCCGGTGACGCCGCCGGCAGCAAGCTGGAAAAGGCGCAACAGCTCGGGGTGGACGTCATGAGCGAGCAGGGCCTGCTGACCCTGTTGAAGCAGCATGAAAGTGCCCCCTCATCGGAGACAACGTCATGAGCAGTGGAAGATTTGTAGAAGTACCCTCGCGCATGCTGCCCCCGGATACCCTTGACCGGCTGCTGGCAGAGTTTGTCACCCGTCAGGGCTATGACACGACGGATACCGGGGAAGGCGAGCGCGGCTGGATCGGCGAGGTCAGTGCCCAGCTTGCGCGCGGCGAGCTTCTGATCGTGCATGACCTGCAGACCGAGCTGACCGAGGTCATGACGCTGGAGCAGTGGCGCGCCTTTGGCCGCCAGATCGCCGATGATGAGGAGGAGGGCGATTAACGCGCCTGAGCGCTTGTCGGACATGAAAAACGCCGCCCCGAGGGGCGGCGTCTTCTTTCTGCTCAGGTGACTCGTCAGGCAAAGAGCAGCGGCACCAGAATGCTCGATACCAGCAGGATCAGCGCTCCGCCCAGGCGTGAGGAGATCTGGGCAAAGGGCATCAGCTGCATGCGGTTGGCTGCCGACAGCACGGCCACATCGCCGGTACCGCCCATGTTGGCCATGCAAAGCCCGGCGGTGATGGCGGATTCGATCGGGTAGAAGCCCACCAGACGGCCCACCAGACCGGCGCCAAAGGCGGCACCGGCCACGACGGCGAAAACGATCAGGACATAGGTGATCGACAGGGCATCAAGTACCTGGCCCAGGTCGGTATAGGCAATGCCGATGCCGAACAGCAGGGCAAAGGTCCAGTTTTTGGCCACAAAGCGGAACCACTGTGCTGCGGCATCGTTGACACTTTCCGGCAGCAGGCCGCTGATCTTGACCAGGGCCACCAGGATGATCATCAGCGCGTAGGGGTGCAGCGGAATGAAGGTGCCCAGAATCTCGCCGGTGACATAGAAACTCAGCGCCGCCACGATACCGATGCCCAGCTTGCTCAGCTCCGGTGCGGTCTCGCTTTCATTGATTTCGACCCCCGGCATCATCTGACCGTTGCCGGTCAGCGATGGCATGCGCTTGCCCAGACCGTTGAGCAGCCCGGCAATGACAATGGCAAAGACGTTACCCAGCGCCAGCGCCGGTACCAGAATCGAGATGTAATAGCTGGCCGGCTGGCCCAGCAGCTGCTCGTAGATCTGGCTCAGCGGTACGGCACCTGCGCCCATGCCACCGCCCATGATGGGCAGGGTGATCACGACCACGGCGTCCTGGGGGGAAAAGCCCAGCAGCAGACCGGCGCCCATGGCAAAGAGCGCTGCAAAGAGCACCGAGCACAACAGCGGCAGGGCAAAGCGGGTGCCGACCTTGACCAGCACCCTTGAATCCATGCCCAGAATGCTGCCGGTAATCAGGGCAGCAATGTAGAAGTTGAGAAAGCCACCGCCCTGCATGAACGAGGCGACATTGTCGCTGACGCTCTGGGGCAGCCACTGCAGATAGACCAGGGTGGCCGCGCCAAAGATGGCCAGAATGGCGCCACCGCCCAGATAGCTTTTGACGATGGGCAAGCGGTCACCGATAAAGCCCAGCAGCTCGCCCAGCACCATCATGGCGGCCAGTGCGCCAATCATGCCGGTAGGCAGCGCGTCCAGCACCATGGCAACAATCAGCACGGCCAGAACAATGGCATAAAGCGGCAGTGATAGGCCGAAAATGCGCCAGGACGCATAGTGCGCAGTAGAGGGGGTCTTGGTCGCCCTCGCAGTGTCAGGCTGTGACATGGCAATGACCTGTTGTCGTTAAATCAGGAAACGGATGGGATAACGGATACCCTGTGTCAGGGCAGCATAGCGATGATATATACGGACCCCTGACAGGCTGACGCGAGGATTACGGACGTGTCGCCCATGACCAAGTTTTATGAATTAAAGAAACCTTTTTGAAAATAATGAAAACAAAACCCATCCGTTGCTCATAACGCGCTGTCTTATGGAATAACACCAAGGTTTAAGCCTGTTGGGTCGCGTTCCCGTCGCCGGTAAAACGACGAGACACGTGCGCGTTCTGGCACAATAGGACAGATGCCCTCAATGCCACCCATGAAGCGCCCCATGACAGGATCTGCCCCGGACGTGAACGAACATCCCTGGCCGCGCAAATCGCCGGTCCGTCTGAATACGCTGGCCGCGCTGCTGGCCTTCATGACCATCATGGCTTCGCTGATCGTGGCCTATGGCGTCTTCAGTGACCAGCTCTGGCGCAGTATCACGGGCGTGCAGCAGGAGCGCGTGGTCAATGTCGCCACCACCCTGTCGCGCAGCAGTGAAGTGATCGAGGCGCTGACCAGCGGCGCACCGCCCTCGCCGGATTCCGACATCGAGCAGCGCATGGAGGCGCTGCGCGAGCTGCTCAACGTCAATTTCATTGTCATCGTGGACCCTGACAGCATCCGGTTGACCCATCCCAACCGGGAGTGGATCGGCCATCGGTTTCGCGGCGGCGATGAAGGTCCGGCGCTGGAAGGTGCGCGCTACGCCTCGCTGGCGATAGGCACGCTGGGCACCAGTATTCGCGGTTTCGCCCCCGTACATGACGCCAGTGGCCATATCATCGGGGCCGTTTCCGTGGGTGTCACCCTGTCACATCTGGCGCCGCTGCGCGCGGCCTCGCACAAGCGACTGCTGTTTCTCTTTCTGGCAATACTCGCGATCGGCGGGCTGGGGTCGGCGTGGCTGGCGCGTACCATTCGGCGTCGCCTGATGGGCATGGAGCCTGATGACATTGCCCGTCTGGTGGCCGAACGGCGGGTCACGCTGGACGCCATTCATGAAGGCGTCATTGCCGTGGATGCCCAGGCCAATGTCACGCTGATCAACCCGGCGGCACGGTCGCTGCTGGGCGATCTCAAGGCGCATCAGATCGTGCTGGGCGAAAGGCTCAGAGTGCTGTTGCCCGGTAGTGAACGCGGGCATCATGCGCTCAGCGATCGAGCGGTGATCAATCGTCGCATGCAGCTGGGCGGGCGCGCCTTTCTGGGCAACTACCAGCCGATGCTGGCTGACGGGCAGCTGGTGGGAGCGGTCATGACCTTTCGGGACAGTCATGAAATGCAGGCCCTGGCAGAGGAGCTGACCGGTGTCAGACGCTACGCCGAAGCGCTGCGCGCTACCACCCACGAGTTCAAGAACAAGCTGCATGTCATTCTGGGGCTGACCCAGCTCGAGGACCTGCCGGCACTGAGGCAATATCTGCGTGAGCTGGTTGATTATCGCCACGCCGTGTCGGAGTCGATTGTCGAGCGCGTGCGCGAACCGGTGCTGGCAGGCTTTCTGATCGGCAAGCAGAGCGAGGCCCGGGAGAAGGGCATCACACTGAGTGTCGAGGCGGATACGCCCATTCCTCAGGCCAGCGATGGTGCCACCGTGCATGCGCTGGTCAGTATCATCGGCAATCTGCTGGAGAATGCCTTCGAGGCGCTCGACGCGCGTGACGACCCCCGGGTAGCCATTCACATGGCACTGGAATCACGCATGCTGTCGCTGCAGATCCAGGATAACGGCGCCGGTATCGACCCCGAGCGCCAGACGCACATCTTTGAGCGCGGCATCTCCAGCAAGGGGGAGCGCCGCGGTCTGGGACTTTTTCTGGTCCGTGAGCAGGTGGACGCCGTTGAAGGTACCCTGTCGCTTTATTCACTGCCCGGACAGGGCACGCTGATCGAGGTCAGCTACCCCTATCGTCCCGCCAATGGGGCCTCGCATGATGAGGCGGCGAGCGGGCGAACACGTCAATGACACCCTGCGCAGGTCCTGCCTGCGTGTTCATCAGGTTCAAGAGCAGCCACGCATGAGAGTACTGATCGTAGAAGATGACCCGATGGTCATGAAGCTCAATGTCGACTACCTCACCCGGGTTGGCGAGATGCAGCTGGTGGGGCGCTGCAGTGATGTCACCACGGCACTGGTGGTGCTGGAGCGCGAGACCGTGGATGTGGTGCTGCTGGATGTCTATCTGGGCAAGCGCAGCGGTCTGGAGGTGGCCGGCTGGCTGCGCGAGCGCGATATCGACACCGATATCATCCTGATCACTGCCGCCTCGGAAACCGAGACCGTGCGTGAGGCGCGCCGGCTGGGCGTCAACGACTTTCTGGTCAAGCCGTTCGAGTTCAAGCGCTTTCGCGAGGCGCTCGAGACCTGCCGGCAGCGGCGCGAGGCCCTGGATGTCCTGAGCGATCAGGTCGATCAGCAGACGCTGGATACGCTCTTTCGCGCCGACAGCAATGCGCCCAGGCGCCTCAACGGTCTGCCCAAGGGGCTGACCGCCCACAGCCTGGCGCAGGTCTGTGATGCCATTCTGGCCCTGCCTCAGGATGAGTTTTCCACCGAGGGGCTGGCCGAGGTCGCCGGCATGTCACGGGTGTCGATTCGAAAGTATCTCAAGTATCTGGCCAATCTTGGCTTTCTCACCGAATCCTTTGCCTATGGCCAGGTCGGGCGGCCCTCGTTCTCCTATCGCTGCCTGGATCGGGAAGCCCTTGAGCGCATTGTCAGCAGCTAGGTCGCCTGATCCTCGCGGCGAATGATGGCGCGAATCAAACGCCGCCCCGGATTGAGATGATCCACCAGCAACTCGGGCAGCGGCAGGGGCTCTTCGCAGATGCGCGAGGCCAGAAGCTCCGCGACCAGCGGCGCGCTGACCAGCCCACGCGAGCCGTGGGCAAGCGTCACCCACAGGCCCGGCTGATAGCGCCCCAATACGTTTGGCACGCGTGTGGCATCAAACCCCAGACTCGCATAAGCCTCCCGCCAGTGCGCGACCTGCGGCAGGCCACCGGCGTAGGGAGACTTGTCAGGACTGGCGCACCGTATGCCGCTGCGGGAGGGCAGTGCCGGCGCCGCCTGCAGGGCCTGAACCAGCCCCGGCAGGGTGCGACCAAGCTCTTCGAGATTGAAAACGTCATCCTCGGCGCGCAGCGCCAGATCACGGTCATTGGGAGCAAAGGAGGCACCAATGGTCTGGATACCTTCCCACGCTGGCGGCGTGTAGCCACCGGCACACACGACACAGTGTGGCGACAGCGCCTGCATCGTTTCATCAAGTTGATAATGACTGACCTGACCGCGCACGGCCTGCAACGGCAAAAATTGTGAGGCCGAAAGCCTTTTCGCGCCGTCCGCGCAGGCCAGCACCACGTGATCGGCTTCCAGGCAGGTGCCGTCGCTGAGCGTCAGCACATGACGCGCGCCTTCCTGATCGATCGTCTCAAGAGCGGCCTGATGTTGCGTGATGCCGGCCGTGCCGGCCAGGTACGCACAGAGTCGGTCCGGGCGTACCCAGCCGGCACCAGGGTAATACAGCCCGTAACGCACGCTCTCGGCAAGCCCTTGTCCGGCAATGTGCTCGGCTTCATCACGGTCAACACCCCGCACCACGCTGTCGGGCAGCTGCCAGTGATCCAGACAGCGCCGCTGGCGCTCGGCCTCCCGGTCGCTGGTGGCCAGCTGCAGCACCCCGGTGGGGTGCCATAGCGCGTGCGCCGGGTCGATTCGGCCGAGAAAGCGCTGCGTGTACTGCAGCGCGGCAAGATAGAACCGGCTTTGATCGTTGACCTCGGCGGCCGGGCGGATATAGAGCGCGCCCTGACGATTGCCCGAAGCGCCGCTGCCGGGCGGATTCGGATCGATCAGCGTGACGCGCCGCCCGCGCCGCGCCAGTGCATGCGCCACGCTGGCTCCGGCAATGCCGGCACCGATGACGGCGATGTGGTCATTGGGCCCGGCCGGGCGCGGTGTAGCGTCGATTACCCACGGGGTCAGGCGGCGCCGCGCCTGCTTGCGCGGATGCTCGGAAGGCGTTGTGAGCATGTGGCCGCTGAGCATCTCGCGCTTGCGACCAAAGCCTGGAATCTTTTTGACTTCAAAACCGGCCTGGCGCAGGCCACGCTTGACCAACCCGGCACAGGTGAAGGTAGCAAGCGTTGTTCCCTCACGGCTGGCACCGGCCAGGGCAGTAAAAAGCCTTTCTGACCACATGGCCGGGTTTTTGGACGGCGCAAAGCCATCCAGAAACCAGGCATCCACCTGACCCTCCAGCTGCTCAAGGCTTTCAGCGGCGTCGCCGAAATGAAGATCCAGCGTGATGCGCTCGTGCAGCATAATGCGATGAATGCCACGCAGGGCCGGCGGCCACTGCTGCATCAGCGCGCTGACCAGCACGGCGAAGTCTTCATGATGGGCCTGGGCGCGCGCCAGATCCTCACGTGTGAACGGGTGTTGCTCGGTGGAGACGATATGCAGCCGCGCCCTGGCGGGTGCATGCGCCAGAAAGGCGTGCGCGGCGCACAGCACGTTGAGCCCGCTGCCAAAGCCGGTCTCGCCAATGACAAAGGGCCGGGCCTGATGCCAGTCATGCCAGCGCATGGGCAGATGGTTGCTGGCCAGAAAGACATGCTCGGTTTCGCGCCGACCATCTTCACGCGAGAAATAGACATCGCCGTAGTCGACGGCTTCCGGCGCGTTATCGTCGCGCCAGTGAAGCTGCGCCGGCTGCAGGGCAAAAGGCAGTGGGGAGTGATCAGTGGACAAGGGGCAATACCGAAGAAACGTCAGAGATGATCAATTTTTGAACAATTGCTGGCGGGCCTGTCACCATCACGCTTTGCGCAATGTGTTCGCGGGGATCGCACAATGTTGTCACAGGCTTATCCACGCAGAGTGTGCATAACCAAAATCCTGTGGATAAGCGTGTGCGAGCCCCGTTTTAACGGACCCCTGCTGGATCAGGGCAGCACTTTTTTAAACGGTCGGACGCTGACCTGTGCATAAACGCCTGCACCGACGTAGGGGTCATCATCGGCCCAGGCACGCGCCTGCTCCAGGGATTCGAACTCGGCGACGATCAGGCTGCCGCTGAAGCCGGCATCGCCCGGGTCATTGCCGTCCACGGCGGGAAACGGGCCGGCCAGTACCAGGCGTCCCTCGTCACGCAGGGTTTCAATCCGGGCCAGATGCTCCGGACGCACACTCTGTCGCGCCTTGAGACTTTCATCCACATCTTCTCCGATGATGGCGTAAAGCATGCTCACTGCTCCTTTTTATGGGGGTTGGTGCCACTGCCTGTATTGTCATCGCCGGGCAGATGACGCGCCAGATAAACGCCCTGGATGAGAATGAACACAATCGTCAGGCCCATCATGCCAAAGAGCTTGAAATTGACCCAGACTTCCTCGCTGAAATGGGTGAACACGACGATGTTGACCGCCCCCATGGCGAGAAAGAAGGCCACCCAGGCCAGGTTCAGGCGCATCCATACCGGCGCCGGCAGAGTCAGGTTCTTTTCCATCATCCGCTCGATCAATGACTTGCCACCAAACAGCGGCGAGAGCAGAAAGGCCACGGCAAATAGCCAGTTGACCACGGTCGGCTTCCACTTGATGAAATCGCCATCGCCCAGAATCACGGTGGCCCCGCCCAGCAGCACGACCAGTGCCAGCGTGACCAGATGCATCTTCTCGAGCCTGCGCCAGCGCCACCAGGTAAAGAGCACCTGGGCAATGGTGGCCGGAATCAAGACAGCGGTGGCCAGCACGATATCCTTGGTCATCTGATAGACCACAACGAAGATGGCGATCGGCAGAAAGTCGATCAGCATTTTCATACACAACACTCCTGAAAAAATGCCAGAAGGCAACGCTTCCGGCCGAAATACGGCATCAATTGATTCTTTGGAGCACCCGGCGCAACATGCCAGCATTCAAGGCCGTCCTCTCCGGAAGGATGGCAACGCCGTTATACCACGCAGACTCCGCTGCCACCGATTTTGCTGCTACCGAGAGGCCAATGAACGCGCAGGATACTACACCGTCATCCCTTGCCCCCGGATCGTCATCCTTTGACCCGGGCATGACGCTTGAGCAGGCCTGTCATATCGATCTTCACCTGCACTCCACGGCCTCCGATGGCCGACTGTCGCCGCAGGAGCTGATGAGGCTGTGTCATCATCGCGGGCTGTCGTGCGCGGCGCTGACCGATCACGATACCATCGATGGTGTCGAGGCGGCAGCACACGAGGCCCGGGCGCTGGGCATGACGCTGGTGCCCGGCGCCGAGCTGTCCACACGCTGGCAGGGCGTGGGTATTCACGTGGTCGCGATGTGGCATGGCCAGGCTCAGGCACCCATGACCGCGCTGCTTGAGCGGCTGGCCCAGGCCCGTCATGACCGGGCGCTGGAAATTGCCACCCGGCTTGAAAAGGCCGGGCTTGATAACGCCCTCGAGCGGGCGCGCGAACAAAGCCCGGGCGCCCGGCTGCTGGGGCGTCCCGATTTTGCCCGGGCATTGGTGGCAGCAGGGCTGGTGCCCGACATGACGCGCGCGTTCAAGCGCTATCTGGGCGCGGGAAAGACTGGCGACGTCAAGGTGCACTGGCCCACACTGGAAGAAACGCTCGAGAGCGTTCGCCGGGCAGGCGGCGTGGCGGTCGTGGCGCATCCGCTGCGCTATGGACTGACCCGACGCCGGCTGGGGCTGTTGCTCGATGAATTTGCTGCACTGGGCGGTGAGGGGGCCGAGCTGATCAGCGGTTATCAAAATGATAATCGCAGCCGTGACCTGGTCTCGCTGCTCGACAAGCGCGGCCTTTATGCCTCACTGGGCAGTGACTTTCATTATCCGGGAGGGGCGCTTGCGCCGGGCACCCTGAGCGCTGCCCCGCGCAGTCAGCTCCTGCCCATCTGGCAGCACCCGCGACTGGCGCCCGCCTTTGAACGGCCTTGAGCGCCATTTCTCGTCAGACTCAGGAGATATCCCATGAGCCAGTTTTTTTCCCTGCATCCGGAAACTCCACAAAAGCGCCTGCTCACGCAGACGCGTGAGATCCTTGAAAAGGGTGGGGTCATTGCCTATCCCACCGACTCCGGCTATGCGCTGGGCTGCCTGCCGGGCAACAAGAAAGGGGTAGAGCGGATCAAGCGTCTGCGCGGGCTTGATGACAAGCACAACTTCACCCTGATGTTTCCCGACCTCAACGAGATCGGCACCTACGCCCGCATGGACAGCCCCATCTTTCGGGTGCTCAAGGCCCATACGCCGGGCGCTTATACCTTCATTCTCGATGCCACCAATGAAGTGCCCAGGCTGTTGCTGCATCCCAAGCGACGTACCATCGGCATTCGCGTGCCGGATCATCGCATTACCCGGGACATTCTGGAGACTGTTGGCGCGCCGCTGATGAGTGTGACCTTCATCGCGCCGGATGACACGCTGCCCATGACGGATGCCGAAGAGATTCGCGACCGCTTTGGTTCCCAGCTGGATGCCATCATCGACGGTGGTGCCTGTCCGATGGAGCCGACCACGGTGCTGGACATGCGCACGCTGCCGCCTGAAGTACTTCGACAGGGCCGTGGTGATACCAGCGCCTTTGGCTGACCGAGGGTCGCATCCGGTCGGAGAATATATCGAGCGGCATAAAAAAACCTGCAGGCAGACCTGCAGGTTTTTTTAATTGTCGCGCTGGGCCGGGCTATCGCTGATCCGACGGTGTGTCATTCGGTGGCGAATCCGGACTGTCGCGCTTGTCATGCACGTCCTGACTGTCACTGCCGTCATGGGAGGGCGGGGTGCCGTCGCGCTCCTGCTCCAGTCGCCTGGTTTCCTCGTCCAGAGCTTCGCGCTGCTGCTGTAGCTCCTCGATTTCGGCATCGAGCTCCTTGCGTCTGGGGTCATCGGCTTCTTCGTTGAGCCAGGTGCCACAGCGCCGACAGTATTTGGCATCGCGCTCGTGGCCTTCGTGACCACAGCCCGGGCAGGCCTCATCGGAATAGTGATTGCGGTGAATCGAGCGCATTACCTCGGCCGAAAACACGCCGGTAGGCACCGCCAGGATCGAATAACCCAGAATCATCATCATCGCCGAGATGAACTGCCCCACGGGTGTGATGGGTGAAATATCGCCATAGCCCACCGTGGTCAGTGTCACCACGGCCCAGTAGATGGACTTGGGGATGCTGGTATAACCGGCCTCGACCGGCTCGATCAGATAGACCAGCGCGCCGAACACGATGACCAGTGACATGACGGTCATCAGAAACATCAAAATCTTCTGACGGCTGCGCTCCAGGGCTTCAAGCAGCAGGTTGCCTTCGCCGACAAACTCCATCAGACGCAACACCCGGAAAAGACGCATGATACGCAGCACCCTGATCACCAGCAGCGCCTGGGTGCCGGGGAATATCAGGCTCAGCCAGGAGGGGAGCAGACTGAGCAGGTCGATGATGCCGTAGGTGCTTCGGGCATAACGCAGTGGGCGATCCAGACAGTAAAGACGCAGCGCATACTCGATGGTGAAAATCACCGTAAAGATCCACTCGGCGATCACGAACGCGTCCCCGTAGCGCGCCTTCAGACTGACGACACTGTCGAGCAGAATAATGATCACGCTTACCACGATCATGATGATCAGGGCGATATCAAAGCCCTTGGCGGCCGGGGTATCCGATTCAAAAATGATCTGAAAGATACGATCGCGAAGCGTCATTTTCTTTTCGTGGGATTCGCTGCTCACCTTCGCTCCGACATCCTGGGTGGGTAGATAGGGTCCGGGCCCATCGGGGTAACGCCAAAAAATCATGCCATGGCGCTTCAGCAAACGCAGCCCTCGCCGTTAAACACAGCAATACGCTCGACCGTTATCGCATGTCATGCCCGGGGGCCATTTGTCAAAGGCGCGCACGGATAGTGCACGATACGGTCTGTCGCCAGCCAGCAACAACATTTACGGGGTGCGCCATGAGTCGTACGGTGCAGACATTATGTCACGATATTCGCTATCTGGCCGATGAGCTGGCGGCAGTGTCGGGCTCGCACGACGAGAAAGGACTGGCTCACCTGTCGACGTGTTGCGCCACTCTGCTTGAGCTGCTTCAGGCTGCCCCGGCGTACGATGATCCCCGACCGGCGCCGGACCATATGGCGCTGTCCCGGTATGAGCGCACATTACTGTGTGAGCATGATGTGATCTGGCACTGGCAGACAGGCAGTGACGCCCTGACGCTTTCCTCGCGCTGGAAGACGCTTTATCACAATGATCCCGCACCCTCTCTCACGCAGTGGTGTCAGGCGCTGCATCCTGATGATCGTGAACGGGTACTGGCGCTGTGCCACGAGGCGGCCACCACCTCAGGGGTTTCGCGCATCGAATGCCGCCTTCGCGATGGCAGGGGGCAGTGGCGCTTCGTGCGGCTTCGCAGCGTGGACAATCATGATGCGGACACCCCGGGCCGGACCGGCGTGCTCAGCGATATCACCCATGAGCGCTATCGCGACCCGGTGACCGGACTGGGAAATTCCGATCTGCTCGACCAGCTTCTGGAAGATGCCCTGCAAAAGCCTCATGGCACACGTCATGCGCTGGTCAAGATCACCATGGTCAATGCCACGCTGCTGAGCGAATCCGAGCATTTCAACAATACCCGCGAACTTGAAACCCGCCTTGCCGCTCTGCTGGGCGAGCTGCTGCCTGCCGATCGGCTGATTGCGTTGCCCGGTTTTAGCTATGCCCTGGTGGTGCCCTTTGAAGATCAACAGGCGCTGCAGGGCTTTCTGGCTCCCCTGCAACAAATGCTGGGCATGCCACTGGAAACCCCGACAGGGCGCGTATGGTTGTCGTATGTCGTGGGCGTGGTGCCCTTTGACGCCAGCAGTGACATGCAGGTGGAAACACTGAGAAAGCAGGCGCGCCTGACCGTCAATAACGCGTCCTGCACGGGCGTGGGCGGCATCCACTACTACAGCGATGAACTACAGGAGCGTGCCCGTCGGGCCAGCCGGGGAGAGCAGCTGATTCGCGATGCGCTTGCCTGCAATGGTGTGCTTTGTTATCTGCAACCCATCGTGAGCGTCAGGGAAGGCGGGCGGGTCGTCGCCTTTGAGGCCTTGATGCGCCTGCGTGATGGCGAGGAAGGAATCGCCATGCCGGGGGCGTTCATTGAGGCGGCCGAGTCTACCGGACTGATCCACCAGCTCAGCCAGCAGCTGATCGACAAGGCGCTGTATATTCTGGTTGATCCGGCCTTTACCGCCCGTTTTGGTCAGGAGTTCGTGATCAACATCAACCTGTCGCGTCATCAGCTCAAGGACGCGATGCTGGTCGATGACATGCTGAGACTGATCAACAAGCATGGTGCCGACCCGCGGCGGGTCAATCTGGAGATTACCGAATCGGCCGTGCTGGCAGAGCCGGCCCTGGCGCTGCGCAACCTGGTGCGCCTGCGCGAACACGGTATCTCCATTGCGCTGGACGACTTTGGCAGCGGCTACTCCTCGCTGTCCCAGCTGTGCGAACTGCCGCTGGACTGCATCAAGATCGATCGCCGCTTTGTCATGGATCTGGAGCACGAGCCCCGCAAGCGCCACGTGATGACCTCGGTAATCGATCTGTGTCGGCGCCTGGAGTTTCGCGTGGTCGTGGAAGGTGTCGAGGAGAGCGCCACGCTCAAGACGGTCTGTGACATGGGGGCCGAACAGATTCAGGGCTTCATCTATGCCCGGCCCATGGCGTGTCAGGACGTGCCGGACCGGCTCAATGCCACGCTCCTGCCGTTATCAAAACAGCCTGCCTAGGTCCGGCCCTTGTCCGTCCGGGCCTGCATTGGCGGCCCGGACCTCCTGCGGCGGATCATGAGCGATAAAGGCGCTGCATCAACAGCAGCCACTGCTGACCAAAACGCACGTCCAGCCAGTCAGCGCGTGACAGCGATTCAGCGAGTCGGCCGGCCAGGGTGGCCACTTCCGGGTCGTCATGACGGGTCAGGTTGGTCAGCGCCTTGCGTGAGGCATAAAGAAATTCCTGCTGCCGGCTGTCCTGCCAGGCATCAAGGGCCAGAATCGCCCGCTCCAGGCACTGTTCCGGCAGGTCAAGTGCGCAGGGTGGCAGCTGCCACTGCTGGTGGCGCAGGGACGCGGCACGGGCTGCCTTGCTGGCATTGGCCGGACGCAGGGCACAGTGTTGGGCCAGCTGGTCGGCCAGCGACCAGAGGGTATCCTGCCCGCCACCCTTGAGCTCGAGCTCGACTTCATGAATGGCCACCCGATGCTCGCCCACGATAATCTCACCGATATCAAGCGCCAGCTCGATGTGGCTGCCGTCGTGTTCCAGCAGCCACTGGGTGCGCTGAAAGTCGGTACGATAGACCCCTTGCAGCGCGCGTCGGATCTCGCTGTCTTCAAAGGGCGCAACGCCAAGCCCGGCCAGCCAGTCCATGTCCAGGCTTTCTTCATCGCGTGGCGTTTCCCATTCCCCTCGGGTATGCAGCCCGCCCTGGCCGTTGCCGGCAGTCTTGACCGTCTGGATAAAGCGCTGGCCGTCACCACGCAGGCGCAGGGCGACACGGTGGGCTTCCAGGGCAAGTTCTGGCGTATCGTAATAGACATTGGCCAGACGATGGATGTCGGGCGAGGTGGCCTGCAGCAGTGGATGGGCCATCAGGGCGTCGACGCTGTCCTGGCCCAGAGCCAGCTTGAGCTCCACTTCCTGCGGGGTCCCTGACGTATCAGCGGCCTTGTCGTCGTTGTGTGTGCTCTGATTCATGTGTTGATTCGCTCTAACCAGGTCCAAACGTTAAATTTTCATGACGCAGACAGACCAGATAAATATACTGGTCTCGCCATTTTCATTGCAGTGAAACCACCATGGTGTCATCCAATCCCTTTTCAGCACTGTTCGGCCGCTCGCCGTTTCAGCCGCTGCTTGAACATATCGACAAGACCGTCGAGTGCGCCGATCTGCTGCCGGTTTTCTTTCAGGCAACGCTTGAGCAGGACTGGGAGCGTGCCGGCGAGATCCGCAATCACATCAGCGCAGGCGAGCATGAAGCCGATGAGCTGAAAACCTATATCCGCATGAATCTGCCCAACAGCATTTTCCTGCCGGTATCGCGTTCCGACCTGCTCGAGCTGATCAGTGTACAGGACAAGATAGCCAACAAGATCAAGGATATCGCGGGCATCATGCTTGGGCGTCGCATGCGTATTCCCGAGGCGATGGACGATATCTTCCTGGAATATGTGCGTATTGCGGTGGCCACGGTGCACCAGGCGCGCCAGGCGCTGGCCAAGCTGGATGATCTGCTGGAGTCGGGATTCGGGCGCAATGTTTCCGACCTGCTCGATGATCAGATCCGCACACTCCATGAGCTCGAACACCAGGCCGACGATCAGCAGGTCATGATCCGGCGCCGCCTTTTTGAGCTGGAACGGGAGCTGCCGCCGATCGATGTCATGTTTCTGTATCAGATCATTGACTGGATCGGTGAGGTTTCCGACCGCTCTGAACGCGTAGGCAGCCGCCTGCAAATCCTTTTGGCCCGATAGGTGCACGTCACCATCGGGTGCTGAAGTTCGGATAACGATATTTCCTATGACCATCATCGCACAGCATGGCGAGCTCTTTATTATTCTCGCCTGCGTTTTCGGCTTTTTCATGGCCTGGGGCGTTGGCGCCAATGATGTGGCCAATGCCATGGGCACCTCGGTCGGCTCCAAGGCCATTACCATTCGTCAGGCGATCGTTATCGCCATCATCTTCGAGTTTCTGGGGGCCTGGCTTGCCGGGGGTGAGGTCACCTCTACCATTCGCAATGGCATCATTGATCCCACCCTTTTAAGTGAAACGCCGCAGTATCTGGTCTATGGCATGCTCTCATCGCTGCTGTCGGCGGCCATCTGGCTGATGATTGCCTCGAAAAAGGGCTGGCCGGTATCGACCACCCATTCCATCGTGGGCGCGATTGTCGGTTTTGCCGTAGCAGGTCTGGGGCCCGCCTCCGTGCAGTGGAGCGCCATCGGCCAGATCGTCTCGAGCTGGGTGACGTCGCCCGTGCTTGCCGGCGTCATCGCCTTTTTGCTGTTCCGCTCGATTCAGACCCTTATCTTTGAAAACAGTGATCCGCTGGCAGCGGCGCGTCGCTACGTGCCGGGCTACATGTTTCTGGTCGGTTTTATCGTGTCGATGGTGACGCTGCTCAAGGGTCTGAGCCATGTCGGCCTCAACCTGAGCTTCACCGATGCACTGCTCTGGGCCATGGGCGTTGGTGCGATCATCACGCTGCTGGGCATTCTGCTGGAGCGTCGTATCGGCCATGAACCGCGCAAGGATGATCGCTTCAGCTTCTCGGGCGTGGAACGCATCTTCGGGGTCTTGATGATGTTTACCGCCTGCGCCATGGCATTTGCGCACGGCTCCAACGATGTGGCCAATGCCGTGGGGCCGCTGGCGGCCGTGGTCAGCGTCGTGCAGACTAATGGCCAGATTGGTGGCAATGCGGCGCTGCCCTGGTGGATTCTGATTCTGGGCGGCGGCGGTATCGTCTTTGGCCTTCTGACCTATGGCCATCGCGTGATTGCCACCGTTGGTACCGGGATTACCGAGCTGACGCCTTCGCGTGGCTTTGCCGCCACGCTTGCCGCCGCCACGACCGTGGTCATTGCCTCCGGTACGGGCCTGCCGATCTCGACCACGCACACGCTGGTGGGTGCAGTACTGGGTGTCGGTCTTGCTCGTGGCATGCGCGCGTTGAACCTGCGTGTGCTGGGCACCATCGTGATCTCCTGGCTGGTCACGCTGCCGGCCGGTGCGGCGCTGTCGATCATCTTCTTTTTCATGCTCAAGGGCATGTTCGGCTAGACAGCCCGAGAGGGTTGCGTCATGCCAGGCCGCCGTGATTTACGGCGGCCTTTTCGTATCCGGTATTCGGCAATGTCACCGGAGCCTGCACCCTGGCGCCGGCTGCTTTAAGATGAGAAGCCTTAAGATGGGGGAGCCTTCACACCCGTGAGGCCCTACTGATGCCCGTTTGATCCTGGAGCCGCCTTGGACATCTCATTTCCCTTTGCCGACTGGTTTCGAAACTCATCGACCTATATCGATGCCCACCGGGGACGTACCTTTGTGGTACTGATCGAAGGAGAGGGGCTGACGCCCGAGCGTCGTGCACCGCTGATTCAGGATCTGGCCCTGCTGCATACCCTGGGGGTGCGGCTGGTGCTGGTCTTTGGCGTGCGCGCCCAGGTGCGCGAGGCACTGCAGAAGGCAAAGCTGACGCCGCTGCGTCATCAGGGGCGATTCGTGGTCGATGAAGCCTGCATGACGCTGATTGAACGCGAAGTCTCGACCCTGCGTCTGGCCATTGAAGCCAGGCTCTCACCGGGGCTTTCCAATACGCCGCTGCATGGGGTCGAGATCAATGCCATCAGCGGTAATCTGGTCATGGCCAAGCCGCTGGGCATCCGGGAGGGGGTCGACTTTCAGCGGGCGGGCGAGGTGCGCCGCGTGCGCAGGGACGCCATTCGGACCCTGCTGGACCAGCGTTCGCTGGTGGTGCTGCCGCCGCTGGGGTACTCCAGCACCGGAGAGGTCTTTGATCTGGATGCGGCCGATATCGCTCGTCATGCCGCCATTGCCCTTAATGCCGACAAGCTGATCATCGTGGGGCGTGCCGGCGGGCTGCATAACGCCCAGGGGCGTCTCATGCGCCAGCCGAACCTGCAGGAGGCGCAGTCACTGGTCCGTGAGCATGACGATGCCGAGCTTGCCGAGCATGTGCATATTGCCTGCGATGCGGCGCGTCAGGGCGTGGGCCGTACCCACCTGGTGTCCTGGCAGGACCGCGATGCGTTGCTGGCAGAGCTTTTTACCCGCGACGGGGTTGGCACCATGATTACCCGCGAGCGCTATGAGCAGCTCAGGGGGGCGCGCATTGATGATATCGGCGGCCTGCTGGAGCTGCTGCGGCCGCTGGAAGAGCGCGGCATGCTGGTCGCGCGTTCACGCGAGCGGCTGGAACAGGAAATCGATGACTATGTGGTCATCGAGCGTGACGGCATGGTGATCGGCTGTGCAGCACTTCACCCCTATCCGGAAGCGGGTAGCGGCGAGCTGGCCTGCGTTGCCGTGCATACCAGCTATCGCGGTGGCGAGCGGGGTGATCTGCTGCTTGATGGTATCGAACAGCGTGCCCGTGAGCAGGGGCTGACCACGTTGTTTGCCCTGACCACCCATACCCTGCACTGGTTTCTGGAACGTGGCTTTGAGCAGGCAAGTCCCGAAGCGCTGCCCCAGCGGCGACGCCAGCACTACAACCCGCAACGTAATTCCCGGGTGTTGCTCAAGACGCTGGCCCCTTCTGCCAGGCCGGATGCAGGACGCTGATGCATCCAGGCGCTCCCTGTCGCCCTTTTGAGACATGAAAAGGGTATTTTGTCGTGATGCGGCGACATCAAAAAATTCATAAAAAACAATAGTTTGAAGTTTTATAGAAGTTGTGGTGTCGCCTGGTGGCGACGATTTTGCCCCGTATCGACACCATCCGAGGGCTGAAATGTTCGATGTTTTATCAAAACAAAATGCAGGGTTATGTTTTTAAAGGGAAAAATCTATTTCGGCATGGCTTTGGCTATAGGTTGCGTGCGGTAGAGAAGGTTGTCTCGCGGCCTGATAGTTTCAGAACGCGACCATGACGCACCTTTTCTTGCGCTGAAAAGGAAAAGGCCCGGGTATCGGGCAGTATTTCAAAAACACTGCTGCTGTGGTGTTTTTGATCCGAAAGAAGCCTCTGGCGCTATCGAAAACCTGAATGTCAATCTCGATGGCAGGGCTTCGGGCCTCTCCAGGCCCACGGTGGTGCGGTGCTGCACGGTCAGGCAGGCAGAGCCAAATCACCATGTTACCCTTCAGTTCCCTGCGTATTTGAGAGCCGGCCCTGCCGGCTCTTTTTTTTATTTTGTTCAGGCTAATGAAACTGAATGGATGAAAAGTGTATACGGACGTTATCAGACGGTGAGATTATCGGTTATTCTCTCCAACGTTCCGGACTATTCTTCCCTAACGGCCCGCCTGTCGGAGACTGTCAACCCATGGCTTCTCGAATAAAGCGTCGATGGCGTCCTCGATCCCTTCTTCAGCAGGTGCTGACGGCCTTTTTGCTGGTCATGCTGCCGATCGGCGTGCTGATCCATCTCGCCGGCCAGAGCTTTTCAGAGCTCTCGGCGCTGGCTGACGTCAGTGCCCGCGAGGCAGTGGATGAAACCCGCCGCGCCCGTCAGTTAACCAATCTGTCCACGGACATGGAGCGCAGCGCCCGTCAGTATGCGGTGCTCGATGACCAGAGCCTGCTGGAGATCTACGGCGAGCGACGGGCGCGCTACAGTGATCTGCTCAACGAGCATGCCGCCTTCATGGGCGCCAGTCCCCTGATGCAGTCCCTGCGCCAGCAGCTGACCGTGCTGGAAACCCTGCCCACGCCCGGTGAAGACAGCCTGAGCGCGCAGCTTTCCGAATTCAGCAGATTTACCGCCACGACCGAGGCGCTGGCCCAGGCCACGCGTCAGCAGGTCGATGCGCGCATTGACGACATTCGTGCCAGGGCCGATCGCGTCACCACGCATCTGTGGCAGGCAACGCTTGCGCTGGTGTCGTTCAGTCTCGTGCTGATCCTCTTTTTCACCTGGCGTATCATTCGCCCGATTCGCCAGCTCGAGCAGCGCATTCTGGGCATCGGTGGCGATGGCGATACCCGGGATGCCCGACCGATTCAGGGGCCGCTCGAGCTGGTCAATCTGGAAGAGCGGCTGGAATGGCTGTCGGCCCGCCTTCGGGAGCTCGAGGAACAAAAGCAGCAGTTTCTGCGTCACATGTCCCATGAGCTCAAGACACCGCTGGCCAGTATTCGCGAAGGCTCGGGCCTGCTGGCTGATGGCGTGGTAGGCGAGATGACCCAGCGTCAGCGTGAGATCGTGTTGCTGATCGATGAAAGCGGCCAGGAGCTGCAAACGCTGATCGAGCAGCTGCTGGATTACAATCTGCTGCAGCAGAATCGCCGCCTCAACGTGACACGCTTTGATGTGGCAAGCGTCATTCATGAGGTGCTGTCAAAGCATCGTCTGGCGCTGCAGCAAAAGGGCATGGTGGTCGAGGAGCGCCGCGCGCCGCTTTACTGGCAGGCAGATCGGGCCCGCACCGCGCGCATCCTGGACAATCTGATTTCCAACGCCATTGCCTACGGCGCCGATGAGGGGATGCTGTTTATTTCGGCCAGCGCCGATCAACAGCACCTGACCCTGGATGTCGCCAACAGTGGCCAGCCAATCAATGCGCGTGACCGCGACCACCTGTTCGAGCCGTTTTACCAGGGCAGCTCGCAGCGCAAGGGGCCGCTCAAGGGCTCCGGTATCGGGCTGTCGGTTGCCGCTGAAAGTGCCCGGGCCCAGCATGGCACGCTGAGTCTGGTCGAGGACACCATACATGGCTGTGAAGTCTGCTTTGAGCTGGTACTTCCCTGGATTGTGGAAGAGCCTTCACAGGACAATGCACCGTTACCTCAGGCCGCCAGGGAAAAGGCGGCACTGGCAAGGATATGACAATGAAGCACAATCTGATTGCAGGCAGTCTCCTGCTGTCCACCATGCTGCTGGGAGGCTGCGCCATGCTGGGCGACCGTGTCCCGGGCGCCGCCGAAGAAGGCTGCATCACACGCGGTATTCCCACCATGGTGGATGATGAGTGCCTGCTGCCCACATGGGTGGCGTTTGGTCGCGCTGCGCAGACCGGCACACAGCAATGGCGTGATGAAGTGCTTCAATACATGAACAATGATACGCCTCGGGGCGGTCTGGCACGCGCGGTGGTCTTTTCCCAGGAGGACGCCACCCAATGGCCGAAAGGTGTGGCCCTGTTCAAGCGCTACACGCCACAGGCCCCCGAGAGCATTCAGCCGCTGTTGCAACAGTGGCAAAAGGATCTGGAGCGGCGCAGCGAGCTTCAATCCAGGCTTCAATCCAGACTCGATGCACAGCATAATCGCAGTTATCAGGGTAACAGCCGACAGCGCCAGCAGATTCAGTCGCTGGAGCAGGAAAATATCGAGCTGAAAAAGAAACTGGACGCCCTGACCGCGATAGAGGAGAGCATGAACGCCAGGCAGACCCCCTGAGCCCTCCTCACGCGTCGGGCGTGCAAGGAGAGTCACGTGAAAACTGCCCATCTGCTATTGGTCGACGATGACCCAAGCCTTTTAAAGCTGCTGGGTATGCGTCTTGAAAGCCGTGGCTATCGGGTCAGTACCGTTGAAAGCGGCGCCCAGGCACTGTCACTGGTCGAGCAGCAGCGTCCCGACCTGGTATTGTCGGACCTGCGCATGGATGGCATGGACGGGATGGCGCTGTTCGGCGAAATCCAGTCCCGCCATCCCGGCCTGCCGGTCATCATTCTGACCGCCCATGGTTCCATTCCCGAAGCCGTCAACGCCACCCGTCAGGGGGTGTTCGGCTTTCTGACCAAGCCCATTGATCGCGTCGAACTGTTTTCGCTGGTGGATGAGGCCCTGATGCAGGCCTCACCCGGCAGTAGCGAAGCCGACCTTGAATGGCGCCGCGACATCATTACCCGCAGTACCGTCATGGAACAGGTGCTCGAGCAGGCCGGCAAGGTGGCCGGCAGCGATGTCAGCGTGCTGCTCTCCGGCCCTTCCGGCTCCGGCAAGGAGCTTCTGGCCCGCGCCCTGCACCGTGCCAGCGGGCGCGCCGAACGTCCCTTCATTGCCATCAACTGTGGTGCCCTGCCGGAGCAGCTGCTGGAAAGCGAGCTGTTCGGCCATGCCCGCGGCGCCTTTACCGGCGCCGTCAGTGCGCATGAAGGGCTCTTTCAGGCCGCCCATGGCGGTACGCTCTTTCTCGATGAGATCGGCGACATGCCGATGTCGCTACAGGTCAAGCTGCTGCGGGTGCTTCAGGAGCGCCAGATTCGCCCGCTGGGCAGCACGCAAAGTATCGATGTGGATGTGCGCGTCATTTCGGCCACCCATCGCGATCTGAACGCGGCGATGAATGAGGGCACCTTTCGCGAGGATCTCTTTTACCGCCTCAACGTGGTCAATCTGCGCCTGCCGGCCCTGCGCGAGCGCCCCGAGGACATTCCGATTCTGGCGCGCTATCACCTGGAGCTGGCCGCCGATCGCCACAAGCCCTCGGTCAAGGGCTTCTCGAAGGAGGCCATCAACCTGCTGGCCTCCCACGCCTGGCCGGGCAACGTGCGCCAGCTCGTCAACGTGGTCGAGCAGTGCGTGGCGCTGTCCACCGCGCCGATCATTGCCCATGCGCTGGTGGCCCAGGCGCTGGCGTCGGAGGACAACGCGCTGCCATCCTTCAATGCCGCACGGGCCGGTTTTGAGCATGGCTATCTGGTCAAGGTGCTCAAGATTACCGAAGGCAATGTTACCCAGGCAGCACGCATTGCCGGGCGCAACCGTACCGACTTCTACAAGCTGCTGGCCCGCCACGAACTCGATCCCAACAGCTTCAAGCCTGTCCATGTCGCCGGTTCGCTGTAGCGTTCGCTGACACCGGTGCAGATGACCGGTGTCAACGCCTCCAGCCGGTACCCACCCCGCGTGCCAGCGCCGCTTTGCCAGCTGCCTGCTGCTGGCTTTCCCCTGGGGCCGCGCTGGCCCGGTCGTTCTTATCAGGAATCGATATTCAATAGTCTCGGCCCTGGGAAACTTTGGTGTTACTCGCGGGTAACACCTTGTTGACCAGTGTGCTGTTTTGACGTCTGTTTTTTCCACGGCATAACCAAACGGATATGACTTTATCGGCCAGTGGGTATTAGGTGCCATGACTTCTCGACGGTAGGTTGGTCCGGGTGATCTGCCCCGCCCGCGGATCGCTATTGGTGCCGGGCGCGCCGGGCAGCGGGTGTCGATCTATCGGAGGGGACAGCATGCAGACCACGGACGCAGTACGCAGCGTCGATCAGTCCGACGGCGATATAGGCCCGCCTCATAAGGCAAAACGCCTGACATGGCAGGAAAAGGCCGGCTACGGCATCGGCGACGCCGGCGGTACCATCGTGACGGCACTGATCGGAAACTTTCTGACATTTTTCTATACCGATATCTTCGGCATTTCCCCGGCAATTATCGGCACCATGTTTCTGACCCTGCGCATCATCGATGCCTTCACCGACCCGATGATGGGCATGCTGGCCGACAGAACGCGCTCGCGCTGGGGGCAATACCGTCCCTGGCAGCTCTGGGTCGCCGTGCCCATGGGGATCATTACCTTTCTGGCCTTCTATTCGCCGGCGTTTGATGGCAATGCCCTGATCATTTACGCGGTGGTCACCTATGCGCTGCTCTCGCTGTGTTATACCGCCATCAACGTGCCCTACTGCGCGCTGGTCAACGTTATTACCCAGAGCCCGCGTGAGGTGGTCTCCTGTCAGAGCTATCGATTTGCCTTGAGCGGCGGCGCGGCCTTTTGCGTCATGGTTGGCCTGCCGCTGTTGGCCGAATGGCTGGGGCAGGGCGATATCGCCTTTGGCTATCAGACGGGCGTGGCCGTACTGGCCGTCATGGCGGTGGTGATGTTTCTGATCTGCTTTGCAAGCGTTCGCGAGCGCGTCAATACCGGCGGTCGAAAGTTTCGCATGAAGGAGCTGCTGGCCAATACCGTGAAAAACGATCAGCTGTTGCTGATGTTTTTCATCACCTTTCTGGTCATGAACATCTTCAACGTCAAGGGCGGCTCGGCGATCTATTTCATTCAGTACTATCTGGAAGGCTCACCCGCCTTTACTTCCTTCTTCTTCGGCGTGGCAACGCTTTCCGGCATCGTCGGCAGTATCGTGGTCAACCGTATCTCGCGGCGCATGGACACCAAACGCCTGTTTATTCTGACCAATATTGTGCTGGGGCTGGGCTCGTGTCTGGCCTGGGTGGTTCCGGGAGAGTATCGGGAGGTCTGGGTAGGGCTCAACCTGATTGGCTGTCTGATCCTGGGCTTTCTGTTGCCGCTCAACTTTTCCATGATGGCCTTCAGCGATGACTACGGTGAGTGGAAAACCGGCAAGCGCACCTCCGGGATGACCTTTGCCTTCAATTTGTTTTTCATCAAGCTGGCCTGGGCAACCGGCGGCGCCATTGTCAGCTTTACGCTGTTTTTCGTCAGCTACGAGCCGGGCATGAACAATCAGACCGAGACCTCGCTGGCCGGGATCGTCCTGCTGTCGACGGTCATTCCGGGCCTGATGCACTTTCTTCTGGCCTTTGTGACCGGTTTTTTCAAGGTCAACGAGTCGTTTCTGGACACCATCAAGCAGGACCTGGCGCAGCGCCAATAAGCTGCGCCCCGGGGCATGAGCCGCGCATGACAGGCGGCTCGGCCGGTGCATGACCCCTGTATTCCACTGCATGGAGCGCATATGTCAACGTCTCATTCATCACAGTCGCACGACTCTCCATCTCCTGAAGCGACGCTTCAGGGGCCCGGCCTTCACGGCGCGGGGCGCATCAGCGACCGTTTCTGGTCACCCCGCCTTGAGCTGGTCCGGGATGTGGTGGTGCCCTACCAGTGGGAAGTGCTTAACGATCAGGTACCCGATGCCACGCCCAGCCACGCCATCGAGAACTTTCGCATCGCGGCCGGCGAGCAGCAGGGCACCTTTCACGGCATGGTGTTTCAGGACAGCGACGTTGCCAAATGGCTGGAGGCGGTGGCCTATCTGCTGCAGCACGAGCGTGATGAGACGCTCGAGCAGCGCGCCGATGACACCATCGAGCTGATTGCCCGTGCTCAGCACGAGGACGGCTATCTCAACACCTACTTTACCTGTCAGGCACCGGGCGAGCGCTGGACCAACCTCTGTGAGTGCCACGAGCTCTACTGCGCCGGACACATGATCGAAGCCGCCGTGGCCTATTTCGAAGCCACCGGCAAGCGCCGCCTGCTGGAGGTGATGTGCCGCTTCGTGGATCATGTCGAGACAGTATTTGGTCACGAGTCCGGCCAGATCGCCGGCTACGACGGTCATCCGGAGATCGAGCTGGCGCTGATGCGGCTTTACGACGCCACCGGTGAACCGCGCTATCTGAAGCTGTGCCGTTTCTTTGTCGAGGAGCGTGGGCAGCTGCCGCACTTCTATGACCTCGAATGGGAGCGGCGCGGGCGCACGCATCATGATTTCGGCGCCGGTACCCAGCCGTTCATGCTGCACAAAAAGACCTACAGCCAGGCCCATGCCCCCGTGCACGAGCAGGACCGCGCCGTCGGCCACGCCGTGCGCTTTGCCTACCTGTGTACCGGTATGGCCCAGTTGGCGCAGCGCAGTGATGACAAGGCGCTGCTGGCGACCTGTCGGCGGCTGTGGGACAACATGGCCTCGCGCCAGCTATATGTCACCGGTGGTATCGGCGCCCAGGCACCGGAAGAGTCCTTTACCACCGACTTCGATCTGCCCAACGACACGGTCTACGGTGAAACCTGCGCGGCCATCGGCGTGGTCTTTCTGGCCCGCCAGATGCTGGCCGCCGAGCCTGACCGGCGCTACGCCGACGTCATGGAGCGCGCACTTTACAACAATGTGCTGGCGGGCATGTCGCTGGACGGTCAGCACTTTTTCTACGTCAACCCGCTGGAAGTCGACCCGAAAGTGTTGGCGGATAACCCCATCCTCGAGCACGTCAAACCGGTGCGCCAGCGCTGGTTCACCTGTGCCTGCTGCCCGCCCAATCTGGCGCGATTGATTGCCTCGCTGGACCGCTACGTGGTGGGCTGCGCTGATGACACAGCCTGGGTGCATCTTTATATCGGCGGTGAATTCGAACTGCCGCTGTCAGCCGGTACCCTGAGACTCCATCAGGAGACCGACATGCCCTGGCAGGGCGCGGTGACGCTGACCATCGGTGCCGATGTTCCCGTTCAGGCCCGGCTTGCGCTGCGCATTCCCGCCTGGGCGGAAGGCTTTGAGGTCTCCCTTGACGGCGAGCGACTTGACGCTGAGATGTCCAGCAATGGTTATCTTGAGCTCGAGCGTCAGTGGCAGGACGGCGATCGAATCGCGCTGAGACTCGAGATGCCGGTACGCCGCGTCTATCCGCACCGCGCGCTGCGCCATGATGCCGGCAGGGTCGCGCTACAGCGTGGCCCGCTGGTGTACTGCCTGGAGCAGGCGGACAACGGCGAGCGGCTGCACGATATTGCGCTGCGCGAGGGAGGCATTGTGGATACGCTCGAGGGGACCGATGCCCTGAGCGGCATGACGCTGCTGCGCGCCGAGGCCCTGCGGGAAAACGCGGCGGGCGAGGCGCTGTATCGCTTTGACGACGCCCCTACCTACACCCGGACCGAGGCGGTGTTCGTGCCCTATTTTGCCTGGGCCAATCGGCAGGAAGGGGAGATGCGGGTCTGGACCCGGGAGCTGCCGCGTCGGGCGTAGCGCTGGATATGGTGCCAGGCGGCGGTTTATTGCTTGAACCGCCGCTTCACTTCCACCTTCAGGCGGCCTTCGCCCAGCCGGGCTGTCAGCACTTCACCGGGGGTGGTGTCCTGCGCCCGGTGTACCACGCCGTTTGAGGATTCCAGAATCGCGTAGCCACGCCCGAGCACGGCCAGCGGGCTGACGGCGTTAAGCTCGCGTATCAGGCCTTCGAGCTGCTGGCGCTGCGTGGTGATCTGGCGCTTTGGAGCCGCCATCAGGCGTTGCTCCAGGGCATCAAGCCGTTCGCGGCGCTCGCGCAGTGTGCGGGCAGGCGATGTCTGCTGTAATCGGGCCTGATCGGTTGCCAGACGCTGATGAGATTGATCCAGCCGATGCGTCATGGCGCGTGCCAGCCGTGCCTGGAGATCATCCAGGCGCTGACGCTGCGCGCTTAACCGCTCGCCGGGGTGGCGAAGGCGCGAGGCGGCGTGATCCACGCGCTGGCCAAGCTGCTCGAGCTGGCGCTGCTGGGCGCTTTCCAGACGCTGCGTGAGCGTTGCCAGACGCTCCAGAATGTCCCGGCGGTCCGGCACCAGCCGTTCGGCGGCGGCCGAGGGCGTGGGTGCGCGAACGTCGGCGGCCAGATCACTCAGCGTGGTGTCGATCTCGTGACCCACGGCGCTCATGACCGGAATCGGGCTGGCCTGAATGGCACGCGCCAGGCGCTCATCGTTGAAACACCAGAGATCCTCCAGGCTCCCGCCGCCGCGGGTGATCAACAGCGCATCAAAGCGTGCGTCACGCCCGGCGGCGGCCAGCGCGCGAATCATGGCTGTTGCGGCCTGATCGCCCTGGACCGGCACCGGCAGAACACTGACCTCCAGCAGCGGCCAGCGCGCCTGCAGGACGGCCAGCACATCCTGAAGGGCCGCGCCGCTGGCAGACGTGATGATGCCCAGATGCTGCGGTGGGCAGGGCAGCTCGCGCGCATTGGCAAACACGCCTTCGCCCTCGAGCTTTACCTTCAGCCGTTCCAGCGCGGCCAGCAGGGCACCGCGACCGGCCTCCTGGACCGCCTCGACGATCAGCTGATAATCCCCGCGCGCCTCGAACACCGACACCTTCGCCCGAATGCGCACGCTGTCACCCTCACGCATGGGGGCGGCGACAAAGCGTGCCCGGTTGCGAAAGAGCGCGCAGCTGACCTGGGCGCGGTCATCCTTGAGGGTGAAGTAGAGATGACCCGAGGCCGGGCGGGACACGCGCGACAGTTCCCCTTCGACCCACACCTCGCCAAAGGTGTCTTCAAGCGTTAAGCGGGCGCGCCGATTGAGCTCGAAAACGCTCAGGGTCTCGTGGGGGGAAGACGGGGGCATGGCGGCTCCATGTGAGATGATTCAATTCGATGGCGTCAGTCTGGCATGCGGGCGCGTCGGTGTCTGCCGGTAGCCCTCTGGAAGACAGGCGCCTGGCGTTCAAGGCCCGCAAGAGGCTTTATGCATGGCGGCAATAGCGCGCAGCACGTGGCGTGTACATTGTATGGGCGGGCCGCAGGCGTTAAAATGCGCGATTACTTTTCCCGCCGCCTGTACAACCCACTCAGTGGACGCCAGTTATGCTGCGTATAGCTCAAGAAGCGCTTACGTTTGACGACGTATTACTCGTTCCCGGTTATTCCGATGTTCTACCGAAGAACGTCTCTCTGAAATCCCGCCTGACCCGCAACCTCGTCCTCAATATTCCGCTTGTCTCCTCCGCCATGGATACCGTCACCGAAGCTCGCCTGGCCATTGCCATGGCGCAGGAAGGTGGTATCGGTATCGTGCACAAGAGCATGTCGATCGCCGCTCAGGCGGCTGAAGTACGCAAGGTCAAAAAGCACGAAAGCGTGATCGTGAAGGACCCCGTCACGGTCAGCCCCGATACCAGGCTCACTGATCTTCTCGCCATGGCCGAAGAGTACGGCTACTCCGGCTTCCCGGTGGTGAAGGGTGAAGAGCTGGTCGGTATCGTGACCGGCCGCGACATGCGTTTTCAGCCCAACTACAGCGACAGCGTCGAAGCGATCATGACGCCGCGCGAAAAGCTGATTACCGCGAAGGAAGGCACGCCGCTGGAAGACATCAAGCGTCTGCTGCAGGAACACCGCATCGAGAAGATCCTGATTGTCAGCGAAGACTTCCATCTGCGCGGGCTGGTCACGGTGCGCGACATCGAAAAGGCGCGCACCTACCCGAACGCCGCCAAGGACGAGGATGGTCGCCTGCTGGTGGGCGCGGCAGTCGGCACCGGTGAAGACACCGGCGATCGCGTTCAGGCGCTGTATGATGCCGGCGTTGACGTCATCGTGGTCGACACCGCCCACGGCCATAGTGCCGGCGTGCTGGATCGCGTGCGCTGGGTGAAGGAGCACTTCCCCGCGTTGCAGGTCATCGGTGGCAACATCGCCACGGCCGCGGCAGCCAAGGCACTGGCCGAAGCCGGCGCGGACGCCGTCAAGGTCGGCATCGGCCCGGGCTCGATCTGCACCACGCGTATCGTCGCCGGTGTCGGCGTGCCGCAGATCACCGCGGTGGCTGACGTGGCCGAAGCGCTCAAGCCCTATGACATTCCGCTGATCGCCGATGGCGGCATCCGCTTCTCCGGTGATATCGCCAAGGCGATCGTTGCCGGTGCGCACTGCGTAATGGTCGGCAGCTTGCTGGCGGGTACCGAAGAGTCCCCGGGCGAGATCGAGCTCTATCAGGGCCGGACCTACAAGGCCTACCGCGGCATGGGCTCGATGGGTGCCATGTCCCAGACCCAGGGCTCGTCGGATCGCTACTTCCAGGACAAGAACGAAGGTGTCGAGAAGCTCGTGCCGGAAGGCATCGAAGGCCGCGTGCCCTACAAGGGCCTGATGAGCGCCATCGTTCACCAGATGATGGGCGGTCTGCGTGCCTCGATGGGCTACACCGGCTCGCACGATATCGACACCATGCGTACCGTGCCTGAATTTGTTCGCATCACCAGCGCAGGCTTTGCCGAATCGCACGTGCATGACGTGCAGATCACGAAAGAAGCGCCGAACTACCGGAGCTGATGGCATGCACTGCCCGCGTGGGATCATGACCTTCATTGATCGATACGCGGGCAGGGCACGTCCATCGACTGCCGGGCAGTCCAGTTTGAAGAGCGGGAGGCGAAAGCTTCCCGCTCGCTGTTTATATCCTCGCCGTTCTCGGCCGTAGTAGAGAGATACCATGACCGACATTCACGCCCACAAGATTCTGATTCTCGATTTTGGCTCCCAGTACACCCAGCTGATCGCCCGCCGCGTGCGCGAGATCGGGGTTTACTCGGAAGTGCGCGCCTTCGATATCACCGAAGAAGAGATTCGCGAATACAACCCCAACGGCATCATCCTCTCCGGCGGGCCGGAATCGGTCTCCGAGCTGGATTCCCCGCGCGCGCCCGAGTGCGTGTTCGAGCTGGGCCTGCCGGTATTCGGCATCTGCTACGGCATGCAGACCATGGCCGCCCAGCTGGGTGGCGCCACTGAAGGCTCCGAGAAGCGGGAATTCGGCTACGCCCAGATCAGCGTCTCCGCAGAAGATGACCTGCTGGGCGGCATCAAGGACCACATCGGTGATCGTGGCGATGCGCTGCTGGACGTGTGGATGAGCCATGGCGACAAGGTCGCCCACGTGCCCGAGCAGTTCGAGATCACTGCCTCCACGCCGAGCTGCCCGATCGCCGCCATGAGCTGGGCCGAAAAGCGCCTCTACGCGGTCCAGTTCCACCCGGAAGTGACCCACACCACCCAGGGCCAGCGCATCCTCGAGCGCTTCGTGGTCGACATCTGCGGCTGTGAAAAGCTCTGGACCCCGGCGAAGATCATCGAGGATCTCTCCGAGCGCGTTCGCGAGCAGGTCGGCGACCGTCATGTGCTGCTGGGCCTGTCCGGTGGAGTGGATTCCTCCGTGGTCGCCGCCCTTTTACACAAGGCGATCGGTGATCAGCTCACCTGCGTGTTCGTCGACAACGGCCTGCTGCGCAAGGACGAAGGCGCCCAGGTGATGGACACCTTCGCCCAGCACATGGGCGTGCGCGTGATCCGTGTGGATGCCGAAGACGAGTTCCTTGGCAAGCTCAAGGGCGTGAATGACCCGGAAGCCAAGCGCAAGGCGATCGGCAACACCTTTATCGACGTGTTCGACCGTGAAGCCGCGAAGATCGAGGGCGTCGATTTCCTCGCCCAGGGCACCATCTACCCGGACGTGATCGAATCCGCCGCCTCCAAGACCGGCAAGGCGCACGTCATCAAGTCGCATCACAACGTGGGCGGCCTGCCGGAGACCATGAAGCTCAAGCTGGTCGAACCGCTGCGCGAGCTGTTCAAGGACGAGGTGCGCAAGCTCGGCCTTGAACTCGGCCTGCCGTACGACATGGTCTACCGTCACCCGTTCCCCGGGCCGGGTCTTGGCGTGCGCATCCTCGGTGAAGTCAAAAAGGAATACGCCGACATCCTGCGCGAGGCGGACGCCATCTTCATCGAAGAGCTGCACAACGCGGACTGGTACCACAAGACCAGCCAGGCCTTCGCCGTGTTCCTGCCGGTCAAGTCCGTCGGGGTAGTGGGGGATGGCCGCCGCTACGAGTGGGTGATTGCGCTGCGCGCGGTGGAAACCATCGACTTCATGACCGCCCGCTGGGCGCACCTGCCGTATGAGCTGCTGGAGAAGGTCTCGGGGCGTATCATCAATGAGATCAGCGGCGTGTCGCGCGTGACCTATGATGTGAGCAGCAAGCCGCCCGCGACGATCGAGTGGGAATGAGGTTGTAGCAGTAACTTGATTGAATGACGAAGCCCGCCAATTGGCGGGCTTTTTATTTTGGAATAGTAAAAAGGCGTATCAGCATTTACCCCTGTGTCGAAAACCTCCAGTTTATGCAGCTTTCCAGATAAGCGCGGTTCTCTGCTGAAAGTCGGGAAATGCCTGCATAACGAGAAAGCTCTAGAGTCTGATCATTACTATCCAGCAGCGAGGTTTCATGACGATCATAGAGCTCGGCGATCTCGGTCCGAGAAATATCACGAATCGAGCGATCCAGTCCTGATCGGAACGTAGTCCTCTTCGAGTAGCCTCCTGCTGTCCAAAGAAAATCGACATCGTTTTCGAGGTGTAGCTCGACGCGGCCTAAGGCGTTTGCGACCTGCTCGGAGATGCGTCGGCCGGTTCTTTGCCAGCCATGCATTTCAGAGATGCGCTTGCTCAGCAGGCTCAGGGGCATGGGGCCTTCACGATCGACAACGTCGGCAACAAGAAGCTCTAGAGTTGGAAGATAATCCTGTTGATGGAATAGCTCGGGATCTGGAATAGGCACTTCAGAGTTTTTAGTTGCTGGTTTCATTGGATCTCCCGATGAGATGACTCTTGTAGCTATGAGCCTCTCTCCTGTAGATGCCTCTTCTTTCCGCGCTGATTCAGGGGGTTGGTTCTTCATGGGCGAGTTTGAGGAAACGTCGTTTTCCTGCACAGGGTGTGTAGTGCTGTCATTTGCTTCGGCAATCTCTTTTTGGTCCACCAGCTCACGAGCGGCTTCCTCTGCAGCCCTTCTCACGCGGTCTGCTTCCAAGTGTTCCGTGAGGGCTGCATGAATTCGATCAACGACCATATTGGGGTTGCGAAACCAGTCGGTGGACCAGATCCGGAAAATAGTCCATCCAAGATTTTCAAGAACTGCCTGCCGAATCTTGTCCCGATCCCGCGCTGTGGCAGAGCCGTGATACGTTGCCCCGTCGCACTCGATACCAGCTAGATAGACGCCTGCGTGATCTGGATGAACGACTCCTAGATCGATACGGAACCCTGAAACGCCGATCTGTGGACGAAGTTCCCAACCTCTGGCCTCAATGGCGTTCTTGACCGCGGCTTCGAAAACGTTTTCAACCGGCCCCAAAGATCCCTCGTCCTGCGCTGGCAGAGCAATTGAGCCACGTGCGGCGAAATCAAGGAAGCTTTTGAGGTGCTTCACTCCCGTGGCCTTGGTACGAGTGAGATCGATCTGGTCGGCCCGTATTGAGGCGAAGATGTGTAACTCCTGTCGAGCACGAGTCACGGCGACATTCAGGCGCTTTTCACCACCTTCCAAGTTTAGCGGCCCGAAGACCATCGAGAGCTTGCCTGCGTGATCCGGGCCAAAGGTGATTGAGAACAGCATCACGTCGCGCTCGTCGCCCTGAATGTTTTCAAGGTTCTTGACGATCACGGGTTCCTCTCGAGCGTCCTCGAAAAACCATTCCAGTTCAGGAGCTTGCCGCCGCTCTGCGTCAAGTAGATTGAGAATAAGTTCTTGCTGCTGAGCGTTGAATGTAATAACGCCCAGTGTCAGGCGCTCCTCTTCGGGACGTGTCAGCCATTCCTTCAGGCGACGCACGGTCATACGCACAATAGCGCGCGCCTCGGAGTCGTTGGTGCGCTCTTGGCCTCGGCCGTAAACACCATCTATCTGGTGCAGCTTGACCGCTTCGGACGCAGTGGTCGGGGAGGGGAAGGTTATTAGACGGCCACCGTAATAGTGCCAGTTGGAAAAGGCGATGAGTGACTCATCGCGGCTACGGTAATGCCAGTTAAGCTGTTGGGTCGGAATACCGGCTGAGGCCACTTCATCCAGAATGGAGGCCAGATCGCGCTCTGCTTGAGGAACGTTTTGACCGTCATCATTGCTACGGCCGAAGAAGTCTGTAGGGGGCAACTGCTTGGGGTCGCCGACGATAATCGCCTGTCGTCCCCGTGCGATTGCGCCAATGGCATCCCATGTGGTGATCTGGGATGCCTCATCGAAGATGACAACGTCAAAGGCAGCTTGCCCTGCAGGAAGATACTGTGCCACCGACAGGGGAGACATGAGTACGCAAGGTGCCAGTTTAGTGAAGCTACCCGGCATTTCTGAGATAAGCGTCCGAATTGGCATGCTGGGCCGCTGGAGGGTCAACTGATGTCGGAGCGTGCCGAGCTCGGATCGTCGCGGCACAGTATCCTGTGCCGGCAGGCCGTGTTGGATACGGCTCAGGATCTGGCTCGCCGCCATTTCGGTAGCGCGACTGTCGAGTTCCCGGAAGCGTTTGATCGTGTCTTCATGTGCCCAGTGCGAAAAGCTACGTAACACTGCGTGGGCATCCATTGCGAGTGGCAGCCACCAAGCCGCATAGGCTGCTTTGAAGGCGGCTTCGACATCTCCGTCAAGGCGACCATCTTCGACTACTTCAACAAGGGGAGCCAAACCGGCAGAGTTTGCTTGCAACCGCACATTAACCCAACGCGTCCAGTCGGAGAGATAGTCCTTGCTGTTCAGAATATCTTCGAGGTGATGGGCGAGCTCAGACAGTGGAAGTTGTTTTGGGTCCGATTGTGAGATCTGTGCGAAATCTCTGGCACACTCCTCCCAAGCTGATCGCTTTTGCAAAAATAACGTGATCGCATTGCGCAGATCACCCGGCATACGCTGCGCTAGGCTCTGCCTGGATGCCTCCCAGCGGTTTTGATCCGAGACGGCCGGTGCGAGGGCATTCAGTGTTGCCACCAAGCTGCTTGCCTGCGCTATCCAGTCCATCAGTCGATCGGGATCTGTTTCCACGCCCGTGACCACAGGGCATGGCAGTAATGCATTTTCCTTGATCTCATCCTGGATACGCCTGGCGTCGCTCATTGCGGCAATGTCCTGATCAGGGTTTGCCTGACCACTCTCGGCGTAGGTCTGTAGGAGTTTACGGACCGAAGACTTCGCGAGGATGGAGAACGGCCACATCTTCGTTTGGGCAAGCCGCCAATTCGCGTCCATTTGATCGAGAGGAATCATATCAAGACGGTCCATTGGATAGCGTGCCGAAGCGCGACTTACGGCGTCGTTGTATTTGCCAAGCAGGTCGCACAGGGCCTGTGCCTGGCTCTGCATTTCACCAATGTTGCGTGACAGGGACCAGCTCACGTCTTCGCCGGTTGCGGGTATTTCGGCAACCTGTAGCAAAGTCTCAATTTCTTCCGAGGAACCAGCTCCATCCCAACCCAGCCCAGATTGACGGGCAAGGGTGTTCGCGGCATCGAATAGCTCCCGCGTCACCGAGGCCAGTGCAGTGGTCCGCTTGAGGAGCTCGGCCTGCCAGCCGAAGGACCAGTCACTTGCTTGAATAAGCGGAAACGTTTTCCGCTCCGCGATGATTTCATTGCATCGCCCCAGTGCTTCGGCCAACTTCTTCAATCGCGCATAGCTGTCTGCGTCATGAGCATCCTTGTTGGCGAAAAAGAGGCTGAACGGCTGTGCTTCACCAGATGCTTCTCCAATGGCCTCAAAGACACTGAAACCCTGAGTTCCTTTCTTATGGAGGGCGGCGACATAAGTGTTCAGTTGATCGCGGGTGATGGAAAGATCGTCGGTAACCTTTATCCATTCAGCCTCGGAGCCTCGTGTCGCACGCTCCCAACTGCGCCCGAGTTGCGACAGTACTGATTTGCGATCAGCCTTGTTGGAGTGCAGTTCCAGTACCGCATCCCCTAGTCCGTGTGCTGCTAGGCGACGATGGACCACGTCCAGCGCCGCAGATTTCTCGGCGACAAAAAGAACCGTTTTCTGAACTGCAAGACATTGCGAAATAATGTTCGCAATGGTCTGGCTTTTGCCCGTGCCCGGCGGACCAATCAGTACGAAATCATGCCCTTCCTCGGCCGCCAAAACCGCTGCAAGCTGGGAAGAATCTGCTGGCAGAGGGGTGAAAAGATCACGAGGAGCAAGACGTCGGTCGACATCTGCAGCATCGGGGAGCCCCGGGCTTCCCTCTGCAAGAAAAGGTTCGGACGGATTGTCGACCAGATGCCTTACAAGAGCACTTTCGCGCAAGCTATCGGTGCGTTCGACCAGATCTTTCCACATCAGAAATTTGGAAAATGAAAAGGTTGCAAGTGCAACATCCTCAACAACCTCGAAACCTGCAACATCACGAACCTTTCGTCGCATAATTTCGAAGATTCGAGGCAGATCGAAGCCACTACCATCACGTGGCAATTCATCTTCCAGTTCTGGCACCGTGAGATCGAAGTCTCTCTTGAGAAACTCTAAAAGAGTGGTATTAAAGCGAACATCATCTTCGTGATTTTCAATGATGAACTCGGATTGCGCGGACTTGCGGGAGATTTTTACGGGAACAAGAAGAAGTGGCGCACGATAGCTTTGGGTGTCGCCTTCCGATTTTTTCCAGCGCAGAAACCCGGCGGCGAGGAAAAGAGTATTGGTTCCGCCTTCTTGCATATCGCTTTTGGCACGCCGGTGTAGCTCCAGAAGCCGTAGTTCGGTTTCCTTGCGGGTCAGATTGACTGCCATTTGGCCCTTGGCGAAAGCGTCTTTTGCAACTTCCTCTAAAAGCTTCGGTTCCTCCTTTGTTAGCAGGTCTCTCTTTCCAACCGGATCTTCGTCCTTCAGTGCCAGCGCACGGAACTTCTTGCCGTCCGCAAGCTGATCTTCCAGCGATGACACATCCGAACAAAAGAATGGCAGCGTCTGCTTACTATCCTTGAAATTCAATAATCGGTTGCGCAACGAAAGATCCAGCAACTTTCTTTGCCAACGTGAAATCCGATCTGTAGGCGTTGTCGGTTCTTCTTCGATCAGGTCTTCGGGGAGCAGCCCCCGAGCAAGTGGTTTTGGAAGCGCTGCCGGGCTCGCCGGTATATCTGCTAGTTGCGTTTCTGGTTCGTTACGATGGCTGGCAAGGGGACGTACCCGTGCTGCACGGGCCCGACGAATGTCTACGGCCATGGTGAAACTGTGTTCATTGCGCTCTGAAGTAAGCTCACGCGCGCTATCCACTGCTTCTTCGAATCCAATGCTGGGTCGTTTTGTAAGCAGAGTGGTTTCCATACTTACAAACTCCCGGGCATCAAGCGCTTTGCGAACGGTCATAACGTCCGGTTCGCTTATGGTCCCGAAGTCTCTTTCGGTCAGCCACACCCCTGTCCAAGCATGCCCTTCACAAAACAGAATGGCTGGATTCAGTCCTGCCGCCTCAAAACAGGCCGCCAAAAAGAGCGCACTGTCGAGACAGGTTGCAAGTCCTTCGGAACGGATGCGTCCCGGATCGCGAATCTTCTGTCCGTGCAGCTCGAAACTGGCTGGGGGTACGGCATAGGTTAAACCCAGGCCTGTCGCGGCAGACCAGATGGATCCTGCCAGCATCCACGAGCGCGACGGATCTTTGGACTGGTATCCATCCATGCTGCCGTTCTGCCCCGTCGCCTCAAGAAGCCGTCCCGCTTCCTTTAGTATTCCGGCAACGACCGTATCGTTGGGAGAGACGAAGGCTGCCAAAAGATGTGCCATCTCACCAACGCCGCCCCACTCATCGCGTGCAAGCATCTCTATCTGACGACTCTCGGATATCATCTCGACATCGCCCTGCCGCACTAAAAGCGTTAGCTCACCTCTCTCAGCTTCGTTGAGGCCACCCAGAAGAGCCGTGTCCAGAGGGGTTTCCAGATCATGTAGCTCTTGCTGCTCGCCTGATGGCAGTCGGTCCAGCTTCCATGTTTTGGGGCGTAACAAGCCTGGCTTGCAAGTCAGTTCGACGGTGAGGTTCTCCAGCGGTTTATCCGTCTGGTTCTCCAAAACGATCTTTCTGATTACTGAAACACCATTCTGGGAGGAAGCGAAATTCACTTTTTCCGCAGTGATCAAAGTCAGCAAGAGCGACTTCTGGGCATCCTCATCAACTGTCTTGAAAGGCATGTTTTAACCCTGATTACATTTTAAATTAGTGGTTTCTAGTCTTGCTGCTGTCAGCGGCCAGAAAAGTGACGTTGCTGGAATCTCTGCAAGGAATCAGAACGCGTTTTTAGCTATTCAAAGAAAAATTTTTTTAAATAGTTCCCTGCACTTGGCTTAATGTTGCTTAAGGGTAAATATTTAGGGTACGGATATTGTGCCAAGCGTGGTTTCGCTTTATCTCGAGAGCATGATGTTATGATCGGCAGGTATATAAGCGATATGTAGAAATTTGACAGAAAAAACTCCTGCCTTTTGAGTTTTGAAGCAGAATTAGTAGGCTTTGTTGCTTAGTCGTGTTTCTTATGGCGTATTCGAAGACTGACCAGCATGTTACGCCTGCAAAAGAAACTGTCAGAAAGCGCCTTCGATCCCTTCCAAGCGCTTCTTCATCTGGAAATTATCCAGCGCCTGCCCCCGCCGCTCTACCTGCCTTGCCCGAGTGACCACAAACCCCCGCGTCTCAAAAAAGGGCAGGGCAGTCAGGCTGGCATCGGTGGTCAGGCGCGTCATCCCGCGTTGCCGGGCGGCCTGTTCCACCATGTCCAGTAGCGCACTCGCCACGCCACAGCGTTGATAATCCGGGCTGACAAAGAGCCTGTCGAGATGGCCTTCATTTGTGAGATCAGTAAAACCCGCCGGCACGTCATCCAGCATCGCGATCCACATGCGCCGTTGCGCATTCACCGCCGCCCAGGTCGGTAACGCGATGCCATCGATCCATGCCTCAATTTGTGCTGGGGTGTAGTCCCTTGAGGCTATCTCACGCACGGCGCGCTGAAACAGGGCAAGCGTTATCTCGTCATCATCAAGGGTGCAGGGGCGAATGTTCAGGGCGCTTGTCGACATGCGGTTTTCCGGAGAAGAAGCGGCTGGTGCTGGCCAGCCCGTGAATGATGGGTGTGTGTTCCATCACACCAACATGGCGCCATGGGATCGAAAAAAGGGCGCCTCACTGGGAGGCGCCCTTTTTCCAGAGCAACGAATGGGCGACTCAGCGCCGCGGGCGGCTCAGCTCATACGCACACATGTTGACCGTAGCAGCCAGATTCAATGACTCGATGGCACCGCTCCCGGGGATCGTGAACGGCTGTGCGCCGAGCGCGCCCAGTTGGTCTCGGGGCACACCGCGGGCTTCGTTGCCGAAAAGGTAGCAGTCACAGCCGCCAAAGTCTGGCGAGTGAAGCGGATCGCCCTGCATATCGAGGCAGGCGATGCGCGTGAAGCGATCGGACAGTGATGCAAGCGGTACGTCCAGCTCCAGCGGCGCATGGAAGATCGCGCCCATGCTCGCGCGCACGACCTTGGGATTGTAGGGATCGACGCTGCCCGGGCTCAGCAGGCAGCGAAAGCCGCCGAACCATGAAAGCGTACGCAGGATGGTGCCTAAATTGCCCGGGTCCTGAATTTCATGAAGATAGACCGCACGCCCGGTACCGGACGCCTCCGCTGGGGTGTCCGGTATCGGCACCAGAGCAACGATGCCCTGTGGGGTCTTGGTATCGGCGATCTGCGCCATCTGGCGATCGCTGATGACGTGTGTCCTGAACGGGCTTTCCCACTGTGCATGCGTCTGGGTGACATACAGCGCCGAGCGCTGAAGCTGCGGGTTGTGCGCTGCCGCTTTCTGCAGCTCCAGTACCAGATGTTCACCCTCCACCAGGAAGTGGCCAAACTCGGCGCGATACTTCTTCTGGTGGAGTTTCTTGATGTCGTCGAACTTCATCAGCTAACAACCCGGGCCGGTGCCATGGCGGCGTCCGTGTCAGACAGCAGCGCCTTGGCCAGCGCCTCCGCCACCTTGATGCCATCCACGCCCGCCGACAGGATGCCGCCGGCGTAGCCCGCGCCTTCGCCGGCCGGGTAGAGGCCACGGGTATTGAGGCTCTGGAATGTGTCGTGATGGCGGGTGATCCGCACGGGTGAGGAGGTGCGCGTCTCGATACCCGTCAGAATCGCGCTGTCGCGGTCAAATCCGCGAATCTTCCTGCCGAAGGCCGGCAGCGCTTCGCGAATCGCCTCAATGGCGAACGCTGGCAGGGAAGGGGCAAGATCGCCCAGGCGCACGCCTGGCGTATAGGAAGGCTCCACGTCGCCGAACTCGCTGGACGGCACACCGCGAATGAAGTCGCCCACCAGCTGCGCGGGCGCGCAATAGTCACTGCCCCCCAGTTCATAGGCACGCTCTTCCAGGCGCTCCTGAAGCTCTACCCCCGCCAATACATGGCCCGGGAAGTCCTGCTCGGGATTGATGCCCACGACAATACCGGAGTTGGCGTTGCGTTCATTGCGCGAGTACTGGCTCATGCCGTTGGTCACGACGCGGCCCGGTTCGGACGTGGCCGCGACCACCGTGCCACCGGGGCACATGCAGAAGCTGTAGACCGCGCGACCGTTTTTCGCATGATGGACCAGCTTGTAGTCCGCCGCGCCCAGCGCCGGGTGGCCGGCATACTTGCCCAGGCGGGCCTTGTCGATCATGCCCTGCGGATGCTCGATGCGAAAACCGATGGCGAAGGGCTTGGCCTCGATGTGAACCCCCTGGCGGTGCAGCATGCGAAAGGTATCGCGCGAGCTGTGGCCCAGCGCGAGGATCACATGACGGCTGCGCAGCGTGTCGCCATTGGCCAGCACGGCGCCTTCAACCTGACCGTTGTCGATCACCAGATCCGTCACCCGGCTTTCAAAGCGCACCTCACCCCCGAGCGCAATGATCTCTTCACGCATCTTCGCCACCACACCCGTAAGGCGGAATGTACCGATATGGGGCTTGTTGACGTACATGATTTCTTCGGGCGCGCCGGCACGCACGAACTCGTGCATTACCTTGCGCGCGTAGAACTTCGGATCCTTGATCTGGCTGTACAGCTTGCCGTCTGAAAAGAGGCCGGCGCCGCCCTCGCCGAACTGCACATTGGATTCAGGGCTCAGGACCTTCTTGCGCCACAGTGCCCAGGTGTCCTTCGTGCGGCTGCGCACGTTCTTGCCGCGTTCCAGCACGATGGGTTTGAACCCCATCTGTGCCAGCAACAGGGCAGCAAACAGGCCACAGGGGCCAAAACCAATCACCAATGGACGCGCTTCAAGACCCTCCGGCGCCTCGGCCACGGGGTAATACCGGGTATCCGGCGCAGGGCGCACATGCAGGTCGTTGGCAAAGCGTGCCAGGACCTTGCCTTCATCTCGTACTTCCAGATCGATGATGTAGATGAACAGGATGGCGCTGTTCTTCTTGCGTGCATCGTAGCTGCGTTTGAAGACCGTGAAGTCCAGCAGGTCCGCATCGCGAATCTTCAGGCGCTTGACGATGGCCTGACGCAGTGCGTCGGCAGAATGATCCAGAGGCAAAGAGAGTTCGTTGATACGAATCATGAAGGCATCCTGGCCGGTGACCCCGGCAGAGAAAGGGTAGGGAAGATAATCGATGGGGAAGACAGTCGATGGCGGATTGTACCCGGCGCCGGTGGGCCTGTCAGGAAATGCCGTCGGTGCCCCGTCGGGGCCACGCGCGTTCACTGTCCGTATCCGCTATAATCGCGGCCAGTCTGTACCCCGCAGCGCAGCGTCGCGCTCGGGCCTCACCCGATTCTTGTGGTTGGCTCCAACATGAAACACTCCAAAAGCAGCCGCCGTTGGCTGGATGAACACGTGAATGACCCCTTCGTCAAACGTGCCCAGAAAGATGGCCTGCGCTCGCGCTCCAGCTACAAGCTGATCGAGCTCAACGAGAAGGACAAGCTTATCCGCCCCGGTATGCTCGTCATGGACCTGGGTTCTGCGCCGGGCGGCTGGTCGCAGGTCGCGGGCCGAATCGTGGGCGACAAGGGCCGGGTGATCGCTACCGATATTCTGCCCATGGACGTTCTGGACAACGTTGATTTCATTCAGGGCGACTTCACGGAGGATGACGTCTTTGAGCAGCTTCTTGCTCAGCTCGATGGCCGGCAACCCGATCTTGTCGTGTCTGATATCGCCCCCAATATCAGCGGCGTTGGCGCAGCGGATCAGGCCGCGTCCATGTACCTGGTGGAACTGACGCTCGACATGGTTCGGCGCGTACTCAAGCCGGGCGGACACTATGCGGTCAAGGTGTTCCAGGGTGAGGGCTCGGATGAGTTTCTCAAGGATGTGCGCACCTCCTTCGAGAAGGTATTCATTCGTAAACCCGAGGCGTCGCGGCCTCGGTCCCGGGAAGTGTATCTGGTGGGCAAGGGCTTCAAGGGCTGAGTCACGGCAAAAGGGAACAGGTTTATGTTTCCAGACCCGAACATGACGCCACGGAATTGAAAGATTGAAAGAAGGGCGCCTCCCTGTGAGGCACCCTTTTTTATCAGGGAAACAACCTGTCAGGGCAACAGCGATTACCCGCTGCCCGTTTCCCGCTGGCGCTGCTGTCGCGCCATGCCTTCCACCCCCGGCGGATATCGATGCGACAGCGTGGTCCTGAAGAAATCCACGACGTAGGCAAACACCTCATTCAGTCCCGGGTCAGCCCTTCGATATCCTCGTTTTCATTCTCAAGCTCGCTGCCCTTGAGATCTATCTTAAAAAATAATTAAAGAAGTCCAAAAAATTGTCGTTATTAGACAGGCACTTGCATCGTGGGAGGTGACGCGGTGTTTTCCCCAAGGCCTTCAAGAGCCTGTCTGTACCTCAAGAGATCATTTAATGAACTTCAAACTTCTTGCCGCCCTGATGGGCACCTGTGCCGCGCTTGGTCTGACCGGTTGTGCTTCCATTGTGGGTGATAGTGAGCAGAGCGTGACGATCAACAGCACGCCTTCCAATGCGGCAGTCGTGATTACTGACGAAACGGCCAAACAGGTATTTGCAGGCAACACGCCTGCAACGGTGACGCTCAAGAAGTCCGATGGCAGTTATTTCGGTGGCAAGACCTATCATGTTGAAATCAACAAGCCGGGTTATGCAACGCGCAAGGTAGAGCTGACGACGTCTGCGAACGGCTGGTACATCGGTGGCAATCTCCTGCTGGGCGGGATTATCGGCTGGCTGATCGTTGATCCGTTCAACGGCGGCATGTACACCCTGTCTCCGGACGACATCAATGCTGATCTGGGTGATGAAGTCGCCATGCAGGGCGATCAGCAGTCACTCAATCTGGTCATGATCGAAGATGTTCCGGCTGACATGAAAGACAGGCTGGTCAAGATCGGTCAGATTTGATCCATGCGAGCCGGGCCCGCGCCCGGCTCCTGCTCAGCAATATCATTTCCCTGTTTCTCTTCCGGTACGCTTTTGAGCTTCAGGCCACATTTCAACGTTCTCCGGCCGAATCAATAGCCTTCAAGCGCTTTCTCCATCCAAAAATTCCTCAGCACCTGACCGCGTCGTTTCATTGCCTGCGCCGTCACGACGTCAAACCCACGCGCCTTGAAAAAGGGCAGAGCGGTCACACTGGCCTCGGTGGTTATACGCTTGATCCCGCGTTGTTGCGCAGTCTGTTCCGCCATGGCCAACAGCGTACTCGCCACGCCGCAGCGCTGGTAATCCGGGCGGACAAACAGCATATCGAGATGCCCCTTGTCCGTTAGGCTGGCAAACCCTGCCGGGGTGTCATTCGCCATCGCGATCCATGTGGACTGGCGTTCAAGCATCGCCGCCCAGGTAGTCCGATCCATGCCGTCGGCCCACGCCTCAAGCTGCGCCGGGGTGTAATCCCTGGAAGCCACCTCAAATACGGCGCGCTGAAAAATAGTCAGCGTGCTGTCGACGTCCCGTGGGGTATAGTCGCGTCGTCCTGAAGCGCCGATCGGCACGAGACATCCCTCCTGAACATTATCTTTCCGCCCCCGCGGAGAGGTTTTCATAACCCTCTGATACTGCGACAGCCCGGTAACGGTCGGCCCAGGTTTTCTGGTGTCGGGCCGATAGGGCCTGAATCAGGTTTTGACGCGTCACGTATGCACGATGCTGCCAGCGTACAACGCCCCGGCAGAAACTTTCATGGATGATTCACGCACGCGGTAACACAAAAATGACGACAAAAGGGTGGCGGCGGTGGTGGGTAGTGCTGGCAATGCTGGTGCTATCAAGCCTGTGCATGGCGCAGGACAGCGAGGGCGGGGAAGAGGGCTGGTACAAGGTGGATGCGCTGAATGTCGGGCTTGAAGGCGGGCTTGAAGAGACCAGCCTTCGAACGCCGCGCGAGGCCATGCGGGAATTCAGGCGTTTGACCGAAAGCGGCGACTTCGCGCAGGCAGCGCACATTCTCAATCTTTCCGATCTGGCAGCGAGCGAACAGCGCGCACGCGGCGAGGAACTGGCCCGGCAGCTGTCCGAGGTATTCCGCCGCGGCAAGCAGCTCAATATCGCCGGGCTCTCGGCGCGTCCGGATGCCGTAATCGAGGATGTCTCCGGCAAGGACCCGCGGGCGGGCAAGATGCGTCGGGACATCGAGCTGGCTTCTCTCGAGGCCGGCAGCGATGCCTATGATCTGCGCCTGGGGCGCTATCAGGTGGGCAACGACGAACCGGTCTGGCTGATCACGCCGGAAAGCGTGGCCTCGATTCCGGCGCTCTATGATCGCTACGGCCCTTCACGCTTTGAGGCCTATATCCCCGAGCCGCTAAAGCAGAGTTTCGGGCTTTTGCGGCTATGGGAGTGGATCGCCATTCCGGTGGTTATCCTGGCGATCGCTCTGATCGGCAAGAGTGTGCATCTATTGATGGCGGCCATTACGCGCTGGCTGCCTTCCGGCTCGCCGAGCATCTTTTTTACCCAGATCAAAAGTCCTGTCGCGCTGATCGTGATGGCACTGGTGACGCAGACCCTGCTCGACTTTGTGGTGTCCTTTTCGGCCGTGGTCGCCACCACGCTGCGAGTGACGCTCATCGCCGTCATGGCCTGGGGCGTGGGGGTCATCGCGCTGCGTCTGATCGATACCTTCATGCTGCACATGACCCGCCACATGGCCGGTGAGATCGATGACTCCAAACCCCGTGATGACCGCAAGCTTTTGACCACGCTCTATGCGCTGCGTCGGGTCATCATCCTGATCATGGTCGTGCTGGTGATCATCTATGTGCTCGGGCAGGTGCGCCTTTTCGAGACGCTGGGCATGTCGATTCTCGCCTCGGCAAGCGTTCTGGCGGTACTGGCGGGCATCGCCGGGCAGGCGGTGCTGGGCAACATCCTGTCATCGTTTCAGCTTTCGCTGGCCAAGCCCCTGCGCATCGGTGATCTGGTGATGTTCGAGGGCCAGTGGTGCTACGTCGAGAGTATCTTTTATACCTACATTCTTCTGCGGGTCTGGAACGAGCGGCGCCTGATCGTGCCGGTGACCTACTTTGCCTCCAAACCCTTCGAGAACCTGTCGGCCAAAAGCACCATGGAATATCGAAGCCTTGATCTGGTGCTGCACCTCAATGCCGATGTGGCCTGTCTGCGCGAGAAGTTCATGGAGTTTGCCAGGGAAGAAGAGCACGTCATCGAGCATCACAAGCTGCTGTGCAGTGTCACTGCACAAAGCGCTGCGGCGCAGACCCTTACCTTCTTTTTGATGACGGTGGACCCGCTCTCCGGCTGGGCGGCCGAGGTCAGCATCCGGGAGAAGCTCATGGCGTTCATTCGCGATAACCATCCCGACTGGTGGCCGCGTCAGGTGGTAGTACTGAGCCAGCAGGATATCGCCCGCGGTGAAACGGCCACGGATCACGTCTGACATTGTCAGTCTGGCGAGGGACCAAAAAAATGCCCCGAGGGTGAACCCTCGGGGCAGGTGTTGCAGCCATGACCGGCAACCAGTATCAGGTCTCGGTAGTGGTCTGTGACTCAGAGGCCGTCGGCTGCGTGTCAGGCGTACCAGCATCGTTCTCGGGCGTGGCCGGTTCGCTTTCAGGTCTGGCAGCATCATCGGTGGCCGCGTCAGCAGCAGGTGCTGGCGCGTTATCAGCGGCTGACGGTGCGTCATCAGCAGCCGTGTCCTGCGGCGTGCCGGCATCATCTCGTGTGACGCGCCATACGGCGTTGGTCAGGTCATCGGCAATGATCACGGCGCCGTCAGGGGCGACGGTGACGCCGACCGGGCGACCCAGTGCGCGGCCATCGTCAGTCAGGAAGCCGGAGACGAAGTCCACGGGGTCACCGGTAGGGTGGCCATTTTCAAAGCGTACAAAGCTCACCTTGTAGCCCACCGGGTCCTTGCGGTTCCAGCTGCCGTGCTCGCCCACGAAGACACCTTCTGCGTATTCACCGCCCACCTGCGGGGTAGAGAAGGCAATCCCCAGCGGCGCCACGTGGGAGCCCAGGCTGTAATCCGGTGCGATGGCCGATTCGACCAGTTCAGGGTTTTCCGGCTTCACGCGCGGATCAACATGCTGCCCCCAGTAGCTGTAGGGCCAGCCGTAAAAACCGCCTTCCTGCACCGAGGTCAGGTAGTCCGGCACCAGGTCGGGTCCCAGTTCATCACGCTCGTTGACCACGGCCCATAGGGTGTCGGTGTCAGGCTGAAAGGTCAGTGCGGTGGGGTTACGCAGCCCGGTGGCGTAGGGGCGATGCGCGCCGGTGTCGGCATTGATCTCCCACACCTCGGCCCGGTTGACCTCGGCCTCCATGCCGCGCTCGGTGATGTTGCTGTTGGAGCCGATACCAACATAGAGATACTGCCCATCCGGACTGGCAGTCATCGCCTTGGTCCAGTGGTGATTGATCTCGGCCGGCAGCTGCGTCACGACTTCGGGCGGCCCGCTGGCCCGGGTCTGGCCTTCCTCATAATCAAAGCGCACCAGGGCGTCCTGATTGGCGACATACAGGGCGTTGTCGATCAGGGCCAGACCGTAGGGCGCATTGAGGTTGTCGGCAAAGACCGTCTGCTCCTCATAGGTGCCATCACCGTTGGCATCACGCAGCAGCGTCAGACGATCGCCGCCCTCCACCGAGGACTTGCCCTTTGCCTTGATGATGCCGGCAATGAAGTCCTTGGGCTTGAGCTTCGGTGCGTTGCCGCCGCTGCCCTCGGCCACCAGAATATCGCCGTTGGGCAGCACCAGTGTCTGGCGCGGAATCTTCAGATCCGTGGCAATCGCGGTAATCGAGTAGCCGTCGGGCACGGTGGGCTGTCGGTCGCCCCACTCGGCAGGTTCCAGCACCTCCATGTCGGGCAACAGCCCACGCTGCGGCTCCGGCAGATCAGGGTTGGGGCCGTAGAGCTGCTGTGCTGCCGTGGCACCGGCACTGCCGGCCATCAGCGCGATTGCCAGCGGCGTGGTCAGGTAGCGTCTGGAAAAATTCATTGTTTCTTCACCTTCACGCCAGTGTTTGAAAAACCGATCCAGGTAGCGACAAGGGCCAGCACCGTCAAGATGATCGACAGAATAAGGCCGGTGGGCATCATCGCCCAGGCATCCATGGCATGCATCAACGCGTTGATAAAGCCAAGCACAAAGCTCACCAGCAGCAGGGCGACATGGATGAAAGCGCGACGGCGATCAAAAGCGCCAAACAACCCGATAACGCCACAGGCAAAGGCCAGTCCGTTACACACCAGCGCGCCGGCGATCAGCCAGGAGGCAAAGGTGGCCCACTGGATCTCATAGCTCGACAGATAGGCGTAGTCGCTCAATGTGGCGCCAAGAAAAAGCACGAAGGTGCCGGCAAGCAGCACCCCATGTAGCGGGTTCAACCCGCGTCTTCGATAGGTATGTTCGGCAGTAGTGGTCACGATAGGCTCCCCTTGCTGAGCGGCTGAAGGCCTTGCGCCCGAACGATCAGGCCTTCCAGCGCATTATTGTCATGAGCGTTCAGGTACAGCGTAGTTGGTTTGTGACTGCGTCATTGAAGTACTTTTTATTGGAGTACTTTTTTATTGAAGTACTTTCGACCTAAGCCGAACCTGAACGCGTTCTGAATAAAAGCAATGACGCTCCGCCGCGTGAGTGAGCAGAGTGCCGTGTGTTCAGGCCGGGCGGCTGAATCAGGGCGAGGGCGGCTGTGCCAGCAGATCGACGAAGGCACGCACGCGAGCCGGGCGGTAGCGTGCCGGCGGGAACACGGCGTGAATATCGCCGCGGGGCAGGTGCCAGTCGGGCAGTATTCTGATCAGTCGGCCGGCGTCGATATCAGGGTCGGCGACAAAGTCCGGCAGCACGGCAAGGCCGGCGCCGGCCAGCGTGGCCTCGCGGACGGCCAGCGTGGCGTCGAGCATGATCGGTGCCTTCATGGTCACGCTCTGCTGGGTCAGCGCATCGCGATGGAAATGCCAGCGGGTCGGATCGCGCAGGGCGGTATTGGCCACCATGGGCAGCGCTGCCAGCGCCTGCGGCGAGTCCAGTGATTCGGTGCGCGACTGCCACTGGGGCCCGGCCACCAGCCGCTGCTCGAAGTGACCGATCAGGCGCGCCGGCAGGTGCTGCTCGGTCAGCCAGCCTACGCGAATGGCCAGGTCCAGCCGGCCATCGCCCAGATCCAGCGTCTGGTCGCTGAACTGCGCCTCCACCCGACACTGCGGGTAGCGGCTGGCAAAGGTGGTAATGGCCGGCACGACCACGCCGGTGCCGTAATCAAACGGCGCGGTCAGGCGCAAGATACCGGAAGGCTCCTGGGCCGTTTCGGCCAGCTCGCCGAAGGCGTCCTCGGCCTCCTTGAGGATCAGCGCGCAGCGGTAATAAAACGCCTGTCCCGCCTCGGTGGTGCGTACGCGCCGCGTGCTGCGAATCAAAAGCGTGGTGCGACAGTCCTGCTCCAGGCGGGCGATCTGCTGGCTGACCACTGCGCGGGTAATGCCCAGACGATCCGCTGCGCCGGTAAACGAGCCGGTTTCTACCACGGCCACGAAATAGGTCAGACGATTGAGATTGGCCTGGCTGCTGGACACATCAACACTCCATTGTCAGTTTTTGGCATACAGTCGATTTGTATTGTATGTATTTATCCGCTCAAAGGGCGAGGGCATGATGGCGTCATTCCAACAGGAGGCGATCATGCCGACGACCCTGACCTATCTGTTCGACCCGCTGTGTGGCTGGTGCTACGGCGCCAGTGGTGTCCTGCCGACGCTTTTGACCACCACCGGACTGACGCTGAGCCTGCAGCCGACCGGGCTTTTCTCGGAAGCCGGCGCGCGTGCCATGGACGCCTCATTTGCCGACTACGCCTGGCAAAACGATCAGCGCATCGCGCGTCTGACCAAACAGACGTTCAGCGAGCGCTATCGCCAGCAGGTGCTTGAGGATCGCAGTCAGATTTTTGACAGCGGCCCGGCTACCGTGGCGCTGACCGCCGTGCACCTGACCGCCCCCGAGCGCGAGTTCGACGCGCTCAAGGCCATTCAGCACGCGCGCTATGTCGATGGTGACGACATTACCCGCATGGAAACGCTGGCCCCGCTGCTCAGGACGCTGGGCCTTGATGAAGCCGCTGTCATGCTGGCCTCGCCGCAGGAGCGTCTGCTTCGGGCCAACCGGGAGCGCACCCGCCACGGTCAGGCGCTGATGAGCCAGGTCGGCGCCCGGGGCGTGCCCACGCTGCTGCTGTCGCAGGAAGGCCGGGACATGCGTCTGCTGGATGCCAGTGCGTTGTTCTCAAACCCCGACGCGCTGGCCCGTGAGCTGGCCGAGGTTGCCTGACCTCATTACCTGTCACCCTTGAGTCGAATTTCATTAAAGGAAAACCCTCATGACCTTTCCAAAAATGGCACTGTCTCTTTCCGCCGTGGCGCTGGCGGGTGTACTGAGCGCCTGTCACTCCGACAATGGCGACAACGCTGACGTCTCGAGCGCCGATTCGCAGGCACCTCTGACCACTCAGGTCTTCAATCCGGGCGAGGACGCCATCTTTGCCGTCGCATCGGTACTGGTCGAAGGCGAGCACGATGCCGTACTCATCGATGCCCAGTTCTCCGCCGAGCAGGCGCGCAAGCTGGCCGACCAGATCAAGGACAGTGGCCGAGAGCTGACCACGATCTACATCAGCCACGGTGATCCGGATTACTACTTCGGGCTGGACACCCTGCATGCGGCCTTCCCGGAGGCGAAGATCGTCGCCACCCCGCAGACCATCGCTCATATCCGCAAGACGAAGGATGACAAGCTCAAGGTCTGGGGGCCGCAGCTGGGGGAAAATGCGCCGAAAGAGATCATCATGCCGCAGCCGCTTGAAGGCGACACGATCATGCTCGAGGGTCACAAACTCGAAATCGAAGGGCTTGACGGCCCGACGCCGGATCGCAGCTATGTCTGGATCCCCTCGATCAAGACCGTTGCCGGGGGCATTCCGGTGCTGTGGGGCGAGCATGTCTGGATGGCCGACACTCAGACCGAACAGTCACACACCAACTGGCTGACCACGCTGGATGACATCCGCGCGCTGTCGCCGCAGACCGTCATTCCGGGCCACTTTGCCGGTGACTATCCCGATGGCCTGAAGGCCGTGGACTTTACCGCCGACTACATCCGCGCCTTTGATGAGGAAACCGAAAAGGCGGCAGATTCTGATGATCTGATCGAGGTGATGAAGGCCCGCTACCCGGATCTGGGCGGCGAAAGTTCGCTGGAGCTGAGTGCGAAGGTCGCCAAGGGCGAGATGGAGTGGCACTGAGGTACCGAGCACAAGGTACTGATGCCATTGCGCTGATGTACATCCAGAGGCGGCCCCACAGGGGGCCGCCTTTTTTGTGAACTGCTTTTTAATGGGCTGCTTTCAATAGGCTGATGCCGGGGTTTTGGGTCACGACGCCCGCGTGGGCAGGGTCATCACGACCCGCAGGCCGCCGCTTTCCCGATTGGAAAACCGCAGCCGGCCCTGATGCGCCATCACGATACTGCGCGCAATGCTTAGCCCCAGCCCGTAGCCGAGCGCGCCGGCATTGGTGGGCGTGTCGCCGCGTTGCCAGGGCTGCACGATCTCATTGAGGCGCGCCTCATCGATGCCGGGGCCGTCATCCTGAATGGCCACCTCGACCCGGTCATCAAGGGTCTGCAGGCTCAGGCGGGCATTACCGGCATGGCGCAGCGCGTTATCGATCAGATTGTGCAGCACCCGGCGCAGGCTCGGTGCGTGGCCGCAGACCGTGGCCGGTGAGCTGCCGCTCCAGCGGACATCGCTGCCGGTGTCGACAAATTCGCTGGCCACCTCATTGATCAGCTGGCTCAGATCGAATACGGCGTGACCTTCCAGCGCCGCGCCCTGGCTTGCAGAATCCAGCAGGGAGGCGATCAGCGTCTCCATCTGATCGATATTGGCAATCAGCTTCTCGCGCAGCAAGGCCTCATCAATGCCTTCCACGCGCAGGCGCATGCGGGTCAGCGGAGTGCGCAGATCATGAGAGACCGCCGAGAGCAGCTGGGTACGCTCCCCCATGAGATCGATCAGCTGCTGCTGCATGGCGTTGAACGTCTCCGCGGCCTGGCGCATCTCTTTTGGCCCTTCAACGGGCAGCGGCGGCTGGCGGATGTCCTGTCCCAGTGCCGCGGCGGCACGCACCAGACGCCGCAGCGGTCGGGTACTCAGCCGTGCCACGAGCAGCGCCACGACAATCAGAGCCAGCGCGCGCAGCAGATAGACACGCATGGCGTAGTCGCCCAGCACCTCCCAGGCGGGCCGGTCGTTCCAGCCGTGCGGCTGCACGGCCCTGACATGCAGCCACTGGTTTGGTGCCAGCCGCAGCTGAAAATTGAAATGCCCTACTACAGGGGAAAGGCCAAACAGGCTCGACCAGGTACTGGCCTGGCCGTTCTCGTCGCGGATCTCTACATCCACCAGCGACAGTTGCCGGGCGTCGCCCACTTCACGGTGCAGGGCGTCCTGCAACAGGCGCTCCACGTTTTTCTGAGCGGTGCTCAGCTGTGCAGTCATGGGCAGCGGCGAGGCGCGCCGCTCGACATGGAAGGTGTCGGAGGTCGGCAGCGGCGCTGACGGCGCCTCGTCGAGTTGGCGCATGACGTTGACAGTGCGAAAGATCACCAGCCGCGCCGGCGCCTCCAGTACCTGGCCAAAGCGCACGTCATACCAGATGCTGCTGAACATCAGCTGGATTGCCAGCCCTGCGATGACCAGGATCAGGCTCAGCTGGGTAAACAGCGAGTCGGGCCACAGCCGTCGAAGGCCTGTGAGCATGTGTCTCATTCGACCGCGTCGGGCAGTTCGAGCAGATACCCTTCGTTGCGAATGGTACGAATGAAGCGTGGACGGCGAGCATCATCCTCGAGCATCTGCCGCAGCCGGCTGATGCAGACATCAATGGAGCGGTCGTCGGGGTAGTACTCTCGCCCGAAGGCGCGCTGGCTCAGCGTATTGCGGCTGACGATCCGGTTGGGAACCTCGCTGAGCGCCTTGAGCACCATGAAATCGGAGCGCGGCAGATCAAGCACGCGGTTCCCTGGTGAGTGCAGTCGGCGGGTCTGCAGGTCCAGACGCCAGCCGGCGAAACATCTTTCGCGCGCTTCATCGGCGGTGTCGGGTTCGGGGGCGCGGTGTTCGCGAGTCGGGGGCCTGCGACGCAGCACCGCGCGGATGCGGGCCAGCAGCTCACGCGGATCGAAGGGCTTGCACAGGTAGTCATCGGCGCCAATCTCAAGACCGATGATACGCTCGGCGCAGGCGCCCCGGGCGCTGATCATGATCACCGGCACACTGCCCTGATGGCGCAGGTCGCGGCACAGGCTCAGGCCATCCTCTCCCGGCAGCATGAGATCGAGAATGACCAGATCCACGCTGTCATCCATTTGATGCCACATCTCACGCCCGTTGGCCGCCGCCCGGGTACGAAAGCCCATGCCGGTGAGATAGTCACGGATCAGCTCACGAATCTCGTCATCGTCATCCACCACCAGCACCAGTGGGCCATCATCGTGTTGTTCAGCGCGCAAGGCCTGGTGTGTCGCATCACCAATACAATCCATTACATATGCCCCACAGAGCCAAAGGTTCTCAGCAAGAGGCGTCAATATAATCGTGGCCCCCAGGATGGTAAATGCTAATCATTATTATTTTCGTAAAGGGTCATTCATGAACAATCGTGCCGCAAAGGCATCAGGGAACTTTTACGAGCGGTCAGGCAGGCCGCTTGCCGGTGCCATTGCCGTCACTTTTGGCGGCTGCATGCTCAGTACGGCGGTCCATGCCCAGTCAGCTTCCGACAACAACCAGAACACCACGGAAGTCCAGCTGGCACCCATGACCATCGAGGCCTCGAGCTATCGAAGCGGTTTTGCCAGCAGCTATACCGTCCCTGATACGCGCAGTGCTACCGGGCTCGATCTTTCCCCGCGCGAGACGCCGCAGTCGGTCACGACCATTACCCGTCAGCAGATGGATGACCAGAGGGTGGTCAACGTCGAGGACGCGCTGGCACTCACGCCCGGCATCACTGCCAACAAGTCAGAAGTCGGTGTGCGGACGTCTTTCAGGGCGCGCGGCTATGACATCAACAACTGGCGGGTAGACGGGCTGCAGTTTCCCGGCGGATCAGGGTTCAGCGGCGGCGGCAACGCCCTGAGCATGGACATGTACGAGCGCGTTGATATCGTGCGCGGCGCCAACGGTCTGCTGGGCGGTACGGGGGATCCGTCGGCCACGGTCGACATGGTGCGCAAGCGTCCGCAGAAGGCGTTTGGCGGCAGTGCCTACGCCTCCTACGGTCGCTGGGACAAGTCGCGCGTCGGTGCCGATCTCAATCTGCCGCTCAATGAGGATGGCAGCATCCGCTCGCGGTTTGTGGTTACCGAGCAGGAGGGCGATTCGTTTCGCGATAATGAAACCAATCGCAACCGCGCGGCGCTGGCAAGCTTCGAGTTCGATGCCGACGAGGACACCACCCTGGGGGTGGGGTATCAGTATGAATACCGCAAGACCCGCGGCGCCGGCTGGGGCGCCAATGTGCCGGTCTGGTTTGCCAATGGCGAGGAAACCCATCTGTCGCGCAGCACCAACCCGGCACCGCACTGGAGCTACGCGCAGTCAAAGACCAACACCACGTTCGCCTCGCTGACCCATTCGTTCAACAGCGACTGGCAGCTTGATGTGAGGGTCGCCCAGAGCGACATCGATGCCATCAACCATCTGGCGGTTGCCAAGGTCAATCGCGGTGCCGATGGCAACTACGCCGGCTACTGGGACCAGGACGGCAGCGGCGCGATTCTCAACGGTCTGCATCAGACCAAAGAGACCCGTCAGCGCTCCGCCCGGTTTGATTTAAGCGGCAGGTACGATCTGTTCGGACGCCAGCACGACGTGATGTTTGGCTATAGCGAGAGCCGCATGCGTGAACGCTCGCCCGAAGAAAACTGCGTGATGACCAGCAGCAGTCGGTCTGTTGAGTCCTCAAACTGCATGTTCCGTCTCAACGGGCTGGCCGTGACCGACTGGCGCCGCGGTGTGGACGGTGATTTCAACATGGAAAACTCGAAAACCGGTCGCACCCAGGTCGACAAGACGCGCCTGCGCGGTGTGTATGCCGCCACGCGCTTGAACGTGACCGAGCCGCTGTCGGTGATTCTTGGCGCCCGTGCCAGCTACTACAAGACCGAAAGCCGGGACTACGATGGCGACCGCACCAGCAGCCAGCAGGAAAACGGCGTCTTCACGCCCTATGCCGGTCTGGTGTATGACCTATCAAGCAACTATTCGCTGTACGCCAGCTACACCAACATCTTTACGCCACAGACGCGCGAGACCAGCAGCGGCGACCGGGTCAAGCCGCTTGAGGGCGACAGCTACGAAGCCGGCGTCAAGGGTGAATGGTTCGACGGTCGTCTGAACGCCTCGGCCGCCGTGTTCCGTACCCGTCAGGAAAACGCTGCGGTGCTGGATGGCGCCAACGAAACGCCCACCGGCGGCCAGGCCTACAAGGCAGGCACCGGTAATGAGACCGAAGGGGTGGATCTGGAAGTGGCAGGTGCGATCACGCCGAACTGGAACGTTTACGGCGGCTACACCTATCTGCACTTCCGTAAGGTGGACTCTGACGGCCGCAGCGACCCGTCTCATTTGTTCAAGCTCTCCACGACCTATCAGCCGGCCGGCATGCTCGATCGCTGGACCTTCGGCGGCGGTGTGCGTGCCCAGAGCAACATCGACGCGGTCTCCAGCCCCGCTGGCCGCCCCACCGATGGCGTCAGCACCGGCTCCTCGCGTGCCAATTGGCCGGGCTATGCGATCTGGAACGCCATGGCGGCCTATGACATCACCGACAACACCAGTGTGACGCTCAACCTCGATAACCTGTTCGACAAGCGCTACTACGATAGTTATGGCTTCTATGCCGGCTCCATCTACGGCCAGCCGCGCAGTGCGACCGTAACGCTGAGCACCTCGTTCTAACGCTCGAGCACGATAAGGCCGTTCCTGCCATCATGCCGGCTCGGGTCAGCCCCGGGTCGGCATGATGCTGCCCGGGCCTCAATCACGTCGGCCGTTGCATGGCGCCATGGGCTGCCGGGTCAGGATGGGCGGTCTCCACCTCAGGCACCACCTGCGAGAGATCTTCCTGGTGCTCGTGCTCGATCGCGCCCTGCACCAGCGCCTCAGTGACGACCAGCTCCGCGCCGACGGCGGAGTGGGGCGTGTTGGAAGTAAAGGGTGCCACCGGCATCGGTGCCGGGCGTCGGCTGCGTCGCCACAGCAGAAACACCATCAAAGCGCTTGCCAGGCTGCCGAGTGCGATAAAAAGTCCCGTATCGCCCAGATGGTTCATGACGGGTGTGATCAGCGGCGGACTGAAGGTCGCGCCAAGTTCGTTGATCAGCAAAAGCCCCTGACTCATGCGCACCAGCGCCCCTGCCGGTGCCCGGTCGGAGGCGTGACTGATCGCCACCGGATAGAGCACGAAGGCGCTGCCGCCGATCAAGAACAGCATGCCGGCCATCACAAGGGGGCTGCCTTCCATGAACAGTACGCCAAAGCTGAGTGCGCCCAGCGCGGCACTGGTCAGAATCAGCACCATCTGGCGGTCATGGCGATCCGACCAGCGCCCGATCGGATACTGCAACAGCATCGCGCCCAGAATGACGATCGCCATCATGCGCCCGACATCGGAAAGCTCAAGCCCGATGCGCTGTAGATACAAGGGCAGCAGGCTATAAATCGCCGAGATCACCAGCCCTGCCACAAAGCAGCCCACCACGCCGGTCGGTGTCACCGTGATCAACCGCCAGGGGGAGAGCGGCTCGGCATGTTCCACCAGCGGCGAGACGCGCGGGATCAGGCCCAGCGGCAAGATCGACAGCGCCGCAAGGATGGCGATGATCATGAAGGCCGCCGTGTCATCACCAAAATCGGCCACGCCCAGCAGCAGCTGACCGATCACACCAGCGCCATAGAGCGCGATCATGTAGAGCGCCAGCAGGCGACCGCGCACCTTCGGGTCCGAGGCGCTCAACAGCCAGCTCTCGATGACCAGATAGACGCCCAGCGTGGCCCAGCCGCACAGAAAGCGCATGACAAACCAGAACGGTGCGTTCACCCACAGGCCCTGGGCGAGCACGGTCACCGCCACGAGCGCGCCAAAGCAGGCGTAGGCGCGAATATGGCCGATGCGCAGCAACAGGCGATCACTAAAGAGGGCGCCGATGACCAGGCCGGCGTGAAAGGCAGACGAGATCCAGCCGATGGTGGTGGCGGATTCACCGGCAGCGTCCAGGCGCACCGTGACCAGTGACATCATGAAGGCGTTGCCGATACCAAAGATAAAAAGTCCAAGTAATGGCGCAAGGGCCATCGAGAACAGCTGGCGTGACATGAGGCGTGTTGATCCTGATAGGCGTCGGCGGGCGGGGGAGCCAACGGGTCTTTCGAAAACAGGACATTCGGCCGGGCGGCCGAAGGCGAGCGCACTATACGCTCGAAATCACGGGAAAAGAAGCGAAATCAATACCGCAATAATGCCGTAAGCGTCATGCGCGCTCATGGGGGGCAAGCGCCGCTCGTCGACGCTCGGCCGAGCGGGCCCGCAGTGCCACGATAGCAGCACCAAGCCCCGCAGCAGCGGCGACCATCATCGCCCAGCGCGGGCCGGCGTGATCGGCAATCACCCCCACGATGGGGGCACCGATCGGCGTGCCGCCCATGGTCACTGCAATGCGCAGCGCCATGACGCGTCCGCGCATGGCAGGTGTCGTGGTCAGCTGCATGGTGGCGTTGGAGGCGGTCATGAAGGTCAGCGCAGAAAGCCCGGTCAGCATCAGGGCGATGGCGAAAAGCCACACGCTGGGCGCCAGCGCAGCGAGGGCACAAAACACCCCGAACGACAGCGACGAGACCAGCAAAAGCCCCATGCGCGGCTGCTCGCGCCGGGCGGCCAGCAGGGAGCCGGTCACCGAGCCCACAGCCAGACAGGTGGTCAGAAGCCCATACTGGTTCGAGTCACCCTGAAACACGCCCACTGACATGGTCGAGATAAAGACCGGGAAGTTGAAACCAAAGGTGCCGATCAAAAAGAGCATGAACATCAGGGCGCTCAGGTCAGGACGCCCCTTGACGTAGCGAAAGCCCTCGGTCAGCCCGCCGGGACCGCGCGTGGCGCGTTCACCAACATGGAGATCGTTGACGCGCAGCAGACACAGCGCCCCCAGCACGCCGGCAAAGGAGACCGCGTTAATGATAAAAAGCCAGCCGGTGCCCGTCGCCGCAATCAAAAGCCCGGCAATGGCCGGGCCCACCATACGCGCGGCGTTGAACGAGGTGGAGTTGAGCGCCACCGCATTGGACAGCAGCTTCTCGCCGACCAGATCATTGACGAATACCTGTCGCGCCGGTGCATCGAAGGCCGTCACGCACCCCAGCGCCAGCGCGAATAGATAGACCTGCCAGAGCGTCACCGTATCGGTGAGGGTCAGTATTCCCAGCCCCAGCGCCAAAAGCCCCTGCAATGCCTGGGAGAGCATGATCAGGCGGCGGCGATCAAAATAATCGACGGCAAACCCCGACAGCGGCAGCAACAACAGCTGAGGCCCGAACTGCAGCGCCATGGTAATGCCCATGGCACTGGCGTCATGCGCCGTGAGCACGGTCAGCACCAGCCAGTCCTGGGCGATACGCTGCATCCAGGTGCCGATATTGGACACCAGCGCACCGCCAAACCAGAGTCGATAGTTGTAGACGCTCAGCGAGCGAAAAAGCCGACGATCACTCATGGTGAGCCGTGCACGCAGGGTCGGGATGTACCATCGGGAAGCGGTCGGTCATGAAGCGGTCGTGATCGTTGATCCGGGAACAGGAAGCTGCCAGCTCACCTCCGGCGCGCAGGGCGCGTCAGAGGCGGGCTGGCGAATGGACCAATAGTGTAGGCCTTTTCGGGACCGGGCGCTCTCCGGTGCCCGGCGTCGGATCGGCGCTGGCCGCCCCGGGTATCAGTCGACCGGGAAGGGCGGGGCCGCTTCCACGACAAACCCCACATCATCCGGCAGCATCAGACGCTGCTCTACCAGACGGTCGGCGTGCTGACGCACGGCCTTGATATAGGCGTCGCTACTGTCATAGCGCGCGTTGACCGTTGCCCGGCGTCCTTGAAGCGGCGACCCTCGCACATGGGAGTAGTGGACATCACATCGAAGGCTGTGACCCGGGCACTTGCCGAGGTGGGCAGGAACATGAGCGACACGGCAAGCGTGCTCAGAGACAGGCAGGAAAGGCGTTTCATCAGAACACTCTGGTAAAAAAACGCTCAAGAGTGCGTGATGGCCGGGAGCTAACGCCATACCCCTTTGGACGAGTCCGGCCTCAGGACAGCGGCGAGCGGCTGTCGATGTCATCGGATACCGGGCGGCCGGCAATTCTGGTATCAACGGAAAGAGGCTGAGCGTACGGGCAGTACACCGCCCGGTTGCGGCCGCTGGATTTTGCCTGATACAGCGCTTCATCGGCGCGCTTTAAAAGATGCGCGCCGCCGTATCCATGGGCATCGGACGTCGTGTGCGTGATGCTCGATACGCCAACGCTGATGGTAACGCAGGCTCCTGCACCTAGGGATTCATTGGGTATGTTCAGACGCTCGATGGCAGTACATAACTGCTGTGCCAGCAACCGCGCTCCGGCTTCATCGGTGTCAGGCAACACAACCGCGAATTCTTCCCCGCCGTAGCGCACCAGCAGGTCGGAAGCTCGGGAGATCACATTTTTTGCCGCCGCGGCAATCTGCTGTAGACAACGATCGCCCCCATCATGGCCGTATTGATCGTTGAAAGACTTGAAATGGTCGACATCAAACATGATGACCGAGAGTGCCTGCTGGCGACGCGCAAGGCGCGACCACTCACGCTCCAGGGCAGCATCCAGCGCCCGCCGGTTCGCAAGGCCGGTCAACGGGTCGGTATTGCTGAGCGTTTCCAGGTAGCGGTTGCTCAGCATCAGCTCCCCTTCGGCGTGATCGATCTGCTGGCGAAAGAGATACAGGACAATGCCTGACAGCGTTAGTGCGCCCGCCACACTGCCGGCATACATGATTTCGCTCCACGGTGATGGTACCGGTGTGGCCACGGTCTCGGCCGTAAACAGGAAATGCGTGAGCGCATACTGCACGCCAAACGACGCCATGATGGCGATATAGATCCGCGAGTGAAGGTGTTCGTAAAGAAACACCAGTATGGCGGCCAGGGTGAAATAAAACAGGTTCACGCCGGCTTCGGTACCGATGAAAAACGTCACGACAAAGAGCTGACAGCAGCCATTGATCAGCAATACATTGCTGGCGGTGTTATGCCACCTTTTGTGATTCAGTGGCAGCACTGACAGATACGCTGCCATGAACACCAGGTTGGCGAGAAAGACGCCGCGATACACGGCAAAATCGTAGAGACAGTAAAAAAGCTGATAGGGAATTGTCGCGGTGGCACCGAAAAGCCCCAGTTGGTTGCACAGCGCTATTCGACGGCGCACGCCGCGTGGGTTGCCTGACGTGCCGGGGCGCCAGAGTTGTTTGATCGTATTGATCATCGACTCGCCTTGTACAGTCATTGAGAGGCATGGGAACGCCTGATGGCTGCAGCCGTCAGAGGCTCGGATTGTTGTTGTATGAAGGCCCTTTCATGGGCGCTGTCATGAATAAAGATCAACCTGCGTTGAAAAACCGTGTGTGTGACCCGAAAGATATCGGCAGTAGTCTTTTCATTGTAAAGGATTAATAAAAACGGGAATGATTGTTTAATTCCCGGGGCGGGCATCCGGTGAGGCAGGGCCTGCACGCTTGCGGGGATTTACCCCTGTCAGTGTTTTGTCATGGAGGTATTGTTGCTGGACATCAGTCAGACCGGGCTTTTCCTGTCGGCCTTTCTTTCGGCCACGTTATTGCCGATGGGGTCGGAGGCCGTACTGGCCACGCTGCTGATCAGGGGCGGCTCGCCTGTCACCCTGGTACTCATTGCCACCATTGCCAACGTGCTCGGTTCGCTGGTGAACTACGCGATGGGCTACTGGGCCAATCAGGGCTGGCTCAAGCGCCAGAAGCCGGGGCTCATGATCAGCGCCGAGCGGCGATTTCGCCGCTATGGCCGCTGGTCATTGCTGCTGGCCTGGGTGCCGATTATCGGTGACCCGCTGACGCTGATCGCCGGGGTGCTGCGGGTCAATCTGCTCTGGTTTCTGCTACTGGTCACCCTGGGCAAGGCGCTGCGCTATATCGTCCTGAGTATCGTGATCCTGTAGGCCGAGCGCCTTGGCTGATGCTTGCCAGGCTGTTGTCGGACTTAACAAAAGCGAGAGCGGGCGCAGTGTTTCTTTAGGATGGCGCGCTGAAACCCACAGCCAACATCTCTATCGGTGGTTGAATAATGAACAATCAGAGTCAACGAGTGGGCCTTTTGCAGCGTCTGCTCAATTCCATCGAGCGCACGGGCAACCGCCTTCCTCATCCCGTTACTCTCTTTGCGCTGCTGGCGGCGCTGGTCGCCATCATCTCGGCGCTGCTGTCGCTGTTCGGGCTTGAGGTGGTGCCACCGGGTGGCGGTGAGACCGTAACGGTCAATAATCTGCTGTCCGCAGAGGGCATTCGCTATATCTTTGGTTCCCTGGTCGATAACTTCATCGGCTTTGCACCGCTTGGCGTGGTGCTGGCGACCATGATCGGCATCGGCATGGCCGAGCGCACCGGGCTGATCAGCGTGCTGCTGCGCGGGTTTATTCTCTCCATTCCCAAATCGCTGATCACCTTCGGGCTGGTATTTGCCGGCATCATGTCAAGCGTCGCCTCCGATGCCGGTTATGTGGTGCTGCCGCCGCTGGGGGCCATGATCTTTGCCGCGCTCGGTCGGCATCCCATCGCCGGGCTGGCAGCGGCTTTCGCCGGTGTGTCGGCGGGCTTTAGTGCCAACCTGCTGCTGTCTGCCACCGATGTCATGCTGGGCGAGCTGACCATTCAGGCGGCTGCGACCCTTGATCCGGCCTACGCCGGGTCGATCAATCTGGCGATGAATTACTACTTCATCATCGTCTCGACCTTTTTTCTGGCCGTTATCGGCACCCTGATCAGCCAGTTTGTGGTCGAACCACGGCTGGGGCGCTACGAGGGTGACTACCAGGGGGAGGAGTCCACCACCATTACGGCGCTGGAAAAGCGTGGCATGACATGGGCAGGGATTGCCTTCGTGATCACGCTGGCGCTGCTGGCACTGTTGATCGTGCCGCCGGGAGCCCCGCTGCGGGGTGAGGATGGCGCTATCGTGCAATCGCCCTTCATGAGTGCGCTGGCGGTGGTGCTGCTGATTCTCTTTTTCGTGCCCGGACTGGTCTACGGTATCGTCACCGGGGCAGTCAAAAACGATACCGATGTCGCCAACGAACTCTCCAAAACGATGGCCGGCATGAGCATGTTCATCATGCTGGCCTTTACCGCCGGTCAGTTTGTGGCCTGGTTCTCCGAGTCCAACCTGGGCACCTTCATGGCGGTTTACGGCGCAGAGCTTTTGCAGAGCATCAGCCTGACCGGCATCCCCCTGCTGATTCTGTTTGTGCTCATCGTGGGCTTTATCAATCTCTTTATCGGTAGCGCCTCGGCCAAGTGGGCGATCCTGGCGCCGGTGTTCGTACCCATCATGATGCAGCTGGGCTACTCGCCGGAGCTGACCCAGATGGCCTATCGGGTGGCGGACTCCTCTACCAATATCATCACGCCACTGATGACCTACTTTGCGCTGATCATCGCCTACGCCCAGCAATATGATCGCGACATTCGCATCGGTTCGCTGATCGCGGTGATGCTGCCATATTCGTTTGCCTTCATGATGTTCTGGACGCTGCTGCTGATTGTCTGGATGCTGCTGGGGCTACCGCTGGGGCCTGGTTCCGCGATCCATTACGGGGGCTGACATTTACCTGAGCGTCCGAGCCAGCGCCTGGGTATGGCGGACCAGCGGTGGCCTTGCCTGAGTGCGAGGCGAAAATGAACACAATGAGCGGCCGTCGAGTTCCGGTAATCGATGGTCGTTTTACTTTTTGATCGATCATGACGCTTTATCAACACAGGTCAGGGACTGACGTGACCACAATGGCTACGCTGTACCTCGACCCGTCTCTCGCCCGGGGTCTGGTTGCCGCTGTTGCCTGATCGACAAGGATCCGGCAGGTGGCATACGGGGAGGTTGTTTCATCCAAAGGGATATAGAACACGCATGAAGGCAAAGGGTTTATGGCGACTGTGGCTATCGGCGGCAGTGATACTCCTGTTTTCCAGCCTGTGTATGGCACAGGTGCAGGAAGACGAGGACACGCGCTGGTTTTCAGTCGATGCGCTCAATACCGGCCTGAGCGAGCCGCCCGATGATGTTCGGCAGAAAACGCCACGCGAGGCGATTCGCAGCCTGATGGAGCTGACCGAAAAGGAAGATTTCGCTGCCGCCGTTCATATCCTCAATCTTTCCGAGCTGAGTCCTGCAGAGCAGCAGGAAAAGGGTGAAAGGCTGGTCCGTGAACTGGGCGTAGCGCTTCGACGTGGCGAGTGGTTAAGCATGTCCGGGTTATCCGGGCGTCAGGATGCCGCCATCGAGGATCCTTCGGGGCAAAACCCCCAGGCCGGTGTGCCACGGCGCAATCTCAAGCTGGCCTCCTTTCAGGAGGATGGCGAAACCTATGACGTTCGTCTGGCCCGATATCGGGTCGGTGATGAAGAGCCGGTATGGATGATCATGCCGGAAACCGTGTCATCGATCCCGCTGTTGTATGAGATGTACGGCCCCTCCAGGTTCGAAAGCTATATTCCCGATCGTTTCAAGGGCTCCCTTGGCATGCTCAAGATATGGGAGTGGGTGGTCATTCCCATCATTCTGGCGGTGATCGGCCTGTTGGGATGGGGCGTCTACAGCCTGGCAGGCCTGATATCGCGCTGGTTGCCTGAAGGCTCGCGAAGCCTTTTCACCGGCCGAATCAGGGGGCCCCTGGCGTTTATTGTCATGTCGCTGGCCATCCAGGTACTACTGGATTATGTGGTGTCCTTCTCGGCGGTCATCACGTCGACGCTGCGCGTGGTGTTGATGGTTGTGCTGGGCTGGAGCGCCGGCACGATTGCACTTCGTCTGGTCGATACCATCATGGTACGCATGATGCGGCGGCTGGTGGGTGAAATCGATGACACCAGCCCCAAGGAAGAGCGCCGGCTGCTGACCTCGCTTTATGCGCTGCGCCGGATTGTCATCCTGATCATGGTGACGGGGGTGTCGGTCTATGTGCTGAGCCAGATTCAGATCTTTGAGACGCTGGGGCTGTCCATTCTGGCGTCGGCGAGCGTGCTGGCGGTGCTGGTAGGTATCGCAGGGCAGGCGGTGCTGGGCAATATCCTCTCGTCTTTTCAGCTATCGCTGGCCAAGCCTATCCGCATCGGTGACCTGGTGATGTTTGAAGGTCAATGGTGTTACGTGGAGGGCATCTTTTACACCTTTATCCGGTTAAGGGTCTGGAATGAACGTCGTTTGATCGTGCCGGTCACCTACTTTGCCTCAAAAGCGTTCGAGAACATGTCTGCCCAGAATACCCAGGAGTACAGAAGTCTTGAGATGAAGCTTCACCTGAGTGCCGATATTGCCTGTATTCGTGAGAAGTTCATTGAGTTCGCCAAGGAAGAAGACAGCGTTATCGAGCACGACAGGCTCCTGTGTTATGTGACCGGGCAGACCGATATGGCGCAAACGATTGCCTGCTACCTCATGACCACTGATCCAATGAGTGGCTGGACGGCGGAAATGCTGATCCGGGAACGGCTGATGGCCTTTGTGCGTGACAACCATCCCGAGTGGTGGCCCAGAGAGGTCATGGCGATTGGTCGCCATGATATTGCGCTGGGCAATGCACCGGCCACTCGTGAGGCATCGGCAGGCAGTGACAGCGAGCAGGGCGATAGTGAAGAAGGTTTCAAAAAGGATGCCAGTGAAAGCCCTGAAAGTGGCGAAAAGGACGACCAGGAAAGGAACGACGAGGAGAACGCCGAGAATGGCGGAAAAGGCGCCAATGATGGCGCTGACGAAGACGTTGATGAAAATAATGAAAAGGGTTTTAAAAAGGACGCCAGCGAAAGCCCCGAAAGTGGTGAAAAGGACGACGAAGACGACGAGGATAACGTCGAAAAAGGCGCCAGGGGTAACGCTGATAAAGGCGCTGAAAAGGGCTTTAAAAAGAACGCCAGCGAAAGCACCGAAAGTGATGAAGAGGACGACGAAAAAGGCGCCGAAGAGACCTTCAAAAGGAACGCCAAAAAAGGCGATGCCTGAGAAGGCCGGCCGTCAGGCGCTGGTAAAGGCCAGCGCCTGACGGTCCTTGATGTCCTCGCCCGCGGTGGATTCGCTGCGCTGCCCGCCTCCAGCGCTATTTCCGGTCCGTCGCATAGCGCCTGCGCGCGACGACGATGTCGCGGTGATGGCTATCGGCCCAGGTGATGAGCTGCTGCATGGGTGCCAGAAACGAGTGTCCCAGCTCGGTCAGGGTATATTCCACTCGCGGAGGCACTTCAGGGTAGAGCGTGCGGGTAATGAAACCGTCCTGCTCGAGTTGCTTGAGCGTGCGCGACAGCATTTGCCTGGAAATATCACCAATCTCGCGCATCAGGGCATTAAAGCGCAGGGTGCCCGGTGACAGCGCTTCCAGAATCAACAGACTCCATTGATTACCGATCCGATCGAGCACGTCACGAATGGGGCAGGGCTGGTCGAAAACGATCTCTTCACCATCAGACATCGCTGTCATGATCTCTCCGTCAAGGGTGTTGTTTATTGCTCGCCAGGGTAGCAGCGGTCACATTGATGTGACCGTGTCAGGTGCAGATGACTTCTTGCGCCGTCAGGGGAACTCACATAAGTTTATCTCACGGTCTGTCTTTTAGACCATGGGGACAACATGAACTCAAGGAGGTAGCTCATGGCACATGTAGCATTGATCGGGGCATCGGGTGATGCCGGGTCACGAATTCTGGCCGAACTGTCCGAACGCGGGCATCAGGTGACGGCCATTGCGCGCAATGCGGACAGGATTGCGTCGCTGCCGGGCGTGACGGCAAGGCAGGGTGATGCCGATGATCAGCAGGCGCTGGCCGCACTGCTCAAGGGTCATGATGCTGTCATCAGCGCAATACCCTTCAAGACCAGCAACGTTAAAACGCTGGTGGGTGCGGTGCGGGATGCCGGTGTCACGCGCTATCTCGTCGTCGGCGGTGCCGGCAGTCTCGAGGTGGCTTTTGAGGAGAAGCTCATCGATCAGCCGGACTTCCCCGAGGCCTACAAGCCTGAAGCGCGCGCCGGGGGCGAGTTTCTGGACTTTCTGCGCGGCGTGGAAGATCTCGACTGGACATTCCTGTCACCGTCGGCAGAGTTCGGACCCGGCGAGCGCACCGGCAAATTTCGCCTTGGCCAGGACCAGCTGCTGATCAATGACGAGGGCTCCAGCATTTCCTTTGAAGACTACGCCATCGCGATGGTGGATGAGCTTGAAAAGCCCATGTACATGCGCCAGCGCTTTACCGTCGGCTATTGATTCCCTGACCGTTTTAACCGTTCCAATCGTTACCGGAGTGTTGGCATGTCGTTATTGAAATCCCTGGGCGTCGTCACGACGGCGCTGATGCTGGCTGTCCCTGCCGTATCCTTTGCTCAATCGGAGCGTGATGTTGGGAAGGAAGAGGCGAATCGCGAACTGGTCGTCGATTTTTACAACCAGTTCTTCAACGATCACGAAACCGAGCAGAGCGGCAAGGTGCTGGCCGAGGACTACATCCAGCACAATCCGGAAGTGCCGGACGGCAAGGCGCCCTTCGTGGATTATTTCGCGGGCTACTTCAAGGAAAATCCCGAGTATAAAAGCGAGATCGTGCGCAGTGCCGCCGATGGCGATCTGGTCTGGCTGCATGTTCACTCGACCAACGGCGACCAGGATCAGGGTGAGGCCGTGGTGGATATCTTCCGCGTCGCTGACGGCAAAATCGTCGAGCACTGGGACGTGATCCAGTCGGTCCCGGAAGAGTCCGCCAACGACAACACCATGTTTTAAGACAGATTGGCCTTGCACCAGATGATGTCAGGGAGGTGACATGACCGGTAGTGCATCCGTTGAACATACCCCGCGCCGGGCACTGGTGGTCGGTGCCTCCCGCGGAATCGGGCTGGGACTGGTGCAGGTACTGCTTGCGCGTGGCTGGCAGGTGACTGCCACGGTGCGCGACAGTGCCCGCACGCCGCAGGCGCTGTCAGATTTGCGGGAGCAGCATGACAACGCGCTTGAGATCATGGAGCTTGATCTGGCGCAGTCGCCTGCCGGGCTTGCCGCATCGCTCGGGCCGAGGGCGCTGAATCTGCTGGTGATCTCGGCCGGCATCATGGGGCCGGATCACCAGCGTGCCGAGCAGGCGAGTCGCGATGAGGTCGGTGAGCTGTTCGATCTCAACGCCATGGCACCACTGCGACTGGCCCGTGCGCTGCTACCGGCCATGGCACCCGAGAGTGTGATCGGCTTTCTGAGTTCGCGCATGGGTAGCGTGTCGCTCAACGACTCGGGCGATCGTGAGCTCTATCGGGCCAGCAAGGCTGCGCTCAACAGTCTTACCCGCGGTTTCGCCGTCAACGAGGCGATTCCGGCCGGGGTGGGCGTGCTGAATCTGCACCCGGGCTGGGTGCAGACCGACATGGGGGGGGATGACGCCCCGGTGACGGTCGAGCAGAGCGTGACCGGTCTGGTCAGCGTGCTGGAAGGCGCCCTCGGGCGAGTCGAGCAGCGCTTTGTGGATTTCGAAGGGCAAACGCTGACCTGGTAGAACGTCAAATCGCCGACAGTGTCTGACGATAGAAATGGCCCATCAGGGCCATTTTTTTAAACCATGACAAGCTACCTACCGGTAGGTAGTTTTTAGGGCTAGAATGCACCACCTGACGCCTGTAGCGGTAGGGCAGGTGTTATCGATCCCCTTGTTTTCTGGAGCAGAACATATGACATCCACAACACCGGCGCTCAAGCGGGTGCTTGATGCTGCGGTGGTTCAGTTTGCCCGGCATGGCTATGAGGGCGCTTCCCTGGCTGATATCGCGGCTGACGCCGGGATTCGCAAAGCGTCTCTGTATTCGCACGTCAAAAACAAGGATGCGCTGTTCATGGCGGTCTTCAGGGATGCCCTGCAGATCGAAGAGGCCTTTGCCAGAGCGTGCTTCGCCGGCCCTGATGACGACCTGCCGGGGCAGCGCTACTGCGAATCCCTGCTGGCACGCTACAGCGAATCCGAGCACTTTCGCTTTCTGCTGCGCACCTCCTACATCTCGCCCGAGCCGCTGTTTGACGCGATTCAACAGGGCTATGAAGAGTTCATGCAGCAGCTGCTGGTGGATTTCACCAGCGCACTGCGTCGTCGCCTTGGCGACTTGCTGACCGATCAGGATGCCGAGGTCATGGGTCATGCCTGGATGGGCATGGTCGACAGCCTTCACGTGGCACTGATCTACATCGGCCAGGCGCGTTTTGAAGCGCGTCTCAACGCCCTTGAGCGTCTCATGGGCGACAGCATCGCAAGAATTGAAACAACAGGAGAAACATCATGACGGAGCAGACGGCTCGGGCCGGTGTACAGCAGGGCACCATGGGAATGGCGCTTGTCATTCTGCTGGCACTTTTGACCGCACTGGATGCCATGGCCATCGACATGTATCTGCCCGGCATGCCGATGATCGCCGAGGACTATGGGATTTCGGCCGGCAGCGTACAGCAGACGCTGTCCGTCTTTCTGGCAGGCCTGGCGCTGGGCCAGTGCCTCTACGGCCCGTTGCTGGAGCGCTACGGTCGCCGCCTGCCGCTCATGGTGGGGCTGGTCATCTTTGTGGCCGGTTCGGTAATGGCTGCCCTGGCGCCCACGCTTGAGTGGCTGCTGGTGGCGCGTTTTGCCCAGGCCATCGGCGCGGCTGCCGGACTGGTGGCCCCGCGCGCCATCGTGGCCGATGTCTGCGACGTCAAAAGCTCGGCGAAAATCTTTTCGCTGTTGATGCAGGTGATGATGATCGCCCCGGTGGTAGCCCCCATGATGGGCGGCTTCATGCTGACGCATGGCGGCTGGCGGGGCATTTTCTGGGTGCTGGCGGTGTTTGGTGCCATCGGACTGATCTGGAGTCTGATGGCCATTCCGGAGTCGCTGGCGCCCGAGCGTCGCGTGGCGCTGAGTGTGGGCGGCGTGGTACGTGGCTATCTGAGGCAGTCGCGCCGCCGGGTCTACATGGCCTACACGGCCGCCGGAGGGTTCGTGCTGGGCTCGCTTTTTACCTACATCAGCGCGTCTGCATTCGTCTTCACCGACTACTTCGGCATGACGCCGACCCATTTCAGCTATCTGTTTGCCGCCAACTCGGTCGGGCTGATTCTGGGAGGTACGCTGGCCAACGTGCTGGCCGGGCGCGGCATGACGCCGGCGCAGGTCACCTACATCGGTCTGGGCGTGCACGCCGTGGCCGGCGGGCTTTTGTATCTGGCAGTGACGGCCGGCATGGCGAGTCTTGAGGTCTATGTGGCGCTGCTGGGGCTGGCCATCGGCGCACTCGGCCTGGTGTTTGGTAACCTGACCGCGCTGACCATGAATCACGGCGGGCCACAGGCGGGCGTTGCCTCGGCGCTGATGGGTACGCTGCACTATCTGCTGGCGGCATGCGTGGGCTATGTGGTGAGTTTGGCCACCCAGGGGCCCGGCCTGATGCCGTTGACCATTGCTGTCTGCGCTGTGCTTGCCATCGTCATGTGCGTGCTGGCCGGGCGATTGATTCGCCATGACGCCAGTGAATGAATACGACGGTCGCTGGTTGTTCGTTAAGCCGCTATCTTTTTTGTGACGTCGGGTGCCGGGCACCCACACGCAAGCAACAGGGAAACGACCCATGAGTGATCAGGAATACACACCGCCCACGGTCTGGGAACCGAAAGAGAGTGGCGGCAAGTTTGCCAGCATCAACCGTCCGGTGGCCGGGCCTACCCATGACAAGGCACTGTCAGTGGGCAAGCATCCGTTTCAGCTCTACTCGCTGGCCACGCCCAACGGCGTAAAGGCCTCGATCATGCTCGAGGAGCTGCTGGCACTGGGCCATGAGGGCGCTGAATACGATGCGTGGCTGGTCGATATCGGCGAGGGGGATCAGTTCGGCAGCGGCTTTGTCGAGATCAACCCGAACTCCAAGATCCCGGCGCTGGTGGATCACACCACCGAGACGCCTACGCGGGTATTCGAGTCCGGTTCGATCCTGCTCTATCTGGCGGATAAGTTCGGCGAGCTACTGCCAGGTGAACACAGAGCGCGTACCGAAACCATGAACTGGCTGTTCTGGCAGATGGGCAGCGCACCGTTTCTGGGCGGTGGCTTCGGCCACTTCTACGCCTATGCGCCGGTGAAGCTCGAGTACCCGATCGATCGCTACACCATGGAAGCCAAGCGCCAGCTCGACGTGCTCAACCGTCATCTGGCTGACAACCGGTACATGGCAGGCGATGAGTACACCATTGCCGATATCGCCATCTGGTCCTGGTATGGTCAGCTGGTGCTGGGGCGTTTGTATGAAGCCGCGGCGTTCCTGCAGGTGCACACCTACGATCACGTGGTGCGCTGGGCCAAGGAGATCGACGCTCGCCCGGCCGTACAGCGTGGCCGCATGGTCAATCGCACCTTCGGTGAGCCGGAAACCCAGCTCCATGAGCGCCATGATGCGAGCGACTTCGACACGAAAACGCAGGATAAGGTCGGTCAGAACTGATCGTCCCTGGTGTTGAACGACAAGAAGCCCGGCCCCGTGCCGGGCTTTTTGATGTCTACAGCCTGAATGCGCACGCTGGCGGCAACGTGTCGCGTGTCAGCTGTCGCCCGAAAAGACGTCGCTGCGTATGCTGTGGTGATACAAGGCGCACGGATGAACCACGCAGGGGAAGCAGCAATGGAAGAGGGCAGCGTGAAGGACGAGATCCACGATGTGGTCGTGATTGGCGGCGGGGCGACAGGCCTTGCGGCTGCGCGCACTCTGGCGCGGCGCGGCAGGCGGGTGGTGCTGCTTGAGCGCGAAGCGCGCGTCGGCGGCAATATCAGCACCCGGCAGGATGGAAAGTGGCAGACCGAGATCGGCCCCAACACGCTGATCATGAAACCGCCGCTCTACCATCTGCTTGAGGAGATGGGTTTGCTCAAGGAGGTACAATCGGCCAATGCATCGGCACAGAAGCGTTTTGTGGCGATGGATGGCCATCCGGTGGCGCTGCCCACCCACCCGCTGCGCGCCCTGAATAACCCCCTGATCGGGCGCGAGGGCTGGTCACGGATCGTGCGTGAACCCTTCGTCAAGCGCAGCAGCGCGCCCGAGGAAAGCCTGGCCGGCTTTGTCGAGCGTCGCCTGGGGCGTCGGGTGCTGGAACGCATGGTCGATCCGTTTGTTTCGGGTGTGTATGCCGGTGATCCGCAACGGCTCTCGGCGCAGGCCGCCATGCCGCGTCTGGTCGCCATCGAGCGCGAACACGGCTCGTTGATTCGCGGCGGCCTGACCCGGCTCTGGCAGTCGCGCCGGGCCACTCCCGAGATGCCCGCCGAGTGGCGCGGCAAGCTGGTGAGCTTCCCGGGCGGGCTTGAGCGTCTGGCCGAGCGGCTTGGCGAGGAGATCACGACCCACGGCGGCGAGATCCAGTGTTCGTGCGAGGTGAGCACCATCAGCAAAATGGATGATGGCTGGGAGATCACCGACAGCACCGGGCGTCGCTTTCGCACGCGTGAGCTGGTACTGGCCGTTTCTGCCCCCGTAGCGATCCAGCTTCTGACGCCGCTGGATGAAGCGCTGGCGGCGCCACTTGAAGAGATCGCCTATCCGCCGGTCAACGCCGTCGCACTCGGCTTTCGCCGCGAGGACATCACGCATGCCCTTGATGGTTTCGGCGTGCTGATCCCCAGCATCGAAAAGCGCCGCACGCTGGGAGCGCTGTTCTCCTCGACCATCTTTGAAGGCCGCGCGCCCAGCGGACACTGCCTGATCAATGCCTTTATCGGCGGGCGGCGTCAGCCCGAAGCCGCCGAAGGCAGCGATGCCGATCAGGTCCAGCAGGTGCTCTACGACCTGCGCGACCTGCTGGGTATTCGCGGCGATCCGGTCTGGCAGCAGGTCAGCCGCTGGCCGCGGGCGATTCCGCAGTATGAGCTGGGCCATCTGGAGCGCATTGCACGACTGGATAGTGCGCTTGAACGCCACGCCGGGCTGCATCTGGCCGGCAACTGGCGTGACGGCATTGCGGTGGGGGATTGCCTTGAAAACGGTCGCAAGCTGGGGGAGCGACTGGCCGCGGGGTAGTCATTCAGCCGTCGAGCGCGCTGCGTACTGATCAGACACGTCTGTCGTCTTCCTGTCACATTTGTTGCCCAGGATTGTCATCTGTCAGCCACATCACACTGACCAGCCCTCCACGCTGGTCAGCGACAGAACATTTCAGGGAAACGATCCTCATGCGTATGAAGACCTGCGGTGCGCTCGCCGCATTCCTGCTGGCCCTGCCACTGGCACAGACGGCACAGGCCGAGTTTCAGCTGAGCAGCCGTTACAGCGATAACGACGGTGACATGGTCGCGGATATCCCCACCGATTCGTCTCAATGGCGTGACCCGAGCACCCTGATCTTTGCCTATACCCCGGTCGAGGACCCGGCCATGTACGCCGATGTGTGGTCGGATTTTCTCGACCACATGAGCGAGGTGACCGGCAAACGGGTGCAGTTCTTCCCGGTGCAGTCCAACGCGGCCCAGATCGAGGCGATGCGTGCCGGGCGGCTGCACGTGGCCGGTTTCAGCACCGGCACCACGCCGCTGGCGGTTGCCTGCGCGGGGTTTCGTCCCTTTATCATGATGGCCGCCGACGACGGCTCCTTTGGCTATGAAATGGAGATCATCACCTGGCCGGGCTCCGGCATTGACGATGTTGCAGGTCTCAAGGGCCGCGAAATGGCCTTTACCTCCGAGACCTCCAACTCGGGCTTCAAGGCGCCGTCGGCCATTCTGGACGCCGAGTTTGGTCTCAAGGCCGGGCGCGACTACAAGGCAGTCTTCTCGGGCGCGCATGACAGCTCGATTCTGGGAGTGGCCAATCATGACTATCCGGCTGCAGCGATTGCCAACTCGGTGCGCGATCGCATGCTCGAGCGCGGCGTGGTCAAGGCTGATCAGTTGACCTCGCTTTATACGTCACAGACTTTCCCCACCACCGGCTACGGCGTGGCCCATGACCTGAACCCCGAGCTGCAGGAGAAGATCCAGGAGGCCTTCAGGACCTTCGACTGGCAGGGCTCCGGTCTCGAGAAGGAGTTTGGACCCGGCGGTGAGGCGCAGTTCATCGACATCAACTTCAAGGATGACTGGGCCGTGATTCGCACCATCGATGAAGCCAACGGCGTGAGCTACGAGTGCGGCTGATGTTTTTCATGCGGCTATCCCGGCCGGGCGATGGGCGCCCGGCTGTCACTCACGGAGACTTGTCATGCTGACCATCAAGGGACTCTCCAAGACCTATCGCACCGGCGATAGCGCCCTGAAAAACGTCTCTCTCACCGTGCCCGGCGGTCAGATCATCGGGCTGATCGGACCCTCGGGCGCCGGCAAGTCCACACTGATTCGCTGTATTAACCGGCTGGTCGAGCCCACGTCCGGTCAGGTGCTGCTGGGCGATATCGACCTCACCCGGCTGGGCGGGGCAGGGCTGCGTGTCCAGCGCCGGCGTATCGGGATGATCTTTCAGGAATATGCCCTGGTCGAGCGCCTGACCGTGATGGAAAACGTGCTTTCCGGTCGGCTTGGCTACGTGCCGTTCTGGCGCAGCTGGACGCGGCGCTTTCCGGGCGAGGACATTCAGCGTGCCTGGGCGCTGCTTGATCGCGTGGGTTTGATGGATCACGCCAACAAGCGCGCCGATACGCTTTCCGGCGGTCAGCGCCAGCGGGTCGGTATTGCCCGGGCACTTGCCCAAGCGCCGGAGCTTTTGCTGATCGATGAGCCCACTGCCAGTCTTGATCCGCGCACCAGCCGACAGATCATGCGCCTGCTGACCGAACTCTGCGCCGAGCGACAGCTGCCGGCCATCGTCAACATCCACGATGTACCGCTGGCCAGGCAGTTCGTGCAGCGCCTGATCGGCCTGCGCGCCGGTGAAGTCGTGTTTGACGGGCCGCCCGAGGCCCTTGATGAGGCCATGCTGACGCATATCTATGGCGAGGAAGAGTGGCAGACAAATGCACCGGAAGAGGATGACGCGCCGCCTGCACCCGCCATGCCCGAAGCACGGGCGCTGGCCTCATGAGCGCCTTGAACTATCCGCGTCACTGGAAGCGCCCGCCGCAGATCATTCATCACCCCGGCTGGCGAAGGGCCTTAAGCGTGGCGGCTGTCGTCTATCTGGTACTGGCGATCGGCTCGCTGGAGGTCGACTGGCAGCGGGTCAGCATCGGCCTTGAGCGTGGGCAGCGCTTTGTGATGGGCTTTCTGCAGCCGGATTTTGTCAGCCGTCAGCGCGATATTGTCAGTGGGCTGAGCGAAAGTTTGACCATGACGCTGACCTCGACCGTGGTCGGTATTCTCATCTCGATTCCGATCGGCATCGGCGCGGCGCGCAACCTGACGCCGCGGCCGGTCTATCTGATCTGTCGCTCGATCATCGCCGTCAGCCGCTCGCTGCAGGAGATTATCATCGCCATTTTTCTGGTGGCGATGTTCGGCTTTGGCCCCTTTGCCGGCTTTCTGACGCTGGCCTTTGCCACCATCGGCTTTCTGGCCAAGCTTCTGGCCGATGACATCGAGGAGGCAAGCAGCACACAGCTCGAAGCGATACGCGCCACCGGCGCCTCCTGGTGGCAGATGATCAACTACGCCGTTGAGCCGCAGGTGCTGCCGCGGCTGATCGGGCTGTCGCTCTATCGCCTGGACATCAATTTTCGTGAAAGCGCGGTGATCGGCATTGTCGGTGCCGGCGGCATCGGCGCCACGCTCAATACCGCCATCGATCGCTACGAGTACGACAGCGCCGGCGCGATTTTGCTGATCATCATCGCCATCGTGATGGTCTCGGAGTACGTCTCGGGTCTGGTCAGGAAATGGGTGCAATGAACGAGCCACAACACCACTCGCCACAACACTACTCGCAGCTCTGGCAGTGGCGCACGCCACGCACGAAGCTGCTGCTCTGGGCCGGCTGGCTGGCGCTGGTGGCGCTGTTTGTCTGGTGCTGGCAGGTGATGACCCAGGACACCATCTGGATGTTTGTGCAGGATGCACCGTCCCAGGCCGCCGACATCGGCAGTCGTATGGTGCCGCCGCGCTGGAGTTATCTGCCGGAGCTTTTAAAGCCGCTGTGGGACACGCTCAACATGGCCACCCTGGGCACGCTGGGCGGCGTGATCATGGCCGTGCCGGTCGCCTTTCTGGCCGCGCGCAACACCACGCCGAGTGTGGCGCTGGTGCGCCCGGTGGCGCTTTTCATCATCGTGACCTCGCGCTCGATCAACTCGCTGATCTGGGCGCTGCTGCTGGTGGCCGTCATCGGTCCGGGGCTGCTGGCCGGCATCGTGGCGATTGCGCTGCGCTCGATCGGCTTTGTAGCCAAGCTTTTGTATGAGGCGATCGAGGAGACCGACGCCCGCCAGATCGAGGCCATTACCGCCACCGGTGCCGGGCGCGCTCAGGTCCTCAACTATGGCTACCTGCCGCAGCTGCTGCCGGCCTTCTGCGGCATCTCGGTCTTTCGCTGGGACATCAACATCCGCGAGAGCGCCATCCTCGGGCTGGTCGGCGCCGGCGGTCTTGGCCTCAAACTGCAGGCCTCACTCAATGTACTCGCCTGGCCGCAGGTCACCATGATTCTTTTGTTGATTCTGGGCACGGTGGTGGTGAGTGAGTGGGTCTCGGCGCGAGTGCGGCGGGCGATTATCTAGCGTTAAACCTTATCCGGCAGGCAGGGCAATGATCAGCGCCCCGGTATTTCCCGATACCGGGGCGCTATTGGTTGCAGCCAAGTGGTTGATACCCGGGAATCACGACGCTTTGGTATCAACTATTCTTTTAAGGAATAAATACATGCTTTCGTGTCGTACTTTTTTGCCCGCACGTTAATGGCATAATCCCCGCCCAAAGCAGCGCGGCCGTCTGTCGGACTGCGCCTGGCGCGCTATGGTGTCGCGGTCGAGGCTTGTTTCTCCTCTTCAAGGATGTCTGATGAAAACCCTGTTTCATGCCTATTTAAAGGCTTCCCTGATCCTGCGCGTGACGCTGGCGCTGGTGCTGGGTGTGGTCGCCGGTCTTTTCGGCGGTGAATACGTGACCTGGCTGTCGCCACTTGGCGATCTGCTGCTGCGCCTTCTGCAGTTTCTGATCGTGCCGATCGTGCTCTTTACTCTGATGGTCGGTATCAATCAGGCCGATGTGGGCAGCATGGGGCGGATTGGGCGCAAGGTGCTGCTCTATTACGTGGTGACCACGGCGCTGGCGATCATGGTGGGGCTGGCGGTGGCCACGCTGTTTAATCCGGGGCAGGGCCTGACACTGGACACCGATGCCAGCGTCAGCGTGCCGGAAAACCCGGGGCTGGTGCAGGTGCTTTTGAATATCGTGCCCAGCAACATCGTCTCGGCGTTTGCCGAGCCCAACCTGCTGGGGATTATCTTTACCGCGGTGGTGTTTGGCCTGGCGCTGTTGTTCATGCGCAGCAGTGACGCGCAGCGCGAGCTGGGCGATCACCTCTACCGTCTGCTGGAAGGGCTCAATGCCGTGACCATGAAGGTCATGGCCGGTGTGCTGCATGTAGTGCCGATCGGCGTGTTTGCGATCGTGGCCAATACCGTCAGCCAGCAGGGGCTTGCAACCATCCTGTCGCTGGGTGACATGGTGATGGTGCTCTATATCGCGCTCGGCGTGCACCTGCTGGTCTACTGCGTATTGATGAAGCTTTTCGGCGTACGGCTGCGGGATTTCTTTCGCGAGGCGCGCACGCCCATGGCGACGGCCTTTGCGACCCAGAGCAGCACCGGCGTGCTGCCGTTGAGTCTCAATGCCGCCAATCGCATGGGACTGCCGCAGTCGCTCTACGGCTTCAGTCTGCCGCTGGGCGCGACCATCAACATGGACGGTGCGGCGATTCGTATTGCCATCTCGGCGGTATTTGCTGCCAACGTGATGGGCACGCCGCTGGATATTGCCACCATGGCGCAGATCGTGCTGATCGGCACGCTGATCTCGATCGGCACCGCCGGGGTGCCGGGGGCAGGCATCGTGATGATCGCGACCGTCTTTTCCCAGGTCGGCCTGCCGATCGAAACCGTGGCACTTCTGACCTCGATCGATGCGCTGGTGGGCATGGGCTGCACCGCGCTCAACGTCACCGGTGATCTGGCCGGTACGGCGCTGATCGCGCGCAGCGAGCGCAAGGGCCGGAAGACGTCCGGCAGAAGGAAAAGCGCTCCCGTCGAGTCCAGCAAGATGGAGCCGCGGCTGTGACCGCCACCGCCATCGATTATCTGATCATCGGCGCGGGCAGCATGGGGCTTTCGACCGCGGACTGGCTGGCCCGCCACAGTGGGGCCCGCGTGCAGCTGCTGGATGCCTTTAGTCCGCCTCATGACCAGGGTGCGCATCATGGCGAGACGCGTCTGCTGCGTCAGGCCTACGGTGAGGGCAGCAGCTACGTGCCGCTGGCCCGGCGCGCGCTTGAACTCTGGAAGCAGCTTGAAAGGGAGAGCGGCGAAACGCTCTTTCTGCCCACCGGCGTGCTCAACGTCGGCCCGCCCGAGGCGCCCTTTATTGGCCAGGTCGAGGCCAGCGCGCGCGAGCATGGCCTGGCGCTCGACAGCCTGACCGGTGATCAGGCCGCCCGGCGCTGGCCCGGCTGGGCGCTGGACGCCACCATGCACGGTGGTTTCGAGCGTGATGCTGGCGTTTTGTATGTGGAGCGCATTCTCAAATGCTGGCGCGAACGCGTTGCGCGTAGCCCGAACGTGTCGCTGGCGACCGGTGCTCAGGTGGTTCGGCTCGAGGCCGGCGAGCAGGGCGGCTGGGAAGCGGTCTGCGCCGACGGCCGACGCTTTGCGGCCGAGCGCGTGCTGCTATCGAGTGGTCAGCATCTTGCACCGCTGATGGCGGGGCTGGGGATCGAGCTGCCGCTCACCCGGGTGCGCAAGACCTTTGCCTGGTATGAGAGCGATGCGCGCTACGCGCTGGGTGACTTCCCGGGCTTCAGCCTGACCACACCATCAGGTGCCATCTATTACGGCTTTCCCGATATCGACGGCGCCGGCTTCAAGATCGGCCGCCACGATAGCGGCCAGCCGCTGCCGTCCGGCGAGACGATGGCGGCCTTTGGCGCTTGTGAGGATGATGTGGTCGAGCTTCAGCAGGTCGTGGATCGTTATTTTCCCGGTGTTGGGGCACTTCGATATGGGGCGGTGTGTCAGTACATCCGCACGCCTGATGAGCATTTTTTGATCGATGAGCTGCTGCCCGGACTGCTGGTGGCCGGAGGCTTTTCCGGTCACGGCTTCAAGTTTGCCAGCGCTCTGGGCGAGGCGCTTGGCATCTGGCTGGACCAGAACCGTCGCCTGCCGGAACTGGCCCTGTTCGCAATGACGCGCTTTTCATCGTCAGAAGGTCACCTTTCATGAGCATCATGCCGTTTACCACGCTGACCTGTCCGCTGGAGGGTGAGCCGCTGTCACGCACCGACGGTGGCTGGCGCTGCCCGCAGGGCCACACCTTTGATGTGTCACGTCAGGGCCACGTCAATCTGCTGCCGGTACAGAAAAAGCGCTCGCTGGACCCGGGTGACAGCAAGGCCATGATTGCTGCCCGCCGGCGCTTTCTGGAGGCCGGGCACTATCAGGGCATTGCCGAGGCCGTCAGCCGCCGCGTGCTTTCTCACGGTCTGGCGCATGAGTCGCTTGCCATACTCGATGCCGGCTGCGGTGAGGGCTACTACCTGCGCGCACTGGCCGGCGTCGAGTCTGCTCGCAGGCTGTCACTGCTGGGGCTGGATATCTCCAAGTGGGCGGTGCAGGCCGCCGCCGGACGTGACAAGCGCATGCAGTGGGTGGTCGGCAGCAATGCAGCGCTGCCGGTGCCGGATCAGTCTCTGGATGTGGTGCTGTGCATGTTCGGATTCCCGACGCCTGCCGAGTTTGCCCGTGTGCTGAAACCGGGTGGACTACTGCTGGAAGTCGAGGCCGGGCCCGATCATCTGATTGAGCTGCGCGAAATCATCTATCCAACGCTCAAGGCGCCGCGTGAAACGCGCCAGGCGCCAGCGCCAGGCTTTGCGTTTGATACCTTTGATGCCGTGCGCCATGAACGCTCGCTGGGGAGTGCCGAGCAGATTGCTGACCTGCTGGTCATGACGCCACATCTCTATCGGGCAAGTGCCGAAGGGCGGGCGAAGGCCTCGGCGCTTGCCCGTCTTGATGTCACGGTGGATGTGCAGCTTCGAAGCAGTCGGCGTCTTTAGCGGCGTCTTGACAGAGTCGTATCTCGCAAAACAGCCCGGCCATGGCCGGGCTGTCCTGTATCGAGTGCGCGTTTTACGGCGCTTTCTCAGGGCATCATGCCGGGCAGCATGCGCTGGTAAAGATCAAACAGAATCCACAGCGTCCCGCCACACATGATCACCAGAATCAGCACGGTGAAGAGGATCAGCAGCAGATCCTCGCGCTTGTTTTTGGCCAGCGTGATGTGCATGAAAAAGCGCAGATGCACGATGACCTGGGCCAGTGCGCAGCCCCCGATCGTGATCCACAGCGTCATGCGCTCGATATCAATGAAGGCGACCAGCCCAAAGGGGATCAGCGTCAGCACCAGCGCCAGCCCAAACCCCCACAGATAGTTTCGCTGCTCGGTTTTGCACTCGCGGGCTTCCTGCTCATTGAGCGTGCGTCTGCTCATGACAGCCCTCCCAGATAGACCAGTGAAAAAATGCCGATCCAGACGATATCCAGAAAGTGCCAGAGGATCGCCAGGCGCAGAATGCCGGTCTTGACCGGAGCGTCCAGCCCGTGGACGGCCATCTGACCCAGCAGCGCCACCAGCCAGATGCAGGCCGCGGTCACGTGCAGGCCATGCAGCGGCACCAGCGAGAAAAATGCCGAGAGATAGCCGCTTCGACTGGGCACGCCGCCCTTGTCGAACATGCTGTGAAAGTCCTTGAGCTCAAAAAAGAGAAACGCAAGGCCAAGCGCCAGCGTGACCAGCAGCCAGACCACCAGCCGCACCCTGTCTTCCCGGTACTTGAGTGCCAGGGAGGCCATGCCAAAGGTGAAGCTGCTGACCAGCAGGATCATGGTCTGGATAAAGGCGCTCTTAAGCTCGAAAAGCGCCTGTGGCCCCGGCCCGCCGGCGGTGCCGCCCAGCATGGTGACGTAGGTGGCAAACAGCAGACCAAACAGGATCAGGTCGCTCATCATGAATACCCAGAAACCGAACACCATTTCCTCGCGGGTGTCCTCTTCCTGAGCGTGCGCGGCCCCCAGATTGAGACCGGGATGGCGACTGTTGCCTTCAAGCGCGTGAGTGTCGGTTGAGCTCATTGCACGGCTCCCTCGATGGGTGGCACGGGTCGACCGTGATTGGCGGTGGTCTGCTCCAGTGAGCGGTCGATCGGGTTGGTCCGCCTGACCTGTTCCAGCCAGTGCTCATGGCTGCGCTGCACTTCATGGGCAGGAATGGTGCGGGTCGTGCTGCGCACAAAGCCGCGGGCGATCACGGCGACCAGCGTCACCAGGCCCGCACCAATCACCAGCCACCACATGTACCAGACCAGACCAAACGCCATGGCAAGACCGGTGATGCCAATGATCACGCCCATGGTGCTGTTGGCCGGCATCTCGATATCGACATAGTGGTCAGGCGCCTGCCAGCCCTGGCCGCGGTCCTTCTCGGTCATGAAGGCATCGATGCTGTAGATCTCGGGAAGCACCGGGAAGTTGTACTCCGGCGGTGGCGCGGAAACGGCCCATTCCAGCGTTCGGCCATCCCAGGGATCACCGGCAAAGACGTTGTTGGCGTGGCGGTCGCGGATGCTCACCCACAGTTGCATCAAAAGGCACAGCAGCGCGCACAGGATCACCATTGCCCCGATACCCGCCGTAATCATCCAGGGGAGATATTGCGGTTCAAAATACGCCACCGAACGGCGCGGCATGCCCATCAGCCCCAGCACGTAGAGCGGGAAGAAGGTCAGCATGAAGCCGATGATCCAGCAAAAGGCGGCCCGGTAGCCCCAGCGCTCTTCCAGACGAAAGCCGGTAGCCTTGGGGAACCAGAAGTTGGTGGCGCTGAGCATGCCGAACAAAAGCCCCGGGATCAGCATGTTGTGGAAGTGGGCAATCAGAAACAGCGAGTTGTGCACCTGATAATCCACGCTGGGGGTGGCCAGGATAATGCCGGTCATGCCGCCCAGCACGAACAGCATGATAAAACCGATGGCATAGACCATGGGTACCGACAGCCGGATACGTCCGCGGTACATGGTCAGCATCCAGTCATAGACCTTCACGCCGGTGGGAATGCCGATCAGCATGGTGGCGATACCGAAGGCGGCGTTGATGTGCGCACTCTGGCCCATGGTGAAAAAGTGATGCAGCCAGACGGTAAACGAGAGCACCGCAATGCACATGGTGGCAATGACGAGGATCCTGTAGCCGTAGATGCGCTTGCCCGAGAAGGTGGCAAATATCTCGGAGAAGATACCAAAGGGCGGCAGGATCAGGATGTAGACCTCGGGGTGACCAAAGGCCCAGAGCAGATTGACGTAGTTCATCATGTTGCCCCCCAGATCGGTGGTGAACATGTGAAAGTCGAGATAGCGATCCAGCGCCAGAAGGCCCGTGGCGACCGTCAGCGGCGGCATGCCAAAGATCATCAGGATGGCTGTACACAGCGCCGTCCAGGTAAAGAGCGGCATGCGAAAGAGTTTCATGCCCGGCGCGCGTTTCTTGAAGATGGTGACGGCGAAGTTGATGCCGGTCAGCGTTGAGGAAAGCGTGGAGAGCGTGACCGCCCAGAGCCAGTAGTCGACGCCTGCGCCCGGGTTATAGGCAAGCTCGGTGAAGGGCGGGTAGCCGGTCCAGCCGCCGGTGGAAAAGGGCGCCAGCACCAGGGAGATCATCACCAGCGCTGCCCCTGCTGCCGTCAGGCCAAGGCTTACCTGATTCATGACAGGGAAGGAGAGATCCCGCGCGCCAATCTGCAGCGGCATCACGTAGTTGATGATGCCGGTCAGAAACGGCATCGCCATGAAAAAGATCATGATGGTGCCGTGGGTGGTAAAGAGCTCACCGAAGTGCTCGGCGGTCAAGAAGCCGCCATCAAGTCCGAATGTCTGCTGGACCCGCATGAGCACGGCCTCAATGATGGCGCGTGACAGCATCACCAGGGCAATGACAATGAACATGATGCCGATCTTCTTGTGATCGGGACTGGTCAGCCACTCGGACCACAGGTATTTCCACTTGCCAAGCCAGGTCACCAGCACGATGGCCGCAAGCGCCCCCAGCACCACCATGCCGGCGGCGCCGGTGGCGATCACGCCATTGATGACGGTCATGGGGGAGTGATCGTGCAGCATGCTCCAGAAGGGCAGCGCGTCCCAGCCAAGCCGGCCAAAAATCAGGCTTGTTGCATCACTCATGGCTGCGCCTTCCTGTGCTGATGTGAGGACGATGCCGCCTCGGAAGAGGAGGATGTGTCATCGTTTGAGGGATTTTGAATCACGCTGGTACGGGTAGTGCCCAGCTGTGGCGGTGAGACGTCAAGCGCCGACCAGTCGATGGGTGAGCCGTCCATGATGGTGTGAAAGAGCCCGTTCGGTACCGAGGACAGGCGAATCACCGCGTCACTGTCACGCGTATCAAGCCCGAGGGCGCGCGCGACATCACGATTGTCACCCTTTTGGGCGATGATCTCGTAGGTGTCCTGATCCAGCGGCCGACCCTGCTCGCGGGTACGCTGAACAAACTCGGCAAAGGTATCGTCATCGACGGCGCGGGTGATAAAGCGCTGGCGGTGAAAGCCTTCGCCGTTGTACTGCATGTTCTTGCCTTCAAAGCGGCCCGGGTGATCCGCCTTGAGGTGCAGCCGGGTCACCATGCGGTTCATGACATCGATCTGACTCCCCAGCGCCGGAATAAAAAATGACTGCAGGACAGAGGCCGAGGTCAGTGAAAAGGAGATCGGGCGATCCACCGGGATGACCAGCTGGCCCAGCGTGGCGATCCCCTGGTCGGGGTAGATGAAAAGCCACTTCCAGTCATACCCCACGATCTGTATTTCCAGCGGCGGCTGGTCGCCGGCAATGGGGCGGTAAGGGTCAAGCTCCTGGGTCTGGCGCCAGACATAAACGCTCAGAATGGCCACAATCAGAATGGGTACCGCCCACATGGTGATGTCCAGCCAGCGCGACATGTACCATTTCGGACGATAGACCGCGTGGCCGCGATAGCGATAGCGCCAGAGAATCAGCGGCGTCTGTATGATGACCGGGATGACCACGAGCATCACCAGCGCAATGACGATCCAGAAATGGTAACGCTGTGCCTCGGCGACCTGACCCTGTGGGTTCATGAAGCCGGGCATGTCAGCGCCGCAGCCCGACAGCAATACCAGCAAAACGAGCAGGACATATCGGTTGCCCTGCCGGAAAAAGTATCTTGTGCGTCCTGTCACGGACATATCTCCTCAATCCTTGATGCGAGATAGTTCCCGACACCTCGACGTGTTCCGGGTCGGGCACCACTATAGCCAGGCATTGTCGCTTAAGCATTACTGAAGGTTGCAGTCGGGACGTTTCAGGTCCCGACTGACACGTCTCAATATCAGCGAAGGAAGCGCATCAAATGATCAATGAAGAGGCTTGCAAGCATCTTGAACGCTGTGTGGTGCTGGCGCGCGAGGCCCTTGAGGCCGGCGACGACCCCTTTGGCAGTGTGCTGGTCGATGACAGTGGCAAGGTGCTTTGTGAGGCGCGCAATCGGGTGGTGACAGGAGATGCCACCGAGCACCCGGAGCTGGTGCTCGCACGCTGGGCGGCGGCCAACATGACGCCCCAGGCGCGCGCCCGCGCCACGGTTTACACCTCGGGCGAGCACTGTCCGATGTGCGCTGCCGCCCACGCCTGGGCAGGGCTCGGGCGTATTGTCTTTATCAGCTCATCAAGGCAACTGAGCGAGTGGATTGCGCAGTTCGGGGCGCCGGCATCACCTGTTGCCATGCGTCCGATAGGAGAGATCGCGCCCGGGGTGGCCGTGGAAGGGCCGGTCGAGGCACTGGTGGACGCCGTTCGGGCGCTGCATGAAAGACGTCATCGCACGCCTCACAACACACCCTACAAGAGAGTCCTGCCGTTTACCGGGTCGTTTGAGCGCTAGCCGCGCTGGTCGCGAATCTGCGCCTTGAGCTTGTCGGGTACCTTCTTGATGATCAGCCGATCCTGCGCCTCGTTGTATTCAATGCTGTCGCCGAGCAGGTGGGAGTCAAAGCTGATCGACATGCCACTGGCGCGCCCGGTAAAGCGGCGAAACTGCTGCAGGGTGCGCTTGTCCGGGGGGATCTCGGGCGAAAGGCCGTAGTCCTTGTTGCGGATATAGTCATAAAAGGCGTCGGGTCGCTCCTCATCCACCAGGCTTGAGAACTCCTCAAGGGTAATCGACTCGCCGCGTTTGGACTGATCGCTGGCGTAGTCGATCACCACGTCGGTCTTCTCACGACTTTGTGTTTCATCCATCGATTCGCTTTCGACATAGTCGCTGAAGGCCTTGAGCAGGGTGCGGGTCTCGCTGGAGGCGTCCACGCCCTCGGTACAGCCCAGCAGTGCCTGGAAATCCTCGCTGAGCTTCTTGCCGCCGCGGTCACGAGTAAAGGCGATGTACTGTTTCGACTGGCCTGCCTGCCATTGGGTCAGATCAATGCGTACGGCCAGCGTCATCTGGCTCAGATTGAGCTGACGGCCTGTGGTGACATTGAAATGTTCATCCAGCGTGAAGCCTTCCCGGTAGTGCAGCAGTGCCACGGTCAGAAATTCGGCCTCGCCCTGACGGGCATGCACAAACAGTAGGGGCCCGCCGGTAGAGAGGTGCTCATCAATCAGCGTGCGAAAGCTCTCGGCGGCCTGCTGCGTAAAGGCGACAAAATCACGGTTGCCGGCCAGATAGTCGCTCAGGCCCTGAGCAAACGGGCTTTGCGCCTCGACGCCATTGAAATGGCCCCAGCCCTTGGTCTTGCCATTGAAGGTGGCATTAAAATGATTGAGCAGCGCTTCCATGGCGTCCGAGCCTGCCATGGGGGCCGACGTGCAGCTCAGCGTGGCGCTCTGGTCGTCAGCGGATTTGTCGAGATAATGAACAATGCTTTGAACAATCGGCATGACAGCCATCCGGCAGAAAAGTGTGGGGCGATGATAACGCGCCAGCCGGTTCGGGGGCAGGGCTTCCCGTTGAGTGTCGTGGCTGGACACAACAGGATTACCTCATGATGCATTCTTCTGTTCGCCCTTACCGGTGCGATGATTTTGTCGCGTTTGTCGCGCTGTATCAGCGCAGCAAGGGTGATGAATTCCGCTTTGAAACCAACGGGCCTGATCGATTTGAAGTTATACCGTTACCTTCGGATGAAGCACGTTTAAAATCTTTCAGCATATCCGAAGTACGGGTAATGGAAGATGATCAGGGCATGACCGGTGCCATCTACTGGCAGGGGAGTCACATTGTCGGCCTGCTGGTGGATCCGCGAGCGCGGGGCAGGGGGCTTGGGCGGGCCTTGATGGCAGCGGCCCTTGCGCGGATGGAGAAGACGGTCACTCTCGATGTGGTGGCCTCCAATGCGCCGGCGATCAGGCTGTATGAATCCCTACGCTTTCAGGGAGTGGGTCAGCGCGAGGGATTCTATCAGGGGGTACCTGTCATGCTGCTCAGGATGAAGCGCGAACCGAATGATCACGCCTGACAGCAGCACTGCCTTTTCCATGCACCTTCAGCGCTCATCGCGCCCTTGTGATACTGGCGCTCAGATTCGCGCGTCGTTCTGTCGAGCCGCCTCGTTACGAGGCTGGCCATCCATCAGGGTGGAATGAGATTGCTCGGCTCTGGAGAGCGAAGGATTGCCAGCGAAGACCAGGCCGTAGATCAGCAGGATGGCAACGGCTATCGCAAGGAATTTGTCAGTCAATGTCATGATGGTAAAGCTCCCGATCCCGAGTCATGTGATAAGCCCTGATCACGCTGCAGTGATATCGTGACTGTTTCATGACAACGACGGTCGAAAGAAAAAAGCGTCTTTATATAGGCATTTTTATAAGGGCATTTTTCGGATACGCCGGCCGAGACGACGTTTCTGGTCTATAACTCAAGGCTGGTGCTGCGAGCTTTTAATATCGCCGTAAGGTTTGCACCAGCGCATTTTCCATGGAAGGAGGTCAGTCTATGTCACGTTTTTCTCGCTTTACCCGCACCGGTGCCCTGGTGCTTGCCGCCGTACTGGGCGCCACCACGCTGTCTGCCTGTACCACCACCAGCCCGTCCGATCGCCAGAGTCAGGTTGCCAAGCGCGCCGAGCTTGATCAGGGCGTGCAGGAAACGCTTGATCGTCTTTATCGTACGGCGCCCCAGGCGCGCAGCCTGGTGCAACAGGCCAAAGGCGTGCTGGTCTTCCCGGGTGTGCTCGGAGCAAGCTTTGTATTTGGTGCCAGTCACGGCGATGGCCAGCTGCTGATTGATGGCTCAGATGCCGGCTACTACACCACGACCAGCGGTTCGATCGGGTTTCAGGCCGGTGCCCAGTCCCAGGCCGTGGTCTATCTCCTGATGTCCGACCAGGCACTCAATCGCGTACGCAGCGACAACGGCTGGTCGATTGGCGCCAACGCCGGTGTTGCCGTGGCTGATGTGGGTGCCAACGGTCAAATCACCAACAATACCGCCAATCAGGAAGTCATTGCCTTTGTCATGAACAATCAGGGCATTCAGGGCGGGGTGTCGCTGGAAGGTGCGAAGATCTCCAAGTCCAGTCCGTAACAGTATTTTCTGACACAAAAAAACCCACCGGCTGGTGGGTTTTTTCATGAAAAGATCTGCGGTTACGCGTTTTCCGGCAGCTCGGCGTTGTGGAAGACGTTCTGCACGTCATCCAGGTCGTTGAGCATGCCCAGAAACTTCTCGAGTTGCGCGACATCGTCACCCTCGACCGGGGCCGTGGTCTGCGGCACGAACTGGATTTCATCGGTTTCAAAATCCATCTCGCCGAAGGCATCCAGCAGCGCCTGCTTGGCCCTGGCATACTCGGTGTGCGGCGCAAAGACCGTCAAACGGCCATCCTCGTTTTCGATGTCGGTAACATCGACATCGGCTTCCATCAGGGCTTCGAGAACAGCGTCTTCATCCTCACCCTTGAAAGCGAAGATAGCGCTGTGATCAAACATGTGGCTGACGCTGCCCGGCGTGCCGATCTTGGATTTGGTCTTGGTAAAGCAGCCGCGAACGTCACCGAAGGTACGGTTGGGGTTATCGGTCAGACAATCGACGATCACCATGCAGTTGCCGGGACCAAAGCCTTCATAGCGTGCCGGTGAGAAGTCCTCGCCGCCGGCGCCATTGGCCTTGTCGAGAGCCTTTTCGATCACGTGTGAGGGTACCTGATCCTTCTTGGCCCGCTCGATCAGACCGCGCAGGCTCAGATTGCCCGAGGGGTCCGTGCCGCCTGACTTGGCACATACGTAGATTTCACGCCCATACTTGCTGTAGACCTTGGTCTTGGCGTCGGCCGTTTTGGCCATGGATTCCTTGCGGTTCTGGAAAGCCCTGCCCATATCGAATTCCGTTCCTTGATTACCAGTATGCGACGATTTTACTTTAACCCCGCAGGGGGCGAATAGCGTTATTTAAAACGACCCGGGCCAGGGCATGAAAGACGCAGGTCCACGGATATTGCGCATCTGCTCTGTTATGCTGCGCGCCCTGCACCTATTGCCTGGCATGACGGGCAGTTCCTCATCTACAGCCTACAAGGATTTGTCCTCATGTCGAATGATGCTTCCAGCGCTGCACGTTCTACCGACTTTGCCACGCTGACGCTGCCCCCTGAGCTGGCAGATAACCTGGCAACGCTGGGCTATCACGTCATGACGCCCATTCAGGCCGAAAGCCTGCCGTTGATGCTGGCCGGGCGTGATGTGATCGGGCGCGGGCGCACCGGTTCCGGCAAGACAGCCGCGTTCGGACTGGGCCTGCTGGCCCGTCTGGACGTCAAGCGCTTTTGCGTGCAGACACTGGTGCTGTGCCCCACACGTGAGCTGGCCGATCAGGTTGGCGAAGAGATCCGGCGCCTGGCCCGCGGTCTTCATAACGTCAAGGTGCTGACGCTGTGTGGCGGCGTGCCGATCGGGCCACAGCGCGAATCGCTTTATCACGGTGCCCATATCATTGTAGGCACGCCCGGCCGTATTGATGATCATTTGCGTCGCGGCTCGCTGAGTCTTGACGCTCTTGAAGTGCTGGTACTCGATGAAGCAGACCGCATGCTCGACATGGGGTTTCAGGACGCGCTGGATGCGATCATTGAGGTGATGCCGCGCCGCCGCCAGACGCTGCTGTTCAGTGCGACCTGGAGCGAGGCGCTGGCGCCGGTGGCGGCCCGGGTCATGCAGGACCCGGTCACGATCGAGGTAGACACCGATCACGACGAGCAGAGTATTCGTCAGCATTTTTATGGCGTTGAAAGTGACGGCGCACGCCTTGATGCCCTGAGGCGACTGCTGCTCAAGTTTCGTCCGTCTTCAAGCGTGGTGTTCTGCAATACCCGCCGCGACGTACAAATGGTCAGTGATGCACTCAATGATCACGGTTTTGATGCCGTCGCGCTGCACGGCGATATGGAGCAGCGCGACCGCGACCGTACGCTGATCCTGCTGGCCAATGGCAGCGTTTCGATTCTGGTAGCCACGGACGTGGCCGCCCGCGGGCTGGATATCGAGGCACTCGATGCCGTGTTCAACTACCAGCTGGCCCATGATATGGAAACGCATGTCCACCGTGTCGGGCGCACCGGACGGGCCGGCGGGCAGGGCACGGCCCATAGCCTGGTCGGTGAGCGCGAACGGGGGCGGCTGTCGCTTTATGAAACGCAGCAGGACGAGACGATCACGCTTGAGCCGTTGCCGGCATCGAGCGTGCTTGAGCGCACGCCCTTCAGACCGATGATGGCCACGCTGATGATTGACGCCGGCAAGAAGCAGAAGATTCGCCCGGGCGATATCGTGGGCGCGCTGACCGGCGAGGCCGGTATTGATGCCGCTCAGGTAGGGAAGATCAAGGTACTGGAGCGCAATGCCTGGGTAGCAGTGCATCGTGATGTGGCAGATGTTGCACTGACCCATTTAAACAACGGACGCCTGAAGGGGCGCAGCTTTCGCGCGCGTCGGGTGTCACGCTAATCATCCGGTATCAGACGCAGGGGCATATGCCTTGGGTCTATACGGTCATCATGACAGTTGTGCCAGACTGGTCATGACAGGAGTGGACAAAGAGGTCGCATGAAAATTCCCAAACGATTACAGCCGCTGGTGGATGACGGGCTGATCGATGACATCGTGTTTCAGCTCCAGAGTGGCAAGGAAGCCCAGGTCTACGTGGTGCGCTGCGGCAGCGAGCTTCGCTGTGCCAAGATTTTCAAGGAGGCCAGCAAGCGCAGCTTCAAGCAGGCCGTGCAGTATCAGGAAGGGCGCCAGGTTCGCAACAGTCGACGGGCCAGGGCCATGTCCAAGAAAACGCGCTATGGCCAGCGCGAGCAGGAGTCTGCCTGGCTCAATGCCGAGGTAGAAGCCCTGTATCGGCTTTCGGATGCCGGCGTACGCGTGCCCGAGCCGCACGGCTTTGTTGATGGTGTGCTGCTCATGGAGATGATCGTTGACGGTGAGGGTGACCCGGCCCCGCGCCTTGACGATATCAGGCTCAGCGAGGCTCAGGCGATCGAGTATCATCACCGCATCGTGGTTGATGTGGCGCGCATGCTGTGTGCCGGGCTGGTTCATGGTGATCTGTCGGAGTTCAACGTACTGATCGGGCGTGAAGGGCCGGTCATCATTGATCTGCCCCAGGCCGTTGACGCGGCCGGCAACAACAATGCGCCGCGCATGCTGCTGCGAGACGTGGACAACATGCGTCGCAGCTTTGGCCGCTATGCGCCGTCGCTTTTGAACACCGACTATGGTCTGGAAATCTGGTCACTGTATGAGGCCGGAGAGCTTTATCCCGACTATCCGCTCACCGGCACCTTCGATCGCGACAACGCCAGCGTGGATGTCAGTGATCTGCTGGAAGTCATCGAAGACGTGCGCGAAGAGGAAGAAGAGCGCCGGCGTCGCGAGCAGGAGCAGGATGAGGAGGATCGGGACATCAGTCAGTGAGAGGCTGATGCGGATGTGCCGGTATCGCACTCGAATGCAGCAGTGTTGTCATGTCGGCCTCGCTGATGGGTCGTCCGAAGTGATAACCCTGCAGGCAGTGCGTCCCGAGTTCACACATGATGTGCGCAACCTCGGCGGACTCCACACCTTCTGCTGTCACATCAAGGCCGCAGGCACGGGCGATCTGAATGATCGCCCGCACAATCGTGATATCACGCCCTGAGTGCGCTTCGGCAAGCTTGAGCACAAAGCTCTTGTCGATCTTGAGAATGTCCAGTGGCATCCACTGCAGATAGCCCAGCGCGCTGTAGCCGGTACCAAAGTCGTCAAGGGCCAGCCTGACACCCAGCGCTCGTAGCCGGGCCAGACGCTCAAGCACCGGTTTTTCGTCACTGATATAAAGACTTTCCGTAATTTCGAGAATCAGGCAGTGTGCCGGCAGGCCGCTCTCCTTCAGGGCGGTCGTCACATGCGTGACGAAGGCTTCTTCACGCAGCTGCACCGGTGAGACATTGACCGACAGGCTTTCAAATGCATACCGTTCTCGGCGCCATCGTGCGGCGGTATGGATGACGTCATGCAGCATCTGCCGACCCACCTCGCGGATAAGTCCCTGTTCTTCCAGAAAGGGGATGAATTCGGCGGGTCCGGGGGCATTGGTGGTTTGCCAGCGCAGCAGTGCTTCGGCGCCCACGATCTGGAAGTCGCGAGAGACAATGGGCTGAAAGAATGCCACGAACTCCTGGCGGGTCACTGCCTGGCGCACGCGCAGGGCCAGCTGTTTGCGTCGCTCGATCTGTTCGGCAATCTCACTGTCAAAGCGGCGCAGGCTGTTGCTGCCGTGTTCCCGGGCATGGCTCAGGGCAATGTCGGCGGCATAAAAAAGGGCATGACCATCGCTGGCATCATCAGGATAGACGGCAAAACCCGTACTGAAGGCCGGTACAATGCTGTGGTGATCCAGTACCAGAGGCCGGGCCAGATCGGCCAGCAGTGCCTGGACCACGGGTTCGGCATGCAGGGAATCGGGCAGCGTCAGCAGCAGCACGAATTCATCGCTGCCCAGGCGGGCCACGCTGCGACTCAATGGCTCGTTTTCAAGGCGCCGCGCGATCTCGAACAGATAACGGTCGGCAATGTCATGGCCGTACTCTTCATTGATGTCTCCAAATCCGTCCAGGTCGATGTACAAAAGCGCCAGCGGCTGTGTATCGATGGTAATGGTTTCGAGATCGCGAAAGAATGCGGCCCGATTCAGGGCACCTGTCAGGGCGTCACGCCAGACCATGCGCTCGATGGCATGACGGTCACGTTCGCTCTTGTAGACATGCGCCAGTTCGCGCACCAGTGCCAGTACCAGCTCCTGGCTGAACGTAATGTCTTCATCTTCGGTGTAGGAAAAAAGCTCCAGTGCGCCCATGCACTGCTCGCCAATCCCGATACTGCAGAGAAAACGTCGGGGCATGTTCTCTGGCCAGCGCTTCTCATGAATGAGGCGCTCATCTGTCATGAACTCGAGCGGGCTTGCCTGTTCAAGCCATGCGCGTGCCGACGCGGTCAGACTGTCGCCGGGGCGGGTCAGCGGGTTTTCGCCTTCACACAGGGCGGATACACGCACTGGTGGAATGATGTCATCAAAAGGCTTGTACACCACGCGGCAGTAACGCCAGGCGGTATGTTGCAGGAGCGCCTTCAGGGCTACCTGGGTAGCCTTGCGAAGGCGCATGCCATCATGGGCGTGGGTGGCTACCTGAGAAACGGCCTGAAGTTTTAGCTGCTCACGATAAAGGCGGCGTGTACTGGTCTCGGCAATATGTTCTGCTTCCTGACGTGCCTGACGCTCACGCGAAAGCTGCCTTTCCAGGCGCTCGATGATAGCGGGGAGACTTTCCGAGGGAGATCTTTTCATCAGGTCGTGATATGAAAAAGGCAGCGCTCATCACCGCGGTGACGACACTGTGTATGGTCGATACCCACGGTTTCGTTGAAATAATCGCTGCAACCCTGCATGAGCCCGTGAGCAAAGCTGCAGATACCACGTGCCGAACAATATTCCATCACCATGCTGTCGGTACCAACCTCGTAATAATGAAAGACCGGCACGATGGCGTCGGGGTGAAACCTGACCACCTCGGGATGAATGACATTATTGAGCGCCTTGAGCATGGAAAATGTATTCTGGAAGCGTTCAAGCATGCCCGGATAAATGCCGCCAAGGCGCGGCAGCATTTCCCGCCCCAGCCATTGCAGACATTCCTGCGGCGTCATGCCCATGTGGTGGCCGGCAGCGCCCACCAGCGCGAACATGTCATGATCATCATAGTTGCCAAGCGAGGTATAGGCACCATCGACTCTGGCATGCCCGAGTATCTCCTCCCAGGTCTGTTCATCAAAACGACTGACCACAATGTCGTTGAACATATTAAAAATGATGCCTTTCATGTTCTGAGCCCTTTCATGACCATCCACCTCTGATCATACGCTGTCTGCGTCACCATATCGGCTAAACAACAGGAGTCTGAAGCGCTGTCAAGGCGCTTGTGTTGCAAGGTATTTATTCCGGATCGTGCGGTGCTTCAAGTATCCAGGGCAAGAATAGGGCGAGTATGCGGGATACGAATAACAAAAGGCGGTGTCGTTAACGTCTGCAGGGAAGCCTCTGGCGTGACTACTTAGGATGCCATCAAGGGCAGATTGTGATGTGGGGCAGTCTTTTAGGCTTGACGTTCAGCAGTCGGCACCATGGCGCAAAAGGCATTGGCAGAAAGATGATCACATACAAGGATCATGGTCGACAGCCTTGAGCGTCCTTTAAACAGGCAGGAAGTGAAGTATTGAAGGGGAGTAAATGACGCTGCGCCCGTGAGGGGCGCAGCGAACAAGGCAGGTCAGGTGACGTTTTACTGATCGCCGCTCTGCTGCTGCAGTGCCTTTGCCATGTCAAGATGTTCCTGAAGGCCCGGCAGTGCTTCGGTTGCAAACTGCTTGAGCTCTACATCATCAAGGGTTTCAGAAGCGCGCTTGAAAAACGCGATGGCTTCTTCATGCGCTTCGACCTGAAGGTCGGCAAAGCTTGAGTCAAACGAGCTGCCATCCTGAACCATCAGCTTGGGTGCGCCGGCCAGGGCGGTCATGTTGGCCGTGGAGGAAAGATCGAGATCCTTGCTTTCGGCAATGGACTTCAGCTTTTCCTGAACCTCGGTATGATCCTTTTGAATGCGCTCGGCCAACTGGCGGGTTTCAGGCGAGATATCGTCCTTGTCCAGCGCCATTTCGGCGGCGTCAAGTTCACCGCTGTTGATGGCAGAGGCACCATCAACAAAGTTTTCCGGGGTCATCTCTTCCTGATTCTGTTGCTCGACATGGTCTTGCTGCTGATCCATGTCCTGGCTTTGGGCATCCTGTGCCTGGGCGAGCGGAACAGTGGCGCCAAAAACAAGTGCCAGTGTGCCGGCAAACAAAACGTTGCGCTGGTTGATCATGTCAGTCTCCTTGACGTTGTGACATTCCCTGTAATCGAGGGTCAAAATAAGGCCAGAGATCAAACCGTTGCCTTATGTGACTGCCTTCAGACTTGTTCAATAATGTTCATGTGTCAACGTTGTGAAAGTCGATATCGGGGCGTTACCTGCCAATCTTGATATGGATTAATCGGTTCCGACCCTGTTCCCCTGTTCAAAAAAAGGATTGGCAGGGCAAGCGAGCAGCACAACAATGGCTGGCATATCGTTTTTTGATCAAGAATCTGCAGGCAGGTGGCACCGACTGCCATCCCCCCTTAAAGTGATCGCCATACCCGTTTGCGTGGTTATCACGCCGTATCAATATCCATCCGTTCAAGAGAGCCTGCAGTGAATACACCTGATCTGATTCATACCCGCATGAAGCGACTTCGACTGGTGTCGATACTGGAGGGCACCACGCTTTTACTGTTGCTGGTGGTGGCCGTACCGCTCAAGCATGTGGCGAACATCCCTCTGGCGGTGTCTCTTTTGGGCCCCGTGCATGGCGTTGCCTTTCTGCTTTATCTGTCGGTGGTCTTTCGTGTGGTGTCCATGGGCGGCTGGAACGGACTGGATATTGCTCGCATGATTCTGGCGGCCTTCATTCCCTTTGGTGCCTTCATTAATGCGCCTTTCATGCGCCGTAAGGAGGCTGATCTGGTGCGAATATTCAATGAACGCACGCCCGGTCATCCGGCGCGTTAATTGCCGAGACGCTGATCACCTGCCGGCTGGATGCCGAAGTAACGCTTGTACTCCCGGCTGAACTGAGAGGCGCTCTGATAGCCCACGGCGCTGGCAGCACTGCTGACGTTGTGGGTTCTGGCGGCAATCATGGCGCGGGCCTTTAAAAGGCGAATGCGCTTTTGATACTGCAGTGGGGACAGGCGGGTAAAGCGCTTGAAGTGATGATGAAAGGCCGAGGGGCTCATGTTGACCTTTTCGGCCAGTGTCTCGACAGACAGCGGCTGCGTGTAGTCGCGATGAAGGGTCTCAAGCGCCCGACCGATGCGCCCATACTGGGTCTGTTGTTGTAAAAGCTGACGCAGCGACTCGCCCTGCGGTCCCCTGAGGGCTTCAAACAATACTTCACGGATACGTTGCCGACCCAGGGCGCGGCGCATGACCTCGTCGTGCAGACACTCCAGCAGATGGACCACGCCATGCCCCATGGCGGGGGTCAGCGTCACGGCGGTCATGGGGTCAGGCGGTGTGACATTGTCGGCGGCGGTCGGCATGACCTGGATCAGTTCGCCGAGCATGATCATGTCGATACCGATCAGAACCCCCAGCATTGGAGCCTGTGGTGTGGCGTACGTCTCGCATTCAAAGGGCACCGGCATGGCCTGTACCAGATAGTGTCCGGCGCCGTAATGGATCACCCGTTCTCCCAGATATCCTGTCTTTTCACCCTGAGCAATAATGATCAGCCCCGGTTCGTAGACCAGCGGCGTGCGCGGATGGCTACCATGCAGTGCCATGAGCTGTACGCCATCAAGGGCTGTCGGCATGTAGCCATCCCGATCAATCAGTGGTGTGATCAGATCACACATATGCTCAAGCAGGGCATCCTGGGCAGTGTCGTTGGGAGCATGAAGCAGGACATCAGACATGAGAGGAAAACATCCGTTATTCGTGGCAGTCCGGGCATGGTGCGAGCAATGGCCGGATTGTGCATATAAAAAGCGAAAATAATACCTTGTAACGAGTAATGTTGCAGGAATAGGCAAGGACAAGGCAGGACCGTGTATGGCGTAACAGTGCCCCCGGGGCCAGACTGATGGCACTTGAAGGTACCCGCGCGAATGTGGGTATCCGGTTTTGACGCGTCATGCGCAGGAGAAGTATTCATGTCGACACCCGCAAAGGGTTATGCCGCACATAGCGCTGAAACACCGCTTGAACCCTGGAACTTTGAGCGTCGTGCGCCGCGCGCTGATGATGTTTCCATCGAGATTCTCTACTGTGGTGTCTGCCACAGCGACCTCCACTTCGCCCGTGATGACTGGGGTATGGCCAGTTACCCGGTCGTACCGGGGCATGAAATCGTGGGCCGTGTCACTGCCGTGGGCGATGCGGTCACGAACTACAAGGCCGGCGATATCGTGGGCGTAGGCTGCATGGTGGACTCCTGCCGTCAGTGCAGCTCGTGCAACAGCGGTCTTGAGCAGTACTGCGCCGAAGGCTTTACCATGACCTATGGCAGCCCGGATCGTCACGATAACACCCTGACGCAGGGCGGTTATTCCGACTCTGTCGTGGTCAGCGAACGATTCGTGGTACGTATGCCTGAAGGTATCGACCTCAAGTCGGCTGCACCGCTTCTGTGTGCCGGCATCACGACCTATTCACCGCTCAGGCACTTTGGTGTCAAAAAGGGCCACAAGGTCGGCATCATCGGCATGGGTGGTCTGGGCCATATGGGGGTGAAGCTTGCCAGTGCGCTGGGCGCAGAGGTCACGCTCTTTACCCGCTCCGAGTCCAAGGTCGCCGAGGCGAAAAAGCAGGGCGCCGATCACGTGGTGGTCTCTACCGATGAGTCGCAGATGGCGGCCGTCACCGAGACGTTCGATTTCATGCTCGATACCGTACCGGTACAGCATGACATCAATCCCTATCTCAACGCGCTCAAGCCTGACGGCACGCATATTCTGGTAGGTCTGCTCGAGCCGATCGAGCCGCCTGTCAGCGGTGCCGGTCTGGTGTTTCGCCGCAGGGTGCTGGCCGGCTCGCTCATCGGTGGTATGCCCGAGACCCAGGAAGTACTGGATTTCTGCGCCGAGCATGGCATCACCTGCGATGTCGAGATGATCAATATCGATCAGATCAACGAAGCCTGGGATCGCATGGCAAAGGGTGATGTGCGCTATCGCTTCGTGATTGACATGGCCTCCATCAGGGAAGGCAACAGCGCTGCCTGACCAGGCGGCCTCGCTGCACAACAGCCCGATGTTCATGACCGGCGCCCCAGGGCGCCGGTTTTTTTATATCATCACGCACGGCCCGTTCGGGCGGCAGGCTCATCACTGGTGGAAGCGATTTATGCACAGCGACGAATTCTATATGCACCGGGCACTGGATCAGGCCCACCTTGCGATGGCAGCAGGTGAGGTACCCGTGGGTGCGGTCGTTGTCAGCGGCGAGGGCGAGATTATCGGTGAGGGGTTCAACGCGCCGGTGGGGCGACACGATCCCACGGCACATGCCGAAGTGCAGGCGCTGCGCGATGCAGGTCGACGCACAGGCAACTATCGCCTGACCGGCTGCACGCTGTATGTGACCCTCGAGCCCTGTCTGATGTGTACCGGCGCCATCATTCATGCCCGGATCAGGCGGGTGGTGTATGCCGCGCCGGAGCCCAGAACCGGCATGGCAGAATCAAGGGCCAATCTCTTTGCCCAGCCCTGGCACAATCATGACGTGCAGGTCGTGTCCGGGGTACTGGCGGCGCCTGCCCGACGGCTTATCAAGGCCTTTTTCGCGGCGCGGCGTCAGTCGTCCTGATCCGGAGCGCTTTTTGCATCCAGGGCGCCGGCCACTTCCACGCGATTGCGTCCTGACAGCTTGGCACGATAAAGCGCCTGATCGGCCGCCTGAATCAAATCCGTCAGGGCATCGCTGGCGCGGCGGGTAGTAATCACACCGGCGCTGATGGTGACAAAAGTGCGGGCATCATGTCTTGGCAGGGTCAGCGCCTCAACACCGTGACGCAGCTGCTCGCCAATCTCTGCTGCCTTCTCGGGGGCGATGCCCGGCAGGCAGGCAATAAACTCTTCACCACCAAAGCGGGCCAGCAGCCCGCCGCCTGTAGTTACGATGTCCTGCATGCGGCGTGCCACACGCTGCAGATACTCGTCGCCCGTGGGGTGGCCCAGCTGGTCATTGATCTGCTTGAAGTGGTCGATATCCAGCAGGATGATCGTTCTGGGCTGTGCGGTATCAAGCCTTGTGACCCACTGGCTGAAATAGCGCCGATTGGGCAGTCCTGTCAGTTCATCATGCTGGGCCAGCCATTCCACCTCCTGCTGCAGGGCGATGCGCTTTTCCACCTCGCCACGCAGGCGGTGGTTGGCATGCTTGACCCCGCTGTGGCGCCGACGCAGACGATGATGAAGATACATCAGCAAATAGATCATCCAGGTAAAGATCAGCCCGGTCATTAACACGATGGCCGGCAGCTTGGAACGCTCATCGAACAGCCGGGCGTAGCTTGCCTCGGCGCAGATTGTGAAGTTGCTTTGCCCCAGTCGCAGGATGTTGCAGTGTTCCAGCATGCTCAGCGCTGCACTGGCATCAGAGCTATAAAGGGTGTTGCCGGCCTGTGAGACCCGAATACGAAAGTCGCGGTTGCCCTGTTGATCATCCAGCGTGGCAAAAAGGCGCGCTGGATCGACCACGAAGGCAGCAGCACCGTTGATGGCGCCGCTATCAAGGTCATGAATGGGCTGATAAAAGATCACGCCACGCCCGCCATTGGTCAGATCGACCATGCCGGTTGAGCTGGTCTCACCGCTTAAAGCACTGGCCAGCGCTTCGTGATCATCACTGGAGAGCATGTGATGACCCAACAGCGGCTGATTGCTCTGCAGTGGGTAGGCACGCATGATGCGCGGCCCCTGACGGTGAATATAGGCAATGGTCTGCAGATAATTGAAATGCTCGACATAACGCTGGGCGCGGTGGGTCCACGCACGGCTGGAAGGCGGCCCGACGGTGCTATCCCAGCTGTTGGCAAAGCGCAGCATGGCCTGGTTGTTGACACTGATCTCCTGGCCCAGCTGCTCGCTCAGGGTATCGACACGCGTACGAGCGACCTGGTTGACCTCACGAATGTTCTGACTGTTGTGGTAGTGCCAGAGCACCAGCAGTACCAGCAACACGGCCATTGAGGCGGCCAGCGCAATGCTGATGGCCCCGGGGCGACGCTGGGGCCATTGCGCCGTGGCCTCGGCGGCCAGCAACAGTGCAATGGCCAGCAGGGTGGGTGTCGACAGCGACACTTCATGCAGCCAGATAAAATAGTGCTGCTCTGCCAGGTGCATCAGTGTCAGCATGCCCGCCATGGCGAGCAGGATGGGCGCAACCTCCCCCGGCCGTGAGGGGAAAAGCGGGAGAATGAGCAGAAACAGCAGGGCCAGGGTAATCAGAATGGAAGGGCGCAGAGAGTAAAAGGGCACCTGTCCGGGCCAGTAATCAAAGATCAGCGACCACTGGACATAACTCATCAGATTGTCCGGTACCAGAAACGAACTCAGCAGCGCCAGCAGGGGGATCAGCGTCACCACCGTGACTGCCAGCGCGCATGGCCTCAGAAGGTGAGGATGCCACCGCCTCGTCGCTCCCATCGCCAGTCGTGACAGCGTGACCATGGCGACCATGGCCAGCAGAAGATGCTCCTGGGGACGCGTCAGCCACCATCCGGCCATGACACAGGGCAGGGCAAGCAGGGTCAACAGCAGGTCACCATGGCGGATGAAAAAGGCTTTCATGGAACAGGCGGCACGGTCTCGAAAACGGGTGGGACATTATTGCTGGCGGTGGCACGTGCAAGCGATGAGAACTGACGCTGACTACGCTGTACCCAGGTCAGGATCTCTTCGTAGCGCTTGATGTTGCGCACGTAAAGCGCTGCCACATTACCACGTGCAAAACCATGTTCCACCTGGTTATACCAGCTGCTTTCCTGCAAAAGCGGCAGCATCCTTTTGATCGAGTCCCACTGATCGGGATCATGGCCCTGCAGCCGTGCCAGCCGCCGCGCATCATAAAGGTGGCCCAGCCCCAGGTTATAGGCGGCCAGCGTCATCCAGGTCCTGTCCGGCTCGGCGACTTCCTCAGGAATGCGATCATGCAGGTAGCGCAGGTAGCGGGCGCCGCCCTCGATGCTCTGCTGGGGGTCCCTGCGATCGGCCACGTTCATGTGGCTGGCGGTCGCGCGCGTCAGCATCATCAGTCCCTTGACGCCCGTGGGGGAAACGGCATCCGGCTTCCAGTGCGACTCCTGATAACCCACGGCGGCCAGCAGTTTCCAGTCAAAGCCGGTGTCGCCGGCGGCGCGCTTGAAGTCGGGCAGCCACTGGCCCAGATTCTCTTGCGCCTGCGCGATAAAGCGCCGTGCGCCGACATATTCAAGATAATCGTCGTGGCCAAAATACTGCTGCGTCAGAAGCTCCAGCTCGCCGGAGCGTCGCATCTGATCGATAAAGGTATTGGCACGCTCCACCAGCGAAGGGTCCGTACGTGCCGGGAAGGCCCATGCCAGCGTGACGGGTTCCCCGATGGTCAGCGCACCGGCCACGTTGGGGAAAAACAGGCGGCTTAACTTGAACTCGTGGGCATAGACGACGGCGGCGTCCAGCTCTCCGCTTTCTACCATCCCCAGCAGATCCGTGGTTTCGATCTCGTGGCTTTCCCGCCAGGTCAGTGTCGGGTGCGCTTGTTGAAGTTCGCGCAGCACGCGGCTGGTGCCGGCACCAGCCACTGTCCCGATATCCAGTCCGTCCAGATCCTCGATCTTTTTCGGCGGTGTCATGCCGCGTCGGTATGCCACCATGGGCTGCATCGACATGATCGGATGCGAGTAGGTGACGTCCTGGCGCTGTCGATCCAGCACCAGACCGGCAGCGCCAATATCAGTGCGACCGCTGGCCACCTGGTCAAGGACGCCGCCGATGTGATGGTCATTTTCCACGGCAAGGCTGACACCCAGATCATCGGCAAAACGCCGGAAAAGCTCGAACTCGAACCCGGTCGGCCCCTGGCGGCTTTCATAAAAGGTGGCCGGCGTATTGCGCGTGGCGATTTCCAGAAAATCACGCTGCTGGATGTCTGCCAGCGCGGTATGGGTAGTCAGTGACGTTGGCATCAGCTCGCCAGCCCACGTCGAGATCGCGCGGGCAGGCGTCAGCAGCAGCAAAAGCGCTGTCAGTAGCCCTGCAATCTGTCGGGTTGTGCGTCGGAAATGCCTGTACATGGAGAAAACGGCCGTTTGAAAGAGGCCTCAAGATACCGATGACAGGTAAGCCCGGCTAGTCGATGGCTCTTAACTGCATGATAGTCTCAGACTTTCGACTGAGATTATCCCATAGCTGGTTCGCGCGGTCAGTCTTCGCCACACGAGTCGCTTTCCAGTATGATGGCGCCCTCGCCGCCTGGCGTTGATTCAACACAGGGGCCGCTGCATCCTGGCGATGGCGTTCCCGCATAACACCTCATTTCCTGTCAGTCAGTAGAGGCTTCGTTCGTCATGCTCGAGCTGCACGGCCAGAGTGCCCTTTCTTCCTTCCGTCATGCCCGTCTGCTTGCCCGCCTTCGTGAGGCCATGCCAGGCGTGACAGATGTGCATGCGATGCACCGCTACTTTCTGGATGTCGAGCAGACACCAGAGTCCCGGGTGCTTGAGCGCCTTTGTGCGTTGCTGGAAGCCGATGAGCATACCGAGTCGGTCCCGGCAGGTGCGCTTTATCTGGTCGTGCCGCGTTTTGGCACCGTCTCGCCATGGTCCTCCAAGGCCACCGATATCGCCCACAATTGCGGGCTGCACCAGGTACGCCGCATCGAGGCGGGCGTGGCCTATTTCGTTGAAACCGACACGCTACCCTCGAAAGAAGAGGTCGAGGCGATCCGTCTGGTGCTGGCTGATCGCATGACACAGACGGTGCTGGTGGATGCCAGCGATGCCGCGAAGCTTTTTGAAAGGCATGCCCCGGCACCGGAAAGCCACGTGGATATTCTGGAAGGCGGGCGCGAGGCGCTGGTAGAGGCTAACGTGACGCTGGGCCTGGCACTGGCCGAGGATGAAATCGACTATCTGGTCGAGTCCTTTACCGGTCTGGGGCGCAACCCCAGTGATGTCGAGCTGATGATGTTTGCGCAGGCCAACTCCGAGCACTGCCGCCACAAGATTTTCAATGCCGACTGGCGCATCGACGGCCAGGCGCAGGAACACTCGCTGTTTGGCATGATTCGCAATACCCACAAGTGCTCTCCGGACAACGTGCTGTCGGCCTATAGCGATAACGCCGCCATCATTCGCGGCCATGAGGCCGGGCGCTTTCTGGCGGATACCACAAGCTTTCAGTACGTCATCCATCAGGAACCCATCCATATCCTGATGAAGGTCGAAACGCACAATCATCCGACGGCCATTGCGCCGCATCCGGGTGCCGCGACCGGTGCCGGTGGCGAGATTCGCGATGAGGGTGCCACCGGCCGCGGTGGCAAGCCCAAGGCCGGTCTGACCGGCTTTACCGTATCCAACCTGCGCATTCCCGATTTCGTGCAGCCGTGGGAGGCGTTCGACTACGGCAAGCCCGCGCGCACCAGAAGCGCATTCGACATCATGATCGAGGCCCCCATCGGGGCGGCGGCGTTCAACAACGAATTCGGTCGCCCGGCGCTTAACGGCTATTTCCGTACCTATGAGCATGATGTGGTCGGGCCTGCCGGTGTTGAACGTCGTGGCTATCACAAGCCCATCATGCTGGCCGGTGGCTATGGCAGCGTGCGTGATGAACACGTGCTCAAGGGCGACATTGCCGTGGGGTCGAAGCTGATCGTCATGGGCGGTCCGGCCATGTTGATCGGGCTGGGCGGTGGTGCCGCATCATCTGTCGCTTCCGGCACGACCAGCGACGCGCTGGACTTTGCCTCGGTGCAGCGTGACAACCCCGAGATGGAACGCCGTGCTCAGGAAGTCATCGACCGCTGTATTGCGCTGGGGGATGACAATCCGATCAGCTTTATCCATGACGTGGGCGCCGGCGGGCTCTCCAACGCGCTGCCGGAGCTGGTCAAGGATGGCGGTCGCGGTGGGCTTTTCGATCTGCGTGAGGTGCCCAGCGCCGAGCCCGGCATGACGCCACTGGAAATCTGGTGCAACGAGGCGCAGGAGCGCTATGTGCTGGCCGTGGCGCCGGAATCGATTGCGCTGTTTGAATCCCTGTGTGCCCGCGAGCGCTGTCCGTTTGCGGTGGTCGGTGAGGCCACCGAGGCTCACGAGATTACGGTGGTGGATGAGCACTTTGAAAGCCGTCCCATCGATCTGCCCATGAGTGTGCTCTTTGGCAAGCCACCGAAAATGCAGCGCAGTTTCGAACGCCGCAGTGTCGATCAGCCGTCTCTGATGCTGGACAATCTGAACCTCAACGAGGCCATGGACCGGGTACTGCGACTGCCTGCGGTGGCGTCCAAGAGTTTTTTGATCACCATCGGTGATCGTACCGTGGGTGGCATGAGTGTGCGCGACCAGATGGTTGGCCCCTGGCAGGTGCCGGTGGCGGACTGTGCGGTGACCACGGCTTCCTTTGATACCCGTGCCGGTGAGGCCATGGCCATGGGGGAGCGGACCCCCACCGCACTGATCTCACCGGCCGCGTCCGCGCGGCTGGCCGTGACCGAGGCAATTACCAATATCGCTGCGGCACCCATCGAAAAGCTCGGCGACATCAAGCTGTCGGCCAACTGGATGAGTGCCGCCGATCATGAAGGCGAAAATCAGGCGTTGTATGACGCGGTCCATGCCGTGGGCATGGAACTCTGCCCGGCGCTGGGTATTGCCATTCCGGTGGGCAAGGACTCCATGTCGATGCGCACGGCCTGGCGTGACGGTGAGCGTGACAAGGCCGTCACGGCGCCACTGTCGTTGATCGTATCGGCCTTTGCGCCGGTCAGCGATACGCTGAAAACGCTGACCCCGCAGCTGGACACGGGTGAAGAAACCGAACTTTTGCTGATTGATCTGGGCCGGGGCAGAAACCGTCTGGGCGGCTCGGCGCTGGCGCAGGTCTATGGACAGCTGGGCGCACATGCGCCGGATCTGGATGCTCCCGAGGATCTGGCCGGCTTTTTCAGTGCCATTCAGACGCTCAATCGCGAAGGGCGACTGCTGGCCTACCATGACCGCAGTGATGGCGGGCTGCTGGCAACGCTTGCCGAAATGGCCTTTGCCGGTCACTGTGGCCTGGCCGTTACGCTGGATGGTCTGGTACGCGATGCCCACCAGGCCACGGCGGCACTGTTTGCCGAGGAACCAGGGGCGGTTATCCAGGTGCGTCGTGACGAGATGGATGCTGTTCTCGCTACGCTTGAAGACGCCGGCCTTGGTGAGTGTGTCCATCGCATAGGCACACCCACCGGGGATGATCGCATTTCGGTCACGCTGCATGACGGTGTGTTGATCGACACCACGCGGGTGCACGCCATTCGCACCTGGGCGGAAACCAGCTATCAGCTCCAGGCGCGCCGTGACAATCCCGACTGCGCCCGCCAAGAGTTTGATGGTCTTGATGAAACCCGCAATCCGGGGCTGCATGCCGCCCTGAGCTACGATGTCAACGAGGATGTCGCCGCCCCCTTTATCAACAAGGGCGCAGCACCGCGGGTCGCCATCCTGCGTGAGCAGGGCGTCAACGGGCAGCTGGAGATGGCGTGGAACTTCACCAACGCCGGCTTTGAGGCCATTGACGTTCACATGTCGGACATTCTGGAAGGGCGCGTGGATCTGGCGGACTTTCAGGGGGCTGCGGCCTGTGGCGGTTTCTCCTATGGCGACGTACTGGGGGCCGGCGGTGGCTGGGCGAAATCGATCCTCTTCAACGAGCGTGGGCGTGAACAGTTTGCGCGCTTTTTTGAGCGTGAAGACACCTTTGCCCTTGGCGTCTGCAACGGCTGTCAGATGCTATCCCAGCTCAAGTCGCTGATTCCCGGCGCTGATCACTGGCCGCGCTTTGTACGCAACCTCTCCGAGCAGTACGAGGCCCGCGTCTCGATGGTGCGGGTGGAATCCACACCGTCGCTGTTTCTGGCCGACATGGCCGGCTCACGCATGCCGATTGCCGTGGCGCACGGGGAAGGACAGGCGCAGTTCCGCGATGGTGCCCATCTGCGTCAGGCACAGACCAGCGGCACGGTCGCGCTGCGCTACGTCGACAATTTTGGCGAAGTCACTACCGGTTATCCGGCCAATCCCAACGGCTCGCCTTCAGGCATTACCGGTCTGACCACGCAGGACGGTCGTGTGACCATCATGATGCCGCACCCCGAACGCGTGGCACGCGCCGTGACCAACTCCTGGCGCCCGCAGGAATGGCACGAGGCCGGCGGCTGGATGCGCATGTTCCGCAATGCCAGAAAGTGGGTGGGATAAGCGCACCCGGCGTCAGATATGTCTGAGGCACGCTTGCGATGAAAAAAGGGCCTCCAGAGGAGGCCCTTTCATGTGCGACAGCATCACAATCAGTTCTGTGGACGCTCGGCGGGGCTTAAAAAGCGTACCGTCGGTTCTCCTTCAAGCAGCGGGTCGGTGCCTTCCTTGAAGGGCTTGTAGTGGGGCATTTCCAAGTGCTTGTCGAAGGCGGCGCGGTCGGTATAGACCTCATGAAGAATGACGGTGTTGCCGTCTTCCTCTGGCACCAGTACATCGAACTGATGACAGCCGCTTTCATTGGCCAGCGACTCGTTGGCGTCATTGTGCGCCAGCGCCAGAAAGGCATCGCGCTGGCCTTTCCTGATGTTGAATTCTGCCAGAACGACAAAGCTTGGCTTGTTGACACTCATCATGATTCTCCGTGCAGCGTTTGGTCTTTCGGGTGCAATCGCAAGGGTTGCGGCGTTGGTACTGTTTCACCGTGGGTATGACGCCGAATGCGGCGTCAGTGAATTCTGGGTGCTTCACCCATGCCCATGCGCTCGTGAAATTCCGCCACGGCACTTCGCAGCAGCTCCAGAAGCCCCGGCACCAGGGCCACGCCCTGTTCAGGGCCTGCCACAAACTGCTCCACACTGACATGCACGGCTTCACCGTGAATGACAACCTTGGCCGCCTTGATGGCATTCATGACGTCATTGGCAATGTCGAGCAGCTGGGCACGGTCGGTGCTGGCATCGGCCTGCCAGATACCAGGCAGCATCAGCTGGAAAAAGGCCGGTTCGTCCTCGGCCACGACCAGGACGAACTCGAGGCTTTCAAGCGTGATACGCGCGGCATGGGTATCGATGGCCTCTACCTGGAAATCCATGGCGCCCAGGCCTTCAATGTAGTGCTCGATCTGTGTGTTGGCCTGCATTGTGCGCCTCTTTGGTCATCAGCGGTGACGGGTTTTAAACATTCAGCCAGTCCCGGAATATCAGGATCACAGGATTAGTATAAGGACATGTCGACGTCTTTAACGACACCGCCGCAGCTGCGTCCCTACCAGAAGGAGGCCGTCGAGCGTGTCGTCGGTCATTTTCGCCGGAGCCATGATCCCGCCGTCGTGGTGTTGCCCACCGGCAGCGGCAAGAGCCTGGTCATTGCCGAACTGGCCCGTATCGCCCGCGGGCGAGTGCTGGTGCTGGCCCATGTGCGTGAGCTGGTGGCACAAAACCATGCCAAATATGAGGCCTACGGGCTCAGGGCCGATATCTTCAGTGCCGGCCTTGGAAGACGCGACAGCCAGCGCCAGGTGGTCTTTGGCTCGGTGCAATCTGTCATCAATGCGCTCGATGACTTTGATGACGGCCAGTTCACGCTGCTGGTCATCGATGAGTGCCATCGCGTGGCGCCCATGGTGGATGAAAAGGCCGATGGCACGCGTCGGCATCAGCCCGGCAGCTACCAGCGGGTGATTGATCATCTGCGGGCGAGCCGATCGGATATCAAGGTGCTGGGACTGACAGCTACCCCCTATCGCCTGGGGCAGGGATTCATTTATTACCGCCACTATCATGGCATGGTACGCGGCCCCGAAACGTCCTTTTTCCGCGACTGCGTGTTCGAGCAGCCCCTGCGCGTCATGGTCAAGCAGGGCTATCTGGCCGAGCCCCGCCGCATTGATGCTGCAATAGCACGCTATGATTTTTCGCAGCTCGCGCCCCGCGCCGGCGGGCAGTACGCCGAGTCCGACCTTAATCGGGTGGTCAGGGGCAACCGGGCCACACCCGTGATCATCGAAGACGTGATGGCCCAGGCCCGTGAGCGTCAGGGGGTGATGGTGTTTGCCGCTACGGTGGCGCACGCCGAAGAGATCATGGGCTATCTGCCCGAGGGCCAGGCGGCACTGGTGACCGGCACGACGGCCGGTGGCGAGCGCGAACGACTGATCGAGGCCTTCAAGGCGCGTGAGCTGAAGTATCTGGTCAACGTGGCCGTACTGACCACCGGCTTTGACGCGCCGCATGTGGATCTGATTGCCATCCTGCGCCCGACCGAGTCGGTGGGGCTCTACCAGCAGATCGTCGGGCGCGGTCTGCGCCTTTCACCTGACAAGCAGGACTGCCTGGTACTGGACTATGCCGGCAATCCCTGGGATCTGTATGGCCCCGAAGTGGAGGGCCCGCGACCCGACAGTGACAGCGAGCCGGTACAGGTCGAGTGCCCCGAATGTGGCTTTGCCAACATCTTCTGGGGTAAACGCGACGGTGAGCTGGTGATCGAGCACTTTGGCCGGCGCTGTCAGGGGCTGGTCGAGGACGAGCAGGGTAGACAGGTGCAATGTGACTTTCGCTTTCGCTACAAGGTCTGCGAGCAGTGCGGCACGCAAAATGATATCGCTGCCCGACGCTGTCATCACTGTCAGGAGCTGCTGATCGATGCCGATGACAAGCTGCGCGATGCCCTGAAACTCAAGGATGCCCGGGTACTCAGGGTCAGCGGCATGATGCTGGAAGAAAGTACCAACGGGCGTGGTCTGGCCCGCCTCAAGGTGACCTATGTGGATGAGGACGGCGCCACGCTCTCGGAGTGGTACGCCCTGGAAACGCCTGCGCAGCGCACCGCCTTTTATCATGCCTGGCTGAAGCTGCATCTGCGTGCGCCGGGCAGTGACTGGCAGCCCACCACGATTGATGAGGTGATTGCCTCACGCGAGCGGCTGCGCCACCCGGACTTTGTGGTGGGGCGCAAGGTAGGGCGCTACTGGCAGGTGCGCGAGCGCCTCTTTGATTATGAAGGCCGTTACCGGCGTGCCGACAGTGCCGATGGCGCCTGATGAATGGTACCTGACGAGAGACAGCATCAAACATCGTTATTCTGCTAAGGTAAGGAGCGTTGCCATCTGGCAGCGTTATCACCATTGCGACGCGATCCATTTGCGATCAAGGAGTCTGTCATGAGCTGGTCCGCCCCCGAGGTCAAGGAAATCAGTGCTGGTATGGAAGCCAGTGTCTACCTGCCTGCCGAGATTGAAATCGACATTGAAGAGTAAAACAGCAGGTGCGCAGCGCTTGCGCGTTCGCGTACTGGGGTCGGCCGCCGGTGGCGGCCTGCCTCAATGGAACTGTCGCTGCGCCGTGTGCCGTCTGGCGCGCGCTGAACCGCAGCGCGTTATTCCGCGCACCCAGTCCTCGATTGCCGTATCCAACGATGGTGAACACTGGGCGCTGATCAACTGTGCGCCTGAAGTGCTCAGTCAACTGCAGCGCGAACCGGCGCTTCAGCCAAACCGTGATGACCGCCATACCCCGATTCAGTCAATCCTGGTCACCAATGGTGACGTGGATCATGTTGCCGGGCTTTTGAGCCTGCGCGAACGTTCACCGTTTCGACTGTACGCCACGCCTGAAATACACGGCGTGCTGCGCAGCAACCCGATTTTCAACGTGCTCGCTCCGGACTGTGTCGAGCGACGCGACGTGGCACTCGACAGTCGAATCGAGCTGCTGCCGGGCCTTATGGCGACCGTGTTTGCCGTGCCTGGCAAGACCGCCCTCTATCTGGAAGGTGATGAGGTGGACATCGGCGCCGAAGGGGAGTCGACCGTAGGCGTCGAGTTCGAGCTGGACGGCCAGCGGCTGTACTACATTCCCGGCTGTGCCACCGTCACGCCGCGCCTTGCCGAACGGCTGGAAGGGGCCTCAGCGCTGCTCTTTGACGGCACCCTGTGGCGCGATGACGAGATGATTCATGCCGGCGTCGGACAGAAGACCGGACAGCGCATGGGTCACATGTCGATGTCGGGGCCCCAGGGCAGCATGACGGCACTGGCCGATGTAGCCATCGACCGCCGCATTTTTATTCACATCAACAACACCAACCCCGTGTTGATCGAGGACAGCGCCGAGCGGCGCGAGGCCGAAGACGCCGGTTGGGAAATCGCCTTCGACGGTATGGAGATCACGCCTTGAGTTCATCCGAGACGCACCTGAGTGACGTGACCGAGCCGATGAGCCCCGAGGCGCTGGAGACGCGTCTGCGCGAGATCGGCGAAGCGCGCTATCACCATCGCCATCCGTTTCAGCTGGCGCTTCAGGGTGGCGAACTTGATCGCTGCCAGGTACGGGCCTGGGCGCTCAATCGTTATTATTACCAGGCCATGATCCCCATCAAGGATGCCACCCTGATGGCGCGCCTTGATGATCCGGACTGGCGGCGTGAGTGGCGCACTCGACTGGTTGATCACGACGGCGAAGCGCCCGGCGAGGGCGGCATCGAGCGCTGGCTGAAGCTCACGGACGGCCTGGGGCTTGATCGCGAGATGGTGCGCTCGACCCGCGCCATCCTGCCGACAACGCGCTTTGCAGTGGAAGCCTATACCCACTTCGTGCGTGATCGCACGCTGCTGGAGGCGATCGCGTCCTCGCTGACCGAGCTGTTCTCGCCGAAGGTCATCGGGACGCGCGTCTCTGGCATGCTTGAGCACTACGATTTCGTGTCCGAGGAGACGCTGGATTACTTCCGCCCGCGTCTGACCCAGGCGCCTCATGACGCCGAGCGGGCGCTGGCCTACGTGCGCGAACACGCCCTGCGCGCTGATCAGCAGCAGGCGGTGCTGGAGGCGCTGGTCTTCAAGTGCGACGTGCTCTGGACGATGCTGGATGCCCTGCAGCACGCCTACGTGGAAGGTCACCGCCCACCCGGGGCCTGGGATGGCGAGAGCGGTCTGATTGCGGGAGCCACGCCTTGAGCGCCGGGCTCAATGACAACACCGTGGTGCGCCTGCCGCGCGGCGTACGCATGCGTCATGACGCTGCGCGCGGCGGCTGGGTGCTGCTGGCGCCGGAGCGCATCTTTCAGCTTGATGCGATTGCGCATGCGGTGATGAGCCATGTGGATGGCAGGCAATCCGTGTCACAGATCGTTGATACGCTCACAGCCGATTACAACGCCGAGCGCCGTCGGATTCGCCATGATGTTCTGGCGTTGTTTCATGCCCTGATCGACCGGCGCGTACTGGAGGTGGTGGCATGAGTGACATGGCCCGGTCGCACATCGAGAAGACCATCGCCCCGCCCATGGGTCTGCTTGCCGAGCTGACCCATCGCTGTCCGCTGCAGTGTCCCTACTGCTCCAATCCAGTAGAGCTGGAGCGGCGCGGTGACGAAATGACTACCGCTGACTGGCAGCGCATTCTGCGCGAAGCGGCAGCGCTGGGCGTTCTACAGGTGCATCTCTCCGGAGGTGAGCCGGCGGCAAGGCGCGATCTGGTTGAGCTGGTCGAAACCTGTGCCCACGAAGGACTCTATTCGAACCTGATCACGGCAGGCGTCAACATCACGCCCGAGCGCCTGGCCGCGCTGGAAGCGGCCGGGCTTGATCACGTGCAGCTCTCCTTTCAGGGGGCTGATGATGAGGTCACAGAGCATGTCTCGGGGCTGCGCGGCGCGTTCGATAAAAAGTGTGCCTTCGCCAGTGAGGTTCGAGCGCTGGGATTGCCGCTGACGCTCAACGTGGTGCTTCACCGTGCCAATATCCATCAGGTGGATGATTTCATCGCACTTGCCCTTGAGCTGGGCGCCGAGCGGCTGGAGCTGGCCCACGCCCAGTATTACGGCTGGGCGCTGCGCAATCGCGGTGCCCTGATGCCGCAGCGCCATGAGGTGATGACAGCCCTCAGAGCGGTCGAGGCCGCCCAGACTCGCCTCAAGGGACAACTGGCCATCGATTCAGTGGTGCCGGATTACTACGCCCATTTCCCCAAGCCCTGCATGAACGGCTGGGGCCAGCAAACGATCAACATCACGCCCTCGGGGCTGGGGCTGCCGTGCCATGCAGCGCAGACGATTCCGGGGCTTGAGTTCTGGAGTGCGCGCGAACACGCATTGTTTGATATCTGGCATCACTCGCCGGCCTTTAACGCCTTTCGTGGTACCGACTTTCTGCCCGAGACGTGCCAGAGCTGCGATCGCCGCGATATCGATCATGGTGGCTGTCGCTGTCAGGCGCTGATGATGACCGGTGATGCCCGGCAGATGGATCCGGTATGTCAGCACTCCCCCTGGCACGAGGAGATCCAGACGCTGACACTGGAGGAGGCCAGCCGCGACGAGCCCTTCGCGTATCGCCGTTTCGCACGAGGCGAGCGTCACGCCTGAGCAGTGCTGGCAGAAGAAAACAGGATGCAGATGCTTGAAACGGGGCGGCCTGATAAACTTGCGTCAACGTCCTGTTTCGTTTGAGCCTTCGCTTCGCACCCCATGACCCATTCCGGTGATCCTCACAGCCCGACCCTCGAGGCTGCCCCTGCCGTTATGGTGGGCGGTGAGCCCCTGCATGAAATGCCGGAAGATCTTTATATTCCGCCCGAGGCGCTGCGTGTCTTTCTGGAAACCTTTGAGGGGCCGCTCGATCTGCTGCTGTATCTGATTCGGCGTCAGAATCTCGATATTCTGGCCGTTAATGTAGCGGCCGTGACCCGTCAGTACATCGAGTATGTGGAGCTCATGAAGGTCAGCGGCATTGATCTGGCCGCCGAGTACCTGCTGATGGCAGCGATGCTGGCCGAGATCAAGTCGCGTACGCTGCTGCCTCGTGCGCCACGTTCAAATGATGAGGATGATGAGGAAGACCCGACGGCGGCGCTGGTGCGTCGCCTGCAGGAGTATGAACAGATCAAGCTGGCCGCTCAGGCCATCGACGAAATGCCCCGCCAGGGACGCGACTGGTATACGGCGGAGGCGGGGCTGCCGGTGTTGCAGCCTCGCGTGCAGCATCCGGACGTCGAGCTTTCAGAGCTTCTGGGGGCGCTGACGGCGTTGATGCAGCGCGCCGACTTTCGCAAGGACCATCAGATTACCCGCGAGGTGCTCTCGACCCGCGAGCGAATGATGGCCATTCTTGAGCGCATCAATGATGAGCAGTTCACGCCGTTTGAGGCGCTTTTTGATCCTGAAGAGGGCAAGGCCGGGGTCGTGGTCACTTTCATGGCCATTCTGGAACTGAGCAAGGAGCGATTGATCGAAATCGTACAGAACGCACCGCTGTCACCCATTCACGTGCGTGGGCGGGTGCAGCCGCAGGACGACGGGGAAGAGGCATTCGAGCAGCCCTTTGAAGATAATGAACAGGCAACCGTGTCATGACGCCGCAGCTGGATCATATTCTTGAAGGCGTGCTGCTGGCGGCCGGCGAGCCGCTGACCCTTGAACGGCTGGAAGCGGTTTTTGAGGACGGCGAGCGACCCGGTCGCCGGGCATTGCGTGAGGCACTGCAAACGCTGGACGCACGACTGGCGCACAGTGCCCTGATGCTGGAAGAAACAGCATCCGGGTTTCGACTGCGCGTGCGCGATGCGCTGTCTCCCTGGGTCTCACGACTCTGGGATGAGCGCCCGCAGCGCTATTCAAGAGCGCTGCTGGAAACCCTGGCGCTGATTGCCTACCGTCAGCCGGTCACGCGTGCCGATATTGAAGAGGTGCGCGGCGTGTCGGTCAGTGCCTCGATCATGCGGACCCTGATCGAGCGTGGCTGGGTGCGGGTAGTGGGACATCGTGATGTGCCCGGGCGCCCGGCGGTCTATGCCACCACCAGAGGCTTTCTTGATGACTTCGGACTGCGTACGCTGGATGCACTGCCGCCGATCAGTGCGGTGAAAGAGGGCGAAACAGTGGACTGGCTCAAACAGCTCACGCCCAATGCGCAAGCATCGGGTGAAGTATCGAATGCCCCGGAGACTGCCGAGCCTTCGCTACCCTACGATGAAGATGCTGTCAGCGAAAACGCTGCCAACGAAGACTTTACCAATGAAGATGCTGCCGACAGCGACGGCAGTAAAACAGAGGATGTGCCTGCCGATTCGCCTGCTGGCGAACAGGCACCATCCGAACGCTCGTCGATTGAGACGCCGATGCCTTCCCGTCAGAGCCCGAGTCTTGATGAGATCGGTCAACGACTGGCCGAGCGACTGCGCAGTGAGGCAGATTGCGACGGTCCGGATGCTGGGCCCGATGAGAGATCGACGCACACCAGTTACCCAGAAGATTGAGACTTCACTGATGAATACTGAAAAACTGCAGAAAGTACTGGCCCGTACCGGGCTGGGGTCACGACGCGAAATGGAAGCCGCCATCGCGGCCGGCCGCGTCAATGTCAACGGGGAGACGGCAAAGCTCGGCGATCGTATTGCCGATACGGATCGCGTCACCGTGGATAACCGACCCGTGACCCTGATGTCGAGTGAGGCGTCCTCCCGTCGGGTTATCATGTACAACAAGCCTGAAGGTGAGCTGTGCACACGTCGTGACCCGGAAGGCCGCCGCACGGTCTTTGAACACCTGCCGCGCCTGTCCGGTGAGCGCTGGATCGCCATCGGGCGCCTGGACATCAATACCAGCGGTCTTCTGCTCTTTACGACCGATGGTGAGCTGGCCAATCGCCTGATGCATCCTTCCATGCAGATCGAGCGCGAATACGCTGTTCGGGTCATGGGAGAGGTCACCATCGAGCATGTCCGTGCCATGGTCGAAGGCGTGATGCTGGAAGATGGCCCTGCGCGCTTTACCGATGTGCAGGAGTTTGGTGGCGAAGGTATCAACACCTGGTTTCACGTGGTCATCATGGAAGGGCGCAACCGTGAAGTGCGCAGGCTCTGGGAATCTCAGGGGCTGACGGTAAGCCGACTCAAGCGCGTGCGTTATGGCAGCGTTTTTCTGGACAAGCGCGCGCGTGCCGGGGAGTGGACGGAACTGACCCAGCAGGAAGTGGATGATCTGTCCGAACTGGCCGGGCTCGAAAAGCGCAAGGTACCGGCGCTGACGCCTGATGAAAAAAATCGCTGGAACCGTGACAAGAACAAGCGCCGTCCTGTACGTGGCGTCAAGTCACCGGAAGCCGCACGCAGCGATGCCCAGGAAAGCACGCCTCGCCGCAGTGAGCGCCGTGATGAAGTGCGACCCATGACGCCTCGTGAGAAGCGCAATGAGAAGCGCAGTGATCTGGGTAACTGGAGCTCCACGGCACCGACGAACAATCGCCGCTCATCTGCCAGGGGTGAAAAGGGTCAGGAGCGCCGCGGCAGCAGTGACAGGAAAAGTACAGGCACGCCACAGGGTCGAAAGGGCGGTGGGCGCCGTTAACGCCGTACGTGTGCAATAGGCGCTTGCATCGCGAATGCTTTCAAAGTAGTATTTGCGCCCGTCGAGCGGGTCGTTAGCTCAGTGGTAGAGCAGTTGGCTTTTAACCAATTGGTCGTAGGTTCGAATCCTACACGACCCACCATCTCGACAGAAATAATGGCATGTTTGTGATTGCTGGCAGAATTGTTGGGTCGTTAGCTCAGTGGTAGAGCAGTTGGCTTTTAACCAATTGGTCGTAGGTTCGAATCCTACACGACCCACCACAGGCCTTGTCATTGTTTCGGGGCTGATTAGTCAGTGCCTGAATCCGGGTCGTTAGCTCAGTGGTAGAGCAGTTGGCTTTTAACCAATTGGTCGTAGGTTCGAATCCTACACGACCCACCAGTTTCTGAAGACGCCTCATCCTTACCGGGATGAGGCGTTTTCGTATGTGTCCCTTGCACCTGTGTCGGCACAGACATTCTGAACCGGTTCGCGCCAACCATCGGGGTTAGCGAAACTTCTCCAGCGTCTGCTGATATTGACCAAAATCCCTGCGACGCTCTCGAATGCGACTGGTCAGAGCATAATCACCGCTTTGCTGTGACGCCTTTTCTGCCAGGCGCAGCTGTTCCAGACCGCCTTCGATATCCCCCTTGAGCTGAAGCTGTTCGGCCAGGGCAAGGTGGCCCCAGTCTTCTCGGCCGCTGCGCCCGGCCGCTTCGCTTAACAGGTTCCATAGATCCGGATCCTCGGCGTGAGTATCTGCCAGTACCCTCAGGCTGCGAAAGGCGGTGGTCGGGTTGATGCCAAGCTGTGCCTCACTCTGAATGATTTGTGCCGGATAGTAGTCCGGTGTCAGGCGCAGAATACGTTCACAGCGACGAATGGCCTCTTCACGCCGGCCGGCGTCCAGGGCGGCATCCGCTGCACTGGCCGACAGCATCAGAATATCGGGTGCTTCCCGGGCGAGCTGGTCAAAGGCTGCCAGCGCCTGGTCGGTGCGCTGATTGATGCTGTCATTGAGGGCATCCAGGTAGCGCAGGGCGATAGGGTGGGCCTTGTCCTGCTCAAGGCGGGTGCGTACCGAGGTGGGATCGCTCATGTTCATGGCCAGCATGGCACGGGCACGGATCAGGTCGTACTCGGGACCCGGGTCACTGATGTTGCCGGTCTGGTATTGCTGGGCCAGGCTGGTGGTATTGCTCAGCCGTGAATCGGTCATGGGGTGCGTCAGCAGAAATTCGGGTGGGGTATTGCCCTGCATGCTTGAAAGCCGCTGCATGGTGGCAAACATGCGAGGCATGGCCATGGGATCCATGTTGGAGCGCGCCATGGCTTGAAGGCCTACCCGGTCGGCTTCCTGTTCATAGCGGCGGGAGTAGCTCAATTGACTCTGCATGGCGGCAGCCTGGGTACCGGCCATGGTGGCAACCCCCAGATTGCCACCACCGCTGGCCGCCACCACCAGACCGGCCAGCATGGCGGCCATGGTGGGCAGCTGGGCACGTTCGCTGCGCGCCATCTCGCGGGCAAAGTGATGCTGTGACAGGTGGCCCATTTCGTGGGCCAGTACCGAGGCAAACGCGTCCTGATCGGGGGCGTAGGCAAACAGGCCGGTATTGATGCCGATGACCCCACCGGGGACGGCAAAGGCATTGAGCGTGCGACTCGACACCAGGGTGACAATGGGCGTGACATCACCGAGCTGACTGTTGGGCAACAGTCGGGCGACCAGCGATTCAAGGTAATCCTGTGTGATGGGATCGCGCCATTGACCGACGTGGGCGCGAAACTCGCGAAGCCAGGCGCGTCCGAGGCGAAATTCTTCCTGACCGTTGTAGCTGCCGGTCGAATCGCCCAGCGTGGGAAGCTGACTGGCCGGTGAGGCCATCGGCACGGCTACCGTGCCAAGCAGCAAGGCTGCCGTGATGATGCATCGAAAACGCGTATGCCTTGACATGACATGCTTACCGGATGGCCGTTGAGACATGAAAGGGCAGAAGCGCTACGGTCTGTTGGTAACAGACCGTAGAGGTTGCCGGTGGCATCAAGTTGCCTTTAAATCGTGCCGATTACAACCAGCAGAAGGATCAGTGGCGTTGGAAAATATCGATGAAATCAGGCAAATGGAGCAGCGTGCCGATCAGATGCTGGATGCCACCGGACTGGCCTGTCCGATGCCACTGCTCAAGGCACGTCAGGCGCTGGCTGCGCTGGATATCGGGCAGCGTCTGCATGTCATCTGTACTGACCCCGGTTCATGGCGTGACTTTGAAAGTCTTGCCGTTCATGGCGTGCATCATCTGGCCACACGCCGACAGGATGATGACATCTACCACTACGTACTGATCAAGGGACACTGATCGTCAGTGGCCGCTGGTTTGACCCTTATGGTGACAATAACTTGATGACCTTCAGAACTCTCTGGAACCGTTTCATGGAGCGCTACCTCTCGGATGAGGAAGCGGTCACGCTGGGGGCCCTGCTGGTCGTGGGGTTCGCCATAATCATTTTTTTCGGCGGCATGCTGGCGCCGTTTCTGACCGCGCTGGTCTTTGCCTTTCTGCTCCAGGGCGTGGTGCGCTGGCTGGAGCGTCTGGGACTGCCACGGTTACCGGCCGTGTGTCTGGTGCTTTTGATGTTTGTCGGGGCCATGCTGTTTTTTGCCCTGATCATTTTTCCGATGGTCTGGGACCAGTTCGCCCGCCTGGTGCAGGGGTTGCCGGCGGTACTGTATCGTAGCCAGGCGCTGCTTGATGAGCTGCAGGCCCGTTATCCCAGTATCGTCACGCCCGACCAGGTGCAGCATCTGATCAATACGGCCAGTCAGGAAGCCACCCAGCTGGGGCGGCGTGTGGTAAGCCTGTCCCTGAGTTCGCTGGCCGGTGTGCTAAGTGTCATCATCTATCTGGTACTGGTGCCGATTCTGGTCTTTTTCATGCTCAAGGATCGGGAGCGCCTGATCGGCTTTTTCCTGTCGCTGTTACCCAAAAAGCGCATGTTGATGACGCGGGTATGGTGTGAAATGGACACCCAGATTGCCAACTTCATCCGTGGCAAGTTCATCGAGATCATGATTGTCGGGGTGGTGTCCTTTGTGACCTTCTGGGCGCTTGGACTGCCTTATGCGGTACTGCTGGGAATCGTGGTAGGGCTTTCCGTGCTGGTGCCCTATATCGGTGCAGCAGCGGCCACACTGCCTGTTGCCGCTTCTGCCGGGCTGCACTTCGGATTTGATCAACAGTTCCTCTATGTATTGCTGGCCTACGCCATTATTCAGGCGCTGGATGGCAATGTGCTGGTGACACTCCTGTTTTCAGAAGTGGTTAACCTGCATCCGGTAGCGATCATCCTTGCGGTACTGTTTTTCGGCGGCATCTGGGGCTTCTGGGGCATCTTTTTTGCCATCCCGCTGGCCACGCTGATCAAGTCATTGATGTTTGCCTGGCCTCGCGGGGCAAGCGCGTTGCGCAAGGAAGGCGTTATCGCGGTCGAATAAATGCCCGGGGCCCTGTCGGAAGGCAGGGCCCTGATCCTTTACTGGCCGGCGTCAAGTGCCTGTGCCATGGCCAGCACTTCGTCGGCATGGCCTGCCACCTTCACCTTTCGCCACTGCGCGGCAATATTGCCTTCCCGGTCGATCAGAAACGTGCTGCGCTCGATGCCTTCATGCTCCTTGCCGTAGAGCTTCTTGAGCCTGATGACATCAAAGGCGCGACACAGCGTCTCCTGTGGGTCGCTGACCAGCTCAAAGGGGAAGCCCTGTTTTTCCTTGAAGTTCTCGTGTCGGCGCAGCGTGTCACGCGATACGCCAAAAACATGCGTGCCTGCCTTTTCGAAGGCCTCCATGCGATCGCGGAAATCCTGACCCTCGGTGGTACAGCCAGGCGTTGCATCCTTTGGATAAAAATAAAGCACCACCTGCTTACCCTTGAAGGCGGCAGGGTTGAAGCTTGTGGCGCTGGTCGCTTCCAGCGTGATATCCGGGGCAGGCATGCCGATGGTGATACTCATGAAAATTTCCCCCTGAGGATAAAAAAACGCGTCGCGGCTGTCTGGTCATGATGCGGGTCTGAACGGGCGACGCGATGGCGAACGTGGCCTGCGACAATAACCGAGACAAGCGTTGAAATCAGCCGGCCCGGGCGCATGGGAGCGTTTTCCTTCCCCCCTGCGTCTGTACAGCATGGGGTGCGCCGAGTACCATCGTCAGCCTGATGGCCGACCCTGGGTCACGTTGCTCCGAGGACACACAATGCTGGTGTCAGTCTGTGCTGACGGCCATGACAGGGTCGTTTTCAAATGAATTCAAAGCAAGAGGTTGGCGGGATGATCACTGGCAGCATGGTCGCTCTGGCGACGCCCATGAAAGCCGATGGGGCCATCGACTGGGATGCCCTGAGGCATCTTGTAAGCTGGCATCTCGAGCATGGCACTGATGCCATTGTGGCAGCCGGCACCACCGGTGAACCCACCACCATGAGCGTTGCCGAACACTTCGATGTGATTCGCACGGTCGTGGAAACGGTCAACGGCCGTGTGCCTGTCATTGCAGGTACTGGTGCCAATGCCACGGCAGAGGCGGTAGAGCTTGCCCGTTATGCCAAGGAAGTCGGTGCCGATTATTGCCTGTCGGTCACGCCCTATTACAACCGTCCGACGCAGGAAGGGCTGTATCAGCACTTCAAGGCCGTAGCCAACGCCTGCGATCTGCCCGTCATCCTGTACAACGTCCCCGGCCGTACCGGTGTGGATCTTTACAACGAGACCACGCAGCGCCTGGCGATGATCGACAACATTGTGGGTCTCAAGGACGCCACTGGTAACCTCGAGCGTGCCGAGGAGCTGATTGAGCGTCTCAAGGGCCGCGACTTTGCGCTTTACTCCGGTGATGATCCGACAGCCTGCGAGTTCATGCTGGCCGGCGGCCATGGGGCCATTTCCGTCTCGGCCAACGTGGCGCCGCGTGCCATGCATGAGCTTTGCGCTGCTGCCATGGGGGGTGACTACGACCGTGCCCATCAGATCAATACGCGACTGATGCCGCTGCATTCGGTGCTGGGCATCGAGGCCAATCCAATTCCGGTCAAGTGGGCGCTGCACGAGCTTGGTCTGATGGAAAACGGCATTCGATTGCCGCTGACCTGGCTTTCCGAAAAATATCAATCCACCGTAGCCGAGGCGCTGCAGCTTGCCGGAGTGATGGATCAATGAGCAGGACACGCTGGATGGTGGTCACGCCACTGGTACTCGTACTGGGTGGCTGTGGCAGCGGCTATTATTATGACCGCAACAGCGAGTATGCCGATGCGGAAATGACATCACCGCTGGAGTTGCCGGCGTCACGTAATCAGGCCCGCTATCAGGACGCGATGCCTGTCCCGAAAGCCACCAACGATTTCATAAGAAGTCGTGAGGGTTACGAGCCGCCTCGTCCGCAAACGCTTTCTACCAGTGACCGGGAAACACGCTTTATCGAGCCGCGTGAAGCCGATGGTAATCGCTGGCTGGTCGTGAGTGCCGCCCCCGGCGCTGTCTGGCCGCGGCTGCAGGAATTTGTGCGCACCAATGGCTATCAGGTGCAGAACATCGATGGCAATACGGGTCAGATCGTGACCGACCGTGGGGTGCTGTCGGTGCGCCAGGGCATCCGTAACAACACCACGGATGTCTATTGCCAGCAGGGCGGCGCAAGCGTTGATGCCTGTCTGAGCGAAGTCAGTCAATATCTCTCCTCTGGTGCACCGCAGAGCGGAGTATCAATGGTGGCCCAGAACCTGTCACGCAATGACCGGGTGCGTCTGGAAAGCCGCAATGACAACTGGCGTCTGGCGCTGGCGCTTGATTTCCCGCGGGCCTGGGCAGAGCTTGCCTGGCAGCTGGAAAACAACTACGAAACACCGCAGCGCCGTCTGGTCGATCAGAACCGCAGCGAGCGCGTCTTTACCGTCGAATCCACGGTCAAGGGCGAGAGCAGCTGGATTCCCTTCCGTGGCAGCAGTGATCAGACGCAGCAGTACCTGTTGCACGTTTCACCTGCTGACAACGGCGCCTACGTCAGCGTGACCGACAGCGCCGGTGAGCCGGTCGATCAGCAGAGGGCCCATGATCTGCTCGACGGTGTAGCCTCGATCCTGCGTTGATGCGATTTGCATCGCTGGGCAGCGGCAGTCGTGGCAACGCCACTCTGGTCAGCAGTGCGGGCACCACACTGCTGATCGACTGCGGTTTCGGCATGCGTGAGGCCATAAGGCGCATGCAGACCCTCCATCTGGATCCGGCCACGCTGGCCGGCATTCTTGTGACGCATGAGCATATTGATCATGTGCGCGGCGTATCTGCCCTGGCGCGTCGCTTTGGCCTGACGGTCTACATGACAGTCGGAAGCTGGCTGTCGCTTCAGCCTGACCCTCGTATTGATGTCGTGCTGGTAACGCCCGAGGAAACCTGGAGCATCGGTAATCTTGATATCACACCGGTGACCGTGCCCCATGATGCACGTGAGCCCGTGCAGTATCTGATCGAGGCCGACCGTTACCGACTGGGGATTTTGACCGATCTGGGCATGGTGACACCGCATGTGCTCAAGCGCTATCGTCAATGCGATGCTCTTTTCATCGAATGCAATCATGACGTGCGAATGCTGGACTACGGCCCCTATCCGCCGAGTCTCAAGCGTCGCGTCAGCGGCCGGTTGGGCCATCTTTCCAATCGTCAGGCCGCCGAACTTTTGCAGACGCTGGGGACCGATCGCCTGCAGCGACTGGTTGCGTCTCACCTGTCAGAGAAGAATAATCTGCCCGAGCTTGCCTTTGAGGCGCTAAGCCCTCTGCTGGACGGCGATGAGTCGCGCCTGGTCATTGCACAGCAGGGGCGCACCGTTGACTGGCAGTCGGTCAGCTGATGCACCGACCCGATATATCGGATGCAGCAGGTGTTCGATGTCAGGATACCCCCGTTCCAATAACCCTCTGATTCCCTGCCGGAGACTTTCGTGGAAAAACGCCAGGAACTTTATGCGGGCAAGGCCAAGTCCGTTTTTGAAACCGATGATCCCGATCGTTTGATCCTTGAGTTTCGTGACGATACCAGCGCCTTTGACGGCAAGAAGGTTGAACAGCTCGCCCGCAAGGGACGCGTCAATAACCGCTTCAATGCCTTCATCATGAATGCCCTGAAAGAGGCCGGCATCCCTGTACATTTCGAACGGCTGCGCTCGGATACCGAGTGTGAGGTCAAGCGTCTGACCATGATGCCGGTGGAGTGTGTGGTAAGAAACATTGCCGCCGGCGGGCTGTGTCGTCGGTTGGGAGTGGAAGAGGGCATTGCACTTGAACCACCCACCTTCGAGCTCTTTCTCAAAAACGATGAGAAGGGTGACCCGATGATCAACGAGTCACTGGCCGAGACCTTTGGCTGGGCCAGTCGCGAGCATCTGGCGCGGGCCCGAGAGCTGACCTTCCAGATCAACGACATCCTTCAAAAGCTCTTTCTTGAGGGCAACCTGCTGCTGGTGGATTACAAGCTCGAGTTCGGCCTGTTCCATGGGGAAGTGACGCTGGGCGATGAGTTCTCCCCCGATGGCTGTCGGCTGTGGGATGCCACCACGCGTGAAAAGATGGACAAGGATCGCTTCCGTCAGGGGCTTGGCGGCGTGATCGAGGCCTATGAAGAGGTTGGGCGCCGCATCGGTGTCAATTTCGACCAGGCAACGGACTGACATCTGTCAGCACGGGCCGGTGGCGATGCCTCGTCGCCGGCCTGTCAGGTCCTTTGGACAAGACTGTCGACCATGATCACGCTTTCGTGGTTCTCGCCTGATCCATGGTCGCTGCTCTGGACATGAAAGCGCACATCCAGGTCATGAAGGCGTACGCCGTAGCGACGATCATCCCTTTTGCGTCGGCGATAGGCCGGTCGCGGATCCTGTGACAGGACCTCACGAATCAGTGCGCCAAGGCTTTCGCCGTCAGGGCGCTCATCAAGAACGCGCCGGCAGTCGTCACTCAGCTGTACGGCAAGGCGCGGCGGGGGCTCGGGGGCAAAGCCTGCACGAGCCTCTTCGGCGCTGTCAGCCCAGGGCAGGTAGGGTTTGATGTCCACCACCGGCGTGCCATCCACCAGATCATGACCGCGCAACACCAGCGCCGGCGCCGGGGTATATTCAATGCCGGCAAGTTCGACCAGCGACAGGCCCAGCCGATTGGGGCGATGGGTCGAGCGTGAGGCAAAAACACCGATCCGTGCATTGCCGCCCAGCCGCGGTGGGCGTATCAGGGGCGTCCAGCGTTCAGGACTCTGGTGGAAAATGAAGCTGATCCAGAGGTGGCTGAACTGCTCGAGCCCGCGGACGCTATCGGGGTGGTCAAACGGAGCCTTGAGCCTGAGGATGGCCGTGGCGCTCGGCGCAAGCCCTGGCTGGCGCGGAATGCCGAACTTGTCCGGGTAACAGCTGTCGATGGTGCCGATAATGTCCAGCGCCATCGAGGTGCTTTCAGAGGCAGGCGTATCATGTGTTGTCATGAAAGGATTATGCCATCTGCCAGTGATGAGGGCATCCTGCTCATGGGTCCTGATGACCGCCGCTAATGTTATGTATTGGCGGGCATAAATGGGCGGGGCGGGGATAAATGATGACGCCATGATGTCCAACGGGCATCAAAAAACACCGACCTGATAGCGGTGCGTAACGGCGTTGATGCAAGGATAACGAGTCATGACGGATCACAACGGCGCGGCTTTTGACACGCCGATGCTTTTTACGGAAAAGAAGGTGAATACCACGCTGCTGGGAGTGGCCTTTGCCTTCTCGGTGGCAGGTGGTATTACGCTGCTGGTGCATGCCTGGCAGAGCGGACGGCTATGGCCGGTAGGGGCCATCGGGCTTGCGTTGATTGTCTGGGGGCTGGTGGTCGGCAACAATCTTGCCGTACGTCGGCGTTTGTCACCCGTGTTGAGGCTGGAGGCTCAGCGCTTGAGCTACATTGGTGGCCCGGCCTGGAAGCCGCATATGGTAACGCTGAATTTTCGCGACATTGCACAGGTCGACAAGGTCCGCAGCAGCGGTATCACACTGCGTGTGCAGCATGAACGTCGGCCGCGCCTTGTGCCGATCGGACTTTTGTCAAAACGCGACAGGGAGCAGTTCCTTCACGGCTTTAACGCACGCTGTGATGCCGCCCGGACGTTGCATACCCCGGCGGTGGGGTCCTGACTCCCAGCATGCAGAATGGCTGACAGGATATCGGGTCACATGATTATCAAGCATCAGCTTGCCAATGCCCGGCAGGTCATTTCTCCCAATAGCGATGCGCGCCCGACGGGTGAGATCTCGCTTGTGGTGCTGCATTCGATCAGCCTGCCGCCTGGCCGGTTTGGCGGTGATGACATCGAGGCACTGTTCACCAATAGGCTTGACTGGGATGCCCATCCCTTCTTTCAGACCATCAGGGGGCTTCGGGTCTCGGCACATCTGTTGATTCGTCGCGATGGACGCTGCATACAGTTCGTTCCCTTTGACCGCCGAGCCTGGCATGCCGGACGCTCCCGCTGGCAGGGTCGACAGGCACTCAACGATTTCACGATCGGCATCGAACTTGAAGGGGATGGGCGCGCCTTCACCCATGCCCAGTATCAGTGCCTGGCGGAGTTGTTGCCGACGCTTGAAGCACATTATCCCCGTATCAATGCCCGCGAGACGGTCACCCACGAGCAGGTGGCGCCACTTCGAAAGTCCGATCCGGGGCCGAGCTTTGATCAGCAGTACCTCCTCAGAATCATGACGCGACAATATGACAGTGATGATGTCTCGTCGGGATCTGGCCCGGATACGAGGGCATGACTATTCTGCGAGATACGCAAGGTATGGGTGTCGTTACGTACGAGCAGGTGCCGCTGCAGTTTTCTCAAACCCGCTGATTTTGTTGACTGCGTGCCTGTAGCGTCCTGAGACGTTCATTGGCATGACTTCATGTTTGCGGTATCTTCGTCCTCCAATCAGAGCGCCCATGTTCGAATGTTATCTGTTTCGTTGATGGCTAACGAGTCGGAACCCGTTGCAGTGTCCTCATGGCTATCCGCGCCGACAACTGCACGTCCGATGCCATCGTTTGACGTATCCGGAAACCATGGCCCCTGTAAATATCGGGGGCCTACCCCGCCTTGAAAGCGCCAGAGGCTCCATAAGGGCCCGCTGACAACTTATCTTCATTCGGAGAGACGTCTATGAGTCTGGAGGCAAGAGAAGATCACGATCCGATCGAAACAAGGGAGTGGTTGGAAGCCCTGACATCGGTAGTGGATCGTGAAGGTGAGGAGCGTGCTCAGTACATCCTGAGCCGTCTGGCTGATCGCTTGCGCCGTGATGGCAAGCTGCCGCCGTTCTCCGTGAACACGCCTCATCGCAATACCATCCCCGTTCATCGCGAGGCAAAGCTGCCCGGCGACATGTTCATGGAGCGCAAGATCCGCTCCGCGATCCGCTGGAACAGCGTGGCGCAGGTCATTCGCGCCAACAAGAAGCACAAGGGAGTAGGTGGCCACCTGGCCAGCTACATGTCCTGTGCCGTGCTTTATGAAGTGGGCTTCAACCATTTCTTCCGTGCCGACAGCGATGAGCAAAAGGGCGATCTGGTCTACATACAGGGCCATGTGACCCCCGGCATTTATGCCCGCTCCTTTCTCGAAGGACGTCTGACCGAAGAGCAAATGGACACCTTCCGCCAGGAAGCCGTCTCTGAAGGCCTTTCTTCCTATCCTCACCCCTACCTGATGCCGGACTACTGGCAGTTCCCGACCGTGTCGATGGGACTGGGACCGATCCAGGCCATCTACCAGGCGCATGTCATGAAGTACATGAACGCGCGTGGACTGGCCGACATGGGTGATCGCAAGGTATGGGCCTTCCTGGGTGATGGCGAGTGTGATGAGCCGGAATCCCTGGGGGCATTGCACCTGGCCAGCCGTGAAAAGCTCGGTAACCTGATTTTCGTCATCAACTGCAACCTGCAGCGTCTGGATGGTCCGGTACGTGGTAACGGCCGCATCATGGACGAACTTGAGGGCATGTTCCGCGGCGCTGGCTGGAACGTCCTGAAGGTTGTCTGGGGCGGCCTGTGGGACCCGCTGTTCGAGCAGGACAGCAAGGGCATCATGCAAAAGCGCATGGATGAAGCGGTCGACGGCGAGTATCAGAACTTCAAGGCACGTGGCGGTGCCTATACCCGCGAGAATTTCTTCGGCAAGTACCCCGAGACGGCCGAGATGGTGAAGGACTACTCCGATGAGGACATCTATCACCTCAATCGTGGTGGTCATGATCCGCAGAAGATTTATGCGGCCTACCATGAGGCGGTCAACAACGCCGGTGACCGACCGACTGTTGTACTGGCGCATACCGTCAAGGGTTACGGCATGGGCGGCGGCAGCGGTGAAGCCGACATGGAAGCCCACCAGATCAAGTCGATGGAAACCGATGCCCTCAAGGTCATGCGTGACCGCTTCGGCATCCCGGTATCCGACAAGCAGCTTGAAGAGGGCATGCCCTACTACAAGCCTGATGATGACAGCCCGGAAATGCGCTACCTGCACATGCAGCGCAAGAAACTGGGTGGCTATCTGCCGGCACGCAAGAACGATTTTGAGTCCATCGAGATTCCGGGACTGGATGACAAGATGTTCGCCACCCAGACCAAGGGGTCAGGCGATCGTGAAATCTCCACCACCATGTCGTTTGTCAGGGTGCTCAATGGTCTGGTGAAGAACAAGCAGTTCGGTCAGCAGGTAGTGCCCATCATTCCCGATGAGGCGCGCACCTTCGGCATGGAAGGCATGTTCCGCCAGATTGGTATCTATGCGGCTGAAGGTCAGAAGTACGAGCCGATGGATACCGGCCAGATCATGTATTACCGCGAGGATCAAAAGGGTCAGATTCTCGAGGAAGGCATCAATGAAGCCGGCTCCATGGCGGCCTGGATTGCAGCAGCAACCTCCTATGCCAACCATCACGTGCCGCTGCTGCCGTTTTACATCTATTACTCGATGTTCGGCTATCAGCGCGTGGGTGACCTGGTATGGGCAGCCGGTGACCTGCAGGCCCGCGGTTTCATGGTCGGCGGCACCGCCGGGCGTACCACCATCAACGGTGAAGGTCTGCAGCACCAGGATGGCCACAGCCACATCCTGATGTCCACGGTCCCCAACTGCCGTGCCTACGACCCTTGTTATGCCCATGAGCTGGCGGTCATCGTCCAGGACGGTCTGCGTCGCATGTTCCAGGAGCGCGAAAGCTGCTTCTACTACCTGACCGTCATGAATGAAAACTATGTCCATCCCGAAATGCCCCAGGGCAGCGAGGAAGGCATCATTCGTGGCATGTATCTGCTTCATGAAGGCGAAAGCGACAAGAAGCAGCCGCGTGTTCAGTTGCTTGGGGGTGGCACGATCCTTCGTGAAGTGGAAGCCGCCGCCGAGCTTTTGCGTGACGACTTCAACGTGACTGCCGATGTCTGGAGCGTCACCAGCTTCAACGAGCTGCGTCGTGAAGCGCTGGCCTATGAGCGTCAGCAGTTCCTCAATCCTGAAGGCGATCATGACAAGCCGTGGGTGACCAGCTGCCTGGAAGGGCGTGAAGGGCCGGTCGTTGCTTCCACCGATTACATGAAGCTCTATGCTGATCAGGTGCGTGCGTGGGTACCGTCCGACTACCACGTTCTGGGCACCGATGGCTTCGGTCGCTCCGACACGCGTGAGCATCTGCGTCGTTTCTTTGAGGTCGATCGTTATTTTGTCACCGTACTGGCGCTGCGCGCGCTGGCCAATCGTGGCGAGATCGATGCCAAAACCGTCAGTGATGCGATGAAAAAATATGACATCGACCCCAGCAAACCCAATCCGCTGGTGAGCTGAGGCGCCTGTCTCACAAAAGTGCCGCCGGGTGAGTGACAGGCTCACCCGGCCTGGGCAACGGCCAGGTGATAAGGAGCGCGACCTTGAGTAGTGAAATTATTAAGGTACCCGACATCGGGGGCAGCGAGGGCGTTGAGATCATCGAGATCTCCGTTCAGGCCGGCGATACGATCAATGCTGAAGACACCATGATCGTGCTGGAATCCGACAAGGCCAGTATGGACATTCCCGCGCCAAGGGCGGGCAAGGTCAAAAAGGTGCTGGTCAGCGAAGGCGACAAGGTCTCCGAAGGCGACGATATCCTCGAACTTGAAGCCGAGGACGAAGAAGGCGCCGATAATGCTGAAGACAACGGTGGCGAGGCGGACGAAAGCGACGATGAACAATCGTCGGTCAAGGACAGCCGCGGCGCCGAACATCTTGAGGAAGAAGCCGAAGCCGACGAATCTGACGTTGAAAGCGACGAGAAGCCGAAAAAATCCGCGGGTAAAAAGGGTGGCAAGCGCACGGTTGAAGTGCGTGTACCCGATATCGGTGGCAGCGAGAACGTCGAGATCATTGAAATTGCCGTCAGCGAAGGTGATGACATCAGCGAAGAAGACGCGCTGATTACCCTTGAGTCCGACAAGGCTTCGATGGATGTCCCCAGTCCCTATAGCGGCAAGCTGGTCTCGCTTGAACTCAAGGAAGGCGATACCGTCTCCGAAGGTGATTTGATCGGCACCATGGAGATTGCCGGTGAAGGCGATGACGAGGGTGTCGACCACGAAGATGAAGACACTTCCGATGATGACAGCGGCGATGGCGCAGATCATGAGGAAGAGGCCGACGCTGTCGGTGACGGTGAAGATGATGTCGAGGAAAGCGACAGCGAAGGCGGTCGTCAGGAGCTTCGCGTTCCTGATATCGGTGGCAGCGAGAACGTCGAAATCATTGAGGTAGCCGTCAGCGAAGGCGATGAGATCAACGAGGAAGATGCGCTGATCACGCTGGAGTCTGACAAGGCCTCCATGGATATCCCCAGTCCCTTCAAGGGCAAGGTAGTGGAACTCAGCGTCAAGGAAGGCGATACCGTCTCCGAAGGCGATCTGATCGGCTACATCGAAGTCGCGGGCAGCAAGCCGAAAGGCGGCAAGTCCGACGGTTCATCGACCAAAAAGCCCTCCAGTGACCAGGCCGCTTCGAAGAAAAAGTCCGGGGATTCGGCCAAAAAATCTTCCGAAGACAAGTCCGAATCGAAAAAATCTGGTTCGAAAGACAAGTCTGACAGCGCTTCCAGGGATTCGAAGAAGGATGGCGGCGATTACGGCGGCGAACCCGGCCCCGAGGCGCGTCGCAAGCAGGGCGAAAGCACGTCCGGCAGTAGTGTTCATGCCGGCCCTGCCGTACGTCTGATGGCGCGTGAGCTGGGTGTTGAGCTCTCCGAGGTCAAGGCCAGCGGCCCGAAGGGGCGCGTGCTGAAAGAAGATGTGGACGCTTTCGTCAAGCAGGTCATGACCGATCGCAAGTCAGGTGCCAATACAGCCGCCCCATCGTCGTCGCAGGCGCAGGGTGGTGCCGGTATTCCGCCTATCCCGGCCGTCGATTTCAGCAAGTTCGGTGAGATCGAAGAGAAGCCGATGGGACGCCTGATGAAGGCCGGTGCGACCAACCTGCATCGCAGCTGGCTCAACGTGCCACACGTTACCCAGTTCGATGAAGCTGATATCACCGAGCTTGAGGCCTTCCGCAAGGCGATGAAGGATGAGGCGGCGCAGCAGGGCGCCAAACTGACGCCGTTGCCCTTCATGATCAAGGCAGCAGCGCACGCCCTGGCGAAGTTCCCGCAGTTCAACGTCTCGCTGCATCCTGATGGCGACAGGATCATTCAGAAGAAGTACTTCCACATTGGCGTGGCGGTGGATACGCCCAATGGCCTGATGGTGCCAGTGATTCGGGATGTGGATCAGAAGGGCATTATCGAGCTGGCCAGGGATGTGAATGATCTTGCCAAACGGGCACAGGAAGGCAAGCTCAAGGGCGACGACATGAAGGGCGGATGCTTTACCATTTCGAGCCTTGGCTCGATCGGCGGCACGGCCTTTACGCCTATCGTCAATGCGCCTGAAGTGGCCATTCTGGGTGTTTCAAAATCGCAGATGAAGCCGGTATGGAACGGAAGCGAGTTCAAGCCGCGGTTGATGTGCCCGCTGTCGCTGTCCTATGATCATCGCGCCGTCAATGGCGCCGATGCTGCACGCTTTACGGCGTATCTGGCAGCGATTCTGACCGACATTCGTCGACTGACCATGTAAGGTTGCAAGGCGTCTCAGGGCGGCCCTTCGGGGCCGCCTTTTTTTGTACAGGTGTTGTGTTAAAGCTTCGTCAATATGTCGCATAGGCGTCGACTTCGCTTGTGCCCGGATGGCGCCTGTCGTTATTGTTGCGCTTTATCTTCAGGCGGCCCACCCATGATCATTGTTGTGTGGTGGCGCCGGCCCGGATCATGAGTCATTTATTGAGGAGCGGTTTTTCATGCGTTTGATCCTGTTGGGAGCCCCTGGTGCGGGTAAGGGGACGCAGGCCCGATTCATCTGTGAACGCTTCGATATCGTCCAGATTTCGACCGGCGATATGCTGCGGGCGGCTGTCAAGGAAGGCAATGAACTGGGCCTGAGGGTCAAGGAGATCATGTCTGCCGGTAAACTCGTCTCCGATGATCTGATCATCGAGCTGGTCAGGGAGCGTATCGCGCAGCCTGATTGCGCCAACGGCTTCCTGTTTGACGGCTTCCCCCGCACGATCGTGCAGGCCGATGCGTTAAAGGAGGCCGGAATCGATCTGGACCACGTGCTTGAAATTCATGTGGCTGATGAAGAGATCATCAACCGGCTCTCCGGGCGCCGCGTTCACCCGGGCTCAGGCCGTGTCTATCATGTCGACAACCATCCGCCGAAGCAGGCCGGCATTGATGACGAGACCGGCGAGGAGCTGATTCAGCGTGAAGATGACCGCGAGGAAACCGTGCGCCATCGTCTGGAGGTCTATCATGATCAGACCGAGCCGTTGATTGCCTACTATCAGCAGTGGCAGCAGCAGGCACCGCAACAGGCACCGGCCTTTCATCGGATAGAGGGCGTGGGTGGTGTCGAGGATATTCGCGCCCGAGTGATTGAAGCGCTTTCTTCCTGACATCATGTCATGGCCCATAAAAACCGCGTGCCTTGGGGCATGCGGTTTTTTTATGTCCGAATTTTCCTTTCCAATTGTGCAGTTACGCCCTTATTTGACGTACTTCACGGAATGGTTGGGCGGGCATGGTGTCTCTTTCATGGCAGTGTCATGATGCGCTGCTTCCATGGCCTGGGCTCATGTGGGGCGCCATGGTTGCCTTTTAAACGCAGGTTCTAAAGCGTTTTGGACGGGCGTTGCAATACCTACGTATAATGCCGCCTCATTTCCGATTCTGACGTAGTGAGACCATGACTAGCCTGCTGGCCCTTGATGCTTCCTCTTCTGCCTGCTCCGTGGCCCTTTGGATGGACGGTAATGTGATCGGCAGGGTAGAGCATGCCCCGCGTGGTCATACCCGTCGTCTGATGCCCATGATTGATGCGCTGCTGGATGAAGCCGGCATTGCCCGTGGCTCGCTGGATGCGATCGCCTATGGTCATGGCCCGGGCTCCTTTACCGGCATTCGTATTGCAGCCGGTGTTGCCCAAGGGATCGCCTACGGCCTGGAGCGCCCGCTGCTGGGTATCTCCACGCTCAGGGCGCTGGCACTGAGTGCCTGGTGCGGTGATGGCGCAGGTCTTGTCATGCCGGCACTGGATGCCCGCCTGGGTGAGCTTTATGTCGCCCTTTATCAGGTAGATCAGGGGCGTCCGGAAGTCTTGATGGCCGATAGTGTCATGGCACCCGAGGCGCTGAAACTGCCGTCGTGTCAGCCCTGGTCGATCACCATGATCGGCAGTGGTGTAAGCCTGAAGGACAGGTTGTCCGACGAGGTTCGGGAATGTGTCGGAGCAACGCTTGAACATCGTGAACCAGAGGCTTGCGACATCGTGCAATTGGCCGCCATGGATTTTGCCTCGGGGCTGATCACCAGCCCCCAGGAAGCCCTTCCCATTTATCTGCGTGATCAGGTTGTTTCCAGCAAGCGTTAAGGATGCTTTTTATGGATTGGTTGCATGTGGTGGTGCTCTCCTTTATTCAGGGGATTTCCGAATTTCTGCCGGTATCATCATCGGCGCACCTGATTTTGCCATCACAGCTGTTTGGCTGGCCTGACCAGGGGCTTGCATTCGATGTTGCTGTCCATGTCGGTACCCTACTGGCTGTCGTGATGGCCTTTCGCAAGGACGTTGTGGCCATCCTGAGTGGGTGGTTTGCCCATGTTTTCAAGCGTCGCTCCAGTGAGGAGGCCCGTATTGGCTGGGCGGTGCTTGCAGCAACCCTGCCGGCCGGCATCATGGGCTTTGTAGCGAATGATCTGATCAGTGACTATGCCCGTTCGGGACTGGTAATCGCGACCTCTACCATTGTCTTTGGCCTGTTGCTGTGGTGGGCGGATGTCAAGGGCGTCAGAAAGCTTGTCATGTCACAGATGACGCTTAAAAGTGCGGTACTGATAGGCCTTGCGCAGGCGCTGGCCCTGATTCCCGGCACTTCCCGTTCGGGTATTACCATTACAGCAGCGCTGCTGCTGGGCTATACCCGCCAGGCGGCGGCACGGTTCTCGTTTCTGATGTCGATTCCGCTGATTCTGGCGGCGGGCACCTTCAAGGGCCTCGAGCTTGCCCAGACCGGCGCTGACGCCCACTGGCTGCCCATACTGGGCGGGGTTGTCCTGTCCTTCATATCGGCGCTGGCCTGTATCAAGCTCTTCCTTGCCGCGCTGGACCGTATCGGCATGCTGCCCTTTGTCATCTATCGCATGATCCTGGGCGTGTTCCTGTTCATCTTTCTGGCATGACATTTCCCCACGCTGTTACCCGTCCCGTAGTACTGGGGAATGACGCACGAAGCCATGTCCTGGCGGACCAGCTGGGGCTTGATCTGGTGCAGGCACCGGGCAGCGATGACCTGTGGCTGCGTTACGGCGAGCACGGTCTGGAGCTGGGAGGGGACAGGCGTCATTTCGGGGCGCCGATACGGGCTGATCTGGTCGGTGGTGGCGTAGCGCACCGCCGTCAGTTCGGCGGTGGCCGCGGGCAGCTGATCGCCCGTGCCTGTGGTCTGAAGCAGGGCGTATCACCCGAGATCATTGATGCCACGGCAGGGCTTGGGCGCGACAGTGCGGTGCTGGCGTCACTGGGCTCACGCGTATTGATGATCGAGCGCCATCCAGTGGTGGCCGCGCTGCTGTCCGATGCGCTGATGCGGGCGGGTGCGATCGATGAATTAAAGGCGCTGACACAGCGCCTTCAGTTCGCCCATGGTGACAGCAGCCAGACGTTGGCAGCGCTGGTCGAGGGATCGGATATTGCCCCTCAGGTCATCCATCTGGACCCCATGTATCCGCATCAGGACAAGTCCGCGCTGGTAAAAAAGGAGATGCGCCTTTTTCGCCGGCTGGTCGGAGATGATGCAGACGCTCCGCAACTGCTGGTCCAGGCACTTGATATCGCCACTCACCGGGTTGTGGTCAAGCGACCCAAAGGAGCGCCCCCGATCGAGGGGCCGTCACCCAGTCATGAGCTGGTGTCCAAAAACAGCCGCTACGATCTGTATGTCCATCGCTCGTTGAAGCCTTCACGCTGAGGCTTCGGTGTGCGGCCGGCCTGCGGTCAATTCCGTCAGACGATGCAGCAGCGTCGGATCAAACAGCATGCGGCTTTTCATCAGGGCGTCCGGCAGTCGGGTATCGAAGTTGAGCCGCTCCTGTGACTGCCAGAGCCAGCCATCGCGCTCCAGGGTGTCCAGTAGGCCGGCAAACAGGCGACGATCAAAGAACTCCGGTGCATTGAGTCCCTGAAGACGTGTCAGTCGCTCCGCCAGTAGCTGGCTCTGGGCTTCGAGCATTTCCCGGCTGATGGTGCCGTTGGGGTAGTGCATCAGCGTCGAGAAAAGGATAAAGCCGCGCTCAAGCGTTGGCTGAATGGCACGGCCCAGCAGATAGAGGCGTTCACGGGCCTCATCACCTGTACCGGGTCGCTGCCAGTTGTCGTCATGTTGTGTCAAAAGCCCCTGTGCCACGAACACGTCCAGTACATTTCGCAGGCGCTCGGCGAAGTCCTGCGTATCATCCTCGATAAAGAATTCCTGCTGCAGGGCCGGCCAGATGGGGGCCAGCAGGCTTTCGAGCGTTGCAAAATCAAGGCGCGTATTGTTGCGAAAGGCAAAGGCCACCAGCGCATGAAGGGCAAAAAGATGCAGGACGTTGTTGCGATACCAGGTCAACAACGGCGCGCGTTCGTCACTGACCGTGATCAGATCGCCCAGCGAATGTTCGATACGGCTGACCATGCCCAGATACTCACTGCGCGCAATCCATTCCTGTGGCCCCTGGGCAGGCAGACGAACGCGCTTGCCGCCCGGCAGTTGGTCCTGCAGGGCATAGAGCGTTTTAAGCTGTCGCATGAGCAGGTCAATTTCGATGGTGCGATGCGGCGTGGCCAGAATCGTCAGGGCGACCATCGAAATGGGCGTCAGCGCTGCGGCGTGATTGATGCGCGTGGCGATTTCAAGGCTCAGATCCGGGACCGCCTCGCGCAGCCAGTCGGCGTCGGTGCCGTTCCCTTGCGAGCGCCAGTCAGGGAAGCGCTGGTCCAGATAGTCGCCCAGCACCAGCGGCTCGCCCACGCTGACCTGAACACGGCCGAAGGGCTGGCGCAGGTGGCGCAGCACGCGTAACAGCCCCAGCGGGGTCTCCTTGCGCTTCTCGCCCGTGCGCAGTTCACGAATATAGGCATTGGACTCGAGGACCTTTTCATAGCCGATATAGATCGGCACGAAAGCCATCTCGCGGTTTGGGACACGAGCATGAGAGCGCAGCGTCATCGACAGCATGCCGGGGCGCGGTGCGAGCATGCGACCGGTGCGCGAGCGCCCGCCTTCAATGAAATATTCGACCGGATGGCCCTGAGATAGCAGCTGATGCAGGTACTCGTTGAAAACAGCGCCGTAAAGTCGATTGCCTTTAAAACTGCGACGCATGAAAAAGGCGCCGGCACGTCGCAGCAGCGGGCCGATCAGAGGCATGTCAAGATTGCGCCCGGCAGCAATGTGCGGTGGCATCAGCCCCTGTTGATAGAGAACGTAGGAAAGCAGCAGATAGTCAATATGGCTGCGATGGCAGGGCACATAGACCAGCTCGTGGGTGCCTGCCAGCGCTTCGACATCCTCGATGCCATGCACATCGACGCCATCGTAGAGCCGGTTCCACAGCCGCCCCAGCGCCTGATAGAGAAAGCGCAGCACCGGGGCTGACATGTTGGCGGCAATTTCAAAGCCGTAGCGCTCTGCCCGCGACAGGGCGCGGTCATCGGATTCACCGCGCTCCAGGGCGCTCTGGTGTGCGGCGGCGCGCACGGCGGGCTGGCGCAACACACGCCTGATAAGCGTGCGGCGATGAGAAAGATCCGGCCCGATCGCCTGAAGTCGTACGCGTCGAAAGTAGCGGCGCAGAAAGCGGGTAATCCGGGTGCGATTGAACTGCTGATCAACATCGCCATGCGCCATGAGCGTGCGCAGCGATACCGGCTCTCCCAGACGAATCTCGAGCGAGCGGCCATTGATGATCATGCCGGCCAGACGCTGCAGCCGGCCCACCAGCGACCAGCCATCGGCGGTCAGCAGATGGCGAAGGCCCACGTGCTCGCGCTGCGGGGCACGCCCCCAGAACAGCGTGACCGGGATGAGTGCAACATCGCTGTCAGGATGTTGCTCGAGCGCATTGATCAGGTGATCAAGCGAGGCGGAGCGATCTACATGACCGCGATGGTGGCGGTAATGTGCCGCATCGAAAAGGGCCAGGCGCGCGGGGAAGCGACGGCCGTGAGATAAAAGGATGCTGCCTTCGGGAGAGGGTAATCCGTAGCGCTGGCAGAAGATGGACAGTGCCATGCGATCGGAAAGGGCGGATACCGGTAATATATAGATCACCGGCCGGTCACCCGTATCGACAAGGGCTTGCGGGTGCTCGGGGTCGATGCTGCGAAAGCGCAGCCAGCGACCGAGTAGCCGGCAACCCAGTCGCTGCCAGAATCCTTGCTGGGAGGGCGTTTCAGACATGGCCACGTTTGCTCGCTGAATCGGGAAAGCCGGAGGGTTGTGATGACCTGATATGAAGGTCTGCACCGATCCGATGACATGGCACTATAGTATAGCGCTGGTTGAATCGACATGGCCCAGAGGGCAAGGCAGGGAGAAGTAACATGAGAGAGCAGTGGCATGACGGCAATCATTTTTCCCTGTTGCCGACGGCGGACTGTTTTGTACCTGCCCTGTTTGAGGCTATCGATCAGGCAAAAGAGTCGATTCTCATCGAGCTCTATATTGTCGAGGACGGTGAGATGGGCGAGCGCTTTTTTGCGGCGCTGGCGCGGGCCGTGGCGCGCGGGGTGGACGTGCGGCTTTTGATCGATGCCTGTGGTTCATGGTCGTTGTCTGATGACAGCAAGCAGCGGCTGGTCGATTCAGGCGTTTCCCTGCGTGAATTCAATGTTTTGACACTCAGGCATCTGGGGCGTTTTATCTCGCGCGATCATCGCAAGCTGATCGTCATCGATGGGCACACCGCCTTTACGGGTGGATTCGGCGTTAACGACCAGTTTCTCCGGTCATGGTTTGAAGTGGCCGTGCGCATTACCGGGCCCTGTGTCGATGACTGGGTCAAGCTGTTCAATCGGGTATGGCGCTCACGCAAGACGCAGGACTTTGCTACCGGCGCCCGGCGAAAGGGTAACGCAACCGCGATCCTGCCGAATCCGACGCACAGTGAAGGGCATATGGTTGGGCGTGTGGTCTGGGGGCAGGGGTATCGCTATCAGGCCATACGCCGGTCGTTGCAGCATCAGGTCGGCACCGCTCGTGAACGGATATGGATCTGTACGCCCTATTTTGTCCCCACCCGCACCCTGAGACGACAGCTGCGTCGAGCAGCACGTCGTGGGGTGGATGTCAGGCTGTTGCTGGCCGCTCGCGATCATGATCATCCCAGCGTGCGTTACGCCGGACAGCGCTTTTTTACCCGGCTTTTGCGATCAAACGTGCGCATTTTCGAGTTTCAGCCGCGTTTTATTCATGCCAAGTTCAGCCTGTGTGATGGCTGGTCAAGCATTGGCTCGTGCAACTTCGATCACTGGAGTCTGCAGTGGAATCTGGAGGCCAATCAGGAGATTGATGATCCCGAATTCGCCACCGAGCTCGGGCGTCTCTTTGAGCACTGCTTTGACCAGTGCCATGAGATCAGCGCAGCCCGGTGGGCGTCCCGGTCGCGACGCCAGCGGCTGCGTGAATGGGGCTATGGTGTGATGGATGCTCTGATTACCCGACTGCGCTGAGATCGCGTCTAGCGGCGTTTTCCGGCGTTTCCTCCATTTTTGGATTTGCTCTTGCCAGCGGACCTGCCCTTGGCGCCCTTACTGCCTTTTGAAGGCGCAGGCGTCGGTTTTTCGGCTGGGGCACGCTGTAGCAGATAAAGATCCAGCGTCAGTTCGGCGAGCTGGCCTGCCAGGCGGGTGGCCTCGACCGGCTGTTGCCCAAGCGCTGCCAGCTCGGGGTCTTCTTCATCAAAAAGTCCTGACAGGGTCATGAACGGGAGCAGCAGTTCAGCGGCGGTCTCTTCCTGCGTGCCGAACCAGGCCGCCTCATCAAGGAATACGCCTTCCATGAAGCCGGCACACCACAGGCGTACGGGATGGTCATCGTTGTCTTCTGCACTGTCCTCGAACTCAAGATCAAAGGGCAGATCCGGGACATTGCCGTTTTCAAAAACGTCGACGGCGTTGTCCAGCAGCGCGTCCAGGGCATCAAGCGTCTCCTGACGCTGCTGGTCGTTATCAAATTCGGGTGTCGTATCAAAGATCAGGGCATGGCGCTCATCGCGGTCATGAACCACGGTCGAGATGGCAAGCGCTGTCAAAAGTCCATGAGCGCCAAAAAAATCCAGTGCTTCTTCGCTGACGCGCTCGGAGTCAAAAAAATCGAACAGCGCATCAAGGCGTTCATCGTCCAGCAGCGCTACCGGTTGCGGCGTATCGGCCGTGATATCATTCATTGAGCAGTATCCATGCAGTAAACAGCGCGTTGTGCGGCAGCCAGGCCGCCGGGTTGAGAACCTTCAGTTTATCATTCATGACCGATTTTCCTGCCAGTGACATCAGTGACTTTCCCCCTGGCGATGCCAGCCAGGCACGCCTTGTAGCGCATGTGGAACAGTGCCTGCAGCAGGCCCGTGCTCACTACCCGACGCTGCCTGCGCCCGGCGTCTGGTGCGATCTGCGCGGACGCAGCGCCGGTCAGGCCCATTATGGTCGCGGTGGGTTGCGCTTTAACATGACGCTCTATGCCGAGCAGCCCGAGCCCTTTCTGGCCGAGGTCGTGCCGCATGAAATGGCTCACTGGGTCGTCCATCATGTTTATCCCGGACGCGTTCGCCCGCACGGCGTGCAGTGGCAGCAGGTCATGATCGACATATTTGATCGTGCGCCCCGCGTCACTCATCGTTTTGATACCACGCGTGCCAGTCCTGCACCTTACCGCTATGCCTGTGGCTGTCGTGTCCATCACTTTACCCGTCGGCGCTATCTCAACGAGCGCCGCGGCAGTCAATATCGCTGTCGTCACTGTGGCGAGAGGCTGCATCTTGACGCTGTCTCCTGAAGGCGCTTTCAACAGCGCAGCGACCGGCCAGGAGGCAACGTGATATTGGTCGAACAGTGACCATGGTCTAATGGTCAGTCTGCCCCCGCCTGACGCTAATCTAAGGGTCACACTATCCAGGATGGGTAACCGTGACCCATCAGATCAAGGAGATGCGACATGAGCCAGACTGCCCATGCCATGGCAGGTGCCGCACCAGGCCTGCGTGGCCCGATAAGCGAGCAGGACTATCGTGAGCGCTATCGTTATTCGATCGAATCTCCTGAAGCCTTCTGGCGTGAAGAGATGCAGCGTCTTGACTGGATGCGCACGCCCGAAAAGATCATCAATGGCCATTTTGGCGAGAATCACTCCCGCATCCGCTGGTTCGAGGACGGCGTACTCAACGCCTCGGTCAACTGTCTGGACCGTCATCTTGAAAGCCGCGGCGACAAGCCGGCCATCATCTGGGAAGGTGATAACGCTGATCACCAGCGTGTGATTACCTACCGTGAACTGCACGAAAAAACGGGGCAGTTTGCCAACATGCTCAAGACCCTTGGGGTCAAGCGTGGTGATACTGTCACACTGTACATGCCCATGATTCCTGAAGCTGCCATGGCCATGCTGGCCTGTGCACGCATTGGCGCCGTGCATTCCGTGGTATTTGGCGGCTTTTCACCCGAGGCGCTGGCCGGACGGATATCGGATTGCACGTCACGCGTGGTCATTACGGCAGATATTTCACGTCGCGGTGGAAAGCAGGTCCCACTCAAGAAAAACGTTGATGAGGCGCTGGCCATCAAGGGCACCGAGTGCGTTGAGCATGTGCTGGTTGTTCCCTGTGGCGATGCACCCATCGACTGGCAGTCACGCGATATTGATGCCTGCGCGATGATGAAGGAGCAGTCTGCTCAGTGTGCGCCGGAAGAAATGAATGCCGAGGATCCGCTGTTCATTCTCTATACCTCGGGCTCTACCGGTACGCCCAAGGGGCTGATGCATACCACGGGTGGCTATCTGCTTTATGCTGCCATGACCCATCAGCAGATCTTTGATCTGCGTGAAGATGATGTCTACTGGTGTGCCGCCGATGTGGGCTGGGTCACCGGCCACTCCTATGTGGTTTACGGGCCGCTGGCCAACGGTGCCACAACGGTCATGTTCGAAGGTGTGCCCAGCTATCCGGATTATGGCCGTGTGGGTGAGGTCATCGACCGGCACAATATTACGATCTTCTATACCTCACCTACCGCCATCCGCGCCATGATGGGGCGTGGTGACCATGTCATGGACAGCAGCCGCCGTGATTCACTGCGCCTGATCGGTACGGTGGGTGAGCCCATCAATCCGCAGGCCTGGCATTTCAGCCACCAGATTATCGGAAACGGCCGCTGCCCGATCATGGATACCTGGTGGCAGACCGAAACCGGTGGCCACATGATGGCGCCACTGACCGACGTCGACAAGGTCAAGCCCGGCGCTGCCATGCGCCCCTTCTTTGGCATTCGCCCGGCGCTGATGGACGCTGAAGGCAAGCGCATTGAAGGCGAAGGAGAAGGTGAGGGCAGCCTGGTGATCGAAGGCAGCTGGCCGGGTCAGGCGCGCACCATCTGGGGTAATCACGAGCGTTTTGAAGAAACCTATTTCAGCATGCATCCCGGCGCCTACTTCACGGGTGATGGGGCACATCGTGATGCCGACGGCGATTACTGGATTACCGGTCGCATCGATGATGTGCTCAATGTGTCCGGCCATCGAATGGGAACGGCCGAGATCGAGTCAGCGCTGGTGGCACATCCGGCCGTGGCCGAAGCCGCTATTGTCGGCTTTCCGCACGACATGAAGGGGCAGGGGATCTACGCCTATATCACCCTGATGCAGGACGCAGAGCCCAGTGAGGAATTGGCCCGGGAACTCAATGACGTGGTCCGTCGGGATATCGGGGCGATTGCAAAGCTTGATGCCATTCAGTGGGCGCCCGGTCTGCCCAAGACCCGTTCGGGCAAGATCATGCGCCGCATTCTTCGCAAGATTGCTGCCAATGAGGTCGATGGTCTGGGAGATATCAGCACACTGTCCGACCCCGAGGTTGTGGAAGCCCTGATCAGGGATCGTATTCAGCACTAGCAAGTATGCTCATCTGCGCCTGAATCACGACAAGCGCGTCACGTTGTCGCATAATGAACGTTAGCGCCGGGAAACCGGCGTTAACGTTTTATTTTGGAAATAAAAAAATCATGGGGTAACATGCTGACATTGCTGGTTACATGATCGGCAGGTGGCATGATGACGCTCGGCCTTGCACTGCTGATGACGTGGCTGACCGCGTTTTGACCGGGACTGGGCCGTCCTGAATGATACGGGGAATCCTGGAGGAAACTGCATGGCCTTTGCCCAGAAGTTTATCGTGGCAGACGATCACCCCTTGTTTCGTGCGGCACTGACGCAGTCATTGCGTCAGGTAGCAGCCAATGCCGAGATCGTTGAAGCCGACACCATGGAAGCCACCATCGAGGTCGTTACGCGTCACCCTGATGCTGACCTGATTCTTCTGGATCTGCGTATGCCCGGTGCACACGGTTTTTCAGGCCTGATTCAGCTGCGCGGCCAGATGCCTGACATCCCTGTCGCCGTGATTTCCGGCAGTGAAGAGCCGCAGGTGGTGCGTCGTTCTCTTGATTACGGTGCGTCGGGGTTTATTCCCAAGTCGGCCTCGCTCGATACCATTGCCGGTGGCATCAGCGCCATTCTGGATGGCGAGGTATGGTTGCCGCCTGAAATGGCTGATTATCTGGGAGACGGCGACGAGGAAGAAGCCAAATTTGCCGCCGCCATCGCCTCATTGACGCCGCAGCAGTTTCGCGTGCTCAATATGTTGACCGAAGGGCTTTTGAACAAGCAGATTGCCTATGACCTCAATGTCTCCGAGGCTACTATCAAGGCGCATGTGACCGCCATTCTGCGCAAGCTTGGGGTGCACTCGCGCACCCAGGCCGTGATTGCTGCCCAGAAGCTTGAAGTGGAGCCTTCCCGCGTCGAGAACTAAAGCTGGTTCAGACCTGAAAAAATCCCGGCATGCACCGGGATTTTTTGTGTCTGACGATTTTTCGTGCCTGATGGTTTTTTATATCTGGTGGCTCTTATACCTGCTGACAAGGGTCAGTTCAGACGTCGATGGGCCTGAAGGGTTCGGGTCAAAAGTGCCCGCAGCGCCGCCGGTCGTACCGGCTTGTTAAGCATGTGATAGCCCGCGCGGCGGATCAGATCCGCAACCTCTTCGGTACGATCGGCCGTGATCACGATGCCGGGCACGTCACCGGTAAAGCGTTCTGCCAGCGATTCCAGCGCCATCAATCCGGTAATTTCATTATCAAGATGATAGTCGGCCAGAATGATGTCCGGCTCGCCTGTCATATTGCGTACGACCGAGCGGGCGCCGCCGATCGAGGTGGCCGTAAAGACCTCGCACTCCCAGCCTTCCAGCATCGCTTTCATGCCTTCAAGCGTCATGGTCTCGTTGTCGATACAGATCACCCGTGCGCCGCGAATGCGGTTGCCGGCGCTCTTGTGCGCTGCCTGTGTTTCCTGACGGGTAAGCACCGTTCCCTTCTTGAGGGGCACGCCGAGCGCAAAGACCGTGCCATGACCTTCCCGTGAGCGAATGGTGATGGGGTGATCCAGCACCCGGGCCATGCGATCGGCAATCGACAGCCCCAGTCCCAGCCCCTTTTCGCTTTCACGGTGACGTGATTTCTGATCAAGCCGACGAAATTCCTGAAAGATCTCGGACTGGCGTGCCTCGGGAATCCCGGGCCCGGTATCCCAGACCTCGATCAACAGACGATCGCCCCGACGGCGGCAGCCCAGCAGGACGCGTCCGTGCTGGGTATAACGCAGCGCGTTGGACAGAAAGTTCTGGATGATGCGTCTGAGCATTTGCGGATCACTGTCGATGACAGCCTCTGTCTCGACCATGTCCAGATCCAGACCGCGGTCCTGCGCCATGACCGAGAACTCGGCATACAGGGGGCGCAGGATCTCATTGAGCGCAAAAACCTGACGCCGGGGGGTCAGGGCACCGGCATCCAGCTTGGAGATGTCCAGCAGCGTGCCTAGAAGCTCCTCTGCGGCCTGCAGCGAGTTATCGATATGCACCAGGGTGTCGTGATGCTCGCTTTCTTCCAGACGCTGGGTCAGGGCCGAGGTGAACAGGCGGGCGGCATTGAGTGGCTGAAGCAGGTCATGGCTTGCCGCGGCCAGAAAGCGGGTCTTGGAGGCGTTGGCCGTCTCGGCAACCTGCTTGGCCTGGCGCAGTGCCAGCTCGGCTTCCGAGCGGACCCGGTTTTCCTGACGCAGCGCAATATTGACCTCGGACAGCTCCCGGGTGCGCTCGCGCACACGCTCCTCGAGATGTTCATTGGTTTCCTTGAGCGCAATTTCGGCCAGTCGGCGCTCGGTAATATCCTGATAGAGTGCAAAAAAGCCCAGGACGCGGCCGCCTTCCCCAAAGTGGGGCGTGTAGGTGGCCAGCATATAGCGAGTGCCTCCTTCACGGTCGAGCTGGGAAAGCTCCCATGAGACGCGCTCACCGTTAAGTGCCCGCTTCATCCAGGGGGCGCGGGTTTTCCACACACTGGATGACATGACCTCTTCGGCGCGCTTGCCGATGGCCTGGAGACGATCCACTTCCATGGCCGTCTCATAGGCGCGGTTGGTAAAGAGGTAGTGGCAATCGCGATCAAAATAGGCAATCAGTGCCGGCACGTTGTCGGTATAGATGCGAATGTTGTTTTCCGAGCGAATCAGCGCCTCTTCGGTGCGCTTTTGATCGGTCACATCCTGGTAGGTGTAGACAAAGCCACCCCCCACCATGGGATTGCCGTGAATGTCGAGCACACTGTCATCCTGGCGGTAGCGCTGATAGTGATGCGCCTGACCGCTGCGGATGTTGTCCATCAAAAGGCGGACATGTTCACGGGGATCTCCCGGGCCATATTCACCGTGTTCGGCGTTGTATAAAAAAATACGCTCGATGGGTTCACCGACATGGATCAGGTTGTCGGGAAAGCGGAACAGCTCCAGATAACGCTGGTTCCAGACCACAATGCGCAGCTTGTGATCCACCACCATGACGCCCTGGTTGATGTTCTCGATGGTGGCCTGCAGAAGGGATCGATTGAACTCAAGTACCTGTGAGGCTTCATCCACGATGGAGACCACATCGGAGATGGACACATCACGCCCGGAAAGGGCCGAATTCACGACGATGCGTGCCGATGAGGCGCCAATGGCAGACGCCAGCAGGCGTTCGGTAAACCCGATCAGATCGATCGATGCACGCATGCCCGGGTCCAGACGCTGCTGATGGCGCCAGCCATAGTCGCTGAAGGCGCGCTCTACCTGATCCTCGTTGAGAAAGCGCCGGGACAGGGCCTTGAGATCGCCCACCGAAGTGGTCCCCCCCCATGGGCGGTTGATCAGGGTCTGATGAGACGCCACGCTATCCACGAACAGCGATGCCTGAATCCGCTCAACCACGCGCTGGCGTGTCACCTGAGAGAAAAAGATATAGCAGAAAAGGTTCACGCCCAGGGACAGGAGTACTCCCTGGGTAATGGAGTCGTTCAGCGACAGTCCCAGCAGGTTGGAGGGGCTGAGCAGCTCAATCCCCATCGGCCCTGCTTCGATGGGAAAGGAAAACAGGCCTGCGCGCACCAGTGTCGGCAGCAGCAGGCTATAGCCCCAGATCAGAAAGCCCAGCAGCAGGCCCAGGCTAACACCAAGACGATTGCCACGCTTCCAGTACAGCCCGCCAATCAGCGCCGGTGCCAGCTGGGCCAGCGCGGCCAGCGACAGTACCCCAAGACTTGCCAGCGAGCTTGAAGGGGCGGTGAGCTTGTAAAAGCCGTACGCCAGCGTCAGGGTCAGCACGATGATCAGGCGGCGAATGCGCAGAACCCAGCGGGCATAGTCGCCGTGGCGTGCGTCAAACCCCTTGAAGCGCAGCAGCAGAGGAATGACGACCTCATTGGAAATCATGATCGACAGGGTTACGGCAGCCATGATGACCATGCCGCTGGCGGCTGCAAAGCCACCAATGAACGTGACCATGACAAGCCATGGCTGATCAAGGACCATGGCCAGATGCAATACCCAGGTATCCGGGTCAAGGCCCAGACCTTCAAACAGCGTCAGCGCAGCCACGGCCAGTGGCAGCACGAAAAAACCGGCAGCGAGCAGGTAGAGCGGAAAAAGCCAGCGGGCGCGGGCCGTGTCATCGGTGCTGGTGTTTTCGACCACGGTGACGTGAAACTGCCTTGGAATGCAGAACACGGCTAGCATGGCCAGCAGTGTCTGGGTCCAGAAGCCCTGACCAAAACTGGCACTGCTGAAATGACTGCCGGCGGAAAGGTCCTTCACGGCGCGGCTGGAAAGCTCGCTGAGCCCGTCAAACATTCCCCAGGTGATCAGGGCACCCAGCAGCACGAAGGCGCCCAGCTTGACCACGGATTCAAAGGCAATGGCCTGAATCAGCCCTTCGTGATGTTCGGTGGCATCGGTATGGCGTGTACCAAACAGGATGGCAAAAAGCGCCATGAGGGCGGCGACATAAAATGCTGTATCCCCGAGGATCGGCGAGCGCACAATATCGTTGTTGGCTGTCAGGACCGTAAAGCTTGCCGCCATGGCCTTGAGCTGCAGGGCCAGATAGGGGAGGGTGCCCAGCAGGGCTACCATGCTTGCCAGCGCCGCCAGTGCCTGGGTCTTGCCGTAGCGAGAGGCGATAAAATCGGCGATCGAGGTGATATTTTGTCGCTTGGCAACCCGAATCATCTTGGTCAGGATCGGCCAGAACAGCAGGAAGGCGAGAATGGGGCCCAGAAAAACGCTGAGATACTGAAGACCCGAATCGGCCACCTGGCCCACGCTGCCGTAGAAGGTCCAGGAGGTGCAGTAGACGGCCAGCGCCAGACTGTAGACCAGCGGGCGGCGTTTGGCTGGCCCCAGTCGCCGCGCCCGCCGATCGCCCCGCCAGGCAATGCCAAAGAGTGTGGCGATGTATAAAAGCGAGATGGTGAGCAGTAACCAGCCCTGAAACATCGTGGAAATCCTTGCCTGACCAACGTAATGGCTGCTCTGTGATGACAGCCTCGACAATATCGATAACGCTCTGGCACATGCCAGGCGTTATCACCCCTTCAAGCCCTGCGCGACATACCAGATCTTCGCCTGCGCTTTACGGCGATGATAAAGTAGCGCCAATGTCGCATTAATCTGAAGTCATCTCCATGCAAGAACTTGATCAGTCCGTGAATACCCGTCAGAAGCGGGAATTCGACAAGCTTCAAAAACGCCTTCGCCGCCATGTGGGCAACGCCATTATCGACTACGCCATGATCAATGAAGGCGACAGGGTGATGGTGTGCCTTTCCGGTGGCAAGGACTCCTATACCATGCTCGAGATCCTGCGCAATCTTCAGCGCAACGCACCAGTGAACTTTGAGCTGGTGGCCGTCAACATGGATCAAAAGCAGCCCGGCTTTCCCGAGCACGTGCTGCCGGAGTATCTGGCGGAGCAGGGGGTCGAATATCACATTGTGGAACGTGATACCTATTCGATCGTCAAGGAGAAGGTACCCGAGGGCAAGACGACCTGTGGGCTGTGCTCACGGCTGCGCCGCGGCACGCTTTATGGCTTTGCCGAAGAAATTGGTGCCAACAAGATCGCGCTGGGCCACCACCGTGATGACATGCTCGAGACGCTTTTTCTCAACATGTTCTTTGGCGGCTCGCTCAAGTCGATGCCGCCCAAGCTGCTTTCCGATGATGGCAAAAACATCGTGATTCGTCCGATGGCCTACTGCTCGGAAGCCGATATTGCCCGTTTTGCCGAGGCCATGGCCTTTCCCATCATTCCGTGCAACCTGTGCGGTAGTCAGGAAAACCTGCAGCGCCAGGTCGTCAAGGAAATGCTGGCAGACTGGGAGCGCAAGCATCCGGGGCGTGTCGATACCATGTTCAAGGCCCTGACCAATGTGGCGCCTTCGCAGCTGGCGGATCGTGACCTGTTCGACTTTCATGGGCTTGAAGAGAAGCAGCGCCTGATGAAGCGTGATCGTATCGATACGGTCAATCTGATGGCACATGACGCCGGCACGCCGTTGTCATGAATTTCACCTTATTGCTCAGGAAGTGTTTGACTTTCCAGCAATGATCGGTAGAATGCAGCGCCACATGACCCGGGTGGTTAGCTCAGTTGGAAGAGCACCAGCCTTACAAGCTGGGGGTCACTGGTTCGAGCCCAGTACCACCCACCATCATTATTGATAAGGTCATGTTGCTGTAATCAGGGTTGCGGACCGGTAGTTCAGTTGGTTAGAATGCCGGCCTGTCACGCCGGAGGTCGCGGGTTCAAGTCCCGTCCGGTCCGCCATTTTCCTGGCATCAGTGATATTTCGATACAAGTGGACTGGTAGTTCAGTTGGTTAGAATGCCGGCCTGTCACGCCGGAGGTCGCGGGTTCAAGTCCCGTCCAGTCCGCCATCGAAATCGTTGTGTTGTATTGCCGGGTGGTTAGCTCAGTTGGAAGAGCACCAGCCTTACAAGCTGGGGGTCACTGGTTCGAGCCCAGTACCACCCACCATCATCCTCTCGGGATGATATAATGTTGCAAGCGTATGCGGACTGGTAGTTCAGTTGGTTAGAATGCCGGCCTGTCACGCCGGAGGTCGCGGGTTCAAGTCCCGTCCAGTCCGCCATTTGCTTGAAACATTCGTTGTACTCCTCCCGCAGTATCCTCTCCTGATGTACCAAATACTCTTTCTGCATATTGATCGGCTCTAACCAGGCTTCATTCCGTATACCATGACCTTATGCTGTCGTTGGTCCCGGTTTACAGGATACCCGCTTGCCAGCCTTCTCTGCGCGCTGCATGCTTTATCCGTTATGCCAGTGATCGGGTGATCCTCGATCGGCAAACCGATAATAAGCCGCAGGCTGACCTCAATATGACGACTTCTGGTTTTGGCAATACTGTCGCCAACAGCGATATTTCCATTGCTTCCCCCCGCTTTCTGGCCAGCGACAATACGTCGGGCATTTGCCCCGAGGCCATGCATTATCTGTTGCAGGCCAATGAGCAGGATGATCTGGCCTACGGCAATGATGTCTGGACCGAGCGCGCAGCCAGTCGGTTCAGAACGCTTTTTGAAACGGACTGCGAAATATTTTTTGTCTTCAACGGGACCGCTGCCAACTCATTGGCACTGGCCTCCCTGTGTCAGTCCTATCACGGCGTCATTTGTCATCAGCTGGCCCATATCGAAACCGACGAATGTGGCGGGCCGGAATTCTTTTCCAACGGTTCAAAGCTGCTGCCGGTAGATACCCCCATGGGCAAGCTGACGCCCGAGGGCATTGCACGTGTCGTGACGCGGCGCAACGACATTCACTATCCGCGGCCCAGGGTGGTCTCCATTACCCAGGCTACGGAAGTGGGCACGCTCTACTCACTCGATGAGCTGCAGGCCATTCGCGAGGTGGCCGACCAGCACGATCTCAAGATTCACATGGATGGCGCCCGCTTTGCCAATGCCTGTGCCTCGCTGAATGTGACACCTGCACAAATGACCTGGAAGGCCGGCGTGGATGTGCTTTGCTTTTCAGGCACTAAAAACGGGCTGGCCTTTGGTGAAGCCATCGTCTTTTTCGACCATGAGCTGGCGCGCGATTTCGAGTATCGCTGCAAGCAGGCCGGCCAGCTGGCCTCCAAGATGCGCTTTGTCAGCGCCCCCTGGCTGGGCCTTCTTGAAAACGATACCTGGCTTGTCAATGCGCGCCACGCCAATGCCATGGCACAGCGGCTGGTCGAAGGTATTCATGATATTGAAGGCGTCAATGTCATGTTTCCGGTGCAGGCCAATAGTGTTTTTCTGGAAGTTCCCATCACGGCACAACAGTACTTGCGCGATTGCGGATGGACGTTTTATACCTTCATAGGGGAGGGCGGCGTTCGCTTTGTGTGCAGCTGGAATACTTCAGAAGCATTGATCGATGCGCTGGTGACCGACCTTCGTCAGGCACTGGTACAACGTGACCAACAGTGATATTGATAAGACATCTTTCCTGACATCGGCGCGGCCCTTCCTCATGCCGCGTCTTCTGATTCGATCAACAGTGTCGCCCGGAATGTCTCCGGATTGGCCCAACTGACCATCTTTATTTTAAAGCGTGACAATACCTTCGATGAGTGGGAGTACCGCAGTGGCTGGTTGATTTTTACGGAAATGACGAGCGTGCGCACGGCAGGGCACACCGTCGCAACTCAAGGAGAAGTTCATGAGCATCTTTGATCATGTGCAGCATCGCTTTGAGCGCACCCTGCAGGAAGAAATGAGCCTTCAGGAGTATCTGGAGCTCTGTCGCAACGATCCTGCTGCCTATGCCAGCGCTTCCGAGCGCATGCTCAAGGCCATCGGTGAGCCGGAAGTCATTGATACGGCCAAAAACCCTCGTCTTTCCCGTATTTTCTCCAACAAGCTGATTCGTCGTTATCCCGCCTTTGCCGAATTCCATGGCATGGAAGAGGCCATCGAGCAGATTGTCTCCTATTTCCGCCATGCCTCGCAGGGCTTGGAAGAGCGCAAGCAGATTCTTTATCTGCTCGGGCCGGTCGGGGGCGGGAAGTCCTCGATTGCCGAGCGCCTCAAGGCGCTCATGGAGCAGATTCCCTTTTACGCCATCAAGGACTCGCCGGTTCACGAGTCACCGCTGGGGCTTTTCAGTGCCGAGGAAGACGGCGACACGCTGGAAAGCGAATACAACATTCCCAAACGCTACATGCGCAGCGTCATGTCACCCTGGGCGGCCAAGCGTCTGCGCGAATACGGCGGCGACATTTCCAGATTCCAGGTCGTCAAGGTCTATCCTTCCCGGCTCAATCAGATCGCGATCTCCAAGACCGAGCCGGGCGATGAGAACAATCAGGATATTTCCTCGCTGGTGGGCAAGGTCGATATTCGCAAGCTGGAGCTCTTTTCCCAGGATGACCCGGACGCCTACAGCTTCTCGGGCGGGCTCTGCCGCGCCAATCAGGGGCTGATGGAGTTCGTCGAGATGTTCAAGGCGCCCATCAAGGTGCTGCATCCACTGCTGACCGCCACCCAGGAGGGTAACTACAACCCGACCGAAGGCATGGGCGCCATTCCCTTTGATGGCGTGATTCTGGCGCACTCCAACGAGAGCGAGTGGCAGCAGTTTCGCAATAATCGCAACAATGAGGCCTTCCTGGACCGGGTCTATATCGTCAAGGTGCCTTACTCGCTGCGCGTCTCCGAGGAGATGAAAATCTATGAAAAACTGCTGCAGCACTCCTCGCTGTCACAGGCGCCCTGTGCGCCGGATACCCTGCGGATGCTGGCGCAGTTTTCGGTGCTCTCAAGGCTCAAGGAGCCGGAAAACTCCAGCATCTACTCCAAGATGCGCATCTATGACGGTCAGAATCTGAAGGATACCGACCCCCGCGCCCGCTCGATTCAGGAGTATCGGGACGCCGCCGGCGTGGATGAAGGCATGGAAGGGCTGTCGACCCGTTTTGCCTTCAAGATTCTCTCAAAGGTATTCAATTTCGATTCCAGCGAAGTGGCCGCCAATCCGGTGCATCTGCTGTATGTCCTCGAGCAGCGTCTCGAGCAGGAGCAATTGCCACGTGAAGTGCACGACCGCTACCTGCGCTTTATCAAGGAATATCTGGCCCCGCGCTATGTCGATTTTATCGGCAAGGAGATCCAGACCGCTTATCTGGAATCCTACTCCGAATACGGTCAGAACATTTTTGATCGCTACGTGACCTACGCCGATTTCTGGATTCAGGATCAGGAGTTTCGTGACCCGGAAACAGGAGAGCTGCTCGATCGTCAGGCGCTCAATGAAGAGCTCGAGAAGATCGAAAAGCCGGCCGGTATTTCCAATCCGAAGGATTTCCGTCACGAGGTCGTCAACTTTGTGTTGCGCGCCCGGGCACAAAATGACGGCCTCAACCCCGGTTGGCAGTCCTATGAAAAGCTCAAGGGCGTGATCGAGCACAAGATGTTTGCCAACACCGAAGAGCTTTTGCCGGTCATCTCGTTTAACGCCAAGGCTTCCAACGACGACCGGAGAAAACACGAGGATTTTGTCGATCGCATGGTGGCCCGCGGTTACACCGAAAAGCAGGTGCGCCTGCTCTCGGAGTGGTATCTGCGCGTACGCAAGTCCCAATAAGCGGCTGGCGCCAGTCAGCCGGCGCCCATTCCCACCCTGACAAGGGGCAGCCGGTTCGATCGGTCTGCAGGAGGTGGTGACGTGAGCTATTTCATCGATCGGCGCAGCAACGCCCGACACAAGAGCGCGGTCAATCGACAGCGCTTTTTGAAACGTTATCAAAAGCACATCAAGCGCGCCGTGGAGGAGTCGGTCAATCGACGCTCGATTACCGACATGGAGCGCGGCGAGAAGATCAGCATCCCGGGAAGGGATATATCCGAGCCTGTCTTTCGTCACGGGCAGGGTGGGCGACGCACCGTGGTGAGTCCGGGCAATCGTGAGTTCGCCGAGGGGGACCGGATACGTCGCCCTCACGGCGGCGGTGGGGGCGGGGGGAGCGGTGAAGGTGGTGCTTCCAGCCAGGGGGAAGGCATGGACGAGTTTGCCTTCACACTTTCCCGGGACGAGTTTTTAAGCTTTATCTTCGACGGGCTGGAATTGCCGCACCTGGAGCGAAAGCAGCTGGCCGATATGGAAGAGCGTCGACCCGTGCGTGCCGGGTTGTCCCGTCAGGGGGTGCCTGCCCGCATGAACATCGTGCGCTCGATGCGCGAGGCGCAGGCCCGGCGTATCGCCATGCGTGCGCCCATCAGACGCGCTCTGCTGGAGGCGCAAAAGGCGCTGGAAGAAGAAGAGCGCAAGGACCCGGTGCTGCGTCATCCCGGGCGGGTGCGTGAACTCAGAGATGAGATCGAGCGGCTGGAAAAACGCCTTGAAGCCGTGCCCTTCATCGATACCTATGATCTGCGCTACAACCATCTGACCGATCAGCCTCAGCCCTCCAACAAGGCGGTCATGTTCTGTGTCATGGATGTCTCGGGCTCCATGACCCAGAACCACAAGGACATCGCCAAGCGATTCTTTCTGCTGTTGTATCTTTTTCTTGAGCGCGACTACGAGCGGGTCGAGCTGGTGTTTATCCGCCATCATACGTCGGCGCGGGAAGTGGATGAGGAAGCCTTTTTCTATTCGCGGGAAACAGGCGGCACCATTGTCTCCAGTGCGTTGCATCTGCTCGATGAGATCATCGAGGCGCGCTATTCCCCGGCGCAGTGGAATCTCTATGTGGCGCAGGCCAGCGATGGCGACAACTGGGATGACGACTCCGTGCAGTGCCGGCAGATCCTCTCGGACACGCTGATGCCAAGGCTTCAGTATTACGCCTATGTCGAAATCACCCCGCACGCCCACCAGGCGCTCTGGGACGAGTACATGTGTGTACAGGATCGTTATCCCGAGCGTTTTGCCATGCGACAGATCGTTCAGGCCGGTGATATCTACCCGGTGTTTCGCGAACTCTTCAAAAGCCGCCAGAGCGGTCAGGAGGCTCGCACATGAGCACATCCTACAGGCCAACGCATGATGAGGATTTTCTGGGCCAGGGGTCGGACTGGTCCTTTGACGATCTGGAATATTATGAGCGCGAGATCGCGCGCATTGCCGGCGAATATCGCCTGGAGACCTATCCCAATCAGATCGAGATCATCACCTCCGAGCAGATGATGGATGCCTACTCCAGCATTGGCATGCCGGTGGGGTACAGTCACTGGTCGTTCGGCAAGCAGTTTCTGTCTGTCGAGCAGGCCTACAAGCGAGGGCAAATGGGACTGGCCTATGAGCTGGTAATCAACTCCGACCCCTGCATCGCCTATCTGATGGAAGAAAATACCCTGATGATGCAGATTCTGGTCATGGCGCACGCCTGCCATGGCCACAACTCCTTTTTCAAGGGCAACTACCTCTTCCGCGCCTGGACCGATGCCTCCGCCATTGTCGACTATCTGGTCTTTGCCCGTCGCTATGTCAGCGAGTGTGAAGAGCGCCATGGCGTTGAGGCCGTCGAGCAGCTGCTGGATGCCTGTCATGCACTGCAGAATCAGGGTGTGGATCGCTACAAGCGACCTTCTCCCATTTCGGCCGAAGAGGAGGCGCGTCGTCAGCAGGCACGTGAAAGCTATCTGCAGCAGCAGATCAATACGCTCTGGAGCACCATTCCTCAACTGCGCGCAGTGGATGCCGCCCAGGGCACCGATGATGTGCTGGGATTGCATGAGCGTCCACGCTACCCCTCCGAGCCCCAGGAAAACCTGCTCTATTTCATCGAAAAGAACGCGCCGCTGCTGGCCCCCTGGCAGCGAGAGATCGTGCGCATCGTGCGCAAGCTCGCGCAGTATTTTTATCCGCAGCGTCAGACGCAGGTCATGAATGAAGGCTGGGCCACCTTCTGGCACTACAACATCATGCATCGCCTTTACGATGAGAAGCTGATCAATGAAGGGGTGATGCTGGAGTTTCTGCAGTCGCATACGGCCGTGGTCGCGCAGCCAGGCTTTGACAGTCACTGGTATAACGGCATCAATCCCTACGCGCTGGGATTTGCCATGTTCAGCGATATACAGCGTATCTGTACTGCTCCGACCGAGGAGGATCGAGCATGGTTCCCGGCAATGGCCGGCAGCGACTGGCTCGACACGGTCCATTTTGCCATGCGCAACTTCAAGGATGAATCCTTTATCCAGCAGTTCCTGTCGCCGAAGGTCATCAGGGACATGAAACTTTTTGCCCTGCTTGATGATGATCAGGATGACATGATGGAAATCTCGGCCATTCATGATGATCGTGGCTACAAGCGCATTCGCGAGGCGCTGTCACTCCAGTACTCACTGAGTCACAGGGAGCCCGATATTCAGGTCTGGGCGGCCAGGATTCATGGCGACCGCTCACTGGTGCTGCGTCACGAACGAACACAGCGGCGCGGGCTGGAAGCATCATTTTCATCGGTCATGCATCATCTTTATCAGCTATGGGGGTTTCCCATCGTGCTGGAAGTGGTCGAGGCGGGAGAGGTAGTGGATACGCATCACTGGCCACAGAATTTCGAATAACCGGACCTTCTTGTACGTATTGTACGCTGTCATGCATAACGGGCCTTGTGGCCCGTTTTTTCGTGTTATATCAGCAGCCTGCTATTGACTGAGGTATACTCGCCGCCGCCTGAAGGGGCGACTTTGAGAATACAGTGGTTTTTGAAAATAAAGTGGCAGGGGATGGATATGGCGCGGCGACGCCCAGGGCTTTTAAAGCGTTTCAGGCGCATGAGCGGCGTAGGACTCATGACGACGGCGGTCCTCTATGGGCTCTGGTATTACCAGGAGCGTACGTACTGGGAACAGATGAGCTGGATGGGGACGCCCCAGGCCGAGGTCTGGTATGAGTGGAAAACGCTCAATCGTACGCTGCGAAACGATGGTTTCCTGACGGGGTGGTCGGATCTGCGGGCCAATCCACTCTGGACCGTTTACCGCCTGGATCGGGTGGATCGTCCCTCCATCGGGTCGCGTCCCGGGCATTTCAGCGATGACTGGCGCACGCTCTGGCCGGTAAGCTCTGATGACTATACCGGCAGTGGCTATGACCGCGGTCATCAGGCACCCAATTACGCGATCGCCGCCGTCCATGGTCGTCAGGCACAGCTCGATACCTTTCAGATGAGCAACATATCGCCCCAAAAACCCGATCTCAACCGGCGTGTATGGCAGCGACTGGAAGAGGTGGTCATCGATCATTTTGCCGCGCGGTTTGGCACCATCTGGGTGACCACCGGCCCCATCTTCGATGACCCCATCAAGCGTATGTCATCGTTTATCGAAATTCCGGATGCCTTTTACAAGATCATTGTAGCGCCGGGTAACGCCAGCACGCCGCCAAAAATGCTTGCCTTTATCGTGCCGCAAAATGTGCGTGGTGATGAGCCACTCGATCGTTTTCTAGTCAGCGTCAATGACATCGAGGCCCGCACCGGGTTCAATTTTTTTAGTGAACTGCCCGACGATATTGCCGATCAGCTGGAGTCAGGAATCGATACGCAGGGCTGGGGACTTGAAAGTGTGGCGCGACAGCCTGCCCGCTTTTAATGGGAGCCTGTCATGGCGCTGGCATAAGGCGGTGTCGTGGCAGTATCAGAATTGCAGGCATGCTGAAAACGCCAGAGCACACAGCGAGGCCGATGCGTCATGGGGGAGAAAGTAGCCGGAAATAGCGATCAGGAAAGACCGGCACAACAAATCAATAGGGGGAGAAAGCAGGATAAAACATGGTGCCCGGGAAAGGACTTGAACCTTCACGACCATACGGTCACTAGCACCTGAAGCTAGCGCGTCTACCAATTCCGCCACCCGGGCAGGGTGTCAGCAGTCCTGAGACTGTGATGAAAGCGATGCCTGATCAACTGGTGCCCGGAAGAGGACTTGAACCTCCACGACCATACGGTCACTAGCACCTGAAGCTAGCGCGTCTACCAATTCCGCCATCCGGGCGTTGATCATGCTGTACTGCACTTACCTGAATCAGACAGGGCAATGTCTCTGTCTTTTCACCGTCTCGACTATTTTGAGATGGTGCCCGGAAAAGGACTTGAACCTTCACGACCATACGGTCACTAGCACCTGAAGCTAGCGCGTCTACCAATTCCGCCATCCGGGCAGGTGGGCCGAAATAATACGCAATTTTTTGGGCGATGCAAGAGGTAATGGCCTGCAAAAAGGCATTTTTTTAGATGCCGCAATATTTTCAGGTTAATAAAGGGGTTTGGGTCGTCCTGTCGAGACCGCTATAATCTGGATCATGAAGACAAGACATCACATCATCCCGCGCCCGCTGCTCGCCATCTTGCCCGGTATCACAAGACAACCATTTCAGGGAAGCAATCTATGAGTCAATGGACGCCAGCCGACGATCCGCAGGCGGAACGTGAGGCCAGTCAATATGACAACCCGGTCCCCAGTCGTGAATACCTGCTACAGATTCTGACCGAGCATGGCAAGCCGATCACGCATGAGCATGTCAGTCAGTTGCTGGGCATCGAGGATGAGGATCGCCTGGAGGCGGTTCGCCGTCGCCTGTCTGCCATGGAACGTGACGGACAGATCCTGCGTCATAAAAGCGGGGCCTTCGAAATCATCGATCCCGATCTATTGCTGGATGGCCGCGTGGTAGGCCATCGCGATGGCATTGGTTTTTTTGTGCGTGATGACAAGCAAAAACCGGATCTGGTCATTCCGCCTCGCCAAATGCGGCGTCTTTTTGACGGTGATCGTGTCCGTGTGCGTGTCAGCGGCAAGGACCGTCGCGGCCGGGAAGAGGCCAGCGTCAACGAGATTCTGGAGCGTAATACGCCCAGCCTGATCGGACTGTATCGCAAGCGCGGCAGCGATATTGCCGTGGTGGTGCCCGAGAACAGCCGTATTGCCCATGAAATCATCATCGAGGAAGGGTCAGCCAACGGCGCCGAAGATGGTCAGGTGGTCGAGGTGCGCATCACCACGCAGCCCGGTCTGCGCCAGCAGCCCATCGGTGAGGTCACCGAGGTGCTGGGCGAACGCATGGACCCCGGCATGGAAATCGACATCGCCATTCGCGAGCATGATATCCCTGCCGAATTCCCGGTAGAGGTGCTTGATCAGATTCGCGACATGAGTGAAGAGGTTCGCGAGGAAGACAAGCACCATCGTGTTGATCTGCGTGAACTGCCGCTGGTGACCATTGATGGCGAAGATGCCAGGGATTTTGACGACGCCGTTCATGCCTGGAAGACGAAGTCCGGCGGCTGGAAGCTGATCGTCGCCATTGCCGACGTCTCGCACTATGTCGAGGTGGATTCGCCACTGGATCGCGAGGCTTGGCAGCGCGGCAACTCGGTCTATTTCCCCGGGCAGGTCGTGCCCATGCTGCCGGAAATTTTGTCCAACGGGCTGTGCTCGATCAACCCGGACACCGACAGGCTTTGCATGGTCTGTGAAATGAATATTTCGCAGCGTGGCGAGATCAGCCGATACAAGTTTTATGAAGGTGTCATGCGCTCGCATGCGCGGCTGACCTACAACAAGGTTGGCACCATGCTGGAAGATGCCGACAGCGAGGAAGGTCAGGCCCTGCGCAGCGAATACGCGCATGTGGTCAAGCCGCTGGAAGCGTTGCATGGGCTGTATCAGACGTTGCGTCAGGCACGTACCGTGCGCGGGGCGATCGACTTCGAGACGACAGAAACCCAGATCGTTTTCAATGATCAGCGCAAGATCGAGCGTATCGTGCCGCGTACCCGCAACGACGCGCACAAGCTGATCGAGGAATGCATGCTGGCTGCCAACGTGGCGACCGCGCGCTTTCTGGAAAAGCACAAGCTGCCGGCACTCTATCGTGTCCATGCCTCGCCCTCTGACGAAAAGCTGGCAACGCTGCGTGCTTTCCTTGGAGAGCTGGGTCTGACACTGGGCGCCAGCGGCGAGAAGGGCAAGTCCACTCCACAGGATTTCCAGAATCTGCGTGAAGTGATCAATGATCGCCCGGATGCCGATATTATCCAGACGGTCATGCTGCGCAGCATGAATCAGGCGGTTTATTCGCCGCATAACGAAGGGCACTTCGGGCTGTCGTACGCTGCCTACGCGCACTTTACGTCGCCGATTCGACGCTATCCCGACCTGCTGGTGCATCGCGCCATCCGTTCGGTCATCCGCAGTCAGCGTGATTCGTCCAACGTCCAGCGTGTGGAAGGCGCGCCAGACAACGAGCCGCAGCGCTGGTGTCCGTACAATTTTGAGCAGATGGTCGCCATGGGGGAACACTGTTCAATGACCGAGCGCCGCGCCGATGAAGCCACTCGTGATGTCGAGGACTGGCTCAAGTGCGAGTTCATGGCCGACAAGGTCGGTGACGTCTTTGAAGGCGCGATTGCCTCGGTGACCCAGTTCGGTCTGTTTGTTCGGCTCAATGAGCATTTCGTCGAGGGGCTGGTACACATTACCAACCTGCCTTCTGACTATTACCAGTTTGAACCCGAGCGGCATCAGCTCAGGGGAGACCGCACCGGCGTGACCTACCGTCTGGGTGATGGTGTCACCGTTCAGGTTGCCCGCGTTGATCTTGATGATCGCAAGATCGATTTCATGCTGACCGATGCAAAACCCCAGTCCCGGCGTCGCATACGCAAGCCCGGTACCGATGCCGCAACTGGTGATGGCACGGCACCTGCCGCTGCGGAGACGCCGAGCAAAAAGCGTCGCAAGTCCCGCCCGGGCAAAAAGGAGCGCCTGCGTCGCCGTGAAGAAAAGGTGGCTGAAAGCGGCGCAACAAAGGCAACTGATACGTTAAGGGCTGAAGAAGACGCGGCGGCACGTAAGCCTCGCAAGCGCAGCGACAAGTCAGCCGGTGCCGAGAGTAGTGAGTCTGGCAAGAACAAGCCTGATGCCGGTAAAGGCAAGGGCAGGAGTAAAAGCGGTGCCGGCAAGGGCAAGCGTGATACTGGGAAGGGTCGTCAGAAGTCATGAAGGGTGATCATCAGCGCGGCAGTAAACAGGGCGCCAGCAAATCCCGGGATGCCCGACGACAAAATGAGTCGGGCCGCGGCAAACGTCGAGGTGTTTCGGGTGCAAGAGCCGTGGCTCCTCGGGGGCTGGATGCCGTGCATGGCGTGCACGCCGTTGAAACCCTGCTGGCGCGCCAGCAGGTGCCGGCAGAGCTCTGGGTGCAGGAAGGGCAGGCCGAAAAGCGCTTGGCGGACATTCAGCAGCAGGCGAGCGCTCTGGGGGCTCGCCTGGTACTGCAGCCACGTGAGGTGCTTGACCAGGTTGCCGAAGGGGCCCATCAGGGCGTTATTGCCTTTTGTGAGCCGCTGGTGGCCGACAATGAAGCGTCGCTTTTCTGGCAGCTTGAGGCGAAGGCCGATCAGGCACCGCTGCTTCTGGTGCTCGACGGGGTGACCGATGTGCATAACTTCGGCGCCTGCCTGCGCTCGGCTGATGCGGCCGGCGTCATTGGCGTCATGGTGGCCAAGGACCGTGCGGCACCGCTCAATGCCACGGTGCGAAAGATTGCCTGTGGCGGCGCGGAGAGCGTGCCGGTCTATCAGGTCACCAATCTGGCCAGAGCGCTGGCGCGGTTGAAGGATATTGGCGTGCAGGTACTGGGTGCTGCCGGTGAAGCAGACGCCTTCATTCATGATGTCGACATGCGCGGGCCTACCGCGCTGGTCATGGGGGCCGAAGGCAAGGGGCTGCGACGACTGACGCGCGAGCATTGTGATCAGTTGGTCAAGCTTCCCATGGCCGGGCAGGTATCGAGTCTCAATGTATCGGTGGCCACCGGTATCTGTCTTTTTGAAGCCGTGCGTCAACGACGCATGCATTGATCCTTTTGCTTGCAAGCAGCGGGCCATCTCCCTACAATTGTGCGGTTTCGCGGCGGCTATGGCCGCCGAATGCATTTGCACGAGATCGAAGCGATAGCTTCAGTCCTGCCCTTGTAACGAAAAATACCCTTCTATCAACTCCTTGCTTCCCATGGTGGCTATTGCTGTCATCGAGAAGCTGTCAAACCGAAAGGAGACACCATGCGTCATTATGAAATCGTGGTCATGGTCCATCCGGACCAGAGCGAGCAGGTGCCTGCCATGATCGAGCGCTATACCGGGCTCGTGACTGAAAACGGCGGTACCGTTCATCGTCTTGAAGATTGGGGCCGTCGTCATCTGGCTTACCCGATCAACAAGATCCACAAGGCTCACTACGTTCTGATGAACGTTGAATGCAGTGGCGAAACGCTGGCTGAACTGGAAAATATCTTCCGTTTCAACGATGCCATCATTCGCAACATGGTCGTACGTTGCACTGAAGCCGTCACCGAAGCATCGCCGATGATGAAAGCGGCCGATGAGAAGGGACGCCGTCGTGAGCGCTCCGATGACGAACGTCCGCGCGAACGTTCCGATTCTGAAGAGTCGACCGAAGCTGCCTCCTGAGCTGATGCTCTGGCCTGAATCCACCCATTGGAGAGACTGACATGGCCCGTTTTTTCCGTCGCCGCAAGTTTTGCCGCTTCACCGCTGAAGGCGTGAAGTACATTGATTACAAGGACCTCGACACGCTGAAAGCCTACGTGACCGAGACCGGCAAGATCGTTCCGAGCCGTATCACCGGTACACGTGCGCGCTATCAGCGTCAGCTGGCTACCGCGATCAAGCGCGCTCGCTATCTGGCCCTGCTGCCCTACACCGATAGCCACCAGTAAGCTGCATACGTCATGCAGGGTTTCGCTCGCTGGGTAATGCAGAGCACGCCACGCGCTATTGGCGTGGCGCTGCTGGGCTCACTGATCCCATGGCTTTTCTGGCTGTCTGCTGCCATCAGCGCGCTGGTGACGCTACGCCGCGGTCTTGGGCCGGCATCACCGGTAGTACTGGCAGCAGCGCTGCCGGCAGGCTGGTGGTGGATGCAGGGAGATGCCATCCCGCTGGCCACCATTCTGCTGGTGACGGCCATGGCCATTATCCTGAGAGAGCGATTTCGCTGGGGTGAAACCCTGTTGGCAGGGGCCCTCGTGGTGGCAGTGTTGATCCAGATCGGGATCTTCGCGCCACCTGATGCCTCGCAACTGATTGAGGAAGTACGCGCCCAGGCGCCGGAAATCGATGAACTGCTTCGGCAGTACGCCAGTCAGGGTGTGCCGGTCGAAAGGCTGGCCCTGTTAATGATCTCGGCCGTTACCGGTCTGATGGTCATGATGGCGGCAACCGCCTGTCTTGCGCTGGCGCGCAGCTGGCAGGCGGCCCTGTATAACCCTGGCGGTTTTCGTGAAGAGTTCCATGGCTTTCGGCTGTCGAAACTGGAACTTGCCGGTGTAGTCCTGATGACTGCTGTCGGCATTCTGGGTGCTTTTCCAGGCGCTGTATTGATGGCCTGGGTACCTCTGCTGGTTGCGGGCATTGCCCTGGTGCACGGTGTGGTAGGTGTAAAGTCCATGAGAGGGTTCTGGCTGGTCGGCTTTTATGCATTGCTGCTGACCACCTGGCCCACGTTAGTGATAGTGCTGCTGCTGGCGCTGATAGATACCTTTGCGGATTTCCGCACGCGTCTGATCGGCAGTCAACGTTAAGAGGTCCACGAGATGGAAGTCATTCTGCTCGACAAGCTCGGCAAGCTGGGAGATCTGGGCGACCAGGTTACCGTCAAGCCGGGTTACGGTCGTAACTACCTGGTGCCCTACGGCCTGGCCGTTCCGGCAACCAAAGCCAACGTCGAAGCCTTCGAAACGCGTCGTGCCGAACTCGAAGCCAACGCCGCAGAGCGTCAGGCCGAAGCCGAGCGCCGCGCTGAAGAACTGTCCGAGATCGAGCTTTCACTCGTTGCTCGCGCAGGTGATGAAGGCAAGCTGTTCGGTTCCATCGGTCCGCGTGATCTGGCAGATGCCATCGCTCAGGCAGGCATCGATGTCGCACGCAGCGAAGTGCGCATGCCGACTGGCCCGATTCGCCAGACTGGTGAATATGACATCGAACTGCGTTTGCACTCCGATGTTACCGCCAGCGTTCGCGTGGTCGTTGTTGCTGAATAAGCCATGTTAATGGCGTAGTGCATATCCTCGATATGCACGAGAAGGGGCACCTTGTGTGCCCCTTTTTTTAATGGTCATTGCGCGGGGAAGAGATCATGACATGTTCTTCCTGCGGGCGTAGGCTATGATCCTGCGCTGAATCACTCTCCCTGGTAGTCGTAACATGGTTGATCGTCGTCATGAGTGAAGTGATCGAATTTGATCGGGAAACCGCTGCACTCAAGGTGCCGCCACACTCGCTTGAAGCCGAGCAATCCGTGCTGGGTGGCCTGATGCTGGATAATCAGGCCTGGGACGAGATTGCCGATCGTCTGGTCAGCGATGATTTCTATCGCATCGAGCATCGTGATGTCTTCAAGGCCATGGCGCGTCTGGCAGAAGAAGGCAGACCCCTGGATGTGGTGACACTGTCAGAAGAGCTCGAGTCGCATGACCGACTGGGTCGGGTAGGCGGGCTTTCCTATCTGGCAGAGCTGGCACGCAATACGCCCTCTGCCAGCAACATTCGCGCCTATGCCGATATCGTGCGCGAGCGTGCCACGCTTCGAAAGCTGATTACTGCTGCCAACCAGGTGGCCGAAGGTGCCTTCAACCCACAGGGGCGCACGGCTGATGAACTGGTCAATGAAGCCGAGCGACTGGTCTTTCAGATATCGGAATCCCGTCCCAAGACCGGTGGCGCCATCGGCATGAGCGATCTGCTCAGCAAGGCGGTGGATCGCATCGATGAACTGTTCAATCTCAAGGGACAGATGACGGGGCTTTCGACCGGCTTTCGCGACCTGGATGACATGACCTCCGGCCTTCAGCCCTCTGATCTGGTGATCGTGGCGGGGCGACCCTCGATGGGCAAGACCACCTTTGCCATGAATCTGGTCGAGCATGCCGTGGTCAGCAGTGACAAGGCCGTCGTGGTCTTCTCGATGGAGATGCCGGCGGAATCGCTGATGCTGCGCATGATCTCCTCGCTGGGGCGCATCGACCAGACCCGCGTGCGTAACGGACAGCTTGAAGATGAGGACTGGCCGCGGCTGACCTCGGCGGTCAATCTGCTCAAGGACAAACAGCTCTACGTGGATGATACTGCCGCACTCTCACCCAATGAGATGCGCTCGCGAAGTCGGCGTATTGCACGTGATGCCGGTGGCATCGGCCTGATCATGATCGATTACCTGCAGCTGATGCAGGTGCCGGGCATGTCGGAAAACCGTACCGCAGAAATTTCGGAAATTTCACGATCGCTCAAGGGGCTGGCCAAGGAATTCAACTGTCCGGTCGTGGCACTGTCGCAGCTCAACCGCTCGCTTGAGCAGCGCCCCAACAAGCGCCCAGTCATGTCGGATCTGCGTGAGTCCGGTGCCATCGAGCAGGACGCCGATGTGATCGCCTTCGTTTATCGTGACGAGGTTTATAACAAGGACAACCCTGATAACAAGGGGCTGGCCGAGCTGATTATCGGCAAGCAGCGTAACGGGCCCATTGGCACCGTGCATATGGCCTTTATCGGCAAGTACACCCGATTTGAGGATCTCGCACCGGGCAGTTACGGCCAGTACGAAGAGTAGGGCACGCTCCGGGCGTGCTCTGATAGAGACAAGCTACGGCGCCTTGCGCGCCATTTCCCTTTTGCCTGATAAGCCTGACAGGAGTCAACATGCCGGCTGGATACCGTCGCGGCGGACGTCGTCAACCCAAACTGGAAGCGCGTGGTACGCTTGAAAGCGTCGAAACCGAGGGCCCCTTCAAGGAGTGGCTGGGAATGCCGGATCTTTACCGACATACCCTGACCGTGAACGGCGAGGTCTACTCCTATCAGGTCGAGGAAGCGACGCTTGATGTCTCGGTTGGCGATTATGTGGTGTTTCGCTACAAGGAGACGAAGGCCGGCCGCTGGATTGACCGTCGTTCGCTGGGTGTTGCCATTGACCCGGCCACCTTCAATCGCGAGTAATGCTCGGGAAGCTTCAAGCAAGGCCCTGGCGCATGATCAACGGGACCGGATGGCAACATCCGGTCCCGTTGGCATTTGGAGAAGGGCATTTGGAAGAAATAGCGAACACTTCATTTGAAATGAGAAGCATTATTATTTAAATTCAAATGTCTATCCGTTCAGATAGTGCCGCCCGGCAATGCGCGATCCGTTTGGGCCGGCACACTGTCATAAAGACCCGAGCAGGGGTGGTATTGCAGAAGATGGTGATCTCATGAGTCAGGCCGATTTTCTTCCCGTCAGTGGCGCTCAGGCCGGCATCTGGTATGGCCAGCAGAGCAGCGCCGTTCAGGGAGGATACTCCACCGCCCAGTGCCTTGAGTTCACGGGTGCCATCGATGTTGACAGGCTGGCGTTGGCGGCCTCAATGGCCGTCAGTGAGGCCGATGGTCTCTTTGAGGGTTTTGTGGCCACCGACAATGGCCCGGCCAGATGCCCAGCGGATGCTGCCAGCCGAGCGACGGTACCCGAGATCATTGATCTGCGCGGTAGCACGCATGCTCGCGAACTGGCCTGGCATCAGATGGCCACACGCCGCGAGGTGCCCTTTGCACTGCCACAGGGGCCGCTTTTTCGACAGGCCATCTGGCGTCTTGCGGATGATCACGTGCTCTGGTGGCTCAACATGCACCATGTGGCTGCCGATGCCTGGGCCTACGGACTGATTCAACAGCGGGCCGCCGAACATTATGTTGCCCTTGGCAAGGGAGAGAACGCCAGGGCCGTCTGGTATGGCAGTATTGATCGGGTCATCGAGGAAGAGCAGCGTTATCTGGCAGGCCCGGCCCTTGAGCAGGACCGTGCACACTGGCATGCGCTGTTTGCCGATGATCCCGAACCCATCTCGCCCGCCGGACGATTTGCTCCGGCACAGCCCCATGCCCTGCGCTGTGAGATGACGCTGAATGCCGAGCAGTCCCAGCGCTTTTACACGCAGTGCAAGGCGCAGCAGCAGGGGATCGCCGAGGCCATTCTGGCGGCCAGTGGCGCCTGGTATGCACGCATGTGTCAGCGCACTGACGTTACTCTCGGCGTGCCCATGATGGGGCGCATGCAGGGCGCGGCGCTACGCGCGCCCATGACGCAGGTCAATATGCTGCCATTGCGTCTGCGCGATGACTTCAGTGCCACACCAATGCAGTGGTGTCAGTCCGCGGCGCAGTCGCTGGGCACGCTACGCCGTCATCAGCGCTATCGACACGAATGGCTGTTACGTGATCTGGGCCGTCGTCCCGGCAGACGCCCGCTGTTGGGTATGCATGTCAACGTGCTGCCGTTTGATTCAAGCAGTCAATGGCCGCAGAGCCGGGTGTACAAGCACCATCTGGTGGCCGGGCCGGTCGATGACCTGGTCTTTTCGGTCTATCTTGGCGGCGACAGCGATGCCATGCGTCTGGCGCTTGATGGCAATCCAGCACTTTATAGCGAGAAGGAGCTTGGTTGGCATCTTTCGCGCCTGGCGCAGTGGCTGGTGAACTTCATGGCCTCTCCTGATACGCCAGTGAATGAGCTTAAGCTGACTACTCCGGAGGATCATCAGGCGTTGACGCAGTTCAACGCCACGGATCATCCGGTAGAAGATACGCACATGGCGACACTTCTCGAGCGCCAGATCGGTAGAACGCCCAAAGCGACAGCACTGGTGTCTGAAGGGCAGGCGCTGGATTACCGCGCACTGGGGGCTCAGGTACAGGCGCTGTCTGATACCCTGATCGCGAAGGGTGTGCTCCCAGGTGATGCTGTGGGTGTGGCTTTGCCGCGTTCGCTGGAGATGCAGGTAGCGCTGCTGGCCATCCATCATGTGGGCGCCGCCTGGCTGCCGCTGCCGCTGGAGTATCCGGACGCGCGTCTGACTGACATCGTCACGCGCGCTGCGCCGCGTCTGATTTTGAGCAGTGAAGCGCAGCGTGAACGCTTTTCAGGAGTGCACGTCCTGGACGTCAACCTGATAGAGGCCGACAACCGCCGTTCACTGGCGCCCGGTAATGCAGCCCAGCGTGACCCTGGTCTTGGGGCTTATATCCTTTTCACTTCTGGTTCGACCGGCAAGCCCAAGGGGGTTCTGGTCGAGCATCGTGCCATCGTCAACCGCATTCTCTGGATGCAGGGATGCTATGCGCTCAAGGCAGGCGACAGGGTGCTGCAGAAAACACCCAACGGTTTTGATGTGTCGGTATGGGAGTTTCTCTGGCCCATGATCAGCGGGGCAACGCTGGTCATGGCGCGTGAAGGCGGCCACCGCGATCCACGCTATCTGATCAACACCATCATCGATGAAGCCATCACCACGCTGCACTTTGTGCCCTCGATGCTCGATATCCTGCTGGATGAGCTGAGCACGCAGGATATCGAGCGTATGCGCGCCCTGCGTCAGGTCTTCGTCAGCGGCGAAGCGCTCTCCCGCGAGCTGGAACAGCGCTTTTTGACGCGTCTGCCCTGGGTGGCCCTGCACAATCTATATGGCCCTACCGAGGCAGCTGTCGATGTCAGTGCCTGGCAGTGTGATGCAGAGGATGGCGGCAGCAGCGTGCCCATCGGTGCACCGATCTGGAATACGCATCTGCATGTACTTGATGCCAGTTTTCAGCCGGTGCCGGTGGGGATGCCCGGGGAACTTTATATTGCCGGGCGCAACCTGGCACGGGGCTATCTGGGCCAGCCCGAATTGACTCTTGAACGCTTTATCGATTGCCCGGCGCTGGAAGCCGACTCGAAGCTCTATCGTACCGGGGATCTGGCACGCTGGCGTTTTGATGGCGTGCTCGAGTATCTGGGTCGCATCGATCACCAGGTCAAGCTGCGTGGACAGCGCCTTGAGCTGGGAGAAATCGAATCCGTCATGCTCTCTCATGCCGGGGTGGCGCACGCCGTGGTCAGCGTGCACGGCAGCGGCAGCAGCGCTCGTCTGGTCGGCTATGTCGTGCCCGAAGATGGCGATACCCTGGCACTGGATGCGCTCAAGCGCCATCTGGCCCGAACCCTGCCTGATTACATGGTGCCCGGGCTGATCATGGTATTAAAGGCGTTTCCGTTGAGTCCCAACGGCAAGCTCGATCGTCGGGCGTTGCCGGTTCCCGAGGCCGGTGAAGAAGGGGTGGCGCCTGCAACGCCTCGGCAACAGATCATGGCCGACCTTTTTGCCGAAGTGCTTGGCCTTGAGCGCGTTGGCATTCGGGACAACTTTTTCGATCTTGGCGGCAACTCGCTGAATGCATTGCAGTTGATGCGTCGGCTTAATGAGGCACTGGGGTCGAATCTGACCATCGCCACGCTGTTTGAAGCCCCCACCATCGAGGCGCTTGATGCCCTCGATGTGCAGGGCGTTGCGGCCGGTGGGCTGGATGTCGTGCTGGCGTTGCGTAAGGGCGACGACGCGTCTCCCATTTTTTGTGTGCATCCGGCGGGCGGTCTGGCCTGGTGCTATGCAGGCATGGCGCGGACTCTGCCGTCCCGCTATTCCCTGTATGGTCTACAGGCGCGCGGGTTGCTGCCGGAAAGCCGGCTGCCCGATACCATGGAAGAGATGGCGCGCGACTACATTGCGCAGATGCGTCGTATCCAGCCTCACGGGCCCTATCATCTGCTGGGCTGGTCGGTGGGCGGAATGATCGCGCATACCATGGCGGCGCTTCTGGAGCGCGAAGGGGAATCGGTCGGCATGCTGGCCCTGCTGGATGCCTATCCGGCAGATCTCTGGCGTGACATGACGCCACCGGATGAGGGCATGGCGCTGGAGGCGCTCTTGCGCATCGCTGGAATTGCTGACCCGGCACCTGCAACAGAGACTGGATCACGCCGGGCACAGGTCATCGCATTGCTGCAGCGTGAGGGCAGTGCGCTGGGGCAACTGTCGTCACAAACGCTGGACGCCCTGGTGGATGTAGTCATCAATAACAGCCGTCTGGTGCGTGAAACCCGCCATCCGGTGTATAGCGGCGACATGCACTTCTTTACGGCCGCCACGCCGCGGGAGGAAGACTGGCTGGATCAGCGCGCCTGGCAGCCCTATGTGGGTGGGCGCATCATCAATCTTGATCTGCCGGCCACGCATCCGGAGCTGATGCATCAAGCCCATCTAACAACCATTGTGCAGCGTCTGATGACCGTGCTCGAGTCGCAGATGGCCTGCTCCGACGCCGCGATATGATGGCAAGCCAGCCCGAGACGCTTATCGCCGAGATACTCAAGCGCCGCCCTCTGGTGGGGCTTGGGGAGATCCACTGGTGCCCACAGGTAATGTCTGCCATTACCACGCTGATGGAAAGTCCGGCACTGGAGGGAACGTTTGACGATATCGTTGTCGAATTTGGGAGCGTACGTCATCAGGCATGGCTTGATCGCTATATCAGCGGTGAAGACATGGACGAGACAGGGCTGGCCGCCGTCTGGCAGGACACGCTTTATTTCCTGCTGTGGAGCCCGCCCGTTTATGCAGATTTTTTCAGGCGGCTTCGTGCCGTCAATCTGCAGCGTCCCGTTGAGCGCCGTATTCGCGTCGTGCTGGCTGAGCCGGCCATTGACTGGGAAACGCTGGATAATGAAGCGTTTATGCGCTGGCATGAGCAGCGTGAAATGGCCTACGCTGAGCGCATCGAGCAGGAAGTACTTGTTCATGAGCGTCGCGCGATACTGATTTTCGGTTTGCGTCATCTGACCTATCAGGCACTTCCCGGAGCGCGTCATGCGCCCCTGGGAAAACACCTGATTAAGCGTCATCCAGGGATCATTGAGCTAATTCATCCCTATCATGAGGAAAAGGGCGTCTTTTCAAACGATAAGCGCCCGGTAGATGCAGGGCATAATGGTCTGATGATACCCGCCGCTTCCGAGTCCTCGGACGGCCCTGCCATGATCGACCATATCTGGCACCTCGGTGTATTGACGCGCCGAATTGCGCTACCTGATGCACTCTTTGCCGATACGACCTGGCTTGCCACGGTGGTTGCTCGATTGCAGCAGCTTGGTGAAGAGCACCTCATGCGAGCCCGACGAATGATGTCAGCGCCCCAGCACGCCATTCTTGATGCATGGCTTGCACATCATGAGCGCAGCATTCGTGCGGGTTCAAAAATGTAGTATTGAGATATCAACGTTTGAAAAACAGCGCTGGCGCTGACACGGAACAGTCATCCGGCGATGTTAATCTTTCAAAAATCGACAGAAAAGACATAGAAATATCCATCGCCAAGAGCGCGATGAGTGATAGCCCAGGGAGGGTTAAATGGAATTACATCAACTCAGACATGCTGCGTCACATCAGCATGAAATGGAAGTTCGCGTTGTACGTAACACGCTGAGCCACATCTACCAGATTGAGTGCGAAACGGGCAGCGGTGATCGACAAAAGCTCAGTCGTCGCGGCAAGCCCTGCCTGTTTCGTTCGATCGATGAAGCCATCGATCAGCTGCTGGGTGCTGGCATCAGCCACGCCTGGATCGTTCGTCAGAGTGAAGAGGATGGCAGTGACAGTTCACGCCGTCTGGTACAGCTGGGCAATGTGCCCCAGCTGGCCATTGCGATCTGATCATCGCTGATTCGACATGGGCGCATGCCGTTAAAAATACCAAGACATGACAGACTGATTTGATCACCCCGCGCCGGCTTCTGCCGGCGTTTTTTATGGCAGCCTGACCCGGTGATCGGTTTTCACCGGCAGATATCACCTGATCCTGTCCTGCCCGATACGCATGCTGTCCATGGGACTCATTTTCAGGCGTATCCAGTAAGCGAATGGCGCGTTTACGCCAAGCCTGATCGACCGATGGCATTGTAATGATCACCCCAAAAAGGCCAGGGGGTATCTGATAAAGTGCGCCAGATTATTGAATGTTTGATGCTACGGGCTGCCTGACTCCTTACGGCAAGCCAGGGGCACAGGGCCAATGGATGCCTCGACTGGCGCCATAACGCCCGCAGTGCGAGCATCTGTCACCATGGGAAAATCATGGGTCCATGGATCACCGGGATTACGATCCCTAGATGGGACATTTACACTTTCTGCATCAGCGAATAGGGACATTTCATCAGCACTGCCCGGTCTGCGCTGATAGAATAATTTCATCAAAATCGATTTTTTTGAGGGTCTGGTTAATTGAAGCCCTCTTGTCACAGCAAGGAGTATAGACATGGCACAGGCCCCTTTCGGCGTACTGCTGGCCAACCTTGGCACCCCGGATGAACCGACGCCCGCCGCTGTACGGCGCTACCTGGGCGAATTCCTGTGGGATCGTCGAGTCATTGATGTATCCCGTCCGGTCTGGTGGTTCATTCTCAATGCCTTTGTATTGCGGACACGTCCCAAAAGAGTGGCCGAGGCCTATGCCAGCGTGTGGGAAGCGGAAGGGTCGCCTTTGCTGGCCATTGGTCGGCGCCAGCAGCGTGCGCTCAAGGCGCATCTGGATGCGCAGTATGGCTGCGATATACCGGTCGAGCTTGGCATGACCTATGGCAAACCGACCATGGAAAGCGCGGGCCTGGCTTTCCGCCGTGCAGGTGTCAATCGCATTCTGGTACTGCCGCTCTACCCACAGTTTTCGCGTACTACCACGGCGGCCGTCTTTGACCGTCTGGCCGATGCGCTCAAGCCATGTCCGGATATTCCCGAGCTGCACTTCATTCGCGACTACCATGACGACAGCGCCTATATTGCAGCGCTTGCCGAAAGCGTTCGGGAGCACTGGGCCACACGCGGCCGCCAGAATCACCTGCTGATTTCCTGGCACGGTATCCCCAAACGCTATGCCGATGAAGGCGACCCCTATCCCAAGCACTGCAAGGCTACCAGTGAAGCACTGGCAAGGGCGCTGGAGCTTGAGCCGGACCAGTGGACCATGACCTTCCAGTCACGCTTTGGACGAGAAGAGTGGCTGCAGCCCTATACCGATGAAACGCTCAAGAACTGGGACGTGAAGGCCACCCCCGGTATTGACGTGATCTGCCCGGGGTTTGCAGCCGACTGTCTGGAAACGCTGGAAGAGATTCAGGAGGAGAACCGCGGCTACTTCATGGAAGCCGGCGGGGAAGACTACAGCTATGTGCCAGCGCTCAATGATCGCGAAAGTCACATTGAAATGCTGGCGGGACTGGTCGAAAGAAATACACGCAACTGGTGCTGAGTCACTGCTCGGTCAGCGCCTCACGGGCTGTGGCGCTGACCGCTGCCGGGAACCTCAGGGTGGGGGGTATCCGGTTCCTGGGCGACATCCTCTTCGCGAAGCTCGCTGGGTGCTCCGGTGGTGGTGGTGTCGCTGGGCAGCTTCTGATGCAACGCCACCTTGGCCAGCAGATGCGCGCTGATGGGCGCGGTAATCAGCAGGAAAATGGTGACCAGCAGCAGCTGAATGTGAAAGGTGCGCTCAATCAACACAAAATACAGCATACAGGCGATCAGTATCAGCCCGACGCCCAGGGTTGTGGCCTTGGCCGGGCCATGCATGCGTAGATAAAAGTCACGCAGATGCACCATCCCGAAAGAGCTGATGAAGGTGATCAGGGCGCCTGCTACCAGAAAAAAGGCCGTCATTGCCTCAAGCGCCGTATCGATCCATGCCTTGTCCAACCACGCCATGATGGCCTCCTATTCGATGATGTCGCCGCGCAATAGATACTTGCATACGGCAACGGTACTGATGAATCCCAGCATGGCGATCAACAGGGCGCCTTCAAAATAGACCCGTGTACTGAGCCAGATCGTGTACAGGATGATCAGTGCAATGCTGTTCACGTACATGGTATCGAGCGCAATGATGCGATCCGGCAGGGAGGGCCCCACCAGCAGCCGATAGGCGTTGAGCACGATGGCCATGGCGACCAGAAAAAAGCTGATCCACAGCGCAATACCGATCATTCGTAGATCTCCATGAGCGGTCGCTCGTAGCGGTTGTATATCTCGTCGATGACGGCCTGCTCATCATCGGTATCCAGCACGTGGATCAGCAGGCTGCGCCCGTCGAGTCTCAGATTGGCTGAAATGGTGCCCGGCGTGAGGCTGATGGTGCTGGCCAGAAGTGTAATGCTGAAATCACGCTTTAATGTCAGCGGATACTCGATGAACGCCGGGCGAGGGCGACGCCAGGGTCTGGCAATCAGCCAGGCCACTTCCAGATTGGCCAAAAGGATATCCACCATGACGCGCAGGGTGTAGCGCAGCAGCCGCAGCGGTTTTTTGACCACGGGTTGTGCATCCCAGAAACGCTGGGTCATCAGCGGAATGGCAATGCCCAGGATGGCCCCCATGATCACGGAGCCATAGGTGATGACATCGGACAACATGATCCAGACCAGCATCAGAATCATCGACAGGATGGGTCGGGGGAGACAGCGTTCAATCAGCATCGGCAGACGCTCCTGGCGCAACTGAGGTGACATTGCCCAATACGGCACTGCGGTACTGCTCGGTGGCAGCAACCTGCTCCGCCGTGGCCTGGGTATAGCCGCCGATGGGGCCTGCCAGAATGACCAGCAGCGGTGCCGCCGATAACAGCAGCACCGCGCCCACCAGCTTGCTGCGGGAAAGACGCTCGCTCACACGTTCGCCGTTACTGTGACGCCAGAATACCGTAGAGCCGGCGCGTGATGCGGCTACTACGCCTGCAAGGCCCGAAAGCAGCAGGAGCGGCCACAGCCAGAGTCCTTCCGAGAGCGTGGCAGTCGACATCAACCACGCCTTGGCCAGGGCCCCTGACAGCGGCGGAAGCCCGGCAGAACTGACGGTGCCCATCATGTAAAGGGCACTGAGCAGTGTGGTGTATTTAAAGGCTCTGCTGCGCACAATACGGGTGCCCACCTTGCCGCGCTGATCGGCAATCAGGTCGGCCAGCAGGAAAAGCCCGCCATTGATCAGCGTGGTATGCACCAGGTAGAAGAGCATGGCACCACGTGAGTCCGTACTCTCCATGCCAAGTCCGCACAGCAGGGTACCGATCGAGATCAGCGTGAAATAGGAAATCTGCATACGCAGATCGCGCGCTGACAGCACGGCAAGCGTTGCCATGGCAAGCGTCGCCAGCCCGCCCCACCAGAGCCACGGCTGCGCCAGATGGGCAAGTCCGCCGGCCTGCTCGCCAAAGATCAGGGTGAAAACGCGCAGGATGGCGTAGATCCCCACCTTGGTCATGATGGAGAAAAGGGCCGCGATCGGCGCGGGCGCCGAGCTGTAGGCGCGGGGCAGCCAGAAATAAAGCGGCAGGATGGCGGCCTTGAGTCCGAACACTACCAGCAGCAGCAGAGCGCCCGCACGCACCAGCCCCTGCCGGTCTGCCGGCAACTGACTGACGCGTTCGGCCATGTCGGCCATGTTGAGTGTGCCAATGGTGCCGTACAACACGCCCAGCGCGATCAGAAACAGGGACGAGCCGGCCAGGTTAAGCACCACATAGTGCACGCCTGCCTGCACGCGCGCCTTGCCACCGCCATGCATCAAAAGTGCATAGGAAGCCAGCAGCAGCACTTCAAAGAAGACAAACAGGTTGAAAAGATCGCCGGTCAGAAAGGCACCATTGATTCCCATGAGCTGTAGATGAAAAAGCCCGTGAAAATTTGACCCCTGATTGTCCTCGCCACCACTGGCATGAATGATGCTTCCCAGCGCCAGCAGCGCTGTCAGAAATACCATCATGGCCGACAAACGATCGGCCACCAGCACGATGCCATAGGGTGCCTGCCAGTTGCCCAGTCGATAGACCAGCGTCTCGCCACCGGCGACCTGCGTCACCAGCCAGAAGCCAACGACGGCCAGCAGTGCCGTCGCCGTAATGGAAATGGTACGCCTGACCGGATCAGCCCCTTCACGCTTTCGCAGCAGGATAATGGCCACCACAAGAGGCAGCAGAACCGGGAAGATGGGCAGATGCTGCATCACGCCTTGTTCTCCCGCGGGTCTTCACGATCGGTGCGGTTGCCATCAACACTATCGCTGCCCAGATCGCCTCTTGAGCGCATGGCCAGAATGATGGCAAAGGCCGTCATGGCAAAGCCGATGACAATGGCCGTCAGTACCAGTGCCTGGGGCAGCGGGTCGGCATACTGATCATTGGTGCCTACCAGTGCTGCACCGTGTGTGGTCAGCCCGCCCATGGAAAACAGGAACAGATTGACGGCATAGGAGAGCAGCGTCAGCCCGACGACTACCGGAAAGGTACGCCCGCGCAGGGTCAGATAGACCCCGCTGGCCGTCAGGATACCAGTGGTGATGGCGTAAAGTGCTTCCATCAGGGCATGTCCTTGTTGGGTCGATGAGCGGTGGTGAGCTTGCCCAGGTTGGCCAGAATCATCAGCGTGGCGCCGACAACCGCCAGATAGATGCCGCCATCAAAGATCAGGGCACTGGCAAGTTCGATATCACCGATCAGGGGCAGGTGGAAATGATCGAAGGTTGATGTCAAAAACGGGTAGCCAAACAGCCAGCTGCAAAGCCCGGTAAAGGTCGACAGGGCAACACCTGCAATGGCAATGGGCTGGAACTGGAAGTCCAGACGCTGCTGCGCCCATTCAACGCCGCGTGACATGTACAGAAGAATCAGGGCCACGGCCGTGATCAGACCGGCAATGAAGCCGCCGCCGGGCTGGTTATGACCACGCAGGAAAATAAAGAACGACACCAGCAGGGCCAGCGGCAGCAGTGTCTGGGACACCACCATCAAAAGCGTCGGATGACGGTCATCGGACCACAGGCGACCTTCCATGTCAGTGGCCGGCATGAACAGGCGAAGCCGGTTCAGCAGCTTGAAGATCGCAAGACCGGCAATGGCCAGTACCGTGATTTCACCCAGCGTATCAAAGCCGCGGAAATCCACCAGGATGACGTTGACCACGTTGTGGCCACCACCGCCTGGCACACTCTGATCGATAAAAAAGTCCGAAATGCTGTTGAGATCCCGTGTCAGCACGGCGAAGTTGAGGCTGGCCACCGCGCCACCAAAGCCTGTGGCGATCAGGACATCGCGTACCACACGGGCTCCGCCGGACTCCTTGGGCGTCTTCTGAGGCAAAAAGAAAAGCGCCAGCATCAACAGGATCATGGTCACCACTTCCACCGACAGCTGCGTCAGCGCCAGGTCGGGCGCCGAGAAGCGGGCAAAGGTCAGCGCTACCACCAGTCCCACAACAGACAGCATCAGCAGTGAAATCAGGCGATAGCGATGCAGCGCTGCGGTCAACACGCCGCCCATGATCAAAAGCGCGGCGCCCAGCACCACGACCGGGTCCAGCGGTTGCTGGCCCAGGCTGCCGGTCAGCATGTCCAGATCCGCCAGCCCAAGCCCCATGGCCAATACGGAGACGGCCATCAAAAAGAACATGTAGCGCTGCAGCGAGCCGTTTTCGAGTCGATCGATCACGCGTTGACACAGGCCTACGAGTCGCTGAACCAGTGCCTCGAAGATGTAGCGGGCATCCTGTGATCTGAACTGGCGGTTGAACCGTATCATGTGGCGATGAAGCAGATGCAGCACAATACCACCGGCAATCACGGCCAGACTCAACAGCAGGGCAGGGTTGATGCCGTGCCAGAGCGCCAGATGGAATTCAGGCATCTCACCGGACACCGTGGCACGGACGGCATCTTCCAGGATGGGTGACTGGGGCAGGGTAGGCACCAGACCCACGATGATGCACAGCGCCACCAGCAGCTCGACCGGAAAACGCATGGGCCATGGTGGCTCATGAGGCGTTTTGGGCGGCTCCTGGCGTGGCCGGCGGAAAAAGGTCGCATAGCCCAGACGCAGTGAGTAGGCCACCGAGAGCAGGCCACCAAGGCCTGCCAGCAGGGGGACAATCCATGCCAGCCCACCGAACTGCTGCGATGCCAGTGCCTCGGTAAAGAACATCTCCTTGGAGATGAAGCCGTTGAGCGGCGGAATACCTGCCATCGAGACAGTGGCAATACAGGTCAGCACCGTCGTGATCGGCATCAGGCGGTAGAGGCCGCCAAGCTTTCGAACGTCGCGGGTGCCGGTTTCGTGATCCACAATGCCGGCGGCCATGAACAGGGCAGCCTTGAACAGGGCGTGATTGATGATGTGGAACAGGGCAGCAAGCAGGGCCTGTGAATTGCCAAGCCCCAGAAGCGAGGTGATCAGACCCAGATGACTGATGGTCGAAAAGGCCAGAATTCCCTTGAGATCGGTTTTCAAAAAGGCAAACCAGGCACCGTACACCATGGTTACCAGACCGGTCAGCGTCACGATGACCGTCCAGAGCTCGGTGCCCGAAAGCGCAGGATGCAGGCGCAGCATCAAAAAGATACCGGCCTTGACCATGGTGGCCGAATGCAGATAGGCCGATACCGGCGTCGGGGCGGCCATGGCATGGGGTAGCCAGAAATGAAACGGGAACTGCGCCGATTTGGTAAAGGCACCCAGCAGCACCAGTACGACAATGGCCGGATAGAGCGGGCTTGCAGTAATCAGATCATGACTTTCAAGCACCGTGCCCATGTCATAGGTGCCGGTCACATTGCCGATCAAAATGATGCCTGCCAGCAGTGCCAGACCGCCGGCGCCGGTGATCGTCATTGCCATGCGCGCGCCCTTGCGCGCCGCCGTTTCGTGTGACCAGAAGCCGATCAACAAAAAGGAAGAAATGCTGGTCAGCTCCCAGAACCCCCAGAGCAGCAACAGATTATCTGACATGACAATGCCGACCATGGCCGTCATGAACAGCAGCAAAAAGGCGTAAAACCGCGACATCGAGTCCTTTTCGGACAGGTAGTAGCGGGTATAGAGAATGATCAGCAGCCCGATGCCAAGGATCAGCAGCAAAAAGAGCAGCGATAACCCATCCAGGCGAAAGGCCAGTTCGAGGCCCAGCGCTGGCAGCCATTGTAATGAAGTGCGAATGACCTCTTCGCCGTCATGCCCGAGATAGGTAAACAATACCAGGCCAAGCGCGATGGCCGGTGCAATGGCCGTGGTCAGCGCACAAACGGTTCTGCCGCCGCGTATGGCAAGTGCGGGGACAAATACGCCTAGAAATGTCAGTAGAGGGATCCAGGGCAGGGTCATGAATGCTTGTTTCCTGATGAATGGCTTCCAGTGTACTGACTATTCGACATGCCACGATGGCCGGTGACCAGCAGCGCAGGCGCTGAAGCGAGCCGGATGACGGGCATCATGAATAGACGACACAGCGAGCAAATCCCGCAGTGCAGTATGCGTCAGTTGATTCCTTGCAGGGCCGGTCAGAGGTCTTGAACAGGAACCCGCAACGTGCGGGAAGCCGTCTCCCAAAAAGGGGCGGCCCTTGTTATTAATTACTTGCAGAATGTTGCGCTATGCAACGACATCAAGCAGTTAGGCGATTCTCCCTTGCAGATGACGTACTGGCAATACCCCTTGTTGTGTCCAGCGGCCCTTATAAGGTGTCAAACCTGAATCTTAAGGTTAAATGATTGAAAAAAGTAGGTCATTGCCGCTGTAATGCGACATCACAATAGCATATCGAGCCCGATTTGCTGTCTTCTTCCATGAACAGGCAAGGATGTCGAACGGCCATTACAGCGCGGTCCAAGACGATCAGGTCGTAGCAAGAGGAGAGATAACGCACCATGCAGATCGCCGTGTTGTCCGGATTTGTGCTGGCCATCCTTGTTCCTCTGATATCCCGCTGGTGCGGTAGCCGCACCGGGCTGATACTGGCACTTTACCCTGCCGCTATCGCCTTCTGGCTGGTCTCACTGATGCCTGAAGTGCTGCAGTCAGGCGGCATCTATTTCGAACAGGCGTGGGCGCCAAGTCTTGGGCTGAGCTTAAGTTTCTGGCTGGATGGCCTGTCGCTGCTGTTCGGACTTCTGATCAGCGGCATCGGTACGCTGATCATCATTTATGCCAGCGGTTATCTGCACGGGCACCCACAGCTTGCCCGTTTTTATGTGCTGATCCTGTCATTCATGTCCTCCATGCTTGGCGTCGTCATGGCAGACGGGCTGATGACACTGTTCGTGTTCTGGGAGCTGACCAGCATCACCTCCTACATGCTGATCGGCTTCAATCATGAGGATGCTGCTGCCCGCAAGTCAGCCCTTCAAGGGTTGCTGGTGACCTTTACCGGCGGTCTGGCGCTCATGAGCGGCCTGATCATGCTCAACGTGGCAGGGGGCAGCTGGTCGCTTCAAACATTGCTCAATGATGGCGACGCCCTTCGTGAGCACGCGCTTTATCTACCGATGCTGCTGTGTCTGCTGGGCGGTGCCTTTACCAAATCGGCGCAGTTCCCGTTTCATTTCTGGCTGCCCAATGCCATGGCGGCACCGACGCCGGTATCGGCCTATCTGCACTCGGCCACCATGGTCAAGGCCGGTATCTATCTGATGGCGCGTCTGCAGCCCGGGCTGGGCGGCACCGAGACCTGGATGACCATTCTCTGCATTGTGGGTGCGATCACCATGGTCGTGGGGGCCTTCCTGGCCATTCGTTTTTCGGGCATCAAAAAGGTACTTGCCTATTCCACTGTCATGGCACTGGGGACGTTGACCATGCTGCTGGGCATCGGCGGAGAGGCGGCCATGATTGCCTTTGTCACCTTCCTGGCGGCCCACTCCCTCTACAAGGGGGCGCTGTTCATGGTGGCAGGCGCACTTGATCACGAGACAGGTACCAAGGACATTGACGAGATGGGTGGCCTGCGTCGCGCCATGCCGGTGACGGCCCTGTGTGCCTTCGTGGCGGCCATGTCGCTGGGCGGGGTAATTCCGCTCTTTGGTTTCGTGGCCAAGGAGCTGATGTTTGAAGCCGTCCTCGATGCACCGCGCTATACCGGTTTCCTGATCGGCATGAGCCTGCTGGCCTCCGTACTGGTGGTAGCAGCGGCCGGTATCGTGGCACTGCGTCCCTTCTTCGGGGCACTCAAGGCCACACCGAAAGATCCTCATGAAGCACCGCTGTCCATGCTGGCCGGGCCCTGTGTGCTGGCAGGCCTGTCACTGGTGTTGGGCTTTATGCCCTGGCTGGCGGGCGACGGTCTTTTGAATGCCGCGGCCAGTGCAGTCATGGGCACCGAGGTGGCGACCGATCTGTATCTCTGGCACGGCATCAATACGGCGCTGATGATGTCGATGTTCAGTTTGTGTGTGGGTCTTCTGGTGTGCTGGCGCTGGTCGGGGGTACGAGGCGCCATCCATCGTTTCAGTCCGATACTCGATCGCGGCCCGGAAGCCGTGTACTGGAAGCTGATGGATCTGCTGGTGCGTGTGGCCGAATGGCAGACACGTCTGCTGCAAAGCGGTTACATGCGCAACTATCTGATTCTGACCCTGCTCACCTTTGTGGGCCTGACCGGCTACACGCTTTTGGTACGTCACGGCCCGGTATTTGATCTTGAACTGGATGTGCGTCTGCAGGAAGTCGTGGTGGCATTTGTCACCGCAGCCAGCGCGATCATGGCCTGCATGATGCGCTCACGTCTGGCGGCGGTGGCCACCGCGGGGGTCATGGGCTTTGGGATCGCGCTGATATTTTTGCTCTTCAGCGCCCCGGACCTTGCCATTACGCAGCTTCTGATCGAAACCCTGACAGTGATACTGCTCATTCTGGTGCTCTTTCGCATGCCACGCTTTTCGAGCTTTTCAACCCCCATGGAGCGTGTGCGTGACATGTTTGTTGCCGTCAGCACGGGGGTGCTCATGACGCTTTTGATTCTGACCGTGCTCGGACAGGATCTTTTCACCTCCATCTCTGAATACATGATCGAAAACAGTGAGCCCCTGGGTCACGGCCATAACATCGTCAATGTCATCCTGGTCGACTTCCGCGCCTTGGATACGCTGGGTGAGATCTTTGTATTGTCCCTGGCAGCCATCGGTGTGCTGGCCATGCTCAGACTGCAGGCAAAAGAGAAGAAGGCATCATGAAAACAGGCACTCTGATTCTATCGGTAGCCGCCCAGATGCTGGTGCCGCTACAGATTCTGTTCTCTCTTTTTCTGTTGCTGCGTGGCCATGATGAGCCCGGCGGCGGCTTCATTGCAGGTCTGGTCGTGGCGGGCGCCTTTGCCATGCATCAGTTTGTCAACGGTCCGGAAGCCACGCGGCGTCTGCTGCGTGTCGATCCGCGTGACTGCATTGGCTTTGGTCTGTTGCTGGGCGTGGGTTCTGCCTTTCCGGCCTGGTGGCAGGGAGAGGCGTTTCTGACCGCGCAGTGGTGGGAGGTACCCATGCTGGGGCTCAAGCTTTCCACACCGTTGATTTTTGATATTGGTGTGTATCTGGTCGTACTGGGGTCGGTATTGACGGCCGTGATCACGCTGACGGAGGTCGACAAGGATGAGGCATGACACGCGCGCACCATCAAGGGAGGGGACTGTATGGAACCCATAATGGCGGTTGTCATCGGCGTGATTTATGCCGCTGCCATTTACATGATGCTGCGACGGTCGATCGTCAAGCTGGTGATCGGACTGATCCTGATTTCAAACGCGGCCAACCTGTTGATCTTTACGGTTGCCGGCATGACGCGCGATGCGCCGCCGCTGATCCCCATGAACGGAGATCCGCTGGGTGATGTGATTGCCGATCCGTTGCCGCAGGCACTGGTGCTTACCGCCATCGTCATCGCCTTCGGGGTGCTGTCGTTTGCCGTGGTACTGATTCGCCGCGCCTACCAGATCGTCAGGGTCGATGATATGGACCAGATGAAGGATACCGACACGTGAGCCCGGAAGTAGCTCTCCCCATATTGATTCCCCTTACGGCCGGCGCGCTGTCGATGGCGTTCTGGCGCTCGCGCATGATGCAGCGTCTGATTGGCGTCGCCGGTACGGCTGCATTGCTGGCGGTCAGCATCTGGCTTTTTGCCAGCGTGCAGGATCAGGGCCATGTGATCATGAATGCCGGTGGCTGGGCGGCGCCCTTCGGGATTACGCTGGTCGCGGACCTTCTGAGTGCCATCATGGTGGTGTTGACCGGGATTATCGGCTTTGCCGTGGCGGTGTACTCCCTGCCGACCATCGGGCGTGGCCATGAAACCTTTGGCTACTATCCGCTGCTGCATCTGCTGCTGGCGGGCGTGGCAGGGGCCTTTCTGACCGGTGACATCTTCAACCTGTATGTCTGGTTTGAAGTAATGCTGCTGGCCTCCTTTGCGTTGTTGATTCTGGGCGGCGAGCGGGCGCAGATGGAAGGGGCCATCAAGTATGTGACGCTTAATCTGCTCTCATCAGTGATTTTTCTCAGCGCCATTGGGCTTCTTTACGGCATGCTCGGTACGCTCAACATGGCCGATATTGCCCGGCGTGTGGCCCTGGTCGAGGACAACACGCTGATCGATATCGTCGCGGTCATGTTCATGATCTCGTTTGGCATCAAGGCGGCGGCCTTTCCGCTGTTCTTCTGGCTGCCGGCGGCCTATCACACGCCCCCGGTGGCGGTGTCGGCACTGTTTGCGGGCCTCTTGACCAAGGTGGGGGTGTACGCCCTGTTTCGTGTCTTCACCCTGATTTTCAATCAGTCGGTGGATTTTACTCACGAAATTCTGCTGTGGGGCGCGGCACTGACCATGCTGACCGGCGTGCTGGGGGCGGCGGCCCAGTTCGAGTTTCGCCGGATACTGTCCTTCCACATCGTCAGTCAGATTGGTTACATGTTGATGGGACTGGCGCTTTTCACGCCACTGGCGCTGGTTGGCGGGGTGTTTTATATCCTTCACCACATCATCGTGAAGACCAATCTGTTTCTGATCAGTGGAGTCGTGCATCGATTGAAGGGCACGCATGACCTCAAGCGGCTGGGGGGCGTTTACAAGGCCTGGCCATTGCTGGGTGTGCTATTTCTGATTCCGGCGCTGTCACTGGCTGGTGTGCCACCCCTGTCCGGCTTTTTTGCCAAGTTCGTACTGATTCGCGCCAGCATTGAAGCCGGCGAGATCACTATTACGGTGATTGCACTGCTGGTTGGTCTGCTGACACTTTATTCGATGACCAAGATCTGGGCCGAGGTGTTCTGGAAAAAGGCACCCGATGATGACGGCGCCGCGATAAAGGTCAGCCCGCTGTCCCAGCGCCATCTCTGGCTGATGATTGCGCCGATCCTAGGGCTGGCGGCCTGTACGGTTTTCATCGGGCTCAACGGTCAGCTTCTTTATGACGTGGCCGAAGCCGCTGCAGCGCAGTTGCTCGATCCGCAGGGCTATATCGATGCTGTACTGGGAGAGCAGCCATGACAGGGCTTTTATCCAATCTATTGCTGGCGGTAGCCTGGATCGCGCTCAGTGGTGATTTCAGCATGGGGGGCATGCTGACGGGGCTGGCATTCGGTTATCTGGTCATCTGGCTGCTGCAAAATCATATTCCGGGTCTTCGTGGCTATGGCAGCCGCCTGCCAAGAATCGTGTCCTTCGTGTTTTATTTCCTGCGTGAACTCTTCATGGCCAATTTCAAGGTCGCCTTTGATGTCATTACGCCACCATGGCACATGAAACCAGGGGTTATTGCCTTTGAACTGGAGGCGAAGACCGATCTTGAAATCGCCTTTGTGGCCAACCTGATTTCACTGACGCCGGGCACGCTGAGTCTGGATATTTCCGATGATCGCCGTGTGCTCTTTATTCATGCCATGTTCCTGGATGACGAGCAGGCATTGAGAGGGGATATGCGGGAGATGGAGCGTCGAGCGCTGGCGGTGCTGCGATGAGTCACATGAGCGTGAACATGACGGGGGACGCATGCAGATACTGATCCATTTGAGCTTTGCCATTCTGGCCATCTCCCTGGTGCTGTGCTTCGTACGCCTGGTGATCGGGCCCAGCCTGCCGGATCGGGTCGTCGCGCTGGAGCTTTTATCTATGATCATTGTGGGCATCATCGGTGTGCATGCTCTCCAAAGCGATGAGACCAGCTTTCTCGACGTCGCCATTGTGGTGGCGCTGATGTCCTTTCTGGCAACCGTCGGGTTTGCCCGGTTTCTGGAACGAGGAGGGCGTCGCGATGATTGAGTTACTCCAGGGGCTTTTGCTGGTTACAGGGTCTCTTTTCATGTTGATTGCCGCGCTGGGTATTGTGCGGCTGCCGGATCTACTGACTCGAATGCATGCCTCTACCAAGGGGGCGTCGCTGGGGGTCATGCTGCTGATGGCGGCGGTAGCACTGCATTTTCTGGAAGAGGTCGTGTTTGCTCGAACGATCGCCATTACCTTCTTCGTATTGCTGACGGCGCCGGTCGCAGCACATGTCATCGGCCGTGCCGGCTATTTTGTGGGGATCGAGCTGTGGAAGGGGACACTCAAGGATGAGCTGCGGCCCAATTACAATCCCTTGAGTCATCGCCTGCACAGTGGCCTGAAAAAGCCAGCGAAAGAATCAGAGACTGATGCTCTGCGTGACGGGCGCAGTGAGGGTGGGAAGGGCGATTCCGACACCAGAGCCTGACATATCGTCAGGCGTCGGGCATTGCTATGCTGTTGTCCCCACTTCTTGGATGTTGATCCTGCCATGCTGTCTGGAAAAAAGGTTGCAACACTGCCCTGGCTTTTGGGTATCGCGGGGTTAATCCCCTTTGTAGGCCTTGCCGCTATTGTCGTGCTGTCAGTACCCGGCTGGCAGGGCGTCGCGCTTCAGGCATTTCTTTACTATAGCGCTGTAATCCTGTCGTTTCTGGGTGGCATACACTGGGGTGTAGCCATGAGTCTCGATCATGAGGGCAGCCATCACTTCAGCTCACGCATGGTCGTGGCCATGGCGCCGTCGCTGCTGGCCTGGCCGGCGCTCATGCTCAGCCCGCAGTTTTCCCTGCTGGCACTGATGACCGGCTTTCTTTTGATCCGTCTTTATGAAGCGCAGGCCGATAGCGTGGAGCGCCTGCCGGCCTGGTATACCTCGCTGCGCACGCTGCTCACGGTTGTTGTGGTTGTGGCGCACCTGTCCATTCTGCTGTTACTCATGTTGGCATAATGGTTTAAGCAGCGGTTTATTACCATTTGTTTGAGTTTGATGAATATAAAGTTACCTGGGTGATTCTTAACCTGAGTTGACTTATATATAGTACTTGTCATGTATTGAATGACATGACATCTAAAAAAGCGCGCGCTTCATTTAGAAGGGCGCGCTTTTTGTATGACCATTCCTACAACCTTTCATTCTTTTATTGTTATTTGATGAGACTCTTTATCAGTCCTTCCAAAGTACAATAAATCACGGCTATTTCAGCACAACAAAAAAGTGTTTTATTTGTCTATTCTCGGTTGCATAACGCAATAAATACGACCTGTATGTCTGTTGGTTAATATTATGTCACGTTAATAATTTCGACATTTAAACAGACTGCGACGCACGACCACGCCCTCTATTCGCGACCCCTGAAGCGCCGGGTCGGGAAAATGGGCTCAAGGGATCGAGAATCATGCAGACAGTTATGGTCACCGGAGGCGCCGGATTTATCGGCTCGGCGCTGATACGTCATCTGATCACCCATGATACGTGTCGTATCATCAACGTTGACTGCCTTACCTACGCAGGTCATACCGCCACACTGCAGGACATCGATCAGGATCCCCGTTACCAGCTGGAACAGGTCGACATTCGCGATCGGCCGGCGCTGGATCGTCTGTTTTCGACCTGGCAGCCGGATATCGTGGTCCATCTGGCAGCCGAGTCTCATGTAGACCGCTCCATCGATGGCCCGGCTGTTTTCATCGATACCAATATCGTGGGTGTCTTCAATCTGCTGGAAGCCGCACGCCACTGGTATGAGGGGCTCGAGGGCGAAAGTCGCGAGCGCTTTCGCTTTCACCATGTGTCAACCGATGAGGTGTTCGGCGATCTGTCACCGGACGCCGCTCCCTTCAGTGAAACCTCATCCTATGCGCCCAGCTCGCCCTATGCCGCCAGCAAGGCCAGCGCCGATCATCTGGTACGCGCCTGGCAGCGCACCTATGGGCTGCCGACCCTGATCACGAACTGCTCTAACAATTATGGCCCGTGGCATTTTCCGGAAAAGCTGATCCCGCTGGTCATTCTCAACGCCATCCAGGGGCGTGCAATTCCGGTTTACGGTGAGGGGCATCAGATTCGCGACTGGCTTTTCGTCGAGGACCACGCCCGCGCGCTTCATCGGGTCATGCATGAAGGCGTGATCGGCAGCAGCTATAACATCGGTGGCCATGAGGAGCGCCGCAATATCGATGTGGTGACCACCATCTGCGATGTGCTTGAACGTCTTGAAGTGCCGCATCCTGAGGGGGTTACCCGCTTTCACGATCTCATCACCCATGTGGCGGACCGCCCCGGGCATGACCGGCGCTACGCCATCGATGCCTCGCATATCGAGCGTGAACTGGGCTGGCGTCCGCAGGAGAGCTTTGAAAGCGGCATCGAAAAGACCGTGCGGTGGTTTTTAAACCATGGCGACTGGTGTCAGGGCGTCGAGAATGCCGATACCCGCCAGCGTCAGGGACTGGGAGCCACGGCATGAAAGGTATCATTCTGGCCGGCGGCAGCGGCACACGACTGTATCCGCTGACGCTTGGCGTCTCGAAGCAGCTTCTGCCCATCCACGACAAGCCGATGATCTACTACCCGCTGTCGATACTGATGCTGGCCGGTATTCGGGAAGTACTGATCATTACCACGCCGGTCGAACAGTCCCTGTTCCAGCGTCTGCTGGGGGATGGCGAGCGTTTCGGGCTGTCGATCGAATACGCCGCACAGCCCAGCCCCGATGGACTGGCGCAGGCGTTTTTGATCGGTGAGTCGTTTATCGGCAATGACAATGTCTGCCTGATTCTGGGCGACAACATCTTCTATGGTCATGGCTTCGTACCACGCTTGAGGCGTGCAGTGAACCGCGACGCTGGTGCCACGATATTCGGTTATCAGGTACGCGACCCCGAGCGCTTCGGCGTGGTGGAGTTCGACAGCGATCAGCGCGTGCTGTCGCTGGAGGAGAAACCGAAACAGCCGAAATCGCGCTACGCCGTCACAGGGCTCTATTTCTATGACAATGATGTTGTGGATATTGCCCGTGAGGTGCGGCCTTCCGATCGGGGAGAGCTCGAGATTACCAGCGTCAACCAGGCCTATCTGGAGCGGGGCAAGCTTAACGTCGAACTGCTGGGCCGCGGGTTTGCCTGGCTTGATACCGGCACTCACGAAAGCCTGCTGGAAGCCGCACAGTTTGTGGAAACCATCGAGAAGCGACAGGGCTACAAGGTGGCCTGCCTTGAGGAGATCGCCTGGCGCAACGGCTGGATCGATAGCGAGGCGCTGATGATACAGGGGCGTGCGCTGGAGAAAAACGGTTATGGACAGTATCTGATCTCGCTGCTGGAGTCGGCATGATTCCCTTTACGCGTCCTTTTCTGCCGCCCGAGGCGGACTATCAGCGCTATATCAACGACATGTTCAAGCGCCAGTGGCTGACCAATCACGGGCCGCTGGTGCAGTCCTTTGAACAGCATCTAAAGACGTTTCTGGAGATCGAGCACTGCCATTTTGTGGCCAACGGCACGCTGGCCCTGCAGCTGGCATTCAAGGCGCTGGCGCTGGAAGGCGAGGTCATCACGACGCCGTTTTCCTTTGTGGCCACGCTCAACGCGCTGCTATGGGAAGATCTGTCGCCGGTGTTTGTCGATATCGATCCACAGACGCTGACGCTTGATCCAGCGCGTATTGAGGCAGCGATCACGCCGGCCACCTCCGCCATTCTGGCCACACACATCTACGGCCATCCCTGTGATGTCGAGGCCATCGAGGCCATTGCTCGCCGTCATGACCTGAAGGTCATCTACGACGGCGCGCACGCCTTTGGTTCAAATCATCTGGGGCGCAGCCTGCTGGATTATGGCGACATCAGCATTACCAGCTTTCATGCGACCAAGCTTTTTCACACCATCGAGGGCGGGGCGCTCTTTACCCGCAGTGCCGAACTCGGTGAACGTATCGCCTCGCTGCGGGCCTTCGGGCAGACCGGTGGAGCAGGCATCAACGCCAAGGGCTCCGAGGCACATGCGGCGATGGGCCTGGCGCTCTGGCCCTGGCTGGAGCACATCCTTGCCAGTCGGGCCGATATCGCCGGAATCTACGATCGATGGATCGACCGCAGGGGATTGCCTGTATCCCGGCCTGGCCTGGTGTCCGGGGCCGATGTCAATCATGCCTATTACCCCATACTGCTGCGCAGCGAGGCGCAGCTGGAAAGTGTCATGCACTATCTGGCCGAGCGCGATATCCACCCGCGCCGCTATTTTTATCCAGCACTCAGCCGCGTCGAGGCCGTAAGCGGTATCGCGCCTGCCATGCCCGTGGCAGAAGACATCGCCTCGCGGGTGCTTTGTCTGCCCAATTTTGTGGCCATGACCGGTGAGGATGCCGAGCAGGTCATGCGCCACCTTGAAGATGCCCTGTTACTGGAGACTGCATGAGCCACGATGCCCCCGAGCTTGCCTTTCATCGTCATCGCGACCGTGCCCTGTTGCCTGAAGCCTTCCTGCGCTTTATCGAGCAGGTCGAAAAGGAGTTCACGCCGCCCCTGTCAGAGCAGCATCACCTGCCTGATTATGTCGACAAGCTGCTGCGTCTGGCCGAGGTAGATTACGTACTGGACGGCGATGAGGTGGTGGCCGCCATTGCCTGCTATGCCAACGACCAGGAGCATCATCAGGCCTATGCCACGTTCTTTGGCGTTTTGCCAAATTATCGTGGCAGCGGTATCGCGCGACCGCTGCTGTCGATGGGCATCGAGTCCTGTCGGCAAGCCGGCATGTTTGATCTGCGTGCCAGAACGTGGCATCGCGGCAGGATTCTGGCCTTCTACGAAGAAATGGGTTTTGTGGTCGAACGGGTGGAAACCAACGAGTGGGGCGTTGAGTCGCTGCAGCTGACCATGCCGCTTGTGGATCGATCCGACCATGCCCGCTAGCGTCTCATACCGTCATGGCGGCGACCTGCCCGGGGAGGGTTCATGAACGTACTGCTGTCCTGCGTCGGTCGACGCGGTTATCTCGTGGATTACTTTCGTGATGCGCTTGCCGGTCAGGGGCGGGTCATCGCGGCCAACAGTGACCCCATGACCGATGGCATGTGGCGTGCCGACCGCGCTCATGAAGTGCCCGCGGTCAATGATCCCGGCTATATCGATGCGCTGCTCGATATTGCAGAAAAGGAAAATGTCGAGCTGGTGGTGTCACTTTTTGACATCGATCTGCCTTTTCTCAGTGCCGCCCGGGCACGGTTTGCCGAGCACGGTATTCGAGTGGCTGTCTCCGATGAGGCGGTGGTGGATATCGCCAACGACAAGTGGCGTACCCAGATATTTCTGCAGGAGCACGGGTTTGACGGGCCGCGCACCTGGGCATCACTCCCGGCAGCACTGGAAGCCGTGAATGCTGGAGAAGTACGCTGGCCGCTGTTTGTAAAACCCCGCTGGGGAATGGGCTCCATCGGTGTACAGATCGCTCGTGACATTGAGGAGCTGCGTTTTTTTTATGAACATACCCGCCGTGCCATTGCTCGCAGCTATCTCACGTTGATGGAAGATCGTGTCATCGAAAAGGATGGTCGAGGCGATGTGCTGATTCAGGAGGGCATTGCCGGTCAGGAGTACGGACTTGATATCTTCAATGATTTTGAACGCCATCATGTGATTACTACCGTCAAGCGCAAGGTGCGCATGCGCTCGGGCGAAACCGATGTGGCCGAGATCGTGGACATGCCGGCCCTGGCACGCCTCGGCGAGCGCCTTGGGCGTCAGTTGGGGCATGTAGGCAATCTTGATGTCGATGTCATGGTCAGTGGCGATCGCCTGGCCGTGATCGAGTTTAATGCCCGGTTTGGCGGCGGCTATCCCTTCTCGCATCTGGCCGGCGCCAACTATCCTGAAATGCTGTTGCGCCTTGCAAAAGGGCTGCCACCGGCGCCTGAAGTGGCACGCGTTGGGACCTTCGGGCTCAAGGCACTTGTTCCCATGCAGGCACCTGATGCAGGCCAGGGCGACCGATCATCATGACCCACGGGTTTGTTTGACAGGAGTATGTCGTGTCGGTCAAGGCCAATGCGCTTGCCAACTATGCCGGTCAGCTTTACACCACGCTGATCGGTATTGTCGTTTATCCCTTTTATCTGGCCTGGATGGGAGAGGAAGCCTACGGTCTGGTAGGCTTTTTCATTGTATTGCAGGCCTGGCTTAACCTGCTGGATATGGGCATGTCGCCCACGCTTGCCCGCGAAACGGCCAGGGCCGCCACGCATCAGGGCGATCAGTGGCAGCAGCTGCGCGGGCTGGTGCGAAGCCTTGAAGTCGTGTTTCTGGGGCTAGCGGTCGTGGTAATGCTGCTGATCACGCTGGGCAGTGACTGGATTGCCACGCAGTGGCTCGAAGTCGATACGTTGTCACGTGATGAGGTGGCCTGGTGCATCGTGCTCATGGGCATCATGATCGGCATGCGCTGGCTGGCGTCGCTGTACCGCAGCGGCATTCAGGGACTTGAGCGCCAGGTCTCGTTGAACGTGGTCAACGTCTTGATCGCCACGTTCAAGTTCTTGGGTGTACTGCTGATCCTGCAGTTTGTCAGCACACAGCCCAGTGCCTATTTCGAATACCAGATTGCGATTGCGTTGCTGGAGCTTCTGGTGCTGGGCGTCATGTTCTATCGCCTGCTGGGCGGGCGAGAGATGTGGCAGGGATTTTCCTGGGCGGTGCTGCGCCCGGTGCTGCCCTTTGCCGGCGGTGTGGCCTATACGGCCGGTATCTGGATATTGATGACGCAGCTGGACAAGCTGTTGCTCTCATCATTTTTGCCGCTATCGGAATATGGCTATTTCACTCTTGTGGTGGTGGTGGCCAATGCGATCATGACCCTGACCATGCCGATCAGTCGTGCCCTGATGCCGCGCATGACAGCACTGCTTGCCAGCCAGGAGGAGGCGCAGATGCTGCGCCTTTACCGTCGTGCCTCCCAGTTCATCGCGGCCACGCTCCTGCCGGTGGCCGGCATGGTGGCCCTTTATGGCGGTCAGCTGCTGTATGCCTGGACCGGTAACATGGAGGCCGCACAGTGGGGGGCGCCTATCCTGCTCTGGTACGCGCTGGGCAACGGTCTGCTTGCCATTGGCGCCTTTCAATATTATCTCCAGTACGCGCACGGCCAACTGCGCCTGCATGTCATCTATAACACGGTGTCGGTACTGATCGTGGTGCCGGTGGTGGTGGTCGCAGCCTGGCAGTGGCAGGCGATTGGCGTGGCCATCGCCTGGTGTGGCTTTCGCCTGCTGTCGTTTCTGCTCTGGACGCCGTTTGTACATGCAAGGTTTGCACCCAACATCCACCGCCAATGGATGACCCGGGATATTCTGCCCTGTGCCGTCGCCACGGCCCTGATGCTGTTGTTTTATCAGTGGCTTGGATTGTCTCTCTGGGCGCTGCCCAGGCCCTGGATATTTGCCAGTCTGATGGCCATGGGTGTCGCCATTTTGCTGGTCAATGCGGTGGTTTCCTCGGTGGGACGCGACATGATCATTCGCCGTTTGCAGGAGAGAAAACATGCCCGCGCCAGCCACTGACGTACTGAACGCAGACGCACTGCCCTCTGAAGAGGCGCTTGTTCGGCACTGGCCGGCGGACGCGGACAGGCCCGAGGTCAGCATCCTGTGCACGACCTTCAATCAGGCAGGCTATATCCGGGATGCCATCGAAGGCTTTCTGCGTCAGAAGACGGATTTCTGTTTTGAAATCATCATCCATGATGATGCCTCAACCGATGGTACGGCAGAGATCGTTGATGAATATGCTCAGCGCTATCCTCGCGTCATCCGGGCTGTATTGCGTCATGAAAATCAGTATCAGAAAGGACATCGCATCATGCCGCTGGCGGCAGGCTTTGCCCGGGCCGAGTATCTCGCCCTGTGTGAGGGGGATGACTTCTGGTGCGACGAGCAAAAGCTCGCCCGACAGTACCGAGCCATGCAGGCGCGCCCGGAGATCGCGATCAGCTATCACAACGTGATGCGTCGTGGTCCCGATCAGGAGCATCTGCATATTGAAGCACACGACAAGCGCAACCATGAGCGTGTGGTCCATCTCGATGAACTGCTGGTACATACCGGGGACTACTGTCCCTCGCCATCGCTGATGCTGCATCGAGATGTCATGGAGCGCCTTCCCGAGTGGTTTTACACCACGGCCCCTGTCGGGGACTTTTATCTTCAGGTCATCGCAGCCTGGCCGGCAGGTGCCCTGTATCTGCCCGATGTCATGGCGGTCTATCGTACGCAGGCGCAGGGGTCGTGGTCACAGCAGCAGCGCAGGCTGGAAGATGACCAGCGCCATGCGCGCCATCAGGACTTCATGACACGCCACGCCGAGTGCATGACCCATCTGTCGGAACTGCTGGGCGCCTCTCATACACCGGCCATCACGCTCGCCATGGCGCGGCGCTGGTATTACGCCTCCGTTGAATATCTTCAGGCAGGCCGCTATCGCGCCTTTCGTGAGGCGATTGCCGCCAGCATGCATCTGCAGGCCATCTCGGCACCGCAGCGGCTTTTGTTTCTGCTGCGACGAACACCCCGGCTGGCCGCCAGGATAATGGCGCTGCGTCAGTGGTATCAGCGCTGTCGTTCCTCCAGCGGTACCTGACGGGAAGTCTGTTCTGGCAAGAGCTCTCGCCTCTCAGGAGCAGTGGTCTGACAGGGCCCTGAGCGCACCAGTACTCAGGGGCCTGTCAGGATGGGCTCAGGCCGGGGCCATCATCGTTTTCTGTTGCTCACGCAACGCGTATTTCTGGAGCTTCCCGGTTGAGGTTCTCGGGAGCGATGTCTGAAACGTGACATGGCGCGGCACCTTGAAGTGCGCCATATGCTCACGACACCAGTGCAACAGCTCGGTCTCATCCGGTCTGTCAGCCTCGGAGACCGGCACCACAAAGGCATGCGGCGTCTCGCCCCAGAAATCATGCGGTCTGGCAATCACGGCAACCTCACGAATGGCGGGATGGCTCATCATGATCTCCTCGATTTCAATGGAAGAAATCGATTCGCCACCCGAGATGATGATGTCCTTGGCACGATCGCGAATCTCGATATAGCCATCCTCGTGCATGACGGCGATATCACCGGTATCCAGCCAGCCTCGGCCCATGGCCTCGCGAGTGGCTTCAGGATTTTTGATGTATCCCTGCATGATCGTATTGCCGCGCAGCATGAGATGGCCCAGTGACTGGCCATCGGCGGGCACGTCCTCGTGGGTCACTGGGTCCTTGAGGGCGACACGTTCAATGGCAAAGGTGCCCACGCCCTGGCGAATCTGCAGCCGAGCACGCGCTTCATGGGTCAGCGTTGCCCACTCGGGCTGAAACTGGCAGACCAGCGAGGGCCCGTAGGTTTCGGTCATGCCATAAAGATGCAGCACGTTAAACCCCAGCGCACTCATGCGGGCAATGATGGCGGAATTGGGGGAGGCGCCTCCCGTGGCCAGCAGCACTGGATGGGGCAGGGGTGTGGAAGCCTCGGGACGGTCCAGCATCATGGTCATGATGATCGGCGCAGCGGCCATGTGGGTGATGCCCCGGGCATGAATCATTTCAAGCACCTGCGCCGGTTCAACCCGACGCATGCAGACATGTGTACCACCAGCAGCCGTGACGGCCCACGTATGGGTCCAGCCATTGCAGTGGAACATGGGCAGCGTCCAGAGATAGACCGTCTGGTCATCCATCTTCAGCGTCAGCGTATTGGACAGTGCATTGAGATAGGCGCCCCGGTGGCTGTAGATCACGCCCTTGGGGTTGCCCGTGGTGCCGGACGTATAGTTGAGCGCGATACAGTCACGCTCGTCAGCGGGAACCCTTGGCTGGCAGGGGCTCGACGCTGCCAGCAGTGACTCGTAGTCATGAGGCGCCAGCCCGTCATGCGCCGAAGTATCGTCATTGCCGGCGTTGTCATCGATCTCCACCAGCACGGGCGCCGGTGATGCCAGCAGTGACAGTGCTGTCGCCACCATATGGCGCAGACTCCTGTCAAAGAGCAGTACGCGCGTCTCGGCATGCGACATGATGAAGGCGATGGATGCACCATCCAGCCGTGCGTTGATGGCATTAAGGACACCACCTGCCATCGGTACACCATAATGCGCCTCCAGCATGGCCCTTGAATTCATGCCCAGGGTGGAGACCACCTCGCCCGGTGCAAGGCCCATGGCCTCCAGGGCGCCTGCCAGCTGTCGACTGCGCTGATAAAACGCCCGATAGGAGAGCGTGATATCGCCATCGATGACCGCAGGCCGTTCCGGGTGTACCCGCACGGCACGCTCCAGAAAACTGACGGGCGAAAGGGGGGCATGATTGCTTTCACCATGTGAAAGACATGACGACGTTTGTGATGCACAAGAACTATCCAATGCCATTCTCCATGATATTTCAGCTAATACTTATTGTTTTTGTATTGAGCCCTGGTTTACGTATATAAATAAAATCATGACAGTCTTGCGAGTGCTGGCGGTTATTAACAATAACAGCGCACAATGATCAGTCATGAATAAATAAAGAATATGAATTAAAAGATCGTTTATGTCAGATAATATAACCGTGCCAGAGCAGGTTTTTCCCTTATATAAAACCCATGGTCAAAGCGGCACATTCTGATAGGTAAATACGTCGTAGTTTGAGTGTTATTCATCCATTTTAAATATTGCGACAACAGGCATTGTTTATGCTTAATGTCGCATATAAGAGTGACCGCTTTTTTTGGATAACCTGTTTAACTCGATGCTGGAGTGGTAATGACGGCGGATATTGAAAAGCGTCTGCGCCTTGACGGTCAGGTGGCGCTGATTACAGGCGCCGCCAGCGGCCTGGGGGCACATTTCAGTCACGTGCTGGGCAGTGCAGGGGCATCACTGATGCTCACGGGACGGCGCCTTGGGCCGCTTGAAACCCAGGCTGACGCTTTGCGTGCCCGCGGCGTCAGGGTCTGGGTATCGGCCATGGATATTCGCGATGAGCACGACGTGAACCGTGCGTTCGAGGCGCTTGCGGCCGAGGCCGGACGCAGCCCCGATATCGTGATCAACAATGCCGGCATTACCGATACCACCTCGGCCCTGTCGCGCGACATGGACGCATGGACTGACATCGTTGATACCAATCTCAATGGTGCCATGCGTGTATCCCGCGCTGCCGCGCAGGCCATGCAGGCGCAGGGCACGGGCGGGGCGATCGTCAATGTGGCCTCGATTCTCGGGCTGCGGGTGGCCGGTCATGTGGCGGCCTACAGTGCCAGCAAGGCCGGATTGATCCAGCTCACCAAAAGTCTGGCGCTTGAATGGGCGCGCCATGACATTCGAGTGAATGCACTGGCACCGGGCTATATCGAGACACCGCTCAACCAGGCATTTTTTCAGAGCGAACAGGGACAAAAGCTGATCAAGCGTATTCCCCAGCGCCGTCTGGGTGCGCCCGAATCCCTTGATGGCCCACTGCTGCTGCTGTGCAGCGAGGCTGGCCGCTACATGACCGGCAGCGTTCTTACGGTCGATGGCGGGCATATGGTCAGCTCGCTCTGACGTTCATCTCTTCCCCAATCGGATATCACATGGACTTCTCACTACCGCGGGAAATCGAACAGTACCGTAAGCGCATCAGCACGTTTGTCGATGAGCGCATCAAGCCGCTGGAGCTGGATCGGGCCAATTACGATGAGCATGAAAATATCGTTGACCATCATCTGCAGCGTCTGCGCGGTGAGGTAAAGGAAGCCGGGCTCTGGTCGCCACAGATGCCTCGGGAGCGTGGGGGCATGGGGCTTTCGATGGTGGGAATGGCCGCCTGTTATGAGGCGATGAACCGCTCCATCTTCGGCCCGGTCTGCTTCAACGCCGTGGCGCCCGATGACGGCAACATGATGGTGTTGGAAAAGGTAGCTACCGAGGAACAGAAAACGCGCTGGCTGCAGCCGATTGTCGATGGCCGTGTCCGCAGTGCGTTTGCCCTGACCGAGCCACATCCCGGTGCCGGCTCCGACATGGCCGGCATGATGCAGACGCGTGCCGAGCGTCGCGGCGATCGCTGGGTCATCAACGGTCACAAGTGGTTCATTACCGGTGCCGGGCTTGCCGAGCATTTCATGCTGGTGGCCCGCACCAGTGATGACGCGCGCAAGGGTCTGACCGTTTTCCTGTTTCATCGTGACCAGCCTGGCTGGGAGATCAAGCGTCGCATTCCGATCATGGGGCCCGAGGAGCACGGCGGCCACTGTGAGCTGATTTTTGACGGACTGGAAATCCCCGACGATCAGGTCGTGCTGGGTGTGGGCGAAGGCATGAAGGTGGCCCAGATCCGCCTTGCGCCGGCGCGATTGACCCACTGCATGCGCTGGCTGGGGCTGGCGCGGCGCGCGATGGAAGAGGCGCTGAGCCATGTCGAGATGCGTCAGGCCTTTGGCGCCGCGCTGGCGGACAATCAGAGTATTCAGACCTCGCTGGGCGAGGTGGCCATGGAAATTGAGGTAGGCCGCACGCTGGTCATGAAGGCAGCCTGGGCGCTCGATCAGGGCAGCTTTGCCCGCAAGGAGGTCAGCATGGCCAAGGTGGCGGTCTCCAACGTGCTCAACAAGGCAGTGGATGTGGCCATTCAGGTTCACGGGGCCAAGGGGTACTCCCAGGACACGGTGCTGGAATGGATCTACCGCTATGCGCGTCAGGCCCGCATCGTGGATGGGGCCACCGAAGTCCATCAGATGCTGCTGGCGCGCATGCTGCGCAGCGAAGGCAATGACTTCTGGCACTGGGAGATGGCCGACAGATGAGTGGTACCGATTCGGATCCGGCACTGAGCACCTGGCTGGCACAGCAAAGCAGCGCCGAAAGCGTGACGCTCAGGGCGCAGCGACGGCTGGGTGGGGGCGCCGTACAGGACAATCGTCTTTTGGATGTCACGGTAACCGGCGGCCCCATGGCAGGGGAGCAGCGCTGGGTACTGCGAAGCGATGCCCGCGCGCCGCTGGCCATCAGTGCCAGCCGCAGGGAGGAGTTCGCCCTGCTTGAGCGTGCCTGGCATCATGGTGTGCGCGTGCCTGAACCCCTGTGGATGTGTGAGGACGACAGCGTGCTGGGTCGTCCTTTCATGATCATGCGTCATGTGGGGGGCGAGGCGTCCCCCCGATCACTGGTCGGTCAGGCCGGTGACGGCGCGCTCGAGGCACTGGTGGAAGCGCTGGGGGCGGAGCTTGCCCGTATTCACGCACTGCCACTGATTGATGATGACCAGCCTGCGCTCGACAGTGGTGAGGTGATTTCTGCGCAACTGGCTGATTATCAGGCCCGACTTGCGCAACTGACACAGCCCCAGCCTGTCCTGGCGTGGGCGTTGCGCTGGCTGGAGCGTCATCCACCGGCGCCATCGCGGGTCGTGTTTTCCCACAATGATTTTCGCACCGGCAATCTGTTGATCGACGGTGGACACCTTGAGGCCGTACTCGACTGGGAGTTTGCCGGGCCCAACGCTGCCCCTGCTGATATTGCCTGGTTCTGTGCCCCTTGCTGGCGCTTTGGTGGCTCAAATGATGCCGGCGGGCTGGGCTCGATCGAGGCATTCCTGCGGGGCTATGAGCATGCCGGCGGTGAGCGCCCTGATCGCGAACAGCTCGACTGGTGGATCATTCTGGCCACACTGCGCTGGGCCGTGATCGCCCTGGAGCAGGGGGCCCGACATGACAGCGGTGCACAGCCGGATCTGGAACTTGCACTGACGGCGCATCTGTTGCCCGGCCTTGAGCTCGATCTGCTGCGCCTGATTCCCATCGACGACGGCGTCGATCCGGCAAGGCTGCCCCGGTCTACCGACATGGTGGGTAGCGATACGGACAGGGCGTCCCCGTCCAGAGCGTGGGAGGCTCTTTCGACGCTCAGTGAGGATGCGCGCGACCTGATGGACATTACGCGTCAGACGCTCAAGTCGGAGATCATCCCGGCGCTGTCGGGCGATGCCCGGCATTCGGCCCTGATGGTGGCCAATGCGCTGTCGATCATTGCTCGCCAGCAGCATCGCGGTATTTCCATCTGGGATCAGGTTCGGGAGACACTGTCGCAGCAGCTCTCGCAACCGTTGGACAGCGACGATTCATGCGCCGGTGCACAGGCGTTGGTCGAGGAAATTTACAACGGCCAGCGTGACGCCCCCGAGTCGTTTGAAGCACTGCGTCATTTGCTTCGGGAAGATGCGCTGGCACGCGCGCGCATCAGCCAGCCCCGGGCGGTGCAGCAGTAGTAGCGTTGTCGGAGTCGGGGTACGTCATGTCATGGGGCGGTGGTCAGAAAAGCCTTGAAAGCAGTGATACCACGGCCGTCTCGACGCGCAGAATGCGCTCGCCCAGATGGATGCCTTCAAAGCCCATCGCCTGCAGCATTTCCACCTCAAAGGGAATGAAACCGCCCTCGGGGCCGATGGCCAGGGTCACGGGCTGATCCATGGGCAGGCCGCGGGGGCAGCTTTCACCAATGCCCGGGTGGGCCAGCAGTGCCCGCTGGCCTGCCAGTGCTGCAGGCAGCTGATCTTCGACAAAGGGTTTGAAGCGCGGCTGCAGGTCCACGGTGGGCAATACCGTGTCACGCGCCTGCTCAAGGCCCAGGCGCAGATGCGCCTCAATGCGCTCGGGTTGAAGCTCGGGCGACTGCCAATAGCTTTTCTCGACGCGAGCGGTATGCAAAAGCGTCAGCCGCTTGACTCCCATGGTGGCAATGTTCTCCAGCGAGCGGGCCAGCATGCGCGGGCGTGGCAGGGCGAGCAGCACATGAACCGGCAGCGCCGGCGGCGGTGCGTCATCCAGATGCAGGATTTCGAACACGGCCTGGTCCTTCTCCAGTGTCAGCAAACGTGCCCGCCCAATACCAGCATTGGTCATCCCGACAATCAGCGTCTCACCGCATGCCGCTCGATGGACTTCATGAAGATGTTTCAGGCGTCGACTATCGTGGATGCAGGCCCGGTCGGGGGCCACAAGATCGTCCGGGGCAAGCAGCAGCAGGTTCATGGCGGTGACGTTTCCAGAAGGCGCGAGCGTGTGAAAGGAGGGCGATGATAGCGCAGCTTTCCCGGGCGGACGACCCGTGCGCTTTCTGACATAATGCGCCAGACACGCACCCGGGCAGCCGGGTAACAGGCTTGAACCATGACGCAGGAAAGCTTCGGCATGAAGGTACTGATGATTGGCGGCGGTGGCCGCGAACACGCGCTGGCGTGGAAACTGGCACAGTCACCCAGGGTGGATGAGGTGCTGCTGGCCCCCGGCAACGCCGGTACTGCGCGCGAGCCCGGTCTTCGCAACGTCGATGTCGCCGGCGGCGATATTGAAGGGCTGCTGGCGGTGGCGCTCAATGAGCAGGTGGCGCTCACGATCGTGGGTCCCGAGGCGCCGCTGGTGGCAGGCGTGGTGGATCGCTTTCAGGCCGAAGGGCTCAAAATCTTTGGCCCGAGTGCGGCCGCCGCGAGGCTTGAGGGTTCCAAGGCTTTCAGCAAGGACTTCTTGGCGCGTCATGGTATTCCTACCGCCCACTATCAAAGCTTTACGGAAGTCGCGCCGGCACTAGCCTATCTTGAGTCGCAGGGCGCACCGATCGTGATCAAGGCCGATGGTCTGGCCGCCGGCAAGGGCGTAATTGTCGCCATAGACATGGCGCAGGCACGCGCTGCCATCCATGACATGCTCGAAGACAATGCCTTTGGCGATGCCGGCGCCCGGGTGGTCATCGAGGAGTATCTCGATGGTGAAGAGGCCAGCTTTATCGTCATGGCCGACGGCGATCACGTGCTGGAAATGGCGACCAGCCAGGACCACAAGCGTGTGGGCGACAATGACAGCGGTGCCAATACCGGCGGCATGGGCGCCTATTCGCCGGCCCCGGTGGTCACCGAAAGCGTGCGCGAGCGCGTCATGCGCGAGATCATCATGCCGACCATTCAGGGCATGAAGGCCGACGGACATGCCTATACGGGCTTTCTTTATGCGGGGCTGATGATTGATGATCAGGGCGCGCCACGGGTGATCGAGTTCAACTGTCGCTTTGGGGATCCCGAAACCCAGCCGATCATGCTGCGCCTTCAGTCCGATCTGGTTACGCTGTGTGAGGCGGCCATCGATGGGCAGCTCGATCAGTATCACTGCCAGTGGGACGCACGCTCGGCGGTGGGTGTGGTCATGGCTGCGCAGGGCTACCCGGGCAGCTATCGCAAGGGCGATGTCATTACGGGGTTTGAGGCGGCACAAAAACTGGGCTGTCACGTGTTCCATGCCGGCACCCGCGAGAGTGAAAGCGGCGCCATCGAGACAGCTGGTGGACGTGTACTGTGCGTCACGGCGCTGGGCGATGACGTAAAACAGGCGCGCGATCTTGCCTATGAAGGCGTGGCGGCCATGCAGTTTGAAGGCGGTTTTTATCGCCGCGATATTGCCGCTCGCGCCATCAACCGATAACGCTTCACGAACGGATAGCGCTCCACGCCGGCTCCTTGGCGGGACGGGCCGGCGTTGATAACAATACCCGTATCGGGTCTGCAGTTCAGGAGGCGCCATGTCACGCGAGTATCCCGTGATTGCCATTACCGGCTCGTCCGGCGCAGGAACCACTACCGTACGGCGCGCCTTTGAGCGCATGTTTTCCCGCAAGGGCATCAAGGCCGCCTTTGTGGATGGTGACGCCTTTCACCGCTATAGCCGGGAAGACCTGGCGCGCATCTTTCGTGATGAACCCGAGCGCAAGAACGAGCTTTCGCACTTCGCCGTCGAGGCGAACCTGCTTGATCGTCTGGAGCGTCTTTTTGCCGAATATGGCGAACACGGCGCCGGCACCTATCGCCATTACATCCATGCCGAAGACAAGCGCATGCTGGAAGCCGGCTATCGGGTCGGCACCTTTACCGAATGGCAGCCACTGCCTGGTGGTACGGATCTTTTATTCTATGAGGGGCTGCATGGCGGGCTGGTGTCTTCCCATCATGACCTGGCCCAGCATGTGGATCTACTCATCGGGGTGACGCCAACCGTCAATCTGGAGTGGATTCAAAAGATTGATCGCGATATCAACATGCGTGGCCACTCTCATGACGCCGTCGTCGATACGATTCTGGGGCGAATGCAGGATTATGTGCGCTATATCGTGCCGCAGTTTTCCCGCACGCATATCAATTTCCAGCGTGTACCCACAGTGGATACCTCCAACCCCTTCGAGCCGCAGGCGATTCCATCGGACGCCGAATCCTTCGTGGTGATTCGCTTTCGCGACCGCGACAGTGCTGATTTCCCCTATCTGCTGACCATGCTGTCGGGAGCCTTCATGACGCGGCCCAATACGCTTGTGGTGCCCGGGGCGCAAATGCCACTGGCCATCGAGCTGATTCTGGAACCGCAGATAGAAGCACTGCTGGCGCAGCGGCGCTTTCGATAGACGCCCGGCGTCGATGATAATGATCCATTTCCGACAAGGGAGTTTTCATGTCCACGATCTTTACCAAAATCATCAATCGTGAAATCAAGGCCGAGATTGTTTTTGAGGACGATGACGTGCTGGCGTTCAACGACGTCAATCCGCAGGCCCCGGTGCATGTGCTGATCATCCCCAAAAAGGAGATCGCAACGATGAATGATCTGACCGAGGCCGACGCTGAAGTGGTGGGCAAGCTACACCTTGCAGCGGCAAAAATTGCGCGCGACAAGGGGATTGCCGAGGAGGGCTATCGCGTGGTGATGAACTGCAACGAACAGGGCGGTCAGAGCGTCTACCATATCCATCTTCACTTGATGGGCGGTCGCCGGATGAGCTGGCCCGCGGGCTGAGCCGTCGGGATCTTCATGACACCGCGCCTGCAGATTGTGATCTGCAGGCGTTTTTTTTATGCCTGACGCTCAAGGGCGCGCCAGTTGATCGGCGGCGTGATCATGATGTTGCGCTGTCCTGGTGCACGGCGCTGGCAGGTTGTCTCAATAGCGATCATCGTCATGGGCGTCGGTTGCGGGCGGGCAGGGTAAGGACACGTTATCTGCCTGCGTGCTGTCCGGTTTTGCGTACCTGGCACATGTCTTGCTGATGTGATGCTGTCACGACGCTACCGGTGCCTGCCTGGCACTTGTCAGGCCGTGCTCTGGTCAGCGTGTGACAAGGCCCTTTTCTGTCTTCTCGACCCCGAGCAGGCAGATGTCATCGAGCATCCTACCGAGGCAGCGTCATGGAGATCAAAAACAAGGCCACACGCATTCGGCTTTTCGACTTTACGACGCCGCAAATGCGCGCGTTTCATCTGTCCTGGTTTGCCTTTCATGTCTGCTTTTTTGGCTGGTTCGGCATCGCCCCGATGATGGCCATCGTGCGTGATGATCTGAATCTGACCAAAACCCAGATCGGCAACACGATGATTGCCTCGGTTGCCGTAACCGTCGTGGTACGGCTGTTCATCGGGCTTTTGTGTGATCGTATTGGTCCGCGGCGTACCTATACCTGGCTTTTGTGCCTGGGGGCCTTGCCGGTCATGTCGATCGGTCTGGCCGATAGCTTCGAAACCTTTCTGCTGGCGCGACTGGCCATCGGCGCCATCGGGGCGTCATTCGTGATTACCCAGTATCACGCCTCGATCATGTTTGCGCCCAACGTGGTGGGGACGGCCAATGCGGCCACGGCCGGCTGGGGCAATCTGGGGGGCGGGACGACGCAGATTCTGATGCCGCTGGTGCTGTCGGCCATTTTGATGCTGGGCGTGAGTGAAACGCTGGGCTGGCGGCTGGCCATGGTGGTGCCGGGCGTGGTGCTCTTTTTGACCGGTATTGCCTACTGGCATTTCACTCAGGATGCCCCGGATGGCAATTTCACTGAGCTGCGCCGCCGCGGGGAGCTTGTCGAGGCCAGAAATGAATACGGTGCGCAGGCAAGCTTCGGTTCGGCCATCAGGGATGTGCGCGTCTGGGCACTCTTTCTGGTGTACGGTGCCTGTTTTGGTGTTGAGCTGACCATCAACAACATTGCAGCGTTATATTACTTTGACAACTTTGAGCTCTCCCTGGGCACGGCAGGCCTGATTGCGGGACTCTTCGGGCTGATGAACCTTTTCGCCCGCGCGCTGGGCGGTTTTTTCTCCGATCGCTTTGCGCGTCTGGGTGGGCTCAGGGGGCGTGTGCGCTGGCTTTTTTTGACGCTGTTGTGTGAGGGGATCGCCCTGATGATGTTTTCCCAGATGCAGGTACTGGGCATCGCCATTGTCACGATGGTGGTGTTCAGTCTGTTCGTACAGATGGCGGAAGGCGCAACCTATGGCGTGGTGCCCTTTATCAATCAGCGTGCGCTGGGCGCTGTGGCAGGCATTGTCGGTGCCGGTGGCAACGTGGGGGCTGTTGCCGCTGGTTTTCTGTTCCGTTCGGAGTCGCTGAGCTACCAGCAGGGGCTTTTTTTCCTGGGGATCACGGTCACCCTGATCGCCTTTGTGGCGCTGGCCGTGCGATTTCCGAAAAACGCGCCAGCCAGGGGGCGTGATTCGAATGCCTCTGATCCAGTCCTGGCACCGACAGGCGGCTACCACCCCGGTGAACAGATGGGCTGACAAGCGTCTTGCAAACAGGGCGCATGGGAAAACCGGTCAATGACAGGCCACGGTGCGTGACATGACACATCGCATCCTTTTTTCAGGTCCCTGCCTCGGGACCTTGTGTCAGGTATCGCCAGCCTTGAGGATGACCACTATAGTCAGGGCATCTATTGTCATTCCTTTATTGTGAGCGGCCCTCAGGAGTAACGCCATGTCCCGTCAATTCACGCGCAGTGACCGCCTTGTAGATCAGCTCGATACCATGCTGCGCACCCTGGTGCCGGGGGCCACGCGTGCCAGTCGCGCCCAGCCCGGCCTGGGGGTGCGGGATCAGCCCATGACGGCCGGGGAAACCCGACATTCCATCGAGGTGCTGCGCCATCATCATCGAGGTCGGGTCATTGGGCAGGGGATCTATCAGGGACAGCGCTTTGCCACGGGCATCAGCAGCCGCTACCAGCCGGTGGATGATCTGTCGGTTCGAGGCATTGATCATCTGGACTGGTGTGATGCGCGCTTGCGTGAGCTGCACGCCCGACCATCACGGTTGACGCCCTTTTATTACGTGGCGTCACTGGGGGCGGGAATGCTCTTGAGTCAGCGTGACCGGGCGCGCGGGCTCGGCCTGGTCAGTCTGGGAGAAAACCTGCAGGCAGAGTCGCTGGAGCGCCAGCTGATGGCGCTGCCTGCAGGTGATGAGAGATCACGTGCCGTCATCCGGCAGATGCTGGATGACAGCACGCGCCATACCCGTAACGCGCTTGAGGCAGGCGGCCAGCGCTGGCCCGGCGTCTGGCGCTGGGCCATGTCGCTGGGCGCCCGTGTCTGCGAGTGGCGACGTCTGCGTCACCACTCGTCCGGTGACATGATCAACTGATCAGTTGCTGTCGCGCTGCTCGTTGTCCTGCGTTGTTGTCTGAGATGGATGCTGAACAGCTTCTGTCGAGATCGGAGAAAGCTCGGTAATCGTGCCGGCTTCGTCCTCTTCCTTTTCATGAGAGAACAGATCCCAGGCGGCAATGAAGAGTGCTGCAATCAGCGGACCGATCACAAAGCCGTTGATGCCAAAGAGCGCCATGCCACCAAGGGTTGAAATCAGCACGACATAGTCGGGCAGCTTGGTGTCCTTGCCCACCAGAATGGGACGCAGGAAATTGTCGGCAAGACCGATGATGACGACGCCCACAAAGGTCAGAATGATGCCGTCGACAATGTTGCCGGTTATCAGGTAGTAGATGGCGACAGGCCCCCAGACCAGTGCGGCGCCAATGGCCGGCAGCAGGGACAGGAAGGCCATGATGACGCCCCACAGCAGCGGCGCCTCAATGCCCAGACCCCAGAAGGCCAGGCCGCCGATGCCGCCCTGTGTGGCAGCAACAATGATGTTGCCCTTGACCGTGGCACGCGTGACCGTAATGAACTTGTTGAGCAACTGATACTTGTAGCGTGCGCTCAGCGGAATGGCCTGACGGATACGTCGACCCAGCGGCACGCCGTCGCGGAACAAAAAGAACAGCAGATAGAGCATGATCCCCAGGCTGATGAAAAACTGCAGGGTGTTCTGACCAATGCTCAAGGCCTTCGATGCCAGCATCTGACTGCCCTGCGAGGCGCCCTCGGAAACGCGGTCGCGCAGCTGGGACAGGTCCCCCATGCCGGTACTTTCAAGCCAGTCATCCACGCTCGGAGGCAGTGCCTGACGGGCCTGCTCCACATAGGCACCCACATCCAGATCGCCCGAGCGAATGCGCTGATAGACGCTGGTGCCTTCCTGCACCAGCGAGCCGGCAATCAGCGTGACCGGAATAATGACGATAAAAATACAGATCAGGACATTGGTAATCGCCGCCAGATTGCGTCGTCCGCCGTAGAGACTCAACAGGCGTCGCTGCAGGGGCATGAAAACCAGCGCCAGAATGACACCCCAGAAAATGGCGCTGAAAAAGGGCAGCAGTATCCATATAAAGGCGACCGAGACACCTACCAGCAGCAGCTCAAACGCCCTTTTTTCGATCGGTTTTTCCATACCTTCTCCTGCCCGGCCGTCGTATCAAAAGGCTGGCCGGCAAATGTGGGACAACAGTCGCAAAAAGCCCGGCATAATGCCGGGCATGTCACCACCAGTGTAGTCCGGCTGTGCCAAACGATAGCCGTTCGTCGACAGCCAGGCGCTGCTGATGCCTTCAGGCTTCGGCGATTTCCCACGAATGGGTGATCTCGACACCGCCCTGAGCCAGCATCAGTGAGGCGCTACAGTATTTTTCGGCCGAGAGTTCCACCGCACGCTTGACCTGTGCTTCCTTGAGCGCCACGCCGGTGACCACGAAGTGTAGATGGATGCTGGTAAACACGGCCGGTGTGGTATCGGCGCGCTCGGCCTTGAGCTGTGCAACGCAGTCGCTCACCTTCGCACGCGCCTTCTCAAGAATGTTGATGACATCGTAGGCACTGCACCCACCCAGCCCCATCAATACCATTTCCATCGGCCGTGGTCCGGTATTGCGACCGCCGTTGTCCGGATTGCCATCGAGAATGATGGCGTGACCGCTGCCGGATTCGGCAACGAACTGTCGACCATCGGTCCATTTGATGCTGGCTTCCATGAGTACTGCTCCGTACGAATAAAGAGGTGAATCCTCTCATAGGGTGATTGAAACAGGGATGGTTGACACAGGGACGATGATCAATCCATGTCCTGATGCGAAAGTTTCTGCTCCAGGGCGGTTAGCCGCTCGGGCGTGCCGATGTCTGACCATTGTCCCCTGTGGTGGTAACCGCCCAGTCGGCCCTTCTTGATGGCATTGATCAGGCAGGGTTTCAGCGGACAGGGCGTATTGTCCGGCACATCGGCCACCAGTGATGGGTGCATGAGGGCAATGCCGGCATAGACCAGACGTGCTTCTCCCTGTTCGTACAGGCGGCCGGTATCGTCAAGATGGAAATCTCCCTGACGATGATGATCGGGCGGGTCGACCATCACCAGTCGTGCCATGTCACCTTCGAGAGTGCCCAGGCTATCGGGTGTGATGTCGCACCAGACATCGGCATTGACCAGCCAGAAGGGGGCGTCGCCCAGCAGGGGCAGGGCGTGGCGAATGCCGCCGGCCGTCTCGAGAGCGACAGGTTCGACGCTATAGCGCAGCTGAACCCCGTAGCGTTCGCCATCACCCAGCGTGGTCATGATCTGCTCGCCCAGATAGCTCACATTGATGACGATATCGGTGATACCCGCTGTGCGCAGACGCTCGATATGGTGCTCTATCAGGGCGCGCCCGCCCACCCTGAGTAACGGCTTGGGGCAGTGATCGGTCAGCGTGCGCATGCGCGAGCCGCGCCCGGCGGCAAGGATCATCGCTTTCATGTCAGCTCTCGTGACGGTCAGTGCGGTACTGGATCAGCCGGGCATCCAGCTCTGGAACGAAACAGGTATCAAACCACTGCATGAACGCTTCAAAGCCTGGCTGGGCTGTCAGCCCCTGGCGTACGTGTTCGACAAACAGCGGCAGCAGGGTGAGATAGCGGGGCTTGTCATCGCGCAGGGCCAGACGGCAGAAAAGCCCCAGTACCTTGAGACTGCGCTGTGCCCCGGTCAGATCGACCATGCGTCGAAACGCTTCCAGCCCCACGGACGTGATAATACCCGCGGCCTGCGCCTTTTGCCGCCATGCCTCGATCCAGCGTGCCTGATCGCTCTCAAACCAGGCGTTGTTGCGATCGCGCAGCAGCGAGACCAGGTCGTAGGCCAGCGGGCCATGAACTGCGCCCTGAAAATCGATGACCCAGAGTTGCTCGTCATGACACATGAGGTTCTGGGCGTGGAAATCACGATGGACGCACACCTGAGGCTGGGCGGTCAGCGCGGCAACCAGCTGGTCTCGCACCTGCGGCCAGCTTTCGGGCGTGGCGATATCAAGCCATCGGGTCAGACACCACTGGGGAAAAAGTTCGAGTTCATCGGTGAGCCAACGGTCATCATAGGCCGGCAGGGTATCGACAGGCAGTGCCGCAATGGTGACCGAGGTCGAGATGGCCTGCATCATGAGCGTTTCGCGCTGATCCTCCCGGGCAAGATGCTGGCGCAGCATGTCATCGCCCAGGTCCTGCATCTCGATAAACCCCTGATCCAGATCGACGTGATACAACTCGGGCACCTGGATGCCATGTGAGCGCCACTGGCGGGCGATGTCCACAAAGGCCTGACTGTTTTCACGCTCGGGCGGCGCATCCATCAGAATGCGCGAGTTTGCGTTACCGAGATGAAGGCGAAAATAGCGCCGAAAGCTGGCATCATCTGTCACGATCTCGAGTTCGGGCGGCCTGGCTTCAAGGCCATGATGAGATGCCGCCCAGTGGCGCAGGGCGTCAAGGCGCGCTGTCATGGGAACTCCTGGTTGACGGTACGGTTACGGCACCGCATGCTGAGCGCTCAAGGGCCGCAACAGAACACTTTTGTCGCTGTTTTCAGGCTGCTGCGGTGTCTGATGCCGCGTACCATACCGATTTTTAAAAGCAATCACATCGCTTCATTGCAAGGAAGAACAAGGATCATGGGCCAGCGTATCTTCTGGACCGCCGCCTCGCTGACCGGTCTTCTCTCGACCATGGCACAGGCGGCGCCCCAGCCACTGCCTGCAAGCGAACTTGACTGGCAGGCCTGGGGTGATGACCGCCCCGCCAATGCGCTGTGTCGGGGCCGCTATATCATGCCGGACTATCGTATCGATGCCGGCAGCAACCCGTCACAGGTGCGCACCGAATCCGATGACGCCGGCTACGGCAGCAACGGGGAAACCCTGCTTGATGGCGAGGTGGTCCTGCGTCGCGGTGATCAACAGCTGGAAGCACAGCGCGCCACGCTCAATGAAGCGCGTACCAACGTATCGCTGCAGGGTCCGGTGGCCTATCGTCAGCCCGGTTTTCTGGTGCGTGGGGATCAGGGCCAGGTGGCGCTCAACAGCGACGCCGCCGAGATCGATCAGGCCCACTACGTTGCCCATCAGCAGCGTCTGCGCGGTGATGCAGGCCAGCTGGCGAGGCTGGAAGACGGCCGCTACCGCCTAAGGGACGCTTCCTTTACCACCTGCGAGCCGCAGTCGAGCCTCTGGAAACTGGTCAGCAGCGACATTACCCTTGATCAGGAGCGGGGTTACGGTACGGCGACCCATGCACGCATGGAAATCGAGGACGTTCCGGTCTTTTACTGGCCCTGGGTACGCTTTCCGATTGATGATCGCCGTCTGACCGGCTTTTTGTGGCCTTCGATCAGCTACGGCAGCGAAGCGGGACTTGATTACGCTCAGCCGTTTTATCTCAATCTCTCGCCCAATTACGATGCCACCATTACGCCGCGCTATATCTCCGGGCGAGGCGAGGCACTGGGTGGGCAGCTGCGCTATCTCTTTGATGAGGATGCCGGCACGCTGGAAGGCAACTATCTTGGCCACGACAATGGCGGAGATGACAATGACTTCAAGGGCGAAGATCGCTGGTTCGTACGCTATGCCCATGATGGACGCTTCTCGCCGCGGACCACGTACAACCTGCGCTATGGCGGGGCCAGCGATGGCGACTATTTCGACGATTTCGGCCAGACCTTTGAAGAACAGGACACCGATAACCTCGAACGTCTGGCACGTTTGAATTATCAGGGGACTACCTGGAACCTGCAGGCACGCGCCCGTGGCTATCAAAAGCTCGATGAGCCGTTGCGCGATGATGACAAGCCGTTTTATGAGTTGCCGGCACTATTGGCCAGCGCACGCTGGGATCAGGCCGGTGGCTTCTATGAAGAGTTCAACTCCAGCGCGACCTACTTCTGGCGTGACGTCAATTACAGTGATTCGTCAATTATTCCACAGGAGTCCGCGACCGGTGCCCGCGTTCACATGGCGCCTGCCGTCGGCTTTCGTCGCTCGCCCTCCTGGGGCTTTTTCGAGCCACGCGCGCAGCTCATGGCCACCCAGTATGATCTGGACTGGCATGGTCGCAACGACACCTCGGGTTTTGATGATTCGCCCAATCGAGTGCTGCCGGTACTGTCGGTAGACTCGGGGCTGATATTCGAGCGTGACACCAGCATGTTCGGGCGTGACTGGCGCCAGACGCTGGAGCCGCGGCTGTACTATGCCTATGCGCCCTATCGGGATCAGTCCGAGCTGCCGCAGTTTGATAGCCGTGAACAGCCGCTGTCCTATTCACAGCTCTGGTCGCCCTATCGCTTCAGTGGTTCTGACCGTATCGGTGATACCAACAAGGTGTCCTACGGGGTCAGCACGCGTTTCCTGGAAGATGACACCGGGCGTGAGCGGCTGGGGCTGTCGGTCGGACAGAGTCATTATTTTGAGGATCGTCGCGTCGTTGATGCCCGCTTTGAAGATCGCATCATCAACGAGCAGAGCGATCTTTTTTACCGTAATACCCGTGATCGCTCCCCGATTGTGGCCGAGGCCGACTGGCAGATCAGTGACCGCTGGTCGGCACGTCAGTCGTTTTTCTATGACGATCATCGCAACCGCACCGAGAAGACCTCGTCGTACCTGACCTATCAGGATACGGACAACCTGATCCTCAACCTGGGCTATCGCTGGACCGTACAGGACTTTGATCCCTTCGGCGATCAGGATGATCGTCTGACCTACAATCGCGAAGAGTACGACGTGTCGGCGGCGTATCGTCTGACGCCGGCAATTTCACTGCTCGGACGCTATCTGTATGATCAAACCAACAATCGTACGCTCGAAACGCTGGCAGGGGTTCGCTTCGACGACTGCTGCTATGGCGTTCAGCTCGCCTGGCGCGAGTATATCGACGATAACAGTACGGCCCGCATCGACGATGACGATCGCAAGCACGGTCTCTTTTTGTCCTTTATCTTCAAGGGGCTCGGCGGCGTGGGCCAGGGCAGCAGTGATGGCTACTTCTCCCAGGCCATTCCCGGCGTCCGCGAAAATGACTTCGGCGCCTATACCGGCGTGAGCAATTAGGCCACACGACAGTTCGTGACTGGGCCATAACCCGTAGCGAAGGCATGACCTTGCTGCACTACTGACGTAACGTCGGTTTTATGGATGAGAAGAGAGATGTCATGAAAGTACGCAACGCAAACACGCTAGCCGCTCTGGGCCTTGCGCTGAGTCTTTCCATTTCGCCGCTGGCGGGGGCTGCCGTGCAGCCTCTGGATCGCGTCGTCGCAGTGGTCAACGATGAAGCCATCATGTCCAGTGATCTGGATCAGCGCGTAGAGCAGGTGCGCCAGCAGATGCAGTCACGCGACATCGGCATGCCGGACCAGGGCGAACTGCGCGAGCAGGTGCTCTCGCGCATGATTACCGAGCAGATCGAGCTGCAGATGGCCAAACGCGCCAATCTGAGCGTCAGCGACAGCGACCTCAACCAGGCGATGCGAGGCGTTGCACAGCGCAACAACATGACGCTTGAGCAGTTCGCCGACCGGGTCGAGCAGGAGGGCATGAGCTATGCCCAGGTCAGGGAGCAGATTCGCCGTGAGCTTCTGATTACCCAGGTACAGCAGCGCAGCGTGGCCAGCCAGGTCAATATTTCCGATCGTGAGGTGGATCAATACCTCAAGCAGGCCGGCAGCAATGCCAATGTTCAGTATCATCTGGCGCATATTCTGGTCGCCGTGCCGCAGGCACCCACGCCCCAGCAGGCCGAAGCGGCCCGCGAAAAGGCCAATCAGCTGCGTCAGGCGATCACCTCGGGGCAGGCGAGATTTCAGGAAATTGCCGCGGCGCAGTCCGATGGGCCTCAGGCGCTGGACGGGGGTGATCTGGGCTGGCGCAGCGGCGCCGAGATGCCCAGCATCTTTGATGATGTTGTCCCCGGTCTGAACGTGGGGGATGTCAGCGAGCCCATCCGCAGTCCCAGCGGCTATCATCTGATTACCCTGCTGGACAAGCGTGGCGGCGGCAACGCCGAGCAGCAGCGTGAGCAGATTCGACGCACGCTCTTTCAGCGCAAGGTCAATGAGGAGCTTGAGGCATGGACGCAGGAAATTCGCGCTTCAGCCTACGTCGACAATCGCCTGGAGCAGGGTGACGCCGCCAGCGCTACACCGTAACAGGCCATGCGCCTTTTCGGGTGCCTACGCTGATGACAGGCCGCGAGTAACCCTCGCGGCCTTTCGTTGATGAAGGCAGCTCTCTTTTACGCAAGGAACTTTCATGTCACGACAACCGGCCCCCATGCGTGCGCGCAAGCGCTTTGGGCAAAATTTCCTCCAGGATCACGGCGTCATCGAGCGTATTGTTGGCTCGGTACGCCCGCAAAAGGGTGACCGACTGGTCGAAATCGGGCCGGGGCAGGGTGCCCTGACCGAGGTGCTGCTCCAGACACACGGTGCCCTTGATGCCATTGAACTGGACCGGGATCTGATTCCGGGACTGCGCACGCGTTTTTTTAACTACCCCGATTTTCATATCACCGAAGGTGATGCGCTGGCCTTTGACTTCAGGGAGTTTCGTGGAGATGGCCCGGCGCTGCGGGTAGTGGGCAATCTCCCCTATAACATTTCCACGCCGCTGATCTTCCATCTGCTGGGCGCAGGCGATGCCGTGCGTGACATGCACTTCATGCTGCAAAAGGAGGTCGTGGCACGCCTGGCGGCAGAGCCAGGTACCAGCCAGTGGGGGCGGCTGTCGGTCATGACCCGCTACTATTGTCAGGTAGAAGCGCTGTTTGACGTGCCACCTGAAGCCTTTGTGCCTCAGCCCAAGGTGGATTCCAGCATTGTCCGACTGGTGCCATGGCAGACAAGGCCCCACGTGGCACACGATGAAGCGCTGCTGTCGGATCTGGTACGACGTTCCTTTTCCCAGCGACGCAAGACGCTGCGCAACAATCTGCGCGATGTCATGAGTGCCGAAACACTGGAGTCGCTCGGGATTGCGCCCACCCGTCGTCCGGAAACGCTGAGCGTCGGGGAGTTTGTGACGATGGCCAATCATCTGGCCGAGAACGCCTCATGAGTGAGCCTGCCCGGGACATCGTGATCGAGGTTGAAAGCTTCTATCTGCCGGCGGAATCGAATCCTTCGCAGCAGCGCTTTGTGTTTGGCTACCGGGTTGCCATTCGTAATCATTGGGACTATTCCATACAGCTTCTGGCCCGCTACTGGCGTATTTCCCAGGGCAGCGGTGAGGTGAGGGAAGTGCGCGGCGAAGGTGTCGTGGGCAGACAGCCCATGATCGCGCCAGGTCTGCCCTTCAACTACAGCAGTCGCGCCATTCTCGATAGTCAGGTCGGCGTGATGGAGGGCAGCTATACCTTCATGGCGCCGGCGCTGGGAGATACCTTCGATGTGACGATCGCGCCCTTTCGTCTGGCCTGTCCGTTGCACCTGCATTGATGTTCCAGGTGCCGTGCTCTGGAAGGATCAATGTCACCTTCATTCAACGGTTTCGGAGTAGATAATGACCATCTGGGCCATTGGTGATTTACATGGCTGCGGCCATGAGTTTGATGAACTGCTCAAGGCCATCGATTTTGTGCCCGGGCGCGATCACCTGTGGATTACCGGCGATCTGATCAATCGCGGCCCACAATCGCTGGAAACGCTTCGCCGTGTCCATGGCCTGCGTGAGCATGCCAGCGTGGTGCTGGGCAATCATGACCTGCATCTGCTGGCCGTCGCCTTTGGTCATGGACGTCTCAAGCCCTCGGATACCCTTGCGGATATCCTTGAGGCGCCAGATCGTGATGTGCTGCTGGAGTGGCTGCGCTGTCAGCCCCTCATGGTCGAATCCCAGACACACCAGTGTGTCATGACCCATGCCGGCCTGCTGCCACAGTGGTCCATCGAACGGGCCCGGCAATATGCGCGTGAAGGTGAGGCCATGCTCTCTTCGCGTCAGTTCTTCGAGTTTCTTCCTCATATGTATGGCAATGAACCGGCGCGTTTTGAGCCGGCACTGCGCGGCAATGATCGTCTGCGCGCCATCATCAATGTGTTTACCCGCATGCGTTTTATCGACGAGCGCGGCACGCTTGATTTCAGTGCCAAGGAGGGCCTTGATAGTGCCCCCGAGGGCTTCAGGCCCTGGTTCTGCTTCGAGCGGGGTGACACCGAACGCCTGATTTTCGGGCACTGGGCGGCCCTTGAAGGCCGCGCACCAGGCGCGCAGGCCAACGTTCGATCGCTTGATGCCGGCTGTGTCTGGGGCGGTGCCCTGATGGCCATGAATCTTGAAACCGATCAGGTCGTCACGATCGCGGCGCAAAAGCCGCGTCAATAGCCTCGAGACGCCGTTCAAAGTACGTCAAAGGAGAATCCATGTCCTTCAGTCATCTTGATCACGACAGCCTGAAGCAATGGCAGGACAACGGCACTGCTCATGCAGTGGTGGATATTCGCGACCCGCTCAGCTTCAGTCAGGGCCATATCCCGGGCAGCCGGCATCTGGACAACACCAGTGTGGGCGATTTTATCGAGCAAACGCCGCAGGAGAGTACTGTGGTGGTGGTCTGCTATCACGGCCATTCCAGTCAGCAGGCGGCACTCTGGCTGGCCGGGCAGGGCTATGAAAGGGTGTATAGTCTCGACGGCGGCTTTACTCACTGGCAGCACCATCACCCCGAGCAGGTGGTGCGTGATGAGGGTATGGAGCCACAGTGATCTGTTTTGAACTCGACGAGGCATTAAAGGGGCTTGAGGTCTACTGCGTTGGTGGCGCCGTTCGCGATGACCTTTTGGGTATCGCGCATGATGATCGCGACTGGGTGGTGGTAGGGGCCACCAGCGAAGATATGCTGGCCCGGGGATTTCGACCGGTCGGGCGTGACTTCCCGGTCTTTTTGCATCCTCATACCCACGAGGAGTACGCCCTGGCGCGGACCGAGCGCAAGTCCGGCCATGGTTATACCGGTTTTGTGGTCCATGCCGCACCCGATGTCACGCTGGAGGAGGATCTGGCACGCCGCGATCTGACCATCAATGCCATGGCCCAGGATAGCGCAGGCCGCCTGGTGGACCCCTTTCAGGGTGCGGATGACTGTCGGGCCGGTACACTGCGTCATGTCTCACAGGCCTTTGTTGAGGATCCGCTGCGCATTCTGCGGACCGGGCGCTTTCTGGCGCGCTTTCGCCCACGTGGTTTCACGGTAGCCGATGAGACGATGGCGCTGATGAAGACCATGGTGGCAGAGGGCGAAGTCGCCCATCTGGTCGCCGAGCGGGTATGGCAGGAAATCGAGCGAACGCTGGGTGAGCAGGATCCGGCCGCCTTTTTTGAACTGCTGCAGCAATGTGGTGCGCTGAATGTATTGATGCCGGCACTGGATGATGTGCTGGCGGCAGGGCTAACGCGAATGAGCGCAGCAGGCACTCCCATGGCGCGCTGGGCCCTGTTGACCGCCGACCTGTCACATGAGGCGCTGATGGCGCTTTGCGAGCGTTATCGTGTGCCCGGTGAGTGGCGTGACCGGGCGCTGATGGTGGTGCGCAGTCGTGAGTTACTGTCGGACTCACCTGATGCCGAGCAGGTGCTGGCCTGGGCGCAGGCCATGGATGCCTGGCGGCGGCAGGCGCGAATGAATGAAGTGCTCGATATACTTGCCATTGGCGACCTTGGCTTGCCGGTGGCAGTGCTTGAACATGCCGTTGGTCAGGCGCGGCAGATTTCGCCGCAGTCACTCATGGCGCAGGGGTATCAGGGCGCAGAACTGGGGCGCATGATCGATGTCGAGCGTCGCCGCGCTATTGAATATGCGCTGGCGCAAGCGTGATGGCCTCCAGGGGCGCTGACGCTGAAATTTCTATTCCCTGCCATTCAAAGGATACCGGCCAGAGTCCCTGCGAGTCGGCATCAAAGTCCTGCCACATGTCCCGGTAACGCATGCCGGTGCGGGGGTGACGATAGTCACCAAAGCTTTCGGCCAGTGGGCGCAGTACAAAGGCGTTATAGGTGATCTCTTCACGTGGCAGGGTCACCCCGTCAATGCAGCCGTTCAGATCGTCAACGCAGAGAATATCGATATCCAGCGCTCGTGAGCTGAATTTCGGGGCGCTGTGGTCACGGCCGTTGTCGCGCTCCACCTGCTTGCACCATTGATTGAGCTTGGCCACCGGCCAGGGGCATGACGCGCCGACCACTAGGTTGTAGAAGTTGCACGGGCTGTCAAAGCCGACCGGATGGCTTTCAAAGACCCGCGAAATCAACAGTTCACCAAAAGCACCATGCAGGGCTGAAAGTGCGGCATCAATGCGTCGATGACGCTGGGCATTGCTGCCCAGGCTGAACAGTACGAACGCCATGTCAGCTGCGGTACTCGCCGCGCTCAATGCGCACACCGACAAAAGCGGCATCGGCGACGGCGCCGGGCTTTTTCAGCGTCAGGCGCAGCCAGGCGATACCGAACTCCTCGCGAAGAAGTGTGGCAATGCGCTCGGCAAAGGTTTCCACCAGCTCGAACTGATGCTCGCTGCAGTACTGCTGAAGGCGCTGGCTGATGGCGGCATAATCCAGCGTAGCGCTCAGGTCGTCATCACGGGCTGCCTGGGCAATGTCACAGCCCAGCTCCAGCGTCAGTAAAAGACGCTGATGAATGCGTTTTTCCCATTCATAGACGCCAATCACGGCTTCCAGCGCCAGTTCTTCAATCAGTACCATATCCATGGCGACACTCCTGTCATGGGTTATTGATTCAATCCTGGCGCCGAGCAGGCGGGGTCAGCTCGGAAAGTGGCCAGCGGGGCGTTGCGATCATGGCCTGGTCGTCGCGCTCCCCGGCAACCAGGCGCTGAGCGCCGACATAGGCAATCATGGCGCCATTGTCGGTACAAAAACGGCCTCTGGGGTAGAAGGCGCGAGCGCCCATCCTTTCCAGCGCCGTATCAAGGCGCTGGCGCAGGCGTTGATTGGCGCTGACACCGCCGGCCACGACCAGTCGCTTGAGGCCGGTTTGCTCCAGCGCGCGTCGACACTTGATGACCAGTGTATCGGCAACGGCTTCTTCAAAGGCACGCGCCACATCGGCACGAGCCTGATCGTTGAGCTCTCCCTCGGCTTCCAATGCCTTGACAGTGGTGAGCGTATGGGTCTTCAGGCCCGAAAAGCTGAAGTCCAGCCCGGGGCGGTCCGTCATGGGTCTTGGGAAACGAAAGCGAGTGGGGTCGCCCTGCTCGGCCAGCCGGGCAATATGAGGGCCACCGGGGTAGGGCAGCGAGAGCATGCGGGCGGCCTTGTCAAAGGCTTCTCCGGCCGCATCATCCACGGACTCGCCCAGCAGTTCATAGTTGCCCAGCGCATGTACTGCCACCAGCTGTGTGTGTCCGCCAGACACCAGCAGGGCAACGAAGGGAAATTCGGGGCGCTCTTCTTCCAGCATGGGGGCCAGCAGGTGTCCTTCCATGTGATGAACGCCTAGTACCGGCACCTGCCAGGCCCACGCCAGACCATGTGCAGTCGCTGCACCCACCATCAGGGCACCGACCAGCCCGGGGCCGGCCGTGTAGGCGATGGCATCGACATCGTGACTGCCCAGCCCTGCCTCGGCCAGCACCTGATCAATAAGGGGGAGCAGGCGGCGCACATGATCACGCGAGGCCAGTTCGGGTACGACCCCGCCGTGTTCGACATGCATGTCGATCTGGCTGAACAGGGCATCGGCCAGCAGCCCGTGCTCGCTGTCAAACAGGGCAATTCCCGTTTCATCACAGGAGGTTTCGATCCCCAGTACGCGCATGATGTGTCCTGATTCCAGTAAGGGCGTCTTTCAAAGGCGGGTGTCAGCCGACAATCAGTATTGTCTGCCGCTGACAGGGCGCCAAGTTTACCCGTTTGTACTTCTCGCGTCAGGCGCTTTGCAAACCGAAGGCGCGACGTTTATAATGCATGGCCCTGTAATACCGGGCTGTGCTTCTGGCCGCTGATCGCGGCGCCTCCACTGATTCGTGATAAACATGTCATGACCGGTTAAGTGCCGCATCGACGGCATTGAGCACATTCAAACCTCATTGATCTCCTTAAGGTGGTGATTGCTTAATGCCTTCCGTCAAAGTACGTGACAACGAACCGTTCGACGTTGCTCTGCGTCGCTTCAAGCGCTCCTGTGAAAAGGCTGGTGTGCTTTCTGAAGTCCGTCGTCGTGAGAACTACGAAAAGCCCACAGCCGAGCGCAAGCGCAAGGCAGCAGCAGCTGTCAAGCGCCATGCCAAGAAGCTGCAGCGCGAGCGCAAGCGCTTCGAGCGGTTGTATTGATCCGTACCTGAGCGTATGCCCAACGCTTCAGCGGGATGCCGAACGGCCGCCAATGGCGGCCGTTCGTTTTTGTAAACGGTGATGGTCTGAGCGTTGCAGGTAGTGCGCTTGCAACGGTTGCCATCACTGACATCGCAACACGAGACACCTGATACACCGAACACCCTGATGAAAAGGGTGGTCGCGATGTGACGGGCATGATCACTGACCCTTGAGGTAGTGCAGGACATTATGGCCGGCAGAATTCCTCAACGATTCATCGACGATCTACTGGCGCGAACGGATATCGTTGATGTCATTGGCTCTCGTGTACAGCTCAAGAAGGCAGGGCGCAATCATGCTGCGCTTTGTCCGTTTCATCAGGAAAAGTCTCCTTCCTTTACCGTTAGTGCCGATAAGCAGTTTTATCACTGCTTCGGGTGTGGCGCGAGCGGCAATGCCCTGCGCTTTATCATGGAGTTTGATCGTCTGAACTTTCCCGAGGCGATCGAGGCACTGGCCAGTCGCGCCGGCATGGAAGTGCCGCGTGAGGGTGAAAGTGACGAGCAGCGCCAGCAGGCTCGCGTGCAGGCGAAGCGTCAGGAAGAAGCGGTCAATCTACTGGAGCTGGGGACGCGCTTTTACCAGCAGCAGCTGGCCTCGTCAGCAGCGCAACAGGCACATGCGTATCTGGCGCGTCGCGGTCTGAGTAACGACATCGTCAGCCGCTATGCCATTGGTTACGCACCTGCCGGCTGGGATGCGCTCAAGCGTCATCTGGGCGAAAAGGGCGTGGATGAAAATGTTCAGGTCGAATACGGTCTGCTGGTCAGAAAGGAAGAGACCGGGCGCAGCTGGGACCGTTTTCGTGATCGGGTCATTTTCCCCATTCGGGACTGGAAGGGGCGTACCATCGGCTTTGGTGGGCGAGTGCTGGGAGATGAAAAGCCCAAGTATCTCAATTCACCCGAGTCTCCGGTATTCCACAAGGGACGCGAGCTCTATGGTCTTTATGAGACCCGAGTGCAGGCAAAGCGTCCCGAGCGCATGCTCATCGTGGAAGGTTACATGGATGTGGTGGCGCTGGCCCAGCATGGTGTTGATTACGCTGTGGCTACGCTGGGTACGGCCACCACGGAAGAACATCTTCGGCGCCTGTTTCGTCTGGTGGATGAAGTGGTGTTCTGCTTTGATGGTGACGCCGCCGGCCGACAGGCGGCGCATCGTGCGTTGAATACCGTGCTGCCGCTAATGATTGACGGACGTCAGGCGCGGTTTCTGTTCCTGCCGGAAGGCGAAGACCCGGACTCCCTGATTCGTCAGGAAGGCGGGGAGGCCTTTGAACAGCGTGTCGTGCGTGCGGGTTCTCTGACCGAGTACCTGTTCGATCATGCTTCACAGGGGCGTGATCTGCGTCGCATCGAGGATCGAGAACGTTTTGCCAGTGCCGTGCTGGAAGGCATTGGCCGTCTGCCGCAGGGGCTTTTGAAATCGCTTTTGATGCGCGAGCTCAGCGAGCGCACGGGCCTTGAACGCGACACGCTCGAGGCGATTTCCGAAGGCAATGCCAGACCTGCTGCCGCTGCGGCGCATGCGCCACAGGAACAGGCCAGAGGGCATGAGGCCGGACATCGGGAGCCGCCGCCGGCGAAAGCATCGCCTCGTCGTGCGCAGGGGGAAGCGACCCTCAGCACGAGTGGGCGAATCCTGCACCTGATCGTGCATTCCCCATCTCTGGTGGACGCACTGCCGGAAGGTGAGGCGTGGTGCCCTGAGGATGATGATGGGCAGCTCTTGCAGGAAGTGGTACGGCTGGTTCGCGCCGGTGGGTATCGTTCTTCGCAGGTGCTTTTGGCGCACTTTCATGGCAGCAGCCACGGTAGTCGGCTGCTTGCCCTGCTGCGGCGTGAGCCATTGATTCCCGGGCCGCTGCGCCATCGGGAAATCGAGGTGCTGGTGGCGCATTTTGAGCAGCAGCGCCAGCGTTTGAGTCCTGAGCGCGAGCTGGAAGCGCTGCAGGATCGAGAGCGCAATGGTGAAAAACTTACGCGTGAGGAAGCGGGTCGGCTCTGGCAGCTGATCTGCGAGATCAGGCGTTAAACCCCTGTCATGGGGTTGAAACAGGCGTTTGTCCCCCTTATTTAGAGGGGTATTACGACAGGCCGCTGCATCGCTTGTGGCGCCCGAATCAATACACAGGATTGGTGAGAAGCGTCAGCCTTCTGCTGTCGGCTCCCTGCTGGTCTATACTGGATTGCCTGGTGTGCTCTTTGGCACGTTCCAGGCGCTTCACTCTTCTTCGAGATAGGTTTCTATGGCTGGAAATACACCGCAGTCACGTCTGAAGGAGTTGATCGCGCGAGGCAAGGAACAGGGGTTTCTTACCTACGCCGAGGTCAACGACCATCTGCCTGAGGATATTGCAGATCCCGATCAGGTAGAAGACATCATCGGCATGATCAACGACATGGGTATCAATGTCGTTGAAGAAGCACCCGATGAAGATACGCTGATGATGTCGGATCAGTCTGCTGACGAATCTGCCGCCGAAGAAGCTGTCGCAGCGTTGGCGGCCGTTGAAAGTGACGTTGGCCGTACGACTGATCCGGTACGCATGTACATGCGTGAAATGGGGACCGTGGAGCTTCTGACCCGTGAAGGCGAGATCGAAATCGCCAAGCGCATCGAAGAAGGCACTCGTGAGGTCATGTCGGCGCTGTCCAGTCTGCCGGGCGCCGTTGACTCCATTCTCGAAGCCTATGATGCCACTCAGGATGAAGAGGCTCCGGGTCGTCTGTCGGATCTTTTCTCTGGCTTTATTGATCCCGACGAAGGTGTTCCGGGTGTGGCTGAAGTGGAAGAGCCACTGCCCGAGATGGTTGCTGATGACACCGATGACAGTGACAGCGATGACGACAGCGACGATGATGACAGCGGCGATGAGGATGATACGGCCTCTGAAGGCGGCCCGGACCCCGAGCTGGCACGCGTTCGTTTCGAACAGATTCGTGAGCAGAACGAACAGGCCAAGGCTGCTATAGAAAAGCACGGTCTCCATTCTGCCGAGGCCCGCGCCGAGCAGGCACGTCTGGCTGAGCTGTTTTCGCCGATCAAGCTGGTGCCGCGTCATTTTGAGCGACTGGTGGGTCAGCTGCGTCTGAGCGTTGGTCAGATCCGCGAGCAGGAAAAGACCATCATGCAGCTGTGCGTCAAGCGCGGCAAGGTACCTCGCAAGTCCTTTATTGCCTCCTTCCCGGGTCGTGAATCCGATACAGGCTGGCTTGATGATTTCGTGGCGCGTAACAGCAAGCATGCTGACAATATCGAGCCGCTGCGCCCCGATATCGAGCGTGCTCAGCGCAAGATTGCCTTTGAGGAAGAGCTGGCGCTTTTGCCGGTAGGCGAGCTCAAGGACATCAATCGCCGTTTGTCGATCGGTGAAGCCAAGGCCCGTCGCGCCAAGAAGGAGATGGTGGAAGCCAACCTTCGTCTGGTGATCTCGATTGCCAAGAAGTATACCAATCGTGGCCTGCAGTTCCTGGATCTGATTCAGGAAGGCAACATCGGTCTGATGAAAGCGGTCGACAAGTTCGAATATCGTCGTGGCTACAAGTTCTCGACCTATGCGACCTGGTGGATTCGTCAGGCCATTACGCGCTCGATTGCTGACCAGGCGCGTACCATTCGTATCCCGGTGCACATGATCGAAACGATCAACAAGCTCAATCGTGTGTCGCGCCAGATGCTTCAGGAAATGGGTCGTGAACCCACACCGGAAGAGCTGGGTGAGCGCCTTGAAATGCCGGAAGACAAGGTGCGCAAGGTGCTCAAGATTGCCAAGGAGCCGATCTCGATGGAGACGCCCATTGGTGATGATGACGACTCGCATTTGGGTGATTTCATTGAGGATTCCACCATGGTCTCTCCGATTGATTCGGCCACCGGCGAAGGGCTTATCGAGGCCACGCGTAACGTGCTGGGTGGATTGACGGCGCGGGAGGCCAAGGTGCTGCGCATGCGCTTCGGGATCGACATGAACACGGACCACACGCTTGAAGAAGTGGGCAAGCAGTTCGATGTTACCCGCGAGCGTATCCGTCAGATCGAGGCCAAGGCGCTGCGCAAGCTGCGTCATCCGTCGCGTTCCGAGTCGCTGCGCTCCTTTATCGACGAATAAATATTACCGTTGTTCGTATCAACGCCCGCTCCGGCTACGGAGCGGGCGTTTTTGTATCTGTAGACAGCAGCTTTACCACTCAGGGAAGCGGTGCGCGTCTGGCCTCGGCACAGATCCAGTCATGAACGGCACGTATTCGCGGATCGTCCAGCGCACCGAAAGCATGCACGATCGCGTAATGGCGCCCGGTATTGACCCGCTGGGCCAGGGGGGCCACCAGCTCGCCGCTGCTGAGCTCATCGCGCAGCAGCGTCTGGCGTGCAATGGCAATCCCCATGCCCGCACGTGCTGCTTCCATGGTGAGGTCATGACGATTGAAGCTGTAGCCCCGCTGGATGCCGGTAGTGTCAGCACCGATGGCATCGAGATAGTGATGCCATTCTCCATGTGCGCTGCTGCCGCGCCATGCCGTCACGTCGTGTAGCAGCGGATAGTGTGCCAGCCGGTCAGGATGATTCAGCGCCGGGCGGTGGCTGAAAAGGGCCGGCGCGCACACCGGAAAGATCACCTCTTCCATGAGCAGCGTGGAGGCCATGCCCGGGTAATGGTCGTCGCCCAGATCAATGGCCAGATCGAAGTTTTCCTCCGTCAGGGCGCGATCGCTGTCTTCGGCATGGAGATAAATATCCAGCGCCGGCAGCTGTGCCTGCAGGCGCGGAAGGCGCGGCATCAACCAGCGCGTCAGGAAAGAAGGCACGCAGCGCAATATCAGTTCACCGCTCATCAGGCCGCGCGAGAGACGCTTGAGCTCCTGATCAATGCGTCCGTGCGCGCTTAAAACAGCCTCGGCTAGGCGCTCTCCTTCGGCTGTCAGTGATAGCCGGCGCGGGTGACGATGGAAAAGCCGAAAGCCAAGCCGCTCTTCAAGCAGGCGAATCTGCTGGCTGACAGCGCCGGTGGTCACATTGAGTTCACCGGCTGCACGCGTAAAGGAAAGATGGCGTGCCGCGCAGGCAAAGATGTGAAGACCTGCGTGCATGGCAGTATTGGCTGAAGGCATGGGAAGCTCGACGTCAGCGATCACCCTGAATCAGGGTTTATGTGTGATGGTTTAGCAGAGCTAAACCCTGGTTGCCTATTTATGCTTTGAAAGGCGATTCAAGGCAATACATGCTGAGGCCATCGCGCATAAATCCGACGATGGTTTAGCGCTCCTTACACCGATCATGGGGTGGCAGCATGCCTATCAGCGTCTTCGAATTGTTCAATATCGGCATTGGCCCGTCGAGCTCTCACACGGTAGGTCCCATGCGTGCCGCCAGATTCTTTCTGGACGCGCTGGATGAGCGTCAGGCGACGTCGCGGGTAACCGGCATCGAGATCCATCTTCATGGTTCACTGTCAGCTACCGGCGTGGGGCACGGTACCGACCGGGCCGTCATCATGGGACTGATGGGGGAACTGCCTGCCACGATCGATCCCGATATCATTGCACCCGCCATTGATGAATTGCTCGAGTCGCAGGTGCTGCGCCTGGGTGGCCGGGTCAGCGTGCCCTTTCTATGGGAGCGTGACTTCTACTGGTCCAACGAACCGCTGCCGCGACATCCCAACGCCATGACGCTGGTGGCCACGCTCAGGGATGGCAGCAACGTGACCCAGACCTGGTATTCGGTGGGCGGCGGTTTTGTCATCAATGGTGCCGATGAGGAAACCCCTGATACCGCGCCTGGCGTCACGCTGCCGTTTGATTTCGATAGCGCCGATGCGCTGCTTGCGATCTGCAAGCGCGAAAACATGAGCATTGCGCAGGTCATGATGGCCAATGAGCGTGTCTGGCGCAGTGAAGAAGAAATCCGTCAGGAGCTATTCACTATCTGGCAGGCGATGCAGGCCTGCATTGCCAAGGGGCTTGAACAAAACGGCGTATTGCCCGGCGGATTGAACGTCAAGCGCCGTGCTGCAGGGCTGCTGGCACGTCTGGAGCGTGCCGAGCAGAATCTGATCGCTACGACCTTCTCGGCCATGGACTGGGTCAACCTGTTCGCCCTGGCGGTGAATGAGGAGAACGCCGCTGGTGGGCGTATGGTCACCGCACCGACCAACGGCGCCGCCGGCATCATTCCTGCTGTACTGGGATACTGGATGAAGTTCGAGGAGACAGCCTGCGAGCGCGGTGTGGTGGACTTCCTGCTGACGGCAGGTGCCATTGGCATCCTGTGCAAGAAAAATGCCTCGATCTCGGGTGCCGAAGTGGGCTGTCAGGGGGAAGTGGGCTCGGCCTGCGCCATGGCCGCCGCCGGTCTGTGCCAGGTCATGGGCGGTACGCCCGAGCAGGTGGAAAACGCCGCCGAAATCGGTCTGGAGCACAACCTGGGGCTGACCTGTGACCCGGTAGGCGGACTGGTGCAGGTACCTTGCATCGAGCGCAACGCCATCGCGTCGGTCAAGGCGATCAACGCAGCGCAGTTTGCGCTTAACGGTGACGGTACCCACTTTATTTCGCTGGACCATGCCATCCGTACCATGCGTGATACCGGTCGTGATATGCAGAGCAAGTACAAGGAAACCTCGCTGGGTGGTCTGGCCGTCAACTACGGTCTGGCCGTCAACGCCATCGAGTGTTGAGCCTTAAAGGGTCATGAGTTCAGGCTCATGACCCGATCAGGAACACCAGTGCGTAAACAGCTATCCCGGCCGCTACCGGCAGGCCGAGCGTTCGCATTTTGCACCAGACCAAAAGCGTCACGATGCTCCCCATCATCGTGGCGCCCCACCCCGCTGCACTGACATCGTGCGGCACCAGCGACAGACCCAGCAGCGCGGCAATCATCAGCGGTGCCAGTACCCTGGGCCATATCGGCATGGCCGTCTCTGGCCCCGTCGTGACAGCACGCCGCCGTCGCCGCCGCTGCATCCAGAACAGTGGCAACATTCGAATCAGCAGCGTGCCTACTGTCGTGGCGCCTGCAGCCAGCCAGACTGCCTCATTCATGAGTGCTTCCTGTTTATTGTCCTGGGCAAGAGATAAAAGCACAGTGCACCGAGCGCCGCCGCCAGCGGAATGGCAATATTGGCCAGGTCGTACAGCCCCAGCAGCAGGGCGGAGAGGGTGCTTGCCATCAGGGCCGTGAACCAGCGCAGGGAAGTGCATCGCGGTGCCAGCAGCACCAGAAAAAGTGCCGGCAGGGCAAAAGCCATTGCCTCGACCAGCAGTGGCCACTGCATGATCAGTCGTTCACCGGCAAGACTGCCCAGAAGCGTGCCACCTGCCCAGCTACCCCATGCCACAAGGGCTGCGCTGGAATACCAGCCTAGACGATCCTTCTCGTCCAGCAGGGGCAAACGATAATGCGCCAGCGCAAAGACCTGATCCGTCAGGCCATGCATCAGCCATGGCCAGCGGCGGCTATTGGAAAGCCAGGGGGCGAGCGAGGCTGAATAAACGATATGGCGTGCATTGATCAAAAGTGTCATTGCCACCGTCAGCCATAGCGGCGCGCCCCCGGCAATCATGCCCACGAACAGAAACTGCGAAGCGCCGGCGTAGATCAGAAGTGACAGTACCGTGGCTTCAAAGGCGCTAAACCCTGCCTGACTGGCGACTAGACCGAAAGAGAGCGCCACCGGCAGATAGCCACTCAGCAACGGCAGGGCTTCACGCGCGCCCATTTTCCAGGCCGGGATATTCATGCCGGTCCCTCGTCAGCATAAAAAATAGTGACCAGTACCGTCGCGTTCTGGCTGCCGGTCCTGTAGACATGGGGCTGATCCGCTAGAAACTGATGCACATCCCCCGGCATCAGCATGACAGGTGCCTCTTCGACCCCAGCCTGCAGGCTGCCACCAAGTACCTGAAGCGTCTCTCGCGTACCCGTGGCATGGGGCGCTGCGTGGCGCAGGGCGTGGGGTGCCAGCGTCATCAGGTAGATATCCACGGGCATGTCACCCTGAAGGCGATCCATCAGGGACACCGAGATATCGTCATCGGTGACGGTAGCCTGGGCCGAGGCGATCAGGGCACTGAAAGGAATTTCCAGCTGCAGTGCCAGACGCCACAGGGTATCCAGGGTCGGATTACCCTTGCCCTGTTCAAGGCGTGAGAGGCTTGATTTGGCAATGCCTGCCTCGTCGGCCAGAAAGGTCAGGGACCACGCCTTGTGCTGGCGCAGTGTTGTCACACGTTGCCCCAGTCGCGCCAGTGCAGTGTCGTCCATGGTTACTTCCGGTTGTTCGATATATGGAACGTTCTATATATCGAACAGCACAATGTCAATTCTGGTTTTCCATGACGATCTTCAAGGAGAGGACCCGGGTAGGGCAGGGAAGACTTATGCAGGGCTTGTCACAACACTGACATGGTGGTGTAGGATCGTAGCTATCGTCTCGACTCGTGGGGAGTTTCGTGTTATGCGCCAACCCATGGTGTTACGTCTTCATGCCTCCGGTATTCCGATCGACTGGTTGACGCTTGAAGAAGCAGCGGTTCTGATGTCGCGCGCTTTTGAAGGTGGCGTGGTCTGGGCTGATGGCGAGGGTGCCTATCGGCTGCATGGCGGGACCAGTTCATTGACCGGGCAACAGTCCTTTATTGATATTCCTGAAGTGATCGGCGTATCGCCGCCCGCCAATGCCATGCTGGCGTTTGAGCATACCGGCTTCAATCGAGTGCTATGCAAGTATCGCGAAGGGCTTTGCTGCGCTTACTGTGGTGTAACGGTGACACGACAGGCCCTGACGATCGATCATATTCTGCCGCGCTCACGCGGTGGGCGGCTTTCGATGCTCAATGCCGTGGCCTGCTGTCAGCGCTGCAACAGTCTCAAGGGCAATCGGACACCGGAAGAGGCAGGCATGGCACTGTTATTGAAACCCTTTGTACCCACCATGGCGGAAGTGCTTTATATGATGCGGCCCAGGGCCATGACGGCCAGACAGCTCTGGTATCTGAAGTGTCAGTTCAAAAACGCGCCGCTTCGTGCCTATCTGGCACAGGCGCTGGCGGCATGACAGCGCCTTGATGCTTAGTAATGCATCAGGTTCGCCATGCGCTCGCTGAGCAGTGTGCCCCCCAGCGTGATTCGTGAGGGAGACACCGGCACGAAGCGCTGATTCTTCCATAGCGCACTGCGCTGTTCGTCAAAGGCCACGATGGGGGCAAGATCGGTACGCTGCGTCTGAGGCAGTATCAGCGTGGTCAGATTGTCGAGTATCAGGTAGCTGCCATCATCCATCCGGTAACGTAAAACGGCGTGATAGGTCGGAGTCAGGGCATCCCTTGCAGCCAGAAAGTCGAGCCTTTGCGCCGGCATGCCGGCGTCTCGCAATATCTGGTATTTGGCGATGGCAAAGTCTTCGCAGTCGCCGTAGCCCTCACGTGTCAGGCGATCAAATCCTTTCCAGATATCCGTGTCTTCTTCCTGCTGACGTGCTGCATTGTTGATCACCCGATTAACGTATTGCAGCTGCGCCAGCCCTTCATATTGACGCACCTGTTTGACCAGCTCTGCCCTTGACTGGGTGATGGCCATTTCAGCGGTATCGTCCCACCAGGTAAAGGCCTGCGCCGATACCGTCAGCGGTGTGGCAAGGCAGCAGACCAGCAGGGTAGCAGCGAGGGCGCGGGAAGTGTGCATGGCAGATGTCCGGCAATGTCATGGGGCCGTCAACAGGACGGCCTGGCCCATGATGCCGCCTGTCAGAAGCGGGCCATGGCATGATCAGACCCCACAATGAGGGCCATTTTGCCCTTAACGCTTTGAAAGACCTTCTACGCCTTCCAGCGCCGAGTCATGTTCTCCGGCGTTGCCAATGACGCTGAAGGCGCCGTCGGTTTCCAGCACGACAGCATATACCTGTTCGACATCTGCCATGCCCTTTTCACGGATGGCGGCCAGAATTTCCGCTTTCACCACACGCTCGCGCTGCATGGCATCATCACAGTACTGTCCCTTGAAAAGCAGCAGTGTGGGCTGAGACTTGATCAGTTTGAGGATGCCGCGTGAGCGTACCGAGGTGAAGGTGATGGCAAACTGCAATAACGCGATCACGATAAAGGCCGTCGCGCTCTGAGCCAGGGAGACCTGCGTAGAGGTCAACGCCGTGGCCAGAATGGAACCCAGCGCGATGGTCGTGACGAAATCGAACGCGTTCCATTTTGACAGGGTGCGCTTGCCCGACACTCGCAAAACGATGATCAGTACCAGGTAGCTGAGGATACCAACCACGATCGTGTGCATGATGGGATGCATGAACTGTACCTTTTAAGCAGGGGAAAGAGTAAGCCTTCAGGGTAGATGCACAAATGGCCTGATGTCAGACAAATGCAGAAACATGCTGGCGCCGCAGAGGTAATCAATACGAACCCGGAGGTATTGCATGATGGATATGGCCGCACCGATACGTTGTCAGTGGGCTCAGGGGCACCCCTTGCTGGCGCACTATCATGATGATGAATGGGGCGTGCCTGAGTCAGACAGCCGTGCATTGTGGGAAAAACTGATACTTGATGGCTTTCAGGCGGGCCTGTCATGGCTGACCGTGCTGAAAAAGCGCGATGCCTTTCGTGACGCCTTCGAGGGTTTTGATCCCGAGCGCGTGGCGCGTTTTAACGCACATGATGTCGAGCGGTTGCTCAACAATACCGCCATCATTCGCTCGCGCGCCAAGATCGAGGCGACCATCGGTAATGCCCGGGCGTTTTTGCGCATGCAGGAGCAGGGGGAGGCGTTTGCGACATTCTGTTGGTCGATGGTGGATGACCGGCCGCTTCAGAACTTGCCACCGGTCCCTGCGCATACGCCACTTTCGGTCTCGTTTTCGAAGGCACTCAAGGCACGAGGTTTCAAATTTGTTGGCCCGACCATCGTGTATGCCTGGATGCAGGCCACCGGCATGGTCAACGATCATGCGCCTGACTGCCATCGGCGTCAGGTAGTCGCCGCCATGGGCAAGGGCGCGATGACACATCGATCATGACGGGCATCAATGCAGGGTGCCGGCCGACACGCGTCGACCGGCGGCTCCCTTTATGGTTGAAGATGCATCATCGAAAGAACTGTCTTGCCCGAAAAATCAGGCAATGTGTTCGTGAATGACGGCCTCGGGGAAATGGCGACGCAGCATACGGTTTTGAAAGCCATCCACGAAGCTTGAGTTAATGATGATGATGAAGCGTTCATAAGGCTGGGCAGGGTCTTCCTGACGCAGCGCCTTCGCACCGTGGAAAAGACGGTCATCACGCAGATGCAGCACGTCCCCGGGCACCATCACTTGATCGGCCAGCAGATTTTGCCCCTTACGATCAGCATAAAGGACACTTTCAGCACCGCTGACGTTATGACGGTCCAGTACCATGATGCTCAGGTAGCGGCAGCCATCGGCATGAATGCCCTGGCCCTGCAGAGGGTCAAGTTCGCCCGAGCCCCTGACGCCGGTAATCTGCATCAGGATCGGTTCATTGGCACCCAGTCCCCAGAGTCCTGCCCAGGCTTCTACAAAGGCGCGCACATCGGGGCGGGCAAGAAAGTCCTGCTCCAGTGCCGGGTACCAACGCAACTTGTCCGCCATGCTTTCGGCGTCGTTATACTGGCCGCCCTGTGCCATGGGGCACTCCCCCAGGCTTTTCATCCGGCCCTGCTCGTCAAGGGCAAGCCATGACATGCGCTTCCAGCGCCGTTCGACGTAAGGGTCGCGGGGAAGATCACGGGTAAAGGCCTGCCATGCCCCCAGGTCAATACGATCGCGAACATGGGTAAAGCACCAGTCATGTTCGGCAAGCGCTGTCGGGACGTTTTGCTGCCACCAGGATTGTGCATTGGTAGTGGTCATTCTGTTTCTCCTGAAAGAATAATGGTTTGCGCTGACTGTCTGCGTTTGCAGACAGTCAGCAAACAAATGTTATGGGCTTTCAGGAAGTAATTGATGATCATGAGCAATACCTGGCGGGAAAAGCGAGGCCGATATCAGAGCACTGGTAACGGCTCAATTATCTCTTGTGACATGGAGTAAGCTGTTATGCTGATGAAAGACGACATCATTTTTGACCAGCTGACCCTTTAAACAGCCAGACCAGGATTAATCGGAGATGCGTATTTCACCCAGGTGCCTGCGTTATGGCCTTGTCTTTTGGATCATGGGCCTGATGTCGGTGCTGGTGATCACGTTTTTCATGGGGGCGCAAAATCTGGCAGTCATGCTGTTGGGAGGAGCACTGCTTGTCGTCGGACTGGCCTGGCACCGTACCCGGCAGCGCAATCATCAGCTCTATCAGCAGCTTCATCACCCTGCCAATCATCTCAGTAGCCATGAGCGCCTGCGCTACGATCGAAGTGAACAACGCTTTCGAGCATTGCTTGAAAGTCTGCCGCGTGTCGCCGTTCAGGGTTATGACCGCAAAAGACGCGTCATTTACTGGAATGCCGCCAGCACACAACTTTATGGCTATATGCCGGATGAAGTGATGGGCTGCCGGTTTGAAGAGCTGATTGTTCCGCAGGAAATGCGCGAATCGGTCATACGCGCTCATCAGAGCTGGATCAATGAAGGGGTAGAAATCCCGGCCAGTGAAATGGATCTGGTACACAAGTCAGGGCGCAGTGTGGCGGTGTTTTCTCATCACGTCATGCTTGGCCAGCATACCGACAATCCGCTGATGTTCTGTGTGGATGTGGATCTTTCAGTACAAAAGCAGGCACATCGCGATCTGGAGTTCATTCGACGCTACGACCCGCTGACACTGCTACCCAACCGGGGGGCATTTGTCACCGAGCTCAATCGACTGATCAACGACAGTGATCGTCACCGGGCACCGCTGGCGGTCTTTTTTATCGATATTGAAAATTTTTCCGAGATCAATGATTCACTGGGCTATGAGCAGGGAAATCAGCTGTTGACCCAGGTCGCCGAGCGGCTTTCACAGCACTGCTATACCTCTGATCTGCTGGCCCGTTTTGGCAACGACGAGTTTGTCATGGCCTGTACACAGCTCGATTCCAGACGCCATGCGTTACAGCTGATCGACCGTGTCAGCAGCATGTTTGAACTGCCCTTTACGCTGGATGACAAGCCTCACCGTGTCACGGTCAGTCAGGGCATCAGTATCTTTCCCGACAATGGCGAGGATGCCCAGTCACTGATTTATGCCGCCAACGTGGCAAGAAACAGGGCCAGAATGCCCGGGGAAAGCCGGTTTCAGATATTCAGTCAGGAATTTCATCAGGACCTGATTTACCAGCATGAGCTGCTCAAGCGGCTGGAAAATGCTATCGACCAGCAGGAGCTGACGCTGCATTTTCAGCCGCAGATTTCCCGCAGCGGGCGCATTGAAAGCATGGAGGCTTTACTGCGCTGGTTTCCGGCCAGTGGCGGCATGATCTCCCCGGGAGAATTCATTCCGCTGGCGGAACGTTTTGGGCTGATGGAGCGGTTGGGAAGCTGGGCCATTCATGCGCTGTGTCGCCAGCAGGCCAGTTGGAAGGCCCAGGGGCTTCATGGCTATCGGGTGGATATCAACCTCTCGGGGGAGCATCTGCGATCAACGGCCATGCTTGAGCTGCTGGAAAACACCATGCGTCACCATCAGCTTTCCATGCGCGATATCGGTATCGAGATTACCGAAAACGTATTGGTGCAGGCCGACGACAAGGTAAAAGCCTTCCTTCAGGCGCTTTATCACCGGGGCATGAAGATTGCCATTGATGACTTCGGCACCGGGTATTCATCACTGGCCTATCTAAAGCAGTTTCCCGTCACTTCACTCAAGATCGACCGTACCTTTGTCATGGATGCGCCCGAGGATTTGCAGGACCGCGCCATTCTGGCAGGCATCGTGTTTATCGGCCATCGATTGGGCCTTGAAGTCATTGCAGAAGGCGTAGAAACCAGTGAGCAGCTGGAGCTTGTGCATGAGCTCAATGTCGATCTGGTACAGGGGTTTTATTACTTTCGTTCCATGAATGCCGAGCGCATTACACCTTTGCTTGAAACACAGCCTCTGTTCCAGGGCCATCAAGGGCCCTTTCTGAAAACATGAGGGTAACCCACGATGAAGCATTACATATCAATGGTATCGTCTGCCCATCATGTGCCCGGTCGTGAAAGGCAGGGCGTAGAACGTGGGTTTGCCAGAGTGCCGGCCAGATCCGCGGTATGCCGGAAAAGCCATTTCCAATTGGCACGGCAGGGCCACAAAGGGGTAGCCTGATCGTCTTGCAGGCTCGGGGGATCTGGTCCTTTTGACTTCTAAATGATTGATTTTTTGCTATTTACATAATCCAGGTTAGCGGCATTCAAGGCCGATTCGTCCAACAATAGCGCCTATCTTTGGACGGTAATGCATCAATTATTACTATAATACTGAGTGGCTTTCTCAAGGCTGTTCAGAGGTGCATGCCATGTTGGACAGGGATAGCTGCCTGGTGCGTAACTTCAAATATTATTGTGCGCTTGATGAGACAGAAGCCGAGCTTCTTTCAGCGCTGGAAAAGACGCCTCAGACCGTGTCGAATGCCCAGATGCTATGGGAGGAGAACCATCCTGCTGAGACCATCTGCGTGCTCAGCGAGGGGTGGGCATACTCATACCGGTCAATGGATGATGGTACCCGGCAGATCCTGAATATCTTTTTGCCGGGTGACCTTATAGGTTTGAGTGACTTTTCACCTCGACGTCATCTGACATCGGTGGCCATGCTGACAGAGGGCGTTATCTGCCGTTTTCCGCTCAAGAATCTGACGGATATTTTTGCAACATCACCCAGATTGACCACTGTGCTGTTTTCGCTGGCAGGGCATCAACAGGCCATTATGGCGGAGCGATTGGTCAATATGGGGCGGCGCACGGCACGTGAGAAGGTTGCCCACTTTATCTGTGAAATGCATCTGCGTTTAAGCAGAACCTGCCCAAATACCACGCATCGATTCAATCTGCCGCTTTCACAGCAGGTATTGGCAGACGTTCTGGGCCTTTCAGCCGTGCATATCAGCCGTACCTTCTCCGAGTTGCGCGAAGAAGGGCTTTTGTACCGTGAGCGTAATCGAATTGAAATTCCGGATCTGAAGGCCTTTTATGAAGTGGCCAATTTTTCGGATATCTATCTCAGCGACAGCATCAATGAGCTGTTGAAGTGTTCTGAAAAGGACCATCATTTGCGTTGAACTGACTGTTGCAGGAGCCATCAGTTGATCCCTTGTCTGATAGGCTCCTGAGCAGGGATGCGCTCTGCTTTTTTAGCGGTTTCGCAATATCTGTCGATGCAGGCGTCGAAAGTGGTGCCCGGCGGCATCGATCGCTTTCCGCCTGCCTTTCCCTTCGGCTGACGCTCATGTCAGATTGTTTCCTGATCGCTTCCTGTCTCGTTTTCGAGCGGCTCGCTATACTGCGCCAGCCGTTGAATATTCAAGGCTTGTGAGCGGCACGGCGCCACGTCCCTTAAAAGGGATCGCTCATGAGGACAATACGCGCTGGAAGCGCTACGTTGCATCAGTGATTAACCCCCTACAGTGGAGACAACCATGACGCAGTCCATCGAACAGTTGAGCGCCACCCGAAGTCATGGCGGATGGGTCAAGCGCTTCAGCCACCGCTCGCAGGTACTCGATTGCGACATGACCTTTGGCATCTTCCTGCCACCCCAGGCAGAGGCTGGTCCTGTGCCGGTGCTCTGGTGGCTCTCCGGGTTGACCTGTACCGATGAAAACTTCATGCAAAAGGCCGGTGCCCAGAAAATGGCAGCCAAACTCGGGTTGGCCATTGTCTGCCCGGACACCAGCCCACGAGGCACCGATCTGCCAGGTGAGCATGAAAGCTACGACTTTGGCTCGGGGGCCGGCTTCTATCTCAATGCCAAAAGATCGCCCTGGAGCCAGCACTATCACATGTATGACTATGTGACGAGCGAGCTGCCGGCACTGGTTCGTGAACATTTCCCCATCAGTGAAAAAGAGGCCATCAGCGGTCATTCCATGGGCGGCCATGGCGCGCTGATCTGCGCTCTGAAACAGCCCGGACGTTATGCCAGCGTGTCGGCCTTTTCACCAATTGTGAATCCAATGGACTGCCCCTGGGGTGAGAAGGCCTTCAGTCGCTACCTGGGTGATGAGCGCGGTGAATGGTCCGATTGGGATGCCTGTGAGCTGATACTGGCCAAGGCTTCCAAACAGCCCATGCTGGTCGATCAGGGAGAGGATGATCAGTTCCTCGAAGAGCAGCTCAAGCCCGATCATCTGGAAAAGGCGTGTCATATTCAGGGCGTATCACTGAAGCTGCGTCGTCATGCAGGCTATGACCATAGCTATTTCTTCGTGGCCAGCTTCATTGATGATCACCTTGAGTATCATGCCAGGCATCTGTTTGCAGATCAGGCCTGACGCACGTCAGGGGTAAACGTTTTCCGGGGCTCCTGTGTGAGCCCCGGTTGCGTATGGAAAGACTGTATATTGCAAGGGTATCCATGCGCCACGGCGTGTAATCTGTGGCCTTCGACAACAAGTGGGCGGGTGAACCGAAACGGTAAGCCAGCGCCCTGGCAAGGAGAGGGGATGAGGGCGTTGATCGGACAGTTGCTGCGATGGTGCTTCAGGATCGTGTTGGGGGCCGTCGTGCTTTCCATACTACTGGTCACCCTGTTTCGTTTCGTGCCGCTGCCCGGTTCGATGGTCATGCTGGAGCGCAAGATCAGTGCCATGACAGCGGGTGAATCCATGACGATCCAGTATCAGTGGACGCCGTGGCGCTCCCTGTCCGATCAGGCGAAGCTCGCCGTGATCGCCGCCGAGGATCAGAAATTTCCCTATCACTACGGTTTTGATCTTGATCAGGTACATGCTGCCATTGAAGCCTGGAAGGATGGGAGAACCCTGCGTGGTGCCAGTACCATCAGTCAGCAAACGGCCAAGAATGTCTTTTTATGGTCGGATCGCAGCTGGCTGCGCAAGGGCCTTGAGGTCTGGTTTACGCTGCTGATCGAAGTGATCTGGCCCAAGGAACGTATCCTTGAGGTTTACCTTAATATCGTGGAATGGGATCAGGGCGTGTTCGGGCTGGAAGCCGCAGCGCAACACTATTATGGCATTGGCGCCAGCCAGGTCACCGCTGACCAGGCGGCCCGACTGGCCGCCATCTTGCCCAACCCGCTTGGCTGGAGCCCGACAGCGCCCAGCGCACGCGTCTTGCAGCGCAGTGCCTGGGTGAGACAGCAAATGAGACAAATGGGGGGCACGCGTTATCTACAGCGTCTACAGTAGTCATGGCCCCCGGGCAGTGACGCCTTTTTATAGGCAGGGTAATAAAGCCTTTAAAATTAATTACATGAAGTAACAAGGTCAGTTGAACTTAATGCCTCATGGCGCGTCATAATGACAGTACGCAAGCATTGAAAAGCAAAGGTAAGTCAGGAGGATGTTCATGAAACGTTTTGCCGCAGTTGTTTCCGCATCGCTGGTCGCGACCGGCCTTGCTGCCACCCCGGCCCTTGCCGCTCAGGAGCAGCCGGCTCAGGGCGCCCAGAGCCAGCAGCAGACACAGAATTTCAGCGATGATCAGCTGCAGAACTTTGCCTCTGCTTCTCAGGAAATCGCAGGCATTTCTCAGGATTATACCCAGCAGCTGCAGGGTGCCGATGGTGCTGATGCCCAGCAGAGCATCCGTGAAGAAGCCAACCAGAAAATGGTTCAGGCCGTGCAGGACAACAATCTGGAAGTAGAGCAGTTCAACCAGATTGGTCAGGCTGTCCAGAATGATCCGCAGATGATGCAAAAGGTTCAGCAGATGGCGCAGCAGCAGCAGTAAGCCGTCTCAGGGATCCATCAAGGCCGCTTCTCTGGAAGCGGCCTTTTTTGTGTCTGATGAAGACATGACGACAAGCGCCATTATGCTTTTGATTCGAGCAAAAACGGATTTTCTACTAAAGTCTTGCCCTTGATAGCTTAAGCCCAGCGAAAGGCTGGTGACATTCAGGGAAGACGGATATATATGACGGATCAAAAGGCCTCCAGCGGAATAGGCTACATACTCTCTATCTGCCTCGTTGCAGCACTTGGTGGCATCCTTTTCGGCTATGACACAGCCGTTATTTCAGGTGCCATAGATTCCATCACTACTTATTTTGATCTGTCACCTACCATGAAGGGATGGGCAGTATCGAGTGTTGTCATTGGCAGTATCTTTGGGGCACTGGGAGCGGGCTATCTGGCCAACATTCTCGGGCGTCGCATGACCATGATGACCGCGGCTGTTCTATTTCTGATTTCAGCGCTGGGCTCGGCACTGGCCCCTGCCTTCTGGTTTTACATCATCCTGCGACTGGTTGGCGGTGTGGCAGTGGGTATTGCCAGTGTGGTATCGCCCATGTACATGGGCGAGCTGGCGCCTCAACACTGGCGTGGCAGAACGCTGAGCATGTTTCAGCAATCCTTGGTGGTCGGCCAGACCATCGTTTTTTTCGTGAACTATTTTATTGCCCGGGATGTGGCCCAGACATGGCTGGATAACTACGGCTGGCGCTGGATGCTGGGCTCCGAGGCCATTCCGGCCATCCTCTTTGGCATGCTGCTTTTGCTGGTTCCCGAGTCACCGCGCTGGTGCATCATGCATGGCCAGCCAGACCGCGCCCGACGCATCCTTGCAAGGTTCACGCCCAAAAAGGATATCGAGCCGATGATCGAAGAAGTGCGCAACTCGCTTGATGAGGGCAAATCATCCGGACGTCGCGCGATGAATCGTCAGCTTCGCCAGGAAAAGCGCAGCTCGCGCAGCGCGCTCAGAAAGCCGGTCATGATGGGCATTGCGCTGGTCGGTATATTTCTATCCGCCGCGCAGCAGCTTTCCGGCATCAATGTGGTGATGTACTACGCCCCGACCGTGCTCTCGGGTGTGACCGACAGCACCGGCAGCGCCTTGTTGCAAACAGGTTATATTGGACTGATCTTCATCGTGGGCAATCTGGCCGGGATGTATTTGATCGACCGCGTCGGGCGTGTACGTCTTTTGACCATCGGTTCGCTGGCCTGCATTGTGAGCATGGCGGTGCTGGGTACTATCTTCTGGTTCGACGTCCAGGGGTATACCGCCATGATTGCCATCATGGTGTATGTCACGGGCTATGCCATCTCCTGGGGGTGCTGCAGCTGGGCATTGCTGTCGGAAATCTTCCCCAATGCCATTCGCGAATCCGGCATGGCACTTGCCATGGGGGCGCAGTGGGGTGCAGGGTTCATCGTGGCGCAGACCTTCCCGATGATGCGTGGCAGTGAATGGCTCAATGACGTCTTTAATGGCGCTTTCCCGTTCTGGCTCTTTGGCGCCATTACGCTTGCCAGTCTGTTCATTGTCTGGCGCTTCGTGCCGGAAACGAAGGGCGTGCCGCTGGAATCCATGGAAACGCTCATGGGCGAGAAATTCCGTCGTGGGCGAATCGAAAACTTCTCGCAATATCGTGAGGGGCAGGCACAAACGGCCTGATCGGTCACGACGAGTAATAAAAAGGCCCCACTTCGGTGGGGCCTTTTGCATGTCTGAACGGTGCCGGACAGGGTTCTAGATGACCCACATCAGCATCAGCGGCAGATAGATAAAGGACGTTAGCGTCGAGCACATGACCAGGCTGGCCACGAACTCGGGCGAGCGGCCTGCCTTCTGGGCAAAGAGATAGTTGTAGACGGCAATCGGCATGCACATCATGACCATCAGGATGCCACGTGTTTCTTCATTCAGTCCCAGCACAAGCCCCACGCCCTGAGCAATCAGGCCCGCAATGACCACCCGACCCAGTGCAAAGGCAAGGCCTGCGGAAAGATTGCGGGCACGAATGCTGGCCAGCGCGACCCCGAGCGTAATCAGCATGATGGGGATGGTCATGCCGGCCAGCAGCTCAATGCTGTTGGAAAGCCATGCCGGTAGCGTGATCTGCCAGGCCATCAGCACGATGGCGATCACGCTGGCATGAATGGTGGGATTGGTCAGCATGCTTTTTACCGGACGCGAACTGCTGGTAATGCTGCCCACCACAAACTGAGCAATGGAGACGATGACAAAAACAGCAATGGCCAACGAGAATCCCTGTCCTTCGCCAAAGGCATACATCGCCAGCGGCAGCCCCATGTTGCCGGTATTGGGAAACAGTACCGGAGGGAGGATGACCTTCCAGTGAATGTTGGAAACACGCGCTACGATGATGCCCACAACCAGCAGTGCCAGCAGACACAGCAGTGTGGCGCCCGCCATGCGAGAAAAGGCAGAGAGCGCCACGTGCGTACCTGACAGGGCATTGATAATCAGGCACGGGGTGCCCACGTTAAAGACCAGTTTGGTGACAAAGCCTGTCGGGTAGGGCTGGCGAAAGCGCACCCAAAAATAGCCGACGCCGGCACCAATCATGATGGGCATCATGACCGCCAGAAGTTGAGCAAACATGAGAAACCTTGAGGGCAGGGAGATCGTGAGACGATAGTCTATATATTCTCCCGGGATTCTATCGCTGCTTGCAAGTCGTCCTGAGTATGGAAAGTCTGGTATCAGGACTTGCCGGGCAATGTGATGGTTCGGCCGCGCCGTGTGGCAAGTCGACTGTCCTGCCCGAGTTGCTGAGCGCCATGGCGAGCGTGACTGATCAATCCGGTCATCAGGACACGTTCGGGCATATGGCGCCAAAAGCGTGAGGGCATACTGCGCACCATCGTTTTTTCATTGAGACGAGCCGGATTGAAGGTACTGGCATAGTAGGCAAGCCAGAGATCCTCGGCGTCATCTTTCATCTCTACCAACGCCTGATAGTCCTGCACGTTAAAGATATCGGCTTCGGGACGCTCGATATGCCACTGTCGGCCATCACAGATGATGGCGCCTCCGGGTGTCATGATCAGCCAGCGATGCTGCCCCATTCGATCAATGAAATGCCTTGCCGCGGCCTCCAGCACATCGTGACGCGGTTCAAACCAGGCAATGAACTCGGGCGCATGCTGATCGTCAGCCTTGATGGGTTGTTGATGAAAACGCAAAAAGGCGTGGATATGATGCACTTCATGGTTGACGGCCTTGACGCGTTGCTCGATGACGGCACCATCGGTATCGCCCGCCAGCAGCGCCTCGCCTTCCCCCAGCGCCAGCCGCCAGACTACCCGATACAGCAGCGCCCAGCGACACTCCTGATGAGGCGTGGGCCAGTAGTGAGAAGCACATTCAAGCCGGCGCAGGTCCTGCCTTGAGAGTTTCAGCGCCAGCGGCGTCTCGCTGGGCGGCGGCAGGTCAGTATCGCTGCTGACGAAAAGATCACCTGCCGAGTCTTCGCCCTGCCAGAGCACATCCCCGGGCGGGACTCTCGCTGCCAGTAGCCTGCGGGCATGATCACGCCAGCAGGCAAAGTCAGCACGTGTCATGTGCAGGGTATACATCGTCATGGTGGCTCCCCAAAAAATTAAAGCAGTGCCATCTGTGCCGGGGTGGACGTTTGCATCTGCGCCAGCAGTGCCTGTCGTTCCAGGCCGGCCTGGCGAGGACGATAATCCTGGGTCGTGATGAACGGCGAGAGCTTTTTCATGGAGCAGCCCAGCCGGGTGAGATCGCTGTAGCGAATGCGGCGTTCACGTCGCAGCATGTCGATGCGCCGTGCGCTGGTGATCCCGATCCCCGGGACCCGGGCAATCATGTACATGTCGGCGCGATCGAGATCAATGGGAAAGAGTTCACGATGGTTGAGCGCCCAGGCAAGCTTGGGGTCGATGTCCAGTGAAAGGTTACCAGGGCCGGTTAAAAGCTCATCGGCGCGAAAGCCATAGCCGCGGATCAAAAAGTCGGCCTGATAAAGGCGATGCTCACGCAGCAGCGGCGGGGCAATCAGCGGTACCGATGACGGGCTTTCAGGAATGGGTGAAAAGGCAGAGTAGTACACCCGCTTGAGTCGGTAATCGCCGTACAGCGACTGAACATTGCCCAGAATGGTGTGATCATCGGTATCATCGGCACCCACGATCATCTGGGTGCTTTGTCCGCCAGGCGAGAAGCGCGGTGCACGAGGTTCGGCGGTAGCTTCTTCCAGCCCATCACGAATGGTCGACATGGCGTGGCGAATGGTGGTGTCGCTTTTTTCCGGCGCCAGCCGGGTCAGGCTCTGGCTGGTGGGCAGCTCGATGTTGACGCTGAGCCGATCAGCATACAGTCCGGCCTGACGAATCAGGTCCGGGGAGGCATCGGGAATGGTCTTGAGATGGATATAGCCACGAAACTGATGCTCGACGCGCAGGGTTCTGGCCACCCTGACCAGCGCTTCCATGGTGTAGTCGTTGGAGCGAATGATACCCGAGCTGAGGAAAAGCCCGCTGATCAGATTGCGACGGTAGAAATCAAGCGTCAGCCGTACGATCTCATCCACGCTAAAGCGTGCTCTGGGCACGTTGCTTGAGCGTCGGTTGATGCAGTACTGGCAGTCGTACAGGCAGAAGTTGGTCATCAGGATCTTGAGCAGCGCCACGCAGCGGCCATCCGGTGTGAAGCTGTGGCAGATGCCGTTGCCATTGGTGGCGCCCAGTCCCTTTTGCCCTTTGGATGAGCGTTTTGGGGCGCCGCTGCTGGCACATGAGGCGTCGTATTTGGCGGCATCTGCCAGAACGATCAGCTTGTCGGTGAGCTCCATGAGCACTCCTGTTTACTGTATTTGTATACAGTAAACGTGATGTGCATCAACAACAACTGAATTGCATTCATCATTTCAGAGAGGCATTTGAATGACGCAGGTTTATCCGCGAATGACGCCCGTATTGGGGGTGGCATCGGTCAGTACGGCTGTCAGCGCATGATCATTCATGTCGGCGAAATCGCCTGTTAAACGCATGCCTGGCTGCCATGCTTCACTGAGCACGCAGTTCAGTATTAGCGTGCATTGACCTGAAGAAACAGTCGGGTCGATCCCTTCCAGATAAGCGTCATGAAAATAAAAGCGCGTACCGGTCAGGGGATAGAGCGCCTTGAAAAGGCTTTCCTTGAGCGAGAAGGTCAGGGTGATCGCACGTGCGCGCTGCTCAAACGTGAAGTCCTTGACAGCTTTCTGCTCGTACGGTGTGAGAATCGAGGTGGCGAGATAGTCGGCGCGCTCTGGCGTCAGCCAGCGTTCGGCATCCACTCCGAGACCCTGATGGATCGGCGTGGTACTGACCAGCGCGGCGGCCAGGTCACGAGCATGGGTGATGGAGCCACGCGCCGACGTCGGCCAGTCCACCTGGCGGTCGGCAAGGCTGGGCAGCGCATCGACATGAATATCAAGCGCGGCCAGGGCGTGCCTGGCACAGATCCTGCCGGCCAGATATTCAGCGCGGCGCTTGGTGACGGCGCGAGAAAGACTTTCTGGCAGCGCCATGCCATGCGCGGCGAAGGCGCTGTCCTCAAAGCGGTGGACATCAAAGGAGGTCATGCTCAATCGCGCCCCGCCGGCCGGGGAGACAAAGGGCCAGCAAAAATGCGGGGGCGCGATGGCATCAGACATGGAAGGCAGCCATTACAGTGACAGCAGGCCAACAATGATCCCGCCGAAGATCAGCCACTTGATCACGTAGTACAGCGTCTTGTTCTTCTTTTTAAGCCGCTTGCCGGCTTCACGTACCTTATAGATGTATTTGAAGGCGCGGTTGAGCCCACCGGTGTGGTCACTGTCATCGTTGGGAGAGGCGGCCGCGGCCATGACGGTCCGACTGAACCAGCGATTGACTGCCGCAGCCCAGCGATACTTCATGGGGCGCTCAATATCGCAGAACAGGATCAGACGGTTCTGCTCGGTATCGTTCTGGGCGTAGTGAATGAAGGTCTCGTCAAAAAGTACCGCTTCACCGTCGCGCCAGCTGTAGTCGATACCATCAACATTGATACGGCAGCGGTCATCGTTGGGCGTGCGCAGGCCAAGATGGTAACGGATCGATCCGGCGTAGGGATCGCGGTGTTTCATCAGCTTGCTGCCGGCCGGCAGCTCGGCAAACATCGCGGCCTTGACGCTGGGGATGCCGGCCAGAATCTCGGTGGTACGCGGGCAAAGCTGTTGTGCTGACTCGTGACTGTCGCCATACCATTTGAGATAAAAGCGCTTCCAGCCACGGCGGAAAAACGAATTGAATCCGGCGTCATCCTTTTTGGCCGACCCCTTGATATGGTCTTCCAGCGTCAGCGCTTCATCACGAATTTCTTCCCAGCGCGAAGTAAGGGCAGCAAGTTCCGGAAAATCCTCGGCGCGGTGGTAGGGGCGGTCCGGCACTTTCGAAAACAGGTACATGAAGGCATTGATGGGCGCCATGAAGCTGGAGTGATCCGATAGCTGGCGGAAGGGCTTGTGACGCACCCGGCCACGAAAATGCACATAAAGAATGCTGGCCACGATCAGGGCCACGATTGTCCATTTGATCATAGCGATCTCTTTTCCAGGGTGATCGCCGGTACCTGCGGCGATGGTGTTGGCTTGTAAACTGGCGGCGCAGTCTCGCATGTCCGCGCAGGAGTGTCATTATGGAAGTCTGAGTCGGGTTCCAAAAGCGTTTTGAGAGTGCAGAAGGCAAATCGGTTTGCCGTCTAACGGGTTGAAAGTCGTCCCGGCCTGCCTCATGTCAGGATCAGTGCTGCGATTTACGCCAGCGGCTTTGATGCCATTTTCCGGCGCCGTTACTGCGCGCCATCTGACAGGAGGTCACATGATTCCCGATATTGGTCTGGGCACTTATCGACTCAAGGGGCAGGACGTCATCGATTCGGTGACCACGGCGCTCGAGCTGGGCTATCGGCATATTGACACCGCACAGGTGTACGGCAATGAAGCCGAGGTCGGGCGTGCCATCGCCGACAGCAATGTCCCGCGTGAAGAGATCTTTCTGACGACCAAGGTCTGGACGGATCGTTTTCATCACGATGATCTGATCAAGAGCCTTGAAGAGAGCCTCGAAAGGCTTGGCACCGACTACGTGGATCTGGTGCTGCTGCACTGGCCCTCTCCGAATAATGAAGTACCGGTCGCCGAGTCCATCAGTGCACTGGCCGAGGCAAAATCGCGCGGGCTGACGCGTAACATTGGTGTCTCCAACTTCACGATGGCCCAGCTTGATGAGGCGTTGGGTGTTGAAGGGGGAGAACAGATCATTACCAATCAGATCGAGGTGCATCCCTTCCTGGCCAACAAGGCACTGGTGAATCACTGCCAGGAAAAGGGCGTCAGGGTCACCGGCTACATGCCACTGGCGGTGGGCAAGGTCATGGAAGATGACACGCTCCAACAGATTGCCGACGATCATGGCGTAACATCTGCTCAGGTCGCGCTGGCCTGGGTAGCCGCAAGGGATATTGTGGTGATTCCTTCCTCGACGAAGCGCGCGCACCAGCAATCCAATCTGGATGCCATGGCATTGTCACTGAGCAGTGATGAGGTTGAACGCATCAACGCGCTTGATCGTGGTGAGCGTATTGCAAACCCCTCCTTTGCACCGGCATGGGATGAGTGATCGTTCCGATATCTGCAAGTCTCAAGCCGGAAAATGGTTTGACGACAAACAAAAGGGGCGCCCGATGGGCGCCCCTTTTAGCTGTTGATGGAACAGGATATTGCAGTGATGAGATCAGGACGTCAGCACGGAAGGGTTGAGCGTCAGCATCTGCATCGAAAAGGCCGTCGGTGTTTTGGGTTTACCGTTGGCATCTACAAAGTAGAGCTCAAACCCTGTGCACTGGCGCCGCGTCTTGCTGGCGTTGACATAACTGCCAAGATGTTTGAGGCCATCAAAGTGAATACCCCGGTCTTCTACGGTGACCTGAATGATCGGATTATCCAGCAGGTACTCGGTGACCAGCTTGATGGTACCTTCGGTGGTGACCTGATTGGTCGTGAAACAGGCCAGACCCCGACTGAGCGCATCCTGGCGCCACAGGAAGTGCTGCGGCATACCGGTGGTCAATTTGACAAGCTTGCCACCAATCATCATCTCACTGACCCCCGTCAGACCCACCGTGGGAACACCGGCGGCGTTGCGGGTCAGGCTATAGCGCTCGTAAAGGCCATCGCCCTTGCCAATGGTAATGGCATCTGAAAACGCAACGTTTTCATTATCTTCCAGCGTCAGTGGTCCGCCTTTGGTGCGCATTACAATGCCCTTGGCTGACCCCGCGCTGTTTTTACAGGCTTCAATCACAAGCGGTGGCAGATAGGCCCACTTGTCCGCCTGTTGAACAATGCTGTCCGGTGTAATACGTACAGCACGACCTGATGCACTTCTCACCACCATGGCGCCGCCGTGGGCAGAAACGCCCCCCATACGCGCATCGTGTAAAAGCGAGCTGAACACGTTACGCCAGCCCCAGGTCACCTTATTACCCGCGGCGAAGCAGTTCATGATCTGCTGATAGCTGGTGCTGCGGATGGCGGGATAGCCACTTTCATCATCGGTTTCATCGGCGGGTGCTACCAGCGGCACCTCAGGAGCCGCACCGGTAGTACGACGCTTTTCCCACCAGTTGCCCGTAAAGTTGCAGTCATAGATATGAGAAGCCAACAGGGCGTCACCGCTCAGGAACTCAAAAATGTTGTCCTGGAAGGTACTGCCGTTGATCTGACGACGGAAAACAAAGGCGTTGCCACAGTTGTTGAATTCGTTGCGCAAAAAGCGCCCTGTTGTCGAGTAGCTGTTTTTGCTGTCTTCGCAGTAAAGGCCGTAACCCACCTGAATGAAGACACAGTCCTCCATCGTGAAGTTGACCACGATCTCCTTCACGTAAATGGCGTACTGAATGTTGCTGAAGTGAATGTTGCGGAAAACGCTGTTGTAACCGTAGGCATCAAACGCTTTCTTGCCGTCGCTTTCCTTCTGCCCGGTAATAAACAGGTTTTCCACCAGCGGCCCCTGTTTGATAAACATGGCGCCAGCGAGTGCGCTGCCTGGCCGAATCCGTGCGCGGCCGCCGTTCTGATTTTCGCGCAGACGGCCGGGGCCGCTGAGGTTCTTGTACTGGAGATCAACCGTTTTAGCGATCACGTAGTCACCCGGCGGTACGATGACCGTGGTGACGTTGCTGGCCGCAGCAGCATCAATGAAAGCCTGAGAGCTGTCATTCTTGCCGGTCGCATCAGCGCCAAAATCAAGAACGGTTTTGATTGCAGTAGCAGTAACAGTCGTCATGAAAAGTCTCCACAGTTAACCATGAATGGCTTGTTTGTTATCCGTTTTGGATAACGTGGAGTCATGATTGATGATGCGGTTAATACTGTCAAGACTAAATTGACTAATTTGGTTAATAAAAAGTATTGGTAAGCAGTAATCCTTTTTTGAACAGATATTTACTGATGGATGATTCGATAGCTATCGGCGCAACATCATCTGCGCCATCACGACGCCAATGATTCTGCACTGCGGTCCCAGCGTCATGTACTGCTGTGCCCAGCCCCGGTTCAAGGCCTTGAGCATCGGCGGCTGCCCTGGCTCTTCGATATAGCGTTTGAAGGTGGCCTCGGCACTGCCGTGCTCTTCACACTGCACGATCACATCATCGCCCGACATGGCCTGTACATCAGGGTCTACAAAGATCAGCGTTCCGGGCGGGTAGACCTCCATCATTGATTCGCCGCGTACGCGTAGAACAAAACATCCCGGCCCGCAGTTGGGCGGCCGCGGGAAAAATTCCTGATCACTGTGGTCAATGATGCTGGCCGAGGTCTCCGTCCAGGCGCCCGCCTGCACCCAGCTGAGCAAGGGGGCCATACCTTCCATGAAGGGCGCCTGCTCAATGCTGTTGTCACCGCGTGGTGGCATGGCGACCACATTGTCGTCATAAGGACGGGATGGCTCATGAACGCTGTCCAGCCAGCCATCTTCCTTGCCAAAGGCCGCCTCGATACGGCGCGCAAAATCGTCACCGATGTTACGCGTGGCCTTGTTGCTGAGCACGCGGCTGGCTGCTGGCGGTTCCACACCGACACATTCTGCAAATGCCTTGTTGCTGCCAGCCTGATTGCGAAGGGCGCGGGCATTCTCACGTCTTGTTTCATTGATTCTTGGCATGGTTGACATCCATCAATAGAAAGTATTAAAACTTTGTCGAAATTAACCTTGAAGGTTAATTACAAGCCCTGCATACTCTAGTTGTTACCCAACTGTGTACATTGTACATATTGTGCATCTGGTGGCTGGCGATTGCCATCGTATCAGGGCAATAGAGACGGCCTGCAGAATGCGTTTCCGGTCAAAGAATAATTGGGGGAGTGTTTCATGAACGAATCACAGCGCAGCAGGATCATTATTGCCCTGATGAAGCGGGAAGGCGGCTTTGTTGATCACCCCGATGACCGGGGCGGGGCAACCAACTACGGCATTACACAACGTGTGGCTACCGAGCATGGCTATCGGGGCAGCATGCGCGATCTGCCTCAGGAGATGGCTGAAAAAATCTATCTGAAAACCTACTGGCATGCCATGAAGCTTGATGAGATCAGTGCGCGTGCGCCCGCGCTGGCCATCGCAATGCTGGACTACGGCGTACACAGCGGCACCAAACGGGCTGCGCGACAATTACAGGAGGTGCTGAACGTATTGAGTAACAATGGCCGGCGCTGGCCTGCCATTGAGATAGACGGTTGCATTGGATCGCAGACGCTGACGGCAATGGACGCCATGTTAAAGCTTCGCGGTGTGGGCTGTGGGTACACACTGGCGAATACCCTTAATGCGCTGCGTCTGGCGTGGCTGGTTGAACTGGCAAGGCGGGATCCCTCACAGCAGGCATTCGCGCAGGGCTGGATAGACCGTGTCGTCAGGCTGGGAGAAGAGATGTATGACACTGGAAACGACACTGGTACCCGAAGCCATCAGATTTCCTCTCAAAGGGGATCTCGTCATGGAATGGTATGACGTGAGTCGACGTCTGGCCGTGGAAGCGCCCGAAGTGGCGCAGTTGTTTAGCTGCCCTGCAACCTGTGAAGCGGCAGGCGCCGTGGTCGCCGCTACCCTGGGTTGCTGGGAAGATACCTCATCCAGAGCAGTACTCAAGGCCCTGGATGAGCAGCCGGAGTTGATCGAGCGAATCAAAATGCTGGATGTAGAGCGCATCCGACTTCAACTGGGCGTTATTGATCAGAAAACGCCCATACCACCAGCAGTAGGGGTGGCCATGACAGGACTTTTCAAGAACGACTGGCGGGCCGGTGTAGGCTGGACGCTCTGCGGTATGCTGGCGCTCATGTCTCTGGCGATCTGTATTACCGTGATTCGAGATCCTGAGCGTATCCATGACTGTGTGGATATCATGACCTGGCTTATCTTTTCGGCCAGCGGCATATTGGGCATCAACCTGCACGGCAACAGTGTAGAGCGCCGTGTCATGATGGAAGAGACACAGATGGGGTTAAATGAACGCGGTAGCGATGCACCGTTGCCACGCCCCCGGGACTTTCAGGATTAAGACCAAAACATGCCTTTAACGCCACCGAGCGCCCGGCAATGCCGGGCGCTTTTGCGTGCTGTGAACGGTCCGGCTCAGCGCTGGATCAGGCGTGCACTGAACCCGATGGGGATCGTGTCATCAAGGCTGCGATAACCCAGCAGAGAGAGAACGGTCTGGGCATTGTCCAGTTGCATGAGCTGGTTTGTGTCCACACTGATGGGCTCGGCAAGTGTCAGGTGATAGTACTGCTGGTCCAGCCGCTCAAGGGTCAAGGGCACCTGTTCGCTGCGCTCGAAATGATTGCCACTGGCGGTCAGCGTGACATGGCGGGTAGTTGCATCGCCTGGCTGCAGATTGCTCAGCCAGGCCGGATTGACCTGCGTTGACAGCGTGACCATTGCCGAGTCGGAAGACAGCCCTGACAAGAGGCTACCCAGGCCACCTTTCTTGCCCAGCAGATCGGTTTGCTCAAGACGTAGCGGCATTTCAAATCGGCCGCTGTCATCAATGGTGCCTTCCAGATCGGAGACGTGATAGGTCCGCTCCATCGGCCCGCGCGGCCCCTGGCCCGCCACATGGGCAGTAATTTCGCTATCAGCAGGGACAAACTGCCACGCCGCATGGGCCTGAGACGACAACACAAGTGCTGTGCTCGCCACCCCCAGCATCTTCCAGAAACGATCACGCATGCACTCACTCCTTGTTGATAAACGACACTGGCCTCGAGGCGGTGCTTTGGGTATCATACGCAACCGCAATATCAGGGCCTATAGCTCAGTTGGTTAGAGCAGGGGACTCATAATCCCTTGGTCGCAGGTTCGAGTCCTGCTGGGCCCACCATTTAAATCAAATGGTTACGGGATTATCAGACAGCTTGTTCAATGTTTGGTTGCGGTTTGGTTACTGATACGCGGCAACCTCGCCATGACACTGTCCCACCTTGCTGGATCTGCATGCGCGTATCGACTGGTGACTGTCAGCGACGAATGCCCCAACAGATCACGAATACTTGTCAGTGTTTCTCCCTTGCTCGCCAGTAGCGATGCGTAGCAGTGACGCATGTCATGGAAGCGAATATCCTGCCGTCCGATGGTTTCTCTGGCTTTCTCAAAAGCTACTCTCACTTTGTCACCTGTGGTAGCGAAGGGCAGGGCTCCTACCAACAGTTGAGCTTCATCAGACAGTGGAATGACTCTTGGTTTTCCATTCTTGGTCTGGTTGGGCTTGAGCACAATACGGTCGCTGTAAACATTTCCAGGTTCTAGGGCCAAAAGTTCACCTCGTCTCATGCCGGTAAGCATTGCCAATAAAATTACCTGACGCTCTACTTCGTATCGCGCTGGCACTGCCTCCAATAGCTCGGCAAGCTCCGGCTCAGTCAGATAGACGTGGCGCTCGTTTTTGGGAGATGGTTTGCGTAGTTTGCCGTCAAGAGGCAGGTCCAACCAATCCCACTCACGATAAGCCAGTGACAGCACCCGCTTGACCACCTGAATTCGATTGTTGATAGTCGATTGTGCCAACCCCTTTTCTTTCAAAGCTTTCTGCATTTTTCTTGCTGCATCGAGCAATTCTTGGCCAATTACAACGTCAGGAGCGTGTTCGTCCATCCACTTAGCGACTAGAAGTATGTGCTGTTTCTGAGAGCGCACATCGTATTCGCTCACCATCCGCTGAAGACCTTCCGAGAAGGTACGCTTGGGTTTGCGTCCCATCACGCCGTTAAATGCATTCTCCTGTTGCTGAGCCCCTGCCTTTAAAGCGTACTGCCTTGCCTCTCCTTCTGTTTGAAAAGTTCGTTGAGAGCGACGGCCGTCGATTGTTGACCGGACGACCCAGGTACCACGGTCTTTCCTTTGTGAGACTGTAAATCCCATAGCTGATCCTCTTTCTCCTGAGGACCGCGCCTGCAATGCTGAGCGTACTCCTCAACTGCTGACTGATCAAAACGTATAGCACTGCCAAACCGAACGAATCCGATTTCGTGTTTGTGTCCGTAGACCCAGCTCAAGCTCATACACAGTCGTTTCGCGACCTCCTTTGGGCTTAGTAAATCGTGATCCATAATCCATACCTTGATGGTTTGCGCAAAGCAGGAATTCTTTCAAAGTCCCTTAAAATGTTCTTTATGACTACTTGCACATTCCAGAGGAACAAGCAGAATGGTTGAAATTTCCATTTTTTTGTGATCGTCAATATCAATTGAAATTAAGCTTTGATGAGCCGAAAGATGAATCAAATATCGCTAATTTAAATTAAGAACCATTGGTGTTTGATCTACCTATAAAAAAGCATTATTAAAAATAAATAAGGTATTATTAAGATCTTTAAAGCTAACAATCTATTATAATTTTTAAAGCCTTGGTGCGATTAAATATTATCGAGTTTTAAATTTTTAGGAGTAATGCTACTTGAAGCGCTCAAGCAGATTTAATACCGATGTATCAAAAATACATTCTGTGACTCACAGGGCATGGCTATCTGCTGACGATATTGGATCAAGCATTTTTAAACGTGTTGAGCGTTTGACTGAAACTATTTTTGATGCATATGAAGTAAAAAATTATAAATTGCGAAAAAATAAATTTGACAGTGTTTTGGATGATATTGAAAAAGGGGTTATTAATCCTAAGGATGATTGGTCGTACGAATTCAGGATGGTCCAGAAGAAATCTTACGATGACGAGATAAATTTACATTTTGAAATGGCGCTTCAACAAGCTGTATATGCTTTTTTTATTTGGGATAAATATTTGCTACCTTTGAAAAGCGCTATTTTTATGCTCCCGAGTAAAAACGCTAATGAAGAAAGTGCTAGATTATTCTCTGATATATTAGCCGCTATAGATCACTCCGGTCGACATTTGATAGCGCTCTATTTAGTTGAAAACTTAAAAAACAAAAGTTATCAGAATCGTGCAGAGAAAGGTGGACGCTCACGTTCAAAACCTCATACTAAAAAAGAAAGAAACTATCTATTATGGGTAGTTTTTAAAGGAATGCTTTATAACGATCCTCAGAGCCTAAGGCGTTTCATGGATTATGATGAAACTGTCGCTCATGATTTTGCTAAGCGTATTCAGAAGGCTAATAAAGAATACCAGATGCTGAATATAGATAAGCTTGATACGCTAGAAGTCGATATTCAAACGCTTTTTGTGGAGCGTTATAATGAAATTAGTGAAATTAAAACAAAGCAGAGAAGTAAAAATGTTAATAAGGAGTTGGTGAGGCCCAGGTTGAAACCCTATACCGAAAGCCTCGGATTAGAAATGGCTAAATCACAAGGCCGTTTTGAAGGCCTGCAAGAAGCATTGATATTTTTATTGAAATCTCGCTTTGGAGAACTGCAGGGGCAGATATTGGATGAGATTTATCGAACTGATACAAAAGATGGCTTGCGGGCGTATCTAGAGCTTGCGTCTCGTGTAAAAACTATCGATGAAGTTATACCGGTGCCATCTTGAGCTAGAGGAACGGATAAATAACAATGCCGCCCCGAAAGGCGGCATGATTTGTATGGTCTTGATGTTAAATCGACATTGGTGGCGGGCCCATATGAGGGACCAGATCGATCATGCGAGTCTTGCCCTGAGTAAACAAGCCAATTTCGTTATGAGCTAATAACACTTCGATCGCTTCACGCAGGCGTTTTTTGTCACGTAGCGGGGATGGTGCTCGCTGACGTACGTCGTTGTAACGGAGAATGCGGTTGTTAAAAGCACGTAGCTCGTTGAACCATGTGTTAAGCAGCTGAGCATCCTGCACCTCTTGGGGCGGCGGCATCATGACCTGTTGAAAATGAACTGAAAAATAGTTACACAGCTCTACGGACATGCGAAGTGTTGCTTCGCTAATATCACCTTCCTCTTCCTCGAATATATGTAGCAAAGCTGACACACGGGCTATGTTATCCGTCAGTTTGGACGCATGATCAGGGCAATCTTGAAAGCGTCGTCCCGGAGCCATCTCTGATTCCACTTCATTGGCCAGTTGTATCCAACATTGCGCGGCAGCTGGTGAAAATTGCAATACTTTACGCGTCGTGTCTGGTGAGTCGACTAAAAGCAGGTTTTGTCGAGCTAATGAGGTCAAACGCTTTTCCGCTTCATGCCAGTCTTCTCCTGGCTTTTGCTCGTCAAGATTGTAGTGGCGCGATCCTCGCACTGATGCCGGTGCACAAACGATAAAGCGTGCTAGCCATCCAGAATCGCGGTCTGCTGATGTTAAATGTGAAGTTAGTATTCCCGGTTGAATCATTAACAATGTAGATACGCGAGCATTGTAAAGTACAATATCGGGTTTTGTAGCACGAGTAATTGTTGTGCTATCACCACCCCACATCTTGTTGAGATGCCCCCTGGCTCGGCTCACAGTACTTTGGAAGTAGGTGTCCCCCTCATCCGAGGCAAGCGCTGCCGTTGGAATGGCTTCGGAAAGACCAAGAAATAACGCTTCCAAAGTTGTATTGGGATACAAAAGGCGAAACTGGCGTGGCTGCTTTGGTCGAGAATCGTTGTGATCACGCAGCATCTGCTTTTCTTTTTGAGCTAATCCGCCATTTTTCGAAATAACGCTACGTACCTTTTGGCGGAGAATATCGTGTTCTAACTGCCATTGATCGAGGTCACGTTGGTAATCCTCTAGGCGTTTTTGATACTCAAGGTACTCTTTCGCCTGTAACAGTTTCAGTGGTGCCATGATTTCATTTTCTACGGCCGTTTTGCCTTCTCCAGAATCGTTAACAATGCAAACATTGAGCGACAAGGGGCGAACTGCTCCGTAAGGAAGTCGTACGTCATAACGACCTTGCGCCAAGATTGCTAAGGCACCCAACATAGTCAGCCCAACCATGTCAGCTGATGCTTGACGTTGAAAAGCGAGATCATTGCATGCGTTCCAGAATAATGTATTTTCCAAACGCCAAGCACTGAAATAATTGGTAGGAGCAGGTAGAACAGGACGCAAATTAAAATTCATATCGTATTCCTTCAAGAGAATTATCAATCGCTTTGAAGTTATCTTCAAAGGCAAGGTCATCTTGAAGGACTCTATGAGTTGGTTCTGTAGACGTACTTGAAAGGATCTGCGAACCAAGTAAGGCTGTTGACTTTGATGCTTTTTTGTTGTTGGGGTTGAGTGGGACTCAAACGAAAACTAGGCAGACATGCTATTTCTGCTACTCAGTAGCAGAAATAGCTAGGTTACTGTCAATTAACATGGGCTCTACTAGGTTCTGTCTAAAAAGTTGGCGCGCCTATGGCGATCAGTACAGGCCAGCGTCACCGTGGCCCTGAAACTGCTAACCAGATTGTCATAGGGGGTATTCAATCGACGTCTTTTCTTCAACCAACCAAATAGGCGCTCCACTACATTGCGCTGATGGTATTGCGGATCTGGCAAACTGACGTAAAGGCCCTGAGGCAGACGCCCGTGCATGCGCCGCCGTGGAATGATCGCGCGTATGTCATGGCGAGCTTTCTAACTTCTTCAGGAAGGTAATGAAAGAGCCCGTCAGGGACGGGCCTTACGCTCAGCGACGACTCGAATCGAAGACGTGAATCCCTTGATTGACAGGTTTGCTATACGCTTTGCAAAGGTAGCTGGCGATGTACATTGCTTCATCCATTGCGCACCAATCGTCAAGGTGCAGGATGCTTGACCAAGGGACCTTAGTTACAGGGCTATCGCTTACGTTGACCAACTGTCTAAAGCGTGGGTCATCAGCAGCGAAGCCCATCGCTTTCAGCCACGAACGCATCATGCGGTGATAGAGGTTCTGGCGTGAGTACGTACCATTTTTATCTGGTGAAAATATGCCCAGGCTGTCGTAAGCATCCTTGTTGAGCAAAAACATCAGATGGTAATGAGGTTTGTCACTATCGGCTTGCTCGCGGGCCCACAGATAGCGTGGTGATGGTGCGTACTTGGTATCCGCTTTTCTCAACTCGTAAAAGAAGAAGCGAAAAAACCTTGCCAGAACAGCGTTATCATCATGCATACGTAACCTTGGCATGGCATCGGGAAAGCGCAGATCTACTCGAAAGGTAAATGTGGTTCGATTCTCCTCCTGAGCGAGATTGAGCGTGTAGAGGCTCCTTTCCAGGAAGTTTTCAATTAACGGTCCTTTTTCATGTTGCATGACAGAGTAACCACAATAGGTCTCTTCGTAGAAAAGACGCAGTTTATCGTTGTGAGGATGGCGTAGAGGAAAGCTTGAGAACATTGGTTATACTCGCGAACAAGATTAATGGACTTGAAGCGAAGTTCTTTGATTGTTGGAGAGAGGCCCAAGGATGGATGAACTCCTGTTGAGTAACAGCATCAAGAGTATCAGTGAGTTGACCATTGCTGCTTGTTAGAACAGCTTGGAGTTCATTCCATATCTCTTGTTTTATATCAGAAGTTTGTATTAAGTCAGAAGGGATATTGAGTACTTGGACCTGCTCTGTGGATATTCAAGATAGACTTCACTTGTGAAGTCTATTAATGATTCATGGAACTCTATAATACTTCCCCGTCGGTAGTGCACGTGAATGCATTAGGTTAGGCCTATCCCTTAACATAAAAATGCAAGGTAGAACCGGCGAAACGAGTCATGGACGCATTATCAAGAAATTCCGTTTCCAACAGGACAAGAATTAATGACGAAATGATCGCCACTTCACTTCATTACATATCGTGGCAATGTTAAGAATTACATTTCTTGGATGGGGGCTTGTGCTTGCCCATTTGAAAACCGAGATGATCTGCTGCGTGCTTCAAGGTGGAGAGTATTGATGAGGCTTGGCTTCATTCAAAAATATTTCAGACCTGTATTACCTCCCTGAAGCTGGGAAGCATTGGCTTGCTCAATAGCTGATTTCCACAATCAGGAGGTATTTATGAAATTGACGTGTCCACTCTGTGACTCCTCTCGGATTGTTGATCGCCATCAGGGCCGCAGTGTCTGCGGCAGTGTCGGCATTGTGGCCGGTTCCGCCGGCGGTGCTGCCGGGGCATGGAGTGGCTCACAGGCAGGTGCGATGGCAGGGTCCTTTGCAGGGCCCGTAGGCATTACGGTAGGCGGTCTAGCCGGTGCCGTGTTTGGTGCCCTGGCAGGTGGTGCTGCCGGCGGGGTAGCCGGCGCCCGTTTTGGCAGCGAGCTCGATGAGCGCGTGCTCGACAACCTCGAATGCTGCGACTGCGGCCATACCTTCCGTACCCAATCCTCGTAATACCTGTCTCCCTCGGAGACATTGATTCATTTCCATCTCTTTCATTCAAAGGGCCCGCCATCGGCTGATGGCGGACCCTTATGCCGTCTATATCCCTATCAGCAAGGAGTTTTCTCATGGCACATCAAGTCGAGCAAATGGCGTACGTTGGCGACATCCCCTGGCATGGGCTGGGGCAGCAGCTGTCTCCCCATCAGCCTCTCGAGGTCTGGCAGCAGCAGGCCGGCATGAACTGGCACATCGAAGAGACACCGGTGCGTTTTATCGCCGATTCTTCATCTCATCTCGGCAGCATCCATTCCTTCCCCGAACAGAAGGTTCTTTTCCGCTCGGATACCCAGACGCCGCTGTCGGTGGTGTCACAGCGCTACAAGGTGGTGCAGCCGCAGCAGGTATTGGAATTTTATCGCGACCTGACCGAATACGCCGGCTACGAGCTGGAAACAGCGGGCGTGCTCAAGGGTGGGCGCAAGTTCTGGGCGCTGGCCCGCAGTGGTCTGAGCACGTCGCTCAAGAACACAGATGAGGTCAGGGGCTATCTGCTACTGGCCACGTCCTGTGATGGAACGCTGGCCACGGTGGCCACACCCACTTCCGTGCGGGTGGTCTGCAACAACACGCTGAGCATGGCCATCAAAGGTACCTCTCAGATGGTTCGGGTGCCTCACAGCACCGAGTTCAATCCACAGCGGGTCAAACAGCAGCTGGGCATTTCGGTATCGCAGTGGGATGACTTCATGTACCGCATGAAGGCACTGGCTGAACGCAGGATCAGCCATGACGAGGCCACCCGTTACTTCCAGACCGTGCTCAACAACACCGACGCCCCCTTGGGCGAACCGACTGGGAAGCCCAGCCGTGCCATGAACCGGATGCAGCAGCTCTATCACGGTGAAGGACGGGGATCTCACTTCTCAACGGCGAAGGATACGGCCTGGGGGCTACTCAACGCCGTGACCGAGTATGTCGATCACGAGAAGCGTGCCCGCAGCAACGATACCCGTATGGACTCGGCCTGGTTCGGGCAGGGCGCCAATCTGAAGTATCGAGCACTGGATAGCGCCCTCGAGCTGATCGCCTGACCACTAAGCCTATTTTTCACCACTCCATCATATAAAGCCCGACCAGTTTTCTGGTCGGGCTTTTTTATTGTGGCGAGGAGCGACCTGATGAATACCGATATCCCTCTATCTATTTCCATTGCACTGACCGATCTGTCGCGCCTGATGCTGGAACAGGGCAAGACCCAGGCCGACACCCTTATCTGCGCCAGGGGCTGCTTTTACCGCGCGTCCATGACGCTCGAGCGTATTGCAGAAGAGGATCTGCAGGACGTCATCAATGAATATCTTCCGGAGAAAAGCTCATGACCCAGTCAATTCCTCAGCAGAACAGTGTCACCAGGCGGCCGCCTGAATCCAGCAGCGACAGCACTGCCATCATTCAGGTGATCGAACGGGCAGCGCTCAATCCTGACGTGGACATCGACAAGATGGAGCGTCTGCTGCAGATGCAGGAGCGTGTTCTCGATCGCCAGTCCCTGATGGCCTACAGCAGTGCCATGGCCGCCATGCAGACCGAACTGCCCAGCATTGCCGAACGGGGCAAGGGTAATAACGGTCACTACGCCACGCTGGAAGACATCGTCGATACGGTACGCCCCATTCTGCAGCGTCACGGCTTCGCGGTAAGCTTTCGCATTCAAACGCAGGAGCGCGGCATTCAGGTGACCGGTGTGCTGATGCATCGGGACGGCCATCGTGAAGAGACCAGCATGCTGCTTCCTGCCGATGTGAGTGGCAACAAGAACGCCGTGCAGGCCTTTGGCTCCTCGACCAGCTATGGCAAGCGCTACGTGCTTTGCGCGCTGCTCAACATCACCACGCGGGGCCAGGACGATGATGGTCATGCGGCCGCCCCCATCAAGCGGATCACCTCCTTCCAGGCCGGACAGCTTCGGCAGCTGATCGCCCGGTGCCCTACGACCACACAGGAGTGGTTCATCGGCCGGTATGGCGATGCCGAGCAGGTCCCCCAGAGTGATTTCGACAGACTGCGTGCTTCACTGCACAAGCGCGCCAGCCCTCAATGACCATCCAATTGACCTATGGCGAGGACGGGCCCTCGCTACGTATACCGTTATCCAAGAGAAATAAAATGCAGATACTAACGTTGGAGCAGGGTACGCCCGAGTGGCATACCGCACGGTTGGGCATCGTCACCATGTCCGAGCTCAAGACCCTGTTGATGAAAGGTAAGGGGCCCAGCAATTTTGGCGCCGGAGCGCTGAGCTACATGCACCAGCTGATCGGTGAGCGCATTACCGGCGAATCAGCGGATGCCTTCCAAGGTAATGCCCATACCCAGCGTGGGCATGCACTGGAACCCATGGCAAGGGAACTCTACAGCGAAGTCACCGGCAATACTCGGCTGGAGCAGGTGGGCATTATTCTCAACCATAGCGCCGGTTATTCACCGGATAGCTTGGTAGGCAGCGATGGGCTCATCGAGGTAAAGACCAAACTGCCCAAGTATCAGATCGAACTGCTGCTAGCCGACAAATTGCCTCAAGAGCATCTAGCACAGTGCCAAGGTGGGCTCTGGGTGAGCGAACGCGAGTGGATCGACTTTGTCAGCTACTGGCCTGGGATGCCACTTTTCGTGAAACGTGCTTATCGGGATGAAGCGTTGATCCGCAACATCGCCGAGCGAGTGGAAAAATTTTATCAAGAGTTGGAACAGCGCCTTTTCAGGGTTATTGCTGCCTAATGAGAGGATTATGGTTGTTTGCAAAATGGTCGCTAGCTTGGTTGCCGGAGCTTGCTGCTCGAAGAAGCAGAGGGTGAAGGTAAGCTTTGGAGAATCACTAAACGGCTTGCGAAATGATAATTGGATCGAGAAGCAAGGCTCTTGCGGTGCAGGCGAGAGGGTATAAGAGCATGACCATGTAGTCCGTTTGTGTTGACAGCACATTTTGGACTTGCGTATCTATCTCGCCACCCATCCCATACACGCCGATTGACGTGTATGGGATGGATGGCGAGATAAAAAATTTTATTATTTTCAGAAGTTTGCAGAAATATTGGATTCGATGAGCAGAAAGGTAGAAGGGAATACCTATATCGTAAAGGAACTGTACTGCGCTCTTGTTTCAAAAAGCAGTTTCGATCATGTAACAAAGGCTGGTTGGCTAACTATTTGAAATAAAAAACAAGTTTAAACTCTGTTAAAATCTATCCAATAATATTCATCGAGGATGAAGCATGGAAGACCGGTGGCTTTACGTCGATGAGATCGGCGAGTACCTAGGCGTCAAGCACGATACCGTCTATCGGTGGATCTCGGAGCGTGACAGAGTAGATGGCTGGGGCCGAAGTAGCGGTCCTTATGCGAGTGAAAAGCCAAATGTATGACCAAATTACTCTCGAGAAATTTGGGTTTAAGACCCGTCAGAGCGGCGCTCATGTATCTCGCACCATTATGCTGGATGAACTTTATGCCCTGTTCGAGCAAGTCGGGATTGATGCTCTTCCAGCAGCCTATCAAGCAGCAGTGCTTGAACAAAATTGTTTGGCTAAGCGCTCTGGTCGGACTCGCCAACTTACGGCTCGGCATCTGGTAGAGCTTTACGGGCTCGATCCTGCCAACCCGGTTCATGCTGGTCTGCGGTTCTTCTGGTCCCGTGACAAAGCGGCTCGTCCACAGCTTGCACTTCTCGCAGCTGTCGCTCGTGACAACCTGTTGCGCATTCTCCTGCCAACGATACTCGCTAAGCCTCTTGAAACACCTGTACTTAGAGAACAGCTAGAGGAAAGAGTTGAAACACTTTGGCCTAAGCGGTTCAGCCCGGCGACGCGAAAGTCGTTAGCTCAGAATATTAATAGCAGCTTAACTAAGGCAGGTCACCTTAGTGGGCGTGTATCAAAGATTCGCCAACAGCTTAAGCCCGCTATAGGCGCAGCTGCCTATGCCTTTTATCTAGCTTGGTTGCAAGGTTCAAGGGGTGAGCTACTGCTGCAAAGTGCTTACTGTCAAGCTCTGGATGTGGGGAATGACGAGCTGTTGGAATTGGCTGCCCAGGCTTCGGCGAGGGGATGGATGGTCATGCGGCGCGTCGATAATGTGGTTGATGTTGACTTCCCTGCGCTAGCCCCGGTTGCCGCGAAAGCCATGCAAGCGGGCCAAGATGCTGCCTTCAACAGGAAGCTCCCTTATGAGCAAGGTTAAGCGCCTGATCGAATCCTACAGTCGTTTTATTGCCCTACCGTGGCGGGATGACGCCGCTGCGGCACAGCGAGTCGTTTTCTGCGTCTATCCAGAAACTGAGGAGCTACGCATTCGCGCCAATCTTGGTGAGCTCGAGCTTGTCACTCGGCAGCATGGCCATGACTGGATGCCCTTCGACCTTACCGACACCTTTGCGCTGTGGATGGGAGAACAGAAATACGCCACAGGCTATTTCAAATCCCCATCAAAGCTTTCGACTGTCATCCATCGTTATCTGGATTGGTTGGAGGCGAGGTTTACTGCAGAGCTAAGCAGAGAGGGGGTGAGCGATCACTACGTTGTCGCGCTCTATGGAGTCGGCAGCCTCTTTGGCTTACTGAAGGTCAAGGAAGTCGTCGACCGCTTGGCTATCCATGTGCCAGGCAGGTTGGTGGTTTTCTTCCCGGGTAGCTTCGAGAACAATAACTACCGGCTTCTGGACGGCTACGACGGTTGGAACTACCTCGCCACTCCCATCACCGTCGATGGTTCACGGTAACCCACACCAACAATTTTTCCGCACTACGCTATCGCAGGGGAAAGGACGTATGCGCAATCGCGATATTTATGCCAAGGATCCGTCACATCAGCACTTGGTGAACGAGGGGGTAGCGTATGTCAACGACGATACCAGCAGTCGAGCCCAAGCTGTGCTTCGCTATGAGCTGGAGACCTTCGTCTGCGACGGCCAGTACGCCAAAGGCATGCAGGATATCCTCGACACTTATCTCCGTAACCTGAGCAGCGGTACTTCACAGCAGCCGGGGGTGTGGATCAGCGGTTTCTTTGGCTCGGGCAAGTCGCACATGGCCAAGATGCTGCGAAACTTGTGGGAAGATGTCGCCTTCGGCGACGGCGCCACCGCCCGGGGCCTCGTCCATCTGCCTCAAGAGATTCAGGATCTGTTCAAAGAGATATCCACCCAAGGCAAGCGTCACGGCGGCCTGTTCGCCGCTTCCGGCACCTTGGGGGCCAGCTCTCGCGACAAGAGCGTTCGCTTGGCGCTGCTCTCGGTAATCTTCCGCGCCGCCGGCTTACCCCAGCAATACCCCGTGGCTCGCTTCGTCATGTGGCTGCGCGATGAGGGCATCCTCGACCAGGTACGTGACGATGTCACCAGTCGCGGTGACGACTGGCAGGAAGAGCTCGATAACTTCTATGTCGCCGAGTCGCTTCATGAAGCGCTGGCTAAGGCCAAGCCGAGGATCTTCGGTAGTGTTGAATCCTTCACCGAGACCCTCAGCCACCTCTATCCTCACGTTAACGACGTCAGCAGTGGCGAAATGCTCAAAGCCATCCGTCAGGCGCTCAGCCAAGATGGCAAGATGCCGCTGACCCTAGTGGTGCTGGATGAAGTACAACAGTACATCGGTACCGACGGCCAGCGTTCCATCGACGTACAGGAGGCGGTGGAGGCCTGCTGCAAGGAGATCGGTAGTCGGCTGATGTTCATCGGCACAGGTCAAACGGCCATTACCGGGACCAGCAATCTCGCGCGTTTGCAGGGGCGCTTTACCACCCGTATCGAACTTTCGGATGCGGACGTGGATGCGGTGATTCGGCAGGTCGTCCTGGCCAAGAAGCCGGAGGCCAAGGGGCCGGTCAAGGAGGTAATGGAAGGCAACGTAGGAGAGATATCTCGTCATCTCTCCGAGACGTCCCTTGCTCACCGGCAGGAGGACATCCACCACTTCGCCCAAGATTACCCGATCCTTCCGGTGCGCCGCCGCTTCTGGGATGCCGCCCTGCGCGTACTTGATCAGACAGGCACCGATAGCCAGCTGCGTAACCAGCTGAGCATGATCCACAAGGCGATTCAGACCAATCTGGATGAGCCGCTGGGCCACATCATCCCGGGTGATTACCTGTTCTTCGATGCCACTGACAAGCTGCTGCAGTTCCGCATGCTGCCGCGAAAGCTGCACGACGCCACCCAGCAATGGCGAAACGGCAGTGGGGATGAGCGTTTGATGGCTCGTGCCTGTGCGGTCGTGTTCCTGATCAATAAGGTCGCTAGTATCAACACCGAACTCGGCATGAAACCCACGCTGAGCAATATTGCCGATTTGCTGGTCGATGACCTCAAGGCCGGCAGCAGCTCGCTGCGCAGTCGCCTGCCAGGGTTACTCGATGCGTGTGAGTTCATAATCAGGGTGGGCGACGAGTACCGCATCCAGACCGAAGAGAGCGCCGCTTGGAATGATGCCTTCCTGAGTCACAAGAGTACGCTTGGCAATGCTACCCACCAGATCGAGACAGAGCGCGACGACCTGATTCATAAGCACTTTGCCAAGCAGGTTGGTAACTTGTCGTTACCCCATGGCGAGGCCAAGGTGCCGCGACCGTTGTCTCCGGTGTTTGATATGTCACTGCCCAATGACGCGAATGAAAAGCTTTATGTCTGGGTGCGTAACGGTTGGTCCGACGATATCAGTCAGGTGCGCGCCGATGCCCGCCAAGCCGGGACTGAGTCGCCTACGCTGTTCGTTTTCATTCCCAAGCGCTCTGCCGATGAATTGCGCAACCAGCTGATCGAATTCAGGGCTGCTGCGGCAACACTGGAAACCCGCGGCACGCCAGGCACTCCCGAAGGCCAGGAAGCCCAGGCGGCCATGCAGACCACTCGCGACGCTGCCCAGCGGCGTATCCGCGAGCTGTTGGACGAAGCCTTCAACGGCGCTCAGGTCTTCCAGGGCGGTGGCAACGAGATCGTTGGTGCCACCCTGCGTGATGCCATCCTGGAAGGTGCCGAGAACGCCTTGGCCCGCTTGCATCCGAAGTTTCCTCAGGCCGACCATGCCAGCTGGGACAAGGTCTACGCGAAAGCCAAGCAGGGGGCTCCTGACGCTCTCAAGGCCATTGGCTTTGAGAGCGAGCCCCAGAACCACCCGGTCTGCAAGGCCATCCTCAGCTACCTGGGCAACGGGAAAAAAGGTAGCGAGATCCGCGATCATTTCGAGCACGGTGAGTATGGCTGGCCCCAGGACGCCGTGGATGGTGCCCTGCAGGCACTGCTAGTGGCCGGGCAGATTCGTACCGCCGACGGCGTGGTGCCGCAGGAACTCGATCGTCGCGCCATCGGGAAGACCGACTTCCGGATGGAGGCTACCACCATCTCCGCCGGCGAGCGCATCAAGATCCGTAAGGTGATGCAGAAGCTCGGTGTCCAGGCCAAGTCCGGTGAAGAATCAGCCAAGGCGCCCGAGTTCGTGGAAGCGCTTCGCACCCTGGCGGAACGTGCAGGGGGCGAGGGCCCGTTGCCTGCGCCACCACAGTCCGAGGCCTTGGAAGCCGTGCGTTTGAGTAGTGGCAACGACCAACTCAAGGCGATCGTCACCAACCAAGCAGCTCTGCTGGCTGCCATCGATGACTGGCAGACCATCGCCGACAAGATTACCCTACGCCGTCCCGCTTGGGCGACGCTTACCCGTCTAGCCGACCATGCCAAGGGCATCCAGGATGCAGCACCGCTACTCGCTCAGGTCGACCAGATTCGTGAGCATCGCTCGCTGCTGGATGACCCCGACCCCGTCCAGCCGTTGCTAGCCAGCCTGACCCAGCAGTTCCGTGAGATCTTTAACGAACTACAGCAGCGCTATGAAGCAGAGCATGTTAGCGGTATGCAGCGCCTGGAAGCGGATGACAATTGGCAGCAGCTCTCGCCTGATGAGAGACATGACCTTCTTGCAAGCAAGCGCCTGACGGCTGCCCATGCCCCCAGTATTGCACTTGGCTCAACCAATGAGGTATTGGAAACGTTGAGTCACGTTCGGCCCGATGCGCTGGCCGATCGTATCGCCGCGTTGTCTAGCCGCTTCGATGAAGTGCTGGCGGCGGCTGCCGAGGCCATGGAGCCCGAGATCCAGTTCGTCGATCTGCAGCGGCGAACGCTCAAGAATGACGACGACATTGAGGCTTGGTTGGAGGATGCTCGTTGCGAGTTGCGCGGGGCCCTCCAGAAAGGTCCGGTTATCATCAAATAATAAAGGGCCGTTCCATGCTGACCTCTATTCAGCTGACCAATTTCAAGAGCTATCGACAGGCTAGGCTGGACTTGGCACCGCTGACCTTTCTGATCGGCCCCAATGCCTCGGGCAAGAGCAACGCCTTAGAGGGTATTCGGCTGCTCAACTGGTTGGCCAAGGGCAAGCGTCTGGACGATATCGAGCGTGATATTCAGGGCGGAGACACCGTGGTACGCGGCCAGGCCCTTGACCTGTTCCGAGAGGACGGCGAGTCGTTCACACTGGAAGCACACTTGGTCGATGCGCCCGAAGACTGGTGCGATTTTTCCATCACCATCGATCAGATCGGTGATCAGCTTGTGGTAGCAGGCGAGCAAATCACCCACATTGACCAGAAGGTACCCCTTTATCGTGTGGACAGTGAGCCCAACGAGCATAGCGATGAGATTAGCATCGCCTACAACAACTTTATGAAAGGCCCGAGCAAGCCTCATATCCCATGCTCGAATCGCCAGGCGGTTTTTTACCAGTTAGAAACCCCGGGACGCTTTCAGCAGAAGCACCCAAAAGCGCAGAAGCTCATTCCAGAGGTTGCACGCACCTTGCGCGAAACTTTGCGCAATATCGCCTTCCTTGATCCACAACCATCGCAGATGCGTGACTATGAGTACGCTGGTGACAAGTATCTCAAGGAGAACGGCGGCAACCTCTCCGCAGTGCTCTACCAGCTTTGTCAAAGCCCTGACAGTAAGCAGGCACTTCTGGATTTCATTCGCTCTTTGCCGGAGCAGGACATCACCGATATCCAGTTCATTAAGACCGAACGTCAGGATGTGATGGTACGCCTGCAAGAGAGCTTTGGCGGACGTGAACGATTGATTGATGCACCGCTGCTTTCCGATGGAACCCTACGCGTGCTGGCCGTGGGCGCGGCGCTACTATCAGCGCCAGAGGGAGCCTTGCTGATCATCGAGGAAGTCGACAACGGTGTACACCCCAGCCGCGCCGATGTATTGGTCCGGCAGATTCGCGAGGTTGCCAGCCAACGTCAACTGCGTGTGCTGATGACCTCCCACAACCCGGCCCTGCTGGATGCCCTCCCCAATGCGGCGCTGGCCGATGTGCTGTGCTGTTACCGTGATCCGCAGCAGGGTGATAGCCGCCTGTTGCGTTTGGGCGATATGGAGCGTTACAGCGAGCTGGTGGCTCAAGGGCCGTTGGGCCAGTTGATGACCCGTAAAGTGTTGGAGCGCTTTCTTAAGGACGAGAGCTCATCAGACCAGCGTCGTGCTTCGGCGCTGGCTTGGTTGGAGGAGCTTAAGCAGGATACGGAGTCACCCAAATGAGTGCGCTCTGTCTGGTGGATACCTCCGTTTTTCTGGAAGTCCTCAACGTTCCCTGTAAAGCTGGGCAGCACGTTGCCATCTTGGAGCAGCTGGCCGAACGGTTAGATATTAATCGTGAAGAGCTTTTCCTGCCCATGGCTACCATTCTGGAAACCGGCAACCATATTGGTCAGAACGGCGATGGTCGCCAGCGCCGTGATTGCGCGCAGCGCTTCGTCAGACAGGTGGAGCTTGCCTTGACAGGTCAGTCACCGTTTAAACCCATCAGCTTTCTGGAGCCGACACAGCTTCGAAATTGGTTGAATGAGTTTCCTGACCATGCTGGCAGGGGGAGTGGTCTAGGGGATCTCTCAATCATTCATGACTGGCAGCGGCTTTGTGAGCAGAACTCGCACCGTCGAGTCTATATATGGTCGCTTGATCAACATCTAGGCGGTTACGACAAGCCATCATCATAATGCCTATCGCTAAGTAGTAGCACTGCTCAATACGCCTATCAATGACTAAGCGTTATATCAACGCATTCGCAGGGAAAGAACTTCGGCATGCAGCCACTCGATAAGACGCTTCGCAATCAACTCGACCGTACCATCCGCAAGGCTCGTCCGGTCGCCGAAAAGGCTGCCGAAGCTGCCTTGGAACAGCTCGGTGTAGGTGAAAGCTCACCACCCGACTATCTCGAAGAAGATCAGCGCACCCGGCGCCGCCGGCTACGCGCCCATGCCCGTAGTTTGGGCGACCCGCTCAAGGATGGCGCCCAGGCCGTGGTCCATCTGATTGGCGAGATCGCCTACGAGCATTGGCACCGCATGCTGTTCGCCCGCTTTTTGACCGAGAACGACTTGCTGATGTACGACGGCGTAGCCGTCACCTTAGAGGAATGCGAAGAGCTGGCGGAAGAGGAGGGCCAACCCAGCGGCTGGGCCTTGGCCGCCCGGCTCGCCAGCACCATGTTGCCCCAGGTCTTTCGCATCGACAGTCCAGTGTTCGAGCTGATTCTGGCCGCCGAGTACCAGCAAGATCTGGAAGGCTTATTGATTGATTTGCCCGTGGAGGTCTTCCAGGCAAGCGACAGCCTGGGGTGGGTTTATCAGTTCTGGCAGACCGATAATAAGGAGCGTATTAACCGCTCCGAGGTGAAGATCGGCGCCGACGAACTGCCCGCGGTGACACAGCTCTTCACCGAGCCTTATATGGTCGACTTCTTGCTGGATAACAGTCTGGGCGCTTGGTGGGCCGCCCGTCGCTTATCGGAAACCGACCTGGCCAGCGCTAAGAGCGAGCAGGAGCTGCGCGATAAGGCCAGGCTGCCCGGCGTGCCGCTGGACTACCTGCGCTTCGTCAAGGACGAGGAAACTGGCCGTTGGACCCCCGCCGCCGGCACCTTCGATGCCTGGCCACAGAGCCTCGCCGAGCTCAAGACCCTGGACCCCTGCTGCGGCAGCGGTCATTTCTTGGTCGCCGCCCTGTTAATGCTGGTGCCCATCCGGATGGAGTTGGAAGGGTACTCCGCCCGTGACGCCGTGGATGCGGTGTTGCGTGAAAACCTACACGGCTTGGAGATCGACCAACGCTGCGTGGAGCTGGCCGCCTTTGCACTAGCTCTTGCCGCTTGGCGCTATCCAAATACTGGTGGCTATCGCTCTCTGCCCAATCTTCATCTTGCTTGTTCCGGATTGCCGATCAGCGTTGCTAAAGAGGAGTGGAAAGCCCTGGGGCTGGACAAGAAAAACCTCACCATCGCTCTGGATTGGCTTTATGACAGTTTCAAGGATGCCCCTGTCCTCGGTAGTCTGCTCGATCCCACCCGTACCAGCGCAGCCCAGATCGCTCAGTGGGAAGAACTTTCTAAGGCTTTAAATAATGCGCTTTCTCAAGAAGGAAGCGACGAGCAGTATGAAACGGCCGTGACCGCCCAAGGCTTGGTTAAAGCCGCTACTTTGTTGAGCGATCGTTACCAGTGGGTCATTACTAATGTGCCATATTTGGCCCGTAGCAAGCAGCATCCCAAAATTCAGACATTCTGCGCTGATTACTACCCCGCAGCTAAAAATGACTTGGCAACAGTTTTCCTTGAACGGTGCTTGGAGCTCTGTGTAGAAGGAGGCACTACGAGCAATGTATTGCCGCAGAACTGGCTATTTTTGACTGGCTACAAAAAGTTTAGGGAAAAGCTACTTCGGAACGACGTTTGGCACTTGGTCGCAAGGTTAGGACCTGGCGCTTTTGAAACTATTAGCGGTGAAGTGGTCAAGGCGATTCTTGTCAACATTAGCCGAGGTAATGGCGAGAGCTACTTGGTAGATCTTCTGAATTCAAATGGCGCAAGCAATCAATTTAGGGGAGTGGATGTTTCTGAGTTGCGCACAACAGCCCAGAAAGCGATTCAATTGCTGACTAATGAGGTCAAGTCGGTTGGCCAAGCTAAGCAACTAGAAAATCAGGATAATAGAATTGCTTTTGAGCAAATAGATCCAGCTGCATTGTTGAAAGAATATGCCATTAGTGTTCAAGGACTAGCAACAAGCGATGATCCTCAGTTCACAATTGCATTCTGGGAAATTGAGAAAATATTAAATGGTTGGGTTGGATTAAGAGGAACTGTAGATAGCACCGTTGATTTTGGCGGCTGCGAGAGACTGATTTTATGGAATGGCGGCACCGGCCGGTACTATGATCATGCGATGGCTCTTAAAAAAGAGGGGCGTCTGGGGGGGTGGAAATCCGGTACCGAAGCGCGAGGAAAAAAAGGAATTATAATATCTCAGATGAGTCATATCCCAGTCTCATTATACCATGGCGATTTTTACGACCATAATGCATGTGTTGTTATTCCTAATGATAAAGCAGAGCTAGCCCAACTTTGGTGTTATTTATCTGATTTTTCATTTTATAATGAGGTTAGAAAAATAGATCAGTCACTTAAACCATCTAATAACACATTCCTAGCTGTTCCATTCGATGTTAATTTTTGGTCTAATAAAGCAAAAGAAAAATACCCAAATGGTTTACCTAAACCCTACACTAATGATCCCACCCAATGGATCTTCCACGGACACCCCTGCGCTTCGGTAATCTGGGACGAAGATACCAAATGGACCGCCCATGGCCCGCTGCGCACCGACGATACCGTGCTGCAGGTGGCCGTGGCGCGGCTGCTGGACTACCGCTGGCCGGCGGAGCTGGACCCGGAGATGGAACTGGCCGAAGAGCAACGCGAGTGGGTCAGGCGTTGTGAGGCGCTGCTGGGCCATGCCGACCGTGACGGTATCGTCTGCTTGCCGGCAGTGCGCGGTGAGCGCCGCGCCGTGGACCGCCTAGAAGCGCTGCTGGCTGATGCCTATGGAGATAAGTGGTCCTCTACAACTCGCGGTAAGCTGCTGGGAAGCGTCGACCACGCTGGCAAGAACCTGGAAAGCTGGTTGCGCGATAAGTTCTTCGCCCAGCACTGCAAGCTGTTCCAGAATCGCCCCTTCATCTGGCACATCTGGGACGGCCTTAAAGACGGCTTCTCAGCACTAGTGAACTACCACAAACTCGACTACAAGGCGCTGGAAACCCTCACCTATACCTATCTGGGTGACTGGATTACTCAGCAGAAAAAGCAGATAAGCGAGGACATTGACGGCGCTGAGGCTCGCCTAGCCGCCGCGGAGTCACTGCAGAAGAGCCTGGAGCTGATTCTCGAAGGCGAAGGCTATCCCGGCCAGGATTACGGCTACGATATCTTCGTGCGTTGGAAACCCTTGGAAGAGCAGTCCATCGGCTGGAACCCCGACCTAAATGATGGCGTGCGGCTCAACATCCGCCCCTTCATGTCTGTGCCCGACGTCAAGAAGAGAGGCGCAGGTGTGCTCGTTCACAAGCCCAACATCCACTGGAAGAAGGACCGCGGCAAGGACGTGAAGTCTGCCCCTTGGTACCAACTTGGCCCCCAGATGGGCGGCGCAAAGGGTGACCGAATTAACGATTACCACCTTACGTTGGCGGCGAAACAAAAGGCACGGGAAGGGGAGAAGTAATCGATGGTAAAAAAGATTAGTGGTGCTGAATATCCACTGGCCAAGATATTTAGTTCAGAATTTGAATACATTATTCCTTCATACCAGCGACCCTATGCTTGGACTATCGATCAAGCTTCAGAGCTGTTTGATGATCTATATGATTTTTACCGCTCAGAGGAAGAAGAGGGCTACTTTCTTGGCAGTATTGTACTGATAAAGGAAGAGGCTAAGCCACAGGCTGAGGTCATCGATGGTCAGCAACGCCTGACTACGCTCACGATTCTAATAGCTGCCCTCACTTTTAATGTGGAAGGTGAGGACCGCGCTACGCTGCGTGAGTACGTTATAGAGCGTGGAAACAAATATGAGGGCGTAAAAGCCAAGCCACGTCTTACGCTGCGCGAACGTGATCGTGATTTTTTCTCGCGATACGTACAGAGTTTCAATTTCGAAAAGCTGCTCGCGCTTGGTAAACAGTCCCTTGAAAACGAGTCTCAAAAAAATATTCAGGCCAATAGCCTACTGCTGCTGAAGCGGATCTCTGATCGCTTTGAGACAGATCAGGAACAGTTGAACAGTTTCGTCGGTTTTCTTTTGCAACGTTGTTTTCTGGTAGCCGTATCCACCCCCAGCCAGAAATCAGCCTTCCGAGTGTTCTCCGTTATGAACAGTCGCGGGCTGGATCTCCAGCCAACGGATATCATCAAGGCGGATGTCATTGGCAAGCTTCCAACTACCAGCGAGCAGGAAATTTATAATGAACGTTGGGAGGACATGGAAGTCGATTTGGGTCGCGCCGGTTTCAACGACTTGTTTGCTTACGTTCGCATGATTCATGCAAGGGAGAAGTCCAAACGGTCCCTGTTGGAGGAGTTTCGAACTCACGTCCTGACACGAGTGAACAATGCGCGCACGTTAATTAAGGAAGTGTTGGAGCCCTATGCTGAGACCCTCTCAATTTTGCGAGAGTCTCATTATGTCGCCGAGACTGATGCAGAAGAGATTAATCGCTCATTGCGCTGGCTGAATCGGATCGACAACTCGGATTGGGTTCCGCCTGCAATGGTATTTTTGGCAAACCACAAGGATGAGCCCACTTATGTGGCTTGGTTCTTCAGAAAGCTGGAACGCCTAGCGGCCTATACCCACATTTGCGCGAAAAACGTGAATCAGCGTATCGAGCGCTACGCTCTCCTGATCGCGGCGTTGCAGCAGCCACATGATTATGACAATCCTCCTCTGGCTATTGAACTAACGGATCAGGAAAAGTCTGATATGCGGAAAGCCCTGCAAGGCGATATCTATACATTGACTGCCCGCCGACGTAACTACCTGATATTGAGGTTGGATTCATTCGTATCGGATGGTGCAGCAACCTATGATCCAACGGTACTTACCATCGAGCATGTATTGCCACAGACTGTGCTGAGCGATAGTCGTTGGACCGAGTGGTGGCCAGAATCAGAGGTGCGGGAGCAATGGGTTCATCGTCTAGCCAATCTTGTACCCCTGAACAAACGTCGAAACTCTCAGGCTCAGAACTACGACTTTGGCAAAAAGAAAGACGCCTATTTTCGCGGTCGCAGCAATGTCTCGTCCTACGCGCTTACCAGCCAAGTGCTTGGTGAAGAACAATGGACGCCCGAAGTGGTAAAAAAACGCCAGACCGAATTGATCCAAGTACTGGCTGACAAGTGGGAACTCTGAGGCATGAGGGTAATCGAGAAGCTGGTTGAGCGGATCCGTCAGGCCGCCGTTTATAACCCAGATGTGCAGGCCGCTCCAGCCTGTATCCTGTGGCCTGACCGTGAGAGGCTGTGGGAGCTGGCGATCGCTCAGATCCAAGCAGATTTGCCTGAGCTCCTTGTTTTGGGCGACTACGCCCCTGAGAGGCGCAGCGGCCCAGCCATCTGGCTAAGATGCGCCATTGCCGGCACCCTTGAGGGTATTATATATGATGCCGAGACGCCTCCGATTCTCTACCTGCCTGGCGTGGGCCGCCAGGATCTGCGTGCTGTCAGCGAGTGCCCGGAAGCGCTCAAGCCATTGGCCGAACTGCAGTATCGGGGGATGATCTGGACCCAGGTAAATGCCAAGGACTGGACACCGCTGGCGTTTCTTTCCTCTCAACAGGGTGGTTTGAATCTTGATATCGCCAGAGATGGTGCCACTCGCCAGTCGGTTCTTGCAGTACTTCCTCGGTTGCTCAAAGAGGAGATAACTGATCTCCAGGACCGCCACTTGGATTCTGATGCTTTTAACACTCTGTTGACCGGTGGCGATCCGGTGCGTGACCTACTGGAATGGCTTAATCAGTCCGAGGCCATGAAGGGCGGTATGTCCAGTCACGAATGGCGAGCCTTTTGCCAGGTATGCCACTCCCGTTTTGGTATCCACCCTGAGCGGCACAGCGCTTTGGAGGTTGCGGAAAAGCTGACCCAGCGTCAGGGTAGCTGGAAGCCGGTGTGGCTGCGCTTCACCGAGGCACCCCACCGTTATCCTCAACTAATCGAGCAACTTCGTCGGCTCACGCCACCTGATCTGGGACTTTTCCCCAACATGGAAGAGATGGCGGTATGGCCTCAGCTCAATCAGCAAGAAGAGGAGAGGCTCTATCACGCATTGTGCGAGCTGGACAACAAGCCGGCCCACCAGGCGCGCGAGCGACTCGAGGTGCTGGAGGGTGAGCACGGCATGCGTCGTGACTGGGTATGGGCCGACCTGAGAGAAAGCCCACTGGCCATGGCTCTGGCGCCGCTTGTCGTTCTGGCAAAAGTCACTCAGAACAGCTTGGCGGGTGGTGAGGCCGAGGACATGCGCAAGTCCTACGCTTGTGATGGTTGGAAGGCCGATGATGCCCTGCTCCGTGCCCTAGCCGAAGTGACCGGCCAACGTGAGCAGGAAGCCATCTTTACGGCGATTCGTAGCGTCTATTATCGCTGGGCCGATGAAGCTGCCCGTCACCTGCAGCACGTCTGGAAGCCGGGCGTGGATGGTCTCAAGCGAGGTGAAGGCTCGTCCCATGCGCGCCCGGGGGAGTGCGTGCTGTTCGTGGATGGTCTGCGCCTGGATTGCGGTAAACGCTTGACGCAGCTGCTGACTAGGCGAGGTTTGGAGATCCAAGAGTATTCCACTTGGGCCGCTCTGCCTAGTGTGACGGGCACCGGTAAGTATGCGGTCGCTCCAATCATTGATAGTGATGCCATCCATGAAGAGCCAGAGGGTTATCAGTTCACTCCGATTACCCATCACTTATTCAAGAAGCTGTTACGCGATCACGGCTGGCAGGTGCTGGAGCGCCGTCAGGTGGAGCAGTTGCACAAGGAGACGCTGGATACCTCCAAGCCTACCTGGTGCGAATTTGGTGATATCGACCATGCCGGACACGAACGCGGCTGGAAGCTTGCGCAGCACGTAGATGACATGCTGGCGGAAGTGGCAGAGCGCATCCAGGCACTGTTGGCTCAGGGATGGCCCCAGGTGCGGGTGGTGACAGATCATGGCTGGCTACTGCTGCCAGGGGAGCTGTCCAAGACCGAACTGCCGGCCAGCCTGGTAGACACCAAATGGGGGCGCTGTGCGGCGCTCAAGCAGGGGGCTCATACCGAAGCAGCCCGTTTCCCCTGGTACTGGAACGAACAGGTGCATTTCGCCTTGGCGGAGAGCATTGATTGCTTCAAGGCGGGGGAAACCTATACCCATGGCGGCTTGAGCCTGCAGGAGTGCGTGACGCCGGAGCTGGTGGTTACGGGCACGGCTGGCCCCAAGCCTACCGTAGTGATCGACGACCTGGTTTGGAAAGGCTTGCGCTGTACACTGGCTTTAGAGGGCGACAGCGAAGGACTGACCCTGGACCTACGCCGACATGCCGCGGATCCAGCCAGCAGCTTGGTGTTGTCACCCAAGCCCTTCAAGGCAGGAGGTAAGTCATCGGTGGTGGTCGACGATGACGATCTCGAGGGCGAGGCAGCTCAGGCCGTCATTCTGGATAGCGCCGGGCAGGTTATCGCCCAGCGCTTCACCACCATCGGCGGTGATGACTGACAAGGGAAACGTCATGGAACTCGATGATCTGGATCGCAAGGCCGCCGAGCAGTTAGATGGCTTTCTGGTGCGCAAGGACTTGGTACGCACCTTTGCCCGCCAGTTCCCGGTGCCGACTTACGTGGTGGAATTCCTGCTGGGCCGCTACTGCGCCAGTACCGATCCGGAGGAGATTGAGGAAGGCTTGGAAGTCGTACAGCGACAGCTCAAGTCACGCACGATCAAGGCTGGAGAGGAGGAGCTGTTCAAGGCGCGTGCCCGTGAGAAGGGCGAGATCAAGATCATCGACTTGATCCAGGCGCGACTCGACACCAAGAACGACACCTACATGGCCAGCTTGCCCAGCCTGCGCCTGAACGACGTGCGTATCCCAGACGAGTTGGTTAGCGAGCATGAACGCATGCTCACCGGAGGCTTCTATGCCGAGCTCACGCTGGAGTATGACGCCAGCATCGCTCAGGAACAGGGGGGGCGTCCCTTCGGTATCCGTGCCCTGCGTGAGATTCAGCTCTCCAAGCGCGATGTGCTTGATGAACTGTCCCGTGCCCGCCGCGAATTTACCACCGAGGAGTGGAAGGTTTTCCTGCTGCGCTCCACTGGGATCGAATCCAATAGCTTGAGCGAGCGCGAGAAGAACGCCATGTTGCTGCGCATGGTGCCTTTCGTGGAGCGCAACTATAACGTCGTGGAGCTGGGTCCCCGTGGTACTGGCAAGAGCCATCTGTTCCAGCAGGTATCGCCTTACGCTCACTTGATTTCCGGTGGCAAGGCCACGGTGGCCAAGATGTTCGTCAATAACGCTAATGGCCAGCGGGGTCTGGTATGCCAGTATGACGTCGTCTGCTTCGACGAGGTGTCCGGCATTTCCTTCGATAGCAAGGATGGCGTCAACATCATGAAAGGCTACATGGAGAGCGGTGAGTTCTCTCGTGGAAAGGAGAGCATTCGGGCCGATGGCTCCATCGTATTAGTAGGCAACTTCGACGTAGACGTGGAACACCAGCAGCGCATCGGGCATCTGTTCGGACCTCTGCCGGAGGAAATGCGGCAGGACACCGCTTTCATGGATCGCATTCATGCCTTCCTGCCGGGCTGGGACGTACCCAAGGTCAGCAAGGAACTACTGACCGATCATTTCGGTCTGGTCAGCGACTTTCTATCGGAGTGCTGGAGCCAGTTGCGCAGCCAGAGCCGCGTATCGCAGTGGCAGGGTCGGGTGTTCTTCGGAGGCGCGTTGTCTGGGCGTGACACCAATGCGGTTAACAAGACCGCCAGCGGTCTATTGAAGCTGCTCTATCCAGGCGATGACCTCGCGCCCAGTGACGATGACCTCGAGTGGGCCGTCCATATTGCCATGGAGGCCCGCCGGCGGGTTAAGGAACAGCAGAAGCGCATCGGCGCGGCCGAGTTCCGAAACACCCACTTCAGCTACACCATGGGGGAAGACGGTGTAGAGAAGTTTGTGGCCACACCAGAGCTACAGAGCGACAACAGCATTGGCAACGATCCGCTGGAGCCTGGTCAGGTTTGGAGCATCAGTCCTGGCGGTCAGGGGGCCAGTGGTCAGGAAGAACATCCTGGCCTGTTCCGCATCGAGGTTAACGAAGGCCCTGGCACCGGCGTGAAGATCCTCAACAAGCCCGTGCCCCCCGCGTTTCGTGAGAGTATCAGCTATGCCGAGCAGAACCTCTACACTCGCGCCGGTCAGTTGGTAGGTGACAAGGAACCACGCCAGCATGAGTTCACTGTGCAGCTGCGTGCTTTCGATGCCGCCAAGGCCGGCACCAAGCTGGGGGTGGCGTCCCTGATCTCCATGAGTTCGTCACTGCTCAAGCGAAGCCTGCGCGGCGGCCTTATCGTGGTCGGCGAGATCAACCTCGGCGGCTCCATCGAGCCAGTCCACAACCCGGTGACCTTGGTAGAGATCGCCGTGGAGAAAGGTGCCACCGCTATTTTGATGCCGGTGACTTGCCGCAAGATGCTATTCGACCTCTCCGATGAGATGGCCACGAAGGTAGACATCCAATTTTACCTAGATGCCCGTGATGCACTTTTGAAATCGTTGGGGGAGTAGAGTGGTCGCGGTTTGGTTGCTGATTGACCGTAACCAATGCTAATCATGTAAAGCATGGAATTTACCAAGTGACTGAAAAATAGAGTAAACCGCATTGCAGGCGCGGCCCGATTTTGCCTTTCGCTGCACTCATAATCCCTTGGTCGCAGGTTCGAGTCCTGCAGGGCCCACCAATCAGATCAATACGTTACAGATAATCCTGTTTGTCATGAAATACGCTTTTTGTATTTTGGAAGCATATAGGAAGCATGGCGAAACGTTTCTATTTTGATTCCTCTCCAGCAGTTCGGGTTTCCCCACATATTTCTCAGTGCAGTTAATTGAATTGCAGGCCATGGCCAAACCGTGGACACCGCTCTTGGCATTTCTGGCATTTTCTCGGTAGCTCTGTGTGGCTTTTGAATAGTCGTCGGATTCGAGTAATGCCATTCGTGCTGGCGGTTCAGCTTCCTATCTAGTATCGCCCCCTGTGGGATCACTTACCGTTTAAAGCGTATAAGCCGTAGTTGCTCTCGTATCTCAAGCTGCTATCAGTACGACAAGGCTGCGGAAAGTTTATCGGCAGGTTTAAAACGATATCGATGAATTTGCTAATTAAATAATTACTTCTATTGTCAAAAGCATGTTACACCCACTTTGATCTGGTTTCGTCAATTAAGTGCCCTGGCCTGGTCGGCTTGAGCTCGGCCGATGCCTAAATATCCAGGTGTGTAGTACAGCCTGCCAACATGGCTATCAGGCATGAACATGGTGAGCTATATGGCCGAAGATATCTTGTCATGGAGGAGAAGATGTTCCCATCGGACGATTTCGATGAGCTATGGCGGTTTTTTGAGGACGTGCCGCGTTTGAGGAATGCTCTTCAAAATGAGGCGCAACAGCATTTATTTAATCGGCTAGTCAGTGCAACTCACCACCAGGGATGGGACTGGTGGACTGTAAAATCGGCTCAATATGGCCCTGCTCGGGTAGGGCGGAATAACGATCTGGAGAAGGGAACAGCATCCGTACTGGCAAACATTGATGCGCAGGATGGTCAACTTCTGATAAAGCTGAACAAACGCGTCTCGGAAGCTGATGAAGGCTGGCGGCTGCTGGACGAATCTCTGGTAGCTCGCCTTGAAAGCGAAGAATTTGCGGCAGCTTTTCGAGACGAGCAGCAGGTGGGCCGCTCAGGGCGCTGGCCAGCAGATTACTATCGTCACAAGGAATCTCCTGCAATGTCCGACCGGCACTTGCCTCTTAATCAAATTCTTTTCGGGCCTCCCGGTACCGGAAAGACTCATGCCACTGTCAATGCTGCCCTGGAAATCCTGGATGCCGACTATCTGGAAGCTCATCAAGACGATCGGGCGGCACTGAAGTTACGCTTTGATGCGTTGGTAGAGCGGGGTCAGGTGTCTTTTGTGACCTTCCATCAGAGCTTTAGCTACGAGGATTTTGTAGAAGGTCTGCGTGCCACTTCTGTGGATGGGCAGCTTCAATACGAGGTGGAAGCGGGAATTTTTAAAAGGTTATGTGAACGTGCCAGCCTTGGTCGTGCCGAGACAGACGATCCTTTTGATCAGGCGCTAAAGCGTCTACAAGAACATGCCGCTGCGAATGATGGACAGCTGCAGATGCAGACCATTTGGGATAAACCCTTTACCGCGTTCTATTCAGGTGGAGAAACGTTAAAGGTTTTTCCTCAAAGTTCTCAGTCGAATGTGAATGGATATCGTGCCAATCTGGAGTTGGTCCGTCAGTATTATCAGACAGGGAACAAAGGGGGCATCTACAACGCGTCTTACGTCGAGGGCGTGCTTTTATATCTACAGCGAGAGTTTGGGCTGTCACCTTACCAGGCACCATCAGCTGATCCGGCCGAGCGGGAAAAATTTGTCCTGATTATTGATGAAATCAACCGCGGTAACGTCTCGCGCATATTTGGCGAGCTGATCTCTTTGATTGAAGACGGCAAGCGTGCGGAAGCCAACGAGGCGCTTTCAGTTATCCTTCCTTATTCAAAGGAACGTTTTAGCGTACCCGGTAATGTCTATTTGATTGGCACCATGAATACCGCCGATCGCTCACTGGCGGGACTGGATATCGCTCTTAGACGCCGCTTCATGTTCCATGAAATGCCATCCCGCCCGGAACTGTTGGATCAGGTAGTCGTAGAAGGCATCAACATCGGTGAACTGCTCCGCACGCTGAATCAGCGCATCGAAGTGCTATTGGACCGGGAGCATTGTCTGGGCCATGCGTACTTCATGCCATTGATTAAAGAGCCTGAGCTCGCGCGGCTGGCTCTGATCTTTCGTAATCAGATACTGCCACTGCTGCAGGAATATTTTTTCGAAGACTGGCAGCGTATTCAATGGGTACTGAACGATCATCGCAAGAGGGCTGCAGATCGCTTTGTTTATCAACCACGCCATGATGTGCACGGGTTATTCGGTGAAGCAGTGCGCCTGCCGGCGCACCATCTGCCCTGGCGGCTCAATGACGAAGCGTTCGAACGCCTCACAGCCTATGCCGGTATTACCCATGGCGCGGGTATAGCGGCTGACCAAGAGCCTGTAGACAAGGCTGAATTAACGTGAAGGCATGGATCACGGTCAGGGAATACGCTCGTCTGACAACAGAGCCAATAGACAACCCCAGTCTGGATCGCGCTCATGTTTCGGTCACTGTGTTTGATTGGCTGTGTCAGCTCAACGAGTCTTTTGAGCGGGGTGGCGCGAACCTGATTCAGGTGGAAGGTCGACGCTGGCTAAGACTCGATAACTATGTTGGCGTACTGGAAGCCCCATGCGGTACCTGCCTTGAAATCCTTCCAAAGCACCTTGAAGCCACGGATGACATTGTACAAGGCCGTCAGCTTTTGCGACGAATGATTCAGGCGGCGCTGGATCTGCCGACGCGTGAAGTAGGCACTGCTGCGCTTGAGTTGTTTGACGCGCCTCTTTCCGAATGGGTCATGCGGCAGTTTCTCGAGGCGCTGGAATATGTCATCAAGCGGGGAGTGCGCTTTGACTATCGACGTATCGAGGAGGAGCAGCCCTTTCTGCGCGGCCAGCTTGATGTGGTGGGTCAGATGCGCCAGCCGCCGGGGAAACAGCACCATTTCCGGATACGTCACGATCTCTTTGGGCCGGATAGACCGGAAAATCGCCTGCTCAAATTGGCGCTGGAACAGGTATGCAGGTCGACCCAGGTAAGCAGTAGTTGGCGGCTGGGCCATGAGCTGCGCAGTATGCTTTCTGAAGTGCCGGCCAGTCATGACCCGCGACAGGACTTTAGAGCATGGCGGACAGATCGCCTGATGGCGCATTACCAGGCAGTACGTCCGTGGTGCCAATTGATCCTCGATCAGACCATGCCGATAGCGGTTGCCGGGCAGCAATACGGTATGAGTCTACTTTTCCCCATGGAGCAGTTGTTCGAGCAGTACGTAGCTCGTTACCTGGAGCGGGCAAAGTCATCCGATACTCGATTGAAAACGCAGGCAGCCAGTGCCTGGCTCTGTCGGCATGCAGGAGGAAATTTCTTTCAGCTGCGCCCTGATCTCCTATTAAGTCAGGGTAATCGTCACTGGGTGCTGGATACCAAGTGGAAGCGTCTGAATGCCGAAGCCCGTAACCGAAACTATGGCCTTTCCCAGGCAGACTTCTACCAGCTCTTTGCCTATGGGCACAAATATCTAGAAGGGCAGGGAGATGTGGTGCTGATTTATCCGGCGCACTCTGAATTCAACGATCGGCTTGAAGTGTTCGATTTCTCGTCAACGCTAAAACTTTGGGTGTTGCCTTTTGATCTGGAACGGACTTGCCTGATTGGCGCCGAGACAGCAGGGTTGCCTATATCGAACCGGGCGAGCGTTGGCAAAGCTCTTCCGGTTTGATCTTGTTTCAAGCGGCAGGCTTTGGCTTTATACAAAGCCGGTTGCGGTTTGGTTGCTGATTGACCGCAGCCGATGCTCATTGTGTAAATCGTGGAGTTTACCAAGTTACTGAAGATTATAGTAAACCGCATAGTAATCATGGCCTGACTGTATACGTTTACTGTACTAATAAAACTTAAAAAATTTCGCAAGGAAAGTTCTGGAAAATACCGCTTTTGTCATGCCCCGGCGTAAAGTGGCTCTTGTCGTTTAATTCATGCAAATAAAGCCTGTAGATACCGAGTTTGGTGTCGCACTCTGAGCCGGGGTCTTGAAAAGAAGTAGAAAAGTAAACGGTTTAAATAGATATCAGACCAAAAACTGGGCTTTGCCATCGCCAAATGACCAGTCGGCATCTTTGTTCTCGGTAATCACGATCATGAGGTTGGCCGGGTCAACGTCTACCTTTTGTTCGAGTGTCTCGGCCACTTTTTTATAAAAATGCTGCTTGGCCGTACTTGAACGCCCCGAGCGCATGGTCAGTTGCAGGATCAACGCGTCACCGCTGCGCGTCTGCAGTTCAATACGTTCGGCGGGTAGCGCCTGAATGATCTGATAGCGGTCATCAACGGGAAAGTCGAGAGTTTCAATGACGACTTCATTGACGATATCGGCCACCTGACGATACCACTCCTGGGGGTAATGGTCGGCAGCGGTGATAGTAACCAGGGGCATGATCATATCCTTGTTAGAAAAATGCCGGCGCCTTTGACGCCGGCATCAGAGGCTTAATGTGTCGGCATGGTAAAGCTATTGGTTTCTTCGCGAATGCCGCTCGGCCAACGCTGTGTGATGGTCTTCATGCGGGTGTAGAAACGTACGCCATCACTGCCATGCATGTGCAGGGGGCCGAAGAGCGAGCGCTTCCAGCCGCCGAAGCTGTGAAAGGCCATCGGCACCGGAATCGGGACGTTAACGCCTACCATGCCGACCTGAATCTGCTCGCAGTACTGACGTGCTGCGTCACCGTCGCGGGTAAAGATGGCGGTGCCATTGCCGAACTCGTGATCGTTGATCATGGCCACGGCGTCATCGAAGCTTTCAGCACGGCTGATGGCCAGTACCGGCCCGAAGATCTCCTCGGAGTGGATTCGCATGCCCGGCTTGACGTGATCAAAGAGCGTACCGCCAATGAAATAACCCTGACCGGTGCCTTCCAGCTGTGCTTCTCGGCCATCAACGACCAGCTCGGCGCCTTCCTCAACGCCCACGCCAATATAGTCACGAACCTTGTCAAGGTGGTCAGCGGTAATCAGCGGGCCCATGTCGTTGTCGGGTCCATCGACCAGTCCCGGGCCGACACGTAGTGTTCCAAGCTTCTCGACCAGCTTTTCACGCAGGCGATTGGCAGTTTCTTCACCGACGGGGACGGCCACCGAAATTGCCATGCAGCGTTCCCCGGCACTGCCGTAGGCGGCGCCCATCAGAGCATCCACAGCCTGGTCCAGATCGGCATCCGGCATGATGACCATATGGTTTTTGGCACCGCCGAGGGCCTGCACGCGCTTGCCATGCTGGGATGCCGTGGCGTAGATGTACTCGGCAATAGGCGTGGAACCCACAAAGCTGACGGCCTGAACGCGCTCATCGGTCAACAGGACATCCACGGATTCCTTGTCGCCGTTGACCACGTTGAACACACCTTCCGGCAGGCCTGCCTCGGTCAAAAGCTCGGCCAGACGCATCGGGGTAGACGGGTCCTTCTCGGAAGGCTTCATGATGAAGGTGTTGCCGCAGGCCAGTGCGATCGGGAACATCCACATTGGAACCATGGCCGGGAAATTGAACGGCGAGATACCGGCGCATACACCCACCGGCTGCATCAGCGAGTAGCTGTCCACGCCGGTGCCGACGTTCATGGAGTGCTCGCCTTTTTGCAGATGGGGAATGCCACAGGCGAACTCGACCACTTCAAGGCCGCGGGTCAGCTCGCCCTTTGCATCAGAGAACACCTTGCCATGCTCGCTGGAAATCAGGCGTGCGAGTTCATCGGCATGCTCCTCGACCAGTGCCTTGAAGCGGAACAGAATGCGGGCGCGGCGCAACGGCGTGACCCTTGACCAGCGCTTGAAGGCCTCATCGGCGATGCCGATGGCCTGGCGTGTCTCGTCGGCGGATGCCAGAGCGACCTGAGCGGACTGCTCGCCCGTGGCCGGATTGTAAACGGTTGCAAAGCGTCCGCTTTGTCCTTCTGTCAGGGCACCGTTGAGATAATGCTGGATCGTGTTCATGTGCTTACCTGCCTGTCGCGGAATAAATATCGTGTCGATTCAGATTCGGGCTCAGCCCAAGTATCATTCGGTGACCCTGAATCCGGCCTTCTCGGCCACGGCCCTGAGGCCCTGATGACCCTGTCGGGCATGGGTCATCGGGTGCGCCACACTGGGATCCTGTTCTGCCTCTACCACCAGCCAGCCCTCATAGCCCTGGGCATTCATGTGGCTGAGCGCTGGTACGAAATCGATATCGCCATCACCGGTAACGGCAAACAGGCCGTCGAGCACACCATCCAGGAAACTCTTGTCGCGGTTGCGTGTTTCCTTGAGAACATCAAAGCGCACATCCTTGCAGTGGATGTGATGGATGCGTGAGGCGTAGCGCTTTGCAACGGCCAGCGGGTCCCCATCGGCCACTACCAGATGACCAAAATCAAGCAGCAGACCGACAGCGTTACTGGTGTTATCCATCAGTCGCTCGATATCCGCCTGACTTTCCACCACGGTGCCCAGGTGATGGTGATAGACCAGCTGCACGCCATGCTCACGCAGATAGGCGCCCACCCGATCAAGCCCTTCTGTCAGGCGTGGCCAGTCGACGTCCTGCAGGTGAGGGCGCTGGGATACCGGACGCATCTGATCGCCGTGTACACAGTGAGTGACCTCGCAGAAAACCATGACATTGGCGCCGCACTGCTTTAAAAGCTGCAGATGGTCTTCGACGGCTTCAATCTCTTCTTCGACACTGCGCTCCAGCAGCTGTGACGAGTACCAGCCGGAGACAAGCGACAAATCGTGATCCCTTAAAACGGCGTTGAGGGCGTCGGGCGTACGCGGAAACTTTTGACCCAGCTCGAACCCACTGAAGCCGGCCTGCCGGCCCTCGGTCAGGCAGGTCTCAAGCGGTGTATTCCCGCCCAGGCTGGGCAGATCATCGTTGGTCCAGGTCAACGGATTGATGCCAAGACGTACTGACATGGAAATGCTCCTGAAATATCAATGCCCCGAAGGCGGCAGTGACTCTGCCGCCGTGGTACCGGTTGAGGGTCAGAGGTTCTTCCACTGACGGGCCTTGTGCTCGTCGTAACGCTTGCGGGCTTCTTCTACTTCGGAGCGGGCCGACACCTCGGGTACAGCGACGTCCCACCAGGAACCCCCTTCTTCGGTATCTACCAGTCCGTCCGTATCGATCGTGATGACATAGCTGATGGTGGATGCTCTGGCGCGCTCCAGTGCCGCTTCAAGCTCTCCGATATTGCCGACCTTTTCGGAGCGGGCGCCGAGAGATGCGGCGTGAGCGGCAAAGTCGGTTTTTGGTGCGCCGCCTTCAACGGTCAGGCAGTCATCCAGCATATTGTTGAAGCCCGGGCCGCCGCAGCCCTGCTGAAGGCGGTGGATGCAGCCATAGCCTCGGTTATCCAGCACCACGGCGATGATCTTGTGGCCCAGCATAACGGAGGTGGCAATCTCGGAATTGAGCATCAGGTAGGAGCCGTCGCCGACCATGACAAACACTTCCGAGTCGGGGCTGGCCATTTTGGTACCCAGCCCGCCGGCCAGTTCATAACCCATGCAGGAATAGCCATACTCCACGTGGTATCCCTTCGCATAGCGGGTGCGCCACAGCTTTTGCAGCTCGCCGGGGAGACCGCCAGCGGCGCAGACCACGATGTCCTGTTCACCGGCAGCGCGATTGACCGCGCCCACTACCTCCGCATCGGTAGGCAAATCGGTGCCGCGGTCGGTGGTGGCGACATCAACGCTGCGGTGCCATTGCCGACGCAGTTCATCGGCCCGGTCTATCCAGCCACTGTCAGGGCGCCAGCCCTGCAGATCCCGATCCAGCTCCGGCAGGGTAAGCAGGGCGTCCCCGACCAGCGGCTGACCGCGATGCTTGATGGCGTCGAAGGAGGCCACGTTGAGACAGAGAATCCGGGCGTCGGGGTTGATCATGGCGCGCGAGCCGGAGGCGAAATCACCCAGACGGGTGCCAACGGCAATGATCAGATCGGTCTCGGCGGCCAGTGTGTTGGTCGAGGCCGCACCGGTTACACCGATGGTGCCCATGTTCTGTTCGTGGTCCCAGGGAAGGGCGCCCTTGCCGGCCTGGGTTTCACCGACCGGCAGCTGGTAATTCGAGACCAGGGTGTCGAGCGCTTCACGTGCCTGGGCGTAGTGCACACCACCGCCAGCAATCACCAGCGGTTTACTGGCCTTTTTGATGAGCTCAATGGCACGGGCGAGCTCATTGCGATCAGCGGCCTGACGACGTGGATAGTGAATCTGCTCGTCAAAAAAGTGTTCAGGGTAGTCAAAGGCCATGGTCTGTACGTCCTGCGGCATGGCCAGGGTAACCGGGCCGCACTCGACCGGGTCGGTCAACACGCGCATCGCCTGGGGCAGGGAGGTCAGCAGCTGCTCGGGACGCGTGATGCGGTCGAAGAAACGACTGACCGGACGAAAGCAGTCATTGCTGGTCAGGGTGTGATCATGGAAGTTTTCGATCTGTTGTAATACCGGGTCCGGCATGCGGGTGGCAAAGGTATCGCCGGGCAGAAACAGCACCGGCAGCCGATTGACGTGCGCAAGTGCCGCAGCGGTGACCATATTGGTTGATCCCGGTCCGGCTGAGGCAGTGCAGGCCATCATCCGGCGGCGATCCAGCGTTTTGGTATAGGCAATGGCCGCATGGCTCATGGCCTGCTCGTTATGGGCGCGCCAGGTTGGCAGCTGGTCACGGACCTGATAGAGCGCTTCCCCAAGACCGGCCACATTACCGTGGCCAAAGATGGCCCAGCAGCCGGTAAACATGGGTGTCAATTCACCGTCGATGTCTACCTTCTGAGCAGTCAGATAGCGGATGACGGCCTGTGCCATGGTCAGACGAACGGTTTTCATTGGGCCATTTCCTCTGCAGTGGGCTGGCTTTCCCGCAGGCGTTGCCACTCCTGGATCAGTTCGGCGTAGTTACCGGCCACGCGGGAGACAAGCGTTTGATCGTCGATGTCGCCGGCCAGCCAATCGCGACTGGGGGCGGCAAACAAGGTGCGCCCGACCGTAAAGCCCTTGCACTGGTCATGACGGGCCGCAGCGGCAAACCCTTTTTTCATGTCGGCCATCGGGGCGTCCAGACCGAGCAACACCACACCGCGACAGTGTTTGTCCTGCGCATCGATGACCTCGCTGACGGCCTGCCAGGCGGTATCGTTCATTGAAGGCAGCTTCCACCAGTCGGGACGAATGCCCAGGTTATAGAGACGTTGCAGCGAGCGGGCGAGAACCCGGTCGTCATCGCCTTCGCGAGTCGGTGGGATGATTTCGATGAGCAGTTCAAGCTCCATTCGACAGGCAGCCTGATAGAGCTGCAGCAGGTGCGCTTCCTGATCCAGCCGCAGGGCCATTTCATCATCGGGGTGATAAAACACCAGGCACTTGATGATGTGCTCGCGCGGCCACTGACGCAGCCGGGAACCCAGATCATCCCCATGCTGGAAGCGCAGCGGACGCGAGCCGGGGAGTTCAACCGGGCGGCCGATCCACCACTGGCGACCGGTAGCATCATTGAGCGCGTCCTGTCCGAAGACGTCATCCACCAAAATCGCAGGGTGCTCGAGTCCCGCCTGTTGGGCGCCCTGTTCGGCGGCCTTGACCAGTAGCTGCTTGAGTTGTGGCAGGCGGGACTGGTCGGCGCCAACCTCACGGGCCATGTCCGTCAACTGACGACGATGATCAAACGCCAGTCCACAGACCTGCGGCCAGGCCTTTGGCGTTCGGGTGGTGACCCGATGCAGGTGATTGAGTTGCTTGTCTCGATCTGGGCGCCTGACCGTTTCGCGGCGACCCAGATAGTCGAAAAGTTCTTCTTCGGTGGGCATGGCTGGCGCACACCCGTGACGAGACACGACGAGCGCACCGCAGGCGTTGGCATAAGTGGCACTGGTGCGCCAGTCCTCTCCTCTAAGCCAGCCGCGCAATAGCCCGCTCATGAAGGCGTCGCCGGCGCCCAGTACGTTGAGTACATCCACCTTGACGCCTTCAACCAGAATGCCGTCTTCGATGCGCTCGGGAATCTCGTTTTCAAATACGACGCAGCCCAGGGCACCCAGCTTGCAGACCAGCGTGGCATCCGTGTTTTTACGCACCGCGCGCAGAGCAGCGAGAGTATCGGTATGCCCACCGGCAATATGAAATTCTTCTTCGGTGCCCACGATCAGATCAAAATCGCCCAGCCATTGCTGCAGGTGGCGAGTGACTTCTTCGTCGGCCACGAAACGGGTTTCACCATCCCCCGGGTCTGTAAGACCCCAGAGCACCGGGCGATAGTCGATATCCAGAGCCCGTTTGACACCCTTGCTGGCGGCAGCGTCCAGTGCCTTGCGGCAGGCGCGTTGCGTTGTCTCGGTCGAGAGGTGCGTGCCGGTAATCACCAGCGCGCCGGCACGGGCAATAAAATCCGGATCAATGGCATCGGCATCGATAGCCATGTCGGCGCAGTCACGGCGATAAAAGAGCAGGGGAAAGCTGTCACGATTCTTGATCGCCAGAATGGCCAGGCCTGTATGGCGCTCCGGGTCCGTCTGAAGGCCGCTGACATCGACCCCAACGCTGGCAAGCTCTTCACGTACGAAGTTGCCAAACTGCTCATTGCCTACGCGTGACAGCATGGCCGAGCTAAGGCCCAGACGTGCTGTACCGTAAGCCATGTTGCCCGAACTGCCACCCAGATAGCGGGCAAAGCTTGCAACATCTTCAAGACGGCTACCGATCTGCTCGGCATATAGATCTACCGCGACTCTTCCCAGGCAGATCAGATCCAGCGATTTTGTGTCATTCATGATGTTTTCCTGCTTGTGACCGAATGCCGTGCAGCCCATCGAGAAAGCGTCCGGCACCTACGGAGATTGGATGACATCGGTTCATTTGTTCCGATCATAAAACGTTCGGAATATTTTTTCCTATTAAACGATAGTTGGAAAATTCATTCCTTAATTCCATTTTTCTGGAATACAGGATTCTGTGATTCAGTATCTGCAAGGCACTTCGCCATGAAAAAGCCCCGCGTCCTGTGTTGATCAAGACAGCGAGGCTTTCCATGAAACCTTGGAAACGGCTCTTACCGATAAAAGTCGGGGCGATCGGGCATGCTCACCGGCTCGACCTGCCCGCTCTCCTGGGCCTTGACGCAGGCATCACCGGCCACGGCGGCGGCAAAACCATCCCAGGAAGAGGGGCCCTTGAGTGCACCGGCCTGGGCATCATGAATAAAGCCTTGCAGCTCAGTGTTAAAAGCGTCGTCAAAACGTTTTTTCCAGTCCTGAAGAATCTCGTTGCTGCGCTTGCCGGCCTGACGCAGGGTCAGGCTCTGAGGCTCGGGCAGGTGTGCAATGCCTTCCTCGCCGACAACCGTGCACTGGATGTCATAGCCGTACTGGCAGTTGACGAAAACTTCCACATCAATACGAGTGCCACGGGTGGTTTCCAGCAGGACCAACTGTGGATCACGCACTTCACTATGGGCATGACGGGTCTTTTGCGAGAAGGCGACCTGGGCACTGGCGTATTCATCGTCGAGCAGCCAGCGGAAGGTATCGAGCTCATGAATCAGCGTGTCATGAATCGCCATTGGTGTGACATAACGCTCGGGGACTGTAGGGTTGCGATGCGCAGCATGGATCATCAAAGCCTGTCCGAGGTTGCCGGCATCCATCGTGTCCTTGAGCAGGTTGTAGCCGTGATCGTAGCGGCGCATGAAGCCGACCTGGACCAGGCGCCGTCCGGCAGCCATTTCGGCGTCCATAATGCGCTGGCAGCCCTCGGCAGTCGTTGCCAGCGGCTTTTCGCAAAACACGTACCTGCCGGCCTTGATGGCTGCCAGCACGTACTCTTCGTGCGTCTGGCCCCAGGACGTTACCAGGACGGCATCGACATTGTCGGCCTCGATCAATGCCTGACCGGTCTCGTACACCGTGGCATCAAGGCCCAAACGATCGATCATGGCGTGAGCCTGGTCGAGATTGACATCGCTGACGGCCACGATCTCTGCGTCAGTCAGCGTTTTGGTGATGCGGCGGGAATGCTCTTCGCCGATCATGCCTGTTCCAATAACACCAATACGGATCGTCATGGGAGAGCTCCTCGATTATTTAAAGTACTTGTCAACGTATCGCTGCATTTCTTCACGCATGAAGCGCGACGACGCTTCGGCGCGATCTTCCCAGGCAAACACACAGCTCGACAGCACACCGTCAAAGCCGATATCAGCCAGGGTTTTAAAGAAGACGTCCCAGTCCAGCTCACCTTCGCCGATGTCCAGGTGCTGGTGAACGCGAACGTTGGCGCCGGGCGGGTTGACGATGTAGCGCAGATTGGAGGATTTGGTGTGGTCATAGGTGTCGGCGACACGCGCATGCACCAGAACATCCTTTGTGCTGCGCATGGAGGTTTCCAGGTCATTGCCGTAGAAATAGGTATGCGGCGCAATATAGGAAGCCCGCACGGCCTTGGAATCTATGGTCTTGATGATGTCGACCGCCGGCTCGATGGTTTCTATCCAGTCTTCCGGGTGGGGTTCCAGACTCAGGGTGACGCCTTCGCGTTCCAGAATCGGCACCAGTACATCCATGCTGCGCCAGAAGGCATTTTCACAGGCTTCAGGCGTATGAATGCCCTGACGATCAACGTTTGAACGTTCGGGAGAACCGCCACGACCGAATTCGGAAACCAGCGTGTCGCACTCCATTTCGACGGCGATCTCGATGATGCGCTTCCAGTTGTCCATGGCCATTTCCCATTCGTCCTTGTAGGGACTGGACCAGCGGTACATGGGCTGCATGGTGGCAAGCGAGACGCCATGATCCTTCATGGCCTTTTTAAACGAGCGTACGCGCTCCGGGTAAACCCGCGGGCGTGTCCACCAGTTCAAAAAATCGGGGCGCGGCGAGAGTTCAATGTACTCAAACCCTGACTCGGCGGTGACGCGACAGGTCTCTTCAAGCGAGAGGTGTCGATGCATGTGCGGATCCAGCGCGATTTTCATGGCAATGCTCTCCTGAAAAGTAACAAGATGCGGCAAAGGTGCGGTTTTTATTGATTGAGCGCCTGGCGAACGTATTCGATGCTCTCTCGTGTAGCGCCCAGTGGATCTTCAAGATCCCATACCGGCCTAGAAAAGGGTTCGACCGAAAAATAACCGGTATAGCCGCGCTCCAGCAGATCGTGAATCTGTTCGACATTACCCAGTCGATCCTCAGGGCCAATCAGGATGCGATGGTCATCCAGCATGTCCTTAAAGGAGATGGCCTTGTCTTCAACGCCTGAAATATGGACAAGTCCTGTCATGTCAGGGAAGTAGTTCTGTTCATCGGCGCCGCGGTGATGAAAGGTGTCATGGACGACGCTGAAACGATGCTCGAGACCGAGCTCCCGAATGGCTTCGATGGCGGCCTGTTTGGTGCGCAGGCTGGAGATGGGAAAACCCAGCGGTTCGACAAGGCCGCGAATGTCATGATGTTCAAAAATGGGATCAAGACCCTTGAGCGCCTTGACGACATGGGCATGACTGTCCTGAGTGTTGAGACCGTGATCGGCATCCACCAGAGGGCACAGAACCAGCGCTTCAGCACCGCAGGCCCGGGCCAGTTGCGCCAGCTTTTCTGCCTGTTCGGCACGTTCTTCATTCCAGATGTTGAACGGGTAAAGTGCATTGATGCTTAGAATGCGGATGCCGCGTTCACGCGCCAGCTCACCGGCTGCCTGGGCCTGCTCCAGGGTCAAAATGCTGTTCTCCTGTACATCGTTACGCAGCTCGACGGCATCCAGACCGAGGTCGACAGCACCATCCATCAGTTCGTGTACGCTGAGAGATGGGCAGATCATGTGATTGAGTGCAAAGCGTGGCGTCTGACCGGACATATCGAATTTCCTTGGCTGTTGAAGGCGATTCCACCCGGACGTCAGACCGGGTGCGACCCTTGGGAATGCGTCGAGATTAGAATTTATATTCCATATGTTCAACGGCTGGAAAATGCGATCTATCGGCTTGCAGAGGAAAGTGCTTGTTTTGTCAATTTTCTTTAAATACAAATACTTATTATATAAAAGAGGGGTTTTTGCACTTTGCGTCAGGCGTAGAATGTCTGTTTCATGAGACCAAAGATGTAGGCCCTGTCCTTAAATCAGACACATTTTTCTTGTCTGCCCGGGTATACGCCGGGGCAAGTCAAGGGGGATGTTTTCCCATCGACCAAAGTTGGCACATTCCATTTGTTTTAATCATGGAATTTACATTTCATCGGTTTTAGACTGCGCGCCATACAGGTTCATCCAATGCAGGCGTCAGGAAACAATAGAGAGAACATCATGAGCCAGTTACCGCAGAGCTTCGCCGAGCTGGAAGAGCGCATTACAGCCCAGTACGGCAGCCTCAGCCGGCGCCTGCAGCAGACCGCCCGCTTTTTGCTTGATCACCCCCAGGAAGTGGCTTTTGCCACTGTTGCACGGCTGGCGGAACAGGCAGGTGTGACGCCCTCGACCCTGATTCGCTTTGCCAACAGCTTTGGTTTCAAGGGATTTTCGGAAATGCAGCAGCTTTTTCGCTCACGACTGGTCGATGAGTTGCCCAACTATGCCGAACGCATTCGAGCCATTCGTACCGCGACGGGCGAAACGCCGGACAGTACGCAGTTGCTGTGGGAATTTTCCGAGGCCAATCGGGAGGTGCTTGAAGCATTACCCGGACGTATTGATCCGGTCCAGCTCGAGCGTGCCCTGGACATTCTCGAGCAGGCCGAGATCGTACATGTACTGGGCGCCAGGCGAAGCTTCGTGGTCGCCAGCTACTTCACCTATGCGCTGCATCACATCGGTAAGCGGGCCTTTTTGATGGATGGGCTGGGGGGGATGCACTCAGAGCAGATGAAAGCGGTGGGCCCCAGGGATGCCATGTTGATTATCAGTTTTTCGCCCTATGCCCGGGAGACCCATGACGCTGTGGCTGAAGCCTGTGAGCGCGGCATTCCTCATATCGTGATCACCGATTCGAGCCTGAGTCCGCTGGCGCCCACGGCTGACGTTTCACTGATCGTGCATGAAGCAGAGGTCAAAAGTTTCCGCGGACTGACGGCATCTCTGTGTCTGAGTCAGACACTGGCCATTTCACTGGGGGTTCGTCAGGACCGAAAGAATGACGGTAGCCATCAGGAACAGGAGGGTTAAACACCGGGTAAATAGTTTGTCTTCATTGTTATTCACGGCTTCATTCATGGAGGATTCAATATGAGTTCGCTTCTGGTTCGACCTCAAAACCCCGATGCCCAGGGGAAGATTCTCGAGGTCACTCCCGAGTCTGCTGGCTGGGAACATGTCGGCTTTCGCGTTCACAAACTGCCCAAAGGCGAGAAGGTTTCCTGGCAGACCGGCGACAGGGAGGAGTGTCTTGTACTGCTGACCGGTTGTGCGACCATTGCCTGCGGGAATGAAGCGTGGGAAAACATCGGCGATCGCATGGATGTTTTCGAGAAAAAGCGTCCCTATGCTGTCTACTTTCCCAATGACACTTCCTATAGCGTTGAGGCAGTCACTGATCTGGAAGTTGCTGTCTGCAGCGCACCGGGTAAAGGAAGTTACAAGGCACGACTGATTGCGCCGGAACAGATCAACAGTGCTACTCGAGGCGAAGGCAGTAATGTGCGTCATGTGCACGATATTCTGCCGGAAACCGAGGAGGCCGATGGTCTGCTGGTGGTCGAGGTCTATACGCCGGCAGGGAATTGGTCGAGCTATCCGCCGCACAAGCATGACCAGGATAACCTTCCGCACGAATCGCAGCTCGAAGAGACCTATTATCACCTCCTTAACCCCTCGCAGGGCTTTGCGCTGCACCGGGTTTACACTGACGACCGTTCTCTGGATGAGACCATGGCCGTGGAACACGGCAACTGTGTTCTGGTACCCAGGGGGTATCACCCGGTAGGCGCGCCACATGGCTATGAGCTGTACTATCTGAATGTGATGGCCGGGCCCAAAAGGGTGTGGAAGTTTCACAACGATCCGGATCACGAGTGGATGCTCAAACAATAAGGGCGATAAGGCCTGGTCGATGATTGAAAAACCCCGCTATGGCGGGGTTTTTTGTTGCCCGGAAAGGCCCCGAACAGCAGGCAAAAATGAATCGAGGTTTTGTACCGTTATCATGTTTTGTCTTCTACGCCACCGTGATTCGTAATGCCGGCGATCGTTGGATAATGGTTGGTACAGCAGCCAAAAAAAGGCGCCCGCAGGGCGCCCAAAAGATGTCGGCAATGATTATCGGTGAGGCGTGTTGTCCGACGTAACTGCTGTTTTTTGCCACTGACGCTTGTATGAGGCGACGTCGCTTCGAACGCGTCGGCGGCCCTTCATCCACTGCGTGGCGGCAATAAAGTACACGACAGTGGGGGCGATGATGAGCCACCGGAAGGTTGAGAGGAAGCCGAGTGGTTTATGACTCATGTAGCTTGCTACAGCGATCGCCAAAATAACGACAAGGCAGGCCAGTGCCAGGTAGTACCAGGGGTTGCGGCGTTGTACCGGCACAGTGGCCGGCGGCTTATCGCCGGCAATTTCTTCAGGGGTCACCGGACCATAGGCGGCTAGATGAAGATCTCCCTTCGACTCGCGCCGCGCCCCCATCAAGACACAGATCAGCGGATAGCCGACAAGGCTGGTCAGCCAGACGGGGATGAATAGGGTGAACAGATGAATGGCATCGAGAGACATCAGAATTACACCCACGGCCACGCTCATCCCCCAGGTGACAAACGCAGGAACGTTATCGATGTTTTTCTGATGCTCACGCCAGAAGGGTCGGATGCCCTGACGCGGCAGAATGAAATGTTCCGCTGCAATGATGCCGCCGATAGGCGCAATCAGCATGATGAAATATGACAGCACATTCAGCCACTGATTGAACACAAAAGGCGAACACGCAATGACCGTGGTCAGTGAGCCGACAGCCAGCGTCACCTGCGTACGCGAATAGCGTGGGAAAATGGATTGGAAAGCGAGTCCCGCGCGGTAAAGACACGGAATGGACGTTGTCCAGCCGGCAATCACCACCGCCAGGAGCCCCATGATGCCCAGAATCCTGAAGGCGACGCCGCCCGGGTCCATATCGATCAGCTGCGACTGAGCCAGCATGGCTGCAGTGGCGCCCATCAGCCCGGAGCATAGCCAGGCCACGAAGTGACCGATGTACATGCCGGCGGCCGAAAAGTAGCCATAGGAGGTCTTGCGGGCAAAGCGCAGAGTGCTCATGTCGCTCATGCCCAGATGTTGTGGCATGTTTGCCCCCCAGGCCCAGGCCGCAATGATCCATACTGAAATACCGGGATCGCCGGCCGGAGTTGTGCCGGTCCAGACGAACTGATCGACCACGTTGGACAGACCGATCACACCCTGCTGCTCGCCCAGCTGCAGCAGTATCCCGATCGAAACAATACCGCTGGCCACAAACATGACCGCCATCCAAGGAGCGCAGACCGTTGAGAAATTGGCGATCAGTTTGAAGCCCTTAAGAGTCAGCCAGACCGTGATGGCACCTACAAAAAGGGCCAGGATCACAAAGCTGACGCTTTCTGGATACCAGCCGGTCTGGGTAGGAATGCCGGTCACGACTCGAAACGCTGAGGCGGAGACGGTGATCATGGCGCCAGAAATCACGGCAAAAATGAGCCCGTTAAGCAAATTGTACATCCAGGCAAAGCGCTTGCCGGCCAGCCGCTCGATGTACCAATAAAGAGTCATGCGCGAGCGGGTGGCAATGGGCGTGCATACCCACGCCCAGGAAAGGACCGCCATGAGATTGCCCAGCAGCAGTCCCAGTAGCAGGTCGCCGGTGCTGACGCCGAGTGCGACCAGTGACGCCCCGATCACAAATTCGGTACCGGCGACGTGTTCCCCGGCGAAAGAGCCCAGAAAATATTTGCCGCTCAGCTGTCGGCTGGGCGGGATGCGCGTACGCTCCAGCTCATCCGTATTACGGGTCTGGCCGGCGTGTCGAGATGAAGTCTTGCTGGTCATTCGGTACTCCCGCGGCGTTTGGCTCAGGGCCGGTCCGCTTTTAGAGGTTCGGATCAGAGGACTTTCTGCTGATGAAATACGCGTTCGAATGTAAAGCGCTCTGGAACGGCTTTCAAACCGTTTGTTCTATAACTTTGGTTTCATGGAACAAAGATTCCAACAAGAGGATACTTCTTTTCGGTCGTCGGCTTTTGCCATCGGGTGTTGCCAAAACATTCCTGAATAACAAAGTCGTGTTTCTTCTACGCTCAACGGCATTTTTATGGGCGAGTGCCTGGCGATGAGGGCTTTTGTCTCTCTGATAGTCATTGAGTACCCAATAACTGTCACCGGAATCAGGGGGAGGAAATCATGGGAAAAATACGCGTTGGTATTCTGGGGGCGGGGGGAATTGCCGCGGTTCATGCGTCAATCCTGCAGCGTGATGAACGTGTTGAAATCGTGGCTGTCGCGGACATGGTTGAAGCCGCTGCCAAAAAACTGGCCACGACTATTGGTGAGCATGTGGTTTGTGGTGACAGCGTGGTGTCGCTGATCGACGCAGGGGTGGATACTGTCTATGTCACCACACCAAACAGGACGCATCTGCAGCCGGTATTGACCTGCCTGAAAAACAGCATCAACGTTTTTTGTGAAAAGCCGATGGCAACAAGTGTTGCGGAAGGGGAGCAAATTCTAAAAGCTGCCTGTGATTCAAAGGCAGTCTATAACCTCGGTATGAGTAGACGTTTTGCCCACGCCCATCAATACATCAAGAAGTTGATCGATAGCGGTCGTCTCGAGCCCTTTTCGGCTCATGTTCGCCTTAACCGGGGTGAACTGCTTAATCCTGCCTGGACAGCAGATCCCGATCAAACGGGTGGCTTTCTATATGAAACGACTATTCATCAGCTGGATTTGCTCGAGTACCTTTTTGGTCCGATCAAAACACTGAGATGTGAAGCCTGCCAAGCGATTTCTGACAGCGAGCTTGATAACTTTGCCATTCTCTTTACGTTCGAAAGCGGCATGGTTTGTACCATGATGTCGAGCGCACATTCGGGATGGAGTTTTCCATTCGAGCGTGTCGAAATTTTCGGACGCTATGCCACACTCGAGACGCAGGAAATCGAGTCTGTACGCTTCTCACCGGGTTTGAACCAGAAGATTGAAAGCGAGGAGTATCGGTTGCTTCCACACGACGAAAAGGGTGGCTATGTGCGAGAAAACCAGCTTTTTATTGATGCACTGGTCAACGATAGCGAACCACCTGTTCCGGTTGAGCAGGCGCAGCGCTTGAATCTTCTTATTGCCTGTGTATATGAAAGTGCGCGTGAGCAGAAGGAAATCGATTTTTCGACGCGGACACGTGAGATGATTGGCTAACAATATTGGATCACCGCGTTGCTTTTTTTTAACGAATTCCAAGTAAAACTGGTTGCGGTTTGGGTGCTGACTGATCATAACCAGTGCTCATTATGTAAATCATGGAATTTACCAGGTTACTGAACCGAAAGGTGTAGTAAAGCGTATAACAGGCGTGGCCCGATTTTGCCTTTCGCTGCACTCATGATCTCTTGGTCGCAGGTTCGAGTCCTGCTGGGCCCACCAATCCTTTCAATATCTCAGCCGATTTCTTTTCTGCCTTTACGTTTTCATCCTGCGATGCAGCCACATTGTATTGCTGCTTTCACTTGATACTCTGCTGACAAGGACACGTCACGTGGATCCAGCGGAACTCCTTGGCATTCAGCGATGCGTTGCCGTCCGGCAACGAGAGCGTCAGCGCTAGCCTGCGGACTTAGCGTTCGTCGTCTCTTTCAAATATGGTCATGGCAGACACAGCACAGCTTGTTGCCATCGGGGTCACGCAGGTAGGCGCCATAAAAATAGTCGTGATACTGCGCGCGTAATGCGGGCGCGCCTTCATCTGTCGCGCCCAGCGTCATGCCGATGGCATGGAACTGATCAACGCTCTCATGGCTATGTGCTCTGAAGGCCACCAGCGTACCGTTACCATGCGTCGCAGCGTTTTGATCAAGAGGACTGCAGACGAGAAAAAGGGTCCGCTCCTGTGGGGCGGCATAACATAACCATTTGTGATCGTTGTCGTCATCGTCATGTCGATAAAGACCAATGCAGCCTAGCAATGGATCATAAAACTCTCTGGCGCGCGCCAGATCGTTACTTCCTACCATGACATGACTCAGCATGATTTTTTGGCTCCGGCATCTGCTGTTCTGGCAGGTGTCTGTTTAATTGCAATGAATGGCATGCAGCCGTCGTGGCGGGCCATTGTGATTGAATGAGCAGACAATAACAGTGCCATTAAGGCCAGATCATCATGTCAGGTGTAGACATGATTAAAAAAAGTATTATGTAAGCAGGGCGGGGCATCAGGGAGGAGGGAAGTCGCGGTTACCGCCCGAAGGCAGTAACCGCGGTCAGCTTCCATGCTTATGGAAGCGTTCCATGCTTCGGGCGATCCATGCACGGCGTGAATCCTTCCACCTGCTCAGCCTATGCGCATTGACAGGGCCGTGCTATAGCCCTCGCATGAAAAACAGCAGAATTCAGAACCGGCCATAAAATGATTCAGGTTATTGTTTAAGTTTATTAGCCGTGCTTCTCAAGGTGTTGCCCAATGAACGGTCTCAGGTGAAAAGTGACATGAGATCGCGCAGCAGTTGCAGGGTATTGCTGATGGCTTCTGCCATAAGGGTTATCTCCTTGGTGAAGGGGCGATACCAGGGGAGCATTCAGTCAACGTTTATAACCGCAGCAAGCGGGCGCTGACAATGATCAAAAACCGTATGCCATGGTGTCTGGCATACAGTATGCCGGTCGTCGACTCAACGGGTTGACTGATAGTCAAAGTCATCGCTTGCCCGCTGATAGCGACTTACGCCAAGCGCACCTGCCTCGGCGCGCTCACCCTTTTGCTGTATGGCCTGGCAGCTGATCTCGGTATGGCCGGTAAACGGCATCAGGCCTGTCCTGACCGCCGTACCCAGCAGGGCATAGCACACCCCATTGTTAAAGGGTGCCAGCTCTGCATCACTGTAGCGATGATCTCCCGAATATGTCAGCTTGACCGTAATATCGTCAGTGGTCAGCGAGCGAATATCATAGCTGACCAGCCGTTCATCCTTGAGCATATTATCGAGCGTTTCAGTAAAAGGCTCGGAAGGCAGCGCTTCAGCCCATGCCGTGGAAATACCGGCAAGAATGCAGGGGCCGGTCAGCAGGAGAATAGATAAAAATGTCCGATTCATGGCACGCTCGCTGTATGGATGTACTAGTATTCTGGCTGCCTGGGAACTAGATCGCTGTGCTGTATAAAAGATGGCACATGTTAAGTTGGCGCCTGGCTGCATTATTGCCTAGGCTGCAAAGTGCCTGTTTTCGAAAAGGAGATTCGAAATGACGTTCAAGGGTATCGCTACTACCGCCGTACTTGCATCTGTTATCGGACTTGCCGGTTGTTCCGGTAACGATGTGCAAAATCAGTCACCCTATGCACAGGCTGATGGTCGTTATCAGGGCACACTGCCCTGTGCTGATTGTGCCGGTATCAAGACCAATCTTGAAATCCGCAATCAGGACAATACTGGTGCAAGCTTCACACTGGACAGCACGCGTCTGGGTCAGTCAGAGAAGCCGCTAACCACTCAGGGGCAGGTGCTGATCAAGGAAAACGTTGGGCCCAACAGCTATCCGCTGGTCTACGAATTAAAAAATGGTCAGGGCAACACCATTTATAACCTGCTGCCGGTAGGTAATGGTGACATGCGTCTGCTGGACCGTAATTATTCACGGATTGATTCCAGTGATAACCTGACGCTCAAGCGCATCAAGTGATGCTCGCCTGAGTCTGGATAACCCGGTCCTTGTGGCCGGGTTTATTGTAGGTATCAATGATCTGGTACAGGAGATCGACATGGGTGATCTGTCCGAAGAACTGAGAATGCCAACTGCGTGTCCTGAATGTGGCAGCCATAGTGTGCGCCTGTCGGAAACGCGCAACCCTGATGACAAGGTGTTCTGTTCCTCGTGCAATACGTTGCGCGGTCAGTATGCCGATCTGCAAAAAGAGCTGGAAACCGAGCCCAAAAGCAAGGCCGAGCAGCTTCTGGAAAAGGTGGTCAATACGAAGGGAAGAGACAATTCCTCTGACCCGTCGTAGCGCAAAAGGCGCTTTTGCTGTTCATACCGTATTAAAAAGGCCCGCTTCCATGGAAGCGGGCCTTTGCGTTGCTTGATCAAGCGGCGGGTATCAGCTTTTGATGCCGCCCCAGTTGCGGCGATGGCAGTCACACTTGCTGTCCTGGCAGGGCTGATTGTCCGGATGGGATGCAGCGCAGGCTTCACAGCAATAGGATTTACCATTGACCTCGGGGGCTGTATCGGGAACGACGCATTCACAGTAAGTGCAGTCACAGATGCGTTGGGTCATGAAGGACTCTCCTTTTCAGGGGTAGTGGCATATCCTGTCTCAAGCATAGGTCATCATGCGCAAAAGGCGCCTTAAGCGCGCTATCCCATGAAGGCATTGGCAACAAAAAGCCCCGCAAGCGCTGTCGCCCAGCCCAACGTGGTCGGTACCGACACCACCAGAAGCTGGTGTTTGGCGTTTTTGACCCCCAGCATCCGATTGACCACCCAGAAATAGCTGTCATTGAAGTAGCTGAAAAAGAGCGCTCCCAGGCATGCCGCCTGGGCGGCCAGCACCATGTTGACCTCCGGCATGGCAGCGAGGATGGGTGCTGATATGGAGGCTCCGGTGATCATCGACACTGTGCCGCTGCCCTGAGCAAAGCGCACCAGCGTGGCGATGATAAACGGAATCAGAAAGGCGGGCAGGGCCAGCGAGGCGATCTGCGTGCCGATATAGTCTCCTGCACCGCTGGCACGCAAGACTGCCCCCAGCGCGCCCCCGGCACCGGTCACCAGCAAAATGATGCCGGCGCTTTCCACGCCCTTTTCCAGATGCCGAAGGACATCCTCACGCGGCATCTTTGGCACCAGCCCGTAGACGGCGACCAGCACACCAATGCCCACGGCAATCACCGGATTACCGAAAAAGGTGATCAGCTGTCCGATCATGGAGCTTTCGATGCTCACACTGTCATCAAGGCTTGCCAGGGCACTGAACAGCGTGTTGAAGAAGATCAGGCCAATCGGCAGCGCGATGGGCAGTATGGAGCGCGTCAGCGAGGGCAGTTCATGTTCGCCGAGCTGCGGTGTTTCTGTATTGTCTGCGGCAAGGCTCAGGGTCTGGCCGGTATCGCGCTCGATCATCGCTTCGATACGCGGTCCCATGACGCGGGCATAGAGTACCATCACGATCAGCGCTGGTGCCGTAAAGACCACGCCCCAGGCGATCATCAGGCCGATATCGATACCGAAAATGCCGGCCACGCCCAGTGGGCCCGGCGTGGGCGGCACGGCACTGTGGGTCACGATCAGGCCGGAGCCCAGCGCGATCCCTAGCGTCAGAACCGAGCGTCCGCTGTTGCGCGCCAGCGCCCGGACCAGCGGATTGAGAATGACGTAGGCGGAATCGCAAAAGATCGGGATCGAGACGATATAGCCGGTCAGCGCCATTGCCCAGTCTTCGCGCTCCTTGCCCAGCAGGCGCAGGATAGTGCGGGCCAGACGCTGTCCGGCACCTGACACCTCCAGAATGCGCCCCATCATCACGCCAAATCCGATGACCAGACCAATGGTGGCCAGCGTTGCTCCAAACCCGGTGGTAATGGCGCTAATAACCTCGTTGGCGGGCATGCCGCCGATCAGACCGGCGAGCGAAGCGGCAGCGACCAGCGCCAGCAGCGCATGAACGCGGGTTTTCAATACCAGAAAGATCATCACAAAGATGGCAATACCCAGTCCGATAATGACCTGGGGACCCGCAGCGGTGGCATCCGTCATGACAATTCACTCCCGTAAAAGGCGGGTAATCGCCCGGCGCACCGGGCGATGTGAGACATCAATGGGTCTGATCGGCGAGATAGCGCTGATGCGCACGCACGATGTCATCAAAGTTTTCGTCCACCTCAAAGCCCAGCGACAGGGCATGGCGGTTATCAAACAGCGGCGCCCAGCTGTACACGATCGCCTCGATCTGCGGATCACGCTCGTAGCGGACAAGCGCCCCGGCATCCTTTCCGGCTACCCGCTCAAGACCCTCGATCATCTCTTTCACCTGAATCGACATGCCCGGCAGGTTGACGGTGCGACAGGTGTCCATGCGATCGCCATCCAGTGACAGCGCATGGGCGAGATTGTTGATGATGGTCTCGGGCGAACAGATCCAGATGGCAAATTCCGGATCGATCGGGCAGATCGCCTCTTCACCGCTGAGCGGCTCGCGAATGATGGAGCTGGCAAAGGAAGAGGCCGCCCGATTGGGGCGTCCGGGGCGCACCACAATGGTGGGTAGACGACACACCCGGCCATCGACAAAGCCGCGGCGGCTGTAGTCATTGACCAGCAGCTCGCCCATCGCCTTTTGCGTGCCGTAGGAAGACAGCGGCTGCGGCGCGGTCTGTTCGGTGAGCGGTTCGGGCATGCCGGGCCCGAAAACGGCCAGCGAGCTGCTGAACAGAAAGCGGATATGACCGCCGCGCTGGCGACACGCCTCCAGCAGCGCACGAGTGGCATCGAAATTGATCGCCATGCCCTCATCGAATTCCGCCTCGGCATGCGAGCTGACAATCGCTGCCAGATGGCACACGGCCATCGTATCGTCACGAAAGGCGCGCTCGATGACATCAGGATCACTGATATCACCAACGACTGATTCGATGCGCGAGTCCTCTACCGGGCAGGGGGCCAGGTCAAGGCTGGTGATATGGCTGATGGGCTGGCCATCGAGCGTGCCCTGCTCAAGCAGTCTGGCGGCCAGCCGTGATCCCAGAAATCCCGCCGCACCCGTGATGATGATGTGCATGGTTCGCTTCCTTTCGCTGGTTGTCTGACATTTATTTCAGGATCCATGTGACCCTGATGGGTTGTTAAAGGCCGTGACAAGGGCGCTTCTGGCGCTCACTCGATATCATTCAAAGGACGTATTGAGTATTGGTTTCTTTTTTGTAATGTTGTCTGACAACTATTGAGCGGAGCAATATGATCATTGGTCGAACAACCGGCGTCGTGTTGAAGGTTTTTGCAAGTGGTAGAGGCGGGCGAGAAGAGGGGCGTCATGACTGAATCGCTATCGGAGCGTTCGCCCGGGTTTGCCGAACAGATCGCGGGCAACCTGACGCGTGCCATTCATACCGGAGAGCTGCGTGCCGGTGCGCGCCTGCCCACCGAGGCAGCGCTGTGCGAGCGCTACGGTGTCAGCCGCTCGGTGGTGCGCGAGGCAATCTCGATGCTGCGCAGTGCAGGGCTGGTCGTTTCAAGACGTGGCAGCGGCAGTTTTGTCGCCGATGAGCCGCAGGTCTCGCTGGTGCAGGCACTGCCCGGCGGCTCGCTTGCCTCCGTTTTGCACCTGCTGGAACTGCGTCGTGCGCTGGAGGGTGAAGCAGCCTGTCTCGCCGCGACACGCTGTTCCCGCTCGCAGCTGCGCCGGCTGCGCAACGCCGTGGTCGAGATCGATGAGGCGGTGGAGGCCGGCGAGTCCGGGGTGGATCAGGACCTGGCCTTTCATCGCGCCATCGCCGAGGCCTCGCACAACGAGTACTTCATCACGGTGCTGGATTTCTACAACCGCTTCCTGCATCAGGCGATCAGCCTGACCCGGCGCAATGAAGCGCGGCGGGAAACCTTCGTGGCCGAGGTCATCAGCGAGCACGAGGCGATCATCGAGGCCATCGCCTCCGGTGATGGGGAGCGCGCCCGGCAGGCGGCCTGGTGGCACGTGGATCAGGCGCGCCGCAGGCTCAATGATATCCCGGCGTCGTTGATCAGAATTTTCGAACACGCCCGCAACGACACCCATACGTGACAACACGAGGCAATACCGACATGGCAGACAGGCTCAGAACAGGGGTTATCGGACTGGGATCAATGGGGCTGGGCATGGCCACCTCACTGGTGCGAGAAGGCTTTGACACCCTGGGGTGTGATATCAATCCCGCCGCGCTGGAGAAGCTGGCACTGGCCGGCGGCACGCCAGTACAGGATCCCGCCGAGATGGGTCGTCAGGCCGATGTCGTTTTTCTGGTGGTGGTCAACGCCGAGCAGATGCGCCAGGTGCTCTTTGGCGATAACGGCCTCGCCGCTACACTCGCCCCCGGCAGCATCGTGGTGGGCTGTGCCACTGCCGCGCCGGACGCCGTGATCGCGCTGGCCGCCGAGCTTGCCGAGAAGGGCATCGACTATCTCGATATTCCCATCTCCGGCGGGGCGGTCAAATCCGCGGCCGGTGAGCTGACGCTGATGGCTTCCGGCCCCTCCGAGGTGTTCAAGCGTGCCCAGCCAGCGCTGGACGCCATTGCGGCGACCATCTTTCGACTCGGCGAGGCGGCGGGTCAGGGCTCGCAGGTCAAGCTGGTCAATCAATTGCTGGCGGGCGTACACATTGCCGCCGCGGCCGAGGCGATGGCCTACGGCATCAAAAGCGGCTGTGATCCTCGGACGCTGTATGAGGTGATCACCAAGAGTGCCGGCAACTCCTGGATGTTTGAAAACCGCGTGCCGCACATTCTCGATGGTGACTATACCCCACGCTCGGCAGTGGACATCTTCGTCAAGGACCTGGGGCTGGTGCACGACACTGCGCGCGCCGGGCGTTTCCCGCTGCCGATGACTGCCCAGGCGCTGACCATGTTCAGCCAGGCCTCTTCCATGGGATTTGGTCGCGAGGATGACGCCGGGGTGGTGCGCATCTTCCCGGGCATTGACCTGCCCACGCGTGCGGCCAACGACTGATCCTTTACGTCAGGGGGACTCCCATGCCATTGCTGGGCTGTATTGCAGATGACTTTACCGGTGCCACCGACCTGGCCAGCCAGCTGGTCAGTATCGGCATGCGCACCGTCCAGACCATCGGCATTCCCGATGAGGGGCTGGCCGATGAACTTCAAAACGTCGATGCCGTGGTGGTCGCGCTTAAAAGCCGTACCATTCCCGCCGAGGAGGCGATCTCGCAGTCGCTGGCGGCACTTGAATGGCTCCAGGCACGCGGCTGCAAGCAGTTCTATTTCAAGTACTGCTCCACCTTTGACTCCACGAGTGAGGGCAATATCGGTCCGGTGACCGATGCGCTGATGGATGCACTCGATGTGCCCTTTACCGTCGCCTGTCCGGCGCTGCCGGCCAATCGTCGCACCGTCTACAACGGCTATCTGTTCGCGGGTGGCGTGCCGCTCAATGAAAGCGGCATGCAGGACCATCCGCTCACGCCCATGACCGATGCCAATCTGGTGCGCGTCATGGGCAGTCAGAGCCGCCATCGGATCGGGCTGGTCGACTTCGATTGCGTGCGTCAGGGCAGCGAAGCCGTGCGAAGCCGCTTTGACGCGCTGCAGGCCGACGGCGTTGGCGTGGCGATTCTTGATGCCATCGAGCAGCGCGATCTGGAAACGCTGGGTGAGGCGTGTCGTGATCTAAAGCTTGTGACCGCCGGCTCCGGCCTGGCGCTGGGCCTTGGCGCGCGCTGGTCCGATCAGCTGACCGGCGAGCGTGCCGCCGAGCTGCCCACCACGCCCGGTCGTGAGGCTATTCTGAGCGGCAGCTGCTCAAGGGCGACGCTGGCCCAGATCGAGCATGCCCGCTCGCACTATCCCCATTACCGCCTCGATGCCCTGGCACTGGCGGACGACTATCAACGCCAGCTCGACGAGGCGCTGACAATGGCACGTGATCATCTCGATCAGTCTCCTGTGCTCATCTATGCCAGCGCCTCCCCCGAGAATGTGAAAAAGGCGCAGCAGGCGCTGGGTGTACAGGCAGCCGGCGAGATCGTCGAGCGTGCGCTGGGTGACATTGCCGCAACGCTGGTCAACGAGCTTGACGTACGACGACTGCTGGTGGCCGGGGGCGAAAGCTCGGGCGCGGTGGTCAGTGCGCTCAATGTGAAAGGTCTTCAGATCGGGCCGAGCATCGATCCGGGCGTGCCCTGGACCGTCACACTGGGCACCGGCCATTCGCTGGCGCTGGCACTCAAGTCGGGCAATTTTGGAAGCGAGGATTTCATGACCAAGGCCTGGGAGCGCATGCCATGAGCCATATCAATACCCACTCGGAAGAGAACCGCCTGCGCGAGGAGATCAGCGAGATCGGCCGCGCCTTTCGCCAGCTGGGCATGGCGCCCGGCACCTCCGGCAATATCAGCGCCAAATGCGAGGGCGGCTGGCTGATGACGCCGACCAATGCCAGCCTGGGGGCGCTGGATCCGGCCGAAATTTCAAAGCTCGACTGGGAGGGCAATCTGATCTCCGGCAAGCCACCGACCAAGGAGTCCTTCCTGCATCGCGCCTTTTATGAAACGCGTGAAGAAGCCGGTGGCGTCATCCATCTGCACTCCACCTACGCCTCGGCGGTCTCCTGCCTCAAGGGGCTGGATGCGCGCTCCTGCCTGCCACCGATCACGCCCTATTTCGTGATGCGCGTGGGCCGCCTGCCGCTGTTGCCCTATTTCCAGCCCGGTGATCCGGCGATGGGCGAGGCGGTGCGTGAGTACGCCCCCGAGTACAGCGCCGTGCTGCTGGCCAATCACGGCCCGGTGGTGGCCGGCAAGAGTCTGGAAGCGGCGCGCAACGCTATCGAGGAGCTCGAAGAAACCGCGCGTCTGTTTCTGCTGCTGCAGGGTCAGCAGATCAATACCCTGAATGATGAGCAGATTGACGGCCTGCGCCAGCAGTTCGGTGCGCGCTGGTAGTCCTTTTAATAGTCCCTCTGATAATGACGGTGCCCCGGTGCCTGCAGGCGCCGGGGCATGACGTCTGTTGTCCATTTCTCTTCAAGGAGCCCGCATGCCGCGATTTGCTGCCAACCTCACCATGATGTTCAACGAAGTCCCCTTCATGCAGCGCTTTGAACAGGCCGCAGGGCAGGGTTTTGAGGCGGTGGAATATCTTTTTCCCTACGCCTTTGACACCGAGGAAGTCGCCCGTGAGCTCAAGCGGCATGATCTCAAGCAGGTGCTTTTTAACCTGCCGGCAGGCGACTGGGAGGCGGGTGAGCGCGGTCTTGCCGCGCTGCCCGGACGCGAGCGCGAGTTTCGTGACAGCGTCGAGACGGCGATCCGTTACGCCCGCGCGCTGAACTGCCCCCGGGTGCACGCCATGGCCGGTGTGGCCGGCGAAGGCGCCGATATTCAGACCATGCAGGACACCTACCTGGACAACATTCGCTTCGCTGCCCGACGACTTCAGGAAGAGGGGATTACGCTGCTGCTCGAGCCGATCAATAGCCGCGACATGCCCGGCTACTTCCTCAATTATCAGCATGAGGCGCACGAGATCATTGAGACGCTGGGTGAGCCCAACGTGCAGGTGCAGATGGACTTCTATCACACCCAGATCATGGAGGGAGACATCTGGAAAACCTTTGAGGAGTACCGCGAAGGCGTCGGCCATATCCAGATTGCCGGCGTGCCCGAGCGTCACGAACCCGATACCGGCGAGGTCAATTACGCCTGGCTGTTCGAGCAGCTCGACCGCGCAGGCTTTGAGGGCTGGCTGGGCTGTGAGTACAAACCCCGCAGCGATACGGCCGCGGGGCTTGGGTGGTTTGCGTCCTGGCGTCGGGGTTGATGCCAGGGGGTTGGTAGACCAGGGGCTCAGGCGCTCCCGGTCAGACTGAGCATCGAACCCTCCTTTTCGGCGGCAATATGCCAGGCCAGCGCCTTTTCCAGACAGTGCGGCGTATGGCCGCCGCGCTGGCACGCCTCATCAAAATAATCCCGCAGTGCCGTGCGGTAGAGCGGGTCGGCGCACTGTTCGATGATGATCCTGGCGCGTTCGCGCGGCGCCAGCCCGCGCAGGTCGGCCAGGCCATGCTCGGTCACCAGAATGTCGACGTCATGCTCGTTGTGATCCACGTGGCTTGCAAAGGGCACAACACTTGAAAGCGCGCCGTTTTTGGCCGTTGACTTGGTGATAAAGATCGACAGATGGCCATTGCGGGCAAAATCTCCTGATCCGCCAATGCCGTTCATCATCCTAGTGGCGTTGACGTGGGTCGAGTTGACGTTGCCGTAGATGTCGGCCTCAAGGGCGGTATTGATGGCAATGATGCCCAGGCGCCGCACGATGCCGGGATGGTTCGACATCTCCTGCGGGCGCAGCACGATACGGTCGCGATAGTCGGCCAGCCGCGGCCATACACGCTCCCCGCACTCCTCGGACAGTGTGATCGAGCTGCCCGAGGCAAAGGTCATCTTGCCGCTGTCGAGCAGGTTGAAGGTGCTGTCCTGAAGCACCTCCGAGTACATGGTGAGATCTTCAAACGGCCCCTCCATCAGACCATTGAGCACGGCATTGGCCATGGTGCCGATACCGGCCTGCAGCGGCATCAGTGAGGGCGGCAGGCGACCCACTTCCACTTCATGTGTGAAAAAGTCGATCAGATGCCGGGCAATGCGCTGGGTGTCCTCGTTGGGAATGCCCACGGTGGAGGGGCTGTCCTGCCCCTCGGTCAGGACGATGGCAGCAATTTTGGCCGGATCGATGGCAATGTGATCCACGCCGATGCGGGTGCTGGCATCCACCACCGGAATGGGCTGGCGGGCCGGGCGCATCTGGGGAATGTAGATATCATGCAGGCCGATCAGCGCCTCGGGTGTGGAGAGATTGAGCTCCACGATCACCTTGTCGGCGAGTATCGCAAAGCTTGCCGAGTTGCCGACTGACGCGGTAGGCACGATGCCGCCATCCTCGGTAATCGCACAGGCCTCGATCACGGCCACATCGATATGGCCCAGCTGCTTGTTGCGCAGCTGCTCGACCGTCTCGGAGAGATGCTGATCAATAAACATCACTTCGCCGCGGTTGATGGCCCCGCGAAGGGTGGCATCGACCTGAAAGGGCATGCGGCGGGCCAGTACGCCGGCTTCGGTCAAGTGCCGGTCGATATCGTTGCCCAATGATGCCCCGGTCATCAGGCTGATTTTCAACGGCTCCTTTTGCGCCCGGCGTGCCAGTGCCAGCGGCACGTCCTTGGCTTCCCCGGCGCGGGTAAAGCCGCTCATGCCGACAATCATGCCATCCTGAATCAGTTCAGCGGCCTCATCGGCGCTCATGAGGCGTGATTCCCATCCCTTCAACTGACAGCGTTCGCTGGCGGTTGCTTTCATGCAGGCACTCCCTTTCAGGTCATTGCGATCAATGGCGCTGCTCGCGCATCCATTCAATGTACAGCTCTGATATCACACACTAAACGCTCAAGGAGAAAGGATATGTGTCGCAGGTCAAAAAGCAGGCGTGTGGCATAAAAAAGGCCCCCGCAGGGGGCCTGGCAAGCCGTATGTGGCTTACAGCATCTCTCTTTTGGGGCCGGTTCTGACATGGGTGGTGTAGAGCGTCAGTCCCGTGAAGGCCAGTCCACCGGCCAGATTGCCCAGCACGGTGGGGATCTCGTTCCACCACATGTAGTCCCATATCGAAAAATCACCGCCCATGATCAGCGCCGAGGGAAAGAGAAACATGTTGACGATCGAATGCTCAAAGCCCATGTAGAAAAAGAGCATGATCGGCATCCACATGGCGATCACCTTGCCGCTGACCGAGGTGGAGATCATCGCGCCCACCACGCCCATCGACACCATCCAGTTGCACAGCATGCCGCGCATGAAAATGGTGATCCAGCCGGCCAGCCCGTGTTCGGCGTAGCCCAGGGTGCGCGCCTTGCCGATGCTGGCAATCCGGTCGCCAATGTCGCCCGGGGCAATGGAAAATCCGTAGGTGAGGATAAAGGCCATCATGAAGGCGACCGTCAATGCGCCGCCAAGATTGCCCAGAAAGACCCAGCCCCAGTTGCGCAGAATGCCTCTGGGCGTGACGCCGGGGCGGCGGTCCAGCAGTGCCAGCGGGGTGAGCATGAACACGCCGGTCAGCAGATCAAAGCCCATCAGATAGAGCATGACAAAGCCGACCGGAAAGAGCATCGCGCCGACCAGCGGCTGACCGGTCTGTACCGTAATGGTGACGGCAAAGGCCGCAGCCAGCGACAGGATGGCGCCTGCCATGAAGGCGCGAATCAGCGTGTCGCGGGTGGACATCGAAATCTTTGACGCGCCGGAATCCACCATTTTGGTGGCGAACTCCGCAGGGGTCAGATAGGACATGGTATGGCCTCGGGTGGTGTTGTTATGCCATGTGTCGGGTACTGGCGTGCCTGACCCCGCAGGCGCTGCGGGGTCAGGCACGCCGAAAAGAGCGTTGCGGTCTCAAGCAATGACGACGCGATCGGCCTCGAGTCGTACCTCAAAGGTGTCAAGGCGCACCTGGTCGTCTTCCAGACAGACGCCATCGGCAAGCCGGAAGTGCTGCTTGTAGAGAGGGGAGGCGACCACCAGTTCGCCGTTCTTGTCGCCGATGATGCCGCGACCGATCACGTTGGCCTTCGAGAAGGGATCATGATTGTCGATGCCGAACACTTCCGGAGCGCTGTGGCGGTCGCGCCCATGGGGCAGATAAAAAAGGGCAATCTGGCGGCCTTCGTGCAGGGCGACCACACCCGAGTAGTCGACCAGGTCGCGGACACCACACAGGACCTGTGTCGCGTTTTTAACAGCAGTTGCAGTGCTCATCAGCGGATCTCCACGGCAAGGGACTGAATTTCATTGTCACGGGCAGGGCGGGGCTGATCGCGCTCGGTGACATTGACGATATCCGGGTCGCCACAACGGTTGTTCACAAACGTACGAAAGCGCTTGAGCTTTTCCGGGTCCTTCAGCGCGTTGGCCCACTCACACTCGTAGGTCGAGACCACGTGCTGCATCTGGCGCTCGAGCTCCTCCCCCAGCCCCAGGCTGTCGTCGATGATCACCTCCTTCAGAAAGTCGAGCCCGCCTTCCAGGCTTTCCCGCCAGACCGAGGTGCGCTGGAGCTTGTCGGCGGTGCGCACGTAGAACATCAGGAAACGATCGATGTAGCGAATCAGCGTGTCGCTGTCGATATCGGTGGCAAAAAGCTCGGCATGACGCGGACGCATGCCGCCGTTGCCGCAGACGTACAGGTTCCAGCCGGCCTCGGTGGCGATCACGCCGATATCCTTGCCCTGGGCTTCGGCGCACTCACGCGTACAGCCCGACACCCCCATCTTGACCTTGTGCGGGGTGCGCAGGCCCTTGTAGCGATGCTCCAGTTCCAGCGCCATGGCGACACTGTCCTGCACGCCGTAGCGACACCAGGTATTGCCCACGCAGGACTTCACCGTACGCAGGGACTTGCCGTAGGCGTGGCCGGTTTCAAAGCCGGCATTGATCAGTTCTTCCCAGATATCCGGCAGCTCATGCAGCTCGGCGCCGAAGAGATCAATGCGCTGACCGCCGGTAATCTTGGTGTAGAGGTCATATTTTTTGGCCACCTGGCCCAGCGCGACCAGCTTGTCGGGGGTGATCTCGCCACCGGCGACCCTGGGCATGACCGAGTAGGTGCCGTTTTTCTGCATGTTGGCCATGAAGGTGTCGTTGGTGTCCTGCAGGGCCACGTTCTGCGGATCCATGATCGGCTGGTTCCAGCAGGTGGCGAGAATCGAGCCGATGGTCGGCTTGCAGATATCACACCCCAGCCCGTGGCCGTGCTTCTCCAGCAGCTCGTCAAAGGAATGGAGGCCTTCAACGCGCACCATGGCGTAGAGCTCCTGGCGGGTGTAGTGAAAGTGCTCGCAGAGGCTTTTATCCACTTCCATGCCGCGGGACTCGAGCTCGTGCTCGAACACCTGCTTGAGCAGTCCGGCGCAGCCACCACAGCCGGTGCTGGCCTTTGTCTCGATCTTGAGGGCGGCGATATCGGCGCAGCCCTCATCAATGGCCCGGCAGATCGCGCCCTTGGTAACGTTGTGACACGAGCAGACCATGGCGGTATCGGGCAGGGCGTCAGCGCCCAGCGTTGGGGCGCCGCCTTCGCCTTGCGGCAGAATCAGCACGGCGGGGTTGTCGGGCAGGGGGATACCGTTCTGGACGTACTGCAACAGCGTGTCGTAGTAGCTGTTGTCACCCACCAGGATCGCGCCCAGCGCCTTTTTACCATCGCTTGAGACCACCAGCCGACGGTAGCCGCTGCCGGCCTCATCGATCCAGCGATAGCTTTTCGCCCCTTCGGTGGTAGCGAAGGCATCTCCGATCGAGCCGACATCCACGCCCAGCAGCTTGAGTTTGGTCGACATGTCCGCGCCGCTGAAGGGCTCGCAGACATCGGTCAGACAGCCCGCCACGGTGCGCGCCATGGTGTAGCCCGGCGCCACCAGACCAAAGGTCTGCCCGTTCCACAGCGCGCACTCGCCGATGGCAAGAATCTCCGGATCAGAGGTGTGGCAGGTGTCATCGATCACGATGCCACCGCGCTCGCCGACCTCCAGTCCGCAGTCGCGGGCAAGCTGATCCTGTGGCCGGATGCCGGCGGAAAAAAGCACCAGATCGGTATCGAGAAACTCACCATTCTGGAAGTTCATGCGATAGGCGTAGTCATTATCAGGTGTAGCGACGATCTCTTTGGTCGCCCGTCCGGTATGCACGCCAACACCGAGTGCCTCGATGCGTTCGCGAAGGGCCGTACCGCCCTGATCATCCAGCTGGACCGGCATCAGGCGCGGTGCGAACTCCACCACGTGGGCTTCAAGGCCGAGAGACTTGAGCGCGTTGGCCGCTTCAAGCCCCAGCAGGCCGCCACCGATCACCACGCCGCGGCGGGCATTCACGGCGTGCTCACGGATGGCGTCAAGATCGTCCAGGGTACGATAGACCAGCCGCGCCTGCGGGTGTTCGTTCTCGCTCGGACCCGGAATCGGTGGCACGAAGGGGTATGAGCCGGTCGCGATGATCAGGCTGTCGTAGGGCAGGCGCCCCTCGGGGGTGATGATGTCGCCTTTGTCGCGATCGATGCCGGTGACCGGCACGCCCAGATGCAGCGAGACGCCATGCGTGGCGTGCAGGTTGGCTTCGCCGAGGGCAAGCGCGTCGGCATCCTTGCCGGAGAAATACTCCGACAGATGCACACGGTCATAGGCGCGGTGGCGCTCGTCCCCGAAGACATGAATCTGATAGTGCCGTGTGGCGCCACGCTCGATCAGCTGTTCGACGCAGTGGTGGCCCACCATGCCGTTGCCGATGATGACGAGCTGTTTCTTTTCGGGTTGGATCGTCGAATCCTGCATGATCAGGCAGCCTCCTCAAGCTGTTGGATGGCATCCATGGCGCCAAAAAGCACGGTGTCGCGACAGGGCGTGAGATCGTTTTGATCCAGGCTCTGGCGAAAATACCAGGGGCCATCGCGGGTATCGCCGTAAAGCACGGCGCCGACAAGTCGGTTGTTGCGCAGAATCAGGCGGCGGTAGTCGCCATGATCGGCGTCGAGGTATTGCAGCACCTCGTCACCGGGTTCGGGGGTCAGCGCGCCGAAGGCGTAAAGCTCGATGCCGCTGACCTTGAGCCGGGTCGCGCTGGGTGTCAGAGCGTAGTGCCGATCACCGCCGCAGAGCCGATCGGCCAGCACTTCCACCTGCGCCCAGATGGGATCGACCAGGCCAAAGGTAGTGCGCTCGAACTCGCAGCATTCCCCCAGCGCCATGATGCGCTCATCACTGGTGGTCAGGGTGTCGTCCACGCGGATCGCCCGATCCCCGGCGAGCCCCGCCTCAAACCCGAGTTCCGCGTTGGGCACGATGCCGGCGGCGACCACGACCAGCCCAGCGGCAAGGTGCTCGCCGTCGTCCAGCGTCACGCCGGCGACATGGGTGCCATCAGCGCTGTCATAAGCGACAGGGCAGCGCCCCAGCCGCAGCGTCAGGCCGCGCTGTTCAAGCGCCTCGGCCAAAAGCCCAGCGGCCCGGGCATCGAGCTGGCGGTTCATCAGGTGCGCGGCGCGATGCACCACGGTGACCTCAAGGCCGCGCTTTCGAAGCCCCTCGGCCGCCTCGAGCCCCAGCAGCCCGCCGCCGATCACCACGGCGCGGCGTGTGTAATCTTCGGCTGCCATCAGCGCGGCCACATCCTCGGTGGTGCGAAAGCCATGGATGCCTCGAAGTTCAGCGCCGGGTAGATCAAACAGCCGTGCACGCGAGCCGGTGGCGATGATCAGGCGGTCATAGCCATGACGCGTGTCCTGATCATCGATGATCTGCTGCGTTGCCCGGTCAATGGCGTGAATGCGCCGGTCGCAGTGCAGCGTAATGTTGTGGGTCTCGAACCAGTCGCAGCCGTGCAGGCGAATCGCCGCCTCATCAACTTCGCCGGCCAGCAGCGAGGAAAGCAGGATGCGGTTGTAGGCCGGGGTGCTTTCATCACCGAACACATGAATGTCCTGCGGTCGCTCGTCCCGGCTGACAAGCTGCTCCAGCAGGCGCTGGGTAGCCATGCCGTTGCCAATAATGAGCACACGCTCCTGGGGTGTGGCCTGTGCGATGGCATTGTCAGTGTTCATGGTCGCAGTTGTCATGGTCGACCTCCCGGCGTGATGGATTGTCGATGGTGCAGGTGGTGCCTCTTCCGCAAGGCGAGTCGTATGGTCTGTCGCGTCGACCATGCTGGCTGCCATCAAAAAGCGAACGCCGTGCCAGAAGCGGGAGAGCCCTTTAATTTCAATCCTTTTCGCCATCACGTGCGTCACAGGAAGGCATGAGTCGGCTGCGAGCTCATCACCAGGGCGACATCGAGGCGTCATCACAGTGCAGCGCCGTCTCCGGAAAGCCATCTTTTGGTGCACCAGACACCGAAGCGTCAGAGCCAGTCGGCGTCAGCGTCCTGCTGTTACGGCAAAACCATGCCTCATGGCCCGAATATTGCTCATTCAGGCTATCAACAGCGGTCACGCCCTTTTTTGACGGATGTCAGATTTTTCCGCATTGATGTAGACCAATGTCGATGACAGGCGTGGCATGGAAGGGTTGACAGACGTGCCTAGGTAGAGAGGGGCGTCGCCTGTCGTGGAGGAGAGCCTGATGGAAACGAAGACCACCTGTCCCTACTGCGGGGTTGGCTGCGGCGTTGTGGCGCAACATGATCCAAGGCGCTGCGACACGCTCGCGGGCGTGTCGGGCGACAGCACGCATCCGGCCAACGAGGGCCGGCTCTGTGTCAAGGGCTCGGCGCTGGCACAAACGCTGGGGCACGAGGGGCGTCTGATGCATCCTCGAATCGATGGCTGCGATGTCAGCTGGGAGACGGCGCTGTCAGAAGTCGCCTCACGCCTGGCGGGCATTCGAAAGCGTCATGGCGGTGGTGCCATTGCGGGCTATCTCTCGGGGCAACTGCTGACCGAGGACTATTACATTGCCAACAAGTTCTTCAAGGGCTTTGTCGGTACGCCGCACGTGGATACCAATTCGCGGCTATGCATGGCCTCAGCGGTGGCAGGCTACAAGCGTGCCCTGGGTGCAGACGCCGTACCCTGCTGCTATGAGGACCTTGAAGAGGCGGAGCTGGTGGTGCTGACCGGCAGCAATCTGGCCTGGAACCATCCGGTGCTCTATCAGCGCCTGCGCGCCGCCAAACGCCGTAACCCCCTGATGCAGATCGTGGTGATCGACCCGCGGGTCACCGATACCTGCGAACTGGCCGATCTCTATCTGCAGATTGCGCCGGGCAGTGATATCGCGCTCTTTAACGGCCTTTTGAGCTATATGGCTGACAAGGGAAGGCTCGACCGTAACTTTATCCAGCACCATGCCGAAGGCTTCGATGAGGCGCTGGCCGCGGCACAGCAGGAGGTACCGGACATCGAGGCTGTCGCTGAGCGGTGCGGCGTTGATGCCGAGCGGCTGGAGACCTTCTACTACTGGTTTGCCACTCGGCTGCATGTGGTGACGCTTTATTCGCAGGGTATCAACCAGTCGAGCAGCGGCACCGATCGGGTCAATGCGATCATCAACTGCCATCTGGCCGGAGGCAGTATCGGCCTGCCGGGCGCCGGTCCCTTTTCGATTACCGGCCAGCCCAACGCCATGGGCGGGCGCGAAGTCGGCGGGCTGGCCAATCAACTGGCGGCACACATGGATTACCACACCCCTGGCGCGCTGGATCGGGTCACACGCTTCTGGACCACGCCAGGCCTTGTGCCGACGCTACCCGATGGACCCGGTCACAAGGCGCTGGCGCTGATTGAAGCCATCGAGCGCGGCGAGATCCAGGCGCTATGGATCATGGCCACCAATCCGCTGGTTAGCCTGCCGGATGCCAACCGGGTACGTGCTGCCATTAAACGGTGCCCGCTGGTGATCGTCTCCGATGGCGTGGCGCGCAACGACACGCTTGAGTATGCCGATATCGTGCTGCCGGCCAGCGGCTGGGCCGAAAAGGACGGCACCGTGACCAACTCCGAGCGGCGTATCTCGCGCCAGCGCGGAATATTGCCGCCGCCTGGCGAAGCGCGCCACGACTGGTGGATCCTCTGCGAGGTGGCCCGTCGCATGGGCTTTGGCGAGGCTTTCAATTATCGCGGCGTGCACGAGATCTTTGATGAACACGCTCGCCTCTCGGGGTTTGAAAATGATCCGCAGGCCACCCCGGAGAACGGCTATCGCCTGTTTGATATCTCGGGGCTCGCCGGGTTGGATCGCAACGCGTATGACGCGCTGGCGCCAATCCAGTGGCCGGTCAATGCCGGGGCGCCGCACGGTACGGCGCGGCTTTTCAATAATGCTCGCTTCATGACGCCCAATGGCCGGGCAAGGCTGATCGCGGTCACCTCCAGTCCCGCGATTCAGCAACCGAGTCATGAAGCGAGACTGATGCTCAATACCGGGCGTATTCGCGATCAGTGGCACACCATGACCCGTACTGCGCGGGCATCGCGTCTGATGCATCACCGCAGCGAGCCCTTTATCGAGGTGCACCCGGCCACGGCGCGCGCTGCCGGCGTGACCGATGGGCAGGTGGCCCGGCTGCACAATGCACTGGGGGAATATTTTGGTCGCGTGCGGGTCACTACTGCTCAGCGCCCTGGCGAGCTTTTTATCCCCATCCACTGGAACAATCAGTTTGCCCATCAGGCGCGGGCGTCCGCGCTGATAAAGGCCGTGTGTGACCCGGTGTCCGGGCAGCCCGAGTCCAAGCAGGGGCGCGTGGCGATGTCACCGATCACCGCGCAGTGGGAGGCCTGTCTGTTGCTGGGCCGTGACGCACCGGCGCCGCTGGAGGAGAGCGACTGGTGGGCGCGTATCCCGCAGGTGCACTGTCAGCGCTGGCAGATGGCAGGCGAAACGTCGTTTGACTGGCAGGCGTGGTGCGAACACACCCTGGGACAGGCACCCACGCTCTGGAGCGAGGATGGCAGGCGTGGTCATTTTCGTGCGGCCTGCCTTCAGGGCGGCCGGCTGCGCTGGTGGCTGGCGGTGGCGCCTGCCGGCACGCTTAATCCGATGCTGGGGGAGATCGGTTGGCTGGATGACTGCTTTGCGTATGAAACGCTTGAGAGTTCGCAGCGGCGACGACTGTTGGCCGGCCGGGCAGCCAGCAGTGAGGATGCCGGATCGACGGTGTGCAGCTGTCACCAGGTCGGGCAAAAAAGTATCGAGCGCGCCATCGCCAATGGCTGCAACAGCGTCGAGGCGCTGGGGGAGCGGCTGGCCTGCGGGACCCAGTGTGGCTCCTGTATCCCGGAGCTCAAGAAACTCATCGCGGCGCAGGCCGAGCACCGCGATGAGCCGGTCGAGCAGGTATCGGTGTGAGACTCAGCCGGCGTCGAGGCGGAAGTCGCGCAGTTGTACGCTGCCGCTTTGCACCGCCAGACTAATGGGGTAGCGGTGTGGTGACAGGAAGCTTGCCAGCGTAATGGAAAGCTGGCGCTGCCCACCCTGGATCAGCATCTCGACGCTGCCATGATCGACCCACCACTGGATATGCACCTGCCGGCCATTCAGCTCGCCGGCGCGCCGCTCGCCGGGAAAGTGCTGGTCAAAGCGTGCCACGCCGCTGTATCCCTCGCGCCGATAGGTGACCTCGGTGGCGTCATCACCGGCACGCAGGATCAATTGCTGCTGTGTGCCCTGCTGTAGCGAAAGCGCCAGTCTGCTGCCGGCGGCCAGTTCCAGCGTCAGCTCTCCGCGCACCAGATCCGCCTCGGGCGTGGCCAGCAGATGCTGACCTTCCTTCAGCGGTGCCTCCAACAGGGCCACCTCAAGCGGTGAGACCGAGTGCTCAAGCTCTGTCGCAAAACGCTGGTGCAGACGCACGCCCCGGTCGGTAGCAGCCAGAGTCAGCGCGCGGGGCAGGGTCATGGCGCCGCGCCATCCCGCCTGGGGCGCGTGGCCGGCGTACTGCCAGTTGTTGAGCCAGGCGATCGCCAGTCGGCGGTCGGGCACATTGGAAAAGCTCTGTACGGCGTAGAAATCGCGCCCCTGATCCACCAGCAACAACGGCTCGTCGGGGTAGTCGTTGTGAAAGCACTCGCCGTCGAAGTGGCCGATAAAATACTGGGTGAAGGAGCCCATGGTGTCCTGCGGGCCTTCGTGGTCGATGCCCACGCCCACGATCAGCACCCAGCGGCTGGCGGATGCCTCGCTGCCTTCAACGGGCAGCTCGAACAGATCGGGGCACTCCCAGGGACCGTCGGTGTGGCATCCCTGGCCGTGGCCGAACTCGCTCGCCAGCTGCCAGTCGAGCAGATTGGCAGAAACGTAGAAGCGGATATGCTGGCCGCAGGCCAGCGCCATGACCCACCGGCGGCTTTGTTCGTGGTAGATCACCTTCGGGTCGCGAAAGTCGCGAAACCCCGGCGCTGCGATGATGGGGTTGCCGGCATACTTGTGCCAGCTGCGACCGCCGTCCCGGCTCCAGGCGAGATGCTGCTCCTGCTCGTAGTGTTCCTGGTCAGCATCAAGAAAGCGATGGGCCGTATAGAAGGCCACCAGGCCCTCGCCGCCGTCGAACAGACCGCTGACGTCATAGCGGTCGACCACGGCGCTGCCCGAAAAGCACATGCCGTCATCGTCTGGGGTCAGCGCCACCGGCAGGTGCTGCCAGTCACAGAGATCGCGGCTGACCGCGTGCCCCCAGTGCATTGGCCCCCAGACCAGGCTGTCGGGATGGTACTGATAGAACAGATGGTACTCGCCGTCGTGGTAGACCAGGCCGTTGGGGTCGTTCATCCAGCCCTGCGGCGGGGTGAAGTGACGCAGCGGTCGCTCGTTGGGGGCTGCCATGGTGTCGGAGCCGCTCATGTCGTCATCCTGTCGATGGGTTGATAAATCCGGTGGCTGCACTCGCTTGCCACGGCGCGTTCAAACGCGTCGATGCGAGCACCCCAGCGTCGTTGAAAAGGGAATGGTCAGCGTCCCGGGCGGCGGGTCGCCCTCGAGCAGCAACGTCATGGCCTGACGCCCCATCTCGAGATGAGGCAGCGCCATGGTGGTCAGCGATGGCGTCAGCGCCCCTGAAATGGGCTGTTGATCATCAAAGCTGACCACCGCCAGATCCCGCCCGGGCGTTAGCCCGCGTCGTGCCAGTGCCAGATAAAGCTGCAGGGCAATACGGTCCTGACCGCAGAGAATCGCCGTGGGCGGGGTGGCCGCACTCATCAGCTGGGCCAGCGCCGACTCGACCCGGTATTCCTCCTCGCCACCCGGGGTCCCCACGCAGGCGGTAATGATCGCCTGTGATGACGGCTCGAGGCCGGCCTCGATCAGGGCATCATGAAAACCCGCTGTGCGCAGCGGTGTGGCCACCGAGCGAGGATTGGGGGCCAGAAAGGCGATATGGCGATGTCCTTCGGCCAGCAGCAGGCGGGTGGCCTGCTGCGCGGCGAGGCGTTCATCGGGCACCAGCGCGGGCAGCGCCGTGGTGGTGCTGAAGCCGTTGACCAGTACTGCGGGCAGCTGCTGCATTTCCGGGGGAAGCTCGACGTCACGATGGTAGTCACAGGCGTAGAGCAGGCCGTCAACGCGCTGCTCCATCAAAAGCTCAAAGGCGCGTCGGCGATGCTCATCACCGGCCTCGGCATCGATGTTGAACAACAGCAGCAGACGGCCATGGGCATCCGCCATCTGCTGGGCGCCGCGCAGGATATCCCCCGAGTGGGGCTGGGTGGTCACGCGATCGGAGAGAAAGCCGATGATGTTGGACCGGGCGCTGCGCATCATGCGAGCGCCGCTGTGAGGCCGATACCCCAGCGCCTGGATTGCCTCGTTGACCCGCTCGCGGGTCGCCGGGCGCACGCGTGTGTCACCGTTGATGACCCGCGAGACGGTCTTGAAAGAGGTCTCGGCGTGGCGTGCCACGTCCTTGATCGACACCATGATATTGTCCCTGCGCTCTGCGTCTCTCCCACCATCAGGCCGGCTGCGCTGTCGCAGTGTCGCTCACGAAGGGCTCACCGTAGACATCCTCGTTATCTCTTTTAAGCACGAAAAACGCATAGAGGCCGGCGATGAACACGATCGCGCTGATGATGGAGAAGGTGGTCTGATATCCGACGCTGTCGCGTAGCATGCCCAGAAGCGGTGATAAAACGATGTTGCCGCCCTGCGCCGAGATCTGAAAGCCCACCAGATAGAGCGTGGCCGACAGTGCCGGATTGAAGTGCAGGGTAAAGTAGCGAAAGATCGCCAGCACGAACAGGGGCACCTCAATGGCGTGAAACATCTTGACCAGCGAGATGAGCATGGGGTCTTCGAACACTGCACTGCCCAGAATGCGCAGAAACATCACCAGTGCCCCCAGCAGGATGGTATTGCGCACTCCGATACGGTGCATGAGCAGTGGTACCAGACCCATCATGGCGGCTTCGAGAAACACCTGAGCCGAGTTGAGCATGCCGTAGTACTGCTGGCCGCGCGCGGGAGAGTCGAACAGGCGGGTATAAAACTCGGGGAACATCTGCTGGTCGTAGACGGTATAGAAGGTCCAGGAGAAGAATACGAAAATGATCAGCTTCCACAGCGCGCCGATTTTAAATACGGCGAGCATGTCGCTCAGCGAGGGCACCTGCTGCTCATGCTCGGTGGGCGATTGCGCCTCGACCGGCGCCTTCCAGACAATCAGCATCAAAAGCAGCGCCACGCCGAACAGTGAACCCATCCAGAAGATCAGGCGCGCATCGAGGGTAAACAGAAAGCCTGCCAGCAGCGCTACCACGGCGTAGCCTGCCGAGCCCCACATGCGTGCCTGACCGTATTCAAAGCCGCTGCGACGGCTGATGCGCTCGGCGATCGCCTCAAACAGTGCAAAGGCGGCCAGAAACCCTGCTGACAGAAAAATCGCACCCACGGTCACGCCCAGTGCAAAGCTGTTCTCCAGCAGCGGACGATAGATCCAGATCATGAACGGCCCCACCAGCGAGGCGGCGCCGGCGGCCAGAATCGCCAGATGGCGCCGGGCCCCCAGGCGGTCCTGCAGGGTGCCGTAAAAAATCATGAAAAATAGCGTTGCCAGCGAGTTGGCGGCGTAGACGATGCCCACCGAGGTGCCGCCAAGGCCGAGTCCGTTCTCCTCGCTGGTCAGCCAGATCTGGAAAAAGGACCACCAGATGCCCCAGGAGGCAAAAAAGAGCAGCAGACTAAAGGAGCTCTGAAGATAAGAGCGCGTCAGTGAAATACCGAGAAAATGTGTCAAGCCAGTCTCTCCGGGCAGCGAGCAAAACGATCAGCCTTCCATCGGCTGTGACAACGTTGTCACGCTACTCTAGGGAGCGGCTTTCGGTCTGTCTTTACGACTTTTGCCCAGGGAGGGTCAGGCAGGGCGGGAAGGGAGGCTAGCGATAGCCCGCCGCCTGCAGCTCGAACAGCTCGGCATAGCGCCCGCGGGTGGCCATCAGCGCATCGTGGCTGCCCTGCTCGATAATGCGCCCATGATCCATGACCACAATCATGTCGGCATTTCTTACGGTCGAGAAGCGATGGGAGATGAGAATCGAGGTGCGATCACGGCTGTGTTCACGAAAGCGATTGAATACTGCAGCTTCGGCGGCGGCATCCATCGCGGCGGTAGGCTCATCCAGCACCAGAATATCGGCGTCTTCACGCATCCAGGCTCTTGAGAGCGCGATCTTCTGCCACTGACCGCCGGAAAGCTCTTGGCCATTCTTGAACCAGCGCCCCAGCTGCGTGTGATAGCCCGACGGCAGGCGCTCGATGAAGCCATCGGCCAGCCCTCGACGCGCGGCGTGCTGCCAGCGGCTTTCATCCTCGAAGGCGCGGGTGTCGCCCACGCCCAGGTTCTCGCCTACGGAAAACTGATAGCGTACAAAGTCCTGAAAAATGACCCCGACCCGCTGGCGCAGCACCCGGGTATCCCAGTCGCGCAGGTCGCTGCCATCCAGCAGGATACGGCCATGGCTCGGCTGGTAGAGACGGGTCAGCAGCTTGATCAGGGTCGTCTTGCCGGAGCCGTTCTCGCCGACCAGCGCCAGACTCTGACCGGGTGCCAGATGCAGCGAAATATCCTCGAGGACCTGTTCGCCACCGGGGTAGGCAAAGCTTATGTGTTCAAAGCGCAGGCCATCGCCGGGCGTTTTACCTTCGGTCAATGTGCCTGTCTCCCGCTCGGTGGGCTGCTCGAGAAATTCATACAGGTTGGAAAGATAAAGATTGTCATCGATCATGCCGCTGACCGCAGCAAGGCTTGCCGATAGCGCCCCCTGACTCTGCTTGAATACCAGCAGGTACATGGTCATCTGGCCCAGTGTCAGGGCACCGATAATGGTTTCGAACACTACCCAGCCGTAGGCGGCATAAAAGGTGAGCGTGCCCAGCAGCCCCAGCACAAAACCCCACAGCGTGCGCCGGAGTGTCAGGCGGCGCTCTTCACCGTAGAGCGTGTCGAAAATGGCGCGATAGCGGGTCAGAAAAATCGGCTCCAGTGCATAGAGCTTGACCTCCTTGATACTGTCCTCTCGTGCCAGCAGGGTTTCGAGATAGCGCTGTTCGCGCATCTGCGGCGAGCGCCAGCGGAAAAGACGAAAGGCGTCGCCGGAGAATCTGGCCTCGGAGGCAAATACGGGCAGGGCGCCAATCACGATGATCAACAGTGCCCAGGGGGAAAACTGCACCAGCAGTACGCTGAAACCTGTCAGCGAAATGGCGTTTTGCAACAGCGCAAAGGTTCTGGTGACCAGCGACAGCGGGCGCGTCGAGGCTTCGCGCCGCGCGCGGGTGAGCTGGTCATAGATCTCCGAGTCCTCAAACTGCGACAGTGACAGCTCACCTGCCTTCTCGAGCAGCATGACGTTGACCTTCTGCCCGAGTTGCGCGCGCAGTAGTGACTGCTGTGCATCCAGTATCCGCTGGGCCAGCGCCATCAGGGCAATCAGCGCGCCTTCTGCAACGACCAGTGACAGGACCGGCGAGAGCACTGTTGGCAGCGTTGCAGGGTCACCGTCGTAGGCCGCCATCGCTTCTACCACGCCATCCACGATCAGTTGTCCGACCCAGGCCACCACGGCCGGCAGCACACCGGCAACGAGGGTGGCCAGCGCCAGACCCAGCATCATGACGCGTGACGTTTGCCAGACCAGCGTCAGAGCCCGATGGGTATAGCGAAAGACACTAATGACATCGCCCGGCGCGGTGGCCAGGCGATGTCTGAAGCGGGGGCGTTGCATGGTCAAAAGCGTATCACTGGGGCTGGCGCGCACGTTTCCGGGGAGTAGCACCCTGACGCGGCGCTCGGCGCGCCCGAATATTGCCCTGCCACAAGGCGGCAAGCGCCGCCGTGGGCTGATGGGAGCGGGGGCGTTTTGCCCGACCCTGGCGGGAAGAGGGGATCTGGCGCTGTCCCTCGCGCAGACACACACCCAGACTGACAATGACCACGACACCCGCCACGACAAGACTCGCCACACTGCTGATGATGATCAGTGCCGCAGCCGCCACGCCCAGCGCAATCAACATCACCGATAGGCAGATGTCGCGTGAAAATCCTCGCCATAACCCATAGCCACCCAGGGCGGTGGCAAAAAATGCTATCCATAGCAGACTGATCATGGGTACTCCGATATTGCGCGTTCGGTACAGGATCGATAACAACAATTCTAGTCCAGACTGACATAAAAAAATGCACTGACTGACAACTTTTGATGCGGCAGCCTTCATACCCTGTAGCCTGACGCCATGGGCGTGATGGTGCGGCCCTGCCGGTCCACGCTATCTACAGCAAAAGGCGCAAGGGGTACACGTGCTATCCTCTCATCGCCCGGACCGGAAAGTGCATCGGGCAGTCCTGCGGGACAGGGAATATTTCAACGACACGGGAGCAGATCATTTGGCTGTGAAACATCGAAATCGCTGGGTGATTGGCGCAGGTGTCGTGGTCGTACTGGGGTTTCTGCTCGCGACCTGGGGGCTGGCGTCCTACGCCAGCCAGAAGATCAGCAGCAGCACCGGCCAGCCGGCGAGCATTGAGCGCCTGATTTTCAATCCCCTCACGGCGACGCTGTCGTTGCGTGGCCTTGCGCTGGGGGATCCGGCCGAGCCCATCGCGACCATCGAGCAGGGCAGTGTGACCCTTCGCTGGTCATCGCTATGGGAGCCGGGTCTTCATATCAGCGACATCGTCCTGGATGGTGCGCATCTGCATATGGTCACTGATGCCTCGGGTGAGCTCAATCTGGAAACGCTCGGTGAAGGCACCAGCCCTGATGAGGACAGCGCCATGAGGGTCGTGATCGACCACATCGCGGTGTCCAGGGGGCAGCTGGACTGGATCGACAGGCAGGCATCGCCGCAGGGTCAGCTCTCGTTGCGCGATATGACACTGTCTCTTTCTGACTATGATAGTGAGCAGCCTGACCCCATGCACGGCAGCGCCAGTGCCCGACTGGGTGATGGCCGCCTTGAAGCCCGAGGTGATTTCAGTCCTGTGCCTCTCACCGGTGACCTGCAGCTCAAGGGCGAACAACTGGCGCTGACACAGCTCAATCCCTGGCTTGTCAGAATGCAGCACATGCAGATTGAAAGCGGCGTATTACAGGGCCAGGGGCGGCTTGCCTTTGGTCGTGCCGTCAGCGATGACGTGCTGTGGCAGGGCGATATCGATCTGGAAGCGCTGCGCATACTGGATCAACAGGGTCAGGATGTTCTTGGGCTTGAAAAGGCCGCCCTCAAGGAACTGGACATTCAGGGCAGTGACCATCTGCGTGCCGAGAGCATCATCCTTGATGCGCCCAATATTCTGGTGCTCCTTGATGAACAGGGCGGGCTTAACCTGACCTCTCAGCCCGATAGTGACAAGGAACAAGCGTCGTCATCAGCATCACAGGGTGCGCCCTCCGATGATGGCGATAGTGGTCAGGGGGTAAACATGGCTCTGGGCAGTCTGCGCATCAACAATGGCACCTTCAGATTTGAGGACCATCAGATGTCGCCTGTGGTGCAGCTTGATATTCGTGGCGTTGAAGGCCATATGAATGCCTTCGATACCCGAACCTCGGTCCCGGCAGAATTCACCCTGAAGGGGCTTGAAAGCGATGATACACCGGTGGCCATCGAGGGCAGTTTCAGCGCCGGATCATCGCTGAAAGGCGAGATGTCCCTGACCAGCGAGCGTCTGCCGCTGAAGCGCTTTGCACCCTATGTGCGACGCTTTGGCGGTTATCGCATTGAAAGCGGAACGGCCGATCTGGATCTGCACTATCAGCTCGATGATGGCCGGGTGACGGCGAGCAATCATGTCGTGTTGAGGCGTCTGGCCCTTGATGAAGAGGCCGTGGACAACGATGCTTCCCTGCCATTGCGACGACTGGTAGGCATGCTGCAGGGCGATGACGGCGTCATCAATCTGGATATTCCCATCCAGGCCACGGTAGATGGCGGTGAGGTCGATATCGGCGGCGTTGTCATGCAGGTGCTGGGAGAGGTGCTCAAGAATCTGGCCACATCTCCCATCGATACGCTCGATGCCATGATCAACGGTGATGACAATGACGCCGCAGATGAAAATTCCGAGGGCTATACCGAAGGACCCCTGTCGCAGGTGGCGACCGAGCCCGGCGATGAATGAGCATCGGACAAGGATATGTAGGTGGCATGAAAACGGATAACGGGTCGCAGGCCCGCCGGGGGCGGAGGGCACGTCCCTGTGCAGCAGGACTTTTACTGGCAGCACTGATCAGTGGCTGCGCGAGTTATGAAGGCATTGAGCCGCAGGGCGAAATGATCCCGCTCAATCGACTCTCGGCCCTTCAGGCGGTCGAAGATGTCACCATCTCCGCGGCCAACTGGCCCGATCGCCAGTGGTGGAATGCGATGGGTGACCCGCATCTCGAGGCCCTGATTCAGGAGGCGCTGGCGGATTCTCCCGATATGGATATTGCACTGGCGCGTCTTCGTTCGGCCAACGCTGCTGTCGGCCAGGCACGGGCCGAGCGTCTGCCAACAATTGATGGCTCTGCCACGCTGTCACGTGCTCGAGTCTCGGAGGTCGATGATCCTCAGGGGCAGGGCAATCTTTACAGTACGAGCCGTGGTTTCTCGTCGAGCCTTGATTACGATGTGGATCTCTGGGGCGGGCGTCGTGCTGCCTGGTCGGCGGCGCTGGGCGAGGCGCGCGCCACTGAAATCGATCTGCATGAGGCCGCACTGACCCTGTCGGTCAATGTGGCGCGTGCCTATGTACAGCTGGCAGGGGATTATGCGCTGCTGGATATTGCACGGCAGGAACTCGAGCGTGCTCAGGTCATTGATACGACCAACCAGCAGCTTCAACAGGCGGGGCTGAGTGATCAGTCGGTGCTGCTGCAATCGCGCTCCAGCGTTTCTACTGCCCGCCAGACACTGGAGGCGGCAGAGCAGGCCGTTCGCAGTGACAGAATCTCGCTGGGTATGCTGCTGGGCAAGGGGCCTGACCGTGGTTTTGAGGTTGAACGCCCACAGCCGCTCTCGCCGGCACTGCTTTCCCTGCCTTCGGTGGTATCTGCCGAACTGATTGGGCGGCGTCCGGATGTCATCGCGGCACGCTGGCGGGTAGAGTCTTTGACGCAGCAGATCAAGGCCGACAAGGCCCGGTTCTATCCCAACCTCAACCTGAGTGCGATGGCCGGTTTTGGCTCACGTCTGGGCAGCTATTTCTTCTCGGAGTCGGCCAAAAGCTGGAGCGTGTCGCCAGCGCTATCGTTGCCCATCTTCGAGGGCGGGCGCCTGCGTGCCAACCTGGACAGTACCGAGGCCGACTATGATCTGGCGGTAGCGCGGTATAACCAGACGGTCATCTCGGCGCTGGGTACGGTGGCTGACACCATTACCACCGTGCAGTCGCTGGATCGCCAGCGACAGGCGCTTGAAAAGGCACGAGACAATGCGCAGCAGGCCTTTGACCTGGCAATCGAGCGGTTTCAGGCGGGCATTACCAACTATCTGCAGGTGCTCAGTGCCCAGCAACAATTGTTCAGTGCCCAGCAGTCGCTGGTGAGCCTGAACAGCCAGCTTCTGGATACCTCGATTCAACTGGTACAGGCCCTGGGAGGCGGCTTCGATGATCGCCTGAATGTGCCGCATACGCCAGGCGGTTATCCGCAGGCGCCAAACCCTCAGACCACCGGGCCAGGCCCCGATCAGACCAGTGTCTGAAAATGGAACATAAAAAACGCCCCTTCCGGGGCGTTTTTTTATGGACGATCAATGTGTTGCCATTGGTGATGGCATCAGGATTCGTCGTCCTTGTCATTGTTGGCGCCGTGATGGACCTGCGCCACGGCGCGGGTGTTGTCGGCACTATCAAGCTTGGCAAGAAGTTCTCTCGATTCAGTCTTGAAGCTTGCCAGTTCCTTGCCGGTCAGCGAGCGTCCGCCTGGCAGTTTGACACGCATGGCGTTGACCTGAGAGCCGTTGGCAATGATTTCGTAATGCAGGTGCGCGCCGGTGCTGCGACCGGTATTGCCGGACTTGGCAATTTCCTGACCCATCTTCACGCGCTGTCCGGGTTTGACCTCGGGACGCGATAGATGCAGATAGCGGGTCTGATAGCCGTTGTCGTGAGTGATCACGATATATTTGCCGGCGAGCGGATGACTGACCACCTTGGTGACACGGCCATCAGCAGGGGCGCGCACCGAGGAGCCGACCGGCATTGCGAAGTCAGTTCCCTTGTGAGGAGAGATGCGCCCTGTGACCGGATGACGCCGCTTGAGGTTGAACGGCGAACTGATGCGGTACTGACCCTTGAAAGGGTAGCGATTGAAGGCAGGATCAAGGCCCTGACCGTCAGGCGTATAGTAATCGCCGTCATGTCGCACGATCGTCAGATCGTCCTTGCCTTCGTAATGGGCTGCCAGAATGCGCGAATCATAGGGCTTGCCATCGATGACATCCGACTCGACCAGTACCTGGAATTTGTCACCATCACGTGCCGAGCGATTGAAGTTGAGCTTCTTTCCCAGCACCGAAATCAACTCGGCTACCTCACCGCTGGAAAGGCCGGTAGCACGCGCCGAGGAGCCAAAGCTCCCATTGACCGTACCGGCGAAGAGACGCTGCGTGGCCTCGCCGGTACGCTCAATGTCATTGACGCTAAATCGCTCGTCGGTATTGTCGCGCTCGAAGAGATAGCCGCTGCGGGTGTTTTTCATGACGCGAAGCGCCAGCAGATGCCCCTGCTGATCGACCTTGTAATCCAGCTCGTTGCCAACGCGCAGATTGGTCAGCGCCTTCTTGTCGGGCGCATCGTCCATCAGCTTGAGCACTTCACTGTAACCCAGCCCCAGACTGTGTTCGGCCAGCTCTGCAAAGGTATCGCCTGCCTGTACCTTGTAGGTCTGCCATTCAGGGGTGTAGGGCTCACGGGTTTCGATCTGACTGCTCAGCGAAAACTGTCCGCTCAGACTGCCATCGTCGGAACCTGCAAAATCATCGGTATCATCGTCGTTGAAGTTGTCGACATAGGACGTGTGTCCGCCCAGGCCGTCGCCCATGCCCGTAAGATGGTCGGCGCGGGCAATGGCTTTCTCCGGGCTGCCGGCAGCATCGCCGTGGTTCAATGCTGCACCTGCATTCATGGCCGTCAGGTTGGACGCTACGGCCAGTGCCTGTTCAACATTGATCTGGTTGCCATGGGCTATCCCGTTTGCGGCCGGACCGGCAAGTGCCAGTGCACTGGCAATGTCGAGATGCGTCGGCTGGCCGAAGGCACGTGCCTGCTCCTGTGGCGCGGCAAGTGCGATGCCCATGGGCTGTGTGACCTGCTGCAGTTCTGCCACCGTGGCATCGGTTGCAGGTGATGTGTTCGTGTTCTGATAAAGCTGATGCGCGCCCAACACGCCAACCATGGCGGTAACCGGTAATAACATTAGCCTGTGCGTGCGGGGTAGCGAACTGAAAATTCGCAACATGATTATTGGCGCCGTATACAGATAGATAAAGGGGATAAAGGCCGGATTACCTTACCTCAAGGTCAGGAAGATGCCTAGTGTGAATATCAATAATTGGGCACCTTTATTGAAGGTTAAAATGCGTTATGAGTAGCAATGATTGATATACGGTCATTGTGAAGCCCTTGTACAAGGTTGATTCCTTGAAAGTGGCCGCTCGAGGGGTTCGCCAAACCTGCTTTTCCGGGGTTGCGCCGCACAGCTATCACATCGGCGTGACAACAAAAGGGTATTCAGTATCTGTATCAGGAAAGAAGCTTTCAGCATTTTTTAACTGTATGTTTGAACAGCTATAGAGGTGGCGTGCGTGTTGAAATACATTTTTTATCCTTGATTTTGATACTAATAAGAAAGGTATTTATTAAACGTATGATGACAGTAATTCAGGCGCCATTTATTTTAAATGATGACCGAAAAAATGCTGCATTCTGCATTTTTTGCACATCGATAAAATGTTGTTTGTAGTTTTTTGTTAAGCATGAAAATTATTTTTCATGCAATTTTTCGTGACAGGATTAAACATTGCCTACCTGGCTGGCATGATACTGATTGTGCCGATCGGCGCATTTAATGCGCTGATTGAAAAGATATTTTCAGTGCAGAATTGATCATGATGGCAGGGTAAATGCTGGTGATGCTTCCAAAAGTTGACAGGATGTAACATGTCTCGAGTAACGCTGGTCCAATGGCAAATGTTGGCAGCCGTGGTGGATCATGGTGGTTTTGCGCGCGCTGCAGAAGTGATCCACAAGAGCCCCTCCAGCATCAATCATGCGGTTCATAAACTCGAGGCCCAGCTGGGCGTTCAACTGCTCGAGACCCGTGGGCGCCAGCTGCGTCTTACCGAGGCGGGGGAGATGCTGCTGCGTCGGGCGCGACAACTGCTGGAAAGTGCCGATACCATCGAGGCGGTGGCCGATAGCCTCTCCGGCGGTCTGGAAGCCGAGATCACCATCGCGATCGATCAGATTCTCGCACCTGAAACCTTGTGCCATGCCCTTGATCGCTTTTCGCAGCAGTACCCACACACGCGTGTTCAACTTCATGAAGAAGTACTCAATGGCGGTGTAGAGATGCTGGTGGATAATCGCGCAGATCTTCTGATCTGCGGATTGCCGGTGCCGGGCTATCTGGGAGAGCTGCTGGGTGCGATTCGCTTTATTGCCGTGGCGCATCCCGACCATGCGCTTCATCAGCTGGGTCGATCGCTGGATTTGCGTGATCTTCGTCAGCATCGCCAGATCGTGACCCGTGATTCTGCGCTGCGTGAGCAAAACGATAGCGGCTGGCTCAAGGCCGAGCAGCGCTGGACCGTTTCTCATGTGGCGACCTGCCTGGATATTCTGGCCCGTGGGCTGGGGTTTGCCTGGGTGTCACAGGCCCGCGTACAGCCACTGCTGGACAGTGGGCAGCTCAAGGCATTACCACTTCAGGCCGGCGGTATTCGTGAGGTGCCGCTTTCCCTGTACATCAATGATGTAGAAGGGGCCGGGCCTGCCGTGCAGGCCATGGCCGAAGCGCTGCGTCTTGAGTTTCGTACCTGATATCTGAAGCACCAGATGCGTGTGCTGACCGGTTTTTGTGTCAACCGTATTTGAAGCAACTATTCTCACGGCCCGAACATGTATTTCCCGGGCATGGATTTAACCGGACAAGGAGACTGTCATGGGGTTACTGGTCGATGGGCAGTGGGTGGACCGCTGGTACGACACCAGGGGTAATGATGGCGAATTTGTTCGTGAATCCGCACAGCTGCGTGACTGGGTTACGCCTGATGGCGAACCGGGTCCTGAAGGGCAGGCCGGCGTCAGTGCGGGTAGCAACCGCTTTCATCTTTATGTGTCGCTGGCCTGTCCGTGGGCGCATCGGGCGCTGATCATGCGTCGCCTCAAGGGGCTTTCCGATCTGGTGGGCGTCTCGGTGACCAGCCCGTACATGCTGGATGAGGGCTGGACCTATGAGCTGGAGGAAGGCTCAAGCGGCGATCCGGTCAACGGCGTGCGTCGCCACTATCAGCTTTATACGCTGACGGATGCGCATTACACGGGGCGCGTGACCGTGCCTGTGCTGTGGGACAAGAAAAAATCACGCATCGTCAACAATGAATCTGCCGATCTGATGCGTATTTTCAACACGGCCTTTGATGAGCTGACCGGCAACACGCTTGATCTTTACCCGGCGCCGCTGCGTGAAGAGATTGATCGCATCAATAATGAGGTCTATGACCGGGTCAACAATGGGGTGTACAAGGCCGGATTTGCCACCGAGCAGAAAGTGTACGAAAAACATGTCACTGCCCTGTTCGAAACACTTGATCGGCTGGAGGCTCTGCTCGGCGAGCGACGCTATTTGGTGGGCGAGTATCTGACCGAGGCCGATATTCGTCTATTCACCACGCTGGTGCGCTTTGACAGCGTCTATTACGGTCATTTCAAGTGCAATCTTCAAAGGATCGAGGATTATCCTGCACTGTCAAACTATCTACGCGAGCTTTATCAATGGCCGGAGATAGCCGAGACCGTCAACATGACGCATATCAAGCGTCACTACCATGGCAGTCATCCGAGCATCAATCCCAATGGCATCATCCCTCTGGGGCCGGTGCTGGATCTTGATCGGCCGCACGATCGTGAGCGTCTACCGGGCAGAGGCATCCGGCAACGCACTCATCAATAACGGATGTATCAAGAAGAGGTCATAGGCAGGAGCCATCGATGCGATGGCTCCTGCCACCTGTTGTCTCTTCGACTTTCGGCGTGCACAACCAGCCGCACTGTGATAGATTATGTCCACCTCGCTTGTGAAGACCCTGCCATCTCTGCTGATTCGCCCCCATTGAGACTGCCGTTGCGTAGGGGACGATTCTCCAAGGCGCCAAAGCGCCCACGCATCGATGGAGCATTGGGCACCATACGACGGCAGTGACTGCCACGACCTGTCGGTCGCCGCGTATGACGTGTTGCCCAGATGCAATAACGGTCGCCACATGCCACGGATATCGCCGTTTGTTCGCCTGTAGTGCGAACCGATCGTGACGATACGAGTGCGACCGGTCCGGGAACCATCCGATATGTCTATCGTCCGATGAGTGTCTCCCGACCAGACATTTTCCCCCGCCGGTTTGATACCGGCTTATAAGGTGTGACATGACTTCTACTTCCGTTGCCTCGCCGAATTTCGGTGACATGGCGCTGCTGCCTGCTGTTCTTGAATCTCTTGAATCCCTGGGCTACGAAACGCCGTCTCCCATTCAGGCACAGACCATTCCATCGCTTCTGGAAGGCGCTGACCTTTTGGGTCAGGCGCAAACCGGTACCGGCAAGACAGCCGCTTTTGCCTTGCCGCTGCTCTCCAAGCTGGACCTTGATCGTCGCGAAGCGCAGGTGCTGGTACTGGCCCCGACGCGTGAGCTCGCCCAGCAGGTTGCCGTGGCCTTCAGCCGCTACGGTCAGAATATCAAGGGCCTTGAGGTCGTGACACTGTGCGGTGGTCAGGACTACCGTGAACAGATGCGCGGTCTGAAAAGTGGTGGCCAGATCGTCGTGGGTACACCGGGTCGTGTCATCGACCACCTGGACCGCGGCTCACTGAGCCTGACCGGCCTGAATGCGCTGGTACTCGACGAAGCCGACGAGATGCTGCGCATGGGCTTCATTGATGACGTCAAGCGCGTCCTCAAGGATACCCCGACCGACGCACAGCGCGTATTCTTCTCGGCGACCCTGCCGCCGGAAATCTCGCGCATCGTCAGCCGCTACCTGGTTGACCCGATTACCGTACAGATCGAATCGCGTGCGGCCACGACCACCATCCAGCAGCGTCTGTGTCGCGTTGATGGCCCGGCCAAGATTGAAGCGCTGGCACGTATTGTCGAAGTCGAGCCGGTGGATGCCGCCATCGTCTTTGTCCGTACCCGTGCGTCATGCACCACGCTGGTGGATCAGCTGGTCGCCCGTGGTATCGCTGCGGCACCGCTGTCCGGTGATCTGGATCAGAGCCTGCGTGAGCGTACCGTACAGCGTCTGAAAAAGGGCAAGGTCGACGTGCTGGTAGCGACCGACGTTGCCGCTCGTGGCCTTGACGTACCGCGTATTACGCATGTCATCAACTTTGACATGCCCCACGATACCGAAGCCTACATTCACCGTATCGGCCGTACCGGCCGTGCCGGTCGTGAAGGTACGGCAATCACCTTTGCCGGTGGCCGTGAAGTGCGCAAGATTCGCTGGCTCGAGCAGGCGACCGGTCAGAAAATCGAGATCATGGAGCTTCCTGACGAGAAGACCATGCGTGCGCATCGCGACGAGAAGTTCAAGGCGCGTGCCGAAGCCATGCTCGAGCGCGGTCATGAGCACCAGCGTGCCATGGTCGAATCGCTGCTGGAAGAAGGGATCGATCCGATCGATCTGGCCTGTGTCTTTGCAAGCCTTGCCCGTGCCGGTGAGCCGCCGATTCGCTCACTGCCGAAGTCCAATCCGCGCAGCGAGCGTCCGGAACGTGGTGAACGCTCCGAGCGTGGCGGTGAGCGTCGTCCCCCGCGTCGTCGCGAAAGCGGCCCGACCGAAGGCATGACCCGTTACCGCCTGGCCGTGGGCCATCGTGACAACATCAAGCCGGGTCAGCTGGTTGGTGCACTGGCCAATGAGGGTGGTATCGAAGGCGCTCGTATCGGCCGCATCGACATCCGCCAGACCCATAGCCTGGTCGAGCTGCCCACCAGCCTGCCCGAGACCGTACTGGCCAAGATGGCGCGTGCCCGTGTTGGCGGTCGCCAGCTCGAGATCAGCAAGGACAGCGGTCGTCCGGAAGGTGGTCAGAGCGAAGGTCGTGAGCAGCGTCCGCGTCGTGATGATCGTCGCCAGCAGGCCTCCTGAGGCCATGATGCTGATGCGCTGAAAGGCGCATCGGCATGAAAGCTATCATGAAAGGCCCTCTGCCCAATCGGCAGGGGGCCTTTTTCATGTGTAACGAAAAGCACCGCGCCAAGGCGCTGGCATTCATTGAGCAGCGTTGTCTACGCTCAGACAACATCCAGGGAGGGCATATGACATCAACACGGCAGCCATTACATGAGTGGACCGTCGATCCCGACACCGCCATTGCGCTACAGAAATCACTGGCGCCTCGCATCGTGCGCAGCGATCAGATCGGAGAGGTCAACCATATTGCCGGGGTGGATATCGGCTTTGAGGATGATGGCAACATCACGCGTGCCGTGATCGTGATCATGCGCTGGCCTTCTCTTGAGATCGTGGAGCGCGTACTGCACCGCACGCCCACGAAGATGCCTTACATCCCCGGGCTCTTGAGCTTTCGCGAGCTGCCGGCCGCTTTGGAGGCCTTTGAGCAGCTGAGCGTCATGCCCGATCTTTTGATGGTGGATGGCATGGGCATTGCCCATCCGCGTCGACTGGGGATTGCGGCGCATCTGGGGCTCTGGCTGGACATGCCGGCCATCGGCGTGGGCAAAAGCCGCCTGTGCGGCCAGCATGACGACGTGCCTGAAGCGCGCGGCAGCTGGGTGCCGCTGATACACCGCAACGAGACCATCGGCGCCGTGCTGCGCACCCGTGAACGCGTCAAGCCGCTTTATATTTCGACCGGTCATCGAATCTCTCTGGAGAACTCGATCAGCTGGGTCATGCAGTGCCTGACCCGCTACAAGCTGCCGGAACCTACCCGACAGGCCGATCGCCTCGCATCTCGACGCACTGCCGAGACACGACGCCCTGAAGGCGACGCCGCACCTCGCCAGGATGACCTGTCGCTCTAAGATATACCGTTATTCTGGTATCATGACTCAGTGATTCTGGCCGAGCCATTCAAGCAGCGATTCATGAAAGCGCTCGGGGGCCTGTACCTGAGGTGAGTGCCCCAGGTCCTCGAAGTGCACGTAGGTCGACTCGGGGATGCGCTCGGCAATCTCCGGACCCAGTTCGGCGTAGTGGCCCAGCGTTTTCTGAACCTCTTCCGGGGCCAGGCCCTTGCCGACGGCAGTGTTGTCCTGATCACCGACGATCAGCAGGGTCGGGATCTCAAGGTCCTTGAATTCATACACGACCGGCTGGGTAAGAATCATGTCGTAGGTCAGTGCCTGGCTCCAGGCATTGATGTCGCGGCCTTCACCGCGATACATGCCGGCCTGCATTTCTACCCAGCGATCATATTCGCCCTTCCAGTGCCCAGCGTAGTAGGTGCTCTGTTGATACTCGCGCATCTTATCGGCGCTGGCCTGTTTCTCACTCTCATACCAGTCATCGATTGATTGCCATGGCACGCCCTTCGCCTTCCAGTCCTCCAGTCCGATGGGGTTAACCAGTACCAGCCGCTGAGTAGCGTCGGGATACATCAGCGCATAGCGTGTGGCCAGCATGCCACCCATCGAATGGCCCAGTACGGTCGCGTTCTCGATCCCGAGATGTTCCAGCAGGGCATGGGTATTGCTGGCCAGCTGCTGGAAACTGTACTGATAATGCTGCGGCTTGCTGGACTTGCAAAAGCCGATCTGGTCCGGCGCGATCACGCGATAACCCTGCTGTGTCAGCGCCTTGATAGTTGCTTCCCATGTGGCGCCGCAAAAATTCTTGCCATGCATCAAAACGACCGTTTCACCGTTGGCATCGCCCTGTGGGGCCACGTCCATGTACATCATTTCAAGCGATTGCTGCTGGGAGTTCAGTTCAAAACGATGCAGTGCCCACGGGTAGTCGAAACCTTCCAGTCGGGGGCCATAGACCGGTGCATCATCAGCAGTGTCATTGGCAGCCATGGCGGACAGTGCCAGAGAAGCAAGCAGAGGGGCCAGCAGGAGAACGCGCATGAAATATTCCTTACCAGACATCGTGGGTCGATGTTGTTGTCGTGGAGGTGTCAGATATCCATCGTTTGACGGCTCTTGAGTCTGGCAAAAAATGACAGGGCATAATGAGGCCGGTGTGGCTTTTTAAGTTCTCCTAAAGACCAGCAGGCGCACGGTCGGGCACGACGTTGAATGATTCGATCTGTCATGATCTTTCGCCACAGGCGACACGCAGGCCCTGTATCCCGCCATGGGCGGCACACAGTGCTGTCGAAGTGGTCGTTTGTTTGCCATGATATGACGCCTGAACCCACTATGCCCATCGCAATCAAAGGACCCCCGGCCATGCAGAAAAAAGGTATTGGCGATTTCTTTTTCACCATCGTTCTCTGGATTCTGATCGGTGGTCTGGCCCAGTGGCTGATGCAGCATCAGCTCAATGGCGACGGGAGCAGTGCGGCGGTGACCGGAATGTCCACCGGCAGCAACATGGCCGAAGGCGTCGGCTTTTCCTCCTACTGGAGCGCGCTGGGGCTGGTATCGCTGTTTTTTGCTGTCATTGCCTTTATGGCGCGTGATTTGATGCGCGACAATCCGGTGACACGTTCGCTGAAGGTGATTGGCACACGTCTTTTGAGCACGACCTTTGATATCGGCCTTTTTGCGCTGGGCGGTACGCTCTTTTTGATGCTCAGCCCGACGGCCGTGAATACGGTGCCACAGTGGCAGGCGCTTTTCATCGGCATCAGCCTGCCGTTTTTTGTCGTCATCCTGATCGTACTGGGCATTATCTGGTGTCTGCTGAGATTTTCGCGCCTCTCGCTGGTGAGCATCCCGGCGCTTGAGTTCAAGCCGATGGTGCGGGTAGCGCTCTATCTGGGTCTTCTGGCGATTCTGGTGCTGGCGGCCTGGCTGGCGATATAAGCTGCTCCCGATAAAAAAGGCCTCTCTGGAGGCCTTTTTTTATGGTTAAAGGATGGGTCTTAGAGGCTCAGCTCAGGCTGATATCGCTCTGGCCATTGCCGCGCGGTGCCACCCGGATCTGCACCGGTATACGTTCATGCATGTCCTGCACGTGGGAAATGACACCCACCCGGCGACCCTGAGACTGCAGCGCATCGAGGGCATCCATGGCCTGTGACAGCGACTGCGGATCGAGGCTGCCAAATCCTTCATCGATGAACAGGGTTTCAATGCGTAGCTGATGGGACGCCATCGAGGCCAGCGCCAGCGCCAGCGCCAGCGATACCAGAAAGGTTTCTCCGCCCGAGAGCGAATGGACGGAACGGCGCTCATCGCCCATCTGCGTATCGATGACCAGAAGCCCCAGTTCACTGCCGCCACGCGCCAGTCGGTAGCGCCGCGCCAGGCTTTCAAGATGAATGTTGGCATGCTTGATCAGCCGCTCCAAGTTCCAGGCCTGAGCAATACGGCGAAACTTCTTGCCATCGGCGGCGCCGATCAAACCGGAAATGCGTCCCCAGCGTGTCACTTCACGGCGGTGCTGTTCCAGAGTCTTCTCGATCTCGCGGGCCTGGGTGCGGCAGTGATCATCGTGACGAAGCGCATGGTCAGCCTCATCGCGCGCGCTTTGAGCCTCCGGCAGGCGCGTTGCCAGGCTCGCCTGATGTTGGTCAAGCGCGGCAAAACGCGCATCGCGCCACGCCTTCAGAGTACGTGACTCATCCTGTGGGGGCATGGTGGCATCAGGCTGCCCGGCATGTTCACCGTAATGGTGGCGATGACGTAGAAGCACCTCCAGCCGCTCCTGACTCAGCAGATACGCCTCGTTGAGACGCTGGTCCGTGGCCGCCATGTCGCGCGAAAGCTGTTGATGCTGCTCGGGCGTAAAGGACAGCAGTGTTGCCAGCGTGTCATCGTCGATGTCGGGATGCGTTTCACGCCACTGTGCCATGTCCCGTGACAGGTTATCGCGGGCAAGTGCCTGATCCTTTCGTTGCTGTTGAAGCTGCCACACCTCCTGCTCAAGCGTTCGGCACTGCTCGTGGCAGGCTTCCAGACGCTTGTGTGTCACGGTGAGCTGTTGCTCGGCTGTTTCGAGTCCGCGATCAAGGGTGTCACGCCAGGCGCTGACATCCGGGTGGTCGCCAAGTTGCGCTTTCAACGTCTGGATCAGCGTATCTCGCTCGTCAGCGAGCGGGGCAAGCGTGGCCTCAAGTGTCTGGATCTGTTCCCGTGCATGTGTCACTCCGGCCTCCAGCCGTACGGTTTCTACTTCCAGTCCGTGCAGTTGTTCCTGAAGCGGTGTCCTGATCTTCTGGTCCCGATCAAACTGCGCCAGACGTTCGGCCTGCTGGCCATGACGGGCATGGATGTCGGCCTGCTGCGTCTCAAGCCATGCGCTGCGGGCATCCAGAGTAATGGCAAGCAGCGCCTCGCTTTCGTGACAGGCGTCAAGGCGGTGTCGGGCCTCATGACGCTGCGTGCCGAGCGTCTCAAGCGCCTCGCTTCGTTGCGCCATCTGACTGCTGAGTTCGCTGTAGCGCCCTCGCAGCGCCGCGCAGCTTTGGTCCAGTGCATCGCGGGCCTGTCTGGCCTCTTCAAGCTGGCGCTGCTCTTCGCGCTCGGTGGCCAGGAGCATGGCATGAGCAGGCTGAGACGGTGGCTGGCGGGTATAGGGGTGATCATGGCTGCCGCATACCGGGCAGGGGCTGTCCGTTTCAAGGCCTTCGCGCATGGCGGGCACGCTATCGCTGCGGGCGGCACGCAGACTTGCGATGCTTTTTTCAAGCTGTTCAAGCGTGGCCTTTTGCTGATCAAGGGCCGTGCGTGCGCTGGTGCCTTCTTCTCGCAGCGCTGCAAGCGTCCCTTGATCCGTGGCCTGCTGCATCTCCAGTGCCTGGTAACGCTGATCCAGCTGATGCCAGTGCTCGTAAGCGTGTTTCAGATCGTCCAGCTGCTGGCGCTGCCGGCGGTGTTGATCCAGCTGATGCTGGGTGGTTTCCCGCCACTGGGTGAAGGACTCGGTGCCCTCGGTCAGCTGTTGAAGTCGCGCATCAACATCTGCCAGTGATTGTCGCTGCTGGTGTTCCTTCTGTCGGCAGGTCGCAAGTTTTTGCTGCTGATCTGCCAGTATCTGTCGCTGGCTCCCGAGCTGCGCCTGGGTGTGCAAGGCGCGCTGGTTCAGATCCTGGTAGCGCTGCTCGTCAAGGGCGCACTGTGCCAACAGCGGTTGCTGTTGTCGGTGATGCTGGCGCCGCGTCTCCAGATGCATCTGGTGAGCCTTGTGCTGTTGAGCGACGTCATCACGCTGGCGGCTGGCACTGGTCAGGTGTTCACGCACGATGTCGTGACGGTCATCCAGCGCCTTGAGCGAAGCGGTGAGAGTCTCGTGCTGCACAAAAAGATGGCGTGAGGGGGCAAGGGCATCGAGCTGCGAGAGTCGCTGACGCTGGGCAGCCTGCGCGCTGCGCTCGTGCAGGGCCTCGTCATGCGCCTGACAGGCGCGCTGCCAGTAGGTTTCAAGCTGCTCATCGGTGGCAAGCCAGGCCTGTTCGCGTTCAAGTGAGTGCTGCTGCGCCTTGAGCTGCTGCAACTGTGCCAGGGTATCGGCAGCGTGTGCTTCCAGCGTGGCGCGGGCCTCGGGGTCGGCCGGTGTCTGCTGGCCCAGCTGGGCCTCCAGTGCGGCAACCTCCTTTTCACAGGCCCGGGTGCGCTGAAAGGCGGCAATGGAAAAACGTGAATAGATATCGGTGTCGGTCAGCTTTTCCAGCAGTTCGCTGCGCTGGTTGTCATCGGCTTTCAAAAAGGCGCTGAACTCGCTTTGCGCCAACAGCACAGCACGGGTGAACTGTTCAAAGCTCAGGCCGAGATGCTGTGGCAACAAGCGATCAAACTCGCGCTTTTGCGAGGTGATGACCTTTTGATCCGGCAACGACATCAGGCTCTGTTCGATGCCCTGCAGCTTGCCGTCTGCCTTGTGGCGCGCGCGTCGCACGCGCCAGCAGGCCCGATAATGCGCGCCGTCGCGGCCGCGAAAATCGACCTCGGCATAGCCGCTGCTTTCGCCTCGACGCAGCAGGGTGCGTGGGTCGGCGGTGATTAGGGTTTCTTCACCGACATCGGGGGAGAAGGAATCGCGTCCCGGCGCGGTACGAAGGCGCGGGGTGCTGCCATAAAGCGCCAGGCACAGCGCGTCCAGCAGCGTGCTCTTGCCGGCGCCGGTGGGGCCGGTAATGGCAAAAAGCCCGGCGCTGTCGAGCGGCGTGGCGGTGAAGTCGATGGTATGCGGGCCGCTCAGCGAGGCAATGTTGTGAAGGCGAAGGGCCAGAATTCTCATGGATTTTCCTCGGGCGGCTCGTCATCAAGAAGCGTCTGCAGCAGCGTCTGGACGTCGTGCATGACCTCTTCGGGCGGCAGGTCGCCATATTCCCTGGCCCAGGTGCGGCTGAAAAGGTCCGCTGGGCCCAGCGCGTCCAGCGACTCATGGTCCTCATGTGGCGCCTGTACCCGCGAGACCTGGGTGGTAATGCTGACCAGGCGCACGGCCTTGTTCGTCAGTGCACGCTCGATCAGCGGGCGTAGATCCACCCGAGGGGCATCCAGTACCACGCGCACGTCAAGCCAGGGCCACTGTTCACGCGGCAGTTCGGTTGGCGTGTCGTCCAGAAGGTCGGGGCCTGCCAGGGTATCGAGAACGTCATCAAGCGTCAGCGGGCCCACGCGGTGCATGGCCACGGCACGAGGGATGGGCAGCGCCGTGACCTCCTTGAGGTGCTCGCCCTCCAGCGTGATGTCCAGCACCTGATGCGGGTAACGGTTCTCGGAGAAATCCATCGCCAACGGCGAACCGCTATAGCGAATATGATCGCTGCCCACCCGTTGTGGCTTGTGCAGATGACCCAGCGCGACATAGGCAATCTCTGCCGGGAACAGCGAGGCAGACAATGACTCTTCACCGCCAATCACGATGGGGCGCTCACTGTGCTCGGAGACGCTGGCGCCATGAAGGTGGGCATGGCTCATGGCGATCAGTGCCTGGCCCGGGCGGCGTTTTTTGATGCCGGCCTCAAACAGTGCCTCATGAACGCGGACCATGCCGTGCACGTAGCTGTCGCCGGCCGTCTCGGGGGCTTCTTCATTGTCCTGCGAAGACGCGTCGCATGTCCTGCCGGTGACCTCGGCCGGGCGCAGAAAGGGCAGCGCCAGACACCAGGCACGAATGGTGCCGTGCCTGTCCGGAAGGGGCACGATCAGACGGTCTACGTCGGGCTCACCGCTGTCATGCCAGATGATGCGTCCAAGGGCATGGGTATTGAGACGGCGCAGCAGCGGGGCGGGCAGCTCGATGCGCGTCCCGCTGTCATGGTTGCCGGCGATCATGACAATGGTCAGTTGCGGCAGGCGTTCATGTGCGCCGATGAGAAAATCGTACAGCAGTGACTGCGCAGCCATGGAAGGGTTGATGACATCAAAGATGTCACCGGCAATCAGCAGCGCATCCGGTTCACGCGCGCTGAGTGTCTCCAGCAGCCAGTCAAGAAAGTGGCGGTGTTCATTATGGCGCGACTGGCCGTGAAAACGCTGGCCGAGGTGCCAGTCAGCGGTATGGATCAGTTTCATCAGGCGCTACCGTCATGAAGGATGGGGCAAAGGGTATCGGGGCATCCGGGCGTTATCGAGCGATGTCAGAAATCATGAGGGCATTTCGGATGTAATGACAGGGCCATCTTCCGTGTGATTGTGAAAACGACGTGTCGCAGGTGAGCATCTCAAGGTCGGCATAATAGGAACGTCCCATTAATACAGGTATATTCCTGACCCGTCGCAGGCAGGCATTGGTGTGCATGGCTTTTCAGGAAGCCGGGCATGCGTAAAGGTGAACAATATCAGCACCCGGGCGTCAGACCAGTGACACAGCGTCACCAGGTTTTACGCAAGGGCAAAGGAACCGCCAATGCATGCGATGGTCGATTCTGGTTAACCTTGGGTCAATCAAAGCCCTGTGATCGGCTGACCCTGTATCAATTCACTCTGGATGGCGGCTCGGGCAGGGTCGTATCGTCTTAAAAGGAAAGTCTTGTCCATGGATCGAAGAACTCTACTCAAGGCGTCTGCAGCGCTGTCAGCTCTTGGGATGTCGACCAAATCCCTGTTGGCACGTGCCAGTGGCAACAACAACCGTGGTCCCGGTGAGGGGATCGAGGTGGCGCTGGATGACAAGGGCACCGACTTCGATTTTGACTGGCTCAAGTCACACGCCCGCGAGATGGCCAAATCCGAGTATCAGGACACCACCGAGACGCTGCCCGATACCCTGACGCTCGACAATCTCGATCCGCATGAATATCAGGCCATTGAATACGATCAGAAACACGCCATGTGGTCCGATCGCGCCAATTCTGCCGTTCAGGCCCAGTTCTTTCACGTTGGCATGCAGTTCAACCAGCCGGTGCGCATGCATAGCGTGGTGGATGGCAAGGCCTACGAGATCCATTTCCGCCCCGAGCTTTTCACCTATGAAGGCACGGGTATCGATGTCGACCAGCTCAAGGGCCACGATCTGGGCTTTGCCGGCTGGCGGGTGTCACGAAACCCTGACTTTTCGGCACTGGCCAACGTGGTCTCCTTTCTGGGCGCCAGCTATTTCCGCGCCATCGACAAGAACAATCAGTTTGGTCTGTCGGCGCGTGGTCTGGCCATCGATACCGCCATGCCGGCGGACAAGGGGCAGGAAGAATTTCCGGTCTTCACCCATTTCTGGTTCGACGAGCCGCCGGCCAACCGTGCCCGCTTTACCGTCTACGCCCTGCTGGACTCTCCCAGCGTTACCGGGGCCTACAGGTTCGATATCGACTGTCAGTCCGAGCGGGTGGTGATGGGCGTTGATGCCAATATCTATCCGCGCAAGAACATCGAACGTCTGGGGATTTCGCCCATGACCAGCATGTTCCTGACCGGTACGAGCCAGCGCATGCGTCGCGACACCATCGTGCCGCTGGTGCATGACTCCGACCGTTTGTCGATCTGGAGCGGAGACGGCGAGTGGATCTGCCGCCCGCTCTATAACCCCGATGTTTTGCAGTACAACACCTTCGAGGATGAAAATCCGCGCGGTTTCGGGCTGGTTCAGGACGACCACAACTTCGAGCACTATCGCGACGTGGTCAATTACTACCATGCCCGCCCGAGTCTGTGGTGTGAGCCGACCAGCGATTGGGGCAAGGGGTCAATCACGCTGATCGAGCTGCAGACCATGGGGGAGACGGTCGATAACATCGCCGCCTTCTGGCAGCCTGAAGCGCCGGTCGAGGCGGGGCAGGAGCTGAACTACAGCTACAACCTGTACTGGAGCCCGCATCCCCCGGTCAAGCCCTCGGTCGGTCAGGTCGACAAGACCTGGAGCGGCATTGGCGCCGTGCGTGACGGCTGGATTCCGGGTGAGCACTCGCCCGAGACCTGGGCACGTCGCTTCGCCGTCGATTTCCGCGGCGCGCCCATCAATGACATGCCGCATGATGCCGAAATGGAAGCGGTCATCTCGGCCTCTACCGGCGAGGCGCAGATTGTTTCGGTCACCAAGCTGGGCGGTCCACTTCAAATGTGGCGCGCGCAGTTTGACTGGTATCCCAAAAGCGAGCAGACCGACCCGGTCACGCTGCGGGTTTATCTGCGCCAGGGGAATCAGACGCTGAGCGAAACCTGGCTTTATCAGTTTGTGCCGCCGGCGCCGGCGGATCGCAACTGGGATCGTCACGGCTGAGACAAAAAAGGCAGTATGGCAACGGACCCGTCAGGGTCCGTTGTGCCTTGTGGCGCATGAAGGGTAACGCCTGACGGTTGTGAGGGGTACACTAAAGACGTTATCCGCTGACCGATAAGTGCCGGAATTGTCAATGACCGAGCTATTGCCGCGTCCCTTTGTATTTCTTCGCCATGGCGAAACCTTCTACAACCGTGCCTATCTGATTGCCGGCAGCCCGAATGTGCCGCTGACCCCGCGTGGCGAGAGTCAGGCGCGCGACGTCGGGGTCATGCTCAGACGTCAGGCCTGGTCTCATGTGGCCGTCAGCACGATGTTTCGCGCTCAAAAGACCGCGCGGCTGGCCCTGCCCGAGAGTGAGCTTCATTTCTACGCAGGGCTTCGAGAGCGTCACTGGGGAGCGCTGGAAAAGACCCCCATCCAGGACCCGATGCCCTATTTCGAAACCCCGGAAGGCGGTGAATCCTGGGCGGATTTTCAGCGGCGGGTGGTCGATAGCCTCAACACACTGCTTTCACGCTTTGATTGTCCGCTGGTAGTGGCCCACTCCGGCGTTTTTCGGGTGATCTGCAATGTGACGCAGGGCCATCCGTATGGCGCACGCATTGGCAACGTGGCCCCTATCCTGTGCCAGCCGCCGGCAAAGGATCAGGAGGTCTGGCAGCTCACGCCCTGGCAGGGATAGGTGAGCGAACAATATCCATCTACGCTTCAGGTCGCCTGTATTGAAGGGTGATTCATGTGGGCTATCAGGAGAGATTTTGCATGACGACAGTAGGCTATGGTGATGACCGTGTAGACGTTGGCGGACACTTCCCCGCGCCAGGTGACAGGGCGCCCGCGTTTGTGCTGACGGGACGAGAAATGAACGATGTTTCTCTTGAGGAGTTTGCCGGACAGCGCAAGGTGCTCTCGATCGTGCCCAGCATTGACACCGGGACCTGTGCCACATCAACGCGCAAGTTCAACGAGCAGGCATCACGGCTTGAAAACACGGTCGTGCTGGTGATTTCGGCAGATCTTCCCTTCGCGGCCGGACGCTTTTGCGGCGCCGAAGGGCTGGACAACGTGCTGATGCTTTCTACCTTTCGCGACCACGCCGGTTTTGCGCAGGCCTATGGGGTGGATATTCAGAGCGGTCGCCCGCGCGGGCTCTGCGCACGGGCGGTCATTGTCCTGGATGAAAACGATCAGGTGTTGCACAGCGAACTAGTCGATCAGATCAAGAACGAGCCTGATTACGAGACAGCACTATCGGTTTTATAAACAGCGTATCCTGGATTAAGTTGTCACTGCGACAGGAGTGACTATCCTGTAACCAGTGCACTGTCATGCTGGCAGGGCACAGGGACTTGTAAACATTATTGGCATCAGGGAGGCATGTAATGGCCATTCAGAAGAAAGGTTCTGCCGAATGGGAAGGAAGCCTGAAGCGAGGAAAGGGTGTTGTTTCCACTGAAAGTGGCGCGCTCAAGGAAAATCCCTACGGCTTTAATACCCGCTTTGAAGGCCAGCCGGGTACCAATCCGGAAGAGCTGATCGGCGCGGCGCATGCCAGCTGTTACTCCATGGCGCTGTCCATGATTCTGGGACAGTCGGATCTTGAGCCTGAAAGCATCAAGACAGAAGCCACGGTAACGCTTGATCAGGACGACAGTGGCTTTTATATCAGCAAGGTTGATCTGAAAACTGTCGCGCGCGTCCCGGGTGCCGATCAGGAAGCCTTCGAGAAGGCAGCCAACGCTGCGAAGGAAGGCTGCCCGGTATCGCGTCTGTTCAATGCCGATATTACGCTGGATGCACGCCTTGAAGGTTGAGCCCGGCGCTGTTGGTTGACAGGCGATAAAAAAGACCCCGCTTCAGGCGGGGTCTTTTATGTCCGGATGTGAGGGGTTCAAACCGGCTAGGGCGTCTCGGGCGCTTGTAGTACGCCCGGGAAAATATCGTAAAAGGTATCGGAAGCAATGCCGATCAGGACAATATCGTTGCCGATTCGACGCCAGGCGTAGCCCTCGTAGCGGGGCAGTGCCTGTTTGACGCTGTCCGGTAACTGCTCGCTGTCGACATTGTCCGGCAAGCGGTCACCTACCTTCAGCGAAGGATCAACAGCGTTGAAGCTTCGACGCTTGAAGTCTTCCCGGTGGGCGGCAAGAGTCCTGATGACCATGGCGCGATCCACACGGGGGCCGCTTTTGGATTCACGAACGCTACCGGCGCCCGGCGAAGCCTCATAGCCCTGCTGACTCTGCGAAGCTGCCTGTACATGCCCCAGGGGCATCAGTAGCAGCCCAAGGCTCAGGGGAATTACCATAAACGCTGGATACATACGCATTCCAGTTTCCTTCCGGCCAAATAATGAAGCCGGATTACACATCTTCGACGCAATGAAAGCGCTGGTGTAATCCTGTGATGATTGTTGGGTTAGTACTTTTTATGGGTACATACGCAAGGGGCCGCTTTCATGAAAGCGGCCCCGTCAGACGGACGAGCATACCCTGGTGGTGCAACAGGCCTTCAATGTACCAGCCAGTCCTTCCCCGGACGAATAATACTGGGTGCCGGTGCTGAACCATACTTTTCATAGTACGCCTGACGCTGGCGCCATTCGGCGCGCTGGAGGCGATGCTTTAGCTGAACAAACCCTTCCTTGCGATCGTACTCACTATCATCGATCAACATGGCGGACGACTGACAGAAGGCCGAGGAGAGCTCTGCGCACCCCTTTCCCGCTGTTTCAACAGACGTTGAGCTGCGTTTGAAAAATTTCATGAGGTTCCCTCCCTTGTACTGTAACCACAATGTTGCTTTTATCATGGCGACAGTATCGACAATGGCCTTATCCGTGGCTGTGCCGTTACGTTGTGTGACAGTGTAGATGATTACATCAGCAAAATTCACCCTCCTGCATCAATACTCTTGCACAGCGCTGCCACACTTGCTGTCATCAATTCGGTTCATATCAACGGCACACTGCCCGGCGGTGCCGGTCCACCGGTAACATCCTGTCATGATAGATCCGATTTGATCCGGCAGCGCAGGGTGGCACAACATGAATCTTAAGGTTCTACTCTGCCATGATCTCGCCCAGCGTTTGCATGAAGTGCGCTCCACGGTCGAGTTGCTCAAGAGAGATGAACTCATCTGCACGGTGCGCCTGCTCGATACTGCCCGGGCCGCAGATAATGGCCTGCAGGCCGGCCTGCTGAAACTGCCCCGCTTCAGTGGCATAGGCCACCGCCTGGCCATCCTCATGCACGCCCAGCCTTTCAAGCAGGGCCAGTGCCTGGTCATTGTTGCGGTGTTCAAGCCCCGGCACGGTATCGGTCAGTGCCCTGGTTTCAATGGCAAAGCCTTCATCGACGGTCCTGAGCGTCTCTTCGAGCTCATCGCTGTATTCGCGAAAGCGGGCATACACGGCCTCAAATCCTTCCTCGGGCAGATGACGAATCTCCCACTCAAACGCACAGCGCTGCGCCATGATATTGATGGCATTGCCGCCTTCAATGGTGCCGACGTGCAGACTGGAATGGGGCACGTTGAAGGCATCATTGAGATGCCCCTCTTCGGCCAGCTCGCTCATGATGTCTTCGATGCGGCTGATCAGGCGCGCCGCTACATGAATGGCCGAGATGCCCTGATTGACCTGACTTGAATGGGCCGGCACGCCATGTACCGTTGTTCTGAGCGTCGTGATGCCCTTTTGCAGGATGACCGGCGCCATCAGGGTCGGTTCTCCCACAATAACGGCGTCGGGTCTGGGGTGATGCGCGACCAGGTGCTCGATCATGCGGGGTGCCCCCAGACAGCCAATCTCCTCATCGTAGGAAAATGCCAGCCAGATGGGGCGTTTGAGATCCTGCTGACACCAGTCAGGCACACCTGCCAGGGCGCAGGCCAGAAAGCCCTTCATGTCACAGCTGCCGCGACCGTAAAGTCGGCCGTCCCGTTCGGTCAGCGTAAACGGATCGCTTTGCCAGGCCTGGCCTTCCACCGGTACGACATCGGTATGGCCGGACAGCACCACGCCGCCGGCCACATTGGGACCGATACGGGCCAGCAGGTTAAAGCGCTCGCCGTCATCGCTGGCGATGCGCTCATGGGTGACGCCATAAGCGTCAAGAAACTGCTCGATCCATTCGATCAGGGCCAGATTGGACTGGCGGGACAGCACATTGAAGCTGACCAGCGTGGCCAGAATGTCCCGGGTGGTAGCCGGGTGTGAAGCAGGGGTGGTCGTCATGGCGCTCTCGGACTCCGAACAGGCTGGAAGAGATGACCCGCCAGCATTGAGAGGGCAGGTACTGACCATGAGTGTAACGTAGCCATGGCATCACGAAATATCGCGCCGCCACGGGAACTTTTGTCAACTTTCGTGAGTGAGGTTTTCTGTTATGATCAGGCTCGGCTCAGCCGGCACCCATGTTGCGTGATCCGCGAATGCCGGCAGCTCACGTCGCGTGATCCGCGATCAGATTGACTTCGTATCTGCCACGTCAACTGCTTTTTAGATAGCGACATTCCCCATGAACAATGCCAATTTCAACGGACCATCGACGTCCGTGACGCGCCCGTTGGGCGCCCGCGATATCAAGACCCTGGGGCTTTCCGCACTGGGTGGTGCGCTTGAGTTCTACGATTTCGTTATCTTCGTTTTCTTTGCAAGTGTGGTTGGCCTGCTTTTCTTCCCGCCCGATATGCCTGAATGGCTGCGCCTGGTGCAGACCTTTGGCATCTTTGCCGCAGGCTATATTGCTCGCCCCATTGGCGGCATCATCATGGCGCACTTCGGCGACCGGCTGGGCCGCAAGAAGATGTTCATGCTCTCCATCATGCTCATGGCGCTGCCGACGCTGATCATGGGTCTTTTGCCCACCTATGCCACCATCGGCTATCTGGCCCCGATTCTGCTGTTGGCCATGCGCATGCTGCAGGGCGCCGCCATCGGTGGGGAAGCGCCGGGGGCCTGGGTATTCGTGACCGAGCACGTACCGGCCCGCCACACAGCCTTTGCCACCAGTACCCTGTCGGCGGGCCTGGTGGCCGGCATTTTACTGGGCTCGCTGATGGCGACCGGTCTGAATTACGTCATGAGTGATGAAACCCTGTACAGCTGGGGCTGGCGCGTACCGTTTCTGGTCGGCGGTGTACTGGGCTTTGTGACGCTCTACCTGCGTCGCTATCTGCATGAAACGCCCGTGTTCACCGAGATGCAGGAAAGCAAGTCCCTTTCCGAGGAACTGCCCATTCGCACCATCCTGCGTGACTACCTGCCGGGCGTGGCCATTTCCATGCTGGCGACCTGGCTTTTGACCGCGGCTGTAGTGGTCACGATCTTGATGACGCCCACGCTGCTGCAAAGCTTTGCCGGTATCGATCGCGGTCTGACGCTGCAGGCCAACTGTGTGGCGATCGTCTGTTTGATCATCGGTTGTCTGGTGGCCGGCGCGCTGGCGGATCGCATCGGCGATGGCATCGTACTGATCCTGTTCTGCGCAGGGCTTGGCATCACGTACTTCTATTTCTTCTGGCTGATGCATATTGATGTCTCGATGCTGTTCCCGCTTTACGCCCTGGTAGGCTTTTTTGGCGGGCTGACCGGGATCGTACCGGCGATTGCGGTCAAGTCGTTTCCGGCCGCCATTCGTTTTACGGGGCTTTCGTTTTCCTACAACGTGGCCTATGCCATTGCCGGTGGTCTGACGCCCATGATCGTGACGACTTCGATCAAAAGCCTGCCGATGTCACCTGCCTGGTATGTCGGAGGGGTCATGATTGTGGGGGTGATCATGGGAAGCCTGCTGGCCCGACGCCATTATCACTATCGCGCGCAGCCTGCGCACTGAGACAAACTTTCCTGTCAGACGCTTATCAGCCAGGCTCATGTGAGCCTGGCTTTTTTATGGCCATCCATTTATGGACAATCATCTCAGGGAGAGAAGCAGATGGAGATCACGCTCAAGGGCAAGACAGCACTGGTGACCGGTGCCAACCGCGGTATCGGCGCACATATGGCCGAATCGCTCGCCCGTGCCGGCGCCAACGTGGCCTTTCATACGCGCAAACCTCGTGATGAGGTCAACGAGACTGCCGAGCGGCTGGCAAGGGAGTGCGGTATTACAACCGGTGTGGTGGTCGCGGATCTGGGCGACCCGAACGCCGTGGATGACATGTTCCTGCAGTTTGACGATCAGTTCGAGCAGATCGATATCCTGATCAACAACGCAGGGTTTGAAAACGCCCATGCGCTGGAAGACATGCCTCGTGAGGACTGGCAGTCCCTGATGAACGTCAATCTCAATGCGCCGTTTTACTGCTCGCAGCACGCCGCCCGACGCATGAAACAACAGGGACAGGGTGGCGTCATCATCAACGTCCAGTCCATTCATGATGAGGTAGTCAGAAAGGGTGTGGCGCACTACAGCGTTGCCAAGGCCGGTCTCAAGACCCTGACCCGTGCCGCCGCCGTGGAGTGGGGCGAATACGGCATTCGCGTGGTAGGGCTTTCGCCGGGCGCCATCAGCACCGATATCAACCAGGAAGATAACGAACGCCTGGGCATCGACAACATGAACAGCTGGATTCCGCTGGGCTTTATCGGCGAGACGAAGGATGTCGCTGGTGTCACGGTCTTTCTGTGCTCGGAGCAGGCGCGCTATATCACCGGCACCACCCTCTATGTCGATGGCGCCTTCATGCATAACGTCATGCGTTATGACATGCGCCCGGACCATGATCTTGGCGTCTAGTCCCTGATGAACGCCTGCAAGGCGCGGGGGAGTAGTACTCCCGCGTCGTGAAGGCTTCGCAGCTCCCGGCGCGACAGGTAGGATAGGCGGCCCCACCGTCTGCTGTGCTCCGGGAGCGCGATGTTTACCGTTTTGCATGCCAACCATCTCGAGGATCTGCGTGATCTGGCCATGGCGCTTTCCGAGCGCGACCCGCTGGCGCCGCTTGAAAGTGAAACCTTCCTGGTGCAATCCAACGGCATGGCGCAGTGGCTGCAGCTGTGTCTGGCACAGCATCATGGCGTGGCGGCCTCGCTTGATTTCCCCCTGCCTTCGAGCTTTGTCTGGCGCGCCTATCGTGCCGTGCTCGGCGATGACATTCCCAGGCGCTCTCCCTTTGACAAGGGGCCGATGACCTGGCGGCTGATGCGACTGTTGCCGCGCCTTTTGCGTCAGAGCGAATTTGCCCCACTGGCCCACTATCTTGATGACGAGATGCCCGTCGGAGAACAGGTCTCCGATATGCCGCCCTGCGGTGAGCGCAAGAGCTATCAGCTGGCCTCCAGGCTGGCGGATCTGTTTGACCAGTATCTGGTCTACCGACCCGACTGGATGGCCGCCTGGGCACGGGGAGAGACCGCGCCTGGTGATATTGCTCCGGTGGACCACTGGCAGCCGATGCTCTGGCGTGCGCTTCTGGAAGACGCCTCGGAAGAGGCACAGCGCCATCATCGTGCGGCGCTGCATGACCGTTTTCTGGTACAGGCCCGTGCGCTTGAATCCGTGCCGAAGGGACTGCCGCGCCGGCTGTTTGTCTTTGGCATTTCGGCGCTGCCGTTTCAGCTGCTTGAGGCCCTGCATGCCCTGTCCGGCGTGATGGATGTGATACTGATGGTGGCCAACCCGTGTCGTTTTTACTGGGGCGATATCGTGGCCGATCGCGACGTGCTGCGGGCCAAGCTCCGGCGGGAAAGCCACCGCCAGCGCCACCAGGATGCCCCGTCGCTTGAAGGGCTGGATAGTGAAACGCTGCACTTGAGTGCCAATCCGCTGCTGGCCGGCTGGGGCGCGCAGGGGCGTGATTTCATCGAGGCGCTGTATGACTTCGAGGCCGACAACGCCTTTGACATGGAGCACGATATCTTTCGTGATCCACAGCAGGCAGAGGCGCAAAGCCTGCTGCATCAGCTTCAGCAGGAGGTGCTGGATCTGGTGCATCCGGCGCGACGCGCTGAAGAGGAAGGCGGCAAACGACTGATTGACGACCATGACCGTTCGCTTGCCTTTACCCGCGCTCATTCACCGCTGCGCGAGGTAGAGATCCTTCATGACCAGATGCTGGACGCCTTTACTCGCCATCCCGGGCTGCGCCCGAGGGACATGGTCGTGCTGGTGCCGGATATCGAGCGTTACGCCCCGCTGATTGACGCCGTGTTCGGGCAGATTCCCCGCGATGATGCCCGCTACATTCCCTATACGGTGTCCGATCGCATCGCCTCGGGGGCAAGCCCGCTGATGAGTGCGGCGCTGTCGCTTCTGGAGCTTCCCGAGCGACGTCTGGGCGTCAGTGAGGTGCTCGACTGGCTGGAAGTCCCGGCCTTTCGGCGGCGCTTTGATATCGAGGAGGATGAACTCGAAAAGCTGTCACAGTGGCTGGCCGGCAGCGGCGTACGCTGGGGGCTGGACGGCGAGCATCGCGACACGCTGGATCTGCCGGGACTTTCGGAAAATACCTGGCAGTTCGGTCTGGATCGCATGTTGCTGGGGTTTGCCATCGGAGAGGGCAGTTTTGACGGCATTCAGGCGTATGATGAAATTGGCGGTCTGGAGGCCGATCTTGCCGGCCGGCTGGCTGAGTTGATGACCCGCCTGCGGCACTGGTGTCAGCATCTGACAACGCCTGTGAGCATTGATGACTGGGTCGCACGTCTGGAGGAGATGCTCGGTGCGCTGTTTGAACCTGTCGAGCAGAATGACTTCGACATTCTTGAGCGCCTGTCCCGCGCTGCCCGAACGCTGGCCGAGGAAGGCGATTGTGCCCATTTTGATGAAGTGCTGCCGCTGACGGTCTTTCGCGAGGCGCTGACCGATCGACTCGATGAGGGCGGCCTGGCCCAGCGCTTTCTGGCCGGGCGGGTCAACTTTGCAACGCTGATGCCGATGCGCGCCATCCCGTTTCGCCATACCTGGCTTTTAGGCATGAATGACGGCGACTACCCGCGGGTGCGCCTGCCGCAGGACTTTGACCTGATGGCCACACGCCATCGCAGCGGTGACCGCTCGCGCCGTGATGATGACCGCTACCTGATGCTCGAGGCGATGCTGGCCAGCCGTGATGCACTGACCATCTCATGGGTCGGACGTGATCAGCGCGACAACACCGAGCGCGCGCCCTCGATTCTGGTCAGCGAACTGCTCGATACCCTGTCGATGGGCTGGCGGGCGCGGGAGGATGATACCGAGGCCGCACTGTTTGCGCGGCTGGTGACCACCCACCCGCTACAGCCCTTTGCACGTGGCTATTTCGCCAGCGATGAAGCCGCAGATACGCCCGAACGCCTGTTTACCTTTGAGAGCAGCTGGGAAAGTGTGCATCAGCCCAGAACCGTGACCACTGCCGAGCCGCTGGATGCGGCGACGCCGCCGGAAGAGGCCGCCGGGCTTGATGATCTGGAACGACTGCTCAGGCGGCCCTGGTCGATCTGCACGGCCGGCCGGCTGGGCATCCATTTTCATCCCGTTGCCGTACCCGAAGAGGATGCCGAGCCCTTCGCGCTGGATGGTCTTGAGCGCTTTACCTTCAAGCGACATCTCCTTGACGGCGCCCGGCGCGAACGGCCCCTGAGCGACATGGCAGATGAGGCGCGCCGCAAGGGCATGCTGCCGGCGCTGGGTTTTGGCGAACGATTGGCAGAAGGCCTGATCCAGCCGTTGAGGCAACAGCTCACTCACTGGCAGGAATTGACGGACACCCTGATGCCGGTCGAGGCGATGCGCATTGAACTTCGCGATCGCGCCGGCGTGGCCGTACTGGAAGATCGCATCGACGATCTGTGGCGCAATGAAGAGGGCAGGCTTTATCGCTGCGTACTGGCGCCGGCCCACTTTGGCCATTTGCGTCGCGATCGCGGTGGGCGGCTGACGCAATACGGCAAGCCGCATCGCTTGATCCGGACATGGCTTGAACAGCTTGCCCTGAGTGCCATGGGAGAACATGTGATGACAACGCTTGTCTTTGAGGATCGCCAGCTTGAGTTGCCGATGATTGGCGCTGATGACGCGCGAATCACGCTCTCGTCGCTGTGTCAGCAGTGGCGTGCGGCCGGCGATGCGCCGGTGCCCGCGGCGCTGGAACTGGCCATGGAGTATTTCGCCGGCTGGCCGAGACACTTTGACGCGACGCAGGACAGCGACCATCGAGAGGAGGGGCTTGCCCGGGCACAGGTCTGCTACGAGCAGGCCCGCTTCAACGGGCCGGCGGCCCTGCGCGAGCGTGAGCCCATGATGGGCGAGCTGTGGCCGGGCTTTGAGGCGCTGCGTACCGCCGGCTTCGAGGCCGCTACCCAGGCGCTGTATGCCCCCTTCATGACCATGCTGACAGCGCTGGCGGATGGTGGGAGCAGGGCATCAGACGATCAGGATTCTTGACGTCCTGACTGATCTCAAAGCCCCAGCTGATTGAGCCCCGGATGATCCTGCGGACGCGGACCGGGGGCGGGCCAGCGGAAACGACGTTCATCGACCTCGATGGGAATCTCGTTGATGCTGGCTTCCCGACGCACCATCAGGCCGTGCTCGTTGAATTCCCACATCTCGTTGCCATAGGCGCGATACCACTGATCGGAACGGTCGCGCCACTCATACTGAAAGCGCGCGGCAATGGTGTTGTCCGTATATGCCCAGAGCTCCTTGCAGAGCCGGTAGTCGAGTTCGCGCTGCCACTTGCGGTGCAAAAACGCGATGATGGCCTCGCGGCCCTGAAAGAACTCGGTGCGATTGCGCCAGCGTGAATCCTCGCTGTAGGCGCCGGCGACCCTTTCGGGCTGGCGGGTGTTCCAGGCATCCTCGGCAGCGCGCACCTTCTGGCGGGCACTGTCCATGTCAAACGGGGGAAGTGGCGGTCGGCTTTCCATGCGCGTACTCCATCACACAAGATAGTCGGGACGCTCAGGCTAGCATGTTCATGCTGGTGTGTTGATGAGAACCGCGCATGATCCGGCGGGGCAATCGTGAGGCTGCTATCCTTGTCGCATTATTTCCCTTTCTCCTTTCGGAGTGTCCGAATGCGTCATCTCGATCTGCAGGTGATTCAGCAGGCTCGTGAATGGGCCTGTAGCCATGACACGATCTGGCTTTGTACCGTTTTAAACACCTACGGCTCCTCACCCCGCGCACCGGGCTCGATGCTTGTCGCCACCAGTGATGGTCACCATGTCGGTTCGCTGTCCGGCGGCTGCGTCGAAGAAGCCTTCATCGAAAGCCTTCAGGATGGCGCTTTTTCAAGACCGGCCACCATCGTGCGTTACGGGGAAAGCCAGGAAGAGAGCCAGCGGCTGCAGCTGCCCTGCGGCGGTGTGCTTGAAGTGCTCATCGAGCGTCTTGAAGTGACCGATGAACTGAAGGTACATCTGGAAGTGCTGGAAGCCACCCTGCTGGGCCGCAAGCGTCTGATCCGCCGGGTCGATCCGCAGACCGGGCGTTACCGCGTCGTGCTGGATGAGTCGCCCAACGGGCCCGCCGTGACGCGCGATGAACAGGGTCTGGTGCAGATTCGCGTCGGGCCGGCCCTGCGCCTGATTCTGGCCGGCATCTCGCCGGTGGCCGGTTTTTGTGCTCAGTTCGCTCGCGCGCTGGGCTATGAGGTGATTGTCTGTGACCCCCGTGACGATGTCAGACGTGATTTCGTGGCGGCCGGCCATGGCGAGGGTGTCGAAGTACAGGCCGTGCTGCCGGCGCTGTTCATCGCCTCGGGCGCCTGTCATGAGGCGACCGCCGTGGTCGCGCTGACCCATGATCCCCGCATCGATGATCCGGCCATGGTCGAGGCGGTCAAAACACCGGCGTTCTACATCGGTGTGATGGGCTCACAAAGGACCTCGCAAAAGCGCGCCGAGCGGCTCAAGCGCTCCGGTGGGCTCAACGATGAAGAGATCGCGCGCCTGCACATGCCGATTGGCATGGACCTTGGCAGCAAGGCGCCTGCCGAGATTGCACTGGCCGTGGTGGCCGACATCATGCGCGTGTTCAACGGTAAGGCAGGCGAGGCGCACCTCGCTGCAGCACCTGTCGCCACTGCGGTCTGATGACAGCGCTTCAGGACGACTCTCAGTGGCGCGCTCCCGAGGTGCTGGGGCTGATACTGGCGGCGGGACACAGCCGTCGATTCGGCGGTGACAAACGCCTGGCCAATCTTGGCGGGCAGACACTGCTGGCGGCTACCACGCTAAACCTGCAGCCCCATGTGTCTGCCGTCACCATCATATTGCGACATGGTGAGCGCCCCGAGGCGCTGGGCCTGCCGGCAGAGACCGATGTTGTGCAGGCGCCTCCTGCTCCCATCGGCATGGGGACAAGCCTTGCCGCCGCTGTGTCCAGGCTGCTGGTCTCATCTGAATCGCGCCATCAGCATTGTGTGGCGCTGGCGCTCATGCTGGGGGACATGCCGTGGGTGAGCGCCGATACCTTGCATAAGCTGGTCGCACAGGCGTGTCATGACGTTATCGTGCGCCCGCGCCATCAGGGGCGCGCTGGTCATCCTGTCATCTTTGGACGGCAGTTCTGGCCGGCGCTGGCGGCCCTTGAAGGGGATGAGGGGGCCAGAGGGTTGCTCAAGCGCTATCAACAGCATGTCGTGATGCTGGATGTGAATGACCCGGGTATTCTTGGTGATGTCGACACACCCGCTGATCTGCCTACCCTTCAATGATTTGAGATCCCATGGCCCGAGTTGCGCTTTTTGCCGATGTACAAAACATCTATTACACCGCCCGCGAAACCTTTGGCTGTCAGGTCAATTACGCCGCGCTATGGCGTCACGCGGCAGGCGAGGATACGGTCGTGGTCGCCTACGCCTATGCCATCGAGCGCCATGATCCACGCCAGCAGCAGTTTCAGCATGCGCTTCGCGACATCGGCTTTGAGGTGCGGCTCAAGCCCTTCATTCAGCGCCGCGATGGCAGCGCCAAGGGCGACTGGGATGTGGGCATCACGCTGGATGTTTTTGAAACAGCCCAGAAGGTTGATCGGGTGGTGTTGATGTCAGGGGACGGCGATTTTTCCGAACTGCTCACGCGCGTTCAACAGCGTTTTGGTATCAAGACCGACGTTTACGGCGTGCAGGCGCTGACCGCCCAGGCCCTGCGGCAGGCCGCCGATCGTTTTGTCCCCATTGAGGGTGCGCTTTTGCAGAACACCCGACGCTGAGCCCGACGTGTCACCGCTACGGCACACTGTCGTTACTGTGCGCTGTCGTCACTGAACACTGCCGTTACTGAACACTATAGTGATGGCCGGCCAGGCAGGCGGCCAGCGCACGATGATAGGTGTTGGCCTGCAAACGCGAGGGCGGCTCCAGTGCCCTCACGGCATCAAATCCGCTTTGATCGATGGCCCAGCGATGGCACTGGCCACGGTCCTTGCCTTGCTGGCGCAGATCCTGACCGGTCATGGGATAGGCGATGACATCAAACATGTCGGCACCGGCCATCTGGACCTCGCGCGGGGCAGGCATTGGCGTATAGCGCCCGTCACCGCCGGCGGCCATGAACCAGCTATCGCGTGAGACGTAGTAGCGCTGATCACCGATCCAGATCGGACGGGCATCGTCGGGCAGTCCGATACGATCCGATAGGGCCGGGGCGGCCTGGACAAGCGTTGCCGCCAGAAGCAGGGAAGGCACCAGCGCGCTGCTCACGCAGTGATGCAGGACGAGAGACCTGACCATGAAGGCACTCCATAACGTGTGAAGGCACCGAGACAGGTGCCCTTTGCGGTCATGCCAGGGTATACGACAGGAGCACACAGCGCCATGACTCATCAGCTCTCGTCCGCGCGCGTTCGCGCCATGACGCTCACCGCGCAGGGATTTGGCGCCGACCGCGATGGCCCCGAACCAAACAGTCGAGCGCTTTTAAGCCTCATCCGAAGGCTTGGACTGCTGCAGATCGACAGCGTCAATGTGCTGTGCCGGGCCCATTACATGCCGCTGTATTCCCGCCTGGGGCCCTACGATCGGGGGCAGCTTGAACGCTTTAATCAGGGCCCGCCTTCACAGCGGCGTCTGTTTGAATACTGGGGACATGAGGCCTCGCTGATCCCTGTTGAAGACTACCCGCTCTATCGCTTTCGCATGCAGCGCGCCCGTGAAGGCGGCGGCGGGCTCTACAAGCGGCTGGCCCGCTTTTCACAGGAGCATCCGGCATTCATTGCGACAGTGCTTGAGGAGATTCGACGCCACGGCGCCCTGGCGGCCTCTGATCTGAGTAATGGTGGGCGCGGGCAGGGCAGCTGGTGGGGCTGGAGTCAGGGCAAGTCAGCGCTTGAATATCTCTTCTGGAGCGGTCAGGTGCTGGTCGCGCACCGGCGTGGCAACTTCGAACGCGTCTATGATCTGCCCGAGCGGGTCGTCGGGTCTGAAGCGGTAGCGGCACCCGAACTTTCCCCTGAGCAGGCCCAGCAGGCGCTGGTCGAGCGTGCCGTGCGGGCGATGGGCGTGGCGAGCGTGCGCGATGTTCAGCGCTATTTTCGCCTTGACGCCCGTGAGGTGCGTGCACGTATTGAGGCGCTGGTCGACACCGCAGAGCTGGTGCCCGTCACCGTAGAGGGCTGGTCGATGCCGGCCTGGCAGCATACCAGAGCGCGTGTCAGTCGCCGGGCCGCCAATACCACGGCGCTGCTGTCGCCCTTTGATCCGCTGATGTGGGACCGCGAGCGTGCCGCCCGGGTGTTTGATTTTCACTACCGCATCGAGATCTATACGCCATCGCATCTACGCCAGTACGGCTATTACGTGTTGCCCTTCATGCTGAAAGGGCAGATGGCGGCCCGGGTGGATCTCAAGGCCGAGCGCGCCTCCGGCGTATTGCAGGTGGTAGCGGCCCACCCCGAGTCAAACGTTTCGATGGTGGTGCTGGCCCCGGCACTGTTGGAGGAGCTCTCACGGCTGGCCCGATTTCTGGGGCTCGCCCGGGTGCAGGTAAAGGGCAGCGGTATGCTGGACCGTGCGCTGGAAGCCGCCTGTAGCGACGTTTGAAGAATCGAACGTCGAACTGTTACAAGGCCATCGTCAGGCGTATGGTAAATGTCATACAACCTTACCCCGTGACCACTACCGAACAAGACCATGTCCTCTGATCACTGTGCTGGAGAAACACCCGCAGGCACCAACCTTCGAATCATCGCCATCGTCAGCTCCACCTTTGTCAGTATGCTCTGCATCGGGATGACGCTGACGGTACTGCCGCCCTGGATGCACGGCCCGCTGGCCTTTGATGCCGTGACGGTCGGCGCCGTCATCAGCCTTCAGTTCGTGGCGACCCTTTTATCGCGACCCTTCTCCAGTCAAATGGCCGACCGGCTCGGCGCCAAGCGCGTGGTGCTACTGGGCATGGGTGGCTGTGCGCTCAACGGTGCGCTGATCCTTCTGGCAGCGTTTTGCGTTCAGTGGCCGCTTGCGAGTCTGGTGTTACTGATCCTGAGCCGGCTGGCACTGGGGGTTTCCCAGGGCATGATCGGTACGGGGTCACTGAGCTGGGGCATTGGGCTTGTCGGCCCGGCCCTGATGAGCAAGGTCATCTCCTGGAACGGCATTGCAGGATTCGGTGCGCTGGCCATCGGTGCGCCGCTGGGTGCCGTGCTGGCACAACACTTCGGGGTGATCAGCGTGGGGATATTTATCGTGCTGATCGGAACACTGGCTCTCGCACTGGCCTGGCGGCGGCCGGCGTCACCCATTGTCAGCGGCAAGCGGGTGCCGTTTGCACGCGTCTTTCGGGTCGTGGCGCCCTATGGTGGCGCGCTGGCCCTGAGCTCGGTCGGCTACGGCGTCATTGCCACCTTCATCACGCTATATTATGCCGAGCAGCAGTGGGAGCATGCCGCCTGGGGACTGAGTGCCTTCGGGGCCGCCTTTATCACGGCGCGTGTGCTCTTTGCCGATACCGTCAATCGCTTTGGCGGCTATCGTGTCACGCTGGTGTGTTTCACGGTCGAGCTGGCAGGGCTTGCGGCCCTGTGGCAGGCCACCCACCCGGGCGTTGCCCTGCTGGGTGCGGTGCTGGCGGGCCTTGGGGTGTCGCTGATCTATCCGGCGCTGGGAGTGGTGGCAGTCGCCAAGATTGCGGCCACCAGCCGCAGCGCGGCACTTGGCGCCTATTCGGTCTTTCTGGATGCTGCCGTCGGACTGACCGGGCCGCTGGCGGGTTTCATTGCCGGTCGGGCCGGCTATTCAGCCATCTTTCTGTTTGCGGCGCTATGTAGTCTGGCCGGTTTTGGTCTGTGTGCGGGGCTTTACACCATCTCGATCAGGCGCCGGGCACGTGCCGAGCTTTTATCCCGGAACGGTAACCCGTGACCCTTGCGAGAACCTGCATAAAACCTTATGAGCCATATAGGTTGATAGTATTTAAGTAAGAAAATTGAAATGCTTATTATTGGATGCTATGAGTTGTAGCCTGTCATGTACTAAAACGGCCAGTGTGGTCTGACCTGTTCGCCTACCGGAGCAAGAGATGAGCGAGAACGAGCCCCAGAAACCCCGCGAGATCGACGAGGAAACGATCCAGCTGGCCACCGAAATCTTCAACATGGCGCGCGTGGGCGATGCCGAGAAGTTCAGGGAGTGGCTGGGCCATGGCCTGCCGCCCAACATGTGCAATCACAAGGGCGACAGCCTGTTGATGCTGGCCAGCTATCACGGCCAGTTTGATACCGTGAAGGTGCTGCTGGAACATGGCGCCGATCCCGAGATGCGCAATGACAATGGTCAGAACCCGCTGGCAGGCGCTGCCTTCAAGGGGGATCTGGCGATGGTGCGGCTGCTGCTGGAAAACGGTGCGGATGTTAACGGTAGCGCCCCGGATGGCAAGACGGCGCTCATGTTTGCGGCCATGTTTGATCATGTCGAGATCACCCGGTATCTGCTGGAACAGGGGGCTGATCCCGAGCTGCGTGAAAGCCGCGGCATGACGGCGGGTGAGCTGGCCCAGGGCATGGGTGCCGAGCAGACCACGGCGCTTCTGGGGGCAACCCGCGCCGATTGAACGTCTGATCCGGGTGCTGCTGCCTGTAAAGTATTCGGGCATACGCGTACAATCGCTCGCCACACGTCATCACTCACGCCCGAGTCGGTATTCCGACTCGGGCGCCTTTTTCGGATATTTCCCTTGCTCTCTACTGCCAATATCACCATGCAGTTTGGCCCGAAGCCGCTGTTTGAAAACGTCTCGGTCAAGTTCGGCAACGGCCATCGCTATGGTCTGATCGGCGCCAACGGCTGCGGTAAATCCACCTTCATGAAAATCCTGGGCGGCGACCTGGAGCCCTCCAGTGGTCAGGTCATGAAGGATGCGACCACAAGGCTTGGCAAGCTGCGTCAGGACCAGTTTGCCTTTGAGAGCGAGCGGGTCATCGACACGGTCATCATGGGGCATGAAGAACTCTGGACCGTGGCCGCCGAGCGTGAGCGCATCTATGGCCAGGCCGAAATGTCCGAGGAAGATGGCATGAAGGTGGCCGATCTTGAAGTGCGCTATGCCGAGCTTGATGGCTATACCGCCGAGGCGCGTGCCGGTGAGCTTTTGCAGGGGCTGGGCATCGGTACCGATCAGCATCAGGATCTGATGAGCACCGTGGCACCGGGCTGGAAGCTTCGCGTATTGCTGGCCCAGGCACTCTTTGCCGACCCGGATGTGCTGCTGCTCGATGAGCCGACCAACCACCTGGACATCAACACCATCCGCTGGCTGGAAGACATTCTGAAGGCGCGTCGTGCCACGATGATCATCATCTCCCACGACCGTCACTTCCTGAACAGCGTCTGCACCCACATGGCGGATCTGGATTACGGCGAACTGCGCCTGTTCCCGGGCAACTATGATGAGTACATGATTGCCGCCACCCAGGCCCGCGAGCGTCTGCACGCCGACAACGCCAAGAAAAAGGCCGAGATTGCCGAGCTTCAGCAGTTCGTCAGCCGCTTCTCTGCCAACGCCTCCAAGGCCAAGCAGGCCACGTCGCGTCAGCGCAAGATCGACAAGATCCAGCTCGAGGAGGTCAAGCCGTCCTCGCGCGTAAGCCCCTTCATCCGCTTTGAACAGAACAAGAAGATTCATCGCCAGGCGCTGACGGTGGAAAACATCAGCAAGGCCTGGGATGACAACGTGCTGTTCGAGCGTTTCGGTCTGCAGGTCGAGGCCGGCGAACGTGTCGCTATCATTGGCCCCAACGGCATCGGCAAGACCACGCTGCTCAACTGTCTGACCGGCGACATGGCCGTCGACAGTGGCGAGGTAAAGTGGACTGATGCCGCAGAGGTCGGCTATTTCGCCCAGGATCACGCCGCGGATTTTGAAAGCGGCGAGACGCTCTTTGACTGGATGGGCCAGTGGACCACTCAGGGTGAGCAGCAGGTGCGCTCGGCGCTGGGGCGCATGCTCTTTTCCAACGACGATATCGGCAAGTCGGTGCGGGTCATCTCCGGCGGTGAGCAGGGCCGCATGCTCTTTGGCAAGCTGGCGCTGCAAAAGCCCAATGTGCTGGTCATGGATGAGCCCACCAACCACCTGGACATGGAGTCGATCGAGGCGCTCAATCTGGCGCTGGAGAACTATCCCGGCACGCTGATCTTTGTCAGCCATGACCGCGAGTTTGTCAGCTCGCTGGCCACGCGCATCATCGAGATGAAGGAGGATGGCATCGTGGACTTCAGCGGCAACTATGAAGACTACCTGCGCAGTCAGGGTATTTACGGCTAAACAGGCGTGACGGCGACGGTGTGCTGCAGCGATTTATTCATGCTGCAGGCGCTGTCGCTATCGTGATGATGCTCATGGATGACTTCCTCTCCTGATGGTTGGCTGTCATATCCTGTGCCGATTAGGCCACTTGTTGTCTGCAAACTGCCTTTGCATTAAGCAATACGGTGTTACGTATTCAGTGTTTCGTGTACAGGTTTGCCTAACATGCGTTATCGCATCAAGTGGCGCAGGAAAAAGGCGGCGTATAACACTCGCAAGCACTGTAAGGCTGCGTAACCCATGGCCGATGGTCCGGGTGGCTGTCAGGCTTCAAGGGTTTCCATGCGGGAACTATCGGGCTTCATGCAAGGCCTAACGCTCGTGATGCCAACATGGAGGGCATGTCATGAGCAAGAGTAGCGGTGGGCAGTTCGAGAAGTTCAAGGGCGGTGTCAAAACGCAGATTGCGGTGGCCACCAACAGTGATCGGCTCTATGAAGACGCTGAAAAGCAACGGCTGATGGCACAGTTGATGGAGACAAAGGGCTTGAGTCGTGAAGAGGCTGAAAAGGAGGCCGCCCTGCAACTTCGCAACGAATAGTGTCTACCGGTTTGTGACCTGACCGATATCGATCGGTCACGGCATATTGATTGGGCCCGGCATCACTTGTGATGCCGGGCCTTGTTCGTTATGGCGCGCCGGAAGGCGATGCAGGAAAGCCGCTCCATTGGTGGGGCCTTCCCGTGCCTGTCGATCAATGAGCATCATTTCAGGTCGTGGGCGTTTTCCAGACATCCTGCCATTCCCATCCATCCTTTCTGACATAGGCCAGTAACAGCCTCTGATGATCCAGAGAGGCCAGGTGTTCCTGCATCTCGGTGGCGCTTTTTTGAACGCCGGGCAGCTGCGCATAGGCATCGAGGTCGGGGATATCCGGCATATGGCGGGACGGTTGAATGAAGTCAGTGCTCAGGGTCTCTAGAAACCGATCGAGATTGCGCTGAGCGATGAGCAGCTGCGAGCGCGTTGATGTATCCAGCCCCGGGCAGGCAAAACAGACCAGCGCCAGTGTCTGATACAGCCGCGTCATGGCCAGTGGCAGTGCCTTGTCGCCTGTTTCGCCGTGATAGTAGTGCAGAATGGGAAATGCCAGATGCTGCTGGCCCACTGTCCCGATCGAGGATTGCACCTGCTGAAGCTGGCTCGCGAGGGTAGTAAAGGCGCCGTCATCGGCAGTGGTTTCAAGCATCTGGTGGGGCGTCTGCCCCAGGGCCGTCATGGCAAGTGCCAGTTGACGTTTCTGAGTGACATTGGCCACCACATTGAGAATATAGGTAATGGCCGCCGTGAACAGAAAAAAGCCGTTGGCGGCGGCAAGCCCCGGCACGATACGCCAGTGGTTGTTGCCGGGCACGTAATCACCATAGCCCAGTGTGGTCAGGGTATAGCCGGCGTAATAGGCCCGTTCGACCAGATCGGCCGTGGTTTTGGATGTGGCGTTTACTACGGCCTGTGGATCACTGCAGAAGAGCAGAAACCAGCCCAGCCACGCCATCAGCATCCAGAAGGCAATCAGCGATATGGTAATCCAGACACCTGCTGCTGCCAGAATGGCATGGCCTCTGCCGCGCCGATGCAGAAGCAGTAGCATAAACCACAGGGTGCTGGTCAGCCGTTTGGTCAAAGGGCCCGAGTTGGACGCCGAGAGTGTGGTCCGAATGGCGTCATGGGCCACCAGCATAATGATCACTATGCCAGCGATACCAACGAGCGTACTTGCATTCATGTCAGGGTTCCTTGCCTGCGCCATGGGATGCCGACACTTCCCGGCGATTCACTCCGATCTGCGTTGATCCAGTACGGTCTCGATCAGCAGGCATCTTCCCGTGCTAGATTGATGCGCATTGGCGTCATTATCAAAAGTGATTGTGACGGTCCGGCGCTGGGGGGCCCGGTATGTCGCGATTGCGGGCCTACCATACACGGCAGGCATGAACAGGGCTGTTAACAATGTTAAGCAAAGGCAATATCCGGACATCATCTATTCGGCGGTAGCCTGAATCAGTTGCGCCACGACAGCCTTGATCCGGGCAAGATAACGTCCGCTTGATGGCGGGGTGGGGTCCGAGGTCAGAACGACCGTCATGGCACGCCCCGGCACCACGAACAGGACCTGTCCGCCGTACCCCCAGCCGTAGTACACCGGCTCACCTTCAATCTCGCCGCTGAACCAGCCATAGCCGTAATCATCATCGTTATAAAACGAGTGCGTGCGCGGCTGCCATGACGCGCTGATCCAGTCGCCAGACAGTATCTGCCGGCCATTGTAGTGGCCGCCCAGGCGATACATCTCACCAAATGCTAAAAGCGCCTGCGGTGTCAGGCCCATCTCATTGCCGCCGAAATAGATGCCCTGCGGGTCGCGCGTCCAGGGGGGAATGCTGATGCCCAATGGCGCGCCCAGCCAGTCCCGCATCAGGGCAAGCGTCGAGTGACCGGTAGCCTGCGTCAGCGCGGCGGACAGCAGGTGAGTATTGCCGGTGGAGTAGAGCATCTGCCCGCCAGGCTCTGCCACAAAAGGGCGTGAAAGCGCGTTGCGCACCCAGTTATTGCTGGCCACCCAGGCGCCATAGTGCTGCCCGGAGGTGCGCTCAAGCCCGGTCTGCATCGACAGCAGCTGGCCCACGGTAATCTCGCGTATTCGTGGATCGGCATTGTTCGGGATCTGGTCGGGCGCCAGCAGTTCGACGATCGGTTGATTTACGCTGTCGATCACACCGCGTTCAATGGCGGCGCCCACCAGCGCCGACATCAGCGTCTTGGACAGTGATTTGATATTGGCGGTCTGATTCGTACGGTGGCCGCGATAACCGCGCTCGATCACGGTCTCACCATTGATGGCGACCATCAGGGTGTGGGTGCGCGGCAGGGCGCCGGCGCGATCAGCCAGGCGGTCGAGCGTTGGTGGATCCGGCATATCGGGAGTGGCAAGCGCCGGTATCGAGAGCAGCCAGAACGCGCAGGCCATCATCAGGGCATGAGTTGAGTGTCCGAGCTGGCGCATGGGGAGACTCCGTTGAGAGGGCGCGAACAGGATGTCTGAAGTGTGGCGTATATCCGCATCGGCTGCGCAGCGATGCCGGCTGTCTCGACTGATCGTGCAGGATGTCCTGAAGCGCAGACAGTAAAACAGGGGTCGTATTGACCAGAAGGCAATATCAGGCTGATATACAAGGTCTTTTAACATCGCCCTGACCCCGGAATCTTCTCATGCTTTATATGGTTATCCTGCTGGCCCTGATCGCCTTTATCGTGCTGGCGACCTCACGCTGGCAGCTGCATCCCTTTCTGGTGCTGCTCAGCAGTGCCCTGATCGCGGGGTTTGCCTACGGGCTGCCGGCGACCGAGACCGTAGCCACCATTGGCACGGGGTTTGGCAGGATACTGGGCAGCATCGGGCTTGTGATCACACTGGGTACCATTATTGGCGTCATCCTTGAGCGCAGTGGGGCGGCGCTCACCATGGCGGAAACCATCATCCGTCTGCTGGGGGAGCGCTTTCCTGCACTGACCATGTCATTGATCGGCTATCTGGTCTCGATTCCGGTGTTTTGTGACTCGGGCTATGTGATTCTCAACTCGCTGAAAAACGCCATTGCCATACGCATGAAGGTGTCGGTCACGGCCATGAGCGTGGCACTGGCCACCGGGCTTTATGCCACCCATACCTTTGTGCCACCTACCCCCGGGCCAATTGCGGCGGCCGGCAATCTGGGACTGACCGATAACCTGGGGCTGGTGATTGCGCTGGGCCTGGTCGTGGCGCTTGCCACCGCCGTGGCCGGCATGTTGTGGGCCTCGCGGTTTACCGAGCGTGACGACGCCAGTGCCGGCCTGCTCAGCAACGACGATACGCTGGACATGGCCGACCCGTTCGCTGCCTTTCGTGCCGAACATGGAGCACTGCCCGGTGCCGGTCGCGCCTTTGCGCCGATTCTCTTGCCCATTTTGTTGATCTGTCTGGGCTCGGTGGCGGGTTTCCCCGGTGCGCCACTGGGAGAGGGGGCACTGCGAGACACACTGGTATTTCTGGGCAGTCCAGTCATCGCTCTGGCTGCAGGGCTGGTGGTGGCCTGTATGCTGTTGCCGGCAGGCGGGCGCCGCGAGGCGCTGCAGTCGCATGTCAGTGAAGGCATTACTGCCGCGGCGCCGATTCTTCTGATTACGGGGGCAGGCGGCGCCTTTGGCGCGGTGCTGACGGCCACGCCGCTGGGCAATTTCCTGGGGGAAGTGCTGTCAGCGCTGGGGATCGGACTGTTCATGCCGTTTCTGGTATCGGCGGCCCTGAAAACCACTCAGGGATCTTCCACGGTGGCGCTGGTGACCACCTCGGCCATGGTGGCGCCGATGCTGGCGGGAATTGGACTGGACAGTGACATGGGGCGGGCGCTTACGGTGCTGGCAATTGGTGCCGGGGCCATGACGGTCTCTCATGCCAACGATAGTTTCTTCTGGGTGGTGACCCAGTTCAGCCGCATGCCGGTGGCACTGGCCTATCGCGCCCAGACGCTGGCCACCCTGATTCAGGGCGTGACGGGCATGCTGGTCGTCTGGCTGATGAGTCTCGTATTGCTATAAGACTGCTGTAGATCGGGCAGAAAGGCGGTAGCAGCCCGACGACGAAAAGATGGCCTTATGAAAGCGGCGAATGGGGTATCAGGAGCTTTCATGGCAGCGTTTCGCCACAAGCGTACCCTCACTGGCTGGTACAGCAGAGAGGGGGCAGGGAATGCAGGCATTCTGGACAGGACTGGGACTGGGGCTTTCACTGATCATGGCGATCGGTGCACAGAACGCGTTTGTGCTACGCCAGGGGCTGCGCGGCGAGCATGTCTTCCAGGTCTGTATGGCCTGTGCATTGTCGGATGCGCTGCTGCTGACATTCGGGGTGTATGGCGCCGCGACCCTGATAGGTCGCTTTCCGGCACTTGATAACCTCATGCGCCTGGCCGGCGCGATCTTTTTGCTGCTGTATGGCGCTCGGGCGATGATCGCTGCCCTGCGCGGCGGACAGACGCTGGACCCGACGGGACAGACAGGCGCTTCGCGGGTCAGAACGCTGAGCGTGTGCCTGGCACTGACCTGGCTTAATCCGCATGTGTATCTGGATACGGTGGTACTGGTGGGTGCAGTGTCGGCGCAGCAGGCGTCAAAAGCGGCCTTTCTGGCCGGTGCCGTGGTCGCTTCCTTTACCTTCTTTTTTGCGCTGGGGTATGGGGCAGTACGCCTACGCAGGCTTCTGGCCAGCCCGCGTGCCTGGCAGGTACTCGATGGCCTGATGGGGCTTGTGATGTGGACAGTTGCCCTGTCACTGGTGTGGCCCATGGTGGTGTGATCATGAAGCATCGGTCGTGACAATGAAGCCATGCTGATCAGTGCCAGACCATGGTTGAATACCGTTCATGGAACAGGTGAATAACCCTTGCTGGTATTCACTCTGGCGCCACGGCATATTGTTTGATGAAAAAAGCTACGTGACGAAAAAAGCTGTTCTGCAGCGTTTGTTGATTAAGGAATGATCATGTCTTTACCCATGCCTCCCTACCGCGCCGACACGGTTGGCAGTCTGCTGCGCAGCGATAACGTCAAGCGTGCGCGTGAACAGTACGCGCAGGGCACCATTGATCAGGCATCTCTCAAGGCCGTCGAGGACGAGGAGATCACGCGGCTGGTCAGAAAACAGGAGTCGCTGGGGCTCAAGGCCGTCACCGATGGCGAGTTGCGGCGTGCCTGGTGGCATTTCGACTTTCTCGAGCACCTCAAGGGTGTCGAAGGATTTGAATCCGAACAGGGCATTCAGTTTCAGGGGCGCCAGACGCCGTCACACGGGGTGCGCGTGGTGGACCGTGTCGGGTTCAACCCGGACCATCCGATGCTTGAGCACTTTCGTTATCTCAATGCACAGACGACCAGCGCTGTCGCCAAGATGACGATTCCAAGCCCCAGCGTGCTTCATTTTCGCGGTGCCAGTCAGGTCGACCGCAGTGTCTATCCCGAGTGGGGCAGCTACTTCAATGATCTGGCCGATACCTGGTGCGAAGCCATTGCTGCCTTCTATGAGGCGGGCTGTCGCTATCTGCAGCTCGATGACACGGTCTGGGCCTATCTCTGTTCCGACAGCGAACTTGAAGCGGCGCGCGAACGGGGCATCGAGTCGCCCGAGACGCTGCAGTACGTCTATGCCGACGTTCTCAACCGGGCACTGGAAGGCCGGCCCGCCGACATGCACATCAGCCTTCATGTCTGTCGTGGCAACTTCCGCTCGACCTGGATCAGTGAGGGTGGCTATGAGCCGGTCGCGGAAACGCTGCTGGGCACTGTCAATGTCGATGCCTTCTTTCTGGAGTACGACACTGACCGCGCCGGCGACTTCAAGCCGCTGCGCTTTCTACCCCGCGGCCATCAGCAGGTGGTGCTGGGACTGGTTACGACCAAGACCGGTGAACTGGAGTCCGGTGAGCAGATTCGAGAGCGTCTCGATGAGGCCAGCGAATACGTGCCGATGGACCAGCTTTGTCTGAGTCCGCAGTGCGGCTTTGCCTCGACCCATGAGGGCAACAACCTCACGGAACAGCAGCAGTGGGAAAAGCTGGATCTGATCGTCAATCTTGCCGAGGAGTTCTGGGGCTACTGATAACGCCGCCTTCGGGACGTCCATTAACGCCTGATCGTTCACCGATCGGGCGTTTTTTATGTGCTTTTGCATCGTGAAGGCTGCAGGCGCAGGCGTGGCCCGCTATCGTTGGCGCATGTTCCCCTGCAAGGAGACGCCTCCCTTGGCACGACAGACAGGCGCAGGCAGTGCGTCGCGACATCAGACTACCCTGCTGGAAGGCCCCATTCTAGGGTCTCTTCTGAAGCTGGCCGTGCCCATCGTGCTGGCCAATATCCTGCAGTCGGCCTATCAACTGATTGATGCCTTCTGGGTGGGACGGCTGGGCGGCCATGCGGTGGCGGCCGTCTCGGTCAGCTTTCCGGTGACCTTTCTGCTGATCGCGCTGGGATCAGGGTTCAGCATGGCGGGCTCCACCCTGGTGGCCCAGCATATGGGAGCGGGCAATCATCATCGGGTCAATCAGGTGGCCGGCCAGACCATTTTGTTAGTGGTGGTGACCTCGGTGAGTCTCTCGGTGATCGGCATCATGCTGGCGCCCGGGCTGCTGGGCCTGCTGGGCGTTGAAGAGGCCGTGTATGACGGGGCGCTGGTCTTTTTACGCATCTCGATGGCGGCCATGGTCTTTACCTTTGGCTTTTCCATGTTTCAGGCGCTGATGCGCGGCATCGGCGAGGTACGCCTGCCGTTGTATATCGTGACCGGTACGGTGCTTTTGAATGTGGTGCTGGACCCGCTGTTCATCTTCGGTTTCAACATGGGAGTAGGCGGTGCGGCGCTGGCAACCCTGGTGACTCAGGCACTGGCGCTGGGCACCGGACTGTGGCTGCTGGTCCGCGGTCGCCATGGCATTGCGCTCAAGCGTCATCATCTGAAACCTGATCCGGTGTTCATTCGTCGCGCGCTGGCGCTGGGACTGCCGGCCTCGGTGGAGCTTTCCGCCCGGGCGCTGGGCATGAACGTGATGGTGTTTCTGGTCACCGGGTTTGGCACCGTCACCATTGCCGCCTATGGGGTGGGCACCAATATCATGGGCTTTATCATCATTCCGGCGCTGGGGCTTTCGATGTCGACCGCAGCGCTGGTAGGACAGAATATCGGCGCCGGCCAGATCGAGCGTGCCGGGCAGATCGCACGCCTGTCGGCGCTGATTGCGCTGGTGGCGCTGAGCGTGATCGGGGCGCTGGTCTTCATGTTTGCCCGTGAGCTGGTGGCCTTTTTTGTGCCGGGCGATGCCGCGATCATTGAGGCCGGCAGCCATTTTCTTCACATCACGTCACTGACGTTTGGTTTTATTGGCGCCCAGATGGCGCTGACCGGGGTCTTTCGCGCCGCAGGTCATACCGTGGTGGCGATGCTTCTGGCGCTGGTGTCGCAGTGGGTGCTGCAGTTTCCACTGGCCTTCATCCTCTCGCGGGAGACCGTGCTGGGCGTTGATGGCATCTGGTGGGCCTTTCCGGTGACCAACATGATTACGGCATTGATCGCATTGATTCTTTTCATGCGAGGTGACTGGCAAAAGGGACGCCTGGCCGAACAGGAAGACCCGCTGGCCAGGCAGGTATCCGGTGAGATCATCGGCAAGAGCCCGGGATCGGCATCCTGACGCCTGCAGATCATCATTACATCAATAAAGAGGAGCGCAGCACATGGCAGACAGGGATCGATTCGATGCAGCAATGGCGCAGCTGGATGCGCTGCATGCCGAAGACCCGCGCATGGAGACAGTCGACGGTGAGCAGGTACCCTATGAGCTTTTGTACGCTCAGCGCATGAGTGAGTGGCTGGAAAGGCTCAGGCCGCAGGCCAGCGAGACGCTGCAGCTGGCAGTGCGTGCTCAGCATTTAAAGCGCTGGGAAGTGCCGCGTGACAGCTATCCGATGGACCGCCCCGGCTATCATGCCTGGCGCACCGGGCTCAAGGCCCGCCAGGCTGACATGGCCGCTGATGTACTACGTCAGGCGGGCTATGACGAGGCGGACTGCTTGCGGGTAGCGGCGCTGGTGCGCAAGGAAGATCTGAAAAATGACGAGGAGACCCGGGCGCTGGAGGATGCTGCCTGTCTGGTCTTTTTGCAGGACTATTACGCGCCCTTTGCCGCCGAGCATGACGATGACAAGGTCATCGGTATTCTGCGCAAGACCCTGCGCAAGATGTCGGGTGATGGTCACCGCCTGGCAGGAGAGATTCCGCTGGAGGGGCGCGCCAGAGCGCTGCTGGAAAGGGCAGTGGCCATGGAGACGTCCTGACAGGGCGCCATCACATGCCCGTTTATATGACATGAAAAACCCCGCCAGATGGCGGGGTTTCCGTGGGGCTGGCGGGAATCAGAACTCGGCCCACTCCTCGACATCATGACGCTGCGCGGTCGGTCGCTTGAGCTCGGGGCGAGCCGGCGTTGCAGGTGCCTTGGCAGGTTGCGGCGTTGACGGCGCAGAAGTGGCGGCCGGTCCGGAGGCGGCAGGCGCCCTGGCAGGGCCCGTGGCGGCATCAACCCTGAAAAAGGAGATCTCCTGTTGCAGCTCGGCGGCGCGGGCGCGAAGGGCATGGCTGGCCATGCTCGATTCCTCCACCAGTGCTGCGTTCTGCTGGGTGACGGCGTCCATCTGGGAGACGGCCACGTTGACCTGATCGATGCCCGTGGCCTGCTCCCGGCTGGCGACGGCGATTTCGCTGACCAGATCGGTGACGCGCTTCACGCTGGTAACAATTTCGGTCAGTGTCTGGCCCGAGCGATTGACCAGTTCGGCGCCGGTATCCACGCGCGTCACGCTTTCCTCGACCAGCTGCTTGATTTCACGCGCCGCGTTGGCGCTGCGCCCAGCGAGATTTCGCACTTCATTGGCCACCACGGCAAAGCCGCGGCCCTGTTCACCGGCACGAGCGGCCTCTACTGAAGCGTTGAGTGCCAGCAGATTGGTCTGGAAGGCAATCTCGTCGATCAGGCTGACGATGGTGGCAATCTTCTGGCTCGAGGCGCTGATCTCGTTCATGGCGGAGACGGCATTTTGCACCACGTTGCCGCCGGTCTGCGCCTGCTGACTGACCTCGCGCACCAGCCGGTCGGCCTGTGCCGCGTTGTCGGCATTGTGGCGCACCGTGGTCGTGATCTCCTCCATGGAGGCGGCGGTCTCTTCAAGGCTTGCCGCCTGCTCCTGGGTGCGACGGTTAAGATCCTCGTTGCCGCGGGTAATATTGTGCGCTGCATCATTGACGGCCACGGCGTTGTGGCTGACCGAGCGGATGACGTCAGTCATCCTGTGCTGCATGGCCGTCAGTGCATGTAGCATGTCGCCGAACTCATCCTTGCAGGTAATGTGGGTCTCAACGGCAAGGTTGCCCTGGGCCAGTTCATTGGCGAAATGACGCGCCTTGCCCAGCGGTGTCATGATGCCGCGTACCAGCCAGATGGAAAGCGCCAGTGCCAGGCCGATGGCCAGTGCAATCACGCCCAGCGTGATGTTTCTGAGCGACGTATAGGCCGCATGGCTGTTCTGATAGTGCTGCTCGGCCCGGGCAACTTCGCCTTCAAAAAGGGCAGCAATGCCGTCTATCACGACCTGATAGTCGCCACGCAGGGTGGCACTGTTAAAGGCGCTGGCGGCAACAAAGTCGCCCGCGGCCATCATGGTCATCATGCGCTGCAGATCATCCTGCAGGGTCGTGATGGCCTGCTGCAGCCGAGTGGCCTGCGCTCGTTCCTGCTCGTCCGTGATCACCGCCAGATAGGTCTGCATGGCGGCATTGGCCCGTGCATCATTCTGCGCCATCTCGGCCTGCGTTGTGGCTATCGTGGCTGTGTTCTGGTCACGCTGCTCGGCGACCACCTTGACCCGATTGCTCAAAAGCGCCGTGCGCATGATGCCCATCTGTTCAAGCGCTATCACATTGGTATCGAAGGTCGCTTCCAGCGCATGCTGCGACCTTTGAGCGCTATGGATACCCAGCGCTCCTACAATCAACAGCAGCACGATACAGATGGCCAGACTACCCGACAGTCTGAGTTTGACGCTCTTTTTGGGGTTTAGCATGTAATGCTTCCTCAGAAGAATGAATCCCGTCGCTTCCGCTGCGATCGGCTGTGCGAATGGCACAGGGCATAAGGCTATGGACGGTTTTGCACAGGTCGTGGAAATGGCTGGGTGCTTATATCGGCTGTTGCGCTATTTAATCGAGCATGATGCAAGCTATCGCTTTGATAAAAACTCCCTTAATTAAACTTCGTTTAATGATTCTGGTGCCTGCCGCTTCGGATCCGGCTGCATAAAGTTTCCCGCCCCGACGCCGATGATGAATCTTCAACAGATCATTTATTCATGGCAGGACGCAGTACCGCAGCGGCGTGATGGCGCCATGCAGGTTCGGGTCCTGATACAGGTGGGGGCACCGGGATGGCGCAATCCCTGAAATGGTGTTTGATGGCGCTGCTTTTGTTGTCTTCGTTGACCGCAAGGGCAAGCGGATCGCTTCAGGTAACGCAGGCAGGCAGCAATGAGCCACTTGAGCATGTGGTCATCGAAATCGATATTCCGGGTCTTGAGCGGGCCACCGGGGCACGAGAGCATCATGAGATTGTTCAGCGTCAGGCCACCTTCGAGCCGCTGGTGACTCTCATGTCCGTCGGCGCCGTGGCCAGTTTTCCCAACCGCGACATGACGCGTCATCAGGTGTTTTCCTTCTCGCCACCGAAGGTGTTCAGCCTGGATCTCTATCTCAAGGAAACGCCGCCCCCGGTGCACTTTGATGCGCCAGGCGTTGAGGTGCTCGGTTGTAATATTCACGACCAGATGCAGGCCTTTATCGTCATCAGTGACGCATCGTTTTTTGCCCTGAGCGATGACCGCGGGCGTATCGATCTGGCGCATCTGCCGCCGGGGCGCTATTCGATGCGGGTATGGCACCCACGTCTTGAGGATACGCACCAGCAGTGGTGGGAAGGTGAGATTGATACCCGCCTTGAGACGCAGCTTGCGCTGACACTTGCGGCCACACCGCCACCCACGGCCAAGCCCTCCCTCCTGCAGCAGCGCTTTCAGCAAGGGCTCATGCATCAGGAGCACCCTTAATGTCCTTTCGACATCGCCTTCTGCTGGTCATGCTCGCCGTGCTGGTCGTGGCGCAGCTGGGCACGGCCGTGGCCACACTCGATACCATCCGTCGCGATGTCCTGTTAAAGGGCAGTCGAGAGCTTGATGTTGCCCTGGACGTCACCCGACAGCTGCTGACCGAGCGTGGCCATCATTTGCGCGACAACGTGGCCGTGCTGGCCTCGGACTTTGGTTTTAGGGCGGCCGTGGCGACCCAGGATACTGGTACCCTGGATAGTGTGCTGCTCAATCACGGTGAGCGTGCCGGCGCTGATATGGTGCTTCTGACCGACCCCCAGGGGCGTATTCTGGCCAGCAGCCATCAGGCGGTGGGCAGTGCCATGCCCTTTGACGCCATGTGGCAGCAGGCCGGTCATGCCGACAGCGCAGTCGGCGTGGTGTTACAGGATAGCGTGCCCTATCAGATGGTATTGATGCCGGTACGTGCGCCGGGTCTGATCGGCTGGGTGGGAATGGGGTTCATGCTGGATGACCGCCTGGCACAAGAGCTTGGCGCGCTGACGCGTCTGTCGGTCAGTTTCATGGTGGATGACGGGGCGATTGAAGGCGCCGGACCTGCCTTTGTGACCGGTGCACTTCAGGCGGCACCCGAATCGGTGCTCGATACCTTTAGAGCGTTACTGATGCAGGGGCGCTTTATCGATCACAGTGGCATGGAGGAGATGACCGATACGCTGTCACGTGCGATGCAGCTTCAGCGGGATGATCAGGGCCGCACCTGGGTGATCATCCAGCATGATCGCAGCGATTTGCTGGCGGTCTACCACGCCCTGAGCTGGCAGCTGTTGTCCATTTTCGGCGTCATGCTGGTGTTGACCGCCATTGTGGCGGCGTTGATTGCGCGCAGCATGACGCGCCCCCTGTTGCAGCTGGTGGCCTCTGCCCGCCGTATCGGTCGCGGGGAGCGCCTGTCGGCGCTGGACCATGGTCGCCATCGTGAAATTGGTCTTCTGGCCGATACCCTGCTGGGCATGCAGGCGGACATCGATCAACGTGAGCAGCGCCTGCTGCATCAGTCCCGCCATGACCGGCTGACCGGGCTTTCCAATCGTGACAGTGCCCAGCAGGACATTGCCCGTACCCTTGAGCAGGGCACGCCCTTTACGCTGTTGCGGTTTTCCATCGTGGGTTTTCGCCAGATCAACGACACCTTTGGCTACGCCATTGGTGATGAAGTGCTGCGCATGCTGGCGCAGCGCCTCGAGACGCTTTCGCTGCCGTGTCAGCGGGCCTATCGCCTGGGCGGTGACGAGTTTTTGTTGATGCTGCAGGGGGAGACCATCACACCGCAGTGGATTAGCGAACTGCACGAACACCTGGCCCGGCCCGTTGAACATGAGCGCTCGCCGATTGCGCTGACCCTTGTCGCAGGCGAGGTCAGCTATCCGGCGCACGGTGAAAGTGTCGGTCTGCTGCTGCGTTGTGCCGAAATCGCCATGGACCGTGCGCGCCATGAGCGTACCCGGCACGTACGCTATGAGCAGGGACAGGACGAGCTGCATCAGCGCCGGTTGATCCTTGCCCGGGATCTGGGAGCTGCCGTGGAGCAGGATCAGCTCACCATGGTGTATCAGCCCAAGATAGTGGCGACCAGTGGGGCACTCATGGGGTTTGAAGCCCTGATGCGCTGGCAACATCCGACCTTCGGCTTTGTGCCGCCTGATGAGTTTATTGCGCTGGCCGAACAGTCAGGTCGGGTCACGCAGCTGACCCAGTGGATGCTGCGCACCGTCTGTCGCCAGATCGATCAATGGGCGCAGCAGGGAGAGTCACTGTGTGTCGCGGTCAACCTGTCGGCACATGATGTGATGGATACCACGCTACCGGAACGGATTCATCTGCTGCTGCAGGATTATCAGCTGGGCCCTGAAAGGCTGAGACTCGAGGTTACGGAAAGTGCGCTGATTCAGGACCCGGCCCTGGCGCAGGGCAATCTGATCGCGCTGCGCCATGCCGGTCTGCATATTGCAGTAGATGATTACGGTACCGGCTATTCATCGCTTGCCCAGCTCAAGCGTCTGCCCGTGCAGGAGCTCAAGATCGACAAGTCCTTCATCCTGAAACTCGATAATGACCAGGAGGATCGCATTATCGTGCACTCCACCATTGAGCTTGCGCACAACCTGGGGCTGAGCGTAGTGGCAGAAGGCGTCGAGACGGAGGCCTCACGGCTATTGCTGATGGAGATGGGATGCGACGTACTGCAGGGCTATCTGATTTCACGGCCCTTGCCGTTTGCTCAGGTGATCGACTGGATCAGGCAGTACCGCGAAGGGGGCACCACCACCAAAAGGGCGCTGGGATGACATCATGTCAAAAAATATGGGTGCTGCTGGCTGGGATGTGCTGGCTTGCGGCCACCAGTCCGGCCCTGGCCGGCAGCCGGCTGGCGGGCACCGGCGGTGTCATGGCGATCGAAGGGGCCAGCGGTGGCGGTCTTTCTCCCTGGGGCGTGCTGGCAGGCACCGCCAGTGACATCGACATTGGCGTAACGGTTGGCGCAACGCGCGCCGATGTGGATGACTACCACCTTGTGGTCAGCGGTATGGCCGTCAATTTTTATGATCGCCTCGAGCTTTCTCTGGCAAATCAGCGTCTGGCGCTCGATACGCTGGGTGGGCATCAGGCCCAGGACATCTATGGGGCCAAGCTGCGTTTGTTCGGTGATGTGCTTTACCGGCCCTGGGGCATCTGGAGTCTGGGCGTGCAGCACAAGCAGCTGGTCGAGGGCCGGGAGCTGGCCCGCGCCGTGGGCGCTCGAAATACCAGCGGCAATGATGTCTATCTGGCAGGCAGCAAGCTCTTTTTTGACGCTGTTGCCGGGCGCAACCTGCTGGTCAATACCACCCTGCGCTCAACCACGGCCAATCAGGGTGGCCTGCTGGGGTTTGGCGGTGACAGGAATGATCATCGCGAACTGATGGTCGAGAGTTCGGTCGGGCTTTTTTTGAATCCGGACTGGCTCGTGGGCGTTGAATATCGCCAGAAGCCGGACAACCTGAGCTTTGCTCGCGAGGATGGCTGGCGCGATGTGTATGTGGCGTGGTTGATCAACAAGCACGTATCGCTGACCGGCGCCCTGCTGGATCTGGGCAGTATTGCAGGTATTGAACGCCAGCGCGGCGGCTATCTATCGCTTCAGCTGTCGCTGTAACTTCCAGGAGAGCCATGATCATGTTCTGTCGTCTCGCCACGATCACGATGCTGCTGGTCGGCCTGTCAGGCTTTGCCGGCCAGCAGGCCACTTCGTCAACGCTCTATCAGCGTCTGGGCGGGGAGGCGGGTATTCATGACATCGTCACGCACTTCCTGATCAACGTGGCCGATGATCCTCGCATCGTGGGGTATTTCGCCCATACCAACATCGATCATCTGGCAGATTCCCTTGAGCAATACCTCTGTGAACTCAGCGATGGCCCCTGCACCTATGAGGGACCCTCCATGGCGCGGGCGCACCAGCACATGGGGCTGACCGATGCCAGCTTCAACGCGTTGGTCGACAATCTGCAAAGGGCGCTGATGGATCAGAAGATCGACGTGGGCGCGCGTAATGCACTGCTGGGCCGGCTGGCACCGCAGTACAGTGATGTCATGCGCGATCAGTAGGGTGCCCGGGTTTTCAATAATGGATATTGCGTTGACAGATTGCACGGTGACAGCGCGCGCTGTGCGCTCGACAATATCGCCTCATTTTCTGAAAAGAACCAGCCATGAGCACAACGCAAAAGACCACGCTGGTACTGCTGCCCGGCTGGGTGCTGGGACCAGCGCCGCTGGCGCCTCTGGCGCGCGCCATCGAGCGCTGCAATGGCGATATCAGGGTGCACTGCACGGCCTATCCGCGATTGAAGAGTCATCGGCTTGAGGCATGGCTTGATGCGCTGGATACGCAGTTGCCTGATGGGGCCTGGCTGGGCGGCTGGTCAATGGGTGGCATGCTGGCCACGGCGCTGGCCGAGCGGCGCGGCCTGCGAACGCCCGGGTTGATCACGATGGGAACCAGAGCACGGGTAATGCCGCCTGCCTGGTCAGGGGTGAACGGGCCGGCGCGGGCGTGGCCATCATGGCTGGCGCAGGGCGGACATGATGCCTGGCATCTGGGCAAGCGACTGTTGGGCACGCTGCCGCGGGTCGATGCTCGGCAGTCGGCGGCAGGGCTGGCGCTGCTGGGCAGCATGGATCTTCGCCGAACGCTAGGCCGGCTGGAAATCCCCCAGCTTCATCTTTTTGGTGAACATGACATGCTGGTACCGGCGCAAGCGCGTCAGCTTGTGGCGGATTGTCTGCCTGCAAGCGGGCAGACGCAGCTGATTGATAATGCAGGGCACGGGTTTGTTATCGATCGGGCTGACCGCACGGCACAGGTCATCACGTCTTTCATGAGTGCCTCAATGACGCCGTCCTGAGGCAGGGGAGTAGCAGGCAATCCATAAAAATGCGTGATGGACAGGAATCCATCACGCGGCAAATTTCAGGAGCGGCCTATCGCTGCCACGGTATTAACGCTGATGACGCGGTGGTGTACGGCTATTTTTGGCGGCCGTTCCCTTGCCCTGCTGGAAGCGGCTCCACACGTGCTGTGCGGCCTGTTTGGCCTTGCGGCGATTTTCCGGCTTGCGCAGCCAGTTGGCAATAAAGGCCCCAATGGCTCGTTTCATGATGATCCCTCCGTGGTTGTCGGGATATTTCCCTGTCCCAGTATATGCAGTTATTGCCGACAGGATTCAACGTTGCATGCTGAACATCGGCTGAAGATGTTGCCACCTGGCCAATGTTAACGTTTTGTTATGTTTTTCAAATATTTAAATGCCATTCAATGATCCATGTTGAGGCAGCTTCTTCGACGTTGGTCTAGCCTCCACGGTACTTGATACCCCAACCGGAGAGGCAACACTCCATGGAATGGATGAACACTTCCTGGGAATGGGTGCTCGCTAACGCATCCTTTTTCAGTGGTCTGGGTACCGTGGCCATGGCCATTATCTGGGCCGTCTATCTACAGCTGATCGTTCACAACTTTCTCAGCGGCAAAAAGCCCGAGATGATCATCAATCGCTGTAATGGACATGACTTTAACGCCCACTGCATGCTCGGCAACATGAGCACCGGCACGGCATTTATTGAAACCATTATCGTCAGACTGCGCAGTAACGATGAGACCTATTATGCTGACGTGACCGATATCAACAGTCGTGAAGATATTGAAGGGGATCTCATTGCGCCGGAAAATCTCCGACACATTACGCGTCAGGGGCCGATCAATCAGGGCGAATACATTGACGCCGGTAGATTCGGCATGCTGATTGAACGCGTGGCGACCCTCAATAGCCTCACGCTCGATGAATCGAGCCAGCCCGTTGATCAAAAACCGTTTACCCACTTTGAAATTCTTGTCATCAGCATTTATGGCCAACAGCGCCATCCCGTAGGTGCCAGAAGATCCTTTACCATCAGTCGTGACCAGCAGGGTAAGTATTATTTTGCCCCCGAGAAGCCCATGACGCGTCAGCTGGCTTCTCGACGTGAGCGCAAGGAGCTCAAGAGCTGGCAGTCAGCGCTTAATAACCCGGAAAACGCGGTTTGACGAAAGGCGGCCTTTGAACGCTTTCTGATAAACGTCCCTTGTCCTGCGTGTATAAATATACCGTTATCTTATGTGTATCATTCACAATGGTGCCTACGTAGCTCAAGCGTAGATCTGCATGCAGACGTGGAGCATGACGGGTGTCGATCAGGGGCAAATACCTGAACGACAGGCAGCTGAAACTGCTGCGCCGTATACCGGCGCAGCCAGTATCGGCGTTACAAGGAAAGCTTGATGATCTCCGGTTGATCGGCGGGCTTGCCCAGACTCAACTCGGCGCGCCTTTCGGTCAGGTTCATGACGATGGTAAACAGGGTTTCCATCTGCTCGCTCTCGGCGACATCGGGATTGGTGCGACGATTGATGCCATCCGGCGCGCCCTGTTCATCGCTCAGGTGGGCCCGCAGGGTGGCAAAGGAAGGCTCGCTTTCGGCGACAAGTTCGCGCAGGCGTTCAAGGCGGGTAAAGGAGTCCTCGCGCGGAAAGTCCTCAAGCCCCGGCGGCAGATGTCTGGCAATCAGATGATTGGTATGGCAAAGCCTGCCGTGACGCGGAGCCATGGCACTGTCACCCATCGGTGAAACCTCAACGCCTGCGGCATGGCCGCTTCCATCCGCGATCAGAAAGTGGGCAGGCGATGCCACCCCCACCTCATCAATCATGTCCAGGGCGTGTTCGACGCTGTCACTTTCCAGCACGCGGCGCAACATGACATGGATCGGCAGTCTGGGCTTGCAGATCTGTGAGCGCAGCGCGTTGAGACATACCCCCACGCCGTACTCGTTGAAACCGATCTTGCCGATAATACCGGCCTCGGTCACCATCGTGATGGCCGGCTTGTCGGGAGCGCGCAGGGTCATGCAGATCAGGGCATCACGCTGCGAGGCCTTCCAGTCCCAGTTCTGCGCCAGCCACTGGACGCCGGTTGTGACGTCATGCTGGGCAAGCGCCGAGCAGCCGTCTGGTTGTATTGGTCCACCGGCATGGGTCAGGGCGATTTCACTGCGCGCATTGAGTACCAGTACATCCAGCGGATCAATATTGGCACCGTGTGCAATACCGGCCATCTCTTCGAGCAGCTCCGGGCAGACATGTTCGATGGCTGCCTTGAAACGTTCGGCGTCATGGCGCGCTGTTGCCCAGTCCAGCCCCGCCATGTTCTGAAACATGCGGCGGTAGGTGGCAAGGCTGATGGCAATTTCCGACGCAGCCTGTCGACCGTGTGCTTCACCGATCTCGAAATGGGTGCCTCGAACATCGATATGTTTGACCACGTCGCGCTCCTGTTGTTATCCGACCTGTTTCACTTTCAGCATGAGCCCATCGGATCGATCCGTCGAGTACCGAGGCACGTCACATGGGCAGCTTGCGGTGTCAGGGTCAGGACCTGTCTGGAGGAGAAACGCACCCGGCGTTACCCATGGCACACGACGCGCGGCGATGGTGTAATGCGCTCATGACCACATCGCTTGATATCCCGACGCTGCCGCTTAACGGCCGCCGCCTGATCGAGGCCGGCGCCGGTACCGGCAAGACCTTTACCCTGGCTGCGCTCTATGTGCGCCTGGTGCTGGGGCATGGCGGTGACGCCGCCTATCCGCGCCCCCTGATGCCACCGGAAATTCTGGTGGTGACCTTTACCGAGGCTGCCACCGAGGAGTTGCGTGATCGTATCCGCGCGCGCTTGCGCCAGGCACGCGAGGTACTGCTGGGGCGCGCTGAAAGCGATGCCGTGCTCGACCGGCTGCTTGAAGACATTGAGCCCGAGGACCGCGAACGCGCGGCTTCAAGGCTCGATGCTGCCGCTCGCGTCATGGACGATGCCGCCATCTTCACCATTCATGGCTTTTGCCAGCGTATGCTCAAGCGTCACGCCTTTGATAGCGGCGCACTGTTTGCCAGCGAGCTGGTGCCGGACAGCAGCGTGCTGTTCAGGTCACTGGTAGAAGACTACTGGCGTCGTCAGTTCTATCGACAGTCCACGGCGCGCCAGCGCCTGCTGGCGCAGTGGTGGGAAACCCCGGGCGATCTGCAGCAGGAGATCAGCCTCTTGTTGCACGGCGGTCGCCCCAGGGCACTCATGCTGGGAGAGACGCTGATCAATGCGCCTGTATCACTGGATGAAACGCTGGGGCGGCTGGATCGCGCCATGGCGCAGAGCGAGGCGCAGCTGACCCAGCTTCGTGCGCTGTGGCAGACGTCCAGTGATGACATTACAGCGCTACTGCGAGAGGCGATCAAGCGTGGGTCGCTCAAGGCCAATATTTTCAGGCCGGCGGATCTGGAGGCGCGTCTGGCGTCCCTGAAGCAGTGGATGACTGGCGAGCACGAGACGCCCGATGACACGCTCTGGGATACGAAAAAGCGGCTGTGGTGTTCGCGCACGCGTCTGGAAGAGGGGGTTAAAAAAAACCACGCCCCGCCTGAACATGCCTTTTTCGAGGCGCTGGCGCAGTTTGAAACACTTCTGGACACTCAGCGTGATCAGCAGGCCACGGTGCGCGCCCGGGTGCTGGCGCATGCCCGGGACGCCCTGGCGCAGGCACTGACGCAGGAAAAGCGTCGGCGTGGCATGTGGGATTTCGATGATCTGCTCAACAGCCTGGATGATGCGCTGGCCGGCCCGGCCGGGCCGCGTCTGGCCGCTCGCATTCGTCACAACCTGCCGGTGGCGATGATCGATGAGTTTCAGGATACCGACCCTGTTCAGTACCGAATCTTTTCCACCATTTACGCCATGCCGCAGCAGATGGCGGGGCTGGCAGCGGAGGACACTGACGCCGCTGACACGGGAACGGGATTTTCGGACACGTCCGAGGTACCTACCGCGCTTTTGATGATCGGTGACCCGCGCCAGGCCATTTATGGATTTCGCGGCGCCGATATCGAGACCTATCTGCAGGCGCGCCGCCATGTGGATCAGCGCTACACGCTGGATCGCAACTTTCGCTCCACCCAGGCAATGGTCGGCGCCGTTAATCATCTCTTTGCCACCGGGTCACCCTTTCAGCTTGACGAAATCCCCTATGAGCCGGTGACGGCCCACGGGCGCAATGAGGTATTTGTCGAGGCCGGTGAGCCGGTCGAGGCGTTGACCTGCTGGCACATGGAAGGGGAGACGTCGGTTCGGCGCGATGACTATCTCGACACCATGGCCACCGCGACGTGTGCCGATATTACCCGGCTGCTGGCCGGTGCGCGCCGCGGCGAGACCGGCTTTCGCAGCCCCGAAGGTGACATCAGGGCGCTGCGACCGGCCGATATCGCGATTCTGGTGCGTACCGGCAGCGAGGCCATGCGGGTACGCCAGAAACTGCTGGAGGGCGGGGTCCGCTCGGTTTATCTGAGCCAGAAAACCTCGGTGTTCGAGTCCCGCGAGGCGTTTCACCTGCTTCAGCTGCTGGAAGCCTGTGCCCACCCGCGCAATGACCGCTCCCTGCGTGCGGCGCTGGCCACACGACTCATGAGTGATTCGCTGACGGAAGTGGCGCGGCTGGAAGCCGACGAGCTGGCCTGGGAGGCAATGGTGGAGCGCTTTGATGGCTACCATCGTCTCTGGCAGCGCCAAGGGGTGCTGCCGATGCTGCGCGTGATCATGCGTGATTTTGACGTGCCTGCAAGGCTTCTGACCCAGCCCGATGGCGAGCGGGCCCTGACCGATGTGCTGCATCTGGGCGAGCTGGCCCAGACCGCCAGTGCCCGACTGGACGGTGAGCAGGCGCTGCTGCGCTGGTGGCACCAGTCACTGGCCGGGCGCTTTGATAGTGGCATGGACCCGCAATCCCTGATTCTGCGGCTGGAAAGTGACGATACCCTGGTGCGTGTTATCACCATTCACAAGTCCAAGGGGCTGGAGTATCCGCTGGTCTACCTGCCATTCATCGCCGACCACCGCGAGGTGGATGGCAAGAGCAAAACGCTGATGCTGAGCGATGCTTCCCACGGCGCCTCGCTGATCATGCAGGTCAGCGACGAACAGCGCGCGCACGCCGACCGGGTGCGCCTGCAGGAGGACCTGCGTCTTTTGTATGTGGCGCTGACGCGTGCACGTCACCTGTGCCGGCTGGGAATCGGGCCGATCTACAAGGGCGCCTCACGCAAGGACACGCCAGAGGGTGCGACGACCCTGGCAGGTGCTGCACTCGGGGCATTGCTGTGTCAGCACGGCGCGTGTACGTCGCTGGATACCACAGCACTACGCGAGATACTGGCCTCACTGGTGACGCCGGGCAGCATTGCGCTGACCGCGCCGCCAACCCTGCTGGATCAGGTAACGATGGCGCCCGGTGAGTACTCGGCGGTGGGCCGGGCGCGCCGGTTCAGGGGCCAAATTGATCGAGACTGGTGGGTGGCGTCCTATACGGCGCTGGTCGAGGGCGCCCGTCAGCCCGGCGACATGACCCGCGAGGCGCGTGAATCGATGCTCGAAGCGCAGGGACCGGGGCTTGATCTGGAGGTGCTCAATGAGACCAGCCCCATTCCGCTGCCGCCGGTACGCCGCCTGCTTGATTTCCCGCGCGGTCCGCGGGCGGGCACCTTTTTGCACGCCCTGCTGGAAAACATTGATCCTGACCGTCTGGGCGAGCTTGCCGTGCCGGGCTCAGGCTATCGGGAGGAGCTTTATCGCTTGATTCGCCAGCGGGTGCAGCGCAGCCATTACGATGATCGCTGGGTGGAGGTACTGCATGACTGGTGCTGCGCGGTACTGACGGCGCCGCTGCATCCGACGCTACCGGGGTTGTCTCTGGAGCAGCTGACAAGCTGGCGAGCCGAGCTTGAGTTCTGGCTGCCGGCACAGGGTGTCAGCAGCTATCGGCTGGACGCGCTGATTCGTCAGCATGAGCCGCTACCGGGAGCGCGCGCGCAGCTGGCGCCCAGAACGCTTGCCGGTATGCTCAAGGGCTATATCGATCTGGTCATCGAGCACGATGGGCGCTTTTACGTGCTCGACTGGAAATCCAACCATCTGGGCGACACCCTGGAAGCCTATGATCAGGCTGCCATGGTCGCCTCCGTGGTCTCACATCGCTACGACATTCAGTACGTGATTTATACCCTGGCGCTGCACCGTCACTTGAAAAGCCGGCTGCCGGACTATGACTATGATCACCACCTTGGTGGCGTGCTCTATCTCTTTCTACGCGGCATGACGGCAGAGGGGGGGCGCGGCGTGTTGTATCGCAAACCGGCGCGAGCGCTGATCGAGCAGCTCGACCAGCTGCTGGCGCAGGACCAGTCTTTTCATGAAGAAGAACGCGCCGATGAGAGCGCCGGTGCAGGAGGGATGTCATGACGCGCCGCGATAAAAGCCTCGAGAGCGGCCAGTTTTCCCTTTTCGATGAGCTGCTGGACACGCCGGATATGGACGCCGCCGGTGAGCCCACCCCGCTGGTGGCTGACTCGTCGCAGTACGCGGCACTGCCGCCGGCAGGCGCCGTGGATATGGCCTTTATCACCCGGCAGCTGGAGTGCTGGATCGCGGTCGGGTGGCTGCGCCCGCTGGATGCGCATCTGGCCCGGTTTGTGAGCACGCACACCTCAAGAGGGGATCCGCTGGTAATGTTGAGCGCCGCGCTGGTCAGCCATCAGCTGGGACGCGGGCATATCTGCCTGGATCTCGATCATGCCCTGCGTGACCCCGATGCGGTGCTGTCCCTGCCGCCTCATGACATGGCCGCGCCTGGTGATGAAGCCGGTATTGTCAGCCCCGGGGCACTGCTGGCAGCGCTGGGTGTTCATCATGTGGACACATGGCGTGAGCGCCTGCATGCCTCTGATGTGATGGGACAGGGGCATGATGACGCTGCTTCCCTGCCGCTGGTGCTTGAAGGCCAAAGGCTTTATCTGCGTCGCTTCTGGCAGCACGAGTGTAGTGTTGTGGCGCGTCTTCAGAAACTGATGAGCCGGGCCGGCAGCATCAGTGACGAGATGATGGCGCGGCTGGAAAGACTGTTTGACCGTGAGGCGGCGGCATCTGGCTCCGACTGGCAGAAGGTGGCCTGTGCCATGGCGCTGCGCAATCGTCTGACGGTCATCTCCGGCGGGCCGGGCACCGGCAAGACCACGACAGTCACTCGCCTTTTGGCGTTGTTGCAGGAGAGCGCCCTGAATGAACAGGGGCGCGCGCTGATCATGCATCTGGCGGCGCCTACCGGCAAGGCGGCTGCAAGACTGTCCCAGTCGCTGGGCGGGGCGGTCGCCGAACTGGCTGTGTCCGAGGCGGTGCGCGCCTCCCTGCCGCGTGAGGCCACCACCCTGCATCGGCTGTTGGGCGTGCAGCGTGACAGTCGCCATTTTCGTCATGACAGTGATCATCCGCTGGCACTGGACGTGCTGGTCGTCGATGAAGCGTCCATGGTGGACCTGGAGCTGATGGCCTCGCTTCTGGCTGCGCTGCCCGCCCATGCGCGGCTGATTTTACTCGGAGATCGTGACCAGCTGGCGTCGGTGGAAGCCGGCGCCGTACTGGGGGATCTCTGTGAAGGGGCCGCACAGGGACGGTGCAGTGATGAGGTGCAGCACTTGGTGGAAAGGGCGGCCGGACAGCCGTTGCCGGCGTCAGTCGCTCCCGTGTCAGTGTTGGCCGATCATGTGGTCGTACTTCAAAAGAGCTATCGTTTTCACGAGCATTCAGGGATAGGGGCACTGGCGCGTGCCGTCAATCGCGGTAGCGTTGATGACATCAAACGCTGCTGGCAGGCCGGCTATCAGGACATTGATTTTCAGCTGGTCGGCGAGCAGACCGGTGCCCTGATTCGACGAGCGGTCAGCGGCTACCGTGAAGCGCTCAGGGCGATGGGCAGTGGCGCAGGACCAGAAGAGGTATTGCGTCTTTTCGCGCGCTTTCAGGTGCTTTGCGCGCTGCGACGAGGACCATGGGGCGTGGAAGGACTCAACGAGGCCATCGTCGAGGCGCTCTTTCGCGAGAAGCTGGTCGGCGGTACCCGCGGCTGGTATGCCGGACGGCCGGTCATGGTCACGCGTAATGATCCGCAGCTGGGGTTATATAACGGTGATATCGGTATTGCGATGTTCATGGCCCGCGAGGATGAACATCGTGACGTGACGTCAGGGCGGCTGCGGGTGTTCTTTCCACATCCCTCCGGTGAGGGCGTACGTGCCGTGTTACCGGGGAGGCTGGGTGGCGTTGAGACAGCGTTTGCCATGACCGTACACAAGTCCCAGGGCTCGGAGTTTGAGCGCGTGCTGCTGGTGCTGCCCGAGCGGCCCAACCCGATCATGACAAGAGAACTGGTCTATACCGGTATCACGCGGGCCAGATCCCACTGTCTGATCATGTCTGCCTTTGGCGGGGCCATTGAAAGTGCTGCGCTGCGCCGAACATGGCGAGCATCCGGTGTGGGTGATCGCCTTGGCGCCTGATGTCTGCCATTGGCAAGAGGCAGCAGCGCGAGATGATACATGCTAGCGCCCGGGCAGACGCATCAACAGCTGGCGGCGAACCACGGCCGGGCAGGTCGCCAGATAGCGGCAGAGCAGCTCTCTGGGCAGGGCGTTCATATCGGCCAGACGAGTATTGTGAACACGCAAATAATCACTTGCAGACATGACAGTGTCTCCCCTCCGGGTGATCGACATGTGCTGATGCTGGAGTGACATTTCATGACATTCCAGACAACCATGCAGTGTTTTAATTTCTTGTACATTATTGGTACAAGATGCGGCTTGTTGCCAATGAAGGCTCATGAATTTTCACAATCAAAAAGCGCAAAATTTTTGGACACTGTTCGTTAAAAGCCTGCCGGAGGGCGGCTGAAAGCCATGGATTCATCATGGCAGGGCCTTTTTCAGTCAACGGCAGTTTTTCAAAAAACTTGTACAATATTGTGCTTATAAAAGCGCGCCATGTGAGCATGACGAGTTTCAGGAGGGGCGGGACTGTTCTTCAGGCCGCTATTGCCATGTCTTCAACCAGCAACATATCGGGGTAGCAGGGAACTTATGGCAGCGATGGCTCTCTCCAGGACGCAGGCCTGGGAACATGTATTGCGCGCACGCCGGTTTGACTGGCAGCGCGGCCTCTCATATCAGCACAATACGATGTCAATAACGGCCGGCGGAGCGTGGCACTGTAGTGAGGAGGTTGACGCATCAGCATCGCAGTTGCTCGACATCATGCTGCCGCTGGTAGCGCGCGCCGCGCCGCTGGTCATGGCGCAGCTGGGGCAGAGCCTTGATGGGCGTATTGCCACCGAATGTGGGGCGTCCTATTACGTCACCGGCCATGAAGGACTTGTGCATCTGCATGCATTGCGTGCCATCGTCGATGCCGTTGTCGTGGGTGCCGGCACCGTGGCCATGGATAATCCGCGCCTGACGGTACGCCATGTCACCGGTGAGCATCCGGTCCGGGTGGTACTGGATCCCCGTGGCCGGGTGCCTGAAAGCCGATTTGTCTTTGAAGATGACAGCGCAACAACCCTGCATCTGGTAGGCCACGAACATGTCGCGCACTGGCAGGCCTGCCATGAATGTCATGCCCATGCCGTCAGCGTATGGGGGCTTGAGGTGCAGTCAAACGGTGTCGATCCCAGAGAGGTGATCGATATTTTGCATCGTCAGGGGCTGATGCGCGTGCTGGTGGAAGGGGGCGGCATGACCATCTCGCGATTTTTACAGACCGGCTGCCTGGACCGTCTGCACAGCATGGTCACGCCGATGATTATCGGTTCGGGCAGACCCACGCTGACACTGCCGGTCATCGAGTGCCTGAGTGAGGCAATGCGTCCGTCGTCACGGCATTACACGCTGGGCAATGATGTGCTTTTCGATCTTGATTTTGGCACTGTTGAGCAAACAGACACGGATTAACCGTTCTTTTCAGGCTCTTCGATGACGGATTCTCTGGGAAAATGCCGGGGTCCCTCGCCATTGACTGGAGCCTGAAAATGAGTGTGAAAGGGTTGTTATCGCTGCTGTTTGGTATGTTGCTGGTGGTCTCTGGTATCTGGCTGACGCTTGACCAGGCACAGCAGGAGCGACAGTGGAATCTTCAAAGGGATGCCGCCAATGGTGTGATTCCCGGCGAGCTTCCCGGCGATGAGGCCACCGCCGGCACTGGCGAACAGGCTGGCGAAAAAGACGATAGTGGTATCGTCAACAGGTTGCCCTGATCCTATCCACGGGCGTGTCGAGGTGTTACATGGCGGCCCAGAAGCAGTACCACGGCACCTGGCAGACTCGACAGCAGTATGACCGCACCATATGTCATCGAAATGGCCACGCCCTGCTGGGCAGGAAAACCGGCCAGTATCCAGACCAGCGCAGCAGCGCTTTCCCTGATGCCCCAGCCGGCCACAGAGACCGGAATGGCCATGGCCATCAGTACCGGTGGCGTCAAGGCCATCAGTGTCGTCGTCGACATTGATTCCCCCAGTGCTCTGGCACAGCAGATAAATACCAGCATGTAACTCAGCACAATGGCCATCGAGCTTACAAGCTGGCGCAGCCACAGGCGTCGATTCCAGAGCCCCCGACGCAGATCACGCCGTAATGCGTGCAGCCAGTGCGGCGGGTGTCGATAGACCCACACCCCCGGCAGCATGATCGCCAGGGCCATCGCCAGCAGCGCATATTGCCCCTGCGTGCCTGCTCCCAGCATCAGGTTGGCCTGTTCAAATCGCTCGATCAGCCCATGTCGCAGCGGCGTAAAGATCAGCAGGGTGGCCAGTGCCACCAGCAATAGCGCGGCCTGACCCGATGCCCGTTCGATAATGACCGCCCGCAGTGCCGCGCCATGGGCAGCGTCCCGGGTACCATGACGCCAGGCACGGCCCAGATCCCCCGTGACACCTCCTGGCAGCATTTGATTGAGAAAGATCGATAGATAGTATTCGCTGATGGCGGTGCGCAGCGGCAGTGAAAGCCCCATGTGGCGCGCCGTCAGCTGCCAGCGCCAGGCAGAGAGGATGACCTGGGGAATCGAAATCAGTAGTGCCAGTATCAGCCATTGTGCGGAGAGATCGCTCAGGCGTACCAGCAGGGCTTCGATATCCACCAGCCAGGCCACGCAACCCAGAATGATCAGCGTGAACACCCAGCGCAGCGTTGGAGAGGCCAGCAGGCGCCGATATCCGTGCAGATCGCCTGCCGTATTTCGAGATCTTCCCGTCCTCATGAAGCCCCGGACATGGCCGGCACGGCGAGCAGGTCGGTATGCCCCACCACGATCCCAAGGCGCCCCCGGGCGATATGTTGCTGGCGCGTCTCATGCCACTTCATCAGGACCTGACGCTGATGGGGGGCCTGTTCCAGCGCCGCATCCCGCCAGCCCTCTACAAGCGCTCTGGCCAGCAATGCCGTCTCCGCCTCTCGGCAGTCAAGCTGCCAGGGGGCGCTTGTCCGGGTCACCTGATAGCCTGCGTTTTCCAGCAGGGTGGCGGCCACCTCCGGTGCGTGCGTGCCCAGGGCGCCATTGAACCCTTTGTCGCGCTGCTGATGGGCCCTGATCAACTGCTGGACCTGTCGATCCATCTCCAGCAGGGCGGCGTCGCCGTTTTGATCGTCATGATCGATGAGCGCATTGTCCCCGTTGATGCTCATGGCCAGCCATACCGCGCACTGGTGCGAGGCACACTGTTTGATCAGCGTCTCCAGCCACGCCTTCGATACCAGATCAAGCAAAGCGGAGGCGGTCACGATATCGGTGCCGGCCAGCATGTCTTCTGTCAGGGCCTGATCCAGCTCGGAAAGATCGCGCTGGCGGCAGTCAAGCTCTGCAATATGCGCGTGATGAGGGTTGGCCTCCCCACGGGCATGCGCCAGCAGCGCAGCATCCTGGTCGATCAGACACCAGTGCTGACGAGGCGGCAGGCGAGGCGCGAGATAGCGCAGGTTGTTGCCGCTGCCACAGCCCAGGTCCAGCAGTCGCAAGGTGCCTTGGTGCGAGCGTGATGACAGCCAGTGTCGGCATGCTTCGCTCAGCGGCTGATCATCGCGGGCCCGATGATCAGCCGCTTCACGCAGGGCGAGCCATGACGCACTGAAATCACTGTGTGCGGCCATATCGCCTAGCGTCCGTGATTGGGCCATGGGCGGTGACTCCAGTCAGGAAGCGGCGTTGATGTGCAGGCGATTCAGACAGGCCAGAAAATCATCGGCGGCGCCCGGCCAGTCGTTGAGTGTCCGGCGGGCCTCAAGCGCGCCCTGGCGCAGGGTCTGATAGTGCGTGCTGCGCGTAGCGGTGTCGTCAAACAGCAGCGAGCGCAGCGCATTACGCAGCGCAGGCGCATCGTCAGGAGGGACATGGATGCCGGCACTGGCAGGCAGGGTGTCGGCCAGTGCGCCGCCGGTGGTCGTGATGACGGGCAGACCATGGGCCAGCGCCTCGGTAATCACCATGCCATAGCCTTCATAGAAGGAGGGCAGGACAAACAGATCACTCTGCTGCCAGTGTGTTTCCAGCGCCTCGGGAGCCAGGGCGCCATGCAGGGTGACGCGCTGCTCGAGCTGATGTTCGACGATCAGGTCGCGCAGTTTTTGAGTATAGCGCTCGTCGCGGGTGTCATCGCCGATCAGATCACAGTGCCAGTCATGTGCCTTGAGATCTGCCAGCGCCTCGAGCAGCAGATGCTGGCCCTTGCGCGGAATCAGGGTGGCGATGCACAGCAGTCGCGGTGTGTCATTGTCTGTCGGGGCGATCGATACCGGCGTGATACCGGGCTCGACCACGCTGATGTGTGTCTCATCGACGCCCAGTTCGACCAGACGGCGCTGGGTAAAGCGGCTGGTCACGATGATGCCGGCAGCTGACTGCAATGCCTGGCATTCAAGCCCCAGGAGCGTTTTGCGTTGCCCCTCATCGAGACCGGTTTCATCGCCCAGCGGATGATGAATGAGCGCGACCAGCGTCAGGCGACGGGCATGCACTTCCAGTACGTCGGGCATGGCACTGGCGGCTAGGCCATCGACCACCACCAGGCTGCGATCGGTACAGCCGCCCAGCGCTCGCTGCAGCGATTCCCGGGCAATATCGTCCGGCCACGGAAAGCGCCCATCCAGCCCGATGACCTCGACCTGGATGTTGATCTCGCGTAGCGCCTCGACAATGCGACGATCATAGATATAGCCGCCGGTCAGCTGATCCGGCCGGCCGGCGATGATCAGGACCAGACGGCGAACGGAGTGTTCGGATGTCATAGCGACCCTTCGTAGCTTGCCCAGGCGATATGGGATTCGTGCAGGGTAACGCTTAGCGCCGTCAGTCCCTTGCCGGTCTCGCCCAGCTGGTCGGCCTCGATCGAGGCGGCCATGCGGTCAAAGATGACCCTGGCCATGAACTCGGTAGTGGTGTTGCGCCCCTTGAACTCCTCGATTTCGTCAAGATTTTGCATGTTGATGTCGCTCAACACTTCCGACAGCGTCTGGCTGGCAAGGCCGATGTCGACGATCAGGTCGTCCTGATCAAGCTCCGGACGCTTGAAAGTGACATCCACGATGTAGGTGGCGCCGTGCAGTTTCTGGGCCGGACCGAAGATCTGACCGTTGAAGCTGTGGGCGATCATGACGTGATCGCGAACGGTAAGGCTGTACATGGCAGGACTCCGAAAGGGAAAAATGAATCAGGTACTGTAGCGAATGCGGTGACACAGGGTGCCGGCCTGGGTGGTAACGCGGGCCATGGTATCGGGTAGTGCTTCAAAGTCACTTTCTGCATCGATCAGGACGTCCAGCCGGTCATCCTCAAGCAGTTCGAGCGCCTGTGCCATACGCTCGGCATGGGTACGCCGTGCCGCGCGGGCTGGGGAGACCGTACCGACCTGACTGGCTCGCAGCGTCAGTCGCCGCGAATGAAAGGCCTCGCCCAGTGGCAGGCTGACCGACTGCGCGCCGAACCAGCTTATTTCGATGATGGTCGCCTCCGCGCCGGCGAGCGTCAGCGCCTGCTGAAGGCCGCCTTCGCTACCGCTGGCATGAATGACCAGATCGCACTCATCGCGCGCCTGCGCCGGCGTTGCAAAGTCGATATCCAGTGCCTGTGCCAGCGTTTTTCGCGACTCGTCGATGTCGATCAGCTCGACCCGGGTGCCCGGGATATTTCGACACAGCCAGGCCATCAGCGTGCCGACAACGCCGGCGCCAATCACGGCGATGCGATCTCCTATCCGGGGTGCGGCGTCCCAGAGGCCGTTGAGCGCCGTTTCCATGTTGGCGGCCAGTACGGCGCGCTCGGGAGGCAGTGCGTCAGGTAGCGGCTGCACCATGGACATGGGGACGACGTAGTGATCCTGATGGGGATGCAGGCAGAATACGTAACGGCCCTCGAGGTCACTCGGGCCTTCTTCCACCAGGCCCACGCTTGAATAGCCGTATTTGACCGGCGCCGGGAAGTCACCTTCCTGAAAGGGCGCGCGCATGCGCGCATGTTCGCTTTCCGGCACCCGGCCGTGAAACACCAGGGTTTCAGTACCCCGGCTGATGGCGCTGTAACAGGCGCGAATCCTGACCTCATCGGCCCCTGGTCTCGCCAGCGACTGTGTTCGAATGGTCCCTTGTCCGGGCGCTTCGACCCAGAAGGCGCGGGCTGTATTTTCCGAGCTCATTCATGACCTTGTGCGTTGTTGACCTGTGCGTTGTAAAAAAGCGCCGTGCCGTCAAAAGGGCGCTACGCAGTATAGACACTGTCCGTGGATTCGCCGTGTCGTACAAGGCTTAAGCCAGCCTGCGCCCGCTGGGCACCCTGCGTCACCATATGGTGATCAAGCGCTATCCTTAACATGGTTTATCATATCGGCACCCGGTTTGCCTGTTGTATGATGACTTGCTGATGAATGTTGCGCGATTCTGATGGGCCTGCCCGATGTACATGCGGGAAGCAAAGCGGGATGGGCAAAATGCCTGCTGACAGTGCTGGAGGGCGCTGACATGAGTGACCGACGGGTAGCAATGAGGCCTTTCAGCTGGTCTTCTTCCGGCATGTTCCGGGATCTTCTGGCAGGGTTTGTCGTCCTGATGCTGCTGGTGGCCATGTTGCGTGTCATGTACATGACGCCGGTGTCACTATATCCCGCGGCCGGCGGTGCGTATCTGGTACTGGCCGCAATGATGCTACATGGCCGGCCGGCCGGGCAGCAGCATCTGGGCTGGGCCAATCGCGTGACGCTGGCGCGCGCGGTGTTGATCGTGCTGCTGACAGCCATGCTGCCGCAACCGACGTTTGTCAACGATCATCACCTGCTGGTATTTACCGCGGCGCTAGTAGCGCTAATGCTTGATGGCGTGGATGGCTGGGTGGCGCGGCGTACCCACACCGAAAGCCGTTTCGGTGCGCGTCTGGATATGGAACTTGACGCCTTTTTCATTCTGATGCTGTGTCTGATGCTGGTCATTCAGGGCAAGGCCGGCATGTGGATCATGGCCATCGGCGCCATACGCTATCTGTTTGTCGCGAGTGCCTGGCGCTGGCCCTGGCTTGGCAGTGAGCTGCCGGTCAGTTACCGGCGCAAGACCATCTGTGTCTGGCAGGTCAGTACCTTGATGACCTGCCTGCTGCCCTGGGTGACAATGCCCTGGTCGAGTCTGCTGCTGGCCCTGGCGCTGCTTCTTTTGATGATCTCCTTCGCCCTGGATATCGCCTACCTTTATGCCCATGCTCGCCGATAGGGCTGCATTTTCCAAAAGGGCTGCCGATATGGCCTTTGATGTATCATGACTTTCATGAAACGCCTTGATGAGTATTCGTATGGCCCGTGATGCCTTTGTACTGGCAGGGGAGAAAGTGCTTCCCGGCCAGCGCCGCCAGATTGATGTGCCGGTTGCCCGCCTTTATACCCACACGCCGCTCAATATTCCGGTAGAGGTCGTTCACGGCCGTCGGGAAGGGCCCGTCATGCTGGTCTGTGGTGCCATTCATGGCGATGAGATCAACGGTGTCGAAATCGTTCGGCGGGTGCTCAAAACGCGCTCATTGTCGCGTCTGCGCGGTACCCTGATTGCCGTGCCGATCGTCAACGTCTTCGGCTTCGTCCAGCACAGTCGTTATCTGCCGGACCGGCGGGATCTGAACCGCTGCTTCCCGGGCAGCGAATCCGGCTCGCTGGGGTCGCGCATTGCCGCGCTCTTTCGCGAGCAGGTAGTGGATCTGGCCACGCACATTCTGGATCTGCACACCGGTGCCATTCATCGTACCAACCTGCCTCAGATTCGTGCCCAGCTGGAGCGCAATGAGCAGACCCGTGCCATGGCGGATGCCTTTGGCGCGCCGGTCATTCTCAATGCCGAGCTGCGCGGTGGCAGCCTGCGGGAATACGCCGAGCGCCGCGGTATTCCCGTGCTGACCTACGAGGCGGGCGAGGCGTTGCGCTTTGATGAATGGGCCATCAGTGCCGGCGTGCGCGGTGTGCTGCGGGTCATGCGACTGCTGGATATGCTGCCGGCCGGTCGCGGTAGCAAGGTGCCGGCTTCGGAGGTGGCACGAAGCTCCAGCTGGGCGCGTGCCTCGATTGATGGTGTATTGCGGCCGCGCGTCAGGCTGGGTGCACGTGTGGTCAAGGGTGAGCGCCTGGGGATCGTGGCCGGGCCCTTTGGCAATGAGGAGGGCGACGTGCTGGCCTCAAGTGACGGGATCGTGATTGGCATGAGCAATCTGCCGCTGGTCAATGAAGGGGAGGCGGTCTTTCATATCGCTCGCTTTCACGAGCTGGGAGATGCCGAGCATGCCGTGGAAGCCTGGCAGGCACGCGTTGAGTAGTGGGGAGACCCTGACGCCCGGGCGTCAGGGCTTTGGAACCTCAATCAGCGCCGGGAATGGGCGCATCCATCGAGACAAGGCCTTCATTCCAGAGCGTCTGCCATAGCGCATTGGGAATGGGTGTGGTCATCAGGGCCTGGTTCTCGGCAATGCGCTCAGGTCGCGTGGTGCCCGGAATCACGGCAGCTACGGCACGCGGTGCGGCGCTGAACTGTAGCGCAACGGCGCGGATATCGACCCCAAAGCGATCACAGATATCGCGAAGGCGTCGAGTACGCTCGCGCACGTCATCGGAGGCCTGCTTGTAGTCATAGTGATCTCCCCCGGCCAGAATGCCCGAGTTGTAGGCGCCGCCGATGACCAGACGCACGCCGCGGCGGTCGCATTCCGGTAACAGGCTGGTCAGGGCGCCTTCATGGTCGAGCAGCGAATAACGTCCGGCCAGCAAAAACCCATCGGGATCTGCCTTTTCAAGCGCTCGCGTACAGGCTTCCACGCGATTGACGCCCAGCCCCCAGGCACGAATCACACCTTCCTCACGCAGCCGCGTCAGGGCACGCGCCGCGCCATTCATGGCCTGATCATGTACCTCTTCCCAGCGATCACCGTGGGCATCAAGGGCGCAATCATGAATCCATGCAATATCAATGCGATCCATGTTCAGCCGCTTGAGGCTTTCCTCGATGGAGCGCAGGGTCCCGGACTCCGAGTAGTCGTAGGCCACCCGGTTGGGACGGCCATTGGCGAAGATACCGCTTTTCTTCTCATGCTCATCGAGAATCAGACGCCCCACCTTGGTGGAAATCATGTAGCCAGTGCGTGGTTCATCAGCGAGTGCCTCGCCCACACGCATTTCCGAAAGGCCGGCGCCATATTGCGGTGCCGTATCGAAATAGCGGATGCCGGCTTCCCATGCCGTGCGCAGCGTCTCGATGGCGCGTGTGTCCGGCACTTCCTCGTACATGTTGCCCAGCGGTGCCGTACCCAACCCCAGCTTGCCTGGCAGTTCAAAACGCATAGGTCCTCCTTGACGACTTTGATGCGTTCGGGTGTAGCCCGAAACGATGCGTCAAGTATGGCCAGGGTGGCCAAAAGGACAACCTCGACCCGCCCGGGAGAGGCAACCCGAGGTGAGGGGCAGCAGGCAAATCAACAGGAAAGCGCGTATCAGTCAGGCATATGAGCCGGCAGCTCACGTTCGGCATCGACGTCATCCACCAGCGCCAGTGCCTGATCAAATACTTCGATGCCGGCATCCGGACGGTGGGCAGTCTCGGAAAGATAACGCCGGAAACGGCGTCCGCCGCGACAGCCGGTAAAAAGCCCAAGGATATGGCGCGTGATGTGGTTGAGCCGCACGCCTGATTCGAGCCGTGATATCAGATAGGGGCGAAAGGCCTGCATGGCCTCATGGCGTGTCGGCGGCGTGGTCGCTTCCCCGAAGATGTCACGATCGACGTGTGCCAGTAGCCACGGATTCTGGTAGGCCTCGCGCCCGATCATGACGCTGTCGACATGCTCAAGCTCACGCTGACAGTCGCTGATGCTCTTGAGCCCACCGTTGATGCCGATGTGAAGTTCGGGGTGTGCCGCCTTGAGGCGGTGCACGCGCGGATAGTTCAGCGGCGGTACGTCCCGATTCTGTTTGGGGGAGAGGCCCTCAAGCCAGGCCTTGCGGGCATGTACGGTAAAGGTTGTGCAACCGGCCGCCGCCACGGTGTCGATAAAGCGCGCCAGATCCTCATCTTCGTCCTGATCATCAATGCCGATACGACACTTGACCGTGATCGGAATCGTGACCGCCGCCTGCATGGCCGCCACACAGCGTGCCACCAGTTCAGGATGGCCCATCAGACAGGCGCCGATCATGTTGTTTTGCACGCGATCGCTTGGACAGCCAACGTTCAGATTGACCTCCTGATAGCCCCAGCTTTCTGCGATGGCAGCGCATTCGGCAAGGACTGCCGGGTCACTGCCGCCCAGCTGCAGCGCCAACGGGTACTCGATGGCGTCATGACCCAGAAAGCGCTCACGCGGCGTGCCATGCAAAATGGCACCGGTGGTGACCATCTCGGTATACAAAAGGGCACGTTTGGTCAATGTGCGTGCAAAGGCGCGCTGGTCGCGGGTCGTCCAGTCCATCATCGGGGCTATAGAAAACCGGCGAGCCTGATCTGCTGAGGTATTTTGCGATTTATCAGTCACTTAAGATATCCGCCTGATCGTTTTACGTCCCGTTAAACCCTATTAAATACCGCTCAAAACCGTTGCCGGTGTACCATTGATGTACCAAATCGTAAAAAACAGAGCAAAGCCAAAAAAGGTGGTACACCAGTGGCAACATTTCAGAAGCGGGGGACGAGTTGGCGCGCCATTGTACGGAAGAAGGGACACCCTGCACAGACGCACACTTTCTCCACGAAGGCCCGCGCACAAGCATGGGCAAAGCAGGTAGAAAGCGAGCTTGAAGATCGTGCTGCCGGTATCAAGCCCGGGCTCACGATCGGTGATGCATTGAAGCGGCACGAAGCACACCTTGAGCGGATTTCGTCCCGAGGGCGAAAGAACAAGACGTCAGCAAACAACCTGCGCAAGGGCATCGATACCGAGATGCTGTTATCGCAGCTGCAGTATCAGCACCTGATGACGTTCGCGGATACACGCAGGAAAGTTGATGGTGTCGCGGCCTCAACCGTCATGACAGACATTATGTACCTCTCGGGGGCAATCACGACCTGCGTGGTTGAGGAACTGGCGCCGCCCGCCTTGAAGGCTTCCATGTCGAGCTGGCGTGCTGGCCTAAAGCGTGCTGGGCTGATCGGTAATCCAGATGATCGCGATCGGCGTCCGACGGATAAGGAAATTGAAGAATTACTGACTCATACCCGACATAACCTCGCGTTGCGGCGCATCGGCTATAACGCCTTGATCCGCTTTGCGGTGAATTCCTGCATGCGTCTGGACGAGATATGTTCGCTACGCTGGGAGGATCTCGACGCAACCAATGGCACGATTATCGTCAGGCTTAGAAAGCATCCGACCAAGGCAACTGATCAGGTCGTGCCCTTGATGGGGGAGAGCCTGGCCATTATCGAAGCACAGCCGAGGAAGGAGGAGAGAATATTCCCGTTTAACAGTGAATCAACGTCGAACGGGTTTCGCCGGATCTGTCAGCACCTCGGGATCGAGAATCTGCATTTTCACGATCTACGGCACGAGGGTATCAGTCGGCTATTTGAGCGGGGCTATCAGATTCAGGAAGTGGCCATGGTGTCTGGCCATCGCGATTGGAAGAGTCTCAAGCGCTACGTCAATTTGCGCCCGGGTGAGCTGGTGATCAAGGACCGGGCGCGAAGTGAGAGCGCTTAAGCAGCGCTCCCACGTTGGGTGTCGATGTACTTTGCAGCATCAGAGATATGCACCATGGGCTGCCGGGCGGTTCGTGTCAGCGGGACAGGGAATGTCCCCCCCGCGATGCGGTTCCGCGCTGTCTGAATGCTCACACCCATGATGTCGCGGCAAAAAACGTCGAGTGGGATCAGTGGTTTCTCGTAGCACGCCAGCAGCATGAACTCGGTTTTCATTGTCCATTTTCTCCTGTCAGCCATTCTGCCGCCGGGATCAGGCGCGATAGCTCATAAGTGCGAGCGATGCTCTCCGGCCAGCGACGCAACTCGATCATGCGGCCAGTAACAGTGGCCAGCAGTGTCAGCCGGATCTGCTCAGGCACGCCCTGGGGCGCCACGTCGGCGCCCTCGGTCTTTTTGAGTTCCTGATTAGTCCTACTCACGACGCACCCCCTTTTCGATCGCCGCGAGGCGATTGGCCATGCGGGTGTATTCGTCGTACTGAATAGCCAGCTCATCACTGGCCGTCGCCTTGCCCAGCAGGAATGCGATGCGCAGGGTGACGAGGCCTAGCAGAATGAGCAGGGCGAATTGAATAAGCTGGATCATCGACGGACTCCTTTTGCCTTGTGTTCGTTGATTGATTGGCACTCCACGCAGGTGGCCACGCCCGGCAGGGCGTCGCGGCGCTTTTGCGGGATTGGCTCGTCGCAGTCCTCGCAGTGAGTCAGGCTGTGTGCGCTCGCCATGCGGGCGCGGCTGGCCAATGCGGCATCGAGATGGCGCTGGCTGTTTTCATTGGCGAGATCGATTGAATCGGCCACGGGGTCTCCTGCTATCTCAGCTCAAAGGGAATAAATTCAGGGATTCGTTGCCACGCGGGTGGTGGCTGGATGCTTTCCCGGTGCCGACGCTCCAGATCCGCGAGCGCCTGCTGGGTTTCTTCATGCTCTTGCTGCGCCAGTTCCAGCTCGGCGCGGTATGCGGTGCTGTTGATCCACTCCCGATACCGTTTTGCCTGGAGGGCATCGGTCTGGGGATCTGCCGCGCGGGGCGCGGTGTCAGGCCCCGTACAGTTATTCACACAAGTCCAAGGGTCGTCGGCTGCGCCTCCTCCATAAGAACCCTTCTGGCTGAAGTCATAAGCGCCGGCGCGCGCCTTCGGGCGCATGGTCCAGCTGTAGAAACGGGTCAAATACTCGGCACCTTTTACGAGCAGGCCGTAGGTGATTTCGACGCGCTCGCCATACCCGCCACGAGCAAAAGGCACCTCATCAGCCTGCATCTCGCGGCTGGTATCCATGCGCCACTCGCGCCACGGCTTGATCGGCTGATCCTTGCGCGGCGTCAGCGGGCCACCCATCAGGCGCAGGAACTGATCCCATGCGCCGGCGTTGCATGCGGTGCGCACCCTGGCCATGAATTCACGGATCGAGCGGCCCGGATTAGTGGCGGCTTCCCATGCAGCCAGCTGCTCGGCCTGCTGCTCGGTCAGGCGACGCACTTCGCGCCAGACCGTGACAGACGGCAGCCCGACGAACTGAAATTGACGGATGCCCCACACGGCGGCCCACGCCTCAACGCGCGGCGCACTGCTGGCCATCTCGCGGCCATACTCGTCGAGATCGACGAACTGCTGGCCGTTGATGTTCTTGGAGACGTACTTGGCGACATACCCGGCAGCGGTGCCGCGCGTGTAGTCGATGAACTTGGCCTGAAAGCGGTTCCTTTTGGCGCCCGGCTCGTCGGGCGTGTCGGCCAGCGCGTACTCGGCCATTACCTGATTGACCCGTTCGACATGATCAGCATGTGCCCACATCAGCATGTGCCAGTGCGGGGTGCCGTCGTGGTGAGGCTCGGCCACGCGCACGCCATAAATGCCGATACCTTCGCGAGCCAACGCCGCACGAATGCGCGCCCAGACGTTGGTCAGATAGCTCTGCGCATCGCGGGGCGTGTTGTGCTCGTAGTTCGGGTTACGGGTGCAGCTTTTGGCGCGGATCGGGTGGAACCGGCTCGGGCAGGTCAGGGTGTAGAACACGCCGACATGACCCAGCCGGCGCGCTTCCGCTTCGGTCTCGCGAATGCGTAGCATCAGCTCGGCGCGACGATTGTCAGGATTGGCCAGCCCCAGCTCGGAGAGTTCGGCCAGCGTGTAGTTCTGGCCGTGCTGGTTGATCGCCTCAATGGCATCGAGCATCGCGTGATTGCGCAGCTTTTGACTGGCGCGACGCGCCACGGTGGTGTTCGAGCAGTAGATGCCGGCACGGTGATGGACATTGCCCAGCTCGCGCTCGAGCTGCTCCAGCCGGCGACCGGCCAGCACGCGCAGCTTGCGACGCCACCACTTGGCGTCCTCAAGGCGGGCCAGTTGGGTACGGATAGGCAGCTTGCCGTCCGGCGGATCAATCTCGTGCTTTTCGACACGCTCAAGCCCCAGCGCCAGCGCGGCCTCGGCAGCGGTCAGTTCGGACCAGCCATTGCGATTGGCTGCGCCTACCTGCTCATCATGCTGACGCTTGATGGCCATGGCCTGACCCTCGGCGTGATTGCAGATGCCCTCATCGTCATGGGTCACACGAAACGGCCCGACATGCAGGCGCTGGCAGATCCGACGCAGGTAGCTGTTACCGGCACCGTTACCATCACGGCGCGCGACGACCAGAAACGCCTTTGCGAGCTGCTCGGCATACTGCGGGTAACGGTCGAACACGTACTGCTGGCGCCACTCCTGACAGCTCAGGTTGCCCTGGCCACCGGGTGCGCCAAATTCGCGGGATTGTTCGATAGCGCTGGTCATTCTGCGTTCTGCTCGATCAGTTTCAGATAGTGCTGTGCGGCGGCAATGTCGCCGGCCTCAAGGGCTAGCCGAGCACTTGCGGCAAGCGCCTGCGACGGATGCGACTCGCTGCGCATTCCGTCACGCAGGCGACTGGCGTAAGAACTCATGCGGTGAATGGCTGCCCGGATGGCCTCGCGGGTTTTGGGCGTCATCCACTCAATGGGGGTGTGGGTCAGGGTGTTGGCGATGGCCTCCGGCGTGCGCTCGTTGGCCGGAATCTCGTTAAGCGGGCGAGCCGGTACCAGCGTCTGCGCCGCCGAGCGCAACACCACGGCGCGCTCGGCGGGCTGCATGGCGGCCCATACCTCGGCCAGATCCCGGTTTTCAGTGCGCCGGCGCAGTTCCTCGCGCACGGCAATAAAACCGGCGCGCGGATCGACGACTTCGGGGCGGATGGCGTGAACGCTGGCCATGGTTACGCCCTCACTGCCTGTACGGCGCGCACATCAGCGTTTTGACGCTCGGCAAAGCCGATCAGGTCATTGACGGTCAGCGCCATGCGGCGACCATCCGGGTGATTGACGACCACGACATAAGAAGTGGTCGACTCGACATCGATAGCTGCGCGACGGTTGAAGGATTCCAGCTCGGCCATGGCCTGTACGGCCATCAGGCTGGCATCGAGTGGCGTGTGGCCATGCTGCTGGATCAGGTGCGACGTGCAGCGATTGATCGCATCGCCGCGATGCGCACGGCGGGGCAGATCCAGTAGAAAGGCAGTAGCAGCGTTATCGCGATTCAGTGCGTGCATGACACACCTCCCTGCGCATTGAGCTGATCGAATGCGTAACAGGCATGCTGCAGCGCCTCGTCATCGCGCAGCCGAGCTTCTTCGACGAGATGACGACCGCAGGCCGTGACCATTTGATAGGGGGTGCGGTGACGCGGCTGATTGCGCAGGAACGCCTGCGCGGCGTCCTGAATGCTGTCGCTGGGGTCAATTTGGTAGTGGGGGTCAATCATTGCCTGCTCCTGAACATGTCTTCGGGCGGCTTGGGGACGACCACATAGGGAATGTGTTCGGCCAGGCGGCCCTCGTATTGGCTATTGGGCATACCGCTGGGGCTTATGGTCTCGGTGACTACCCCTTCCGCCTTGCCAGCCCAGCCGCAGATCGGGGTCTGGCATTGCAGGTAGAACACGCGGTAATCGCTGTGCATCTGCTTTGAGGTCCTGATGCGGCATGGACCGCCGCAGTGAGGGCAGGTCCACCCCCAACTGGATGACATCAGCGCCTCCCGACCGGACGCGGTCCGCGTGGCATCGCCATTCGTGCGGTGCCTTTTCTCAATGCGCGGCGCAGTACGAACTCTGCTGCCTGATTCAGTGTTTCAAGCCCTTGCTGCTGGCGTACTGCTTCCAGCACTCGGCGATCTGCATCGCTTGCTGATATTTCTGTTTGTCGTGCGGTCATGAGCACCTCGCGAGGTCCTGAAAGGGTGTCGCGCCGTGCCTCAATGGAGCTTTGCCACCGGCTGAAAGTCGGCCATGCTCACGGCATCGAATTCCTGCTGACTGGAGACACCGAGCATTTCCAGCGCGGCACGCATGACCAGCTCGCGCGCCAGCGTTGCTTTCTCGACGCCGGTATAGGCAGAAAGCGCCTCGATCAGGTCATCCTCGAACTGGTCGAGGTTGATACCGATGCGGGCGGTCTTGAGGCGACGGGGGTCCCTGTACATGGCTGCGATTCCTTCCGGGGTTAGTGAGTTGAGGGGATGGATTTTTCGGCCTGATGAGCAGCAAGGCCCTTGAGGCAGATCATTCGCATGGTGGAAGAGAGCGAGCGCATCTCCTGTTCGGCCAGCTGGTCCAGCTCGCTGCGTTCTTCAGCGGTCAGGTGGGTGAGTACCGGCACCTTGCAGCCCTGAGGGGCATTCTTGCGGCGGTTGGCGGTCGTGGTTTCGCTCATGTGTTAATCTCCTAATGGTCTGAAATACTTTTCGAAGAGGTGTTACTGATGTCTGAGAAGCGCACTACCGACCCTCGACATTCCCCTGATGCCGCTGCACACGAAATTGTTCTAGAGCTTTGCAAAGCTGGGGTTTTTGGTGTCGTCCATACGGACAGAGGTGATGAGCTCGGGAAAGCTGTTGTTCTCGCGCATGAGCAGATCACCGCTTATTACAAGTCTCTGAAGTAACGTTCAGCCGGTTCATGCCCTTGGCTAGCGCTTCGCCGATATCCGTGGCGCGTTTTTCGAGGTCCTTGCCTGCAAGGTCATGTTGAAAGGCGAGCTTGCCTACGGTGTCGGCGAGCACCTGCGAGGCGATTTCGCGCTGCTTGGCGTCCACGCTTGAAAGTGGTTGGGCGTGTGGTGCGCGTTCGGTCATGGCGGTTGGTTCCTAACAAGGTGTAATAATGTGAACCATATAATGGTGTACAAAATTGAACCATGTCAAGTTTTTAGGGAGTGGTTTTGACTACCATTGGTCATCGTTTGAAAACTGAGCGCGAGCGGATTGGGCTCAGTCAGACCGCTTTTGCAAACCTTGGCGGTGTCGGAAAGTCCACCCAGATCAATTATGAGAAGGATGGACGCGCCCCTACGGCGGACTATCTGGTAGCGCTGGAAAAGGCAGGAGTAGATATTTATTACGTGCTGACTGGGCGATCTTTCAGCACTGACATGGATGAGCAGCCAACTGCCACTAGTTCAGCAATACCTTTAGACGGTTGTTCACGCATCCCGATCTATGACATCGAAGCCGCCGCTGGATCAGGCCGGCTATTCGATGCCGAGCGGATCGATCGTTATATCCCGTTGGATAGTCAATGGCTCAGCGAGCATGGCGTTGATGTACAGCATGTCGTCGCGCTGACTGCAGTCGGCGATTCAATGGCCGATACCGTTAACGAGGGTGACGTGATCCTAGTGGATCGCTCACGCACGAAGCCGGACGGTGTGTTTCTGGTACGGGTAGGGGATGCGCTGAGAATCAAGCGGGTGCAACGGATGGCCGGCGGTGCGCTGTCATTGGTCAGCGATAACCGGAAATATGAGCCTGAACTGATCACGCCCGAGATGCTGGGCCGGGGAGAGGTAGAAGTGATCGGGCAGGTGTTTGGGCACTTGGGAAGGGTAAGTTGATGCTGGAAGATATTCAGAAGCTCTGTATCTTTTTATTTTTCACCGTTCTTTTAAGCTCTTATATATATCTGCAAAATTATTGGAGCCATTTCGGAGTGGATGCCTCCTCTTATATTGATATAGCTCAAACTATTTCTTTCTCCAGTAAGTTTGTAAATATGGCTCTAGCCATTAATGCGGCTATCATTTTTGCAAGGGTTTTACGCGGAAGTTTCGATTCTGAAGAGGGAAGGTTTGGCTTGAAAGGCAATGTCGTAATAATGTTTGTTTGCTTTATTTTCTTTTATTTTTTGGCAAGCCTAACACCGATTTATCTATTAAAAGATACTAGTTTTGTTTTTTACGGTTGCTTGGGCCTTCTTACGGCTAGCCTAGCTAGGCACACCATAGCCAACATGGAACCTGAAATTACAGGAGGCGGAAGATTTTTTAGAGAGGTTCTTCTGTGCAATGTCTTCATACTGCCAGCCTTGGCAGTTATTATGAGCATTCTTGATGCTAGGTTAGATAAGGCTTTTCCTAATGAAAGGCTTGCAATAGTAAATGTTTTTTCAGCTGAGGACGGAGAGAGTGGAGAGAAGCTTCTCTTAGGTAAATTAAAAGAGAATTTTTTCTTTTTGAGTGATGATGGTAGTAAAGTATTTTCTATAGATGGCTCTCGTTTAAAGTCATTGATCTACTGAGTCTTCTAGCTAGTAGCTGCTTTCGGATTTATCTCTTTGAAACTCAATGTACGCCTCTATGTCGAACAGAGTGGCTGACTGGACATCGCTGAAGCAAAAGGCTATCTCAAATATTGCCGGGGTCAAATGAGGAAGTTGCCCCTCGTTCCTCATCTTCTCGTATAGCTTATAATAGAACGTCGTAAAGTTGACTTTAAGAGTCTCGTTTTGGCGGTAACCACTGATGAGTGGGAATATTCTGATCATATCGCGGCTGTCGCTGGGATCGACAGCGCCGACAATCATACCCACGTAAACCTTCCCACTCCGCATTGAAAACATGACACCCATAGAACTGTCCTCGGCGCGCAGTAGGATCTCTTCAAAATCGGCATTCATGCGTCTGACAGCTCTGCGTAATGGCGCATGGCTTGAGTAAGCGTAAAAGATCCTCGTCAGACTGAGAATGTTGCAGTAGCGCAGCAGGTTCCACTTATTTCTTCGTATGCCATTAACGGCCAGTGCTATCAGCTGATCCGTTTTTTCAAATAGAAGCGTCCACATGCCCTGTAGCAGGTTGAAAAAATAGCTGAGTCCAAAGCCCGAAAGCAGAGTAAGCACCAGAGTCACCAACCAGTAGCCCGTTGAACTCTCTCGCTCCTGTGTCTCAAGCGGCAGGTTTTCGTCTGCCCAATTGCGCAGGAAGGAGGTCAGTGGCTCCAGCCCTTCACGAAACCACCATGTCAGCGCCGTGCAGAAAAGCAGCAGTACGATCCCCGCAAACGCCGCGTAGAAGTACACCGCCTGCGAGTTCTGTCGCCTGATATGAAAGCGGGTTTCATGCAATGTGGTTACAAACAAATATCCCGCCAGAAGCGGGATAAATGCGAAAACTGCCTTGAGCATGGCAAGTACTTAAGCGGGTTGCTTTTGGTTTTTGAGCAGTTTTTCCAGCTCAGCGGATTGCGCCAGTTGCTCTTTGAAAGCGCCGGACTTCACGATGTCCTTGGCGTCAGCTACCAGTACACCATTGCCCACGATGCGATAGTGAATCTTGTAAGCGGATTCACGCTGGGCTGATCGGTAGCGCTTCTTTAGATTGGCTCTCAAGCGTTTGAACATGTTCATCCTGTCACCCCCTGCTGTCCTGATGTTGGGACTACTGATCGGGCTTCGGGTGTTTGTCGAAAAAGCCCCGATATTCGATATCGAGGCGTATGCCACGACTATATGTGATATCGCATACCCTTGCACAGTGAATACAGTGTGATTTTGACTGGTTCTTTTGCAATTGAGCCACTCAATGCTGCATCAGTGATTGCACATGTTATGACTTCATAATACTGTATATTTATACATGTTTTTGTGAGGATTTGTAATGCGTGTGGTGTACCGTGTGCCGATGCCGGCGGTATCTCAAAAGCGTGGTCAGGCTTTGGCATATGATTCGGCTGCCTATCACTGGCAGCAGTTTTTTGCCCCACATGCGGGCGTCTCTTTTTTGGCCGAAGTAGTGCAGGCTGATGTTAAAGAAGAGTGGCGGGAGGGCGACTGGCTGGTCGTGAATGAATCACTCTCGCCTCGTGAGGGCTCACTGGTGGTTGCGAGTCATGACGATGAGATGCATGTCTATCGGTATACTCATCGCCATAACTTGCCTGTACTCGAAAGCCTCGATGGCAGCCAGTGGATCGGTGATCTGATCAATGTGCAGACGCTAGGCGTGGTGGCACATCAGGTACGGCAGGTGGGCTGACTCAGCCGAACAGGGCCGACATTGTGTCGAAAAGCTCGCTGCCTTGGCTGCGGCGTAACGTGTAATAGATCCGCTGCGATTCGCGGCGGACATCGACAAGCCCGGCATCGCGCAGCACTTTCAGATGCTGGGAAAACGCTGACTGACGTAGCTCCGTCCGGGTATTCAGTTCCGTCACCTGCATTTCCCCCTCGGCGGCCAGAATCCTGAGCACCTGCAACCTGTCCGGGTGCGCCATGGCCTTGAGCAGGGTGACTTCATCGCAAGTGGCCGAGTTTGTTTCAGGCCGGGTAGTGATGGCGTTCAAAGCGTCTTCCAGTTTGTGCGAGATAACTGATATATCGGCAAGGCTGGTTTGGCATTGAGCTGCCTGCCATGACATCAGCGGCATATGCTCTGGCAGGGCACGCCATTCTTGTTGCCATCCAGTCTTGTGTTGCCGCATTGCTGCAGGTGATACATGGCTTCATCGCAAGAGCGCATCATGCTGCACGTTTTGCGCGTCTCGCAGCTAAAGCCGCTGTCATCGAATACTGGATCGTTGGCTGCCGGAGTGGGTAGCGCAGCCGGTGGCGCATCCTTTTCTACATACGGATTGCCTTGCCCCTGTATGGCAGCAATGCGTCGATTGCGTAGTCGCTCCCAGTCTGTGACCGGATACTGCTTGTCCCAAGCGGTGAACAGCTGATTCTGCTGGCTACTGATCGAGATGCCGTAGGTGTCTCGCATATACCAGTAGGTACGCGCTACCCATCCGCGTACCTCAGGCCGCGGCTGGAAAGTGCGCTCGGCAAAGCTCACCCGCGACTCGCATTGGCCGTACTGGTAGTAATCGTTGCCGGCAATCATGCCCAAGCGCATGTTGGATCGATCACCGTTTGTCTCGCCCAGGCTGGGTACCAGATTGACCAGATCCGCCTCGGCGCGTCGGAACGTGGCGTCGCTGGCGCGACAGTTCGAGCGGCCACCTTCCTGCCAGCACTGCAAAGCTCGGCCAAAATCGTAGGCCGGCATGATGTGTTCCCACTCGATCCGGTTGGCGCGTGCTTCTTGCTTGCGTACTTGGTAGCCGCAACTCGATAGGTCTGGCGTGTTGTCTGGCCCCGAGTAGCTGCAGCCACAGTAAAAGGTATTTTTGTGGTTGGCATGGATCTCCCAAGCAACGCGCTTGGCAGCGCTGAAAGAGCTGGGCGGCTCGGCAAGGACGGGCAGGGCAATGATGAGCAGCAGGAATAGAACAAGGCGATACATGGCAGATCCAGCGCAGGTTGGATTTATCTACCAGCATACGGGATCACATGGGATGCGATCTGACGAATAACTCAGAGAATATCGGCCTGTTACCGACTGAACGGCTCGCCGATGTGGCTGCTGCGCCAGTATAAGGTCGTTACAGTAGTGTGGCGGCTGGTTAGGTAGAACTATTAGTCGTTAAGCTGACTGGCATCGTGTGGCACACACCATTGGTACAACCAGTCGCTAAGGTCATGCATATCATAGATGCCAATCGCCAAGCCCTCATATATCTCTTTTATCTCATTCTGAGGAGCTTGAAGTAGAAACCCATTAATCTTGAGGAACACATATACGGCATGGGCTGCCGTTCTTTTATTCGCATTAGCGAATATGTGCCAGTTCGTTAAAGCGTCTCCATAAGCAGCAGCCATAAGAAAAACATCTTCGCTCTGCTCATAATAGCTTACTTGCTTTGGCCGCATAACGACGCTTTGAAGCTGTTCAGGCTTCAATAAACCAAAAGGCTCGCCCGGGGTAAGGGCGAGCACTTGCTGGTTCATATCGACAATTTCATAGACGAACAGGTATCTGATGTTTTCTAAGCAATAGTCCTCATCGCACTGCTGTCCATCCATTCCAAGCCCCGTACCCTGTCAAACCTTAGCTAATTCTTCATAGGCGTGGCGGTAGTCACGCATGGAATGATTCATTGCCTGTGTAACTTGATGTTCACGATTACCGGGACGCGGACACGCTTTGACTTCTTCGCTACGGTCGCGGCGCTTAATAAAAAGCCGAGATTGTTGCGGTTGGGCCATTCCCATAGGTAACCTCCAAATCAAAAAAACGGTCGACGAATGAACTTTGTCATACATATCAGGCCGTTAGCGGCATTTAGCCGCATGTGGCAAAGCAGATATCGCTTCGCAAAATGACGCGCATTATACGTTCCAATGCACATCTGTAAATCAAAATGTTGGTGCAAAATCCAAAATCACAACAGTGAATCCGAAATTCACACGTGCAATTTTCGAAATTCACTATGGCACGATATCGGCCCGATATCCAATCACTGAAGTTTTCTAACATGATGTGCAATCTCTATGGCACATCATGATCACATCTTCGTCTCACACTTGATCCGCGTCCCATACCCAACATCATCGAGCGAATCCACGACCTCCGTCACCAGCCAGCCGGTGCTATCAATCTGTGGCTTCCAGCCGCGCAGGGTGATGGGCGTCTCGGGTGTGATGTCCGCCCGGCCATGGGCCATGGTCAGCTCAAACTCTGCCGTGCCGCGCTGGATGCGACGCAGTTCCGACTTTGCGGCCTCAAGCGCATCTGCCACGCTCGCGTAGGTCGCGCGCAAATCCTTGAACTTCTCCCCCTCTCCGACGATGGCGGTCTGCCGTTTGCTGCCGGCCTTGTCGTTCCAGTGCGCGCGCACGCCGGTATAGCTGTCGCGGTCGGTCTGGCTGTAACGGTGCTCGTCGCCGTCGCGTCGGGTGAGGGTGACGCCGGGCAGGGCGATCCCGCTAGCTGTGAGTGCCTCGCCGGCCAGCGTGAACAGCATCCGTTCGGATTTGACGGCGGCGATAGCGTCATAGCGCTGGCCGAGGCGCGTCAGAAAATTGAGATCCGACTCGTCGGTCTGGTCGATGTGCCCCACACGAATGCCGCGCAGGGTATCGCCGATCACCGGAGACAGTTTGTGCCGTTTGGCGATGGTGTCGACGATGTCGCCCAGGGTGATGTCATGCCATGAATGCGAACGCTTGCCGGGCAGCAGGTTGCGCATGTCGGCGGCGCGGGCGCGAATAGTGAGCTGGTCAGGCGATCCGCTGTGCTCGATCTCATCGACGATGAACACGCCCCGGTCGAGCAGCCCCTCATCCTGCCAGCCGATGGCCACCGTCAGTTTCGCGCCCCGGGGCGGCAGCTCGAGCTGGCCGTCGTGGTCTGTCAGCGCGAGATCCAGCTGGTCGGCCTCCTGCCCGCGCTGACTTGTGATGGTCAGATTGATCAGCCGGCCATTGATGCGCGGGGTGATGTCCTGCCCGGCGATGGTGATGCGATAACCGGGCCGGCGGTAGGTGGGGCGCTCTCTCATACGAACGCCCCGACCAGTCTGGCGCCGGCGTAGAGCGTGAGATCCCCGATCATATCGGTGCGCTCGTCGTCGACGTGCTCGAGCTGCAGGCTGAATTCGATTTTCGCGGCGGCGCCGTCTCGGTAGAGCGTGCTGCTGGTTTCATCCACATTGGTGATCACCCACAGCCCGTATTGTCGACCCGTGCCCTCGACCAGCGGCCATGCCCGGCCCTGATCTGCCATGTCGCGAATCTCGTCGAGATCCACGCGCCCGCCGGTGAACTCGGGCAGCAGGGTGCCCGAGAGGGTGATGGTGTCGGTACCGGGGCCGAGGAACTGATAGGCGGGCCGGTCGCCGACACGCGACTGGCTGGCGTGGCGCCACTCGGTGCGGCGCTGCAGTTCCTGGTAAGGTACCGTACTTGTCTCAAATATAAACATACCGAGAGCCATGAGCATGACAAAAACCTCTAAGTCTGAAGGTTCTATTATTCCAGGGTTACTGATGATCGTGGTTGGAATAACTTCTGCTATATGCGCTAAATTCCTAGTAAATAGCTTTGGGTCTCATTATCTTTTCCTTTTTGTATCCAAAACTGACCCTGCTACATTTTTAGTTTTTGCGGCCATAGTGGGATCTATTTCTTACAAAAGAAAAGTGTCTGTGTGGCTGAAGTATCAGATGTTTTTATATGGCTTATCTATTTCATTAGGCTTCATGCTGGCAAAAGGCACTGCTGAAATAGCCCCCTTTCCCCCAGTGCGCAACTTTGAGGAGATGGTTCTTACACTTTTTATTTACGGGTTTTGTGGTCTTAATATAATTATTATGTCTCTTATATTTGTTCATATTCTTGATGTTAGGGATGATCCCACATCGAAGAACGCTGCTGAACCTTTTGTTAAAAATGAATCCGATCCAGAGCGCATCTCACCTCCTAAGCAACGTATTGAGCCAACCTTCTCCCATCCATTACTGGAGTCGCAGTAATACAGATGTTGCCCAAAGCACGATTTTAGCGGCGGCTCCATTGCGGTAGAGCGTGCTGCTGGTCTCATCGACGTTGGTGATGACCCATACCCGTACTGCCTGCTGGTGCCCTCGACCAGCGGCCACGCCCGACCCTGTTCAGCCATGTCGCGGGTCTCGTCAAGATCCACGCGCCCGCCGGTGAGCTCGGGCAACAGGGTGCCCGAGAGGGTGATAGTGTTGGCATCGGGGCCGAAAAACTTATAGGCGGGCCGGTCGCCGACACGGGACTGGCTGGCGTGGCGCCACTCGGTGCAGCGCTGCAGTTCCTGGTAAGGTACCGTACTTGTCTCAAATACGAACATGCCGAGAGCCATGAGCATTAGGGGTGCCTCCAGAAATGAACGACAGAAATAAAGGTTTGATTGGGCTGTGGTTGTTGACAGTTTTAGGCACTTTTATAGTGGTTCCGCTCATCGTTAGTGAGTTTCTTGGTAGCTTTGTGAGCGTCCTGGCCGATATCGATATCACCGGTTTCTTCGTGTTCGTAGGCCTTGTACTTGGGCTAGGTACAAATACCTTTATTAATAGGCAATTCAAGGCCATGGTGTTTCTAGGCGGACTCCTCATGGCTGTAGGCCAATTGATTTCAGCATTTTCGGAAAAAATGGCGGGCCTCTCGGGCGAGCCTTTGATGATCTTGCATGTGGCTTCTGCAGTGCTCTTTGTACTCGGATTTTGTCTTCTGAGTGGTTTTTCCATATGGGCCATGAGACGGCATATTCTTGATGCAAAAATCAAGACTGATCCCACATCGAAGACCGACGACGGGCCTGCTGCTCACGTTCCCTCCGGTCTAGCTCACGACTTACGGCTTTCGCGATCGCGTGCTCGTCGCTCCCGGGTGGGGCGTTGATCGTGATCGTGTAGTGACTGGTCGAGTGGTCCTGATAGCTGGCCCCAGCCGCCTGTGATGCAAGCGGGGGCCGAGTATCGAACCTGATCGGCTCGGATGACGTGATCGAGGGCATGGCTGCTGCCGGCAGGGCCATGGCGCCGAGCGCCAGACCGGCACCGGCCTGCCGGGCTCGGGCGGCGATGTCGGTAATGCGCTTGGCCGGTTCATCGCGCTGACGCTCCAGCCCGAGGGTCAAGCCGTCAACGGTGTGGCCACCGAGCGCCGCGAATACTCGACTCGGGCTGTGAATACCCATCTTGTCCTTGAACCAGCCGGCGACGTTGCCGCCGATCCCGACGACGGTGTCCTTGAGTTCGCCGAACTTGCTCGACAGACCACCGATCAGGCCATCGATGATCATGCCGCCGAGACTCCTGAACTGTGTCGGCACCTCGATGCCGAGCGCTGACAGCGCGCTGGTGATGCCCTTTTGCAGTAGCCCCAGCGGCGACCAGTCGAGGATTAATCGCGAGATACCGCCGATGCCGTTATCAAACGCGGCTTTGACGTCCTGCCAGCGCTGGCCAAACCACTCGCTGATCGCGCCCCAGTTGCGATAGACCAGATACGCGGCACCGGCGAGGGCAGCCACGGCGGCAACGATGCCGAGAATGATCCACGTCATGGGATTGGTGAGCAGGGCGATTCCTGCCTTGCCGATGGCGCTGGCCATGAACAGGAACCCGCGCCCGGTGGCCAGCAGCCCCTTGCTGAGTGCTGGCAGGATGCGACTGGTCAGCGAGTAGATTTTGCCGCCGAGGCCGCCGGTCTTGACGCCCAGCATGGCCAGCCCATAACGCACGGTGACAATGGGGCCGAGCAGTGAGGCCAGCATGAGGGTAAGCGCGCCGCCTACAGCGACCAGTGCCGCGACACCGGCGGCGACCTTGGCGATGGTGCCGGCGAGCTTAGGGTTTTCCTTGATCCAGTTGCCGACCGCTCGGGTGATGCTGGTAATCGACTGGATGAGGTCACGCAGGGCGCCATCATTGGTGTCGGTAATCGAGATCCCGACTTCCTCCCACGCCGAGCGCAGGTTTTTGAGATCGCCACCGATGTTGTCGGCCATGACGCTGGCCATCTCGGCGTTTTCGCCATACGACTTGCTGAGATTGTCGATCAGCTTATCCAGCTGGCCGCTGCTCATCTGGTTGACCAGTTCGGCCATGCCGCTGCCGGCCTCGGCACCGAACAGCTCCTGCAACGCTGCCTTGCGCTCGACGTTGCCCATGCCCTCGGTGGCCTTGTTGATGTCGCGCAGGATCTCCGGCATCGGGCGCATGTTGCCCTCGGCATCGGCGACCTTGAGCCCCAGCTCATCCATGACGGCAGACGCCGCCTTGGTGGGCTTGGTCAGTCGGTCCATCATCGCGCGCATGGTGGTGCCGGCCTGACTGCCCTGAATACCGATGTTGCCCAGCAGACCGGCCATGGCGCCGGCTTCTTCCAGCGTCAGGCCCAGATCGGACCCGGCGCCGAGGTATTTCATGGTTTCGCCGAGCATTTCCAGATCGACGTTCGCACGGCTGGCCGTGCCGGACAGCACATCCGCGACGCGCTGCATGCCGCCGGCGGCCTCGACATCGATCTTGAATCCGCCGGCGATGTTGGATGCGATATCGGCGGTGCGCCCCAGCTCGGTGTTATTGGCCAGCGCGAGGTTCAACACGTCACGCATGGATGCCTGGATCGCTTCGGCACTCATGCCGGCGCGCAGCAGAAATTCCTGACCGGCGCCGACCTCGCCGGCACTGAATGCGGTCGAGCCGCCGAGATCGCGGGATTGCGCTTTAAGCGCCTTGAACCGCTCATCGTCAGCCGTGAATCGGCCCACAGCCTGAACGGTACTCATCTGCTCGCCCCAGCCGATGCCGGGGGCCAGTAAACGACTGCCGGCGAATAGCGCACTGCCGCCGGTGGCCAGTCCGGTAAAGCCGGCGCTACGCATCGTATTCGCACGACCGAGGCCGCGCTGGTACTGATCCGCCGCCGCCGCTGCCTTTTTCTGAGCAGCGGTGATCTCGGTCATCTTGCGCTTTTGGGTATCGAGGGCGGTATTGGCCTGCCGGATCTTGTCGGCGAGGCGCTTCTCGCTACCGGTCAGATCATCGGTGCTGGTACCGCCGCTTCTCAGGCTGGTACGCAGCTCTCCGAGGCGCCGGCGCTGATCGCCCAGCGTAGAGTTCAGGCGTTCGACTTCCTGCTGGGCTTTCAGAAAGCGATGCTGAAACTGCTGCGTCGGGGCGCTGGTGTTCTTGAGTTCGCTGCGCAGGTTGCGCATGCGCTCCTGCGCGCGGGCGAGCGCCTCGCTGTTGTCGCGCGTGGCGCTCTTGAGCTTTCGGAATGAGGACAGGTCGCGCTGCTGGCGTTCGAGCTGGCGTAGCTGCTCGCGTGATGCTTTCAGGGCTTCGGCGGTTTTGCCGCTGCCCTGGGTGATTTTCTTGAGTGGGCCGGTGGCTTTATCGACTGCGTTTAGCAGCACCTGCAACTTGAGATCGCGCGCCATGAGAGTCCTCGGGATTGGATCGCTTACGGGCGCGCTCGCGCCATTCCATCAGTTCGCGGATCGAGAAATCCGCGCAGTCGGTGGGGGTCCAGTGAAACACGATGGCCAGATCGGCCATCGCGTCCTCAACGGATGAAGGGAGGTTTATGCGGCTTCGCCCTTCACCCGCTTCGAGACCAAAAAACCGGCGATCTCGCCGCCGAGCTGGACCAGATCGGCGGGGTCCATCTGGCGCGCTTCATGGTCGGTGAGGCTGGGCACTGACAGGCGCGGGATCAGTTTCATGATCGCGTCGGTCTGGAGCTGCAACACGTCGGAGAGATTGACGCCGCGCAGCTCGCCAGCGGTGGGCTTGCGCACGCTAATGCTGTCGATGGTCTGCTCGCCGCGAACGATGGGCGTATCCAGCTCGATGGCTTCACTGACGTGGGCGGTGTTGGTGGCTTTCTCTTTGGCCTGGGCCATGGTCTTTCTCCAGTTGATGCACGGCATTCGGGCGCCGCTTGCGATGAAATAAACGAGCGTTACAGGAATGCTCCATGACCAGCTGGGGTAGTCCTCGATCATGCCGATGACGTAGATCCACGACGCGACGATGGTCAGCAGGGCGCAGCACAGGCCACGGGTAGCATTCATGCGGTGATCCTTTCTCAGATGCCGAGGGCGCGGCGGCGCTTGGCCAGCCGGTCCTCGCCGTTGACCTTGAACACGTAGTTGGGGATATCGATCTCGATCTTGGTCGAGCCGTCGATCACCAGCTTGTAGTAGCTGAGCGTGGTGGTGACGCTGTGCTCGGTGTTCTCTCCGTTCTGGGCGTCGCCCATGTCGATCTCGGTGTGGCGCCCGCGCATGACGACCTCGACGGCGACCACTTCGTCGACATCGTCGCGCTCATAGCTGCCGGTCATGCGCAGCAGATCCGCGTCGAGTCGCGAGCTGCCGAAATTGTCGAACACACTTTCGACCAGACCGCCGACGGTCCACTGGCAGGTCATGAGGCCGTCCTGCCCCATGTCGATACCGACCGGTCCATCCATGCCACCGCCGCGCCATTCCTCGATCTTGCGGGTGAGGGTGGGCAGGGTGACGGACTGGATGATGCCCTTGTAGGAATTACCGTTGCCGAACAGGTTCAAGCCCTTGAGTTTGTTGGGTAGTGCCATGGTTTATCTCCTGCTCAGCCGGCGTTTACGCGGTCGGCGAAATCGGCCAGATATGAATCGGTGATGCGCTGCTGGAATCCCAGATCTTCCAGCGGGGGCACCGGCGTGTAGTCGTAATCGATGCGCAGCTTGCCGCCCTTGAGTGAGGTCTCATCGTTGAGTGCCTCATTCAGCCAGGCGTTGCCATCGACGATCAGGCCCAGCGCCTTGAGTTCTGAAAACTTGGCGTTGATACCCTCGATGATGTCGCGGGCGAGGCTCGGGTGCAGGGGCTTGTCGACCGCCCACATATGGGCCTCGGCGATGGAGTCGGCGAGGATCTGCGCGGTGCGGGTGTAGTTCTCGAACGCGAAAAGGGACGTCGGGCCGGCGCAGGTGCGCGAGCCCCAGAAACGAAACCCGTCGCGCTGGATCAGGGTGGTGACATCCGCCGCGTTCAAAACGCCGGCGTCGGTGTTGGGGTTTTGCAGTGACCAGAACACGTCGGCGCTGATGCCGGTCACGCCGTTAACGGCGACGTTTGAAAGGGTCTTGTGCCAGCCGATCTCGCTGTCGATTTTGGCGCGCAGGCCGAGGGCGCAGGCGACGGCGCTGATGGTGGCCGTCTCGGCGGCGGTAGTGTCGAACGCCTCGAGCTCGGGCCAGATGATCATCAGCTCGCGAGCGCCGAACTGGTCGCGGTAAGCGGTCACGTCAAAGATCGTGGTGCAGTCGTGGGCGTAGCTGTAGACGAACGCGCGCAGATCCTGCGCGATGCTGACCAGCGCCGTGGTGACGGCCTGATTATCGAGGCCCGGTGCGCCGAGAATGCGCGGCGTGACGCCGAGAGATGCGCTGGCCGAGAGCAGCGCCTGCGCGCCGGTGCGGCGGCCAGACTCGTCGACGGTGCCGATGACGTTCGCGGTGGTCTCGCCAGCGTCAGCGCCTTCTTCCACACGCACGGCGACGATGATGGGCTTGGTCTGCGACTCGATGGCTGTCAGCGTGCGGCGCAGGGTGCCTTGGGTGCCGGCCTTGCCAATAGCGGTCGAGACGTTGGTGATGAGCGTTGCACGATTGAGCGGGAACGCCTCGGGGTCGGCATCGGCGCTGGTGCAGACGATGCCGATGACGGCGGTCGAGACTGTGCGAATGACGCGGGTGCCGTCGTTAATCTCAACAACGCGCACACCGTGGTGGTATTGGTCGAATGCCATGTCGGTACCTGATCAGGTGAGCGGGCAGAATCGGTTCAGGGCTTCATGGTGTGGCGCGGGGCAGGGCAGTGCGAGCGGCGGGCGTTGTAAAATTAGGGTTTACATAAAGTCGAAGGATATGAGCATGGAGCCAATGACACAGGCATTAACCAAAGTCATGACTTGGGCAGCTCAAAAGGGCTATGAAAAATTTACTCTTGCTCGACTGGAGAGATTCTTGTCCCAAGCGGAACAGGGAGGTGTGACAGTTGATGAGCTTACTGATACAGAGCACCGATTTGCTCATTTCGTTTCTATGGTCAGGGCTCTGGAAAGCTGCTCAAACAATGAAATGGCTGATTACTTGGCTGCCCTGATGATAGGTGGCGCACAGTCTGGAAACGCGGATAAAAAGCCTGACATTTTTCATGCCGTCTTGAATGGTTTGGGAAGCATGACAAAAACTGAGGTCAATATACTATTCAAGATGCATCGGCTAGAGCTTTTCGAAGACGCTCAGCCCGGTGGATATAAGGAGGATAAAGTTACCCAGTTAGTATCCGAATGCATGAGCGATCTCGGAATTGATGAGGCTCTTCTGGCCGCCATACTCAACGGCATGATCAGAACCGGCTTCGTTACTCCGCCACCCTCTGGATATGGTGGGCACGTGACTAGGAACAGTAATCTGCTTACTCAAAGCGCGAGAGATCTGTTCTTTTATATAGATTATTCGAGGCTCTCAAGACCCGGTGTGCCCGGGCCTTTGTAGTGTATACGGCTCAAACGGTGACCAGCGCTTCGAGCTGATCGATAAAAGGCTGGACCGTTTCCATCATGTCGGCATCATCGGCGGCATCACGGATCGCGGCTTTACCGGTGAGCCGGATGCGGCGCACGTTCTGGAGCAGATCCTCGGCGTGGGCGGCGGCCTCGGCGATCTGCTGGGCGGCGTCTTCCACGCCCAAACCTTCGGCGGTGGCGTAGCTCTGGATCGACTCGGGCACCTCGGCGTCGGGATTGTTTCGGTAGTCGGCCAGTGCCTGGGCGACGAGCTGATACTCGGCATCGAGATACTGGCCGATGGATCGGTCGGATGCGCGGATCCGGTCGGCAGTGGCATCGATCCAGTTGATGGCCGCTGCTTTACGGACATCGACCGGGTCAGGGTCGAGCGTGACCCAGCAGGGCTGACCGTCTTCGTTTGCGCCGCGCGCCTTGCCAACCGGCGGCGCGCCCGCAAACTCATTAAAGACTGACTCGCTGACCTCTAGAGCATCATCCGGCAGGCTTCCAGATTTCTTATATCTGGAAGCCAATTCCAATGGGTAAAACGCGTTTGTTTTGGTGCTAAAGAGATAGTTCATATCAGTACCCGATTGCGAGATAGCTATAAGTGGCCGTGTTACGTCCGCCGTTATACATATCGAAATGCGTCGTCTTCCTATCGCCCACGTTAATCGGATTTCCGACGTCAGGAGTCGCAGTCCCATTTAGATACACGGGAAACACATGAAAGCACTGATTCGCAAAGGCGATAGGGAAACTCGTCGTCGCCCACGACGTGCCCGGAACGGATGCAGAAAAACCCCATTGAACTGCAAGCCCACCGAGCCACGTCGGAAATACAATCCAACCGTTAGCACTAATGCGGTAACTAACACCCCACCTCAATTTCTTGGGCGTGACTGCGGTAGCGTCATCAGTGCCGGCATTAACCTGCGATTGTGTCGCGACCCTCATCAAACCGAAAACACTCTCGGTTGCTTGCTTGATCCAGCCCTTTAGCGTTTTGGTCGTGACTGCCTTCTCGACCTCGCCTTTATCCACTTCGGCCTGCGTGGCCGCGATGGCGTTGACAATAGTGTCAGGGTTAGCGGTGTGCGTGATCTCACCCCACTGCGTCCATCCCTTTCCGCGCACATATGAGCGCAGGAACATCCCAACGCCACCATCTGCGAATGCAATCTGGTTAGCGTAATCATCGGGCCGTGTGACCCAAAGCACGTAACCGTTGGGCACCGGATGCTTGCCCCTGAATGTGCCTGACTGATCGCCGCGCGCGTAATACAGGCCGAGGTTGCCTGTTGCGTCGACGTCATAACAGGGCCGGTCAGGTGCCGGGATGCCCCAGCCAAACGCGCCAACCGGCATCACGTTGCCCTTGTTCTCGCCAACCGCTTTACGCGATGCATCTCCCAGCAGTGCGAGCACATCCTGCACCGTGCCAGCGTCACCAAACACTGACAGCAGCTGATCGAGCGTGATCTGCCCGGCTTTATGCGCTTCCTTCTCCGCCCGGTGATCATCGAGCTGCGCCTTGCCACCGGCAGGGGTCTGGGCTGCTTTCGATTCTTCCCCCTTCCTTGACTCGGCGAGCGTTGCAAAGCGCACAAATCCCTTGTTTTTGGTATCGGCGTCGGGGTGATTGCGGCTTTTCTCATGCGCGGCGAGGGTGTCATCGACGTACTTGCGCGAGGCCATCACGACGCTGGGGTCGATCCGCAGTGTTACCGCGCTGGTGTCGGTGACTTCCATCACGAATCTGATTGTTTGCGTTCGGGCGGCGCCTTCCGAGAGCTGCGGTTTATAGGTCTCGGGGTAATTGCCGTAGGCGATCAGGTTGCCATCGGTGTCGTAAAGCCCGACCTCACGGATGGTCCAGCCACCGACCTCGGCGGGCAGCACCTGCTCGACGACGGTCCAGTTCGGGTTATTCGGGTCGGTGGTGGTCTGGTTGATCGGGCCACGGCGCACCTCATTGAACAGGCGCGTGACCGATGCGTCAGGTTTGGGCAGTTTGCCGCCGCCGTCACCGATGGCCATCTCGGCGATGGTCAGGGGCTGGCCATAGGCGATGGCATTGGCCAGCAGCCCCTGCCCGGTTTTGGTCAGCAAGGTAAAAAACTGGCTCATAGGGCCTCACTCATTGTCATGGGGTAGATGGTGATCGTGTCGAACGCCTCGACCGTGGCGGCGTGATAGAGCGCGCCGGTGGAGAGGATGGAATCAGGGGTGTAGGGATACACGGTGGTGGTATCACCGTCGTAGGCGGCCAGACCCACATAGAGCGGTCCGCGCGTCTCGCCGAGCAGATCCAGCCCGATGATGTGGCGCGTCAGCGGTTTGGCATCGAATACCAGCCGGGTCAGCTCGGTATACATCTCGTCGGTGATGCCGGTATCCAGCACACCGATGCGCAGGGCGAACGTGCCCGGCTCACCCTCGGGCACCATCTGCCACCATTCATCGACCTCCAGCAGATAGCCGAGCGGCTCGACGACGCGCCGCAATGCCGAAATCGTGCCCTTATGCGAATGGACGTAGTGCGCCGCGCGCACGACGCCACGCTTGGCGCTCTCGCTCCACGACGTGTCCCAGCGGTCGACCGAAAATGCCCACGCCAGATAGGGCAGCAGATGCAGCGGGCAGTCATCCGGGCTCATGAGCGTGCGCAGCGGTACCGGCATGCGCTCCAGATCGGCGAGCGCCTCGGCGGCGAGGCGCTCCAGCTGGGTACCGTTGGGCGGCAGCAGCCTACTCATCATTGCCCCCGAGCGTCAGGGTGACGCCGGTGCAGTGCGATGCCTGGCTGTCATCGAGCACGACATCGGCGGCGGGGCTGGTCAGTTCGACGCGCTGAACGCCTTCGACGTGCAATGCGGCATAGACCGCTGACAGGCGGATATCGCGCCCGAGCCGGCGCTGCTCGGCGACGTAGGCCGCCGCCTTGGCGCGTGACGCGGCCAGAATCGGCTCCTGCTCGGGGCCGGGGTAGAGATAGAGCGTGGCCTCAATCGAATAATCGACGATGGTGGCCGACTGGACGGTGAGCCGGTCGCCGACCGGGCGCACGTCCTCGGCGGATAGTGCGGTCTGCACGATGTCGAGCAGATCCGGCGTGGCTTCGCCGGTGCCGAGCTGTGACAGCACGGTGACGACGGCCACGCAGGGGCTGGGGCTGACGGCGGTAGCATCGGCCACCCGGCCATCGGCTGAGAGGGCGTGAAATACGTAGGCCCCGGCCGGGCCGGCGACGCTTAGACCCTCGAAGGCCCGCTGCGCGCGCAGGCGCAGACGGGTATCGGTCTCATGGGTCGGCGGGACCGGCGGCACGGCGTCAGGGTCGCCGGGATCAATCATCAGGCGCTCGACGTTGAAATTCGCGGCGAGCTGGTCGAGATCCGCGCCGGTGGCGAACGCCAGCATGTTGGCGCGGGCGGCCTCGTTGACGCGCTGGCGCAGCACGACCTCGCGATAGGCGTTTTCCTGTAGCAGCTTGTTGAGCGGTTCGGACTCCAGCGCGAGCCGGGCTTCGATATCTGTGCGCTCGTCTTCGGGGTAGAGCGATACCAGCCGCGCCTTGCGCTCGGCGAGGATGGCCTCGAAATCGACGTTTTCGACAACGTCCGGTGCCGGCAGCTGGGAGAGATCAATCGGGCTACTCATGCATCACCCCTTAGCGGCACTGTCAGGTCGATGTTTTCCCCGGTATCGACGCGCCGCCCGGTGACGGTGAGCAGCAGGCGACCGGGGCGAGTGGTGTCGACGGTGCGCTGCACCTGCATGACGCGCAGGCGGGGCTCCCATTTCATCAAGGCGACGACGGTGGCCGAGTAGGCGCGCAGAGCGGTTGCGCCGGTCAGCGGCTGGTCGATGAGATCCGGCAGCAGGCTGCCGTATTCGCGACGCATGACGCGCGCGCCGATGGGCGTGGTGAGGATGTCGGCCACGCTCTGGCGAATATGCTCGACGCCGGTCAGCGAGGCGCCGGTGTGGCGATCCATTCCGCTCATTGTGGCGTCCCCGAGGTATCCGAGCCGGATCTGACGCCGGTCGTCTTGTGATTGACCAGGCTGATGCCGGACGCGATAGCGTCAGAATCGGTGGTGATGTTGTGGGTGACGTGCAGGGTGCCCTTGATCACGACCGGGCCGGTGACGGTGACGCCGGCAGGCGCGGTAATGGCCGCCGAGCCGGGCAGATCCGCGCGCAGATGGCTGGCCGCGTGGTCGTACTCGATCACGGCCCCATCGGGCAAACGTAAGCGGGTGAGGTTCGGGTCATCGCTCGCAGCGGGATGGGCGTTGCTGTTGATGGCGCCCAGCACCACGGCCCCGGCCAGCTCACCGCCGGGGGCCAGCAGCACGACCTGCTCGCCGATGGTCGGCGGGTTCCATGTGCGCGACTGGCCGGCGCGGGATTCGAGCCACGGCAGCCATTCGGTCAGCAGATCGCCGGTGGTGACGCGAACGCGCGCGGCGGCGTGATCGATCTCGGCGATGGTGCCGAGTCGGATCATGTTCTGCATGAGGCGGGCAAGTTCGACGGGATGCATCGGCACTCCGGGCGGTAAACGGGTATGCGGCTATCGTCGGCAGGTGCGTGGGCTGATGCGAGCGGCGGGCGTTGTAAAAGCGGGCGTTACAGCGATACATCTTCTGGCCGATACCCATGTGGACTTATGCATAGGATCCGTTATGGAAGATCAGCTGATTTCACGTTATCGAGATATTCTGCTCGACACAGACTTCACGAGTCTGGAAGCAGAAAAGGCCAACTATGCAGGGGTATTTCTACCGGTACCCAGCCCGGCCTTTGGGCAGTCAGGGTTCAAGCTGATGGTGGTAGGGCAGGAAACGCGCAGCTGGAACGGATCTCTCGAAAAGCTGCTGAAAGCGATAACGGATCAAACCTTGTCCGAGTATCTGACAGACGCCACGGGCAAGTATCTTGCCCAGCTGGAAACCCCACTTCAAAGTGCCTTCCGAAGCTTTCTGACAGGTAGCGAAAAGCGGCTCGGTATGATTGCCTCGGAAATCTACTGGGCCAATCTGCTGGCGTGCTCCTATCGTAAAGCCTCACCCCGAGGCCGCCCGAAAGCCGAATATGAAACGCTTCGTGCTCTTTCGAGCCAGTTGCTGGCCACGCAAATCAGGTTGCTTAAACCCGATGCAATTTTGTTTCTGACAGGTCCAAACCATGACAAAACCATCAAAGCGATGAGCGAAGAGCACTTCGCGGGATATCAGCATTCCCAGGTAGAGGTGCCGCGGCAGCTCTGGTTTTTTCAGATGAACGGTATTCCTTGCTGTCGTACGACACATCCGCGTTACCGAGCCGGCTACAAATACTGCATTGATGCCATTGAGACCATTGCTCAATTCAAGGAAACAGCATCGGGGCCCATGTCTATGCCGGCTTCATAATTCCTTGCTCGACAAGTGATCCAGTAGTGATTGCTGTACGAGACTTCGGTCGTGATCGGTGAAACCCAGCAGCTCGCGCTGTTCGTACTGCACGCGCGGGCCGTTGATCGCGACGCGATCCCGCAGGCCGTACTGGTGGGTTTTGGCAATGCTGGCCACCTGTCCGAAAAAACCGACCTCGGCGCCATCGGTGCCGGTACGCACGCGCAGATATTTGGCGGTGCGCAGCTTGCCGAACATCGCTTTCCGCCTGATGGCGCCTTTTTGATCCTGTGACTTTCGCGGGGCGTAGCGGCTGCCGTCGGGATTCTTCTGCGCCTTGATGCGCTCGCGCTGGGATCGGCGCAGGTCGGTGGCCACGACGCGCGCCAGCCGGCGGCGTTCTTTCGCGTCCAGCTTGGCCAGCAGTGGCGCGGCCCAATCTTCCAGGCGCTCGATGTTGTCAGCCATTGGCGCCCTCCGGCTCGACGTAGTCGCTCAGGTGCCGGTCGTTGGCCATGAGCTGCCAGCGGCGCGGGCCACAGGTCTCGATATCAAAGCGGGGCATGCGGTGGCTGATGTTGATCTGGCCGGTGTCGCAGTCACGTTTCGCCACGACGCGTTCGGTGATCTGGACGCGCAGAGCAAGATCCACGGCGTCGTTATTGAGGATCTCGACCTCGAATTTAATCGCCTCGGCGGGCACCAGATCCGGCTGATAGACGGCGAGCCAGTCGAGCAGTGGGATCATCACGGTGTCGACGTCATCGGCAAAATCGGTCAGCACCAGCTGCGCGGTGAACGTGTAGCCGTGGGAAAGATTGGCGCCGGGGGCAAATTCGATAGTGCCGTCCTCGACGAACGTGAGCAGCTGGTCGGGGTCGCGCTGCAGGTGGGGCACGGCGTCGATCAGGTACTGGCGCAGGGCGGTGAGCTTTTTCAAGGATTAACCCTCCTTTTGGATGATATTAATTCTCATCCGTTAATGCGATATTTCTTATTCAAGGACTGGCTCTCACCGGGGCAACGCACATGGATGTGCTTTTCAGTTCCCTTCCTCATGACATGCAATCACCGCATCGACTTCTGCAGCACACCGCGCCCAGGCGGCCTCGGTCTTTTCAAGCTGCAGGTGCAGCTCACCATTATTGATCGGATGACTCGCCGGTAGCGTGCAGGGCGTCGGGGTCGCGCACTGATTGACGATAAGCGGCGGCGCCAGTGACGGCGGAGCGCTGACGCAGCCGGATAACATCAGCAGGCAGGCGAGTGCCGGCCCATTCGCGGATCTCGTCGTTATCACGTTGCAGCTCCTGTATCTGTTCGAGTCGGTCGGATGCAGTTCGGGCCAGCTCGGTCTGCTGTTCGGCGAGCGCCCGGCGCTGCGATTCGAGGCGCTGGGCGTTTTCCCAGAGGGCATCGATCACGACCTGCCGGCGCTGGTTTTCCTGCTGGGCCGTATCGCGCTGCTGCTCGGCCTGATCGGCGCGAGCGTTGGCGGCGTTGCCGCGCTGCCAGAGTGCCCAGCCGCCGAGGGTGAGCCCGGCGATCAGGGCGCCGGTGATGATCAGGCGTTTCATACGTCGTTTACTGCGTAGCGCAGGTTTTCCGCGACCCGGCGCGACCAGCCCTTGCCGAACGTGGGCCACGTCGAGAGGCGGGTATAAAACGCCTGCCGCTCGGCATTGAGCAGCACGATCAGCGATAGCGTGTCATGCCCGTTGATCGCGTCGAGCGTGATGGGCCCGACGATGCCGTCATCAGCGACATCCGCCGCGCGTTGCAGCATACGGATCGCGTTGCCGATACCGCTGTTCACAGCGATGTCGAACAGCTGGTACCCGATGGCGCCGTCGTACTGATCGCAGCGAGCGCGCAGCCAGTAGGCGGTCAGATAGATCTCGCGGGCACGCTCGCGGGTCAGATCGCGCATGTCACCTCGATAGCCGGCCTCGCGTGCGGTGCGTTTGGTGATGCCCCACCTAGTCTCGCCGCCCGGATCATTGGGGTGATTGACATAGCCACCCTCATGGCCGATCAGGCGCTCGAATGCCTCGCTGAATGTCATGCGTTGACCCTCACGATGTGGGCGACGTTGCCGCGTGCGCGGTACACCAGCACAGCGCAGACGGCGAGCAGAATCACAAACGACCAGCTGATCGGCAGGCCGACATAACGCCCGGCGAGAATCTGGATCGCGAGCGTGCCGCTACCCACGAACAGCCCATAGGCCAGCCATGAAATGGGGCGGCGATAGCGCGCGCCCCGGCGGCGGTAGGTGAGCAGCCGGCCACAGATGGCCAGCGCGATGAACAGGGCCAGCAGGGTGGGCAGCTGCTGGGGCTGCACCATCATCCATGCGTAGTCCTGGGGGAGTGGGATCAGAAAATAGGTGCTGATGCTCATTACTTGCGACCTCCCGGAAACAGACGGCTGATGTCGAGTTTCTTGACGCCCTCAATCACACGCAGCGAAAACGTGACCACGGCGACGGCGGTCAGAAATGCCGGCAGCGCGGTGGTGTCCCAGGTGGGGTAGAGGTGTTGGGCGAGCGTTGGCCCGGCGAGATATCCCATCATGATCGAGATCACCAGATAGCAGATCCGCTCGATGATGGAGAGTTCTCGGGCCGATACGACGAACAGCGACGCGCCGGCAAATGCTCCGATCAGGGCGCTGACGTCGACCCCGATCATGAGACTGGCCAGCGTTACCCCGACGGTACCGGCGGCGACAGCTGTAGTGGATGGTTCTGCCATGTCAGTTCCTGTGCGTAGTCAATCCCACAGCTGCACGCGGGTGCGCTGCGGTTGTGTATTTATATCGGGCAGCGTGACCGGGGTTCCCATTGGCAGGATTGGCCCGAGGTCGCATAGACCGGGGTTGGCTTTAAACACGCGCTCGATCACGCCATCGGTGCGCCCGTAATGCCGGTAGCAAATGTGATCGAGGGTGTCGTTTTGTTGCGCGCGAACGGTGCGGGCCATCAGATCAGTTCCACGGTCACATGCGGCCGGTCGAGGATCTCGCTGATCGCCCAGGACGCATCGCGGCGATAGCTCTCGCCGGCCTGCTCCTGCTGATCGCCCCGGTCGCGGGTGCTGGCCGTGGCGTCATAGTCGCGATACGCCTCGACGATGGCTGCATGAGCGGTCGCATACACGGCGCGGCGATAGAGGGCGAGATAGATACCGGGCGGCTGCCAGCTCGGTGGCGTGACGTCCTGCACCTGCTGATGGCCGGCGTCGATCTGCCGGGCCTGCCAGTCACGCAGCACGCGATTGACGGTGGCCATGGCGGTGAGCAGGGCATCCTGCACGCGGGGTGGGGTGACGGTACCGTCGAGACGACGGACGTCGCGAAACTCGGCGGGATCGATGGTCGGCCAAAATCCGTTGTTCTGGATGGGCTCGGCGGCGCGGGCGCTGGCGTTGCCGGTAGGGGCGAAACTGCTCATGGCGGCACCTCATATTTAAAACAGGGGGTGGACGGTGATGCGGCGATGGGCTCATGACCCTGCGTTATCACCGTGCCCCCTGGACGTCGCGGGTCGACTCGGTTAGCCCGGCTTGGCGTTGTTGGGTTGCTGGTCCGGCGGACCTGCCTGATCCGGCTGGGCGGGCTGTTCTTCCGCCTGCTTTTTCAGTGCCTTGCTGATGCGGTCGATGTCCTGCTTAACCCCGACACGATCGTTGAGCTGATAGGCGCGCTGATAGTGATCGAGGGCGTCGCCCAGCTCGCCGCGTGCGCGGTAGCCGTTGCCGAGTACCTTGTGCAGCTTGGCGCGGATCTGATCATGCATGTCGGCGCCTTCGATCAGGCCATCGATCTCGATCAGGTCATCGAGCATCGAATCATCGTCATCGGCGAGTGCCAGCGCCTGCTCGGCGGATTCCTCGGCGAGGATTGCGGCAGTGCCGCGCTGGAACTGCTCGCCCGGATCGAGCTGGTGCTGCATCGCGTAGCGGGCAATCGGCAGGGCGCCGGTGATGTCGCCCACATCGATGCGCCACAGCATGATGCGCATCAGCACTTCGTCCTCAGCGCCGCGCCCGGCGTTCAGTACGCCGTCGACGTACTCGGCGTAGTTGGGCAGGATCTCGCGCTTGATCTCGATCTTGCGCTCAACCGACTGGACGCTTTTCAAGCGACGGTAGTCCTCGAACAGCTGGGCGTGCATCAGATGGTAGGCATCGCCCTGCATGACCTGATCGCCGGCATCCGCCGCCGCTTGTGCGGCGGTGATGCGCTCGTAGTGTTTACGCAGCGGGCTGGTCATCAGGCACCTGTCGAGCTGTCAGTGGCGTCGGCTTCCGGTGCATCGGCATGCGTGATGTTTTCGATCAGGCAGCCAAAGCCGTAATCCTCGACGACGTAGGCTTCGTTCGACGACTCGAAGTTCTGGACGGCCTTGCGCTCGGGCTTGTCTTTCAGATAGCGACGGCGCGAGCCCTCCTGCCAGTAAATGGCGAGGTTATCCAGCGAGGTGATGAAGATGGTGCCGTCAGGCACGAACGGCACCTGCATGGCGTTCAGGCCACCGATCCGCTTCTGGGACATGATCACGTCCAGCGCCTGAGACTCAGTCGGCTGCTCCCAGCGATTGACCATGGGCAGATATTTGTCGGTCATGAGACGACGACCGACCAGCGCGACGAGATCAGTGCTGTCCTGGTACCACGGATCGATCAGCGAGCTAACGGCATCGAACACCAACGCATCGAGATTCTGGTATTCGCGGCCCTTACCGATGGTGACGTCGGCAGCCTCGCTGAACACGCGCGCGGGCGCGTTGTTGCGATACTGCTGGAGCCAGCCGACGTTGAGGTCTTGCAGCAGCGGGTATTTGGTGCGGTCGGTCTGTTTGGCCGCGTGGGTACCGTTGAACCCAACCATGATGCGGTCGAGCGCCTGTTGGCGAATGATGGCGTCGCGCACGCGGGCCTGAAAATCCGGAAATTTGGCCCACTGGTCGAGCTTGGCCCACTTGATGGCCGTATCGAACTCGGTCGACTCACAGCGGTAGTCGTGCTTTTCCAGCCCGGTGGGGTCGATGGGGTTACGGTCACGCTGATCGACATCGGTACGTGCCGCGATGGGGCCAGTGATCGTCAGTCCCAGCTTTTGGCCCACCAGATCGCGCACGCCGACCATGTTGATGCGGCTCAGAAAAGCGCTGGATTCCTGAATCTTGGTTTCAAGCGTCTGCTGCACACTCGGGTCGATGTCGAACGATGAGAACGCGTTTTCGGCACCGTTGAGCGTGGCGAGACGCGCGGCATATTGGTTGAGCTGTTTGCGGGTTTCGTTGCGCATGTTGTGGGCGTCTCTTAGCAGTCGGTTTCGATGGTGCCGTCGCTGCCGGTGGCCGGCGTGCGGGACTGGTGGCGTGGCGTTTTGTCGAGCTGGGCATACAGCTCGTCATGAGCGGTCTGGAGCTGGTCGTGCTTTGCCTGCAACGCGTTGAACTGACCCGCGCTGGGGCGTTTTTCCAGTTCGGCGCGCAGGTCGGCGTTTTCCTGCACGAACAGGGCCATGGTCTGCTCGATGTCATCGCGCAGGGCGGCAAAGTCGCCAGTGGTCTGCTCGCGCTGGCGCTTGAACATGCCCCTGACGCGCTCGGCGAGGGATGGACCTTTGCTGTTTTCGGGTTCGTCGCTGCCGGCGTTAAAGTCGACCTCGACCGCCTCGCTGAACAGGTTTTCGGGGCGCCGCTTGCGACTGGTCAGCGGTGAGTCAGCCCCGGCGCCGGCGCTAAATTTCAGCATTGAGGTGCCCAGCGATGCCGGCGAGTCAGTAACGGCCAGCCCGACCAGATAGGCCTCGCCGGTATCTGAGAAATCCGGTTCGATTTCCATCGACGTGTATACCTTCTGGCGCGCCTTGTTCATCGCCTTCAGCTCGTCGGTCGGGTCGAGATCGGCGAAAAGCTGTAGCTTGCCTTCGTCGTTTTCCTCGGTTTTCAGCCCGACGACATCGCCGTAAGCCTTGAAGGGGCTATCGGGCAGGATGCCCTTGATGTGTTCGAGGTTGATGCGGCAGCCGTATTTCTCGGGATTGAAATTGGCGGCCATCTGTTCGAGCCATTTGCGCTCGATCTTGCGGCCATCGGTGGTGGCGCCTTCGGTTGCGATGCGATGCCAGGGCATTGAGTAATCCTCGGGGAACTGTTCGGGCACTGTATGGGCGTCAGGTTCCGCGCAGATCGGCCTCGGCTCAACGCGCTGGCGTTGTAAAAGTGGGCGTTACAAGCCGCGCCCCGATATAGGCACTCGGCACGTCGGTACGCTGGCCGCATCACAACTGACGGCCAGACCATGACTGCAAACCCACTAAATCCCGCTGAAATTGACGCGACGCTGGATAGCCCGGACGCCGCGAAACTCTCCGCGCGCCATCTGTACTGGATGGGCTGGCGTGTCGGGCGCATTGCCGAGTTTTTGAACCTTTCCCCGAACACCATCAGCAGCTGGAAAGCCCGTGATAAATGGGATGAGGCGACATCGACCCAGCGCGTCGAGGGCGCATTAGAGGCGCGGCTGGTGATGCTGATCTCGAAAGAAGCGAAAGAAGGGCGCGACTTCAAGGAAATCGACCTGCTCGGTCGACAGATCGAGCGGCTGGCCCGCGTGCATCGCTATGAGGAAAGCGGCAAGGAGGGCGACCTCAATCCGAACATCGAGCGGCGCAACGCCGGCGAGAAGAAGAAGCCCGCGCGTAACGATGTCGGCGATGAGGGCGTGATCCAGATTGTCGAGGCGTTCGAGGCGTCGCTATTCGAGTACCAGCGCCACTGGTACCGGGCCGGCCAGCATGAGCGCATCCGCAACCTGCTCAAAAGCCGGCAGATCGGGGCGACGTGGTTTTTTGCCCGCGAGGCCATTGCCGATGCGGTAGAGACGGGCAAGAACAAGATTTTCATGAGCGCGAGCAAGGCGCAGGCGCACATCTTCCGCAACTACATCGTGCAGTTCGTAAAGGAGACGACCGGTGTCGAGCTGAAAGGCGACCCCATCGTGCTGGCCAATGGGGCCGAGCTGCACTTCCTCGGTACCAACGCCAAAACGGCGCAGGGCTATCACGGCGACACGTACCTGGACGAGTATTTCTGGATCGGGGGCTTTGAGCAGTTTCGGAAAGTCACCAGCGGCATGGCGATGCACAAGAAGTGGAAGCAGACCTATTTCAGCACGCCCAGCAGCATCGCCCATGAAGCCTATCCGTTCTGGACCGGCGAGCGATTCAACAAGCGGCAGAAGAAGGCCGACCGGGTCGAGATCGATGTGAGCCATGCGGCATTGGCCAACGGTGCCCGGTGCGCCGATGGCCAGTGGCGCCAGATCGTGACGATCAAGGATGCAATGGCCGGCGGCTGCGATCTGTTCGACATCGATCAGCTGCGTCTGGAGTACAGCGATGACGAGTTCGCGAACCTGCTGATGTGCGAGTTCGTCGACGACAGTCAGTCAGCGTTCCCGATGATGTCGATGCAGCGATGCCTGGTCGACAGCTGGGATACGTGGCGTGACTGGAAACCGTTTGCCGCTCGACCGTTCGGGGATCAGCCGGTGTGGCTGGGATATGACCCGGCAGGTGATGGCGAGGGCAGCGACGGGGCGGGGCTGGTCGTGCTGGCCCCGGCCAAAAATCGCAACGACCGGCACCGGATACTCGAACAGCATCGCCTTAAGGGCCACGACTATGAGGCGCAGGCCGATTACATCCATAAGGTGGCCCAGCGCTATAACGTTCAGTACATCGGCATCGACATTAACGGCATGGGCGACGCGGTGGCGCAGCTGGTCGCGAAGTGGTTCCCGCGCGTTGACCGGATTCGCTACACCCCCGACAGCAAGAGCGCGCTGGTCCGTCAGGCGCAGCACATCATCGACCGCGGTCGCCTGGAGTTCGACGCGCGCGACACGATCATCGCGCAGTCGTTTACGGCGATCCGCCGCGAGCTGACCGCAAGCGGTCGGCAGTTCACCTATGCCGCTGGCCGTAACGGCCAGACCGGCCACGCAGACCTTGCATGGGCAACCATGCACGCCCTCAGCAATGAGCCCATCGACGTTCTCGCCGACGGCGAGCGCGGTGGCTCGATCATGGAGATTTACGGATGACCGACGTTACCGCAAAACCACGCCAGCGCGCCTATGCCCGATTCGAGCAGCAAGCCGCCGCACCAGCCCCGGCCTCGGCACGCCCCGAGGCGTTCACCTTCGGTGAGCCGGTGCCCGTCACCGATCTGGCCGATTTTCTCTATACCGGCTGTTGGATGGCCAATGCCCGGTGGTATGAGCCGCCGGTGGATCTGGCCGCACTGGCGAAAATGTACCGGGCGACCGCGCACCACGGCAGCGGGCTGCAGGTGAAACGCAACATCCTGACGAGGTCGTTCATTCCGCACCCGCTGCTGGGCCGGCAGGCGTTCCGCGAGCTGGTCACGGATTATCTGGTGTTCGGCAATGCGTATATCGAACGGGTCTATGGTCGGCTGGGTCGCCTGATCGGGCTGCGCCCGGCGCGCGCCAAATACGTGCGGCGCGGTACCGAGGAAGGGCATTTCTGGTGGGTGAGCAACTGGCAACAGCCGATCGAGTTCGAAGTCGATTCGATGATTCATCTGATTGAGCCGGACATCAATCAGGAGATCTACGGCGTGCCGGATTACATGGGCGCGCTGCAGTCGATCATGCTGAATGAAAACGCGACGCTGTTTCGCCGGCGCTACTACCTGAACGGCAGCCATGCCGGGTTTGTGATGTACGTCTCTGACGCCGCGCAGAATCAGGAGGACATCGATGCGATGCGCGACGCGCTCAAGAACAGCAAAGGGGTCGGGAATTTCCGCAACCTGTTCCTGCATTCACCTCATGGCAAAAAGGATGGGGTGCAGATCATCCCGATCAGCGAGGTCGCGGCGAAAGATGAGTTCGCCGGAATCAAGAACATCACCCGCGACGACACACTGGCTGGCCACCGGGTACCGCCGCAGCTGATGGGGATCATCCCGAACAACACGGGTGGGTTCGGTGACATCGAGAAAGCGGCGCGCGTGTTCGTGGCCAATGAGCTGGACCCGCTGCAGTCAGTGTTCCTGGAGATCAACGACATCGTGGGGCAGGAGGTGGTGAGGTTCAGACCGTATGAGCTGAGCGGGAATCAGCAGCAGGGCGATCCAGTCATGTGATCATCAGCCGCCCGATGGGCGGCTTTTTTGTGTCTGCACGGCTATCTCGATTGAGACGGATTATTTTTAGCATTCGCATGTGTCCACGCTATCCGTCCTGTATTGCCGCGTGCGCCTCGCTGGCGCTTTGCATCCTTAGGGCCTGGCTTTTCTGCGCCTACTCGGCAGGCGGCCAGCCTGCCCCCCTAGCGGGGGCGTTTTTACCTCACGGCGCGCCATCGACTCCCCGCCCCGCCTGCGCGCTAAATGGGTCGGTTTTATTGCACTCTTGCATCTGCCTTGGAGCCAGCCGTCCTGCGGGCCGCGCGGTGGTTTTTGCTACGGCTTTTCCCTTGCGATTTCTTGCATTTCAAACGTGGTAAGAGGCAAAAAGGGTGAGCAAAGAATCTTTTCTCAGGATTTGTACCATCAGTGTACCAACCGGCCTATGAACCCAGTCACAGCGCTCTTTGTTGTCCCATCCATCATCGGGGCAATGGAAAAACGACGCGCGGCGTCAGCGGCGTGAATCGGGGTGGTGGCAGGCATGACAGATGTTTTCCGGCGTTACAAAACGGTCTTCAGACAGGCGGCAATTTTCTCACAGCTTCGGGCATTCGCCCAATCAGGACGAGGACGTGTCTTGATGGATGGCATCCTGTGTTTCCCGACACCACTGGGCGCCGTGCTCCCTGAGCAGTGACTGGTTGCGCTCGGGAATACGCTCGGGATGCGGGAAGCGTGCCAGCGCTGCCTCAAGACTGGTTTCGCGCAGCAGATGGAAGAGAGGAAAGGGGGAACGGTTGGTGTAGTCCGCGGCATCTTCATGACCGGGCGTGGCCTGGCTGTCGCCGAAGAGATAGTCGGGATGAAAGCTTGCCAGCTGATAGACGCCTTCGTAGCCTTCGCTGATCATCAAGCGCTCGGCCATGTCGAGCTTGTCCAGAAAGGTGAAGAAATCCTCGGCACCGGGTGTGAGTACCAGCAGCGTGGTTTCCGTGCCCGGATCCTGATCAAGATGCTCACACTCTTCAATGACGGCCATGAGCAGGGCGGCATCGTCATTGGCATCCAGCTGGCGATAGCGAATACGCTCTCGTTCGAACTCGGCGGCCGCAAACGGACATAGATCCTGTGCCATGACCCAGTCCCTGACCCAGCGTCGGGTCGCCTCCAATGGGTTTATCGTCACGATATGCTCTTTTTTAAAAGGAAAAGGGCCGACAACATGTCGGCCCGAAAACGATATATTACGCTTGCATCACGCGATTTACAGCGCCTGAAAAAGCGTTTTTGACAGGCGCGCTGTTTACCAGGGCTGGCCTTCAAGGGTGATGGGCATCCGGTCATCGGCGGTTTCGGCCTCTGATCCCATCATTTCGTCATGCGCGACGCTGTGCTTGAAATAGATCGGTACGCCTTCCAGTCCACCCATGTCACGCAGCATGGTCTTGGCAGCATTGAGAGATTGCGGCGTCAGGATCGTGCCATCCTCGTTGAGCAGGGTGTCGGCCTCGCCCTGGCTGGTGATATGCACAGTGAAGATATCGCCTTCCATCGATTCGATGACGATTTCATCAATCTGCTGGGCATGCGCCTTCTCGGTCAATTCATTGAGCTTCATCTTTCTGCCTCTCCATGGCAAAGCGGTGTAATACCTCTCTCACTGTAGTCTGTCTGGCCCGCGGGCTGTTCAATGGATCGAAATTTGTCGACATACCTTTAGATATGCCACGTCACTTCATGAGGCGCGGGCTATGATGCAATGATCCTGCAGAAAGATTCGGAGGCATGGTAATGACTGACAAGAGCCCACCGCTGGAAGACCTCAAGGGCAAGGCCAAGGAGGCATGGGGAACGCTTGGCAATGATGACGCGTTGAGCGATGAAGGCGAAATCCAGCAGATTGCCGCCAGACTTGAAAAGGAGCAGGGCCTTGGCGCCGAGGAGGCTCAGCGTCAGGCCGAGAAGATCTTTCACGACCGACGCTGAATGGCCAGCGTGTCTTGCAGACAGAACGCGCTGCAGGATGACGGCACACCCTGCGACGCTCTAGAGCCTGTGAAGCTCATCATTGTGCTGTGTGTCCAGCGGCTGAAAATGCTCATCCACCAGCTGCAGCGTGCTGTTGTTTTCCATCAACAGATAAACAGGGGCATGCTCTTCATCGCCGCGGGCGGGATGCAACACATAGACCGTGCCGTTGCCGGGTACGGCATTGCCGCTGAGCACCTTCCAGTCGCCCTTGCGACGCTTCGTCTGGCCGTCATCAGGGCCGCCCTGGGGCGTTTCGGTCAGGTTGTAGACGCCGCCGGCACTGTCCGTACTGAAGTTCAGTGACAGCTCGGTTTCCACGCCGTCGCAGTTGTCGCACGGTAGAATGCCGCCATAGATCTGATTGGTGCCGGAACTGCGCTGTGACGAGCTGGTGGTGGCGTTGTCATGGCCCTGATCACAGCCGGCCATCAAAAGTCCCACAAGCGCCCCCGTCAGCGCCAGTACGCTAAAACGTGTCAAAGTCGTGCTCCTTGCTGTCCTGAAGTCATCTGCCTCTGGCGGGTGCTCATGACCCTTCCTGCCAGTCTCATGAAGCCTAAACGATCCGGTTGGTCATGTCTCTGTGACACTCTGGCGCCGGAAGAGCCGCATGATTCATGCCATACCGCGACGATGGTCCAAAAACTATTGTTGTTCATGGCGTTCAGGGCGAGAATCTCTTTGTTTTAGCTTAATTCAAATATGACATTGTAAAGGGATGGGACATGAAAAAGGGGTGGTGTTGCACGCTGGCGCTCATGAGCATGGGAATGACGTCACAGGGCTGGGCTGCAGGTGCCTTTGATCCCGACGGCGATTACATGTTCGGCGACTGGGGCGGCGTACGCTCGGATCTGGAGGCGCAGGGTGTTGCCTTTCAGCTTGAGCACATCTCCGAGATGGCCTACTCCCTTGATGGCGGTTTTCGGGATAAACATACCGGTCGCTATTCCGCTCAATGGACGGCCGGTGCCAACGTCGATCTTGATCGTCTGCTGGGCATTCCCGATGCACGGTTTCAGTTCACCCTGACCAATCGCAATGGCGAAAGTCTGACCAACGACGTCATCAATAATCCCGACAGCGTGGGCGTCTCCTCCAGTCAGGAGGTGTATGGACGTGGCAGCGTTACCCGCATTACCCAGCTTTGGTATGGTCAGTCCTACATGGATGATACCTTCGAGATCAAGGCAGGGCGCGTGCCGGTAGGCGATGACTTTGCGGTCTACGACAGCAATTTCCAGAACCTTTATCTGGGCAGCGGCGAACCCGGCAATCAAAACGGTGGCATCTGGTATAACTGGCCGATCTCCCAGTGGGCGCTGGTCGGCAAGTGGAATATTACCGATGAGCAGTACGCGCAGATCGGCTTTTTCAATCTCAACGAGGCCAACCTGGATCGTGATCATGGGCTGGATCTAAAGCACAGCGGCACCAGTGGCACCCTGATCCCGGTCGAGTACGGATTCCAGCCCGAACAGGGGCTTAATGGACTGCCGGGCAATTATCGACTGGGCTATTACTACAGCAGCGCCGATGCTGATGATTACTCATCGCGCGACCTTGCCTCGGGTGCACAAAAGAGCCATCGCTACGGACTTTACTATGTCATCGATCAGCAGGTGACAAGCCGTGACGGCGATCGCGATCGTGGCCTGGGGGTGTTCAGCATGGGGACGTGGAACGATGGCGATACGGCTACCTTTGATCGCTATCTCTCGGCCGGGGTGACCTATACCGGACCGTTCGACGGCCGTGAGCAGGATGAGATCGGTCTTGGTCTGGCCTATGCCCACGTTAATGATGATTACGATGTGTGGTCACGATCAGGCAATGCGGCACTGGGCGGGTCGTCAGCGTCGGGCTATGTCCCGCGACAGGGAGAGGAGTACAACGCGGAACTTTACTACTCCCTGCAGGCCACGCCCTGGCTGGCCTTTCGGCCCAATCTGCAGTACGTGCGCCATCCCGGGGCGGACAGTGACGTGGACAATGCCTGGATCGCAGGTCTTTCAGTGCTGGCCACCTTTTAATGCGTGAGCAGGGCGCTACTGCGGTGGCGCCCTGCGTTCACGTGGTGGCCGAGATGGCCACTCTTCAATATCTGCTCCGTGTTCGATCAGCGGCACAATCTCATGAAGTGCCGCAGGCATATGGCGCAATCCGCACTCCCAGACGAGCACGGCGCGCCAGCCCATGTCATTGAGCTGTGCCAGCTGACGCTGATCGCGCATGACATTCCCCTCCAGCTTTTCCTGCCAGAAGGTTTTTCGCGTCGCCGGTGATGTGGCATAGAAGCAATGCCTGTGACGATGCCAGAAACAACCATGTACAAAGACAACACATCGATGACGCGGCAGAGTCAGGTCGGGTGTGCCCGGCAGGTCACGTCGATGCAGACGAAACCGATAGCCACAGGCATGAAGATAGCGCCTGATCAGAAGTTCCGGCTTTGTGTTCTTGCCCTGAATGCCCGCCATCATGCGAGAGCGTGTGGCAGCGTCAACAACATCGACCAAGGTCATGATCTCCCGTTTCACGGATAGCAGAACATGGAGTGTAGGAGATCATGCCAGGGTCATGCGTCAGAAGGCCATGACTTTCATCGGCCAGATAGCGGGAATGAAGGCATGAAAGACGATCTTGTCGACATGTGTCCTCTCTTCAGGATGATGACTGTCGGTCTCGCCAAAAATATCCAGAATCATGTCGAAATCCTGTTCGAGTCTTTTAACCATCAGGCGAGCATTCCTTTCGACAAGATAAAGGCCATTGCCGTCAAAATGGGAGCAGTTTCTTGCCAGCATCAGGGTGCCCTGCGGGCAGAAATCGAAGTGGCCAGGATGCTGAGGCGTCAGTAAATAGTCATCTTTTTTTATCAGTGCATTGTCAATAAAGCCCATGGGAAAATGCGAGATCGGTACTGCATTGACACCGATCGTTTCGGGTGATGTCGTTAGTGGATAAAGAGGAAGGGACAACAGCATGGCATGGCTGGCACCGGACATATCCCGGGCATTGCCCAGCAGGTAGGCAATGCTGCAGCGCAGTGCTCTCGCCAATGGCTCCAGCCGCGAATGGCCGACACGTTTGATGGTGCCATTTTCCCAGTAGGAAATGGTGACATCTGAAACGCCTACACGACGGGCCAGCTCGGCCTTGCTTAGTCCACACTGCTCTCGCAATTTACGAATGCGCTCGCCCAACTCGTTCATGCGTGCCTCACAGGTTTCATAAGCGAGCCAGCATATCGAGCTGGATGTTAAGTATGTTTAGTAGTTTGTCACCAATTGAACACAGGTACGATCAATGAATTTAATTATTTAGTGCTAAAACATTTTTTTGTAGGAGCAGGAAAAGGGGAACCCTTTATCAGGAAAAGATATCAGTAAAGGCTGATGCATTGTTACTGACCCAACCAGCCTGCCAGCCAGGGAAGCACAATGGCACTGAGCGCACCGTTAAGCCCCATGGCAAGACTTGCAAAGGCGCCTGTCTGTGCATCAATGCCAAAGCCGCGTGCTGTACCCAGGCCATGTCCGTTAAGACCGAGTGCCAGACCGACAACGCGTGGGTCATGACAGCGCAACATGAGGGCCAGCGGTGGAATGGTAGAGGCCGCCAGGATACCGGTCACCGTGACAATACCTGCCGTCAGGCCGGGATAGCCGCCCAGCCCTTCCGAGACGCCAATGGCAATGGGTGTCGTAATGGACTTGGGTGCCAGCGAGGCAAGAATGTCGGGAGAAAGCCCCAGCGCCCAGGCGATGGCAAGCGTCGCCGCACAGGCGGTGATCGACCCGACAAGCAGGCTCACCGTAAGCGGGATCAGCAAGCGCTTGATGTGTTGGAACTGCTCATAAAGCGGAACGGCAAGCCCGACCGTCGCCGGCCCCAGCAGCAGTGTCAGCCAATGGGCGTCGAGATAGTAGGTGTCGTAATCGACCGGCAACACTGCAATGAAAAGTGCCAGCAGCAGGCTGCCGGTCAGCATCGGGGGAGCCCAGCTGGGGTAGCGCATCAGTCGATACAGGGACAGGGCAAGCATGTAGGCGGCCAGGGTCATCACAATGGCCAGTGCTGGCGTTGCCATCATCTCGCGGGCAAGGGTTTGAAGCGTCATGACGCGCCTGCCGCATCGTCCCGGCGCTGCTGCCACCGCACCATGGCTTGCATGGTCACAAGGGTGACCACACTGCTGATCAGTGTGCCCAGTACGATGGCAATCAAAAGCCTGAGCCAGTTATCGGTCAGCGTCGTGCCCAGAAAGAACAGGCCCGCGGCACTGGGCAGAATCAACAGGGTGAAATAATGAATCAGGTGGCCGGCGGCGACGCCCATCGAGCGTGAGGAGCGCCGGCGTACAATCAGGACAAGAAAAAGCACCAGCATGCCCAGCACGCTTCCCACCACGGGCAGTGCCAGCACCGTCTGCAAAAGATTGCCGATGACCAGAAAGATCATCAGCCACATGAACCCCTTTAACATCGCGGCCTCTGGAATAAGCAGTCCGATACTCTCTTGCTGGCAGGCAGCATCGGTCTGGCGGGTTGGGTCTTCAGCGCATGATAAGCTAATGATATAAGGGAGTGCAGTGACAAATCGTGCACGCCTTCTGGCATCAGCTCGCCAGTCATGGCGAATACTGACCGATTCTTTATTCCTGTCTTTTATTGGGGGCAATGGTTCATGGCAAAACGCATTGAATTTGCAGAAACCGGCGGGCCGGAAGTGCTCAAAATGCGTGAATTCGAGCCCGGTGAGCTCGGGCCACAAGAGGTTCGTGTTACCAACTGGGCCATTGGTCTCAACTTCATCGATATCTACGTGCGTACCGGTCTCTATCCGGTGAGTGAGCTGCCCTCGGGGCTGGGCACCGAAGGGGCCGGTATCATCGAGGCAGTGGGTGAAGAGGTCACCGATTTCAAGGAGGGTGATCGCGTGGCCTACGCTACCGGCCCGCTGGGTGCCTATTCGACGCACCATACCCTGCCGGCTGACAAGGTCGTACTGCTGCCGGACAGCATTGGTTTTGATCAGGCCGCCGCTGCCATGCTGAAGGGACTGACCGTGCAGTATCTACTGCGTCAGGTGTATCCGATCAAAAGCGGCGATACCTTTCTCTTCCATGCCGCAGCAGGCGGCGTGGGTCTGATCGCCTGCCAGTGGGCCAGAAGCCTTGGGGCACGTTTGATCGGCACGGTTTCCACTCCGGAAAAGGCGGCGCTTGCCCAAAAGAATGGTGCCTGGGCGACCATCAACTACAGCGAAGAGAACGTGGTCGAGCGCGTACGAGAGCTGACCGATGGACAAATGTGTCCAGTGGTCTATGACTCGGTGGGGCGGGATACCTGGGAAACATCGCTGGACTGTCTGGCGCCGCGTGGCCTGATGGTGAGCTTTGGCAATGCGTCTGGCCCGGTGGAAGGTGTCAATCTGGCCATCCTGAACCAAAAGGGATCGCTTTTTGTGACGCGTCCCAGCCTTGCCGGTTACGCCAACACCCGAGAGCGTCTGGAGGCGATGAGCCAGGAGCTTTTCCAGGTAATGAGCAATGACAGTGTGCACGTCAATATCGGCTGTCGCTTCCGTCTTGATGAGGCCGGCGAGGCACAGCAGAACCTGGCCTCCCGCCGTACGTCAGGTTCGACCATCCTGATTCCCTGAGCATGAGGCTCACGCTGTCGGTCTTTGAACGCCTGCTTGCCAGCGTGAGCCTGCCTACCATTCGATGGGCGTATCGTTCCAGTCATAAAACGTCCCGCTGTCGTCAGGGGTGCGTTGATCCATCACCTGCAGCAGACGCTCGGCCACGAAGTCCGGCGTAAACAGCTTTTGCGCTGGCACCCTGTCCTGAAAGGGTCTGGAAAGCTCGGTATCCGTCGTTCCCGGATGCAGGCACAGCACGATGGCCTGCGGATTGCGGCGTCTGAACTCGATGGATGTCGTTTTCATCAGCATGTTGAGGGCTGCCTTGCTGGCGCGATAGGCGTACCAGCCACCCAGATCGTTATCCCCGATGGAGCCCACCCGCGCTGATAGCGTTGCCATGATGGCCGGATGGCGTGTCAGGCGATCCGCCAAGGTACTGATCAGCATGGCAGCTGTCGCTGCATTGACATGAAAGGCATGGTGCAGGGTGTCAAAGGAGAGCCTTTCCAGACGTTTTTCCGGTGAAATGGCCACCGGTTGATCACTTTGTCCGTCGTGCAGCACACCGATGGTATTGAACAGCAGATGGATTGGTGTCTGATGCAGCCAGGTGCTCAGCGTTTCCAGGCCCTGCTCGGTCGTGACATCGGCTTCAACGATCTCCAGCCGATCCATGTCCAGCTTCGCATCTCGTTCAAGTCGCTCACGTTGGCGGGTGACGGCAATGATCCGCCCGGCACGAGGCTCCCGGGAAAGTCTTGCCAGCAGTGCCCTGCCGATGCCACCACCGCCCGTGATGACCGCTGTGTATTGATCGGGAAGATGCTCGAGCATGTCATGACTCGCCTGATGAATGAGGATCTCTCATCGGGTGACGAAAGATCCTTCAAGCGTAGCGGATATTGATATGTCAGGCCGGGCGCATCAGGCCGGCAAGCTCGGGATCAATGCGCCGGCACAATGTGGCCAGACGGCTATTGGCATTCGTCATGAGCTGGTCAGGCGTGTCATGTTCTACCAGGCGACCCTCGTCGAGCATGGCGATGCGATCAAAGCATTCAAGCTGCGTTAGCCGATGGGTAATCACGATCAGCGTGCGTCCGCGGCAGTAGTCGCGAATGGCATTCAGAACCTGCTGCTCGGTGGCTTCATCCAGGCCTTCAGTGGGCTCATCAAGCAGCACGATGGGGGCCTGGCGTAGCAGGGCGCGAGCGATGCCAAAGCGTCTCAGCTGGCCGCCGGACAGGGAGCTGCCGCGCTCATCCGGAAAGCCTGACAGGCCGTCAGGCTGATGTTCCAGCCAGTCGCGCAGGGCCAGGGCGTCAAGCACAGCCATGATGCTTTCATCCGCGATGGTCTGGCCCATGGTCAGGTTGTCGCGGTAGCTGGCAGTGAAAAGATGCGTCTCCTGCTGGGCAACAGTGAACTGGGCGCGCAGGGTGGCCTCGCTCAGCTGATGCAGGGGAACACCGCCCAGCGTGATGGCACCATCATTTGGGGTCACGAAGCGGATCAGGCTATTAAAAAGCGTTGTCTTGCCGCCCCCGGATGGCCCAATGATCAACAGATGCTCGCCTTCTTCTATGGTCAGGCTGACCGCGGACAGGGCGGCGGTGCCGGCATCAAAGCGAACGCTTAGGTCATCGATCGACAGGCGTGTGCCTTCAGGCATCTGATGTTCACCCGCTGCCGGAAAGCTGGTTTCTGACACGCGCTCGCGGATGTCATCAAGACGTGCGGCGGCGCGTTGAATGCGCCCCAGGTGTTGCCAGGCCTGCGGCAGCAGGGCAATCGCCTCAAAGGCGCCCATGACGGCAAGACCCATGAGGGCTACCAGTACCGGGCTCATGCCGTAATGGGTCACGGCCCAGCCTGCCATGCCCAGCACCCCCGTCAGCGTCAGGCCCAGCAGCGTATGGGACAGCAATTGTGAATTGCCCCATTGGCGGGCAAGCTGATACTCATGGGCATCCCGGGCATGTTCGCCTTTGATGAGGCTGTCGACCTCGCCATGCCAGCGGTTGTAGATCATCAGCTCCGAGAGGCCATTCAATCGCTCCAGCAGCCGGGCACGCAGCCGGGTGTTGTCCTGCTGCCAGGCATCGGAGTGAGCGCGTCCGGCTCGCCAGGCAAGCCATGGACCCAAAAGACCCGAGATCAGCAGGGCAAGGGCGGCAAACATGCCGATGGCTGGTGCAAAGACACCGATGACCACACCGCAGACCACAATCCCCAGCAGCGCCACGATGGACGGCGCCAGCACCCGCAGATAAAGGCCGTCGAGGGCATCAACGTCGGCGGTCAGACGCGTCATGAGCTCGCTTTCCCCGTGGCGCTGCAGCTGGGCGGGGGAGAGTGGTTCAAGCCTTTCATAAACATGGCGCCGCAGTCGTGACAGCAGGCGAAAGGTGGCATCGTGGGTGACCAATCGCTCGCCGTAGCGGGTGCCGGTACGTGCCAGGGCAAAAAAACGTACGCCGGCCGATGGCAGCAGATAGTTGAAGGTCTGGGCGGTAACCACGCTCAGGCCTGCCAACGCAGAGGCTGACAGGAACCAGCCTGACAGGGCCATCAGACCGATGCTGGAGGCAAGGGCGATCAGCTGCAGCGCGATCCCGATTCCCAGCAGCCAGGCCCAGGGTTTCATGAGGCGCAGATAGGGCAAAAGCTGTCTAAACATCGCGCATCTCCGACATGTCGATCGCGGTCGGACGTGCCAGCGGCCCGCCCGGCGCGCGCAGGGCATCGAGCGTATCCAGCGCCTGTACATGCCCCTGATCGAGCATCAGAACCCGATCGGCCAGCGCCAGAAGTTCCATGCGGTGGGTCAGCAATATGACTGTACGGCCCCTGCAAAGGCGCGTCAGCGTTTCCATGACAAGCCGCTCACTGGCCTGATCAAGACTGGCGGTGGGTTCATCAAGCAGTACCAGTCGCGCATCGCGCAAAAAGGCGCGCGCCAGGGCAATACGTCGTGCCTGACCACCGGATACTGCACGGCCGCCTTCTCCCAGCCGTGTTTCAAGGCCTTCGGGAAGCTCTGTAAACCAGTGATGAAGTGCTGCCTGCTCCAGGGCATCAAGCAGGTCATCGTCACTTGCCTGAGCATTGGCCAGTCGAAGATTATCGGCCAGCGTGCCGGATACAATGACGGCCGATTGGCCTACCCAGGCGATCTGATGCTGCCAGTCATCGGGGCGAATGTCGGCCAGCGCGCGCGGTGGCTGACTGCCATCCATGACACTGACGCTGCCCGCCTCAAAATGCATGAAGCCCATCAAAATGTTGAGCAGCGTGGACTTGCCCGCACCGCTCGGGCCAATGACAGCCAGCATTTCGTTGGCGCGGATGTCGATGGTGACGTTATCAAGCGCTGCAGAGGAGCGTCCAGCGTAGCGTGCTGTCAGGCCCTGGAGGGAGAGTGCAAGGCTGCCTTCAGGCTGCCAGGCACCTTGCTCGGTATCGCGCTCAAATACGCGCCGGTTGAGAATCGGTATCAGGTCTTCAGCGGCGGCTTCTGCTTCGGCCCTGGCGTGGTAGTGAACACCAAGATCACGCAGCGGCTGATAGAACTCGGGTGCCAGAATCAGAATGAACAGGCCAATAAAGAGATTGATGCCATGGTCATACATGCCGAAATGGAACTGGCCCAGATAGACAAAGCCCAGATAGAGCGCCAGAAGAGCAATCGAGACGGAAGCAAAAAACTCCAGCACGGTCGAGGAGAGAAAGGCCAGGCGCAGCACGCGCATGGTGCGGCGTCGGAAGCCTTCGGACACCGTGTGTACCTCCTGTGCCTGGCGCTTGCTGACATCGAAAAGCTTGAGTGTGGAAAGCCCCTGTAGCGTGTCAAGAAAGTGTCGGCTCATGCGGCCCATTTCCAGAAACTGGTCTTCCTGACGTTTTTTGGCACCGAGGCCCACCATCGCCATGTTCATCGGGATCAGCGGGCCGGTAGCAATCAGGATCAGGGCGGCGGCCCAGCTCAACGGCGCCACGGCGATCACGATGATCACGGGAATAATGCCGCACAGCAGCATCTGTGGCCGATAGTCGGCATAAAAACCCTGCAGGGCATCGACCTGATCCCAGACACGGTTGCTCAGTGTGGCGCTATGCTGGCGCCGTGCCCACAGCGGCCCGAGGATGGCGATGCGCTCCAGCAGCTCCCGGCGTACGGACTGTCGTATTTCGATGCCGCCGCGGGCGCCAAAAATAGTGCGTGCCCGAACCAGCAGCCCACGGGCGATAAAGGCCGGTGGCAGTAGCAGCAAGGGCGTGACAAGGGAGGAGAAGTCGGCGCTGTCGATCACCATGCGCTGTGCGATGGTGGCGATGCACCATGCCTGTACCAGCAGAATCAGTGTGGAAAGGGTGCCTGCAATCACCGAGAGTCGGGTCCAGCGAGCGCCTCGTTTGGCAGTGCGTTGCAGCCACTGGCGAGGTGTTTCATTCGATGCCATGACGGCTCCATCGAGAGCGGGGACACAATATCAACAAAAATGCGCTCGTACGCACAGAGGTACTTCGTCGCAGCCGCACAGGACATGGGTCATGAGACGATGTGCGGCGGCTTAAGTGCGCGAGTCAGTTGGCGTATAATAGTGACACGTTTTCCAGCCAATGGCCGTTTTCATGACTGTACGCACGCGTATTGCCCCTTCGCCGACCGGCGACCCCCATGTCGGTACTGCCTATGTGGCCCTTTTCAATCTCTGCTTTGCAAAACAACACGGCGGCGAGTTCATTCTTCGTATTGAAGACACCGACCGGGTGCGCTCCACGTCCGAATCCGAGCAGATGATTCTGGATTCGCTGCGCTGGCTGGGTATTGACTGGGCCGAGGGTCCGGATGTCGGTGGTCCTCATGGCCCCTATCGCCAGAGCGAGCGCGGTGACATCTATGCTGCTCATGTTCAGAAGCTTCTGGACAGTGGTCATGCCTTCAAGTGCTATCGCACCAGCGAAGAGCTTGACGAGATGCGTGAGGCGCGCAAGGCGCAGGGGCTTTATACCGCGCTCAAGCCCGAGGATCTTTATCTGGATGACGGCGAGCATGCCCGGCGCGAGCAGGAAGGCTGGCCGCATGTCGTACGCATGAAAGTGCCCGGGGAAGGCAGCTGCCGTTTTACCGACATGTTGCGCGGCGAGATCGAGGTGGACTGGGCGCAGGTGGATGCGCAGATCCTGATGAAGTCGGACGGCATGCCGACCTACCACCTGGCCAATGTGGTGGATGACCACCTCATGGGCATTACGCATGTACTGCGCGGTGAGGAGTGGATCAACTCGGCACCCAAGCACATTCTGTTATATGAATATTTTGGCTGGGAGATGCCGGCACTGTGTCACCTGCCGCTGCTGCGCAATCCGGACAAGTCCAAGCTTTCCAAGCGCAAGAATCCGACCTCGATCAACTACTACAAGCGCATGGGTTATCTGCCTCAGGCCGTCACCAACTATCTGGGCCGCATGGGCTGGTCGATGCCCGATGAGCGCGAGAAGTTCACCCTCAATGAGATGATGGCCAGCTTCGATATCCATCGCATTTCGCTGGGCGGGCCGGTATTTGATCTGGAAAAACTGACCTGGCTGAACGGGGTCTACCTCCGTGAAGATCTCGATGATGAGGCCTTCATGCGCAAGCTGATGCAGTGGGCCTTCAACGAAGAGTACGTGGGTAAGATTCTGCCGCAGGTCAGGCCGCGGGTGCAGACGCTCTCCGAGGTCATGCCGCTGGCGGGCCATTTCTTCTCGGGGCTGCCGAACCTGCAGGCCGAGCAGTTTGATGAGATGGGCATGACGCGCGAGCAGACGGTTCGACTGCTGCAGTTTCTGCTCTGGCGGCTGGAAAATGTTCGTGGCTGGGACAAGGAATCATTGCTGGCTGAGGTCAAGCTCTTGTCGAGCTATCTCGAGCTCAAGATGAAAGCCTTTCTGGCCCCGGTGTTCGTTGCCGTGACCGGTAGTCAGACCTCAACCTCGGTCATGGATGCCATGGTGATTCTGGGGTCTGACATGACCCGGGCGCGTCTACGGCATGCGCTACAGGTACTGGGCGGCGTGTCCAAGAAGCAGGGCAAGGCGCTTGAGAAGGAGTATCGGGATCTACCTGCTCATGATGCGTAATAGACTTGACGATCGTCATATCCATCAGTAAGATACGCCCCGTTCCTGACCGCAGTCCTCTGCACAGGTCGGGGCATTGGGGCCTTAGCTCAGCTGGGAGAGCGCGACACTGGCAGTGTCGAGGTCAGCGGTTCGATCCCGCTAGGCTCCACCACCTTTACGTCCCATTCGTCTAGTGGTCCAGGACACCGCCCTTTCACGGCGGTAACAGGGGTTCGAACCCCCTATGGGACGCCATTTCCTGCCTGAAGTATTTCAGCCCTTTATCACGTCACATGTCGCGATAAATTCGTTCCCGATGCCGTCAAATTTTTGTGCATCAGGGACTTGACACCATTCCAGATTGTCCACTGATTTTGGCTTTTACTGATCTGTCTTTCGAACAGCTTCAGGAAAAGCGCCTATCTCATTGTTTTTATAAAAAACTCTTTATATTCAGTGGCTTATGGTTGGTTAAAAAATATCCAATCTGTCTGGAGCGCCCTGAATATGGCGATTTTGAGACCTTCTTCATACGTTATAAACAGGCTTATCCACAGATTGTGTGGACAATGAATGGTGCTTTTCGCAGTGGTGATATTCAATCTGATGTCAAGATATAAAAAGCATCAGAGGAGGGGGATAAAACACTTCGCAAGCCAGTCCAGTGCGCATAAAAAAGGCCGTTAATGACGGCCTTTTTGCGTTCCGGGCAATCGCTTACTGATGACCGGGATAATCCCTTTGCGTGTAGCCCTTGTAGAGCTGTCTGGGACGGCCGATGCGGGTCCCGTTGGTAATCATCTCATTCCAGTGCGAAATCCAGCCCGTCGTACGTGCCACGGCAAAGATGACGGTGAACATGTTCTTTGGAATGCCCAGCGCGCGCAGGATGATGCCGGAGTAAAAGTCGACATTGGGGTAAAGCTTGCGCTCGATAAAGTAATCGTCTTCCAGCGCAATCTGCTCAAGGCGCTTGGCAATCTTGAGCTGGGGGTCATCGCCCATGCCCAGTTCTTCAAGCACTTCATCACAGGTTTCCTTCATGACCTTGGCACGCGGATCGAAGTTTCGATATACCCGGTGGCCAAAGCCCATGAGACGGAAAGCGTCCTGCTTGTTCTTGGCGCGATCCACAAAGCGCTGAATGTTCTCTTCGGACTCGTCACCGATTTCAGCCAGCATGTCGAGCACCGCTTCGTTGGCGCCGCCGTGTGCCGGCCCCCAAAGGGCTGCGATGCCAGCGCTAATGCAGGCAAACGGGTTGGCGCCGGTAGAGCCTGCCAGGCGCACCGTTGAGGTCGAGGCGTTCTGCTCATGATCGGCATGAAGCATGAAGATACGGTCCATGGCCTTGGCGGCCACCGGATTGATCCTGTATTCCTCGCAGGGGTTGCTGAACATCATGTAGAGAAAGTTTTCAGCGTAATCAAGATCATTGCGGGGATAAACGAAGGGCTGGCCGATGTTGTACTTGTAGCACATGGCAGCCAGCGTCGGCATCTTGGCGATCAGGCGGATGGCCGAAACCTGGCGGTCATGGTCCTGGGTAATATCCAGATTGTCATGATAGAAGGCTGACAGGGCACCCGCTACGCCACACAGTACTGCCATGGGGTGAGCATCGCGCCGGAAACCCTTGAAAAAGTTGACGATCTGCTCGTGCACCATGGTGTGGCGCGAGACGCTTTGTCTAAAGGCCTTGTAGGCTTCGTCGTCAGGGATTTCACCATTGAGCAGTAGATAGCTCAGCTTGGTATGGTTGGAGTGTGTGGCCAGCTGTTCGATGGGATAGCCGCGATGAAGCAATACGCCGTTGGCACCATCGATATAGGTAATTTCGGACTCGCATGATGCGGTTGAAACAAAGCCGGGGTCATAAGTGAAGTAACCGTGGTCTATCAGGCCGCGGACATCAATCACATCAGGACCCGTCGTGCCCGAATAGATAGGCAGCTCGACGGGAGTCTCCAGGCCGTCGATGGTCAGTTGCGCCTTCCTGTCAGCCATAAGGCCTCCTCGAATTATATAAAGTACTGTTCTATCAGGTATGTCCGCCAAATCTTGAGGGCCCACTATTGAGCGGGTGCGACAGTTTGTCAATTCAATGCATGCCCGGGCCCGAGCATGATGTATTTATTTCATGTAGCCGTAACAAAAAGCTTTTTTTAATGTGCATACGGCACGAATATAGCCCGTTTTTGCTCGAGTTTTGAGCTTTCCAAACGTTTACAAAAATATGCGTCAATTTGTCATCCGCAGGGCGGGGACATATAATCAGTGGCCGCGCGACGGGCGATCCATCGCCTGTCCAGGCGACCTGACCTGATGATAATCGAATCCTACCAAAAACTGCCCGTGGTCTATTCATGCGGGCCGGGAGAGAAAAGCGCCGTGAAGAGTCAACGACCCTTGTCGACTGCCAAGCGTCCGGTGAATCTGGACCTTTCAAGTATCCAGTTTCCCCTGCCAGCCCTTGTATCCATTTCGCACCGTGTATCAGGCATTTTGCTGTTTATCGGCCTGCTCTTTCTGATGTGGGCCTTTCAGGTGTCCCTGTCTTCTCCTGCCGGGTTCGAGGCCGTCCGAGAGGAAATGGCCCATGGCTTTCTGGCCAGGCTGGTCCTGTGGGGGCTCTTGTCGGCACTGGGCTTTCATCTTGTAGCAGGCGTGCGTCACCTCATCATGGACATGGGGCATGGCGAAACACTTGAAGGCGGCCAGCGTGGGGCACAGCTGACCATCATCATCAGCGCATTACTGGTTGTTATGGCAGGAGTCTGGGTATGGTAACCAACATTTTGAATCCGGGTCGCAATGGCGTGGCCGACTGGATGATCCAGCGTGCTTCTGCCGTTATTCTGGGGCTCTACACCATCTTTATGGTGGCGTATCTGATGTTCAACCCTGATCTGGATTATGCCGCCTGGTCAGGCCTTTTCAGTCATCTCTGGATGAAGGTATTCACGCTGCTGGCGCTTCTTTCCATTGCCGCCCACACCTGGGTAGGCCTCTGGATCGTGGCTACCGACTACATCAAGCCCGCTGCCATTCGTTTTGGCACGCTGCTATTCGTCATCCTGGCCCTGTTTGTGTTCGTGGTCTGGGGTGTGCAGGTTATCTGGGGAGTTTGACATGACACAGTTACGTACCCTGACCTTTGACGCCATCATCATTGGTGGTGGCGGTTCCGGCCTGCGTGCAGCACTGCAGCTGGCACAGTCCGGTAAACAGACAGCGGTGCTGTCAAAGGTTTTTCCCACACGCTCCCACACCGTTTCCGCTCAGGGCGGTATCACCTGTGCCATCGGCAGTGCCGACCCGAACGATGACTGGCGCTGGCACATGTATGACACCGTCAAGGGGTCTGACTACATCGGTGATCAGGACGCCATCGAGTATATGTGCAACGAAGGGCCCAAGGCCGTCTTCGAGCTTGAGCACATGGGGTTACCGTTTTCCCGTTTTGACAATGGCCGTATCTATCAGCGCCCCTTCGGTGGGCAGTCCAAGGACTACGGCAAGGGTGGTCAGGCGGCCAGAACCTGTGCGGCAGCAGACCGGACCGGCCATGCCCTGTTGCATACCCTTTATCAGAATAACCTGAAAAACAATACGGTCTTTCTCAACGAGTGGTACGCCGTTGATCTGGTGCGCAACGCCAACAACGATGTGGTAGGCGTTATCGCCATCTGCATGGAAACCGGCGAAACCGTGATGATCAAGGCCAAGGCCACCGTACTGGCAACAGGCGGAGCGGGGCGTATCTTTGCCTCCACGACCAATGCCCTGATCAATACCGGTGACGGTATCGGCATGGCTCTGCGGGCCGGCTTCCCGGTGCAGGACATTGAAATGTGGCAGTTCCATCCGACCGGCATTTATGGCGCCGGTACGCTGGTCACGGAAGGCTGTCGTGGTGAAGGCGGCTACCTGATCAACAAGGATGGCGAGCGGTTCATGGAGCGTTACGCCCCCAATGCCAAGGACCTTGCCGGTCGTGACGTTGTGGCGCGTTCCATGGTGCTTGAAGTACTGGAAGGTCGCGGCTGTGGCGAAAATGGCGATCACGTCATGCTCAAGCTCGATCACCTGGGCGAAGACGTCCTCATGAAACGTCTGCCCGGTATTGTTGAGCTTTCTCGCACCTTTGCGCATGTCGATCCGGTCAAGGAACCGATTCCGGTCGTGCCAACCTGTCACTACATGATGGGCGGTATTCCGACCAATGTGCATGGTCAGGCACTGACGGTTGATGCCGACGGCAACGATCAGGTCATCAATGGTCTTTTCGCCTGTGGTGAAGTGGCCTGTGTATCCGTCCACGGCAGTAATCGTCTGGGTGGCAACTCGCTGCTGGATCTGGTGGTCTTTGGTCGTGCTGCCGGCATGCACATCGAGGAAACCCTTAATCAGGGCATCGAGTACCTGGAAGCCTCGCAGTCGGATATCGACGGTGCCATGGCGCGTCTGAATCGCTGGAACGAATCGGGCAATGGCGAAACGGTGCCCGAGCTCAAGCGCGATCTGCAGACCATCATGCAAAACAACTTTGGTGTTTTCCGCAAGGAAGACAACATGCAGGAAGGCGTAAGAAAACTTGAGGACCTGCGCGAGCGTATTGCCAATGCCTGGCTGCCTGACAAGTCAGACATGTTCAATACCGCCCGTATCGAGGCCCTTGAACTGGACAACCTGATGGAAGTCGCCGAGGCCACCGCCATTGCGGCCCTTGAAAGACGCGAGAGTCGTGGTGCTCACTCGCGTGAGGACTACCCCGATCGTGACGATGAAAACTGGCTGAAACACTCGATCTATCATCCGACGGAAAAAACGCTGACACAGCGTGATGTCAATTTTTCTCCAAAGACCGTCGACACGTTCCAGCCCAAAGTTCGTACCTATTGATGAGGGGATGATCCATATGTCGACATTACAGGTCTCCGTTTACCGCTATAACCCTGAAAACGACGATGCGCCCTGGATGCAGGACTTCGAGATCGATACGCAGGGTCGCGATCTGATGGTGCTCAACGTACTGCAGATGATCAAAGAGCAGGACAGCTCACTGGTATATCGCGCCAGCTGCCGTGAAGGTGTCTGCGGCTCTGACGGCATGAACATGAACGGCAAGAACGGTCTTTCATGCGTGACGCCGCTGTCGGAGGTTGTCAAAGACAACCGACTGGTGCTGCGTCCATTGCCGGGTCTGCCCGTCATCCGTGATCTGATCATCGACATGTCACTGTTTTACAAGCAGTACGAGCGTATTCAGCCTTACCTGCAAAATGACGAACGTCCGCCGGCCATTGAACGCCTGCAGTCGCCGGAAGACCGTGACAAGCTTGATGGTCTTTACGAGTGCATTCTGTGTGCCTGCTGTTCGACGTCCTGCCCATCGTTTTGGTGGAATCCGGACAAGTTCGTGGGGCCTGCCGGTCTTTTGCAGGCGTATCGTTTCCTGGCTGACTCCCGTGATACGCATACCCAGGATCGCCTGTCAGAACTGGATGATCCGTTCAGCGTATTCAGGTGTCGCGGCATCATGAACTGTGTCAACGTTTGTCCCAAGGGGCTCAACCCGACCCGGGCCATTGGCAAGATCCGTGAAATGCTGGTGCGCAATACCGCGTGATATACGGTTTTTGCTTAATATGACAGGCCTTGCTTGTTATCATTGAGTACCTGCTGTCGCCCTGCGGGGCGGCAGCATAAAGTCGAGTACGAGCTTCGACACTGGCCCGGTTGATTGGGTCAATGGTTATACAGCGCGATTCGTGATTTACATCAAGGTGGTCGCAACGACTGCGATCACTGACCCCACCCCAGACCCAGGGTGATCGAGCGATGCAAGAAGGCATAATGGAGTTGATGTGGCGTACCTCGCACATGAGCGGGAGCAACGCCCATTACGTTGAAGAGCTTTACGAACAGTACCTTTCCGATCCTCAGTCTGTCCCCGATGAGTGGCGACAGTACTTTGATAGCCTCCCCGGCTATGATGGTGGCCCCTCCCGGGACGTTCCCCTTGCCCCGATTCGCGATCAGTTCTATCACCTCGCCCGTGAGCGTCGTTCACTGGCGCCAGTGGCGTCAGGTGCTGCTGAAAATGAAGAAGCCAATCGCAAGCAGGTTCGCGTTCTTCAGTTGATTAACGCCTACCGGTTCAGAGGCCATCAAAAGGCCAATATTGATCCGTTGGGGCTGCGGGTTGCAGAAACCGTTCCCGATCTCGAGCTCTCCTTTCACCAGCTCTCCGATGCCGACATGGATACCGAGTTTCAGACCGGCTCCCTGTTCATAGGCAAGGACAGCGCGCCGCTGAAAGAGATCATTGAGGCGCTTGAGCAGACCTACTGTCGCTCGATTGGCTGCGAGTTCATGCATATCGTCAATACCGAGGAAAAGCGCTGGCTTGAGCAGCGGTTCGAATCGGTACGTTCCAGACCCGACTACTCGGCCGATATACGCAAGCATGTACTGGAGCGTCTGACGGCTGCAGAAGGGCTGGAGAATTATCTTGCCAGCCGGTATCCGGGCACCAAGCGTTTTGGCCTGGAAGGTGGTGAAAGCTTTATTCCGATGGTGGATGAGCTGATCCAGCGCTCGGGCAACTACGGCGTGCGCGAGGTCGTGATCGGCATGGCGCACCGTGGCCGTCTCAATCTTCTGGTCAACATTCTGGGCAAGAGCCCGAGTGAGCTGATCGACGAGTTCGATGGCAAGAAGATGATCGAGCATGGCTCTGGTGACGTGAAATACCACCAGGGTTTCAGCTCCAATGTCATGACGCCGGGTGGTGAAGTGCATCTGGCGCTGGCCTTTAACCCGTCCCACCTCGAGATCGTGACCCCGGTTGTTGAAGGCTCGGTACGTGCGCGCCAGGACCGTCGTGAAGACACCGAAGGCGATCAGGTATTGCCGCTGGTGGTGCATGGCGATGCTGCGGTGGCAGGACAGGGCGTCATCATGGAAACCTTCCAGATGTCGCAGCTGCGTGGCTACAAGACAGGTGGCACGGTTCACATCGTCATCAACAACCAGGTCGGGTTCACGACCTCTCGTCGTGATGATGCACGTTCTACCGAGTACTGTACCGATATCGCCAAGATGGTGCAGGCGCCAATCTTCCATGTGAACGGGGATGATCCCGACGCCGTCCTGCATGCCACCCAGGTGGCCATCGACTATCGTCAGCAGTTCAAAAAGGATGTGGTCATCGACCTCATCTGCTATCGCCGTCGCGGTCACAACGAAGCGGACGAACCCTCCGGCACCCAGCCGCTCATGTATCAGAAGATCAAGAGCCATGACAGCTCGCGTACGATCTATGCCCGTCGTCTGGTTGAGGAAGGCGTGCTGGACGAAGACGAGGTGAAGGGGCTGGTCGACGGCTATCGGGAAGATCTTGATAACGGCAACCACGTGGCCAATGCACTGGTTCAGGAGCCCAACAGCAACCTCTTTGTTGACTGGGCGCCCTATCTGGGGCATCGCTGGACGGGTGAAGCCGATACTTCCTTCGATCTAAAGCGGATGCAGGAACTGGCCACCAAGATGTGCGACATCCCCGATGATGTCGACACACAGCGTCAGGTGGCCAAGGTCTATGAGGACCGCCGCAAGATGGTGGCCGGCAGTCTGGGGATTAACTGGGGCTTCGCCGAAACTCTGGCCTACGCCACGCTGATCGATCAGGGGCATCCGGTACGCCTGACGGGGCAGGATACGGGACGGGGTACCTTCTCCCACCGTCATGCTGTCGTGCATAACCAGAAGGACGGCTCGATATGGACGCCGCTTTGTCATCTCAAGCCCAATCAGCCGAGCTTCAAGATTTATGATTCCTTCCTGTCCGAGGAAGGCGCGATGGCCTTTGAATATGGTTATGCCACGACCACACCCAATGCCCTGATTGCATGGGAAGCGCAGTTTGGTGACTTTGCCAATGGCGCTCAGGTCGTGATCGATCAGTTCATCTCATCGGGCGAAACCAAGTGGGGGCGCCTGTGTGGCCTGACCCTGCTGCTGCCGCATGGCTACGAAGGTCAGGGGCCGGAGCACTCTTCAGCCCGTCTGGAGCGCTTCCTGCAGTTGTGTGCTGAAGAGAACATGCAGGTCTGTGTCCCGACCACCCCGGCGCAGATTTTCCATCTGCTGCGTCGTCAGGTCATTCGTGGGCTACGCAAGCCCTTGATCATCATGTCGCCCAAGAGTCTTTTGCGTCACAAGGATGCAACTTCCACGCTTGAAGACCTGTCCGATGGCCGCTTCCAGATGGTCATTCCCGATCAGGGCAAGCTTGAGGCCGAGCAGGTCAAGCGCGTGATCTTCTGCTCCGGCAAGGTCTACTACGATCTTGCGACATGGCGTGCAGAGAACGAGCGCTTTGACACTGCCATCATTCGTATCGAGCAGCTCTATCCGTTCCCGGAAGAGTCACTCCTTGCTGCCATTGAAAACTATACCAACCTCGAGCGCGTGGTCTGGTGTCAGGAAGAGCCCAAGAACCAGGGTGCGTGGTATCAAAGCCAGCATCACATGCGCAAGGTGGCTGATCAGGTGAGCGCTGGACTGGGCAGCGAACTCGGCTTTGCAGGACGTGCCGAGTCAGCGGCGCCGGCAGCCGGGTACATGGCAGTGCATAGTGAGCAGCAGCGATCGCTGGTGGACAAGGCGTTCAACGGTTGAACGCCTGATCACAGCTCAGGAACATGAGTGCCGCGATTGCCGGCTACCGAGAAGAGGATATTAAGGAATAATCATGGCAACAGACATCAAGGCGCCAAGCTTTCCCGAATCCGTCGCGGAAGGAACCGTGGCTACCTGGCACAAAAAGCCGGGAGACAGTGTTTCTCGTGACGAACTGATCGTTGAAATCGAAACCGACAAGGTGGTGCTTGAGGTAGTGGCGCCCGCAGATGGTACGGTTGAAGAAATTGCTGTTCAGGAAGGTGAAGTCTGCCAGTCTGAACAGGTGCTGGGCCGTCTGGGCGAGGGCGGCAAGTCTGCGGCACAGGGCAGTACTGACAAGGAAGATAGTGCTGACGAGCAGGACAGGGAAGAAGAGGCATCCAGCAGCAAGTCTTCTTCCGACAAGCCTGCCGAAGCCTGTGAAAGCGGTGGCGAAAAGCCGAAAACTTCCGGTGCGTCGGTCGATGTCAAGGCGCCGTCTTTCCCGGAGTCCGTTCAGGAAGGCACTGTTGCCAGCTGGAACAAGAAGGTCGGCGATCCGGTCAAGCGTGATGAAGTACTGGCAGAGATCGAAACCGACAAGGTAGTGCTGGAAGTGGTTGCCCCTTCCGACGGTGCCCTGACCGAAATTCTTGCCGATGAGGGCAGCCAGGTGACCTCGGAGCAGGTACTGGCGCGCTTTGGCGAAGGCAATGGCGATGCTGTCGGTGCTTCTGCCGAGTCCCGCGGAGACGACAGCCAGGCCGAAATTGGCGATGCCAATGCCGAACAGGATGAGAAGGTTGGCGACAAGGTGCTGGCACCGGCAGCACGCAAGCTGGTGGCCGAGCATGACCTTGATGTCAACAGGATTCAGGGTACTGGCAAGGGTGGTCGTATCCTGAAGGAAGACGTACAAAAGGCCGTGGATGCTGGCAGTGCCAAAAAGGGCGGCGGAGACAAGCCCGCCAGTTCCGGCAGCGCTTCAGGTGGCGCAGGGGTAAGTCAGAAGGCCGCCGCACCGGCAACTGCTGCCATTCAGGGTGATCGACCCGAGCAGCGTGTGCCCATGAGCCGCCTGCGTCAGACCATCGCCAAGCGTCTGGTACAGGCGCAACAGACAGCGGCCATGCTGACCACCTATAACGAGGTGGACATGAGCGCGGTCATGGCACTGCGCAGCCAGTACAAGGATGACTTCCAGAAGGCGCACGACGTGAAGCTCGGTTTCATGGGCTTTTTCGTCAAGGCTGCGACCGAAGCCCTTAAGCGCTTCCCGGACGTCAATGCCTCCATTGACGGTACTGACATCGTCTATCACGGCTATCAGGATATTGGCGTTGCCGTATCCACGCCGCGCGGTCTGGTCGTACCGGTACTGCGTGACACGGACTCCATGAAGCTTGCTGATGTCGAAAAGACCATCGGTGACTTCGGCAAGCGTGGCCGTGATGGCAAGCTGGGCATCGAGGACATGCAGGGCGGTACCTTTACCATCACCAATGGCGGCATCTTTGGCTCGCTGATGTCGACGCCCATTCTCAATCCGCCGCAAACGGCCATCCTGGGAATGCACAAGATTCAGGAACGTCCGATGGCGGTCAACGGCAAGGTCGAAATTCGCCCGATGATGTATCTGGCGCTTTCCTACGATCACCGCATGATCGATGGCAAGGATGCGGTTCAGTTCCTCGTGGCCATCAAGAGTCTGCTCGAGGATCCTGCGCGTTTTCTGCTTGACGTCTGAGCTTGTTAATCCCGCCCGGTCCTGTACCGGGCGGGCTGTTTTGTCACGATCGCCAGCCGCGTGCAGGTGATCGAAAATGAACCGTACAGGGATACACATGGCTGACAAATTTGATGTCATCGTGATCGGCGCTGGCCCCGGAGGCTATGTTGCCGCAATTCGTGCTGCCCAGCTGGGCATGAAAGTGGCCTGCGTCGAAAAGTGGGTCAATAAAAGTGGCAAGACCGTACACGGCGGCACCTGTCTGAACGTGGGTTGCATTCCTTCCAAGGCGCTGCTGGAAACGTCTCACAAGTATGTCGAAGCTCGCGACGAATACAGCGATCTGGGCATTGAAGTCAGTGACGTTCAGATGGACGTCAAAAAGATGATGGCTCGCAAGGAAAAGACGGTCGCCAACCTGACCGGCGGTATCAGCGCCCTGTTCAAGGCCAACGGTGTGACCGCTCTTGAAGGTACGGGTCAGCTGCAGCCCGGCAAGAAGGTTGAAGTGACCGATCATGACGGCAATAGCGAGACCTATGAAGCTGAAAACGTCATTATTGCCAGCGGCAGCGTACCGGTTGAAATTCCGCCTGCACCGCTGACCGAAGGCCTGATCGTTGATTCTTCCGGCGCACTGGAATTCCAGGAAGTGCCCAAAAGACTGGGCGTCATCGGTGCCGGCGTTATCGGGCTGGAGCTGGGCAGTGTCTGGAAGCGTCTGGGCAGTGACGTCACGGTTCTTGAAGCCATGGACAGCTTCCTGCCGGTGGTCGATGAACAGATCGCCAAGGAAACCAAAAAGCTGCTTGGCAAGCAGGGCCTTGATATTCGTCTAGGCGCGCGCGTCACTGGCACCGATATCAAGGACAGCGAAGTTGTCGTGAAATACACCGACAGCAACGGTGAGCAGGAGCAGACCTTCGACAAGCTGATCGTTTGCGTTGGTCGTCGTCCCTATACCAAAAATCTGCTGGCCGATGGCACGGGCGTTGAAATAGATGAGCGCGGCTTCATCCAGGTTGACGATACCTGCCAGACCAACGCGCCGGGCGTCTTTGCCATCGGTGACGTGGTGCGCGGTCCGATGCTGGCCCACAAGGGGTCGGAAGAGGGCATGATGGTTGCCGATATCATCCACGGCGAAAAGGCCCAGATGAATTACGACGCCATCCCCAGCGTCATCTACACCTCGCCTGAAGTCGCCTGGGTCGGCATGAGCGAGCAGCAGGCCAAAAAGGAAGGCTTTGAGGTTAAAAGCGGCGTCTTCCCGTTCTCGGCCAGCGGTCGCGCCATGGCCAATAATGCCACCGAAGGCATGGCCAAGGTGGTTACCGATGCCAGTACCGATCGCATTCTGGGCGTCCATATCATCGGCCAGCATGCCGGTGAGCTGATCGCGCAGGGTGTCATTGCAATGGAGTTTGGCTCCAGCGCCGAAGATCTGGCGCTGACCTGCTTTGCCCACCCGACACTTTCCGAGGCCGTGCACGAAGCAGCACTGGCAGTGGAAGGGCATGCCATCCATATGGCGAACCGCAAAAAGCGTTAATGCTTCGACATTGACGTTGAATCTCACTTCGACCGCGGCCGAAGTGAATCGGGATGGGGTGACACGCCTTTGGCTGGCGCCCCATCAATCGAGTCCAATGCAACCAATGGCATGAGACGATGAATCTTCACGAGTATCAGTCAAAACAGTTATTTGCTGATTATGGTCTGCCGGTTTCCAAGGGATACGCGGTAGATAGTCCCGAAGAAGCTGCCAGGGCATGTCAGAAAATTGGCGGGGATCGCTGGGTAGTCAAGGCCCAGGTGCATGCCGGTGGTCGCGGCAAGGCAGGCGGTGTCAAACTGGTAGAAAGCCCGGAAGATGCCAGCGCCTTTGCAGAACAGTGGCTGGGCAAGAACCTGGTGACCTACCAGACAGATGAGAAAGGCCAGCCGGTCACGAAGATTTTGGTCGAAAACTGCACCGATATCGCCACCGAGCTGTATCTGGGCGCCGTTGTGGACCGCGGTTCGCGTCGTATCGTGTTCATGGCATCTACTGAAGGTGGTGTCGAGATCGAGAAGGTGGCTGAAGAGACACCTGAAAAGATTCTCAAGGCCGAAATCGATCCGCTGGTCGGGCCGCAGCCCTATCAGGCGCGTGAGCTGGCGTTCCAGCTGGGCCTGAACAAGGACCAGATCAAGCAGTTCACCAAAATCTTCCTGGGTCTGGCCAAGATGTTTGCCGACAAGGATTTCGCGCTGCTGGAGATCAACCCGCTGGTCATTACCGAAAGCGGCGATCTGCACTGCCTGGATGCCAAGATCAACCTGGACAGCAATGCGCTGTATCGTCATCCCGATCTCGAAGAGATGCGTGACCCCAGCCAGGAAGATGAGCGCGAAGCCAACGCCCAGAAGTGGGAGCTCAACTATGTGGCGCTGGATGGCAACATCGGCTGCATGGTCAACGGCGCAGGCCTTGCCATGGGCACCATGGATATCATCAAGCTTTCCGGTGGACAGCCGGCCAACTTCCTTGATGTCGGCGGCGGCGCGACCAAGGAGCGTGTGGCTGAAGCGTTCAAGATCATTCTGTCGGATACCTCAGTGAAGGCCGTTCTGGTCAACATCTTTGGCGGTATCGTACGTTGCGACATGATTGCTGAAGGCATCATGGGCGCGGTAGAGCAGGTTGGCGTCAACGTGCCCGTCGTGGTTCGTCTTGAAGGCAACAATGCCGAGCTGGGTACGCAAAAGCTTGCCGAAAGCGGCCTCAACATTATTGCAGCAACCAGCCTGACCGATGCGGCGCAACAGGTGGTTAAAGCAGCGGAGGGCAAATAATGAGTATCCTGATTGACAAGAATACCAAGGTAATCTGCCAGGGCTTTACCGGCGGTCAGGGCACGTTCCATTCGGAACAGGCCATCGAATATGGCACCAACATGGTAGGTGGTGTCACGCCGGGCAAGGGTGGTCAGACCCATCTTGGCCTGCCGGTATTCAATACCGTTCGTGAAGCCGTTGACCAGACAGGCGCTGAAGCAACCGTCATCTATGTTCCGGCAGCGTTTTGCAAGGATTCCATCCTTGAAGCAGCCAATGCAGGGATCAAGCTGATCATCTGCATCACCGAAGGCATCCCGACGCTGGACATGCTTGACGTAAAGGTCAAGTGCGACGAGCTGGGTGTTCGCCTGATCGGTCCCAACTGCCCTGGCGTGATCACGCCCGGCCAGTCCAAGATCGGCATCATGCCCGGCCACATCCACAAGCCCGGCCGGGTGGGTATCGTGTCACGCTCCGGTACGCTGACCTATGAAGCGGTCAAGCAGACGACCGATCACGGTTTTGGTCAGTCTTCCTGTGTTGGCATTGGCGGCGATCCGATCCCTGGGTCCAACTTCATCGATATCCTCGAGATGTTCGAGAAGGATCCGGCAACCGAGGCGATCGTCATGATCGGCGAGATCGGCGGTACGGCTGAAGAGGAAGCAGCTCAGTACATCAAGGAGCACGTGACCAAGCCGGTTGTGGCTTACATCGCTGGTGTTACGGCACCTCCCGGCAAGCGTATGGGCCATGCTGGCGCCATTATTGCCGGCGGCAAGGGCACTGCGGACGACAAGTTCCAGGCGCTTGAGGCCGCAGGCGTTCGTACAGTACGTTCGCTGGCAGAAATCGGTGACAAGCTCAAGGAAGCTACCGGCTGGTAAGGTAGAGTTCCAATGAAAGGGGGCCATATGGCCCCCTTTTTATGTGCTTTTTTAAGACTGCCGAGTCAGGTATCTGGCTGCTTGTCAGCCTTGCGCCCTTCAAAAATCTTCTTCAACAGCGGGCGTCCGGCCATCAGCATGAATACTGGCGCACCTGCGATCAGGTAAAAATAGTAGGTCACGGCGCGCCAGATCAGTATGGCCGCTGCCGCGGTACTTTGTCCGACCATGGGCGCAAGCAATGCGGATGAGGAGAGTTCGGCACCCCCGGCACCTCCAGGCAGCAGCGTTAACTGACCGGCCGCCATGGCGAGCATCTGCACCAGAAAGGTCCATGCCCAGTCCAGATGCTGTCCCAGTCCGTAAAGCGTGACGAACAAAATGCTGTAGCGCACGATCCAGTGGACGATCCCCAGCCCGAAGGCCAGCGCCAGTGCCGAGCGGGGCAGTCTAAGGGTTTCGGCAAAGGCCTTTTTGAAGATCAGAATGCGCCTGGCCATGCTGTTTTGAAGCCGCGTGCTGACTTTCATTTTACTGAGAATCCTGCCGGTCACGATCAGGACACGGCGGTGGTAGCGTCCCATCAGGACCACGCCAAGCAATGCCAGACACAACAGCGTCATCGGCAGCACCAGCATCCAGCCAAGCCGTGCATCGATGGAGCGGGTAATGACGTAGATCATCATCGCGATCATTGAACACAGGAAAAATAGAAGATCGATGATCTGATCCACCGCAAAGACAGCGGTGGTCTGCGCCGGGCGAACGCCGCGTCGCGTCAGAAGGGCAATCAGCGTCAGTGGTCCACCAGTACCGCCGGGGGTCGCGCAGATGGCAAATTCCGTGGCAATCACCGTGCCGGTGGCACGCATGAGTCCCATTTCGCCGGCGCGTCCAGCCAGTAGTACCCTGAGCTTGGCACCGTTGAGCACCCAGCACAGCAGCACCATACCCAGCATCAGGGCAAAAATGCCCGGCGGGAAGCCGGGCAGCAGGTGCAGCAGATCGCGGCCACCCAGTAGCACGGGGATTGCCAGAACGGCAACGAGGCCTGCCACCAGCAGCCAGAGTGTTCTTTTCATGACGTTAACTGATCAGGAAGTGGTTCATATCCGAACAGATATTCGCAAGGAGCGTTTACCCGTTCAGGATGACGAAGTCGCCGTGTTCTCTGGCGGGAAGCTCGATTGACGGTGCAGCCAGCTGATCTTGGTCGTGGGCTGATATCCTTCATCAAGCAGGCGGCGGATCGTGTCGATCCAGTAGCGCCTTGAAATGTCATGGCGCATGTCGACCGGATGCAGTCCGAGTCGAATCAGTGGCTCATGTCGATGGCGTCGCCGGGCTCTCTCATTGACCACCCACGACATGCCGCGCCGCCAGCGACTGCGGGCACTCCAGACCAGCGAGGGCGCCTTGATGGCCGTATAGTCCGGCAGCCGATAAAGATGAGCCGGGTCGCTGGTATAGGTAAAGCCTTGCGTTTTAAGGGCGCGGCGCGCGCCTTCGCCCAGAAGCCATGCCGGGGCCACAAACCCATCCAGCGGCCAGTCCTGACGGCGAAAAAGCTCGGCGCCACGTTCCAGACGCTCAAGCGCCTCATCGTAGCCAATGGGGTAGAACTCACCTTCATAGGTATAGAGTCGACGCATGAAATAGTCGCGCGGCGTGCGAGGCGGTGGGGCATCATCACAGTGATAAAACCCGTGTAGCGCCAGTTCATCACCGCGCGCCATGCGCTGATGCAAAAGACGCAGCATGCCGGCATCTTCAAAGGTATTGCTGCGATGATGAAAGTCCGGTACGACCAGCCAGGTCATGGGAATCTGTCCCATGCCGTCGATCTGCTCGACAAAGGAGCGATAGTCAGGCCAGGTGGCAGGTGCAATGTCATGCAGTACCAGTGCAAATTCCCGGTTAGCCATGTTGTACGCTCGCCGTTGCTGTCGTGCTGATACCCAGCAGTTCCTGATAATGATGTGTCACGCCCTGCACCACGATATTCCAGTCATGATGGCGCTCGACATGCGCGCGCGCCTTCTGGCCCATTTTTCTGGCGTCATTTTCAAACAGCGCAAGAATGCTTCGCATCATGTCATCGCTGTCCAGCGGCTGACATAGCATACCGCAACCTTCCGGCACATTTTCAGCCAGTGCCCCGGCCCTGGTGGCCACGACCGGAATGCCGCAGGCCATGGCCTCAAGTACCACCAGCCCGAAGGTTTCCTGGGTGCCGGCATGCAACAGGGCATCGCTGCTGGCAAAATATCGCGCGATTTCGGCCGTCGGGCAGAAATGGTTGATCACCGTAACGTTATCCGGTACCTGGGTGGGCATCGAGGAGCCGACCAGCAGCAGGTGATAGGGCTGAGGGTCGCGACCGGCAAGCTTTCGCATCGCCTCCAGCAGGATATGAAGGTTCTTTTCCTGAGAGCCACGTCCGGCAAAGACCAGTAAACGGGTATCCTCGGACAGACCCAGTTCGGTCTTGACGCTGTCATCGCGCAGGGAAGGGTGGAAGGTCTTTAGATCCACGCCCAGCGGCTGCACGCGAACATGATCGATGCCCAGTCCTTCCAGTCGTTGCGCCATCACGTTGCTGGGCGCCAGTACCCGATCATAGTGGGCATAAAGCTTTTTGATATAGCTATTGATCAGGGGGCGAGACCAGTTACCCAGCCGGTTGCTGATCATGGTCGGCAGATCGGAGTGATAAAAGGCGACCAGCGGAATATCAAGCTCGCGGGCACTGGCAATCGCCGCCCAGCCGACCGTATAGGGATCGCCTGCCTCGACAAGGTCGGGGCGAACATCACGCAGTGCGCGCCGCCACGGCCGCTGTGTCAGCGGAAAGCGATAACCGTTGCTGAAGGGCAGGGGGGCTGCCGGTACGTTGACACGATGGTCGTCCGACTGGTGCGTATAAGCCTCGCCCGGTACCAGCAGCGTATGTCGAACATCAGCAGTAGCGTTCAAGCGACGACGTTTGGCATCGAGATAGGTACGCACGCCACCACTGGATGGCGCATAAAACATGGTCATGTCGGCAATATGCACTACGCCGATACCTCCTCGAACCGCACGTATTTGATCGGGCAATCCCTGGCTGCAAGGCGCAGGTCGCCATTAAGCGCCCTAGTATAATGTGTCAATCTGATGACTGCCGCGGTAACGGGTAACAGACTGTAGCCTGACGCCGAGGGTGACTGCCCACGCCGGCCAGCGGCGCGGGCAGATGGCTCAAGCGGGGCGTGCGACCAGTGAGCGTGTCTCTTCACGGGCTTCGATCAGCACGACACTTAGGGTATCCCCCAGGCGGTAACGCAGTTCGCCACCAATATTGATCAGGCCTTCCTTGTCATCGATGGCCACGGCGTCACGATCGGTATGCAGCATGGACGCGGGCACAAAGGCCGAGGCGCCGTTGGCCGGCAGCCGAACGCGCAGCCCGCCGCGACGAATATCAACGATTTCGCCTTCAAAGGGCGTCTCGTTGGTAACGGCATTGGCCAGATGGCGAACATAGAGCCAGTCCTTGACGTCACGCTCGGCCATGCGGTTCAGGCGCCGGCGCTCGCTCAAGTGATCGGTCACCGTCACATCGACAGCCTTGTCGTGCTCGGCGTCACCTCGCAGCACCTGCTTGATCAGGCGATGATTGATCATGTCGCCGTACTTGCGGATCGGTGAGGTCCAGGTGGCGTAGGCCGGCAGGCCCATGCCAAAGTGCGGTCCTGGAGCGGTCTGCATGACGCTGTAACCCTGGAAGCGGCGAAGGCGGGCATCAAGCCAGGCGTCCTGGCGCTCATCAAGGGTATGGCGCAGCGCGCGCCAGGCAGCGATATCGTTGAACTGCTCCTGAGTGGCCTCGACCGACTGGCTGGCCAGAAAGGCCTGCGCCTGCTCGGCCTTCTCGGTCGCAATACCCTGATGGACGTTGAAAATGCCATGGCCGACATGCTCGCTGAGCAGGTTGGCGCAGCAGACATTGGCCGCAATCATGGCTTCTTCCACCATGCGATGGCCGATGCGCCGTTCTTCGGTCACGATGTCCAGCACGTTGCCGGTCTCATCGAGGCGGAAGACATAATCGGGCCGGTCGGCAAAGACCAGCGCATGCTGCTGACGCCAGGTCTGACGTGCCTGCGTCAATCCGGCCAGCGCCTTGATCTGCGCCTCGCCCTGATCAAAGTCCGGTGTCCACGAAGGCGTGGTGCCGGCGTCCAGCGCTTCAATGTAATCAGAGACCTGCTCGTAGTTCAGACGCGCCTTTGAGCGCACGGTGGCCGCTTCAAAGTGGTAGTCACCGATCACGCCGTCAGCGCCCACTTCAAGGGTGCATACCAGCGCCGGGCGGTCTTCATCCTGCTTGAGCGAACACAGATCATCGGCCAGCGGTTCGGGCAGCATGGTCACGTTCTGACCCGGCAGATATACCGTGAAGGCACGCTGACGTGCTTCCTGATCGACCGCATCTCCCTGTTCGACGTAAGCCGTGGGGTCGGCAATGGCGACCTTCATGCGGAAGCGGCCGTCACTCAGCGCCTCAACGCTGAGCGCATCGTCCATGTCGGTGGTAGTGGCGTTGTCGATGGTAAAGAAGGGCACATCGGTCAGATCAGTGCGTTCAAGACCTTCTTCACGCAGGGGCCAGCTGTCACCGGCTTCCGGGGAGGCCTGTTCCAGCGCATGACGCGCCAGTGTCACCCGCCAGGGGACCGAGGGATGATCACCGGTCGCAATCACCTCATCTATCTGGACAAAAAAGCCACGATCGTTTTCGCGCAGCGGGTGACGCAGCAGGTGCGCCACGATCCAGTCGCCCTCATTGAGTGTGCTCTCCTCGATACTGCGATGGGTGCGAGCACGCAGCGCCGTATTGATGGAGGGATGATCGGGAACGACAGAAAGACGCCCGTCACGCTTTTTGACGCGACCAATGAAGCGGTTGAGGCCTGCTTCAATCAGGCTTTCCGGCTCGACACTCTTGCGTTCTTTCTCCTCGTTGAGCACGGCCTCGACACGGTCGCCGTGCAATACCTGCTTCATGGCGGGGGGCGGCACGAAAAAGGACTGGCCGTCGTCGGTTTCCAGAAAACCGTAACCCTTGTCGGTGGCCTTGATGACACCGGTCACACGGGGTGTTTTTTCACGGATCTGTTGCTTGAGCTGGGCGAGCTGGCTGTTGTTCGAGAGCATCTCGTTAATCGGTTGGGGAATCGGGGGCCCACTATAAGGCCTCACACGAGCCGGTGAAAGAGGCACCCCTGGCCAGCAAGGCGTGGCAAGGGAAACGTGCCCTACCCAGTGACTGTCCGATGGGTTGGTTGTCGTCGGGCAAAATGATTCCCCTGGATGCCGGTGTATCACGCCATGGCAAGGCCAGAAGCGTCATGGCCGCACTGTCTCGCAAGGTGGCCGGAGGCGGTCCCGATACAGTTTTGCCTTTTCATCACTCTGTCGACGCTGGCGCAGAGTGACATACTCCAGACCCGAGCGTTGCAAAGGCATCGGCAGGCGGCGTTCAATCCTGCCGTTGGCGCCAATGATCGATGTGGTCATCGTCAATGCCCCTTGTTTGAAAACAGGGCAACGCTGAAGATATGTGGGTATTCAGGTGGAGTTGTCGTGAGCGAATATCAATCATGGCGCCGTCAACGACGCAGGCTACACATGGGCAGACAGGAAAACGGGCAATGACACTTGAAGGCAACATACTGACGCCGGAAGGGTGGTTCAGGGGCGAGTTGACCATCCGGCAGGGCCGGATCGCAGGCGTCAGCGGCACGCCGGTGGACCCCGAGGAAAATGACGCGCTTCGCATCATTCCCGGGTTTATCGATCTGCACGTCCATGGGGGCGGCGGCGCCGACTTCATGGAAGGTAATGATGCGCTGGCCGTGCTGGCCCGGACGCACGCCCGGTTTGGGACCACCAGCCTTCTGGGCACCAGCATGACGGCCTCGCGCGAAGCATTGATTCACGCCTTTCGCGATGCCGGCCGCGTTGTGGCCGCGCCCCCTGCACAGGCCGCCGATATTCTGGGCATTCACCTTGAAGGCCCCTTTATCAGCCCGGATATGCTGGGTGCCCAGCCGCCCCATGCCCGACCCGGAACAATTGAAGCGTTTGACGAGCTCGACGCACTGGCGCCCATTCGCGTGATCACCATTGCCCCGGAAATCGAGGGACACATGGCGCTGATCGAAACGCTGGCTGCACGCGGGGTCAGGGTGCAGCTTGGGCATACCGCCGCCACGCATGATCAGTGCGTTGACGCCCTTCAGGCTGGCGCCCGCGGATTCACCCATCTTTATAACGCCATGAGCGGGTTGCACCACCGCAAGGCAGGGGTTGTCGGCGCGGCGCTGGCCCATGGCGAGTATGCCGAGCTGATCGCGGATCTGGTGCACGTCGAAAAGGGCGCCCTGCTGGCTGCCAGGCGCGCCATACCACATCTTTACATGGTCACGGATGCCACGGCGGCGGCCGGCATGCCTGAGGGTGAGTATCGCCTTGGCGAGCACCGGGTGTTCAAGCAGGGCAATAGCGTGCGCCTGGCCGATGGCGGGCTGGCCGGCAGTGCCCTGACAATGGATGTGGCGCTGCGCAATCTGGCCGGGCTTGGTCTGTCGCTGGCAGAAGCCTCCCAGCGTCTGTCGCTTTGGCCGGCACGTTATCTGGGCCTGAGTAATCGAGGCGTGCTCACGCCGGGCTACCGGGCCGATATCGTGACCCTGTCCTCACGTCTTGACGTCGAGCAGGTGTGGGTGGCCGGTCAAACCGTGATCGACTGAACCGCTTGATGTCCCCTTTTCCTTTCTGGCCCTGAACCGGGAGAGCCGTCATGTCATTGATGCGCGAAGAGGCGCTGAGTGCGCCACAACGAATTGCCGAGCAGTGGCGCGTCAATCGCGACACCATGACGCAGCTGAGCGAAGTGCTGCGCCAGCGCTCGCCTCACAGTGCCATGACCGTGGCGCGTGGTAGCTCCGATCATGCTGCCGGCTATTTCGCTCGACTCATGATGCAGATGACCGGCAGGTCCTGTGCGTCACTGCCGCTGTCGCTGTGCACGCTGGATGACACGACCTGGCAGCTCGGCAACACCCTGTCGCTGGCCGTTTCGCAATCCGGGCGCAGCCCCGATTTGATCGAGGCTCAGACGTCCCTGAAAGGCGGTGGTGCGCTGGCACTGGCGATGGTCAATGCCATGGACTCGCCGCTGGCCCGGGGCGCCGATCACGTCATCGATCTGCAGGCCGGTGAAGAAAGGAGCGTGGCTGCGACCAAAAGCTTTCTCGCTACGCTCTCTGCCAGTGCCTCCCTGATGGCGCACTGGCAGCGCGATCACGCCCTGCTGGAGGGGCTGGCAGCGCTGCCCGAGGCGCTGGATCGGGCCTGTCGCCTTGAGTGGAACAAGGGCGTAGAGATGCTGCGTGATGCTGACAGGCTTCTGGTCATTGGCCGTGGTGCCGGGCTGCCCATCGCACAGGAAGCAGCACTCAAGTTCAAGGAAACCTGCGTCATCCAGGCGGAAGCCTTCAGCGGGGCCGAAGTGCAGCATGGGCCGATGGCGCTGGTGGGGCGTGACTACCCCGTGATGATTCTGGCCCCGGCCGGCAACGCACAAAAGGGGCTGATCGAGCTGGCCGATACCTTTCGCGACCGTGGCGCGCGCGTGCTGCTGGCGGCTGATGCCACGGTCGCCTCGCGTGATCTCACCATTGCCGATGCGCCCCATGAGGCACTGGCGCCACTTTGTGCCATTCAGAGCTTTTATCTGATGATTGAGGCGCTTTCGCTGGCAACAGGGCATGATCCCGACCGCCCCGAATTTCTTAACAAGGTGACGCAGACACGCTGATGCCGGCGGCACCTGCTTGATGGCCGACAAGACGGCCATGACAACGACAACAGGACACTCTCATGCCCGATACTGCTGATCCAGAGCCCGTGCAGACCCTGCTGCATGCGCCCATGAAAGCGGTGCTGGTGCCGCTGGATCAGGTGCCTGATCCCGTATTCGCGCAACAGACCATGGGCCCGGGCATTGCACTGGAGCCCCTGGAGGCACAGCTCTTTTCCCCCTGCGATGGCGAGATTGTCCATCTGGCCCGAACGCGCCACGCCCTGACCCTCAAGACCGATCAGGGCTGCGATCTGCTGATCCATCTTGGACTCGATACCGTTGACCTGGAAGGTGAGGGCATCACCGTTCACGTGGCGCCGGGTACTCGCGTCAGGCGTGGTGACCTGCTGTGGGATTTCGATGCGGATCTGCTGGCCTGTCGCGCGCTGAGCCTGATGACGCCCCTGATCGTGACCAGCAGCGATCAATGGCGCTGCGAACTGAGCAACGACACCCGGCCCGGCAGTGTCATTGAACGTGGCGCACCGCTGATGACGCTCATTGCCCTGTCTGCAGGCACCCCCGCCGGCGTGGTGGAAGGTGGCAACAGTGAATACCGCGAACAGGTAACCCTGGCGCTGGCGGCCGGGCTGCATGCCCGGCCGGCCGCGCGTCTTCGCGGTATTGCCCGACAGCATGGCTGCACCATCGTGCTGGAACATGGCGAGCATCAGGCCGATGCCGCCAGCCTGACGGCCCTTCTGGGACTCTCTCTTCGCCAGGGAGATACGCTGGCCGTTATCGCGCGTGGCACGAATGCGGCAGCCGCGCTGGGAGAGGCGGCAGCGCTTTTGACCACGCCGGAGGCTGCCGAGGACGACCCGGCCCACGATGAGCTGTCCGAGGAGGCCTCTACGACCGTACCGGCAGGCGATGACACCACCTGTCATGGGCTGGTGGCAAGCCCGGGGCTTGCCGTCGGGCCTCTGGTTCGCCTTGCGCATGCGCGCCTTGAGGTTGACGAAGACCGCGAGGAGAGCGCCGAGGAAGTCGGAAGCCAGCTGCAAGCGGCCATCAGGGCGCTTAATGACACCCTGGTCACGGATATCGAACAGGCCCGCGCCGAGGGCCGGCGCGAAGAGGCCGATATCTTGGAAGCGCATCAGGCGTGGCTGGATGATCCGGCCCTGCTGGGAGAGAGTCTTGGGCATATTCAGGCCGGGCGCAGTGCCGCCTTTGCCTGGCGCGAGGTGCTCGAGCAGCGCATTGCCGAGCTGCGTCAGAGTCAAAGCCAGCTATTGGCCGCAAGAGCCGATGATCTGCGCGATCTACAGACGCGGCTGGTAACACTGCTGGCGCCCGAGGCCGCTGTGGCCGGGCAGCTCGACATGGCACCAGGTGCCATCGTGGTGGCCGAAGAGATCACGCCCTCGCAGCTGCTGGCACTGGACCAGGTGGCGCCCGCCGGACTATGTCTGGCAGGCGGCGGGACGACCTCGCACGTGGCGCTTTTGGCGCGCGCGCGCGGTTTGCCCTGTCTGGCGGCCATGGGTGCCGGTGTGATGGAGATCATGGGTCGTCATGATGGGGCAACGGCCATTCTGGATGCCCAAAAGGGGGCGCTCACTTTCAGGCCCGGGCCCGAGCAGCTTGACGCGGTGCGCGAGCAGGTTGAGCAGGCGCGCGTGCGCGCCATTGTCGAGCGCCGAATGGCTCATGAGCCGGCCCGTACGCAGGACAGCGTGCCAATCGAGGTATGTGCCAATGTCGCAGGTGTTGAAGAATCACGCGCTGCGTTTGAAGCCGGTGCCGATGGTATCGGTCTGCTGCGCAGTGAGTTCATTTTCATGGCGCGTCATGAGGCACCGGATCATGACACCCAGCGCGAGATTTACCAGCAGGTGCTCGACAGCATGGGGAGTCATCCGGTCATCATTCGCACGCTGGATGTCGGCGCTGACAAGCAGCTGAACTATCTTGCGCTGCCAGCGGTACCCAATCCGGCGCTGGGGACGCGCGGTATACGTCTGATGACGCGCCATCAGGATCTTCTCGACGTTCAGTTGCGCGCGCTGTTGTCTGTTACGCCACTGGAGCGACTGCATATCATGGTGCCCATGGTCACCGAGGCGGCCGAACTGGTGGCCGTGCGCGAGCGCATCGAGACCCTGGCCCTTGAAATGAATCTTGAAAAGCGCCCTGCACTGGGGGCCATGATCGAGGTGCCGGCCGCCGCGCTGTGCGCCGATCAGCTCGCGCGTGTGGCAGATTTTCTCTCCATCGGGACCAATGACCTGACCCAGTACACCTTGGCGATGGACCGCGAGGACCCGGATCTGGCCGGGCGCGCCGATGTACTCCATCCGGCGGTACTGCGCCTGATCGACATGACCGTGAAGGGGGCTGCCGGGCGCCAGTGCCCGGTCGGCGTGTGCGGCGCCGCAGCAGGCGATCAGCAGGCCTGGGCGGCACTGGTGGCGCTCGGTGTGGAAGAGCTGTCGGTTGAGCCTGCGCGCGTCGCCGCCATCAAGGCCGGGATTCGAAAGCTCGATCGGGCAGCGCTGTCACGGCAGCTGCGGGCATGGCTTGATGAACCCATCGACAGTGCCACGCTGCGTCAGCGCCTCGAGCAGTGGTTGAACGAGTATGCATCGACATCGATAACAACAACAGACAGAGGAGCATCACGCGATGCGATTTGATCCGATGGGGGCGCTTCAGCAGCTGGGACGCTCCCTGATGCTGCCGATTGCGGTATTGCCCATTGCCGGGCTGCTGCTGCGCATGGGTCAGCCCGACCTGCTGGATATTGCCTTTATTGCCCAGGCCGGCAATGCCATCTTCGAGAATCTGCCGCTGATCTTCGCCATCGGGGTGGGCGTGGGCATCGCCGATGACAGCAATGGTGCTGCCGGCCTTGCTGGCGCGATTGGCTATCTGGTCATCACGGCAGTGCTGGCAGCCATCAACCCCGATATCAACATGGGGGTACTGGCCGGCATCATCGCCGGGGTGGTGGCTGGTCTCTGGTATAACCGCTGCAAGAACATTGCGCTGCCCGATTATCTGGCCTTTTTTGCCGGGCGGCGCTTTATTCCGATTGTGACCGGTCTGACCGCGCTGGCCCTGGGCTGGCTGTTCGGCATGATCTGGCCGCCGGTTCAGACTGCCATCGATCAGAGCGGGCAGTGGATGATCGACTCCGGCGAGCTGGGACTTTTTGTCTACGGCACACTCAATCGACTTTTGATCGTGACCGGGCTGCACCACGTGCTCAATTCGCTGGTGTGGTTTGTCTTTGGCAATTTCGAAGGGGCCACCGGCGATCTTCATCGCTTCTTTGCCGGCGACCCGAGCGCCGGGCGCTTCATGACCGGATTTTTCCCGGTGATGATGTTCGGTCTACCAGCGGCGGCCCTGGCGATGTATCACACCGCCGTAAGAGATCAGCGCGCCCGGGTGGGCGGCATGCTTTTTTCGCTGGCACTGACGGCCTTTCTGACCGGTATTACCGAGCCGCTGGAATTCACCTTTATCTTCCTTGCGCCCGTGCTGTATGTGGTACACGCCCTGTTGACCGGGTTGTCGATGGCGGTGATGAGCTGGCTGGATGTCAGGCTGGGCTTTACCTTCTCTGCCGGCACCTTTGACTATCTGCTCTCCTATGGGCTTTCCAGTCGCGGCTGGCTGCTGATTCCGGTCGGACTGTTATATGCCCTGCTGTACTACATGATCTTCCGCTGGGCCATCGTGCGCTTTGATCTGAAAACGCCGGGTCGCGATGTCGTGATGCAGGCCGCGGTATCAGAAGAGGGCGAGGTGCAGGAGCGTGGCCCGGCCTTTGTCACGGCGCTGGGCGGCAGTGACAACCTGGCCTCGGTAGGCGCCTGTACCACTCGTTTGCGCCTGGTGGTCAGGGCGGTGGAGCAGATCGATGAGGCAGCGCTCAAGGGTCTGGGCGCCCGAGGCGTGCTCAAGCTCAAGGGTGGGCACCTGCAGGTCGTGATGGGACCGATCGCCGATGGTGTGGCCGAGGATATCCGCACGGCGTTGCGCGCGCGTGGCAAGCCGGTGGAAGCGCCTGATGTTGCCCGGGCCATGGCACCGGCCGCCGAGCAGGAGACGCCCATACAGAGCACTCTGAAGGATGCGGATCTGTCCCATTGGCTCGAGGCGCTTGGTGGCGTGGATAATCTGCGCTGCAGCGAGCTGGTGGCCCTGTCACGTGTGCGCCTTGAAGTGAGTGAGCCGTCAAGCATCGATCAGAATGCCTTGTCAGCGCTGGGAGTTGCCGGGGTGCAGCGCGTCAGTGATCACTGCCTGCATCTGGTGCTGGGCGAGCAGGCGTGGATTGTGGCGCAGCAGCTGCAAACGGAGATTCAGCGTCATGGCAGCTGATGACATTCTATTGGTGGGCGTCGACGGTGGCGGTAGCGGCACCCGGATGATGGCGCAGTGGCAGGGACACCGTGTTGAGGTCCGCGGTGGCCCCTCGGGCCTCGGGCTGGGTGTGCCCCGGGCATGGCACACGATCCTTGCGCTGTTGGAAGAGGCTCATCAGGCACTGGGGATAGCGCTGTCCACCGCGCAATGCCATTTGGCGCTGGGGCTTGCCGGTGCCAATCAATCGTCATGGCGAGAAGCCTTTTTACAGGCCGCACCGAAACTGGCGGGGTTGAGACTGGAAAGTGACGCCTTTACCACGTTGATCGGTGCTCACCAGGGGCAGCCCGGCGCGATCGTCGCGCTGGGGACTGGCAGCATTGGTGAGGCGCTGCATGCAGACGGGCGGCGTGTGAGTGTCGGCGGCTATGGCTTTCCCTCGGGGGATGAGGCCAGCGGTGCCTGGCTGGGGCTTCGAGCGAGTCGGCACGCGCAGCATGCGCTGGATGGACGCACGGCGCGGGATGACTTTTCTCGTGCGTTGTGTGAGGCGATGTCGACGCTGTCACAAACGCCCGTCACTTGTGCCGCGACCCTGACGAACTGGCTCTCCAGTGCTGATCAAACCCGTTTTGCGGCGCTGGCACCGGCGGTCCTGCGTCATGGCGAGCACCCGGTAGCGCAGGCGTTGTTGCATCAGGCAGGGGAGGATATTGCCCTCATGTATCAGGCACTGGACCCCGGCGCCAGGCTGCCCCTGGCGCTTTGTGGGGGCCTGGCCCGCGCGCTTGAAGGCTGGGTGCCTCGAAGACTTGAACGGTCGCTGGTCAGCCCGCAGGGCAGCAGCGTCGAGGGGGCGCTATGGCTTGCAGGCGAGCAGTGCACATTATCGTAATCCAGGCAGGCGCTATAATGAGCGCCTGCCATGCCGGCTTTTACTGCGTACAGGAGATTGCATGACGCCTCATCTGATCGTGACCGATCTGGATCGAACGCTGCTCAACGCCGACCATGGCCTTGATGACATTACCCTTGAGACCTTTCAGGCGCTTGAGCGCGAGGGGCATCATCTGGCCATCGCCTCGGGACGTCACTATCAGGATATTCGCGAGGTCAGGCGCCAGCTTGGGGTCAACGCGCATATCATTTCGGCCAACGGTGCGCATCTGCACGGCCCGGATGATCAGTTGGTTCATGAGATTCTGGTACCGCAGGATATTGTCAGAACCCTGCTGGAGATCGATGTTCCAAACGAGGTGCGCGTTAATCTCTATACCAATGATCGCTGGCTGATCGATGCGCCCGAGCCGATGCTGCTGGCCTTTCACGAAAGTACAGGCTTTACCTATGACGTGGTCGACATGTCACAGGTTGATGGTCATCACGTGGGCAAGGTGCTCTTTATCGGTGATGCCGGGCTTCTCAAGGCGATCGAGACGCGCATTCGCGCCCATTACGATGACCGTACACACATCACCTATTCGCTTGAAAACTCGCTGGAAGTGATGGACCGGGAGGCCTCCAAGGGGCAGATGCTGACCCGTCTGGCCGCACAGCTTGATATACCGCTATCGCGCACCGTGGCCTTCGGTGACAACCTCAATGATACCGACATGCTGCAAAACGCCGGGCAGGCCTTTGCGATGGGCAATGCCCACCCCGAGCTTTTGACCCGCGCGCCCAAGGCCGAGCTGATCAGGGCCCACACCGAAGCCGGTGTTGCCGTAAAGCTGCGCGAGCTTTTTGCACTCTAGTCTCGAGGGATCAGCCTTTTCATGTGAGAACGTCTGAGGCGACAGACCTCAGACGTTGTCCGCTCTTCCCTTGCCCGCCTTGCCGTCATCGACCCGCTTCATTTGCTGCCAGAGCTGGCGGCGCAGATCGGAAAGCTTCGGTGCCCGGTCATCTTCAAAGGGCAGAGGACGCAGCATTTTCAGGGTGCGAATGCCCAGTCTTGCGGTCAGCAGGCCACTGGCCATGCCCTGGCCGGCGCGGCTGGACAGGCGGCTGGCCAGATTCATCGACAGAAGGTCCATGCTGACTTCGGTGGCCAGTTCACTGGCACCGGCGAACGCCATGTTGGCCAGCACAGCACGAAACAGGCGCAGGCGACTGGCATAACCCAGCTCCAGACCATAGAGCGCGGCCAGACGGTCGATCATGCGCAGATTGCGCCAGGCCATCAGGCCCATATCGATCAACGTCACGGGACTGATGGCCACCAGCAAAGCCGTTTCGCTCGACATGCGGGTGATCAGCCGGCGGGCGCTGGCATCACGCGGCGCCAGCACATAGTGACCGAAGAGGTCACGGGTCTCGCGGGCATTGTGGTGCGCCTGATGCGCCTGCAAGAAGTCCTGCCAGTGCGGGTCGCGGTTCCCCAGTCCCATCTGCTGGCGAAGGCGATCGCATAGCGCCTTCATGCGATCGCCATCCATCTGCGTATCCATGATGCGGGTGTCGATGTCCTCGCGCAGGCGTGCGTGTCGGCGCAGCCGCTTGAGGCGAAAGAGTTCTTTGGTCAGGGAAGTGCCGGCCAGCGTGACAACACCCAGCCCCAGCACACTCCAGGCACCGCTGACCCAGTCACCACCGAACCAGGCATTCTGGAAGGTCTCGACGGCCTGAACCCCACCCATGATCAGCGTGCCCGCCAGAACGCTTAGAAGCCCCCAGCGACGCTTTTTAGGCTTTGCCAATGCGTGATCCAGGGCACTGTCGATCTGCTCGGGCGGCGCTTCCTCTTCCAGTGGGTGATGTACGCTATCGAGCTGATAACGCGCACCGGGGGCCGGGTCTACCGGCACAAAGTGCTGTTCGAAGGCAGGAGCTTCAGGCGCCGTTGTCTTCTTGGCAGTGGCATCATCCTGAACATCAAAGCGCCTGCCGGGACGTGGGTCATTCATCGCAGCTTGTCTCCCAGTAGCCAGTCCAGCGCGCTATCCATGCGAATATGGGGCAGGGCTTCGCCCGAGGTCTGAGGTGCCGGCCTGAAGGCCGTAAAGTCAAATCCCTGACGCTGCCAGAAATCGGCATCCGGCAGACGCGGGGGCACTTCACCGGGAAACATCAGTACTTCTTCACCCGATTGTGTCGTGCCCTTGAGCGCTGGATGACGCTTGCCTTCATGCTCGACCGTGCGTGCCTGGGTGGCGCGAATGGCGGCCAGTGATAACGATTTGACCGGAATATCGGCGTAACGCAGATCCCGCAGCGGTTCGGCCATCAGGGCCTGCACCAGGGACAGCAGGTTGTCATGCTGTTCGGGGGTGACGTGATCGGCCTTGGTGGCAGCAATTGCCAGCCGGTCAATGCGCGGATTGAAAAGCCGTGACAGCAGGCTTCGGCTGCCGTAGTCAAAGCTTTGCATCAACGTGGCGATGGCGTGGCGCAGGTCATCGAAGACATCGGGCCCGGCATTGAGGGCGGAGAGCACATCGACCAATACGATTTGACGATCAAAACGGCGAAAGTGCTGACGGTAAAAGGGGCCAATCACGGTGCGCTTGTAGTGCTCAAAGCGCCGCGCGAGTGTCTGATAGTTACTGTCAGCCGGCAGCTCGGCCAGTGCTGCCGGGTCGCCCAGCTGTTCCAGCGGCCACGGGAAGAACTGCAGTACCGGCGCGCCATCAAGTTCCCCGGGCAGTAGAAAACGCCCCGGCTGCACCCATGTGTAGCCACCTTCATTGCGCGCGGTGTTAAGCGAGCGGGCATATTCGGCGCTGATGTCGGCCAGTTGTTGCTCATCGGCCGTGCCGGCCGGGTCCAGGGCACTGACCTGGTTTAGAAAACCTTCGGCAAAGCGACGTCGGCGCCCCGTGAGCTGGGCACTGAGCGCTTCACACCATTGATGATAGCTCTGACGCAGCATGGGCAGGTCCAGCAGCCACTCACCGGGGTAGTCGATCAGATCCAGGGTCAGGGTGCGCTGCTCGCCCAGGAAATGGCGGCTGTTGGTGCGACTCTTGTAGCGGATCAGTAGACGAAGCTCGCTGATGCCGCGGGTCGCAGGGGGCCAGGCTGGCGGCGTTCCCTCAAGGGCGGCCAGTGCCTGATCGTAGGGAAAGCGGGGCACGGAAAGATCCGGCTGGGTCTGGCGCTGGGCGCCCAGCAGTCTGCCCTCGCGGGCACAGTTCATCATGTCCAGCCGGGCATCCAAGCCTGCATGACGCAGCTGATTGACCAGTGAGGTCAGAAAGGCGGTCTTGCCAGCGCGCGACAGTCCCGTGACCGCCAGGCGCACCTGTCGGTCAAGGCTGCGTTCAAGCCAGTCACCGGCATAACCGGGCAGCGATAGCGGCATGGGTGTCCTTGTTGTCGATCATTGCAGGTCAGTGGCCTCGATTGTAGCGAATTGCATGTCAGACCGCCTGAAAGCAATGGAATTGGTAACATGGCGCACAACGTCTATAGTCTATTCAGCGCTGTACGTTATCTACAGCCTCCCCGGCCGGGGCAAGGGCATAACATTCAAGCAAGGTGGTTATCAGGGAGAAGACCATGAGTATTATTCTTTGGCTGATCATTGGCGGTCTGGCTGGCTGGATTGCCGGCAAGATCATGCGCGGTGGCGGTTTCGGTATTCTGGGCAACATTGTGGTAGGTATCGTGGGTGCCGTACTGGGTGGCGCCATTTTCAGCATGCTGGGTATTGGCTCCAACAATATTATCGGCTCCCTGGTGGTAGCCATTATCGGCTCGGTAATCCTGTTGTGGCTGGTCTCTCTGATCAAGGGCAAGGGTAATGGCAAGGTGTGAACCCTGCGCATGACTCTGCCTTGCGACGCCCGGTTACGCCGGGCGTCGTTGCATTACTGCCTGCTGTCGCAATCCCTTTTCCTTTTTCCTCCCGCGTGACGCCATTTTTGTGCCGGATTACTCCATTTTGTCATGGTCGTCCATACAGTATTGGCAATCGTGAAAATTGGGAAAGGCCATTAAAACTCTGTTACATGATTGTGTAAATTTATTGCCTGTTGAAAAAACATACAGGAAAGCAATCAGTGACCGATTCAGCTCCCATCCGCTATACCACGGCCAACGGCGCGCCCGTCCCCAATGATGACGCCAGTATCACCGCTGGCCGTAATGGGCCGCTGACCTTTGATAACTGGCGTCTGTTTGAAAAGCTTGCGCATTTCAATCGTGAACAGATTCCCGAGCGCGTCGTGCATGCACGCGGCAGTGCGGCCTTTGGCACCTTTCGTCTTACCCGCGATCTCTCGGATCTGACCATTGCTGATTTCCTGCGTGGCATGGATACGCAAACGCCGGTGGCGCTGCGTTTTTCGACCGTGGCTGGTGGTCAGGACTCGGCAGATAACATCCGCGACGTCCGTGGCTTTGCGGTGAAGTTCTATACCCGTGAAGGCAACTTTGATCTGGTCGGTAACAACACGCCGGTCTTTTTCATTCGTGAGCCGAGCAAGTTCCCCGATTTCATTCATACCCAGAAAAAGGATCCGCGTACCAATCTGCCCAGCCAGCAGAACCAGTGGGAGTTCTGGGCCAACCATCCGCAGTCGTTTCATCAGGTGACGATCCTCAAGTCTGACCGCGGCATGCCCTACAGCTATCGCACCATGCACGGCTTTGGTTCGCACACCCTGAGCCTTTACAACGATGCCGGTCAGCGGGTCTGGGTAAAGTGGCACTTCAAGACCAATCAGGGTATTCGCAACATGACGCCTGAAGAGGCGCAGGCGCTGCCGATCAATCACCATCAGGCGGATCTTTTCAGCCACATCGAGCAGGGCGATTTCCCCAGCTGGACAGTCAAGCTGCAGGTGATGACCGAAGAGCAGGCGCGTGACTATCACATCAACCCGTTCGATCTGACCAAGATCTGGCCGCATGCCGACTTCCCGCTGATGGAAATTGGTCAGCTTGAGCTCAATCGCAACCCCGACAACTATTTTGCAGAGGTCGAGCAGCTGGCGTTCAGTCCGTCGAACTTCGTGCCAGGCGTGAGTGCCTCACCCGATCGCGTACTGCAGTCGCGTCTTTGGTCGTATGCCGATGCGCACCGCTATCGTCTGACGGTCAACTATCAACAGATTCCGGTGAACCAGCCGCGCTGCCCGGTCAACAACTACCAGCGCGACGGTTTCATGGCCGGTACCCTGCGTGACAATGGCCAGGGCGGGCAGTACTCGACGACCAACTTCTATCCCAATGACCGTGTGGCCCAGGGCGCACCGGCACCGGACGTGCGCGTAGGCGAGCCGCCGATGCCGCTGGAAGCGGATGCGTGGGTGGGATACTACGACAACACTGATGAAGACAACTTCTCTCAGGCCGGCAACCTGTATCGCCTGTTTGATGAGGGCGAGCGTGATCGTCTGACCAGCACGATCGCTGCCGATCTGACCGAGGTGGATCAGCGTGTTCGCGAACGCATTGTCGCGCAGTGTCATGCTGCCGATCATGATTACGGTGAACGTGTCGAGAACCGTCTCAAGGCACTGCTGGGCGAATAACCGCCATCCAGCAGGCAGGATTAAAAGGCTGTAGGGCATTGCCCGACAGCCTTTTTTACTGCCCATGGTTCGTCAGGGAAAAAGGGCTTACATCAGTAAGCCCTTTTTTATCAGTGGCTTGAGAGAAAACAATTATCAGAACGATCAGGGATTCTCTTTTGGCGTGAGAAAAAAAATACACCTACGCTAATTAACGGCTAGCGGCCAGTAATTCATTTGACCAGTGCCCTGACAATCACTGATCAAGCAGGATGTCGAGCGTTTTCGTGAGAGGCGCCGCCAATGGATAGGCAGGTCGGCCATTGAAGATTGCCGAATTCGATAAGGAGAATACCGTGGCGAACAATCCCTACAGTGCATCCAATACAGATGGTCCGCACGATACCGATTTCAAAACGAGCGAGCAGAGCAAGGACGAGAGCCTTGAGCAGTTCCGCAATGATGCCGAAGGCCATGATCTGCGCACCAACAACGGTGTGCGCATTGCCGACAACCATAACTCGCTGAAGGCCGGTGAGCGTGGTCCGACGCTGATGGAGGATTTCATCTTCCGCGAGAAGATGAACCACTTTGACCATGAGCGTATTCCCGAGCGCATCGTGCATGCCCGTGGTGCTGCCGCTCACGGCGTGTTCGAAGCCTATCCCGAGGCTGAAAAGTACTCAAAGGCGGCTGTTTTCAGATCCGGTCAGCAAACCCCGACCTTTGTGCGCTTTTCTACCGTGCAGGGCTCGCGTGGTTCCAACGACACCGTGCGTGACGTGCGCGGGTTTGCGACCAAGTTTTATACCGAAGAGGGCAACTGGGATCTGGTCGGCAACGACATGCCGGTCTTCTTTATCCAGGATGCCATCAAGTTTCCCGACTTCGTGCATGCCGTAAAGCCCGAGCCGCACAACGAGATTCCGCAGGGACAGTCTGCGCACGATACCTTCTGGGATTTTGTCTCCCTGATGCCGGAGTCGGCACACATGGTGCTCTGGACCATGTCGGATCGCGCCTTCCCGCGTAGTTATCGTTCCATGGAAGGTTTTGGCGTGCATACCTTCCGTCTGGTCGACAAGCAGGGCAAGTCACGTTTTGTGAAGTTTCACTGGAAGCCAATGGCCGGTACCTGGTCCTTGATCTGGGACGAAGCGCAGCTGCTGTGGGGGCGTGATCCGGACTTTAACCGCCGCGAGATGGCTACCGACATCAGCAACGGCGACTACCTCGAGTGGGAACTGGGTGCACAGATCATTGAGGAAGAAGACGAGCACAAGTTCGACTTCGATATTCTGGATGCCACAAAGATCATCCCTGAAGAGCAGGTGCCGGTCACGCCGCTGGGCAAGATGACGCTCAACCGCAATCCGGACAACTACTTCGCTGAAACCGAGCAGGTGGCCTTTAACCCGGGCCATATCGTACCGGGGATCGACTTTACCAACGACCCGCTGCTTCAGGGCCGTCTGTTCTCCTATCTCGATACCCAGATGCTGCGTCTGGGCGGGCCCAACTTCAAGGAAATTCCGATCAACCGTCCGGTCACGCCGGTCCATAACAACCAGCGTGACAGCTTCCATCGCATGACCATCAACAAGGGTCAGGCCTCCTACGAGCCCAACTCGATTGATGATGGCTGGCCGCGTGAAACGCCGCCGGCGGCGGAAAATGGCGGTTTTGAATCGGTCAATGAGCGCGTTGATGCGCACAAGGTTCGCGGTCGCAGCGCTTCCTTTGCCGATCACTACTCGCAGGCCACGCTGTTTTGGAACAGCCAGACAGACGTGGAAAAGGAGCACATCGTTCAGGCGTATGCGTTTGAGCTTTCCAAGGTCGAACGCCCCTGGATCCGTGAACGCATGATCCAGCAGATCCTGCCCAACATTGACCTGGACCTGGCCCGCCGCGTTGGCGAGATTCATGGCATTGAAACGCCCAACGAGAAGCCGGCCTCGGCCGAGGAACTGGGCAAGAGCAGCCAGACCGAGTCGCCCGCGCTGAGCCTGATGGCGCGTCTGCCCGGCAATATCAAATACCGCAAGGTGGCCATTCTGGTCGCAGATGGGGTAGATCTTGATCAGGTCACGGCGCTGCAGTCGAAGCTCAAGGCCGAAGGCGCCCAGGGCATGGTCATTGCGCCGACCATGGCACCGGTCAAGGCGAGCAATGGCAATACCATTACGCCGGACGCCATGCTTAATGGTCTGCCGTCAGTCACGATGGATGCCGTGCTGATCGCCGGCGGTGCCCAGAGTATCGAAACGCTCAAGGCCAGCGGGCAGGGCCGTTACTATCCGCAGGAAGCCTGGAAGCATCTGAAGGTGATTGCCGCAGTTGGAGAAGGCAAGGGCCTGCTGGAAGCGGCCAACATCAAGATGGATGAAGGCGTACTGACCGGTGACAGCGTCGATGCCATCTTTGATGACTTCAAAAAGGCACTGGGGCAGCACCGGGTATGGAGCCGCAACCCGGAGGCCAATACTCAGCCAGCCTGATGATGGCCATTGAGCCTATCGTTTGATGATCAACAACCCCGGCCCTGCCGGGGTTTTTCATATCCGGCGATGGTTAACATAATATGACCATTCGATGTAGACGCATGCTCAAGAGCTGCGTATGTTGCTTGCCAAACCGGCAGCGATCAGTCATCTGCCAAAAGGCATGGCGGGTTTGCCTCGCTTACGTCAGTGCTTTGAGTGAATATCATGGCCTCTTCCAAAGAGCGATTTATTGGACTTGAGTGGCTGAGATTCTTTCTCGGTCTCTATATCGTTATTTTCCATACCCTGCATAACTATCCGTCCATCAGAAGCTGGTCGGGCTATGTCACGGATCTGGGATTTTTCTCGACCAGCACCTTTTTTATCCTGTCAGGCTTTTTGCTGGCGCACGTATATCTCAACGATCAACACGAGATGCGTGAGCCGGCCAAAAGCTTCCTGACCAAGCGTTTTGCCAATCTTTATCCGATTCATATCGGCTCATGCCTTCTGGCCATGGCGGTCTCGGCAGGCGTTGGCTATCTGGCCCTGACGGCGCAGGATGCCGGCACGTCGCTGCGCTTTGTCCTGTATGACGTCAACAATGACACCGGTATTGTCAATCCCGAGGCCCTGCGCCACACCATGGGTGACGTGGAGCTCTGGTTCAATGTCGTGCTCAATGTGTTCATGCTGCACGCATGGAATCCCTACTACCTGACGTTCAATCCGCCGTCCTGGTCCATTTCGGCGCTGTTTTTCTTTTATCTGACCTTTCCCTTCATTGCGCCTCGGCTCATGAAGATCAAAAGGACGCGTCTGGCCCTCCTTGCCACCAACCTGATTTATCTGGTGCCGCCGCTGCTGGTTGTGGCCTTTACGCCCTATGACATGCCGGAAACAGGGATTCTGCATCGCAACCCGATCATTCGACTGCCGGAATTTGTGGCCGGTATTTTGCTATGCGCCTTCTATATGCAGCAGAAAAATGCCGGCAGGCTGCTGGCGCTGCGCGGCAAGCTGGCGCTGGTGTTCTACATTGTGGTGTGCTGTCTGGTGGCCATCTGGCTGCTCGAACAGGGCAGGGCCTGGTACTATCTACTGCATAACGGACTGCTGCTGACCGCCGAAATGGCGCTCATCTATCTATGTGTGCACATCTCCACGCCTGACAGTGCGCGGCTGACGAAATTTGCCGGGCGTCTGGGCGGTGCCTCGCTGCCCATGTTTGCCCTGCATGTGCCGCTTTATGTCATATTTACGCGCAGTGAACAGATCCTGAAGGGCGAGCCTTCCTTGTGTGCTGATAACCTGCGCCTGTGTCTGGCGGCGGCCGGCGAGAGTTCCATATGGCTCTATCCGGTCTATCTGCTGATGACTGTCATCCTTTGTATTCTCTTTCAGGAACAGTTCGTTGTTCGGATACGTCGCTGGATTCTGAGCTGGATGCTGCCCGCCGCCCCGGCCCGCAACAAGACGCATGCCGAGCGAATGGCGGATCCGCAGGAACCCCGCTGAGAAAGAAGGGCGGTCCGGGTTACAATGGGCCGCCCCCCGCGATGGCGTGACCGAATATTTTCCCATGAGGTATTTTTTGAAAGAGAGCCTGCAGAACTGGTGCGCCCAGCGTCTGGCCAGCCATGGCTGGCACCGTGAGGTGCCCCCCCAGCGTGCCATGAGCGTCTCGCGCGCACTTTCTCGCCTGCGCAGCATGGATATCGAGGAGCCCGGCGCGCTGGGCTGGCAGATGGTGGGACGTCTTGATCAGGCGCAGCGTGATGAAGCCGTCACCATGCTGGTACTGGCCTTCAATGCCCAGTGGCTCGATGAACACGCACTGTCACAGTGGTTGAGCTGGCTTCAGGACGCCGACACACAGCCGCCCTGGCCTGATCAGGGAGATAGTGCCATATGGCGTGCTCGCGCCCCCTTTGCTCCCATCATGATCGACACCATGGCGGCAGCTGCGCTGGAGCGCGAGCGCACCGAACATTTCCTGCGCCAGGTCTGGTCTGTACATGAGCGCGATGAGCTGATCCGCATGCTGCTATGGCTGGCGGGTCAGGGGCACCGGCATGGATGGGAGCTTGATCATCTGCGTTTCAGGGCCATGACCACGGCACAGCGCCTGCAATGGCACGCGCGCATGGCGCCACAGGCGACCTATGCTGCCACGCTCGAGGCCTTTGTCGTGCAGGATCAGCCCCGGGATGTGGCCGCATGGGACTGGTTGCGTGTGGTGGATCTGGCCTGGGCCGGGATGGCCATGGGGTGGCTTGATCAGGATGAAGCCAGAGGCTTTGCTGCTCACGGTGTTGATCTTCTCACGCGCCGATATGACAGCTGGCATGAGGTGGCACTGGCCTGGCAGCGTGGCCGCAGTCTGCATGAAGGGCTCGATCTCATGGAGAACTTCACGATTGACTGGCAATTGCTGCTGGAGGCGCCCGACAGTCCATGGCGGCGGCCATTGCATCAGCTGCTTGATGATGATCTTCGTGAACGCTCGCGGGCAATGATCCGCAGGCTTCGCAGCAGCCCACGTCACTGGGCGCTTGCGGTGGCCTCGATCAGGGAATCGGATCTTTTGTATCGTCAGTCAGTACCGCCTGGCGTTGACAGCGAGCAGCGCCGACAGAGTCGGGAATATCTCCATGACGTGCTGGACTGGCGCCCGGAAGAGGGCGTGGCAGGACTATCACGCTTCTGGATGCCGGGTCAGGTGCACCACCTCAATCAGCTGGCATCCGATGCGCTGCATGGGCGGCTACCGGAGGCGGCTACTCCCTTTGGTACGCCGTCGCCCGAACTGCTGGCATATCGCCAGCAGCTGGCAAGCTGCGCCTCGGTTTCTGCCACGATCATCATGGCTGAAAAATACGCCTTTCATCTTCAGATGTTTGAAAACGCCGACCATGGAGAAAGCGAGCTGCTGGCGCGTTATTACACAAGACTGGCGGCGACCCTGGATCGTCACTATCTCTGTGTGGATACCATGCTGGAAGCCTGGGTGCGATGGGAGCAAACCCTGCCCGAGGACAGCACGCAGGAGTCTCTGGTCGAGGATATTGAATGGCATCGTCATGATCCCGGTAGCCCTTTTCACTGGCTGACTGCTCCTGTCGGGTTTCAAAGGGAGCCGGGCAGGCGGCCTTCGCTGTCGCGCTTTACTGCACTGTCATTGTCAGGGCCGCTCAATACTGTCCTGTGGGGTGAGCCTGAAAGGCAGTATGGCGTGCAGGCCACCGAAATTCGTGAATGGCTTGATAGCCATTACGGGCTTGGGGGAACAGCGGCGCTGATACGCTTTCTCGACTTTCTGGTCGAAGCCGGTGACCGCCAGGAGTACCTGATCAACTACGCCCCCTACACGCTGAATCAACGACGCCTCCAGCAGGAAATTGCCGTGCTCGAGTCCGCTGATTGCAGCGAGGATGAAAGGGTGCACCTGGAAAGATTGCGTCGCGTGCTGAAAAACGATCATCAATGTAACGATATCGATATGGCGGCGTGGGATATCGCACAGCTGGTGGACCTTGCTGCCGCGGGGCGTCAGCTGGGCTGGCTGAGCGCGGACAAGCTCCATTACTATCTGGATCAGGCCCTGGTGCTGGCATCCCGGCACTACAGCGACTGGTGGGCCTACGGAAAGGGAATGCTGGCAGGCTACAGTTTTTTCATGGTGGATACGCCCGAACGAGACCATTTTCTGGCCGAGTTCAATCAAGCCATGACAGCCTGGCAAACGGGGCTGCCGCCGCTGGCAGGCAGCTGGGCCAGCCTCGATTTTCCGGGTGCTCAGGCGCGCCGCTGGCCGCCCCTGCATGCCGATACACTACCGGGCGATGCCCGCGTGCTGCACTAACGCAACGTCAGGTAGTGAAGGGTATCTTTTTGTTACCTTTGAATGACTTTCGATTAATACTTTGGTCATAACAAGAGTGGTTTGATTAATTTTTAATACTCGCCACGCTTGATCAAATTCCTTAACATCCTGAAGGCGTTGTGTTCGACGCCTCGACTTCAACTGTTACCTGCCAATTTCAGGATGCTTCCAGTGTTTGATCAACAAAAAGGGCCGTATGCATGCGGCGAATAATCATTGGTAGTCTGGTATGTCTTGCGTTGGGAGGGTGTGCGGCTTCGCAACCCGGTTCACAGGATGGTGCTCAGGACATGGCGATGCTTTCGCTTTCGACGATGAAAACGTCGAAAGCGAAAGCAGGCAGAAATACTCGCTCGGCATCGGAATATGACTATACCTCTCCCGAGAATGCCTACCCGGTTGATATCGAGGCGACCCTGATGGCCGAATACGATACCTGGCAGGGGACACCCTACAGGTTCGGCGGCGAGAGCAGCAGCGGTATCGACTGCTCGGCACTGGTACAACAGATCTTTCGGGACAGCTTCAACTTTGATCTGCCGCGAACCACGGCCGGCCAGGTGCTGATCGGCCGCCGCATCGACAAGACGTCGCTCAAGGCCGGTGATCTGGTCTTTTTCAGGCCCTGGCGCGGTGATCGCCATGTTGGCATCTATGTCGGCGATGGCCGCTTCATGCATGCCTCAAGCTCGCGCGGTGTCAAGATTTCCCGGCTGGATAACCCCTACTGGAGCCGCCACTACTGGCAGTCGCGTCGAACGCTGGACACCAACGCACTTGCCATGCGTACCCCCTGACAAACACGCTGTCTCAAGACCTGAACATCAGAATGGGCCGATATTGTAACAATATCGGCCCGTTTTCATGCTGGTCTGTCCCCCTGATCACGATGGCAGCACGCGCTTGCCCGTGGGCTTCTTTTTATATTGCTAACGCCTGATGATTCGCGTTCGGCCACTTTGGCGCACTTTTTTTGGTGACTGTTGATTTGCCATTTCTTGTACAATACATGTAGAAATGTTGTACGATTGAATGAGCAAGCGGCTGGCAGGATGCCGGCCTGAATGTTGACTTCAGGATTTGTCAGGTATGGATACCCAATATTTCCGGTCTTCAGCGCACTCCGCTGAAACAATTCCCCCCTCGTTGGCTGCGGCCGCGCTTGATGGCGTGTCGCCGTCTCGCTCGGCATGCGAGCTATCGCATGGTCATGGAATATCACTTCTGGATATGGCGCCTCATCATCGTGTGCTGGACATGTATGGCTCCAGTCAGGCGCGCATGCATTTGATGGCCAGTGAACTTGATGAACGAGGCGAGCTGGTCGCCAATATCATGGGCGCGCTTTCACTGGAAAGTGTTGGCCTTCGGCAAACACCCGACAATGTGATCATGACGCGGCTTGGCGATGATCGGCTGTCCCGGGAAGAGATGGGGTCCTTTGATCGCGTGCTGTTGGATATTCCAGCCCTGATCGGGCGGCATCTGACGGCGCGGCAGCGTTCCGAACGGCTTGTGTCACTGCTTCTTCGCGCTATCGAGCTATGCCGTGACGGTGGCCGTGTGGTGTACATGACCCATGATCATCTGGCGCAGAACAATGAAATGGTGATCGATCAGGTAATCAATGATGCCCACAAGGGCATTGCCCTTCGCGGTATCGCGCTTGCCGATATCGTCAGCAGTCCGGGTAATACCGCCTGCAGCGGCCAGCAGCTGGATCCCAGGATTGCCAGAACCCTTCACGTCAATGACAGCACGGGCAGCGATCATCGTTTCCTGGCGGTTTTCGAGTGCGGCCATTCGTAAATCTGACACTGTCAGAAAATACCGGCATCGACGTCGACACAACCCATCACTACAATGATGTCTCTCATGCTGCCGGTGCCGAGGATGTCTCACCTGACCTTTCGCTTGCGCCGTGCCTGCAGCATTGCCATGGCATGGACGGCGCATCAGCTTGTCGTCTGGCGTATCTCGCCGGCCGGACTTGCCCTTGTAGCCACCGCGCTGGCGCTGGCCACAGTGCCACTGTTGTATGTGCATCAACATCTGCTGGCAGTGCTGTCTGTCATTCTGTACCGACTGCTGAGCATGCTGTCCGGCTGGGTCTCCAGAGCGCTGGGGCATCATGGCGACCGACAGCGCTATCTGCGCCCCTTCATGGAAATGATCCTCATGCTTTCAGTCATGGGCGGGCTGTCGCTTTATTCGCCCGAACGGCTTTTCTGGCCGGCCTTCACCCTGATCATTGTGGTGTTTGTGCTTGACCTTGAAAGACGACTGGCCGGGCAGTTTCAAAAGGCCGGGGAGATTGGCACAACATCGGGAACTATCGGGCGTCTGGTGGATACCGCGACGGGCAGGGCAGGGCGCACCATTGTTCTGATGGCAGCCTGTTACTGGTCTGGGGCCTTTTTCTGGAGCGGATTCACCTTTGCAGGTATTTGCCTGCTGGCGCTGCTCTGGCGGTTGGTCGCCAATTATCGGCAGCTGGGCGTGCGATCAGGGCAGGCCGTGTCGACGATGTCTGTCAGGCAGACCGCCTCTGGCATGATCTGACATAAACGTCGGGCACAAAAAAGGCAGCTCAATGGCTGCCTTTTGAAGCGCTGGGCATTGTCCATCAGTGTTGATGGCCGCCTTCGCCGTGTACATGACCATGCTCGATTTCTTCGGCACTGGCTTCGCGTACGGATTCAACGCTGACGTCAAAGTTCAGGGTTTCGCCGGCCAGCGGATGGTTGCCATCGACAGTAACCGTATCACCTTCCAGCTTGGTGACCGTTACCAGCAGCGGGCCGCCTTCAGTCTGCGCCTGGAACTGCATGCCGGGCTGAATGTCTTCAACGCCCTGGAATGCATCACGCGGTACTTCCTGCACCAGAGAGGGCTGGACTTCACCATAGCCTTCACCGGGTTCAACGCGCGCCTGAAGGGTATCGCCTGTGGTCTTGCCAGACAGTTCCTTTTCAAGGCCGGGAATAATGTTGCCTGAACCGTGCAGATAGGAAAGCGGATCACGACCTTCAGAGCTGTCGAGGACTTCCCCGGCATCGTTTTTCAGAGTGTAATGAAACGCTACTACCGTGTTCTCTGCGATCTGCATGATAAGGATCCTTTTGCGTCGGTACGTGTTGGTTGCTCTATAACTGTCGGGGCATTGTCTCCATGGATGGCCTCCATGAATGCGTGCCGACGTGCTAACTCATCAAGATGGCGACGGCCATGTTTTTTTCAACCCCGGGCAGTCCATCAATTGCGCTTTTTTTGCGATATCATGCCAGCATGGTGCTGCCCTGCGTGCGGGCCGGCGTCATGAAGGCCCTGTGGCACGGGCATTGTGTCCGGGGTCAGACTAGATTATAGACATTCAAATATTCGCGCAGGAGAGCTTATGACCATTGCTGTCATCTGGATTGTTGTCTTTGCCATCGTTGCGGCGCTGGCCTGGAAAAGCTGGGAAAACGGCTTTGGCAAAATGGTCAAGCGCTGGGTGCCTGTCATATTGCGCCTTGATGATGACCGGGGAGACCGTATTACCTGGTGCGTCGTGGCAGGTGTACTGGTTGCCACGCTGATGACCAACCCCGCTTCCATGCTGCTGACCCTGTTGCTGATCGGTCTGATCGTTTTGATCGTCCTTGCCGTTGTGCGCTTTGTGCTCAGCAAGGTCCACTGAAGTAGCGTAAGGTCGCTCAGCAGGGCCCGGCGGATAGTCAATCCATCCGGGTCGCTGACGAGACGCCATTTCGCAAGCGTTACAAAAAAAGGGCTCCCGAAGGAGCCCTTTGTATATCCAGCATGCGTGAGCGTGCTTTTAATGCGAGATTTTTCTGTACTCGCCCGCGTCACTGGTCGCCATGCTGACCACCACGATGGCGATAAAGGAGGCGATGAAGCCGGGAATGATTTCATAGATCCCGGGCCCCCCCATGAATTCGCCGCTCCAGCCCAGCGAAATCCAGATCATGACGGTGGCCGCACCCACGATCATTCCTGCAATGGCGCCGGCACCGTTGGTGCGCGACCACATCAGGGACAGCAAAATCAATGGACCAAACGCTGCACCAAAACCTGCCCAGGCGTTACTTACCAGTCCCAGCACCTGTGAACCCGGGTCGGAGGCAATAACGGCGGCCACAATACCCACCAGCAAAACGCTGAATCGACCGACAGTGACGACTTCCTTCTCCGTGGCCTCCTTGCGCAGGAACAGCCGGTAGAAGTCTTCGGTCAGCGAGGAAGAGGCCACCAGCAGCTGGCTGGAAATGGTACTCATGATGGCTGCCAGCAGTGCCGCATAGAGGAAACCGGTCACCAGCGGATGGAACAGCAGGTTCGCCAGAATGATAAAGATCGTTTCCGGGTCCTGAACATCCATGCCGTTGCGAATGGCATAGGCCCGGCCGAACAGACCCAGCGAGACCGCACCGATCATGGAAATGAGCATCCAGCTCATGCCGATGTTGCGGGCCACGGGCACATCCTTCAGGGATCGAATGGCCATGAAGCGCACGATGATATGTGGCTGGCCAAAATACCCCAGCCCCCAGGTGATGGCAGAGAGCCAGCCGATAAAGGTCAGCCCACTTGTCCAGGACAGCAGCGTGGGGTCGACTTCGTTGAGCGTCTGTGACGCCTGGGAAAAGCCACCGCCGCCTTCGCCGAACAGCACCACCGCCGGCATGATCACCAGTGCCAGCATCATGATGCAGCCCTGAACGAAGTCCGTCAGGCTCACCGCCAGAAAGCCGCCAACGATCGTATAGACCAGTACCACCCCCAGGGTGATGATCACGCCTGTGGCGTAATCGCTGAGCCCGCCAATGTTGACCATGCCCGAAAAGGCGCTGTCAAACAGCTTGCCACCGGCTACCAGGCCAGAAGCCGTGTAGATGGAAAAGAAGACCACGATGACGATGGCAGACACCACTCGTAACGACATTGCCCGGGTGGGGAACCGGTTGGCCAGAAACGCAGGAATGGTGATGGCATTGCCATAGTGAACCGTTTGTTCACGAAGGCGCGGGGCGACCAGTACCCAGTTGAAGAAGGCGCCCAGAAGAAGGCCGATACCGATCCAGGCCGATCCAAGACCGGAAATAAACATTGCCCCGGGCAGGCCCAGCAGCAACCAGCCGCTCATGTCCGACGCCCCGGCCGACAGGGCCGCCACCTGCGGGCTGAGCGTTCGGCCACCCAGCATGTAATCCTCGGATGTAGAGGTAGACGTGCGCATGGCATACAAACCAATGCCGATCATGAGCGCAAAATAAGCAAAAAGGCTGATCCAGACACCGATAGCCATAAACCTCTCCTGTTTTCTGATTGTTGGACCGGCATGTTACCTGCAAGCATCATGAGCAGGGCGCAGGAATGGGAAACCCTTTTTGATGTTGTTTTCAATCACAAATGGTTTCCCGGCCCGTGTTGGCCTCATGACGCAGGGATCAATCGTCGCCCATGGCCAGCAGGGACGCATTGCCCCCCAGGGCTGCGGTGTTGATCGTACGTGTTTTTTCGTTGGCAAAGCGCAGCAGATAGTGAGGGCCGCCGGCCTTGGGGCCGGTGCCTGAAAATCCTTGCCCACCAAAGGGTTGTACGCCCACCACGGCGCCTATGATATTACGATTGACGTAGACATTGCCGACTCTGATGCGACTGGCCACATGGTTGGTGAAGGTCTCGTTACGACTGTGTACGCCAAAGGTCAGACCGTAACCGCGCTCGTTGATGATATCGATGACCTGATCGATCTCATTGGCCTTGAAGGTAGCCACATGCAGAATGGGCCCGAACTGTTCGGTGTCCAGCGCATCAATGCCATCGATCCTGAAGGCCGTCGGGGCAATAAAGGTGCCGCTGGCGGCTGTATCGGCGTCAATGGCGGTTTCGGCAATCAGACGGCCTTCACTCTTGAGTCGGTCGATGTGCGCTTGCAGCCCCTTTCGTGCCTCCTCATCAATGACCGGGCCCACATCGGTGGCCAGACGGGTCGGGTCGCCAATGTTGAGCTCGACCATGGCCCCCTTGAGGGTCTCGATCACGCGCTCGGCAATGTCTTCCTGAACATAAAGTACGCGCAGCGCCGAGCAGCGCTGGCCGGCACTCTGATAGCTTGACTCCACCACATCGGCCACGACCTGTTCGGGCAGGGCGGTGGAGTCCACGATCATGGCGTTCAGGCCACCGGTTTCTGCAATCAATGTCGGCAGGGCGGCATTGTCACGCGCGGCGAGCGAGCGGTTGATCAACTGCGCCGTCTGGGTTGAACCGGTAAAGGCGACCCCGGTAATACGACGGTCACTGGAAAGCACCGACCCCACGGTGGCGCCATCGCCCGGCAACAGCTGTACCACTTCCCGCGGCATGCCCGCTTCATATAACAGCTCGATGACGCGATGAGCGATCAATGAGGTCTGCTCGGCCGGCTTGGCCAGTACGGTGTTGCCTGCCACGGCGGCGGCCACGGTCTGGCCGCAGAAGATCGCGATCGGGAAGTTCCACGGACTGATGGTGGTAAACACACCCTTGCCCTGCATGATGAGTTCGTTGGACTCACCGGTCGGCCCGGGCAGGGGCGTCGGTGCGCCGAAGATTTCCCGTGCACGGGCAGCGTAGTAACGACAGAAATCCACCGCTTCACGCACCTCGGCCACACCGTCGGGCAGCAGCTTGCCACCTTCCATGCAGCACATGGCCATCAGCTCCGCCATGTGTTTTTCCATCAAATCGGCAAAGCGTTCCAGAATGGCGGCGCGCTTTTCCACCGGCGTGTCGTTCCAGTCCGGAAAGGCCTTCCAGGCTACATCGATCGCACGTGAGGTTTCCTCGGCACTGCTCCAGCGCACGCTTCCGATCGTACGCCCATGATCCCAGGGGCAGATGACGTCATGACGCTCGCTGCTCTCATGATCAAGCTCAAACCCGACCAGCGGCCCCGCGCTATAGGTGCGCTCGAGAAAGGGCTTCATCTCATTGAGCAGTGGCTGGAACTGACTGTTGATGTTGAGGTTGATCCCTTTTGAATTGCGGCGACCATCGGTATAGATCTCGCTCGGCATCGGGATGTTGGCGTTGAAGTATTGGCCGACGCCAATGAGATTCTCGACCGGGTGAACGCACAGGGATTCCACCGGTACACGCGGGTCAACCAGCTGATGCACGAATGAGGAGTTGGCGCCGTTTTCCAGCAGGCGGCGTACCAGGTAGGGCAGCAGATCCTTGTGTGCGCCTACAGGTGCGTAGATACGACACCAGGTCCCTGTCGGGGCCTGCTTGAGCGCGGCCTCATAGAGCGCCTCGCCCATGCCATGCAGACGCTGGAATTCAAAAGCGCGATCGCCCTGTTGGGCCAGATCGATAAGGGTCGAGATGGTATGGGCATTATGCGTCGCAAACTGGGGAAAAAGGCGGCCGCGCGTATTGTCCGACAGCAGATAGGTCGCACAGGCCAGATAGGAGACATCGGTGCAGGCCTTGCGGGTGAAGACCGGATAGCCGTCCACGCCGAGCTGCTGCGATTCCTTGATCTCGCTGTCCCAATAGGCGCCCTTGACCAGACGCACCGGAATTTCATCGCTCTGATCGTCCGCAATGCGTGTCAGCCACTGAAGCGCCGGCAGGGCGCGCTTGGAGTAGGCCTGGATGACCAGACCGAATTTCCCCCAGCCCCGGCAGGCACTGGAGGTATATACCGCCTTGAAGACTTCAAGGGACAGTTCGAGTCGATCCACCTCTTCGGCATCAATGGTCAGGGCGACATCGAGCCCGCGTGCCAGCTCGACAAGCTGGCAGACCGTATCGACCAGCTCCTTCAACACCTGGTCACGCCGCCCTGATTCATAGCGCGGATGCAGGGCCGAAAGCTTGATGGAGATCGACGGCGCCGGCGTACTTGAAGAGAGCTTCTGGCTGGTTTTGCCCACGGCGCGAATGGCGCTGGCGTAGTCATCGAAGTAGCGCGTGGCGTCCTGACGGGTCAGCGCGGCCTCGCCCAGCATGTCATACGAGTAGGTGTAGCCCTTGTCAAAAAGCGGTTTTGATCGCTTGAGCGCCTCATCGATGTCACGACCCAGCACGAACTGGCGGCCCATGATTTTCATGGCCTGGCGCATGGCCTGGCGAATCACCGGTTCACCCATGCGGTTGACCATTCGGTTGATAAAGCCGGCCGGACGGCCATCGCGGGGCTGATCCAGCTTGATCACACGGCCTGTGGTCAAAAGCCCCCAGGTGGAGGCATTCACGAACCAGGATTCGCTCTGGCCGGCGTATCTTTCCCATTCACCCACGCTCAGGCGATCCTCGATCAAGGCATCGGTCGTGGCGCTATCGGGCACCCGCAGCAGGGCTTCTGCCAGGCACATGAGCATCAGGCCTTCCTGGGTACCCAGGCTGTACTGCTGCAACAGCTCATCGATGGAATCCACCGCGGTATCCATTGCGCGCACTTCTCGTACCAGGGCCGCCGTCTTGTCAGCGATACGCTTGAAATCCTTGTCATCGGTCTGCAGCAGATCGATGAATTCACGCACCATGTCGTTTTCATTGACGATGTAGTGATCGCTGATGCGGTCAAAGAGGGTTTCAGGGTTCTGCTGCCAGGTGTTGGCATCCAGTATCTGTTGGCTGTTGAGCATGTTGAATTTCCTTGCCGCAATGGACGGCCAGCGCCGCTTTCAAACGCGTACACGAATGATGCACCGATGGCGGGCGGTTAAGAGAGGATGGTCATTTTTTCGACTGTAGGCCGTGACATACGACGCCGTCTTGTCGATTTAACGGGAAGGATTGTCAGATTGGCGGGAGTTGCAGGTACCGGTGGCCAGGGCAAAAAGCAGGCGTTCGGGCAATACACCTTTGGTCTTGAGGGGCTGTCAGAAAAATGACGTTACGGCTGATCCGATCCGGCCGTGCTGACGGCGCTTTGCCGCAATGCACCGGGGGAGTGACCAAAATGGCGTCGGAAGGCATGAGACAGCGCGCTTTGATTGGCAAAGCCCGACCGCTCGGCAATGGTAATCAGCGGCAGCCGCGTCTCCAGCAGCAGGGTTCTGGCTGCCCGAAGCCGCTTGCGCAGTATGTACTGGTAGGGCGGCAGGCCCGTACGGATGCGAAAAAGCTCGGTGAAGTGGGCGCTGGACAGATGCGCCAGTCCGGCCAGGTCTTCCACGCGGATGCCCCGAGCCAGATGTTGCTCGATGTAGTGATCAAGCATGACCAGGTCGAGCCGCGACTGTGGTGTCGTCTGACGGTCGAGCAGGCGATGGGACAAAATCGAGAGCAGGGTAGTCACCAGAAGGTCGCGGTCTACCTCTGGCTGATGCGTGATCTCATCCACCATGAAGTTGAGGTAGGCACGCGCTGCGCTGTCGAGCGCAAAGTGCAGGGGCAGGGAGAAAAGCTGAAAGTGATGGCGATAGATACCGGAAAGGCCCGGCGCGTCATCGAAAAGATCCAGCAGCAGTTGCGAGTTGTCACCGATGCCTCGGTAACAGTGTTCCCGATCGCCTGGAATGGTACAGCCGTGAAAGGGGGAAATATGCAGCGGACGGCCATCAATGATGATTTCGGCCTCGCCTGCCAGACCAATCACGATCTGATGAAAGGGATGGGAATGTGCCTGGGAGATTTCCTCCAGCGGTGCGCGGCGGATGACATTGGTACTGGTCAGCGCGATGGTCATGGCAAGTTGATATCCAGACGGGAAATGCTCATCGGCCTGTATCAGAAGGTACGTCTGTCATCGAGTGACAGACGCGCCGTCAGGTGCTGGCGCAGTGCATGTATTTCTTCCAGCCCCGGCTTTGAAAACAGGGCACCGCCCTGCTCAAAACGCCAGGGCTGACCGTACTCATCCATGATGGCCTGGCAGCGCCGGCGCACATTTTCCAGATAAGGGTCGTGGCGGATCGGATAGCCGATGACGGTATGCCAGCGCGCTTCGGAGACACGGTTTTCCAGCGTCTCATCCAGCAGGGTCAGCAGATCGTTGGCGCTGGTGCGGTATCGCGGGGTTCGCGACAGCATCAGGGCCACTACCATGAAAGAGCAGATCAGCAGACAGACGGCAAAGGTCAGCAAAAAGGTAGCCATGGGGGTCATCGGTTGCCGGGTCAGGCCGTCATTCTAGCATGCCCTGTCAGATGACCGAGAGCGTCAACGACCGGATGGCATGTCGTTAATGGCGGCTTCTCGGCTGTGGCGAATGCGTTTGAGCCATAGCTGTCTGGCGTGGTGCCTGAGGTTGGAGACATCATCGGTTTCATCCACGATGTCCTGTCCCAGAATGGTTTCAAGAATGTCTTCCATGGTCAGTACGCCTACCCAGGTGCCGTGGTCGTCATGGACCACACACAGATGGTGGTGATCACTGAGCATGCGAATGAATACCTGCTCGACACTGTCCTTGCCATTGACCGACTCGATGGGGTGCATGATCGATGCAAGGGTAGCGCCATCGTCGGCGTGATAGGCGTCCATCTTGTGCACATAGCCTACGGTCTGCTCCGGCGGTGCCATGACAGGGTAGCGGGTAAAGGGCAGGTGGCTGCAGTCGGCATCGAACTCGGCCACGGTCATGTCGGGTGTCACCGTCTGACAGACCGTGCGCGGCGTCATGACATCGCGCACGTTAATATCATGCAGGTTGAGGATATTAACGATGGTTCTGCTTTCATCAACATCCACGACACCTCTTTCCTGACCCAGCCTCGCCAGCGCCTTGATCTCTTCACGAACATCGACATCATCTTCCTTGCTGCCCCCGATGCGGCGCGTGATCTGCTCTGACAGCCATATAAAGGGCAGCAGCATCCAGATCATGACCTTGAGCGTTGGTGCCAGTAGCGGTGCCAGTTCGCGCCAGTAACGTGCGCCGATGGTCTTGGGCAGGATTTCCGATAGCACCAGAATCAGCAGTGTCATGACCGCCGAGGCTACACCGATCCATGTGTCGCCGAAGACAACGGACACCTGAGCGCCCACGCCTGTTGCTCCGGCCGTATGAGCAATGGTGTTGAGGGTCAGGATGGCGGCCAGAGGACGGTCGACATTGTCCTTGAGATGACTCAGGGAACGATGCAGCGCCGGGCGTGATTCATGCAGACGTGCGATATAACTGGGGGTCAGGGAGAGTAGTGCGGCTTCAAGCACCGAACAGATAAAGGAAATGCCAATGGCAGCAAGTGCAAAGGCGATTAGAAGGATCATGGGCGCTCAATATGGCTTCAAGAGGCTTATTAATGACATTTCTACTGAGGTGATTGATTAAGAAAGGGTTAAAAAAGAAAAAAAGATGTGAGCGCTCGGAAATATTAAGTCTGAACACAAGATGCGGACTTCATGACAGTAACGCCGACGTTAACAGATGGTGTCGCCATTTTGCGACACATATTAATTATGCTTAATATGAATGCCAACAAAATAAAATAAAATGATCACAAGATTTATATTTTTAATACTTTAGTCACCAATAGTGATGGGTATAATCCCCGCCGGTAGCAAAACCTTAATCCATGTAATGTTAAAAAGGCTTACGCGCTCGGCATGCAATCCCTTGATTCACTTGAACTGACCATTTTGACTCGCCTGCTCAACACAGGCCGATACCAGTGTGTCTATGTCAAGGCAATCGAATTTGGCGTACCGAGTAACGAATTTGCGCGTGCCATACGCTATCTCGACAGGCGGGGGCTCATTGACGTGGTCTGGCAGGATCAGACATCACCTCACCTGCTGCACCGTCTTTTTCGAAAACCCTGTTTTGATCAGTGTTTTGGACGTATTACCGAATACGGCCTGCAGGTCGTCATGACCGGTTGAAAGGGCATGTCGTTATTGACTGCATCCTGCCTGTCTTTTGTATCCAGTGTTTGAAGCGCCATGCCGATACGGCGCCCATCACGGGCATAAAAAAACCGCCACAACGAGGTGGCGGCCATGCAAGGAACAGTTAAACCAAAACGCATTCCTCAGCGACTGAAGAAGAACGTCTTGCTTACTATGACCACCGTGTTGCCGGTTTGATTCCCTGAAATCAAAATTTTTTTTACTCAATGCCTTTTTGCCACAAAAACAGCGCTTTGGATGGCGATGCTTGTGTTTGCCGATGGGGGCTTTTATGATGAGCGCCATGCGGGTATAGCTCAGTTGGTAGAGCGTCAGCTTCCCAAGCTGAATGTCGTGGGTTCGAGTCCCATTGCCCGCTCCATTTCTTCCTGTTGTCCTTCCTGCTGTATCACCCGACATGCCCCCCGGCTAACATGGGCCGGCCTGTAGACTGCCATGTATCTTGCTGGCTCGACTTCTGCGCTGTCCGGTATCAGACATGACTGAAAAACTGAAGTACCTGATTCACACCCAGGCTATCTGACCAGGCCGCCGGTGTCTGGATCGTGGCAATGAACATCTGATCGTCCCTGTCCACATACTGTTCGAGATCGGCGAGTATGCGGTCAGGCGTGGCGGTCGTTCTGACCAGCCAGGTCGTTTCAAGGACATGCAGGCTATCGGGATACAGTGCCAGTGCCCTGAGAAGATGACGATACTCCTGGCCCGGACGCTTCAGATCACAGGTAATCATGTAGTCAGCCATGCCTGACTCCTGAGGTGCTGCCAGGCCTTTGGCCTGACAGGTGGCAAGGACTGTTGCGAAAGATCATGCGCCAGCCCGTGCCGGAATGAGGGGTGAGCCGGCATTAACTGCCCGGTCCGGATTCCATCCCATGACGGGATATCATGGGCCCCTGTTTGAGAGCCGTATTGAGATCACGCAGTGCACTGCGCAGTCCCTCTTCGATGCAGGGGTGATAGAAGGGCATGTCGAGCATCTGTGTCACCGTCATGCGCTGCTGGTGACACCATGCCAGTAAATGGGCCAGGTGCTCGACGCGCGGGCCGAATATTTCAGCGCCCAGAAAAAGCCCTGAACCCTGTTCGCCATACACGCGCATCAGACCATGGTTCTGGCGCATGACGCGAGCGCGGCCCTGGTCTTCGAAACTGGCCTCTCCAGTGGCGTAGCTGTCGTGATGGTGTTTTTCGACCTCGGACCACGTCTTTCCGACCGTGGCAATCTGTGGTTCGGTAAAGACCACCAGAAGCATGGAGCGACGATGGCTGGCGCGAATATCCGGATAGCGCCCGGCGTTATCACCGGCAATACGTCCTTCATCGGAAGCTTCATGCAGCAGCGGCAGCTCGGCGCTGGCATCGCCTGCGATAAAGACAGGCGCAGGTGTGCCGTCCTGGTGCTGGCACTGCATGGTGTAGCGATCAAAGACCGGCACGCCTTCATTCATCGCAAGATGGGCCTGATCAATCTCAAGCCCTTCAATGTTGGGAGGACGCCCCGTGGTGGCAAGCAGGTAGTCGAACTGTTCGGTTACCTCATGCTCACTGCCGCGCTCGACAAAGGTCACTTCGACCCGATCATTGACGAGTGCCACGTTACGCGTATCGGCTTCGGGATCGAGATGGAACTCCGTATTGAAATGCTGATCGGCATATTCAAGAACGCTGGGGTCGGTAATGGGGCCGATCGCGCCGTCCACGCCAAACATGCGAACCCGAACCCCCAGGCGTGATAAAGCCTGCCCCACCTCCAGACCGACCACGCCGGGCCCAAACAGGGCGACCGACTCGGGCAGGTCTTCCCAGTAAAAGATATCGTCGCTGGTCACCAGACGATGGCCGGCGGCCTTTAGAAAATCGGGCTGATCGGGGCTTGAACCGGTTGCAATGACAATGCGCTCGGCATGGATGCGGGTATGGTCATCGACGAGCAGGGTGTTGGGACCCTCAAATATTGCATGACCCCGAATGCGTTGTTCAGCATCGATGTCTTCCACCGATTCAATGACATTATCGACAAACCGGTCACGCTCCTGCCTGACACGCGCCATGACGTCGCGTCCATTGATCTCGATGCGGCCATCAACATGTATGCCAAAGGCACTGGCATCACGGACGCTGTGCGCGGTTTCAGCCGCCGCAATCAATAGCTTGCCGGGCATGCAACCTACCCGCGCGCAGGTTGTTCCGTAGGGACCGCCCTCGATCATGACGATACTGTCGGTATGTGCACGGGCCGCACTATAGGCGCTCAGACCGGCGCTTCCTGCGCCAATGATGGCAACATCTACACGTCTTTCCTGCATGTCGGTTCTCCAGTATCAGGGCGTACGGTTGGGTCGTGCACGTACAAAAACGGCCACCCTGAGGTGGCCGCTATCATCAATCAGGCGATGAACGCGTCAGGCAACAGCCTTGTCGAGATGAGCCTTCAAATCTTCGGCGCCGCCGATATGCCGGCCATCGATCCAGACCTGCGGCACGGTGGCCTGCCCGGTCATGGCGCGCAGTGAGCGACTGGTAATGTCACGGTTGCCAATGGCGATATCTTCATAGGCAATGCGATTGTCTGCCAGTGCCTGTTTGGCGCGTGCACAGTGCGGGCAGCCGGGCTTGCTGATAATGGTAGCAAAGCTGGGGCGTTCTGCCTGGGGATTGAGGTAATCGAGCATGGTGTCGGCGTCAGACACCTCGAAGGGGTCGCCCGGGTTTTGCGGCTCGATGAACATTTTTTCGATTTTGCCGTCCCGTACCACCATCGAATAGCGCCAGCTTCGCTTGCCAAAGCCCAGATCCGACTTGTCCACCAGCATACCCATGCCTTGCGTGAACTCACCGTTGCCGTCAGCCAGCAGTGTCAGGTTTTCGGCTTCCTGGTGCTCGCCCCAGGCTTCCATGACAAAGGCGTCATTGACAGACAGGCAAACGATTTCATCGATGCCGCTGGTGAAAAGCTGTTCTGCCAGTTCGTTGTAGCGCGGCAGGTGGGTGGAAGAACAGGTTGGCGTGTAGGCGCCCGGAAGCGAGAAAACGGCAACGGTGCGATTGCTGAAGATATCCTTGGTCTGGACATCAACCAGCTCACCACCCTTGCGCTGTTTAAGGGTCACGTTCGGGACATGCTGTCCTTCACGGTTTTGCAGCTCCATTATGTACTCCATCTATTATTGAAATATCGCGGTGTCGAGCACCGCTGCCAGAAACCACCCTCCAGTATACGTATTTGGCGTTTGCCATGGTATTTGAATCATCCAAAGGTCGTAATAGCAAAGGATAATTGAAAAGCCGTGGCTAATATGAAGCGTTGACTAAAATGCCAGTGTGCTTACCGATAGCAGTAGTGAATGTGTTCCTGCTTGCGTGGCCCGTTAACGGTCCAGGTCAGATCAAACCCATCGTCTTTCATGATCAGTTCGCCACTATAAAGATCCCTCACGCACAGGTGAGGAGACAGGCTCTTGAGGCGATGTTCTTCCACGACAATCAGGGGAAACAGAAAGACGGCATCCTCGGGCCCCCGGCGCTCGTGATAAAGCTCAACGCGATCTTCCATCACTTCAAAACGATAAACGTTGTTGAAGGCCATCCTGCGACCATTGGCATGGGTAAAGTGGCCCTGTTCATGAAATCGAAGAACGGGGTAGTCATCGCTGACAAGGACTTCTCCATTGCCCTGGCCTGCCCAGTCGCTGGAGGACCGGGGGCCGGGGGTGGCGGTAAAGGTGAGTTGCCGGGTTGCCTTGAGGCACTCGGTCAGGCGTATAATTGTTGTTAACCTTAAAAATCTATCTGGTTGACAAAGCATATGGGCTATCTACTCGGGGTCACACTCTTGTGGTCCTTCTCGTTCAGTCTGATCGGTGTCTATCTGGCCGGTCAGGTTGACAGCTATTTTGCCGTATTAACGCGCGTTTCGCTTGCCTGCCTGGTATTTCTGCCCTGGCTTCGTCCGCGGCTTCTGGATCGACGCCGAACGCTTGGATTGATGGGCGTGGGTGCCATACAGCTTGGGCTGATGTATGTGTGCTACTACCAGTCCTTTGTACTGCTCAGCGTGCCCGAGATTTTGCTCTTTACCATTTTTACGCCGATCTATATTGCGCTGCTGGATAACCTCATGTGTCGACGGCTGGATCTCTTTCAACTGGCGATGGCGCTGCTTGCCGTGGTAGGGGCGGCACTGATTCGTTATCAGGCGGTCGGCGAGGCTTTCTGGACCGGTTTTCTCATGGTGCAGGGCGCCAATCTGTGCTTTGCCATTGGGCAGGTGGGCTACAGGCACCTCATGCGCGGCTTGGAAGGCACGTTTCCGGCTCTTAACGTCTTTGGTTGGTTCTACATCGGCGCGCTGCTGGTGGCTGTGCCCGCCTGGTGGTGGCTGGGTGATGCCACGCGCCTGCCTACCACGTCGGTGCAGTGGGGGGTGCTGGCGTGGCTGGGCATGGTGGCCTCGGGGGCGGGCTACTTTTTCTGGAACCAGGGCGCGCGACGCGTCGACGCCGGAACGCTTGCTGTCATGAACAATCTTTTGATTCCCACAGGGCTTCTGGTGAATCTGTTGATCTGGAATCGCGAGGCGGATCTGTCACGCATTGCCCTGGGGGGGACTGTCATGCTGCTGGCCCTTCTGGGCAGTGAGTGGTGGCGCCGGCGTTTGATACATCGCTCGGACGCGTCAGCCCAATTTTCCTGATGGCGTGGTTTACCCCCCTGCATGGCTGAACGCATAATGCCGGCTCGATGAAACAGTCTGGACACGGCATGACACAGTTCAACCGGGTAGGGTTGGTGGGGCGACCTGACAGTGACAAGGTCGTTGAAACACTTGAGCGTCTGACGGTGTTTCTGGAATCGCGCGGCCTTGAGGTGCATCTCGAGGCCGAAACGGCCAGAACCTGTTCCATCCGACAGGGCCTGGGGATTACGCTTGAGGAAATCGGTCGACAGTGTGATCTGGCCATTGTGGTGGGCGGTGACGGCAGCCTGCTGGGCGCCGGACGCATGCTGTGTCGCTTCAATACGCCGGTACTGGGTGTCAATCGCGGCCGGCTGGGATTTTTGACCGACATTACGCCCGATGAGGTTGAGCATCGTATCGATGAGGTACTCAACGGGCACTACGAGGTGGAACGGCGCTTTCTGCTCGATACCGAGGTCAGTCGCGATGGCGTCGTCATCGGGACGGCCTCCAGCCTCAATGATGTCGTGCTGCATCCGGCCGCTGCCGTGCGCATGATCGAGTTTGAACTTTATATCGATCAGCAGTTTGTCTACCGTCAGCGCTCTGATGGGCTGATCGTGGCGACCCCCACTGGCTCCACCGCCTATGCGCTCTCCGGGGGTGGCCCCATCCTGCACCCGCGGCTGGAAGCCATTGTGCTGGTGCCAATGTTCCCTCATACCCTGTCGAGTCGACCCATTGTGGTCGATGCCGCCAGCGATATCCTGCTGGAAGTGGTGGACAGCCATGATGCCGAGCTGCAGGTCAGCTGTGACGGGCAGATGAAGGTGGTCGTACAGCCTGGCGACATGATCTCCATTCGACGCAAGCCCGAGCAGTTGAAGCTGCTCCACCCCCCCGGGTACAGCTATTTCGAGGCTTGCCGCAGCAAGCTGGGCTGGAGCAGTGGCCTTGTCGGTTAATGCAGCGCCTGTCTCAAGGGCATCCCGCAATGATGGGGAAGGCTTCGATCTGATCGGTGATGTGCATGGCTGCGGTGACATGCTCGAATGCCTGCTTGAAAAAATGGGGTATGAGTCGCGTGCCGGGGTGTACGCTCACGCAACCCGACGCGCCATATTTCTGGGGGATCTGATCGATCGCGGCCCTCATGTTCAAAAGGCGCTTGAGATCGTGCGGCGCATGGTGGAGGCGGGCACCGCACTGGTGGTCATGGGCAATCATGAGGCGCATGCCCTGAAGCAGTGCCTGGGGCAAGGGGGGCGCAGCTTTACCATGCCGCGCGCTGGCGGGCGCAGTGAACGGGTGATGCATGAAACGCTGGCCCAGTTCGAGCGGGCGCCGGCGCTTTGGGCATCGTATCTTGAGTGGTTTCTCGAGATGCCGCTATGTCTTGAGTTCGAGCATTTTCGCGTGGCGCATGCCTGCTGGGACGAGTCGCTGCTGCGCCCCTTTCTGGCGGATCGTCCGGATGGCCGGATCGATCGGGCATTCCTGGCGGCTGCCGAGGTGCAGGGCAGTCCGGAGCATCGTGTGCTGGATCGCACCACGCGTGGTACACAGTTGCGTCTTCCTCATGGGAAGGTCATCCGCTCACTCGATGGCGCCAGACGCAGCGTGTTTCGTACCCATTTCTGGGCGCGCTCGCCGCAGACCCACGGTGATGTAGTCTTCCAGCCCGACCCGTTGCCTCCCGAGCTCGAAGATTACCCGCTTCGCGACGACGAGCGGCGCAAACTGGTACATTATCCACTGTCACAGCGACCGCTTTTTGTAGGTCACTACTGGTGTGAGGGGATCCCGAGTCTGCCGGCTGCCAATATTGCCTGTCTTGATTATAGTGCTGTCAGAGGGGGGCGGCTGGTCGCCTATCGCTTTGATGGAGAAGCAACGCTTGATGCCGAGCGTTTTTGCTGGGTCCGCGCCTAGTTGGTGAAGGTACGAAAGCGATCATGAAATAAAATTCGGGTTTTTTTGAATGCGTCCGGAACTTTTGCGTCACGCTGTCGTCAGAGTAAGTGTTCCCTTGAATGATCCCTTGCTCTTGTCCGGCGGACCCTCTCCGCCGGACTTCTTTTTTTGTGGCGTATTCAACACCCGATCCCATGAGCATGACCGGCTGGCAGGTCCCAGCCTCAAATGGAGTCAGCATGCCTCAGGCGCTGCGTTTTCCTCTTGATGCCGATATCGATGGGCTGCGTCACGCACTCTGGAAACATCGTATCGGTCATCATTACTCGCGCGACCATGAAGGACAGGTGCTCTGGTTGATCGAGGATGTCCAGCTCGACCGGGCGCATGAACTTGTCGAGCAGTGGCGCCAGGGGGAGTCCATGGTGCTGGATGAGTCTCAAACGCCGGTAGTGCGTGCAGGATCGCCATGGGGCGCCCTGCGTGCGGCACCGGTGACCACCCTGATCATTGTCATGTGCCTGGCGGTTTTTGCCTGGCAGGGCGTCGACGATATTCAGGCGCTCACGGCGCTGGCCATTGCTCCCATTGCCATTGAAGGGCAGCAGCTTTATGCCGCAACGCTTGGGTATGCGCTGTCGCAGGCGGAAATCTGGCGTCTGTTCTCGCCGGCCTTTTTGCATTTCAGCCTGATGCATCTGGTCTTCAACCTGCTCTGGCTCTGGTATTTTGGCCGTCAGGTTGAAGCGTTGCAGGGGCGCTGGCGGCTGTTGGCACTTCTGATATCGGCCATGCTGGTCTCCAATCTGGCCCAGTACGCCACCGGCACGGTGCTGTTTGGCGGTATGTCCGGCGTGGTTTATGCACTGGTCGGCTTTGTCTGGCTCTACTCACGGCTGGTGCCGGACAGCGGTTTTCAGTTTCCCACTATGCTGATGGTGTTCATGGTGGGCTGGCTGGTGCTGTGCATGACGCCGGCAGCCGGCTGGCTTGGCTTTGGCAACGTCGCCAACGAGGCACATCTGGGCGGGCTGCTGTTGGGGCTGGCAGCCGGACTGCTGGGGTCTCGCTTTCATCCGCATCAAACAGTGGCTGAAGACAGACACGAGGATATCGACAGGTAAACCATGAGCGATATGAACTTTGAACGCATGATCGAACAGTTGACCCCGCAGATGTATGAAGGTCTCAAGCGGGGCGTTGAGTTGGGGAAGTGGCCCGATGGTCGGGCGTTGAGCGCTGAGCAGCGCGAGCTGTGCCTTGAGGCGATACTGCGTTTTGAGGCAAGGCATAACGTTGCGCCCGAGCAGCGCACCGGGCACATCGACCGGCACGGCTGCGGCAGTGACCAGCATGGCGAGGCCAGCGGCGACACCATCAAATGGGTCAACTAGACCTCGAGCAGCTCTGGTGTATGGAAAGGGCCCCCGAAGCGACATTGATGCGCGCCGGGGGCCTTTCCCGAATGGCCATTACGGCAGATGCCTCGGGCAACGCGCACTATCATCTGCGTATCGGGGAGCACAGCGAACCGCTCAACGCCTGGCTGGGCCACAACATTGCACTGCAGTTTGCCGGCAGCATCCACTGTGTTCACTGTCAGCGTCTGACGCGCAAGAGCTTTGGTCAGGGGCACTGCTACGCCTGCTTTCGACGCCTGGCGCGCTGCGATACCTGCATGATGGCGCCCGAGCGCTGTCACTATTTTCAGGGCACCTGCCGCGAGCCCGAGTGGGGTGAACGCCACTGCTTTGCGCCTCACGTGGTGTATCTGGCCAGCAGCTCCGGGGCCAAGGTCGGCATTACCAAACCCTCGCAGATGCCCACGCGCTGGCTGGATCAGGGTGCCGTTCAGGCGCTGCCGATCCTGTCGGTGGCGTCGCGTCGCCAATCCGGCATGGTGGAGGCGCTGTTTCGCAGTGAAATCAGCGATCGTACCCACTGGCAGCGCATGCTCAAGGGGGAAACGTCTGATGTCGATCTCATCGAGCTGCGCGATGAGTTGATGACGCGGCTGGCTCCAGGGCTTGCCGCCCTCAGGGCAGAGTTTGGCGAGGACAACATTCAGGCGCATGCCGAGCAAAGGGTCGCCCGCTTTGACTACCCGGTGCTGGCCTGGCCCACCCGGGTCAGCGCCTTCAATCTGGATCGCACTGCGAAGGTTGAAGGGCGTCTGATGGGCCTCAAGGGCCAGTACCTGATCCTGGACAGCGGTGTGATCAACCTGCGCAAATACGCAGGCTATCAGGTCAGCGTGACGCTTTCGGCGCACTCATGACGCTGGGGGCTGGCGCGTACTCGTTTGTCTGGGCTGGCGTTTGCGTTCCATCTGCGCCAGAAACCAGGCCATGACGCGCCGATAAAGCTCGGGCCCCAGCACGACGTCTTCCACGCCCACATCCAGATTGGGATTGTCGTTGACCTCGATGACCACCACTCGCTCACCGCTTTGCTTGAGATCCACCCCATAAAGCCCATTGCCGATCAGGCGTGTTGCCTTGAGCGCCGTCCTGATCACCTTCTCGGGCGCCTTCGCTGGATCCATTGTTTCAAACCCGCCGCTGCGCACCCGTCCGCCGCTATGGTCATAGATCTGCCAGTGGCCGCGGGCCATGTAGTAGCGGCTGGCAAACAGCACCTGGCCATCCAGAATGCCGATGCGCCAGTCATACTCGGTGGGCATCCACTCCTGTAACAGCAAAAGCGCCGAATCCTCGAACAGCCGTCTTGCTTCTTCGATCAACTGCGCTTTGGAACTGATCTTGACCACCCCGCGTGAAAAGGCGCCATCGGGAATTTTCAATACCTGCGGGAAGGTAAGGGTGTCGGCCAGTGAATCCAGTCGATCAAGATCGCCCCGGTTCAGCAAATGCCCTTCGGGCGCCGGGATCCCCCTGGCGCGCAACAAGGCATGCAGATAGACCTTGTTGGTGCAGCGCAGAATCGATTGAGGGTCATCAATAACCACCAGCCCCTCGTGCTCGGCGCGACGCGCCATACGCCAGGTATGGTGATCAAGCTGGGTGGTTTCACGAATGAACAGGGCATCGAATTCGGCCAGCCTGCCTTCATCGCGTCGGGTGATCAGACTGACGTCGATGCCCATTGAACGGCCGGCACGGATGAACTGCTTGATCGCACTCTTGTTGCTCGGTGGCATCGCCTCTGCGGGGTCGACCAGAATGGCCAGATCAAAGCGATAGCGTCGTTTGGCTGCCGGCGTGCGCCATACCTGACGGGAATGACCGTTAAGGGCACGCGCAAAACGATCTTCTTCCTCCGGGGCGATATCCCTGAGTGAGAGCGCTTTCAGGCGCGCCAGCCGCCAGTCGCCGTGGCGTCTGGTGAAGCGCGCTTCCATGATCGGACAGGGCAGGTGGGAAAAGAGTCGGCGCCCGAGTTTCGCCAGCGCCTCGCTGCCGGTATCACCAAAGAAAAGCCGCAGATCAAGGCGCTCACCCTGCAGAGCGCCGCGTCGGTCAAGCTCGGCCATCATGTCGTTGAGGCCATCAAGCTGCAGATCGATCAGTGCCTTGCGCTTGAGCTGATTGAGTGTTTCCACATCCGGCTGTACACGCTGGCCGCGCGCCTGGGCCAGCAGCGAGACGTAGTAGCCGGTTTCCAGGTAATCGAGGCCGCTGCACAGATTGATGACATGGGTCGCCCGATCCTGATCGGCATTTTCTTCCAGCGCCAGAAAGTCATCGGCGCTGACAAGATCATCGCTGGGATAGTAGGGGCGCCAGTCGCTGGGGTGATCCACAACAATACGCAAACGTGACATGGCGCGCTCCGCAGCCCGAGGGGAAATATGCGCATCATAGGACGCCATCGGGCATCGTGGAATAGCGCCGAGTGTTCATGAACGGCTGTCGTCATCCTGATGGCGCGCATAGGCCCGGGCCGACACGATACTGGAGCTGCCATGGATTACCACCGAGGCCACCACGACCAGCGTGACGAACGGCCAGGCCATGTCGAGATCGGCCTTATCGCGCACCTCCAGGGCATACAGCAGGGCCGCCACGCCCAGTGGGCCGATCCATCCCAGCCATGCTGCAGTCCTGATGCCCTTGAGTGGCCCCAGCAACGGTGACAGCAGCAGCAGGGCCGGCAGGCGCCGCAAAAACACGATCAAAACGGCGGCCAGCAGTGCCAGCCAGCCCAGCGATAGCCACCCCTGCCAGGGCAGGACGATCCCCAGCAGGAAAAACACCGGAATGGTGAAAAGACGCTCAAGGGTAGACTGCATCTCCTCCTGCTTCAGATCCTCATTTTCGGTCACCGTATGAGACAGGCCCAGATTACCGATGAAGACACCGATAATGGCGTTCATGCCGGCCATATGCAGGGCGAAGAGCAGCAGCAGGGTAAAGGCCAGCGAAAAAGGCAGCAGGGTACTCTGCGACATCCAGCCGGCGCTGTGAGCCTTTTGCAGTGCCCGCCCGGCGAGAAGCCCGAGCGCATACGACAGGACCGCACACAGCACGTTTTCATACCCGACCGTCATCAAGAGCCAGTGCATGCTTTCCAGCGGCGCGCCCTGGGTCAGGCTCAGCCAGAGCGCCATCGCCAGCATGACCATGGGTGAGGCCAGGCCATCGTTGATGCCGGATTCGTAGGTAATGGCGTGACGCATGGGTGCGGGAATCAGCTTTTGGGCCTGATTGCCCTGTACGACGGTTGCTGTCACGACCGGGTCGGTGGGGGTGAGTATCCAGCCCAGCAGAAAGGCCAGCGCCCAGCCTGTGGCCATGGTGATCTGGATCAGTACGGTGGTGAACGTGGCCATCAACACCATGCCACCGATCACAATGACGACAAGCGCTCGCCAGTAGGTTTCAAGAAAGCGCCGCTCCATCTGCAGGGCCGCCGAACTCAGGGCCATGGCCATCGTGATCCGGCAGGCCCACTCCATGAGCGTGGTGACATCGCCCAGCGAGTCGATCGTCACCAGGTGGGTGACAGGACCCACCATGACGCCGCCCAGCAGGGCAAACTGGACTTCCGTGGCATACCACTGGCGAATTTTCTGGATCATCAGGCCATTGATGAGCCACAGACAGGAGATGCAAACGGCAATGATCAAAACGGTGTGAGTCATGCAGGTAATACCGAACGGGTTCACAAGAGGGAAAATGCGTTCCAAGTGTAGTCACTGCACGGGTTTCCTGCGGTGGATGCACTACATGGCAGAGTCCCGGGCGCAAGGAAATGATAGGATTGCGGCCTTTTTTATCCTGACCTGGAGAAGATCGCATGGCTTTCACGCTGCGTGCAGCACAGGGTGGGGATGCAGCAGCACTCAACGCCCTGGAGCGCACCTGTTTCGGTGACGATGAAGACAGTTTCAGCCCTTCGCAGCTGAAGTATCTGGTCACGAAGGCCAACGCACAGACGCGGCTGGTCGTGGATGATGACGGTGCCCTGATGGGATACGGCACGCTATTGTTTCGTCGCAACGAGAAAAAGGCACGCCTTTACTCCTTTTGCCTGCATCCCGAGGTGCGCGGGCAGGGGCTGGGCCAGCGGCTATTGCTGGCGCTGGAGGCCGTGGCCCTGGCGCGCGGCTGCGACAGCATCTATCTGGAGGTGCGGGCCGATAATCGTTCGGCCATATCGCTGTATCGGCGCATGGGTTATGAGGTGCTGCACTGGATGGAAGATTATTATCACGATGGCTGTGCGGCCTGGAAAATGATTCGTTCGCTGGGGGAGAGTGCCAGCACGGCGCCATAGTCGTTCATCGGCCTGAAGGCCTGTCGCTCAGGGTTGGTGGCAGGCGTCTCGGGCGCTATGATCGGCAGTTCACGTTTTCGCGGGAGTGTGGCATGTCGAGTCTTCCTCCGGATCCTGCCACGGATGATCGCGTGCGCTCTCCGGTCAAGCGTGCCTTCTGGATCGTACTGGCAGCGCTTTGTTTCGGAATCGGAATCGTGGGTATTTTCCTGCCCCTGCTGCCGGCGACCGATTTCATGCTGCTGGCGGTCATCTGCGCCTCAAAGGGTTCAAAACGCTTCGAGCGCTGGATTCGGCGCAACCGCTTCGCAGGGCCGTTGATTCGGGCCTGGGAAGAGGAGCGCGCCATTCCCTTGCCTGCCAAGATCATCTCGATCGGCATGATGTTTTTCAGTGCCTGGGTGATCTGGGTGCATACCGGATTCAACTGGATTTTCTGGGCGCTATTGATGGTGTTAATCATTGTGGGCACCTTCGTGGCCACGCGGCCGTTACCGTCCGGCAAGGCCCGCACCTCAAACGAATGATCGTTCGGGTGCTCCATACGCCTTCATGACCATCGACAGGCGTCGTATCACCCCGGAGCGCATGGCTGCCGCCACTCTGCTGACCGGAAAAGACACTCGGGAGAGGCGCCATGCGCTACATCTGGATGGGCCTTGCCGGGCTCTGCTTCGTGCTGGGGGCAATAGGCGTCATCGTTCCTCTGTTACCGACCACACCCTTCATGCTGGCTGCCGTGGCACTGGCCTCGAAAGGTTCTCCGCGATTTGCCCGCTGGATTCGACAGCACCGGCTGGCGGGTCCCGCCATACAAGACTGGGAGCACGAGCGTGCCATTTCACCGCGCGCCAAGGTGCTGGCAGTGGCTACCCTGATCTTCAGTGTTGTGGTGATCTGGCTGACCATCCCTGCCCTGGCCGTGCGCATTGGCGTCACCGTGCTATTGATCGGGATCGGCAGCTGGATCGTGACCCGGGCCACCCCCTCGCAGGGTCAGAAACCATAACCCCCCTGGTGGTAAGCGTGCGCTTTGAGCTGCTAATGACTTGCGGCGTACACTAAGGCCACGATCGATCAATTTCAGGAGCCCTTCATGGCCGAGCCGCAAGCCATTTATTTAAGCGATTACCGCCCCCCGGCCTACACCGTGGACAAAACCGAGCTGACCTTTGATCTTGATCCCGCTGCCACACGGGTCAGGGCGCGCCTTCACATGCAGCGCCACCCAGAGCATGACGCGCAGTCGGCACTGACACTTTACGGTCACGGACTCACCACCGAACGTATTGCCATCGATGGCCAGACGCTGCTGGAAAGCGAATATCGTATTGAAGACGAACAGCTGGTGATCGATCGGGTGCCGGCAGCCTTTGTGCTGGATACTGAAGTGGTCATCGATCCTTCAAACAACACCGCGCTGGAAGGGCTTTACGTCTCGGGGCCGATATTTTGCACCCAGTGCGAGCCTGAAGGTTTTCGTCGCATTACCTGGTATCCCGATCGGCCCGATGTGATGGCCGTGTTTACCACGACGGTCATTGGCGACCAGCAAAGCCAGCCGGTGCTGCTTTCCAACGGCAATCCCACCGAGCGCGGCGAGTTGCCCAATGGCCGTCACTTCGTCACCTGGGAAGACCCGCACCCGAAGCCTTCCTATCTCTTTGCGCTGGTGGCCGGCTCGCTTGAATGCGTGCGTGACAGCTTTACCACCATGAGCGGGCGTGAAGTGGCGCTTGAACTATGGGTCGAGGCGCAGAATCTGGAAAAGACCGACTGGGCGATGGCCTCGCTCAAGCGCGCCATGACGTGGGATGAGCAGGCCTACGGGCGCGAGTACGATCTGGATCTGTTCATGATTGTGGCCGTGGATGACTTCAACATGGGCGCCATGGAAAACAAGGGGCTCAACATCTTCAATAGTGCGGCGGTACTGGCCAACCCGCAGACCACCACGGACGCTGCCTTCCAGCGCATCGAGGGGATCGTTGCACACGAGTATTTTCACAACTGGTCGGGCAATCGCGTCACCTGCCGCGACTGGTTCCAGCTGGCACTCAAGGAAGGCTTCACTGTCTTTCGCGATCAGAGTTTCTCATCAGACATCAATTCGGCGCCGGTCAAGCGCATCGAGGATGCGGCGCTAATGCGTACGCTGCAGTTTGCCGAGGATGCCGGTCCTACCGCACATCCGGTGCGTCCTGACCACTTTATCGAGATCTCGAACTTTTACACCCTGACCATCTATGAAAAGGGTGCCGAGATCGTGCGTATGCTCAGCAACCTGCTGGGCGAGGAAACGTTCCGTCGTGGCAGCGACCTCTACTTTGAGCGCTTTGACGGTCAGGCGGTGCGGGTCGAGGACTTTGTCGATGTGATGGCAGAGGTATCCGGTGAGGATCTGACCCAGTTCATGCGCTGGTACGCTCAGGCGGGCACGCCGCAGCTCACGGCACGCAGTGACTACAGCGACGAACAGCGCCAGCTGACCCTGACCGTCACCCAGCAGACGCCACCCACGCTGGGGCAGGAGGACAAGCAGCCGTTGCATGTACCGGTGCGAATGGGCCTTCTGAGCGCTGAAGGGCAGCCGATTGAACTGGTGATCAACGGCGAAGCGCTGGGCACGGACACTGTGCTGCACCTGCGCGAGGCCGAGCAGCGCTGGGTGTTCGACAACGTCGATGAGGGCGCGGTGCCGTCGCTGTTGCGCGGCTTCTCGGCGCCGGTACGTCTTGATTACCCCTGGTCGCGCGATGAGCTCTCGCACCTGATGCGCTTTGATGAGGATGGCTTCAACCGTTGGGACGCCACCCAGCGTCTGGCGCTGATCGCGATCGAAGAGATGATGGTGGCCCATCAGCGCGGTGAACTCATGGCGCTCGATGCGCGCCTGATCGAGGCCTTTCGTCATCTGCTGCGTGAGCCCACGGATGACAAGGCCGTGCTGGCCGAAATGCTGCGCCTGCCCAGCGAGGCGTGGATTGCCGAACAGCAGAGTCGGGTCGATATCGACGCCATTCATGGTGCAAGACGCGCGGCGATCGAGCAGCTGGCGGATAATCTTTTTGCCGAGTTTGAAAGCGTCTATCACGCCAATCAGCAGACCGATGCATACGCTCCGACGCCGGAACAGATTGCCTCGCGCAGCCTGAAGAACGTGGCGCTCTCCTATCTGGTCGCCAACGGCGAGCCCGAGGCGCTCAACATGGCCCGCGCCCAGTATGAGGCCGATCACAACATGACGGACGTGCGCGCAGCACTGACGCTGCTGGCGCATTCCGATCGTGCCGATCTGGGGGATCCGGCCATTCGCGCCTTTGGCGAGCGCTGGGCCCATGATTCACTGGTGATGGATCAGTGGTTTGCCACCCAGGTGACGCGTCCGCAGGCGGATGCGCTGGAGCGTGTGCGCTTTCTGATGCAGCATCCGGCCTTTTCGATCAAAAATCCCAACCGGGTGCGCGCGTTGATCGGTGCCTTCACCCAGCAGAACCGGGTCAATTTTCACCGTCTGGATGGCGAGGGATACCGACTGCTGGCGGATGTGGTGATCGAGCTCAACCGGCTCAATCCGGAAATTGCCGCACGCATGATCGTGCCGCTGACGCGCTATCACCGCCTGGACGAGCAGCGACAAAAGCTGATGCGCGGCGAGCTTGAACGCATTCGCGGCGAGAAGCTCTCGCGTAACGTGTATGAGGTGGTGGAAAAGGCGCTGGCCTGAGCCCGGTCTGATCCCCACGCAAAACGGCGCCCGATGGGGCGCCGTTTTTTTTGATGCCAACCATCAGGCCTGGCCGGGTATCACAACAGGTTGCCTGTACGCCTCAGGGGGCGATGGCACGCGTGGCATCAGTGAAGCCCAGCAGCGAAATATTGGTATCCAGGCGCTGGCCGTTGGGATCAAAGAGACTCAGCGTTGCCTTTGAGCCGCCACGCAGTTTGCTGAGCAGCTGGCCCTGCAGGGGCAGGTCGGCGCGACAGGCATCTTCCATGCAGACCTGGTAGGGGAAGGGAATCTCTTCGCCATTGTCGACCTGTAGCTGCAGGCCCGGCGCAAGGCGTACGCCCAGCGGCAGCAAAAAGACCATGACCGGATCACTGCTTTGTGGTGGGTAGGCCACCACGGCTCGCATGACCGGGCGGTCGCTGTTGGGGCTATTGACCAGCTGCGTCATGGTGCAGCGTGCGTCATTGCCGCCGCCCTTCGGGCAGCGCACTTCCCAGTCCCTGAACTGTTGAATATCGGCATCGGGCACCTGCTGGGGCTGCGCCTGGGCAGCGGGCACCATGTAAAGGGAAAATAGCGTCGTCAGCAGGGCCAGAATCCCTGAAGCCGACATACGGCGTAACGGCATATGCAGTCTCTCCTGTCAAAATGGACGCAGGTTGTCGATGGCAAACGCAGGTAGTGCCACGCAAGCAGTACTCGAAGCGGTACACACTAAGCCCTGAGACCTGCTTTATAAAGCGCTATTCGCCTTCTTGCACCTTGCCTCGAGATACCCGGTAGCTGAAACGGTTGTAGAGCAGAATGACCGGGATCAGCGCCAGATAGATGATCAGAACGAACGGGTAAGGGCTGCATGAAAGGATGACAGGTGCCGGAAGCCAGCCCGGCGCGCGAGTGGGCGCCGGGCCAGGCTTTCAGGGGCTGTCCTTTGAAGGGTCAGGCGCTGGTCGATTTGCCGGTGAAGTGGGATACCGGCTTGTCGATATCCTGATCCATGCCGCGGCCAAAGGCCTTGAGCGCTTCCATCAGTGGCGTAATGGCGCGCCACAGCTCATCGTCATGCAGGAGTTTCCAGGTCCCTGACATGCCGGGGGCTTCTTCTTCACTGGTATGCTCACGTTTTCGGCCGGCGGCTTCCACCGCATCCTTTAGTGAAAAGGCCACCTTGTAGAACTGGCCCGGCTCGATGCGTGACAGCACCATCGCCAGCACCGACAGGTTCTGGATGACGTTGAGCGAGCCTTCCTTGTTCAACCCCTTGATCAGCACTTCTGCCACGTCGTTATTGGCTGCCACAAGATCATTGGCAAAGCGCAGCACGCCATGTTCATGCAGCGTTTGCAAAAGCCGCTCAAGCTCTTCATGAGCATCCGGCCCGATCTTTGGCGGTGTGACGTCGTGCGAGATACGCTCGGCCATTACATTTGCTCCGGATGTTGAATGTGTTCAGGGGGCTCGACATAGTCCTTGCGCGCCCATTTGACGGCAGGGTCCGGCCCTTCATTGGGTGTGGGGTGCCCGTAGCGGAAGTTGTTGTGCGGCAGCGGTGGGGCACCCTTCTCGCGGGGCAGCACCTCAAGGCGTACCGCGGTTTCCTTGTAGGCCGGGGTGTCGACCACCGGATCATGATGTTCACCGGTCAGGCCGTTGACGCCCGGCTTGCCCTGGTGAATGGGCAGAAACAGATTGTTGCCGCGAACGCGATCGGTGACCACGGCGCGAATCTCTTCGACCTCGCCACGCCGCGAGACAAGGCGCACCCAGGTGCCATCCTCAATACCCCTCTTGCCTGCGAGTTCCGGACTGACTTCAACAAACCAGTTGGGCACCTGACTCCAGATGCGCGGGCCACGCCCGGTCTGGTTGGTAGCCTGGAAATGCTCCAGCAGCCGACCGTTATCGAGCATCAGGTCAAACTCGTCATCCTCTGCTTCCTGCGGGGACTGCCATTCCAGCGGGAAGAGTACCGCGCGCTTGTCCTCGAAGTTGAAGCCATCGGTATACAGCAGCGGTGTGCTGGTGCCATCGGCCTTCACCGGCCAGAGCTGTGAGTTCCAGCCTTCCAGGCGCTCGTAGCTGACGCCGGCAAACAGTGGTGCAATGCTGGCGCACTCGGCCATGATGTCGCTGGGGTGGGTGTAGCCCCAGTCATGGCCCATGCGCGCGGCCAGGTCGGTCAGAATGCGCCAGTCCGGGCGGCTGTCACCCAGCGGCGGCATGACTTCATAAAAGCGCTGAATCCGTCGCTCGGTATTCACGAACGTGCCTTCCTTTTCAACGCTGGGGCAGGCGGGCAGTACGACATCGGCAAATTCGGCAGTGCGGCTTAAAAAGATGTCCTGCACCACCATGAAATCGAGTTTTGTAAAGGCGTCATGCACGTTATGGGCATCGGCGTCTGCAAAGGCGGTTTCTTCACCAATGATGAACATGGCCTTGAGATCTTTGCTTTCAGCCGATTGCACCATCTTGAAGTTGCCTTCCCCCACCTGATCGGAAAGCTGCTCCTTGTCGACACCCCAGCCCCTGGCCCAGCGTTCGCGGGCAGCGTCATCGGTCACCAGTTCATAGCCCGGGTAGAAATTGCGCAGACAGCCGAAATCACTCGCACCCTGTACGTTGTTATGCCCACGCATGGGATAGCCGCCGGTGCCCGGCCTGCCGTAGTTGCCCGTGACCAGCAGCAGGTTGGAGAGGGCCGTACTGGTATCCGAGCCGTGTGTGTGCTGGGTGATGCCCATCGCCCAAAGAAGGCAGACACGCTCGGCGCGGCCAATCATTTCGGCGGCATCAATGAGTTGCTGGCGGGGAATGCCGGTCATTTCCTCGGCATATTCCAGCGTGAAGGGGGCAAGCGAGCGGCGATATTCCTCGACCTGATTGACGTGCTGCTCGAGAAATTCGGTATCCGCCAGATCATGATCGAACATGTAGCGCGACAGCGCGGAGGCCCAGATCAGGTCAGTGCTGATGCGGCCCTGCAGGAAGATATCAGCACGGTCGGCCATTTCGTGCTTGCGGGGGTCCGATACGATCAGCTTCTGTCCGTGCAGCTTTTGCGCTGCCTTGATTTTCGAGGCAATCACCGGGTGGCATTCGGCGGTGTTGCTGCCCACGATCACGACCACGTCGGCTTTCTGAATATCTTCAATCGTGCCGGCATCGCCACCATAGCCCACGGTGCGCATGAGGCCCTTGGTGGCGGGGTTCTGACAGTAGCGTGAGGAGTTGTCGACGCTGTTGGTACCAATGATGGCGCGTGCGATCTTCTGGGTCAGGTAGGCCTCTTCATTACTGGCCTTGCTGGAGCCGATAAAACCGATGCTTTGCGGTCCGTGGGTCTTGCGAATCTCCAGCAGGCGCCTGGCGACCAGATCCAGCGCTTCATCCCAGCCGGCCTCGCGGAATTTACCGTTCTCGCGAATCAGCGGCATGGTCAGACGGTGCTTGTCGTTGACGAAATCCCAGGCAAACCTGCCCTTGATGCAGGTCGAGATGCCGTTGGCAGGGGCGTCAGCAACCGGCTGTACCTTGAGAATGTGTCGGTCGCGGGTCCACATTTCAAACGAGCAGCCCACGCCGCAGTAGGTGCAGACTGTCTTGGTGCGCTTGATCTCGGGCTGGCGCCAGGCCATGTCCATCATCGAAATACCGGTGATGGGTGAGGCGCCGATGGTCTCTTCGACCGTCTTGATCATGTCGATCATCGGGCGTTTGAGTTTTTCCGGCATGGCTGTCAGGGGGCCGGCATCGGGCTGCATGGTCTTTTCCAGCAGCGCATTGCAGGGGCATACGGTGACGCAGTGGCCGCAGTGTACGCAGCTGGAGTCATCGATGTCGCGGCCGCCATCCCAGAGCACGCGCGGATGCTCCATCGAATAGTCGATCGAGAGTGTCTCGTTGACTTCCACGTTCTGACAGGCCTCGACGCAGCGACCGCAGAGAATGCACTGGTCGGGGTCATAGGTATAAAAGGGGCCGGAGGTGTCCTTGTCGTGGGGTTTTCGGGTGAAGGCGTAGCGCTGGATGGGAATATCCATGTCCGCGACGGTATTGTGCAGCGTGCAGTCACCGGTATTGTGTTCACAGACCGTGCAGTAGAGTTCGTGCTTGCCCAACAGCCGATCCATGCCTTCTTCGCGCGCAGCGCGGGCCCGGTCGGTGTCGCTTCTGAGTTCAAGGCCTTCCTCACTTCTCAGGGTACAGCCTCGCACCAGTTCGCCATTGTGCTCCACCCAGCAGGTGTCACAGGTTTCAAGCGGCCCCAGTGAGGGGTGATAACAGACATGGGGCAGATCAATGCCCTGTTCGGTCAGGAAATCGATCAATGGCGCATCCCGGGGGCCGGTCAGGCGCTTCTGATCGTATGAAATCGTACAGTCCGTTGTCTGTTTCATTGTGGCGTGCGTCCCCGATCCTTGAGGAAGGTGATCAAGCGTGCAGCAGGACGGAACCGTGAGGAGATCTGTCGGTCCCGGGCAGCGTCGATGTGCGCATGAAGGCAGGCAGGTGTCAGGCCTGCCTTGCTTCAGGTTAGCCACGCCCCGGGCGGGCGGCAAAAGCAGTTTGATAACCTGGTTTAAGTATTTCCGGCCCAATGAAGCACTGGATAGTGGCAGGCGATGTTCGGCGACCCTCAGGCCTCCGGAATGGGGGTGCCACGATCACCAAATACCGGACGCAGGACAAAGTTGGAGTGCACGCCGGTCACCCCTTCGATGGGGGTAATGTGCTCCAGCAGCAGGCGCTGGTAGTCTTCCATGTCTTCAACGCGAATCTTGAGCTGGTAGTCGACTTCCTGGCCGGTGATCATCAGACACTCGATGACTTCGGGCAGGGCGGCAACCCGCTGTTCAAAATTGGCAAAGCGCTCGGGGGTATGGCGATCCATGGAGATGTGGACCAGCGCCATCAGGCGATACCCCAGCCTTCGAGCATCAACCTGAGCCTGATAGCCAGTAATCAGGCCGCTCTCCTCAAGGGCACGCACGCGTCTCAGACAGGGGGACGGTGACAGGCCCACGCGGTCGGCCAGTGCCTGGTTGCTGATACGGCCATCCGTCTGCAGTATTTCAAGAATATGCCGATCATAGCGATCAATCGCAATATTGAGTTGCCTGTCGGACATTTTTTAGCACCTTGTTTCAATTTTTAAACATAAGTTGGCATTATATTGCGTCAGCGGGGTGGTTTGCCACGATATTCGCAAGGACCTGTCGAGTGGGCAGCGTTATACTTTGTTGACTGCCACAAGCAGTGCCGATTCGGCGCATGGGTCCGCTTCACGAGAGCAGGCATCAATGACGTCCCTGTTCAGGCATGAAACATCCCTTCAGCGCTTACCAGAGGTCAACATGACTGCTTTCAACCATCGCAAGTACAGCCCGGCGCCACGTGTGCCTGCCTTTAACCGCCAGTGGCCGGATCGTGATCTGGAATCCGCGCCAATCTGGGTCAGTGAAGACCTTCGCGATGGCAACCAGGCGCTACTGGAGCCGATGAGCGTGGCGCAGAAAAAGCGCTTCTGGAAGCAGATCATTCGGGTCGGCATCAAGGAAGTCATGGTCGGGTTTCCGTCCGCCAGTCAGCCCGACTATGACTTCGTGCGCTGGCTGATCGAGGAAGACCAGATCCCCGAGGATGTGACCATTGCGGTGCTGGTACAGTGTCGTGAACATTTGATTGAAAAGACGTTTGAAGCCCTGGTGGGCGTCAAGCGCGCCATTATCCATCTTTATAACTCCACCTCGACCACTCAACGCGAGCGCGTGTTCGAGATGGACCGTGACGGTATCACCAACATTGCAGTCAGCGGTGCACAGTGGGTGAAAAAGCATGCCGACCGCTACCCCCAGGTCAACTGGCGCTTTCAGTATTCTCCGGAAAGCTTTTCCAGCACCGAGATCGACTTTTCGCTGGCCATCTGTGAGGCCGTCATGGATGTCTGGCAGCCTACACCGGACAACAAGTGCATCCTGAACCTGCCCAATACGGTAGAAGTGGCAGGACCTCATCATCATGCCGACCAGATCGAATATTTCTGTCAGAACATCAGCCGACGCGACAGCGTGATCATCTCGGTGCATACCCATAATGACCGCGGCGGCGCCGTGGCGGCCGCCGAGCTTGCGCTGCTGGCGGGCGCCGAGCGCGTTGAAGGGACGCTGCTGGGCAACGGCGAGCGCACCGGCAACATGGATATCGTCACGCTGGCGATGAATCTTTACAGCCAGGGTATCGACCCGGGTCTGGACCTGTCGCGACCGGACGAAATCATTCAGGTAGTGACCGAGTGCACCGGCATTACCATGCACCCGCGCCACCCCTGGGTGGGCGAGATGGTTTATACCGCCTTTTCGGGCAGTCATCAGGACGCTATTCGCAAGTCGCTCAAAAAGCAGGGCGATGATGAGCCCTGGCAGGTGGCGTATCTGCCGATCGACCCGCGCGATATCGGTCGCGATTATCAGGCCGTCATTCGCGTCAACAGTCAGTCGGGCAAGGGTGGCATGGCCTTTTTGCTGGAGCGCGATTACGGCATCAGCCTGCCGCGCTGGATGATGCTGGCGCTGGCGCCTCATGTGCAAAAGGAAAGCGAGCGCCTCAGCGGTGAGCTTTCAAGCGACTCCATCCGTCGACTGCTGTTTGCCACCTTCATGCGGGAAGGGCCGTTGTCACTGGTGGACTATCGCCTGTCACGTGCCAGCGAAGAGGGACTGTCGATCACGCTTGAGCAGGACGGCGAGCGCCTGACGCTGGAAGGCAGCGGCAACGGCGCCATGTCGGCATTCATGAACGCCTGGCAGCGTCACAGCGGCCAGCAGGTCGGTATTCTTGATTACAGCGAGCACTCGCTGGGTGAAGACAGTGAGGCCAACGCCATTGCCTTTGTGCAGCTCAACGTGGATGGTCAGCGTGTCTGCGCGGTCGCCGAGGACAGTGATACCGTCAGCGCCTCGCTCAAGGCCGTAATTTCGGGGATCAACCTGTGCAACGAGGCAAGCGGCCGTCGGGACGGGCTGACGGCCCTGACGGATAACGCCACCGCCTGAGTGTTCGGCTCAATGCGTTAAAAAAAGGCCTGCTGCCATCGTGGCAACAGGCCTTTTGTGTATCGGGTTGAAATTGACGATTCTTCAATAGGGTGAGGCCAGCAGCATCTGGACATTCACATCCATGGGCACCCGGAAGCTGGTAGCACCCAGCACCAGCTGATCGGCCAGCCGCACGAGTCGGGCATTGACGATCACCTCTCCACGAGCCACGGCATAGGTGCCCAGCAAAACGGCGCTGGCATTGTAGTTGTTGCCCAGGCGCTGGACATTGCGGGACAGAATCATCTCGCCGGCGTACTCCTCGATATAAAGACTGTCGCGCAGCTTGACTTCGATGACGTTGAGGCCATTTTCGACCAGTTTGGAGGTCATCGCCTCGGTCAGTGTGCGTCCCAGTGTCGAAGAGCGTCCGAGCTGATCCACGTCTACGAAGGTGGTGGCAATAATGGTGTCGCGGGTAGAGAGGCGGCCGTGGGCGTTCTTGACCATCCGTTCGGCGGCAGTATCGACCTGCGAGAGCAGCGTAGGCTGCACAGGCGCCGTATGGTTACCTGGCAGGGCAGAACAGCCCGTGATCAGCACCGACAGCAACAAGGCAGCGCACAGGTACAGTCGAGACAATCGTTTGCTTACCATTGCGATGAGACCCTCAGCCCGTTCTGAGCTTCATAGTGATTGCTGTCACCGGCATTGACGTAATAGATGTTGGATGACGAGTAAAGCAGGGTGTCAAACTCGCTCGCCCGGGTCGTAATGATGACTTCCGTGTTGCCTACCTCTGTCATATTGCCGCTGAAGGCATCAAACGCCGCGGCGCCCGGAATCAGCGCCAGAGCAGGCTCCGACCAGTGATTGAGCGGCTGAAAGGCCCATGCCACACCGGCAGCCAGCATGGTCAGGGTACCCGGCGGGCGGCGAATAAAACCGCGGTCACTGTGCCTTACGACCTGAACCGCAGGGCTGATGAGGACGGAGCCTTCGGGTTGCGTGCTGACAAGCGCGCCCTGCTGTACCAGCTGGCTTTCCAGCAGCGAATGGAAACCACGGGCGAAGGGTGTCGCCGGCTGGGGCGAAAAGACATACAGGGGCCTGCCGCGCAGACGCTGATTGGCCATGATGTTGCGCGCTTCGTTGCGGGCGAGCACGTCCCAGTGGTGAGCAGCCTGCATGCGCTGTTGGTCACTGCTCTCCCAGGTCGTGGCCATGGGGGCCTGGGAGGTGTTGACTTTGAGACAGCCGCTCAACGTGGCCGCAAGGCAGACGACGCCCCAGATCCTTAATGACATCAGTACCCTTCCCTTGACAGCGCAGGCCTTGCTGGCCTGCGCCATGGTTGATCAGGAAGGTCTTATCGGCACCAGTGGGCATGGCTTGAGGCCGGCCATACCACTTATCGATATCCTGGTGTATGGCGATCCATGACGTGACCTGCCGGCCACTATGCCCTGGTGGTATCAGGGAATCAGCCAGGACAATACGAGAAGGCCCAGTACCAGCCAGATCAGCCCGCCGATGATACCGCCGCGCAACATGGCGCGAACGCCGTTGATCAACAGCATCAGACCAATCACCAGAATGGCCAGGCTGAACATTGACGGGCTGATGCCCAGAGACCGGGTCAGCCCATCGATGAAGCCTCCCATGGCGCCAAAAAGATTGGCAAAAATGGAGGCGAGAAATTCGACGATCGCGCGAATGATGTTACCCAGCGTTTCGCCGATCCAGCTGAAAGTTCCATCTGACTGCATTAAAGGGTTCCTGCGATTGGGTTGATGGCGTCACACCAGCGGTGACACGCATTGCGCGCGCAGCCAGGCGATCTCCTGATCCCAGATGGCAGGCTCAATGGTTTCCAGAATCATCGGGATACCATCCGTGCGTGCATCCTGCATGATAGCGACAAATGCTTCACTGCCGATATTGCCCTGTCCCAGGCTGTGATGACGATCCACCCGGCTGCCCAGGGTGCTTTTGGCGTCGTTGAGATGCATGCCGCGCAGATATTCAAAGCCGACCACATCGCCGAACTCATCGAGTACCGCCTGCGTCGATTCGCCGGTGCGCAGGTCATAACCGCCGGCAAAGGCGTGACAGGTGTCGATACACACGCCCACCCGTGACTTGTCATCCACCTGCTCGATGATCTCGGCCAGCTGCTCGAAACGATAGCCCAGATTGCTGCCCTGACCGGCGGTGTTTTCAATGACGGCTGTGACGCCTTGCGTTTGTGACAGCGCCTCGTTGATGGATTCGGCAATGATCTTCAGGCACTCGCTTTCACTGATCCTGCGCAGGTGGCTGCCCGGATGGAAATTCAAGAGTGTCAGCCCGAGCTGCTCACAGCGCTGCATCTCATCGAGGAAGGCAGCGCGTGATTTGGCCAGCCCTTCAGCCTCCGGGTGACCGAGATTGATCAGATAGCTGTCATGGGGAAGCATCTGCTCGGGTTTGAACCCATGGTGCTGGCATGCCTTCTTGAAGGCGGCAATGACTTTCTCATCCAGCGGTTTGGCCTTCCACTGACGCTGGTTTTTGGTAAACAGGGCAAAGGCATTGGCCCCGATGTCTACCGCGCGTCCCACGGCCTGATCCACACCACCTGCTGCGCTGACATGTGCTCCGATATATTTCATGTGCGACCTGACACTGCCTTGCTGTTTTCTGAAAGGGCGCCATGGTACGCAATCCTGCCCATGAGCGCTTGAATGGCGCTGATAGGCAGTCCTGGCATACGAGCAATAAAAAGGCGGGCCTGAGCCCGCCTGTTCGATGTGTCTGTTTCTTCAGTGCCGGATGGTCGGATCAATCACGCGCTTTTCTTGTCCTGATCCTCTTCCTGCCTTTCTTCATGATGGCGCTGAATCAGACCCTGCTTGTGCTCACGCTGGGCCTCAAGATCGCCGCGAATCTGGGCATGGCTGATCAGGGCAAAGATAAAGGTGCCGCCGACCACGTTACCGGCAAGCGTTGGCAGGCCAAAGTGAAAGAGAAACTCACTCCAGCTGGCATCACCCGAGAACACCAGATACAGCACTTCACTGGCTCCCACGATGATATGGGTAAACTCGCCAATGCCCATGACATAGGTAATGATCAAAATGATCCATACCTTGGCCTGATCGGCCGCCGGTATCAGCCAGACCAGTGTGGCTATCATCCAGCCGGCCACAATGCCCTTGGCAAACATTTCACCGGTGGTGTTTTCCATCACATGCTCGGCCAGGGTGGTAAAGGCTGCCTGGGTAGGAGCGTCAAAGATGGGCATGTTCAAAAAGGTCCACGCAGAAATACCGGCACCCACCATGTTGCCCACCAGTACGACGCCCCACAGGCGACTCAGAGCCCCGAAATTGGAAAGCGTTGGGTGACTCATGACCGGTAGCACGGCGGTGACGGTATTTTCGGTGAACAATTGCTGGCGGGCCAGAATCACGACGATAAATCCTACCGTGTAGCCCAGACACTCGATCAGAAAACCGGTGCCGTTCTCCGGCAGGTTGGCATGCATGAGGCCACGGGCCACCATGGAAAAGCTCATCGAGATGCCGGCGGCGATGGCTGACCACAAAAGCGCCATGGAGTCCCGCGCCAGTTCCTTTTGACCATCCTTGCGAAGCCGCTGGTGGACGGCTGCCGCCTGAGAGGGCAGCTCACGGGCCTGCTTGTTTTCAGCCTCACGACGTTTTTCGGAAGGATCTTCTGACGATGCCGCCTGTTGCTCTTCCTGCTCCTCCTGTTCTTCCTGGCCTGAAGACTCGTCATCCAGACCCCCTTCAAAGTCATCTTCTGCCTGCTTGTTCTGATCCTGGCTCATGTGGCGTGCCTGCCTTTCATCACGGTGGTCATTGAGCTTAGCGTAGTTACCCCCGATTTGAATCGACAGGATGTATTGGCCGGGCAGGATGCAGTCTGTACAGTGCCGGCTCATGTTCCAGAAGAGTCTGATAATGGGCAGCCCCTCCGGCAACCGGCGTTTGATCGCCATGATGATGGCACTGATTGTGCTTACCCCCATGGGTGTCGATATCTTTTTGCCTTCGCTGCCCATGCTGGCGCAGGATTTTGCACGTGATACCGCGGCCATCAAGTGGTCCATTACGCTGTATCTGATCAGCATGGGCGCGGGACAGCTGATAGCGGGGCCACTGGTGGATGCGCTCGGGCGACGACCCATGGCTGTCACGGGTGCGCTCATCTATGGGCTGGCTGCAGCGCTGTGTCTGATGGCCAATCACATCACGCTTTTTTATGTTGGGCGCCTGATGCAGGGGCTGGGAGCTTCCCTGGCCACCGTTGTGGCATTTTCCTGTGTGCGTGATCGCTTCGAGGGTGATCGCCGCGCCGGTATTTACAGTTTTCTCAATGCCGCCGTTTGTGTGGTGCCGGCGCTGGCACCGCTGCTGGGCAGCCTGCTGGCCGCCTTCTGGCACTGGCGCGCCAGTTTTGTGTTCATGGTGGCGTTTGCACTGGGGGTGGCCCTGTTCTGTCTCTGGGGGCTGGAAGAAACCAGGCCGGCAGGCGAGCAGAAGCCCCGCCTGTCCCATTACGGCCATGACGTTTTAACCATTCTGCGCGATGGGCAGTTTGTCTTTCATGTCTTGATTGCCATGACCGGAATGACGGTCATCCTCATTTATGTCACGACCGCGCCGATATTGTTGATGGATCAGGCCGGATTGAGCGAGCTGGCCTTTGGCAGCTGGTTTGGCGCCGTGGCGGCCATCAACGTGGTTGCCTACTTTCTGGCACCCCGATTGATTGCCTGGCTGGGACAGCATCATGCCATCCATGCAGGGCTTGCCATCATGGCGATCGGCGGTGTTTCTCACGCCTTTTTTTATAGTGTTTCAGGGGCAGGCGTGGCCAGTTTCATGCTGTCCAATGCCGTCATGGTGACCGGGTTTTCATTAACGCTTGGCGCTGCGTTAAGTCTGGCGCTTGAACCCTATGCTGACAGGGCGGGCCTTGCCTCATCGCTGGCCGGATGTTGCCAGATGGGTGGCGGGGCGCTGCTGGCGTCGCTTTTGACGCTATTGCCGATGCCGATGCAATGGGTGCTGGCCCTGACCGGTATGCTGGGCGCGGGCGGGCTTTTGTTGATGGCGGTTGTGGCATTTCATCGGCGTGAAGCGCTGACGTGACCGGTTAAGTCTATTGTCGACATGTCACCGGCAGGTAAAAAAAGACAGCGTTTCATTATGACTACTGAGAAAAAGACCCGCCGGCGCTAGAATGTCGCTTGCCCGTTCATCCAGCCATGAACATGTTTTGTGTTGCTGCGGCATTTTAAAGCGTATTACCCGGTAGAAAGTGACGTAAAATGCGGCCCTTGTACTGCTGGTATAAAGGTGCAGTGCCGTGGTAAACAGGCCTGCTCAATTCGATAAAGCATACGCTGTCATGCATGGTTGCCCTGAGCTTTTATCCTGCATGGCAGTAACCGTATGAACCATACCTTTTGTATATATCAGGGCGCTTCAAGGATGCTTATGAGGAATGTTGCTGTGACGTCTTATCTGAAAACCTCCGGTAGTCCCGCGGTCTACGCTACCCTGAAAAAAAGTGCCATGCTGGCGTTTGGAGTGGCTTCGCTGTTTTCCGCCCAGGCCGTGCTCGCATTTGACTTCAATGATGTCAGTCAGGAGGCTCAGGAGCTTGCACAGCGCGGCTACAGTGCTCCCCAGAGTAATCTTCCTGGCTCACTTGCCGGCCTGAACTTTCAGCAGTATCAACAGATTCAGTACAAGCCTGCCCAGTCACACTGGCGCAGCGAGAACCTGCGATTTGATCTGGGCTTTTTCCACGAAGGCATGCACTACAACACGCCCGTGACCATCAGCGAAGTCAACGGCGATGATGTGCAGGAGCTGAAATTTTCTCCGGAGAATTTCAACTACGGCAATCTTGATGTCGACAAGTCGAAGTTCAAGGATCTCGGGTTTGCCGGCTTCAAGATCAACTATGGCGATACCCCCGACAGAAAAAACGAGTCGATGGTGTTTCTGGGCGCCAGCTACTTCCGGGTGGCCGGCAAGAATCAGCGTTATGGGTTGTCAAGCCGCGGCCTGGCCGTGGATACCGGACTCAACTCGGGGGAAGAGTTTCCGCGCTTCAAGGAGTTCTGGGTCGTCAAGCCACAGGGTGATGATCGCTATCTGACCATCTATGCGCTGCTGGATTCACCCAGCGCGACCGGCGCCTACCGCTTTATCCTGCGTCCGGGGCAGGACAGTGTTGTCGATGTGCAGTCGCGTCTGTTCCTGCGTCGTCAGGTCACCAAGCTGGGCATCGCGCCGCTGACCAGCATGTATCTGTTTGGCCCCGAGCAGCCCGCGGGCAGCAGCAATTATCGGCCTGCCATTCATGATTCCAACGGCCTGCAGCTGGCGACCAGTGATGGCCAGTGGTTGTGGCGCCCGCTGGCCAATCCCAAGCGTCTTTCCGTGGATACCTTTGCAGCCAACAATCCGCGCGGCATGGGGCTTTTGCAGCGTAATCACGACTTTGACGGTTACCAGGACGTCGAAAATCGCTATGAAATGCGTCCCAGTGCGTGGGTTGAGCCGCAAAACAGCTGGGGCGACGGTCAGGTAGAGCTTATTCAGATCCCGACGCCTGATGAAACCAACGACAACATTGTCAGCTTCTGGCGTCCGACGCAGGAACTGCCGACCAATCAGGCGCTGGATTTCAACTACACCATCAACTGGACGTCCAACGAGTCGCGCTACCACACGCCTGATCTGGGCTGGGTCGCACAGACCCGTCGTGCGCGCGGTGAAGTGACCCAGGACAACATGGTGCGCAAAAGCGATGACAGCACACTTTACGTGGTCGACTTCGTAGGCCCCAATCTCAAGTCGCCGGGCAGCGATGCCAACATTCAGGCAGACGTGAACCTTGGTGACAACGGTCAGGTGGTCCGCAGTGAAGTGATCCGTAATCCTGCCATGGGTGGGTATCGCCTTAAATTGAGCGTCAAGGCCAACGACACCTCAAAGCCGATCAACATGAAGGCTTTTCTTAAAAACGGTGATTCGCGCCTGACGGAAACCTGGAACTACGTGCTGCCTGCCAATGAGTGATGATGCCTACTCAAGCCCGGCCCGGGCGTATCTCGAGCGCCTGGCGCTCGGGACCCGGGAGCTGGGTAATCGTCGAGAGCTGCTGGACCTGGCGTCCCAGGATACGCCCCTGTTTCAGGTGCATGAGGAGCTGGGAAAGCAGCGTCTTCTTCAGGATGATCCTTCCAGTGCCTCGGTACTCAGACGCCTGGAACTTGCCTATGGTACTGCGCCGCTGGCACCGCCCGAGGTGCTCGGGTCGGACAAGGTGGGACGCGTGTGTCTCAAGACCATGCCGCCCATCGAGCGCACATCGATAGCGCCTCACCCCTGGACGACCAGTCCGATCAAGCGTCTGAAAAAGGGCTATCACCTGCGGCGCGGTAATTTAAAGCCGCGGACACGCAAGACCCAGGCGCCCGCGGCGCCCACGGCGCCGCGCTGGAAGATGGTGGGAACCATGCGGCGCTGGACGCTATTGCTGCTGGTCATGGTGCAAAGTGCGGTCGCCGTCTGGTACATGAGTACCGTACTGCCCTATCAGGGGGCACAGTGGCTCGAAGTGGCCGAACTGGTCCTGTTTGCGCTGCTGTTCTGCTGGGTGTCGGCCGGTTTCTGGACGGCACTGATGGGCTTTTTCCAGCTTTTGAAGGGGCGGGACAAATACAGTATTTCGGCCAGCAGCGCCGGTGATGAGCCGATCGATCCCTCGGCCAGAACCGCCATTGTCATGCCAATCTGTAACGAGGACGTCAATCGTGTGTTTGCCGGGCTCAAGGCGACCTATGAGTCCGTGCAGCGCAGCGGCAATATCGAGCATTTCGATTTCTACGTGCTCAGCGACAGCTACGACCCTGACACCTGCGTGGCCGAGAACCATGCCTGGCTGCGGCTTTGCCGCGAAGTCGGTGGGTTCGGGCGCATTTTTTATCGACGTCGCTCACGCCGGGTCAAGAAAAAGAGCGGCAATATCGATGACTTCTGCCGTCGCTTTGGCGCCAAATATCGCTACATGCTGGTCATGGACGCCGACAGCGTCATGAGCGGTCGCTGTCTGACCCGGCTGGTCCAGCTGATGGAGGCCAATCCGGACGCCGGTATCATCCAGTCGGCGCCTCTGGCCGCCGGCAGTAACAATCTCTATGCCCGATTGCAGCAGTTTGCCACCAGGGTATATGGACCATTGTTCACGGCGGGTCTGCACTTCTGGCAGTTGGGTGAATCCCATTACTGGGGACACAACGCGATTATCCGGGTTGAGCCCTTCATGTATTACTGCTCGCTGGCACCGCTGCCGGGCAAGGGGGCGCTGTCGGGTGAAATCCTGTCTCACGACTTTGTCGAGGCAGCGCTGATGCGCCGTGCCGGCTGGGGCGTGTGGATCGCCTACGATATGCCGGGCAGCTACGAGGAGATGCCGCCCAATCTGCTTGACGAACTGCAGCGCGATCGTCGCTGGTGTCAGGGCAACATCATGAACTTCCGCCTGTTTCTGGTACGCGGCATGCATCCGGTACACCGTGCGGTATTTTTGACCGGTGTCATGTCCTATCTATCGGCGCCGCTCTGGTTCCTGTTTTTGATGTTGTCCACGGCGCTTCTGGCGGTGCACACGCTGACCACGCCGGAGTATTTTACCGAGCCGATGCAGCTGTTCCCGCGCTGGCCCGAATGGCATCCGGGCAGGGCCGTGGCGCTTTTTTCCACTACGCTGACGCTGCTCTTTTTGCCCAAGATCCTGAGTGTCATCGTGATCTGGGCCAAGGGACCCCGTTACTATGGGGGTGCGATGCGTCTCGGGCTTTCAATGATCATCGAGTCGCTGATCTCGATGCTGCTGGCCCCGGTGCGCATGCTCTTTCATACGCGCTTCGTGCTGGCGGCCCTGATGGGAATCGAGGTCAAGTGGAAGTCACCGCAGCGTGACTTCAGTGAAACGACCTGGAAGGACGCCTTCATGCGTCACGGCGGCCAGACCGTGTTCGGCATTATCTGGACACTGTTTGTCCTGTGGCTTGATCCGCTGTTTCTGCTGTGGCTCTGGCCTATTGTCGGCGCGCTGATGCTATCGATTCCGGTATCGGTCATCACCAGCAAGGTCGGGCTCGGACGTGCCTCCTTCAGAGGGCGCATGTTCCTGATTCCGGAAGAGTCCAATCCTCCAAGGGAACTGCGGGCGACCTGGCGATTTGTGCGTAATGCGCGCCATCAGCCACCGGCGCCGACCTTTGTACAGACCGTGGTCGATCCGATCGATAACGCACTGGGTTGTGCCATGGGTGTGGCAAGGCATAACAAGTCCGAGGCGATCGAATCACAGCGTCAGACAATGGTGCGACAGGCCCTGGTGGGCGGGCCGGGCAAGATGCCCAACAAGGACAAGCTGTTGGTGCTGGATGACCCGGTCATGCTTTCAAGGCTCCATTACCAGGTATGGGATCGAAGTCATCAGTACCCGGCCTGGATTGATGAAGCCTATGCTGGTGATCCGCCGCCGCGCTTTATCTAGGCGCTGACCTTTGAGGTCTGATCCAGAAGGCCCTGCCATTGGCAGGGCCTTTTTTGTAGCCATGAAGCCAGCATGATGAGGAGAAAAAGCGACAATAAAAAAAGGGCCCGGCAGTTGCCGAGCCCTTTTAGCGCTACAGGACACCCATCAGGCAGTGTGGAAATCCAGCCCGTTCTCGGTGGCCTTGATGATACCGACACGTACGACGTAGTCACCAAAGTGTTCGCCGGCTTCACGCTCTTTGGCGTAGCGATGAATCATGGGTGTCAGCTCCTCGAGAATGGTCTTCTCGTCGATGTTCTCACGATACATCTTGTTGAGCCGGGTACCGGTGAAATCGCCGCCCAGGTAAAGGTTGTAGCGGCCGATGGCCTTGCCGACAAAACCGATCTCGGCCATGAAGGGCCGGCCGCAGCCGTTGGGGCAGCCGGTCATGCGCACGATGATGGGATCGTTTTCAAGCCCGGCGTCTTTCATGATGGCATCGAACCTGTCCAGCAGGGTGGGCAGATAGCGCTCGCTTTCTGCCATCGCCAGACCGCAGGTGGGGAAGGCCACACAGGCGATCGAATGCTGACGCAGGGGCGTGACGTCCTTGAGCATCCGGTAGCGATCGATAATGGCATCGATCTGCTCACGAAGCTCGGGCTTCACATTGGTGATGATCAGATTCTGATTGCAGCTCAGCACGATATCGCCGTCGTGAATCCTGGCGATTTCACGCATCCCGCTCATGATCTGCATGCCGGCATGAATGGGGTTGTCATCGGGATAGTCGCGAATACGACCGTTCTCGACGAAAAGCCCGTAATGCCACTGACCATCTTCACCCTGGTACCAGCCGAGAATGTCGCCGGTAGTGGTGAATTCAAACGCACGCTCTTCGCCCAGCGTGTAGCCCAGGTATTTCTCGAGCTCGGCCCTGAAGCCTTCAACACCCATGGTGTCGACGGTGTACTTGAGACGCGCATGCTTGCGGTTTTTACGATCACCGTTGTCACGCTGCACCAGCATGATCTTTTCGGCAACATCGACGGTCTGATCGACATCGCAGTAACCGATAATGGAGCCGCGACGCGGATAGGTATCCGGCTCGCCGTGCGTCGATCCCATGCCACCGCCGACTGCCACGTTGAAACCCTTGAGTTCGCCGTTTTCAACAATGGCGATAAAGGCGACATCGTTGGTCAGTACGTCGGTTTCATTATCCGGCGGTACGGCCAGACCGATCTTGAACTTTCGCGGCAGGTAATGCTTGGTATAAAGCGGCTCGTCCTGGTCAGGGCCACCGGCGACACGCTCTTCACCCAGAAAGATCTCATGATAGGCGCGGGTGCGCGGCAGCAGATGATCGCTGATCGCGGCGGCCAGATCATAGACCTGACGATGAATGGCGGAGCGATGCGGGTTGGCTGTGGAGGTCACGTTACGATTGACGTCGCCGCAGGCGGCGATGGTGTCAATCATGGCGTCATTGACCGTTTTCAGATGCGCGCGCAGATTGCTCTTGAACACACCATGGTACTGAAAGGTCTGACGCGTGGTGATGCGCAGCGTATTGTTGGCATAACGCTGGGCCACATCATCAAGCGTCAGCCACTGCTGGCTGCTCATGCGGCCACCTGCGATGCGCAGGCGCACCATGAAGGAGTACAGCGGTTCCAGCTTTTTCTTGCGGCGCTGATCGCGAACGTCACGATCGTCCTGCATATAAAAGCCATGAAACTTGGTCAGCTGGGTATCGTCAGGGCTGACGGCGCCAGTGGCATTGTCTGCCATGTCGTCCATCAGCTTGCCGCGCAGAAAGTCGCTGTTGACCTTGAGACTTTCATTGGCGGCGTAGTCGTCAAGCGACTCGTCACGGAGTTTGGCAATAATATCGGTCATGTTCAGTATACGTCCCGCTGGTAGCGTTTGGACTGCTGAAGTTCGCGGATATACTGGGCCGCGGCGTCCTCATCAAGACCACCGTGCTCCTTTGCAATATCCAGCAGTGCCTGGTGTACGTCGGCCGCCATGCGATCGCCATCACCACAGACATAAAAATGGGCGCCACGCTCAAGCCATGCGTAGATATCCTCCCCCTTTTCCCGCATGCGATCCTGTACGTAGACCTTTTCAGCCTGATCGCGCGAGAAGGCCACATCCAGACGGGTCAGCAGTCCTTTCTCTCGCCAGTTCAGCCATTCGGCCTGATAGAGAAAGTCGGTGTGAAAATGCTGATCGCCAAAGAAGAGCCAGTTGTCGCCTTCAGCGCCGGCATCGTCACGTTCCTGCATGAAGGCGCGGAAGGGTGCCACACCCGTACCCGGACCTACCATGATAATCGGTGTGTTGGCGTCGTGCGGCAGCTTGAAGTTCTTGTTGCGGTCGACATAGATCGGAATCGTGTCGCCAGGCTGTACATGGTCGGACAGATAGCCGGTGGTCACCCCGTTGCGTGCGCGGCCATGGGCTTCATAACGCACGACACCAACGGTCAGGTGAACTTCGTCGGGATCGGCATTATAGCTCGAGGCGATCGAATAAAGCCTCGGTGGCAGCTTGCGCAGTGCCTGGGTGAAGGTGGCAGCGTCAAGGTTCTCAACCGGGAACTGCTCGATCACATCAATGATGTGACGACCGTAGACCCACTCCTTGAACTCATCACGTGCCTCGTCACTCAGGATACGTTGCAGTTCGGCATCATTGCTGAGTTCTGCCCATTTCTCGAGAAACGGACGTGTCAGCGTGGTGACTTCAAACTCGGCCAGCAGGGCATCGCGTATCCTGCTGCCGGTATCAAGTTCGGTGTCATGGCTGATTTTGAGCTTTTCCAAAAGCTCATCCACGTAGGCGGGATCGTTTTGTGGCACGACACCCAGTGCGTCACCGGGTTCGTAAACAAGCCCTGAGCCTTCCAGCGACAGTTCAATGTGACGGGTTTCCTTGCTGGAACCGTCGTCATTAAGGATCACCGTGTCGAGGATTTCGGCATGGAAGGGGTTTTTCTTTGACCACTGGCTTTCGCTGGCCTGGGTGGCAGGTCCATCCTGCTCGGCCGCCGCCGTTGTGGCGCCGGAGAGTTCGGCGTAGCGTGCAAGCACGGTCTCAATCCATGCTTCAGCCGGCTCTTCATAGTCAACATCGCAATCGACACGATCGCCAATGCGCTCGGCGCCAAGCTCGGCCAGCCGAGCGTCGAACTCCTTGCCCATCTGACAGAACTGGTCGTAGCTTGAGTCGCCCAGTCCCAGTACGGCAAAGCGATGACCATCAAGTTTGGGTGCCTTGCGGCCATTGATCAGCTCGTAAAAGCCGATAGCCGTATCCGGTGGATCACCTTCGCCCTGGGTGCTGACCACGACCATCAGGTTGGTGGGATCCTTGAGATCCTTTTTGGTCACGTCTGCCATGTCGAGCAGACGGACATTAAAGCCATGTGCCTTGGCGCGATCACGCGCCTGCTCGGCTACGCCTTCTGCGTTGCCGGTCTGGCTGCCATACAATACGGTGATTTCGGGTAATGCAGAGACGGTCTGTGTTGCACCTGCAGGTGACGCAGCGCTCAGCTGGCCGCCGGACGCGTTGAGTCCGGCGAGATACCCACTCAGCCAGGTCATCTGATCGCGATTCATGCCGCCCAGAACGTCATTGAGACGCTGGGCCTGATCGCCATTCAGAGGACTGTTGGTATCGAGCAGGGGGCCTTGTGACATCGTGGATATCCTCATCTGTCCCCGGGGGAGGAAGGCGAATGCTAGCGACCTCCCCAATGAATTAAAAGGTATAAATTATAATGCTTTTATACTTTAAAGGAATTAAAAGCAGGTCAGGACTGCTGTCATCGTCATGTTGTTGCCTCGGCTTTCCTGAACGCCATGCCGCCACTCTTTTTATCGGGCGTCTGCAAAAGCGATGCTGAATGTAGCATGTCTGGTGCCGCTGTTATCAGGCTGTTGCGACCGTTCATGCCATCGGCCACCCGGATAGTAAAAACGACGGAGTATACCTGCATCGGTTCGGGTACACGAACTGTGTCAGGCAATGATGTCCGTGGGGCAAAACCGTCCGGTCAGGACAGCAGGGCTTCCTGACAGGTCTGCGACGCCGCACTGCCTTGCGTGTTCATGGATATCATCACCGGAGAGATGAAGTACGCTTGATGGCATGGTAGTTTCCATGGCCCTTTTTGAGCGCAGCGATGCTTGTATGTATCACGCCAGAAGTCTCTTCTCGCCATGGCGAGAAGCACACAACGTGATATATCTCTCACCATGGCGCGCGGACAACACGTTAGCGGCTATCCCGATATTGCGCCGGGATTTACCAACCCGATAGAACAGGAGTGTGATCTTGAATTTCTGGCTAATTGTAAATGGCAAGGGCGTCGGAAATCCTGAACTGCGCGAGGCAGTGGATCGCATTCGCGAGGAGGGGGTGAATCTTTCGGTCCGGGTGACGTGGGAAAGTGGCGATATTGCGCGCTTTCTGGCCGAGGCAGTGGAGCAGAAGCTTGATCGCATCATTGTCGCCGGCGGTGACGGCACGCTCCATGAAGCCACCAATGCTCTCATGAGCATTGATGCTGCAATACGTCCTGCGCTGGGCATCATTCCCATGGGCACGGCAAACGATTTTGCCACTGCCACGGAGATTCCGGAGCCCCCTCTTGATGCACTGTCGCTTGCGGTTCACGGCACGCCGCGTGCCATCGATGTTGCCCGTATCAACGATCTTTACTTCCTCAACATGGCCTCCGGTGGTTTTGGTGCCAAGGTCACCAGTGATACACCGCCGGCCCTGAAAAAGCTGCTGGGCGGGGGCGCCTATTCGCTGGTAGGTATCATGCAGGCCTGGCGCTTTGAGCCTTTTCGTTGCCAGCTCCAGACAAGCGATGGCAATTATGAGCGTGACCTGATCGTACTGGCGATCGGTAATGGCTGTCAGGCGGGCGGCGGGCAGGAGTTGACGCCGCGAGCCCTGCTCAATGATGGCCTGCTGGATGTGTTGACAGTGGAGGCCTTTTCACTGGGCGCCGTGGGCAGCGCCATTCAGGAGCTGCGGGAACTGCCCACTGATGGCAAGCTGGTGCGTTACCATCAGCTGACGTCCATGGATTTTCAGAGCAAGACGCCGCTGCCCATCAATCTGGATGGCGAGTTTCATGAGTTTACGCAGGCCAGAGTGGAAGTCTGTCCGGGGGCCCTGTCCATTGTTCTTCCTGATGAATGCCGACTCATGTACACAGGAAAACCCCGAAGCCGGCATGGGCGCAGCAGCTAGTACGGTGTCGACAGGTGTGCGATGACGGCTGGCATTAACCTGAATGTTACAAAATGACGACGGCATGACATTATCGACACGGCTATAAGTAGTAGGCACGTCATGTTGCGCATCAATGTGAATACGTTTGAAGGCATGGACTGGTCTACGCTTTTCTGGCGTATGCAAAACGTGTTGCACCGAAGCGGGAGCCATGTCCGCTTGTGTTTCGGTTCCATGTCCATTGGCGCGATTTTTATTTGAAGTTATCAGGGAGGTATTCATGAAAGGGAAAACAATTGCGGCAGCGAGCCTTGCCTTTGTCATGGCGCTCGGTTTGAGTGCCTGTAATCAGGACGATCCGGCCGATGAGGCAGGTGATCAGGCCCAGGAAGCCAATCAGAGCAGCCAGTACATGGACGGTGAGGGTGCCAATGCGACATCCGACGGCGCCGCCGAGCAGGCCGGTACTGACAACGGCACCATGGATCCGGAAAGTGGCGGCACTACCGCCATGCCGGAAGATGACGATATGGATGACGATTCAGGCACCATGCAGGGCATGAACGAAGCCCAGGAAAGCACGGATGAAAGCACCGGTGCGCGTGAAGGTGGTACGGGTCACTCCGCCACCAATGCCGGCTCCTCGGGTGCCATGAGTCAAGCGGGCGAGGCTGATCAGTTCAACAACTCGTCCAGCAATAATACGCAGTAAACTGCCAGGGTGGGCCGCCATGCGGCCCGCCAGTGCGACGAACGGTCGTTCTGGTCAAACATAAAAAAGCCCGCGCCATGGCGCGGGCTTTTTGCAAGGCGAGTATGCTGATGCCGGGATCAGTCAATAGCCTTGATATTAGCGGCCTGAAGGCCTTTCTTGCCCTGAGTGACTTCAAAGGAGACCTTCTGGCCATCCTGAAGCGACTTGAAGCCTTCAGCCTGAATCTCGGAGAAGTGTGCGAAGAGATCGTCACCACCGTCATCGGGAGAGATAAAGCCATATCCCTTTGTGTCGTTAAACCACTTGACAGTACCGGTTGCCATCTTTGATGTCCTTGCTTTATTTGCAGTGATACCGAGCCGCAGCCCGTTTTTGCGTTGGGCTTTCAGGGATAAGGATGATGCCGGGGTCTGCCACATCATCCCTCCATAAAGCCACCTCTGGAAGCATGATTCAGGATCCTGAGAAAGGTCAAGTGCAATTTGCCAAACGGCAATGGCGTGCCATTATGCATGGATTGATGACTTCTGGAGGCAGGGTAAATGCACGTTCAAAACGTCGATTATCAAAATTCTCAGGCAGCACAACAGTTTACCCAATCGCTACGTGAGACCGGCTTTGGTGTGGTGCGCAATCACCCCGTGCCGCAGGCACTCGTTGAGCGAATTTACGCTGGCTGGGCTGCCTTTTTTGAAGATGAAGACAAGCACCAGTGGCGTTTTGACCCTGAAACCCATGCCGGCTTTTTCCCCGCCAGTGTGTCCGAGACGGCGAAGGGGCAAACGCAAAAGGATCTCAAGGAGTACTTTCATATCTATCCCGGGACGAAAGTGCCCGCCAGCCTGCAGGAAGATATTGACGAGTACTATAAAATTGCACAGGACGTGGCCACCACGCTGCTGGGCTGGATTGAAGCCAACACGCCACAAGAGGTCTCGAGCCGTTTCAGCGAAGCGCTGTCCAGCATGATTCGGGACAGTCAGCAGACACTCTTGCGCGTGCTTTACTATCCGCCCCTTGAAGGCGGGGAGGCCAGCGGCGCCGTACGCGCAGGCGCTCATGAAGACATCAACCTGATTACCGTGTTGCCTGCCTCCAATGAAGCGGGGCTTGAGGTCAAGGGTCGCGATGGACAGTGGTTGCCCGTGCCCTGTGATCCGGGTCAGCTGGTGATCAACGTCGGTGACATGCTGCAGGAAGCCTCCGGCGGGTATTTCCCCTCGACCACGCATCGGGTGGTCAATCCCGAAGGCGGCTCGCGCCAGCGTGCGCGCCTGTCCCTGCCGCTGTTTCTGCACCCCCGGCCGGATGTTGTCCTCTCCAGCCGTTATAGTGCCGATGCCTATCTCAAGGAAAGGCTCAAGGAACTGGGCGTATCATGAATGCCGTTACTTCACAGTCGCAGTGGCCACTGGACTGGCGGCCCGGTAACCATACCGATGATCTGCGCTTTGCTCAGCAGCTGGTAGAGGAGACCATGTCGCCCTACTGGCAAAAACGTCGCATGGTCTTTAGCCGACAGCTTTTCAAGGATCAGTGGGTGCGTCTGGAAACCGCCATCATCATGCGTGATGGGCAAAGGGCAGGGCTGATTGCCTGGGATGTGGTGGAAGGCATTCATCACCTTCGTGAGCTGCATCTGGTGGCGCAGTGGCGCGGGCAGGGGATCGGTGCTGAGGTGCTGACACACTGGATCGCGCGACAGGAAGCACAGGGGGCCAGAAAAATGCGCCTCAAGGTCTTTGCCGAAAATCCCGCGCGCCGCCTTTATGAACGCATGGGTTTTCAGCCCATGCCGAACTCGGGCGATATATCGGGGCTTTTGAACATGGAAAGGCGCACATGAGCTTCTGCGATCGCACTTCCCGGCATTGACTGTATCCTCGCCTGCCACCATATCGGGTGCAGTACCACTTCCCTGAAAGGCAATGCCATGTCTGCACCCGAACACGCTTCAGTACGCGCCACCGCTGCCACGCAGGGTACCCACAACATGTTCATGGGGTATCTGCTGTGGCTTTTTGGTTTTACCGGCGCACACCGCTTCTACTACGGCAAACCCGTTACCGGCACGATCTGGTTTTTTACCTTTGGCCTTTTTTTAATCGGATGGATCGTCGATCTCTTTCTCATTCCGCTCATGGATCGTCAGGCGGATCTTCGTTTTAGGCGTGGCAGCAGAAGCTATACGATCACATGGATACTGCTGACCTTTCTGGGAGTGCTGGGTATCCATCGCATGTACATGGACAAATGGATTACGGGCGTGATCTATTTGCTGACCGGGGGGCTTTTTCTGCTGGGCATCCTCTATGATTTCTGGACACTCAACGATCAGCTGTCGATAAAACACGAGCGCGAGCGCTAGTGTTCGAAGCAGGAATCCTGTAATGGCCTCTGAATCAAAAGCCGTTATCTATGCAGCGATGGCTGGCAACCTGGCCGTTGCCGTGACCAAGTTCGTTGCTGCCGCGCTAACGGGCAGTTCGGCCATGCTGTCTGAAGGCATTCATTCGGTGGTCGATACCGGCAATCAGGTCCTGCTGCTGCTGGGCATGCATCGTGCCCAAAAGCCACCGGATCGGGATTTTCCGTTTGGCTATGGCAAGGAGGTCTACTTCTGGAGCTTCGTGGTCGCCATTTTGATTTTTGCGATCGGCGCAGGCGTCTCGTTTTACGAAGGGGTAATCCATGTTCAATCCCCCGAGCCCATGTCATCGCCCCTGATCAACTACATTGTGCTGGGCCTGGCGATTCTCTTTGAGGGGGCATCATGGCTATTTGCCCTGCACGGTTTTCGCAAGACCAAGGGCAAGTGGGGGTATGTTGAAGCCGTGCAGCGGGGCAAGGACCCTTCACTGTTCATGGTGCTTTTTGAGGATTCGGCGGCGATGCTGGGGCTTTTTGTTGCGCTGGCGGGTGTCTGGCTGAGTCAGGTTACCGGCAACCCGATATTCGATGGCATGGCCTCCATCGTGATCGGATTGATACTGGCAGGTACTGCCATATGGCTTGCCATCGAGACGAAGGGGCTTTTGATTGGAGAAAGTGCAAACCGCCGCGTGGTGGACGATATTCGCGATACGGTGGGGCGTCATGCTCAGGTCGAGGCCGTCAATGAAGTCCTGACCATGCATATGGGACCGGATTTTATCCTGGTCAATCTGAGCGTACGCTTTGATCGGAGCATGCCGGCTGAAAGGCTGGAACGGGTCATTGCAGAGCTTGATCAAGGCCTCAAGCAGCAGCACAGCGAGATCAAGCGGGTGTTTATCGAGGCCGAGTCAAGTCTTGAGGACAATGGATTATCACGTCGAACGGTAACCTGAAGCCGCTCGTTTCATGCACGCAGAATATTTGGATATTCATGGCGCAAACCCAAAAGCTTAGTGATCTGCTGACATCACTGGACGATGAGCACGAAGGCAGCGATGTCAGCATCAACGATATTCTGGAAACCTTTCACTCGCGCAGTTTCGGCCCGCTGCTGGTCATGCCACCACTGATTGCGCTGGTGCTGCCGGTGTTTGGGCTGCCATCGGTGTGCGGTGTCATCACGGCGCTGGTGGCCATTCAGCTGGTCATGGGGCGCAACAATCCATGGCTGCCCAAACGCATACGTCATCTCTCCATCGATGGTCAGCGCTATCATCGCGTGGTGGAAAAGGCACAACCCTGGGTAAAGCGTCTGGAACGACTCTTCAAGCCGCGGCTGTCCTTCATGAACAACGCCGCTGCCCATCGCATTACGGCTCTGCTGATCGTTTTGATCAGCCTTTGCATCCCCTTTGTCGAGCCACTGCCGCTGGCGCCAGCATTGCCCTGTTCCATGCTGCTATTGATTGCACTGGGCATGATGGCGCGTGATGGACTGGTCATGCTGATTGGCCTGACAGTGGCACTGGCGGGGATGATTTCGCTGTTTCTGATGCTATAAAAGCTGTTCTTTCATATAAAAAAGGGCCCTGCAACAGGGCCCTTTTATTGAATACAGCATTTCAGCGCTGCAGTGCGCCGCTATAGCGTGTCGTGCGTTCGTGCTCTGTCATCATGTGAACCCCCTCGGTGGAGCCTTTTGCCAGCCCTTCAAAAATGGCGCGATAGGTCAGCACTGCCTGAACGTATTCGCGCGTTTCACGAAAGGGAATCTCCTCGATAAAGAGATCAAAGGGTTCGTCACTCTGCGCCAGCCAGCGATCCACACGGCCGGGGCCTGCATTGTAGGCAGCGGATGCCGCAATGCGATTGCCGCTGTAGCGTGCTGCCATGTCCCGGATGTAGGCGCTGCCCAGCATGACGTTGGTCTCCGGATCCTCAAGACTGGAGACGCCCTGCCATGGCACGCCAAGCTGCTGGCTGACATGCTGCCCTGTGCCGGGCATCAGCTGCATCAAACCGCGTGCGCCGACCGGTGACTGTGCCTGCGGGTTAAAGGAGCTTTCACGCCGTGCCAGTGCCATGAGAAGCCACGGGTCAATATTGCGTGACCGGCCCCACTTCTGGAAAAGCTCGGCATAGCCCTGCGGGAATCGCCAGTTGAGCGCATTCCAGTGGTCGCCGCGAATGGCGGCATAAATGGTCAGGTCATACCACTGCTGGGTAAGAGCATATTGCGTCAGGGTCGGGCGTTGCGCGCTGGGTAAATGACGCATCAGATAGTACCACTCGGCGCGTGCCAGCCCCGGCTCGTTGATGCGATACAACGCAGCAATCCGACGCATCGAGGGCAGGGCAGCGGCGTCCTTCAGATCATGTTCAGCGATCGTGACCCTTTCATTTTCAAGTGCGTAGGGCTGATTAATACGATCGGCCGCGGCGAAACCGAAGAAGCTGCGTTGTCCGGCCGCGATCTGCCATGCCTGGCGGGCCTCTGCCTCGTTGCCCAGCTGCTGGCGGGCGCGGCCCAGCCAGTATTGCCAGTGGGCATCATGACGATCGTCTTCCTCCATGCGCTCGATCCAGGTCGCAACCTCGTTCCACTGGCGATGCTCAAGCGCCTTGCGCGTGCGCAGCTCCAGCAGGTCCTGATCGCCCAGCTCGGCGGCAGCAGCATCGGCCCACTGGGCGTTGGCACTGATATCACGCACCAGCGAATAGAACGCCAGGTCGTGTTCGATGTCGTGTTGCTGTTCATCGGTCAGCGGTGCACGAGATTTGATCTCGCGCCAGGCTATCAGTGCCTGAGCCGTGTTCTGTCGGGTGAGGCGTGCCATGGCGGTGCTGTAGAGTGAGGAGACGCCCTGGGCATTGTTGTTGACGAGTCCCGGCAGTTCAGTGATGCGTCCGGGATCCCCCTGCAGGCGTTCAAGTGCGGTGCGCTGGGGCTGCCAGTCAGTTGGCAGTTCGCCGGGCAGATAGCGCATCATGGCGTCGTCTCCTGCGCGCCAGGCGAGCATGGTTCGCGCCCAGACATCGGCGCCGGTAATGGCGCCATTGGCGCGCAGGCGCTCAAACAGCGGATCGCAGGCGGCAGGTTGTGAATGACCGACCAGCCATAGCTCGCGCCCGCCAATGGCGGCACGCTGTGGCGCCTGGTTCAAAAGGGCGCGATAGTACCAGCACTGGCGAGTGGTACCTTGCGGCACGCCATCGCTGATCGCCAGGAAATCGTCAAACTGCTGACGAGACCCCCAGGCATCCTGTGCCACACCCCGCATCCACTCGGAAAGTACCGAGTCCTGATGGCGCTTGAGGTAGTCATTGATGACCGACGGTGATACACCCGGCAGGCGCGACTTGAGTTCGTGATATTCGACATAGCCTTCCAGCACGTGGCCGCGAATACCGTCATGGTCGATTTGTTGCCACTGCTGGGCGCGAGCGGCCTCAAAGGACCGGTTAAAGCTTTCGTCACTGGCCAGCGCCGGCGCGGCAAGACCGGCTGCAAGGATGACGCCCAGCCAGCGTCTGGATAATGTCTGCGTGAACCCCACCCGCACAACTCCTGTCAGCCATCAATATGAACATGCCTTTGACAGGCATACTGCGTCTCTGGGGCCTAGACTAATCCAGGTGGCTGGATTTAACGATCCCGTCATGACGATCTTTGGTTCCTGCAGCGTTAAGCGGATATGGCTTCATGCAGTGAACGGTCTTTCCGACACCACATTTTTATCTGGAGCATCCATCCATGGCAAAAGGTCGACTCAACCCCATTGGTCTGATTCGCGGCCGTGGTCGCATCTACCTGCGCATATTCAAGGCGCTGCGCACGTTTTTTCCGATGATGAACGACTGGCGCAAGGGCCGTTATCGACCGCTGCCCAAAAAGGCAGTAGGACTGATGGCGCTGGCCGTCGTCTATGTGGCCAACCCGATTGATCTGATTCCGAACTTCATTCCCTTCTGGGGACTGCTGGATGATCTCATCATCGGTGGCTGGCTGCTGGCCAAGCTTGATGAGGAGCTTGACGACTATCGGCAATGGCGCGAGACCCAGGCTACCCCCACCACATGATGTCGGATCACATCCGAATACTCGCAGCGCGTTGATGGATGTCGAGCGGTTTCTCTTGAAAAACCGGTAACTTCCCCCATAACGGGTAACACACCGCACGGCGGGGCCTGCCCGGGTGGCAGGCTGCACCCTGTGTTTCACCCTGTTGGTTATTGTCAGAAGAGAAATGTTGCCATGACGAGTGCGCAAGAGCAGACGCTCGGTTTTCAGACCGAAGTCAAACAGCTTCTTCACCTGATGATTCATTCCCTGTACTCCAATCGGGAAATCTTTCTGCGTGAGCTGATCTCCAACAGTGCCGATGCCTGCGACAAGCTGCGCTACCGCGCACTGGAAAACGATGGCCTGTATGAAAATGATCCGGAACTGCGTGTCGAGATCGAATTTGATCACGATGGCAAAACGGTCACGATCCGGGACAACGGTATCGGCATGAATCGCGAGGATGTGATTGCCAATCTGGGCACCATCGCGCGCTCGGGCACGGCCGAGTTTCTCAAGCAGATGTCCGGCGAGCAGCAAAAGGACGCCCGCCTGATCGGTCAGTTCGGGGTCGGTTTCTATTCGGGCTTTATCGTGGCCGATGAAGTCGTGGTGCGCACGCGTCTGGCCGGCACGCCGCATGAGCAGGGCGTGGAATGGCGCTCGAAGGGCGAGGGTGAATTTACCATCGTCGATATCGAGCGCGAAAAGCACGGCACCGAAATCGTGCTGCATCTCAAGGAAGATGCGCTCGAGTTTGCCGACGAGCATCGCTTGAAGTCACTGGTGCGCAAGTACTCCGACCATATCGAAGTGCCGGTGCGCATGCCGACCGTTCAGGAAGGTGAGGGTGACGCCGAGGCGACCGTTACCTGGGAAACCGTCAACGAAGCGCAGGCACTGTGGGTTCGTCCCAAAAGCGACGTCAGCGACGACGAGTACAAGGCGTTTTACAAGCATGTGGCGCATGATTTCAGCGATCCGCTGACCTGGAGCCATAACCGGGTCGAAGGCAAGCTTGAGTACACCAGTCTTCTCTATGTGCCTGCACGTGCACCGTTTGATCTTTATCAGCGTGAGGGGGCTCGCGGCCTCAAGCTCTATGTACAGCGGGTATTCATCATTGATGATGCCGAGCAGTTCCTGCCGCTCTATCTGCGCTTTATCAAGGGCGTGGTCGACTCCAACGATCTGTCGCTGAACGTTTCGCGCGAAATCCTCCAGCAGGACCCGCAGGTCGAGAAGATGAAGGGAGCGCTGACCAAGCGCGCGCTCGATATGCTCAGCAAGCTGTCAAAGGACAGCGAGACCTATCAGAACTTCTGGAACCAGTTTGGCGGTGTGCTCAAGGAAGGCCCGGCGGAAGACCACAGCAACCGTGAAAAGATCGGTGGTCTGCTGCGCTTTGCCAGTACGCATACGGACAGCAGCGTGCAGGATCAGTCGCTGTCTGACTATATCGCCCGCATGAAGGACAATCAGAAGGCGATCTATTACATCATCGCCGACAGCTTCAATGCTGCGCGTCACAGCCCGCACCTCGAGATTTTCCGCAAAAAGGGCATCGAGGTACTGCTGCTGTCCGACCGCATTGATGAATGGCTGATGACCCATCTCACCGAGTTCGACGGCAAGTCAATGGTCGATATTACGCGCGGTGATCTGGATCTGGGCGAGATTGATAGCGAAGAAGAGAAGCAGGCGCAGCAGGAAAGTGCGAAGGCCAAGGAAGGACTGGCCGAGCGTTTCCGTGAGGCGCTGGGCGATCAGGTACAGGAAGTGCGGGTCACGCATCGTCTGACCGAGTCACCGGCCTGTGTCGTACTGCCGGAAAACGAAATGGGCTATCAGATGCGCCGTCTGATGGAGGCCGCCGGTCAGCCGGTGCCCGAGGTCAAGCCGATCCTTGAGTTCAACCCGGATCATGCACTGATCTCAAGGCTTGAAGGTAGTAACGGTGAAGCCTTTACGGATCTGGCGCATGTGCTCTTTGATCAGGCCGTGATCGCTGAAGGTGGTCAGCTCGATGATCCTGCCGCCTATGTGCGTCGTCTCAATGCCATGTTGACCCACTGACAGACATTGATAACAGCGATGGTGGCCTTTTGGCTGCCATCGCCTGTTAGCCTCAACTTTCCTGCAATTGCCCGGTAATACTCGTCTTTTAGATATTCGAGAATTTGCATGATTGTGCAAATTTACGGATTTTCGCCTCAGATTGTTGCTTATGGCGACGCAGCAGCCAAATTATGTTAGCCTGCAGTCTTGTCCTGATACCGAGCCCTGTCACATGACACGAACGCATCGCCCGTTAAAGACGTTGACGCTCGTGCTTGCACTCTCCGTTTTCAGCGTGTTCAACGTCTCTCACGCTGATGCCAGCAAGCCCAGTTTCCAGATGCCGGACCTGCGTGAACATCCCGCAGGCACCGACCGCAAGATCGCCTTTTTCAACCTCATGATCCCGCTCATCGAGAAAGCCAACGATGAGATTCAAAATGATCGTGAATGGCTATCGCACATGCGTGAGCAAAAACGCTGGACTGCCGATTCGCGAAAGCGCCTGACTGAAATCTGCAAGGATTATGGTCTGAGCTGTAAAAACGAAAAGGACGTCAACTGGTCCAGGTTGTTTGCCCGCGTTGATACTGTACCGATCCAGCTGGTTCTGATTCAGGCCGTGGAAGAGTCCGGCTGGGGAACCTCCCGCTTTGCCCGTGAAGGCAATAATCTCTTCGGCATGCGCTGCTTTGGCAGCAACTGCGGTCTTGAGCAGACCGGCACCGGCAGCGGTTATCAAAGCTTTGCCACCGTTTATGACGGGATCGAAGCCTACATGCGCAACCTCAATACCCATCGTGCCTATGGGCATCTGCGCGAGCGCCGCGCCGCGTTGCGTGACAAGGGTAAAAACGTCAATGCCCTGGCATTGATTCCCTCGCTGCAGAACTACTCCATCCGTGGCGATGCCTATCTGGCCGCGCTTCAGTCACTGTTAAATACCAATGCGCCGTTGATTGAAGAGATGCGCGTGCAGGACAGTGACGATCCCGCCTGATCGTATCTACCGCCCATGAAAAAGTCGCCTCACGGCGACTTTTTCATTTTCAGGGATGGTGCGTGTTCATTGCCAGAGGTCATGGCTCAGTGTGGCTGTAGCGGTGGCCAGGTCACGGTCACGATCAGCCCATGCGGCTCACGGTTATGGATAACGAGCGTGGCCTGTTGCCGCTGGGTCAGCTGTTTGACGATGGAAAGTCCAAGACCGCTGCCGGTCATGCGCTGATTGGCGCGATGAAAGCGCTCGGTGATCTTCTCGAGTGACTCAGCAGGAACGCCTGGGCCATCATCGATGACCTGAATCATCGGTTGGCCTTGTATCCTGTCCAGATGCAGCATGACCGTGCCGCCATCGGGGGTGTAGCGCAGAGCGTTATCCAGCAGATTGCGCAGCAGCACCCCCAGCTCTGTTGGGTCGGCACGCACTTCAAGAGCGGACAGTCCGCTCATCTCCAGCTGCTGCTGACGATGACTGGCCAGCGGCCACATCTCACCGGCCAGCTGCGACGCAATGGGATAGAGATCCACGACATCCTGCTGGCGCTGTGGTGATCGTTCCACGCGCGCCAGGGTCAGAAGCTGATCCACCACCCGCTGCAAACGCTCGATGCCCTGGCGTGCCTTGTCCAGTGAGCTCTGATAGTCCTGCTCGCTGGCGCGAGCGTTATCCAGATGAATCTTGAGACCCGCCAGTGGTGTGCGCAGCTCATGCGCGGCATCGGCCGTGAAGCGCCTTTCCCGGTCAAGCGCCATGCGAAGCCTTTCGATAAAGGCATTGAGGGAATCGCGAAGCCCCCACAGTTCCTGAGGCGGGGCCTGCTCGATGGGGGTAAGGTCCTGGTGATAACGCCGGGCGACTTCGGCAGACAGATTGTCGATGGGACGCAGGCCGCGACGAATGACCCACCAGAGCGCGAAGCCCAGAAGGGGCAGTATCAACAGGAAGGGAATGCTGTTGCCCAGCAGAATCTTGCTGACCAGTTCCTGCTGAAAATCCTCGCGCAGCCCCGTGGAAACCCAGACACCATGCTGCTCGTCGTAGATGCTGAACACGCGCCAGTTTTCACTGTCATAGGTGACCCAGCGATAGCCGGTCTCCTTGGGAGGCGGGAAGGGGCCGTTATCATTCCACTCGGCACTGAGCATGCGCGGCGAGCGGTCACTGTTCCAGAAACCCAGCGACAGGAGGCGTTCTTCCTCCCGAAATCGCTGTGGCGTGTTCACGGAGTGGGTATCCATGACGATACCCGAGGTGTCATCTTCTTCCATGCTATAAAAGCGCGCCGCATGGCCGGGCTGGGTCAGGCGATCCGCCAAGGCCTGGTAGTCCTGCGAATCCATGTTGATATCGATCATGCCGGTCACGATGCGCCCGAACTGGGAGAGCTGCGCGTCAAACATCTCTTCAAGCTCATGCCTGGTGATCAGCCACGCCGCCAGACCCGAGAGGATAGCGCCCAGCAGTACCAGTCCCATGACGGCCCGTGTCAGGTAGCGACGAATCGAGGTCATTCGATCTTGTCGTCCAGGCGGTAGCCGATCCCCCGCAGGGTCACGATCAGGTTGCTGTCCAGCTTCTTGCGCAGGTGGTGAATGTGCACCTCCAGCGCATTGGATTCGATCTCGTCACAGCAGCCGTACAGCAGCTTTTCCAGATGGGGGCGTGTGAACACCTGGCCGGGATGCTGGGCCAGCTCATGCAGGAGGGTATATTCACGCCGACTGAGCTTGACCAGTCGCTCCTTCCAGCTGACCTCGTGGCGGGCGTGATCGATATGCAGCGGACCGATCCTGATACTCTGCTGTGTGCGACCACCCTGACGGCGGCTGATGGCGCGCAGTCTGGCCTGCAGCTCATCCACATCAAAGGGCTTGAGGACGTAGTCGTCGGCGCCGGCATCAAGCCCCTGAATACGGTCTTCCAGACTGTCGCGAGCCGTCAGGATCAATACCGGAACATCGTGGGCAGCGCGAATCCGACGCAGCACTTCCATGCCATCAATGCCGGGAAGCCCCAGGTCAAGAATGACGGCATCGATCTGGCCGCGTTCAACATGCTCAAGCACACCTTCACCTTCGGTCAGCCATGTGACCTGATGACCCTCACGACGCAGCGCCGTCTCGATACCATCGCCCAGCAATACATCATCTTCGACAAATAATACCTGCATGTTGAGAGAGTCCTGATCAGAACGTTGCATGGCTGGCATAGCGCCACCCGGATGCAATGATGAATGATGGTGTAATGTTCTCATGATCCTTGTCCCTTGTGTTGATGCAAGCCATTGATTCTGCTTTCTGACCTCGAAAGCGGCCATTGGTGCCCGCAGGCGTTGTCGAACGGGCATGACGCTGCGTTACGTCTGTGGCCGGTCAGGGGTTACACTAAAGCCTGCCTATCGTCGATCAACAAGGATTATCCATGGCAGCCGAGCATCAGTCGCAGGCCAGTACAGATGATATTCGTGTGCCTCCGGTGGCCGTGCTGGGGGGCGGCAGTTTTGGCACCGCACTGGCCAGTATTGCCGCCACTGGTGGCGCCAGAGTACGCCAGTGGATGCGCGACGCAGATCTTGTCGAGCATGTGAATACCCATCATGTCAATCATCGCTATCTGCCTGACTTCAGCATTCATCCTGATGTTGTGGCTTCTACCGATCTCGCCTGGGTGCTTGAAGAGGCGCTGCTGGTGCTGGTGGCCATCCCTTCCGGCGGCTTTCGCCAGGTCGTGCGTCAGGCGTCGCCCTATCTGGCCCCTGATGCCATCGTGGTCAGTACCACCAAGGGCATCGAAACCGACAGCTTCCTCCTGATGAGTCAGATTCTGGAGCAGGAAACCCACAGTGCGCACATCGGCGTGCTTTCGGGGCCGAACCTGGCGGCTGAAATTGCGCAGGGACATCTGAGTGCCAGTGTCGTGGCCAGCAACGATGAGCAGACCCGTTCGCGGGTGCAGGCAGCGCTTTCGTGTGATCATTTTCGTGTCTATGCCAGCAATGACCGCTATGGTGTTGAAATGGGTGGTGCGCTCAAAAACATCTATGCCATTGCCGTGGGCATGGCGGCAGCGCTTGGCATGGGCGAAAACACCCGCAGCATGCTGATCACTCGGGCGCTGGCCGAGATGAGCCGCTTTGCGGTGGCGCAGGGCGCCAATCCGATGACCTTTCTGGGGCTGGCCGGGGTCGGCGATCTGATCGTGACCTGCTCCTCGAACCTGTCACGTAATTACCGGGTAGGTTATGCAATGGGCGAAGGGCGAACGCTGGATGAGGCCGTCGCGGCGCTGGGTCAGGTCGCCGAAGGCGTCAATACGGTATCGCTGATTGTCAGGCGGGCCAGCGAGGAGAATATCTACATGCCGCTGGCCACCGGGCTTTATCGGGTCATGTTTGAAGGCGTCGCACCGCGGGAAATGGCCACGGCGCTCATGCGCAGTGAACAGAGTAGTGACGTTGAATTTACGCTGCCGCGAGAGGATACGCGGCGTGCTCAGCAGCAAACTGCAGCCAGGGATATTTCATCATGAAGATCTATGTAATGCGCCATGGGGAAGCCGCTTCCGGAACGCCCGACGCGCACCGGCCATTGGACACTACCGGGCAGAAGGAAGTTGCCAGTATTGCTGACTGGTTTGTCTCGCAGCTGGGCGACAGGGGGCGTCAGCTCAGGATTGTGGCCAGTCCCTATGACCGTGCCCAGCAGAGTGCCAGCATTATCGCCCGGGCGCTGCAGGTGGATGACATCATGACGCTGCCCATCATGACACCGGATGTGCCGCCCCAGACGCTGATCGAGTGGCTGACACACAATGTCGATCCACAACATGATGATACGCCCTGGCTGTTTGTCAGCCACATGCCGCTGGTGGCAGAGCTGGTGGGCCAGCTGGTGGATGGTGGGCCCAACGCGCGCCTGCCCATGGGCACGGCGGATGTGATCGAGCTGGACGCGCAGGTATGGGCGGCCGGATGCGCGACGCTGGTACGCCATGTCACGCCGGCGACCGCCGCACTCGATAACGGCGCCTGAACCAGGATGATGGCGGGCGTGTCAGCCCGCCATACCACTGATCTGTAGAATAAAAATGCCCAGTGTGATGGTGACACTGCTGGCAAGTGTCGTAATGGCCACTGTGTTGGCGGCAAGCCTTGCATTGCCGCCCATGGCTCTGGCCATCACAAAGCTGGCGGCCGCTGAGGGGCTGCCCAGAAACAAAAAGAGCAGCACCAGTTCCCGCCCCTCAAACCCTGCCAGCCAGGCGATGAGTACCGTCGCTGTCGGCATCCATACCATCTTCATCAGACTGGCGCCAAGCGCTACGCCGCTGGCCTCGCGAATGGCCGTCATCGACATGGTACCGCCAATGCTGATCAGCGCCAGCGGCAACGTCATGTTGGCAAAGTACTCGCCCGAGGTGTGCAGCCAGCTCGGTAGGGCAAGGCCACTGGCCGCAAAGGAAAGCCCCGCCACCACGGAAAGGATCAGCGGATTTTTAAGGATCTTGAGTCCGATGCTGCGCCAGCTGGTCTTGGCCTGTGGCTGATACCAGGCCAGCACAATGACGGCCAGTACGTTATAGAGCGGGATGAGGGTGGCCACCAGCACGCTGCCGGCAGATAGACCAAACTGCCCATACATGCTGCCTGCCAGCGCCAGCCCTATGATGCCGCCATTGCCCCGAAAGGCCGCCTGTACATAGACACCGCGGTCTTCAGGAACGACGACTCGTCGGGTGGCCCACCACCAGATCAGCAGAAAACTTGCCACTGTTGCCAGTGCCAGATAGGCCATCAGGCTCGGTATCAGTGCCTGCGACATGTCGGCATCGATCAGGGATAAAAAGAGCAGGGTGGGCATGGCGCCACGGAAAACCAGCGCCGAACTGGTATTGATAAAGGCAGTGTCGATCCATTTGAGACGCTTGAGGGCCACGCCCAGAAGCACCATGGCAAAGACAGGAAACGTCACGTTCAGGGTTTCAGCAAAAATGGCTGACGGGTTCATGCAGACATACCATATGGCGACAGGGCGCCATGACATTGTGGCGCTTCCACGAATCCGGCCCGAGAGAGGCCGATCATGAAAAGGACCGGTGGGGAAGTCGTATCAAAAGCGCTAGAGCGTTAGAAAGCCCGTGATCAGGCCGGCCAGCACGACTGCAAAAAAGAGACGGTTGCGCAGACGGCGGGAGGCATCAGACATGCACGACTCCAAAGCAGATGAGCCAAAGGGAGCGCCATCATACGCGTCAGGGGTAGGTGGAGCGACCCGAAATTCCTGTGACACTCGGTCGCGATATGGCGTGTCCTTGTCGGATACGCCTTCGGGCACGTTGCTCGATTCGCCGGGCACGACACAAAAAGTGCATCGCATCCCTGGTCGTCGTATTGTTTCGGGTTTGATGACGATGGAGCGAGCAGGATGAGTGCAAGACCGCGAGAGTGCCGTTTGGCCGATAACCGCCTGGCCGGTCTGGTATGGGAGCGGGAAGGTCTGTCAGTGGAGGCACCGACCTGGGTGGCCCTGCATGGCTGGCTGGACAATGCCGCAAGCTTCACACGACTGGCACCACTGCTGGTGGAAAGACTCGATATTCGTATCGTCGCCATCGACTTTGCAGGTCACGGCAAGTCCCAATGGCTGGGCAAGGGGACCGATTACGCGCTGTGGGACTATATCCACGATGTGCTGGATACGCTCGATGATCTGGGGATCGAGCGGGCCACGCTGCTGGCCCATTCGCTGGGCGCCTGTGTGTCATGTCTGCTGGCTGCAGCGCTGCCCGAGCGCATTGAGCGTCTATGGCTGATTGATGGCATCGGCGCATTGACCACGCCGGTCGAGCAATCGACACGTCAGCTGCGCAACGGTGTGCTGGGCGTGCGTCGTCCACTCTCACCGCCGCCGTCCTACTCGAGTCTTGAAGCAGCGCTTGAGGCGCGCGTAGCCGGGGCCATCACGCCACTGGATCACGATACCGCCGAGCCCTTGATCGCCCGCAGTCTGGTGCAGGATGACACGCGAATGCGCTATCGCACCGATCCGCGGCTGCTGCGCCCCTCGCAGGTCAAGCTGACGCCCGAGCAGTCACGCGACATGCTGCTGGCCATCCAGGCGCCGGTTGATCTGATCGAGGCGGAAAACGGCATTATCGGCAATCATCTGGATCGTGAAGGGGTGCGTCACGAGATGGGCACCCTGACCACCCACCACGTGCCCGGCGGGCATCATCTTCATCTTGAGCCGCAAAGCGTGGTGGGGGTGGCTGACGTGATCCTCAGGGTCTACGGCGTGGCGTAATCCTCACGCGTGCGGCGCAGCAATACATAGACGGCACCGGTGCCGCCGTCCCGGTCCTGCGCCGAGCAGAAGGCCAGCACTTCGGGGAGTTCACGCAGCCAGGCATTGACGTGACTCTTGATAACAGGGTAGCGCGCCGCGCCTGACCATGCCTTGCCGTGCACGATCAGCACGCAGCGCGCCCGGTTGGCCCGCGATTCGTGCAGAAAGGCCTCAAGTTCAGTGCGAGCCTGCTCAAGGTCGTAACCATGAAGATCCAGGCCCGCCTGCCAGGCAATCGTCCCGCGTTTGAGCTGGGCAAGCGTTCGATGGGGCAGGTCGCTCAGGGCAAACATGAGCGCCTCCGAGGGACGGACCGGATCGACACGCCCGTCGGAGGTGCGAGAAGAGGTTGCCGTTACCGTATTACCGTTGCTGGCCGCTGCCTCGCGGCGATGGCGCAGCTCGCCGTGTCGTGGCGTGCGGCCGATATCGGCGCGATCGTGACGAACAGGGCGAATATCGCTGCCCTGCATGGCCTCGCGAAAGGCTGCCCGGTCGTCATCGTCAGGTTGGCGGTTACCGGCCATGCCTTCTCTCCGCTGGAAGTTTTTGTCCGTCATGTTGATCGGGGCGTCGACATCATGGATTCAGGTCGGTGAGTATAGGGAATCGGCTGCCAATGTGCAGGCATCCGGCGATGCGCCGATACGGGATAACGGGTACACTTTCGACCTTTGTCCCTTTCACTACCACTCGACAAGGCCGCCGCATTCATGAGCGACGTTTCTGCCCGCATGCCTGTACCCGCCGCCGCGCCACTCTCTCTGGATGATGACACCCTGATCGATGAGCTGGTCACCGTGCGTGATTATCTGCGTCTGGCGGTCAGTGTCTTCAACGCGCACGATCTGTATTACGGACATGGCACTGACAGCGCCTGGGATGAAGCCGTGGCGCTGGTGCTGGGCGCGCTGCGTCTGCCCCATGATGTTGACCCTGCCATTATCGATGCCCGCGTCCTTCGTATCGAGCGCGCCCGCATTATTACGCTGTTGCGTGCCCGTGCGCTGGAGCGTCGCCCGCTGCCGTATCTGCTGGGGGAGGCCTTCTATGCCGGTTTCCCCTTCAATGTCGATGAGCGCGTGCTGATCCCGCGCTCGCCGATCGCCGAGCTGATCGAGTCGGGCTTTGATCTGTGGTTTGAGACGCGCGATCCGGCGCATATGCTTGATCTTTGCACCGGTTCGGGCTGTATCGGCATTGCTGCAGCCCTGATGATGCCCACGACCCATGTCATGCTCGCCGACATCAGCGAAGACGCCATTGATGTGGCGCGGGCCAATATTACCCGCCACGACGTCGGTGCCCGCGTGAAGGCGGTGGCCGGTGATCTCTTTGCCCCGGTGGCCGGCCAGCGCTTTGATCTGATTGTCAGCAACCCGCCCTATGTGGACGCCGGGGATCTGGGCGGCATGCCGGCCGAGTTCGGTCATGAGCCGGCGCTGGCGCTGGGCGCCGGCGACGATGGGCTGGATATCGTTCGACGCATGCTGCGCGAGGCGCGCGATTACCTGACCGACGATGGCGTGCTGCTTGTCGAGGTCGGCAATTCCGAGCGCCACGTGATCGAGACCTGGCCCGAAGTGCCTTTCCTGTGGCTCGAATTCGCCCGTGGCGGGCACGGCGTATTTGCACTGACGGCCGCACAGCTGGATGAATGGGCGCCGACGCTGTCGCGCTGAACTGTCGGATGTGACAGGCCCCGGTTTGAATTTTGATCTGTCGTGCGGCCAGGTGATCGGCCCACACGACGCAATGTCAGGAATACAACATGTCCGGTAATACCTTCGGCAAACTCTTTACGCTGACCACTTTCGGGGAAAGCCATGGCCCGGCACTGGGCGCCATTGTCGATGGCTGCCCGCCGGGCCTGCCGCTTTGTGAGGCGGATCTGCAGGGTGATCTGGATCGTCGCCGTCCTGGCAGCTCCCGTCATACGACCCAGCGGCGCGAAGCCGATGAGGTGCGCATTCTTTCAGGGGTGTTCGAGGGGGTAACCACCGGTACACCGATCGGCCTCATGATCGAAAATACCGATCAGCGCTCGAAGGATTACTCGAAGATCAAGGATCAGTTCCGCCCGGCGCACGCCGACTATACCTATCACCACAAGTACGGCGTTCGCGACTATCGCGGCGGCGGACGCTCCAGCGCGCGCGAGACTGCCATGCGCGTGGCCGCGGGGGCGATTGCCAAGAAGTATCTGGCAGGGCGGGGCATCACTGTGCGCGGCTACATGAGCCAGCTCGGTCCGATCAGGATTGATTTCAAAGGCTGGGAAGGGGTCGATGACAATCCCTTTTTCTGTCCCGACCCTGAGCGCGTGCCGGAGCTTGAAGCCTACATGGATCAGCTCAGGCGTGACCAGGACAGCGTCGGCGCCCGCATTACCGTGGTTGCCGAAGGCGTGCCGGTCGGGCTGGGCGAGCCGGTGTTTGATCGCCTTGATGCCGAACTGGCGCACGGCCTGATGAGCATTAACGCGGTCAAGGGCGTTGAAATCGGCACAGGATTTGACAGCATTGCCCAGCGTGGCAGTGAGCACCGCGATGAGATGACGCCCGAGGGCTTTCTCTCCAACCACGCCGGCGGCGTGCTGGGCGGCATCTCCACCGGTCAGCCGATCGTGGCGCATCTGGCACTCAAGCCGACCTCCAGCATTACCACACCCGGTCGGTCGATCAACGTGCATGGCGAGCCGGTCGAGGTCATTACGAAGGGGCGTCATGACCCCTGTGTCGGTATTCGTGCCACGCCAATTGCCGAGGCCATGATGGCGCTGACGCTAATGGATCATCTACTGCGCCAGCGCGGGCAAAACGGTGAGGTCAGCGTCGAGACGCCTCGACTCACACAGCGCTAGCGCTGTGTGGCAGCTACTACTTCTCCTGTTGCTCCCTTGCCTTTTCGGCAAGCTCTCGGGCCCGCTTCTGGCGGGCCTTTTGCCGGTAGCCATAAGTGGCGCTGCGCACCGTCTCATCACTTTCAAGGCCGGCACCGAGTGCGCCGGCAACCGTGGCCACCGAGGTCGTAAGCCAGGCCAGTGACAGATAATCCATCAGACCGATGTCGTGCTCCAGGGTGGATGCCAGAAGGCTTGAGGGAACAAACAGAGCGACCGCGCCCAGAAACAGTACCAGCAACGAGACGTAATAAAACACTACGCCCATGCTCAGGGTAATCAGTGTCGTGAGGTTATAAAGGCGCGCCATGGGGAAGGCCTGCGGATGACGCTGTGGTTCCCAGAGGCCGTGATCAAGAATGATCCAGCCAACCATGGCGATCATGGCGGCCATCATAAGGGCGGCGAACCGCAGCGGTTCATAGGCATCGCTCAGCCGCCACAGGGTGGGGAAGATCAACCCGTAGGCACCAGTGGCAAAGGCCACGGCAATAATCTTTCGAAAGGTGGGAAAGATGGTCCATGGCCGATTGGCCCTGACCATGCCGCCCAGCAGCTTGCAGGCACCGGGCAGTCGTCTGGCGGATACGAACCGTACATCGATGTCCTGCTGGTCATCGTGGACGTTGACCCGTTTGATGGGTGCCACGCGTTCGGACAGGCGCAGCCTCATCAGGTCACGGGCATTGTGCCTGCGCCACCAGTTCAGGAGCCCGCGCCCTTTGTTGTCCTGGCGCTTTTGCTCCCGGTCGCGCGCGTCCTCGGAGCTGCCGTGATGGAGTTCACTGACCAGTTGCACAATGGACTCTGCCATCCGACGGCGCAGCGGCGAGGCGCCCAGTGCCGGCTGTGAAATGATGCCCATGCCGCGGGCTTCACAGACTTCCGCCACGACGATCTGGCGGTTGCGAAAAATGGGCAGGTCGGTAATGCAGATGATGTAGTCCCAGTGTCGCGACTCGCTGAGTTCGCGCGCCTTGGAAAGAATGTCACGGGTATTGTCTTCGGCACCGATCAGTGGATCGGTGACGCTGTCCAGCTGCCACTGGCAGGTATCGTCAACATCGTTTGAAAGCTGATCGCTCAGCTCTTCAATGATCAGCGATACCAGTAATTCGGGCAGTTCGGGCGCCGGTATCAGACCCACCGTCAGTGAGGAATCAGTGCGAGGGTCATGAGATTCTGATGAATCGCGCGAGTGCTGAGAAGCCTGGCGGTTATTGTCTGATGACATGTGTCGAGAATGTCCCGGAAAAAATTGAAGCCGTTGCGAAGGCAGGAGTCTGGCGCAAAAGAAGGCTTTCATCACAGAATTGTGTTGAAACGCGCGTCGCCATAAACGCTGCAAGCACAAAAAATTACGCTGCGTTACTCTGTGCGCCATCGACAGGGCCCAGAATGGGAGAGTGACGGTATGTCCTCGGTGGATACAATATCTTCGATGGGAAGCAATATGTTGCATGACATTGGCGCACGGTCTCGCGTGTTCGGTCTGTTGCATCAGGAAGCGCTTGTGGCCGCGCAGGCCGAGCCCCTGCTGGCGGATATGCTGAACACCTACGTGTTGTCGCAGCACCATCTTGAAGGATGTTTGACCACCGTCATGGCCTCAACACTGGCCAACAGGACGCTCTCGATCGAGGCGTTGACGCACTGTTTTCAGGGGCTTTATCAGGAAAATCCGGTGCTGGTGGATATCGCCGCACAGGATATGACTGCAGTGTTTGAGCGTGATGCGGCAAGCAGTGACTATCTGCCCATTTTACTGTATCTCAAGGGCTTTCAGGCGCTACAGGCGCATCGTCTTGCCCATGCCCTGTGGTGTGACGACCGGCGCATGCTGGCTCGCGCGTTGCATGATCGCACGACGCGCGTCTTTGGTATCGACATTCATCCGGCCTGTCGAGTAGGCCACGGTGTGATGCTTGATCATGGCACCGGGATTGTCATCGGCGAGACCGCCGAGATCGGCGATAACGTCTCCATCATGCAGGGTGTCACGCTTGGCGGTACCGGCAAGGAAAGTGGCGACCGGCATCCCAAGGTGCGCAGCGGCGTATTGATTGGTGCCGGGGCCACTGTACTGGGCAATATCGAAATTGGTTACGGCGCGCAGATCGGCGCCGGCAGCGTGGTGCTGGCAAGCGTTGCCGAGCACACGACGGCAGTGGGCATACCCGCGCGCCAGGTCGGCCGGCCACGCTGCCCGAGCCCGTCGGTGACCATGGAGCACGGCAGCTTTCAGCATGTCACAAGCCCCCAGTGGTACCAGCAGGGTCCCTGAGGCAGTAAACAGGCGGAAGCAGGATAGGCAAAAGGGCCGGTCACATGACCGGCCCTTTTTCATTATGATCGCCCGAAAAACTAGAACTGCCAGCCGACGCCCAGGTAGTACCCCCAGCCGGTACTGCGCACGCTGAAATCGCCATCGCCGAAATTCAGCTCACTGCCGTCATTCCACTGGCCGCCGTTATGGAAATAGCGGGCCACGGCCAGAAAGCGCAGATGGGTGAAGGAATAGACAAAGGCGTTGGTGGCCACGACCGATTCGTTGGTACGCGTTGTGTCACCGTCCCCCAGATCAGAGCCGAAATCGTAGTTGGTGAAACCGGCGTAAAACAGACTGGCGCCGTTATCAAAGCTTGCCAGCGGGTAGCTGTACTCGAGCTGCGCGCGGTAGCCATCCCAGCTGTTTTCATTGTCAGCGCCGTAATTCTCCCACTGGTATTTGCCATAAAAATTGAACGAGACATCCAGCGGTGTGCCGGTATCAATATCCGTGCCCAGGCCGGTATAGAGCGTGTTCTGGCGATTATCGCTGTTGCGCCCCCAGTCATAAATCCAGTTGGCCGCCAGATACCATTCGCTGATGGGCCCCAGGCGCAGATCACGACCGCTGAGTTCGTTGATTGATAGCCGTGGCTTGATCTCGGCAAAGATCGGCGAGCCGTTATCGAAAATGCCACTGTCGGCAGCGTTGCCGATGCCAAAGAATTTGGGCATGTCGATATAGCCGTAGAGATCCAGCGGCCCCTTGCGACCGAAGAACTCATACTCCAGGTAGATGTCATCGATCTGCTGCGGGCCGAAGCGGATGTTCTTGCTGCCGATGACGGTCACATTCTGGTTGTACCAGTCCGAGAGATAGGCACTGCGGGGGGCATCCTCGGTTGTTTCGTAGCTGGCGGTCTCACCCGAGGCGGCAGGGGTATCAAGGGGCTCCTGATCGGCGTGGGCCAACAGCGGCAGCAGCAGGGCGGTCGCCAACAGGGCATGAGGGACGCCGCGACAGGCGCACAGAGCCATTTGGCATGGTCGGGGCATGCACGAAGGGTTGAGCATGATCATTCCTTGCAGGACGTTATGTTGTTATTGGTCGGATTATCGTTGTGTTCGACAGGGTAATCTGCCGGCTGCGATGGCACCACGCCGGGCTTCATGATGCAACTTCCGTGTTGTTGCCGGATGCTTTTTCAGCCGTCCTTTTAGTCAGTCCGGGCCGGATAACGGGACGCTTCAAGCAGTTTGATCATGGCGCGCGCAGCATTGGAAAGCGTTCGATTCTCATGAAAGAGATAGCCCAGCGGGCGCTGGATCGGCGGATGGTCGACCTCAAGCCGATGCACGCTGCCATCCAGCAGGGTTTCGGGTAGAACGCTCCACCCAAGCCCGATACTGACCATCATCTTGAGCGTTTCCATATAGTTGGTGGACATGGATACGCTGACGTCGAGTCCTTTACGGGCAAAGGCGCTCATGACCATGGCACGGGTAAAGGTCTGCTCACCGGGCAATACGGCGTCCACATGGCTGAGCTCGGCCAGCGTCAGCGCGTGCTGGTGCGCCAGCGGATGGTCTGGAGCGCAGACAAAATGCAGCTGATCCATCCATAAGGGCGTGGCGATAATGGGCTTTGCCGTCTGCGGCGCAAGCGTTGCCAGTGCCAGCTCAAGCGAGCCATCCAGTACGCCCTGATAGGCTTGCTCGGAATCCAGAAATTGCATGTCCAGTCGTACGTCCGGCCAGCACCGGGTGTAATCCCGCAGCACCGGCGGCAGGCGGTGCAGGCCGATATGATGGCTGGTGGCCAGGCTCAGCCGACCGCGCACCGCGCCACTCAGATTGGTTAACGCCCGCTGGGTGTCCTCGAAAAGCCCCAGAATCTCCCGGGCGCGGGGCAGTAGCGTATGTCCGGCCTCGGTCAGGGCGATGCGGCGACCGATGCGATCAAAAAGGCGCGCATCAATCTGGGATTCCAGCGTAGCAATGCGCTTGCTGACAGCGGATTGCGTCAAGTGAATCTCGTCGGCGGCCAGTGAAAAGGAGCCACATTCGGCCACCGCCACAAAGGCACGCAGGCTTTCGGTTTCCATGGATTCCCCTGTGGAATGCATGTCATGAATAGGATGAATTGCTTTCATGGTATATCGCGGCGTAGTGTAGACGCCATACAGGTGCTGATGAGCCGTCATGACAATGGCCCACCACAAGAGCTCCAGAGCACCCTGGACCGTGAACGCGCCTCTGGCGCAAGGAGAGACGACATGGCAGGACAGACGCTTTATGACAAGCTCTGGGCATCGCATCTGGTGTCCAGTCGCGATGACGGTACCTCACTGATCTATATCGACCGTCATTTGCTGCATGAGGTGACTTCACCGCAGGCCTTTGAAGGACTGCGTCTGGCCGACCGTCGCCCCTGGCGCATCGATGCCAATATCGCCACGGCCGATCACAATGTGCCGACGTCGCTCAAGGAACGCAGTGCCGGGATTGCCGGAATTGAGGACAACGTCTCGCGCATTCAGGTGCAGACGCTGGATGACAACACCACCAGCTTTGGCATCGAGACCTTTGGCATCAACGACGTGCGCCAGGGCATCGTGCACATCATCGGCCCCGAGCAGGGCGCGACGCTGCCGGGCATGACCGTGGTCTGTGGCGACTCGCATACCGCCACCCATGGCGCCTTCGGCGCGCTGGCTCATGGTATCGGCACATCCGAAGTCGAGCATGTGCTGGCCACCCAGTGTCTGATTCAGCGCAAGATGAAGAACATGCAGGTACGTGTGGAAGGCCAGCTTGGCCCCCATGTCACCGCCAAGGACATCGTGCTGGCCATTATCGGCAGGATTGGTACAGCAGGCGGTACCGGCTATGCCATCGAATTTGCCGGCAGTGCCATTCGCGACCTGTCCATGGAAGGTCGCATGACGATCTGTAACATGGCGATCGAGGCGGGTGCTCGCGTGGGCCTGGTGGCGGTCGATCAGACCACCATCGATTACGTCAAGGGGCGTCCCTTTGCGCCGACGCCCGAACAGTGGGACGCCGCCGTGGAAAACTGGCGCTCGCTGGTGTCCGATGATGACGCTGTCTTTGACAAGGTCGTGACGCTGGACGCTGCGGCCATCGAGCCGCAGGTCAGCTGGGGCACCAGTCCCGAAATGGTCGTCGGTATTCATGACAGCGTGCCTGACCCGGCACAGGCCACCGATGACACCACGCGTCGCGGCATTACCCGGGCGCTGGAATACATGGGGCTGCACGCCGGGCAGAAGATGACCGACATTCAGCTGGATCGCGTGTTCATCGGCTCCTGCACCAATGCACGTATCGAGGATCTGCGGGCCGCAGCCGCCGTGGTGGAAGGCCGTCAGGTGGCCGGCAGCATCAAGCAGGCGATGGTGGTGCCGGGGTCGGGGCTGGTGAAGCGCCAGGCCGAGCAGGAAGGACTTGATCAGGTCTTTCGTGACGCCGGTTTTGAATGGCGCGAGGCGGGCTGTTCAATGTGTCTGGCCATGAACGCCGACAAGCTCGGCGCCGGCGAGCACTGCGCCTCGACCTCGAATCGTAACTTCGAGGGACGTCAGGGATATGGTGGGCGCACCCATCTGGTCAGCCCGGCCATGGCGGCGGCCGCGGCCATTGCCGGCCACTTTGTCGATGTCCGTGAGTTTGTGGGCACGCCGGCGCCGACCAGACGCGCTGTCGGTCTTTAAGCCTTCGCGCCATTTTCAGGGAGAACATCATGAAATCCTTTGTACGCCAGAAGGGTCTGGTCGCGCCGCTGGATCGCGCCAATGTCGACACTGACCTGATTATTCCAAAGCAGTTTCTCAAGTCGATCAAGCGCACCGGCTTTGGCCCCAATCTCTTTGATGAGCTGCGCTATCTGGATGAGGGGTATCCGGGACAGGATTGCGCAAACCGCCCGATCAATCCGGAGTTCGTGCTTAATCAGCCTCGTTACGAGGGTGCCAGCGTGCTGCTGGCCCGCAAGAACTTTGGCTGCGGCAGTTCGCGCGAGCACGCGCCCTGGGCGCTGGAAGACTTCGGCTTTCGCGTCATCATCGCGCCGAGCTTTGCCGATATCTTTTTCAACAACGCCTTCAAAAACGGACTTTTGTTGATCCAGCTTGATGAAGCCACGGTGGATCAACTCTTTGACGCCGTCGACAAAACGCCCGGTTATCGCCTGGATGTGGATCTGGTCAACCAGCAGATTCTTACGCCCGAAGGCGAGTCCATCGCTTTCGAGGTCGATGCGTTTCGCAAGTACTGTCTGGAAAACGGGCTGGATGATATCGGCCTGACCCTGACCGATAACAGCGAGGCCATTCGCGAGTTTGAGACGCGTCATCGCGCCGCGCAGCCGTGGCTTTTCCGTGATGGGGCGGTCCGACAGGCCTGAGGCCTTGCCCCTTGTCGTTTTTCGGGTGCTGCGGCGCTGACGCCCGTTATATCTTTCATGCAGGAAAACGCCATGCCCGGGCAGGGGTGGCGTCAATGGAATATGGGTCATGACACAACGCATTCTTGTACTGCCGGGCGATGGTATCGGGCCGGAAATTACCCGTCAGGCACGCCGTGTGCTCGAAGCCTGTCGCGAAGCAGGTCTTGATATCGAGATTGAAGAGGCGCCGGTCGGTGGTGCCGAGATCGACCGCTCGGGCGTGCCGCTGGCGCCGGAGACACTGGAGAAGGCAAGGGCTTCTGATGCCATTTTGCTGGGCGCCGTGGGCGGGCCGAAGTGGGACACCATGCCTGACATCGCCAATCGTCCGGAAAAAGGGCTGCTGGCATTGCGCAAGGAGCTCAATCTCTTTGGCAATTTGCGTCCGGCGCTCTTGTACCCGCAGCTGGTCGAAGCCTCGAGTCTCAAGCCGGAAGTGGTGTCGGGGCTCGATATCATGATCGTGCGTGAACTGACCGGCGGTATCTATTTCGGTCAGCCACGCGGGCGTGAGACCCGCGAAGACGGCACGCGCTACGGCTACAATACCTACATCTATGACGAGCACGAGATTCGCCGCATCGGGCGAGTCGCGTTCGAGATGGCGCAAAAGCGCAACAAGAAGCTGTGCAGCGTTGACAAGGCCAACGTACTGGAAGTCACCATCCTGTGGCGCGACATCATGAACGAGCTGGCGCCGGAATACCCGGATGTCGAGCTTTCCCACATGTACGTGGATAACGCTGCCATGCAGCTGGTGCGCGCGCCGAAGCAGTTTGATGTGATCGTCACCGGCAACATGTTCGGTGACATTCTCTCCGATGCTGCCGCCATGCTGACCGGCTCGATCGGCATGCTGCCGTCGGCCTCACTCAATGAGAGTGGTCAGGGCATGTTCGAACCCTGTCATGGCAGCGCGCCGGACATCGCCGGTCAGGGGCTGGCCAACCCGCTGGCGACCATCCTGTCGGTAGCGATGATGCTGCGTTATTCCCTGGATGCGCCCGCACTGGCTGATCGCATCGAGCGTGCCGTGGGGTCAGTGCTGGATCAGAACCTGCGCACGGCGGATATTGCCTATGAAGGGACGCGCCAGGTCACGACCGAGGAAATGGGCGACGCCGTCGTATCCGCGTTTCTGCAGCAGTAGGCCATTGTCAGTCACAAGAGAAGACAGCGCCCACTGCGGCGCTGTCTTTCTTATGACGGATCAATTTCTCGGTATGTCCCCTCTGACATCTCCTGATAGCGCACTAGATTGAAGGTACTGCCTCCAGGGCATGCCTTTTCCTATCATTGTCAGGGTCATGGATTATGAGAGTTTCACTGAAGCCGCTTGATCGGCAGGTCATGGTCATTACCGGTGCTTCCAGCGGCATCGGCCTGGTCACGGCCAGGATGGCTGCAAAAAAGGGAGCCAGACTGGTACTCGCGGCACGCAATGAAGAAGCACTTCAAAAGCTCTGCGAAGAGATCCAGGGGCAGGGTGGCAAGGCCATCTACGTGGTGGCCGATGTCGGCAGCGAAAGCGATGTGGCCCGCATCGGCGAGTCGGCCATCGAGGCCTTCGGACGTTTTGATACCTGGGTCAATGTGGCCGGCGTCTCGATTTTCGGACGCTGCATGGAGGTGTCCATTGAGGACATGCAGCGCATGTTCGATACCAACTTCTGGGGCGTGGTGTACGGCTCACGTGCGGCCGTAGCGCACTTTCAGGAGCGAAACGTGGGCGCGGCACTGATCAATGTAGGCAGTTTCTTTGGCAATCGTGCCACGCCCCTGCAATCGACCTATGCCGCGTCAAAGCACGCCGTGCATGGCTGGACTGATGCACTGCGCATGGAACTTGAGCATGACCATGTGCCCGTCTCGGTGACGCTGATTCATCCGGGGCGTATCGATACGCCCTACAACGACCATGCGCAGAACTACGAGCAGTATCAGCCGGCCCATCACGACATGATCTACGCACCCGAAACGGTAGCCGAGGCCATTGTGCATGCTGCCCAGCACCCCAGGCGCGACATGTTCGTGGGGTTTCAGTCCAAACTCCTTACCGTGCTGGGCGGGCTGTCACCAAGGCTGGCGGACAGGTTCATGGAAGGCTACATGTTCCGCTCGCAGCTGTCGCATCGACCGGCCCGCGCCAACAAGGGACTTCATGAGCACGGCTATGGTTTGCATGAGCGCGGAACCCATGAAGGGCGCTGGTATCGGGATACCAGCCTTTATGTCAAGGCGTCCAAACATCCGGCACTGGCAGCAGCGACAGTGGCAACCCTCGGAATCGGGGCCATCAGGCTGCTGTCCAAAAGACGCTAGGCGGGCCGGATACCCATTGCTGCAGTAACGATCCTGTTGAAAGATCGTTATATGTGTGGTGATGAAGCTTTCGCGGTAACGGATGTGCTGCCCGTTACCGCTTTTTCATGTCTGATGGCCGGATATGGGAGGCTGGCGGGGCATCCCCGTAGCTGGTCCCTGCAATGCCTGGTAGACTGGCAGAAGAGCATTTCGGGCATGGGGGGAGCGTGTCAGCAGAAGATGAAAAACCACAATGGTTGATCCGCCAGGCGAATGTGAATGACGCCGAGGCAGTCTGGCGTATGTTCAGTCATGAGGCGGTCTATCCCAATACGATGCAGCTGCCCTTTACATCACTGTCACGCTGGCAACGGCGTCTGGATACTGCCAACGGTCATCATATGCTGGCGGCATGTGATCCTGGCAGGCCCGACGTGCTGCTGGGACTGATCGGCCTGCATCCGGTGGCGGATTCACCGCGTGTGGCCCACGTGCGTACGCTGGGATTGTCCGTGCATCCTGACTATGCAGGTCAGGGTATGGGCAGTCAGCTTTTAAGAGCGGCCATCAATCTTGCAGACAACTGGCTCAACGTGACCCGCTTGAGCCTTGGCGTATACAGCCACAACCAGCGTGCCATCGCGCTTTATGAACGCCACGGTTTTGTGCGCGAAGGCCTCAGCCGCGGTATGGCCTTTGGGCAGGGCCGTTATCTGGACAGTCTTGAAATGGCGCGTCTGCATCCACGGCTTATGCGTGAGCTCGAGGCACAGGGCGAGTTTGAGGCGACGCTCTCCAATCATTGATTACTACAGGGGAACAGAAGATGTTGAGAACCGGATTTGTCGGCTGGCGCGGTATGGTGGGGTCCGTGCTGCTGCAGCGCATGCTGGAAGAAGACGGATTCAAACAGATCGAGCCGGTCTTTTTTACAACCTCTCAGGCGGGCAAGCCCGGACCTGACGTGGGCGTTGATGTGCCGCCGCTCAAGGATGCCTTTGACATTCAGGCGTTGGCCGAGCTGGACGTGATCGTCACCTGCCAGGGCGGGGATTACACCTCGCAGGTGTATTCGAAGCTGCGCGAATCCGGCTGGAAGGGCTACTGGATCGATGCTGCCAGCACCCTGCGCATGAATGATGACACGGTCATCGTACTGGATCCGGTCAATCGGCATGTCATCGATCAGCGCCTGGATGATGGCTTTAAAACGTTTGCCGGTGGCAACTGTACGGTCAGCCTGATGCTGATGGGACTTGGCGGTCTTTATGAGGCCGGGCTCATCGAGTGGATGACCTCCATGAGCTATCAGGCAGCCTCCGGGGCCGGCGCGCAGAACATGCGCGAGCTGCTCAACCAGATGACACTGGTGGGTAATGCCGCCCGCGCCGAGCTGGATGATCCGGCCTCCGCGATTCTGGATATCGATCGCAAGGTCATTGAAGCCATGCGCGATGGGGATTTCCCGATCGAGCATTTTGGCGCGCCGCTGGGCGGCAGCCTGCTGCCCTGGATCGACAAGAAGATGGATAACGGCCAGAGCAAGGAAGAATGGAAGGGTGGCGTCGAAAGCAACAAGATCCTGGGGCTGGCGCCCAATACGATCCCGGTCGATGGTCTTTGCGTTCGAATCGGCTCGATGCGCTCTCACGCGCAGGCCTTCACGATCAAGTTGACACGCGATGTGCCGATAGACGAGATCGAGGATCGAATTGCACGTCATAACGATTGGGTCAGTGTTGTCCCCAATGACAAGGACGCCACGCTTGCGCGCCTGACGCCTTCGGCCGTGACCGGAACACTCGATGTACCGGTGGGTCGTCTGCGCAAGATGGCCATGGGCGGTGAATATCTCTCTGCCTTCACGGTGGGTGATCAGCTGCTGTGGGGTGCCGCGGAGCCGCTGCGACGCATGCTGGCCCTGCTGGTCGAGCGCCACTGACGCATCTGCCATCGTTATGCAATACAAGGCGCCTCATTGAGGCGCCTTTTTTGTTGACTGCTCTGGAGAATGTAATGGCCGATTGGCCCTGTGGTTTGCGTTTGCGGGACTGCCTGCTGACGGCGCTGCTGCTGTCTGTCTCGGCAACGGCACATGCCGTGGGCATTGCCACGCCGCAGGTCATGTCCGGCTTCAATGAACCGTTGAAGGCGCGCGTGGCGCTGCTCGATACCGGCGCTCTGCGTGCCGGTGACATTCGGGTCAGTCTGGCAGACAGTGAACGCTGGCAGGCCATGGACATCATGCGAAGCGCCGATACTGACACCCTGCAGCTGGCAGTCAACGGCACGCCCGGCCATCTTTATCTGGATCTTCAGGGCAGCCGGGCGCTCGTGACACCTTGGCTTGATGTGGTGCTCACGATCCGCTGGCCACAGGGAGAGCTGACGCCACAGCTGACCCTGCTGCCTGCTACCAGGGCTTCTCCTTCCGGAGACATGGCCACTGCTGGCACATCTGCCAGGCGCAGCACCATGAACAGTATTCCTGCAGCCTCCGCCCCTGTACCGAGTAATACAGACCGTGCGGGCGCTCCGGAGCGCTCGGTGCGTGAGGCGCCGGTCCAGGATAACCGACGTGTTGCCGCGCTTGAGGCAAGACTCGAGCGCCTGGAGCAACAGCTGCGTACCAGCCAGGAGGCGCAGACCGCGCTGATGGCGGGCCTCGAGTCGGTCAGGGCGCAGTCACTTGAGCGTCAGAGCACGCCGGACACCGCCGGGATGGAAGCACTGGCATTGAGCCAGCAGGCGCTGGAAACCCGGCTGGATCAGCTGGAGCAGACCAACGTATCTGCCTCTGCCGCCGTGTCTGTCTCTGATACCTCTGACGCTATCTCACAGCCTGCTGTGCCGTTACAGGAGGCCTCGCTTCAGGAAGCAGCAGCCGTTCCCGAGCAGTCCGATGTTGATCGGGATAACAGCTTTATCTGGGTCTATGGGCTGGCGGCGCTGCTATTGATGTCGGCAGGTCTCTGGGCGCTGGTACGCCGCTTGCAGCAGCGGCGTTATCGCCTGGTCAGCGCCGCGGAGCTTTCCCCGCTGGGAGAAGCATCTCTTCATTCAGAGGAAGCACTGGTGGCTGACAAGGGCAGCGAAAACCAGCAGGTGGCGGTCGGTACCGAGCAGAGTGCGGCCTGGACGGCGCATCGAGATCACATTGATGCCATCTGCAATGAAGCAGAGGTGTTTTACCGTCATGGTCGGCGCGATCATGCCATTACCATGCTCCGGGAAGGACTTGAGCACTATCCGAACGATTTTCACCTGATACGCGCGCTGGCGGCGCTGGAGGTGGGTGGGGCGTACGATGAGATAAGCCACGACGCTAACGATGGCCAGCAACAGAGCGCAGCAGCAGCGCTGATCGACGAGACACCGGCTCTTGCGCCGCGCTGGTCGCTACAGCCTGATGCCATCCATCACGAGGGCCTCGATGCAATGCAGGACATCCCGCTGAATATTGCCAACGACAGGGGCGCAGATTTTTCCCCGACGCCGGCGATAGATTTTCCTCGGGACTGGACGCTGGAAGAGGTGGCATTCGAGAGCGTCGATACGGATAATGAGCGCCCCAATGCAGATCGTCTCTCTGGCCATGCCTGAAAGGGTGGGTGGCGGTGTCGATGTGCCAATCCCTTACATAAGGGGTGCCGGCCGGGGAAAGCATGCCTGCCACGGCCGGGCACCCTCGCATTACCGAGTCACATGTCCCTTTTTACACGACTGGATGAAAAAGAACGCGTCAGTGGACGTATCGCGCTGGGCCTTGAATACCGTGGCACGGCCTATCAGGGCTGGCAGCGCCTGAGTCATGGACCTTCCCTTCAGGCGTGTCTCGAGACGGCCCTGTCGCGCATCGCACAATCGCCCATTGAGGTCATGTGTAGCGGACGCACTGACAGCGGCGTGCATGCCACTCGCCAGATCGTGCATTTTGATACGACCAGTGCCCGCACGCTGAAGGCCTGGGTCATGGGTACCAATGTCAATCTGCCGCGCGACATGTCCGTGCGCTGGGCATGTGCCATGCCACACGATTTTCATGCCCGCTTCTCAAGTCTTGCCCGCCGCTATCGCTATGTCATTCTCAATCAGCCCATGCCGCCGGCGCTTGAAGCCGAGCACATGACCTGGCATCGAACCCTGCTGGATGAAAGGCGCATGCATCAGGCCGCGCAGGTGCTGGTCGGCGAGCATGACTTTTCGGGCTATCGCGCCGCCGGCTGTCAGTCGAGTACGCCCTGGCGTCACGTACACTTCGTTGAAGTCACGCGGGTGGGGCCCATGGTGGTCATCGATATTCAGGCCAATGCCTTTTTGCATCATATGGTGCGCAATATCGCGGGTGTTTTGATCGCCATCGGGGACGGGCGCCGCGATATCTCCCTGGCGCGTGACATTCTAAAGGGGAGGGATCGCACGGTTTCCGAGGCGACCGCACCGGCGCAGGGGTTGCACTTTGTGGATGTGTACTATGATCCACGGTTCAATCTGCCGACCGAGCCGCTGGGCCCGGCTGAGCTTTACTTCAGCGGTGAATGGACCGGTGCGCGTGCGCTGCCCGTTTCCAACTACCAGCGTCCGGTCTATCGCGGTGAACCGGCAGGACACCTGTAATCGTCAGGGCACTTGTACATGCGAACCAGAATCAAGATTTGTGGACTGACCCGTGAGGCGGATGTCGATGCGGCAGTCAACGCCGGTGCCGATGCGCTGGGCTTTGTCATGTGGCCCGGCAGCAAGCGGGCCCTGACGATTGAACAGCTCGAGCGCCTGTCCGCCCGGGTGCCGCCCTTTGTGACCCGGGTCGGGCTTTTTGTCGATCAGGACCCCGATCTCATTACCGACTGCGCGCCCTGGCTTGACATGCTTCAGTTTCATGGCAACGAGCCGCCCGAGGCCTGCGATCTTTACGGCATGAGCTGGCTCAAGGCGCTGCGCATGCGCGATGATATTGACCTTTATCAGGAAGCCGAGCGCTATCATCAGGCGCGTGGCCTGCTGCTGGATGCCTACCGGCCCGGCGTGCCAGGCGGTACCGGTGAAACCTTTGACTGGTCTCGCGTGCCACGTGATCTGGCGTTACCGATCATACTGGCCGGTGGCCTGACGCCGGATAACGTTGCCGATGCCATTCATCAGGTGGCGCCCCACGGACTGGACGTCTCCGGTGGCGTGGAAGCCGGCTTTGGTGCCAAGGATCATGACCTGATCAGGCGCTTCATTGATCGGGCGCAGGGCGCTGACGGTTCCCCGGCCGCGCCCTGAGCCTGATGCTGACAGGCGGTAGCAGAAGGTTATGCAGGTGTCCCTGTACGCCGGGCTGGCCCTCGCTACCGTCGATGATTGATAATGGGAACATGCGCCACACGATTTTTTCGGCGCGCCCATTTTAAAAGACTGACCATCAACGATATGGAAGCCCTTTCTCGATGAGCTGGCTCGACAAGATTGTTCCTTCAATGGGGCGTACTGCCCGTACCGATCGTCGCAACAACATCCCCGACGGCCTGTGGCGTAAATGTCCCAATTGTGAGGCTGTCCTTTATCGGCCCGAGCTTGAGCGGCATCACAATGTCTGCCCCAAGTGTGACCACCATCTGCGTCTGAACGCCCGTCGTCGCCTTTCCTGGTTTCTGGATAGCGAAGGACGCGAAGAGGTCGCGGCTCAGCTTGAGCCAGTAGATCGCCTCAAGTTTCGTGATTCCAAGAAGTACAAGGATCGTCTGGCCGGTGCGCAGAAAGCCACCGAAGAAAAGGATGCCCTGGTCGTCATGAAGGGCACGCTGGATGGCCTGCCGGTGGTGGCCGTGGCGTTCGAGTTCGAGTTCATGGGCGGTTCCATGGGCAGCGTGGTCGGTGAGAAGTTCGTACGTGCCGCCACCATCGCGCGTGAAGAGAAGCGTCCGCTGGTCTGCTTCGCTGCCTCCGGCGGCGCGCGCATGCAGGAAGCCCTTTTCTCGCTAATGCAGATGGCCAAGACCTCGGCGGCGCTGGAGCGCCTGCGTGAAGCCGGTACTCCCTACATCTCGGTGCTGACGGATCCGGTCTTTGGCGGCGTGTCGGCCTCACTGGCGATGCTGGGTGATCTCAACGTGGCCGAACCCAATGCACTGATCGGTTTTGCCGGTCCGCGCGTCATCGAGCAGACCGTACGTGAAAAGCTGCCCGAGGGCTTCCAGCGCAGTGAGTTTCTGCTGGAGCACGGCACGGTCGACATGATCATTCACCGCAGCGAGATGCGCACCCGTCTGGGACGCATTCTGCGTACGCTGACCGATCGCCCCTCTGAACCTGCCGTCACCATGTTTGAAGACGTGGAAGGTGACGACGGGGCGCCGTACAGCGCCGAGACCGCGCGCTGATTGCCATGTCGCGCACATTGACACAGTGGCTTGCCCACCTCGAAAAATTGCACCCGGTTGCCATTGATCTGGGGCTTGAGCGCATTCGTATCGTGGCCGAGCGACTGGGACTGCTGGACGGCCCCATTGCACGGCAGGTAGTGACCGTAGCCGGTACCAACGGCAAGGGGTCAACCGTGGCCATGCTGGACGCCGTGACACGAGCCCATGGCTTGAGTACTGCCAGCTATACCTCGCCGCATTTGCTGCGCTATAACGAACGTCTGCGGCTGAATGGCGAAGAGGTCAGCGATGAGTCGTTGATTGATGCCTTTGAGCGCATCGAGGCCGTACGCGCTGATACCGGGCTGACCTATTTCGAGATGGGCACGCTGGCCGCACTTGTCATCATTCGGGATCGCGCACCGGATATCGCCATTCTGGAAGTCGGACTCGGCGGGCAGCTGGATGCCACCAATATCATCGATGCCAATGTCGGCATCGTGACCAGCGTAGCACTCGATCATGCCGATTTTCTCGGCACCGATATCGAAAGGATCGGGGTCGAGAAGGCCGGCATTCTGCGTGCCGGCCGACCGGCCATTCTGGGCAGTCGCCAGATGGTCGCCAGTGTCGCGGCTCATGCCGCTGCGCTGCCCGTTTCCCGCGCGCTGGTGCTGGGGCAGGACTTTGACTGGCAGCGCGAGGCAGACGGCTGCTGGCAGTGGCATCGCGCCGGCGATGAGACAGCGCCGGTGTGGCAGCATCTGCCAGACCCGGGGCTGCCGCTGGATAATGCCGCCAGTGTGCTGGCAGCGCTCGAGGCACTGGGCATGACGCTTGAAGCCCCGAGTCTGGCGCAGGCATTTTCCGGCATTTGCCTGGCAGGGCGGATGCAGCGCATCGACCGTTACTGTCTGGATGTCGCCCACAACCCACACGCGGCCACGTACGTAGCCGCTCAGCTGTCACGAAGGCCTGTGACGCGGCGCGTAGCGCTGCTGGGGATGCTGGGCGACAAGGATGCCGAAGGCGTGATCGAAGCGCTCTGGCCGGTCGTGGATGACTGGCTGCCGGTGACGCTGTCGGGCACACGTGCGCGGGGTGGTGAGACGCTGGCGGACATCATTCGTGCCCGTGGCGGGCAGGTCATTGCCGTGGCCGAGAGCCCGACAGCGGGTATCGACTGGCTTGAACAACATTCACAACATGATGACGTACTGGTTTGCGGCTCCTTTTTTACCGTGGCAGAAGTACTGGCTCGGCTCGAAAGGGGTGAGGGAACCGCGTAACAAGGAGAGAGTCGCATGAAATACGGCATGCGTGAGCGCATCAGCGGTATCGTCATTATCGTGGCCCTGGCCCTTATCCTGCTGCCGATCCTGTTTGGTGGCTCAAGCGATGAGGAAAAGCGCGCCGATGATTCATCAATGATCATCGAACAGCCCATCGAAATGCCGCAGCGCAACGTGGAGGCCCCGCGGTCACCGCTGCCTGCCAGTGAAGACAGCAACGCTGAGGTCAGCGATCGCCCGGAACAGGCCAATCAAAGCAATCAGCTGTTCCCGGATCGTCAACGTGAATCGGCACCGGCACGCAGTGAGCCGTCATCGCCGCAGACTGCCACACGTGACACCAGCGCCCCCCGCAACAATGACAGCACTGCCGCATCGTCCAGCAGTAGCCGTGCGACATCGTCTCAGGGTACTTCCAGCAGTACTCAGCGACAGACGCCGGCGCGCAGCGATGATTCTTCGGGCGACCCGATCATGGCGGCGGCCAACCGTAACAGCACCAGTGCATCACAGCCTTCCGGCAGCGGTGGCTGGGCCGTACAGGCCGGCAGCTTCGGTCAGCCCGAAAATGCCGATCGTCTGATCGAACAGCTCAAGGCGCAGGGCTTTGCGGCCTATAAGCAGCCGCGTGGCGAGCTCAACACGGTCTATGTTGGCCCGTACGGCTCAACCGAAGAAAGTGAGCGGGCCCGTGCCCAGCTTCAGGAAAAGGCCAACATCAAGGGACTGATCGTACGCCGTGAGGGTGGTCAGTGAGCTGGACCTGGATTGACTGGGCCTTTGTCATCATTCTGGGCTTTTCCGTCCTGTCAGGATTTGCACGCGGATTCATTCGTGAGGGGCTTGGACTGGCAGCATGGATTGCTGCCCTGCTGGCAGCCCGCGCTCTGGCAGCGCCTGCCGCCGGTCTTTTTGCCGACTATATCGATAGTCAACAGGTTCGATTGGTCGTTGGGTTCGTGCTGGTGATATTTGTGGTGCTGTTGCTCGCCAATATAGTGATCAGGCTGCTTCATGCGATGATCGAATGGGTGGGCATGGGATTTTTCAATCGACTCCTGGGGGCCGGGTTTGGCCTGCTGCGAGGCGGTTTCGTTCTCATTTTGATTGTGGCCGTGGTCGGTCTGACGCCGTTGAGTCAGACCGCCGACTGGCAACAGTCGACATTTTTACCCTGGGTTGAGCAGGGGCGTGATATGGCCATTCGCCAGTATCAGCAGCTCGACAGGGATCAGACCCTCATGGATGAAGCATCGCAGCGCGCTCGAGAACTGCAGGGACATCTGCCAAGGCAGATGTCGCAATGATCAAGCGATCAGTATCGCCGGCAACATGCCGGCAGTCACCGACAGCGAGGATGTAACGCATGTGCGGTATCGTGGGCCTGATGGCCAACTCGATGGTAAACCAGGCAGTCTATGATGCGCTGACGGTGCAGCAGCACCGGGGGCAGGATGCTGCCGGCATGATGACCTGGGATAACGGACGCTTTTTGCTGCGTAAAAGCAATGGTCTGGTGCGCGATGTCTTTCATACGCGTCACATGCAAAGACTCAAGGGCAACATCGGCATCGGCCATGTGCGTTATCCTACCGCCGGTTCTGCCAGTGAATCGGAATCCCAGCCGTTTTATGTCAACTCTCCCTTTGGCATCGCGCTGGTACACAACGGCAATCTGACCAACTCCGAGCAGCTTGTCGCGGAGCTTTTCAATACTGACCTGCGCCATATCAACACCAGCTCGGATTCCGAGGTGTTGCTCAATGTCTTTGCCCACGAGCTGGGCAAGCAGGGGCATCATCTGGAGCCAGAAGACATCTTCGATGCCATCCGCCGGGTGCACCGTCGCTGCAAGGGCGGTTATGCGGCAGTTTCGATCATCAATGGCAAGGGGCTGGTCGCCTTTCGCGATCCCCACGGTATTCGCCCGATCGTGTTCGGTCGTCGCGACACGCCTGAAGGCCCGGAGTACATGATCGCCTCCGAGTCGGTAGCCCTTGATGTGGCAGGCTTTGAACTGATTCGTGACCTGGCGCCGGGTGAGGCGCTCTATATCGATATGGCGCGCAATCTGCATACGCAAAAGTGCATCGAAAATGCCCGGCTCACGCCCTGCATTTTTGAATACGTTTATCTTTCCCGCCCGGATTCGATCATCGATGGCGCCAATGTCTATGCCACACGCATGCGCATGGGCCAAAAGCTGGCCGAAAAGATCAAGCGTGACTGGCCCGATCACGATATTGATGTCGTCATTCCCATTCCCGATACCAGTCGCACGGCGGCACTGGAGCTGGCGCTGCATCTGAACGTGGCGTACCGCGAAGGCTTCATGAAAAACCGCTATATCGGGCGTACCTTCATCATGCCGGGGCAAACCCAGCGTCAGAAGTCGGTGCGGCAAAAGCTCAATGCCATCGATATCGAATTTGCCGGCAAGAACGTGCTGCTGGTGGATGATTCCATCGTGCGGGGCACGACCTGCAACGAAATCATTCAGATGGCGCGCGAGGCCGGGGCCAAAAATGTCTACTTTGCCTCCGCAGCGCCAGCAGTACGCTACCCCAATGTCTATGGCATTGATATGCCGGTGGCCATGGAGCTGATTGCCTTTGATCGCACGACCGAGGATGTCGCCGAACTGATCGGGGCCGACCGGCTGGTCTATCAGGATCTTGACGATCTCAAGGAAGCCGTCAGGGAGATCAATCCCGGGCTTTCCGAGTTCGATTGCTCGGTCTTTGACGGTCGCTATGTCACAGGAGATATCGATCCGGACTATCTGGCCCGGCTTGAAATCGCTCGTAACGATGCTGCCAAGCAGCAGTCCAGCGGGGGGCATGCGCAGGTGGATCTGCATAACGATGTCGAGGAAGTTGACTGATCCCCGTACCCGCGGCAGGGTAAGACAACGCTGAAGGGTATTCATTGAATGACCGGGCCACGCGCCCGGTCATTTTGTTCATGACGATGACGGGCATGCCTGTCCCGGGCATTTGTCGTTGATGTCACGGTCTTCGACCATTCAAGGAAGCCACCATGTTCGAAAAAGACGCCCAGGGCGATCATCTGCATCCGGATACGCTGGCCATTCGCGCCGGTCATCAGCGTACTCACGAGCAGGAGCACAGCGAGCCGATCTTTCCCACCTCAAGCTTTGTCTATGACAGTGCAGCCGAGGCGGCGCGCAAGTTTTCCGGCGAAGAGCCGGGCAATGTCTACTCGCGCTTTACCAACCCCAGCGTACAGACGTTTGAAGCGCGTCTGGCGGCGATGGAAGGAGCCGAGGCCTGTGTGGCCACGTCTTCGGGAATGGCTGCCATCATGTCAACCGTGCTCGGGCTTCTGGAAGCCGGCGACGAGATTGTCGCCTCAAGGGCGCTGTTTGGCTCCACGGTCAGCCTGTTTGCCAAATACTTTGGCAAGTTCGGCGTGGTGACACACTTTGTAGAGCTCTCCGATCTGGAGGCCTGGAAAGCGGCCATGACGCCGCGCACCAAACTGCTCTTTGCCGAGACGCCTTCCAACCCGCTCTCGGAGATCGCCGATATTCGCGCGCTGGCCGATATCGCGCATGAACATGGGGCCTGGCTTGCCATCGACAACTGCTTTTGTACGCCGGCGCTGCTGCGCCCGATGGAGCATGGTGCGGATCTGATCATCCACTCGGCCACCAAGTATCTGGACGGGCAGGGGCGCGCCATCGGCGGCGCCGTGGCCGGTCGCGCCGACCTCGTGAAGGAAGTGCACGGGGTAGTACGCACCTGTGGCCCGAGCATGAGCCCGTTCAATGCCTGGATTTTCACCAAGGGACTGGAAACCCTGGGGCTTCGCATGCGCGCGCACTGTGACAACGCCCTGGCGCTGGCGCAGTGGCTCGAGGCACACCCCGGTGTTGAAAAGGTGCATTACAGCGGCCTGACCTCTCATCCACAGCATGAGCTGGCTGCACGCCAGCAGAGTGGCTTTGGCGCCGTGCTGGGTGTAGAAGTGAAAGGCGGTCGTAAGGGGGCCTGGTCGGTCATTGATGCCACACGGCTTTTGTCGATTACCGGCAACCTGGGCGATTTGAAGACCACCATCACCCATCCGGCGACCACAACTCATGGCAGGCTGAGCGATGAGCAGCGCGCCACGGCCGGTATTACGGAAGGGTTGATCCGTATTGCGGTCGGGCTTGAGCATCTTGAAGACATCAAACAGGATCTGGCGCGCGGGCTGGATGCGCTGTAAATGATGCGACGCTGTCAGGGCTTCGGGGCCTTTCCAAAGCCCTGACAGACAGGCTCAGGCCATGGGATTGTATCCCTGCAACATGCTGATGCTGGGCATGTTGCGCTCCCAGACCGGCGGCGCGCCGACGACTTCCTGCAGACACTCAATGAAGCGTCGGGTCTTGAGCGTCAGGAATTCGCGATGGGGGTAGACCATATAAATGTCGGGGCTGGGGGCCAGACGCAGCTCCGGCAGAATCGGAAATAGTCTGCCGTCCTTGAAGGCCTCTTCGAGCATGAAGGCCGACATGACGCCATAGCAGAGTCCCACCAGCATGGCCCTGACCATGACTTCGGGGTCATTGGCACGAAAGCGTGCGTTCAGCGCGCCGCGTACGATATGGTCGTGCTCGTTATAGTAGTGAAGGTAATCCAGCGATAGATCGTCGCGTGAATAGGTCACGGCCGGCAGCAGAAGCAGGTCATCGACACTTTCAGGCAGGCCATGTCTTTGAATAAATTCAGGGCTGGCGCAGATGACCTGATGATTGCGCGCCAGCGAACGTGCAATCAGCGAGGAATCCTGCGGCTCACTGATGCGTATGACCAGATCGTAGCCGCCGGCAATAACGTCTACATAGGCATTATCAAGCTGTAGCTCGACACGCATATCCTTGAAGCGTCGCATGAAAAGCCCAACGGCCGGCGCCACGTAACGTCTACCGAAATCCGTTGGCGCATTGATACGCAGCACACCTCGCGGCGCACTCTGGTAGGCCTCTGCCACGTGTCGGGCATCTTCGAGTGCCTCGCGCAGCCGCAGGGCGCGCTGATAGATCTCCCGACCGGCATCTGTCAGGTGCACCACGCGGGTTGAACGGTTGAAAAGCCTTACTTCCAGCTCGTTTTCCAGCTGTCGAATCTGTCTTGAGATGACCGAACGGTCAACATGGCGAAGGTCGGCGGCGCGAGTAAAGCTTCCGGCATCAACAACCTCGGCCAAAAGCAAAAGACGGCTGGATAGATCCATGAACGCTTACGGCCTCCCGACGGGAATGTTGCGTCTGGCACAACACAAAGTTGTTATAGGGTGCATCGATCAGAAGTGTTTTCAGGTGGAGAATAACGCTATCGATACGGGCGATGCCGAACACAGCCCGAGATATACCACACTGAAAAGGGACATGACATGACACGCACACTTCTGATCGCTGCACTCTCACTGACTACCCTGATGGCCCAGCAGAGCATGGCCTCTACCACTGAAGGCCAATTCATGACAGCCAACAATGGCGCTGCTCTCAATACTGATGGTAGTGCACTGTCAGCACAGGCAGTCGCTACTGCTCAGGGGCTGACCGGCACCCACTACGCTGCACAGGGGGCACCGCATCGTTTTACCTTCAACCTGGAAAACGACGGCAATGTGCAATTGGCCAGCCGGCATTTTGCAGGGTCGGTCAATCCTTCCTATCGTCTCAATGCGATGGTGCTGGATGAGCAGGGCCAGGTCGTGGCCAGCAGCGCCAGTGACGTAAAGGGCGACTTCAATATTGATAGCACCCTTGCCGCCGGACAATACACGCTGGTGGTGGACGGCAATACCACTCAAAGCCCCTCAAGCTCGGACACCAGCTACGAGATTTTGACCTCCATGTAACACACATGCTTCTGACGTCCTGTTGACCGATCAGGAGCGATGATCCGAAAAGCAGGCTCAGCCTGCTTTTTTTTGTGCATAAGGTTAGACTGCGCGGCGCATTCACTTTCACCCATCACCTCTGGAGGTGCCGTGGCATCGCCTCAAACCCGAGAAATGGGTAAAACCCTCTGGCGTCAGACGCTTCCCATGGCCGTAGGCGTCATGGCGCTTCTGGGCTTCAATCTGATCGACAGTATTTTCATTGCCCGACTGGGTACCCAGCCGCTGGCGGCGCAGTCCTTCACCTTTCCGGTAGTCACGGTCATTATCGGTGTACAGGTCGGTTTCGGCATTGCCATTGCGGCCCTGATATCGCGTGCGCTGGGGGCCGGTGAGCAGGCCCGTGCCCGGCGGCTGGGCAGTCTGGTACTGCTGGGCGGCAGCGCTGCCATGCTGTTGCTGCTGTTGGTGCTCTGGCTACTGGAGCCCATCATCTTCCGCCTGCTGGGCGCCAATGACGCGACGCTGGTATTGATCCACCAGTACTGGGGCCCCTGGCTTCTGGCCAGCTGGATAGGCGCACTGCTGTATCTGGGTTACAGCCTTTTTCGCGCTCATGGAGAGACACGTCTGCCTGGGCGCATGATGGTGCTGACAAGCCTTCTCAATCTGGTGCTGGACCCGATGTTGATCTTCGGTGTGGGTCCCTTTGACGGCTGGGGGCTGGCGGGCGCTGCCTGGGCGACATTGATTGCCTTTGCCATCGGGCTTGTGGTTCTGGCGCGAAGCCTTGCCCAGCGCGACTGGCTGGCTGGTACCGGCCTTCGTCAGGAAGGGCGTGACTCCCTTGGGCGCTTTATGGGCATTGCGCTGCCGGCCATGGCCTCCCAGCTATTGCCGGCGGTATCGGCACTGGCGGCCACCGGGATCGTTGCCCGACTCGGTGAAGCCGCCGTGGCGGCCTGGGGGCTTGCCGCGCGCCTGGAAACCTTTGTCATTCTGGTGGTGCTGGGATTGACCATGTCCTTGCCCCCCTGGCTTGGGCGCAGCTTTGGCGCGGGGCGCTGGCAGGAAATTCGTGCCCTGATGAATCTGGCAGCGCGCGTGGTGCTGGTCTGGCAGCTGGTACTTGGCATTGTGCTCAGCGCTGCTGCGATGCCGCTGGCAGGGCTTCTGGCCGGTAACGAAGAGGTGCGCGGCATGCTCGCGACACTGTTGTATTTCATGCTGCCCAGCTACGCCTTTTTGGGCATCTGCATGCTGGTCGTATCAGCCTGCAATGCCCTGGGCTGGCCGCGTCGGGCCGTAACGGTCTCTTTCATGCGCCTTTTTGTCTGCTATTTGCCCTGTCTGAGCCTGGGGGCCTGGCTGGGCGGCTTCATGGGCCTGGGCATTGGCGCTGCGGTAGGCAATGTCATGGCCGGGGTACTGGCCTGGTGGAGCTATCGCCGCATACTGGGAGACAAGGGGCGCGGACAGGACAGTGTGGTATCTGGCTGAAGTCATGACCGTCTTGCGTGAAGATTGCCAACGTTGTGTTTATAGTATTAGCACTATTTCATGATCGATGGTGCGGAGGCGGGCATGCGCAGGAATTCAGTGTGGCATCGCAACAGGTTGTCAGGGATTGTCATCATGGTAGTGCTGGCAGGGTGCGCTCAGCACACGAGCCAGAGTACTGACGTTACTGACAAGGATGCCGACAGGGTCTTCGATCAGGCCAATAGTGATCCGCGCAGTGGTCTCGGTGCGCTGGATATTGAGCGCATCGGTCTGGGTAGTTACTGGAATACGCTGGATAAAAACGGCGACGGCCAGGTGTCGCGAAAGGAGTTTCGACAGCGGTTCAGAGAGCCTGCCTTTCAGCGTCAGGTGTTAGAGAAAGCGCAGGCTTCAAATATCGCCACGTCGGAGGAAGCCGTCTCTTCTTCATGGCGCCTGCCGCCACAGCCGCCTTCTCAAATATGGCGATCAGGAGCCACCACGCCCCCTGCGACATTGAGCACGCCCTCGGCTGCGGCATGGGGAGTGGCCCCATCAGTTGATTCTTCCGAACAAGAGGCGTCTGATAGGCAAGATACGCAGGAAAATCCAGCCGACGACAGTGTTCAGGATGTGATGTCACCCTGACATGTTCAGGCATGAAAAAAGCGAGCCATCAGGCTCGCTTTTTTTATGGACGCCTGAGCGTTATTTCACGACCGTGGCAATGGCGCGCGCCACGTATTCCAGCGAATCACCGGAAAGCCCGGCAATATTGGCACGCCCCGAGCCGACCATGTAGATACTGAACTCGTCACGCAGCCGCTTGACCTGTGCCTGCGTCAGTCCGGTGTAGGAGAACATGCCACGCTGCTCGGCAATAAAGGCAAAGCGCTCTTCAAGACCATGCGGGCGGAAGGCGGCCACGAAATCACTGCGCAGGTCATTGATACGACCGCGCATCTCCGCAAGCTCCTGCTTCCACTGTTCGGTCAGCGTCTGCGAGTTCAGGATCTCGGCGACAACCGCGGCGCCGTGAGAGGGCGGTGTGGAATAGTTCTCGCGGGCTGCAATGGCGACCTGGGTGCGTACGTTTTGCATCTGCTCTTCATTGGCGGCCAGCACCATCAGGGAGCCGGTGCGCTCACGATAGAGACCGAAATTTTTCGAGCAGGATGTCGTGATCAGCATTTCATCGAGTGCTTCGACGAAAAGGCGTACGCCAAAGGCATCCTGATCCAGCCCGTCACCAAAGCCCTGATAGGCGAAGTCGATCAGCGGCAGCAGTCCGCGCGTTTTGACCACCTCCAGAATCTCGCGCCACTGATCTTCGGACAGGTCAAAGCCGGTCGGGTTATGACAGCAGGCATGCAGCAGGACGATATCGCCTTCGGGGACTTCCCTGAGAGCGGCCAGCATGGCGTCAAAATCCAGGCGATTGTCGGCATTGACGTAAGGATAGCGTTTGACCTCGATGCCGGCTGCTTCAAAGATGGCCGGATGATTGGGCCAGGTGGGATCGCTCAGCCAGATGGCACGGCCTGACAGGTGGGACTTTAAAAAATCCGCCGCCAGACGCAGGGCGCCGGTACCACCAGGCGTCTGAGTCGTGCTGATACGCTGGTCGTTCAGCGCCGCAGAGTCTTCACCAACCACCATTCGGGTGACCGCCTGGGTGTAGCGCGTATCGCCGTGGGAGCCAATGTAGCTTTTGGTGGCTTCCTGCTGATAAAGCTGCTCTTCTGCTTTCTTGACCGTCGCCAGTACAGGCGTGCGGCCCTTGTCATCACGATAGACACCGACCCCGAGATCGACCTTGTTGGGGTTGGAATCCTGTTGATAGGCTTCGATCAGACCGAGGATGGCGTCCCCGGGAACTCGCTCGATACGCTCGAACATCTTGAATGACTACCTCGTCGGGTTGGCGGTCATGAATGAATAGGCATGTAGGTGGTACAGGAGAAATAATGCCACTGCAGGGCCGCCACTGCTACCGCCGATAATATATCCCTGTGCGCGCTTGAGCTGGAACATCTCAGGACCAGAATGACCTTACTGCAGTGCCCCCTCGTTTGCCCGGGCAGCAGTTCTCAAAACTGTTCGGCTAAAATCCTCAAGCGATAAGCTACCTTGCAGGTTTGCGTTCACCTGGCCAAGGGTGTGTCTTATCCCATGACCATTCAAGGAGAAACTTACATGCATGTCATGATTGATCTATGCGTGGTACCACTGGGTGTGGGTGTATCGGTAGGCGCCTATGTATCAGCCTGTCAGGAAGTGATCGAGCAGGCAGGGCTTGAGCATCAGATGCACGCCTACGGTACCAATATCGAAGGTGAGTGGGACGCCGTGTTCGAGGTGGTCAAACGCTGTCACGAAGTTGTGCATGACATGGGGGCGCCCCGGATCACGACCTCCATGCGCATTGGGACGCGCACGGATCGTGAGCAGAGCATGACGGACAAGATCGAAAGCGTGCAGCGTCTGCGCCAGGGCAGGGAGAAAGGAATCAGCGGCAGCGAAGGGTCAGCGTAGCGTGCCAGGCATCGCCTTCCGATGTGGCAGCTTCCAGGGCGCCCGTGGTGGAGCTGGCATTGGCGTCGTCGTCCATGGTGGCCATGGCAGGCGGCGTGACCTGCATGTCGATGAGACTGGCATGGCCACCGTTGGCCGCCTGACACTGTTGCTGCCCGGCCGCCATGGCACTGGCCCGAGCCGTGGCTTCATCAATGGCACTGGCCTGGGCCACCAGGGTGTCCTGTGCCGGCCTGTCCTGTCGCGTATTGCTGCAGCCAGAGAGCAGCAACGCGCCAAGACAGGCAGCGGTCAACGTCAGGGCAGGCCAGGCTCGCATGGTTACAGCGCTCCCGTAGGGTTGTCAAAGCCGTCAAGGTCAGTCAGCCAGCGCCGTGCATGCTGGGTCAGGTGTTGTGTCAGCGCTTCCAGTATATTGCCCCCCTGGCGCCAATAGTGCCAGTACAGCGGTACGATGACATCAGCGGTGCTTTCAAGATCAACCAGTTCGCCGCGCTCGATGGCCTCTCGAGCCTGAATTTCGGGTACCAGGCCATAGCCGATGCCGGAACGAATCATCTGATAAAACCCTTCGGAAGAAGGGCACAGATGATGCGGAAAAGGCACGGTCACGCCATGGTTGGCAATGTAGCGCTGCTGCAGTCGATCATCGGGTCCAAAGACCACCGCAGGCGCTTCGGCCAGAGAAATGCGATCCAGACCGTTGGGAAAGTAGCGATTCACAAATCCGGGCGTGGCCAGCGGCCGGTAACGCATCCCGCCAAGCGGACGCGCGCGGGCGCCCTGAATCGAGCGTGGCGTCATGCACAGGCAGGCAGCGACCTCGCCATCACGCATACGCTTGAGTGCCGTTTCCTGATCCTCGACGACCAGATCAAACAGCACGCTATGCTCACGAAAAAAGTCCTCGACCGCCTCGGCCCACCAGGTGGCCAGGCTGTCGGCATTGAGCGCGATGCGAAGACGCTGTTCGCGATCGCCCAGTGAGGGCACGTAATCAAGCAGATCATGCTCCAGCAGTCTTACCTGCTGAATATGGTTGAGAAGCCTTTTGCCCAGATCGGTGGGAGCAATGCGTGGCGCACGAATCAGGACCGGCTGGCCCAGACGCGCCTCCAGAAGCTTGATCCTTTGTGATACCGCGGACTGGGTAAGTCCCAATACCTGAGCGCCGCGCTCAAAGCCTGCCTGGTCCACAACGGCGCCAAGCGCCTCAAGAAGTTTATAGTCGAGCATAACGCCTGCTAGCCGCTTTATATGATGGTTCCATCCAACAGCCCTATAGAATAGGGCATGTAATATGCCGACGTGCCGTCATGACCATGATTCAAAAGTGCCAGTCTCGAGGCCGCCATGGCAGCATCCTCGAGAAGGCACCTGAAGGGCCTGGCATGAGTATCCGACATATTTCCCTGGGTGTATCAGTGTCTGATGACAGATCCTGTAGCCGGTTGGTCCAGTGCTGTCAGGGCAAGGGACCCCCGGGGGTCAGTGTGTATTCGTCGAGGATGCCTCAAGTGACCAGTTGACCATGACACCTGCATCCACGCTAATGGTGCCCGGAGCATAAGTGGCACTGTCAGCCTGCTCGCTGCGCGCCGCGGCCATCATCATCGGACGAAATACCGGTGACTGGGTTTCCTGAATACGTGTAACGTCGCCCAGAGGTACGGACAGGGTCTCAGCCATCAGTTCTGCCTTTTGTCGAGCACGGGCCAGTGCCTGTCGCAGCGCCTGGTTTTCTACGCTTTCGCGGTCCTTGACGTCATAGCGAATGCCGGCAAGACGATCGATGCCGTTGGCAAACAGGGCATCAATGACATCGGGTAGCGTTGTCAGATCGCTGATGTCGATATCAAGATTGCGCTCGATGACCATGCGCTCAAGCAGGGGAGCATTCTGATCGTGTTGCTGCAGCTGCTGTTCGTTGCGCACGCTCAGGTTGCCGGCATGAAGGTGATCATTATCAATACCCAGCTTTCGCAGCGCCTTGATCAGGGCGGTGCTGCGTTTTTCCAACTGTTCACGCGCCTTGATCGTGGTATCACCATCGCGCTCGGTGCCCATCTCGACAAGCGGCGTTGCTTCGGTCAGAACGGCATTCAGCGTGGCACGGTCAGGCGCCACATCAATGCTGGCGCTGGCCTGCACCTCGATCTGACGGGGTGTTGGCGTCTCTGCTGCCAGAGCGGGCAGCATTGGCAGGCTCATGAGCACCAGAGCCAGAAGCGTGTGGGAACGCAGCAGGACAGGCATTTGATTGAGGCTCCACAAAAGGCGCAGTCTGCGCGGTAAAAGGGCGATGACGGGGTCAGGACAGACCTGAAATGACCTCAGGGGACAATACTGTCCGAGATAGTAAAGAGGCTGTGGCATGAAGTACAACGCTCTTTGCGCAACATTGCTCACTGTATACAGGGCGTGCAATGTACAAAAGAGGCACACGGAGAAAACAGACCGGCGATTGGCGGCGATATTTGCCTCACCGAACACGCAGGATCATGATGAGCGCTGCGGGCGCTGCCCCGGAGAAACCGTTTTTTGATCAGTCAGGACAATACATCAGGATGCATGTGAGTAAACGATGGCTTGCAGGTCTTGCGCTGGGCGTATGTTCATTGTCAGCGCAGGCAGATATTACGGTACATGACATTGAAGGCCGGGACATCACGCTTGAAAAACCGGCGGAACATATTGTGCTGGCGGAAGGACGTCAGCTGATCGCATTGTCGCTGCTCGACAAGGATCCGGCGAACTGGCTGCTCGGCTGGGGCAGCGACATGAAGCGCTCCCCCGAGCTCTATGAGATCTACCACCAGCGAGCCCCGCAGCTTGATGCGCTGCCGATTGTCGGGGATGGTCCCGGGCCCGGTGGTATCTCGGTGGAGAAGATCATTTCGATGAATCCCGACGCTGTCGTATTGAGCCGCTCGCAGGTGCCGGCGTCTCAGGGGCAGGAGCTCATGCATCAACTGGATGCAGCCGGCATTCCCGTCGTGTTCATCGACTTCGCAACGGATCCGCTGGATGACACCGTGCCCAGCCTGCGCGCGCTGGGAACCCTGCTCGGTCGGGAGGATCAGGCCGAGCGCTTTATCAGCTTTTATGAGCAAAAGCGCCAGGCCGTGCTGGATCGGATTGAAGAGGGTTCAAACACCACCAGGCCCACGGTCATGATCGAAGCCCATGCCGGCATGAACGAGTGCTGCAACTCGCCCGGGCAGGGCAGCTTTGATCATTTCGCCAGACGGCTGAACGTGGATAACATCGGTGCCGATGTGCTCAAGGGCAAGAGCGGTCGCATCGACCCCGAGTACGTACTGACCCGTGATCCCGATGTCTATATTGCTACCGGTGGCGGCTATCTGCGCCGCGTTAACGGCCTGGTCCTGGGGCCGGATGTGGATGGCGCAGAGGCTCTCGGTTCCCTGAAGCGCATTCTGGAGCGGCCTTTGATCGGCCATTTGAGCGCCGTGGAAAACGGCCGGGTGCACGGGCTGTATCATCACCTGATCAATACGCCGCTCAATATTCTGGTGCTGGAGCAGATGGCCAAATGGGCCTACCCCGATGAGTTTCAGGATATCGATGCCCATCAGACGCTTGACGAGATCAACGAGCACTACATCAGCGATCCTTTCAAGGGCACGCTCTGGGTTGACCTGAAGAAGTAACACGGTGCCCGTGAGCGGACACCGTGGCGGGGGAGAAGATCAGTAATCGATGCCGCGTCGTGCCTTCAGTCCATTGTTGAAGGCATGGCGGGTTTCCTGCATCTCGGTGATGGTATCGGCCATGGCCATCAGCTCGCGATGGGCGTTGCGCCCGGTCACGATCACGGTCTGTTCGACCGGGCGCGCATCAATGGCCTGCTTGACCGTATCGATATCGAGATAGCCGAATTTCAGCATATAAGTGATCTCATCGAGCACGACCAGATAGATTGCCGGGTCACTGAGCATCCTTTCAGCGTCCTGCCATACCGCTTCGCAGGCCTGACGGTCGGTCTCGCGGTTTTGTGTCTCCCAGGTAAACCCGGTACCCATGGTGACCACCTGTAAATGCGGATCATCCTGCAGGCGCTCACGCTCACCGCATTCCCATTCGCCCTTGATGAACTGAATGACCCCCACGCCATAGCCATAGCCCAGCGCCCGGGTCACTGTCCCCCAGGCCGCGGTAGTCTTGCCCTTGCCATTGCCGGTCAATATCAGCAGCTGCCCACGCTCCTCGTTGGCATTGGCTACCCGTTCATCCACGTGGCTTTTCAGTTTTTCCATGGCGCGCTGGTGGCGCGCCTGACGCTGGTCGTCGTTGCTCATGTCAGGCTATCCCGTTTGAAAACGTTGTGGCGTTGGTCATGCGCTTACAGCGACAGAAAAAGCCCGGCAAGCGAGGCGCTCATCAGGTTGGACAGTGTGCCGGCAAGAATCGCTTTTGGCCCCAGCCGGGCCACATCACCACGCCGTGACGGTGCCATGACAGCCAGGCCCCCCATCAGGATGGCAATGGAGGAGATATTGGCAAAGCCACACAGCGCAAAGGTAATGATGGCGCGCGTGTGCTCGCTCAGACTGCCCTCAAAGCCGGTAAACGAGGCAAAGGCCACGAATTCGTTGAGAATCGTTTTCTGACCGATGAAGTTGCCGGCTGCCACCGCTTCCGACCACGGTACGCCAATCAGCCATGCCACCGGAGAGAAGGCGTAGCCCAGCAGCAGCTGCATGGAGAGGTCGTCAAAACCAAAAAGCCCACCGACGCCTGACAGTATGGCGTTAAGCAGGGCAATCAGGCTGACAAACGCCAGCAGCATGCCGCCGACATTAAGCGCCAGCTGCACCCCGGTACTGGCGCCCGTGGCTGCAGCGTCGATGACGTTGGCCAGTTTTTCCTCGTTTTCGGCGGTCGATATGTTGGTGTCATGCTGCGGCGTTTCGGTTTCTGGCAGCATCATCTTGGCCATCAGAAGACCACCGGGGGCCGACATGAAGGACGCCGCAATCAGGTATTGAAGGTCCACACCCATCGCGGCGTAACCGGCCAGTACGCCACCGGCCACGCTGGCAAGCCCGCCGACCATGACGGCAAAAAGCTCCGAGCGGGTCATGTTGGCAATAAAGGGGCGAATCACCAGCGGCGCCTCGGTCTGACCGACAAAGATGTTGGCAGCAGCTGACAGGGATTCAGGCCGACTGGTACCCATCAGCTTTTGAATGCCGCCGCCGAGGATGTTGATGATCCAGCGCATGATGCCCAGGTAATACAGTACCGAGACCAATGATGAGAAAAAGACGATGACCGAGAGCACCTGTATGGCAAAGATGAAGCCATTGTTGCCACCGGCCAGCGAGCCGAAGAGAAACTCGATGCCATCGCCGGCGCTGTCGATGACGGCCTGAACGCCGCCGGACATGCCCAGCAGGATGCTCTGGCCCACCGGCACATAAAGCACAAACAGGGCAAACCCCGCCTGCAGGACAAACGCCCAGAAGACGGTGCGTAAACGAATGGCGCGGCGGTTTTCGGAAAAGACAAAGGCGACTGCCAGCACGAACACGATGCCGACCAGTCCCATCAGAATTTGCATGCTCAGCAACTCCCGGTATGTATTGTTGATTGTTCCAGGGAACAACGCTCTCTCGTATCGCCCGGACGCTTTCGTATTGCCCGAACGCTTTGGCGCACACCTTACCAGATTGAAGCCTGAGCGCACGGGCAGTCACCGGCAGGGCAGCGGACCCGCACAAGGGCGCCAATTTTATGGCCGGATTTAAAATTTGAATATACCTGAAGATCGCGGATTGGTAGGGTGAGCGCCTTTGCTTACAACGGTGAACCTCCTTCATGTCATCCTCCGACTCCGCTCGAGTGCGCGGTCAACGTATCGTATTTGCACTCAGTGGCGGCCTGCTTGTGCTGTTCGTGGTCGCTGCCCTGATCGATATCAATACGGTCAGTGGCTGGATCAACACAGCCTTTGGCTGGTCAACCTACTGGTTTGGTGCCTACTGGCAGCTGTGGATGCTGCTCAATCTCGTGATCGCCCTGGCCCTGGCCCTGACGCGCTATGGCGATGTGCGTCTGGGTGGTAACGAAAGCGAAATCACCATGTCGACCTTCAACTGGCATGCCGTGATTCTCTGTGCCCTGCTGGGCGGCGGCGGCGTGTTCTGGTCAACCGCCGAGCCCATCTATCATTTCATGTCGACGCCGCCCGCCTTTGACGGTGTGGAAAGCGGAACGCCTGCTGCCGTTGGCCCTGCGCTGGCGCAGGGCTTTTTTCACTGGGGCTTCAGCGCCTGGGCCTGTCTGGGCACGCTGTCGGCGCTGGTCATGATCCATGCCCACTACCACGGTGGCATTCGACTGCGCCCGCGGGCACTGCTGTATCCCTTTCTGGGACAGAAGGTGGAAACGCACTGGCTGGGCGTGGTGGCCGATGTCGTCTGCATTCTGGGTGTCGCGGCCGGCACCATCGGGCCCATTGGTTTTCTGGCCACCCAGCTTGCCTATTCGTTCAACACGCTGTTTGGCTGGGCCGACAGCTATAGTCTGCAACTGGCCATTCTGGGCGGGCTGGTCGTCATCTACACGCTGTCAGCGGCTACCGGGCTGTCTCGCGGCATTCAGTGGCTTTCCAACTGCAACGTCTGGATCGTGCTGACACTGTTTGTGCTGATCATGGTGGCGGGACCCGGTACGTTTATCGTTCACTCCATGATGGAAGGCTTTGCCAGCTACCTGCACAACTTCATTGGTATGTCGCTGGCGCGGGGTAGTGAGAATGAAGCCTGGCTGGGGCAGTGGACGCTCTTTTTCTGGGGCTGGTTTATCAGCTTTGTGCCGTCGATGGCCATGTTCGTGGCCCGCATTTCGAAGGGGCGTACCCTGCGGGAACTGGTCATTGCACTGGCCATTACTGCACCGATCGCCACCAATATCTGGTTTGCCACCCTGGGTGGCTCGGGCATCTTCTATGAGCTGCAAAATCCCGGCAGTGTCTCGGATTCCCTGAACGCCGGTGGCCTGCCTGCTGCGCTGCTGGCGGTGACCAGTCAACTGCCGCTGTCATTTATCATCGTGCCGGCCTTTCTGGTATTGACCACCATCTTTGTCGCCACGACCGGTGATTCGATGGCCTACGCCATCTCAATGGCGGTGACCGGCGACGCCAGGCCATCGGCGTTTGTCAGGATTTTCTGGGCCATCTCCTTTGGCGTGGTCGCAGCGCTGCTGCTGATGATGGGCGAAGGCGGTATCGATGCACTGCAATCAGTGATCGTGATTGCAGCCGTTCCGGTATCCATATTGTTGTTGCCACTGCTCTGGACCGGTCCAAGAGCGGCCTATGCCATGGCACGTGAGCAGGGCATTGCCACCGAGAAGCGGCCCATCAATATGTAATCCTTCGATGGGTCCTTCCCGGGCATCAATAAAAAAAGCCTCGCAATCGCGAGGCTTTTTCATGTCACATCAGCGTGTCATGGGTCATGCATGATCACGAGGGCAGTCGACCGGGATTGCTGCTGTCGCTGCGCACCGGTGCGACACGCTGCTCTTCGCGAGCGCGTTCTTCCCGCTCGCCGGGCTGCATTTCCGGAGAGTCCGGATAGATCATGCTGATCACACGTTCGCCCGGCCGTGGCGCCAGGGGGGCATCGGTATGAGCTACACGCAGGCGGCCGTTGGCGGCGATGCAAAACAGCGGCATCAGTCGGCCATCATGAATGCGGCGATACTCTTCGAGCCCGAAGTTTTCGGTCATTTTCGCGACCCGAATTTCAGCACCATTGGCCACAAGGCTTGCAAGCTTGGCAAAGGTGGCATCGTCATTGAAAAGACGCGGCAGATGACCCAGTGCCCGGTCCTGCTGGCGCTTGGCGTGCTTGCCTGACTCTTCCGACAGCCGAAAGACATTGCCATGGCCCAGGATGTGCTCAAAGTGCAGGGCCGCCAGATTGTTGAGCTCGCGGTAAGGCGACAGCGGCAGCAGGCGGCCAATGCCGGTCAGCTCCAGGTGCTGGGTGGCATGTTCCGACAGCGGATTGCCGTAATAGACCGGCAGACCGGCCATGCGGGCTTCCTGAACGGCGTCCCAGCTGGTATCGGTCAGCCGGACGGTCCAGCCCAGCGTCATCAGTTCGCTGGCAATGGCGCGAGCAACCGGGTTGGCGCCCAGAATGAGAAAGCCGGTGGGCTCCGGCTCATTGACCTTCAGCGCTCTGACGATCGGCTTGGAAAAGAGGCTCTGGATGACCACGGTGCCGATAATGACCAGGAAGGTGATCGGTACCAGCATCTCGGCGCCTTCAACGCCTGCCTGCTCAAGCTTGATGGCAAACAGTGAGGCCACGGCGGCGGCCACGATACCGCGGGGCGAGAGCCATGCCAGCAGGGCCTTTTCGCGCCAGTGAAGTTCGGTACCAATGGTGCAGATCCAGACGGTAATCGGGCGGGCCACAAACATGAGCACGCCCAGAAACACCCAGGCCGGCCAGTTCAGGGTCATCAGCTGCTCGGTCGAGATGCGTGCCGCGAGCAGGATGAATAGCCCCGACACCAGCAAAACGGTCAGCGTTTCCTTGAATTCGATGATCGGGCGCACCGGAATGCCACGCATGTTGGCAAGCCAGATGCCCATGACGGTCACGGTCAGAAGCCCTGACTCTTCAAACAGCGCGTTGGAGCCGGCAAAGAGCGTCAGCATGATCATCAGGGTGCCGAAGTTATGCAGCCGCTGCGGCAGCCAGTGATGACGCAGAATAAGACCCCAGAGCCAGCCGCCCAGCGCGCCAAGCCCGAACCCCAGGCCGACGGTCTGGCCAAACAGCAGTATGGTATGGGACGCCGCACCGTTTTCCTGCCCCAGCGCCACGAATTCATAAATCAAAACGGCCAGCAGGGCGCCTACCGGGTCCACCAGAATGCCTTCCCAGCGCAGGATCTGGGACAGATTGGCCTTGGCGCGCAATGTCTGCAGCAGCGGGATGACCACGGTAGGGCCGGTCACGACCAGCAGGCCGCCCAGAACGGCGGCGATCTCGAGCGGCATGTTCAAAAGCCACCAGGCCGCCAGCGTACCGATCAATCCCGTAATCACCACCCCCCAGGTGATCAGACGAATCACGGTGCGGCCATGGCCCCGCAGATCCTCGTAATTGAGCGTGAGACTGCCTTCAAAGAGGATCACCGCCACGGACAGCGAGACCAGCGGGAAGAGCAGGTCGCCCAGAATGGCATCGGGATTCAGCCAGCCGGTCACGGGGCCGGCAATCAGGCCGACAATCAAAAGAGGCAGAATGGCAGGCAGGTGGACCCGCCACGCGGCCCACTGACACATCAGGGACAGCAGGCCGATCAAGGCCAGATAAAGCGCAGCGTTTTCCATGCAGGAAGATTCCGGTAGGGACTGATAATGGGTGCGCAGCCTAGACGCAGGCACTGGCCGTTGCAACGGCCAGCGAAAGCGGCCGCCTTAAGCTGGCGGCCGTTGATCCGTTACTGCGTGGCTCTTTGCTGGCGCAAATGCGTTAGCAGTGCCTGTAACGGATGCTGGAGGGTCACACTTGAGAAGCGCTTGACCTGGCTGCGACAGGAGTAGCCGGTGGCCAGCAGTTGAGTGTTGTCATCAGCATCTTCCACCAGCGGCTGCCAGGACTGGCTGTAAATCACGCGCGATGTCTCAAGATTGCGCGCCTCGTGGCCATAGGTGCCGGACATGCCACAGCAGCCCGTGGGTATCAGTTCAAGCTCAAGGCCAAAGGCGCTGAAGACCTGCTGCCAGGCCTTCGCACTGCCCGGCGCATTGGTCTTCTCCGTGCAGTGGCTCAAAAGTTGATAGCGGACGTTTGAGCCGGCCTGGGGGCTGTTCGAGGCCGAAGTCGGCGCCAGCGTGCCTGCCATGGAGAGCAGCCACTCCTGGGCCAGCAGTATCTCGGGCACCGCGTCCCTGCCCAGGGCTTCGACATACTCCTGACGGTAGGTCAGGGTCATGGCCGGATCGAGTCCGACCATTGGCACTTCAAGACGCGCCAGCGCCCGAAGCTGCGCGGCCTGTTTGCGCGCGGCCTTGTCGAATGCGCCCATGAATCCCTGTACATGCATGGGCTTGCCGTTGGGCAGATAGGGCGCCACGAACACGCGAATGCCCATAAGGCTCAGGCACTCGACAAATTCACGGGCAACATCGGCATCAAACCAGGAGGTGAAGGCGTCCTGAATCAGCACGACGCTGCGCGCCTTTTGCTGTTCACTTAAAAGCCCGAGCGCCACTGGCGTTGCCTCGGCGATTCCCCAGGCACCCAGCTGCTTGTGAAAGTCGCTGTGCGAAAAGCTCGGGGCATCCACCATGCCGATACCGCGCGCCATGACGTATTGGATCGGCTTCTGACGCAGCAGGAAATTATACAGCGGTGCCACGCGCTTGAGCCGCGGCATCAGGATTTCCATGCGGGCGATGAGATGATCGCGCAGGGGTCTGATGCGCCGGCCATGGTAAAGCTCCAGAAAACGACTGCGAAAATCCGGAACGTTGACCCGAACCGGACACTGTCCGGCGCAGGACTTGCATGCCAGACAGCCGGCCATGGCCTCGTGGACTTCATCGGAAAAGCGATCCTCATTGCCCAGTGTGCGACGAAGCCGTGCCGGCAGCGTCTTGAGTCGCTGGATCATGCCGGCCTGGCGCAGCTCGTGTGCTTCAGCCAGCACATCGTGACCGGCGTTTTGTTCGCGGCGCAGCCATTCGCGCATCAGGCTGGCGCGTCCCTTGGGAGAATGGATGCGTTCGCGCGTGGCCTTCCACGACGGACACATGGCGTCATTGGGATCGTAGTTGTAGCAGGCGCCATTGCCGTTGCAATACACCGCACTTTGATAACTTTGCCAGACCCGCTCATCAATCGTGCGATCAAGCTCACCGCGAGTGGTGACGCCATCCACGCCAAGAAGCGGGGCATTGCTTGACGGCGGCGCGGCGATCTTGCCGGGATTGAGCTGGTTGTGCGGATCGAAGGCACCCTTGAGCTGCTGAAGGGCCGGATAGAGATCACCAAAAAATGCCGGCGTGTACTCCGAGCGAATGCCCTTGCCATGCTCACCCCATAACAGCCCGCCGTAGCGCTGGGTCAGCGCGACGACCTCATCGGAGAGCGGGCGAATCAGGGCCGCCTGCTTGGGGTCCTTCATGTCGATGGCCGGACGGACGTGCAGCACGCCGGCATCCACATGACCGAACATGCCGTACTCGAGACCGTAACCATCGAGCAGGGCGCGAAACTCGGCAATGTAGTCGGCAAGCTGCTCGGGCGGGACGGCCGTGTCCTCGATAAAGGGGATCGGTCGTTTCTCGCCGCGGGCGTTGCCCAACAGGCCAACAGCGCGCTTTCGCATCCCGTAGACCGTCGTAATGCGCTCACGGCCCCAGGCGATTGTATGGCCCAGGCGCTCAACGCTGGTGTCGTGACCCAGTGCCTCTATAAAGTGCTCGACGCGCTTTTTGAGTGATGCCTCGTTGCTGTCGTTGAACTCGACGAGGTTGATGCCGCGTACCGGGGCAGCGCCTTTCTCACCGTCAGGGAAGTATTCCGCCACGCCCTCCCAGATGATGTCTTCCATGGCAAGCATCAGCACGCGGTCGTCAATGGTTTCAATCGACGTGGGCGCGTCCGTGCTGTCATCGCTGCCCATCAGGGCGCGCGCGTCGCGCAGGGCGTCCATGAAGCCCGGATAGCGTACGTTGATCAGCGCCGAATACTCGGGCAACGGCAGCACGTTGAGCGTGGCTTCGATCAGAAAGCCCAGCGAACCCTCACTGCCACACAGCACGCTGTTGAGATCAAAAAGACCTTCCTCGGTGCACAGGTGCGCCAGATCGTAGCCGGTCAGGCTGCGGTTGAGCGGTGGAAAGACGCGTTGGATCTGTTCCTGACGCGTATCGATGATATCGCGGGCACAGCGATGTACTTCACCAATACGATCAGGGCGTTCGCACTGCGCCTCAAGCGCAGTGTCATCAAGCGGCCGGCTGATAAAACGCTCGCCGCCCAGCAGGGCTACATCAAGTTCGAGCACGTGATGGCGTGTCTTGCCATAGGCACGCGAGCCCTGACCGCAGGCGTCGGTACTGATCATGCCGCCGATGGTGGCGCGATTGGAGGTCGAAAGCTCGGGCGCAAAGAAAAGCCCATGGGGCTTGAGAGCGGCATTGAGCTGGTCCTTGACCACACCGGCCTGAACGCGCACGCGGCGGTTTTCCACATCGATATCGATGATGTGATGCATGTAGCGGGTCACATCCACCACCAGACCGTCGGTCAGGGACTGCCCGTTGGTACCCGTGCCGCCACCGCGTGGCGCCAGTACCACTTCTGTAAAGGCCGCTTCACCGGCGAGGCTGGCCAGCAGGGTAACGTCATTCCCATCGCGGGGGTAAATCACGGCCCGGGGCAGGCGCTGATAGATCGAGTTGTCGGTGGCCAGCACGACGCGGTTGGCATCGTCCGCGGCAATGTCACCCTTGAAACCGCGGGCCTCAAGGGTGTCAAGAAACTGCTGATAGCACTGCTCGAGCGCTGAAGTCTTAAGCTGTTCGGTCATGATCAAGTCTTGCGGCTGTCGTCTGTCAGGAGCGTTCGATTGTTCTGCGCCATCGGCTCGGGCGGCAGTTGGCGTGCGTATTCTGTCTCATCGCAGTAGGCAGGCGGCTGTCGCCATTGCGGATCGGTATGCGCATAATGCACTGGCGGTCATGCAGCTGCGGCAGATAAAGTGTCGTGGTCGGCTGTCGGCCAATAGTGTCGGGCAGCGTTATTTTTTACAATGTGTTCCTTTTTTTGATTCCGCATCGCGTTCGCGATTGGCGGACATTATTGTCACGAACCGACAGGATAGTCATGCTCGATCCCAAACTGCTGCGCAGCGACCCTGACAGCGTTGCCGCAAGCCTTGCCCGCCGCGGCTATGCCCTTGATGTTGACCAGGTCCGCACGCTCGAGGCACGCCGACGTGAGCTTCAGACCCGTACCGAAGAACTCCAGAACGAGCGTAACACCCGCTCAAAGGAGATCGGGCAGGCCAAGTCACGCGGCGAGGACATCGAGCCGTTGCTGGCAAGTGTTGGCAATCTGGGCGATGAACTCGACAGCGCCAGCCGTGAACTCGCTCAGGTGCAGGCCGAATTCGAGGCCATCGCGACTGCCATTCCCAATCTGCCGCACGAGAGCGTGCCCAATGGGCAGGACGAGGAAGACAACGTCGAGCTGCACCGCTGGGGCACACCGCGCGAGTTTGACTTTACCGTGCGCGATCATACCGACCTGGGCGGCATGTATGGCTATCTCGACTTTGAGCTGGCGACCAAAATCACCGGCTCCCGCTTTGCCGTCATGCGCGGGCCCATCGCGCGGCTGCACCGGGCACTGGCACAGTTCATGCTCGACAAGCAGACGCTTGAGCACGGCTATGAAGAGGTGGCCGTACCCTATATTGTCAATCGTGACTCGCTCTTTGGTACCGGACAGCTGCCCAAGTTCGGCGATGACCTCTTCAAGCTGGAAGGCGATCAGGAGTATTACCTGATCCCGACCGCCGAGGTACCGCTGACCAACATCGTGCGTGATGAGATTATTGACGGCGCGAAACTGCCGCTTCGTATGACCGCACATACACCCTGTTATCGCAGTGAAGCCGGCGCCTATGGCCGCGATACTCGTGGCATGATTCGCCAGCATCAGTTCGACAAGGTCGAGATGGTGCAGGTCGTTGATCCCGAGCACTCCTATGAAGCGCTCGAAGAGATGCGCGGGCACGCCGAGGCGATCCTGCAGGCGCTGGAGCTGCCGTATCGGGTGGTCACCCTGTGTACCGGCGACATGGGCTTTGGCGCTGCCAAGACCTATGACCTTGAAGTGTGGCTGCCCAGCCAGAACACCTTCCGCGAAATCTCCTCGGTGTCCAACACGGAAGATTTCCAGGCGCGACGCATGCATGCACGCTTTCGTGCCCAGGGGCAGAAAAAGCCATCACTGGTGCATACGCTCAACGGCTCGGGGCTCGCGGTCGGCCGCTGTCTGCTGGCATTGATGGAAAATCATCAGCAGGCCGATGGCTCGATCACCATTCCCGAGGCCCTTCGCCCCTGGATGGGGGGGGTGGAGCGTATTAACCAGCCATGATGATGCGCGCGTCGGCACGCAAGGGTCGGCGCGCTGTATGATCAGGCGATAACAACAACGCTTGGAGGGCTTATGGAACTGCTTTCACTCCAGTTTGATCCTCGTCATCTGGAGGCGCATCTGATCGGCGCCGGTCAGGCGGCGCTGTTAATGGCGCGTCAGTTCGAAGGCCTTGAGCTGGCCCTGACCCTGCATGGTGAAATGATGCCGGCGCTGGCGGCGCTGGCGGATCAAGAGGGCTGGCACTGTGTCGACGACATGCCGCAGACCGGTCAGCTCTGGATGGTGGCCACCGGCAGCAAGGATGAGGATGCCCACTGGGCAGCCATGGCGCGCGAGCGCCATATCGGGGTCCATGTGCCTGCCTGTCCTGAGCTATCTACCGTGCGTTTACCGGTTCGCACCCGGGCGCTGGCCCCCGAGACATCAAACTCCCTGCGACGTGGTCATGTCTCCCTGGTTGGCGCCGGCCCCGGCGATCCCGGGCTTTTGACACTGCGCGCGCTGGAGCGACTCCAGGAGGCGGAAGTGGTCATTCATGACCGGTTGGTCAGCCCGGAAATTCTGGCGCTTGCCAATCCGCAGGCGCGCCGCCTGTACGTTGGCAAGGCACGCTCGGCACATAGTGTGCCTCAGGAAGGCATCAATCAGTCACTGGTGGACTGGGCGCGCGCGGGATATCGCGTCGTACGACTGAAAGGAGGGGATCCCTTCATTTTCGGTCGCGGTGGCGAAGAGCTACAGGCGCTGGCGGCCGCAGGGCTCTCCTTTGAAGTCGTGCCGGGCATTACGGCAGCCACGGGGATTTCGGCCTACACCGGTATTCCGCTGACGCATCGCGATCATGCACAGTCCGTGCGTTTTGTCACCGGACATCTGCGTAATGGCACCTGTGATCTTGACTGGCAGACCCTGGCGGCGCCTGGGCAGACGCTGGTCTTTTACATGGGCCTTGGGACGCTGGACACCCTCTGTGAGCAGCTGATACGTCACGGGTTGTCTGCCTCAACGCCGATCGCGTTGGTAGAGCAGGGCACAACCGCCAGACAGCGCCTGCATACCGGTACGCTTGAGAATTTGCCGGGCCAGCTTGAAGATCTGAAGGCAGCGCCACCGACCCTGATTATTGTCGGGGAGGTTGTGACCCTGCATGACACGCTGGGCTGGTTTGCCACGCAAACGGCCAAAAGCCTTGGCTGGGAAAGCGGCAAGCATCCCTCACCGCTACCGCTGGCCGACAGCCGCTGATTGGAAAGCGCTTGCCTTGCGTTGTCAGTGCAAAAAGGGGATATCGGGGATTGCGGGTACCGGGAAGGGCATCGGTATGTTCTGCATATAGCTGATTACCAGTGCCAGTACAATGGGGCTGAACAGGGCAAACAGGGTCAGCATCAGCCAGTTGAAACGTTCATACCAGAGCACATTGCGATAGCGGCGGTTGGAAGGCAGCGGGTTGCGCAGCGAACGATACCCCATCGGCATCTTTTCTTCTGGCACTTCGTCAGTGGCGACATCAGCATCCGGCTGGGACATTACGACACCATCTGTGCCTGAATCAGTGAATCGATCAATATATCCTCACCCAGCTCGGGGCGTGTCACGCGCAAAATGATAAAGGCGGTACGGTGTGCGGACTCGAACGTGTTCCACGCCTCGTCGGGGCACGCCAGAAAGGATTCCATCCAGCGTGATGCCCATGCCTGACAGGGCGTGTGATGTTCCGGATAGCAGGCGCTGGTCATCACGGGCCACTCCATCAAGAAATCGATATGTTCATGACAGTGTATCAGCGAACGTCACGATCGCGATCATTGGTTGTTGTGCTTGATGAGCGTGGTACAGAGGTGGCATTGCGCTGCTGATAACTGCGCTTTTCCCGTTGAAGATTACGCTGTGATTGCCGCAACTGTTGCTGTTGCAGTGACCGCTCGCCATGCGAGGTAGTCTGCGGGTTGCGCAGGCTGGATTTCTGACGGTTGATGCTGGATTCATTGGACTGAATACGGGAGTGTTGCTGAGCGCGCTCGAAGCGTTGTTGTGCTTCACTGCCGGCGCGCTCCTGGGATGCGGCAACACCCTGAGCCATGCCTGCTGCCAGCATCAGACCGACAGACAAGGATAGAAGACCAATGCGATGTTGACGCATGCTGACGCTCCTCTGATCGGGCACGGCTCATTCAACCAGGGGGTTAGCCTGCCTTGCGGGCCAGGCCGGCACGATGGAGTTGAAACTCTTCGACCATGGCAAGTTCGTAGGCCGCCTGACGAAACTCCTGCATGGTGCAGATATAGTGTCCATTAGGACAGTGTAGTTCGTGATGGCCTGAAGTATGCCCAGGCCATGAAAGCGGGACATTGCATTCAGGACAACGCGGGCCACCGCGGGAAGCAGTAGTTGGGTTCATGACATTTCCCTTGTCAGTTTGGATAGCAATTACATGATGACGGTCACCAAAGGCATTCCTTGCCCTTGATGCGCTGCGGACTCTAGCACACTGTAGCGGTCTGTACAGGCTTACTTATATTGATAAATAGGCGAGAAATGTCTCAATTTAAGGCTGGAGTAATAACCCGGGGTTGTTGAAAGGAGAGTCGTCATCAGAGTTGAAATGAAATATCGGTCACGATTTTCAAGATTAATTCAAAAGTCATGGAACCAATCCTGACCATCACGGTCAGAGATAGTGCAAGACATCCTTCTGGGTTTCTTTGCCCCTCACCTTGAGGGGCTTTTCTTTGCCCGGAATTCACAGGATGACGGCGGATATGTCTGTGCCAATTGACTGTGGCGATGCAATGCGTACAATACGCCGCACTCGCGGGAGTGGTGGAATTGGTAGACACGCTGGATTTAGGTTCCAGTGCCGCAAGGCGTGAGAGTTCGAGTCTCTCCTTCCGCACCATTTGTTATTGCCTCTGTTGTTATTCCCCCTTTATATAGTCATCAATAGTCATCAAGACCTGTTGTCCGTGATCGGCACGCTATCAGGCATCGCCCGCTCCTGAGTAATACAGTCAGAAAACGGGCATGGACATGCGCGCCAGTCTCTCTTTCTTTTAAAAGCCTTCAGCTTACTGATCCTGCTCCTGTTGATTAAGTTCCTCACAGGCAGCTTTCGCGGCGTCTTCCGTCGTATAGGTCGATATTTCCATTTTTGTCCCTTCCAGAAATACGACAAATCCTTCGACGTGATCGTTCTCACCCGTGGAGGTGAATTCTCCTGCTTTGGCATATTGATAACGATAAGGCATGGATGCCTCCAGTGAATTGATGCTAGTGGGTGTGCTGTCATAAAAATCAGGGCAACAGCTTCTGTCACGCCATGCCCGTACTGTTGCATTTGCAGTCGTTTCACTGCATCCGCTCAACGCCACGTTTGGGTCTGTCAGCGGCATGCATCACTTGATAACGCCTGTAATGAAACACCCGGCCATGGGCCGGGCGCCCTCCGGTGCTCTACTGTCATCATTACATATCGTTGTCCTGTTCCACGTCCGAGGCGCTGGGATTGCTTGAATCCTCGCGATTGAGCAGGTCGCACTGCATCCTTGCTTCGTTTTCAGAGGCAAAGATGCCTGACTGATCACCGGTTTCTTCGTCGTAGACGATAAAGCTCTGATCGGTTTCAGCTGCAGCAGTCGCATCCAGTGCATCCTGTGAAGCCGGTTTATAGGCGTAAGTCATGGCATGACCCTCAGTAGATGACCTTTTCAATGTAGCGCCGCGAAGCCTGTGTCGATGATGTCCAATGGTCCTGTCTCCTGAGACAGACAATCGAGGAGTCAGTGTTCACTAATCCATGTTTCATCGAATGTGACCGGCAGGTGCGGGTGGCAGGGCAGTGTTTAGTGCAGGCCATATCTGCCGATAGCCTTTTGATACTGTCAAAAAGGCTTCGCATGACAATCAGCTCAGGATACCCACTGCTGGTAAAAGGCAGACGTCTTGTTGAAAGGCTTGATCGCACCCTTGCCTGGAGCATGCCGGGATACTGCAGCTTTTGTCTGGCGGGCACTGCAGGCAACAGACCCTGGTGTGAGCCTTGCTTCAGGGCGTTGTCATGGCATACCAGTGCCTGCCCGCTGTGCAGTGAGCCACGGCCGGCTTCGGTGTCGGGGAGTATGCCCTGTGGTTATTGTCTGAGGCAGCGACCGAATTTCGATGACAGCTGGGTGCCCTTTCTCTATGAAGGCGAGATTGCGCAGCTGATTCAGCGCTTCAAGTTCCGGGCCGAGCGCCGCGCTGGCCAGGTTCTTTTGCAGCTCATGCTGCAGGCACTTGAGCTACGTCATGGCCCTCTCCCTGTGCAGGCCATTGTCACGGCGGATCTTCATGTCAGGCGCGCACGAGAGCGTGGGTTTGATCAGACCCTGTGGCTGGGCAGGCGCATGGCTCGCGCGCTTGATCTGCCGCTGTATCGCGCCACGCGACTTCGCCTGACGCCAACGCAACGAGGGCTATCGCGCGCTGCCCGACAACGTAACGTCCGGCGCATCTATCATGTGCGCTCACCGCTGCCGGATGCTGTGTTGCTGCTGGATGATGTCATGACCACTGGTGCCACGCTTGAGGCGCTCTCTCGTGCCTGCCGCGAGCAGGGCGCCCGTCATGTCACTGTCTGTGCGCTTGCCCGTACCCCGGCGGCACGCGCAATCTGATAGCATGGCGCCTTCAGACGCGGAGGTTGTTATGGTGGCTCATCCCTTTGAACAGCTGGACCCGGCGCGCATTGTGGCGGCCATAGAAGCGCAGGGCTTTTACACCGAAGGCGAGCCCTTTGCGCTGAACAGCTATGAAAATCGGGTCTTTCTCTGGCGCGATGACGAAAACCAGCGCTTTATCGTCAAGTTTTACCGCCCGGACCGACTCGAAGATGCCGCCATCCTGGAGGAGCATGCCTTCGTCGATGAGCTTGATAGGGCGGGCTGCCCGGTCAACCGGCTCTGGCGAAACGACCAGGGCGATACGCTGCTACAGCATGACGGTTTTCGCCTGGCGATCTTTTATTTCGTCCCGGGTCAGGCGCCGGAGCTGGACAGTCCCGAGCACCTTTTTGCGCTGGGCGGCACGATTGGACAAATGCATGCCATCGCCCGGCGCAAACCCTTTACACATCGCGCCATACTGCGACCACACGCCATCGCGCACGAGAGTCTTGAAAGCATTCGTACCAGTCACTGGCTCAACGCACGTCAGCGTCGCGCCCATGAGCAGATCAGTCAGGCCCTGCTGGACATGCTGCCCGAAAAGGCCTGGCCCGATGATGCCTTTCAGCGTGTGCATGGCGACTGCCATCTGGGCAATATTCTGGGGCGGGAAAGTCATTTCTCGCTGGTGGATTTTGATGACTGCGTCATGGCCCCGGCCGTTCAGGACCTCTGGATGCTCCTGACCGGAGAGGATGAGCCCACCTGGCAGGCACAGCTGGCGGAACTGGTCGAGGGTTACGAAGAGCACTGCCCGCTGGACCGGCGCCAGCTGGGATGGATCGAACAGCTACGAACGCTTCGTCTGGTACGTTATAGTGCCTGGCTGGTGGAACGCTGGAGTGATCCGGCCTTTCCGCGGGCCTTCCCCTGGCTTGCCAGTGAAAATTACTGGGATCAGCACATCAGAACCCTTGAACAGCAACGTGTTGCGCTGTCGTCACCCCGCTGGCTGGCCTGATGCAGTGCCGGCACAATTTCCGGATTGACCGGAAATGAAACACGACACGGTGTCCGACCGGGCACTGGATATACCCGAAACGCAGGAAAGAAACATGAGTCAGGAGATGGAAAACCATTATCGCGAGATCCTTTCTGCTCTGGGTGAAAACCCCGAGCGTGAAGGACTTCAGGACACGCCGGCACGGGCGGCCAAGGCCATGCAGTTTCTGACAAATGGCTATCAGCAAAGCCTTGGCGATATCGTCAACGACGCCGTGTTTTCATCGGATACCGATGAGATGGTGATCGTGAAGGACATCGAACTCTATTCGATGTGCGAACATCATATGCTGCCCTTTATCGGCAAGTGTCATATCGGTTATCTCCCCCGCGGCAAGGTGCTGGGGCTTTCCAAGTTTGCCCGGATCGTGGACATGTATGCCCGTCGCCTGCAGATTCAGGAAGAGCTGACGCGCCAGATTGCCAATGCCGTACTCGATGCCACCGATGCTCGTGGCGTGGGCGTCATTGTCGAGGCGCGCCACATGTGCATGATGATGCGCGGCGTACAAAAACAGAATTCCAGCATGAAAACCTCGGTCATGCTGGGCGATTTCCGTGAGAACCTGCCCACACGTCAGGAGTTTCTGACGCTCGTCTACAACTGATGGCCATACGCTGCTGCCTTGCTGGTCAGCCCTGACCAGAGGCGGTGGCGGTTCTTTTGTTCCCTGTCTTCAGTCCAGAGGCATGTCCTATGCTTGGTACATATCCCGAGTGCCTCAGGGGCGCCAAGCCGACAGGAGAACGACATGGATACGTTGAACGACAAAAGCCTTTACAGACCCTTTGCCTATATCGACGGTAACTGGGTAGCGGCCGACAGCGGTGAGCAGATCGAGGTCGATAACCCTGCCACGGGTGAGATCATTGCCCGCGTCCCGCGTCTGGGAGCCGTCGAGGCCCAGCGTGCCATCGAGGCGGCTCATGCGGCCTTCCCTGACTGGCGCAGCCGTACTGCACTTGAGCGTGCTGACATCCTGTATCGCTGGTATGAGCTGATGATCGAGCACAAGCGCGATCTCGGCAGAATCATGACCCTTGAGCAGGGCAAGCCTGTCGCCGAGGCCGAAGGTGAAATTGTCTACGCGGCCAGCTTCATGCGCTGGTTCGCCGAAGAGGCGCGACGTGTCTATGGGGATACCATTCCCGGAGCGAAGGACAATCAGCGCATTATGGTGCTCAAACAGCCGGTGGGTGTGGTGGGTGCCATTACCCCATGGAACTTTCCCTCATCAATGATTACCCGCAAGGCAGCGGCCGCGCTGGCCTCGGGCTGTCCGATTGTCATCAAGCCGGCCGGCCAGACGCCACTGTCAGCCACGGCGCTGGCAGTACTGGCCGAGCGTGCCGGAGTGCCACGTGGTGTATTCAATGTGCTGCCGGGCAGCGCCAGTGAGATTGGCAAGGCCATGACCGAATCAAGCCTGGTGCGCAAGATCACTTTCACCGGTTCAACCGAAGTCGGGCGCAAGCTGATGTCCCAGGCCTCGACCCACATTCAGAAGATTTCACTGGAGCTTGGCGGCAACGCGCCCTTTATCGTGTTTGACGACGCCGACCTTGATGCAGCGGTTGCCGGCGCCATGGCGTCCAAGTTTCGCAACGCAGGGCAGACCTGCATCTGTACCAATCGCTTTCTGGTGCAGTCAGGCGTGATCAATGCCTTTTGCGAAAAGATGGCAGCGGCCATGAATGCTGATCTGGTCGTGGGCGATGGCATGCAGGACGGTATCAATATTGGCCCCATGATCAATGAAGAGGCGGTCAACAAGGTGCATGAGCACGTTCAGGATGCCATCGACAAGGGCGCCGAGCTCATGATCGGCGGTCATCAGCACACGCTGGGAGGCCGTTTTTATCAGCCTACCCTGATCAATGGTGCGGATGCATCGATGAAGGTGGCCTGCGAGGAGACGTTTGGACCATTGGCGGCCGTTTTCCCCTTTGACGATGAAGCGCAGGCGATCAGCATGGCCAACGATACCGAGTTTGGTCTGGCTGCTTATTTCTACACGCGCGACGCCGGGCGTATCTGGCGTGTGGGCGAGGCACTTGAATACGGTATTGTGGGGGTCAATGAAGGTCTTGTTTCCAACGCAGCAGCGCCGTTTGGTGGCATGAAGGAGTCCGGGCTGGGACGTGAAGGCTCGCGCTACGGGCTGGAAGAATATATGGAAACGAAATATTTGTGCATGACGATCCAGTAATCAGTACTTGCGCCTGATCCTCGCATGGGCCATCAAAAAACCCCGCCATGGCGGGGTTTTGCGCACGTTGATGATCAGAACTCATCACGTCGATTGTTCAGGGTGCTCAGGAGCACATGCCAGGCGTGGCGTGTGCCGGTGTGAACCACCAGCTCTGCTCACTGGCGTAGCCATAGGTACCGGCAGTAGTCACGATGGTGATCGCGACAGCGACGGTGATTTTCTTGATGGTCAATCCCTTGAGAGACAGTGCCTTCCACATGCGGTTTTACTCCGGACAATTTTTTTAATTTTTTGCCATTGCAGGTCACTGCTGCCGACGCTGCCCGGGCAACGCATTATTGCCTGCAGCAATGTCTGGACACTATGCCGTTTGGATTAAGAAACATTTCAGGAGGGAATTATTTTTGCCCGGGTCAATACACATCAATTGCGGGTACATGATCGGCATGCCATGGCTTTTGAACGAGACAATGTGATGAGCTGATCCGGCCTTGATCAAGCAGCAATAAAAAGGCCACCATCTCGCGATGGCGGCCTTTTTTGATGGTCAGGGCGCAGATTTAGTGCCTGAAATGGCGCATGCCGGTAAAGACCATGGCCATGCCGGCGTCATCGGCGGCCTGAATGACTTCCTCGTCACGCATCGAGCCACCGGGCTGGATCACCGCCGTAATACCCGCCGCCGCGGCGTTGTCGATGCCATCACGGAAGGGGAAGAAGGCATCAGACGCCATGACGCTGCCTTTTACTTCAAGGCCTGCATGATCTGCCTTGATGGCCGCAATGCGCGCGGAGTTGACACGGCTCATCTGACCGGCACCCACGCCGACCGTCTGGCCGTTGCGAGCGTAGACAATGGCGTTGGATTTCACGTATTTGGCCACTTTCCAGGCAAACAACAGGTCGTCAAGCTCTTCGCTGGAAGGCGCACGCTGTGTGACCGTGCGAAGTTCCTCGGCCGTGATCATGCCATCATCACGTGACTGCACAAGAAGACCACCGGTGACCCGCTTGTAGTCAAAGCTTTCAGGGGTACTTTCAGGCCAGGCGCCGCATTCCAGTAGCCGCACATTTTTCTTGTCGGCCACTGCCTGGCGAGCTGCATCGCTGATGGTGGGTGCGATAATGACTTCAACAAACTGGCGCTCGACGATGGCGGCCGCTGTCTCGCCATCGAGTTCACGGTTGAAGGCGATGATGCCGCCAAAGGCGGATTCGCTGTCGGTGGCGAAGGCAAGCTCATAGGCGCTCTTGAGCTGGCCGTCACGACTGATGCCCACACCACAGGGGTTGGCATGCTTGACGATGACGCAGGCCGGGGCGTCAAACGTCTTGACGCATTCAAGTGCGGCGTCGGTATCTGCCACGTTGTTATAGGACAGTTCCTTGCCCTGCAGCTGTACGGCGCTGGCGACACTGCCCGGTGCCGGCTCGCGCTCGGTATAAAAGGCTGCCTGCTGATGCGGGTTCTCACCGTAGCGCATCTGCTGGCGCTTGTGGAACTGGGTCGACCAGGTGCGGGGCAGGGCAGCAGTATCGCTGTCATTGCTTTCGACGATGCCACCCAGATAGCTGGCAATGGCGGCGTCATAACCTGCCGTATGCTCAAAGGCCTTGACGGCCAGATCAAAGCGCAGGGTGTCATTAGTGCCCTGGTCTGCGCCTTCCAGCGCTTCAAGCACGCGGGTGTAATCGGCCGGGTCTACCACGATGGTGGTGTAGGCATGATTCTTGGCGCAGGCGCGCACCATGGTGGGCCCGCCGATATCGATGTTCTCGATGGCGCGCTCAAGTGTGCAGTCCGGATTGGCAATGGTCTCCTCGAAGGGGTAGAGGTTAACCACCACCATGTCGATCGGCGCGATGTCGTGCTCGGCCATGACGTCATCGTCCTGGCCGCGGCGGCCCAGAATGCCCCCGTGAATGCGTGGATGCAGGGTCTTGACCCGGCCATCCATGATTTCGGGGAATCCCGTATGCTCGGAGACTTCGGTGACGGCAATCCCCTGCTCGTTCAACAGACGCCATGTACCGCCGGTAGACAGAATCTCAACGCCAAGCGAGGCGAGGCGGCGGGCGAAGTCCACAATGCCTTCCTTGTCGGAGACACTGATCAGGGCGCGGCGAATCGGCAGGCAGGCGTGAGGCATTGCAGTCTCTTCTTGATGAGTCATGGGATTTCCGTGGCAGGCAGTAAGCTTGTCGCGCGCGATCAACGTATCAGGCTCAGATCAGGTCGTACTGTTTGAGCTTTTTGCGCAGTGTCCCGCGATTAAGACCCAGCATCTGTGATGCCTGGGTCTGGTTACCGCGGGTATGGTTCATGACCGAGCGCAGAAGCGGCGCTTCCACCTCGGCCATGACCATGTTGTAAAGGTCGGTCACGTTTTCGCCATCAAGATGGGAAAAATAAAGCGACATGGCCTGATCGACCGCTTCGCGCAGCGTGCGCGACTGAGACGGATGCTGGTGAAGCTGAATGGGGCTTTCACCCTGGTGATCAGGCAATGGATGACTACTCATGCGGCACGCGTTCCATCTATAGGGGCGAACGGAGAATTTTCGGCGAAAAGCGCTTTCAGGTAGCGCTGCTGTTCATCGCAGCCTTCAAGCGTATTGAACTCGCGGCGCCAGTGTTCGCCATGCTCGGCACCGGCGAGATACCAGCCAATATGCTTGCGGGCGATGCGCACGCCCATATGTTCGCCGTACAGCGCATAAAGGGCTTCCAGATGGCGGGTCATGACCTCGGCACGCTCAAGGGCGGTCGGCGCTGCGAGCAGACTGCCATTTTCAAGGTAGTGCTCGATCTCGCGAAAGATCCATGGATTCCCCTGGGCAGCACGGCCAACCATGACTGCATCGGCGCCGGTATAGGCCAGCACCTGACGCGCCTTTTCGGGCCCATCAATATCGCCGTTGGCAAAGACCGGTATGGAAAGCCTTGATTTGATCAGGGCGATGGTGTCGTACTCGGCATACCCCTGGTAGCGCTGCTCACGGGTGCGCCCGTGAACGCTCAGTGCTGCAATGCCGGCCGACTCCGCCATGCGTGCAATGTTGAGCGCGTTGCGGGTTTTATCACACCAACCCGTGCGTATCTTGAGTGTCACGGGGATATCCACGGCACTGACAACCCGCTCAAGGATATCGGCGACCAGCGCTTCATCACGCATCAGAGCGGAGCCCGCAGCCTTGTTGCAGACCTTCTTGGCCGGGCAGCCCATGTTGATATCGATGATCTCGGCACCGTTGTCGGCGTTGATGCGGGCAGCGTCTGCCAGCATGGCGGCATCGCCACCGGCGATCTGCACCGAGCGCGGGCCGGGTTCGCCAGTATGATCCAGTCGCAGTCGCGATTTGGGCGTATGCCATAGCCGCTTGTCGGCGGTCACCATTTCAGAGACCACCAGGCCTGCGCCCAGCGTTCTGCAAAGCTGGCGAAAGGGGCGATCGGTAATTCCCGCCATGGGCGCAAGAATCACACGCCCGGCCAGCCGGTGGGGGCCGATACAGGGCAGTCCGCTAACCATTGAAAGCTTTATCCGGAAAAGGGGAGGATATGATAGCGACCTGAACGCCGATCTTGAAGGGCCAGGTCGCGTTGCTACGCCGAAAGAACGGTTCTCAGGTGGCGTTGCCGGGATGATAGCCTTCCACGCAAACCCAGCCCTCGCGCTCGCGGGGCTCGTTCATGTAAAGCCCTTGACTACGATAGGCCTCGAGAATGTCTTCTGCCTGATGCGACAGAATGCCCGAGAGTGCCAGGCGCCCGCCCGGTGCGACATGGCCTGCAATCATCGGCGCAAGTTCCACCAGCGGCCCGGCCAGAATATTGGCCACGACCACTTCAAATCGATCCTTCGGTGCCTGCTCCGGCAGATAAAGATCAAGGTCCTGCTCGGCAATATTGTTGCGTCCGGCATTGTCCCGGCTGGCCAGCAGGGCCTGCGGGTCAATATCGGTGCCGACAGCGTGGGCGGCCCCGAGCTTGAGGGCGGCAATGGCCAGAATGCCCGAACCACAGCCAATATCGATCAGACGCTTTTGGTCAAGCTCGCCGGCCACGGCCAGCTCGTCGAGCCACTGCAGACACAGGGCGGTGGTCGGGTGAGTGCCGGTGCCAAAGGCCAGCCCCGGGTCGAGCATCAGATTGACCGCATCGATCTCCGGCGGATCGAACCAGCTGGGCACGATCCATAGACGCTGACCCATTTTCATGGGTTCAAAGCCGTCCATCCATTCGCGGCTCCAGTCGCGATCCTCGAGAATTTCATATTCGATCTCGGGACAGGGATCATCGCTGGAAACGCTTGCCCAGTGCTCGCGCACCCGCGCGATCATGTCGCTGACGCCTTCAAGGTCGTCGTAAAGACCGGTCAATACGGTCTGATTCCACAGCGGCGTAGTGCCACGTTCAGGCTCAAATACCGGGTCATCGACGGCGTCTTCAAGCGTAATGGCCTGAGCACCTTCGTTGGTCAAGAGTTCTTCGAGCAGCTCGGCGTGTTCCGGCGCAATATGCGCCCTGAGTTGAAGCCAGGCCATAAGGCCTCCTGCAAACCGGGTGAAAGGCAGTCGGACTGCCCTAAAAGCGTCAGGGGGCGATGCGATCGCCCCCTGACGGGTCCTGAGTATCAATACGCTATCCGGCGGGTGTCAGTGCAGACCCAGCTTGTTTTCCAGATAGTGAATATTGACCCCGCCACGCTGGAATTCGCCATCGCGGACCAAATCCTTTTGCAGATCGATATTGGTCTTGATGCCTTCTACCAGCAGCTCATCGAGCGCGTTCTGCATGCGGGTCAGCGCGCTTTCACGGTTTTCGCCCCAGGTGATCAGCTTGCCGATCAGCGAGTCGTAATTGGGCGGCACCGTATAGCCGGTATAAAGATGCGAATCCATGCGCACACCCAGACCGCCGGGAGCGTGATAGAAACTGATCTTGCCGGGAGAGGGCATGAAGGTGCGTGAATCCTCGGCATTGATACGACACTCAAAGGCGTGCCCGTTAAGCACCACATCTTCCTGTCGAATCGACAGGGGAATGCCGGAGGCAATCTTGAGCTGCTCCTTGACGATGTCAACACCGGTGACCATCTCGGTGACCGGGTGCTCCACCTGGACACGGGTATTCATCTCGATGAAGAAGAACTCGCCGTTTTCGTACAGGAACTCGAAGGTGCCCGCACCGCGGTAACCGATTTCAAGACAGGCATCGACACAGGCCTTGAGTACGTGTGCACGTGCCTGTTCATCGATATGTGGCGCCGGCGCTTCCTCGAGAACCTTCTGGTGACGGCGCTGCAGTGAGCAGTCACGATCATAAAGGTGAATGGCGTTGCCCTGACCGTCGGCCAGTACCTGAACCTCAACGTGGCGAGGACGTTCCAGATACTTCTCCATGTAGACGACATCGCTGCCGAAGGCGGCGTTGGCTTCCGATTTGGTGACTGCTACGGCCGATACCAGCTGAGACTCTTCACGCACTACGCGCATGCCGCGACCACCGCCGCCGGCAGCGGCCTTGATCATGACCGGAAAACCGATGCGTCGACCGATTTCCAGTACTTCGGCCTCGTCGTCGGGCAGCGGACCGTCGGAGCCTGGCACCGTGGGGACACCCGCCTTTTTCATGGACTCGATGGCCGAGACCTTGTCACCCATCAGGCGAATGACATCCGCCGTCGGTCCGACAAAGACAAAGCCCGAGCGTTCGACCTGTTCGGCGAAATTGGCGTTTTCCGAGAGAAAGCCATAGCCGGGATGGATGGCGGTGGCATCTGTCACTTCGGCAGCGGAAATCAGGGCCGGAATGTTCAGATAGGAGGCCGGCGAGGGCGCCGGACCAATACATACCGCTTCATCGGCAAGACGTACATGGATCAGATCACGGTCGGCCTTTGAATGAACGGCCACCGTTCTGATACCGAGCTCCTTGCAGGCGCGCAGTATGCGTAGTGCGATTTCGCCGCGATTGGCGATCAGTACCTTTTCCAGCATGCTGAAAATCCTGTCAGACAATGATGATCATGGGCTGGTCAAATTCAACCGGCTCGCCATCTTCAACAAGGATGGCATCGATCACGCCGTCCTTGTCTGCTTCGATCTGGTTCATCATCTTCATGGCTTCAACGATGCAGATGGTGTCACCCTTTCTGACGGTCTGGCCGATCTCGACGAATGACTTGGCACCCGGTGCCGGCGCACGGTAGAACGTGCCTACCATGGGTGAGAGTACCTGGTGCCCGCTGGGCATGGCGGGTGCGGCTTCATCACTTGCTGCTGCTGATGCAACGCCGGAAACACCCTGCTGGGGCTGCGCCTGAGCCTGGGGGTAATAACCCATCGGCGCCTGCGGCATCATCATCTGGCCCTGCTGGCCGGGCAGATTGCGACTAATGCGGACGGACTCCTCGCCTTCCTGAATCTCGATTTCGCTGATGTTGGATTCTTCCAGCAGCTCGATGAGCTTCTTGACCTTGCGAATGTCCATGACAATACCTGTTGATCGATCGAGCCTTGGTCAGTGCAAGGCACGGGAAAGTAAACTTGGTTATCAGGCAGTAAATGCACCTTCAAACCCCTGATGGTTAACCTGCAGGTCAACCGGCAAGATAGCGACATGATCTCAGACGATCACGCCGCCGCAAATGTGTCGGGGGAGTTTGCCGAAAAAAGCGAACGGTGTCCAGAAAGTCACTGCCTGATAAAGGACAATCCCGGTCAGGCGTTTTTCAGAACCTGCTTGAGCAGATCGCGCATTTGAAAGCGTTCGATTTCGCCCTGCGTACGCTGCGCGCGCATTTCCTGCCCGTCGCTGAAAAAGAGCAGGGCCGGCGGTCCAAAAAGGTTATAGCGCTTGAGCAGCGCACGCGCTTCTGCGTCGTTATCGGTGACATCAAGGCGCACCAGTGAGAATCCCTGTAGCTGTGCACGAATGCCGGGATCACCCAGAACATCACGCTCGAAGCGGCGACAGCTGATGCACCAGTCAGCGTAGACATCAATCATGACGGGCCTGTCAGCATTGGCCAGGATGGCATCCAGTGCCGGCCTGGTCGTGACCGTTGTCATCTCAAATGCTGCCGTGTCACTGGCCCTTGAGGTGGTAGTGTCACCTGCCAGTGGCGTCCAGGGATCATCATGACCCATGGCGGCGCCGACCAGACACAGAGCACCCCAGAGCAGTACGATCAGGGCAATCGCCTGACGTAGTCGCGACCAGAGTTCCTGGCCGGACCATGACAGCGCGCCCATACCCACGCCGGTCAATACTGCAAGCCCACCCCACAGCGCCAGAGACAGCGTCGGGGCCAGAAGACGGTCAAGCAGCCACAGGGCCACGCAGGCCAGTGCCACGGCGAAAAGGCTGCGGATACCTTCCATCCAGGGCCCGCTGCGCGGTAACCATCCGGCACCGAGTGTGGCGACCAGGATTAGTGGAATGCCCATGCCCAACCCTAGTGCCAGTAGTGCAAGCATGCCCGCCAGCGGATCGGCGCCTGCCGAGAGATAGACCAGCACGCCCGCCAGCGGTGCTGAAATGCAGGGAGACACAATCAGGGTAGAGAGTGCGCCAGCCAATGTCGCTCCCGGTACTCCGACCTGTCGCAGCCGATCCTGCCAGGCGTTGATGCGCTGTTGAGTGCGTGTTCCTGTGGGCAGCTGCCAGACATCCAGCAGCCACAGGGCAAACACAACAAACAGGCAGGCAAAGGGAATCAATACCCATGGTGACTGCAGGCGTGCCTGAAGGTTGAGGCTGGCCCCAAACAGGCCCATCAGGGTGCCAAGAGCAGCGTAGGTCAGTGACATGCCTGCCACGTAGGCCGATGACAGCATCAACGCGCGACCCTTGCCTGCATTCTGGCCGACCACCAGCGTAGTCACGATCGGCAGCATGGGCAGCACACAGGGCGTGAAGGCAAGCCCCAGTCCTGCCAGAAGGAAAATCCCCATCATGACCGGCAGACTGGACTGGCCGGGCAGAGTAGAAGTTTCAGTATCACGCGGTTGATCCATGTCCTGCGCTTTTGCGACAGGTGCAGGATCACCTGGCATTTGCGCACCGATAAAACGCTCGGGCGTTGTGCCGGGTAATGCCTGAAGATGCCTTGTTTCGGGGGAGTAGCAAAGACCTGCTTCGGCGCATCCCTGAAAATCGATGCGAAGCGGCACGGGGGCACTGTCGGGCAGCGGCGTTTTCAGCGTCGCCGTGATGATCAGCGGGTGGTGAAATACTTCCACATCACCCAGAAACTCATCATGAATGGCTTCGCCGCGCGGGATGTCGGGAGCCTCCAGCGTGATGTCAGCGCTGTCGCTGCGGATATCAAAGCGGTGGCGATAGAGGTAGTAGGCCTCGGCACTGGTAAACCCCACCTTGATCGTATTGCCTTCACGCCATGTCCTGTAGGTAAATGCTTGATCGACCGGCAGGAAATCGCTGTCGCTGGCGGTGTCTTCGGTCTGCGTCTGCCACGGCATGTCGGCCGTGCTGTCGCGTTCAATACGACTGGCGCCTTCAACGCCAACAGTATCATCGGATGAAGAAAAGAAATTGCTGGCCGGCGCTGTCGCTGACAGCAGAACACCCAGCAGTGCAATAATTAAAAAAAACAGGGCGCGCGACATCATGGACTCCGCAGCGCTGGCATGGGTAATGCCGAGGGTGAAAGAGGATAGAGTCTGAATAAAACATGTCGCGGCGCAATAAAGACGCCGCGACATGCTGGTATGAAGACCTTTTTTCAGCGAAAGGGTTCGCCAATCAGTCTTTCTGGCACCACTGGATCATGACTGAATGATCAGTGGCTATCCTTCTGGAAGGCATCGATGGATTTTTCGATGGCCTTGATGGCAGCGGCCTTGTCACCCCAGGTGTCAATCTTGACCCACTTGCCCTTTTCGAGATCCTTGTAGTTCTCAAAGAAGTGCGCAATCTGCTGGCGCAGAAGTTCGGGGAGGTCGGTGACTTCCTCAACATCGTCATAGGCGGCAGAAAGCTTCTGATGCGGGACGCAGATCAGCTTGGCGTCTTCACCGGCTTCATCGGTCATGTGCAGGATGCCGACCGGACGGGCACGAATCACACAGCCAGGCTGCACCGGGTAGGGTGTGACGACCAGCGCATCCAGCGGGTCACCGTCGTCGGCCAGCGTATTGGGAATGAATCCGTAGTTGGCCGGGTAGAACATCGGGGTCGGCATGAAACGATCGACCAGCAGGGCGTCGAGATCCTTGTCAATTTCATACTTGATTGGCGTATGGTTGGCAGGAATTTCAATCGCCACGAACAGATCGTGGGGAACATCCTTGCCGGCGGGGATCTTGTCGAAACTCATCGATCGAGTCCTTGCGTTTGCGGGTTGAAAATTCGAGAGTGAAAATCGTGGAAAATTATACGAACCAGGCACGACGATTACCAATCCGGTCGATCGGCAGCCCCCGATCCGCACAATACGATAAATCCGTTGTCTCGTAAAAAGGATGCCAGTGACGTGCAAAGTGGCCTGTCATTAAGTTTCGGACACGCGTTCGTGGCGCCCGATCAACGACGTCATCGCTCGTCGATGGCAGTTCAGATTCCCGACAATCCACGCCAGCTCGAGATCAAGGGTGCCTGTGCAATCATTGCCGATTCCACCTGGCGTAATGCGATTGCACGTCAGGCCGGTGATATCTCGGTGCGCGGGTTTCTGGCCGATTACTATTCCACACCCGATCACTGGGACATCAAGACCTCGGCTACCAGAGTGCTGCGTGCACTCAATGGCTGGTGCTACAGCCAGAGTCGCTACGTACAGGGCGGCAGCTATATCAGTTCGCTGTCCGCCATTATCTTTCGTGGCCGGGAAAGTTTTCTGTTTCATATGGGCGATACGCTGGTCTTTCGCCTGCGCGGTGCCGAGTTCGAACAGATATCACGTGATCATGTCACGGATCTGGGGGGCTATCGCTATCCTTCCCGGGCGCTGGGCATGGATAACAATGTCGATATTGATCACATGAATCTGTCGCTCAAGACCGGCGATGTGTTCCTGTTTACCTCTCAGGCCGTGCGGGGGACGCTGACGCCCACGGACTATATGCACGCCATACGACAGCAGGCAAGCGACCTTGATGGTGCCTGCGAACGCCTCGCCGGTATTGCGCGTGAGCGTGCCGGTGCACGCGGCTATGGTGCTGAAGCCTTCTGCTTCCAGCTGGTACGGGTCGATAGTCTACCCGCGCAGGACATGGGGCCTCCCGTTCAGTTGCCCGGACAGCTGCCGATTCCGGCCGAGCTCGAGATCGGGGACCGGATTGATGGATTGCTGATCGAGTCGATCATTTCCAGAACGGCCCGGGCGCATGTCTATGGCGTCAGGGATGAAGCGTCGCTGCGTCGAATGGTGATGAAGACCCCCAGCCCCGCGCTTTCCTCGCGCAATCCCTATCTGGAGCATTTTCTGCTGCAGCAGTGGATCGGCGAACGGGTGCGCTCCTCCTTCGTCGTGCGCATCGTGGCGCCTCCGCGTCCCCGTCGGCATCTCTATTACCTGATGCGCCCGATTGAAGGACAGCCGCTGGATCACTGGCTGGAACAGCATCCCGAGGCCTGCATCGAACAGCGTCTGGATATTGCGCGCCAGCTGGCCCGCGCCGTACATGCCCTGCATCGACGCGACATTCTTCATCAGGCCATTCGGCCTGAGAACATCATGATCGACCAGCATGAGCAGGTGGTGCTGATTGATTTTGGCGCCTGCGCGCGCCGGCTCGATGATGACAATAATGCGGCGCTGGCACTGGCCCGTGATGCCGGGCTTGGCATGCACAGTGCACCGGAGTACGCCCTGGGTCTGGGTGTGAGTCGTCGCAGCGACCAGTATTCGCTGGCCTCCACCATTTACTGGCTGCTGACCGGGGCCATGCCCTACGACATGGCGCCGGACATGCTTGAAGATGAACAGGGGCTGTCATTGCTCACCTATCGTCGCGCCCGTGATATCAACCCACAGGTGCCGGCTATTCTGGACAATGCGCTGCAGCGTGCGCTGTCACCGTGTCGGGCGCTGCGTTTTCGGCGGTTGTCGGAGCTGATTCATGCGCTGCGTCATGCCATGACGTTTGCCGATGCCGATGAGGAGGATGAATCCTCGCCGTTACCTGAAAAAACGCTGGACGCACCTTCCCGGCACAAGGCGCTTCGCCTATGGCAGGGCATTGCGGCAACGCTGCTGCTGTCGCTGGTCGCTGTCATGTTGATCAAGTAGGTCGTCACGCATGGCCAGGCGCATTAAAAAACCCCGGTCACATGACCGGGGTTTTTGTATTGACGAAAGCCGGAATGGCTATATCGTCAAAGGCGTGCTGCAGCGCTTAGAGATGGTATTCGGGCAGCTTTTTGGCAATGCGTTCCAGCCGCAGATTGGCCACTTTGGGCAGGCCATTTTCAAAGGGCGGGAAATCTTCTCCCTGAATCAGCGGGCGCAGGTAGCGGCGACCGGCATCGTTGATGCCAAAGCCATCCTCTCGGATGTACTCGGCCGGCATGAATTTTTCCTGATTGGCCACCTTTTCAAGCGGTGCATCAATGATCGACCAGCGGTACGGGTCCTCGCTGTCACGCTGGATGGCCGGCATGACGGCGTTCTTGCCTTCCAGGGCGCACTCAACGGCGCGCTGACCCACGGCGTAGGCCTGTTCGACGTCAACGGCCGAGGCCAGGTGACGCGCTGCACGCTGCAGGTAATCGGCAACAGCCCAGTGATACTTGTAGCCCAGATCCTGCTTGACCATGCCGGCAAGCGTGGGGGCAACACCGCCGAGCTGGCGGTGGCCAAAGGCATCGGTGTTGCCGGCATCGGCCAGGAAGGTGCCGTCTTCGTAGCGTGCGCCTTCGGAGACCACGACCACGCAGTAGCCGTGCTTTTTGACCGCAGCATCGATGTGGTTCATGACGCGCTGGCGGTCAAAGGGCACCTCGGGCAGCAGGATCATGTGCGGCGGGCCATCATTGGTTTCACTGGCCAGTGCGCCGGCGGCCGCAATCCAGCCGGCATGACGCCCCATGGATTCAAGGATAAACACCTTGGTGGACGTTGAGCACATCGAGGCGATGTCCAGCGCCGCTTCACGGGTTGAGGTGGCAATGTACTTGGCCACCGAGCCAAAGCCGGGCGAGTTGTCGGTAATGGGCAGGTCATTATCGACGGTCTTGGCCACGTGGATGGCCTGCAGAGGATAACCCATGCGCTCGGAAAGCCGGGAGATCTTCAGGCAGGTATCGGCACTGTCGCCGCCGCCGTTGTAGAAGAAATAACGAATGTCATGGGCCTTGAAGACTTCGATGAGCCGCTCGTACTGACTACGGTGGGTCTCGATGTCCTTGAGCTTGTAACGACAGGAGCCAAAGGCGCCGCCGGGGGTATGTCTCAGTGCTGCGATGGCCTCGTCACTTTCCAGGCTGGTATCAATCAGGTCTTCGGTCAATGCACCGATAATGCCATTGTGCCCGGCATAGAGTGTCCCAATGCGATCGCTGTGCTTGCGGCATGTTTCGATGACGCCGCAGGCACTGGCATTGATAACAGCCGTCACACCACCTGATTGTGCGTAAAAGGCGTTATTGGAGGTCATGAGCTTCCTGCTTCTTATGAATGAAGGTCGGCCAACGCCGTTGTTGCTGACCGCGCTGTCTCTCGGCAACGTGGCGCGCCTCTTGTGGGCTGCGCTGCTGTTGGTTGGTCAGCGGATCGATGGCCGGCATCGGGTATTACCCGTGGGGCGATCATATCCATTACCTGCAGGCCTGATCCAGTCAGAGATGAATAGAGTTGCAGGCGAACCGGAGCCTGACGTCGATTCACGGGCCATGCTAGGCTGATTCGGCTTTTGACGGAGAGCCCTATTTTTCATGCATATTCATATTCTCGGCATCTGTGGCACTTTCATGGGCAGCCTGGCGCTGCTGGCGCGTGAGCTTGGCCATCGTGTCACCGGCTCGGACAAGGGGGTCTATCCCCCCATGAGTACACAGCTTGCAGCACACGGCATCGATGCCGGGCACGGCTTTGATGAGGCCAATCTGCACCCCAGACCCGACCTGGTCATCATTGGCAATGCGTTGTCGCGCGGCAACGTCGAGGTCGAGGCCGTCCTCAATCAACGCATTCCTTATACATCCGGGCCACAGTGGCTGGCGGAAAATGTGTTGCGAAAGCGTCGGGTGCTGGCGGTGGCTGGCACCCATGGCAAGACCACCACGGCCAGCATGCTGGCATGGATCCTCGAGCAGGCCGGTCTGGCGCCGGGGTTTTTGATCGGTGGTATTCCGCGCAATCTGGGCGTATCGGCGCGTGCGGGGGCAGATGACGGGGTCTTCGTGATCGAGGCCGATGAGTACGACACAGCCTTTTTCGACAAGCGCTCCAAGTTTGTTCACTACCTGCCGGAAGTGGCCGTGCTCAATAATCTGGAATTTGATCACGCCGACATCTTCAGCGACCTGGCCGCCATCGAGCGTCAGTTCCATCACCTGGTGCGTCTGGTACCGGGCAATGGACAGTTGGTGGTAGCGGATGATGAAGCGGCGCTGTCGCGTGTGCTGGACATGGGTGCCTGGTCACCCGTGGCGCACTTTGGACGTACGGATCAGGCCCAATGGCAACTCGGTGATGGCACCGATGATCAGCAGTTTATCGTCAGGGCGCCTGAAGGTGAGGTCGTGGTGCAGTGGAGAATGAGTGGCGAACACAACCGACGCAATGCCCTGGCCGCGATGGCGGCCGCCAGTGCCGTTGGCGTGACGCTTGAACAGTCTGCCGCGGCGCTGGCCACATTTGCCTCGCCGCGACGCCGACAGGAGGTGCGCGGCATCGTCAACGACATTCAGGTCATTGATGATTTTGCCCATCATCCCACGGCCATTGCCATGACGCTGGAGGGGCTCAAGGCCGTGCCATCACGCGGGCGTTTGATTGCCGTGATCGAACCGCGCTCCAATACCATGAAACTTGGCACCATGAAGGCGCGCCTGCCGGAAAGTGTCGCCAGTGCAGATCAGGTCTACTGGTACCAGCCGGCCACGCTGGACTGGCCGGTGGCGGAGGTGGCCGGGGCCTGCTCGGTGCCGGCCCATGCCATGACCACCACCGAGCAACTGATTGAAGCGCTGGTGGACCATGCCTGTCCGGGAGATCGCATTGTCATCATGAGCAATGGCGGCTTTGACAACATCCATGAGCGCTTGCTTGAAGCGCTGCGGCAGCGCCATGGTCAGACGGTGGAAACCGGGGTGTAATACATCGGCCCCTGCCTGAGCCAGCGCCGGAGGCCATCAGCAGGTTGTGATGGCCTCCGGCGTTTTTGTATCCGCGATAGGGCGCCAAAAGGGTTAAAAGGCAGGCAGCCATACAATGCGCGCAATGACCAGCACTACCGAGGTCAGCGTTAGCAGGATCAACTGCCCGGGATTGACGGCGTCGGTCAGATAGCGGCGTGCAAAAAAATGGTAGCTGATGCGGGTGGCACCGCAGATGATCAGACCCAGCAGGGCACCACCTACAAGATCACTGAGCCAGTGCACGCCAAAGGTCAGCCGGGACAGGGCAACGATCCCTGCGGCCACGATGGCCACCCAGTAGGGCCAGCGTCTGGCACGACTTGATAGTCCTTCGGCAATGAAGGCGGCACTCAAGCCCCAGAACACGACCGCGGTCGATGCATGAGCGCTTGGATAGGAATAGGAGCCGACCAGATGATCGGGTGTGTCCGGACGTACCCGACCGATCATCTGCTTGAGTGCCGTATTGCTGAAGGCCAGCAGTACCAGCGCACCGCCCCAGTGCAAAAGGGCGGCCAGACGTTTTCGTAGCAAAAGCCAGCCAAGCCAGGGCAGCAGCATGGCGATAATGCCCAGGGCGTCGCCAATGCGATCCAGCACCATCGAGAGACGCATCAGGAGCAGATTGCCGGGACGTGAGAAGAAGCCCTGCGCCGCGACATCCAGCGCCAGCGGTTGATGAAGTCCGGCCACCAGCCATGTCCAGCCAATAAAGGCGAGTATACCCATGACCAGCAACACGATAGAGGCCAGTGGAATTTCACCGCCGACTCGTTGCTGGCGAAGGCTCAGCCATATCCTGCGTGTGATGCCATGACGTCGCGCCCTGACCAGAAGGCCGCGATAGAGGTGGCTGTCCCGATCCAGACGCCGTCGTAGCCATGACAGCGCAAAGCCAAGCATGATGAAAATGAACACCAGGACCGACAGCCACTGTTCGGTTCCGGGTGGCAGGTGCAACAGATGTTGCCAGCTTCGTCCCAGATAATACCCGGGCAATAGATAGGCCGGTGCCCACAGCAGCGCCGAGATCACGTTGACCACCAGAAAGCGCGCCGGGGGCATGTACATCATGCCGGCTACCATGGGAATGACGGGACGGACCGGGCCGACAAAGCGGCCGAACGCCACCGACAGGGCGCCGTGGCGAGTGAAGAACTGCTCGCCCTTGTCGACCCAGTGTGGATAGCGGTTGAACGGCCACCAGCCGCGAATGCGATCGCGCTGTGTACGCCCAAGCCAGTAACTGGCCCCATCGCCGATGACGGCACCAGCAAAGGCACTCAGCAGCAGGGCGACAATGGATATCTGGTCATGACCTGCCAGTGAGGCGGCTGCCGTTAGCATGACCACACCGGGCATGACCAGGCCTACCAGCGCCAGGGATTCGAGCAGGGCAACAACACCGACAATCAGGATCAAAATCGTCGGGTTATGTGCCCACTGATCAATCAGGGCAACAGGATGCATCAGACAGGACTCCACACAATGACTTGCCGCGCCTGGCGCGGTTTTTACTGCTGCCGGCAACTGACTTATAGTGACGAACAATAAGTATCGGACGAGCAAACATAAAATCGTCGGCCAGTATAGTCAGCCGCTGTGCACTCCGATAGCGTCAGGTTACGACAACAGACAAGCGCGGCCGCGCTTATTGGGACACAGGAGAACAGCGCAGATGATGTCTGAGGTGCAAAAGGAAAGTATCGATACTGCCACACGCATGACCCTGCTGGGCCAGCAGGCGCGCAAGGCGTCTCAAGTACTTCGCAGCAGTACCACGCAGCAGCGAAACAATGCGCTGGGGGCGATTGCCGCCGAGCTTTCGCAGCAACGCGACACGCTTTTAAAAGCCAATGCTCACGATATTGCGCGTGGTGAAAGGGAGGGGCTCTCCGAGGCGCTCATGGATCGGCTGTTGCTGACGCCTGCGCGCATTGACGCCATGATCGCGGGCCTTGAGACCGTCGCTGCGCTCCCGGACCCGGTGGGCGGTATCGATGAGCTTCGCACGCAGGCCAATGGGCTGCGTATCGGGCGCATGCGCACGCCGCTGGGCGTGATCGGTATCATCTACGAATCGCGTCCCAACGTGACGGTGGACGCTGCTGCACTGTGTCTCAAGTCAGGTAACGCCGTCATTTTACGCGGCGGTTCGGAAGCCTTCGAATCCAATTGCGCCATTGCCCGCTGTATCGCCTCGGGTCTTGAACAGGCCGGATTGCCGGGTCATGCCGTGCAGCTGGTGGAAACCACCGATCGTGACGCCGTGGGGGCGCTGATCACGGCCAGCGAGTATGTGGATGTCATCATTCCGCGTGGCGGGAAGTCGTTGATCAAACGCATCTCGGAGCAGGCCACCATACCGGTCATCAAACATCTGGAAGGGCTGTGCCATGTCTTTGTCGATCGTCATGCATCGCTCGAGATGGCATCTACTATCGCCTTCAACGCCAAGTGTTTTCGTTACGGTATCTGCGGCGCCATGGAAACGCTTTTGGTGGATCGGGACATTGCCGATGCCTTTTTGCCTGACATGATCACGCGTTTTAAGGACGCTGGCGTCACCGTACGTGGCTGCGCTGCAGTACAGGCACTGGCAGATGTCGAACCGGCCACCGAGGAAGACTGGCAGACCGAATACCTGGGTCCGTTTTTGTCCATTCGGGTAGTCGAGGGGCTTGATGCAGCGATTGAACACATCAATCACTACGGCTCACATCACACCGACGCCATTGTCAGCGACCACTTCGGGCATACCCAGCGCTTTTTGACACAGGTGGATTCAAGCTCTGTCATGATCAATGCACCGACCTGTTTTGCCGATGGCGCGCAGTATGGGCTGGGTGCCGAGATCGGTATTTCGACCGACAAGCTGCATGTTCGCGGGCCGGTAGGGCTGGAAGGGCTGACCACGCGTAAATACATCGTGCTGGGCGATGGTCATGTCAGAACATAACCCGCGTGTCGCCATGTTTGGCGGCACGTTTAATCCCATTCATATTGCGCATCTGCGCGCGGCCGTGGAGCTGCGTGATGCGCTTTCGCTGGATGCCGTGCATATGGTGCCGGCCCATCTGCCGCCGCATCGCAGCGCCCCGGGGGTCAGTTCCGGGGATCGCCTGCGCATGTTAAAGCTGGCACTGGCAGATACGCCGGGGCTGATTGCCGATGATCGCGAAATCCGTCGGGATGGACCGTCCTGGTCGCTGGATACGCTCAAATCGCTGCGCGAGCAGTACGGTGAGACGGCGCGTCTTCTCATGGTGCTGGGGCGGGACGCTTTTCTAAAACTGCACGAGTGGCATGAACCTGCGGCACTGTTTGATTATGCCCATATTCTGGTAATCGGGCGCCCGGAGAGTCAGGAGCTGCAGTGTCAGGTCCTTGAGGATCTGGTTGAATCGCGGCGTGTGGACAGTGTCGAGGCCATGATGGCGGCGCCTTTCGGGCGGGTGCTGGATTATGATCAGACCACTGCGATGGCCGTCTCCGCGACCGCCATCCGTCAGACACTGGCGGCAGGTCGCAGCGTGAGGTACCTGATGCCATCGGCCGTTGAGGCCTTCATCAGTGAGCATGGGCTGTACGGTGAAGCAGCAGACTAACGCCATCAGGGTGTCAAAAGCGTCAAATGTCTATGGTGCATGCGCCTGACAGCGGTACAATGCGGTTTGAACCGTTTATATCCGAGGAGCTATGCAGACAGTACTTTCATCTCTGGTGGTTGACGCCCTGGAAGAGCTCAAGGGGCGTGATATCGCCGAGCTCGATGTATCCAGACTGACCAGCGTGACCGATGTCATGGTGGTCGCCAGCGGTACTTCCAGCCGACACGTCAAGGCACTGGCAGACAATGTGGTAGAGCGCGCCAAGAATGAGGGCGTTCGCCCGCTGGGCGTAGAAGGTGAGGCCGGCAGCGATTGGGTGCTGGTGGATCTGGGCGATGTTGTGGTCCACGTCATGATGCCGGACGCCCGCAGACTCTACGACCTGGAAAGGCTCTGGAGCGAGTTGCCCAATGATCTGGGCCGTCATGAGGCGGTCAGCGAGCAACATTCTTGAAATTGAGGATGCTTGCTGTCGGCACGCGAATGCCGGGTTGGGTCACGCAGGGCGTTGAAGAATATCGCAAGCGCCTGCCGCGTGAGATGGCGCTTGAGATCATTGAGCTGCCACCCGGTCCGCGTCAGAAAAGCGCGGACCCTGCGAAGGCAATACGCGTTGAAGGCGATCGTCTGCTGTCGAAAATCAGGGACAGTGAACTCGTGGTGGCGCTCGATGTCGAAGGCAAGCCATGGTCGACACCGACGCTGTCCGAGCGCATGAGCGACTGGCAGATGTCCGGCAGCGACGTATCACTCCTGATCGGTGGCCCTGACGGCCTTGATCAGCGCTGCCTGTCACGTGCCGATCTTCGCTGGTCCCTGTCGCCTCTGACGCTGCCTCATCCACTGGTGCGTGTATTGCTGGCCGAACAGCTCTACCGTGGCTGGACGCTGATGACCGGGCATCCCTACCATCGCTAGCGGGGCCTGAGCATGCAGCACGTTGTGCCTGCCGGGCGGCTTATCCGTTTATTGTTTTTGGGCAATCTTCTCAATGCGCCCACGTCGCGCCACGCTTAAGGATTCCGAACAACAGGCACGCATCTTTCGCCACCGCAGTATCGTGGCGGCGTTTTTTGTTCTTATCATGTTTTCCGGCCTCATCGGGCGCATGGTATGGCTGCAGGTTGTTCAACACGACATCTTCATCACGCGCTCGGATAAAAACCGTATGCGGGTCGAGCCGTTGCCGCCCAATCGTGGTCTGATCCTTGATCGCAACCACGAGGTGCTGGCCGAAAATCGACCGACCTACAACCTCACCCTGGTGCGTGAGCAGGCCGGCGATGTCGGCCAGACCATTGCTCGCCTGATCAATATTCTGGATCTTCCCGAGGATCAGCATGATGTGCTGACGCAGCGATCACGCGAGCGTCTGCGCTCCTATGAGCCTGCGCTGTTGCTCAGTGATCTCAACGAAGACCAGATTGCCAGGGTCGCGGTCAACCGTTACCGGCTGCCCGGGGTAGAGGTCGAGGCCCAGCTCATTCGCTACTATCCCGACGGCGAGTGGATGTCACATGTGCTGGGGTATGTCGGGCGTATCAGCCAGGACGATCAGCAGCGCATCGATACCAGCAACTATGCTGGTACCCACTTTATCGGCAAGACCGGCATCGAGCGGTTTTATGAAGATGAGCTGCATGGCCAGGCAGGGGTGCGGCGCATCGAAACCAACGCCCGGGGCAGGGCCCTGCGCGAGATCAGTCGTACGCCGCCGCAGCCGGGTAAAAATCTGACGCTGACGCTGGATTCGAAGCTTCAAAAGCTTGGCCACGAACTTCTGAAGGGCAAGCGCGGCGCCATCGTTGCCATTGAACCTGATACCGGGGCCATTCTGGCCATGGTGTCGGAGCCCGGCTTTGATAACAACAAGTTTGTCACCGGCATCGATACCAAATCCTATGCAGCCCTTCGTGATGACATTGACATGCCGCTGTTCAATCGTGCCTCGCGAGGTGCCTATCCACCGGCGTCCACGGTCAAGCCCTACATGGCTTCCGCGGGTCTGGAATATGGTCTGGTTCAGCCATCCGACTCCGTATACGACCCCGGCTATTACCAGTTGCCCAACGACTCCCGACGCTATCGCAACTGGCTGCGCTGGGGGCATGGCCGGGTCGACATGAAGCGTGCCATCACGGTTTCCAATGACACCTATTTCTTCAGTCTTGCCCATCGCATGGGCATCGATCGCCTCTCCGAATTCATGCATAAATACGGGTTTGGCGAGGATCACAGCCTGGATGTCTGGGGCGCCGGCAGTGGCCTGATGCCCAGCCGCGACTGGAAGCGTGGCCGCTACAACCAGGCGTGGTATCCAGGGGAGACCCTGTCGGTAGGTATCGGGCAGGGCTACTGGCTGGCTACGCCCCTGCAGATGGCTACCGCCGTTGCCGTGCTGGCCAATGATGGCCGATGGGTGCGTCCCCACCTTGCCATGCAGGTGGGCGATCAGCAGATTGAGCCACCTTTCGAGAACACACCGGATAATGTTGAGCTGGACAATCCGCGCTGGTGGGATCTGATTCATCAGGCCATGGAAAATGTCATGGTTGGCGGTGAAGGCTCGGGACGCGCCTCGGGGCGCAACCTTCAGTATCGCATGGCGGGCAAGTCAGGCACGGCGCAGGTATTTACCCTGGGGCAGAAGGAAAAATACAACGCTGCCGAGCTTGAGGAGCGCCTTCATGACCATGCCCTGTTTACGGCGTATGGTCCGGTGGATGATCCCAAAATCGCGCTTGCCGTCATTATTGAAAACGGCGGTGGCGGCAGTAAGGTAGCGGCGCCCATTGCGCGTGAGATGCTGGATGCCTGGATACTGCCGGGTCTGAAATCCAGCGAGGAAGCGCAGCGTCATGCCCGGCAAAATGAAAGTGCCGCTCAGCAGATCGTGACGGGAGACTGACGATGATGATGGACTACTGGCAGCGGGTCTATCGCCGCAGCCGTCGACAGTATCAGCGTTTGAGCTGGCGGACCCTGCATCTGGACCCCTGGCTTTTGCTGGCACTGCTGACCATTGTCGCAGGCGGTCTGATCGTACTTTACAGCGCTGGCGGTGAATCCACCTATCTGGTGGAAGCTCAGGCGCTTCGCTTTGCTGCCGCGCTTTTGATCATGTTGCTGATCGCGCAGTTTTCACCACGCACCATGCAGCGCTTTGCGTGGTTTTTTTATGTCGTGGTCACCCTGATGCTGGTGGCAGTGGATGTGATTGGTACTCATGCCATGGGGGCACAGCGCTGGCTGACCATCCCCGGTGTCATTCGCTTTCAGCCCTCCGAGCTCATGAAGCTTGCCATGCCCATGACCATTGCCGCCTATCTGTCACGCAGGGTGTTGCCGCCCGGATGGCTGGATCTTCTTGTCTGCCTGTTGCTGATGGGAATTCCGGTTGGGCTGATTGCCAATCAACCCGATCTGGGCACCTCCATGCTGGTGACGGCTTCGGCGGTATTCGTGATACTGCTGGCAGGCCTGTCCTGGCGCTTTATTGCCGTCTGCGTCGGGCTGGGGGTCGCGGCCATGCCGCTTTTGTGGTTCAACATGCATCAGTACCAGCGTCAGCGAGTACTGACCTTTCTGAACCCGGAAAGTGATCCGCTGGGCACAGGCTGGAACATCATCCAGTCCAAGACGGCGATCGGTTCAGGCGGTATCCATGGCAAGGGCTGGATGCAGGGGACACAGTCGCAGCTTGAGTTTTTGCCCGAGCGGCATACCGATTTCATTGTGGCCGTGCTTGCCGAGGAGTTCGGGCTGATCGGCATGGCCGTGCTGATGAGCTGTTATCTGCTGTTGATATGGCGTGGCCTTTATATGGCCAGTCAGGCACATGACACTTTTGGCCGCTTGCTGGGTGGCAGTCTGGTGCTGACCTTTTTCGTTTATGTGTTCGTCAACGTGGGTATGGTCAGCGGTGTTCTGCCGGTGGTGGGTGTGCCGTTGCCGTTGATCAGCTATGGCGGTACTGCCAGCGTGACCCTGATGGCCGGCTTCGGTATGCTGATGGCCGTTTTTACCCACCACAAGACCACGCCACGCTAGAGAGAGTCGGGATGAAGCTGGATCGATGTCATTCAGGTAGAAAATGGCGCTGGGCCATGGCAATGCTGTTGGCGGTATCGCCGCTGGTGAACGCCGCGGGCGAGTATGATCCGGCCACCAGCGAACAGGCGCGTGCCATGGTCGACAGGCTGGTCGATGCAGGACTTGATCGTCGAGAGCTGACCACCACACTCGCGCAGGCCAGTCGTCAGCAAAAGATCATCGATGCGATTTCAAAACCCGCCGAGCGCCATCTGCGCTGGGACCAGTATCGCGACATCTTTATCAAGCCCGAGCGCGTGGCTGGCGGGGTGGATTTCATTCGTGCCCACCGTGATGCCATGGCGCGCGCCGAGCAGGAATATGGTGTGCCGCGTGAAATCATTGCCGCCATCATTGGCGTCGAAACCTGGTATGGACGCCACACCGGCAGCTATCGCGTCGTTGATGCCCTGACCACGCTGGCTTTTGACTATCCGCCTCGCAGCGATTTCTTTGGTCGTGAGCTTGAGGCCTTTCTGACCCTGACCAGTGAGCAGGGACTTGATCCGCTGGAGCTCAAGGGCTCCTACGCCGGCGCCATGGGGCTGCCGCAGTTCATGCCCAGCAGCTATCAGGCCTATGCCGTTGATTTCAATAATGATGGCATCAAGGATCTCTGGAAGGAGCCTGTCGATGCCATCGGCAGTGTGGCCAACTACTTCGCCGAGCATGGCTGGCGTTCGGGCCAGCCGCTGACGGTGGCTGCGCATCTGAGCGCGTCGCAAAAGCCCGAAAGTGTCGAGTTCAATCAGGCAAAACCGCCCTATGCGCGGGTCGGTACGCTAAAAGAGCAGGGCATTGTTGCCGACATCGCCATTCCCGAGGATGAAGAGGTCATTCCGCTGGCGCTCGATTACGCCGATGGGCACGACGATTATCTGTTTGGCCTGCATAACTTCTATGTGATTACGCGCTATAACCATAGCCATCTCTACGCCATGGCCGTGACGACGCTGGCCGAACAGATTCAGGCCGCACTGCAGCGGGAGGATTAGGGTGTCGCCCGGAGAAGATGCGTTGTCTGGTGGCTTCTGGCGGCCGGTTGTGCTGCTGATGATGATAACGCTGGTGGCGGGCTGTGCCAGCGGTGGCGGTGGTTCGGGCGGGCGTTATGCCATGTCCCGGGACGCCTATCCCGATCGTCATGTTGATGTGTCTCAGGTGCCTGATGCTGTTCCACGGGTCGAGCCCCTGTCGCGCAGCGGCAATCAGTCCAGCTACCAGGTGCTGGGCAAACGCTATCACGTTCTCTCGTCGAGCGAAGGCTATAGCCAGACAGGGCGGGCCTCTTTTTACGGTCAAAAATTTCAGGGCTACGATACCGCCAATGGTGAGCAGTACGATATGTATGCCATGTCGGCAGCGCACCGCTCCCTGCCGCTGCCTACCTTTGCACGCGTCACCAATCTGGATAATGACCGCTCCGTGATTGTTCGCGTTAATGATCGTGGCCCGTTTCATGATGATCGTTTGATTGATCTCTCCTATGCAGCGGCGTCTCGCCTGGATATGCTCGGCGCTGGCACTGCCAGAGTGCGGGTCACTGCCATAAACCCGCAGAAGTGGCAGGCACAACACAACAATGATCAGCAGGTAGCCACCCGGTCAGGGCGTACTGAAGACTCTCCGGGAGCTTCAAGAGCCCATGACACTGCTCAGCAAGGCGCTGGTACATCCCCGGAACAGGAGATCGCACCCGTGACGAGCAGTAATGATCAGGGAGGCGCTGTCTATCTGCAGGTGGCGGCCCTTGGATCGGATGAGCATGCTCGGGCGCTCAGGGACAAGCTCGAAGCGCGTCTTTCCAGGCCGGTTCGGGTAACACGACATGCCGCCATGCATCGGGTACAGGTGGGCCCACTTGACGATCCGATCATGGTGGAATCAGTCAGGTCCGAACTGCATGAAGCAGGTTATGACCAGGTACATCGGGTAGCTGGTACGGACTGAATACAAGCAAACAGAGAAAGGCAATATGATCCTTTTTGCAGTAAACGTACGCCGTTGGCGCCACCTTGTCGCGTTCTCCTCACTGGCGCTGACACTGACCGCTGCCCCTGCAATGGCATCCGATGGGCCGTCACCTTCAAGCTTTGTTCCTTCGCCGCCCGGGCTTGCAGCCACGTCGTGGGTATTGATGGATGCCAAGTCCGGCCGTGTACTGGTTGAGCATGATGGCAACGAGCGTGTTCCGCCGGCCAGCCTGACCAAAATGATGTCAGCCTATATTGCTGAAAGCGAGATCGAAAGCGGCAACATGTCTCCCACTGATGAAGTTCGCATCAGCAAGGAAGCCTGGCAGACCGGTGGCTCGCGCATGTTCGTCAAGGTCAACAGCCATGTGCCGGTGCAGGCACTGATGCAGGGTATCGTGGTGCAGTCCGGCAATGATGCCACGGTGGCCATGGCCGAACATATTGCCGGCAGCCAGTCATCGTTTGCAGACCTCATGAATGAGCATGCACGTCAGATGGGACTGCAGAATACGCACTTCATGAACCCGACCGGTCTGCCGGACCCGGAGCACTACTCCTCGGCGTATGACATGGCCGTGATTGCACGCCATATCATCAATGATTTCCCTGACCATTATTCGCTTTATGCCGAGAAATACTTTACCTGGAACGGCATCAAGCAGCCCAATCGTAATCTGCTGCTGTGGCGTGACAAGACGGTCGATGGTCTGAAAACCGGTCATACCGAAGAGGCAGGCTACTGCCTGGTCGCCTCGGCCCAGCAAAGCGACACGCGTCTGATCGCCGCCGTCATGGGTACCAACTCTGAAGAAGCCCGCTCTCAGGAAACCCAGAAGCTTCTGAGCTACGGCTTTCGCTATTTCCAGACCCAGAAGGTGTATGACGCCGGGCAGGAGCTTACGCGCGCGCGTGTCTGGGGCGGGACCCAGGATGAGGGCAGCTTCGGTGTAGCCAATGATGTTTACCTGACGGCTTCCAGACAAAACGATGCTGGACTTTCCAACCGGATCAATATCAACGGTGATCTGCAGGCGCCCATTCAGGCCGGCCAGCAGTATGGTACCGTTCAGATCGTGCAAAATGATGAAGTCATCGATGAGCAGCCGCTGGTCGCGCTCGAAAGCATCGAGCAGGGCGGTCTGTTCAAGCGTCTCTGGGATGGCCTTTTGAAGTTTGTTCAGGGACTTTTCTAAGTGATCTGAAGCAGGACAGGTCCATGACCATGAAGGGGCGATTCGGCTGACGAATCGCCCCTTTTTAAGTAACATGGTGGGCAATCGGGCGAACGTTCAGCCTGCAATGCTCAAGAGGTTTATCATGTCCAGGCCGTCATCCAAAAAGCCTGCCGCTATCCTGTCGTCACCCGTTGACAGCAACAAGACGCCGGAGGCGCCAAAGATCGAGTTTCCCTGCGATTACGCCATCAAGATCGTGGGCAACAACGATGTCGATTTTGATCGTGACATGCTCGATATCGTGGAAGATTTTTCTCCGGAACTTGATCGTTCCCGGGTGACCCATCGCGATAGCCGCAATGGCAAGTATCGCTCCTTGCATGTCACCATTTACGCCACCGGCGAAAAGCAGCTCAATGATCTTTTTCTGGCACTCAAGGCTACTGGCCGTGTCCAGATGGTGCTGTGATATCCCTGCCGGCTGGTGAACGCCTTGTGTCTTCCCTGAGGTAGCGCTGATGAGTGACACACACCTGGATGATCGGCAGGCATCTGCCTGCACATCCCGAAATGATCAGCCCATTGCCGTGTATCGTCTGGGTACCCGGGACTACACGACAACATGGGAGGCCATGCGTCGCTTCACCGATGAACGTGACAGCACAACGCCGGATCAGATCTGGCTGGTAGAACATTTCCCCGTTTTTACCCAGGGGCGTGCCGGCAAGCCCGAACATCTGCTCAATCCTGGCAATATTCCGCTGGTACACAGTGACCGGGGCGGGCAGGTCACCTATCATGGGCCCGGCCAGCTGATCATGTATCCCCTGATTGATGTCAAAAGGCGAGGCATTGGGGTACGTGCCATGGTAGAGGCCCTTGAAAATGCCGTGATCAATACGCTGCGTGAGCACGATATCGATGCCCGCTCGCGAACGGATGCGCCGGGTGTCTATGTCAATGATGCCAAGATTGCCTCGCTGGGCCTGCGTATCCGCCGGGGCAGCAGCTTTCACGGTATCGCCTTCAATATCGATATGGATCTTTCTCCCTTTGACCATATCAATCCCTGCGGTTATGCAGGGCTTAGAATGACCCAGCTTCGCGATCTGCTGTCGCAACCGCCGAACATGGCGCGTGAAGCACAAGGATTGCTCGGAGCCTTTGCCGCCGAACTTGGCAACCCCGAGCTTCAGGAGATGGTGAGCGCACCCGGGGTGCTGACCCACATTTCTCGAGTAACAGGATCAAACTGATGACCGAGACAACTGCTACCACCCCCAAACATCGGGCTGAAAAAGGTGTCAAACTTCGCGGTGCCGACAAGGTCGCGCGCATTCCGGTAAAGGTCATTCCGACCGAGACCCTGCCGACCAAGCCGAGCTGGCTCAAGGTGCGCATGCCGATCTCGAAAGAGGTCACGCGTATCAAGGAAACGTTGCGTCGGCACAAGCTTGTCACGGTATGCGAAGAGGCGTCCTGCCCCAATCTTGGCGAATGCTTCAACGGCGGTACAGCCACCTTCATGATCATGGGAGATATCTGCACGCGTCGCTGTCCGTTCTGTGACGTCGCCCATGGCAGGCCCAATGCACTCAATGAAGATGAGCCGCGTGAACTTGCCGAAGCCATTGCCGAGATGCGTCTGAAGTATGTGGTTATCACCTCCGTGGATCGTGATGATCTGCGTGATGGCGGTGCACAGCACTTCAATAACTGCATCGAAGAGATCAGAAAGCGCAGTCCGGATCTCGAAATCGAGGTGCTGGTACCCGATTTTCGCGGTCGTATGGACAAGGCGATCGATATCATGCGTCAGGAACCGCCGGATGTGTTCAATCACAACCTTGAGACGGTGCCCTCGCTGTATCGTCGTGTTCGACCAGGCGCGGACTATCAGTGGTCGCTTGATCTTCTCAAGCGCTACAAGGAAGTCCGCCCGGAAGTATTGACCAAGTCCGGGCTGATGCTTGGCGTAGGTGAAACCGACGACGAGGTGGTCGAGGTCATGCGTGATCTTCGCGCCCACAATGTCGACATGCTCACCCTTGGCCAGTACATGCAACCCTCACGCAATCACCTGCCGGTGGATCGCTGGGTGCATCCCGACACTTTTGCCTGGTTTGCCGAGAAGGGACGCGAGCTGGGCTTCAAGCATGTCGCATCAGGTCCGCTGGTACGTTCAAGCTATCATGCTGACAAACAGGCGCATGGTGAAAAGGTGTCCTGAGACTCAAAAGGCAAAAGGGCAGGTTTCCCCTGTAGGTCATATCTGTCACGCCCGGTACTGCCGGGCGTTGTCGTATCTGCTGGATGTACATTGCATTTGAGCGTCTGAAACTATTATTTGATGTAACGGTCAGTAATCGTAACGATTGTTCAGTGGAGGGTGCCATGCTGCTCAAGACACGCAAGCGTCACCATATTGGTGAAAACGAGGTTACCTCGGAGTCGGTCTATCATGCGCGACGCCACTTCATGGCAGGCGTGGCAGGCCTGGGCATGGCCGCGGCTCTGCCGCGCGGGGCTTGGGCGGCCTCGCACTATGATGACGTCGAAAAGGGGGCGCGTCCCGAGTGGTTTGCCTCCCGTCTTGAGAAGGCAAAGTGGGAAGCAGTGACGGCGGGGGACAGCGATAAGCTCACGCCCTTTAACGACGCCTCGCACTACAACAATTTTTTCGAATTCGGTACCAGCAAGGATGACCCCTACAAGCGCGCCGGCGCCATGACCACCGAGCCCTGGACCATCGAGATTGATGGCGAGGTGGCCAGACCCGGAACGCTAAATGTAGATCAGCTGCTGGGCGAGCATCAGCTTGAAGAGCGCATCTATCGGCTGCGCTGCGTCGAGGCCTGGTCGATGGTCATTCCCTGGCTGGGTGTGCCGCTGTCAGCCATCCTCAAGCGTGCCGAGCCAACCAGCGATGCGAAATTCGTGCGTTTTCAGACTCTGATGCGCCCTGAGGAAATGCCCGGTCAGCGTTCCCGTTTTGGTTTGATTGATTGGCCCTATCAGGAAGGGCTGCGCATGGATGAAGCCATGCATCCACTGACGCTTTTGAGCGTGGGCATGTATGGTCGAGTACTGCCCAACCAGAACGGCGCCCCCGTGCGGCTGGTGGTTCCCTGGAAGTATGGCTTCAAGAGCATCAAGTCAATCGTTCGTATTTCGCTGGTCAAGGAGCAGCCCTCAACGGCCTGGCCCACCATCAATGCCAATGAATATGGCTTTTACTCCAACGTAAATCCTGAGGTAGATCACCCACGCTGGAGTCAGGCGCGTGAGCGGCGACTGCCCAACAGCCTGTTCAGTACCAACATGATTGATACACAAATGTTCAACGGCTACGGGGAAGAAGTGGCGTCACTCTACAAGGGCATGGACCTGCGGAAGTATTTTTGATGCGATTCTGGCGATGTGGCATTTTCGTGGCAGCGTTGTTGCCCTTTCTCTGGTGGGCCTGGCAGGTGGCAGCGGGGCAGGCCGGCCCCGAGCCCGGACAGTATCTGCTGCTCAATTTCGGCCAGTGCGCGCTGATTCTGTTGCTTTTGACGTTGAGCCTGACTCCGCTCATGAAGCTGACCCGCTGGAAGGGGTTCGCCGTGATTCGTCGCCAGCTGGGGCTTTGGACCTTCAGCTATGGCGTGCTGCATCTGACGAGTTATCTGCTGTTCATACTGGGGCTTGATTTTTCGGCGCTGGGAGAGGATTTACAGCGTCGGCCTTACATCATTGTCGGATTTGCGGCACTTTTGATGCTGCTGGCGCTGGCGGTTACCTCCAATCGCTATTCCATGAAGCGACTGGGCAAACGCTGGAAGTTTCTGCACCGAATTGTCTATATCGCCCTGGCACTGGTGCTGCTGCACTTTTTCTGGGTTGTGCGTGCCGACATGACACAGTGGAGTGGCTACGCCTTTGTCGGCGTCATATTGATGCTGCTTCGAATTCCCGTCATCTCACGGGCACTCGGCAGGGTTCGCCCGCGCCGTGGCCGTATCTCCGACACGCAGCATTGATCCTGAAAAAACGCCGGCCATGAGGCCGGCGTTTTTGATGCAGTCCAAATCAGTCCTGTGGCATCGCGGTCAGTACCAGCTTGCCGATGGTATGGCCCTCTTCCAGCATCTGGTGCGCGCGGGTGAGGTTCTCGACACTCAGAGGCCCGACAATTTCACCCAGTGTACTGCGCAGGCGACCTTCGTCCAGCAGGCGCGCCATGGTGGCCAGCGCCGCACCCTGTTGTTCACGCTGCACGTCATGCAGGGGGCGGGCAAACATGAACTCCCAGTGGAAGCTGGCCGCCTTGCCCTGTAGTGCGTTGAGATCCACTTGCGTTTTGGTCTCGGCGATCGCCACGATCTCGCCCAGCGGCTTGATCAGGGAGACCATGTTGTCCCAGTGAACACCGATGTCGTGACAGTTGAAGATATAATCAACCGTTTCAATGCCCAGACCATCAAGCTCATTGACCAGATCATGATGGTCCACCACGTCATGGGCGCCCATCTCACGGCACCACTGCACGGATTGCTCTCGTGAGGCCGTGGCAATCACGTGAATATTGGTTAACTGACGCGCCAATTGAATGGCGATCGAGCCCACACCGCCGGCGCCGTTGATGATCAAAAGCGTCTGATCAGCGTGATCACTGGTGTCCTGTGCCAGACGCAGCTTGTCAAACAGCGCCTCCCATGCGGTCAGTGCCGTCAGCGGCATGGCTGCAATTTCCTCGATATCAAGCGTCTGAGGGGCGCGTGCCACCAGACGAGAATCGATCAGCTGGTACTGGGCATTACAGCCGGGGCGGCTGACTTCACCCGAGTAATAAATGCGCTCACCAATGTCCAGATCGCTGACGTTATCACCCAGGGCTTCCACGATGCCCGTAGCGTCCCAGCCCAGAATGGTGGGTTCTTTGATCTCGCCCAGCGCACCGGCGCGAACCTTGGTATCTACCGGGTTGACCGAAATGGCCTCAATGCGTACCAGCACGTCTTCCTTGCCGGGGGAAGGGCGCTCGATGTCGATTTCTTCAAAAGCGTCGGGCGCGTTGATGTCGCTGGCACCGCGCGTGGCAATGGCTTTCATGACCTCTCCCTGAGTTAACGAACGCATGCTCATGCGTCATCCACTAGAATATCAGCCATCAATCTGGACCATGATGACAGCCGATGCCAATCGCTGTGCTTGTGGTAACACGGCGTGACAGAAAGCAGGAGAGGCGTGGCATGACGCATGACTGGTTAGTCTTTGCAAAAGAACTCAGATCCATCGCCCAGACCGGGCAGACCTACACCACCAACAAGTATGAAATGGAGCGCTATCAACAGCTGGAAAAACTGACCAACCAGATGTTTGCCGTCCTCGGTGATGTACCCATCGAACGGATCGAAAATCTGATTATCCCTGATCGGGGATATGCCACGCCCAAGGTGGACGTGCGTGGTGCGGTCTTTGATGACAGTGGTCGTGTGCTGCTGGTGCGCGAAATAAAGGACGGGCTCTGGACGCTTCCCGGTGGCTGGGCCGATGTCAATGAAAGTCCCGGTGCCAACGTGCTCAAGGAGATCCTCGAGGAATCCGGGCACCGGGCGAGCCAGCCGCGTCTGGCCATGCTCAAGGATCGCAGCCTTCATCCCTATGCCTACTATTCACCGGATCATATCTACAAGCTTTTTTATGTCTGTACCCATGAGGGCGGTGAATTCGTGCCCAACAATGAGACGGATGCGGCAGCGTTTTTCGATCTGGACGATCTGCCCCCGCTGTCGGAAGGGCGAACGCTGCCCATCGATATTCATGAATGCTGGGCCTTTGCCGCCTCTAGCGCCACAGGGGTCTACAGCGACTGATGGTCATTGCCGGCATCGATCGACTGCTGCATGCCGACTGGAGCCTGTCGCCTTCAAAGCGATGGTACGCCCAGGCCCGGCGCATCGATGGTCAGTGGCTGGTCAGTGATGCTGCCCGTATTGAGCATGTCTACCGCTGGCGTGACAACGTACTGATGTCGTCGGATCACGGTACAACGCTTGCCGGGTTCGACTTTCCGATTGGTGTGCCCGCGCAGTGGGCCGCACGGGCTGGTGTCACGGATTTCAGAGCGTGGCTGGCAATGCTGGATACGCCGCGGTGGCAGCAATTTTTTGACACGGCATCTACACCGGAAGAGATCTCGCTGACGCGCCCCTTTTATCCGCAACATGCCACAAGGGGCGTGAGCCAGTCGGATCTGACGCAGGCGCTTGACGTTGAGGACTTTGACGCGCTGCGTCGAGGCTGTGAGCGCGACATGCCCGGGCGCAAGCCCTGTCCGCTTTTCTGGACGCTGGGCGCCAATCAGGTTGGCAAGGCTGCCCAGACGGGCTGGTGTGAGGTAATCCTGCCGGCGCTTGATCAGGGGGTGGCGCTCTGGCCCTTCGATGGCGCGCTCGAAGACCTTGCGCAAACGCATCACTGCATTCTGTGTGAGACCTGGCCAACACTTGCCGCCAGGCTGATGAGAGCTGGCTTTTCAGGGCGTCAGAGCAAGCGTCGTCAGACAGACCGGCTTGATGCCTGTCGTCACCTGCTGGAAAGCGATCTGCCGGTGACGTGGGAGGTATCCGCAAAGGCATCGCTCGAATCAGGGTTCGGTGAGCGTGCCGACGGTGAAGATGCCTTTGACGCCATGCTGGGACTTTTGATGATGATTGCAATCGTTGAAGGGAAACTGCCGGTTTCTTCAGTCCTGTCCTGCGAAGAGCGTTATCTTGAGGGCTGGATACTGGGACTCTGTCGAGACGCCACCGCCGTCCAATAGATTTTGAACGGGCGCCTAAACATGAAAGGCCTTCGAATGAAGGCCTTTTTTGAGGCTGTAGGAACGCTCTGAAAGGGCGAAGACGATCAGCCGATGTGTTCGCCGACCTGCACGATTTTCATGGCGTTGGTACCCCCCTGGGCGCTGACGTGGTCACCACGGGTGAGGATGACATAGTCGCCCGGGTTGGCCAGCGCGCGCTTTTCAAGCTCGGCCACGGCACGCTGATTGACCTCGGCGTTGGGCATGTTGTCGGTGTTGAACTCGATGGCAAAGACACCGCGATAAAGTGCCATGCGACGCAGCGTGCGCGGATGCGACGACAGGGCCACGATGGGCAGGCCGGAGCGAATGCGCGAGGCGATCAGCGGGGTGTAGCCGGTCTCGGTCAGGCAGGCAATGGCAGCCACACCCTCAAGATGATTGGCCGCATACATGGCAGACAGCGCCACGGTTTCATCGATGCGATGAAACTCATCGGCCATGCGGTGCTTGGATTCCTGGGCGGCACGTTCGCGCTCGGCACCCATGCAGCAGCGATCCATTGCTTCAATGGTTTCTACCGGGAAGCTGCCGGCGGCCGTTTCGGCCGACAGCATGACAGCGTCGGTACCATCAAGTACGGCATTGGCGACGTCAAAGACCTCGGCGCGCGTGGGCAGCGGGGATTCGATCATCGATTCCATCATCTGCGTGGCCGTGATGACGGCACGATTGAGCGTGCGCGCGCGGGCAATCATGCGCTTTTGTACACCGATAAGCTGGGCATCACCGATTTCGACACCCAGATCACCACGCGCCACCATGACGGCGTCAGAGGCAATGATGATCTCATCAAGCGTGGCTTCATTGGCTACCGCTTCGGCACGCTCGACCTTGGCCACCAGGGCAATGTTTTTGCCGGCCTCGCCGAGCAGATCACGCGCCAGCTCCATGTCGGCACCGGAACGGGGGAAGGATACCGCAAGGAAATCGACTTCCAGCTCGATCGCGGTTTTCATGTCCTCGCGATCCTTGTCGGTCAATGCCGCCGCCGACAGACCGCCACCCTGTTTGTTAATGCCCTTGTTATTGGAGAGCTTGCCCCCCACCTTTACAGTGCATTCAATCCGCCCGCCATCGACACGTTTGACTTCCAGTACGACGCGACCGTCATCAAGCAGCAGCACATCGCCGCCTTCAACGTCATCGGCGAGTTCCTTGTAGTCACAGCCGACCTGGTGCTGGTCGCCTTCATCGCGGCCCAGGTTGATATCAAGAGCAAAGTCCTGACCATTTTCAAGCTCGACCGAGCCGTTGGCGAAACGGGCAATACGAATTTTAGGGCCCTGAAGGTCGCCGAGAATAGCCACATTACGCTGCTGGTTTTTAGCCGCTTCACGCACGGCAACCACACGGCGACGATGGTCTTCGGCGCTGCCGTGGGAGAAGTTGATTCGAACGACATCAACGCCCGCGTGCACCATGGCATCGAGGACACCCTCCTTGTCACTGGCAGGACCAAGGGTGGCAACAATCTTGGTGCGGCGAATCGGACCGGCGGTCGCTTTCGTCATGAAGCATTCTCCTGATGCGGTGTCTGAATGTATTCACTATACCTTCTTCACCCCTTTGGGTGCGACGGCTACGCGCCAAAGTCTTGATGACTCCCGCGAGAATGTCGAGGCATTCGACGTGTCCTGAAGCGTCGATGTGCTCACGAAGATGGCAGATCATTGTCGTGCACCGTTTTTTATCCGGTGGCGCCATGGATAAGGCCAGGGTAGGGTAGTCGCATTTTCAGGGTGTCTGAAGCTGTCCCGATCACGGGACACTCACACATGCTGGCTTTTCTGACATGACAGTGCCGGCAGGACCGGCAGAAGAGACGGAGATCTATGGGCAAGTCACTGGTGATCGTCGAGTCGCCGGCCAAGGCCAAGACCATCAACAAGTACCTCGGCAACGATTTCATCGTGAAATCGAGCGTGGGTCATATTCGTGATCTGCCGACCAGTGGTAGTGGCAAGAATGCCACTGACCCTTCCGAGCGTGCGCGCCAGGCCGCTGCCACACGCAAGATGTCTGCCGAGGAAAAGGCAGTCTATAAAAAGCGCAAGAGCCATGATCAGCTGATCCGCCGTATGGGCGTTGATCCTGAAAATGGCTGGCAGGCGCATTATGAGATCCTGCCGGGCAAGGAAAAGGTCGTCGATGAGCTCAAAAAGCTCGCCGAAAAGGCAGACGCCGTCTATCTCGCCACCGACCTTGACCGCGAAGGGGAGGCCATTGCGTGGCACCTGCGCGAAACCATTGGTGGGGATGCGTCACGCTATCGCCGTGTGGTGTTCAACGAGATCACCAAAAATGCCATTGCCCAGGCGTTTGAAACGCCCGGCGAGCTCAAGCTGGATCGTGTTCATGCCCAGCAGGCTCGACGTTTTCTGGATCGTGTGGTGGGCTTCATGGTATCGCCGCTGCTCTGGAACAAGGTGGCACGCGGACTATCGGCAGGGCGTGTTCAATCCGTGGCCGTGCGTCTGATTGTCGAGCGTGAGCGTGAAATTCGCGCCTTTACGCCGGAAGAGTTCTGGGATGTTCATGCAGATCTTGAGGCCCACAGTGGTGATAGCGTCCGCTTTGAAGTGGCACGCCATGCCGGTCAGGCGTTCCGGCCTGTCAGTGAGGCACAGACAACGTCGCTGATTGCGCCGCTTGAAAAGGCCGAGTACGTCATTACCGGACGTGAGGATCGCCCGACCTCCAGCAAGCCCGGCGCGCCCTTTATTACGTCTACCCTGCAGCAGGCCGCCAGTGGTCGTCTGGGCTTTTCGGTCAAAAAGACCATGACCCTGGCGCAGCGCCTGTATGAAGCAGGCTTTATTACCTATATGCGTACCGATTCGACCAACCTGTCGGCCGATGCCATCAGCATGGCCCGGGACTATATCGAATCGGAAATGGGCAGCAACTACCTGCCCGATGCGCCCAACGTCTATTCCAGCAAGGCGGGCGCGCAGGAGGCACACGAGGCCATCAGGCCCACGGATGTGCGTCGTACGGCAACTGATCTCAATGGCATGGAGCGTGACGCCGAGCGTCTTTATGAGCTGATCTGGCGTCAGTTCCTGGCCTGCCAGATGGTGCCGGCGCAGTATTTGTCGACCACGCTGAGCATTGAAGTGGAAAACTTCGAGCTGCGTGCGAAAGGGCGTGTATTGCGCTTTGATGGTTACACCCGGGTGCTCAAGCCTTCCTCCAGAAAGGAAGAGGATCAGCAGCTGCCTGACCTGGGCAAGGGCGAGAGACTTTCGCTCAAGGCACTTGATCCGCGGCAGCATTTCACCAAGCCGACCGCACGCTACACCGAGGCCAGTCTCGTCAAGGAGCTTGAGAAGCGTGGTATTGGCAGGCCTTCGACCTATGCCGCCATCATCTCCACGATCCAGGAGCGAGGCTATGCCAAGCTTGATAGTCGCCGCTTTTACGCCGAGAAGCTCGGTGAAATCGTAACCGACAGGCTGGTAGAGTCCTTTCATGACCTGCTGGATTATGGTTTTACGGCACGCATGGAAGATGAGCTCGACCATGTAGCCGATGGCGATCGTGACTGGCGGGATCTGCTCAACAGTTTCTACGGCGATTTCCGCGCCCGGCTTGATCATGCCGAGGGCGAAGAGGGCATGCGGCCCAATCAGCCCATCGAGACCGACATTCGGTGTCCGACCTGTGACCGGGCGATGCAGATCCGCATTGCCTCAACCGGTGTCTTTCTGGGCTGTTCAGGCTACAACCTGCCGCCCAAGGAGCGTTGCAAGACCACCATCGATCTTTTGCCGGGCGATGAGGCGGTACCGGCCGATGCCGATGACAATGCCGAAACCGATGCCCTGCGCGCCAAGCGCCGTAATCCGAATACGGGCACGGCCATGGACAGCTATCTCATCGACGAGACGCGCAAGATCCATATCAGCAACGACGATGATGGCTACTACGAAATTGAAGAAGGTCACTTTCGTATCAAGGGCTATGAAGGTCCGACCATCGAATGTGACAAGTGCGGCTCAGAGATGCAGCTTCGTACAGGCCGATTCGGCAAATATTTCGCCTGTACCAATGACGACTGCAAAAATACGCGCAAGCTGCTGAAAAGCGGTGAACCTGCGCCACCCAAGATGGATCCGATCCCGATGCCGGAGCTGGCCTGTCAGAAGGTGGACGACCATTACGTGCTGCGTGATGGCGCCAGCGGACTTTTCCTGGCCGCCAGTCAGTTTCCCAAAAATCGTGAAACACGACCGCCGCTGGTCAGTGAGATCAAAGGGCATGATGAGGCGCTGCCCGAAAAGTATCATTTTCTTTTAAAGGCACCCGAGCAGGACCCGGATGGCCACCCGGCGCAGATCAGGTTCTCTCGCAAGACCAAAAGCCAGTACGTGCTGACCGAGGCGGACGGCAAGGCAACCGGCTGGAAGGCACTGTGGGACGGTGCGCGCTGGCAGGTTGAAGACAATCGAAAGGTTGCTGGTGCCAAAAAGGGCGGCAAGGCAGGGCAGCAGGCCTCATGAGTCATCAGGGTCGAACCAATCAGCTGCTGTATCAGGCCATGCTGCTGCTCGATCAGCCGGCAGGTAATGATGAGCACGCCGATGCGCGGCATCGGGCGCTCGAGGAAGGCGCGCTTTCAATGCTTGAAATGGCGCTTGAAAGTGTGATCAGGGAAATTGCGCATACCTGTCGGTGGCCCCAGGCACACTGGCGTACGGTGCTTGAGCAGCCGCCGGCGCCTGTTGCGGAAATTGAACTGCTGCGGGGGCTTATGGCCCAGCCGGAAAGCTGGCTTGCCAGATTATTGCATCTGCTTGATCGCCTTCATGATGAAAGTGGTGCTGCGCAGCTGCAGCGCCATGACAACATGATTGCGTCCAGTGGGCATGAGGCACTTGCCCAGCAATTGGCCAGGTGTCTTGATGATTTCAGGGCATTGCTCCCAAGACTTCGTGAAACCAGTTATGAATGGTAATTTCTTGTATTTGATAAACGTGACATCGCCATTAAAGGGCCTTAACATTGCTTTAATGTTCTTCGCTGATTGGATCGGTGAGGTGGCCCATGACTGAAGCTGCTGTATTTGAAATCGTTGAGCTTGAGGATGGGCAGTTTGTGCTGCGCGCTGCTGACAGCGATGAAGAACACGAGCCGCTGGTCAGCATTCGTTTTTCATCCCAGACGCTTGAGCTGCTGCGCCATCATCGCTTTGATGTCGCCCGCGAGATGCTTGATCATCTAATCTCCCGCTCCGTGCTGGCAGAAGAAGATGATGCCATCGATGCCCTCAGTCCTGCCGCCATTCATTGATCCACCTTTTTGATCTGATCGATACCTGTCCATGGGCAGGTATCATCGTTTCAGGTCTTCGGGCCTGAAAAATCCGGAATCAATGTGTTATGTCAGAGACCCCGCAGGGCGATTTTGACTTCTGGTGGCAGGCACCGGGAGAGTGGGTAGAGCCTCCCAATGAGCGCAAGGGTGGCCTCAGCGGTGTGCGCTTTATCAGGCCCGACCCACAAGGGCCTTCCTTCTATGTGAAGATTCAGCACGGCCATTTATTTCATAGCCTGCGCTATCCATTTGGCCAGCCCACCACGGTACGTGAGTGGCAGGCCCTCAAGCGATGCCAGAGGCTGGGTGTCAGTGCACCTCCCCCTGTCTTTTTCAAGGCCAGAAAAGGCGAGCAGGGATGGCAGGCCGTCATGGTGACCAGGGCGCTACTGGGGTATCAAAGCCTGCAGGCCATGCTAATGGCGGATCAGCTTGAGCAGATGCAGCGCACGGCAATATTCGAGGCACTGGCGAATAACCTGATCAGACTGCACCGCAGCCGCTACAAGCATGGGCATCTGTATCCCAAGGAAGTACTGGTTCGAATCGATGACGATGGCCAGGCAAGTACGGCGCTTGTAGATCTTGAGAAGTGCCAGCGACGTCCATCGGCGCGTCTGGCCGCCATGCGGGATCTCACACGCCTTTTTGGCGATGCGCGTCCAATGGGAATGCGTGATGAGGAGTGCCATCTGATGATGGACATTTATCAGCGCTCGGGAATTGCCCTGGACAGGGCGCGGCTCATGTTGCCACGAGTGCGTTAGGTGCGCCCGGAGGCGCACCTTCATGCATTCAGTGCTTACAGGCCGTTGCCATCATCACCGCGTATGACACCAACACCCACACCTTCGATATCAAGACTCTGTCGGGTCAGATCAATCATGATGGGTTCAAAATCAGGGTTTTCGGCAATCAGGCTGACAATGCTGCCCTGGCGTTTAAAGCGCTTGACCGTGACGTCGTCTCCCAGACGGGCCACGACAATCTGGCCGTCGCGCGCATCATGTGTGCGATGAACGGCCAGCAGATCCCCATCAAGAATTCCGGCATCACGCATGGAAAGCCCGCGTACGCGAAGCAGATAATCAGCACCGGGATTGAAGAAATCGGCAGGCATCGGGCAGTAACGAGAGATATGTTCTGCTGCAAGAATGGGGCTGCCAGCGGCGACTTCTCCGATCACCGGCAGGCCGGCTGTCGCGCTTTCCTGCTCCTGACCGGAAATGCGAATGCCGCGGGAAGTGCCGGGGATCATTTCGATAACGCCCTTTTTACGCAGGGCACGCAGGTGCTCTTCGGCGGCATTGGGTGAGCGAAACCCCAGTGCGCCGGCAATTTCGGCACGCGTAGGCGGGTAGCCGAGTTCACTGATGGTCCTCGCAATGAAATCGAATACGGCCTGTTGGCGTGCGGTCAACGGTCGTGTCATGTGCAGTGGCCATTGTTGATGTATACAGTATGTGATTGTATCCAGTCATCAGGCCAATGCAAGCATTTGGAGGCTGGCGTGAGTACACGGGTCAAGTGGCAATGGTGATATCATCAAATGCTGGCCTGTACGTTTTATTTTCATGACAGAGAACTGATATTTTCCATGGTGCCATCCGATACCGTGACCCGAATCCTTGATGCGGCCGAAGTTCTGTTTGCCGAGCATGGCTTTTCCGAAACTTCCCTGCGTCGGATCACCGGCCGAGCCGAGGTCAACCTTGCTGCTGTCAATTACCACTTTGGCTCCAAGCAGGCGCTGATTCAGGCTGTTTTCTTCAGATACCTGGATCCGTTCAGTGCAGATCTCAATGCGCGCCTTGATGCGCTCGAGACCCATGAGGCGGGGCCAGCGGATCTTGAAGGACTTCTCGATACGCTATTTGCCAGTGTGCTGGAGATGCCTTCTGAAAGTCATGATCTGAGAACGTTCATGAAGCTTCTGGGGCTTGCCTACTCACAGACACAGCGTCATCTTCGTGACGAGCTCGGAAAGCGTTATGGCAATATCTTTTCACGGTTTTTGAAACTGCTCAGGCAGGCCACGCCGGAACTGGCCGATGATGAACGCTTCTGGCGACTGCATTTCATGCTGGGGTCGGTCATCTTTACCCTTTCCGGGCTCAATACGCTGCGCGATATTGCAGAGCATGACTATCATCAGCGCATTACGATTCGAGAACTGGCTCAGCGGTTGAAGCCGGTTGCCCTGCATGCCCTGCGCGCACCTGTTACCGATATCGGGTCGGCGTCTGTGCCGGGTTATCACTCGGATGTTGATGTGACTCACCACGCCAGAACAGGAACGCATTCATGATCGATTCTCAAGCCCCAGCCTTCGGAGGGGCTCTCATGTGCGATGTCCAGGGCATGCGCCTGAGTGACGAAGAGCGTGACTGGCTATTACATCCTGCCGTGGGCGGTATCATTCTCTTTGCGCGCAACGTTGAATCACCCGACCAGATGCGTCGTTTATGTGACGACATTCGCCGGTGTCGCCCCAATATCGTGATCGGCATCGATCAGGAGGGCGGGCGTGTCCAGCGTCTTCGCCATGGCGTGACAGCACTGCCGCCCATGGCATGTCTTGGCCGGTATTATCGGGACGCTCCGGATAATGCCCTGACGCTCGCTCGTGACACTGGCTGGCTACTGGCCATGGAAATGGCGGCCTGCGGGGCGGATTTTTCCTTTGCGCCGGTGCTGGATCTGGATGATGACCGTTGCCCGGCCATCGGCAATCGTGCCTTTTCTGATGACCCGCAACATGTGGTTGCACTGGCCGGGGCCTTTATCCAGGGATTTGAGGATGCCGGCATGGCCAGTGTCGGCAAGCACTTTCCGGGCCATGGGGGTGTCACGCTCGATTCCCATCTCGTGATGCCTGAAGATACCCGCACACTTGAGGCGCTTGAAGCGCATGATCTGATTCCCTTCAGGTCACTGTCTGACAGATTGACCGGGATCATGCCGGCTCACGTACGTTTTACGAACATCGACGACCGACCCGCAGGTTTTTCACGCCGCTGGCTGGATTATCTGCGTCAGAATATCGGCTTTGAGGGCGTCATTATTTCCGATGATCTCTCCATGGAAGGGGCGGCCATGGCGGGTGGGCCTGGCGAGCGTGTCATGGCAGCACTTGATGCCGGTTGTGATCTTGGTCTTTTATGCAACGATGCCCAGGCAGCCGCGCTTGCCCGCCAAACGCTTGAGCAGCACACCATGCATGAGGAAACGCGCCAGCGCCTGGCAACGCTTCACTTTAAAGGCGAACGCATGACGCTTGAAGCTCTGAGGGCATTGCCAAGATGGCAGAAAACCGCCGAGGACCTGGCAGCACTTGACTGACCTCCTGCCAGCCTTGCAAAGGGTGTTGTGTTGATCTGTGGGATCCTGTCTGGACTTTCTGACGTTGAGTCACTTGAGCCCGGCCGCGATTCCCGGCAGGATAGCGCCCCTTTCAAATCCCGTGCCACCGCCGTGCGTACCTCGCAGCGATATGAGCGGCGCAAGGCCTCCTTCGATACCGATCCAGACAGTGAGTCAGATGGCGATAACTGAAAAGCACGATGATCATCTCGAGATAGCCCAGTATCACAATGACATGAAGGTCTTGATGGAAGAGGCGGACTGCCTGATCGATCTGCCTGCTGTCGAAAAGGCACTGGATGACATGGCCGAGCAATTGACGCGTACGCTTTCCGATCGGCTGCCGGTCTTTTACTGCGTCATGAATGGCGGGTTGATCGCGACCGGCCATCTGCTGACAAGACTGGGGTTCCCGCTGGAGGTCGATTATCTTCATGCGACGCGCTATCGCGGTGGCCTGCGCGGCGGTGAACTGTTCTGGCGGGTTTCACCCGAGATCCCGATGGCAGGGCGCCATGTGGTCATTGTTGACGATATTCTGGATGAGGGAGCCACGCTTGCTGCCATTCTTGAATATTGCCACCAGGCGGGCGCAGCAAGTGTCTCATCGGCGGTGCTGGTCGAAAAAATGCATGACCGCAAGGCAGTCCCGGATCTCAAGGCAGACTACTGTGGCCTGGAGGTCGAGGATCGTTACGTATTCGGCTTCGGCATGGACTACAAGGGCTACTGGCGCAATGCGCCAGGCATCTTTGCCCCACGTGGACTCTGACCAATAGCCTGTCATCTGCTGCTCATCAGCGAGCCTGATGGGCAGCAGATGACAGGGCAGAGCATCATATGTATCCGAGCGATAATGAACCGGCCATCATGGCCGGTTCATTGCATTGTGCCCCGTAATATCTCCTCTTAGGCAGCCCTTGTTTTCTGGTTGAACCGATCAAGCAGCGCCTCGATGGCAGCAAAGCGTGCCTCGGCGGTTTCCATGGGTTGTTCAAATCGCAGCATGTCAGCGCCATCAAGGCGGTACTGGCTGGGTGCTTTCTGCATCATCTGTACCAGCGTCATGGGTTCAACCGAGGTTTCCGCGCTGAACTGTATGCGACCGCGGCTATCGCCTGCCTCCAGACGTGTAATGCCCAGTTGTTCGGCACGCAGGCGCAGGCTGGCCTGACGGAAGAGGTATTTGACGGATTCCGGAAGTAGCCCGAAGCGGTCAATCATCTCGACCTGCAGCTCTCGCAGTTCACCATCGTTTCTGGCATTGCTGATCCGCTTGTACATGATCAGGCGCTGCTGAACGTCATGCATGTACTCCTCGGGGATCAGCGCCGGCAGGCCCAGGTTGATATCGACGCCTTCCGACATGGGCGCTTCAATGTTGGGCGTCTTGCCGCTTCGGATGGCATTTACGGCGCGGTCGAGCATTTCCATGTAAAGGCTGTAGCCAATGGTCTCGATCTGACCACTTTGCTCTTCACCCAGCAGCTCGCCGGCACCACGAATCTCCAGATCATGGCTGGCAAGGGTAAAACCGGCACCCAGATCTTCGGCCTGTGTAATGGCCTCAAGGCGCTTGGTCGCATCCGAGGTGATCTGTTTGGGCGGCGGCGTGAGCAGGTAGGCGTAGGCCTGGTGATGCGAGCGGCCCACGCGGCCACGCAGCTGATGCAGTTGCGCAAGACCGAACTTGTCGGCACGCTCGATAATGATGGTATTGGCACTGGGGACATCGATGCCGGTTTCAATGATGGTGGAGCACACCAGTACATTGAAACGCTTGTGATAGAAGTCCGACATGGCGCGCTCGAGTGCGCGTTCGGCCATTTGTCCATGGGCAACCCCCACACGTGCATCGGGCACCAGCTCACGGACCTTCTCGGCCGTAGCCTCGATCGATTTGACTTCGTTGTGCAGATAGTAGACCTGACCGCCACGCAGCAGTTCGCGCAACACGGCCTCCTTGAGGACGGCCTGGTTGCGCTGCTGCACGAAGGTCTTGACCGAAAGCCTGCGAGCAGGCGGCGTGGCAATGATCGAAAGGTCGCGCATGCCGCTCATGGCCATGGAAAGCGTACGCGGGATCGGCGTGGCCGTCAGTGTCAGGATGTCGACCTCGGCACGCAGCGTCTTGAGCTTTTCCTTTTGATGCACGCCAAAGCGATGTTCTTCATCAATGATGACCAGCCCCAAGTTGGCAAACTCAAGCTCCTTGCCCAGAAGCTTGTGCGTGCCAATGACGATATCAATACGCCCATCACCGAGCCGCTCGAGCGTCTGTGATTGCAGCTTGCCACCCTGAAAGCGTGACAGGATATCGATATTGATGGCCGAGTCGGCGAAACGGTCGCGGAAGTTGTCAAAGTGCTGCTGTGCCAGCAGTGTCGTGGGCACCAGCACCGCCACCTGCCGGCCGGACTGCACGGCCAGAAAGGCGGCCCGCATGGCCACTTCCGTCTTGCCAAAGCCGACATCACCGCAGATAACACGATCCATTGGCTGGGGCGAGGTCATGTCATGGATCACCGCGTCTATCGCCATGCGCTGATCGGGCGTTTCTTCGAAGGGGAAAGTGGCAGCAAAGCGGGCGTATTCCGGACCCGGCGGTTCGCAGGCAAAGCCTTCGCGCGCTTCACGCCTGGCATAGACATCCAGCAGTTCGGCGGCCGTATCCCGGACTTTTTCTGCCGCCTTGCGGCGCGCCTTTTCCCACTGATCACTGCCCAGCTTGTGCAGCGGCGCGCTTTCATCGCTGGCGCCAGCATAGCGCGAAATCAGGTGCAGACTATCCACGGGAACATACAAGCGTGCGCCGCCGGAATATTCGAGCGTCAGAAACTCGGCCGGCATGCCACCAGCGTGCAGGGTTTCAAGTCCCAGATAACGGCCTACGCCATGGGCCTTGTGAACGACCGGCGCGCCTTCCCTGAGCTCGGAGAGATGACGTATGGCCAGCTCGTTATCGTCCGTGGCACGACTGCGGCGCCGGCTCTGGCGCACGATCTCACCATGCAGCTCGGTCTCGGTCAGGACCAGAATTTTTTCACTTTCAAGCCACAGCCCGCGCTCAAGCCCGCCTTCAACCAGCGCATGAGGCTGCGTGGCATCGAGAAAGCTCTGCCAGCTGTCGGTATCACCCAGGGACAGGTTCAAGGGGGCCAGCGTCTCGTGCAACGCTTCCTGCCTGCCTCGAGACTCTGCCACGAACAGCACGCGTAGATCGCTGTGGGTGTTTAGAAACTGCTCCAGCGCCGCCAGTGGTTTGGGCGCCCGGCCATCGATGGCAATGTCGGGCAGCGCTGTACCGTCGACCGGTGTGCCTTCATCATCCGTGCGCCACTGCAAGCGTGGATAACGGTTGATATGGCCGAAGAGTTCTGCCACGGGCACGAAGGCTCTGGTGGGTGGCAGCAGCGGGCGGGTAGGATCAACGCCCAGATTTTCATAGCGTCCCGTAATGGACTGCCAGTGACTTTCAGCGGCCTCGTAGCTGCCCGGTAGCAGCGCGCAGCGCAGCCTGTCACCAATATGGTCAAAAAGCGTTGAAGTTTGCTCAAAAAAGAGCGGCAGATACTGCTCAAGACCCGGGGATGGAATGCCCTGCAGGGCATCCAGATAAAGCGGGCAGTGGCGTGGGTCAACATCAAAAAGTGTTTCGAAGCCTTCACGAAAGCGCGCAATGGCGTCCTGGGTCAACGGGTATTCATGGGCCGGCAGTAGTTCGACACGGTTGATACGTTCACTTGAACGCTGCGTATCCGGATCAAAATGGCGCAGCGTATCAACCTCATCATCAAAAAGATCAATACGCAGCGGCTGCTCGCTGCCAACCGGATAAAGATCGATCAATGCACCACGAAAGGCATATTCGCCCGGCTCATAAACGGTCTCGACGGCGCGATAGCCGGCCCGATGAAGCTGTTCGCGAAAATGCTGGCGGTCCAGCGACATGCCTGTTTCAAGGTGCAGCGCCTGAACGGCAACATAATCGGTAGGTGGCAGGCGCTGCATGAGGGTATTGATAGGCGCCAGTATGATGCTTTGATACTGGTGCTGCAGCTGACGAAGGGTGCGAAGCCGCTCCGACACAATATCCTGATGCGGTGAGAAGCTGTCATAGGGCAGCGTTTCCCAGTCCGGAAAGACCAGAACTTCCTGATCGCTGAAAAAGCGCAGTGACGCCGCCATACGCTGTGCGGCCGCCGAGTCCGGCGTAATCACGAGCAAAGGGGTGTTTTCTGCACTGGCCAGATGGGCCATGGCAAGTGCATCAGCGCTGCCCTCGGGCAGTCGCCAGCGTGTGTTTTCCCGGGCAGGGGCAAGCGCAGGAGGCGCAAGGGGGCTAATGGTGTGGCTATGCGATGGCATGGTTCACTTCAATCGATGGGCACAGGGACAAAATGCGGACAGTATCGTCGAAATGGAAGCGCTTTGCGTTGACACCTGTCTCCTTCAACAATTGCAGATCCCGCAACCATACATGATCACGCCGGTCAGGCGCGCCCATGTGGCGCTTTTCAATACTGACAAAAGGCAAAAAGCTGACGGCTGCGCGGGAGCATTGTCAACACATGCTTTGGTGTAGTCAGGCTACATATTTGCGACTACGCAACCATTGTGGGGAAGCTTCACTCTTTCGATAATGCCGCCACCTTAAGATTGCAGCTGCCGAGAGAGTGCCCACGATACCAACATGGATATCACATAAAACAAGGGCAGGCGCTGCAGGTTTTCGATCACTGCAAGGAAACCTGACGTGAGTATGGAAAAAGAAGAAACGTGTCTGCAGCAGTGGCAGGCACAGGAAGCCCTGGCCGAGGAGATGATCCCGCTATTGGGTCGTCTCTATCGGACCTGTCAGGTCGTACCACTGATGTATGGCCGTTCCATGGTCAATCAGTCGGTCATTCAGTTATTGAAACATCATCGCTATGCCCGACATGCTGAAAACGTCGAGCTGGAGGTTAGCGACACCTTCGCCCTGATCAAGCGATTGATCGAGCTTGAGCCCGGCCCCGCCCATATCGATATTGGCAAGCTCGCCGTAGCGTACAAGCGCAGTGGCGAGCACGATGTGATGGGCTTTTTAAGAAAGTCCCTTGAGCCGATCGTGGGTCAGCAGGGCAAGGGGGCAGGGGCGGCTTCGCGGGATGTGGTGCTTTATGGTTTCGGTCGCATCGGTCGACTGCTGGCCAGACTGCTTATTGAGCGAACCGGCAGCGGGCGTACGCTGAGATTGCGTGGTGTGGTGGTGCGCGGCGACAGCTCTGATCTGGAAAAGCGCGCCAGTCTGTTACGTCGCGACTCCATTCACGGGCCCTTCCCCGGCACGCTGACACTGGATCATGATAACGACGCCATCATTGCCAACGGCAATTATATCCAGTTTATACGCGCTGAATCACCCGACAGCATTGATTACACCGCCTATGGTATCGACAACGCCATCGTGGTGGACAACACTGGCAAGTGGCGTGATCGGGAAGGGCTATCGAAACACTTGTCCGCAAAGGGGGTAGCACGAGTGCTGCTCACAGCGCCGGGCAAGGGCGATATCAAGAATATCGTTTATGGCATTAATGAGCATGAGGCTGGTGAGGACGAACAGATCCTCTCAGCGGCATCGTGCACCACCAATGCCATTGTGCCGGTTCTGAAATGTCTTTCGGATCGTTACGGCATTGAGCGCGGTCATGTGGAAACGGTACATGCCTACACCAATGACCAGAATCTGACCGATAACTATCACAAGGCAGAGCGTCGTGGACGCAGCGCTCCCATGAACATGGTGCTGACCGAAACGGGCGCGGCAAAGGCAGTCGCTCGCGCGTTGCCGGAGCTTTCCGGCAAGCTGACCGGCAACGCCATCCGGGTGCCCATCCCCAATGTCTCCATGGCGATCCTGAATCTGACACTGGAAAAGGCCTGTGACAGGGAATCCCTGAACGGCTATCTTCGCGAAATGTCGATTGATTCGAAACTGCGCAGGCAGATCGATTTCGTCGATTCACCGGAAGTCGTGTCATCGGACTTTGTAGGTAACCGTCATGGTGGCATTGTTGATGGCAAGGCCACGATCGTCGACGGCAGAAATATCGTGCTGTACGTGTGGTACGACAATGAGTTTGGCTACAGTGCTCAGGTGATTCGGCTGGTGCAGCATATGGCGCATGCGCGTCTTCCTTCTTTCCCTTCGCCAAACTGAAGTCAGCTCCTGCTCTCCTGGACTTTGGTCCAGGAGAGACCCTTTCCCCGTGTGAATCCCCTGTAACTCATGTGGTTTTTCATGTTCCAGCTCCTTATAATACGGCTGGTTTTTTAAACGGGTTAAACCATGTCCGCTCTGGCGGATCACCGAAACACCTCATCTGATTGATCATCACCCAAGGGGATCACCGGGAATAACGGTTGCTATCAATAGCTTGCGTCAAACGGTTATCAAACCCTGCATGACTGCATCAGATTCGACTACTGGGCGAGACTATGATCGAAGTCAAACGAGGCCTGGATCTCCCCATCGCGGGTTCACCTTCCCAGACCATCGATAATGGTCAGCCGGTGAAGCATGTGGCCGTCCTTGGTCCCGACTACATCGGTATGCGGCCGACCATGGAAGTGCGCGAGGGAGACCAGGTATCGCTTGGTCAGGTACTTTTCACTGACAAGAAGACCGAAGGCGTTCGTTATGTAGCGCCTGCCGCCGGTGAAGTAGTAGCCATCAACCGTGGTGAGAAACGCCGCCTTTTATCGGTGGTTATTCGCCTTGATGACAGCAGCGATAGTCAGGCGCCAGCCTTCGAGCGTCATGATGCCAGCCGTCTTGAGACACTTGAGCGTCAGACGGTTGTCGACCAGCTGGTCGCCGCCGGGCTGTGGACCAGCTTTCGAAAGCGTCCCTTTTCCCGGGTACCATCCGTTTCCGAGCAACCGCTCAATATCTTCGTAACAGCCATCGATACGCATCCTCTGAGTGCTGATCCGGCGCCCATTATCCAGGAGCGCCGCGAAGATTTCGTCAACGGACTCAAGGTCATTCGTCGATTGACCGAGGGACAGGTATATCTTTGTACTGCGCCTGCTGCCGAGATTGCAGGGAGTGAGCTTGAAGGAATAAGACACGAAAGCTTTTCCGGTCCTCATCCGGCAGGACTTGCAGGTACTCATATACATTATCTGTCCCCGGTGGGCATCAGCCGTCAGGTATGGCACCTGAACTATCAGGATGTCATGGCCATCGGTACGCTTTTCACGGAAGGTCGCCTGGATACGCGTCGGGTTGTCGCACTCGGTGGTCCTGCCGCTACAAGGCCACGTCTGGTACGTACGCGTCTGGGAGCAAGCCTTGATGAACTCCTTGCCGGTGAAGTTGAAACCGATCGCGATGTTCGCGTTATCTCGGGATCGGTGTTTGGTGGCAACACTGCCAGGGAGGCAACGGCCTATCTCGGGCGTTATCACCTGCAGGTGTCGCTGATTGATGAAGGCCACAAGCGTGCGTTGTTTGGCTGGCTTTCCCTGGGGCTTGATCGGCATTCCGCGACCGGTATCTACCTGTCGCGCCTGACGCGTCCGGCTTCCTTTCGCCCCAATACCAACACCAATGGCTCCGAGCGTGCCATGGTGCCGATCGGCTCATATGAGCAGGTCATGCCGCTGGATATCCTGCCGACCCAGCTTCTGCGCTCGCTGATCGTGGGTGATATTGAAGTGGCCATGCAGCTTGGCTGCCTGGAACTCGACGAAGAGGATCTGGCGCTGTGCACCTATGTCTGTCCGGGCAAGTATGAATATGGCCCGATCCTGCGCGACAATCTGACAACGATCGAGAAAGAGGTCTGATGATGGGGATTCGTCGTTTTCTGGATAATATCGAGCCCCATTTTCATGAGGGCGGAAAGTATCAACGCTTCTACGCACTGTATGAAGCGGTTGATACGATCTTTTATGCCCCGGGTCATGTGACCGGGTCGACTGCTCATGTCCGTGATGGCATTGATCTCAAGCGCATCATGATCACGGTCTGGATATGTACCTGGCCGGCCATGTTCTTTGGCATGTACAACACTGGCCTTCAGGCCAACGTGGCTATCGCTGGCGACTATGGCGCGCTGGCAGGCTGGCGAGAGTCGATCGTCATGGCGTTGGCAGGTAGCCATGACCCAGGCAGTATCTGGGCCAACTTTGTACTCGGTGCGACATGGTTTCTTCCTATTTATGCAGTTACCTTTATCGTGGGTGGCTTCTGGGAAGTGCTGTTTGCCATGCGTCGTGGCCATGAGGTCAACGAAGGCTTCTTTGTAACCTCCGTACTGTTTGCATTGATTCTGCCTGCGACCGTGCCGCTGTGGCAGGTGGCGCTGGGAATCACCTTTGGTGTGGTCATTGGCAAGGAAGTCTTTGGTGGTACCGGCAAGAACTTTCTTAACCCGGCCCTGACCGGCCGTGCCTTCCTGTATTTTGCCTATCCGGCACAGTTGTCCGGTGACGCCGTGTGGGTACCGGCTGATGGCTATACCGGCGCTACGGCACTATCTACCGTGGCACAGGGTGGCGTGGATCAACTGGTCGAGCAAACGCCCTGGCTCAACGCCTTTCTGGGCTTCATTCAGGGCAGTGTCGGCGAGACGTCTACGTTGTTGATTCTGCTCGGCGGGCTGGTCATGATCTGGACCCGTGTGGCCTCCTGGCGCATCATCCTGGGTGTTTTCCTGGGGATGGTGGCTACGTCGACGCTCTTCAACCTTATCGGTTCCGATACCAACCTGATGTTTGCAATGCCCTGGTACTGGCATCTGGTCATTGGCGGTTTTGCCTTTGGCATGGTCTTCATGGCGACCGATCCTGTGTCAGCCTCGATGACCAATACGGGCAAGCTCATTTTTGGTGGGTTGATTGGTTTCATGACGGTACTGATCAGGGTGGCCAACCCGGCATTTCCTGAAGGCATCATGTTGGCCATTTTGTTTGCCAATCTATTCGCCCCACTGATCGACCACTTTATCGTTCAGGCCAATATCAAACGTCGGCAGAAGCGTCTTATGCCGTCAAGGGATAAGGAGGTTGCCTGATGGCCAGTAATGATTCGATCAAGAAAACGCTGACAGTAGCCCTGTCACTGTGTGTTGTCTGCTCGGTGGTCGTTTCCACGGCAGCCGTGGCACTCAGGCCCACGCAGCAGCAAAACCAGGAACTTGATCGCAAGACCAATATCCTGCAGGTTGCCAATCTGCTGGAGCCCGGGCAGAGCGTTGACCAGCAGTTTGGGGAAATTACGCCGCGCGTGGTGGATTTGCGTAGCGGCGAGTATGTTGATGATATTGACCCCGATCGCTTCGATCAGATTGCCTCTACCCAGGACCCGGCCATGTCGCGAACCCTGGGTGGCGGTCAGGACCGTGCAGGTATTGGCGGACGCGTCGAGAATTACGCCACGATCTACCTGGTAGGCGATCCCGAAAATCCCGATGAGATCATTTTACCGGTACGCGGCCAGGGGCTGTGGTCACTGATGCTGGGTTATCTGGCCCTTGAAGGTGATGGTAATACGGTGGTCGGTCTCTCGTTTTATGAGCAGGGAGAAACGCCCGGGCTTGGAGGCGAAGTCGATAACCCCCGCTGGAAGTCTCTCTGGCCCGGTAAGGAAATTTACCCTGAAGGCAGCAACGAGCCCGCCATTCGATTGGTCAAGGGTGGGGTTGGCAGCAATACGCCTGACGCCGAGCACAAGGTCGATGCACTTTCCGGTGCCACGCTGACCAGCACGGGCGTCACCAATCTGCTGCAGTTCTGGATGGGCGACGAAGGCTTTGCCAATTATCTGGCGCGCTTTCGCGACACTTCACAAGGAGCTTGATCATGGCAAAAACTGATACGGCCAGAGGTCTGCTGATAACTCCCATTTTTCAGAATAACCCCATTGCGCTGCAGATCCTCGGGATCTGTAGTGCGCTGGCGGTGACCAACTCCATGAGCACTTCTCTGGTCATGGGGCTGGCAGTCATTGCAGTGACAGCGTTTTCCAACATGTTTGTATCGCTGATTCGCAATCACATGCCGTCATCGATTCGTATCATCATCCAGATGACCATTATTGCTTCGCTGGTTATCGTGGTGGATCAGCTCTTGAGGGCGTTTGCCTATGATCTTTCCAAGCAGCTATCGGTCTTTGTTGGTCTGATCATTACCAACTGTATTGTCATGGGGCGTGCCGAAGCTTATGCCATGCAAAATGGTCCCGGTCTCAGCTTCCTGGATGGTGTCGGCAATGGTCTGGGATATACCTTCATCCTGCTGGCTGTGGGCTTTTTCCGCGAGCTTTTGGGGTCTGGGTCGATCTTCGGGATCACCATCCTGCAGACGGTTAATGATGGTGGCTGGTATCTGCCCAACGGTCTCATGTTGCTGCCGCCTTCGGCATTTTTCGTCATTGGGTTGCTGATCTGGGCGATCAGAAGTTTCAGTCCCCAGCAGATCGAGACCAGCGAGTTCAAGATCACGACCAATACCAAACCGCATACTGCACAGGGGAGCGTGTAATGTTTGAACATTACCTGAGCCTTTTCATCAAGGCCGTATTTGTTGAAAACATGGCGCTGGCGTTCTTTCTGGGCATGTGTACGTTTCTGGCCGTGTCCAAGAAGGTGTCCTCTGCCATCGGGCTTGGCGTGGCGGTCATTGTTGTTCTGACCATTACGGTACCGGCCAACAATCTGATCCTTAACTACCTGCTCAAGGCTGGCGCGCTCTCCTGGACAGGCGTCGAAGGTGCCGAAAATATCGATCTGTCGTTTCTGGGTCTTTTGAGCTATATCGGCGTTATTGCCGCCATTGTTCAGATCCTTGAGATGTTTCTCGACAAGTTTGTGCCGGCGCTCTACAACGCACTTGGTGTCTACCTGCCGCTGATTACGGTGAACTGTGCCATCCTGGGGGCGGCGCTTTTCATGGTGCAGCGCGACTACGCCTTCGGCGAATCGGTAATTTACGGTCTTGGCGCAGGGTTTGGCTGGGCGCTGGCCATTGCAGCACTGGCCGGCATTCGTGAAAAACTCAAGTACAGTGATGTGCCGGCCGGCCTGCAGGGACTGGGAATTACCTTCCTGACGGTCGGACTGATGTCACTGGGCTTCATGTCGTTTTCCGGCGTTCAGCTGTAAGCGGCGGTTTTTCGACTGAGCAAGGAAACGAGTCATGGTAGATACATCTGTCATTATCGTTGGCGTGGTCATGTTCACGCTGATTATTCTGGGGCTGGTGGCCATTATCCTGACGGCGCGTAGCCGGCTGGTCAGCAGCGGCGAGGTCACCATTGAAATCAATGGGGATCCCGACAGCACCATCAGGACCCAGGCCGGCGGCAAGCTTTTGCAGACACTGGCAGGCCAGGGCATCTTTCTGTCTTCTGCCTGTGGCGGTGGCGGCTCCTGCGCCCAGTGCAAGTGTCGTGTGCAGGACGGTGGTGGTTCCATTCTTGCCACCGAAGAAAGCCATTTCACCATGCGTGAAAAGAAGGAAGGCTGGCGTCTTTCCTGTCAGGTGCCCGTCAAGCAGGACATGAAAATTGAAGTGCCTGAAGACGTCTTTGGGGTCAAGAAGTGGGAGTGTACGGTCGTTTCCAACGATAACGTGGCCACCTTTATCAAGGAACTGACACTGCGTCTGCCTGAAGGCGAAAATGTAGCCTTCCGCGCGGGTGGTTACATGCAGCTTGAAGCGCCTCCTTATGACGTCAACTTCAGCGATTTTGATATTGCTGAAGAATATCGAGGCGACTGGGACAGGTTCGGATTTTTCAATCTAAGGACCAAAACAACCGAGCCGGTCATTCGTGCTTACTCGATGGCCAATTACCCCGAAGAAAAGGGTATTCTCAAGTTCAATATCCGTATTGCCACGCCGCCGCCCAATTCCGATCATCAGCCGGGTCTCATGTCGAGCTGGGTGTTTAGTCTCAAGGAAGGCGACAAGGTTACGGTATATGGTCCCTTCGGCGAGTTTTTTGCCAGAGATACCGATGCAGAGATGATTTTCATTGGTGGTGGGGCCGGTATGGCGCCCATGCGCAGTCATATCTTTGATCAGCTCAAGCGACTGGGGACGGATCGCAAGATCTCTTTCTGGTATGGCGCACGCTCGGTCCGCGAATCGTTCTATAATGAAGAGTACGATCGGCTACAGGAAGAAAATCCCAACTTTGAATGGCACCTGGCCCTGTCGGACCCACAGCCTGAAGATAACTGGACCGGCAAGACAGGGTTTATCCATAATGTATTGTATGAGGAGTACCTCAAGGATCATCCTGCGCCTGAAGATTGTGAGTACTATATGTGCGGGCCGCCGATGATGAATGCGTCGGTGATCAAGATGCTCCTGGATATGGGCGTCGAGCCGGAAAACATTTTGCTTGATGATTTCGGTGGTTGATCCATCGCTTCCCATGACGGCATCGGTATCCCCGATGCCGTTTTTGTTTGGCACCTATTAATATTATTGCACTGCCTGCGTTGGTACTCATGGGGGCAGGGCGGTTAAAATAACCGTTACGGTTGAGCGCCAGTCATCTGCGGGCCGGCAATTACCGACAACGAACAGGAGCAATCCATGCTGTTATGGTTGATGGTTCTGGCAGTCATGCTGCTTGTCGTGGGCGTCATGTCAGTTGGTGTGCTGTTGGGGCGCAAGCCCATCAGCGGTTCATGTGGTGGTCTCAATAATCTGGGCCTCAAGCAGGGCTGCGATATCTGTGGCGGCAAGGATGAGGTTTGCGAGGAACAGCAGCGCAAGGAAAAGCTGAAGCTTGCCGCCTACAAACCCGAGCTGGCCTTCGATGCAAGCCGCAAGCCCGGAGCATAATGCGTCATGTCGAGCTATCAGTATGATGTAGTGGTGCTGGGTGCAGGGCCTGCCGGCGAAAGTGCCGCTGTCAATGCGGCCAAGCATGACAAGCGCGTAGCCATTGTCGAGCTGCAGTCATCCGTGGGTGGTAACTGTACCCATAAGGGCACTATTCCTTCGAAGACACTGCGCCACGCTGTCAAGCAGGTTGTGCAATTCAACAATAATCCCATGTTCAGGGATTTGGGAGAGCCTCGCTGGGTCTCCTTTCCTCGCATGCTTGAAAGGTCCCGTCGGGTCATCGAAGATCAGGTTGCCATGCGAACGCGCTTTTATGCGCGAAATCGCATTGATGTCTTTTTCGGTACTGCCTCCTTTGCCGATCCGCATACGATTCAGGTCACTGATGGGCATGGCACCAGGGAATCGCTGGTAGCCGAAAATATTGTCATTGCGACCGGCTCGCGTCCCTATCGGCCGGCCGATGTCAATTTCAGGCATCCGCGAATCTACTGCTCGGATACGATTCTGGGGCTATCTCATACGCCAAGGCGCATCATGATTTATGGTGCCGGTGTTATCGGCTGCGAATACGCCTCGATCTTTTCCAATCTTGGCGTCAAGGTGGACCTGATTGATACCCGCGATCGGTTGTTGTCATTTCTTGATGATGAGATCAGCGACGCGTTGTCCTATCACCTGCGCAACAATGGGGTACAGATTCGCCATAACGAAGAGTATTCCCGCATCGAGGGTGACGAGTCAGGCGTAACCCTGCATCTCAAGTCGGGCAAGAAGATGCGCGCTGATGCCTTCATGTGGGCCAACGGCCGTACGGGTAACACCGATACGCTTAAACTTGAAAACGCCGGTCTTGAGGCCAACTCGCGCGGCCAGTTGCAGGTGGATACCAATTACTGCACCAGGGTCGAGCATATTTACGCTGCCGGAGATGTCATCGGCTGGCCAAGCCTTGCCAGTGCCGCCTACGATCAGGGGCGCTCAGCATCCGGTGATGCGCTGAGCAAGGCCTCCCGCTTTGTGGACGATATTCCGACCGGAATTTATACCATTCCGGAAATCAGTTCATTGGGCAAGACCGAGCGGGAACTGACGGATGCCCGAACGCCCTATGAAGTGGGTCAGGCCTTTTTCAAGGACACCGCGCGTGCGCAGATTACCGGCGACACGGTGGGCATGCTCAAGATCCTGTTCAATCCGCGAACGCTTGAGATCTATGGCATCCACTGCTTTGGCGATCAGGCTTCGGAAATCCTGCATATCGGTCAGGCGATCATGAATCAACCCGGCGAGTCGAATACGCTGGCATACTTCGTAAATACCACCTTCAATTATCCGACCATGGCAGAAGCCTATCGGATCGCGGCGCACAACGGTCTCAACCGGCTGCACTGAAGGTTATCAAGGCATCTCGGAAATACAATGACGCCGACCTCGGGTCGGCGTCATTGTGTCCAGGGGTACTATCATGAGGTCATATCACGTCTGATTCCGTCCGGGCCGGCATTCAAGGCGCAGGCATGGTGGCTTTTAAAGGTTCAGCGGCGATAACGATGAATGCGCAGACTCGGAATAAAGGGTTCACTCTCGATTTTCGAATCTGCACGTAATGCACGAGTCCGCTGCTCCGGAGGCTGCGGGGAGGGCTGATTGATCTGCGGCAGACGTTTATCCGATGCCGGTACGAATAATGGCAGGGCTACATTCATGGCGCGGCGTGTGTGGCCGTCTTCCAGTGGTTCTCGAAAAAACAGATTGGCTCGCATCAGGGGGGCCTGCGTCTGTACCTGTGCCAGCATCTCACCATCAGGCAGACCTGCCAGTAGTCGATACTGAATCTGGACGTGCGCGGCTTCGTTGTTCAGCCTGGCCAGTTTGGCTTCTACCTCGGCGACACTCATGCGCTTGATGGAGCGTCCGCTGGAATACCATGCGAGCCGAATGCGCGATACCGGGGCATCCGCGATCGGGAGACGCCGCCAGCACTGTTTGAGATGCAGGCGCGCCATGCCGCTTCCCTTGAGATGATCATGCAGAACAGGGTGGCGAAAGGGCAGCGTTGCCTTGAGCTCGGCAATCATATTGGGGTGTTGTTTTCGGGCAACGCTCAGCTGATGAGCAAAGGCATCCTTGCAACGATTTACCTGCCATGCCTGCTCAAGCAGGGCGTCACTGGCCACCACGACGCCAATATGATCACGTGTCGCACGGCCGTCCTGCCCATCCTGATACCAGTAATCGGTCAATGCCCGCATCAGCCAGTCAATATCGGCTTCACCATCAAAGCGCCACATGGCCGGCGGCTGTTGTCTTGCCGATGCAATGAGTGCTTCCGTGGCTTCCACCAGCTCGTCAAAACTCTTTTCCAGTTCCGCCATCAATTGATAGTGCAATGACATGACCGTGCCATCCCTGCGCTTGGAATATACCGTTATCTTTTAGCACGGGCCGAAACAGTTAACAATCCTGTAATGGCTATCAGCATTCGCACTTAAAGGGTGTTATGACAGATGCTGATAGCCTGAATGCCTTAGCGGTCCAGGTATCGCTCGGTAATGTCGCCATAGGCGTCGATGCGACGATCACGCAGATAGGGCCAGATACGACGTACCTGTTCACTGCGTGCCGGGGACAGCGTGACCAAAAGCTCTTCGGTATCTTCACCGGCCAGCGCCAGAAGCTCCCCCTGAGCGCCGGCAATGAAACTGCCGCCCCAGAAATCGATTCCGTCGCCCACCTGACTGGGATCCTCTTCATGGCCTACCCGATTGGCAGCCAGTACCGGAATGCCATTGGCTACCGCATGCGAGCGCTGGATCAGAGTCCAGGCATCCTTTTGACGCTGCTTTTCATCCGGCTCATCCTTCGGGTCCCAACCAATGGCTGTGGGATAAAGCAGCATATCAGCGCCGGCCAGTGCCATCAGACGTGCGGCCTCGGGGTACCACTGATCCCAGCACACCAGTACGCCCAGACGACCCACTGATGTGTCGATGGGCGTGAAGCCCTTTTGACGACCGACGTCTCCGGGGGTGAAGTAAAACTTTTCATAGAACCCCGGATCATCCGGAATATGCATCTTGCGATAGATGCCAGCCAGGCCGCGATCGGTATCCAGCACGACTGCCGTATTGTGATAAAGCCCGGGCGCACGACGCTCAAAAATGGAGCCCACAATCACAATATTCAGCTCTCTGGCCAGTGCAGCCAGGAACTGGGTCGTCGGGCCTTCCAGCGGTTCTGCCAGATCAAAGACCTCGGTATCCTCACACTGACAGAAGTATCTTGTAGCGTGGAGCTCCTGAAGCAGTACGAGACGTGCGCCACGCTCTGCCAGCGCGCGGATGCCGCGCTCGCTCTCGGCAAGACTTCGCTGCTTGTCGTTCCAGGCCTTTTGCTGAACGACACCAACTTGAATGCTATCCATCATGTTATTTCTCCGCGTATCTGTTTTCGATCGCTTTTAACGTACCCGTAGGCAGCTGCATGGTCAGGCAGTGCAGGCTGCCGTGCTGTCGAATGACCTGGCGACAATCAATGGGGATGATGTCGCGTCCTGGAAAGGCTTCTGACAGGGCCTGCATCGCGGCGTAATCGGCCCGGTCTGCATAGGACGGCATCAGGACTGCGTCATTGATGATCAAAAAATTGGCATAGGTGGCCGGCAGGCGGTGACCATCCTCCGGATCGAAGCAGGGCCCGGGCCAGGGCAGGGCAATCAGCCGATAAGGCTGGCCATCGCAACGGCGAAACGCCTTCAGTTCGCGCTCCATGGCACTCAAGGCTTCAAAGTGTGGATCGGTCGGGTCATCGCAGCGTACGTAGGCTATGGTCTGCTCGTCACAAAAGCGCGCCAGCGTGTCGATGTGGCTGTCGGTGTCATCGCCTTCCAGATACCCGTTTTCGAGCCACAGAACACGCTGGATGCCCAGATGATCCCTTAAATGCGCCTCGATTGCCGCCTGATCAAGATGAGGGTTGCGATTGGGATTTAAAAGGCAGCTGCGGGTAGTCAAGAGCGTGCCCTGGCCATCGGTCTCCACGCCGCCGCCTTCCAGCACGATCTGCTGCATGCTCTCAAGCTCGGGCGTGAAAATACCCTGATCTGCCAGCACACCATTGAGGGCGTTATCACGTTCGGCGGAAAACTTGCCCCCCCAGCCGGTAAAACGATAGTCCAGCAGTCGCGCAGTGCCGTGTTCGATCACGGTCAACGGGCCGTGGTCGCGGGCCCAGGTGTCGTCACTGGGGGCAATGACCAGCGATAACCGGTTGTCGGGAACCCCCAGATGGGAAAGCGTCATGGCAAGCCGTTGACGGGTGCTTTCGTCTGGCAGGGTAACAAGAACATGCTGATAGCGGGCGATAACCTCGATCAGGGTAATGAACGTGGTTTCGATGGCATCAAGCAGTGACGCCCAGTCGCTGTCACGGCCGGGCCAGCTGAGCATGACAGCCTGCTGAGGCGTCCATTCGGGTAAAAACTGACGGGATGAAGAGCCCTGGTTCATGGCAACAGTGTTATCCGCTCAATCGGTGGGGCAGAAATCTGCAGGTTTGGCACATGGCCTGAGCCAATATTTTACCATTGACGGTGATTAAGGTGACGCCTGATGCAGATTGGTATAAAAATCCGTACCATATCGGCTCCCGTCACTGGACCCCAGGCCAATAATGCTTGATCGAATTCCCTTCCTGATCGGGCTTCGCTATACGCGAGCCAAGCGGCGTAACCATTTTATCTCCTTTATCTCGCTGACTTCCATGCTCGGCCTGACGCTGGGGGTGGCAGTGTTGATTCTGGTGCTTTCAGTGATGAATGGTTTCGACCATGAACTGAGGACACGCGTGCTGGGGATGGTTCCGCACACCCGCATTGAAGCGCAAAACGGCGTGAACGACTGGCGTGCACTGGCAGAGCAGATGCAGCGACATGACCACGTGGTCGGTGCGGCGCCCTACATTGAGCAGCAGGGCATGTTCTCCTCCAATGGTCAGACACAGGGCGCCATGATAGAGGGCATTCTTCCTGAAGCTGAAGAGAAGGTCTCCATCATTGGCAGCCATATGGTGGGTGGCGAGCTTGCCTCGCTGCAAAAGGGCGAATGGAATGTCGTGCTTGGGAGTCTGCTGGCCAGAAATCTTGGTGTCGGCATCGGGGACAGTGTAACCCTGCTGGTGCCCGAGGCCTCCATTACGCCCGGCGGCGTCTTTCCAAGGTTGAAGCGTTTTACGGTTTCGGGCATTTTCCAGGTCGGGGCACAGCTTGATGGCGGCCTGGCCTACACAAGTCTTGGGGATATGAAAACGCTGGCGCGACAGTCCGGTGAAGCCCAGGGCGTGCGCTTGAAACTTGATGATCTCTTCAAGGCCCATAGCGTTACCCGCGATATTATTAACACCATGCCGCCCGGCTACCGCGGTATTGACTGGACCTACACACAGGGCAACCTTTTCCAGGCCATTCAGATGGAAAAGCGCATGATCGGTCTGTTGCTGATGGTCATCGTGGCCGTGGCAGCGTTCAATATCGTCTCGACGCTGGTCATGGTCGTCACCGACAAGCATGCTGATATTGCCATCCTGCGCACACTTGGTGCCACGCCCGGCTCCATCATGGGCATCTTCATGGTGCAGGGAATTACCATCGGCATCATCGGCATTGTACTGGGCGTTATTGCCGGTATCGGTCTGGCGCTGTCGATCGCCGATATCATCAGCTGGGTCGAATCAGCGTTCGGCATTCAGTTTCTGGATCCCAGTGTCTACTTCATCAGCTATCTGCCTTCACGTCTTGAGTTTTCAGACGTCATCGTCGTGACCGGTATTGCGCTTCTTCTGAGCTTCTTGTCGACGCTTTATCCTGCGTGGCGGGCTGCACGTGTACAACCGGCCGAGGTGCTGCGCTATGAGTAATTCACATGAAAGGGTAGAGACCGCCACGCATGACAACATGCTGGAATGCCGGGGGCTTACCCGTGTCTATCAGGAAGGGCCCCAGGACCTGACCGTGCTGGATAATCTCGAGCTGACGGTGGCTGCCGGTGAGCGTATTGCCGTCGTAGGCAGCTCCGGTAGCGGCAAGACCACGCTGCTCAATCTTCTGGGCGGGCTGGATCGTCCGACGCAGGGCGAAATTCTGATCGGCGGTCGTTCCATCAAGGGTCTTTCCGAGGCCGCCATCGGCAAGTTTCGCAACCAGCACATCGGGTTTGTCTATCAGTTTCACCACCTGCTGGCGGAATTCACGGCGCTTGAAAATGTCTCCATGCCGCTGATCATCCGCGGCCAGAGTCGCAGCGAGGCGGCAAAAAAGGCCAATATACTGCTGGAACGGGTCGGTATGGCGCCCAGGGGAGAACACAAGCCGGGTGAGCTTTCCGGAGGGGAGCGTCAGCGTGTGGCAATCGCACGTGCGCTGGTGACCGATCCCAGCCTGGTACTGATGGATGAGCCGACCGGTAACCTTGACCAGACCACGGCGCGCCAGATTCTGGATCTGATGGATGAGGTTGCCGAGCGCTCCCGCAGTGCCTTTGTGGTTGTCACCCATGACATGGCGATCGCCCGCCATCAGGACCGGGTTTTGCGTCTGGACAAGGGGCGGCTGGCGCCCGATACCACGGGCTGAAAACATTCGAGCGACCATGAAAAAAGGCCCATCAGCATTGCTGGTGGGCCTTTTTTATTCCGGTGGCAGGCCGTTTCAGGAGGCTCAGTTCTGAACCGACATCACGGCACCGCCATCGACACGGATGTTGGAGCCGCTGATGAATGAGCCCCGCTCGGAAACCGCCAGCGCAATGACGGCAGCGACTTCTTCAGGCTGTCCGCGGCGCTTTAGTGTAATGCCGGGGCGGCACTCGCTTAAAAAGCTTGATACCGCGTCATCAAAGGAACACTGATGCTCTCCGGCACGCTTTTCCATCATGCCATTGGTCATGGGCGATTCAATGAACGCGGGTGAAACTGTATTGCAGAGAATGCCGTTTTCCGCTTCGCCATAAGCCAGATTCTTGACGAAGGTAGCCAGTGCCGCCTTGGAAACGTTGTAAACGGCTTCATCCCAGTAGGGCTGCACCGCGTTTTCCGAGGTAATGCAGACAAAGCGTCCCCAGCCCTTGTCGCGCATGGTGGGAAAGGTGGCCCGTGCCATGCGCACGGCGGACATGAAGTTGATCTGCCAGGTGTCATCGAAGTCCTCATCCTTCATCTCGAGGGGGTGACCCTTGGCACCGGTAATGCCTGCCGTATGCACCACGATATCGATGGTGCCAAAACGCTCGATGGCCACCCGGGCCAGTTCGTCGATATCGTCCTGGCGGGTCATGTCGGCCCTGTGGCAGATCACTTCTCCATCAAGCTGAGCGGCATCCTTTTCAAGCTGCTCGATGTCCATATCGGACAGCACAAGTTTTACGCCTTCATTGGCTAGCTCACGGGCCGCTGCAAGTCCCAGACCGCCCTTTGCACCGGTAATAATGGCGACGCGATTGGTAATTCCCAGATCCATGATGTCGGCTTCCCTGTCGGTACTGGATGAACGGTGCCTGAAAGAGGCAGGCTTAACATAGTTTAAAAATCGGCAGGGAGAAACGACCATATTTCCCGCTCGGAAAGGCCATGGCATTTCATTGAAGGCGTTTATCGATGGCGTCGGCGCTGGCGGCGTTTGCGCCAGATACGCAGGATGTGCCAGCGCCAGCAAAGTCGCGTCAAGATGTTGGCAATGATGCCGATAACCAGTGCACAGACCAGCGATCCGATAATCAGGGCCGGCATCATGTCGACCAGCTGATTGGCAAACCAGCTTACGCTGACCTCATCGGGTAATTCGCGTGGTGGTGTATGTAATATCCAGGCGCCTGCGCGATAGGTGACGTAAAAGACCACGGGCATGGTCAGGGGATTGGTCAGCCACACCAGTGCCAGCGCCAGTGGCAGATGCCCGCGTAGCCACCAGGCACCGAGCGCCGCTACCAGCATCTGCCCGGGAATCGGGAGCAGGGCGCAAAAAAGCCCAACAGACATGCCATTGGCGATGCTTCGCCGCGTGACCAGCCAGAGCGCAGGATTGCCAAGCAACGGATGAATCAGTCGAAGCGATTTTCGGCGCCGAATGGTCTCCGGGTCCGGCAGGTAACGTTGAATAAATCGGCGCAGCATCAGGCAGCGTCCTGACAGAACGATGTAGCCATTATCCCTGAACCCCACGGGTGAGGAAAATCTTTCTGAATATCATGAGCGCTTTGTGCCCATTCGTCGTGAACTGATTGATTGTGCAAAAGGTATACGCCTTCCACTGCTGTGTCTTGCGGCCTGCATCGGCGCTTTGCTTGTGCACGTGCCACAGGAGCGGTGGGTATGGGGGGTCGCGATCATCTGGCTGCTGGCGGCAGCACTGTCTCATCGGCTGTTGCTGCTCATGGCTGGGGTATTGACCCTTGTGCTGTCTCACGGGCTTGCCCTGTGGCCCGCGCCTTTGACGGATGGTCTGGCCAGACAGGACGTGGCGCTGACCGGGCGCATTGTTTCGCTGGAGCAGCTGGAAGGGCGAGCAAGGTTGAACCTTGCCGTCACGCGTTGCCATGGCCCGACCGAACTGCCCCGCTGTGATGATCTCAAAAACGTTCGCCTTGACTGGTATCGGCCCCCGGCCCTTGAAAAGGGAGATCGCTGGCAGCTTACGGCACGTCTTAAACCGCCACACGGTTTTCTCAATCCCCATCGATTTGATTATGGTGCCTGGCTCCTGAACAAGGGCTTTGGCGCTACCGGCTATGTGCGTGGTGAAGAAGATGCGGTGCGCCTTGAGCCGGGCAGTGGCCCTGCGTTTACCGAACGCTGGCTGGCCTCACGGGTACACAATGACTTTACCCGACGCTGGCTGCAGGCGCTGACACTGGGTGATGGCGGGGCACTCGAGTCGTCACAGTGGAACCTGCTCAGGGAGACCGGTACCACGCATCTGGCAGTGATCTCGGGGTTACACGTCGGATTGGTCGCAGGTTGGATGCTGATGCTTGGCCGGCTTCTGGCGCGTCTTTTTCAGCCGTACGACTGGCGCATGGCGAACTGGCCCTGGGTACTGGCGGGGCTGGCGGCAGTGGCCTATGCCGGACTTTCGGGATTTGCGCCACCGGCCGTGCGTGCCGCCATCATGACACTCATTGCGCTATGGACCGCCAGCGGCCGACATGCTCCTGGCGTATGGCAGGCCTGGTGGCTGGCACTGCTGGTGGTCATCATGAGTGCACCGCTGTCATTGTTGCGGCCAGGGCTCTGGCTTTCCTTCGGTGCCGTTGGCGTGTTGATACTGGCCTGGCGCTGGCGGGAAAAGCCTGTCTGGTGGTACGCGATTCTGCGAAGCCAGGCGCTTTTGAGTCTGGCCACCGGCGCTGCCACGCTGCTTGTGTTCGGACAGCTGGCAAGCCTTTCTCTTTTGATCAATCTTGTTGCGATTCCCTGGGTGTCGATGGTGATGGTACCGCTGGCACTGCTTGGCTGGCTGCTGTCTCCCATACCGGGCGTCGGGCAATGGCTCTGGAAGCTTTTTGGACAGGCGGCTTATCTTTTTGAAGCCGTCCTCGAGCAGGTTCGACAGTGGCAACCGAGCTGGCAGCCTTCTGCTGAACAGGTATGGCCCTTTGCCATCATGGCGTTTTTGATCTGTCTGGTATGGCTGCTGCCCGGACTATCCCGTGTGTGGCGTTGTGTTGCCAGTGTCATGACCATGTCGCTGTGTCTGGGCGGAAGCGCCACGCCAGTACTTCGAAGCGGCGAATTGTCGCTGATGGTCCATGATGTCGGTCAGGGGCAGCTGGTCGATATTCGTACGGCCAACAGCCGCTGGCTTTATGACAGCGGTCCGCGCTCACGTTCGGGCTTCATGGCCATCACTACGCTCTGGGATGAGCCACAGCGCTTTGACGGCGTCATCGTGTCGCATGGGGACATGGATCATGCCGGCGGGGTGCCTGTGCTCAAGACGCTACATGCGGTGGAGCACTGGTGGGCACCGCTGTCTGACACCATCGATGTTGGAGCGGTGACGTCCTGTCGCGCCGGCGCCTCATGGCGCATTGACGGGGTGAGTTTTACCTTCCTCTGGCCACGCAGTACGGCCACCATGCCGGCGGCTGAAAACGATCGTTCCTGCGTGCTGCTGATCGAGAGTGCCCATCACCGTGTTCTGATCACGGGGGATGCCGGTCAGGCAGTCGAAGCCCGCATTGTTGCCCACTATCAAGCGCCTGTTGATGTGCTGGTAGCGGGCCATCATGGCAGTCATGGCAGTTCTTCACAGCGGCTGGTCGATATCCTCAAGCCTGCCCGCGTCATCTACAGCGCCGGCTATCTCAATGCCTATGGTCATCCTGCAGATTCTGTGATCAGGCGGTTTCGCCATGCCGGGAGCTGTCAGTGGAGTACAGCCTCTGATGGTGCCATTGCCGTTAAAAGCAGTGCTCCTGGCATCAGCGTTGTACCCCAACGCCCTGCCAGCGGTGTCGAACAATGCCGACCTGGGGTAGAATCCGGCCGGTGATTGCCCCGGGGCAGTCTTCGATCATGATCGGTATTGGAAAATCGTTGTGCTCAATAGTGTCAGCGCCATGACGCATTTATCCGATATCGCCATCAGCCAGGTAGGAGAGCCCGTGAAGTCAAACGCCAGCCTGACGCTGTACGCCCGTCTGCTGACCTATGTAAAGCCTTTCTGGAAGGCTTTTGCGATCGCCCTGATCGGCAATGCCATCTATGCAGGGTCCAGTACTCTCATGGCGCGCATCATGGAGTTTCTGACCGACGGTATACAAAATCCCGACGCCGATTTTCGCCAGGCCTTGCCGCTGATGATTATCGGCATCTTTTTGGCCCGTGGTTTTGGCACCTTTCTGGGCTCTTATGGCATGGAGTACGTGGCACGCAATGTGGTCCATCGCCTGCGTGTGGCGGTATTTGACCAGATGCTGCATCTGCCGGGGCGCTTTTACGATGAAAACAGCGGTGGTCATCTGATTTCACGCGTGACCTATCACGTGGAGCAGGTCACCGGCGCTGCCACCAAGGCGCTCAATGTCGTGCTGCAGGAAGGCATGCTGGTACTGGGTCTGACGATCTATCTGTTCTGGGTCAACTGGAAACTGATGCTGATCTTCATTGCGGTAACACCATTGATCGGCTTTGTGGTGGCCTGGTGCAGCAAGCGCTTTCGCAAGCTTTCACGGCGAATCCAGAAGTCGGTAGGCGAAGTGACCCATGTGGCGTCCGAGACCATTACGGGCTACCGCGTGGTGCGCACACACGGGGCCGAGCAGCATGAATACGATCGCTTTAATCGAGCCAGTCAATACAACCGCGATCAAAGCCTGAAGGAAGCCCTGACCAAGGCCATCAGCGCCCCGGTCATCCAGACGCTGGTAGCCGTGTCGCTGGCGCTGCTGGTGTGGCTGGCACTGGCGCCGGAGCTTCTGGGCAACATGAGCCCGGGTCAGTTTATCGGGTTCATTACTGCTGCCAGCATGATCATCAAGCCCATCAAGTCGCTGACGGAAATCAACGGCGTCATTCAAAAGGGGCTGGCTGCAGCGCAAGAACTTTTCGAACTGATGGACCGGCCGCGCGAACCAGACAACGGCACGCGAGACCCCGGACGCGTTCAGGGGCAGGTCAGCTTTGACGACGTTCGCTTTCGCTATGGCAGCGATCTGCCGGACGTGCTCAAGGGGATCAGTCATGAAGTTCAGGCCGGTGAGATGATTGCACTGGTTGGGCGCTCAGGCAGCGGTAAAAGCACCATGATGAATATGTTGCCACGCTTTTATGATGCGACAGGCGGTCGTATCTGTATTGATGGCGTGGATATTCGCGATTATTCGATGCAGGCCCTGCGCCGTCAGATTGCGCTGGTAACCCAGAATGTCACACTGTTCAACGCAACCATTGCCGAGAATATTGCCTACGGCATTGATAACGCGACGCGTGAAGACGTAGTGGCTGCGGCGCAGGCTGCCTACGCCGATGAGTTCATTGAGCGGTTGCACCATGGGTATGACACGCTGGTCGGTGACAATGGTGTCATGCTCTCCGGCGGACAGCGCCAGCGCATCGCCATTGCGCGTGCCATTTTCAAGGATGCCCCCATCCTGGTGCTCGATGAGGCGACTTCGGCCCTGGATACCGAGTCCGAGCGCTACATTCAGCGGGCGCTCGAGAAGGTCTGTCAGGGGCGGACGACTTTTGTGATTGCTCATCGTCTTTCGACCATCGAGCAGGCCGATCGCATCCTGGTCATGGATAACGGTGAAATCATCGAGTCGGGCGATCACGCCACGCTACTGGCGAAGGATGGTGCCTATGCAGCATTGCATCGCATTCAGTTCAGCGAGGAGCGCAGCAATGTACCGGTGTAAGCGACCCTTGAGGATATTGATCCCATGAAGGGCCTCGAGAGGGCCTGGTACAGCGGCGCCCGCTGGCCGGGACTTTTGACACCGCTTGAAGTGCTGTACAAAAACGTCACTGCCCGCAGGCGCCAGGCCTACCAGAGTGGCCGGCGTGAAATATGGGCATCGCCGGTACCGGTCATTGTTATCGGTAATATTACGGTGGGGGGGACCGGCAAGTCGCCGCTGACGGCCTGGCTTGGGCGCTGGTTACAGGATCAGGGCTGGCAGCCCGGCATTATTTCACGTGGCTATGGCGGACATGCGCCGCGCTATCCCTTTTATGTCGATGAAAGCAGTGATGTCGCGCATGCCGGGGATGAACCTGTCATGCTGGCACAGCAGACCCATCTGCCTGTTGTGGTGGATCCGGATCGCCCGCGCGCTGCCCGCAAGTTGATCGCCGCCGGCTGTAATATCCTGCTGTCGGATGACGGCCTGCAGCACCATGCGCTGGGGCGTGACATTGAGCTGGTGGTGGTAGACGGCATGCGCGGATTCGGGAATGGCCGCTGTCTGCCGGTAGGGCCGCTGCGGGAGCCGCTGTCCCGACTGGGTGAGGTGGATGCCGTGATCTCCAATGGTGATCTGCAGACCCCTGATGCAGCTGCGCAGTATTCCATGTCGTTGGTACCCAGCGCCTGGCGTCACCTCAATGACGGCGTTTGCTATAGTATCGAGGCGCGGCCCTTTGATGGACGGGTCCATGCCATTGCCGGTATTGGTAATCCGCAACGTTTTTTTAAAACACTCGAGACACTGGGTGTGAACTTTGAGCAGCATCCGCTACCGGACCATCATCGTTTTTCGGCACATGATCTGCGCTTTGCCGACAATCGCCCGGTCGTCATGACGGCCAAGGATGCCGTGAAATGTCGACCCTTTGCCAACGAACGGTGCTGGTCACTGGATATTGAAGCGTGCCCCGAACCAGCGCTGATCGAGTGGCTGGCGGCGCGTCTTGAAAAACTCTGATGCAGGAGAAGAGAATGGATCAGGAACTGCTTGCCATGCTGGTGTGCCCTGAAAGTGGTGGAAAGCTTGAGTACCATCGCGACACCAACGAGCTGCTGTGTCGTGAAAGCGGATTGGCCTATCCCATTACGGATGGCATCCCCGTCATGCTGGTCAACCGGGCCCGCCGCCTGAGCGTGGAAGAGGCGCTGGGTAAACAGCAGGGTGCCTCGGCTTCATCATGAGTCAGGCCTTTACCGTTATCATTCCGGCCAGGTTTGCCTCTCAGCGCCTGCCTGGCAAACCCTTGCTGGATATTGCCGGCAAACCCATGATCGAGCACGTATGGCAGCGTGCCATGGCATCAAGTGCGACTCGTGTGTTGATTGCCACCGACAATGCCCGGATTGCCTCTGTCGCGCGGGGTTTCGGAGCTGAGGTTGTCATGACGCGAGAGGATCATGTCAACGGTACTTCACGTCTGACAGAGGTCGTTGATCGGCTGGGGCTCGAAGATGACGCCTGTATCGTCAATGTGCAGGGCGATGAGCCACTGTTACCCAGCAGCATGATCGACCGTGTGGCCGACTCGCTGCACAGGGATGATAGTGCCGCCATGGCAACGCTTGCAGAGCCGATTGCCGATCAGGCTACCCTGATGCGCGCCAGCGTGGTCAAGGTGGTGTGCAGCCAGCAGGGACGAGCCCTTTATTTTTCACGGGCCCCCATCCCATGGGATCGTGATCGCTTTGATCTACCTGTTTCCGAACAATCGAACGACGATCAGGTTCTGAACAATGGCTGGTTTCGACATATTGGTATCTACGCTTATCGCACTTCCTTTTTACGCGATTATCAAAGTCTGCCGATAGCCCCCATTGAGGCCCTTGAGCAGCTCGAGCAGCTGCGGGCGCTTTATCATGGTTATGCCATTTCCGTTGCTGTCGTCGCCGAGCAATATCCTGCCGGTGTCGATACGCCCGAGGATCTGGAGCGTGTTCGCCAATTGCTGGCAAGGAGATCAGATTGATTCGAGTCCTGTTTGTCTGTCTGGGCAATATCTGTCGTTCGCCCATGGCGGAGGGTGTTTTCCGTCAAATGCTACACCAGTCGGGGCTCGAGAACCGGATAGAGACGGATTCCTGCGGTGTCGGTGACTATCACGTGGGAGAGCCTCCTGATCCTCGGGCCATCCGCGAAGCACAGCATCGGGATATCGATATCACCGGCTTGCGTGGCCGTGTCATTCGTCAGGACGACTTCGATCGCTTTGATTATGTTCTGTGCATGGACCGCGAAAACCTTGAGGCCCTGAAGAAAGTTGCGCCCCGGGAAAGCCGCGCTCATGTAGGTCTGTTGATGGATTTTGCAACGCAAGGGACCGGCAAGGAGATTGATGATCCGTACTTTGGTAATACCGACGGTTTCGAGTGCATGGGCGATCAGATCGTTGCCGGTTGTCAGGGACTGCTCAATCAGCTGAAAGCCAGAGAAGCATCGGATTGAAGATGCAGTACGATGTTTCTCTGAAGTCATATAACACGTTGGGGTTTGAGGCGAGGGCACAGGCGCTGGCGGAAGCTGATTCCCTGCTTTCCCTTCGCCGTATTCTTGTGACAGGCCGTCGGCAGTTTGACAGGATTATCCCGCTGGGTGGCGGCAGCAATGTTGTCATGAAGCCCCGCATTGATGGGCTGGTGGTGCGCTATATGGGACAGCGTATCTGGCAGGTGCCCGTCAATGTCCATGAGGCTCTCTGGCATGTAGAAGCCGGTGTGAACTGGCATGCGCTGGTGGAAAAGACAACCGCCGCCGGCTGGTGGGGCATCGAAAACCTGGCGCTCATTCCAGGCTCGACAGGTGCTGCTCCCATCCAGAATATTGGTGCCTACGGCGTTGAAATGGCGGATGTGATCGATAGTGTGCATGTCATGCACCTTGCAGATGGCCGTTATGAAATACTGGATCGGGCACAGTGTGACTTTGGCTATCGACACAGCATCTTCAAGACAGCCATGGCCGGACAGGTCATCGTGGTCAGGGTCGTGCTAAGACTTGGTCTGGAAGTAAAGCCGCGCGTTGGCTATGGCGATCTTGCCCGGCGTCTGCCGGAAAACCCCGGGCCGAGTGATGTTGCGACTGCCGTGGCCGCCATTCGCCAGGAAAAACTGCCTGACCCACGCCTGTTGGGCAATGCCGGCAGTTTTTTCAAAAATCCTGTGGTGTCCTCTGATCAGGCCACAAGCCTGATAGCACGATGGCCTGACATGCCATTCTGGCAGACCGGTCAGGGAATCAAGCTGGCGGCTGGTTGGCTGATTGATCAGTGTGGCTGGAAGGGCTATTGCCACAAGAGCGTAGGGGTACACCAGCAGCAGGCACTGGTGCTGGTGCACCATGGTGAAGGCAGTGTGCATGACCTGCTGGACATGGCCGGACGTATTCAACACTCCGTGGAGGCACGTTTTGGCGTTACGCTTGAGATGGAGCCTGGCGTCATCGGAGCGTAGTCGGCGCCGGTATTGAGCAATTCCCGGGTCGTTCATAAAGGCAAATGACAGGCGACAAATGAAAAGGCCCACTCCAGAGGAGTGGGCCTTTTTAATGCAGCCTTGATTACTCACCAGAGGACTGGTTTTCTCGCTGCTCGCGCTGCTGTTGACGACGGCGCTCACGTGGGTCGTTGTGCGCGCGGCGACGCTGACGCTGCTGAGATACTGGTGCATTCTCTGAAGTGCTGGCGTCTTTGGTCGAAGCACTTTCGGCGGTTGTCACCTGGCCAGCGCTTTTTTCAGCAGTAGTGACTGATTTGTCGCTGGTGCTAACAGCAGGCGCGGTCTTGTGACTGGCCGGCTTCGGCGCGACTTCACTGACCGGCTTTCCGGCATCGGTACCTGCCGGTTTGTCAGCGGCGTTTGCAGTAGCAGCGGGCGCTGTCTGCTCCGATGCCTGACTGGCTTCGGGCGAAGCCGAGGCTTTCGAGGCGGCCTTATCTGTGCCTTTCTCGCGCGCGGTAACGCTTTGCTTGTTAATGTCGCGTGCCGGCGCTTCCCTGGAGGCCCTGTCTGTTACAGGTTTTTCGGCTTCCTGAGAGATCAGTTGGGGCTGCTCACGAGGAGCGGCTTCACTGGCCATGGCGGCAGCGGACGTCTTCTTTTCTGCGTCGGCGCCTTCTTGCTTCTGGCTGGAAGCACTATCGGCAACTGCACGCTCATTGCTGTCATTGGTAGCGGTATCAGACTTTTGGGGCGTTTCCACGGAACCAGAAGCCACGCTGGTGTCAGTCACCGAGCGCTTGCCGCCTTCGCTGCCGGTATCACCCCCGGCTACAGTAGCCTTACCGCTGGCGGCATTGGGCACTTCTGCGCCGGCTACCTTGTCATCGGTAGTAGCTGCGCTTTTCTGAGATGCCTTCTGCGATGAGGGCTTTTCCTGGCGCTTGTCGGAACTCTCCGGTGACACAGCGGCAGGTTTTGCTGTCTCGTTGGCGCCGTCGGTTTTTTCACTTTGTTGACCCGCAACGGCTTCAGAAGGCTGCGACTCACGCCCAAAGGTGGCGCTGACTGATTTGCGGCCATTGCCCGAGGTTGCAGGTGCTTTTTCTTCAGAAGCTGAGGCCTTCTCGCTGTCAACCGAGGATGCCTCGGAATGCGTAGATGCCAATGTTTCTGAAGTGCTGTCGGCAGTATTGCTGGAAGCCGATGTCGGGGATTCTGTCTTGCTGCCATCGCCTTTTTTAGCGGTATCAGTGTCGGCAGTACCCCTGGACTGGTGGGCTTCAGCCTGTAACCGCTCCTGTTCAGCGACCGCCTCAGGGCTCAAGGCCTGCTTGCGGCTGCGCTGGCGGGGGTTATTGCGGGTACGCTGTGGCTGGCCATCATTGCCATCCTGCGCGGGTGAGGATTGCGCATGTTCGCTTTTGGCACTTTCCGCTTTGGCAGGGGCATCAGCAGAAGGCTTTTTGCGCTCACCCTCATCACGCGTCCTTTCACTGCTCTTGCCAGCAGGCGCGGCCTGTTGGCGCTTGTCGCTGTTATCACTCTTTGACGATGCGCCATTTTGCTGGCGCTTGTCGTTACGATCGGCGCTGGTGTTGTCGCCCTTGTCGGCGGCGTTGTTTTGCTGACGCTTATCGTTGCGACCCGTAGCATTGTCGTTCTTGTCACTCTTGTCAGAGTCACGCGAGGGTCGTTCACGACGTCCCTTGTCGTCACGGCTCTTGTCGGAGGACAGGCGCTTGTCATTGCGACCGTTTTTGCCACCCGCGCTGTCATCGCGTCTGGCGTTGTCACGACGGTTGTTGCGCTGTTCACCGTTGCTCGATGAAGATTTCTGTTCCTCGCGCGCTGTGCTTTCCTGCGCGGAAGGCTGCTGTTTTTCTTCTTCCACGGCCGGCCGAGTGTTTTCCTTTTTCGGCTGAGCGCTGGCAGTTTCCTGCTTGCTGCTGCTTTCTTCGCTGCCCATCAGGCGATTGAAGCCTTTCATGAGACGGCTCAAAAAGCCTGAAGGCTCTTCATTAACCTGAGGTGCAACAGGTTCGGGCGCCGGTGTGCGATGCGCCACGGAGCGTACGGCAGCTTCGGTGCGCTTGACAGGCTTGCGATAGGTTTCGCTTTCGTCTTCCGGTGCCTCGAAGTCGTCTGACAGCTCGAAGCTTGAGCGGGCTGCTTCTTCAGGATCGACCTGATCATCACGGTAGCGCTGAACGTCATAGTGTGGCGTTTCAAGCTCGGGTTGTGGCAGCAGCATGACGCGTACGCCCTGGCGACGTTCGATGTCGGCAAGCACGTTGCGCTTTTCATTGAGCAGATAGGTAGCCACTGGCACCGGCAGCATGGCACGAATCTGTGAGCTGCGATCCTTCATCGCTTCTTCTTCGATCAGGCGCATGATGGACAGCGACAGTGAACGCACATCGCGAATGGTGCCCTGGCCATTACAGCGCGGGCACACCACGCCGCTGGTTTCGCCCAGCGAGGGACGCAGACGCTGGCGTGACATTTCCATGAGACCAAAACGCGAGATTCGTCCGATCTGGACGCGCGCGCGATCAAGCTTCAGTGCATCACGGACACGATTTTCAACTTCACGCTGGTTGCGCGAAGGGGTCATGTCGATGAAATCGATGACGACCAGACCGCCGATGTCGCGCAGACGAAGTTGACGAGCAATTTCATCGGCGGCTTCAAGGTTGGTCTGAAGTGCCGTCTCCTCGATGTCGCCGCCCTTGGTGGCGCGTGAGGAGTTGATGTCGATGGAGACCAGGGCTTCGGTATGGTCGATCACTACCGAGCCGCCTGAGGGCAGTTTTACTTCGCGCTCGTAGGCTGTCTCGATCTGGGATTCAATCTGAAAGCGGGAGAAGAGGGGAACGTCATCGTTATACAGCTTGATCTTCTGCTGGTATGACGGCATGACCTGCTTGACGAAGTTGATGGCTTCTTCATGCACATCGGTATGGTCAATCAGTACCTCGCCAATGTCCTGACGCAGGTAGTCGCGCATGGCGCGAATAATGACGTTGGATTCCCGGTAGATCAGGAAGGGGGCCGAGCGCTTGCCGGCTTCTTCGGTAATGGTTTCCCATACCTGTACCAGATAGTCCAGATCCCACTGCAGCTCTTCACTGGAACGACCGATCCCTGCCGTACGCACAATCACGCCCATTTTTTCGGGCATGTTGAGCTGGCTCATGGCCTCTTTCAGCTCGGTACGCTCATCGCCTTCGATGCGGCGTGAAATACCGCCGGCCCGGGGGTTGTTGGGCATCAATACCAGGAAGCGACCGGCCAGACTGATAAAGGTGGTCAGGGCAGCGCCCTTGTTGCCGCGCTCTTCCTTGTCGACCTGGACGATGACTTCCTGGCCTTCCTTGATCACTTCCCGAATGTTGGGGCGGCCGTTACCGGAAGGCTCCTTTGAGAAGTATTCGCGCGAGATCTCCTTGAGCGGCAAAAAGCCATGGCGATCAGCACCGAAATCAACGAAAGCGGCTTCAAGGCTGGGTTCGACGCGCGTGATGCGTCCGCGGTAAATGTTGGCCTTTTTTTGCTCCCGGGCACCGGATTCGATGTCGAGATCATAGAGTCTTTGGCCATCGACCAGCGCGACTCTCAGCTCTTCAGGCTGTGTCGCGTTGATAAGCATGCGTTTCATGTTGTCTCACTGACTGAGCGTACCGCCAGACAGATGCCGTACTACAGGCGTCATCAAACTCTGCAGTTGAAGTGGGTGCCTGTAGCGCCGGGCATCGGTACAGCCGAATCGCGGGCCAGAGTGTTTGTGCTCAGCGCATGTCTACAAGTATGTATCAATTCCTCAAGCGCCATACAGACGTGCTCGGGAAAGGCTTCTTCATGATCATGTTGAGTACGTGACCGCCTGAAGACATGTCGCGGCAGCATGGTTGCTTAACCGGTCTTCCAGTGGGGCGGTCACACCTGGTGGCCATCGATTCAACAGCACCGGCTTTCGGTACGGAAATGGTTTATCCCGTGATGCAAAATCCGGGTACTTCAATACTGCCAGGTGCCGGGTTTATACCACCCGACGACTGTTCCGTTGCTTCGGCCTGCGTGTCATCTGGTGCAGGCGCTATCAGGTCCTTCGAACCTTAAGGAAGCACCCGGAATATAACAGCAAACCCTGGAGCCCACAATCGGGGTCATCACGGCGTTATTTCGCTACAATGCCGGCCTTTGCAGCAGGTAAACAAGGAAGCAGACATGGGTGAGGGGCGTGGCGTTCAGTGGCTTGAAATCGACGAGCATCATGATGGACAGCGGTTGGACAATTTTCTGATTGCCCATCTAAAGGGCGCGCCTCGTACCCTGGTCTATCGAATCATTCGGCGCGGTGAAGTGCGTATCAACGGCGGACGGGGCAAGGCAAGTCGTCGTCTGATCAAGGGAGACCGTGTGCGTGTACCGCCGCTGCGGCTGACACCTCAGGAAGCGGTGCAGGAGGTCAGCGATAATCTGCGCCAGGTCATCGAGCGCAGTCTTTTAAAGGAGACGCCGGACTGGATGGTATTCAACAAGCCTTCCGGTCTGGCCGTGCATGGCGGCAGTGGGGTCAAGATCGGGCTGATCGAAGCCCTGCGTCAGGTGCGCGATGATCTGCCTTATCTGGAGCTGGTGCATCGAATCGATCGTGATACATCAGGGTGTCTGCTGGTCGCGAAATCACGTGATGCGCTCAACTTCCTCAGCGATGAGTTGCGCGAACATCGGATGCAAAAACACTACCTGGCACTGGTAGCGGGAGAATGGCCCGCCAGGCAGGATGGAGTCGATGCGCCGCTGCTGCGTTTTGAACTGGCCAACGGCGAGCGCCGTGTGCGTGTGGATGCTGCCGGAAAGGCATCCAGAACGCGCTTTAACCTGCTTGAATCGTTGAAGGGGGCGTCACTGCTGGAAGCAGAGCCAGTGACAGGGCGTACGCATCAGATCAGGGTGCATGCTGAACATATGGGGCATCCTCTATTGGGGGATACCAAATATGGCAGTGTCGCTGGCGAGCGTCTGGCCAAACGCTCTGGGTTATCCCGCCTTTTTCTGCATGCGCGCATGCTGGGATTTACCGATCCTGCCTCACGTCAGCGTATCCAGATACAGGCGCCATTGAGCGATGATTTAGAGGATGTACTGACACGCCTGCGTTAAAGGATGTCTGCAACACGGCGGGTTTTCTTCCGAGGGTAACAAGAAGGATACAACAGTGATGCGTTATCGTCTGATCATCTTTGACTGGGATGGCACGCTCATGGATTCGGCTGATCGAATCGTGGACTGTATGCAGCGTGCTGGTATCGATGTCGGCTGGCCTGCGCTGAGCCGCGAAGCCGTGCGCGATATTATCGGTCTTGGCCTGCCTGAAGCCATTGCCCGGTTGTGTCCGGGAATTGATACCGAACAGGCCGAGCATCTCCGACAGCGTTATGTTCATCACTTTATGACGGCTGAGCGAGAGGGACCTGCGCTGCCATTTTTTGCTGGGGTGGAAGAGGGTGTCGCCCGATTGAAGGCCGCACCGGGTGTCAAGCTTGCCGTTGCCACGGGCAAGAGTCGGCGCGGGCTTGATCGCATCTTTGCCGAACGCTGCTGCGGCCACTGGTTTGATGACAGCCGCACGGCAGACATGACGCGCTCAAAGCCTGATCCGCGCATGCTGGCCGAGTTGCTTGAGACGCTTGATGTGCCACTGAATGAGGCCGTGATGGTGGGTGACAGTGTTCATGACATGGGGATGGCGCAGGCCCTGGGCATGGACCGCGTGGCCGTGACGTGGGGCGTTCATGATGCAAGGCAACTGGGTGACTTTTCGCCCGTATACGTGGCGACGGATTTTCGGGAACTGATGTCCTGGCTGGACACGACAGCCTGCCAGCGTACAAGGGTAGAAATGCATGAGTGATCAAAGGGATCGATGGACAGAGCATGACATGGTCGACGAAGGCGCAACGGCCGAGAGCCATGGTCGCGAGAGTGTGCATCGTGAGGCAGTGATGGAGCGCTGGCTGCTCGAAATGGTGCGCGAGCAACGCCGCTCTCGCCGCTGGAAGATCTTTTTTCGGCTGCTGTTCTGGATTTTCTGGATCGTGGTGGCAGCAGCCGTGGCCTTCATGGTGACGGGCGATCGTGAGTCACTGGTCAGTAATCGAGTCGGGGTCGTCAAGATCGATGGCGCGATCGACAGCCGATCTCCTGCCAGTGCCGAAAGGGTCATTCGTGGCCTGAATAATGCGTGGCAGGGTTCCAGCACGGCAGTGGTGCTGCAGATCAATAGTCCCGGTGGCTCTCCAGTGCAGTCACAGCGTATCTATGACGAAATTCGTCGTCTGCGCAGTACCGGTGATAAGCCCATCATTGCTGTCATTGAAGATATCGGGGCCAGTGGAGCCTACTATATCGCATCGGCAGCAGATGATATTTATGCGGCACCGGCAAGTCTCATCGGCTCCATCGGTGTGATCTACTCCGGGTTCGGGCTCGAGGGCGCGATGGAGAAGCTGGGTGTTGAACGGCGTGTGTTTACGGCAGGCGAGAACAAGGACATGCTTGATCCCTTTCAGCCTGTCAATGATACGCAGCGCCGCTTCTGGCAGCACGTACTGGATCAGACGCACGATCAGTTCATCAATGCCGTCAAAAACGGTCGGGGGGATCGTCTGTCGGATGATCCCGAGCTGTTTTCGGGGCTGGTATGGACCGGTGAAGAAGCCGTCGACAAGGGGCTGATAGATGGGCTCAAGAGCGTCGATGACATCGCGCGTGAAATGACCGGTAGTGCCGAGACAACGGACTATACCCAGAGCGGCGATCCGCTTGAGCAGATATCACGCCACTTTGGCCGGGTTGCTGCGCAATACCTTGGTATTGATCTTCAGGCCGAGGGCTCGCCTGTTCGTCTGCGTTAAATATGCCGGGCCGATGTATCGGCCCGGCAGTGTTTTGCTCTTGAAAGCGTTATTAATCAAGTAACGGATTGACGCCTGCCTCGCGCAGTAAACGACAAAGAGCAATCAGTGGCAGGCCGATCAGGGCACTGGGGTCAGTGGTATCGATGCCGTCAAAAAGTGCCGTACCCAGTTTCTCCATATAAAAGCCACCGGCGTTGTGAATTGCCGGTTCCTTCATGATATAGCCCTCGATCTCCTCACGACTTAGCGCTCTGATATCAACGCTTGTGAGATCAACATGGGTGGCAAGGCGATGACGACGCGTATCCAGTAGTGTGACCCCCGTTAAAAAGCTGACGCGTCGTCCGGAAAACTGTTCAAGCTGATGGCGGGCTCGGTCGATACTGCCCGGCTTGCCCAGCAGGGCATTATCGATACTGGCCACCTGATCGCTGCCTATAATCAGATGGTGCGGATAGCGCTCAGCCAGTGCTTGTGCCTTTTCACGCGACAGCCGCTCGGCCAGCCTGTATGGCGTTTCACCCTCTTGAGGCCTTTCGTCGATATCGGGAGAGCAGTGCTGGAACGGCAGGCCAAGACGTTCCAGCAGTTCGCGGCGCGAACTGGAGCCGGAGGCCAGAACAAGCATGGACATCATGTCTCCTGAAGCGGGGCCCACGAAAAGGGCGGGAAAGGGTATTCGTTATTTTAAAACAGTCCCTGCAGCTTCAAACACATCATTTGCAACAACTCTTTTGACACTTTCACGGACAATCCCTATTATTGCGCGCCTATGTCAACCACGCGACTACCTAAAACAGTCGAGCCCTATCGGCTTGCTGCCAGCGGCGAACGTCTGGAAGGGAGAATTCTTCTCTCTGCCATGCCCCGTATCGTCGATGCCATCGGTCGGCAGGAAGTTGAATGTCATGTTGTCATGACGTTTGATCTTGATGCTCAACGCCAGCACTACATTGAAGGTTCACTCGTTGCCGATGTCGAAATGCCCTGTCAGCGCTGTCTGCAGGCCATGCCGGTTCATCTCGAAAGCACTTTCCTGCTTGGCATGGTGACCAGCGATGAGCGTGCAGCGACGCTGCCGGCACGTTATGAGCCGGTGCTTGTGGAAGACGAACATCTGGCTCTGCTGCCGGTTGTCGAGGACGAACTGCTTCTGACGCTTCCGCAGGTGGTCTATCACGATGAAGCGGATTGCGCCGTTTCTCGCGATTCGCTGCAAAGCGGTGACGAAGCCGAGCAAACGCCGGCGCGAGCCGATAACCCGTTCAGTGTGCTTCGTTCCATGAAGGATCACTGAGTCATTTCTGACGTTACGTTACAACCGGAGACAACCCCATGGCTGTCCAACAGAATCGCAAGTCTCGTTCCAAGCGCGGTATGCGTCGTGCACATGATGCGCTGACTGCTCCGACGCTCTCCCAGGACAAGGAGACCGGTACTACCCATCTCCGTCACCATGTTGCACCGGACGGATACTATCGTGGCCGCAAGGTCATTGACGTCGAAGAATAAATGATTCTGGCGATGACGCCCTTGCGTATCGCCATCGACGCCATGGGCGGGGACCACGGTCCCCGCGCTACTGTCTCCGGAGCAGCCCTTGCATTGGCAGAACGACCGAATGCAAGCGCCACGCTTTATGGCAGGTGTCATCTGCTTGATGTCGAACTCTCCCGCCTGCCAGCCCACCTTGCTCATGTTTGCGATCGCATCGATTTCGTTGAAGCCGGTGATAGCCTTCCCGTTGACATGACACCGTCTCGAATTCTGCGCGATGCTCGTCCCAATAGTCTTCATGCAAGTCTGCTCGCCCTGCGAAATGGTGAAGCACAGGCATGTGTGAGCGCAGGCCATACCGGGGCCATCATGGCGCTGGCGCGGCGCGATATCGGTATGCTGGTCAATGTCGCACGGCCTGCCATCAGTGCTGCCATCCCGACCGTGTCTCACAGGCCCTGCTATATGCTTGATCTTGGTGCCAACGTGGATGCCAGGGCAGAGCATCTCGTGGATTTTGCCGTCATGGGGGCTGCCATGGTCAGGCTTTTGGATAATGTTCCGCGGCCGCGGGTGGCGCTTTTGAATGTAGGTGTCGAGAGCAGCAAGGGAGAGCGGCGCGTACGTGACGCTGATGCACTGCTGCGTGCTGCTGAGCATTCGCGTTTTGAATATGTAGGCTATCTGGAAGGAGACGCTCTTTTTACCGGCAATACGGATGTCGCTGTCTGTGACGGCATGGTCGGCAACGTTGCGCTCAAAAGCAGTGAAGGGCTGGCACGAATGCTGGGGGAGCGTCTTCGCGGCGAGTTTCAGACCGGCTGGTATGCTCAAGTGGTAGGGTGGCTGGCAACCCCCGTATTGCGTCGTTTTCTGCAGGAGCTCAATCCTGTGCGATATAATGGCGCCAGTTTCCTGGGGCTCAGGGCAACGGTTGTCAAAAGCCATGGCAGTGCGCGCGCCGACGGGTTCGCCTATGCTGTGCGCCGTGCCGTGGATGAAGCCGCGCTGAATTTGCCGGGCCGGTTGATGTCATAAGGTCGTTTTCGTATGGCGAAGCCTGTAGCAACCCTGCACCATGTTTTTTTATGATGCTTCGCTTATTCAATCTTCAATGAGTTAGTACAGGTGATTCAGATGAGCAATGCCCTCGCCCTGGTCTTTCCCGGTCAGGGTTCTCAGCAGCTGGGCATGCTGCGAGAGCTCGCCGAACGCTATAGCGTGGTGAGAACGACCTTCGAGGAAGCTTCCGATGCCCTGGGATATGATCTCTGGCATGTGACACAGGAAGGTCCCGAATCAGCGCTCAACGCCACTGCCTGCACACAGCCGGCCCTGTTGACCGCCAGCGTAGCCATCTGGCGCGTATGGCAGGAGCTTGAAGGGCCGCGTCCGGCGGCCATGGCCGGGCATAGTCTGGGCGAATACAGTGCACTGGTATGTGCCGGTGCGATGAGCTTTGCTGATGGGGTGCGTCTGGTTCGTCTGCGAGGCGAGGCCATGCAGGATGCCGTGCCGGCAGGTCAGGGCGGCATGGCCGCCATACTGGGACTTGATGATGATGTTGTGGAGGCTGCCTGTGAACAGGCGGCTCAGGGCAGCGTTGTCTCTGCTGTCAATTACAACTCTCCCGGGCAGGTCGTCATTGCCGGTGAAAAGGCAGCCGTTGATCGTGCCATCGTGTTGTGTCAGGAGCGTGGTGCGCGTCGTGCCATGCCGCTGCCGGTATCGGTACCCTCGCATTGTGCACTGATGAAGCCCGCTGCCGAGCGTCTCGAGCAGGCAATGGCGGACATTGATCTGCGCCAGCCGCGCTACCGTGTTATCCAGAATGTGGATGCCGCCTGCCATGAAGATCTTGATACCATCCGGGCATGCCTGGTCCAGCAGCTGTATCGTCCCGTGCTCTGGACACGCTGTGTAGAGGCGCTGTGTGAAGAAGGTGCCAGCGTATTTATCGAGTGCGGCCCGGGCAAGGTATTAACCGGGCTGGGCAAGCGTATTGCACGTCAGAGTCGTGGACTGGCCGTTAATGACCCTGAATCGCTGGCAGCTGCCATTGAGCTGGCCAAAGAGACCCCTGCCGGTCAGTAATGGCCTTTAATGCGCCATGAACTGGCAGCACAAGACATCAAGCCCAAAAGGACAGTAAGCATGAGTGAAGCAAGAGTGGCACTGGTTACCGGTGCAACACGCGGCATTGGTCAGGCCATTGCTCGTGAGCTGGGTCGACAGGGTCACACGGTCATCGGTACGGCCACCAGCGAAGAAGGTGCGCGCCGCATCGGGGATGATCTTGCCGCGCATTCGATTGCGGGTACGGGCATGGTGCTCAACGTGACCGACAGCGCTGCCATAGAGCAGGTGCTCGGCGAGATTACCGAACGCTTTGGTGCGCCCCTGATTCTGGTCAACAATGCTGGTATCACTCGTGATAACCTGTTGATGCGCATGAAGGATAACGAGTGGGACGAGGTCCTGGATACCAACCTTACCTCGGTCTACCGCGTCTCAAAGGCGTGCCTGAAGGCCATGACGCGTGCGCGCTTTGGTCGCATCGTCAATATCAGCTCGGTCGTCGCAACACTGGGCAATGCCGGACAGAGTAACTATGCTGCGGCAAAGGCCGGCATGGAAGGGTTTACTCGCTCACTGGCACGTGAGCTGGCCTCGCGCAACGTGACTGTCAACTCGGTCGCACCGGGGTTTATCGCCACTGACATGACCAGTGAGCTGCCAGAGAAACACAAGGAATCATTGCTGAGTCAGATTCCGCTGTCGCGTCTGGGGCAACCCGAGGAAATTGCAGCGGCGGCATGTTTTCTGACCAGTGATGTCGCCGGTTATATCACCGGTGAAACGCTGCATGTCAATGGCGGTATGAACATGCGCTAGCGCCGGCAAAGGACGCTGTTGCGTCCGGGAAAGACGGTCTATAAACTACCGCCAGTTTTGATCTGGCGACTCGTAAACCAGGAGTGATGATAAATGAGTACCATCGAAGAGCGCGTTAAAAAAGTTGTTGCCGAACGTTTGAACGTCAAGGAAGAAGAGATTCAGAACAGCTCCTCCTTCACTGAAGATCTGGGCGCCGACTCGCTCGACACCGTGGAACTGGTAATGGCTCTCGAAGAGGAATTTGATACTGAAATTCCCGACGAAGAAGCTGAAAAGATCACGACCGTGCAGGAAGCGATCGACTACATCGTTGCCCACCAGTAAGTTTTTGGCGCAATCCGACCCTGCTGGTCAGGATTGACCTGTAAAGCCGCCCCATTCGGGAGCGGCTTTATTTTTAAATAAAATTGACCGATAGGCAGCGCACGCCGCGCCATGCCTTTGGGCTGAATCATTAAAGGTATATCAGTCAGCGACCGAACAGGCAGAATCGGTATAATGGCCAGGATATATCATGCAGCAGGCGGTCGGGTATCCAGCAGGAATTCAGACTCTCGAGCGCACTCATCTGTCTTTTTTGGAGGAAAAACGATGCCTCGCAGAAGGGTCGTGGTGACCGGCATCGGTCTGGTAACACCCGTAGGCAACACCACTGATGCCACCTGGAACAGTATCAAGGCGGGCAAAAGCGGTATCGGATCAATCGAGCATTTTGATGCCAGCGGTCTGAATACCCGTTTCAGCGGCGCTGTAAAGGGATTTGATCCGGCCCCCTGGTTCAATCCCAAGGATGCCAAGAAGATGGATCTTTTCATCCAGTATGGCATCGCGGCTTCCGTACAGGCTGTCCAGAATTCGGGGATTACCTGTAACGAGGAAAATGCACATCGCATTGGCGTTGCCATTGGTTCAGGTATCGGTGGATTACCGATGATCGAAACCAATCATCAGTCGCTGCTGAAGTCGGGCGCACGCCGCATTTCTCCCTTCTTTGTCCCCGGTTCGATCATCAACATGATTGCCGGGAATCTGGCGATCCAGTTCGGTTTTCGTGGGCCCAATATCGCCATTACAACGGCCTGTACTTCCGGTACGCACAATATTGGCTATGGCGCGCGAACGATTGCTTATGGCGATGCAGATGTCATGGTCTGCGGTGGTGCCGAGATGGCCAGTACGCCGTTGGGCGTAGGGGGCTTTTCTGCAGCGCGGGCGCTCTCGACCCGCAACGATGATCCGCAGGCTGCCAGTCGTCCCTGGGACCGTGATCGCGATGGTTTTGTGCTCTCTGATGGCGCCGGCATTCTGGTACTGGAAGAGTATGAGCATGCCAGGGCACGCGGCGCCGACATCCTTGCAGAGTGTGCAGGGTTTGGTATGAGCGACGATGCCTGGCACATGACGGCACCTCCCAGTGATGGCGCCGGTGCGGCCCTGGCCATGAGCAATGCCATTCGCGATGCGGGTCTTGATCCTTCCAGCATTGACTACATCAATGCCCATGGTACGTCCACGCTGGTAGGTGATGTTGCCGAAAGCCTGGCCATCGAGAAGGTACTCGGCGCTTCAGCGCGTGATGTGGCCATCAGCTCGACCAAATCCATGATCGGGCATCTGCTGGGGGCAGCCGGCGCTGTCGAGGCAGCCTTCTCCATTCTGGCCCTGCGCGACCAGGTCGCACCGCCAACCATCAATCTTGACAACCCTGATGAGCAGTGCCGACTGGATTACGTGCCGCATACTGCACGTGACATGAAGATCGATCATGCGCTGTCGAACTCATTCGGCTTTGGCGGCACCAACGGCTCGCTGGTGTTCTCTCGGATCTGATGGCAGATGATGTCAACGTGACGGGCATGGTTGAAAGCGATCCGACGATTGCTTTAACGGACCGTGGGCTGGCCTACGGTGACGGTCTTTTTGAAACCGTACTGTTAAGGGATGGCGTCGCCCGGCTTTGGGATGAGCACTGTGAGCGTTTATCGCAGGGTGCGCAACGGCTGGGTTTTGAGGCCCCTTCGCGGGCGTGGCTCGATGCCCTGCCCGGAAAGGCCCCGGCAGGTGAGCATGTGCTCAAGATCACGCTCACACGGGGCAGTGGTGGACGCGGTTATCGTCCACCACTGCCGGCCGAGCCTCGCTGCTACTGGCAGTTTATCCCTTTTACGCCCATGCCCGAGCGCTGGGTACAAGGCATCACCGTACGGCTTTGCCGTCTGCGGCTGGCTTGCCAGCCCGTACTGGCCGGTATCAAGCATCTTAATCGGCTGGAAAATGTGCTGGCGCGTCAGGAGTGGCAGGACGACACCATTGCCGAAGGCATTTTGCTCAACGACCGGGATCAACTCATCGAGGCGACGGCGATGAATCTGGCCTGGCATGATCAGGGCCGATGGTGGACGCCTGCGCTGACCGAATGTGGCGTGGAAGGTACGTTGCGTCGTGCATTGATCGAAAGGGGACATTTGTCCGTTGCAGATCATGCGCCGCTTTCCCGACTGCTGAATTCACAGAGCGCCTGTCTTTTCAATTCGGTACAGGGGCTATGGCCGATCGTGATGTGTCACGATGCAGACGGTCATGATACGCCCGGACAGTGGCGAATTGATGAAGCGGTGCGCTGTCTTCAGCGTGAAGCACACACCCTGCTGGGTCATCCTCCTGTTCTCTCAACTTCCTGATCAGAGTCTCACATATGCGATGGTTAAAGGGTGTGCTTCTGGCACTGGTCATCATGGCGATCGCCATTGGGGGCGGCTGGCTCTGGTGGCAGCACAAGCTCGACAGCCCGATTGCACTGCAATCACCTGCCGTCTATGAAGTGCGCTCTGGTATGGGCGCCAGGCAGATCATCGATGAACTTCATGATCAGGGCATCATCGATGAGCGCTGGCCGTATCAGTTGCTGGGAATCATTGATCCGGCTCGTTTAAGAGCACTGCGTGCCGGCGAATTCGAGATTCTTCCGGACATGAACGCACATGCGCTACTGGGCAAGCTTTCCAGTAACGATGTCGTTCGACACCGACTGACTATCCCCGAAGGCCGCACCTTTACCCAGATGCGCCAGATTCTGAATCAGGCCGAGCCGCTGGTGCATGACACCCGGGACATGAGCGATGAAGAAATCATGGCTGCACTCGGGCAGAAAGGTGAGTTTCCCGAAGGCTGGTTTTTCCCGGATACCTATCAGTGGCACAAGGGGACCACGGATCTTGAGCTGCTCAGGCGTGCCCATGACAGGATGACCGGTACACTCGATGAGATCTGGGCCGAGCGCCAGCCTGACCTCCCCATTGATAGCCCCTACGAGGCGCTGATCTTGGCGTCACTGATCGAGAAGGAAACCGGTGCGCCTGCCGAACGTACCCGGATTGCGGGCGTGTTCGTTCGTCGTCTTGAAAAGGGCATGCGCCTTCAGACAGACCCTACCGTGATTTATGGGCTAGGGCAGGCCTATAACGGCTCATTAACACGTGCGGACCTGACAAGATCCACTCGATGGAATACGTATGTGATCCATGGGTTGCCGCCCACGCCCATCGCGATGCCTGGACGTGCCTCACTCGAAGCGGCGGTCGACCCTGCCGAAGGCAATGAGCTCTATTTTGTTTCCAAGGGGAATGGGGAACATCAGTTCTCCGCAACCCTTGAAGAACATAATGCGGCGGTACGTCGCTATATCCTTAATCGTTGAGAGTCGTCATGACCCAGTCAGGCCGCTTTATTACGCTGGAGGGAGGAGAGGGTGCCGGCAAGAGCACCAACCTTTCCTTTGTCCGTGACTATCTTCAATCCCGGGGCATCAGCGTTGTCACAACGCGGGAACCTGGCGGCACGCCCATGGCAGAACGCATTCGTGCGCTGTTGCTTGCCGGTGACGAACAGGAGCCGCTGGATGATCTGGCAGAGTTGCTGCTGGTATTCGCAGCCCGCGCGCAGCATCTGGCGCAGGTCATTCGGCCTGCGCTTGCTCGAGGAGAGTGGGTCATCAGTGATCGCTTTACCGATGCCACCTTTGCCTATCAGGGCAGCGCACGGGGGATTGCTCCCGAGCGTATTGCCATGCTCGAACAGTTTGTTCAGCAGGGCCTGACGCCGGATTTGACGCTCTGGCTGGATATGCCGGTGGTCCATGCCGCAGAGCGTCTGGCAACGCGCGGCAAAGAGCGCGACCGTTTTGAACGTGAGCGCAACGATTTCTTCGAACGGGTGCGCCTGGGATATCGTGCCCGTGCCGAGCAGGCTCCCGAGCGCATTGTTCCCGTCGATGCGGCGCAGCCGCTTGAGCAGGTGCAGCGCGACATCGCCGTATTACTGGAACAACAGCTTACTTCATGGAACTAACACCCTGGCCCTGGCAAGCCTCGATCTGGCAGCGTCTGATTGCACTGGCAGATGAGTCGCGTCTGCCTCATGCGCTCATGCTGACCGGGCCTTCGGGGCTGGGCAAGGAGCGGCTGGCGCAGGCATTGATTGCACGCCAGCTGTGTCAGGCGCCTTCCAATACGGCCTGTGGTCAATGCCACGCCTGCCAGATGCTGATCTCAGGCTATCATCCCGATCTTTTGGAAATCCTGCCTGCCGAACGTGGCAAGCAGATTCGGATCGATGCCATCCGCGATATCAATGCCTTTGCCTCCCAGACGGCGCAGCAGGGTGGCTATCGCATCATCCATCTGGCGCCGGCCGAGGCCATGACCGTCGCCGCTTCCAATGCGCTGCTGAAAAGCCTCGAAGAGCCGGGAAACGACACGCTGTTTATCCTGCAAAGCGATATTCCCTCCCGCACGCTGCCCACCATTCGCAGCCGCTGTCAGCAGTGGGCACATCCCATGCCTGCACGCGAGGAGACCCTGGCCTGGCTGGCACAGGAACTCGATGATCAGGAGCAGGCCGAATTCTGGTGGCTGGTTGCTGGCGGTCGTCCTCTGCTGGCGCGCGATCTGGCCATGCCCGAGGCACGACAGCTGCGTCAGGAGTTGCGCGAACTTTTCGAGTCACTGGTGCGCGGTGGCGATCCGGTGGCAGAAGCCGGGCGTCTGGACAAGCAGGCGTTGTCCGATATTTTGTGGCATGGCGTGCTATGGCTGGAGGACCTGATTCGACTGGGAGTCTCCGGTGACATGAGTAGTGTCCGCAATCGTGATCTTTTGCCGCTATATCGACAGGCCATCAAGAACGGACGCGTGCGCGACTGGTTTCGACTTCTGGACTATGCCCACGAGCAGCGACGGCTACTGGCTGCCGGAGGCAATCCCAATGCCCAGCTGGTCATCGAATCCTGGCTGATTCGATGGTCCGCATTGCTGCGGTCATGATATTGAGCGCAACTTCTGTCGTGGGCGGCCGATAAGAGAAGGGATATTTTCCTGCAGGAGGCTCCCATGAGTGCCCGGGCATTATCCTTTACCTTCACCGATACTGATGCGCTCAGAGCAGCGTGGATGCCGCTGTTTGAGCGTGGTGGCCTGTTTGTTCCAACTCCCATGCGCCATCGCCTGGGGCAGCGGGTCTATCTGCTGCTGACATTGCCATATGAACAGGCGCCGCGCCCGGCGTCGGGCCTGGTGGTCTGGTTGTCACCGTCAGGCGGGCTCGGGCAGCGTGAGGGTGGTGTGGGTGTCCATCTTGACGCTGAAGAGCATGCGCTGCGTGAGCATATTGAGACGCTACTGGCCTGATGACCATCAGCTCACCAGCGCATGACCTGAATATTTTTATACCGTTATCTTCATGTTGGTTAACATTAATACCCCATCTTTGATCCCCCTGAAAGTCGGTGATCTGCGATAATACCCGCTCTGTATATTTTCAACCGGGTAGGTCCAATGAGCCAGTTAACCGAACAATTGTCATGGCCTTCGGTGCTGATCGATTCTCACTGCCATCTTGATCGTCTTGATGCACAAAGCGGTCATGTGGACGACGTGCTGGCGCGCGCGCGCGATGCAGGCGTGCGCGGATTCCTCGCAGTAGCTACCAATCTGGAAGGCATGCCAGCGCTGGTGGAACTCGCACGTCGTCACGATGATGTCTTTTATGGCGTCGGTGTGCATCCGATGCAGATCCTTGAGCGCGAACCCACACTTGAAGAGATCAAGGATTGTATCGATCGATTTGAGCCGGTCGTCATCGGTGAGATTGGTCTGGATTTTCAGGCAGACGAGCAGGGTGCACTGCGTGTCCCCAGAGAGGTTCAGCTAACCCGCTTTGAACATCATCTACGCGCCGCCCGTGATGCCGAGCTGCCGGTCAGCGTTCATACGCGTGCCGCGCGTGACGAAACCATGGACATGATCGAGCGCCATCTTGATCCGGCGGTGGGCGGTGTGCTGCACTGTTTTACCGAGGACCTGGATATGGCGCGCCGGGCCGTAGCGCATGGTTTCATGATTTCCCTGTCCGGTATTGTCACCTTTGCCAGTGCCGAGAACGTACGTGCACTGGCGCGAGCACTACCGCTTGATCGGCTGCTGCTGGAAACCGACAGCCCGTGGCTGTCGCCGGTGCCGTATAGGGGGCGTCCGAATGAGCCGGCGCGTGTGCTTGAGGTGGCGCGTGTCATTGCCTGCGAACGCAATATCAGTCTTGATGAAGTAGCCATGCAGACCACGGCCAACTTTCATCGTCTGTTTCGCCGGACCGCACCTGCACACGCCGCCGCTGCCCACCTTGTGAATACCTGAGGAGCCTGCCATGTCACTGGAGAGACTGCTGACGGTTCAAATGGATGACCAGCCCCTGCCGCTGGAGTGCTGGCACCCGGCACTGTCAGGCGATCTGGACATTCTGGCTGATCGTCATGGTAGCTGGTGGCATGAGGGCACACGGGTAGAACACCCGCGAGTGTTGCGTGCGCTGTCGCGTCTGCTCAGGCGTGAGGCAGATGGACACTACTACCTGGTCACGCCAGTCGAAAAATGGCGAATCCGTGTCGAGGATTATCCGCTGATTATCGTCGATGCCCATCGTCATGAGACGACAGGCGAGGATGCCTGCTGGGTACTGACCACACAGACCGGTGAGCACGCCACCCTCAATGATGATTGTCATCTGGTAGTGGATGAGAACACGGATATACCGCTGGTCAACCTGCGCCACGGCCTGTCGGCACGGCTTTCCAGGCAGTGCTGGTATCACCTGGTCGAGCAGGCCGAGTGTGTCGAGGATGACAAGGGCCGTTTTTGCATGGGGCTTTACAGTGGCGGTCACTGGCATGCGCTTGGTGCTGCGATGGATTCCGATGATATCGTGACACCACCCTCATGAAACTGACCGAACAGCAGCAGGCTGTCGTCCATCATGGGGAAGGGCATGCACGGGTCTTCGCCGTCGCCGGCGCTGGCAAGACATCAACCATGGTGGCCAGGGTGCTTCATCTCATGGCAATCGGCACGCCAGCTGATCGCATCATGGTATTAATGTTCAATCGCGCCGCGCGTGAGGACTTTGCTGCCCGCCTGCGCCTGCTGGCCCCCGCCGGAAGCCGGCTGCCACAGGTACGCACCTTCCATTCCATCGGTCATCGTCTGGGGCAGAGTCTGGTGCGCTGGGGCGCGCTGCCGGGGCGTCGATTGATCGAAGGAGAGTGGCAGCGAGAGCGTCTGGCCCGTCAGGTGCTGCAACAGTTGCTCCGTGATGAGCCCGCACAGCTGGCATTGGCGCTGGAAGAAGAGCGTATCGAGGCGCTGCTGCAGTTCTGTGATCTGGTCAAGTCAGAGTGTCTGCCGCCGGCCAGACTTCACGAGCGTGGCGATTACGGCGCCGATACCGAGCACTTTGTGCCGGCCTTTCTGGAGATGGAGCGCCAGATGCATGACCAGGGCGTCATGACCTATGCTGACCTGCTCTATCGCCCGCTGCGGGCGCTGATCCGTGATGACATGGCGCGCGAGCGTATTCAGGGGCGTCTTGATCACATCATTGTTGATGAGTACCAGGACATCAACGAGGTGCAGCTGCGTCTTCTATCGATGCTGGCAGGCAGCAGCGCCAGTGTCATGGCCGTAGGTGACGCCAACCAGTGCATCTATGAGTGGCGCGGAGCACGCCCGGATGCCATGAATGCCCGCTTCAGCGAGCTTTTCGGTATGCCGACCGACTACCCTCTGAGCTGGACCTTTCGACATGGCCATGCTGTGTCCCTGATGGCCAACCATGTCATTCGTGCCAATCCGGGCGCCGCGGATCAGCTCACATTATCGGCGCCGGGTAACCCCGATACCCGGGTTGAATGCGACAGCGGTGGTACGCGCCTGGTCAGTCTGTTCAAGGAGTGGCAGACACAGGGGCGTGACCTGAAGGAGTGTGCCGTTCTGGTGCGCAGCTGGTCGCTCAGCGTGCCGGTGCAGCTGCGCCTGTTGCGGGAAAATATTCCCTTTCAGCTGGGCCAGCAGGACCGCTTTGTCTTTCGTCTGCCGCTGGTCAGGGCGCTGGCGGGTTATCTGGAGCTGACCCGCCGCCCGGCGCTTTTAAAGGACAGCGAGCATCTGCTGTTGCTCTATAGTCAGCCCAGCGCCTTTGTCAGTCAGGAGCGTCTGGGGCCGCTGACGGCAGAGCTTGCACGCACCGGTCGCTGGCCCGAACATCATGTTGTGCTGGATGGCCTGAAACCCTTTCAGCGTCGCCATCTCAAAAAGCGCTGGGCACTGCTGCAGAAGCTGCCTTCCATGCGTGATCAGGCGCCGGCCGATGTGCTGTCTCATGTGGTAGAGACGCTGGAGGCCGAAAAGCTTCTGCGCCGTGCCGCGGCGCGACGTGACAAGGGCGAGGAGGATATCCGGCTGCTGGATGTTCTAATCGAGCAGGCCGGTGAACTGGCGGATGACCCTGACGCCTTTATTGCGCTGCTCAAGGACCCGGTCGTCAGTCAGGAGCAGGGCGTGTTGCTCTCGACCGTACACGGTGCCAAGGGACTTGAATGGCCAATGGTAGTGCTGGCAGGACTCAACGAAGAGGATTTCCCTCTTTATTCCAGAGAGAACCCGCTGACGCCCCAGGCGCTGGAAGAAGAGCGAAGGCTTTTTTATGTCGGGATTACCCGGGCACGTGAGCGGCTGCTGCTGCTTTCCGACCCGACACCGCACCGCACCAGCCGCTTCGTCGAGGAGGCGGCCTGGGAGGACAGCATCAGGATCACACGTGCCATCACGGCAGGTCAGGATGGCGCGCCCGGCGTGCGCGACCCGGCACTGGTCAATCGCTATCTTGAAGGTATCGGGGCTGATGCATCACTTCGTGCCTGTGCCGGAAGCAAGGCGCCGGCGGTGCTTTCTCGGGCCAATGACTGGCAGCCGGGCGAGCAGGTGCGTCACGCCGTATTTGGTGAGGGACGCATCGAACTGGTAGAAGGCGATCGTGAGCGCTGTGTGCTGGAAGTCATGTTTCATCGGGCCGGCCGTCGCCGACTTATCGCTTCACGCGCGCCCATCGAGCGCGTCAGTTAAATCCAGGGAGTTTTCATGACCACTGCACTGACAGATGTCACCACACTTCTGATGTGGCAGCGCGATAGCGTACCGCTCGTTGTTCTTGACTGTCGTGCGCGCCTGGATGATGCCCAGGCGGCCACGCGACTGTACCAGGAAGGTCACCTGCCCGGCGCGCTGCTGGCCGATATGGACCAGGATCTTTCGGCGCCGCCGGGTGGGGCCAGAGGTGGGCGCCACCCGCTGCCGGCGCCAGAGACCTGGCAAAAGACCCTGCAGGCCTGGGGAATTACGCCACAGACCCGAGTGGTGGTCTATGACGATCTGGGCGGGCAGCTGGCCGCGGCGCGTGCCTGGTGGATGCTGCAGTGGGCCGGACACGACAATGTGTTTGTGCTCAATGGCGGCATTCAGGTGTGGCAGGCCATTGGCGGGGCGCTGGAACAGGATGCCCCCGAGTCACCGTCGCCCAGTGACTGGCAGTGCGATTTTCAGCATCAGATGGTGGCCAGTGCCGATGATGTTGCCGGTGGCGATGCCTTGCTGCTCGATGCGAGACCTTCTGCACGTTATCGCGGAGAGAGTGAGCCGATTGATCAGGTGGCAGGCCATATTCCCGGCGCCATGAACGTGCCGGGCGCCTCGCTGCTGGATGGCGGGAACTGCATGGCAGAGAGTGATGTTCTCGAACAGCTCATACCGGCCACCGGGCAGTCGAGTATTGCCTACTGTGGCTCCGGTATTTCTGCCTGCATGATCATTCTGGCGCATGCAGCGCTGGGCAGGCCGTTGCCCCGGCTCTATCCGGGTTCCTGGAGCGAGTGGAGCCGTGACCCCGCACGCCCGGTGGCCACCGATACCAGCGCGCCAACGACCTGAACGAAGGGCGGCAGGGACAGGAAAAGGGCCCCGATGTTTTGACACATCGGGGCCCTTTTATGTGCACGATGACCGACGTACTGCCTGCCTACATGTTGGGATAACCCGGGCCATTGCCGCCTTCCGGCGTGACCCAGCGGATATTCTGGGAAGGATCCTTGATATCGCAGGTCTTGCAGTGAATGCAGTTCTGGAAGTTGATCTGGAAATGCGGCGCACCGTTACTGTCTTCAACCACCTCATAAACGCCCACCGGGCAGTAGCGCTGTGCCGGTTCAGCGTAACGGGGCAGGTTGACGTTGATCGGGATGCTGGCATCACGCAGCTTCAGATGACAGGGCTGATCCTCTTCGTGATGGGTATTGGAAAGATACACCGAGGAAGGCTTGTCAAAGGAGAGCACGCCGTCGGGGCGCGGGTAGTCGATTTTCGAAGCCTCTTCGGCTGTCTTGAGGCGCGCGTGATCCGGGATAGTGTCATGCAGCACGGGTAGCGGTAGACGCAGTTTCTGTTCCAGAAAATTCCACGCCCCGCCCATGACCATGCCAAGGCGATGCATCGCCGGACCAAAGTTGCGATGTCTGGCCAGTGCCTCATGGGCCCAGCTGCTTTCAAAGCGTGTTTTAAAGGCGGTGAGCGTATTGCCACCTTCATCGCCGCCAGCAAGCGCTTCTACCACACTTTCTGCCGCCAGCATGCCGGACTTCATGGCCATGTGAAGCCCCTTGATACGGGAAAAATCCAGCGTGCCGGCATCGCAGCCGATCAAGAGTCCACCGGGGAAGACCATCTCCGGCAGGCTGTTGAGACCGCCCTTTGTGATGGCGCGGGCGCCGAAGGCGATGCGTGTACCGCCCTTGAGGTGACGCGCAATCTCTGGGTGATGTTTCATGCGCTGGAATTCATCGAAGGGCGAGAGCCAGGGGTTTTCATAGGCCAGATCCACGATCAGCCCGACCATGACCTGCCGGTCACTGCCGTGATACAAAAAGCTGCCGCCGTGCGCTTCGGATGAAAGCGGCCAGCCGGCGGTATGGACTACCAGCCCGGGCTCGTGCTGTTCGGCAGGTACCTCCCAGAGTTCCTTGAAGCCGATGGCATAGTGCTGCGGATCGCGTCCGGCGGCCAGGTTGTAATGCTTGATCAACTCCTGGCCAAGGTGACCGCGCGTGCCCTCGGCAAAAAGGGTATAGCGACCATACAGGGCGATGCCCGGCTCATGGGCAGGTTTGGGGGTGCCGTCATGATCAAGGCCCATGTCACCGGTAATCACGCCGGTGATTTCACCGCGCTCGCCAAACATCAGCGACTGGGCAGCGAACCCGGGGAAGATATCAACGCCCAGGGCTTCGGCCTGCTCGGCCAGCCAGCGGCACAGATCACCGGCGCTGATCAAATAGCTGCCGTCATTGAGCATGGATGGCGGTATCAGTGCCTCGGGAAAGCGGACCGCCCGCTCGCTGTCGCGCAGATACAGGATCTCATCGCGCTGCGCGGGGGTATGCAGCGGCGCACCGCGGTCTTTCCAGTCGGGGAAGAGTTCCTCAAGCGCGCGTGGGTCAAAGGCGGCGCCTGACAGAATATGGGCGCCAACTTCAGCCCCCTTTTCCAGCACGCAAACGCTGATCTCATGCGCCTGCTCGTGGGCCTCCTGCATCAGACGACAGGCCGCGGAAAGCCCCGCGACGCCGGCACCCACGATAACCACATCAAACGACATGGACTCTCTGTCCATTGCGCAACTCCTTGTGCGTGATTCATTCCCCCCATCCTGATGACGTATGGCGTGTTACACTAACGCTTTTGGATGGCAATGATTATCAGCCGCTTCTGGAAGCAGCTTCAGGGGGGCAATTGATGCCTGATTATCGCATCAAGTAGCACCACGACCCAATGCGAACCCTTTTTTCATTGCTGACTTGTTGCCCTGAAGTGTCCCAGTCCCCATGTAGGCTGGCAGTCGTTCACGATTAGCAGTGACAGGTTTTCCTGTCCGCATTTGCCGGGCAGCAATATTTACGAGCTTCACAATATCTGACACCACGAGGAAGGCATGAAAGTACTCGTCGCCATCAAGCGCGTAATCGATCACAACGTTCGTGTGCGCATCAGGGAAGACCACAGTGATGTGGATCTGACGCACGCCAAAATGGCCATGAACCCGTTTTGTGAGATCGCGCTCGAAGAAGCCGTTCGCCTCAAGGAGCAGGGGATTGCCGACGAGGTTGTGGCGGTCTCCATCGGAGACAAGAGCGTGCAGGAGCAGTTGCGTACGGCTCTGGCCCTGGGAGCGGATCGTGCGCTGCACGTGAGCAGTGATACCGCAGTGGACTCCCTTGGCGCTGCACGGGTGCTGGCCGAAGTGGTCAGGCGTGAAACCCCGGGGCTGGTCCTGCTGGGCAAGCAGTCCATCGACAGCGATAACAGCCAGACCGGTCCCATGCTGGCGGCTCTGACGCAAATGCCGCAGGCCACCTTTGCTTCCAGCATCAGCATTGAAGGCGATCGTCTGGAAGTTACCCGGGAGATCGATGGCGGGCTGGAAACGCTGGCCATGTCACTGCCGGCAGTCGTGACAACGGATCTGCGTCTTAACGAGCCGCGCTATGCCAAGCTGCCGGCCATCATGAAGGCCAAAAAACGCCCCATTGAAAGTCTGGAAATAGACACGCTGGGTATCGACGTGACGCCCCGTCAGACGCTGCTTCGGGTCGAGATCCCAAGGGAGCGTCAGGCAGGCGTACGCGTGGATTCAGTGGATGAACTGATCGATAGACTCAAGAACGAAGCGAAGGTGATCTGATGAGCGATACACGTATTCTGGTCATCGCCGAGCAGGAAAAGGGCCACCTTTCCAGCGCTACGGCACGTGTTCTGGACGCCGCCAGCCAGCTGGGCGGTAGTATCGATGTGCTGGTAGCGGGAAGCCAGGCCAGCGAAGCTGCCCAGCAGGCCGCGCGCCTGACAGGCGTCAGTGGTGTTATCAGCGTTGAAGACAGCGCTTTTGATCACATGCTGGCGGAAAACGTGAGCGCGCTGATCACATCACTGGCCGAACCCTATACACATCTGCTGTGTGCCTCCACCACCAGCGGGCGCAATGTCATGCCGCGTGTGGCAGCACTTTTAGGGGTGGGGCAGATATCTGATGTCATCGCCATCGAATCTGCTGATACCTTTGTGCGCCCCATCTATGCCGGCAGCGTACTGGCCACGGTGCGCAGTCTGGACGTCAAAAAGGTGATCACCATTCGCCCGACCGCCTTTGAACCGGTCGGCGAGCAGAGCGCAGCCAGTGTTTCAAGCGCTGACAGCACGGGTGATCAGGGGATGGTAACGTTCGTCGAAGAGCAGTTGGCCAACGGTGAACGCCCCGAACTGGGCGGTGCCCGCGTGATCATTTCCGGTGGACGAGGACTGGGCAGCGCCGAGAATTTCCGTTTGATTGAAGGCGTGGCCGACCGACTGGGAGCTGCAGTAGGCGCTTCGCGCGCTGCGGTGGATGCCGGTTACGTACCCAATGATCTTCAGGTCGGTCAGACCGGCAAGATGGTAGCGCCCGAGTTGTATATCGCCGCCGGTATTTCCGGTGCGGTACAGCATCTGGCCGGCATGAAGGACTCAAAGGTTATCGTTGCCATCAACTCCGATGAAGAGGCGCCAATCTTTCAGGTGGCCGACTACGGTCTGGTGGCCGATCTGTTCCAGGCGTTGCCGGAGCTTGAGCGCAAGCTTTGAGCTGCGTTCCAGCATCGCTGTATGAGCCGGCCCCGTGCCGGCTTTTTTGTGGCAAAAGGACGTTGTTGGATAAAAGCAGCACCGTTTTGGCGATGCTAGCGATGATCATTTGATAATTGTTCTTGTTTCTATTAAGTTGCCCCGAGTATTCAATATCCCGCGCTCGGGGTGACCCCCACTTTTACCGTACGCCTCTTCCTGGAGAACCATGTGAGGACCCACCGTCGTAATTGTTGTCTCAGAGGCGCTGCCTTTTCCCTATTGACGATAATGGCATTACCGACGCTGGCAGAGGAGTCGTCACTTCGTGATGAAACCGCTCAGCAGCAACAGCAACAGCAGGCCATTCAGACCCGTATTGATGAAGCTGATGATGAAACGCGTGAGCTTTTGACGCGCCTTCGTGACGCTCAGTCGTCGTCCCAGCGCCTTGAGCGCTACAACAATCAGCTTTCTTCGACACTCGATGAACAGCAGCAGCGCATCGATCGTCAGCAGCACGCCCTTGAAACTCTGGATGACACCCGCGATGCGCTGCCTGACACGCTGCAGGGCATGCTGGATCGCCTGCGTGCGTTGGTCGAAGCCGATATGCCCTTTCGTCACGAAGAGCGAATGGCACGACTTGACGGTCTTGAAAGAACGCTTGCCGATACTTCCGTTTCTGAAGAAAAGCGCATGGAGCAGCTGCTTTCCGTCTGGCGCGCCGAGCTTGATTATGGGCGCAACATGGATAGCTGGCGGGGCCGGCTGACCCAGGGTGACCAGCAGCGCGACGTACAGTTCCTGCGTATGGGCCGGGTGGGTTTCTACTATCTCACCCCCGATGGCGAGCAGGGGGGCGTGTGGAAAAACCGTGATCGCCAGTGGCATGCCCTGGATGGCGCGCAGCGCAACATGGTCAATCGCGGCATTCGCATTGCCAACGATCAGCGCGCGCCTGAGCTATTGTCGTTGCCGCTGTCCATCGAAATGGACAATGCGCCGTCCGAAGCCGCTTCGCAGGGGGCATCATCATGAAGGTGGTAAAGCACATGACAGGGCATCTGGCAGGCATGACGCTGGCCCTTTTGATGGGCGCGTCGCTACCGGTTGCCGCCGCAGAACCATCAGCACCCACGCTTGAAGAGATCATTCAGAATTATCAGCAGGTTTCTACAGAAGCACGTCAGCGCGACATGTCGCGTTTGAACAGCCTGCTGGATGATCGTGAACGCCTGGAACAGGCCGTAACAGAGGCCGAGGCGCGCCAGCAGGAGGCCCAGAAGCGTCGCGACAGTCTCGACAGCACACGCCAGGCTCAGGAAGACGCCATTGCAGAAATCAACGAGCGCCGCAATGCGGAAGGCGATGATCTGCAGCCGATGTTTGATCGTTTGCGTCAGGAGATCAACGATACCCGTGATGGCCTGCACAACAGCTGGCTGATGCTGGGCAGCAACATCAGCCTGCCTGAGCTGGAAGAGGACAGTATCGCCTCTACCAGTGATCTTGAGCAGTACGCGCAGTCCATGAGTCAACTGATCGCGCGTAGCGCCCAGGCCGAACATTTGCAGCTGAGCGTGGCCGAGCGCGATGGCAATATTACCAAGCGCGATGTTGTGCGCCTGGGGGGCATGGCGGCTTTCAGTGACGCCGACCTGCTTCGCGCTCCGAGCGATGATCGACCGCTGGCGGTGGCCGCGCATACGCCCGGCAGTGTCTCCAGTGAGCTCAGGGCTCTGTCAGACGGCAAGGGTGAAACCATGGCCCTTGATCCAACCAATGGCGATGTCCTGGAGGCACTGGCGCAACAGCCTACCCTGATTGAGCGGGTGACACAGGGCGGCGTGATTGGCTATATCACGCTGGCACTGGGGGCGGTTGGTCTCCTGATTGCGCTGGCCCAGTTTGGCTGGCTGGCACTGGTAAGTGCCCGGACACGTCGCCAGACGCAGCATTTCGAGGATCTGCGTAACGATAACCCGCTGGGGCGTGTACTCAAGCGCTTTGGCCAACAGCAGCGCTACCACGAACCCGAAGTGCTCGAGGCGCGCATGGATGAAATGCTGCTGGCCGAGCAGCCGCGGCTTGAGCGGGGCCAGGCGGTGGTCAAGGTCATTGCCGCCATTGCGCCCCTGATGGGGCTTCTGGGGACGGTGACCGGCATGATCGGTACTTTCCAGGCCATTACGGTATTTGGCAGTGGCGATCCCAAGATGATGGCCGGCGGTATCAGTCAGGCGCTGGTGACGACCGTGCTGGGACTGGTGGTCGCCATTCCGCTGCTGTTTGCCAATACCGCCCTCAATAGCCGCAGCCGCCAACTGATGAACATGCTGGAGCGACAGGCCAGCGCCCATCTGGCTGACCGCCTCGATGAGCAGCACGCCGGCCTTGAAACCGACACCCGCCTGCATGGAAGTGCATCATGATCGAGGCACTGGTGCATCCCATTGCACGACTGGCCAGCGCCGGTGGGCCGGTGCTGGTGGTCATTGCGCTGGTGGCGATACTGCTGTTTACCCTGGCGCTGGAGCGGCTGATCTACTGGCAGTGGCGGTACCGGCGACAGCGCCAGGCGTTGATCGTCCGCTGGCAAAAGCGGCATGAGCATGTCAGCTGGAGCGCGCGTACGCTGCGTGAATGCTGGTGCGGTGAGCTGATCAGTGCGCTGAGATCCTCGCTGCCCTGGCTAAAGCTACTGGTCGCGCTGTGCCCATTGCTTGGGCTGGTCGGCACCGTCACTGGCATGATCCAGGTGTTTGATACGCTGGCCATTACCGGCGTGGGCCAGGCCCGCAGCATGTCGGATGGCGTGGCCCGGGCCACGTTGCCGACCCTGGCAGGCATGGCAGTGGCTGTGGTGGGCATCCTGTTTACCAGTCGTTTTGAACATATTGTGCGTCGTGAGGATCAGTATCTTCACGATCGTCTGACCCGAGCCACGGAGATCGAGCATGCGTAGACGGCGAACTCGCATGGAGGAAGACACGACCGGTATCGATCTGACTCCGATGCTGGATGTGGTCTTTATCATGCTGATCTTCTTTATCGTGACCACCAGTTTTGTGCGTGAAAGCGGCGTGGACATCGAGCGTCCCGAGTCCAGCGAGGCCACACAGCGCACCGATACGCAGGTGCTGGTCGCCATCACCGCTGAAGGCGCCATCTGGGTGGACGGTCAGGCCGTTGACAGCGACGCCGTGGGGGATCGCGTGCGTGAGGCAGTATCAGGCAGTGATGGTAATGTGGTCATTCAGGCCGATCGCGCCTCGCAGACCGGTCTTTTGATTCAGACCATGGACCGTATCCGTCAGGCAGGTATCGACAACGTGGCGGTCGCCGCCTCGCGGGGAGATAGCTGATGCGTCAGGTGCTTGCGCTGCTGGGCGCGCTGGCCCTTGCACTGCTGCTGTTCTGGGGGCTGGCCATGATGGTCGCACCGCCCGAGCCGCGTGAAACGCCTCAGGACACCATGACCATGGCGGTTGTCGACGACGTGGCGGCGCCTGCTCAGGCGCCCGAGGTATCGACTGATATCGCGGCGGCTGCGCCACCGCCGCCGCCACCGGCAGCACCGGCGCGGCCTGCACCGGCACCCCAGCCTGCAGAGAATGTACAAAGCGATATTCAACTGCAGACCCAGGAGGTCAGTGACCCCCAGGCACCAGATGTGGAGATGAACGATCAGCTGCCGGAACTGGAGGTCGAGCAGCCCGAGCCACAGCCGGAACCCGAGCCTGCACCCAGGCCACGTCCATCGCCGACACCACCGCGTGAACAGAGCACGCCCACGCCATCCTCACGAGGCACGCAGCAAAGTGAGCAGCAGGGCGAGCGCAGCGGCGGCACACCTGATGGCGCTACTTCGCAGGGGGGCGGCATGGTACAGGCCCAGCCCACCAACCGGGTACAGCCGGAATATCCCATGCGGGCGAGACGCCGTGGTGAGGAAGGCTTTGTCGAGATGAGCTTTACGATCAATGCCGACGGCAGTGTTGATGCCGGCTCTATCGAAGTGACGGCGTCAGAGCCCGGCGGCGTATTTGAAAGTGCTGCCCGTGATGCCATCGAACAGTGGCAGTTTCCATCGCGTGATGCGCCGGCGCGTACGCGTCAGCGGCTGGTCTTCAAGCTGAGGTAATATCATGTTTCGCCACTATCGGGTGCGTCATTTGCGTTGTCGTCAGGGCCCGTTGAAAGCGCTGATGGCGATGGGGGTTGGCCTCGCCATGCTACTGGGAGGAGAGCAGCGTGCCCTGGCAGCAGGTCCTGCGCTTTCCCAGCAGAGTATCGACAGACTGCAGGGTCTGGAACGTGAGCTCTCTGTCGGTCATTACCAGCAGGTCGTGGACACGGCACGCTCACGGGCGGCCAGTGCCGGCAGTGGGCAGGGAGATCAATGGGCGCGGGCGCTCTACCTGCAGCTGGCCGCCAGTGCGGCACAGCGTCTGGACCAGCCCGGGCGTGCAGCCGATCTGCTTTACCAGGCGCGGACCATCGACACCGCACCGCTGGCACAGCGCCTGCAGTGGCTTGAGCAGGAGGCCAGGCTGCGGGTCCGCGCGGGGCAGCTTGAGCAGGCCGCCGCACTCTTTGATCGCTGGCAGGGTCAGACGACGCCTGCTGTCGAAGACCTGTGGCTGGGGGCGCGCATTCATGCCCGGCTGCAGCAGTGGGATGAAGCGCTGCGCTGGATCTCGCTGGCTCGCGAGCGTGATTCAACGCCAGACAGCGACCAGCTGGCCCTGGCTGCAAGTGTTTATCAGCAGACCGGTCAGTTCGAGGCCGCCTCCAGTGTCGTCGAAGCGCAGCTGGATCAGGATGACAGCGACCCGGCGCGCTGGCAGCAGGCCGCCGCACTTTACCAGCGCATTGGCCAGCCCGGGCGGGCGGCGGCACTCTGGGAGGCCGGCTGGCAGCGCGGCATTCTGAAAGGCGAGGAGGCCCTGCTGACCCGGGCAAAATTGCACATGGCCGGTGATACGCCGGCACGTGCTGCTGAAATGCTTTCACAGGCGCTCGAAAACGGCGAGCTCAAGGACAGTGATGCGCATCGCCGCCTGCTGGCGCGTGCCTGGGCGCAGGCGCGTGATCATCAAAAGGCGTTGCAGGCCTGGCAGGCAGTCGCCGAGCGCACGGATGAGGCCCATGACTGGTACATGCTGGGCGATCTCGCCTATGGCTGGGGCATCTGGGAACAGGCAGAGCAGGGGTTTGCCAGGGCGCGGGCCAGAGGTGGGGATAATCCAGGGCAGCTATTGCTGATGGAAGGTGTCGCGGCCTATGAGCAGGGGCGTCTTGATCAGGCCGAGGAGGTCTTTCGTCAGGCCAGGGCATTTGGCGATAGTGCCGATCAGGCTGGCCAGTGGCTTGCGTTGATCGACAATGACCGGATGCAGCCGGACAGGCCCTCATAAGCCCTGATGCATCGCAGGACACATGGCCCGCCTTTGGCGGGCCATGTGGTTTGTGTTCTGCCAGTCATGCAGACCGATGGATCACTCGACCGACAGGGAAGTCCATACCGGCGCGTGATCAGAGGGTTTTTCCATGGCACGCAGCTCGTAATCGATACCGGCATCCTGTACGCGAGGCGAAAGGCCTGTACTGGTCAGGATGTAGTCGATGCGAAGGCCTCTTTTGGGATCACGCTCAAAGCCCTTTGAACGATAGTCAAACCAGCTGAACAGATCGTCACGCTGCGGATAACAGCGACGATAGCTGTCTTCCAGTCCCCAGGTCGTCAGACGCTCAAGCCAGCTTCGCTCCTCGGGTTGAAAGCTGGTCTTTCCCTCTCTCAACCAGCGCTTTCGCGCGGGCTCACCGATGCCGATATCAATATCGGCAGGCGAAATATTGAAATCGCCCATGACTGCGATCAGCTCATTGCTCTGATGCTGCTGCTCGAGATGGCGCGAGAGCTGGTCATAAAAGTGACGCTTGTTGGGAAACTTGGTCGGGTGATGAATGCTCTCGCCCTGGGGGAAATAACCGTTGTAAACGGTCAGGGGCCCGGCAGGTGTATCGAGGGTGACTGCGATCATCCGACGCTGGGCATCTTCGCTATCATCTGCAAACCCGAGCTGCACCTGCGTCGGCGCCTCTTTAGTGAGAAGGGCCACACCGTAGTGCCCCTTCTGGCCATGGTAGTGCACGTGATAACCAAGGCCGGCCACGGCATCGAGCGGGAACTCGCTGTCCTGAACCTTGGTCTCCTGCAGTCCGATGACGTCGGGCGAATGTGCTTCGACCAGCGCTTCAAGCTGATGCTGTCGGGCACGAATACCGTTGATATTGAATGAAACCAGGCGCATGTCAGCTGTCTTGTGATGAGTCGGTTGTGGCGTCGCTGCCCTGCGGGGTCAGCGGCAGGGTCGTGGCCTCGCGGCGCTGTCGCTCCAGCTTGCTGGCGGCCTGTGCCTTGCGCTGGTTACGCTTTTTGGCCGCAAATCGCGGCGTGGATTGTAGTTGGTCAGGATTGTCATGGCGCCAGCGGCGGTAATCCTTGCGCTTGCCGGTACGGATGGTCACCTTGTCGGCCAGCGAGCGCGTCTTCTTGCGACGGGTCATAAAAACCTCTCGTGTCTCGCCTGAAGCAGTGTGCTGCAGTGGCGTGCAGTTTAACAATTTGCGCGCGTGCTGGCTTGTCCCGGACACGGTAGATGCACAACTGAGTCGGCGGTGCTGATACAATGCGCCGGTATCTTGTCTATTCATCTCAAGCCAAAGTGATCGCAGCATATGAGTGAGTCGGAAAACTCTCAGCCGGCACAGACGTCGGCGGAGGCTCCCGCCAATGCCAATCGTCGGCCCAAGCGCCGTCGTCGCAAGCCCCGGCGCAGCCAGTCCCGCAATAACGCTCAGGCCGGTAACGTGCAGAACCATCAGGCACCAGGTGGCGAAGCCCAAAACGCTTTGCCGGAAGTGCCCGCCGTGGCCGGCAAATGGCGTTTTCAGGACTTCAATCTGCCGATGCCGCTGATGCAGGCCATCGCCGAGCAGGGCTTCCACTATTGCACCCCGATTCAGGCCGAGGCGCTGCGTCACACGCTGCTGGGCGGCGATGTCGTCGGCAAGGCGCAAACGGGTACCGGCAAGACGGCTGCCTTTTTGATCTCGATTCTGGCCTATTTCCTGGAAGAGCCTGCTCCAGACGGGCAGAAGCCGGGCGCCCCCAGAGCGCTGATCATCGCGCCGACGCGTGAACTGGCCCTGCAGATCGAAAAGGATGCCAGGGCGTTGATGACCCACACCTCACTGAGGGTGGCCAGCGCGGTTGGTGGCATGGATTATCAAAAACAGCGTCAGAAGCTTGAAAAGCCGCTGGATATTCTGGTGGCAACACCCGGACGCCTGCTTGACTTCCATCAAAAGCGTGACGCTGATCTGTCTCAGGTAGAAGTGCTGGTACTTGATGAGGCCGATCGCATGCTGTCGATGGGCTTTATTCCGGACGTCAAGCGCATCATTCGTGCCACGCCCAAAACCAGCGAGCGCCAGACGTTTCTGTTTTCGGCCACCTTTACCCAGGACATTCTCAACCTGGCCAGTCAGTGGACGCATGAACCCGCGCATGTCGAGATCGAAGTCGATGCCAGTGCGGCGGCCAACATTGACCAGCGCGTGTATCTCGTCAGCGACGCCGAGAAATTTACCATTCTCAGGCGGCTGATCGAGCGGGAAAAGCTGGAGAAGGTGATGGTGTTTGCCAATCGACGCGATCTGGTACGAAAGCTCGATGACCGCCTGCGCAAGGCCGGGATCAATGTGGCCATGCTTTCAGGCGATGTGCCGCAGAAAACGCGGGTAAGCACGCTTGAGCGCTTTCGTGAAGGCAAGGTTGCCGTACTGGTAGCCACCGATGTGGCCGGTCGCGGTATCCATATCAACGATATCAGCCATGTGGTCAACTACACGCTGCCCGATGATCCGGAAGATTACGTTCACCGTATCGGACGGACCGGCCGTGCAGGGGCGCAGGGCACGTCGATCAGTTTTGTGGGTGAAGAAGACGGCTATGCACTGCCGGAAATCGAGGCCTACATCAAGGATCGCCTCCCCTGTCAGCAGCCGCCGGCCAACCTGCTCAGCGATGACTGATCGCGCCGTGTACGACAAGGCGGAGAAGCACTGTGCTTGACGACGCGCTTAAAAAGGATATCCAGACGGCCTATCGACGCGTGATCGAAGCGCGCTCGCTCAGACCTCGTTATGGCCAGCGCCTGATGATGGCCGAGATCGCCCGCACACTTGGTGATATCAAAACCGATGAGCAGGGCAAGCGCGTCAGTCAGGAGCATGTCTGTGTGCTGGAAGCCGGTACAGGGACCGGCAAGACGCTGGCCTATCTGCTCTCGGCATTGCCCATCGCCAGGGCGCAGGGCAAGCGATTGGTGGTGTCGACCGCCACCGTTGCCCTGCAGGAACAGGTCCTGCATCAGGATCTGCCAATGCTCAAGGCCAGCAGCGGAATCGATTTTGATTATGCGCTGGCCAAGGGTCGCGGACGTTACGTCTGTGTCGCCAAACTTGATCAGCTGATGGATGGTGTGGAAGACAATCCCACCATGTCGCTTTTCGAGCAGAGTCTGGTCAGTAGTCAGGAAGATATCGGCGAGCTCGCCCGAGAGCTTGCCGAGGCCTACGGCAGCGGTGAATGGCAGGGCGATCGTGACAGCTGGCCTCAGGCCATTGCTGATCCTCAGTGGCGTCGTCTGACGGTCGATCATCGCCAGTGTACCAATCGGCGTTGCGGGCACTTTGGCGCGTGCGCCTTCTTTCGGGCCCGGCGCGGCATGGACGAGGCCGATGTGATCGTGGCCAACCATGATCTGGTACTGGCCGACCTGTCGCTGGGCGGGGGTATTGTGCTACCCAATCCGAAGGACACGATCTACGTCTTCGACGAGGCGCACCACCTGCCGGACAAGGCACTGGAGCACTTTTATCATCGTCAGGGCGTCAATGCGGCAATGCGCTGGCTGGGTCAGCTCAAGAAGTCGCTGACGGATCTCAATACGGGGCTGGGCGCGCAGCACACGATTGCCCGTCTGCTGGGGCAGTTTCCGGAGCTGCTGGCCGCTATCGAGCCCCGGCTTGGCGAGGCCTTCCGACTGGCGCAGCCGCTGGCCGAGCGCACGCCGGAAGACAACGAGCGGCTGCATTACCGCTTTACCATGGGCAAACTGCCGGCGGCCTTTCGTGACCTGGCTCAGCAACTTGTTACGCCCTTTGCCGAGCTCTCACGTCATCTGGAAACCATCAGCGATATCCTTCGTGAAAGCCTTGATCCGGACAAGTCGACCGGTCTTGCCCGTGAACAGGCAGAGGCCTGGCTGCCGTTGATTGCGCTTGTACATGGTCGTGCGCTCGAGGCGCATGCCCTGTGGCAGGCCTTTGGGGCTGATGAGGTCGAGGATGCACCGCCTCAGGCGCGCTGGCTGACCTTTGAACAGCGTATGGGCGAAGCTGAGCTGACCTTCTCGGCCAGTCCCGTCAGTGCGGCTGAAACGCTGGCCCGCTATTTATGGGGCGCCTGTCACGGTGCGGTACTGACGTCTGCCACGCTGACGGCGCTGGGGCGCTTCGATCGCCTCCAGGAGCGCGCGGGTCTGGCCAACCGCTATCGCTATCAGATCCTGCCAAGCCCGTTTGATTACTCGCGGGCGGTGCTGTCGGTGCCACGTGAAGCCGTGGATCCCGGCGATCGTGACGCTCACGAAAGTGCCATCGTGGACTTCATTGAAAAGCTTGGTGCAGATGAAGCAGCGCTGGTGCTCTTTTCCTCCCGCAAGCAGCTTCGTGCCGTCGTGGCAAGGCTGGATGACACAACGTCCACTCGGACGCTGTCGCAGGATGATATGCCGCGGCGTGAATTGATCGAGCGCCATCGAAAGCGTATCGATGACGGGCAGGGCAGTATCATTCTGGGGCTTGCCAGTTTTGCCGAAGGTATCGACCTGCCGGGTGATTATCTGACCCATGTGGTCATTACGCGTCTACCCTTTGCCGTGCCTGACGATCCGGTGGGTGCCACGCTGGCGGAGTGGATCGAGTCCCGGGGGGGCAATCCCTTCATGCGGATTTCGGTGCCCGATGCGTCGATCAAGCTGGTACAGGCTTGTGGGCGGTTGATCCGCAAGGAGGTCGATAGTGGGCGTATTACGCTGCTGGATCGACGTGTGCTGACGCGTCGCTATGGTCGCGCACTGCTGGATGCACTGCCGCCGTTTCGTCGCGAGATTGAAGGTGTCGGAGCGCCGGCAACGCTGGCCTCCTGAAAGACCTGATGTATGCAGGTAAAAAACCCGGCGATGGCCGGGTTTTTTTAGGCTGCGAGCAAACCCTGAGCTGGCTCGGTCAGCGCTTGCGTGACTTGAGCGGCTCGCGCAGCTTGTCGTTCACTTCCAGCAGCAGCTTCTCGCTGGTGTCCCAGTCGATGCAGGCATCCGTGATAGATACTCCGTATTCGAGCTGTGACGGATCGCTGGTCAGTTTCTGGGCGCCCCAGTTGATGTGGGATTCGATCATCAGGCCCATGATGGAGGTGTTGCCTTCCAGAATCTGCTGGGTGATGTTTTCCACCACCAGCGGCTGCAGGGCAGGATCCTTGTTGGAGTTGGCATGGGAGCAATCCACCATGATGTTGAGCTTGAGCCCTGCCTTCTCCAGCTCCTTTTCGGCCAGTGCGACGCTGACACTGTCGTAGTTGGGCTTGCCGTTGCCACCGCGTAGTACCACATGGGCGTTGGCATTGCCGCGTGTACGGATAATGGCGACCTGCCCCTGCTGATCGATACCCAGAAAGTTATGCGGTGAGGCGACCGAGCACAGCGCATTCATGGCCACATCAAGGCTGCCATCCGTGCCGTTTTTGAAACCGACCGGGCCCGAAAGCCCCGAGGCCATTTCACGATGCGTCTGTGATTCGGTCGTGCGGGCGCCAATGGCGGACCAGCTGATGCAGTCCTGCAGATACTGCGGTGAAATCGGGTCGAGTGCCTCGGTGGCCAGCGGCAGGCCCATCTCGCAAAGTTCAACAAGCAGGCCACGGGCCAGATGCAGTCCCTTTTGAATATCGAAGGAGTCATTAAGGTGCGGATCGTTGATCAGCCCCTTCCAGCCGGTGGTGGTGCGCGGCTTTTCAAAATAGACACGCATGACAATAAACAACGAATCACTCACGCGCTCTGCCAGCGTCTTCAGGCGACGGGCATAATCCTGGGCGGCTTTCGTATCATGGATGGAGCAGGGACCGATGACGACCAGCAGACGAGGATCTTCACCGCTGAGAATGCGCTCGATCGTGCGGCGGCTCTCGATGACGGTGTGTTCGGCCTCGCCCGACAGGGGAATCTCGCGCTTGAGAGCATCGGGAGTAACGAGCACGTCCTGGGAGAGAACGTTTAGATTATTGACCTGTTGCTGTGACATGAGCGTGCTATCCGGCAGTGCTTGGAAATCGAAACGGAATGTGGCCTGCATGATACGCGGCTGGCAGAGAATACTACCATGGAACCCAGACGCTTTTTCGTGGTCTCAATACTTTACAGTTTCCGGGAGATTCCTGTCCGGTGGATTGCTGTCGACTTGATGAGGCGTCGATAAAGGGGAACACTAACGCCATGGATCAAGGCCCGGAGCTTTCAGGTTATCACTATGATTTTAATTGTTTGTTACTTTCCTGAAGGGCCTGAAAAGACAGGTTCGAAAGGTTTGAACCCTGTCGTTGCGGGGGATCGCGAATGGGGTTGAAGGAAACGGATCATCAACTGGTCGAACGTGCACAAAAAGGGGACAACCAGGCCTTTGATCTTTTGATACGCAAGTATCAGCACAAGGTGATCGGTCTTGTGGGCCGCTATGTGCATGATCAGGCCGAAGTGCACGATGTGGCGCAGGAGGCCTTTATCAAGGCGTATCGGGCATTGGGACGCTTTCGTAATGAAAGTGCCTTTTATACCTGGATGTACCGCATCGCCATTAACACCGCGAAAAATTATCTGGTGGCTCGCGGGCGTCGTCCGCCCAACAGCGACATGGATATCAGTGATGCTGAAGTGCTGGACCAGAGCGGGCGGCTGGCGGATATCGATACGCCTGAATCGGCCATCGCTCGCGACCAGCTTGAGAGGGCAGTCTTTGAGGCCATTGAAAATCTGCCCGAGGATCTGCGCACTGCCATCACGCTTAGAGAGTTTGACGGGCTCTCCTATGAGGATATTGCCAGCATCATGCAGTGTCCGGTAGGAACCGTCCGGTCACGTATCTTTCGTGCCAGGGAGGCAGTGGACAATCGAATCAGGCCGCTGCTTTATCCGGAACAGCAGGATGACATGGTGCATGAACAATGACGTTGACCATGAGATCTACCCATGCAGGAGTACAGTCGATGAGAAGTGAGTCATGGGTAAAACTTAATCGGGTTTTGACTGTCTACCATACCGTGACGATGCGTCACGACGGGTTTGAGGGTGTCAGGGTATGAATCAGAAAGTACGGGAATCCCTTTCGGCATTGATGGATGGAGAGTGCAGCGAGTTCGAAACTCGACGTGTACTCAAATCGCTGTCTGAAGATGCTTCCGAAGAGGCCGATACCTGGCGTCGCTATCACCTTATGCGCAGCATCATGCAGCGTGAAAGTGCCATCGATACCTCGGTCGATCTGTCTGCTTCCATCCGGGCGCGCCTTGAGCAGGAACACATGCAAGAGGCTGCCGTGGATCAGGAGACGCATCGGCGTACGGTCCCGTTCTCCTTCATGGGCAGTGCGGCCATTGCCGCTGCCGTTAGCCTGATGGTCATGACCGGGGTGCAGGTGTACCGCGCCAATACCGGGCTTGAGAGCGTACCCGGCAATGGCGGTACCAGTCTGGCGTCGCGTGATGCTGCCATTGATGGCAGGGGCACGATGGTCGGCGGTGAGGGTGCCATGGCGTCTCTGGCAGCCTTTCGCGGGACCGGTGGCGAAGAGGGTGGCAATGTCATGCCCATTGGCGCTCAGACCTCATGGTTCATGGCGCCGGGCGAAGAAGATGCCGCGCGCAATGATCGCCAGCAGGCCGAGGTGCTTCAAAACTATCTGAATCGACATGTGGAACAGGCAGGCTATCGCAGCAATGTCTGGATGGCGAACATGCAGGGGCTGGCACCTGCCAGCGGCGAGTAGGGCGGACCTTTCATCAATGCGACAGTGGTTTTGTGCTTCTCTGATGGGAGCCATACTGGTTTCTCCCTTGCTTGCGTCACAGGCCGATGCCGGTGAACCTCACACCGAAGGTCGGACGCAGATTTCCTGCAGTCAGCTGGATCAGGAGGTGGGCGACGAAGGCGAGCAGTGGTTTCGGCGCAGCCTGATGGCCGAGCGCTGTCACGCCTTTCAGGTGGTGGCCTTGCGACTGGGCATGGGCTCGCTTCGGACTTTTCTGTTCGAGCATCGTATTGATGATGGGCAGGAGCAGGAAAATATTCAGTTTCTGGATGGCCCTGCCGAAACCGTTGAACACAAGGGCCATTCTCCGGGACTCTGGTGGACCGGACAATCTGAAGGCGCTCCTCATCTGGCGTCCATCGATGACACCGTCGAGCAGCTCCAAAAACACTACGACTTCAGCCTGATAGCCCGTGATATTGTCGCCGGTCGCAAGGCCGTCGTGCTTGATATTACGCCTCGCGATACGCAGCGCTACCCGCATCGTTTATGGCTGGATGTTGCCAGTGGTCTACCGCTTCGTCAGCAGCTGTTGAATGCCCAGGGATATGCCGTTGATACCGTGCAGATTGTACGTATCGACTCGCTTGTGCGCTCCAGCGACACCCTTTATCTCCAGGAGAGTGAAGGTGATGTAACGCCCGAGACGGCCTGGCAGCCGGACTGGCTACCGCAGGGGTTTTATCGTCAACCGGCAGCGCTTGATGTCACCCTCAATGGTGCAAGGCTTCAGCGTGAAATCTATAGTGACGGTCTTGCGACCATGAGCATTTTTGCAGGTCCGGTCAGCGATGAAAATGCACTGCGGGAAGGCGTCCATCAACTGGGTAACTTTCGCGCTGCAGCCCGCCGTGTGCCACATGATAACCAGACATGGCAGGTGATTGCCGTAGGCGCTCTGCCGGCTGAAGTGCTCACGCACGTTGTCTCTCGAGTGCGTTTGCAGGGCGATACCCAGACAGGGCAATAGCGGTCAGACAAAAACGGGTTGCGATATCTCATTGATGTTGTACTGAAAGCAGCCCTGAAAAGCGTTTGCCCTTTACTGTGGTCAAGGGAAGCAAATCCCCCGTTCCGAGAACTTAATTGGTTCTTAATAGTCTATAAGCGCGACAGGAGGAGCGTTCGGCTCCTGTCCTGATCACCGCATCTGCTACCGCCATAGTCATAAGAGTATCCGGAGTCCAAAGATGGCCGATCTCTCTTTTACCAACGCTCCCGCCGTTCGAAAGCATGCCTGCCGCTGGCAGCTCATGGCACTGTTCATGCTGTTGATAACGGCCCTGATGGCCCTGTCGCTGCCGGCCAGCGCCGTTGAGCAACGCAATGGTTTGCCCGATTTTACTGCACTGGTTAAAAGCGCCGCCCCTGCTGTTGTCAATATTTCGACGACACGCGAAGCCGCCGCCCGTTCCGGCATGAGAATGCCCAATCAGCAGCTGCCGGATATTTTTCGTCACTTTTTTGGCGATCAGTTGCCGCCCGGGTTCGGTGGTATGCCTGAGCAGCCGGGTAGCCGAACGCTGAGCTCACTGGGGTCGGGTTTTATCATCAGCAGTGATGGCTATATCCTCACCAATGCGCATGTGATCGACGGTGCCGATACCGTGACGGTACGACTCAATGATCGCCGCGAACTGACAGCAGATGTGATCGGTCAGGATCAAAAAACCGATATCGCACTGATCAAGGTGGATGCAGGCAACCTTCCCACGCTCAATATGGGCGATTCCGATAGCCTTGAAACCGGTGAGTGGGTAGCGGCCATTGGCTCGCCCTTCGGGTTTGATCATTCGGTAACTGCCGGGATTGTCAGCGCCATTAACCGTACGCTACCCACCGATAGTTATGTGCCTTTCATTCAGACTGATGTTGCCATCAACCCCGGTAATTCGGGTGGGCCGCTGTTCAATCTTGATGGCGAGGTCGTCGGCATCAATTCGCAGATATTTACCCGTAGCGGCGGTTTCATGGGCGTGTCCTTTGCCATTCCGATCAATGTCGCCATGGATATCGCCGATCAGCTCAAGGATAACGGACGCGTGGATCGCGGCTGGCTGGGCGTTGTCATTCAGCCTGTTTCCGAAGATCTGGCCGACTCCTTTGGTCTGGATCGCGCTCGTGGTGCGCTGATTGCCGAGGTCGCACCGGATAGTCCCGCTGAAAAATCAGGTCTTCGCTCCGGTGACATTATTCTCAGGGCCGGGGACAGTGATATCGATACTTCCGATGCACTTCCGCGTTTGATTGGCCGCGTCTCACCCGATGAGAGTATCAACCTGCGCGTGCAGCGTGACGGCCGTGAGCAGAGCATCAAGGTGAAAGTGGGTCAGTGGCCTGATAGTGAAAGCAGCACCAGCGATATGCCCCAGAGTGGCAACGATCGTATTGGTCTGGCGGTGTCTGGATTGAGTCCCGAACAGCGCCAGCAGCTGGGCATCGAGGCCGGCGTACTGGTGCAGCAGGTGGCACCGGACAGCGCTGCGGCACGTGCCGGACTGCAGCCGGGCGATGTGGTCGTTGAACTTGCCGGGCAATCGGTGGATTCGGTCAGCACGCTGCGCAAGCTGGTCGGTCAGCTTGATGACAAAAAGGTAGTGCCCATGCGCATCAATCGTGATGGCACCACACTTTTTGTGCCGCTGCGGATCACGCCGCGTTGATCAATGCAACGATACCGGGGGCCCATTATGGGCCCCTTTGTCGGTCGCCTTACTGTATTGCCTTCAGGGTTTCCCATCAGTGCCTTGCCTATCCCCGGGTCCGTCGACACGCTACAATGCGCCCATTTTCGGCCATGGTCATCAGGCGTCTTTTTCAAGAGCAGTGATGACGCATGGCGCTTCAAACAGGTGATCACCTCGAATGACGAATGACGCAGGCAACGGGACGCTGAAACATATCCGTAACTTCTCGATCATTGCCCATATTGATCACGGGAAGTCCACGCTGGCGGATCGTATCATCCAGATCTGCGGCGGGCTGACCGAGCGCGAGCTCAAGGAGCAGGTGCTCGATTCCATGGATCTTGAGCGTGAGCGGGGTATCACGATCAAGGCGCAGTCGGTCACGCTGGATTACAAGGCCGATGATGGGACGGTCTATCAGCTCAACTTCATCGATACCCCCGGGCATGTCGACTTTTCCTATGAAGTATCACGCTCGCTGTATGCCTGTGAAGGTGCACTGCTGGTCGTCGATGCCGGTCAGGGGGTAGAGGCGCAGTCGGTCGCCAACTGCTACACCGCCATCGAGCAGGGTCTTGAAGTCCTTCCCGTCCTCAACAAGATGGACCTGCCTCAGGCGGATCCCGAAAAGGTCATCCACGAAATCGAGGAGATCATCGGGATTGAAGCCGGCAACGCTTCTCGGGTCTCGGCCAAGACCGGTATCGGCATGGAAGGGCTGCTTGAGCAGCTGGTGAGCTTTATCCCGCCGCCCAAGGGAGATGTCACCAGGCCCGTTCAGGCGCTGATCATTGATTCCTGGTTCGATAACTATCAGGGTGTTGTATCGCTGGTTCGTCTTTTTGACGGTACGCTCAAAAAGGGTGACAAGATCCTGATGAAGTCCACCGGGCGCGAGTGGGACATCAACGATATCGGCATATTTACGCCGCGTCAGACCAGTACCGGGCAGCTGCGTGCCGGTGAGGTGGGTTATATCGTTGCCGGTATCAAGGATATTCATGGCGCGCCGGTAGGCGACACCATTACCCATGCCAAAACGCCTCAGGTGGAACGCCTTCCGGGCTTTCAGAAGGTCAAGCCGCAGGTCTATGCCGGCATGTTCCCGATCAGCTCCGATGACTACGAGGACTTTCGTGATGCGCTCGAGAAGCTGGCGCTCAACGATGCTTCGCTCGATTACATTCCCGAAAATTCCGATGCGCTTGGTTTTGGCTTTCGTGTGGGCTTTCTGGGTACGCTGCACATGGAAATCGTGCAGGAGCGTCTGGAGCGTGAATACGATCTCGATCTGCTGACGACAGCGCCGACCGTTATCTATGAGCTTGCCATGGATAATGGCGAGCTTGTGTACGTCTCCAATCCCTCCAAGCTGCCTGACATGTCTTCGGTCAGCGAGATTCGCGAGCCCATCGTACGCGCCAATATTCTGGTGCCGCAGGAATATGTCGGCAACGTCATTAACGAATGTGTAGTGCGTCGTGGTGTCCAGCTGGACATGCAGGTGCTGGGTAGCCAGATGCAGCTGGTCTATGAACTGCCGATGAGTGACGTGGTGATGGATTTCTTTGATCGATTGAAATCCGTTTCGAAAGGGTATGCTTCACTGGATTACAGCTTTGAGCGCTTTGAAGCAGCAAAACTTGCACGTCTTGATGTCTTGATCAACGGCGAGCGCGTTGATGCTCTGGCCACCATCGTGCATCGCGATCAATCACATCATCGTGGCCGTGCGCTGGTCGACAAGATGCAGGAGATGATCCCGCGTCAGATGTTTGATGTCGCCATACAGGCTGCCCTTGGGGGACATGTCGTGGCGCGTTCAACGGTCAAGGCGCTGCGCAAGAACGTGACCGCCAAGTGCTACGGCGGCGACGTCTCGCGCAAGCGCAAGCTGCTGGACAAGCAAAAGCAGGGTAAAAAGCGCATGAAGCAGGTCGGCAAGGTGGAAATTCCGCAGGATGCCTTCCTGGCCGTGCTGAAAGTCAATGATTGAGCGTAGCGCAGGCTACGCTCCCGTGAGTCGGGAAAGCATGTAATGGATTTTTCACTTCTGCTGGTGATAGCCGTCCTGGTGACCGGGGCGATCTGGCTGCTGGATATTGTTGTGCTGCGTCGTCGACGCGCAGCCACCACGACAGGTGGCAGCCGCCCGCCGGGAGAGGTGACTCACGACACGACCGTGCCGGGCGAGCGAAAGGAGCCCTGGTATGTGGATTATTCCAGGGCGTTTTTCCCGGTGCTGCTGGTCGTGCTGGTGTTGCGCTCGTTTATTATCGAGCCGTTTCAGATTCCGTCGCGCTCCATGGAGCCGACCCTGGATGTGGGGGACTTCATTGCGGTCAGCAAGTTCTCCTACGGCCTGCGCCTGCCCGTGATCAATACCAAAATTCTGGACACGGGCGAGCCGGAACGCGGCGATATCATGGTGTTTCGCTTTCCTGGTGACACTTCAGTCAATTACATCAAGCGCGTGATTGGTGTGCCGGGTGATCGCATTCGTTATCAGGACAAGCAGCTCTATATCAATGGGCAGCCCATCCAGAAGGATCTGCTGGATGACAGCAGCGGCGAAAACGACACCCAGGCACTTTATAAAGAGCATCTCAGAGGTGTGGAGCATCATATCTTCAACAATCTTGATGCGCCGGGCCCGCAAATGAGTGAAGTGACCGTCCCCCCGGGTCACTACTTCATGATGGGCGACAACCGTGACGATTCCAACGACAGCCGCTACTGGGGCTTTGTGCCGGAAGAGAACATTGTCGGCCGCGCCTTTGGTGTCTGGATGCACTGGGACAGCGGTCTGCCGGACTTCACAAAGGCAAGACTGCTGCACTGATGGTTTCCCTGAAGTCATTCATTCTTTTCTGACAGAATGCACCGTTGGAAAATCCCATCTAACAGAAGCTGTCCCTGGACAGCTTCTGTTATCATTTATGCCTGTTTCATTGAATAAAGCGAATATCTCGTGAGCAGTTCCCTGAATATCCTCAGCGATCGTCTCGGCTATCGTTTTGACGATAAGGCCCGTCTTGAGCTTGCCCTGACACATCGCAGCTTTGGCGGCGCCAATAATGAACGACTCGAATTTCTGGGCGATTCCATCGTCAATTTCGTCGTGGGCGAGGCGTTGTACTCGCGCTTTCCTCAGGCACGTGAAGGACAGCTTTCCCGGCTCAGGGCGCGGCTGGTCAAGGGAGAAACGCTGGCCGAGCTGGCCCGTGAATTCGAGCTTGGTCAATTCCTGCGTCTTGGGTCAGGAGAGATGAAAAGTGGCGGGCACCGGCGTGATTCCATTCTGGCCGATGCCGTGGAAGCCATCATCGGCGCGATCTATCTTGATAGTGACATGACCGTTGTCAGACGCTGCGTGCTGGCCTGGTATGATACCCGCCTTCAGGCACTCAACCTTGAGGATACGCAGAAAGATCCCAAGACACGCCTGCAGGAGTTTCTCCAGTCCCGTCAGATTCCGCTGCCGCGCTATGAGGTTCTCAACATCGAAGGGGAAGCTCACGCCCAGCAATTTACGGTCAGCTGCCATGTGGACGTTCTCAAGGCGCCGACCACCGGCACTGGTGCCAGCCGCCGTTACGCCGAGCAGCAGGCAGCCGAGCAGGCGCTGATACTGATCGAGTCGGCTCGCCGATGATGCTTTCCCTGCTTTTTGCATTACCCCCTGCCACACCGGACACACGTTAACGTGGAGCATTTCATGAACGATATCACCACGGACGACACTCCCGAATCCGGTGCGCCCACGCGCTGTGGATTTGTGGCCATTGTCGGCCGCCCCAACGTGGGCAAATCAACCCTGATGAATCGCATTCTGGGCCAGAAGATTTCCATTACCTCCCGGCGGCCGCAGACGACCCGCCATCAGGTCATGGGCGTCAAGACCGAAGCGGATACACAGACCATTTATGTGGATACACCCGGTATTCACATCATGCAGAAAGACCGCAATCGGGCCATCAACGCTTTCATGAACCAGGCCGCTACTCAGGCCCTGCGTGACATCGATTGCGTGGTCTTCATCGTGGATCGCACGAAATGGACCAACGAAGACGATGTGGTACTCGAGAAGCTTTCCCACGTGCAGGCGCCGGTGATCGTGGCCGTCAACAAGGTGGACTGGATCGAGGATCGCGCCAAACTCATGGCATGGCTTGGCGAGCTTGAAAAGCGCCGCAACTTTGCCGCCATCGTGCCGATCTCGGCGCGTCATGGCACCAACGTTGAGGCACTTGAAGCCGAAGTGGCCAAACATTTGCCGCAGAACGTGCATTTCTTCCCCGAAGATCAGATCACCGATCGCAGCCAGCGCTTTCTGGCCGCCGAGCTGGTGCGTGAAAAGGTCATGCGCCAGCTCGGTGATGAACTGCCCTATCAGATGACGGTAGAGGTCGAGCAGTTTCGCGATGAAGGTCACATCATCCACATTCATGCCCTGATGCTGGTGGAGCGGGAAGGTCAGAAAAAGATCCTGATCGGTGAAGGCGGTGAGCGCATCAAGAAGATTGGCCAGGAGGCGCGCCTTGAGATGGAGCGTGCCTTTGACAGCAAGGTCATGCTCAAGCTTTGGGTCAAGGTCAAGCGTGGCTGGTCCGACGATGCGCGTGCGCTGAAAAGCCTTGGTTACGATCTGGACTGATCATGGAACTGCAGCCGGCGTATCTGCTGCACCGCCAGGCCTGGCGTGAAACCAGTGCGCTGGCGGATATCCTGACGCTACATGATGGGCGTATTCGGGCCGTGGCACGTGGTGTCATGCGCCCGGGCAGCCGTACGCGGCATCGTCTTCAGCCCTTTACGCCACTGCATCTGACCTGGCAGGGCGAGGGTGAGCTGAAAACGCTGAGGATCATCGAGTCACAGGGGCCGGGCGCCATGCTGGCAGGTGAGGGTCTTATCTGCGGTCTTTATGCCAATGAGCTGATGACACGACTATTGCCGCTGTCGCTGCCTGTTGACACCCTGTTTGCCTTTTACGCCGCACTGCTTGAAGCCTTGCCCTTTCCGGAGCGGCGTGGCGGCGCGCTCAGGCGTTTTGAGATTACCCTTCTCGAAGCGCTCGACAGTGAACCTGTCTTTCTTAACGAGCAGGACAAACCGCTTGATCCTGAAGGGCGCTATCTTTACGACCCTTCCCTGAAACGTTTTCGCCCGGCACCAGCGGATGGCCCGGCCTTTGAAGCGCGCGCGCTGGGCTGGCTTGCTCGCGGGAACTGGGATTCGCCGGGCCTTGCCGGTACTGCGCGGGTCCTGACGCGTCAGGCGCTGGCGCCGCTTTTGGGAAGTCGTGAGCTGCGATCGCGTGAACTGATGAATGAGCTGATGCGCCGTCGCCGAACCGGTGTGCGCTGAAGGAGAAAAACATGTCGGATCAAGTTGCCAATGCCCTGCCACCACGCATTTTGCTGGGCGTGAATGTCGACCATATTGCCACACTGAGACAGGCACGCGGCACACGCTTTCCTGACCCGGTCCAGGCGGCTCTTGTCAGTGAAGAGGCCGGCGCTGACGGCATTACCATGCATCTGCGTGAGGATCGTCGTCATATTCAGGACCGCGATATCGAGCTCGCCATGCAGATGCTCAATACACGCCTGAACCTGGAAATGGCTGTCGTTGAGGAAATGATCACGCTGGCCGAGCGTTTAAAGCCCGCCAATGTCTGCCTGGTGCCGGAAAAGCGCGAGGAACTGACCACCGAGGGCGGGCTTGATGTGGTCGGCGGCGCTGAGCGCATCCGGGAAGCCTGCCAGCGGCTCACGGCAGCCGGCTGTGAGGTCTCGCTGTTTATCGATCCCGAGCCGGATCAGATACAGGCGGCATTTGATGCAGGCGCCCCGGTCATCGAACTGCACACCGGTACCTGGATAGAGGCGTCGCGTCATGAGGCTGACGTCGAGCTTGCCCGGATTGCCGCTGCCGCAGAGATGGCCCATGCCCTTGGCATGACCGTCAATGCCGGTCACGGGCTGCACTACCACAATGTGGAAGACATCGCGGCGATGCCCTGGTTTCACGAACTCAACATTGGTCATGCGATTATTTCGCGTGCGGCATTGACCGGGCTTGGCGAGGCCGTGCGTGAGATGAAGCGTCTGATGGTACAGGCGCGCGCCTTCAGCACGTTCGAGCGCCAGGACTGAAGAAAAAGCGCTGATCGGGCCGCGCTATAATAGGCTCTTTTTTGGCATCCCGTTTATTGTGGAGCGCTGCATGGATTATCCCACCATCGAATCCACCATCGGGCATACCCCGCTGGTGCGTCTCAAGCGACTACAGGTTGGCAGCAACACGCTGCTGGCCAAGCTTGAAGGTAACAACCCCGCCGGTTCGGTCAAGGATCGCCCAGCACTGTCGATGCTCACACACGCTGAAATGCGCGGCGAGATCGCACCCGGCGACACCCTGATCGAAGCCACTTCCGGTAATACCGGTATTGCCCTTGCCATGGCGGCGGCCATTCGCGGCTATCAGATGATTCTGATCATGCCCGAAAGCGCCAGCAGTGAGCGCAAGCAGGCCATGGCCGCCTATGGCGCCAGACTGATCGAAGTCACGAAAGAGCAGGGGATGGAAGGCGCTCGGGATCTGGCCGACGACATGATTGCGCGCGGCGAGGGCAAGCCGCTCAATCAGTTTGCCAACCATGACAATCCACTGGCGCACTTTGAAACCACCGGCCCCGAGCTCTGGGAACAGACCGGCGGCAACATTACCCATTTCGTCAGCTCGATGGGCACAACCGGCACCATCATGGGCGTATCGCGTTATCTGAAATCGAAAAACGAATCGATCCAGATTGTGGGACTTCAGCCCGAGGATGGCGCCAGCATTGCCGGTATCCGGCGCTGGCCGGAAGCCTACCGACCCAGCATCTTTGAGCAGTCGCGTGTCGACCGGATCCTCGATATTGGTCAGCAGGAAGCCGAGGAGCACATGCGGCGCCTCGCCCGTGAAGAGGGTATCCTGGCCGGAATCTCCTCCGGCGGGGCACTTGCCGGTGCACTTCGTATCGCCCGTGAGGTCGATAACGCCGTGATTGCCTTTATCGTTTGTGACCGTGGAGACCGCTATCTCTCCACCGGTCTTTACGCCCCGGAGCAGCACTGATCATGGCCATGTTGGGACAGCGTCGTCAAAAGCGACCCGCGACGCGCAAGCGTCTGGAGTCACCGGGCGCAAAACGCGACGATGCAGGAAGTGTCGTCATCGAACGCCTGGCGCATGACGGACGCGGCGTGGCACATGATCGTGACGGCAAGATACTCTTCATCGAGCAGGCGTTGCCCGGTGAAGACATCGAAGTGGCCATACATACCCAGCACGGTCGCTATGATGAAGGGCATGTGCGTCGGATTCTCAAGGCCTCCGAAGAGCGTGTGACGCCCGGCTGCGCGCATTTTGGTCGGTGCGGCGGCTGCGATCTACAGCACCTCGCCATCGAAGGCCAGCGCCGGTACAAGCAACAGGTACTGCGTGAGCATCTGGCACGCCATGACATCGAGTTGCCCGAACCTGCCTTGCTGGCAGATGAGGCATGGGGCTATCGCCGTCGCGCACGACTGGGCGTTCGTGTGGGTAGCGATAACCGCATCCACATGGGCTATCGGGTGCGGGGTCAGGATCGACTGTTCAATATTGAGCAGTGTCCCATCCTCGAGCCACGTCTTGAAACATTGCTGCAGCCAATGCGCACACTGATCGAATCGCTGGAGGCGCCGCGTCGCCTGGGGCATATCGAGCTGGTAGCGGGCGATGACGTCGTCATGATCACCCTGCGTCAGCTTCGCCGTGTGCCCGGTGATCTGGCGCGCTGGCAGCAGTTTTCCCGTGAGCATGATCTGCTGCTGAGTGTGCTTTGCGGTGAAGGTGAGCAACCAGTACTGGAGCGTCTGGACGACAGACCTGACACCTGGCCGCACTATCGAGCGCTGGCGGATGATCAGGGCACTGCCATCAGCGTGCGCAGCAGTGATTTTCTCCAGGCCAACGCCAAGGTCAATTATCAGCTGGTCGCCAGCGTACTGGCGTGGGCCGAAGTCCGTGATGCCATGCCTGTAGTGGATCTTTTTGCCGGCGTGGGCAACTTTTCCCTCACGCTTGCTGCAGCTGGCGCCCGGGTAACCGCCTACGAAGGTCGGGAGTCAATGGTGCAGCGTCTGCGCAATAATGCAGAAGCAGCGGGGCTTTCGGAACATATTGATGCCCGCTGTACGGATCTATCCAGTGCGCCGGCCGACCTTGAGAATGCAGCACTCGTAGTGCTTGATCCGCCACGTGCCGGGGCGCAGGGCATTTGTCAGGCGCTGGCGCAGCGCGGGCCTTCACGGGTGCTGTATGTCTCCTGCGAGCCGGCCACACTGGCACGCGATGTACGGTTGCTGGTGGACGGTGGTTATCGTCTGGTCAGGGCGCTGGTGGCCGACATGTTCCCGCAGACGGCGCATCTGGAATCGCTGGTGCTGCTTGAGCGTCAGCCTACATAAGACATGACGGGAAGCGCGTGACATGGTCAAGGTTCGCGAAGATCAGCCGCTCGATGCCGATGGACAGGTCGATATCACGACCTGGATTGCACACCTGCAGGGGGAAGTCCCGCTAAAGGACCCGGCCGAGCTTGAGCGTGCCTGCCGGTTCGCCGCGAAAATCAATCAGGAGGCTGCCAGTCAGCAGCCTGCCTGGCGCGATATCTATTCCGCTTTTCGCATCGGTCTGGAAATGGCCGATATCCTCAGCGAGCTCAAGCTTGATCAGCAGGCCATCACTGCCGCCGTGCTGTATCGCAGCGTGCGCGAAGGGTTGATCCGCCTGGAAATCGTCGAGAAGGAATTTGGCTCGGAAGTCGCCAGTCTGATCGATGGCGTACTGCGCATGGCTGCCATCTCCCAGCTTCAGGCGCCGGATCAGGCCATGACCCAGCACAATCAGCAGGAAAATCTGCGCAAGATGCTGGTGGCCATGGTGGATGACGTGCGCGTGGCCCTGATCAAGATTGCCGAGCGTACCTGCATGCTGCGCCAGGTCAGGGACGGTTCCCGCGAGCGTGCCCTGCGTGTAGCGCGCGAAGTCTTTGATATTTATGCACCGCTGGCGCATCGACTGGGCATTGGTCAGATCAAGTGGGAACTCGAAGACCTGTCCTTTCGTTATCTGCACGAAAACGATTACAAGACCATCGCCAAACAGCTGGCGGAAAAGCGACTGGATCGAAATCGCTACATTCACGACGTCGTGGATACGCTCAAGCGCCTGCTCGAGGCGCAAAACATCACGCGTTACGATCTCTCCGGACGCGCCAAGCATATCTATTCGATCTGGCGCAAGATGAAGCGCAAGCACATCGACTTTTCCCAGGTCTACGATGTGCGGGCGGTGCGGGTGCTGGTGCCTGAAGTGACCGATTGCTATACCGTACTGGGTATCGTGCACTCGCTCTGGCATCACGTGCCCAACGAGTTTGATGACTATATTGCCAACCCCAAGAAAAATGGCTATCAGTCGCTGCATACGGCCGTGTTCGGCCCTGAAGGCAAGGTACTGGAAATCCAGATTCGCACCTTTGCCATGCATGAGGACGCCGAGCTGGGGGTATGCGCGCACTGGCGCTACAAGGGCACCGATGTTGACTCCAAAAGCCGCAGCTATGAGCAAAAGATCGCCTGGTTGCGTCAGGTGCTGGAGTGGCAGGAAGAGGTTGGCGAGCTTACCGATATTACCGAGGGGCTCAACTCCGATATTGCCCCCGATCGCATCTATGTCTTTACCCCAGAAGGGCATGTGATTGACCTGCCGCGGGTCGCCACACCGATTGATTTTGCCTACCGCGTGCACACGGAAGTCGGCCATCACTGCCGTGGGGCGAAGGTGGACGGGCGAATCGTGCCGCTGACCTATCGATTGAAGACCGGTCAGCAGGTCGAAATCCTTAACGCTACCCAGGGCGGGCCGAGTCGCGACTGGCTCAACCCGTCGCTGGGCTACGTTCGTACCTCCCGTGCCCGTGCCAAGATTCAGTCATGGTTCAAGCAGCAGGCGCGCGAACAGAATGAGGAAGACGGCCGCGTTCTGCTGGAACGCGAATTTCGCCGACTGGACCTTGAACGCCTGGATCGTCTGCGCCTGGCGCAGGCGGTCAATTACACCAGCCCGGAAGACATGTATGCCGCCATCGGCGCAGGTGATCTGCGCGTCGGGCAGGTGCTTTCCCAGGCGCAGCATCTCTTTGGCGAAACCGAGGATGTTGACGAGCTTGACCGCCTGCTGGCGCGCCCGCGCCGCCAGGGCGCTCGTGAAAGCACCGATACCATTACCGTACTGGGAGTCGGCAATCTCAAGACCCAGATGGCCAACTGCTGTCATCCGGTACCCGGTGATGACATCGCAGGTTTTATCACCCAGGGACGGGGCGTCACGGTGCACCGTCAGGATTGCCCCAATATCCTGCAGCTTCGAAGCGAGGAGCCGGCCCGTATCGTGCAGGTGGAGTGGGGGCAGCAGCAGCCCATCCAGTATCCGGTGGATATCGAGATCAAGGCCTGGGATCGTTCCAACCTGCTGCGCGATGTGACCGGCATCCTGTCCAATGAAAAGGTCAACGTGCTTGGGGTCAATACGATGACCAATCGTGATGATCACATGGCCACGCTTAAAATCACGCTGGAGGTCTCGGGGCTGGATGTGCTCTCGCGCGTGGTCAATCGTATCGGACAGTTGACCAATGTGACCGATATTCGTCGGCTGCGTCAGGGCGGCGGTGGCATACGAGCGTCTTCATAGATGGATAATTTTCGGGGATAAGGTTATTTCGATGGAAGAGCCACAGCGCTACACGCTGGATGATCTGCTGACGCTGATGCAGGTCCTGCGCGATCCACAGCAAGGCTGTCCATGGGATGTCGCACAGCGCTGGGAAAGCATCGTGCCGCATACGCTTGAAGAGGCACACGAGGTGGCCGATGCCATCGAACGTCGTGCGTTTGATGAGCTGCCCGGCGAGCTGGGAGATCTGCTGTTTCAGATTGTCTACTACGCGCAGTTCGGCAACGAAGAAGGCCGGTTCGATTTTTACGATATCGTCCACGTGCTGACAGCCAAGATGATTGCGCGCCATCCGCATGTGTTTCCCGACGGGCATCTTGCCTCGCGTCGACAGGGCGTGGCGGCAGCCGATGTGAATACCTCGGCGGTCGGGCAGCGCTGGGAGAGCCGCAAGGCCGACGAGCGTCAGGCGCGCGCGGCCACGTCGCTGCTGGATGATATTCCACTGGCCCTGCCGGCACTGTCGCGCGCCAGAAAGCTCTCCGGTCGCGCCTCTCGGGCAGGCTTTGACTGGCCGGACCATCGCGGCGCCCTGGAGAAGATTCGCGAGGAACTGGCCGAGCTTGAGGTTGAAATCGAGGCCGGGCACCAGGAGAACATGGGTGCCGAGCTGGGGGATCTTCTTTTTGCTGTCGTCAATCTGGCCCGCCATCTGAATATTGATCCGGAGCAGGCGCTGCGCGGTACCGGGCAGCGTTTTGAAAGCCGGTTTCGTCATGTCGAGAAGGCCGTTCAGGCCAGTGGGCAACCTATCGATAATACCGATCTCGACACCCTGGAGCGCCACTGGCAGGACGCCAAGCGTATCGAGCGTGAGCAGCCCTGATCAGGGTAAAGTCATTATCGACTTTGGTCGCAAGTCGTTTATGTAGTGTTGTTGTTGTTCCCCGAGCGCGTCAGGCTCTTGCTTCCTGTCATGTGCCTCGCGGAGTCATTCATGCAACACGCTTCCTCTTCTGTCCCTGAAGGTGGCTCTTCAGGGGCTATCCCTGATCACGATAATGCGCTGGAAGACAACGTGCTTCATGCCTCCCTGCGTGAGCATGTGCGCCTGCTGGGCGATAGTCTGGGACATACCATTGCCGATGATCTGGGCACCGAGTTTGTGGATCAGATTGAAAAAATCCGCGCACTGGCCAAGCAGGGGCGCAAGGATGCCAGCGCCCGCGCCGAACTGATCGATTACCTTCGTACCCTGCCGGAATCGCGCATGCTGCCGGTCACGCGTGCCTTCAATCAGTTTCTGAATCTGGCCAACCTTGCCGAGCAGCACTATCGCGGTCGTTTTCGCCGTGTCGAGGACTACCGTCCCGGTACCCAGCCGCGTCTGGATGACCTGCTTGAGCGCCTGAGCCAGGCCGGGCACGACGGTGAGACATTGATCGAGCGTATTGCCTCCATGCGGATCGAACTTGTCATGACCGCTCATCCTACCGAGGTGGTCCGGCGTACCCTGATTCGCAAATATGACGCTATCAACAACTGTCTGGGCGAGCTCAGCGGCAGTGAAGAGTACCCCGAGCGAATGGAGCAGCTGCAGGGCCGTCTGAACGAGCTGGTCAGTCAGGCCTGGCATACCAGCGAGATACGCGCCGAGCGGCCGACGCCGGTAGATGAGGCACGCTGGGGGCTGGCGGTCATCGAGCAGTCGCTGTGGCAGGCCGTGCCGACCTTTTATCGCGAGCTGGATCAACTGCTGCTGGCGCGCGTCGGTCGTCGCCTGCCGCTGGAAGCTGCGCCCATTCGGTTTGCCTCCTGGATGGGCGGTGATCGCGACGGTAATCCGAATGTAACCTCGGCAGTCACCCGGGAAGTGCTGCTGCTTGAACGCCATCGTGCCGCTGAAAGCTTTCGACGGGATGTCGAGCAGTTAAGGCTTGAGCTGTCGATGTGGAAGGCCACACCGGAGCTGATCGAGCTGGCCGGCGGCCCCTGTCCAGAGCCCTACCGCAAGGTGCTCAGCGATCTTGAGCAGCGCCTGGCGGCGACCCGCGACAAGGCGCAGATGATCTGGGAAGGGCATGGCTGGAGCGGTGAGCGGCCCACGGTCGACACCCGTGAGGCGCTGCAGGCCCCGCTGGAAGCCTGCTACCACTCGCTGATGGCCTGTGGTCTGGACATGATTGCCAATGGGGCGCTACTGGACACCCTGCGTCGGGTCGCCTGCTTTGGCACCACCATGACCCGCCTGGATATCCGTCAGGAGTCCACGCGTCATACGCAGGTATTCGAGGAGCTCACCCGGTATCTGGGAGTAGGCAACTACGCCGAGTGGGATGAGTCGGCTCGCCGCGAATTTCTGTTGCGTGAATTGAACTCGCCCCGGCCATTGATCCCCGCGCAGTGGCCCTGCTCGGATGACGTTCGCGAGGTACTCGACACCTTTGGGGTTATTGGTTCGGAGTACAGCGAGGCGCTGGGTTCCTATGTGATTTCCATGGCAGGTCAGGCCAGTGATGTACTGGCCGTGGCGCTGCTCATGAAGGCCGTCGGCGGCCGGGTCAGCCTGCCCATCTCGCCGCTGTTTGAAACACTTGACGATCTCGACCGTGCCGGCCACGTGATCAATGACCTGCTGAGCATGTCGGAATATCGCGCGCTGATCGATGCTCGTCAGGAAGTGATGATCGGCTATTCGGATTCGGCCAAGGATGCCGGCCAGCTGGCGGCGGCCTGGGCGCAGTATCGGGCTCAGGAGCGGCTGGTCGAGGTCTGTCATGGCCATGGCGTGACGCTCACGCTCTTCCACGGCCGTGGGGGCACGGTAGGGCGCGGGGGCGGCCCGGCGCATGCGGCCATTCTCTCCCAGCCACCGGGTTCCGTGCAGGGGAGCCTGCGGGTGACCGAGCAGGGCGAGATGATTCGTTTCAAGTTCGGCCAGCCGCGTATTGCCGTACGCTCCATGGAGATTTATCTCAGTGCGGTGCTTGAAGCAACGCTTCTGCCGCCAATCACGCCGAAGCAGGCCTGGCGCGAGGAGATGGATCATCTGGCCTCACGGGCGCATCAGGTGTACTCGGGCATTGTGCGGGAGGATCCGGCCTTTGTGCCCTATTTCCGCGCCGTGACACCGGAAACGGCGCTGGCGGGACTGCCTCTGGGATCAAGGCCTGCCAAACGCCGTGCCACGGGCGGTGTTGAAACGCTCAGGGCCATTCCGTGGATATTTGCCTGGACACAAACGCGTCTGATGTTGCCGGCATGGCTGGGCAGCGACGCCGCCTTTGCCGAGCGTAGCGAAAGCGAGCAGGGTATGGCGCGGCTGCGCGAAATGATGAACGAATGGCCCTTCTTTGGCACCTTCCTGGACATGCTGGAAATGCTGCTGGCCAAGGCCGATGCCGACATCAATGCCTATTACGAGGAGCGCCTGATCGAGGATGAGGCGTCTCGGGCACTGGGTACCTCGCTAAGAGAGCGTCTGCAGGGGCTTGAAAAGACGCTTTTGCACATCCGAGAGCAGGAGCATCTGCTGGAACATGCGCCCATGATTCGCCAGGCAGTGGATATCCGAAATCCCTATATCGATCCGCTGCACGGCCTGCAGGCAGAGCTTTTGTATCGAAGCCGGGAACATGGCGGGGATATCTCTGCAGATCTGCAGCGCGCCCTGATGGTCACCATGGCCGGTATTTCGGCAGGGCTTCGCAACACAGGTTAAATGTGCTGGAAAGGTCAATGACACCAATGATCAATAAAGAATTGTGTCGTTGGCCTTGAAAAGCCCGTGTTGCCACCTAATGTCTTATAGGACGCATACGGGGTGTGGATGTCATTTCCCGTATCATCAACTTTCATGACGATTGCAGGCAGTGCGTGCAATCGTTGGTTTAAACCCGCTCAGCGAGCGAACAAGGAGTTTGCCCATGGCTTACAAGCTTCCCGAACTGCCCTATGCATTTGATGCACTCGAACCCCATATCGATGCGCAGACGATGGAAATCCACCATGGCAAGCATCACAACACCTATGTGACCAACGCAAACGCTGCGCTGGAAAAGATTCCTGAAGACCTGGCTGGTCTTGAAGCGCCCGAGCTGCTCAAGCAGCTGGACCGCGTTCCTGAAGAGCAGCGCACCGCGCTTCGCAACAATGCCGGCGGTCATGCCAACCATTCACTGTTCTGGGAAATTCTCACGCCCAACGCGCGTGGTCTGAAAGAATTCCCCACGCTGATGAATGACATCGAAAAGACCTTTGGCAGCGTTGAAGCCTTTGCCGAGAAGTTTGAAACCGCCGCCAAGGGCCGCTTCGGTTCCGGCTGGGCATGGCTGGTGGTCAAAAATGGCAAGCTGGAAATCGTCTCCACTGCCAATCAGGACAGCCCGCTGGCGTCCTCGACCTATGGCGGCCACGATGCCACGCCGATCCTGGGTGTCGATGTGTGGGAGCACGCCTACTACCTGAACTACCAGAACCGTCGTCCTGACTATCTCAAGGCGTTCTGGAACGTTGTGAACTGGGCAGAAGTCGAGAAGCGCTACAACGCTGCCAAATAAGCACGTCGTGCGCTGACAGCTCGCTTCGTCGGCCACCCGCATCAGCCAATGCTGATGCGGGTTTTTTATTGCCTGCCTTATGGCTTCGTGCTGCGACTTTTTGAAGGACGTCGTTTGGGACTCGTGCGGGCGGTGGTACGCTGCGTACTTTTACTGCGTCGTGTCGTGGTCTTTTTGCGGCTGGCGGAGGCAGCATCGGGTTGCTCACCGCCGGCCTGCTGCATGGCCTGATGCAGACGCCCGGCATCGACGGCGCTGACCAGCGTTTTCAGCTCGCCTGCCATGTCACCGAGAAAGGATTCCAGAGAATCGGTGCCTTCCCGCACCCGCGAGAGTCGCTGCTCCCAGAGCGCCGTTCGTTCAGGGCCGGAAAGGCTTTCGGGCAGGGCATCAATCAACCCCCGTCCACGCCGGGTCGCGCGGATAGTGCCTGACTGTCGATAGACATATTCCCGCGTCAACAGCGTTTCTATCATGCTGGCCCGCGTGGCTTCTGTCCCCAGCCCATCCGTTTCCCTGAGCGTTGCCCGTACGGCGTCATCGGTCACGTAGCGCGCCACATGCGTCATGGCATTGATCAGGCTGGCATCGGTAAAGGGTTCGGGCGGGCGTGTCTGGCGCGTTTGCATCTCGCACTGCATAACACGGGCGTCATCGCCCTGGGTCATTGCCGGTAAAATGGCATCTTCATCGGGGGTATTGAAAAGCGCCCGCCAGCCCACCTGAAGGATTTCACGGCCTTTTGTCATGAAGCTTTCCTTGAGAGCTTCAAATGTGACGCGGGTATCACGATATTCAAACAGAGGATAAAACTGCGCCAGCACGTTGCGTACCACCAGCGTATAGACGTTTTTCTCCTCCAGGCTCAGTGTTTGAAAGCGCGGTGTCTGCCCGGTGGGGGCAATGGCATGATGAGCGCCGATCTGCTTGTCGTTGAACGCGCGTGACACGCGCGTGGTATCGACGCCGGCATGCCATTGCCCGAGCGTATCATCGCCCTGACAGGCATGGCGCAACGTGGCCTCGATGCCCTTGAGATAGTCGCGCGGCAGGTAACGGCAGTCCGAGCGCGGGTAGGTGATCAAGCGGTGTCTTTCATACAGGCGCTGGGCACAATCCAGCACCGACTGCGCCGACATCTTATAGCGTCGGGCGGCGTCGATCTGAAGCGTTGAAAGCGAGTAGGGCAGCGGCGCACTCTGTCGCTGATGCTTTTGTTCAACGCTTTCGATCACGGCTGGCTGTCCGGGCAGCTTTGCGGCCAGCGCGCTGGCGGGGGCAGGGTCCAGCAGGCGACCCTGATCGTCCAGCCGATGTTGGTCGCCTGGTTGCCACCAGGCGCGAACGGTGCCATTGCGCGTGGCAAAATCAGCCCATAGTGGATAAAAATCGACCGGCTGGAAGTCCTCGATGGTTCTATCGCGACGCACGATCAGCCCCAGCAGCGGCGTCTGTACCCGCCCGATGGAAAGCACACCCTTGATACCGGCCTGCTGGCCGGTCACGGTCCACGCCCGGGTCAGGTTGATGCCATACAGCCAGTCGGCTCTTGAGCGGGTCAGGGCCGCCTGATAAAGCGGCTGAAAGCGCGCGTTGTCCTCAATCGACTGCCAGGCCCGCTTCACGGCGGGTGTATTCATGTCGCTGATGAGCAGGCGTTTGACAGGCCCCTTCCAGCCCAGGTGCTCGATGGTTTCCTGTACCAGCAGCTGGCCCTCACGGTCAGGGTCACCGGCATGGATGACACTGTCAGCAGACTTGATCAGGCGGCGCAGGATGGCCAGCTGACCGCGTGCCTTCGGGCGAGGGATCAACTTCCACTGCGAGGGAATGATGGGCAGGTCATCCAGCCGCCAGCGCTTGAGGCGTTCGTCATAGGCTTCAGGAGCGGCTTGTTCGAGCAGGTGGCCAAAACACCAGCTGACCGTAATGTCGGGGCTGCTCAATGCCCCTTCCGTCTGGCTGAAACGCCCTGGCAGTGCTGCGGCAATGGCGCGGCCCAGCGACGGTTTCTCGGCAATAATCAGTTGCATATGTTAGTTCATGGCCCTCTTGGCCTTGATCAGTGCCCTGTACCAGCGCCTTGGGGCCGTGCCAATACCTGCCGGACGCTGGCTGAGCAGGCTGATGTTGCGATGGGCGGTCTGGTCAATATTGGACAGGATGTTCATTGTTGAGGGGCGAGCACCGTACTGGCGAATTAGAAAGTCGATCGCTTCGGGTTCCAGCGCTACCCGGTAGTGGCGCACCAGTGCGATGGCCAGTGATTCTGCACTGCGTGACAGATCATCATTGATCTCATTGACCATGGCTGCACCCAGTGCCGCCTTGGCCGCAGCAGACAGGTCCGGTTCCAGATGCCCGAAGTAGGCTGCATTGGTGGCGTTAATGGCACGCTGAACTTCCGGGCGCGACAGATGAATATGCGGCTCAAGGGCGAGCGCGATTTCGATGGCCAGATGCTTGGCCATTTCAATATCGCCGCTGGCGGAAGTGTCGTTGCCGGTATGGTCATGCTGACGCGAGCGTTCACGGTCAGCGCGCGTGTCGTTGAGATAGCGCGCCAGATGGCGACAGACGCGAGCCTTTTCGCCATCGGTCAGCGCAATATGATTTTCATGGATGCGAAGTCCGCGCTTGCCCGGGCCAACCTGCAGGTGGGTGGCCTTGTCGTTCATCTGATCGGTAATGGCCTCCCAGCGCTGGGAATGACGGATAAGCGTGGCGTGGCTGCGCGCGATCTGACCATAGTTTTCCTGCACGCTTCGAAAAAGCTTCAGGGCATTGGTCAGAATATCGGCGCGCTCTCGCAGCTCCGGGCGCAGGTCACTGCGTCCATGCTGTACGCCGCTGGCGAGGTGTTCGATCTGTTCAGACAGCGCGTCCATGGCCTGACGACAGCGGGCCGTCAGGGTCTCGGCGCGAAGACCTGCCGCGGCATCCTCGACCAGGGTACCCGACTGCTCGGCAAGATAGACGGTCAACGCCTTGAGGCGTGAAAGTCCCGTGGCCTGCTGGATGCGGTAGCGCGAGCGTGTCTGTTCAAGCGCGTCGAGTGCTCGCGCCAGGTCCCAGCGACCGCGGTACTCAAACGTCAGCATGGGAATACGACGGCCGCAGAGCAACTCAAAGGCCAGAATGATCATCTCCTCGACGTCCTGCAGCGTCATGAGCAGGGCATTGTCCTGCTCGATGGCGGCCAGTACGCGCTCGATGAAGTTCTCATCCCGCGGGACCCCCTGGTGCAGATCGGGTGCCTGTCCTGCAAACCTGTCCCGCAGCAGGGAAATGGCTTCCGGTGCTACATCGGCAAGCTCATTGAGCCGCGGGTCGATATGATCACGATAAAGGGCCACCAGATCGCGGATGCGTGACTGCATGCCGATGCGCCGATAGACATCGATTTGTGAGATGCGTCGGGCACTTTCCTCATCATCAAGTAGCTCAAGGGCGGCAAGTTCTACCCCTTCAGGTGATAGATCGTGCTTGCGCAGCAGCATCGCAGCTGCCTCGCGCCGGCGAGCATCTCCTTCAAGGCTTTCAACGATCAGGTTACGAGTGATCAGCACCAGTTCGGGCAGGGTGTCGAGTACCTGCGACACGCGTGCAGCGGCGCGTTCATGCTTGCGCCCTCGGGTCAGATGATGCGCGAAATTGGCAATGATACCGGCAAGACCGGTAATCAGGGCATAGCTGATGAAGAAGACATAGTTCTCCATCGACGGCCCGCGGCCGTAGCCGAGCAGATAGCCAACCCAGGCGCCCAGCAGGGTCACCGGGCCGCTGACCCACAGAATCTGCATGGCGCTGTTGGTCCAGGGGACCTTGTCCATCGCCTGAGTAATCTGGCGAATGCGGTCGCGGCCTTCGCGCTCAAGACGAACGCGGGGCTCATCGGGATTCGGGCGTCGGTTGAACAGTGAGCGGGGTGAGAACAAGCAGGTATTTCCGGAACTAAAGTGGGCGCAGACTCGCAGGGACTGCTTCAGGGCATGTACAGAGGAGCTTGCCAGGTCATATCCGCGACATCAGCGAGGCGACAGGATGGCGTTATCATGAGACGCATGCAGTCAGCGTGCTAGCATAAGCGTGATCATGGTGGAGGAACAATATGCTGGCAGCCTGGGTTGACCAACTCCTTGGATTTTCGACAGGGGCGCTTGACGCCATACGTCGTGAAGAGCGTTATCCCTCACTGATGGGCTGGGCAAGAAAGGAGGGGGCTGATCTGCTGGGTGGCGATGTGTCCCTGGCACAGGCGCTGGCGCCGGTGCTATGGAACCAGATGCCGCTGCAGCGTCTTGGCTTTCGTATTGAAACGCTGGCGGAGCCCGAGCCTCAGGAACCCTGCTGGTGTGACTCGGGCAAGCGTCATGCCGACTGCTGCGCAGGCGTATTGCTGCCTGGGCAGGTACCGCCGCATCTGATGTGGATGCTTTTACTGCAGCGCCTTCGCGGCAAGGTGCTGCATGCGGCACTGGCGTCCGATGAGGTGCCTGCTCAGGCCCTGCTTGAGGCCGGTATTGTCAGCGCCGAGGGCGGTCAGCTTGGACGCGCCCAGACCATTCTGGAAGCGCTTTTCAATAACCCGGACTGGGAAGGACTGCCGCTGGAAAGTGAGCCTGCCTTTGAGCTTTTGAGTGATCTTTATCAGGAGCGTGGCTTTACTCGCAAAAAGGCCGCGCTGACGGACAGTGCCGTCGAGTATGGCCCCGGATTTCTTCGCGGCGCGGCATTGAAGCGACTGTGTCTGAGGTATCTGGACAGTGATGACCTGCCCAGTGCCCGGGAGACCTTTATCCGAACTCTTGAAACCATGCCCAACGAGCCGGCGCTTGCCTATCTTGAAAGCATGCTGCTGTTGCATGAGGGGCGACCCGAGCAGGCGCGCGCCAGGGCCGATTTCTGGCGTCGTCGGCTGATCCAGCGCAGCGATCTGGATGAGGATCAGCAGGACTTTCTCGAGCAGCTGGCAGAAGATCCTGCAGCCACGCTGGCAGAGCAGATGATTTATGCCGATGAGGAACTGGCCGAACCCCTGGATACCCTGACCAGAATTCTGCGCGAGTTTTCCGGTGCCTCACGGCTTTCCCTTCTGATCAATGCTGACGGGCGGCTTGAATATCAGCAGGGCGATCTGGATCACGCGCGCTACCAGATGTGGCAGCAGCATTTCACAACGGAAAATGAAGAAGCGCCCGGTAGCGGTCTTCAGGGCGATCCCTGGCAGAACGCTCGCCCCTGGCTTGATGCGCTGTGTCTTCACCCCGAATGGCTGGCGACGCCTGCCATCCTGCAGGAGCTTGCCATGGCGCTGGCCGGGCGTTTCGGCAATCTGCCCTGGATGTTCCAGTCCATTTTTGCCCCGCTGACACAGCGGTTTGAAGGCTGGCTCGTCGCCATTGAGGCGGCCGAAAGTCCCTTCGTCTGGGGAGATGGCGACAATCATATTCTGTTCCGGCTCGGGCTCGGGCTGATTATCGGCATGGAGCGCGGTGCGCGTGAACAGTCCAGACAGCTCTCGGAACGTCTGATTCGCCTCGATGGCGAAGACAGCATGGGGCTACGCGAGCTTTTGCTGGAGCAGCTTTTGAGCGATGGCCAGAATGTCAGGGCGCTGATCCTGATCGAGGAGATCGAGCAGAACAGTGACGATAATGAGCTCTGGCTTGGGCTATTGCTGGGCAAGGCGCTGGCCCTTTATCGTCTCGCCCGCCTTGAAGAGGCCAGGCAGGCGCTGGCCATGGTAGAGCAGGCCAACCCCTGGATGCTCAAGCTGCTGGTGCGTGATAACCCCAGGCGAGAACCCGTCACCGGCAATGCGCCGATCCCGGGCTCACGTGCCGAGGCCTGGCAGTACCGTGTGCTCATGAGGCCCCACTGGGTAGCCACTCAGGGGGCGCTTCGCTGGGTGGATGCCAGATCGCGAATGCCTGCCGAATAAGGCCTTGTCCGCTCGGGCATACTGCTATCAAACCTACTGACGGTTGGGTAAAAATACCCACATTTGGCCGGGCTGCTTCATGCGTCCGGCGTTGAGGCTGGCTTCATCACCGTGGCCCCAGAAGAAGTCGGCGCGCACGGTGCCCTTGATCGCGCTGCCCGTGTCCTGAGCCAGCATCAGACGCTGCATGCGCTGGTTGGAAAGCGGACGCGTCGTGGAAAGAAACACCGGTGCGCCCAGCGGAATCTCTTTGGGGTCGATGGCAATGCTGCGCTCCGGCGTCAGTGGCACGCCTTGTGCACCGATTGGACCATCGTTGCTCTTGTGGCCACTGTCGAGTTCTCTGAAAAAGACAAATCGCGGGTTCACATTGAGCATTTCCTGTACCCGGTCCGGATTGGCATTGGCCCACGCCTTGATGCCTGGCAGGGTGGCCTGGGCCGGCGTGATTTCGCCGTGATCGAGCAGCCAGCGGGCAAAGGACTGAAAGGGCTGGTCAGTGGCGCCGGCAAATCCGACCCGCATTTCCCCGCCTTCTGCCAGTTTGATGCGCCCCGAGCCCTGGATCTGCAAAAAGGCGGCTTCTACCGGGTCGTCAACCCACACCAGCTCGCGGCCCCTTAATACGCCACTCTTGATCAACTGGCTGCGGCTGGCGGCCATGAGGCTGCTGTTGCCTAGATTGCGATAGAGCGGTACCTGATAGGGGCCCTGACGGGTACGAGAGCCTCGAAGGACGGGCTCGTAATAGCCGGTAATGGTACCGACCGTTGAGCCATCGCTGTTGACCAGGGTGAAGGGCGTAAAGCGTTGTTCGAAATAGCGCCGGATGGCGCGACTATCCAGCGGGTCGACGTGGCGGGCATCGTTGCAGACCGAGGCCCAGTCAGGCTTGCGTGAAAGCTTTTCACAGCTGGTCTGGAAGGCGCTCCAGGCGCTGAGCAGATTGTCATCGTGCCAGCCGGGCAAATGCTGCCAGCTGGTAGGCTGCATGGGCGTTTTCGCGTTGGAATATTGCGGTGTCTTCGCAGGCTGAAAACCGGACTGGCCGGTGGAACAGGCCGTCAAAAGCACGCCCGCAAGTACAAGGCACGCTCCCCGGCAGACAATATGTGGCAACGATGAAAGGCCCTGAGGGCGAGACATTCTGGCAGATACAAGAGGCAAGATCAGAGTCTCTTCTAGAGGCGTGGTCGAAGCCTGACGCCCGTGGAACAAAAACGGTGCGGAATGATATTACTGTCGGGGAGGGTCAGTAATATCGCGCCATTGGCGAAAATACCAGAGGATCATGAGTCCCGGAACAGCCGCCAGCGTGCAGATCAAAAAGAAGCCGTCCCATCCCACGGCCTCGGAAAGAATGCCGCCGGGGGCTGAAATCACGACTCTGGGCAAACCCATGATCGAGGAGAGCAAGGCATACTGACCTGCAGTGAAGCGTTTGTCGGTCAATGCTGCCATGAAGGCCAGAAAGGCCGCGGTACCCATGCCGGCGGCGGCATTTTCAAAGCTGACGACCGCGGCCAGAACGGCAATCGAATGGCCGACATGGTTGAGCCAGATAAATCCGGCGGTAGACACCATCTGTAACAGCCCGAACCACCAGAGTGAGCGGTAAATGCCGATACGCAGGATAATCAGGCCGCCCAGAAAAATGCCGCCCAACAGTGGCCAGAAGCCAAAGATTTTTACCGTGGCGCCAATTTCGGCATTGGTAAAGCCCAGGGATTTGTAAAAGGGCGTTGTCAGGTTGCCGGCCACCGAGTCTCCCAGCTTGTAAAGCAGGATGAACAGCAGCAGCCAGAGCGCGCCAGGACGCAGCAGGAAGTTGCGGATAGGGTCCAGAAAGGTGTCCCGCCAGTTCTGGGGCTGTGTGGGGCGCTGGGCATTTGGCTCGGGTGCCATGAGCGTGACCAGCATACACATGCCCAGCAGGGCCGCCATGGTGAGATAGGTTGTGCGAAAACCGATGCTGTCGGCCAGCATCAGCCCGCCACCGGAGGCAAACAGCATGCCGGTACGATAGCCGTAGGTATAAAGGCTGGAGCCAATGCCAAGCTCTTTTTCGGGCAGATGCTCACGGCGATAGGCGTCAATGATGACGTCCTGGGTGGCGCTGAAAAAACTGATGCCCAGTGCCACGATGCCTACGGTCAACGGCGCAAGGCCCGGGTCGGAGAGGGCCAGCGCCACAATCAGTGAGGTCAGCAGCAGTTGCGTCAGCAAAAGCCAGCCGCGTCGTCGACCCAGAAAGGGCAGCTCGAAGCGATCCAGCAGTGGCGCCCAGAGAAACTTGAGTGTGTAGGGAATGCCGATCAGTGCCAGCAGGCCGACCGCATCCAGCGCAACGCCTGCATCCGTCATCCAGGCCTGTAAAACACTGCCTGTCAGCAGCAGCGGCAGGCCTGACGCCAGCCCCATCAGGAACGTGATACCATGGCGCGCGATGGCGGCCCGGGCTGTAGCGATTGAAGTCAACGGTTTTATCCAGAAAGTCGCGGGCGTTTATTAAAGGCGCGCCGATTCTCTCAAACCGGTGCGTTCACCGCTACTGACCGGGAAGGGTTTTAATGAACACAACAGTGCCTGAAGGACTGCGCTGGTATGCTGTCCAGTGCAAGGCTGGCGAATCCTTTCGTGCCGCCGAGCATCTGGTCAATCAGGGGTACACGGTCTTCCACCCCGTCATGCAAAGGGAAAAGCGCCAGCGTGGTCGGGCCGGGCAGGCGATCGAACCCCTCTTTCCCTGGTATCTCTTTATTCAAATGAACCCGCTACAGGATAACTGGGCGCCGGTGCGTTCCACGCGCGGGGTAATCAGGTTGCTGGCGTTTGGACAATCGCCCACGGCGGTGCCGGATGCGCTGATCGATGCCCTGCGCCAGCAGGTCAGGGAGCAACCGGTCGAGTCAGGCGAGTATCGCTTTAGTGCAGGAGAGCGTATCGAGGTGACCGAAGGCCCTTTCAAGGCCCTGGAAGGACTTTTCGTGGATGGCAAGGGCGAAGAGCGAGTCATCGTACTGCTCAATATTCTTCAGAAAGAGCATCGGGTAACGCTCGGGTCAGGACAGATTCGAGCTTCTCGAAAAATCTGAAAAGGTGGAATGGCTAGCCGTCTACCCACCAGCGTGTGTCCCAGCGTGTCATGACCTGCTCGGGGTAACGCGTCTTCCCGAGGCTGCCGTTATAACGGGCCAGTGCACGGGTCATGTCTCCCTTTTCGACCTTGAGATACCAGGCCAGAATGGTGCAGCCGTAGCGCAGGTTGGTATCAGGATCGAGTAGGTCATCGCTGTCTCTGCCAATCTCTTTTTTCCAGAAGGGCATGACCTGCATGAGTCCTTCGGCGCCGGCACTTGAGCGCGCTGCAGGCGCAAAACGGCTTTCCACATCAATGACGGACAGTACCAGCTGTAGATCCAGTGAGGCGCGAAGGGCTTCCCGTCGAATGCCTTGTAGCAGGGCCATCCGTTGATGGACGTCGGGCAGGTAGGAGGCGAGTCGCCGATTCATGTCCGTCATCCAGACTTCGGTTTCAAAATGATCTTCAATATGTTGATCATCGGATACGGCGCGGGAGAGCTGTTGGATCATTCTGGCCGAAACGTGTTCCTCGGGTACGGCGGCGGCCAGAGAGGCGTGCGCAAAAAGGGCGCCTGCGATCAAACAGGCGCCCGAAAGACATGCCGAAAGGCTGGCCTTATGCCAGCTTTTGACGAATAAACTCGATAGCCTCCTGCTGCGCCACCATTGTAATGTCGTCGTCACGTCTTCCCTTGTACTCCAGTTCACCGTTTTTCAGACCGCGATCCCCGATCACGATACGATGCGGAATGCCGATCAGTTCAAGATCGGCAAACTTGACGCCGGGACGCTCGTCACGATCATCCAGCAGAACCTCGATGCCCATGTCGTTGAAGGCGCTGTAAAGGCGCTCGGCCTCGTCGCGAACGGCCTGCGACTTGTGCGCATTCATGGGCACCAGTGCTACCTGATAGGGCGCCAGGCTGGCGGGCAGTGCAATGCCACGCTCATCATGGTTCTGCTCGATGGCAGCCGCGACAACGCGGCTGACGCCGATACCGTAACATCCCATCTGCAGTGGTACGGTCTCACCGTTTTCGTCCAGAACGGTAGCGCCCAGCGCCTCGGAATATTTTGTACCGAGCTGGAAAACGTGGCCGACCTCAATGCCGCGGGCGATGGAAAGTGTGCCCTGACCGTCCGGTGACGGATCACCAGCGACCACGTTACGAATGTCGGCTACCATCGGCAGGGGAAGGTCGCGCTCCCAGTTGATGCCAAAAAGATGCTTGTCGTCACGATTGGCACCGGCGCCGAAGTCGCTCATCACCGCGACACTGCGATCAATGATCAGCGGGATTTCAAGGCCCACCGGGCCCAGTGAGCCTGGCCCTGCGCCGACGGCCTGGCGGATTTCGTCTTCGTTGGCCATGACCAGCGGTGACGCCACCTGAGCCAGATGTACGGCCTTGATCTCGTTGAGCTGATGATCGCCACGTACCATGAGCGCGACCAGCCCGCCTTCAGCGCCATGTACGATCAGCGTCTTGACGGTTTTCTCGATCGGGAGCCCGTGCTTTTCCACCAGCGCTGCAATGGTTTTGACATTGGGTGTATCGACTTCGCGCATGCTTTCTTGAGGAGCGGCGCGTTCCTGACGATCCGGCAGCGCTTCGGCCTTTTCAATGTTGGCGGCGTAGTCGGACCCGGTGGAAAAGATCACAGCGTCTTCCCCGGAGTCAGCCAGAACATGGAACTCATGGGAGCCGTTGCCGCCAATCTCGCCGTTATCGGCCTGAACGGCACGAAAATCGAGCCCCAGACGATTAAAGACACGAATATAGGCGTCATACATTTTCTGATAGGAGGCCGCCATTGCCTCCTGGCTGACGTCGAACGAGTAGGCATCCTTCATGAGGAACTCACGCGCGCGCATCACGCCAAAGCGAGGCCGGGTTTCGTCACGAAACTTGGTCTGAATCTGGTAGAAATTGCAGGGCAGCTGGCGATAGGAGCGCACTTCATTGCGGACCAGATCGGTAATGACCTCCTCATGTGTGGGGCCATAACAGAACTCGCGATCATGGCGGTCACGAAGTCGAAGCAGCAGGTTGCCGTACTTGTCCCAGCGGCCTGACTCCTGCCAGAGCTCGGCAGGTTGTACTGCGGGCATTAATACTTCCTGAGCACCGGCGCGATCCATCTCTTCGCGTACGATCTGTTCCACCTTTCGTAGCGTGCGCAGTCCCAATGGCAGCCAGGTATAAAGGCCCGAGGCCAGTTTTCGAATCATGCCGGCACGCAGCATCAGTTGATGACTGACAACCTCAGCGTTGGCGGGCGTTTCCTTGAGCGTGGATAGCAGCAGTTGACTGGCGCGCATGAACCGAATGTTTCCCTTGAGCCGGATGAAATGAACCGCATTGTACGAGCATTCGTTGCCTGTCGGCAAAATGCGTTTCGCAGGGCTGCCAATGATGGTATTTGTCCATCAATGCTATACGCGTACGCAGATAGCACTTGTCATCAATTGATAACAGACAGGGGGCATTATGCAGCGTCGAGGGTCTGGTGTGATGATCGCCATATTGGCACTGATGATATCGGGATGTGCGGGAAAGGATGATACAGAGTTTGTTTGGCAATCACCCCGTGTCAATGATCAGGGCACTCAGGCAGGGCAAAGGGCCTGCATGCCTGGCCCGGACGGCCCCAGCAGCTGTAACCGTTAAGATGGTTGCATGAAAGGGCAGCATAAAAAAACGGCACCCGAAGGTGCCGTTTTGTCAGGCTGATCGACAGGAGTCGATTAGAACTGCACGCCGACGGATGCCATGGCAGCGTCAATGCGGTAGTCGCTATCCATGTCGTAGCGCGTGTATTCAGCACGTGCGAAGACCGGAATGGTTTCGAACTGGTACTTGAGGCCCAGGCCGTAGACCGGGTCAGTGCCATACTGGTTGCTGGCCGGACCCTGCTGAGCATTGGCCTTCCAGTAGGCAGCACCAACACGTGCATAACCGGAAACACCGTAGAACAGGGGCAGCTCACCGATGGCGCTCAGGCTGTAGGCCTTGGTCTGATAACGGCCGTTGCCCTGATCAGTGGCGTAATCAATGTCGCCGAGATCGGCATAATTGATTTCAGTGGAGAACCAGTCATTGAACTTGTAGCCAACGAAGGCGCTCTGGGCAGTGTCATTGTTGTCAGTGATGCGATCACCTGACAGATTGCCGCTGCTGAAGCTGTTGATCTCGGCATCATGCACCTGAGCACTACCCACACCAACACCAGAATAAATGCCGGAGTTGGTATCGGCCATGGCCATCGGTGCTGCTACCAGAGAAGAAGCGAACAGCGGTGCAGCAAACAGTGCGAATTTTTTCATGATTGATGATCTCCTTGCATGAAACCTGTATTGACTGGAGCGTACCTGCTCCATGATCAAATCGATTCGATGAGCTGTTATTACTCGAACAGTGTTTTCAAAAACATTTTTAGCATGAGAATCGGTTCACGTAAAGATTAGAATGCATCAGCCTGTTCGGCGAGGCTGTTTGCAAAAAATCTCTATCCGATACGGGTCGAGAGTATAGCAACAGTCTGAATTTCCGCGCTGTACTATCCCATGTTTTTGACATTCAACTCCGATGACACTGGGGAGGTGGCACCGGCACAAGTACAATCGGTGTTGTTCAGATTATATCTTCAATATGATCATGTGCGCTTTCATGTTCTCTACTGGTTTTGATATGCCCCACGAATTGATGCCCTCCGAACTGCTTGATTTTTTGCCTTGCCGCACGCCCCAGTCCTGGGTCGATGCAGCACTGGGCAATGAACGCCTTTTGATGATTGATCACGCTCAGTGCGAAAAGAAGGCTGCCTCGACGGCCATGAGTCTCATGTATCGTTACACGAGCCGTGCGGATCTTTTGACAAAAATGTCCCAGCTGGCGCGTGAAGAGCTTCTGCATTTTGAGCAGGTCGTGACGCTGATGCGTGAGCGTGGGATTGCCTATGAGCATGTTTCAGCCTCGCGCTACGCGCAGGGCCTGCGCGAGCATGTCCGGGAGCAGGAGCCTGGAAGACTGATTGATGTATTGATTGTGGGCGCTTATATCGAGGCGCGCTCATGCGAGCGCTTTGCCTGCCTGATTCCTCACCTTGATGAGACGCTGGCAAAATTTTATCGAAGCCTGGTGAAATCCGAAGGCCGGCATTTCGAAGACTATCTGGAGCTGGCAGCGCAGTATGCTGATGAGCCCATTGATGGGCGGGTGGCCTTTTTTGGCGACGTGGAGAAGGAACTGATTGAGTCGCCGGATAGTGAATTCCGCTTTCACAGTGGTGTGCCTGTGCCGACGGCGGCCTGACACGCCGTAATATAGACGGCGTTGATAACTGGACGCCCCGAGTCGGGGCGTCCGGTTCATCAGTGGTGGGAAAGCTCCGACAGACTGAAACGCTCCAGTGTCAGGGTCATGCCATCCAGGCGTACTTCCCAGCCTTCATCCCGGGCATGGTGCCAGTCACCCAACACATAGCGTTTGGCCACTTCATCGCCATGCAGGCGAAAATCGTGTACATCAGGACGATGTGTATGCCCGTGAATCAGCGTACGGACATGACACTGTTCCATGATATTTTCCACCGCCTCCTGGCTGACATCCATAATGTCATCAGTCTTGCTGCTGTTGGCACTGCCTGAGCCTTCACGCATGCGATCTGCCAATTGACGGCGTTGCTCTATCGGCAGTGCCAGCGTTTGCTGCTGCCACTTCGGGTCACGCGTCATGGCGCGAAACTGCATGTACTCACCGTCCTGAGTGCAGAGGCTATCGCCATGCATCAAAAGAACGGGTACATCCTCGTCAATGCTGATAATGGCAGGATCATCGATCAGCACCGCCCCGGTAAGCTCGGCAAAGCGCTCACCCAGTAGAAAGTCACGGTTGCCGTGCATGACATAAAGGTGCCTGCCACTGTCACTGAAATGGCGTAGAGCATCGATAATCTGCTGCTCAAAATTACCGATGGCATCATCGCCGATCCAGCTTTCAAATAGATCGCCCATGATGTAGAGCGCGTGGGCATTCCGGGCGCGATATTCCAGGTAGTCCAAAAATGCCTGCGTCAGCTCAGGGGTATCCTGCTGCAAGTGCAGATCGGCAATAAACAGTGTCGTCATGACCTCTCCTGCTTGAAGGGCGCAAGGCATTGCTGCGCCTGAAACATTGTTGTTTGACGATCAGGCATCAGCCAGACGGGCAGACTGGATCACAACATCTTCTGCAGGTACGTCTGCATGCCCATGACGACGTGTGGTGGCTACGCCCTTGATGCTGTCAACGACATCCATGCCTTCAACAACCCGACCAAACACGCAATAGCCCCAGCCCTGGGGGGTCGGGGATGTGTGATTCAGGAAATCGTTGTCGGCCACGTTAATGAAAAACTGTGCCGTCGCGGAGTGCGGGTCGCCCGTGCGGGCCATGGCAAGGTTGCCGCGGGCGTTCTTGAGGCCATTATTGGCTTCATTATTAATGGGCTCGTGAACCGGCTTTTGATTGAACTGGGTATCAAATCCACCGCCCTGCACCATGAAGCCGTCAATGACACGATGGAACAGTGTGTTGTCGTAGTGGCCTTCCCTGACATAACGCTCAAAGTTGGCAGCTGTCTGAGGAGCCTCGTCGTGGAAAAGCTCGATTTTGATATCACCGGCGCTGGTGGAAAAAATGATCATGAAAAAATTCCTGAAAGACAACAAAAGAACAGCTTCAAGGAAGCTATGCGATGGTGGTGCACACCGAGCTTTGGGTCACTCGTGAAGTCGGTACTGATACCTGCATGGCATGGTCCCGGGCGCTCACGCTATAATAGCGGCTTTATCCGGGCAGGCGAAACCGCGCCTGCCGGTATCCGACGTTAACAAGGCCCGATCACGCCCCATGAGCTCAGAAAGCACCAGCGCACCGAATTTCATTCGTACACAGATTCGTGAAGAGATCGAGCAGGGGCGCGTTGATACCATCGTGACGCGCTTTCCGCCCGAACCCAACGGCTTTTTGCACATCGGTCATGCCAAATCGATATGTCTCAATTTTGGCTTGGCCGAGCAGCTCGGAGGGCAGTGCCATCTGCGCTTTGACGATACGAACCCTGCAAAGGAAGAGCAGGTCTATATCGATGCCATACGCGAGGATATCGAGTGGCTCGGTTTTGAATGGAGCGGTGAGGTTCGATATGCCTCCAGCTATTTCGACCAGCTCTACGACTGGGCCTGCCAGTTGATTCGTAACGGTCTGGCCTATGTGGATGATCTCAATGCCGAGCAGATGCGCGAGTATCGTGGCACATTGACCGAGCCCGGCCGCCCCAGCCCATGGCGTGAGCGCAGCGTTGAAGAGAATCTGGCGCTTTTCGAAGCCATGAAAAATGGTGAGTTCGGAGAGGGCGAGAAGGTATTGCGGGCAAAAATTGATATGGCTTCACCCAATATCAATCTGCGTGATCCGACCCTGTATCGCATCCGCCATGCCGCGCATCATCAAAGCGGTGACAAGTGGAAGATCTATCCCTCCTATGACTTCACGCATGGTCAGTCCGATGCCATCGAGGGCATTACGCATTCTATCTGTACGCTCGAGTTTGAAGATCATCGACCGCTGTATAACTGGTTTCTGGACAATCTTCCCGTACCAGCGCGTCCGAAGCAGATCGAGTTTGCACGACTCAATCTGAATTATACCGTTACCTCCAAGCGCAAACTGAAATTGCTGGTGGATCAGGGTGTCGTGGATGGCTGGGATGATCCGCGGATGCCAACCATCTCGGGGATGCGTCGTCGCGGCTATACGCCGGCATCCATCCGCAAGTTCTGTGACATGGTGGGCGTATCGCGTGCCGCAGGCGTTGTGGACATTCAGATGCTTTATCACGCCATTCGTTCGGATCTTGAAGACAATGCGCCGCGCGCGATGTGTGTCATGAAGCCACTCAAGGTTATCCTGACCAATCTTCCCGAGGATCATGAAGAGATCTTTGAGGTGCCGGGTCACCCTGCACGCGAAGACATGGCCATGCGTCAATTGCCGCTCAATCGTGAAATCTGGATCGACCAGGAAGATTTCATGGAAGTGCCACCCAAGAAGTTCTTCCGTCTGGCCCCCGGCAAGGAAGTACGTCTTCGCAATGCCTACGTGATTCGCTGCGATGAAGTGATCAAAAATGAGCAGGGTGAGATAGAAGCCCTTCATTGCAGTGTTGATCTGGAGACGCTGGGACAGAATCCGGAGGGGCGCAAGGTGAAGGGCGTCATTCACTGGGTCAGTGCCCGTCATGGTGTCGATGTTGAAGTACGCAACTACGACAACCTGTTTCAGGTTGAGGCGCCGGACCGGGACAAGGATGGTGATTTCCTCGATCACCTCAATGCGCAGTCACTTGAAGTCGTACACGCCATTGGCGAGCCTTCCTTGCGTCAGGCTGGCGCCGAGCAGCGTTTTCAGTTCGAGCGTGTTGGCTATTTTTGTGCCGATCGTCATGATCATGGTGCTGATCATCTGGTCTTCAATCGTACGGTCAGCCTCAAGGATGGCTGGGCAAAGGCGCAGAGCAAGGCAAACTGAAGGGGAGTCGCAGCGTGCAGATTTACAATACCCTGACGCGTCAGAAGGAAGCCTTTGCGCCCATTGATGCCAATAACGTGCGGATGTATGTCTGCGGCATGACCGTATATGACTATTGTCATCTGGGACATGCCAGGATGCTGGTAGCGTTTGATGTCATTACCCGGTGGCTGCGTGCCAGTGGTTATGGCCTGACCTATGTTCGCAATATTACCGATGTCGATGACAAGATTCTGGTGCGGGCGCGGGACAATAATGAATCAATAGATGCCCTGACAGGCCGCATGATCGAGACCATGCACGAAGACGAACGCCGACTTGGTGTGTTGCCACCGGATCAGGAGCCACGTGCCACAGCGCATATTGACGACATCATTGTCATGATCAAAACACTGATCGAGCGTGGCTACGCCTATCATGCCGACAATGGGGATGTGTTTTATCGCGTGCGTCGGTTTGAGCGCTATGGTGCGCTCAATAACCGCAACCCCGATGATATGCGCTCCGGCGCACGGGTCGATATCGATCAGGCCAAGGAAGACCCGCTGGACTTCGTGCTCTGGAAAAGTGCCCGTCCCGATGAGGCAAGCTGGTCTTCTCCCTGGGGAGAAGGGCGGCCGGGTTGGCATATCGAATGTTCAGCAATGTCGACATGCTGTCTGGGCAACACCTTTGATATTCATGGTGGCGGGCCTGATCTGGCCTTTCCTCATCATGAAAACGAGATTGCACAGAGCGAGGCAGCGACCGGGCAAAAATATGTCAATACCTGGATGCATGCTGGTGCCTTGCGTGTCGATAACGAGAAGATGTCCAAGTCTTTGGGCAACTTCTTCACGGTTCGTGATGTATTGAAGGAACACGATCCCGAGGTCGTGCGTTATCTGCTGGTGGCCAGTCATTATCGCAGTGCTATCAACTATGCGCCTGACACACTCAAGGATGCCAGACGTTCGCTGGAGCGCTTCTATAACGCGCTTGCTGAGGTCAATGTCATCAAGGGCGACGTTAGCGACGATTTTGCTGCGCGTTTTACTCAGGCCATGAATGATGACTTCAATACGCCCGAGGCGCTGGCGGTCATGTTCGAGCTGGTGCGCGAGATAAATCGTCATCGCGATGATGCGGCACGTGCCGGAGCACTGGCGCATGAGCTCGTAAGACTGGGCAATATGCTGGGGCTTCTTGAGCGTTCGCCGGACGATTTTCTTCAGGGATCGCAATCCAGCATCGATGATGAGGAAATTGCACGCCAGATCGAGGCGAGAAATGCTGCGCGCCGGGCGCGCGACTTTGCTGAAGCTGATCGCATCCGTGATGCACTGGCGGCGCAGGGCGTGATTCTCAAGGACAGTCGTGAAGGAACGACCTGGGTAAGCGAAAGCCAGTAGCCATTTGTGCAGCATCCCGGGTAAAAGTGCTCCAGGCATAAGTAAAGGCCCCGTCATTGACGGGGCCTTTATGTATCCGACATTGTCGATCCAAAACGTTTTTTTAGCTGTTGTCGTGCAGCTCGGCCGCCGTCAGCGTGTTCTCAAGCAGTGAGGCCACGGTCATCGGGCCCACACCGCCCGGGACCGGCGTAATATGGGAAGCACGATCCCTGGCACCCTCAAACTCCAGATCGCCGATCAGTTTGCCTTCGGCAGTACGGTTGATGCCGACATCGATCACGATGGCACCGGGACGGATCCATTCGCTTTTGACCAGTCCCGGATTTCCCACGGCCACGATCAGCAGCTCTGCGCTTTCAACGTGTTTTTGCAGATCACGCGTAAAGCGATGACATACTGTAATAGTGCAGCCTGCCAGCAGCAGTTCAAGTGCCATCGGACGGCCAACAATGTTGGACGCACCAACAATGGTGGCCGTCAGGCCGCGGACATCGAGCTGATGCTCATTAAGCAGGGTCATGACACCCATGGGGGTGCATGGGCGCAGGGTAGGCATGCGCTGCGCCAGGCGGCCAAGGTTGTAGGGATGAAAACCATCAATATCCTTGTGCGGATGAATGCGCTCAAGCAGGGGGCGTGCATCCAGATGGCCGGGCAGGGGCAGCTGCAGCAGAATGCCATCAACACTGGTATCGGCGTTCAATTGATCAATCAATGCCTCCAGGGCCTGCTGTGAGGTATCTGCCGAAAGCTGATGCTGAAACGAAAGGATGCCGGCCTGCTCGCAGGCACGATGCTTGTTGCGTACATATACTTCTGATGCAGCATCATCGCCTACCAGTACCACGGCCAGCCCCGGCGCTCTCTTGCCTTCTCGACGGCGCTCGGCTACCTGTTGGGTAACCCGTTCACGCACCTTTTGTGCCGTGGCCTTGCCGTCAATCAACTGTGCACTCATCTGTATTCTGTCCCGGTGACGATTCAAGCGAGCTTCGCTCATTAAGTGGCGCAATTGTCGCATCCCGATGGATGCAGTCAATGAATGTTCCTTCATGAGCTGACGAAAGGCCTGAAACGGCAATATGACAAGTTATGCTTGACCCGAATCGGTTATCAGGTAAAATGCGCCTCGCATTGGCAGCGGCCTCGGCAGAGGTGCTGGCGTTTCGGGGTATAGCGCAGTCTGGTAGCGCGCCTGCTTTGGGAGCAGGATGTCGGGGGTTCAAATCCCTCTACCCCGACCAACTTCTTGATATTGATAAATATTTTCAAATCATGGGGTTGACAGCAAGAGCCACGGTCAATAGAATGCGCCCATAGCTCAACCGGATAGAGCAACGGCCTTCTAAGCCGTAGGTTGCAGGTTCGAGTCCTGCTGGGCGTGCCAATCGATATTGGTTTGTATGACCGGCAAAAGAGTAATGGTGGGTGTAGCTCAGTGGTAGAGCCCCGGATTGTGGCTCCGGTGGTCGTGGGTTCGATCCCCATCATCCACCCCATTATTTTTAAGCGCTGACCTTGTCAGTGCTTGCATCAAAAGGGCGACCCTGATGGGTCGCCCTTTTTTGCTGTATGCGTCACTTTTCGGTGAGCCTTTCAGGATTGGAAGGTTTATCCACATCTCAAATGCAAAGAAATTCCAAATTTCCCCTTGAAATTGTATTAATCGGTGCCAATTAAGGCTTCGAGCTTGCCAGTATCTGATGGGGTTCTTAAAATCTGCGCCCTTGAGTTTTTTATTTCGAACACGCCACCTGAGTGGGTAGAGGATCATTCATGCAAGTTTCAGTCGAAACGACTTCACCGATCGAGCGTCGCGTAACCGTCCAGGTCCCGGCTCAAGAAGTGGACAAAAATGTCGATGAGCGACTCAAGGATACCGCTCGTCGTGTGCGCTTGGATGGTTTCCGTTCAGGACACGTGCCCATGAGCGTTGTGCGTCAGCGCTTTGGTCGCGATGTACGCAACGAAGTTGTCGATGAAGTGATGCGCCAGCATTATGTCCGCGCCATTACCGAAAATGAGCTGAATCCGGCGGGTTACCCGGAGCTGGAAGCTACGGTCAATGAAGCCGGCAAGGACCTTGAGTTTGTCGCTACGCTGGAAGTTTATCCTTCCATTGAGCTGAGCCTCCCTGAAGGCGAGCAGATCGAGCGTCCGCAGGCCGAAATTACGGATGCTGATGTCGATGAAATGATCGACACCCTGCGCAAGCAGAATGCTCAATGGAGTGACGCTGAGCGTGCAGCAGCCGACGGTGATCAGATTACGATCGACTTCGAAGGCTTCCTGGGTGATGAAGCATTTGAAGGTGGAAGTGCCGAAGGTCATCAGCTGGTGCTGGGCTCCAACAGCTTCATCCCCGGTTTTGAAGATCAGTTGATCGGTGTTCAGGCGGGTGAAGAACGCGAGGTCACGGTAACTTTCCCTGAAGATTATCAGGCCGAGCATCTGGCAGGTCAGGAAGCCCGCTTTAAAACCACGACGCACAAGGTGCAGTCGCAGGAGCTTCCTGAAGTCGACAGTGAATTCATGTCGAAATTTGGTGTGGAAGATGGCAACAATGACAGCTTCCGCGCTGAAGTGCGTAATAACATGCAGCGTGAACTGGACAATGCCATCGATAACCGCGTACGCCAGCAGTTGATTGATGCGTTGAAGGCGCGCAATGAAGTATCGGTTCCCAGCGCCCTGATTACTCAGGAAGTGCAGGGGCTCAAGCGTCAGGCCGCGCAGCAGTTCGGTCTGGGCGAAGACTTTGATGTTTCCCAGCTGCCTGATGAGCTGTTTGCCGAGCAGGCTCGTGGCCGTGTTGAAGTTGGGCTGCTACTGGCAGAGGTTGTCAGTCACTTCGAGCTTGATGCAGATGACGACGAAATCCGTGCCTTTATCGAAGAGCAGGCCGGTCAGTTTGAACAGCCCGAACAGGTTGTCGAGCAGTACATGGGCAACGAGCAGATGAAAAATCAGGTGAAATCTGCTGTGCTGGAACGCAAGGCCATCGATCATCTGATGGAGAAGGCCAGCGTTGTCGAAACGCCCATGAGTTATCAGGAAGCACTTCAGGCTGCTCAGCAGCAGGGTGCTGACGAAGCGGAAGAAACCGAAGAGCAGGCCGGCTAATATCTGGCATACAGTCATCGCCAGGCTGGCAGTCAGGACCCGGCGAAAGCCGGGTCCTATCATTGGCCCACATCACTGGAAGGTTGCTACATGAGAAGCGAGTCTGATATTACCAATGCTGGTGGGCTGGTCCCCATGGTGGTGGAGCAGAACGCACGTGGCGAGCGGGCCTACGACATTTACTCTCGTCTGCTCAAGGAACGTGTCATTTTTCTTGTTGGCCCGGTTGAGGACTACAGTGCCAACCTGATCGTGGCGCAGTTGCTCTTTCTGGAGTCAGAGAATCCCGACAAGGATATTCATCTCTATATCAATTCTCCGGGTGGTTCAGTGACTGCCGGCATGTCGATCTATGACACCATGCAGTTCATCAGGCCCAACGTTTCCACGGTCTGTATCGGTCAGGCGGCCAGTATGGGTGCGCTGCTGCTGGCAGGTGGTGAAGCCGGAAAGCGTTACTGCCTGCCACATTCCCGTATGATGATTCACCAGCCGCTTGGTGGTTTTCAGGGGCAGGCCAGCGACATCGAGATCCATACACGTGAAATCCTGACGATTCGGCAGCGTTTGAACGAAATTCTGGCGCATCATACCGGTCAGGACATCGAGAAGATTGCACGCGATACTGATCGCGACAACTTCATGAATGGCGAGCAGGCTGTAGAGTACGGGCTGATCGATGCAACACTGGCGCATCGCCCGGTATCCTGATAGCGTTGATTCAGAGTTTGACCATGATGGCGTGCCAACGCGCCGCTATCTTCAAGAGGTACGCGAATGGCTGACGGCAAAGGCAAGGACGAAGGCGGCAAGCTGCTTTACTGCTCATTTTGTGGCAAGAATCAGAATGAAGTACGCAAGCTGATCGCTGGACCCTCTGTTTACATCTGCGATGAATGTGTTGATCTATGCAACGACATCATTCGCGAAGAGGTCGTGGAGTCCGAAGCGTCTTCCGACGACGAGCGTCTTCCTGCTCCGCGGGAAATTCGCAATACGCTTGACGATTATGTCATCGGCCAGGATCGCGCCAAGATGGTGCTTTCCGTTGCTGTTTATAATCATTACAAGCGTTTGAAAGTGGGTCAGCACAAGGGTGATGACCACGTCGAGCTTGGCAAAAGCAATATTTTGCTGATTGGTCCTACCGGTAGCGGCAAAACGCTATTGGCGGAAACCATGGCTCGTCTGTTGAATGTGCCCTTTACCATTGCTGATGCTACAACGCTGACAGAAGCCGGCTATGTAGGTGAAGATGTCGAGAACATCATTCAGAAACTCCTGCAGAAATGCGATTACGATGTAGAGAAGGCCCAGCGCGGCATTGTCTATATCGACGAAATCGACAAGATTTCCCGCAAGTCGGACAATCCGTCCATTACCCGTGATGTATCCGGTGAAGGCGTTCAGCAGGCGCTTCTCAAGCTGATCGAGGGTACGACAGCATCTGTCCCTCCACAGGGTGGCCGCAAGCATCCTCAGCAGGAGTTTTTGCAGGTAGATACCGGCAATATCCTCTTCATTGTGGGTGGTGCCTTTGCTGGTTTGGACAAGGTTATCAGTGATCGTGCCGAGCGTGGTGGCATTGGGTTCAATGCTGTCGTCAAGAGCAAGGATACCAACAAGGGCGTGGGCGATATTCTGGCCAGCGTGGAGCCCGAGGATTTGGTCAAGTACGGTCTGATCCCGGAGTTTGTTGGTCGTCTGCCGGTAATTGCAACGCTCAACGAGCTCGATGAGCAGGCGCTGATTCAGATTCTGACCGAACCCAAGAATTCTCTTGTACGTCAGTATGTACGTCTATTTGAAATGGAAGGCGTTGAGCTGGACTTTCGTGAAGATGCACTCAGAGCCGTTGCCAACAAGGCGATGGTAAGAAGAACAGGTGCTCGCGGTCTTCGTTCAATACTGGAATCCGTACTTCTGGATACCATGTATGAAATTCCTTCCGCAGAGAATGTCGTCAAGGTGGTCATTGATGAAACCGTCATCAATGGTGACAGCAAGCCCTTGCTGATCTATGCCAACCAGCAGGAAAGCAAGCTGGTAGTCGGCGACGATCGGTAGCCAGTAAGCTGATTGATGATTGGGGGGCCGTCATGGCCCCCCAGTCATATGCAGAACCCCTGCCCGGTAAGCGGTTGTATTTCCTGCCGTCATCCCCATATTGATGCCATCAAAGTCGCTTCCTGCGGCCCACACATAAGATTCGAGGTTGTCTGCGATGGAGCGTAACCCCGCACAGACGTTAAACATACCCCTGTTGCCACTGCGAGATGTTGTCGTTTACCCGCAGATGGTCATACCGCTGTTCGTGGGTCGCGAGAAATCGATTCGTGCCCTCGAAGCGGCCATGGAATCGGACAAACAGGTGTTGCTGGTCGCTCAGCGTGACGCCGGTCAGGATAATCCCGAGATCGAGGATCTTTTTGATATCGGGACCATTGCCAGTGTGATGCAGCTGCTTCGCCTGCCGGATGGTACTGTCAAGGTGCTCATTGAAGGCAGCTCGCGTGCCGATATTGATCACATCAACGATGACAATAGTGAAAATGGCTATCCGACAGCCACGATCACACTTCGGGAAAGCGAGCCTCTAAGCGAGCGTGAGCAGGAATCCCTGGTACGCGTTCTGCTGGATCAGTTTGAGCAGTATGTAAAGCTGTCGCGCAAGGTGCCCAACGAGGTGCTGAGCTCACTTCAGGGTATTGAGGATGCCAGCCGGTTGGTTGATACCATCAGTGCCCACCTTTCCCTTGAAATTGGCGACAAGCAATCGCTGCTGGAAATGGACAAGGTACGCGATCGCGTTGAGCATTTGATGACGCTGATCGAATCTGAAATTGATCTCCTGCAGGTGGAAAAGCGCATTCGCTCCAGGGTCAAGGAGCAAATGGAGAAATCCCAGCGCGAGTACTACCTCAACGAACAGATGAAAGCCATCCAGAAGGAAATGGGTGAGCTTGAAAATACGCCCAACGAAGCGGATCAATACGAGCAGAAGATTGCTGAATCGGGCATGTCGGCCGAGGCGGAGGAAAAGGCCCGTCAGGAGCTCAACAAGCTCAAGATGATGGCGCCGGCTTCTGCTGAAGCAACGGTTGTGCGTTCCTATCTTGACTGGATTCTGGCTGTACCCTGGAAAAAGCGTACACGCGTTCGTCATGACATCAGCCATGCCGAACAGGTCCTGGAAGAGGACCACTATGGCCTGGAAGAGGTCAAGGAGCGCATCCTTGATTACCTTGCCGTTCAAAAGCGGGTGCGCAAGCTCAAGGGCCCGGTACTGTGTCTGGTCGGTCCGCCGGGTGTGGGCAAGACTTCACTGGGTCAGTCCATTGCGCGAGCTACCAATCGCAAGTACACGCGCCTGGCACTGGGTGGCGTACGTGATGAGTCCGAGATTCGTGGCCATCGCCGTACCTATATCGGTTCCATGCCTGGCAAGGTGCTGCAGCGCATGAGCAAAACGGGTGTTCGCAACCCGCTCTTTCTGCTTGATGAAATTGACAAGGTAGGAATGGATCATCGGGGCGATCCTTCTTCAGCACTGCTTGAAGTGCTGGATCCTGAACAAAACGACAAGTTCAGCGATCACTATCTGGAGCTTGACTACGACCTGTCGGATGTCATGTTCATTTGCACCGCGAACTCGATGAATATTCCCGGGCCACTTCTGGACCGGATGGAAGTGATCCGCATTCCGGGATATACCGAAGACGAGAAGCTGGGGATCGCCCGACGCTATCTGGCGCCGAAGCAGCTCAAGGCCAATGGCCTGCGAAAGGATGAGCTGGTACTGACAGACGAAGCCCTTCTTGAGCTGATCCGTTACTACACGCGTGAAGCCGGGGTTCGTGAACTAGAGCGTCAGATTGCCAAGGTAGCGCGAAAGGTGCTGCGCGAACGTATTGGTAGCGAAGCAGCACAGGGCAAGAGTGTTGCTGCACAGCAACTGGAAGCCGCCGATATCGAGCGCTATGCTGGTGTGAGGCGCTTTAGTTACGGTCTGGTAGATGAGGCACACCAGGTAGGTCGAGTCACCGGTCTGGCGTGGACTTCCGTTGGTGGGGAGATCCTCAATATCGAATCGGTGGTGACGCCAGGCAAGGGAAGGGTCAACAAGACCGGCTCTCTGGGCGACGTCATGAAGGAGTCGGTCAGTGCTGCTCATACGGTGGTACGTTCACGCGCAGCGCTGCTTGAGATAGATCCGGAACGGTTCGAGAAGGAAGATCTTCACATTCACGTGCCTGAAGGGGCAACGCCCAAGGATGGCCCAAGTGCCGGTATTGCCATGGTGACGGCTATGGTATCGGCCTACACCAATCGGGCCGTACGCGCTGATGTTGCCATGACCGGCGAGGTCAATCTTCGTGGCGAAGTGATGCCGATCGGGGGGCTCAAGGAGAAATTGCTGGCTGCCCGTCGCAGTGGTATAAAGATTGCACTTATCCCCGAAGAAAATCGCCGCGATCTCAAGGAAGTCCCTGACACTATCAAGGATGCTCTTGACATCAGGCCCGTCCGCTGGATCGATGAAGTTCTGGATATTGCTCTGGTTCAAAAGAGTGATGATGATTTTGAAGACAAGCGGGTAGAAGAAAAAAATACTTCGCAGGCGTCTGTAAATACGCATTAGCATTTTTTTTAAAATGTCTGGCAACAAAGCCTGAAATGACGGGCTTTGTTGCTAACATTGCTTGACGGTATTTATGGTCGTTGATATAAAATGCGGCTCGTTATGATTGCGTATGCTGTTCGATTGCCGCGCTTAATCCTAGCAACGATTGTTATAGTCAAGGGGTGAAGAGTGAATAAATCCGAGCTGATTGAGGCTATTGCTGCTTCTGCAGATATTCCCAAGGCAGCGGCCGGTCGGGCTCTCGATGCCATGATCGATTCCGTTACCGATAGCCTTAAGCAGGGTGATTCCGTGGCACTGGTAGGTTTCGGAACATTCAGCATCAAGGAGCGGGCTGCACGTACCGGTCGTAACCCGCAGACTGGCAAGACCATTGAAATCAGTGCTGCCAACGTGCCCAGCTTCAAGGCAGGCAAGGCACTGAAGGACGCTGTCAACTGATAGCTGTGCTACTGCAATGGAAGGTGTGTGTTCAAGATACCTTCCCTGTATGAGATAAACGCATCGTGAAAACGATGCGTTTTTTTATGCAACCTGGTCATGCTAATCACACCTTCAGTCCGATCTCGACTTATAGCGTGTCGGTTTGCGCCATGTGTCGTTATAATCCTTCGCCAAACCCATTCATCCTCCATTAATTTCAAGGGCCTGCTGCATGCTGCAAAAGATCAGAGATCGGGCACAGGGCTGGATCGCCAGAATAATAGTGGCTCTGATCGCGCTGACATTTACGCTATTTGGCGCAGAGTCACTGCTGAGCTATTTCAATGGTAGCCAGCGTGACGAAGCGGCTTCCGTCAATGGTGAGAAAATCAGCCGTCAGACCCTGGATATCGAAGTTCAACGGGCAGTACGTTCCGGCCGCGTTCCTCCCGAACAGCAGAGCGAAGCGCGACGGGCCATCCTGGACTCCCTGATTACCCGCATGGCCATGGAGCAATATGCTCGCGATGGCGGCATGAGCTTTTCGGATCAGCAGGTTGATCAACTGCTGGTCAATCGGCAGGAGTTTCAGGACAGTAACGGTCACTTTTCTGCCGAACTGTTCCAGAGAAGGCTTGCGAGCGCAGGCTATAGCGCTGAAGAATTCCGTCGTCAGCTTCAGGAAGACATGCTGACCCAGCAGCTTCAAAACGGACTGATTTCAGGCACCTTTGTGCTGCCTTCAGAAGCCAGACGTCTGGCAGAGCTTCGCTATCAGAAGCGGGATTTTCGTTATGCCATGCTTGACGAAGACTCGCTCGAACAGCCGGTAAGCGTCAGTGATGAAGACGTAAAGGCATGGTATGACGCACATCAGCAGGACTATCAGCGTCCTGAAGAGGTCAGGCTCGAATATGTTGTGCTCGATCGACGTCAGCTGGCCGATGATGATCAACCCATTGATGAGCAGCAGCTTCGTCAGCGCTACGAACAGCATCGTTCCACGGCGCCACGTGAAGTGTCGGATATCGTGGTCACCTTTGGTGATGAGCGTACACGAGCAGAGGCACAAGAGCGCGTAAACGACATCGAAGCGCGTCTGCAGAAAGGCGAGGATTTCGCTGCATTGGCAAAACAGTACTCTGATGATCCTTCAAGCGCTGATCAGGGAGGCCGCATGGGCACGGTCAGCGAAGGTATTTTTGGTCAGCCCTTTGATGAGACCGTGGCATCCATGTCACCGGGCGAAGTATCGCAGGGTGTGGAAAGCGACGGCGTTTTCCATGTCATTCGTGTTGATAACATCGATATCCAGAGTTTCGATGACATGCGTGAAGAGTTGAGCCGCGAGGTTCGACAGGGGCAGCGCGATGAGCGTTTCCAGCAGCTTTCACAGCAGCTTAGTGACGAAAGCTTTTCAGCTGATGATCTTGAAGGTGTTGCCGAGCGTCTGAACCTGCCGCTGCAGCGTACGGATTGGGTATCACGTGATGATCAGTTTGAAGGTGATGATGCCGTGCTGGGTGAAGCAGGCATCATGGATGCTGCCTTTAGTGAAGATGTCCTCAAGAATGGCTACAACAGCGAACCTGTAGAGCTGGGCCAGGATCGCCGCGTGGTCGTGCGTGTCACCGAACATCGTCCGGCAGCCACGCTGGCGCTGGATGACGTGCGTGACCAGGCAAGGCATTCAGCGCTTGAGGAAAAGCGGCGCCGGTTACTTGCCGAGCAGGCCGAACAGACGCTGGCCGCCCTTGAGCGCGGTGAGACGCCTGCCGGTCTTGAATGGCACCAGGTCAGCGGTGTTACCCGCGATGGGCAGGGAGAGCTCTCTTCCGAGCTGATCGATGCGGCCTTTGGCATGCCCTATCCGCATGATGGGCAGCCCGGCTATGGTCATGCCGGTGCCGGCAGGCAGCAGGTCATTTTTGCCATCGATCATGTTGATACCGATGTCAGTGATGAACAGATCTCGTCGTTGTCCGATGGTCTATGGAATGCTCAGGCGGGCCAGATGATTGGTGTCATGACAGATGCAATTCGTAACCATGCGGACATCTCGACAAATTAAATAGTCTGCTATCTTTTTAGGGGTGCAACATGCGTTGCACCTTTTTTTATGCCTTGTGTTTGAGCCTTTTTCATTGTTGGTGCCCCTGCCGGGGTATGCAGGAGAGTTACATGACCCAGTCACGTTATTTCACGATCGGTGAGCATCCTGAAGGCTTGCCCGAACGCTCGCTCTTTCAGCTTGAAAGCCGAGAACTGCCAGAGCTCAAGGATGGTGAAGTACGTATTCGCAATCACTGGCTTTCGGTAGACCCGTATATGCGTGGTCGCATGAGCGGTGTCAAAACCTATGTGGAGCCTTTTGAACTGAATCAACCGATGGAAGGTGGTGCGCTCGGAGAAATTATCGAGTCCCGTCATAAGGACCTGAAGGAAGGCGATCGAGTCGTTCACATGGGGGGCTGGAGAGACGTGGCACAGCTTGATGGCAGCCAGGTTCAGCCTTTACCGGATATTGATGTGCCGCCGCAGGCGTTTCTGGGCGTTCTGGGCATGCCAGGCATGACCGCCTGGGCCGGGCTGACACTGGTTGCTGAACTTGAAGCCTCGGATACCGTGCTGATTTCCGCGGCCAGCGGCGCTGTAGGCTCGCTGGCCGCGCAGCTTGCCCATCAAAAGGGCTGTACAGTCATTGGTAGTGCCGGCAGCCAGGAAAAGCGTGAATGGCTCGAGGCGCGTGGTATCAAGGCCATTGATCATCATCAGGATGCTGATGCCATTAAAAAGGCACTGAAGGAAGCAGCGCCACAGGGTGTTGACGTGTATTACGAAAACGTGGGCGGCCCGATGCTTGAGGCGGCGCTGGATGCCATGAACGACTTCGGTCGTATCGCGGTATGCGGCATGATTTCACGTTACAACGAATCGGCGCCTTCAGCCGGTCCAGCCAACATTGCTGCCGTGCTGACCAAGCGGCTGCGCATGCAGGGCTTCATTGTGCATGAATGGGTCAAGGGTCATGAGCAGGAGTTTTATCAGCAGGTAGGTCCGTTGGTGGCTGATGGCAGCATTGAATACCGTGAAACTGTGGAAGAAGGGCTCGAGCGCACGCCGGATGCTTTCCTGGCGCTGTTTGAAGGGTCCAATCAGGGCAAGATGCTGGTAAGGCTGGACTGATTGTTCGGCGTCACACCATCAGCAATGAACCCGCCTATCGGCGGGTTCATCCATTTTATGGCGTACTGCCAGCTTCGAGATAGGCGATATTGTGAAGCGCCTCACCTCTTGTCTGGCCACAAAGCTCGCGATCAAAGTGAAAGGTGTGGCAGACCTTTGGCCTGCGCGGATCACCAAAAAGCCGGCAAAGATTATTGTCATCAAGCTGAATGCAGCGTATGCCGGCGGGTTTGCCCTGAGGCATGCCGGGTATGGCCGAGCTGATGGAGGGTGCGATACAACAGGCACCACAGCCTGCGCGGCACTCATCGTGATGGCTCGTCGCAATCAGCCGATCGTACCCATCAGCCATTGTCACGTCAGCGTCCGAGTGCCGTGAGCTGTCGCCACGGCCCCCTTGTCGATCCCTTCAAAAGCCTGCACGCGTACGCTGCCCCCGTGGAGCGAGGCAATCTCCCTGGCCATCCAGTTGGCGATCTGTTCCACCGTGGTTGGTGTCGGCAGAATCTCGGCGCGATCCTGAGGCAGGCGTATCGAAAAGCGTCCCTGTGCTGATTCGTAGCCGACATGATAGATATCGTTGTCGGCATCGATCAGGTCGGCGTGATCAATCAGATAAATATCTTCCAGCCTTTGTGACCACTGGGATTCAAGCGCTTCGCTGCGCTGTCCATTATGCCAGATGGCCAGACGCGAGCGATGGCCGTGCGCAATACGCTGGCAATTTCCCTTGTGACGTCGAAGGCCATGGCTATACGTATAACCGCCGGCCTCATGGGACTCTTCACGCAGTGTGATGCGTATTTTTTCCACCTGTGCCGGTGGCCGTCTGGAAAGCTCTGCGGAGAGATAGTCACCCAGGCGTTCAGGCGTAATCTGCTGCCAGGGCAGCAGTGTATAAGCCTGGCGCGGTGCGCGTAGTTCCATGGGCCAGGGGTGACGTGTCTGCAGACGCAGTCCCTCATTGCACTCGCTGACCGTAATGTCATGTGCCTTCATGGGCACCAGCAGGGTATGGTCGACGGTGCTGTCAATGCGTGACTTGATCCAGGGTTTGACGTCGCCAAAGTCAAACAGCATGCCGTCTTCACCCAATGCGCCTTCCAGTTCGACATCAATGTGGTAGCTGGCGCCGATCAAACCGCGCTGCGGACACCAGATGGAAACATCCAGTGCGCTCAAGGCATTTACGAAAAGAATCATCAATCAATACCTGCAATCTTGTGTGTCTGCAGGGAGAGGCGCCACTGAGGGTTTGCCATACAGTAGGCCACCGTGTCTGCCATGGTGTTGCCTTGTCCGCCACGAGGCGCAAGATCCATGGGCTGCAGAAAAAAGTGATCAAACTCAAGCGCCATGAAGCGCTCGGGCAAGGCGTCTTCCTGCGGGTAGACCAGCTTGAGCTCGTTGCCTGTCAGTTGCTTGAGTTCAGCGCGCCCCTTGGGGCTGACGCATAGCCAGTCGATACCTTCCGGCGCCGGCAGTGTGCCATTGGTTTCAACCGCGATTTCAAAGCCACGCTCATGCATGGCATCGATCAAAGCGGCATCCAGTTGGAGCAGAGGCTCACCACCGGTAAACACCACGTAGGGACGGGCATGCGCCGTCTGCGCTGGCCATAGCGCCTCGATGTGCGCTGCCAGCTCGGTAGCTTCCCGAAACTTGCCGCCGTTCTGGCCGTCGGTGCCGATAAAGTCGGTATCACAGAAGCGGCAGATGCTGCCGGCCCGATCCTTTTCGCGTCCGGACCAGAGATTACACCCAGTGAAACGACAGAATACCGAAGCGCGACCTGCCTGGCCGCCTTCACCCTGCAGGGTATAGAACGCTTCCTTGACGCTGTACATGGCTACACCTCCCGCGTGCGACGGGGCTGGGCGCGATAGGGCAGCGGGTCCTCAAGACCCATTGATGCAAAGGCCTGCAGGCGCTCACGGCAGCTGCCACATTCACCGCAGGCCAGCGCTTCGCCCAGGTAGCAGGTCCAGGTGTGGGCATAATCGAGTCCCATCTGCAGACCTTCAGCGAGAATATCGCCCTTGCTGGCATGCAGATAAGGGGCGCGTATTTCCACCGGCGTGTAGTTGGCAATCGCCGCAACATCATTCATGCGTGCGACAAATTCCGGCCGGCAGTCAGGATAGATGGCGTGATCGCCGCCGTGGGCGCCGTAATAACAGATTTCTGCTTCCAGGTTAACGGCATGTCCGATGGCCAGAGACAGCAAAATCATGTTGCGATTGGGGACGACAGTCGCCTTCATGTTGTCTTCGGCGTAGTCGGCACTTGGCATCTGCTGGGTGGCATCGGTCAGGGCCGAAGCACCAATGAGCCCATGGATGGCGCGTATATCCACGACCTGATGAGCAACGCCCAGGGTCTGACAGACCTGGCTGGCAACATCGAGTTCACGGGCATGGCGCTGGCCATAATGAAAGGAGAGGGCATGAACGTCGTAACCCTCGCGTAGAGCGCGGTGCAGGACGGTGTAGGAGTCCATGCCGCCGGAATAGATAACGACGGCGCGTGATGCAGTCTGTTGTGTCATGACGGAGAATTTCTTTGCCGATGAAATCGACGCCCGGGATCCGGTCCGGGCGAATGAGGGGCGGCAGTGTAACGCCAAATCACGGTGTTGTCAGCGACAATTTTTATACCGTTATCTTTGAAGGCAGAAAAACTCTCGAACATTTTAATTACTGGTAATAGCCGTTTCGGAAAGAAAAAAGTTTTCTGAAAGCAATGAGGCTGTCCTGCAGCCCCATTGCTTCATCATTTCTTACAGATCGTGCCCCAGTACGACCGAGCGAATGGCCGAGAAGCTATGGGCTTCTGGCGGGTGATCAAGATCAATGCCCAGCGCGTTGCTGACTTCGCGAGCAGAAATTACGCCACGAATATGAAAGCTGCCGTTTTCATCGTGATCGGTCACCAATACGTGACGATCACCTGATGCCTTCAGCGTCTGCACCAGATCGCCTACCGTGGCGCGTTCAAGGCGCTCATGATCAATGGCATGAAGCTCTTCACGTGGCAGTTGGATCATGTCGACCGTGACATCCTCACGCGAAAGCCCCCCTTCCTGCATGACGCGCGTCACGGCACTGCCGCCAAAAAGAATGCGTGCACTCACGACGCCGGTAAACTCACCCTTGTCGTTAATGACCAGCAGCATGTGAATGCGATTTTGCTTCATCATCTGCAGGGCATCATCGACACTGCTTTGCGATGATACTGTAAATGCGCGCACCTGCTGAAAGTCGGTCAGCAGTGCCAGTGCCGGACTGTCCATGTCTAATGACGCGGAAGCGGCGTGATGCCCCGGTCGACAGATACTGGTGACGCTACCCATCTCCTTGAGTGGCAGATGGCTATAAGGTGAAGGGGTATTGTTCATGAGCGCCTCCTGTTGCATGCCTTGTCAGGCGTTTTTCTTTCAAAGATGAAAGATGAAATCAGATGCAGCTGATTACAGATGGGGCTTTAAATCGCCCCGTACAAGATCGACAAAAGTAATGAAACGGGTATCGCGGTCGTCGTCACTGCGGTCCACACGACAACCCAGTTGCATGGTGTTTTTGACCAGTAATTCGTCAAAAATTTCCAGCGTGACGGCAACTGCCGGTCTTGTCCCGGGAGTAATATCGCCATGTTCCAGAGTGAAGGTTTCAAGCAGGGTGCCTCTCACGCGCGTTGTGCCACCTTCTGCGATGACGCGGCGCACAAACAGCCATCCTTCGCAGGCAAGCTCCTCACCATTGTCCTGACGACGGCTGAAAAGCGTTCGGTAGCAGGCGCCTTCCGCCGCGGCCCGCTCTGCCATGCTCTTGTAGGAGGCGGCCATACGTGTCGCCATGGCGCCTGATTTCGCCAGCTTCTGTACGGCACCCCGATGTTCCTGATCCAGCTTTTCCTGTCTGGAGAAACGCTGCCAGTGCCGGTATTCCTCTAAAATTGAAGTCACATCCATCCCTGTCGTCGCTGCGGTTAATAATGTCGAAGGCTATCTTGCCGATACACGGCGCTTCTCGCCAGCCTGTCCAAAAAAATAGGGTGTGTCACGCATCTGAAATCGAACAGTGTACAAATACGGGTAAGGAAAATTTTTTGGCCATTAATTATTGTATAGGTATTGACCTCGCTGACGAGCGCGCTAAAGTCATGTACATGAGCTGTACAGCGACACCGCCCATGGAAGGGCGTAGCTGACAGTTCAACTGCAAGGGATCTGCAGTCGGTCATCAGGGAAGACATTGAACAGGGAGTGTTCACATGCTGGGAATGAGTTGCCATCGTTGTGGTAGCGAGGATCTGAATGTGGCAGCCGATGCCATGGAGTGGGATGAAATTCGTTGCAGGGATTGCGGTGAATTCATCTCGACCTACGGCGCAGCTATCCAGCCACTGTTGCTGGCAGATGCCTGCCTGAAAACGCGTCAACTGGCGCAAACGATGCGCATATCTCTTTCCGGGTAGCAAGGGCCCGGCTTTTGGGAAAAAGCAGTGTCAAAAGGACACCGGGGCAACGTCAAGGGCGGCGAGTGAAAACTCGCCGCCCTTGTGTATCTGGAAGATATTACCGTGCTCTTGATCCTTATTCTTCGTGATTCCCTGCGATCAGGCAGACCCGTTGGGCCACCATCCGTTACACTCAACGTATCTGACAGACTGTCACCCATGAGAAGTGGATCAAAAAGATGATGAAAAAGACATGGATAGGCGTTGCCACTCTGACGTTGATGACAGGATGCGTTTCGGGGCAATACGTTCTGGATGATCAGGTCTCGCAAAGCCGCGAAATCAATCCCGTTCAGGGCGTGGATGGCGACTATCTAGGGTCCTTTGCCGTACGCAGACCCTACACCGAAGTGACCCCCGTGCAGCTTGATCAGTGCCTTGATGCCAGCGTCCAGCAACAGCAGGTCAATCTGGCCACGGGCGTACTGCGCGATCCCATCGGCCAGAAGGAGAAAATGACCTTCAACGCCATGCCCGGGGAAGGCGATGAGGCAGGCGTGACCGGGGTGACGCAACATGAAGGGCGTAACATTGCCTACCGGCTGGAAATACAGCGCATGCCGGAAGCCAACTACTACTACTTTGACCGGCTGGGTGAAGCCAGTGGGCAGAATGATCAGTTCGTGCCGATCGGTGCCTGGGCTGAAGCCGCGCCCCTGCAGGCCACTCAGGGGCTGGAAGCCGTTGCCGATCAGATGCAGTCCTGTCTGGAGCGAGGGGCCACCAATCAGCCGGGTGAAGACCCTACCGGCTGGCAGCCGCAGTCCTGATAACGAAGACAGTATTCAGCAAAAGGCCCCTTCCATGGAAGGGGCCTTTTTTGTGGCATCTATGGCTGGCGGCGGTCAGAACGCCACAATCTGTTCCAGAAAGCGAGGGCCCAGCGCCGGCTCCATGAGCAGTGCAAAGACAACGCCGTAGGCGGCGCCCCACAGGTGGGCACTGTGATTGACGTTATCGCCCCCGCGACGGCCGGCATAAATGGACCAGCCTGTATAAATCACGGCAAAAACGATCGCTGGCACCGGAATGACCAGCACATAGAGCGTGGTCCAGGGCGCGGCCAGAATGAAGGCAAACAGCACGGCAGACACAGCGCCTGAGGCGCCGAGGCTTCGATAGTTCGCGTCGTGACGATGCGCCAGATAGCTGGGGATGATCGCGGCGACAATGCCGCCCAGATAAAACCCGATAAATCCCGCTACGCCGATATAGGAAACAAAAAAGCGCTCGATGGCACGACCAAAGAAAAAGAGCGTGAACATGTTGAAAAAAAGATGCGCCCCGTTGGCATGCACGAAGCCATGGGTGACAAACCGATAAACCTGTCCGCGCGCCACGGCCGGTGGCCAGAACAGCAGCTTCTCGATCAAACGATGGTTGTTGAAGCAGGGCAGGGAGACCGCGCAGGTCACCACGATCAGAAGTAGCGTGAGCGTCATGCGTTTCTCGCATTGAGTATGAGATGCGCCCGATCATAGCGCAGTGCGCCAGGGCGTGCCTGTTTCGCCTGTGACGCTTTCTTCAGCCGCCATTTTCCCGTTGGGCAGCCTATGTCAGTGTCGTTTATGCTGAAAGTCGGCATCATGACAAGGCCAACGAGACAAGACCAACAATGCTTCGGAGGTGCGCATGAGCGGCTATTACCATGACGTCGGCAACAAACGCTATCGCTTTGAAAGCCTGAAAATGCTGATGGCCTGCGCCACGCCCGAGCGCTCCGGCGATCAGCTGGCAGGCATCGCGGCCGCCGACAGCGAAACACGCGCCGCCGCCCAGCTGGCGCTGGCGGAGGTACCGCTCACACGCTTTCTCGAAGAGATGCTGGTGCCCTATGAAGATGATGAGGTCACGCGGCTGATCATCGATGGGCATGACAAGGCGGCCTTTGCCCGTGTGGCCCACATGAGCGTGGGTGAGTTTCGAAATCACCTGCTTTCCCATGAGGTCGACAGCGAGGCGCTGGCGGCGCTGTCACCCGGACTGACGCCTGAAATGGTCGCGGCCGTGGCCAAAATCATGCGCCTGCAGGATCTGGTACTGGTCGCGCGCAAGTGCCGCGTGGTGAGCGCCTTTCGCAATACGATCGGGCTGGAAGGTCGGCTGTCGACCCGACTGCAGCCCAATAACCCGACGGACAACCCCACCGGAATTGCCGCCAGCATTCTTGACGGGTTGCTGTACGGTAATGGTGATGCGGTGATCGGCATCAACCCTGCCACCGACAATACCGGCGCCGTCGTGACGCTTTTGAAGATGCTCGATGACATCATCAGTTACTACGAGATTCCGACCCAGAGCTGCGTGCTCACCCACGTCACCACCGCTATTGAAGCCATCAATCGCGGCGCGCCGACCGATCTGGTCTTTCAGTCCATCGCCGGCACTCAGGCCGCCAATCAGGGGTTTGGCATCGATCTGGCCCTGCTCAAGGAGGGGCAGGAGGCAGCGCTGTCACTAAAACGCGGTACGGTCGGCAACAACGTCATGTATTTCGAAACCGGGCAGGGCAGTGCGCTGTCAGCCAACGGCCACCACGACGTCGATCAGCAAACGCTCGAGGCGCGCGCTTACGCGGTGGCGCGCGAGTTCCAACCGCTGCTGGTCAACACCGTGGTGGGCTTTATCGGCCCGGAATATCTCTTCAATGGCAAGCAGATCACCCGGGCCGGGCTGGAGGATCATTTCTGCGGCAAGCTGCTGGGGGTGCCGATGGGCTGCGATGTCTGCTACACCAATCACGCCGAGGCCGATCAGGATGACATGGATGTTCTGCTGACTCTGCTGGGGGCTGCCGGCTGCAACTATGTGATGGGCATTCCCGGTTCTGACGACATCATGCTCAACTATCAGACGACCTCCTTTCACGACGCGCTCTACGTGCGCGAGGTGCTGGGCCTGCGTGCCGCGCCGGAATTTGAAGACTGGCTTGAACGGATGGCGATCACCAACCAAAAAGGCCGAATCATCGTCGACCAGCACCTGCCGGCCCCCTTTGCCCATGCCCTGACGCGGGCCTGATGATCGGAGTTTGGTCATGACGGACAACACAAAGAACTCGACTGACGCAAATACCACAAGTGCGGTTACCACCAACCCGTGGCAGCAGTTGAGTGAACACACCGATGCCCGGATCGGTTTGGGTCGTGCCGGCGGCAGCCAGCCTACTGCACCGCATCTGGCCTTTCAGCTGGCTCATGCTCAGGCGCGCGACGCCGTGCATCTTCCGCTCGATACCGAACAGATGATGGACGCGCTCGAGTCGCGCTTCGAGCAGGTCGTTCGCCTGCACAGCCGGGCCTGTGATCGCGGCGAATATCTGCGCCGCCCCGATCTGGGGCGACAGCTGAATGACGAAAGTCTCGAGCAGTTGACATCGATGAACGTCAAACAGTGCGATCTGTCAATTGCCCTCGTCGATGGGCTGTCAGCTCGTGCCATTCACGAGCATGCCGCCATACTGCTGGATCACCTGATACCCGCGTTTGATGAGCGCGGCTGGTCCGTTGGGCCGGTGGCACTGGTCGAGCAGGGGCGGGTGGCGATCGGTGATCCGATTGGCGAGGCGCTGGGCGCGCGCATGGGGCTGGTGTTGATCGGCGAGCGCCCGGGGCTCAGCTCGCCGGACAGCCTAGGTGTCTACTTTACCTGGGGCCCGCGGGCCGGCCGACGCGACAGCGAGCGAAACTGTATCTCCAATATCCGCCCGCGCGGCCAGTCGTTTGAAAGTGCCGCGACGCTGATCCTGTATCTGCTCGATGAAGCCAGCCGCCGGGAGGTCTCCGGGATTGAACTCAAGGATGACTCCGAGGGGGATTCCGATCTCGGCGACGGCAGTCAGGGCAATTTCCTGCTGCCGGAGCGTTGATCGCCGGTCAGGCCTTGATCGGGTCCGCTGATATCGGAATATCTTCCGACAGTGGCCAGCGGGACCAGTCGATGGCCGCCTCGACGTGGTCGGCCAGCCGGTCGATCTCGGCCATGCGGTGGGCGTCGTAATCAAACGGGGCCGGGGCGGCCAGCCCCGCCCATTCCAAGAGCACGTTCAGCGTGGCCGGGTGGTCGAACACCCCGTGCAGGTAGGTGCCCAGAATCCGGCCATCCTCGGAAAGCGCACCGTCCCGTCGGCCATCATCGAGCGCAAACACGCCGTGTTCGAGCCCCTCACCGAGGCTTTCCCCCACGTGAATTTCATACCCGGTGACAGGCGCGCGCGTGTCACCGAGCAGACAGTGCCCGGTGACACGGTGCAATTGCTTGGTGGCCTTGAGCGTCGTGGCCAGATCCAGCCAGCCCAGTCCCGCACTCTCACCGGCTGGGCCTTCCACGCCCTCCGGGTCCTCGATGCGCGTACCCAGCATCTGGTAGCCGCCGCAAATCCCGATCACTCGACCACCGTAGCGCAGATGGCGCGCCAGCACCGCTGACCAGCCGCGCTCATAAAGCCAGTCCAGATCGGCGCGCACGTGCTTGCTGCCGGGCAGAATAATCAGATCTGCCGCACCAAGCTCTTTCGGGTCACGCACAAAGCGTACGTTGACCTGCGGATGCAGGCGCACGGCATCAAAATCGGTGTGGTTGCTAATGCGCGGCAACAGAATCACCGCAATATTGAGCCCGCCCGCTGCGCCGGTACTGTCACCAGCACGGGACAGCCCATCCTCGGCTTCCAGGTGAAGATCCTCAAGCCAGGGCACCACGGCCAGCACCGGTTTGCCGGTGCGTGCCTCGAGCCACTCGAGTCCGGGCTTGAGCAGATTAATATCACCGCGAAAGCGGTTAATGACCAGCCCCACGATTCGTTCGCGCTCCGAGGCGCTGATGATGTCCAGCGTGCCGACCAGATGGGCAAAGACGCCGCCGCGGTCGATATCGGCTACCAGAATGACCGGACAGTCCACGGCCTCGGCAAAGCCCATGTTGGCCAGATCATGGGCGCGCAGATTGATTTCGGCGGCGCTGCCGGCACCTTCGACCACGACCCGGTCATAACGGTTGCTGAGCCGGTCATGGGCGGCCACGACCTGCTCCAGCAGTTGAGGTTTATAGGCATAGTACTCGGCGGCCTTCATGTGGCCGATGGCATGCCCCGCCACGATGACCTGAGAGCCCTGATCACAGGTGGGCTTGAGCAGCACCGGGTTGAAATCCACATGGGCCTCCACCTCGGCAGCCATGGCCTGCACGGCCTGGGCCCTGCCGATCTCGCCGCCATCGACCGTCACGGCGCTGTTGAGCGCCATGTTCTGTGGCTTGAACGGGGCGACCTTCAGCCCGCGGCGCGTCAGAATGCGGCAGATGGCGGTGACCAGGGCGCTCTTGCCGGCATCCGAAGTGGTGCCCTGTACCATCAGGGTGCGGGACGCCCGAAAATGATTGGGTCGGCTCACGAGGCGCGCTCCTCCTGCTCGTCAATGGCCAGCAGCAGATCACGCAGGCACTCCTGATATTGCCCGGGGGATTGCCACAATCCTCTGGAGATGGCGTTCATTAATGTCTCCCCCATGTCCTTGAGCGCCTGTGGGTTGTGATCGTTCAAAAAACGCTGGTTGTCGGCATCCAGTACCAGCGCATCGGTAATCTGCTCGTACTGATAGTCGCTGACCAGCGCCGTAGTGGCATCCCAGGCAAAGAGATAGTCGACGCTTGCCGCCATCTCGAAGGCACCCTTGTAGCCGTGGCGCTGCATGGCGCTGATCCATTTCGGGTTGGTCACACGCGAGCGCATGACCCGGTTGAGCTCTTCCTTCAACGTGCGCATGCGCGGGCTTGCCGGGTTGGCATGATCACCGAAATAGAGCGCCGGTGTAGCGCCCTGCTGGCGGGCCGCGACGTTCATGCCGCCCTGAAACTGGCTGTAGTCGCCGGAATCGAGCAGGTCATGCTCGCGGTTGTCCTGGTTCTGGACGATGCCTTCAAGCGTTGCAAGCCGTTTCTGGAAGGCTTCCATCGCCGGTTCTCCCTCGATGCCCTTGCCGTAGGCGTAACCGCCCCAGTTGACATAGGCACGCGCCAGATCCGCTTCCTCCTGCCAATGGCCATTGTCCAGAAGCTTCTGAACGCCGGCGCCAAAGGTGCCCGGGCGCGCGCCGAAAATGCGAAAGCCGGCCTGACGGCGCGCCGTGGCTTCATCGACGCCTTCCGCCAGCAGCACCTCGCGCCGGGCCTCGACGTTGGCGGCGATGGTGTTGCCGTTGCCGGGCTCGTTGAGCTCAACGAGTTTTTGCACCGCGCTGTCATAGAGCGCAATCAGTCCGGGGAAGGCGTCGCGGAAAAAGCCGGACACTCGCAGGGTGACATCCACCCGCGGGCGGCCCAGCAGAAAGCCGGGAATGATTTCAAAATCGATCACCCGCTGAGAACCCGAGGCCCAGATCGGGCGCACCCCCATCAGCGCAAAGGCCTGGGCGATGTCATCACCGCCGGTGCGCATGGTGGCCGTACCCCACACCGAGAGCCCGAGGCTGGTGGGGTAATCGCCGTGTTCCTGCAGGTGGCGCATGATCAGCGCATCAGCCGATTTCTGCCCCAGCGCCCAGGCGGTTTTTGTCGGCATGGCGCGACTATCGACGCTGTAGAAATTGCGCCCGGTGGGCAGCGTGTCCAGTCGGCCACGGCTGGGCGCGCCGCTAGCGCCCGGCGGCACGAATTTGCCCGAAAGACCGTCCAGCAGCGCCGAAAGCTCATTCTCCACGCTCTGATACAGCAGCGGCAGGAGCGTATCCTTCATGAAACCGATCACGGCATGCGTCTGCGGCCAGTCATGCTTTAGGAGTGAAGGAGCATCAGGAGACAGAACGTACTGCTCGATCAGCTGCGCGCCGAGCAACTCCAGGCGCTCGCGGGTATGGGCTGAACTGCGCCAGCTAACTGCCTCCAGGCTGGCCAGCCTGTCCGGCCATGGCCCCTGCCAGAGCCAGGCCTCAAGCGCGAGCGGATCAAACTCGTCGTGTATCTCGAAAAGCCCCAGGTCCGTGGCCATCGCGTTTAGCAGGCTCTGCTCATGGGGCTGGCTGCCGCGCGACAGGCGGACCAGCGCCATCAGGGTGTCGCGCAGCGAGGCGTGTTCCGGCAGCTCGCCCAGCACGTGCAGGCCGTCACGAATCTGGGCCTCCTTGATGTCACAGAGGTAGTTGTCCAGCGCGTCCAGCAGGGTCTGATCATCTTCGAGCGCCTCCTCGATGATTGGGCGCGAACCGCTACCGGCCGACGGCGACAGACTCAACTCCTCGAGCACATGGGTGTTGCGCACCCGCTCGATGATCGCCTCGCGCAGGAACCGCTCGCGGCGCTGATCAAGCCCGAGCGCCTGGTAGTACTCATCGGTGAGTCGCTCGAGCTCGGCGAGATCATCATGGATACCGGCCCGGGTCATGGGTGGCATCAGATGATCGATGATCACGGCCTGGGTGCGGCGCTTGGCCTGGGCGCCTTCACCAGGGTCGTTGACGATAAACGGGTAAAGATGGGGCATGGGGCCGAGCACGATATCCGGCCAGCAGGTGTCTGACAGCGCCGTGCCCTTGCCGGGCAGCCATTCGAGATTGCCATGCTTGCCCACGTGAACGAAGGCATCCACCTCATAGACATGACGCAGCCAGAAATAGAACGCCAGATAGCCGTGGGTGGGGGGCAGGTCCGGGTCGTGATAGGCCGCATTCTGGTCGATATCAAACCCGCGCGCCGGCTGCACGCCGACAAAGGTCTCGCCCAGCCGCATACCGGCAATCATCAAACGCCCCTGGCGATACAGGGGATCATCTGCCGGCTGACCCCAGCGCTCAAGCACAGACTGCTGGCAAGCCTGCGGCAGCTGTGCGAAGTGCTGCTCGTAGTCGGCCAGCGCCAGGCTCTGTGCGGCAGGCCGGGTCTCCAGATGCGCCGCATCGTTGGTGACGGTTTGCGTCAGCCACTCGATCAGCGCTGTCGGGTCATGGGGCAGGGCCTGGGTGACCGGGTAGCCCGCTTCGCGCAATTGAAGAAGAATGTTGAGCGTCGAGGCCGGCGTATCGAGCCCCACGCCGTTGCCGATGCGGGCATCGCTTGAAGGGTAGTTGGCCAGCACCAGCGCCACACGCTTGTCACCATTTTGCTTTTCAGCAAGTGTGACCCAGCGTCGTGCCAGCTCGGTCACGAATCGGGCGCGCTCCTCGTGAAGCGCGTGAATCACGATATCGTGCTGACAGCGCGTGGAGTGATAGTGCGCCGACTTGAAGGCAATCGGTCGGGTGATGATGCGCCCGTCCAGCTCCGGCAGGGCCACCTGCATGGCAATGTCACGTGGCCGAAGCCCCATGGGCTGGGTCTGCCAGTCCTCAAGCGTCGTACCCACCATGATTAGCTGCAGAATGGGAATATGGCGCGTCCAGGGGTGTTGATAGCCTGTCTGTGTGGCATCAGCGCTGGCGGCCAGGGCAAAGCCGGTGGTATTGAGCATGATGGCGGCATTACTCTGCTCGATGAGCTCATCCAGGGTGTCCAGGCACAGACGCTCCTTGAGTGAGGCCACGGCCACCGGCAAGACGTTGAAACCACCGGCTTCGAGAATGCTGATCAGCCCATCGAAGACGCTGGTATTGCCCTGCTGGAGATGGCTTCGATAGAACACCAGTGCTGCCGCCGGGCGTTCGGGCTGCCAGCGCGCCTGCCACTCAAACAGCGTGACCTGTGAGAATGGCGCCTGTGCCTCTTTCGGCGGCGCATGCAGGACGACCCGAGGCAGGGGGCGGGGCTCGCGCCAGGCCCTGGGACGATTCAGGAAGCGATCATCGAGCCAGTCGAGCAGGGCGCGGATATTGTCCGGGCCGCCTTCACGCAGATAGCGCCACACCCGATGGGCGTCCTGATAACTCACCGTACCGGCGCCCAGCAGGCTTTCATCCTCGACGTCCTCGCCCGGCACCACAATCAGCGTGCGACCGCTGCGTTGTGCCCACTCCTTGAGCTGTTCAAGGCCATAATCCCAGTAGGAGGCGCCGCCCAGCAGCGACAGCACCACCACCCGGGCACCCTCGGGCGCCTCATCGACGCGGCTATCAAGCACCCGGTCACGATAGAGATCAAACGCCGCCGGCTTTAACAGGTTCATCCAGTTGGCCAGACGAACGCTGGTCTCGCGCTCATGCTCATCGGCTTCGATGACGGTTGCCAACAGCGCGAGTGCGCTGTCGGCGGCCGACAGGATCACCAGTTCGGCGGGCGACTGGCCAAGATCCACAATGCCGTTGTCATCGCTGAACCCGCCGGGCTGGGCGGCGAAAAGGTGCATGCGTCACACTCCGCGGTAAGGCTTTCGGATTCGGAACTCAGCTGATGCGTTCGTGGTGCTCGGCCTCGGCCAGCATGCTCTGGAGTCGGTCACGATCCAGCGCCTTGCCAATCACCACCAGCCGGGTCTGACGCGTTTCGTCGCTGCGCCAGGGGCGGTCAAAGTGATGGGTAAGGCGATTGCCCACGGCGTGCAGTACCTGGCGCATGGGCTTGCCGACATCAACGAACCCCTTGACGCGATAGATGGTCTGCTCGGCCAGCGCCTGCTCCAGCGCCGGAATCAGCGTCGCGCTGTCCACGCTGCCCAGCGTGATCACGCAGGAATCGAAGTCGTCATGCGCATGGTGGTGATCGCGCCCGTGGGCATGATGGTCATCATGGTGGGTATGGATGTCGTCTGCCCGAGCTTCGGAGGCCAGCTGCATGCCCATGACTGCAGCGACATCCACTTCGCCGTGGGTGGCCCAGAGCGTCTTGACCCGTTCGGGCAGCTCGCCGCGCAGCTGCTGTTCGAGTACCCGGCGCGCCTCATCGTCCAGTGCATCGCCCTTGCTGATGATCACCAGATCCGCCGAGGCGAGCTGATCATCGAGCAGCTCCTGCAGGCTGGGGTCGTGATCCAGGCTCTCGTCAGCCTGACGCTGCGCTTCGATGCGCGCGTGATCATAGGCCACACGACCGGCAGCCAGCGCCGGGCCGTCGACGACCGTGATGACGCTGTCGACGGTGCAGAACTGCTTGATGTCCGGCCAGTTGAAGGCCTGCACCAGCGGCTTGGGCAACGCCAGTCCCGAGGTTTCGATCAGGATGTGATCGATCTGATCGCGCCGCTCGACCAGCTTCTGCATCACCGGCAAAAACTCTTCCTCCACGGTGCAGCAAATACAGCCGTTGGCGAGCTCGAAGACGCCCTGTTCGCGCTCGACGGCGTCTTCCTCGCAGCCCTCGATCTGGCAGCTGCGTACCAGCTCGGCATCAACATCCAGCTCGCCGAATTCATTGACGATCACGGCGATGCGCTTGCCGCCGGCATTGCGCAGCAGGTGCGAGAGCAGGGTGGTCTTGCCGCTGCCGAGAAAGCCGGTCACCACGGTGGCGGGAATCTTGTGTAGCTCGGGACGGGAAGTCTCAATGGATGTCATGACGTTCTCCTGACTCATGGAAATTATTCGGCAGTGGGCGCCGTGGCGACCGGTACGGCCAGCGCGCAGGTGGCGCGGGCACACTGCTGGCGGCTGACGAGCAGTCGGGCAGGCGCGCCGGTATGCCGGCGAATGGCGGCCAGCGCGGCGGCCTCGGCCACCCCCGGCACGCCATGAACGCGACGGACGGTGTCGCTGACATGGCTCATGTCGGGTTCGCTCTCTCTAAGTGCTTCTGCCGGTAGCGCCATCAACGGGGTGTGCCACTCTGCAGCCAGTGACGCGATGGCAGCCTCACTCTGGCGGCCCCCCAGCGTCGCCACCAGCGTGATCTGGTCCGGTCGCAGCCCGGCCAGTGCCAGGGTTGTCATGGCAAGCCGCCTGAGCGCCTCCGGCGGGCAGTCTCGCCGGCAGCCCACGCCCAGCGCGATCGGTGGCCAGTCGGCCTCATTCGGCAGGCTGGTGTTGATCAGCATCTTTCGACGCCCGTGCTGTTTCTTTTCCGCCCACTTTTTGTCTACCCAGCAGTGCCGCCACGGCGTCAGGATTGGAGGGGAAGAAAAGATGCAGATAGCTGGCGGTCAATTGCCCTCTACGAAAGATTGCCTCGCCCGGCGCCGGGTGACTGGCGCGCCGACCGTGCGCAATCGGTTCCAGGGTATCGTGGCTTCGCGAGTGGTGATGGGCATGGCCGCGAATCTCGCCTTCCGGCAGGAGCGCGCTCTGCATGCCCTGGCAGCCGCGTTTGGTGCGCATTTCTCCATGGCCGGGCAGCACGCCGGCCATGGGATGACAGATGCCGGCCTGGTCGGTCAGGGTCTGCTGCAGATAGAGCATGCCGCCGCACTCGGCCAGAATGGGCAGGTCGCGGATATCGAACTGTCGGATGGCTTCGCACATGCTGTGGTTGGTGCCCAGCGCTGCGGCGTGCAGCTCCGGATAGCCGCCCGGCAGCCACAAGGCATCGATACCTTCCGGCAGGGTCGCATCCGTCAGGGGCGAAAACCAGCAGAGCTCGGCGCCCATGGCTTCCAGCAGTCGGGTATTGGCGGCGTAGATAAAGCTGAAGGCGGCGTCTCTTGCAACGCCGATACGTCTGCCTTCCAGTGCGCGGGGCGGCGTGTCGATATCCTGCGGCATGAACGCCACCGCTGGAGGCAACTCGGTCAGCGCCTGGCCTTCAAGCAGGTCGGCGGCAGCATCGAGTCGGGCGTCAAGGGACAGGTTGTCAGGGTCTTCCTGCTCGCCTGGCTGGACCAGCCCCAGATGGCGTGAGGGCAGGGCAAGGCGCTCTTCTCTGGGCATGGCGGCCAGCAGTCGAACGTCGTCCGGCAGGCTGTCCTCGATCAGCTGCCGGTGTCGTTCGCTGCCCAGGGCATTGGCGATTAGCCCATGAAAGGTCATTTCCGGGCGGTAACGGGCCAGGCCAAGACCAATGGCGGCCACGGTCTGCGCCATGCCGCGAGCGTTGATGACACAGGCTACCGGGATATCAAATGCCATCGCCAGATCGGCGCTCGAAGGCGTGCCGTCATACAGTCCCATCGCGCCTTCGATCAGAATCAGATCCGCTTCAAGGGCGGCGCGATAGAGCTGTTCGCGGCAGAAGGCGTCACCGGACATCCAAAGGTCCAGCGGTTCGACCGGCGCACCTGACGCCTGCGCCAGAATCTGCGGATCGAGATAGTCGGGTCCGGTCTTGAAGACCACCACACGGCGGCCCTGGCGGCGATGGTAGCGTGCCAGGGCGGCAGTCACGGTGGTCTTGCCCTGGCCTGAGGCCATCGCGGAGAGAAAAAGCGCCGGGCAGTACGTGGTATCTGCCATCAGTATTCGATCCCCGCCTGTGCCTTGACGCCGAGCCGGAAGGCGTGACGCTCGTCCTGAATGACGCTGATGGTATCGGCAATTTCCTGAACCTCGCGCGCCATGGTCCGCCCGGTGATCATCACGTTCTGATGTGCCGGGCGTTCGCTGAGCGCTCGGGCGATTCGTTCGGCGTCGAGATAGCCGTACTTGATCATGTAGGAAAGCTCGTCAAAGAGCAGAAAGTGGTACTGCGGATCACGAAGCAGCCGTTCTGCCAGGGTCCACGCCTCCTGTGCGGCCTGGCGTTCACGCGCCGGGTCGCGCACTTCCCAGCTGAAGCCGTGCCCCATGACGTGAAAATCGACCCGCGGGTGTTCGTTGAAAAACAGATATTCACCGGTGGCGCGTCGGCCCTTGATGAACTGAATCACTGCACAGCGCTGACCATGGCCCAGGGCGCGCGCCATGGTGCCAAAGGCCGAGCTGCTTTTGCCCTTGCCGTTGCCCTTGAGCACGATCAGCACCCCACGCTCCTGATCGGCCTGCGCAATACGCTCATCGACAATGCGCTTTTTGGTAGCCATGCGCTGCTGATAGCGCTCGGCCTCCTGATCGGTAGAGCTAACGTCGTCATCGTGATGCTGACTCACGGGGTTCTCCTGGGCGGTGTCGCAGTATGGAAATGGGAGGGCGACGTGCTTGAGGGGTTGGTCATCAGGGCATCAAGGGAATGGCTGACGGCGCCCAACGCTGTGGCCAGCTCCTGTGCCCGGCCCAGCGACTGCCCCGCGGGTTCGCAGTCCACGATATGGGTTTCACAGCCAAACGGCATGATCTCAAGATCATCGCGGCTGCGGGCATCGGTCAGTATCCAGAGGCTGGTGGTGACCCCGGGCTTTTGACGTTTGAGCTGCGTCAGGCGCTGGCGGGTGTGATCCAGCCCGCGCCGCAGGGGCGTGCCGCCACCCGGTTGCAGCCCTGCCAGCAGGGCGGCGACCGTGCGTGGGGCACGCCGCGGGGACAGGACTTCGGTAATATGATCACCGCCCAGCGTCAGCAGCATCAGCTGTTCACGGGCGAGATAGGTCTGCCGGGCAAGCCGCTCCACCAGCGCCATGGCTCTTTCGAGCTGCCGGGCACGTTGTTCACCGTGACGGCTCATACTGGAACCGGAAATATCCAGCACGATGCAGGTAAGCCTCTCCGGGCGTCGTCGTTCGCGCTGGCGGACCAGTGCCTGCGGTGAGTCGGGTATTGGATGTCCGGGAGCGCTTGCCGCTCGGCGCAGGCTTCCGGACCAGTCGATGCGCTGGCGGCCAAGCGCTTGCCGTCCTTTCAACGAGGCCGGTACCTGCCGGTGGTCTACCTGTCCTTGAACAGACGGGAGCTGAATGAACCCGCTGGCGGCACTGTCCAGAACAGGCGATGTTGGCCGAGCCGGCAGGCTGCCCCAGTCACCATTGCCCGGATCATCCTGGTCCTGTCCGGGGTCATGATGCTCATCAGGGTGGGCTGAAGGCAGTTGCTGTGGCGGGTCGATCCCGGGCCGGGTGTTTGAGGCATCATGGTCTGGGGCGAGGTCCGGACGTTTTGGCGCATTGGGTGGAGAGCCACGTCCCTGATAGCGTCCCTGTAACTGGTCGGATGCCTGATTATTTCCAGGGTCGTCGTTTGAGCCTTCGCTGGAGCTGCCGCCCCCGTTATTACCGGCACTGCCGTCTTCGGAGATGTCATCCTGCATCCATTCCGGGGCCCGGTGCGCCATGACCAGTGGGGCCAGCGCCTCGATGTCCTCGAGCGCTACAGTGTCTCGGTTCTGCCAGGCGGCATGGGCCAGCGCGCCACGGCGCCAGGCCAGGTCGGCGCGAACGCCTTCAACGCCGGCCTCAACGCAGCGCATGGCAATGGTGCGAGCCAGCTCGGGGGGCAGGGTGACCGTTGCGAGTCGTTCACGAGCAGCCTGCAGTCGATCGCTCAACTGCGACTGCTCATTTTGCCAGGCGGCCATGAAGGCTTCGGGATCATGATCGAAGGCCAATCGGCGCTCGACAATCTGCAGGCGCTGCTCGATATCCGGTGCCGGATGATCCAGTACGGCAAGGCCGAAGCGGTCCAGCAATTGCGGGCGCAGTTCGCCCTCATCAGGGTTCATGGTCCCAATGAGCAGGAAATCCGCGGGATGCTGATGGCTGATACCGTCGCGCTCGATGTGATTGATACCGCTGGCGGCCACATCAAGCAGCAGATCCACCAGCGCATCGGGCAGCAGATTGATCTCATCGATATACAGCACGCCTTCATGGGCGCGCGCCAGCAACCCGGGCTGAAAGGCCACTTCCCGATCACCCAGTGCCCGCCCCAGGTCCAGCGTACCGGTCAGCTGCGCTTCATCGGCGCCCAGCGGCAGGGTTACCAGGCGTGATCCTTGAGAGGGCATCAGCTCTGCAAGGCTGCGCGCCAGCGTCGATTTGGCCGTGCCTCGTGGGCCACTGACCAGCACACCACCCAGTCGGGGATCCAGCGCGGCCAGCATCAGCGCAAGTTTGAGGCGCTCGTGGCCGGTCACGGCAGAAAAGGGAAAAATGGGGCGTGTGGCGCTGCTGCTCATTTCGCCTCCACGACAGCAGGGCATGACAGCGCGCCGTGACGGCACGTCGCCTCCATGTAGATCCAGACGGCATCAGGAAATATGGTGGCTGTCGGCAAGGACGGCCACCTGATAGGAATATGCATCAATCGTGTGCTCCTGCGTATCGACCCGTACGCGTGGCAGTCATTACTGATAATGCCGTAGACATCACCACCCTGTATTATCGCCGGGCCGGTCTCCGGGCTGACGAGCTGGCAGAAGGTTATTCTGCCGGGCTGAAGCACCTTCCCGACCATAAGGGCCAGTGGTTACGCATCAGGCGTTCGCTTCAAGCCACTCGATTACCGTTGCGGGGACAGCAGTGAATTTGCATCACTTTCCCGATTATCCCGTGCAGGCTGCACGGGCACCCGAGCGCTGCTCATCGTGGGCTGGGGCAATGATGGAGTCAAGCCCGGTGCAGTGATGTACTCGGACCCTCTTGAGAAGGCAGGTTACTTTATCGTTGTTTCGTTGCCGGGTGCCTGGTAGCGTCTGTTCATGTTTACCCGAGTCAATATCATGACCTTTAACATTTCACCGCCTGATGGTGCGAATGACGCCAGTATTCAGGCTCATCTTGATAGCCGACTGAAGCCGCCGGGGGCGCTGGGCGTACTGGAAGCCACGGCAGCGTCACTGGTACGTATTCTCGGGCCGTCGACACATGCCATCCGGTCCCCCGTCATGCTGTTGTTCGCCGGCGATCATGGCGTGTCCGCCGAGGGCGTTTCTATCGTGGCGCCGTCGACCACGCATTTGATGGTACATCACTTCCTCGAGGGTAATGCGTCCATCAACAGCTTCTGCCGTCAGGCCGATCTGGCGCTGAAGGTGATCGATTGTGGAACGCTTCAGGCCCACGCGCCGCATCCGCAGCTGGTTGATCATCGGCTGGGCGAGATGACGGCACCTTTCCACCGCGAACCTGCCATGACGCTCGAGCAGCTGGAGACAGGGTTCGAGAACAGTCGCCGACTGATAGGTGAGCTGCACGCCGACGGATGTAACCTGATCGCGCTGGGCGAAATGGGCATTGGCAACACTACCAGTGCCAGCGCCCTGATGGCGGCGCTGACGCATTTGCCGTTTGACGTATGCATTGGCGCTGGAAGCGGCGTGACGCCGACCATCATGAAGCGCAAACAGGACATCGTGCAGCTGGGGCTCCAGCGTCACTCTCAGGCGCTGCAGGATACGCGAACGACCCTGGCGGCACTGGGCGGATTTGAAATCGTGAGCATGGTGGGCGCCATTCTGGCTGCCGCCGAGAAGGGCATGGTGGTTCTGGTTGATGGCTTTATTACGACCGTGGCGGCGCTGTGTGCCTGCCGGATGGCACCAGAGGCACGAGGGTATCTGATCTTCTCGCACTGTGGCGATGAACGCGGCCACAGGCCGCTGCTGGAGCAGCTTGATGCGGTACCGCTGCTCCATATGGGGCTCCGGCTGGGAGAGGGCTCCGGTGCGGCGCTGGCGCTCCCGCTGTTACGCTCGGCACTGGCCTTCTATTACGAGATGGCTTCGCTTGAAGAGGCTGGTCTGGTGTTATGAATCGCAAGGCGCTGGCCCGTCAGTGGCAATGGGGATGCCTGGCGGTGAGTTTTCTGACGCGCCTGCCGGCGCCCATTCACGGCGAGGTTACGCCACAGGCACTGGGGCGTTGTCATCGCTGGTTTTCGCTGGTGGGGGCGTTGATCGGCCTGGGACTGGCGCTGGTCTACTGGGGCTTCGAACAGATGTTCCCCGCCCCGGTTGCAGTGTTTGTGACGCTGGGTATTTCTCTGTGGCTGACCGGTGCCCTGCACGAGGACGGGCTGGCGGACTGCATGGATGGTCTTGGCGGCGGAACGGACGTGGCGCAGCGACTGGCCATCATGAAAGACAGTCGGGTGGGCAGCTATGGTGTGCTGGCCCTGATCGTGAGTCTGCTCGGGCGGTGGCTGCTGTTGAGTACGCTGGCGCAGCAGGACACCGGACTGGTCATGATGGCGCTTATCACATCTCACAGTCTGAGCCGCGGGCTGGCGGCCTTCATGATGGGTATATTGCCGTATCTGCGCTGTGATCGTGACAGCAAGGTGCACGCGCTAACTGGCCATCACCGCCCGAGTGATCGTGGCTGGCTGACAGGCGTTGGCGTCCTTGTGACAGTGCTGGTGGCCGGTATGTCATCGGGGGTCATCCTGCTTGTGGTGACGGCGCTGTGTGGGCTGATCCTGTATCGCTGGCTGAAACAACAGCTTGGTGGCGTCACGGGGGATGCGCTGGGCGCCGTTCAGCAGATGACCGAACTTCTTTTATATCTGACGCTGGCGGCCCTGCATGCATGAGTTGATTCTGGGAGGTGCGCGCAGTGGCAAAAGCGCCCATGGCGAGGCACTGGCCGCACAAAGTGATTGCGCGGTGACCTATATCGCGACGGCTCAGGTATATGATGACAGTGAAATGCGCTCGCGCATTGAAGCCCACCAGGTGCGAAGACCTGACCACTGGGCGCTGGTGGAGGCACCTCTTGCCCTGGGAGATGCCATTGCCTGTCATGCCAGGGCTGATTCTCTGTTATTGGTGGACTGTCTGACCCTCTGGCTGACCAACATTCTGCTTGATGGTGACGCGCGGTTTGTACAGGAGCGTGCCAGCTTGATGGAGGCGCTTGATACCGCTCCCGGTCGTGTGGTGATGGTCAGCAATGAGGTGGGTCAGGGCGTTGTGCCCATGAATGCGCTGTCACGACGCTTTGTGGATGAGGCCGGCCGGCTTCATCAGGCGCTGGCTTCACGGTGCGAACGCGTCTGGTGGGTGGTCGCCGGGCTGCCTCAGTGTCTCAAGGGTGACAGGGCATGACGTTTCAGACCCTGATGATTGATTGTCTGCGTCATGGGGCCTGTGAAGGACCGCAGCAGTGTTTGCGAGGGCACACCGATGTAGCGCTGAGTGCTCAGGGAAGGGCAGACATGCTGGCGGCGGCAGGGCGGTTGCCGCGTCCTCATCTGATCATCACCTCGCCACTGGTTCGCTGCAAAAACGTGGGGGAGACGCTGGCGCATGGCTGGGGCGTGCCGCTGCATATTGTTCCCGAGATCATGGAGATGAATTTTGGAGACTGGGATGGCGTGCCCACGCAGGAACTTCTGCAGCATTCTCGCCCGGCGCTGGAAAGTTTCTGGAAGGATCCGCAGTCGTTTCCACCGCCGAATGGTGAGACGCTTGATAGTTTCCTGATACGTATTGAGCAGGGCTGGCAGCATATTCTTGGAAAGGGCATGGCGCTGGCGGACAGCCACGAAAAGGAAGGGACGCCGGTACGTCTTCTGGCTTGTGGTCATGCCGGTGTAATCAAAAGCTGGGTGGCCATGAAACTGGGCATGTCGATGCAGGAAGGTGCATGGCTTCATCGCCTGTCGCTGCCTTATGCCGGCGTGGCACGGCTACGGATAGATATCGACCGACAAAGCGGAGAGCAGTTTGAACAGCTGTGTTATCTGGGAGCGTAAGATGGCGGGAAAAGGAAGCAAAAAATCATTTTTATACCGTTATCTTTTATGTGGTTAATTATTATAATCTCTTTACTTGTCGATCAAGTATGGGGAGAACCACGCCGATTCCACCCACTTGTTGGGTTGGGCAGGTGGATAACCAGTATCGAAAAACGCTTTTATCCTTCAAAACAGGATAATAATGCTGCCCTGATCGCCGGTCTGACAGGATGGCTACTAGCCGTGATTCCAATCATGCTGCCGGTCGTATGGATCGACCATCTTGTCGATGGTGTCTGGCATGGTCTGCTGGCCATTCTTACACTATATCTGGCCATCGGCCGAAAAAGCCTGGTGGAGCACGCTCATCGCGTTTATCTGCCGCTTTCAAAAGGCGATATAACCCAGGCACGTCAGCAGGTGGCGATGCTGGTCAGTCGGGATACCGATCAGCTCAATACTTCCGATATTTCGCGTGCCACCTGCGAATCCGTACTTGAAAATGGCAGTGACGCGCTTTTTGCAGCGCTTTTCTGGTTCGTCGTTGCCGGCATACCGGGTGTTGTTCTATATCGTATCGTCAATACGCTTGATGCCATGTGGGGGTATCGCAGTGAGCGTTATCTGTATTTCGGACGCGTTGCCGCGCGTATAGATGACGTCATGAACTGGATACCGGCCCGCTTGACAGCACTTTCCTATGCCTTGGCCGGCTTGCACTGGCAAACCTCAAAAAACACCTGTCGTGCCGCCCTACAGTGCTGGTGGAAGCAGGGCAGAAGCTGGAAGAGCCCGAACGCAGGCCCTGTCATGGCCGCCGGCGCCGGTGCCCTGGGTATACGGCTGGGAGGCGGGGGGATCTACCACGGCAGGCACGTCGCAAGCCCGGTACTGGGAATTGGTCGCACTGCATCTACAGCCGATATCCAACATGCCTGTACGCTGATTCAGCGGGCGACACTGATATGGCTGGCAGCACTTCTCATCATCACATGGGTATTGTCATGAATGGTGCCTGGGGCTCCTTGCCCGAGCACGGCGGCAGAGTGTCGGAGATTCATCAACGGTATGGCTTTGAACGCCATGACTGGCTGGACCTCTCCACCGGCGTCAATCCCTGGCCCTACCCAATAACGCCTATCGACGCGAGAGCCTGTCAGGCGCTGCCGGACCATGATCAGAAACTTCATGAGGCGGCAGTTCGTTATTATCTCGGGCATCCGGTCGAGTCAGACGATATTGGCGTTCGGCCATCACTCATGCTCCTGAATATCCCCGGCTCGCAGTGGGCGATCGAGCATCTGCCGCAATGTGTTGCCTCGGGTTGTGTAGCCTTGCCTGATATTGGCTACCGGGAACATGAGTGGCGCTGGCAGCAGGCCGGCCATCAGACGCTTTTCTACGATGCAGACAACCTTGGCACGGTGATGGAGCGTATAGCCGATACAGACAGACTGCGCGCCATGGTCGTCATTAACCCCAATAACCCTGGCGGACAGCACTGGGCACCCCATGTGTTGCGCGGACTGGCTGCTGAACTGCATCGAAAGGGTGCCGTGCTGATTGTCGATGAAGCCTTTGCCGACGCGACACCTAGGCAGAGCCTGTTGCCGGATATCGCCGGCAATCTCATTGTGCTGCGCTCGTTGGGCAAGTTTTTTGGCCTGGCGGGGTTACGGCTGGGTGCTGTCGTAGGGGCAGGGCAATCAGAAATCATGCAGCGATTATCATCAATGCAGGGGCCCTGGCGGGTGACATCACCAACTCAACTGGCCGGCGTGGAAGCTCTTTCAGATCGGCTCTGGCAACAGGCCATGCGGACAACGCTGCAACGTGCCAGCCAACAGCAGGGGCAATGGCTTGAAGAACGGCTCAGACCGCATGGCGATATCATACGCTGGCGACAAGGCGCGCTTTTCAACGGGTTTGATATGCCGCTTGCGCGCGCGCGGCAGTGGCATGAAGCCTTCCTGCATCAGGCCGTCCTGACGCGTTTGTGGGTGGTGGATGATCAGCGCGCCATATTGCGCTTCGGGCTGCACGATGAGAGTTCGCAGGCGATGCGCCAGCTTGAACAGGCAATCTCGGCGGCCAGCAGGATCATGGACAGGTCATCATGAATCACCATGCCTACAGCGAGTTAGAAAAAGCAGCAATCTATCGGGCCATTCGTGAGCGCAGGGATATGCGCCACTTCCTGCCGGACCCGGTGGATCCGGACGTGATACAGCGAATGCTTGAAGCAGCACACGATGCACCAAGCGTGGGTTACATGCAGCCCTGGCGGTTTATCTGCATTCGCGACCCGTCACTGCGTGAAGCCATGGCGCAGCTTGTGGATGACGAGCGCCATGCCACGGCGCAGGCACTGGATGAACGCGGGCAGGCGTTTCTGGAACTCAAGGTTGAGGGCATACGCGAGTGTCCGGAACTGTGGGTGGTAGCGCTTTGCGAGGCACGTGAACAGTATGTGTTTGGCCGTCGGACCATTAACGAAATGGATCTCGCCTCGGCCAGCTGCGCGATTCAGAATCTCTGGCTGGCCGGTCGAGCCGAAGGCATTGGCGTTGGCTGGGTATCCCTTTTTGATCCCGAAGCGCTTAAATCGCTGATTCAGGCCCCCGAAGGGGCATGGCCCATCGCGATTTTGTGCATGGGCCATGTCGAGGCCTTTTATGGCGCCCCCATGCTGGAACAAAAGGGGTGGGATCAACGCCGTTCACTGTCAAATCTGATCGGCATCGATGGCTGGCCCCAATAGCCTCACCATGAAAAACCATTCCGGCAAGACAGGCCCGGGGTTACTGTTGTGCCGGTATGGTTTCTGCAATAAAACCATCGGATTGCATGCGCCACATCGAAGCGAAGATGCCACCCTGGCGGCGCAGCTCGCCTGGTGAGCCATCTTCAATGATCCGGCCCTGCTGCATGACCACGATGCGATCAAAGTTGGAAATGGTCGATAGCCGGTGAGCGACGGCAAGCACTGTTCTTCCCTTGATCAGGTCGTTCAACGCCAGCTGAATCTCCCGCTCCGAATGTGTATCCAGTGCCGATGTAGGCTCATCAAGCACCAGAATGGGGGCATCCTTTAAGAAGGCACGGGCAATGCCCAGTCGCTGACGTTGCCCACCTGACAGACGTACTCCGCGCTCTCCAATCATCGTGTCGTAACCATCCGGCAGCGTCTGAATGAACTCATCACACCAGGCCTGCCAGGCAGCAGCACGCACTTCCTCATCGCTGGCCTCAGGACGCCCATAGCGAATGTTTTCCATGATCGATCGGTGAAAAAGCGCACTTTCCTGCGGCACTACGGCCATGGCGGCTTTCAAACTGTCCTGATCGACTTCATTAACGGGCTGCCCATCAATCAGTACACGGCCGGATTGCGGATCATCCAGACGCTGAATCAGGGTCACCAGCGTGGATTTTCCAGCGCCGGATGGGCCGACAATCCCCACTTTCTGACCCGCAGGAATAGTCAGGGAAAAATCCTGGAAAACGGCACGGGCGTTGGGGTAGGCAAAGGCAACATGCTTAAAATCGATGGCCCCAGAGGTGGCCACAAGTGATTTCGGCGGCTCGGGATCTGTCAGGTCATAGGGCTGGCCGATGATATTGAGCGTATCGGCGATGGCACCAAACTGCTGTGAAATGTCGACCAGCGCCAGGGCCAGATCGCGCGAGCCATGCAAAATACGAAATGTCAGGGCACTGACGACCACCACATCACCGGCAGTAACTGCGCCCTGATGCCATAGCCACAGCGCCCAGAAAAGCATGGTACCCGACATGAACCACAGGCATATGTCGTGCAGGATTCGCATTCTTTCCACATAGCGCCAGCTGCGCAGGTGGGAGGCGGCTTCAATATTGACCTCATGCGAAAGGCGCTCCCGCTCCCGCTCTCTCGCTGAAAAGGCCTTGATATTCCAGACGTTACCGATGAGATCCACCATCTCGCCATTGATGCGTGATGACTGGGCGGCAAACTCTCGATGACGATAGCGCCCATGAATTCCCAAACCGGTAATCAGCGTGGCTACCAGCCCTACAAAGATCACCAGTGCCAGCGCCATGCGCCAGTCGATGATCAAAAATACGACAATGGCGCCAAGGAAATCTACGCAGGGTGGGGTAACGTTCCAGGTCAGCGTTGAAAGAATGCTGTTGGTTGACGCGCCGGTGGCTGAAATACGGGCGCCCAGGGCGCCGGTCGATTGCCGGTTGAAATAACGCATGGACTGCCCGGTGAGATAATGGAACAGATCCACTCGCAGGTCGGCACAGGTTTTCACGATAACGCGACTGCCAAACCAGCCGCTGCCTCGCCATAGCACGCTTTCCAGTACGATCAGGGCAATAAAGAACGTCAGGGGTGTCCACACGTCAGCCGCCTGTGGGTCCCCCTGTGCCATGGCATCCACCAGCAGCTTCATGCCGTACTGTACGGCAACCGCGCAGCTTGCTGCTCCAATTACCAGGGCCGCCAACAGGCCAAATTGCCGTGGGCGCGTCTTTATATAATGCAGCAGGAATCTGGCAGGGCGGTGCGGCAGCGCTGTCAATGACATTGGAAGTACTCATTGTCAGTAGGATCAGACTGAAAGGAAATAGCCGTATGGCTGATCAGGCAGTATCACCACTCTAGACCATGGCCTCCGTTGATCCAGTTATTCGCGTGAACACATCTTAATTCTTTAAACGTAAACCGCTAAAAAGGTTTTACGAAAACGTCGAGACGTTTGCTGGGAAGTTTATGCCCTGGTAATGAGAACGATCATGCTTGTGTTGTGCCCTGCGATTTTCGTTAGAGCATTTGTTAAACGATGATATGGACTATATTGGTGGTGCAGGACTTATTGACTCAAGGAGGATGCTGGATGTCATTTATTAAAAAAGGGGCCACCACGCTGGCCATCGCAGGCGCCATGTTTGCCGTGGCAGGTTGTTCGAGTTCCGAGCCAAAGCAGGAAGATCCCAACATTGATAGCGTGATTCAACAGTCCAATCAGGGCTATCGTAATACGACAGTCGGCTATACCTTTACCTATCCCGAAAACTGGCAGAGCAGCATCGTCGAGCGTGATACGTTCGAGTGGAATGGCAAACGCATGGATGCTCAGAACATGTCCGTTTTTTACTACAAGAATTTTGAGCTCAATAGCGAGCCTGCACCATTGCTGGCTCTGGCGACCTATCCGCAGCAGGAGTGGGAGCAAATGCAGCGCCAGGCGAAGGACCGTAGTGGTTCGACACCGCCACATGTCATCGACACAAGGGACGACAAGGTATTGGTGGCCTACATCAATACACAAAATCCGTATGACGCCGGTTCTACTCAGGGCCAGCAATTTGCCCGTCATGTCCTGTCGCCTGAGCAGGTCAAAAACGCCATCAACTGGTAGGTTGATATGCTGGCAGAGCCCTGAAGGGCTCTGCCATCGAGAATGCTGCAATGGATCCCGTATCCCTGATTGTCCTTTCCTTTTTGTTGCCACCCCTGGCGGTCTATCTGGCGGTCGGTGTCGGCGATGCGCTCTGGCTTAATCTGCTTCTGACACTCATGGGCTATGTGCCCGGCATCATTCATGCCCTGATCGTTGTTACCTGAAAAGACGGGATCAAAATAAGCGACTGTTTCGTTTATGATGCGGCTTTTGCCCAATCTCACTATCGGAGTCCATGAATGCTCAAGCGATTCGAACGCAACGTCAGCGGTCATGACTATGTCGTTGGCGATCTGCACGGGCATTACGCCTTGCTTGAGCGCGAACTGACCCGGGTCGCGTTTGATTCAGACAGAGACCGTCTCTTTAGCGTGGGCGATTTGATCGATCGCGGGCCGGATTCCCTGAAGTGCCTGGAACTGGTGCATCAGCCGTGGTGTTTTGCAGTGACCGGCAACCACGAAATGATGGCTCGCAATGCACTTTTTGATAATCATTGGGGGCAATGGTTAAGCAATGGGGGAGACTGGTCCCGGGAGCATGACAAGGTTGTGCTGAGAAATCGGCTTGCCGAAGCCATGATGAAGATGCCGCTGGCATTTGAGGTAGACACTGCTCATGGTGTGGTAGGTATCGTACACGCCGAACCCCCACAGGACTGGGCTGACATTCGCAAAACGTCTCGTGAAACGCTGCTCTGGTCACGACAGCGTATCGAGTCGGACCATCAGGATATCGTCTCCAATATCGACGCAGTCGTGGTCGGCCATACGCCGGTGCCCGAGCCCAGAACGCTGGGCAATGTGCGCTACATCGATCTTGGATCGTTTTTCAGTGGCCGCATCTGTCTGGAACGGCTTGAAGACATCGCGGCCATGATGGAAAAGAGCAGGAATCCCTGAATGTGTGTTAACTACCTCTTTCCTTTTGCAGAACAGTGATGTAGGATACGCCCCGTTCTCGGCAATAACGAGAGCAGCGTCGGGGCGTAGCGCAGCTTGGTAGCGCGCCACAATGGGGTTGTGGAGGTCGCAGGTTCGAATCCTGTCGCCCCGACCAAAAGATTGATGGGAAAGCCGCTTACGGTTAACTGCCGAAGCGGCTTTTTCGTGTCCGGATGTCTGCCATCGGCAGTCGATTCTGCCTTGTCGTCCGGTCTTTCGTGCCCTGAGCACTCGTTCCTGCTTGAATGGGGCATCAATTCAGCGGTCAGGAGGAAACATGATCAAGAAGCTTCCCGGAATGCTGATCGGCACCGCCCTGGGTCTGGCGATCTGGCTGCCTACTCAAAGTTTAATACCTGCCATCCTGCTTGGCATCGCCTCCGGCGTGGCATGGGATCTCTGGCGCAAGCGCGCTTCATAGATAACACCTGATAAGGCTGACAGCGCCTGCAAAAATAGTAGGGACAAGCCTGCAGGGTCACGGTTATGCTGACACGCGCGACCAAAAGCTGTCTTGTCGCTTAAGAGTTTTTAATCTTCAGTCATTGCAGGCTCGGGAGAAAGGCGTGGCTCGTCAATTGAAAAGCGCTACACGAGGGCTGGCCATCATGATAGCCCTCGGTACACTGTCAGGTTGTTCTCTGTTTTCTTCAGATACACCGAAAAGTGCAGCGGCAGTACCGCCACCGCCGCAACTGGTCGGATATAACGGCATGAGCATGTGCCAGCCCTACAGTGACAAGCTCTGGGGTAATTTCCTGATGATCGGAAAAGTGGTGTCCATCGATTCGCCGGAAAACATGCACGTCAATATCTTGCGTGCCGAGGCCATGAAGCAGCCCTCCATTCAGATGACCGGCTATCCACGCCAGATCATCGATCAGCGCAACAAGTGGTATCCCTGCGAAGGTCAGGGATGAACAGGATTTTCGAATCTGACAATGGATGTCATTGTCAGATTTGCCTCAAATCCACACACAATGTGCGTTATACTTGTTTCATACGCTTACTGCTTGATGAGGAGCAGTGACAGCCGGCTTACCCTGACTAAACGGTCGGTTGTCCAAACCTCATACCGCCTCATCGAGGCGGTTTTTTTATGCCTGCCTCAAGTAGATGGCACACCCTCTCAAATAAAAATAATTCTCTTTTGCATTGATTTCCTTTTCAGGATCGTCCAAAGTGTTTCTCAGACGCTACGGCGTCTGGTTCATTTCGGTATGTCAGGTGCCAAAATGAACTCTCTCCTCATCATCAGGTCCTTTCGCCGCCTTTCCTTTTGAAAGGCGGCTTTTTATGATCTGAACAAGGCATACGAGCCATGCTTCGGACCCATGCAAGCGTAGCCCTGCTGAGCTACCTTGCAGGCTGTGACACGTTTTACTCATCAAATGAGGGAGCCTGATTCATGGCCTATGCCAATCTCGTCGACAGCAATAGCAATGCCATTGACCTTTATTACCAGGACTGTGGGCAGGGGCCGACAGTCGTACTGATCCATGGCTGGCCACTGAGCCACCGCATGTGGGAATACCAGATCAATGCGTTGACCGAGGCAGGCTATCGCTGCATTGCTTATGACCGTCGCGGTTTTGGTGAGTCCGAAAAGCCCTGGCAGGGTTACGACTACGATACTCTCGCTGATGATCTGGCCGGGCTTCTGGAACATCTCGATATCAATGATGCCACACTGGTAGGCTTCTCAATGGGCGGTGGGGAAGTTGCCCGTTATCTGGGCCGGCATGGCAGCAAGCGTGTACGTGGCGCGGTGCTGGTCGGGGCCGTCACCCCTTACATGCTCAAGACCGATGACAATCCGGAAGGTGTGGATCAGTCCATTTTTGATGACATGCTGGCCAATGTGAAAAAGGACCGTCCAGGGTTTCTGGGAAGCTTTGGCAAGCTGTTTGTCAATCATGAAGGACAGGCGCCCACGCTATCTGATGAGCTTTTGACCTATAACCAGAGCATCGCCAGTTTTGCCTCTCCGCGTGCCACCCAGGAGTGCATCAAGGCCTTCGGGTTTACCGACTTCCGTCAGGATCTGGAAAAATTCGATGTGCCCACGCTGGTCATTCATGGTGATGACGACCAGATCGTACCACTGGCTGCCAGCGGTCAACGCTCGGCAGACATGATCAAAAACGCCCGTCTCGAGATTGTAAAGGATGGCCCACATGGCCTTAACTTTACCCATGCGCAAGAACTTAACGAGCTGCTGATCAAGTTCCTTGAACAGGGGCGCTGATAGAAAAGGGGAAGGCCAGTCCATGGCCTTCCCCTGAAAAAAACCGGCCAGCAAGTCAGCTGGCCGTCAGGCTTTACACGTATCATGGGTACGGGAAGTCGTGTGAGCCCGTTCAACCTCCTGTTGCCACCGGACTGCCTGTCCATGTGCCTCCCTGCACGATGTTTTTCTCTTTCCCGGCACGACAACCATGGCTGATCAAGATGACAGGAATGTGATAATGCCATCTCTTTCCACTAAAGGTGTATCGACGAAAAACGTGCTCAGCTTTTTTTAAAACGCTTATAAACACTGGAACCGGATCATTATCATGAGTGAACTGAGAACCACACTGGTGCAGGCCGATCTGCGCTGGGAAGCTATCGATACCAACTGCCAGTTGCTTGATGAGTGGCTTCAGGACGTCACTACCAGTGATCTGATCGTTTTGCCGGAAATGTTTTCAACCGGATTCAGCATGGCGCCGGAGCGCATGGCCGAGCCCATGGCGCAGAGCAAGGCCATTGCCTGGATGCAAAAGGCCGCACAGTCACATAATGCCGTGGTGACAGGCAGTGTTGCGATTGCTGAAGAGGGCAATTATTTCAATCGTCTGGTCTGGGCCCGCCCGGACGGCAGCATGGTCACCTATGACAAGCGTCATCTCTTTCGCATGGCAGATGAGCACGAACATTACGCCATGGGCAATGAGCGCACCATTGTCGAACTCAACGGCTTTAAAATCCTGCTGACGGTCTGCTATGACCTGCGCTTCCCCGTGTGGCTGCGCAACACTGATCTTGAATACGATATTCTGCTCTGTGTCGCCAACTGGCCCTCCGCAAGACGCATGCAGTGGCGTACGCTTTTACAGGCACGGGCGATCGAAAACCTGAGTTACGTCATCGGCGTCAACCGGGTGGGCGATGATGCGAACGGTCTGAGTTATAGCGGCGACTCGATGCTGATCGACTACCGAGGCGACGCGCTGATTGATGAATCGCCCAATCGTGCCTTTGTGCGTACCGGTGTGATCGGCAAACAGGGCCTTGAGGATTTCCGCGAAAAATTCCCTACCCATCACGATGCCGACCGCTTTACGCTGCATGTATAGCAGTATGTGCACGATAAAAAAGCCCCGGGCATTATGGCTCGGGGCTTTTTTATCGCCATGAGATTTTTCACTCTGAGATACGGGTAACAGGCAAGCCGCTGCGCATTAAGGCCCTGTCAATCCGATCGATGAAACGCCGCCGCTATCAGCTGACGCGTATAGGCATGACGTGGCCGCTTGATCACTTCCGGGGTCGGACCATGTTCAACCATCTCACCCTCCTTGAGCACCATGACACGATGGGCCATTGCCCGGATCACCGCCAGATCATGACTGATGAAAAGATAGCTGAGCTGCCGCTCGCGCTGAAGCGTACGCAAGAGTTCGATCAACTGCTTTTGGACAGTGCGATCGAGCGATGATGTCGGCTCATCAAGCACCAGAATGCGAGGATGCAGGATCAACGCTCGGGCCAACGCGATACGCGCACGCTGACCGCCGGAAAATTCATGCGGATAGCGCGCCAGTGCATCCGTTGCCAGCCCGACCGATGACAGCGTTTCAACCACCCGGTCGCGCAGCGCACGGCGATCAAGCTCGGGAAAATGAAAGCACAATCCTTCGCTGACGATATCCTCGATGGTCATGCGTGGCGAGAGGGCACCGAAGGGGTCCTGAAACACGATCTGCATGTGCCGGCGCTCAAGGCGCAGTGCGCGATTGCCCAATTGGTCAATACGGGTATCACCCAGCCATATTTCACCGCTTGATCGCACCAGACGCAGCAGGGCCTGGGCCAGCGTACTCTTGCCAGAACCGGACTCCCCGACGATCCCAAGTGTTTCGCCCTGTCGCAGGGTCAGGGAAACGGGCTGCAAGGCAACGAAAGCGTCGGGACGCGGTTTCAACAGTGGCCTGGGCCCTTGAAAGACCACCGAAAGGTCATTGGCTGACAATACCTCGGGTGCCTGCTCGAGTACGGGAACCGGCTGGCCTTCCGGTTCGGCCTCGATCAGGGACTGGGTGTAGACACTGGTCGGATGTAACAGCACTTCCCGGGTAATCCCGGTTTCCTGCACGCGCCCTCGGTGCAGCACGCATATCCGGTCAGCCCAGCGCCGGACCAGGTTGAGATCATGCGTGATCAAAAGCATCGCCATGCCCATCGAATCTGCCAGCTCACGAAGCAGCAGCAGAATCTCGCGTGCCACGGTCACATCAAGGGCGGTCGTGGGCTCGTCGGCGATCAGAAGTTCGGGACGATTGGCAATCGCCATGGCGATGACCACACGCTGGCGCTGCCCGCCGGAAAGCTCATGGGGCCAGGCATTGATCAGTTGTTCGGCGCGAGGCAGGCGAACCTGCTTCATCAGATCAAGTACCCGCTCGCGCAGGGCATTGCCGCGAAGCGGCTGATGCAGGGTGATGGCTTCGCCGATCTGGCGCCCGATCCGATGCAGCGGGTTGAGCGCACTCATCGGTTCCTGAAACACCACGCCGACGCGATCCCCATGAAGCGATTCCCAGTCACGGCGGGACAACCCCTCAAGCCGGGTATCCCCCAGCGACCGTCTGCCATCCACGCGGATGTTTGGCGGCACAAGATTCAGCGCGGCCATCGCCGTCATGGTCTTGCCGGAGCCCGATTCTCCTACCAGTGCCAGCGTCTCGCCGGCAGCAATGCTGAGACTGACGCCATGTACCAGGGGCGTGTTTTCTGCAAAGACACGCAGCTTTTCCAGCGAAAAAACGATCTTGTCGACTGTCCCCGTCATGCTGCACTCCCGACCACGGGTCGCACGGCATGGCGCGGATCAAAGGCGTCACGCAGACCTTCACCGATAAAGACCAGCAGCGAGAGTAAAACCGCCAGTGTCATGAAGGCCGTAATACCAAGCCAGGGCGCCTGAAGATTGTTCTTGCCCTGCGCGACCAGCTCACCCAGCGACGGCGAGCCCGGCGGCAGGCCAAAGCCCAGAAAGTCCAGCGCGGTCAACGTGGTAATGGCACCGGTAAAGATAAAGGGCAAAAAGGTGAGGGTAGAGACCATGGCGTTGGGCAGGACATGACGCCCCATGATCAGCCGTGCCGGCAACCCCATGGCACGGGCGGCACGCACATAATCAAGGTTGCGGGCGCGCAGGAACTCGGCCCGCACGATATCGACCAGCCCCAGCCATGAAAAGGCGATCATGATCAGTGCCAGCCACCAGACGCTGGGCACCACGAGGCTTGAAAGAATAATCAGAATAAACAGCATCGGCAGGCCGGACCACAGCTCGATGACGCGCTGGCCGACCAGATCCACCCGGCCGCCGACATAGCCCTGCACCGCGCCCACAATGACCCCGATAAGCACCGACCCCAGCGTCACGAGTCCTGCAAACAACACCGACAGTCGAAAGCCGTAGATCACCCGGGCCAGCACGTCACGCCCCTGATCATCGGTACCCAGCCAGTGGCTCAGGCTCGGCGGTGCCGGTGCGGGGGTATTGAGCGTCATGTCGATGCTCTGCCAGGAGAAGGGGATGGGCGGCTGAATCAACCACCCATGATCACGAATCAACGCCAGTACGGCCGGATCACTGTAGAGCGCCGTAGTAGGCAAAAAACCGCCAAAGACGGTTTCGGGATAGTCCACCAGAAGCGGCCAGTACCACTGCCCGTCAAAGCGTACGACCAGCGGCGTGTCGTTGGCGATCAGCTCGGCAGGCAGCGTGATTATCAGCAACGCCAGGAAAAGATAGCTGGCGATCATGGCGCGGCGGTTATCGCGAAAGGCGGCCAGCCGACGACGCATGAGGGGAGAGAGCCGGGCTCTGGCTGAAAAAGAGGCATTGTTGACCAAGCGCTAGCTCTCCCGTCGTTCAAAATCGATGCGCGGATCAATGGCCACGTAGGTGAGATCAGAGATCAGTTTCAGCACCAGCCCGATCAGCGTAAAGAGAAACAGCGTGCCAAAGATAACCGGGTAGTCACGCTGTAATACGGCTTCATAGCCGAGCATACCAAGGCCATCGAGCGAGAAGAGAACCTCGATCAAAAGCGCCCCGGTAAAGAAGATACCCACCAGCGCTGAAGGCAGCCCTGCGATCACGATCAACATCGCGTTGCGAAACACATGACCATAGAGCCGGCGCCGCTCGGAGGCGCCCTTGGCGCGCGCGGTTATCACATATTGTTTGTGAATCTCTTCAAGGAAGCTGTTACGGGCCAGAAAGGTGAGGGTGGCAAAGCTGCCGATGGTCAGTGCCGCAACCGGCAGGGTGATATGCCAGAAGTAATCAACAATCTTTCCCCACCAGGAAAGCTGGTCAAAATCAGGTGATGTCAGCCCACGCAATGGAAACCACTGGAGATAACTGCCGCCGGCAAAGACCACGATCAAAAGCAACGCGAACAAAAAACCGGGGATGGCGTAGCCCACGATTACCAGCGCCGAGCTCCAAAGATCGAACCGGCTGCCCTGGCGCACCGCCTTGAGAATGCCCAGCGGCACGGAAATGAGATAGACCAGCAGCGTGCTCCAGAGCCCCAGCGAGATGGAGACCGGTAATCGATCAACAATCAGCTCTGTGACCGGCTGGCCACGAAAGAAACTCTCGCCTAAATCCAGACGTGCGTAGCTACCCACCATGATGGCAAAACGCTGCCACAGGGGCTTGTCGAACCCGAACTGCGCATTGAGCTCCTCGATGAAGACAGGATCAATACCGCGTGTGCCGCGCAGGGCGTCACCGCTGGAAACGACCCCATCGCTGCCGCCACCAAGGGCAGCATTCGAACTCATTCCTTCGATACGCGACAGCATCTGCTCGACCGGGCCACCGGGTGCGGCTTGCACGATAATGAAATTCAGCAGCAGCACCGCCAGCAGGGTCGGCACCATCAACAGTACGCGCATCACGATATAGCGGGCCATGGGTGCTACTCCTGCTGCACGTCGATCTGACGCGCGCCCTGCGTGTCGACCCACCAGCTGTCGAGATCCAGACCATATTCGGGGCTTTGATCGGGCATGGCCAGTTTTTTCCAGTAGGCCAGTCGCGTGACCGGGGTGTGATACTGGGGAATCACGTAAAAGCCCCAGCGCAGGACCCGATCCAGTGCTGCGGCAGCTGAATCCAGCGCCTCACGGGAATCGGCACGAATGATGTGATCCACCAGATCATCGACGACCGGGCTTTCAAGGCCCATGAGATTGCGACTCTGTGGCTGATGGGCATACTCACTGCCCCAGTACTCACGCTGCTCGTTACCGGGATTGCTGCTCTGGGCAATAACGGTGGTGGTCATGTCGAAATCGAACTGACGCAGACGCACCAGATACTGACTCGAGTCCACGGTACGAAGATTGACCTCTACACCCAGGCGCGCGAGGTTACGCACCAGGGGCAACGCCATGCGCTCCAGGCTTGCATCGCGCAGCAGCAGCTCAAAACGCAGCGGCTGCCCCGTGTCCCGATGGACCATCCGGTTATCGCGTACTTCATAACCGGCCTCATATAAAAGATCCAATGCCCTTTTGAGTCTGGGGCGCAGCGCCTGCGGCGCATCAACGGGCAGTGGTGAATTGAACACATCTTCAGGTAGTTGATCACGCCATGGCGCAAGAAGCGCCTGTTCACCGGCACTCGGCAATCCCCGGGCTTCCATGGAAGAGTGATCAAAAAACCCCTGTGTGCGTGCGTAAAGACCATAAAAGAGGTTGCGGTTGAGCCACTCGAAATCGAACGCCAACCCCAGCGCCTCACGAACGCGGCGGTCCTTGAAGATGTCACGACGCTGATTCATCACAAATCCCTGCATGGGGGCCGGGTTGTGATCCTCGAGTTCAACGCGGTTGATCAGCCCCTGACGAGCAGCGGGAAAGTCATAACCGGTGACCCAGTTGCGTGCGATGTTCTCGATACGCAGATCAACACGTCCCGCGCGAAAGGCCGTCATGGCGACGCTCGGGTCACGGTAGTAGTCAAATATCAGGCGATCGATGTTGTAACGCCCGCGGTTGACCGGAAGATCCTTGCCCCAGTAGTGGTCATCGCGCTGATAGACAATACGCTGACCGGGCTGAACGGAGACAATGCGATAGGGTCCGGAGCCCATCAGGGGCTCAAGCGTGGGGCGGGTAATATCACGGCTCTCAATGTCTGCCGCCGACAGCACCGGCAGCTGCCCCACAATCAGCGGCAATTCGCGCGAGTTGTGTTCGCTGAACTCGAAACGCACCGTAAAGGGCGAGAGCACCTCCACGCCGATAACGTCAGCATAGTAGGCCCGATACATGGGAGAGCCCTGCGTTTTCAGGGTCTCGAAGGTGGTCACGACATCTTCTGCCGTCACCGGGCTGCCATCGTGAAACTGCGCCCGGGAATCCAGATCGATTTCCATCCAGCGCCGGTCCGGGTCCAGCCGAATACCTGCCGCCAGCAGTCCATACAGGGTGAAGGGCTCATCGGGACTTTCGACCATCAGCGTATCAAAGGGCAAACCGCCCATGGCGGTGAGCCCGCTGGCCGGATTGCCACGCACGATAAAGGGATTGAGTGAATCAAAGTTGCCCTGGGCGGCACGCACCATATCGCCACCTTTTGGTGCCTGTGCATTGACCCATGAGAAGTGATCGAAGTTGTCAGGAAGCGCCGGCGTATCGTAAAGCGAGATGCCGTGCACGGTGGGTACCTCACTGACCGGGGCCGCCTGCAGGCCGTGAGCAGACAGCCCCATCAGGAAGCTGCTTGCCCACAACACACCTCGCCACCGGCTCATGCGCGCCATATCAGACGCCGGTTCTTAAAACCGATCCTTCCAGGCACGCAGGGTAGTAAAGGTGGACAAGGCATCATGTGCGTCTCCCTGTGCTGCCGCACTGTCCTGCACGCTCTCAAGATCCACGCGCATGAAGGGGTTGATGGCCCGCTCACGCCCGATGGTACTGGGCAGAGTGGGGCGATCAAGCTCGCGTGCCTTCTGACACTCTTCCAGCAGTGCATCACGAGTGCTGTTATCCGGCTCGGCCGCCTGGGCAAATTTCAGGTTGGAAAGGGTATATTCATGTGCACCAAAGACCAGCGTGTCATCATCAAGCTCTGCAAAGCGCGTCAGGGCCTGATGCATCTGCTCGGGCGTGCCTTCAAACAGACGGCCACAGCCGCCGCAGAACAGGGTATCGGCGCAAAAGAGCAGAGAGGGCGTGCCGGTAGAAAGAAAGGAGATATGATCCAGCGTATGACCGGGCGTGGCCATGACATCGAAGTGACGTCCCATCAGTCGGAAACGATCGCCTTCCCCGACAGCCTCATCGATACCTGCGATGGCAGGGTTATCAGGGCCGATGACATGCGGAGCGTAGCGCTTTTTAAGCTCGGCAAGCCCACCGGTATGGTCCTGGTGATGATGGGTAATCAATATGGCTTCAAGGCCTGCCCCGGTGCGCTCCAGATAATCGATGACCGGCTGTGCCTCACCCGGATCGACCACGACAACATTGCCTGTGTTGTCCTGTTGCATCACCCAGATGTAATTGTCCTGGAACGCTGGCAATGGTTTGACGGTCAACATGACAATCCTCGATGAAAATGTGTTGAAAAAAAGACGTAATGCGCCCGATGTAATGAATGTTTCGGGTAACCGCCAGCCTCAGGAACCGGGGTGGCCATTAAACGCGATAACCATGCGATCAGGGGCCCTGCATGTCAAATCACCACGCAGATCAGGCAACGTTGAGTGAACAGTTCCTTGCCGGACAGCGTTACTGGCAGACAGCCCATGGCCAACGGCAGTGGGAGGCAGAAAAGCAGTGCCTGCATCCATTGCTGGCCAGATCCGGTGTACAGCATGCCCTTGAGCTTGGGGTTGCACCGCCGCTTCTGGCCCATGACAGCATTCGTCATCGCATCGGCTGGGCGCCACAGCGCGATCTGGCCGAACATTCATCGACCCTGATCTGCCGACCCGAAGCCCTGCCGCTGGCTGATGAAGCCCTGGAGCTGGTGCTTGTTCATCATATGCTGGAAATCGTTCCCCAGCCCACGCATCTGCTGCGTGAGGCCGCACGCGTGACCAGCGACAGCGGCCGCCTGATACTGGTGGGCTGGCATCCGCTGGGCATTGCAGGCCCGGCACGACTTAAAAGGTGTCATGAACGCTTTTATCAGCGCAGTCACTGGCTGACGCCCAAGCGGCTGCGCGACTGGCTGGGGTTTGTTGATTTCAAGATTGAGCGTATCGATTATTGCGGCTTTGTGCCCTTCAACAATACGCCGGACTGGCTGCTGACAGAGGAATGGGGGCGGCGCTACAACCTTCCCCTAGGGCGAGCGTGGGTCATCAGTGCAAAACGTCAAATGTGTCGCATGATTCCGTTGAAAAAGCGCTTTGACCCTGCTGCCGTACTTGGACGCCACGCTTCGGCACTGGCCTCGGTAGCTCATGAGCTTCCACCTGATCCCCCGCGCGATGCGCGACAGGACATGATGCCTCAACCAGGGTGCCATGATCCGGACAATCACTCAGGCAACAGACAACGCCACCGCACAGCTTCCCCCGGTGTCATGGCATAATGGTGTTCTGATACCGGATACCACGAGGCGCGCAGTGAGCGATGAAGTACGTCCCCATGTCATTATTCATACCGACGGCGGGTGCCGGGGCAACCCCGGGCCGGGCGGATGGGGCGCAGTACTGCGCAGTGGCTCTCACGAAAAGCGCCTGAAGGGCAGCGAGGCGCACACCACCAACAACCGCATGGAGTTGATGGCTGCCATCTCCGCATTGCGGGCACTGACACGTCCGTGTCGGATTGAACTCTGGACCGATTCCCAGTACGTCCGTCAGGGCATTACCCAGTGGATCCACAACTGGGTCAAAAAGGACTGGAAGACAGCCTCAAAAGCCCCGGTCAAGAATGCCGAGCTCTGGAAAATGCTGCTGGAAGAATCCCGTCGACACGATATTGAATGGCACTGGCTCAAGGGCCATGCCGGCCATGAAGGCAATGAATTGGCTGATCAACTGGCCAATGACGCCATGGATGAACTCAGGACCAGTGAGAAAACGTCATGAGACAGATTATTCTCGATACGGAAACCACGGGTATCGAAGTCAGGGACGGGCATCGCCTGATCGAAATCGGCGGGGTCGAGGTCATCAATCGTCGCCTGACCGGTCGCCACTATCATCAGTACATCAACCCCGAGCGTGCCATCGACCCGGAAGCCATTGAGGTCCATGGCATCACGGATGCGCGTGTGGCCAACGAACCGGTATTTGCCGATATTGCCCATGAGTTCTGGGATTTCGTCAAGGGCGCCGAGCTGGTCATTCATAACGCACCCTTTGACGTGGGCTTTATCGATCATGAGTTTGCCATGGTCAATCGGGCGCGCGGCAACGACGCACTGGGCCCGCTGTCATCACAATGCAGCATCCTTGATACGCTGAAGATGGCGCGTGACCGCCATCCGGGGCAGCGCAACAATCTTGACGCCCTGTGCAAGCGCTACGATATCGACAACGGCCATCGTGAGCTTCACGGCGCCCTGCTGGATGCTGAAATACTGGCCGATGTCTACCTGGCCATGACCGGGGGACAAACCGCGCTGATCCTGGGTGCCGAGCGTGATAGCGATAGTGGCAGCAACAATAGCAGCCATACCGGCTTTTCCATTCGCCGGCTGGCATCCGAACGTGCACCGCTGCGCGTGATTACGGCCAATGACGAGGAAGCACAGGCACACCAGCAAAAGCTGGCCAAACTGCGGGAAAAGGGTGCCTGTCTCTGGGACTCACTGGGGAGTTGACGTGCTGACACGTGATATTCGCACGCTTGCCAACTGCCATGAAGGCTATCTGATTCGTATTGGCGAGCATGGCATCGCCGACAACGGACAGGGCGGCATCCTGCAACCCCGCGGCCGCTGGCCTGATGGCGCCATTGCCATCGGCTACTGGAACGATGTGCCGGTTGCCGTATTATCGGAACAGGGAGAGGAGCAGTGGTTGCCGGCGCGCCACTGGCTGGGTGCATTGCCCGAACAGTCCTTTGGCCTGGTTTCCACGGCACTCCAGATCGTTCGCTGGTCACAGGACCATCGCTTTTGTGGTCGCTGTGGCAAGCGCATGCGCCGGCGCTCCGGCGAGTTCATGATGGCCTGTCCTGCCTGCAGCTTTCGAAGCTATCCCAGAATCTCGCCCTGCATCATTACGCTGGTGACCTGGCGCGATCAGTTATTGCTGGCACGAAGCCCACGCTTTCCTACCGGGCGCTTTAGTACGCTGGCCGGTTTTATCGAGCCGGGAGAATCGGCAGAAGAGGCCGTCCGTCGTGAGGTCTTCGAGGAAGTGGGTGTACAGGTCGGGCGTGTCAGCTACTTCAAGAGCCAGTCATGGCCCATGCCACACTCCTTCATGATGGGATTTTATGCCGAGGCGGCCAGCCGCGATATTCATATTGATGGTATCGAGATCGAGGCTGCCGACTGGTTTACCGCTGATCGTTTACCGGGTCTGCCGCCGTCCTATTCAATCTCGAGTGCGTTGATCGAAAACTTCCTGCGCGGCAGCGCCACCCGAGAGTAATGACTCAGGGGGTGACGATGCAGGTCGGCTAAATCCCTGGCTTTTGAATGATCAGGCGTCGTCACGGCGACGAAAAAGACGCGTCAGGCGCGATGCCAGCATGATATCGCCGCGGGCGCGTACCTTCCCGGACATGACGGCCTGCATGCCACTGAGCTCCTTGTTGATCAGCCGCTCAAAGGTTCGTGTATCGGTCATCAGGGTGACGGAAGGGGCATCATGGTTGCCTTCCTGGATATCCAGCGTGCCATCATCGATCACGACAAAATAACGGGGTCCATCATCCAGCTCGAGCTGCAGGGTCTCGTGGACACCCGCTGCGGCTTCTGCATCGAAGCGTTCGTGGAGTTTTGCAATAAGCGGCGCGGTATCGACCATCTTTATATCCGGTTAATGAGTAAAAAATACATGATAGCCATGTCATGGCACGCAATGCGCGGTCCTCAGCACATTGAGGCGTCATGTGCGATGATGGCGCGCATTCTATCCGTTATACCCGGGAGGTTGAAAACGTGGGCGAATGGTTATCCAGCTACGCGCTGTTTCTGGCACAAAGTGTCACGGTAGTCGTGGCCATTGCCGTGGTCCTGATACTCATGGTTCGGGCGCGTGGCCAGCGCCAGGAGCGCAGTGCCAGGCTTCATGTGCGCAATCGCGGAGAATATTTTCGGCGCCATCGCGAAACACTTGAGGATGCCACCCTCAAGGAGGGCGAGCGCGAACACAATATCAAGGCCCGCCTGAAGGCACGCAAGGCCGAACACAAGAGCGCCAGAAAGCAGAAGCAGGCTGGCGAAAGACAAAAGACCCTGTGGGTGCTGGATTTTGACGGTGATCTTCGAGCATCCCGTGTGCCTGCCTTCACGGAAGAAATCACCAGCGTGCTCATGGCGGCCAAATCCGGTGATGAGGTACTGGTGCGCCTGCAGTCAGGCGGCGGCCTGGTCCATGCCTATGGTCTGGCCAGCGCCCAGCTTGATCGCCTGCGCGAGGCAGGTTTGAAGCTAACGGTCAGCGTGGATAAGGTCGCCGCCAGCGGCGGTTACATGATGGCCTGCTGCGCAGATCATCTAATCGCCGCGCCCTTTGCCGTTATCGGCTCGATTGGTGTGGTCGCCCAGGTGCCCAATCTGCATCGTCTGCTCAAGAAAAACGATGTGGATGTTGAAGTCCTGACTGCCGGACGCCACAAGCGAACGCTCACCATGCTGGGCGAAAATACCGAGGAAGGGCGCCAGAAGTTTCTCGACGATCTTGAAAAGACCCATGACCTTTTCAAGTCATGGATTGCCATGCGCCGCCCCGCCCTTGATATCGAGCAGGTCAGTGAGGGGGACATCTGGTACGGCCAGCAGGCTATCAATCTGGCATTGATTGACGAGGTCAATACCAGCGAAGCTTGGCTGCAGGCACGCAGTGATCAGTGGCAGATCCTGGAAGTCGGCCTCAAGCCACAGCGCTCGATGCTGGAGCGTTTTGGCAAGGGCGCCGAGAGTGCCATTGAACGTGGGGTCGATAGCGCCATCGATCGCATGGTGCGACTGCGCTGGGAAAAGCAGTAGTCATTACCAGACCACTGAAAAAAAAGACGGCCTGCCCCCGTCAGGGAGCAGGCCGTCCTTTAACACTACGCGATCGGATCAGGACGATCGATCAAGTCCTGCCAGCGTATCGATCACTGCCTCAGCGTGTTTGCCACGCAGGGAGTAATAAATCGTCTGGGACGCGCGACGCGTATTGACCAGCTCCTCGCGACGCAGCACAGCCAGATGCTGTGATAACGCCGACTGGCTCAGGTCAAGTTTGCTGTTCAGCTCTGATACGGACATTTCGCCTTCCCTGAGAAGACAGAGAATGCGCAGCCGATTTTCGTTGGCCATGGCCTTGAGCAATGGTGCAGAATCGAGAATGACCATTTCGCACCCCGCTGTCGCGATCGGTGCAGTGGCACATACACTCATTTATAACTCCTTATGAAAAAAAACGCTCTGCGTGTCGAAGCGCTGCTGTCCAAATGTTGTTTTGGCAACCATCAGCGTTTGGACACCGCAGTACCGTGTGCCATGGCAAGATGAACTCACTCATCAAACAGCCTCTGGATTAGCGCTCACGGTTAGATGATTTTATACCTTTCTGGTTCACATAAATCGATTAAAAAACCCAATAATGCTCATATTTAACTATGCCAGAATGCGTATTGCGCTCGCAGTACTGTGTGGCTTTCATATTTCTGTCATTGCTGCCAGTAATTATCTGGTGCAACTTCCTGTTACGCTCCTTGGATTTCATACCACCTGGGGCGCCTTCAGCTTTCCCTTTCTCTTTCTGGCGACTGACCTGACCGTTCGTCTCATGGGTCGACACGCCGCACGACGTCTGATCACCCGGGTCATGCTGCCGGCCCTGATCGTCTCCTACCTGGTATCCGTGCTGTTCCAGCAGGGGCAGTGGCGCGGGCTGGAATCGCTGGGCTCGTTCAACCTGTTTGTCGGGCGTATCGCGCTGGCAAGTTTCATGGCCTATGCCCTGGGCCAGGCGCTGGATATCGCAGTGTTTGATCGGCTGCGCCGACGGCGTCCGTGGTGGCTGGCCCCGGTGGGCTCGACCATTTTCGGCAATTTGCTGGATACCTTTATCTTTTTTTTCGTGGCGTTCTGGCACAGCCCCGATCCCTTCATGGCCGAGCACTGGATTGAAATAGCGCTGGTCGACTATGGTGTGAAACTCACCATCAGCCTGCTGCTTTTTCTTCCTCTTTACGCCATGTTGTTGATCTGGCTGCAGCGATGTCTGCTTCGGCTTTCCGGAGTAGAAGTACAGGGTGTCGATGACAGCAAATACCAGTGATGCATGTACGAGGATTATCACAGCATCATGGCGTCGATATGGACAGGGTTACGGAGACATCATGAGTATTGAGCTTCACTACGCGGATTCAGGCATACCGGAACAGACAGATGCTCCGCCGCTCATTGTTTTACATGGTCTTTTTGGCAGCGCTGACAACTGGCGCTCTCACGCGAAACACTGGCGCCAAACACGTCGTGTCGTTACCGTGGATCTTCGCAATCACGGGCGCTCGGCACATGTTGCCGGCATGCACTACGAGGACATGGCGGCAGATGTACTCGGGGTCATGGACCACCTGAATATCCAGCAGTGTGATCTTCTGGGACATTCCATGGGCGGCAAGGTCGCCATGACACTGGCTCGGCGGCATCCCGAGCGGGTGGTACGCCTGATCGTGGCTGACATCGCCCCCATTGCCTACGATCATGGCCATGACGATATCTTTCGTGCCCATCGACTGGTCGAAGATGAACTACCCGAGTCACGCAAGGAAGCCGATGAGGTCATGGCCCAGGTCATCGACAGTCGAATTACCAGGCAGTTTCTGGCCACCAATCTGATACGCGATGATCAGGGCATTCTGGGTTGGCGCGTCGGACTCGACTTCATCGAGGAAGGATATAGCAACATCGTGGCGCCGCCGGGAGGAGAGACAGCCTACGAGGGGCCAACGCTGGTACTGAAAGGCGAGCACTCCGACTACATCACAGATGATGCTCTGCCTCTCATAAGCGATATCATGCCACAGGCGCAGGTCCATACCATTGAGGGCGCGGGGCACTGGCTTCACGCCGAGCAGCCCGAGGCCTTTATACGGGCCGTTGATGACTTTCTCGAAACATCACGGTAACGCAGGCGTTACCTGCACCGTTATCCCGCTGATGGATTAATATCAATTCTCCAGCGGGATGACGCTGATGCCTTCATGCTCATGGCGCAAAAAGCGTGTCAGGATCCTGTAGGTATCGGCATCGAACACGATATCGGTGGCTGTCGGCGCCTGCTCCAGCTGCTCGACGCTGCCGAGATAACACCAGTGATCCACCAGGTGATAGACCACATCCTGATCACTGGCCGCTTCCCTGAAGGCCACCCGGCCCGCCCAGGGCCAGTGCCGAATGCGCAGGCGCTCCAGCGCCTCCCGGGCCCGTTGCGTATGTGCTGCCAGACTTTCCTGACCGCAGCAGGCCCCGGCGCAGCGTCCGATCTGATAGGCAAAGCAGCGCCCCTTGCCGCGCTCAAGTCCCAGTACGCGCGGACACAAACGCTGCTCTTCGACGATGCTGCTCAGCGCCTGAGTGGCTTCCCGACGTGAGCGAAACATGCCATAGCGAGCGCCATCGACATTTTCATGCAGTGTTTTCTGCCCGGCCAGCTGCGGCGCATGGTCATCCTCCGGCCAGTACCAGGTATGCAGCCCGGCACTACGACGTAGGCGACGATTATAAATGGGGGAGAGCTGCTTGATCAGACGAGCTTCAAGCAGCTGCGCACCCAGATCGCCCGCGGTCTCATGCCATTCCAGATGACGGGTCTGCTGACATATCTTCATTTCCCGATCGTTGCGGTGATCGCTGTTGAAATGACTCAACACTCGTGAGCGCAGATTGACGCTCTTGCCGACATACAGCGGCAGCCGATTGTGTCCATAAAACAGATAGACCCCGGGGCGCGAGGGCAGCTCATCGAGCAATCCAGGATCAAGCTGGGCAGGAAGGCTGCGCCGACGCTCCTGATCAAGCACCAGGGTTTCGATCTGCTCAACGGCATATTGGCCGGACCAGTATTGCCAGACGGAAAAAAGCGTCATGGCATCCCCCAGTGCCCGGTGGCGCGGGGGATGAGGTTCAAGCTGATAACGTTCCAGAAGGGCATCAAGGCCGTGATGATGAGAGCTTTTATCCAGCGCGCGCGACAGCTTGAGCGTGCAAACCACGCGACGGCGAAATTCCCGTCCCAGCCGGCGAAACTCGTTGCGCAAAAAGCTGTAATCAAAGCGGGCGTTATGAGCGATCAACCAGTCATCGCCCAGCCACTGCTCCAGTGATTCGGCGATATCCTCAAAGCCGGGGGCACCGGCGACCAGCGCATTGTCGATACCGGTCAGCGTGGCAATGCGTTCGGGAATATCGATTCCCGGGTTTACCAGCGTCACAAAGCGATCAATGACCTGGCCATCCAGTACGCGAAGGGCAGCAATTTCGGTAATGCGATCGCGCGTGGCGCGAGTGCCGGTCGTTTCAAGATCAATAAAGATCAGCGGCGTATCTGCCAGCGGCGGGTGAGTGGGGGCATTTGGATAAGACGACATGACCGGAGTCTCCCGACGCCTGCGGCGCCCTGTTGAAACACAAGAACAAGAAACATGGCTGCGGAAAAGCGTTCATGGCAGCAGATGAGCGCCGCCATGAATCACCGGTATTACAACAACATCAGGACGGGGAAGAGGAGGCTTAACGGCTGGTCATGCGGGAGATGGCGTCAGGCACCAGATGCGGGTTGTCTGCCAGGAAACGATGCATGGCGGCCACGGTTTCATCGCTACAGTGATGTTCTATGCCTTCGGAATCAGCGCGTGCAATGCTTTCGGGCACACCAAGCGCCAACAGTGCCTGAAGCACAACGCTGTGGCGTGCAGCCACCTTGTGGGCCAGCTCTTCACCCTGATCCGTCAAAAAGATGCCGCGGTAGGGGCGTGCATTAACTAGCCCATCCCGCTTGAGACGTGTCACCACCTTGGACACAGCGGCCGGGCTGACGCCAAAGCGCTCGGCAAGATCACTGGCGCGAGCTTCCCCTAGATGACGGTGCAGATGCGCTATTTCCTCGACGTAGTCCTCCACCAGTTCACGCTGGTGATCCTGGCGCACGCGCTCAAAATGTTCGTGGTGGGACGTTGATGGCATGACTCTCTCTTGATCGATCGCCGAAATGAGCACAAAAGTAACACATAAAAGTTGACTATTATAATAAGGTTTGTAAACAGTGCCGTGGCGAGCAACGCCTGTCAGGATAGCCATTGCGTTGACCACGCCATCTGCCCAAACCTCAGAGAATGTTTTATCCGATTCTGTTGTCAGCGCTCGACGGCATTGACGTCTTCCGCCAGCCGCGCGACCGGGGCGCGCTGTTTAATCACACCGCGATCCAGCAGAAAGTTCTCGAAATCCCGATACCGCGCAGTATCCAGCGCAGCCGGGCGAAGTGCAAAGCGGGCAATACTGGCTTCCCATGCCTTGTGATTGACCTCATTGTCCAGTGAGCGATCATACGCCTTGAAAAGCGTCCAGCTCTCATTGGGGTGGTTCACGATCCACATCGTGGCCTGCTCGACGGCCCTCATGAAGCGCGCAATGAGAGGGCGCTTTTCATCCAGCGTGTCGGTTGCAGCCAGAAAGATCAGCTCATCATAAATGGGGACACCTTCCTCCTCGATAAAGAAGGCACGGCCTTCAACGCCTTCCTGCGCCAGCTGGGCCGGCTCAAAGTTGCGAAACGCGCCTGTCACCCCATCAACCCGACGGCTCAGCAGGGCCGGCGTGAGCGCAAAGTTGACGTTGACGGGCTCGATATCATCCATATCAAGCCCTGAATGGTTGAGCATGGCTGCCAGCAGAACCTCCTCAACGCCGCCGACCGAATAGCCCACCCGTTTGCCCTTGAGATCACTGAACGAATGGATATCGCTGTCGGCGCGTACCATCAACACATTCAACGGTGTACCAATCAGGGTGCCTACCCGTTTAATGGGTAACCCCTCATCCACCTGCAGGTGTAGCTGAGGCTGATAGCCCAAGGCCAGGTCTTCCCGGCCGGCGGCCACCAGCTTGGGCGGAGCAGTGGGATCAGCCGGTGTATCGATGGTGACCTTGAGTCCCAGATCGCGAAAATACCCTTTTTGCTGGGCAATGATGATCGGGCCGTGACTGGGATTGACGTACCAGTCAAGCATCAGGCGAAGTGAGGCTTCAGGAGGCGGCGACAGGGGCGTGGAGCCATCATCGCGCGCACGATCCTCTGCCCTGACCATGCCCGCCAACAGGGTAGCCATGAGCACAGCCAGCCAGAACTGGTTAAATATCCTTTTCATGCAATGTCTCCATTGATCAACGCCTGCCTGCCGGTTTTATCGGGCTGCCAGGGCATGGCCAGCCGGCACAGACGGTCGACGGTAAAATAAAGGGTGATGGTGATCAGCAGTAGTACGATCAGCGCAGCGAACATGAGATCGGTCTGCATGCGGCCATTGGCCTGTAGCATGAGATAGCCAAGACCGGCACTGGAGCCAACCCATTCACCGATAATGGCACCAATGGGCGCCGCAGTGGCCGCCATGCGAAGGCCCGAAGCCAGTGAGGGCAGGGCGGCGGGCAGACGTATATAGAAAAGCCGGCGATTGGCGCTGCCACCCATGGTAGCGGCCAGGTCAAGCCAGCCGGGGCGTGTCTGGCGCAGGCCGTCATAACAGGTCGAGGCGACCGGAAAGTAAATGATCAGGGTCGCCATGACGATTTTCGAGCCCGGGCCATAGCCGAACCAGAGCACCAGCAGCGGTGCAATGGCAAATACCGGAATGGCCTGGGTCAATAGCAGCATTGGCAGTACGGTAGAGCGCAGAAAGGCCCAGCGTGAGAGCGTGAGCGCCGTCCCGATTCCCAGCAGCGTGCCGCACAGGAAACCGGCCACGATTTCTCCAAGGGTAACCAGTGCGTGTTGCCATAAAAGGCCCGACTGGGCGACAAGCGTGTGCATGACGGACAGCGGCGCCGGCAGCATGTAGCGCGGGGCGCCGCTCAATACGACCAGTTGCCAGAGGCCGATCAGTACAGTGATGGCCACTATCAGTCGCAGCAGGGGCAGGGAGAGGAGCAGGGATCGTGTCATGCTGCCTGCTCCGTCAATGCCTTTAGAAGCACGCCATGATGATGGCTCATGGTAGCGCTGGCAGGATCGCGGGGTGGGGCACCTTCAGGCGGCAGAATGCGTTCAAGCCGGGCGGGGCTGCCACGCATGACCAGCAGTTGATCACCCAGACGCAGTGCCTCCAGAGGATCATGGGTCACCATCAGCACGATGCGGTCTGATAGCAGCTCACAGGCCTGGGCGTGAATATCCAGACGGGTCATCGCATCCAGCGCGGCAAAGGGCTCATCCATCAGTACCAGCGCTGCCTGCTCATAGAGGGTGCGCGCCAGCGCGACCCGGGCACGCTCGCCGCCAGAAAGGGTCTGCGGGTAGCAGCGTGCCGCCCAGCCAAGCCCGGTCTTCTCAAGCAGCGCCATGGCACGGTCGGGGTCACTGCGCTCACCACGCATGACTGCACCCAGCTGCACGTTATCAATCACGCGTCGCCAGGGCAGCAGCAGATCCTGTTGTCCCATCCACGCGATGCGCTGTTCAAGGGGGCGTTGTGAGGCATCAATCAACGTCAGGTGCGCATCATTTGAAACGCTCAGGCCTGCCATCATCCGCAGCAGCGAACTCTTGCCACAGCCGCTTCGACCCAGTAGACAGCTCCAGCTGCTCGCCGGCAGGGAAAGAGAGAGATCGTCGAACAGGACACGCTCGCCAAAGGCCAGGCGTGCCTGATGCACCCAAAGCCCGTCTGACACTTGAGAACCGGAAAGTAAATCTGGTGATGACATGAAAGCCCTTTTTAAAGGGCGAAGGGCACGGCATGCGTGATTCGAAATCCCTCCGCCGGCATGAACCGGATCAGGTAGTGGGCGCCATCTGGGCGCCTTGCGGGTTGTGGCTGGCCACTCTCAGCATCGATGCTGTGTCGATACACCCCGTTCGAACACCGCGATTTTAACCTCTTGCGCCAGCGCTCACCACGCTTTCGTGCATGACAGCAAGCATCATTACTACTGCTATCGGCATAAAGGGCTTTTTTATCAGGCCGTTATTTGCATACTAAAAGGGTGCTCACCGTTTTGGGTGCATTTCATCGAAAAGGACTGCATCTGCATGTCACCACCGTGCGAACTTACCGAGCGGCTTTCCTTCTTTCTGGGACGACAGCTCATCGCCCAGCCGCTGGACTGGGAGGATGCGTCCAACTGGCGCTGGAAAAGCGACGCGCTCTCGCCGGAAATGATTCGCATGGCGCGCACCAGTATCAATGACCCCTTCTGGCATGGGCTATGGGCACTGTTCGGATTCGATCGCTGGGCGCATGCCGAATATCTGACGCGTCTGGCCGGTAACCTGCCGGCGCGTCTGCCCATGATGCCGTTGCCCATGACCTGGCTGGGAACGCTCCAGGGCGCCCCGATATGGAGCTTGCCCTGGCGTGCCGGACGTACGGCCACCATGGATACGGCATTTACGTCACGGCTGGGAGAGCAGATTGGGCGCTTGCATGCCGCACCGGTCTCGGGCTGGGGCCACCCGCTTACGGGGGTATGGCCGCTCTCGGCCTGGCCACAAAAGGCGAGCCGCTATCTTGATCAGTATGCCCCGCTGGAGGTGCTGCGGGATCTGCCGTCGCAGGTGCCCATACCTGACAGCGCCGTATGGTGTCTGCCGGACCTGCGCGATGATCAGTTCATTGAAGGTGCGACAGACTGGTGCTGGAGCGATTGGGAGGCACTGGTATGGGCCCCACAGGAATTTGACTGGGCGCTGATTGAACTTCTGATCACCGATCCCGATCAGCAACATCATTTTCTGGATCGCTACTGGCCATTTGGCGATGTCGTCGATATCAGGGCGCACCGGCTGACCTGTCGTGCCATTTTGTGGCAATTCAACTGCTTCGGACCGTGCCCTTGGTCACAGGTACGCGATGCTGCCTGCTGGCTTGACCATCACTGAATGCCGCCGCTGGCATGGGAGGTTCGAGCATGGCCATTCAGGCGCGTAGATGATAATGGGCGGCGATCATGGCACACTACTGCTTATTACAAGAGGTTATTAACGAGACACTGTGATCGACTTTAATAGCATATTCCTGCTTGGCGGATTATTGGTGGCCATGAGCATTCTGGCCAGCCGGGTATCAGCACGCATTGGTTTGCCACTGCTGCCTCTGTTTCTTGGCATCGGTATGCTGGCCGGCGTTGACGGTCTGGGCCTGATCAATTTCAGTGATTACAACCTGGCCTATCTGATTGGCCAGCTGGCACTTGCCATGATCCTGCTGGACGGCGGGCTTCGCACGCGCCTGAAGACCTTCAGGGTAGGCCTGCGACCAGCGCTGTCGCTGGCCACACTGGGCGTATTTCTGACCAGTGGGCTGACCGGACTGTTTGCCATGTGGGTATTCGACCTCAGCCTTTTACAGGGCCTGCTGGTCGGCGCCATCGTTGGTTCCACGGATGCCGCAGCGGTTTTTTCGATGCTCAGCGGGCAGGGCATTCGTCTCAACGAGCGTGTTGGCGCAACGCTTGAGATTGAGTCGGGCACCAATGACCCGATGGCGATCTTTCTGACGTTGATTCTGTCACAGACCCTTGCAGGGTCCATTGATAGCGTCAGCAGCACGCTAATGATGTTTGTCGAGCAGTTCGGCATTGGCGCCGTGGCAGGTATTGCCAGTGGCTGGCTCATGGGAAGGCTCCTGCGCTGGCTGGATCTGGCGCCTGGACTTTATTCCCTGCTGGCCGCGGCCATGGGGTTCAGCATTTTTGCCCTGACCAACATGCTGGGCGGTAGCGGCTTTCTGGCCATCTATCTGGCCGGCGTCATGATTGGCAACATCCGCGGCAAGCATCTTGAGTTCATTCTGCCCGTTCATGACGGGCTGGCATGGCTGAGTCAGATCGGGCTTTTCCTGACACTGGGGCTGCTGGTCACGCCCAGCGAAATGGTTGATTACGCCTGGTCCAGCGTCATGGTGGCCGTAGTACTGATCTTTGTGGCTCGCCCCCTGTCGGTGCTGCTGAGTCTCAAACCCTTTTTTGGTTTTCGCTGGCGAGAGCTTGCTTTCATCTCATGGGTAGGGCTGCGCGGTGGGGTTCCCATCGTTCTGGCCATTTTGCCGGTCATTGCCGGCGTCGAGAACGCTTCGCTGTATTTCAACGTCGCTTTCTTCGTGGTGCTGATCTCCCTGATCCTTCAGGGCACCACAATTGGCCACATGGCACGCTGGCTCAGGGTGGAAGTGCCTGCAGAGACAGCGCCGGCCCGGCGCCGCCTGCTGGGTGTCCTGCCTGAAGATGATTATGAAATGTTTGTCTACAAGGTCGACAGCAAGCGCATCGAAAATACACCGCTGAAAATGCTGCGGTTTCCTTCCGGCGCAGTCGTGGCCGCCATCTTTCGCGAGCATGTCATGATTCACCCTACCGGCAGCACGCGACTGCAGGCGGGGGATGTGGCCTGTGTTATCGCCAGAACCCATGACCTCAATGCCATCAATCACCTTTTCAATGGCGATGCCGAGCTCAAGCGAGAGCGCGACTTCTTTGGCGCCTTTGCGCTGTCAGGTGAGGCATTGATGGGGGATGTGGCCGATGCCTACGGCCTGACCCTGTCACGCTGGGAGCGTGAAGAAACACTGGGCGCTTTTATCGCGCGTCGTGTGGGGGGGTATCCGGTCGTCGGAGACGATATCGACTGGCATGGCATTCACTGGATCGTTCAGGACGTGGAAGGCAACAATGTCACGCGGGTCGGTCTCAGGTTGCACGGCTAGTGTAAAGGCCGAATACAACAACGCCCGCTGACTAGCGGGCGTTGTTGTATTCAACAGGTGGGCTTAATTCATCATGCGCCACTTGTTGTTTTTCTCTGAGGTCGGCGGCAGGGGCTCGTCATCATGATCAAGCTGGATGCGTGTCGATTCGTCCAGTAGATCACCCTGAGGCGTACACTCCTGAAACTCACCGGCATGGCCGGGACGATCACCCGCCTCAAAAACGGCGGGGGGATTGTTGCTCTGCTCGCCTTCTCGATCCATGTTGCCCTTGGTAAAACCGCGTCCACTGTTGGCCATTGGAAACCTCCCTGTCTCATCGGATAACCCTGAAATGAGCCTAGGCAAGGTGACATCACTGTGCAACCAGTGCACCGATACGGCACCGCAAAAGTATGGATACCGGGCAATCATTGATATCAATGAGCAGTTTTTCCCGCACAGGCAAGCTGGCGAAAGGCATGCACGGCACTGTCGCTGATACCCTGCTGACGCCAGGCGGCTTCAAGATTGATGAAGACTTCAAACATCTCATCGCCCAGATAGAGTTCATCCAGCTTGTGGCCATCCTGCCAAAGCTCAAGGCAGGTCGCGCTTGAATCACACGATTGCTGAACCACTTCAACCGGACGCTTTCCATGGGCAGCATCAGGGGCTTGTTGCGAATGCACAGGTATCAAAGCCATTGCCTCAAGAGGTCTGTGAAGTCTCAACAGTAAGTGCAAGCTGTTTCACTTGTAAACTTTTGAGACATAAAAGTTATTGTCCATAATGAAAAAGACTTACAAACCATTTCCCTGTGCGGGTTGGGCAATATTCATCCAGCGAAGCGCGGGCTACCAACAACGAAAAACAAAAAAGGCCTGCTGATCATTGATCAGCAGGCCTTTCAAATTTGGCGGAGGGACAGGGATTCGAACCCTGGAAGGGCGTTAACCCTTGCCGGTTTTCAAGACCGGTGCATTCAACCGCTCTGCCATCCCTCCGGCTTACGGCGATGCATCTTAACAGGCTGTCAGCAAAGGTCAAGGAGCTTAATTCAATCAAAAGGGCTTTGGCTTGCACAGGCGGCCCTTGAGGCTCATTCTTGGTTAAAATTCCACCATAATCAGACACAAGGCAGGGAGTGATCCATGGTCGATCGTACCTATGGGGTCTCGCAAACCGGGGCCAGAAGCGTCGAGTCACACAAGGTATTGCGTAATACCTATATGCTGCTTGCAATGACACTGCTTTTCTCGGCCGTGACCGCCGGGATTGCAATGTCGATGGGCATTCAGCGCATGAATATTTTTGTCTTCTTCATTGGCGCCTACGGATTGATGTTTCTGGTCCACAAGACCGCCCATTCGGCAGCAGGGCTGCTGGCCACCTTCGCGTTTACCGGCTTTATGGGCTTCACCCTTGGGCCGATTCTCAGTGCCTACCTGACACTGTCCAACGGTCCGCAGCTGATCATGACGGCGCTGGGCATGACAGCAGTCACCTTTGCGGGGCTTTCAGCCGTAGCGCTGATTACCCGCAAGGATTTCAGCTTTTTGAGCAACTTCATCATAGCCGGCGCCATCGTGCTGATTCTGGCCATGGTAGTCGCGATGATCTTCAACATTTCCGGTCTGGCACTGGCCGTGTCGGCAGGCTTCGTCCTTTTTGCCTCGGCCGTGATCCTGTTTGAAACCAGCCAGGTGATCCATGGTGGGCAGGATAACTATATTCTGGCGACCATCAGCCTCTATGTTGCCATCTATAATCTGTTTATCAGTCTGCTGTCGCTTCTGGGTCTGACCTCCAGCGACTGAGACATTGATACGTCATGATCTGTTAGTATGAAACCCTGCCTTCGGGCAGGGTTTTTTGTTTCAAGAGGCTCGTTTCTGGAGAGATGTCTTGGCCCCTCAAGGATTGACCTATGCCCTGATGGTACAGGGGGCACCCTACAGCCAGCAGGCGTCTCATAGCGCCCTGCGCTTTGCTGAAGCACTGCCTGCACAGGGGCATCGCGTGGCAGCGGTCTTTTTTTATCATGACGGCGTGTATAACGCCGCCAGCATGATGTCACCTCCTCAGGATGAGCCCCATCTTCTTGAGCGCTGGCGAGCACTTCATCAGGTCCAGCAGTGCGAGCTGCTGGTCTGCGTGGCATCGGCCATTCGCCGCGGACTGCTTGATGAGAGCGAAGCGAAGCGTCATGGGCATTCACACCCCACCCTTGAAGCCCCCTTTGAGCTGACAGGCCTGGGTCAGCTCATGCATGCTGCCCTTCATTATGATCGATTGATTACCTTTGCCCCCTGAGGCAAGCAGGACAAACAGGTAATGACACCATGAGTTCCAAAAGCATACTGGTGATTGTGCGCCATCCGCCGCACGGTTCCAGCTGGGTACGCGAAGGGCTTGAAGCAGCACTGGTAGGCGCGGCGCTGGGCCAGCCACCGACGATTCTATTCAGCGGTGATGGTGTTCTGGCACTGCTTGCCAACCAGCAGCGTGGCGCGCTGGGGCAAAAGGGCAGTGCTGCCATGCTGGAAGGCCTGTCACTTTATGACGTCGAACCGCTCTGGTATGACCACCTCTCGCTTGAAGCGCGCGGCCTTGATGTCAGCCAACTGATGCCGGGATGCCAGCAGGCCTGTATTGCTGACATGATCGCCCGGCACGACGTGGTCATGAGTTTTTAATCCGCCATTACCTGCATCGACGAGTGTTACCATGAGCACGCTTCACCTGATCAACCGTTCTCCTTTCAGTACCAACGTTTTGCACGAGCTTGCTGATGCCGTATCAGAAGGTGACCATATTCTACTGATCGAGGATGGCGTGTACGCAGCGTTTGGTGCGCCCTGTTGGACACTGCCCGAGGGCATCTCGCTCTGGGCGCTTCAGGAAGACTGTGCCTCAAGAGGCGTTACGCCATCTTCTGTCACGTGGGGTACGATGGACATGGCGGGCTTTGTCGCATTGACCGCCAGCACTCATCGCACTGTCAGCTGGTTTTGACTATTGGGCCATCCCCGGTTGTCTGTCGGCCCGACACCTTTCATTGCTTAGAACGCCCAATCCCATGACCCAGAATACGGACACTTTGACACTTGCTGATGGCACGGAAATCGCGCTGGACAGCGACGGTCATCTGCAGAATCTCAACAACTGGTCTCCCGAAGTGGCGCAACAAATGGCCGAACGCGAAGGGCGCGTGCTGACCCCGGCGCACTGGGAAGTCATTGAACTGCTGCGTGATTTTTATACGCGCTTTGAGATGGCACCTGCCATGCGGGCGCTGGTCAAGACCGCTCGCCAGCAGCTCGGCGAAGAGAAGGGAACGTCTCTTTATCTGATGTCGCTTTTCCCCGAAAGCCCGGCACGTGTGGCAGCACGCCTTGCCGGGCTACCACGCCCTACCAACTGTCTTTAGGCCAACGATTGAATTTTCTTGCCCATGCCTGGCTTGCACGCCAGGGCAGCGACATCTTCATGCTGGGTAACCTGGTGGCCGATGGCATCAAGGGCCCGGTACCGGCCACCTCAGAGAGCGGGTTTGCCCAGGGTGTACGGTTTCATCGGCGCATGGACACCTTGATCGATCAGCATGAGACAACGCTTGCGCTCAGACGACAGGCGCCCGAGGCGCAGCGACGTGTCTGTGGCATTGCACTCGATATCGTCTGGGATCACTTTCTCGCCAGGCTTTATCATGATGATGCCCTGAATCGGCGCGTGCATCGGGTGTTGACCAGCCACGAGATCATGATTCCGGAGCGGCAGGTGCGGCTTTTTGAGCACCTTCGTCGTGAAAACTGGCTGGAAGCCTATGGAGATTTCGATTTTACCTGTCAGGCCATTGCCGGCGTTGGCAGGCGTCTGTCCGGACCCAACCGGCTGGCCGAACTGACGCCCTGGCTTGAGCGGGAATATCCACTGCTGGAAGAAAGCTTTCATACGATCTGGCCATGGATGCAGCGTGCGGCATGCGAACATGCCGCAACACTAGCTGACCAGTAGCAGGCAACTGACGCTATCGCCCGGCGCGACCCTTGAATGGGATTTGATAACGGCCAGCGCATTGGCCGCAACACAGGAACGCAGAACCGATGAGTCCTGGTCTTCGAAGGCGTCAGCGCGGTAGCTGTCACCTTCCCACTGCAAAGTGACGCGCATGTAATGATCGCGTCCGGCTGTTTCGGTCGAAAATGCAGCCCGGGCGGTCACCGCCGGCAGGGCCTTCATCTCATCGCATCCCTGCAGGCCGCCCAGCAATGGCCGCAGAAAGAGCCAGGCACCAACGAAACTCGACACCGGGTTGCCCGCCAGCCCCACAAAACGGCACTGATTGATATGCCCCAGTGCCAGCGGCTTGCCGGGGCGAATGGACAGACGCCAGAGATCCAGCTCCCCCAGTGACTCCAGCGCACGACGTACATAATCGGCATCACCCACCGAGACGCCACCGGTCGTGACGATCACGTCGGCCTGACGCGAAGCTCGTGCCAGCGCCTGCGTCATGTCTTCAAGCGTGTCCGGCACCTGTTCCACCAGCGAAAGCTCGGCGCCAAACCGCGGCAAAAGATCCATCAGCATGAACCGATTACCGTTATAGATCTGACCGGGTGCCAGTGCTTCACCCGGCAGCCTGAGTTCATCGCCGGTAAAGAGCAGGGCAACCCGGGGCTTGCGATAGACCGGCACGCGGTCAAATCCCTGGCCTGCCAGAAACCCCAGTGCAGCACTGTTGAGTCGTGTTCCCTGATTCACCAGCACTTCATCGGTCGTGATTTCTCGACCCTGCAAACGAACGCTGTTGCCGACCTTCAGCCCGGCCGGGATAAAAACCCCTTCGTCACGGACTTCCACCTCTTCCTGCATGATGACGCTATCGGCGCCCTCAGGCATGGGCGCGCCGGTAAAGATGCGCGCGCAGGTACCTCTTTCCAGGGGCGCTGCCTGCTGGCCGGCCATGATGCGCTGGCTGACAGATAACACCCGACCGCTGTCTTCGGCGCGCAGGGCGTAACCATCCATCGCGCTGTTGTCGAAGGGCGGCGTGTCGTGTCGGGCATGGAGCGTCTGTGCAAGTACGCGATCGCCCGCCGTCTCGAGCGCTACCCATTCCCACGACAGCGGCGCAAGACCGTTTGAGAGAGAGGCAAGCGCCTGTTGCGGTGTATGCAAACGACCGCTGTCAGCCATGCTGCCTCCGGCCGGGAATCACCAGATTGGCAAAATTGCAGGGCTTGTGGCGGCTGTCGAGCTGCTCGGCAAGAATGCCTTCCCAACCGGTACGACAGGCGCCGGTAGAGCCGGGTAGACAGAACACGGCCGTATGGTTGGCAAATCCGGCCAGCGCGCGGCTTTGTATGGTCGAGCTGCCGACATCGTCTCTTGAAAGCTGGCGAAACAGCTCACCAAAGCCTTCAATGTGACTATCAAACAACACACTGACGGCCTCGGGCGTGGAATCGCGCCCGGTAAAACCCGTGCCGCCGGTCGTGATTACGATCTGCACCTGCGGGTCGGCAATCAGGCGCGCCACTTCAGCTCGAATCTGATAGAGCTCGTCACGAATGATATGGCGAAAAACGCAGCGATGGCCGGCACTTTCCAGCGATTCAATCAGCAGGGCGCCGGAGCGGTCACTGCTTTCATCGCGAGTATCGGAAATTGTTAAAACGGCAATATCCAGCGGTATAAGGTTTTCACTCACGATGACGCGTTCTCCCGAGCCTTCTGACGTGCCTCAAGGGCCTTGAGCTGCTCTTCGGTGGCCGGCGGCTGATGATGGGCCTTCCACTCGCTGTAGGGCATGCCATAGACATGCTCGCGCGCACTTTCCAGATCGAGCTCAACGTGGCGCTCCTCGGCAGCGGTCACCAGCCACTTGGAAAGACAGTTGCGACAGAAGTCGGCGAGAATCATCAGATCGATATTTTGCACATCACGATTGTCATCCAGATGCTTGAGCAGGCGGCGAAAGGCGGCAGCCTCAAGCTCGGTGCGCGTCTGCTTGTCCAGTTGTTCCATGTTCAGCTCCTGTTAACACGCTACATACCGCAAGGGGCGAGCGCTAAAATAAGGGCAGGGATATTGTAGGCGCTCATCAGGGCACCGAGTAGTGGCGGCGACAAGCGCATTCAGGCGCGATCACCCGGAGCGCATACGGAGAGCACCAGGGCATCCTCTTCACTGATGGATACCTTGGCATGTCCCATGTCGCTGTCGAAATAGAGACTGTCACCAACATTAAGCTGAAGCGGCTCATAAAACTCGCTATACAAAAGAATCGAGCCCTCCAGCACCATAAGAAACTCTTCGCCGCCATGACGCACCCAGTCCGGGAACGCCTGAATGCTTCTGGCGCGAACGATGGTCTTGAAAGGCGTCATGAGTTTTTGTGCCAGCTGCGCCGATAAAAGCTCATGCTCATAGGTCGGGGTCGGATGCTGCTCGCCTTCACCGCGGCGGGTCAGATCGCGCCGCCCGGCATTGCAGGGAGCATTGCGCGGGCTTTTCAAAAGCTGTGGCATGTCCAGCTCCAGCCCTATCATGAGCTTTTGCACGACCAGAAAACTGGGAGACAGCAGATCGTTTTCTATCCTGGAAAGGGTGGAGCGCGCCACACCGGTAAGGCGACTGACTTCTTCCAGCGTCAACTGCTGCGCACGGCGAACTTCACGCAGACGCTCGCCCAGACGCAAGGGTTCAACAAAGGGCTTTTGCCCTCGGGCAACGTTCATGCTGGTCCCTTTACTGGCGTCACGATCTATCATCTTTTCCCGGCTATCCGTCACATCGCCTCATCGTAGCACAGCTCTCCTGAGCGTCCGGTCCACGGCAGTTTCTCGCCGGTCAGCAAGGTCTCGGGGACAAGGACAGCCGGCATTGGAGGCTGTCCGCTGCTCGAGGGTCAGGGCGCCAGCCGGCTTTTCAACCAGTGGCCGTCAGCAGCACGCCAGCAATAGCGAATCCGGTCATGCAGTCGGCTGGGCTGGCCCTGCCAGAACTCAACCATGGCAGGGACGACCCGATACCCGCCCCAGTGCGGCGGACGCTCGACTTCATTGTCCTGATAGGCGCTTTCAAAGCGCCGGGTGCGCTCATCAAGCCACTGCCGATTGGGGATCTCTACACTCTGCTGGGATATCCAGGCACCCAGTTGACTTGCCTGAGGGCGTGAATGGAAATAGGCGTCCGACGCCTCACTGGATACCTGCTCGACATGGCCTTCAACGCGTACCTGACGCTGCAGGGTGGGCCACCAGAAGACCAGCGCCGCATAAGGACAGGTGCCCAGTTCACTGCCCTTGTGGCTTTGATAGCTGGTATAAAACACCATGCCGTTTTCATCAAAATGCTTGAGCAGCACAATACGCGCGTGCGGCATGCCTTCGTTGTCGGCCGTGGCCAGCGTCATGACGTTGGCATCATCGCGTTCGCTTTCGACGGCAGCATTAAGCCACTCCGAAAAAAGCGGCCATGGTGTTTCGGGCGTGTTGTCACGATCGAGAAAGTCCCCGGCATAATCACGACGCAAATCAGAAATGGTGCTCATGAGCGGTTTCCTTGAAGCTTCGGGAGGCATCACATGATCTGCCTCACAGTGTTGTTCGGGGCGTGGTTCACGGCCCTGGTTGTGTCATTCACTGCCCGGGGGATGATCGCCACGCTGCCAGTGGCGAATGTGATAAGCATAACTACCGGCAGTGAGCAGCAGTGCCAGAGCGGAAAGCGCCTCGACAAGCCCCAGCCACCATAGTCCCGGCAGTTGCAACATGGCTGCCCCCTGGATCAGATACAGCACGCTGACAAACGCCAGCCAGCCATAGCCGCGCCGGCGCTCGGTCCGCAGCACGATGCCCAGCAGGGCCAGCGGCACAATACGTACCAGCACCGGGAGCAGTGACTCGGTACCGCCGCGCTGTGCCAGCATCAGTCCCGTGGCCAGCGTTACTGCCAGAAGAACACCCCAGCTGATGGCCACTACCCGGCGGGCGCGTTGTCGGGCGCCGGCGACGCCATAGCGCTGCTCAAAGGTGCGAAACAGCACGACTACTGTCCTCTGGTCGTTTCAAGTGCCAGTGCCAGCCGCGCCAGGCGTTTGCCCTGCGCCATCGCCAGTGCGCGCTCCTGCTCATCGATACTGCGGTCGTTATCCGGGCCTGCGAAGTGGCTGGCCCCGTAGGGGGTCCCACCGGTGCGCGTGGTGAACATTTCATCGACGCTATAGGGAATGCCGGCGATGACCATGCCGTGATGCAACAAGGGGTTCATCATGGTCAGCAGGGTGCTCTCCTGACCGCCGTGGATGCTGGAGGTCGAGGTAAAGACCGTGGCAGGCTTGTCGACCAGCGCGCCGTTGAGCCATAGCGTACTGGTGCCATCAAGGAAATACTTGAGGGCCGCGGCCATGTTGCCAAAGCGGGTAGGACTACCCATGGCAAGCCCTGCGCAGTCACGAAGATCATCATGACTGGCATACACCGGTCCCTCATCGGGAATATCACCGGCCACTGCCTCACTCTCGCTGGACACTGAAGGCACCGTACGCAGACGGGCATCAATACCCCCCACGGATTCGACGCCTGCAGCAATATGGCGGGCAATCTCGCGTGTTGCGCCCTGGCGGGAATAATAAAGCACCAGTACGTAGGGTCGGGTCATGACATATCCTTGTGGAAACGATAGAGGCCAATTCTGGCAGGTATGCCACCATTGTGCCCATTGAGGTCAGGGTTGTCAGGGCGCCCCGCTTCAGATTCGATTGGTCAGCACGCCTGACAATCACTATGTTTCAAGGACAATCAACGGGTTACCGCCAGGAGCAGGACAAGGTGAAACGTTTACCCCGGATCCGATATCCATGGCTGCTGCTGACGCCGCTCAAGGCAATACTCAAGCTTTTCAAACGCTTCAATGCTCATGACGGCCTGCAGACTGCCGCGTCACTGACCTACACCACACTGTTTGCCGTAGTGCCGCTGACCACCGTGGTGTACGCCCTTTTTGCCGCCATACCGGAATTTCAAAGCGCCGGCGACCGTATGCAGCAGTTCCTCTTTCAGCAGTTTGTGCCCGAAACAGGACAGACGATTCTGGAGACGCTGCGTGGATTTACCCAGCAGGCGCGCGGCCTGACCCTGGTCGGGATCGCGTTTTTGCTGATAACCTCGATTTTGATGATGATGACGGTCGAAGGCGCGCTCAACCGCATCTGGGGGGTGAAGCACAATCGCCGCGGCCTGATGGGATTTTTGATGTACTGGGCCGTCCTGACCCTGGGGCCCATTCTGATCGGCAGCGGTTTTTTGCTGTCCTCCTATCTGGCCTCCATCAGTATTTTGAACTCGGCGGCCTCATGGCTGGGTGGCAGCGACTTTATTCTGCATTTTCTACCGCCCATTTTAAGCTTTCTGGCCTTCTGGTTTATCTATATAACGGTGCCCAATGCCCGCGTGCGCTCCAGGCACGCCGCCGCCGGTGCACTGCTGGTATCGGTGTCGCTGGAACTGGCCAAGTGGGGCTTCTCCCTGTATGTCACCAATTTCCCGTCTTATCAGATTCTTTATGGCGCCTTTGCCGCCGTGCCGCTTTTTCTGCTCTGGATATTTTTAAGCTGGGCCATCATTTTGATGGGGGCGGAGCTGGCCGCCTGGCTGGATGAATCACAGCATGCCGACTGGCGCCGCTGGCCCCTGTTCTGGCAGGCTGCGGGCATTCTGATCCTTCTGCACCAGAGGCAGGCAAGTGGTCAGGGTGCCCTGAAGACGTCCAAAGTGAGAAAACGTTTGGGAGGGCACTATCACCAGCTGCGCTCAGCGCTGGTCGAGCAGGGCTGGATCGTGATCAGCGAGGAGGATGAGTGGGTGCTGGCAAGGCCGCTGGAGACCCTCTCGCTCAAGGAATTCGTGACACGCCTGCCCTGGACTATGCCAGATCAATACCGGGCGCCCGATGGCTATAGTAGACTTGCCGACATGATGAAAACCGCACGCCAGCGCCATGATGAAGCACTGGATGTTCCGATGTCCTCGGCCGTATCGGACGATACCCGTGATCACCGGCGTAACACCCCATAACGGCCAGAACCGGGAGGTTCGGCACTTCATATCTTATTCCCGACGCGACGCTCTGACACTGATGCTGCCGACCCGGCAGCAAACCCTGTTCGAACGATAAGCCTATTGGTGACGCTGCCAATACGCGAGGAGTAGCCCGATGAATGCCAATCAACGCGACGAGCAGCTTTTTTTCAGCGAAATGGCCGATGTCATTCCGCTTAACAAGGGTCGTAATCGTGCCGATGCCAGCAGCACCGGCGCACGCTCACCCAGCGAGGCTCAGCTGGCCCGACGTGCCAGCGCTCAGGATGGCGAACAGGAAAGCAACTTCCTGTCCGATGAATTTGTAGATCTGCTACCGGCCAACGATCCGATCGAGTTTCGCCGTGATGGCATCCAGACCGGCGTCATCGAAAAGCTGCGTCATGGCGGTTATCAGGTCGACTCCCAGCTCAATCTGCTCAAACGTCCGGTGGCTGAGTGCCGCCGCGAACTGTTCAACTTCATTCGCCAGGCGCATCAGCATGAACTGCGCTGTGTGATGATCATTCACGGTCGCGGCAGAAGTGACGAAAGCCATCCCAATGTGGTGCGATCCTACGTGGGCAAATGGCTGGGGCAGTTTGACGAAGTGCAGGCCTATGCCACGGCCCAGCCGCGCCACGGCGGGCTGGGCGCGACCTATGTCATGCTGCGAAAGTCCCATCGCGCCCGCCAGCGTAACCGTGAGCTGCATCAAAGACGCCGCGCTCCCTGAGCATGAACCTCACGACTATCATTTAAAAAGCCAGCCAGCAAAAGGGCCTCTCAATGAGAGGCCCTTTTTCATATGACTGAAGGTTCACGTTGCCGGCAGGGCAGCCCTGTTATTCATCAGGGTTATAGGAGAGGATCGGGGACAGCCAGCGCTCCATGGTATCGCGCGACATGGCCTTGCGTGTGGCCAGCGCATCAACCTGATCGCGACTGATACGCCCGGTCGAAAAGTAGCGTGACTGCGGATGAGAGAAGTACCAGCCGGAGACGGCGGCGGCCGGCCACATGGCAAAGCTCTCGGTCAGGGTCAGTCCCGTGTTCTGCGTGGCGTCCAGCATCTCGAAAAGCGCCGCCTTTTCCGTATGATCCGGGCAGGCCGGATAGCCAGGGGCCGGACGCACGCCCTGGTATTTCTCACTGATCAGATCATCGTTATCCAGCGCTTCATCCGGTACATAGCCCCAGTGCTCACGGCGAACGCGCTCATGCATGTGCTCGGCCAGCGCCTCGGCCAGACGATCCGCCAGCGCCTTGACCATGATAGCGTTGTAGTCATCGCCTTTTTGTTCGTACGCCTTGGCCAGCTCATCAGCGCCGTGGCCTGCGGTGACCGCAAAACCGCCGATCCAGTCAGCGCGACCGCTTTCCTTTGGCGCGATGAAGTCAGCCAGGCTGTAGCAAAGGCCATCACGGTTTTTGGTCGTTTGCTGGCGAATATGATGCAGATGTTGAACGACCTCACTGCGTGACTCGTCGGCATAGACTTCAATCACATCGTGATCCACCGTATTGGCAGGCCAGAAGCCAATCACGCCGCGCGCCTGAATATGGCGCTCGTCGATGAGCTTGTCGAGCATGGCACGTGCATCCTGATAGAGGTTGCGGGCTGCCTCGCCCACCACATGATCTTCCAGGATCTTCGGATACTTGCCCGCCAGCTGCCAGCTCATGAAAAACGGCGTCCAGTCGATGTAATCGACCAAAGTGCGCAAGTCGATATCATCAAAGACACGCAGCCCGGTAAAGGCCGGTTTCGGCGGTTCATAATCAGCCCAGCCACCATCGAAACGACGCTCGCAGGCCTGGGCATAGTTGAGATCGGCCGATTTGGGGCGACGCTTGCTGTTACGTTCGCGCACCTTTTCATACTCGGCGCGTATCTCGCCCACATAGGCTTCCTTCAGCCCGGGCGAGAGCAGCTTGCTGGCCACCCCCACCGCACGTGAGGCATCGGTAACATAGACGACCGGATGGCTGTAGGCGGGTTCGATCTTGACCGCCGTATGGGCCTTGGAGGTTGTGGCGCCGCCAATCAGCAGGGGAATATCGAAACCCTGACGCTCCATCTCCTTCGCCACGTGGACCATCTCATCCAGCGACGGGGTAATCAGTCCTGAAAGTCCGATAATATCGGCATTGTGTTCCCGCGCGGCGGCAAGGATCTTCTCGGCTGGCACCATGACGCCCAGATCGATGACCTCGTAGTTGTTGCACTGCAGCACCACGCCCACGATGTTTTTGCCGATGTCGTGTACATCGCCCTTGACCGTGGCCATGACAATGCGTCCCTTGGTCTGGGCATCGTCACTCTTTTCAGCCTCGATATGGGGAATCAGATAGGCCACGGCCTGTTTCATGACGCGGGCAGACTTGACCACCTGAGGCAGGAACATCTTGCCGGCGCCAAACAGATCGCCCACCACATTCATGCCATCCATCAGCGGGCCTTCGATTACCTCGATGGGCCGCGCAGCCCGCTGACGCGCCAGCTCGGTATCTTCCTCGATATAGACTGTGATGCCCTTGACCAGCGCGTGTTCGATGCGCTTTTCAACTTCCCAGCTGCGCCATTCAAGATCTTCCTTTTTCTGGACGCCGCCGCCGTCATCCTTGTAGCGCTCGGCAATATCCAGCAGGCGTTCGGTCGCATCACTGCGCCGATTGAGCACGACGTCCTCGACGGCGTTGCGAAGCTCCTCCGGCAGGTCGTCATACACCGCCAGCTGACCGGCATTGACGATGCCCATTGAAAGCCCGGCACGAATGGCGTGATAGAGAAAGACCGAATGGATCGCCTCACGTACCGTGTTGTTGCCGCGAAAGGAAAACGAAACGTTGGACACGCCACCGGAAATCATGGCATGGGGCAGGTGCTGCTTGATCCAGCGTGTGGCCTCGATGAAATCGACCGCGTAATTGTTGTGTTCCTCGATGCCGGTGGCGATGGCAAAGATGTTGGGGTCAAAGATGATGTCTTCGGCCGGGAAGTCGATCTCATCGACCAGAATCCGGTAGGCCCGCTCACAGATCTCGATCTTGCGCGCCTGCGTATCGGCCTGACCCTGTTCATCAAAGGCCATGACCACAATGGCGGCACCAAATCGGCGGCACTGGCGCGCCTGATGGCGAAAGCTGTCTTCGCCTTCCTTCATCGAGATCGAGTTGACGACCGCCTTGCCCTGCACGCACTTGAGGCCGGCCTCGATGATGTCCCACTTTGAGGAGTCGATCATGATGGGGACGCGCGAGATATCCGGCTCGGAGGCGACGAGCTTGAGAAAGTGCTCCATCGCGCCCTTCGAGTCGAGCATTCCCTCATCCATGTTGATATCGATGACCTGCGCGCCGTTTTCAACCTGCTCAAGGGCCACTTCCAGCGCTGTAGTGAAATCTTCTTCCTTGATCAGCCGCTTGAAGCGGGCAGAGCCGGTCACGTTGGTGCGCTCACCCACGTTCACGAACAGCGATTTCGCATTGATATTGAACGGCTCAAGCCCGGAGAGGCGACAGGCAGGGGCGATATCCGGAATAACGCGCGGGGGAAGATCGGTCATCACCCGCTTGATCGCGGCAATATGCTCAGGCGTGGTGCCGCAGCAGCCACCCATGATATTGACCAGTTGCTGCTCGCCGAAGGTGCGTACGATCTCGGCCATCTCATCGGCCTCCTGATCGTACTCGCCGAATTCGTTGGGCAGGCCGGCATTGGGGTGAACAGAGACAAAGGTATTGGCGCGACGCGAGAGCTCCTCGAGATACGGTCGCAGATCCTCTGCACCCAGCGCGCAGTTCAGACCTACGCTGATCGGTCGCGCATGACGCACGGAATTCCAGAATGCCTCGGTTGTCTGCCCCGACAGCGTACGCCCGGAAGCATCGGTAATGGTGCCCGAAATCATGATCGGCACGCGGTAACCCAGCGCTTCGAACAGCACATCAAGGGCGTAGATGGCCGCCTTGGCGTTGAGCGTATCGAAAATGGTCTCGATCAGGATCAGGTCGCTGCCGCCTTCGATCAGTGCACGTGCTGCTTCGACGTAGTTATCGACCAGTGCATCAAAGGTGACATTGCGCTTGGATGGGTCGTTCACATCCGGGGAGATCGAGGCGGTACGGCTGGTTGGCCCAAGAACCCCGGCCACAAAACGCGGAAGTCCCGTCTCGGCGGCAACCTCGTCACATACTTCCCGGGCGAGCCGGGCAGCTTCACGGTTGAGCTCCACGACCAGATCCTCGGCGTGATAATCGGCCTGGGACAGTCGCGTGCTGTTGAAGGTGTTGGTTTCAATAATGTCGGCGCCGGCTTCCAGATACTCACGATGCAGGCGCTTGATCACCTCGGGCTGGCTGAGCACCAGCAGGTCGTTGTTGCCCTTGAGATCACTTTCCCAGTGCGCAAAGCGATCGCCGCGGAAGTCCTGCTCGGTCAACCGCTCGTTCTGGATCATGGTCCCCATACCGCCATCAAGGATCAGTATGCGATCCGACATCAGACGGGTCAGTGTCTCCAGAACCGGCGAATCGGCAGCTGTGAGCATATGAGGTGATCTCCGGATAATAGTAGGGGCGTCTATAAAAGAAGGCGTATTCTAGCAAACCCCTGTCAGGCGGACAGGCTCGCGCCCTGAAAGACATTCACGCTTTACATGAGATCGGGTAATGCATGCTTTCACTGCCATGACCCCAGAGAGCAGCGGACCTGTTTATTTACCCGAGTATTGCACTCGGATTTGTCGCGAGCGGCTGGCTGGCATAAAATATCGACAGATTTCTTTATTGCTATTGTGCACGAGGCCGCCAATGAGTCAGAGCATCGAAATTACTGAAAGTGCGCAGGAGTATCTTGCCGATCTGCTGTCGCGCCAGGACGTTGAAGGCATCGGCGTGCGCGTCTTTATTACCCAGCCGGGCACACCCTACGCTGAAACGTGTCTTGCTTATTGCAGGCCGGGAGAAGAGGAAGAGAGCGATGAGCGTATCCCGCTTGAAAAATTCAACCTCTTTCTTGAAAAGCACAGCGTAGCGTTTCTGGAAGACGCGGTGGTGGACTTCAATGCCGATCGCATGGGCGGGCAGCTCACCATCAAGGCGCCCAATGCCAAGATGCCTCAGGTCAGCGAAGACAGCCCACTGGAAGACCGCGTCAATTACATCCTGTACAGCGAAATCAATCCGGGCCTTGCCGCTCACGGTGGTGAAATTCGCCTGATCCAGCTGACAGAAGACAATGTTGCCGTGCTGCAGTTTGGCGGCGGCTGTCAGGGTTGCGCTGCGGTTGATGTCACCCTCAAGCAGGGCGTTGAGAAAACGCTGACCGAACGCATTCCCGAGCTGACAGCGATTCGCGATGTGACCGACCACACTGATACGACCAACGCCTACTATTAATGGCTGCCTGCTAATCGCTGCTGCGCTTACCGACGTTCGTCGTTGCGTGCATTCGATGTAAAAAAACCCCGGCCTGCCGGGGTTTTTTGTGGGCGTCTGCAGATCGATCAATACACGAAAGGTGGCATGGGTGCCTTTGAAAGGCGCTCCTGTAGCACCCTGAGCTCAGTGCGCAGCCGCGCCATTTCCTGATCGCGTTCGGCCAAAAGGCCTGAAAGGTTCTCTTCGCGGGCACGGCTTTCCGAAAGCTGCTGCTCATGGTGACGCGCCTGCTGACCAATATCACGTACCTTGCGTTCCTCCTCCTGCAGGGTGCGTCGCTGCTGCTCCAGCTGGGTATTGATCTTCTCGATACGCTCCTCGAGCTGCTCCTGACGACGACGTGCCTGCTTCTCGACTTCCTGCTTCTCGTGACGCGCGCTATCCAGCAGCTGCATCAGACGGTTTTCAGCGCTTTCATGGCGCGACTCTTCCTGCGCCAGACGCCGCTTGTGCGTCTGATCAAGCTGCTCAAGGCTTTCGTGGTGCTCACGCTCCATGCGATCACGCTCTTCGCTGAGCGTATCGATCTGTCGGTCACGCATGGCCAGACGCTGATCGCGTTCCTCAACCTGTCCGCGAAGGTGGGCAGCCTCGCTTTCAATCCGCGCAAGGCTTGTGGCCTTTTCCTCGAGCCGGGCAGCCGTACTGTCCAGGCGCTCTCCCAACGCGGCCAGACGCTGCTCGGTGTCTTCCACACGCCGCTGCGCCTGTCGGGCTTCCTCGTGCGCCTGCTCGACCTGCTCATCCGACTGCTGCCGATAGAAGGCAAGCGCTTCACCGGCTTCCTCCTGCGCCTGTTGCCAGAGCCCGGCCAGTGCGTCGTGCAGGCGCTCGGGGATGGCCTGTGGCAGGGGCACATCGCGATTTTCCTCGCGTCTTGCGCGCCACTCCCGCAGGTGATCGCTGATCGTAGTGAAGCTGCCGGTTCCCAATACTTCGCGGATGCGCTGCACACTGGGCGCATCGCCACGCTGTATCAAGGACTCGATAGCCCTTTGTACATCTTCGAATTGCACGCCATTTCGTGCCATGACGGCCTCCTGAGTTCCCTGTGATTGCCCTGTAGTTTCTGTTGTTTTGAGATGGGCAAGGCTTAACCACCACTATAGCGGGTTATTGTGGCAAAAGCATTATTACGTAATATGTATTACGTAATAATATTTATCAACTCTTCTAAAAATTCATGATTACGCACATTACCATGATTTTATTCATCATAATGGATATCATGGCGCACAAGAGTAACGGGAAGCTTTTAATGGTGATGCGATGAAAAGGGCGTTAAGTGTCGAGATGGATACTGAAAGGCCGCGTGACGCCGTACTGATCGAGCACGAGCCGCGCGCCGTACCCGGCTTGCTGGTTGAAGCCAACAGTGATCGCGAGGTCGTGTCGGCATGGCTCATGGAGTATCGCAGCAGCCCGCAGACCTTCAGACAGTACCGCAAGGAAGCCGAGCGGCTGCTGTTATGGCTGGAAGGACAAGGTAGGCGTCTGACAGATATTGATCGGCGTACGCTGGATGACTTCGAGCAATTTATTACTGACCCGAGGCCGGCCAGCGAATGGATCGGGCCACCCAGGCCGCGTTACAGTGAAGAGTGGCGCCCGTTTCGAAAGGGTCTTTCTGCCGCCAGTCGACGCCAGAGCCTGGTAATTTTACAGACGCTTTTTGGCTGGTTGATCGAGGCGGGGTGGCTACACCAGAACCCGTTTCGACTGATGCGCGACAAACGACGGCGTCTGGACAATACGCAAACCGGCATTGAGCGCTACATTGAGCGGCCCCTGTGGCAATGGTGCTGGCAGCGACTCAATACGCCACCGCCAGTGGATGCCGCACCCCGTACTCGATATGAGCATGAACGCCGGCGTTTTATTTTCGCTTTTGCCTATCTACTGGCGCCGCGAGTAAGCGAAATGAGCCACGCGCGCATGAACGACTTTGTTCGATGGGAAGGTCAATGGTGGTGGCAGGTCACGGGCAAGGGCGATAAGCAGGCCCGCATTCCCGTTCCGGATGCCATGATGGCTGCATTGGGGCAGTGGCGCGGAATTCTTGAACTGCCGGCCATGCCGTCGTCTGATGAAGACACGCCGGTAATACGCGCGCTGGATGGACAGAGAGGCGTTGGGGACAATCAGCTTTATCGAATGATCAAGACCGCCTTTGAGCAGCTCGCGCTGGAAAAGGAGCAGCAAGGCGAGGGGAGAGAGCATGAAGCGCAGCGTCTTCGTCGTGCCACACCACACTGGCTGCGCCATACGGCCATTACACATCAGGCTCAACAGGGCGTGGAACTACGTTATCTGGCCCGGACGGCACGCCATTCAAGACTTGAGACCACCGCACGCTATCTCCACGCCGAAAAACAGGAGTGGCATGGACAGATCAATCGTCACACGCTTGATCTATCAGACGAAGGCGACGATGACACGCTATAATGCGGGCCTTTCCCTATACCAGCATACGGAGCCGGCATGAGTTCGCAAGAGGCCCAGCAGGAACTGATCGAAGAATTTGGCATGTTCGATAACTGGATGGACCGTTATCAGTACATCATCGATCTGGGCAAAATGCTGCCCGATTTTCCCGACGAATGGAAAAATGATGACACGCGCCTTGAAGGGTGCCAGTCCAACGTCTGGGTGCACAGTGAGAAGCAGGGCGCACAGCTGCATTTCTACGCCATATCCGATGCTGCCATCGTTTCAGGCCTGATCGCCATATTGCTGCGCATCTATAATGACCGGACACCTCAGGAAGTCATCGACACACCGCCTGATTTCCTGGCAGCGCTGGATCTCGACAAGCATCTATCGCCAACCCGCAGCAACGGGTTGCATGCCATGCTTGAGCGCATCAAGACCACGGCGCATGCGCATGCCTGATGCGTAACGCCCCGAGCGCGCCTATAATGCGTCATCCTTAACAGATGATAAGCATGTATGAAACGCTTTGATGTTTACCAGCATTCCAGTGGCCGCCTTGATGCCGTCAAGCAGGGATGGAGCTGGCCGGCCTTCTTTTTTGGCGCGCTATGGGCACTGTACTGTCGTTTATGGAAGATTGCCGCGTTGACGCTTTTGGGTGTTTTTGTGGTGTCGATGGCAGGTACTTTTGATGAGAGCGGCATGCTTGACTTGATGGTCAATATTGCCTGCCTGGGCCTTTATATTGCCTTTGGCATCAATGGTAACCACTGGAAGCGTCGCCACCTGACCTCTACCGGGTTTCACTTCAAGGAGACGGTGGCCGCCAGAGGTGTCAAACAGGCCATTGCAGAACATCTCGAAAGGCAGCAACCCCTGCCCACTGACGCCAGCAGCCATACCTTTCAGGCCTGATCATTGTGTTTTCGGTCCGGCACGTGATCGGCATTTTTTTCCTCAGCGCCCTCGCAATGCCTGCATGAGATATCTGCCGGCGGCACCGGATCGACCCCGCCCGCACAGAAGGGATGACAACGCAGGAGTCGCTTGAGCGCAAGCCACCCACCGCGAAGGGCGCCATGCAGTTGAATGGCCTCGATCGCATACTGGGAGCAGGTGGGCCAAAAGCGACAGCGTGGGCCAATCAGGGGGCTAATGACATATTGATAGCAGCGCACCAGCCCAACCAGCACCTTGCGAAGCATCTTTTGCAGCCCCCTTGTCAGCTGACGCAGTGCATCAGCTGTTGCCATACAGTGCCTCGGCCGACATCAGCGGCGCTGTAGCCACGTGCGCGCTCTTTTCATTGAGCGCCAGATAAAAGCAGGTGCGTCGCCCGGTATGGCAGGCAGGTCCGGTCTGATCCACCTTGAGCAGCAGCGTATCGCCATCACAGTCCAGCCAGGCCTGATGCAGCATCTGCACCTGTCCCGAGGATTCGCCCTTGCGCCACGGCTTTTGCCGGGAACGTGACCAGTAACAGACGCGCCCGGTCTGTAACGTTTCTTCAAGTGTCTGACGCGTCATCCAGGCCATCATCAGTACTTCGCCTGTATCAAACTGCTGGGCAATGGCCGGTATCAGACCATCATCATTCCAGCCGGCGGACTCCAGAAGTGACTCAAGATTCGTCTCATGCCCGGGTGTAGCCTGCTCGAGCGCCTTGTAGGTAGGAGATGCTGCACTCATGTCCTTATATCCTCCACGGATTATCGACGACGATAGGTCACGCGTTCGCCGGCCGGAGTACTGGCGAGATTCTCGCCATCCCAGGCGATAACGCCATTGACAATAGTGGTATCGATGCTGCCCTGCAGCGCCGTACCTTCAAAAGGGCTCCAGCCGCACTTGTAAAACAGGGCATCGCGCGTCACGGTAAAGCGCTTTTCCAGATCCACCAGCACGAGATCTGCCATGTAGCCTTCGCGGATAAAACCACGATCTTCCAGCTCAAAGCGCCGCGCCACGTTATGGCTGGTTTTCTCGACAATGGTGGTCAGCTCGAAGTGACCGGCGTTGACCTGATCCAGCAGGGAGGAGAGGGCATGCTGCACCAGCGGCATGCCAGAGGGCGCGTTGAAGTAGCTGTTGTGCTTTTCTTCCAGCGTATGCGGCGCATGGTCGGTGGCAATGACATCGATACGCCCGTCGTTGATGGCGTCACGAATGGCCTGACGATCCGCGGCAGTCTTGATGGCAGGGTTACACTTGATCCATGACCCCAGACGCTCATAGTCCTCATCACAAAACCACAGGTGATGCACGCAGGCCTCGGCCGTAATCAGCTTGCCGTCTACGGGGCCGGGCTCAAACAGGGACATTTCATCGGCAGTGGTCAGATGCAGTACATGTAGACGCGTGCCGTGCTTGCGCGCCAGATCAATCGCCATGCTGGAGCTTTTGTAGCAGGCCTCGCGCGAGCGAATTTCGCCGTGCAGTGAAAAGGGCACCTGATCCCCAAAGCGCTCGCGTGCCTGGCGTTCACTTTCCTGAATCATGGGGGTGTCTTCGCAGTGTGTGATCACCGGAATCTTCGCGTTGGCGAAAATATCCTCAAGCGTCTGCTGAGCATCCACCAGCATGTTGCCAGTTGAAGCGCCCATGAAAATCTTGATGCCGCAGGTCGCTGCAGGATCAAGCGCCTTGATGGCTTCCAGGTTGTCGTTGCTCGCGCCATGGTAAAAGGCGTAATTGGCATGCGAGCGGCCACGCGCCAGCGCATATTTGTCTTCAAGTGCCTGGCTATCCAGCGTGGGCGGCTTTACGTTGGGCATTTCCATGTAGGTCGTAATACCGCCGGCGACCGCGGCAGCTGATTCCGTGGCCATGTCCGCCTTGTGTGTCAGGCCCGGCTCACGAAAATGCACCTGATCATCAATCATGCCGGGAAGCAGATAACGTCCTCGTGCATCAATGATCCTTTTGGCGTCACGTGACAGGGAAGGGGCAATGGCATCAATGCGTCCATCAACAATGCCGACATCCAGTTCACGAATGGTGCCTTCGTTGACGACGCGGGCATTGACGATCAGCAGATCGAACATGGCAAAAGACCTGTGTTATTGGAAAAAACGTATTATCCGGAAAAAGACATCATTCCTGATCAGCGTGACTGCTGACATTTCTGACAAACGCCGGAAAGCTCAATGGTCTGACGCTCGATGACAAATCCATGGCTGGCAGCCGTCTGCTCCAGGCGATGCATGGTGTCATGGTCGTGCATCTCTTCGACAAGACCGCAGTGCCGGCAGATCATGAGCTGAAAGCCACGGGCATGGTCGGGACATGGACAGGCCACATAGGCGTTGAGCGACTCGATGCGATGTACCAGTCCCTGTTCGAGAAGAAAGTCCAGCGCGCGATACACCGTGGGCGGCCGCGCTGACGCATGCTCGCTGGATAACAGATCCAGAAGTTCATAGGCCTTGAGGCCACTGGAGTGAGCGCTGATGATTTCAAAGACGCGCCGACGAATGGGCGTGAATCGCGCATCGTTATCGTGACAGCGTACTTCGGCCATGCGCAGCAGGCTGGATACATCAGGCATTGAATGTTCTCATCGTTGAAACGCAGGACAGCATGGGAAATATGTACTTATGGTAACGTCATCAGGCAGGGCTCGCATCTTGCGGGGCAGCACAAATTGTCATTCAGGGCTTGATGGCAACACCCAGCTCATAATGTCCGCATATTGGATTTAACATAATATATATTATGCGAAGTTTGTATGCACGATCAGTGCATCCTTATATGGCCGGCACCATAATGGTTTATATTCATCTCATCGAATAATGATGTGTCGTTTTCAGGAGATTGTTCCATGACGTATTCACGCACGTTCCCAAAAGGCTCGACACTTGCACTGGCATTGACTGCCATGTGTTTGCCCACACTTGCGTTTGGCGCCTGTCAGGATGTACGCGACCGAATCGCCCAGAACATCGAATCCAATGGCGTTGAGCACATGGGCTATTCACTTGAAGTGATTCCAACGGCTGACGCTGATCAGGCCGAAGGCCAGATCGTGGGTCACTGCGAAAACAATCAGTACCAGATTGTTTACAAGCGCCACTATCGCACCAGCAGCGCAGAAACCATGGAGGATGTGTCTGCTGACGAAGATGAGATTGATGGTGCCTCATCAAAGGCATCAGACAATGCCTCATCCGAAACACCCGAACCCGCCTCGAGCCAGATGGATGATGCCGAAACCTCAACGCCGGATCAGACCGACGATATGTCTACATCGAACAGCCGTCGGGTTGAAACCTCCGATATGCCGGTTAATAGCGACGCCTCCTGACCCTGGCCGTTATAAACCCATTTTTTAACTGGTCATCATAAAAAGCCTGCTCACATGAGCAGGCTTTTTGACGCGACCCATACGTTGCTCAGTCATCTGCCGGCGCGTAGGAACCGTCTTCGCGATGTACTTCGCGGCCGGTCAATGGCGGATTGAAAACGCAGGCCACTGTCATGCCCTTTTCCTTGCCGCGCAGCCAGTGCTCATCATGCTGATCCAGCAGATACATGTCACCGGCCTTGATGGTGTACTTCTTGCCATCCGCGATGGTTTCCACCTCGCCTTCGCCTTCATAACAGAAAACGGCTTCAATGTGGTTCTTGTAGTGGATATGGGTTTCGGTGCCCGGACGAATACGGGTGATATTGAAAGAGAAGCCACATTTATCCTCGGCCAGCATCAAACGCGTGCTGTCCCAGTTGCCGTTTTCGGCTTCAACAAAGCGTTCGGTCTTGCGGCATTCTTCGAGGTTACGAACGATCATCAGTCTGGTCGCCTTTTCTGGTCACAATAAACATCGAGCATCACTATCAGTGACGAGCATAGGGCGCGTGCCCTGTTTGGTTTTATCCATGCTTTTCGATAATGCTGCGAACACTTTCTTCGAGGATATCAAGGCCCTGCTTCAGCTCATCATCCGTAATGGTCAACGGACAGAGGCACTTGATCACCTCACCTGCCTGGCCGCTGGTTTCAATAATGAGACCACGCTCGAAAGCGCCATGGGTAATCTCATCGGCCAGCTCCCCGCTGCCCACATCGATACCGCGCATCATGCCGCGGCCACGCTCCTTCGCCGGATGGCCAGCATCGCTGAGAAGCCCTGCCAGCGCCTGAAAGCGTTTACTAATGAGCTTGCCCTTGCGCTGGACGTCCTTTTCAAAGCTGTCGTCCGTCCAGTAATGACGCAGCGCTTCAGCCGCCGTCACCATGGCCAGCGTGTGGCCTCGGAAGGTGCCGTTGTATTGCCCGGGCGTCCACTTGTCGAGGTCGCGGTGCATCATTAACATGGCAAACGGTAGCCCATATCCGGAAAGCGACTTGGAGTTGGTCACCATATCGGGCTTGATATCGGCATGCTCAAAGCTGAAAAACTTGCCGGTACGACCGCAGCCGGCCTGTATGTCATCCACGATCAGCAGAATATCGCGCTGTTTGCAGATATCTGCCAGGCGCCGGGTCCATTCGATGGAGGCTGCATTGATACCGCCCTCACCCTGCACCAGTTCCACAATGACGGCTGCCGGGCGATCAAGACCGCTGGATCCATCATCCAGTGCCTTTTCAACATAATCGAGTGTATCCACGCCCTCGCCCATATAACCATCATAAGGCATGAACTGGGCACCAATGGCTGGTACACCCAGCGCATCACGGAATTTGGCGTTTCCGGTAGTGGCCAGCGCGCCCATGGTGACGCCATGGAAACCGTTGGTGAAGGTCAGGATGTTGTGGCGCCCTGTAATACGACGAGCCAGGCGAATGGCTGCTTCAACGGCATTGGTGCCGGTGGGTCCGGGCAGCTGAATCTTGTAATCCAGACCGCGGGGCTTGAGGATCAGTTCTTCCAGGGTCTGATAGAAATCCTGCTTGCCGTGCGTCCAGAAATCGAGCCCGTGAACGATGCCGTCACGCTCGATATAGTCCATTAGCGACTTTTTCAATACCGGGTTGTTGTGCCCGTAATTAAGCGTGCCGGCGCCGGCAAGGAAATCGATGTACTGCGTGCCTTCAGTGGTCCAGAGATGGGCACCGTTGGCACGATCAAAAACGATAGGAAAAGAGCGGGAATAAGTGCGAACTTCGGATTCCATCCGTTCGAAATACTGTGTGTCCATTTACAACACTCCCCCGTATAGATAATGAATCGGTCAATGATGTCGGATGCTGGCCTCAGATCTGCTGCGGATCAAAGGGCCCTATCCGTACCAGATTTTCTGGATCGTGCTCTCCACCAAGCTGTTCTTCCGAAAAGTATTCGCGACTGTTAAGTGGCGCCTGCCAGCGCTGCGCGAGGCGTCTGAAAAGCCCCCAGGAGGCTTCATTATCCGGCGTAATGGTCGTTTCAAGATGACGTACCCCGGCCTGATGTTCACGCCGCAGGACAGTTTCAACCAGCTTGCGAGCAAGCCCTGTCCCTCTGGCCTTTTCACCCACTGCGACCTGCCATAAAAAGAAGGTGTCCGAGGCATTGGTCTTGATATAGCCCGAAACAAAACCCACGATTTCGCCATCGGCCAGCGTGGCCACGGCGCAGCGATCACGAAACTGCGTGGCAAGCAGCAGATAGGCGTAAGCGGAATTGACGTCCAGTGGCGGGCAGGCCTTGATAAGCTCGTAGATGCCCCAGCCATCATCCGTCCCGGGTGGGCGAATCAGGATAGGGGTCTCCCCTTCAATAATCATCTCGGCCAGTTCGGGATGGGAGATATCACTTGCAGCCGTCGTTGTTTGATTGGTTGGTATCATGGATATTTCGCAGTTGGCGAATTAGACGCGCATAATAACAATAACTTATAGAAGCATCAAATCTGTGAATTATGGATAATGGCGATTCTCATAATCTTCATTTATTAAATTTAAGGCAGCCTTTCCCTAGCACAATTTTAGAAATACCTGCATCGCTCTCATTTAATATAGACAAGAAAAAGCCGCCTGCAGGCGGCTTTCAATGTCATTGTTCTCTGCCATGCATTACGTTCTCGTGACATTGCGCAGAGTGACGAACTCTTCAGCGCTAGTGGGGTGCACACCAATCGTTGCATCAAAGTCGCGCTTGGTGAGCCTGGCACGTACCGCGATGGCCAGTCCCTGGATCAGCTCACCGGCCTCCTCGCCTACCATATGCGCACCTACCACGCGGTCGGTACTGTCATCGACGATCAGCTTCATCAGGCAGCGCTCATCGCTACCGGAGAGCGTATGACGCATGGGTCTGAAATCCGTGGTATAGACACGGATGCTGTCATGGCGTGCCCGGGCCTGCTCTTCAGTAAGGCCGACCGTTCCCATGTTGGGATGACAGAATACGGCGGTTGCTACGCTGTCATAATCGATAGGATCTGCACTGCCGCTACCGTAGTGAAGCTCTACCAGACGCATGGCCTCCTCGAGTGCTACGGGCGTCAGTTCCGGGCCTTCGATAATATCGCCCAGCGCCAGAATCGAGGGGACAGAGGTCTGGTAGCGGTCATCAATTTTCAGCTTGCCATCAAATTCCCGCTCGACATCAACGTTTTCAAGACCGAGGCCTTCAAAGCGCGGCCGACGACCAGTGGCGCCGAGAATGGCATCCACTTCCAGCGTTTCGCCATTGCTGAGCTCCACTGCATAGGCATCATCGCGCTTCTCGACACGAGCAATCGTGGACTCGAAATGCAGGTTGACGCCCTTTTTCAGCATTTCGTCACGAATGAAGTCGCGTAGTTCGTGGTCAAAACCACGCAGGAAAAGCGGGCCTCGATACGCCAGATGGGTTTCTGCCCCCAGGCCGTTGAAGATACTGGCAAACTCCACGGCGATATAGCCACCGCCCATCACCAGAAACCGTTTCGGGAACGAAGGCAGGTCGAAAATCTGATCAGAGGACAGGACATGCTCTCGCCCCTCAAATTCCGGCATCCAGGGCGTCCCCCCGGTCGCAATCAGAATCTTCTCGGCGCTGACCCGACGTCCGTTAATGGCGACCGTGTGCTCATCAACAATTTCAGCGCGCCCCTGAATCAGCTCAACGCCTGCGTTGGTCAGCAGCCTTTCATAAATGCCGTTAAGACGTGAGATTTCAGTCTTCTTGTTGTCTCGCAGCTTCGACCATTCAAAGCGGGGGGCGCTGTCAAAGTGCCAGCCAAACCCCTTGCTATCCTTGAAAGCATCATGAAAATGGGCCGCGTAAGAGTAAAGCTTCTTGGGGACACAACCCACGTTGACGCAAGTCCCCCCCAGGTATCGATCCTCGGCGATGGCGACTCTGACGCCCTTGCCGGCTGCGGTGCGAGCAGCCCTGACGCCACCTGATCCTGCACCGATAACAAAAAGATCGACATCATATTGCGACACGATTGTTGCTCCAGCTGAATAATATTTGAAACGAAGGCGCTTCCGTTGGAATCCTGCCCTGGGAATAATGGGTCATGATGCTATCACATGAGCGTGCGCCCTGGCCGTTCAGGCGTGTTTACCATTCTTTATGTTGTTCATTGAAAAGGCCGTAGAAAAACGATGTGTGATCACAAGAGTCATCAGGACATCTCACAGCTTCTCGAGCAGAATCGGCTCTGGGCCGATCAGATGGTAGAAAATGATCCTGACTTTTTCAGGCGCCTGTCAGATCAGCAAAATCCCGACTTTTTGTGGATTGGCTGTTCCGACAGCCGGGTCCCTGCCAACCAGATCATCAATCTCCCGCCGGGCGAAGTCTTTGTACATCGCAATGTTGCCAATGTGCTGCATCATAATGATCTAAACGCCCTTTCCGTCATCCAGTACGCGGTGGATGTGCTCAAGGTCAAACACATCATGATCGTGGGTCATTACGGCTGTGGTGGGGTCAGAGCGGCGGTCACCGGTGGTGACAACGGCATTGTTGACTACTGGCTCAATACCGTCCGCAATATTTACCATCAGCATCAGGAAAGCCTGGCGCACCTATCTCTGGACGAGCAGATAGATCGCATGTGCGAACTCAACGTCATGGCACAGGTATCCAACCTTTGTCAGACCAAGATTCTGCAACGCGCCTGGGATCGCCAGCAGGAAGTAACGGTACACGGCTGGTGCTACAGTCTTAAAAACGGTCTGGTCAAGGACCTGAATTGCACGGTGAAAACCTACGAAGAAGCCGAAGACTTCCGGTTGTCACGTTGAGCCCAAAATAGTGTCATGACATCTTTTTGGCAGACGTCACATCAATAAACACAACAATGCTTGACCTGTTGGCGGCTCTCGGTGATAACAGGATTTCACCGTTTGCAGGCACCAAAAAATCGCCATGTCAGGCATGATCTACAAGGCCGACTTTCGCCCTGCGCGAGGGTTGGCCAATCCCCATGTTCAGACCCTGCTGCCCCTGATCCTGCCTCGCAGCAAGGTGCGTCTTGAAACAGAGCTTTTGACGCTGCCCGATAACGATATCGTGGAGCTCAGCTGGGCACAGCCTTCACCAGAAGATGCCAAGGCGCCCATTATGGTGCTCTTTCATGGGCTGGAAGGCTCTATCAATTCTCCTTACGCCCGCATGCTCATGCGTACGGCTGCCAATATGGGCTGGCGTGCAGTTCTAATGCACTTTCGCGGCTGCGGGCGCGTGCCCAATCGATACCTTCGAAGCTATCATGCGGGCGAAACGGCAGATGCCTATTGGGTGCTCTCACAGCTGACCCGACGCTATCCCAATGCCCTGAAAGTGGCGGTAGGCGTATCGCTGGGCGCCAACGTGCTGCTCAAGCTGGCCGCCGAACAGGGCGGCGATGGGCTTGATCTGGCAGGCGCCATTGCCATAAGCCCTCCGCTCGATCTGGCCGCCTCGGCGGATGCCATCAATATCGGCTTTGCCCGCTGCTATCAGCGACATATCCTGAAATCCATGAAACGCAAGGTCATGCGCCGCATGGCAGATGGCAGTCTGACCAGAATCAAGCCCCAACAGCTCAAGGAGCTGGATACCTTCTGGGCCTTTGATAATGAAATCACGGCCCCATTACATGGTTTTGGTTCAGCCACGGATTACTATCAACGGGCGTCCTCGGGACTCATGCTTGATCGCATCGAACTCCCTACCCTGATATTGCATGCTGCCGATGATCCATTAATGCCCAAAAGCCTGCTGGATCGTCTACCGGTGCCGTCAAGAAGTGTACGTATTGAAATGGCCGAACATGGCGGGCATGTTGGATTTATCGAATTTCGTCAGGGGCTGCTGCGCCCATGGCTTGCCAGACGTGTAGCACAGCAGCTTGAAAGCTGGCGTGTTGTGCCCGGCAGGCAACAACACACCCGGCCACTGGGACGTAATCAGCCACTTGAATAACAACGACCTGAATACCTCATAAGCATAGATCAGATCGGACAGCTGACTCCGGTACCCTTGAGACCGCAATAACCCATCGGATTCTTGCTCAGATACTGCTGATGGTACTCTTCGGCGTAGTAGAAGGCCTCAAGCGAGGCGATCTGCGTGGTGATCTCACCCTTGCCAACCTGCTGTAGTGCCTGCCCGTACTCTTCAAGACTTTTGCGGGCGATATCACGCTGGTGTTCATTGCGCACCAGAATAATGGAGCGATATTCGTTACCAATATCGTTTCCCTGACGCATGCCCTGAGTTGGGTCATGCGCTTCCCAGAACACCTTGAGCAACTCTGCCAGACTGATCTCTGCCGGATTGAAGACTACACGTACGACTTCGGCATGGCCGGTCTTCCCGGTGCAGGTTTCATCATAGGTCGGGTTAGGCGTGTAACCGCCGGCATAACCAACGGCTGTGGTCCATACCCCCGGCAGCTCCCAGAAAAGACGCTCTGCTCCCCAGAAACACCCCAGCCCCAGGACGATTTCATCAAAGCCTTCAGGGACCGGCGACGCAATGTCACGATCATTGACATGATGGATGCCGCTGATCTGCATGGGTGTATCACGGCCTGCCAGCGCTTCCTCTGCACTGGGCATACGCATTCTGTCGTGTCCGAACATGGTGCCCCCATCAGGTATCGAAACAGGATAAACGTTAACAGGCTACAGGTTATCGGGGCTGACAGGGAGAAACACAAGCCCCCTCGCCCCGAAAACCCTTGATCCTGTATCAATAGGGCCTATCCGGTGTACGGCCCAGGCTGAAGGTATAAATCAAATCCACGGCCTGATTGGCACCTGATACGGCCTGGAGATACAGGTTCTGGATCAGTCGATAGCGCAGGGTCAGCTCGGCAATCGAGGAGAACAACCCAACCCCATAGCTGACCTGGAAGTCGTCAAAGAGATAACCGCTGACCACCACCTGGCTGTCATCGCCACTGCCAGAGGTATCCAGCGACAGATCATCGATGCCAAAGCTTTCACCCAGTTGACCAATGGCCTTACCGCTTCTGGACAGTGACAGCCCGATCAGGGCCGAAGTCAGCATGCCATCACTGTCACCATCGGCATCCGGAGCCCGCCCACGCAGCAGATAGGAAAGTGCGCGCGACTCATTCATGGCCGGCTCGGAGAAGACATCCAGCTCCGGCTGATCGGCCGGGCCGGTCACCCGCAGACCGGCAATGACGTTGTCAGCTGTACTGCTGGGGTTTCTAACGGCCTCAATACTCAGGTAGGGCTGACCAGGCGGGCCGCTGAACAGCACCTGGCCACGGCGAATGATCAGATCCTGGCCCAGTGCCTGGAAGCGACCATCTTCAAGCGATACATCTCCGAAAAGCTGGAGCTGGCTGGCGCTCTGGCGAACATTGAGCCGGCCCTGCACATTGGCATTCAAACCATAGGCAGCCAGCTGTACGTCATTGCCCACAATAATGTTAACGCCAACGTTGACCTCCATGCCGGCCGCCTCGAGGTCCTGAGTATTGGCCCACGCCAACTGACGATCGATCTCGCTGGTGGCCTCGGCAGTGGCCATTTTCTGCTGGCGGGCTTCATACTCTTCGCGAGTGACAATCACCTCATCAGAGGATGGCTTGACGGCTGACGCCGGAATCTGACCGATCTCAAGACGCGCCCAGGGAATGCGAACATCACCGTTGATATCCAGACGCTGCGGATTGGCAGCTACTCGAATATCGGGAGCAACACGCAGACGACCAAATTCCGGCATACGGATCTCAAGCGGTGAGTTGCCGCCGTTAAGCGCCATGTTGGCCTGCCAATTTTCAGTGGTTGGCCAGTTGGCATTGCCATTGAGGTTCCAGCGGGCATTGCCGACCTGCAAATAGCCATCGAGCGTGCCGCGATCGCCCTGGAAGACCATCGCCATCCGAGCATCATCCAGACCAACCGGCAGCTGGTTACCCTGGGCGCGAACGTCGCTGAGCACCATGTTGCCATTGAGGCGCGGCTCGATCAGGGTACCGGCAAGGGCAACATCGCCATTGAGCCGCCCCTGCAGCTCGTTCAGGGCAGCCACCAGTGGCGTATAGGGTGACAGCGTGACACCATCGACCTCCAGCCTGCCGGCCAGCGTTCGGCTACCCAGCGGATCACCGACATCAGCATTCAGACGAATGCTGCCGGCATCACGCAGATTCATATTCAGCCTGGCCTGCGCCCGCTCAGGCGTCGCTTCGGCATTCACGCGAACCCCCAGATGCGGCAACGAGAAAGGCTGGCCCTGCGCATTTTGACCGCGGACATCAACCTGACTCTGCAAGTCGGTATCAACGTTCCATCGGCTGCCCGCCTGTGACCACTGCGCGTTGATATCGCCTTCAAGTCCACCGGCGATCCGCCATTGCGGCGGCAGATAATCATTGGCCAGCGCCAGATCGATATCGGACAAACGCAGCGCCGCACGACCACTGTCGGCACTGGCCTGTAGCGTATCCACCGAACACAGCCGACCGCCCTGCCGTCTGGACAGACAAAACGGCGAGGCGGTCACGCTGGATTGATCCAGCAGCGCCGTAAACTTCAAGGGCCCATCAAGCGCAATATCTCCGCCTTCAGGCGCGCTGACTTCCAGAGGGGAGATCGTTCCGGCGTAGCGCTGTCCCGGCTGATCAAGGCTGCCATCAAGCGCCATGCGGACCCGGCTGACGGGCAGCCCGTCACCACCCTGTACATCCAGGGTCAGTCGATGCTGCTTCAGGGTGCCATTGAGCGCCGTGGTCACCTGACGAATCTGCTGATCGGCTGCACTGATATCGCTGGCATTGAGATCGACATTGAAACTTGGATTATCGAGCCTCTGAGCTCTGGCCGTCAGGCGAAGCGCCCCAATGCGATTATCCTGATAGCGAAGCCCCTGCCCGCGCAGGTCGATGTTGCCATCCGGATTATTCAGTGTCCCTCTCAGCCTGATTTGACCGTTGGCACTACCTCCCAGCTCCGGCAGGATCGTCCCCAGCGCCGGCGCCGCAATATCGGCATTCAATGACAGTCGATCACCGATATCGCCTTTGGCTGACAATCGGTTGTTGCCCTGGCGTAGATCCAGCTGATCGATGTGCCACTGCATGTCGCTATTACCGTTCAGACGCCCTTTCATGGAAAGGGCACGCTCCTGTAACGTGCCATCAATGGCAAGCTCAGGGACCTCAACGCGCCAATCGTCACCCTGCTGCTGGAAGCTGGCGCGCAATTTCCCGTTGAGGCGACCGGTGACCGCGTCGGTAAAGTTCTCCAGACGCAGATTATTGAAATCAAGCGATGACGCCACATCCAGAGACGGTGACCATGTCGCCGTTCCCCGGGCTTCCACCTTGCCCTCACCGGTAGTGACGGTGAGTGGCGCCCAGCTGAAATGGGCAATATCGCCATCACCTTTCAGGCGAATATCCAGTGGCGAGATACCCGGGCCTTCCACATGTCCGGCCATGGCCAGCTGATAGCCTTCAAGCGAACCCTGTGCATCAAAATCGAGATCACTGGCACGCCAGGGTAGCACGCCGGGCTCGTCATCAAGCGGCCAGCGCACCTGCGGACTGGACAAATGCAGCCTGAACGGTAGATCGGGTGCCAGCAGGTCGGCGTAAGCACTCAGGGCTGCCTCGATGGGACCGCTGGCGTTGACGGAAAGATTCAGATCAGAGAGTGCACCGTGTGCGTCAACTTCAACATGCTCTCCCCGAACCGGCGCCTGCAGGGCATCGGCCACCATCGACAGTGTCAGCGGGTAATCATCCCTGAGCGAGGCCTGAGCGCTCATGGACAGACGTGCGATGGAGGAATCAAGCATCAGTTGGCTCAGATCAATGCTTGATTCTCTGGTCTGGACGGCCAGCGCCAACTGATTGACGACCACCGGCGTTTCCCCATCAAGTCTTAGCCGGTTGATGGCAACATCGTTGGCATCGATATCCAAGGGCAACGTGATCTCAGGCATGACAATGCGCCCCTGATCATCCGTTTCACCAATAATCTCGATCAGCGGATTGGCCAGCTGCCTCTGGCCGAGCTCGGCCAGTGTTTCCAGCACGGTGGGCGGTTCGGGATTGGCAATCTTGATGGCACCGTCGATGGCGTTGGTGGAAAGCGCAAAGGCAGCATCATCGGTCAGCAATGCCGCTGGTACGGCGGCTGCAACCGACTCGGCGGCGGCAATGGCCTGTGCGGTAATCATGTCAGGGCGTACCACACGCTGGGCGGTACGCACGTCTACGCTGGCATCGAGGAGATCCGGCTGATCCAGCCCCGGCGAAGACGCAAGGAGTACACGAGTATCTTCCAGCCGCGTTTCACCCAGAGTGAGATGACTACCTTCAAAAACAGCGCTGCTGTGAAAGTGGCCCAGTTCAACCCGGGTACCGTCAGCCAGACGTAGATGAATATCGTCCAGGCGCAGGTCACGCAGTTCTATAGGCAATGGCGTGCTGATACGGTTCATCGAAGAGTCGTCATCCGATGTATCAGGCGCTGACTTGTCGCCACCACGCAATACAACATCAACGCCACTGACCTGCAGCTGATCCATGCAAAGCCGACCGCGCAGCAGGCAATCACTGCTCCAGTGCAACGCAAATTGATCAACATCCAGCCGAAGCGCCGGTAGATCCAGGTGCAGTCCCTGGAGCGTGAAATCATCCAGCAGTGCGCCTTCAGCGCGCTCATAGCTAATAAAGCCGCGTGACTGCGCCTGCTCCAGCAGTTTGGCGGTGCCCCATGGCGAAAGGACAACGCCTGCCACAATCAGGACAAGTGCGATAAGCGTCACCACTGTCCAGAGGATAGCGCGAGGCAGCAACATCAAAATTCGGGGCCGATGCCGAAGTGCAGACGCCAAGAGTCCTCCTCACTATCAAAGGGATGGGCGATATCCAGACGAACCGGCCCAACGGGTGAAATCCATCGCACGCCTACGCCTGCGCTGGTCTTGAGCTCGTCAGGCCACCATTCGTTAAAAGCGTTACCGGTATCCACGAAGGTAGCGCCCCACCAGTTATTGGCGACCTGACGCTGATATTCCAGAGAACCGACCAGCAGGTGCTTACCCCCCTGGAGCTTGCCATTGCTGTTTTCGGGGGCGATGGTTTCGTACTCATAGCCACGTACGCTGCTGTCACCACCGGTGAAAAAACGCAGCGAAGGCGGTACCTGACTGAAGTTATCCGTGCTTGTCGCTCCTACCGTGGCACGCCCTACAAAGCGATTGTTGGCTCCCAGACTTCTGACCCACTGGCTGTTGAGTCGGGTACGCAGGAAGTTGGCGTCCGAACCCCATACATCGCTTGAGCCTTCAATCAGAATGTCCTGTCGGTCTCCCCACATGGGAAAACGAGTGTTATCGGTGCGCGTACGGGTCCAGCTCATGCCCGGGATGAAGAGCACGACCTTATCTTCTTCATCCCCCTGGGTGAAATCTTCGTAGGTGGTACGCAGGTAGGCATTTTGTATCCAGTCATTCTCGAAACGCCATTCCCGGCCAAAGGACACCGAACTTTCAAAGCTGCGGGTATCGCTTTCACTGCGATCGGTATTCTTGAAGCCATAGCGCATGTAGTAATTATCACGCGCCGGGTTATCAAGCGGTACGTTGTATTCCCCTACCAGCGTTTGTTCAGGACCGGAAAGCGTCAGATCATTATTGAGGCTATGCCCCTGATCGTTGAGCCAGGGCATGTTCCAGCCAAAGTTGACTCTGGGACCAACGTCCGTGGAGTAACCAATACCGGTTTCAAACTTGTGGCGATCTTCCGGTGTAACACTGACATCAATGGGTACGGTCGCGCGCTGGGGCCTTTCCTGCGCAGCGAGATCGTCCTGGAAGTTTCTCACCCTGCTATCAGGGTCTTCACCTTCAACGCGCGCATCAGGCGAGGAAGCCACCCCTGGTGAAGGATTTTGACGAGAGCGTTCATCAAGTCGAGGACGAACGCTGATACTTCTAAACCAGCCTGCATCTCCAAGGCGCTGGCTATAGAGCGCAACGTCCGTGGCCAGATAGCGATCATCAGGATCAAAAGGGGCCATCTTTCGCAAGCGTTCCTCACGAATCTGGCTGCCGGTCACAAATACATCGCCGAAACGGTAGCGTTCTCCACTTTCGAATACCAGTGAGATATACGCAGCGTGCTCCCAGGGGTGAACTTCGATGCGGCTTTGGCGATAGCGAGCGTCGAAATAGCCGCGCTCCAGCGCCAACGCTGTCAAACGGGCCTTGAGCGTATCATAAGGGGTATGAAGCAGACGCTTGCCTTCCATTTCTTCCAGCGGGCTAGCCTTGAGCGCCTGCTGGAAGGGCTCATCACTGTCTGCCTCGCCTTCTATGCGTACCACTACCGAACGTACGCGAACGGGCTTGCCACGATCCACATCGATCACGACCTGTTCACGATTGCGAAAACTGACCGAGATCTCGGGCTCATAGTAGCCATAGGGCTTTAGTGCATCCTTTACCCTTTGTGTGACTTCGGCGCCGTAGCTCTGTGTTTCGCTGTTTTCAGGAATATCCAGCGTTTGAAGGTAGTTGCGAATATTGGTGGCCAGCTCACCGCGCACGCCGTTCACGTCAGCCTCAATGGCAAATACAGCAGATGCCTGACCGGTACCGATCATTAGCAGCGTCAGTAAAAGCAACCTTCGAACGGACTTGCTGGCAATCATGCGGTCAGGATCAAAAAATCGCATAACGTTCAGGATCTTCCTTGATGATATGAATCACACCGTATGCCACGGGGCTGACGACACCCTTCAAGGATTGAGAATATCCTGAAGCGATTCCTGAGCGGCCCGCAGACTGGTCTGGCTTTGCTGAAGTCTTTTGTTCTGCGTGACAAGCTCATCTACCTGCTCGCTGATCGAGATCAGCGATCTTTCCTGATCCGCCAGGCGGTCATCAAGCGTTTCCAGATGCTTACCGATCCCTTCGATCTTCTGCAGCTGGCTGGACTGCTCGGCGTTAGTATTGTCTACATCTTCAAAACGCGCATCATAGGTACCTTTAAGACCTTCGATGACGGTTTCAAGCGAATCCTGAGACTGCTGTAGTGATACCAGTGTTTGCTGTCGCAGTGCATCGTTTTTTACCAGTTGATTCAACCGAGCCTGCTGCTCATTATCGTTGGCCTGCTGTTCAACATGATGCTGCAGCCTTTCAAGCTGCGTGCGCTGCATTTGCTGCTCATCCCGAAGCCCCTTGAGCACCTGGTCAAGGTTGACTGACATCTCCTGACGCTCAGACATCTGCTGCTGCGTGCGATCTGTCAGCGCTGCCATCTGCTCGGCCCAGTGCTGGCGGTCCTGATAATACTGTACGCCCATGACCACGATCGCCGCCGTCAGCAGCAGCAACATCGCATACAGGGGCCATGTCGTGATCCTGCGGGCTCGGCCCTGAGTGAGGGCAAGACGTTTTTCTGTACGAGTGGAATACGCAGCGTTGCGATCAGCGCCTATAACGGGCTCTTCATGATCTTTTGGCGGCATGAAAGTCTCGAGAAATATAGCTGTCAGAGATATGGCCCGCCCTTTTCAGCCAGGCCCTGAAAATGCATGCATGCTACGATGTATGGCCTGCGAAAAGCCAGTACAGGCTATCCGGCAAACAGGTTTGAACGGCAATACCAGGGGCTCCCTGGTCAGAATGGAACGTTGATCATGCCCCTTGAACTTCCCTCCCTGCCTTATGCGACAGATGCATTGGCGCCCGTTATCTCCGCGCAGAATCTGCGCATGCATCATGAAGGTATCCATGCGGGCTATCTGCAGCGTTTGAATACGCTGCTTGCAGGTGATGATAAGGATCAGTCACTTGAACATATCATGAATACTGGCCGCGGAGAGGCACAGGCCTGCGCCTGCCAGGCATGGAACCATACCTTTTTCTGGCAGTGTCTGACGCCCTGGTATCAATCGCCGGGCGATGCGCTTGAAAAGGCGCTAACGGCGCGCTGGGGAAGCCTTGAAGGCTTTCAGGAGGCGTTCATGGCCAGTGCCATGGCACATTTCATGGGCGGCTGGACGTGGCTGGTGTATACGCCCCAGGGACGGCTGGATATCCATAACGCAGCTGACGCCGGATCACCTCTGCTAAGAGGCTTCATACCGCTACTGGCCGTCGACATGTGGGAGCATGCCTGGTATATCGACTTTGGGAACAACCGACGCAAATATCTTCAGAAGCTCTGGAGCATCATCAACTGGCCGTTTGTCGAGCAGTGCCTTGAGGATGCCATGGCCACTGCAGAAGGCAGACGCAATTTGCTTCACGTCTGAATGCTGGCGGGATCGTGACATAAAGGCGGCGCTGGCATCGATATACCATCGGGCATGTCGATACAGCGCCGCCTGCCGGTCAAATTAACGATCGTCGTTTGTTGCTCTTTCTTCCGGATCTGCCCGGCGTCCGATGCCTCGATAGTAAAACCCATGCTGCGCCACAAATGCTGGATCATAGATGTTACGACCATCCAGAATCAGCGGGGCTGCCATCAGAGTAGACAGACGCTTCCAGTCAGGATTCCAGTACTCCTTCCACTCCGTCACCAGTAACAGTGCATCAACATTTTCGCAGGCCGACTGTGCAGTACCTGCAAGGGTCAGAAGAGGATGCTGGCCATAGTAGTGCTCAATGGCAGGGAGCGCGGCAGGATCATGCAGCTTTACATGTACACCCTGAGCCCAGAGCGCATCCAGCAAACGCAGTACCGGTGCATGGGCAATTCGTGCCGTACCAGGCTTGAAAGCGGCACCCCAGACGGCAACTGTACGTCCTTCAAGGTTGCCATCGTAATGCTGCCAAAGCTTGCGAAAGAGCTCTTCCTGCTTTTGCTCGTTGACCTGCACAACCTGTTCAAGCAGACCGTTGTGCTGGCCTTCTCGCTCTCGAATACTTGACAGACGATACAGGTTGCGCGCAAAGCTTGGACCACCGAAACCACATCCCGGATAGAGATACTCGCGGCCGATACGGCGATCAGAACCCATTGCCTGACGCACCAGCTCGATATCCACGTCCAGACTGTCTGCCAGACTGGCCAGCTCGTTCATATAGCTGACACGCGTTGCCAGCATGCCGATGACGGCAAGCTTGGTCAGTTCGGCAGCACGTCGAGGCATCAGGCGAACGCTATTTTCGCGCCGATTGAATGCTCTGAGAAGCTCGCCAATCTGACGGGTTGCCCAGTCATTTTCACTGCCCAGGATCCAGCTGTCCGGACGCGTGAAGGTAGCCATGGCACGGCCCTCTTCGAGCATATCCGGTAGAGCAACAGCAATCTGTCGCTCCTTGCGAAGCAGGGTCTCGAGTACTTCCGTGTGACCGATCGGGAAAGTGCTGTTATTGACCAGTACGAAATCGTGCGGCTCGCGCCCCAGCGTTTGTTCGACCCAGTGATCTGCATCGTTACGCTGGTCCGATGACACGGCCAGCCAGTAAACACTGGCGCTTGGCAGGGACTTGGAGCTTTCACACAGCGTCAACGATCCACTATCGATACTCTGTGACAGCTGGTGATAAAGCCCGGGCTCATTCCTTACCCAGTCCGTTTCGGCCAGGACACTCCATGGCTGAGCAGGATGGGGCCACCAGTATACCTGGTGACCAACCATTGAAAGTGCAGCGGCTGCCGTTGCTGCACTCAGTTCGCTTCCATGCACTACCACCTGCATGATTATGCCTCGCTTTGATAGCGCTTCAGCAGCTCGCGGAATCCTTCGCCGTATTTGGGATGACGGCGTGCAAACGACAGAGTCGCTTCCAGATAACCAAGCTGATGACCGCAGTCGAAAGTTTCGCCTTCCATACGATAGGCAGCAACATCCTGCTTGCTACGCAAGGTATCGATGGCGTCTGTCAGCTGAATTTCGTTGCCTGCACCGGGACGTGTTTCAGCCAGCACCGGGAAAATGCTGCCGGGAAGCAGATAACGACCGATAACGGCCAGCGTAGAAGGCTCGGTACCGGCTTCAGGCTTTTCTACCATGCCTGTGATCTTTTCGCTCTTGCCTGCCTCGGGTGTATCACCTTCAAGAGCCACGATACCGTACTTATAGGCAACTTCAGCCGGTACGTTTTGCACCATGATCTGAGCAGCACCCGTTTGATCATAGGCATCAATCATGCCACCCAGATCATTACGCGTCATGCCTTCATCATCGACCAGAACATCAGGCAGAAGAACGGCAAAGGGCTCGTCGTCCCCGATTACCGGACGGGCACAAAGAATGGCGTGACCAAGACCCAGTGCTTCCGGCTGACGCACGCTGATAATGGAAACATCATCCGGAATGATGTTGCGAAGCTCTTCCAGCAGTTCCTTCTTGCCCTTCGCTTCCAGCTGGTTTTCAAGCTCAAAGTGCTTGTCGAAATGATTCTCGATGGCTGACTTCGAGGAGTGCGTGACCAACACGATCTCCTTGATACCGGCCTTTACGGCTTCCTGAACGACATACTGGATGACCGGCTTGTCGACAATCGTGATCATCTCCTTGGGGATCGCTTTCGAAGCGGGAAGGCAACGTGTACCAAAACCGGCGACAGGCAATACTGCTTTACGAATCATTCCTTGTTCCTTTGCTATCCAATATAAGAAATATTTGAAGTCATGGCATGCTTATACCGCCATGCCGGTATCGTGATCGATGATCGATTCGAAATCTTGCTTGAACAGGCGAATTACATCACGACACTCAAAAAGCGGGAGTATGACCCCATAAAATACCGAACCTTGGACGGCATATCCCTGACAAAATGTTTCTTTTTGTGTTCCGCTCTATTTGGAGCTGTTTAAATGGTCAATTTTTCTCTCAAGATAACGGTATAATAATGGTTCTATCAATACCACTACCAGCACTACCCAATAGTCTTTGATGACCTTCAACAGCATGTTAACCAGCAGCGCCTAGCGATGATGTTCATCATGCGTCATGGATATGCAAAGCTTTGGATAACCGACTGTCTTTCAATCGGTTAACAGAATATTTCTTGCCATGATCCAGCCAATCATGTGCTCAGTACAATGATTTCGGTTATCAGTATGATTATAGTGCATCCTTTGCTACTCACATCTTCTTGAAAATCTGTGCGGCCAACTACCCTTTTACATCTTCTTTGGATGGCCAATCGTGCATGATGCTGAAATCATATCGACTTAATAACGAATCAGATTTTACGCCATACAGGCTAATTCGAAAGGCAGCACGGGCTGCCCCACTATTGCAGGAGCTCATCAATGAGTGAAGAACATCGTTACAACGTTGATCCGGGCGAGATTGCCAAATTTGATGGCCTTGCCAGTCGCTGGTGGGATCGTGATGGCGAATGCAAGCCGCTCCATGACATTAATCCCTTGCGTCTTGACTATCTCGACCAGCGCGCAGGTCTCACCGGTCACCGTGTAATTGATGTCGGCTGTGGTGGCGGCATTCTGAGTGAAGCCATGGCGCATCGGGGCGCAGAGGTAACCGGTATTGATCTGGGAGAGGCGCCGCTTTCTGTCGCACGTCTTCATCAGCAGGAAAGTGGCGTTAAAGTCGATTATCAATGCATCAGTGCAGAAGACATGGCCGCGCAGCAGCCGGGCAGTTTTGATGTCGTGGTCTGTTTTGAAATGCTTGAACACGTCCCCGACCCCGGCAGTGTCATTAGCGCGTGTGCACGCATGGCAAAACCCGGTGGCCACGTTTTTTTCTCAACGATTAACCGCAACCCCAAATCATGGGCAATGGCCATCGTGGGTGCCGAATATGTCCTTAACCTGCTACCTAGGGGGACGCATAGCTATCAGCGATTTATACGTCCTTCCGAGCTGGCACGCTGGGCACGCCAGGCGCATCTGGAGGTGCAGGATATTACCGGCATGATCTACAACCCTGTCACACGCCGCTATCGGCTTTCCTCAAGGGATCTGGATGTCAATTATTTCATGCATACACGTGTAGCACGCTCATGAACCTGCAGGTCGCCACGCCAAAGGCCATATTGTTTGATCTGGATGGCACCCTGGTGGATACAGCGCCAGATCTGGCTCATGCCACCAATGCCCTGCGCAAGGCGCATGGGCTTTCACCGCTCTCTCATGACGATATCCGGCGTGAGGTATCCCATGGTGGAAGCGCAATGGTGACACTGGCATTGGGGCTCGAAAAAAAGGCATTGGGGCATGACGAAGCTCTGGCTCTTTTGCTCGATTACTACGGCAAGAACGTGGCCAATGAAAGCTGCCTTTTTGAAGGATTATCAGAAGTTCTTGATAGCTACCGTAGGACACGGCGGCCATGGGGCATTGTTACCAACAAGCCTCGCGCCTATGCCGTACCACTACTGCAGGCATTGAGCATCGAACCGGATGTGCTTTTATGCGCTGACGACCTTCCCGTCAAAAAACCAGACCCCGCGCCCCTGCTGGAAGCCGCGAAACGCCTGAATGTAACACCACAACACTGCTGGTATATTGGCGACCATTTACGTGACATCCAGGCCGCAAACAACGCCGGCATGACAGCCGTGGCGGTAAAATATGGCTATTTACGCCATGGTGATGACCCTTCCAGCTGGCCTGCAAGTTACTTTTTCGAAACGCCCGAGGCGCTTTCAAGAGCCCTGCTGCAGCATGACCTGCCTGAAACAGCACATTCTTAAATAATAAAAGATCGCTAAAAAGCAGCGGGCATTTCGCTTCCCACGAATTGCCCGCGAATTTCGATCTGCGTTATCAGCCACTGGTTTTTTGCATGAATTCGCGTGCAAGCCCAGCTGCATCACTGCCTGAATGTTCGCTGATAACCTTTTTCAGCGTACTCTGGCTTTCGGCACTCTTGCCCTGACGCGCATACACAAGACCCAGCTTATACATAGCATCGGGCACCTTGTTACTTTGCGGATAGTCACTGACGACCTTGCCAAAGGCTGTAGCGGACTTGTCCAGCTGAGACTTGGCAGAATAAAGCTCGCCCAGCCAATACCAGGCGTTTCCGCTCAGGGCTGATTCTGGATAATCGCGATTGAAGGCTTCAAAGGCAGTAATGGCCTGATCAAATTCGCGCTTTTGTACATGAGCAAAGGCAGCCTGATAGGCACCTTGCGCATCATCGGATGAAGATGATGTACCGCTGCCTGTAGACGAAGAAGACCGACCACTTCCTGAAGCTGCCTGGTTGATAGGATCACTATTACCTGATGAAGCACTATCACCACCGGATGACGATGCTTCTCCGCTTCCACCACCGCTGCTCAGGCGCTCTTCCAGATCCAGATAGCGTTGCTGTGAAAGTATTGTCTGCTGCTCAAGTTGATGACGCAGCTCTTCGATTTGCCCACGCAGTTGATTGATATCCTGCTCCTGACTCTGCAAACGATTAAATATCTGCAGGTTACCGGAACCCGAATCCGTAGAAGCCTGATTATAAAAGGAGCCTGTTTGTGCGGATGCCCAAACGGACAGCGGGAGCACAAGGGCTCCCGCGCCGCACAGTCGAATAAGACTGTGTTTCATTGCTTACTCCGGGATCAGTAGTCGATAACGACGCGACGATCCTGAGAATAGGCCTGTTCACCGTTGCCGGAAGCAGCGCGACGCTCCTCACCGTAGCTGACAACTTCGATCTGCGAAGCAGGTACACCCTGAATGGTCAGGTACTGACGTACGGCATTGGCACGACGCTCGCCAAGACCCAGGTTGTACTCACGAGTACCGCGCGGATCGGTATGGCCTTCCAGAACGATATTGGTGCTGGAGTTACGCTGCAGGTACTGAGCATGCTGGTTCAGCATGGACTCGTACTGCGGGCGAATGCTGTCGCTGTCAAAATCGAAGTAGACGCGGTTTTCGCTCGGCATTTGTGCCTGCTGTCCGGTGTTCTGACCGGTTGCACCAGAGCTGCTGTTCATGCCCTGAGTAGAGGAACCGCTGTTCATGCCAGCATTCTGCTGGTCGCCATCCTGTGTACCGCCGCCGCTTGAACAACCAGCAACAACAGCCAGAGAGAGTGCGGCCGCCAGAGTCTTGGCGTAGGAAGAAAACTGCATAATGATCTCCTTGCTCTTATAAAGAATGACACAATTCATTCTAGTCGTTTAATTCAAAAACGGCGACCAGGAAGGTTCACGAACCTCACCATTGGGTGAAGGTATTACGAAAGAAGCCCTGCCATCTGCCGAAACAGCACCGAGCACACCTCGCGCTCCCTGCTGAGTGGCATATATCACCATTGTGCCATTGGGCGCAACTGCTGGTGCTTCATCCTGATAAGTGTTCGTCAATGTTGTCACGCGTCCTGACGACAAATCCTGTTTGGCAACCTGGAAACCGCGATCGGTTCGGGTTGTCATGAAAATGAACTTATTGTCGGGTCCATACAGGCCACCGGCGTTGTAATTACCGGTAAAAGTCATGCGTTTTGCATTACCACCGGCAGCGTCCATCTGATAAAGCTGTGGCTGACCACTACGATCGGAAGTAAACAAAATCGAGCGGCCATCAGAGCTCCAGTCCGGCTCGGTATTAATGGCATTGGTGTTCGTCAGACGCGTAAGCGAGCGCGATGCGACATCCATCACGTAAATTTCCGGATTGCCATCCTTTGAAAGCGACATGGCAAGCTTGCGACCATCCGGAGACCATGCCGGTGCGCCATTGATGCCTCGAAATGACGTCAACTGAACGCGACGCCCACTGGAAAGCTGCTGCACATAAATGGCAGGCCGACCTGATTCGAAGGAGACGTAGGCAAGCTTCTGACCATCCGGCGACCAGGCAGGCGAAAGAATGGGCTGATCGGAAGACAGGATTTGCTGCGGGCGATGGCCATCCTGATCAGCGACATACAGGGCATAGCTGATATTGGGATCAACACCGTTGGCAGTCACGTAGGCAATACGCGTCTGGAAAGCCCCCCGAATGCCGGTAATTTCTTCAAAGATTTGATCGGCAATATAGTGTGAGCGAGAACGAAGCTGATCTTCACTTGAAGTGACCACCTCTCCCAGTTCACGACGCTGCCCTGCTACGTCATGAAGCTCGTAACTGATCTTGTAACCGTTACCGGAAGACTCGACGCGACCGACCACCAGGTAATTGGCTCTTACACGGCGCCAGTCACCATAATTGATATTATCGCCGCTGGCAGGCTGGGAGATCAGATCCTGACGTGCCAGAGGCGCGAACTGACCACTATGCTCCAGATCATCGGCAATGATCTTGCCAATATCCTCGGAAGGACTGACACCCGTACCGCGAAAAGGCACTACTGCGATCGGAATGGCATTATCGTTGCCACGCGTGATTTCGATGGTGAGGTCACCAGCAGCCTGCGCCATCAGGCTGGCCATCATGAGCATCATGAAGCCAGCCAGTGCCATCAGTTTTTTCATCAGCACATACCCTCGGGGTTAAACTGTTCTTGGTTCCCGCTGCCTGCATTTTTTACAGGAAACATCGTCTACGTCTCTACAACAAAATGCCACGTACCTTTTGTGTCTAACGCACATCTTCGGGATTAAAGCGTAGATTGAAACTTCTAAACTTTTGCCTTGCTTCCGGCGGCAGCTTGCTCATTTCTGTAAAGGGCGCCGCCCGCTCAACCGCCTGAACGGCAGAGCGATCAAACCCCGGATCTCCACTACTACTGGATACCGTGGCATTGAGAAGCTCCCCGGTAGGCAACAGCTGAACCCTGACAATGGTAACCAGTCCGGACGCTGCATTTTGTGGTCGAGACCAACTCTGCTCAACGGCGCGCCGTACCAGGTTCATGAAACCATTTGAAGCTTCCTGAGCCTGGCGTGCATTGGCAATGGATTCCGCTTCATTGGTAATTTCGTCACCAAAAGCATCCTGACTGGCCGCAGCTGCTGCCTCTGCAGCACGTTTGCGGTCGGCTTCGGCTTTCTTTTTGGCTGCTGCTTCAGCCTCAGCCTTTTTCTTGGCTGCTGCTTCAGCCTCAGCCTTTTTCTTGGCTTCAGCCTCAGCCTTCTTCTTGGCTTCAGCTTCTGCCTTCTTCTTGGCTTCAGCCTCTGCCTTCTTCTTGGCTTCAGCCTCTGCCTTCTGCTTGGCTTCAGCCTCTGCCTTCTGCTTGGCTTCAGCTTCTGCCTTCTTCTTGGCTTCAGCCTCTGCCTGCTTCTTGGCTTCAGCCTCTGCCTGCTTCTTGGCTTCAGCCTCTGCCTGCTTCTTGGCTTCAGCCTCTGCCTTCTGCTTGGCCTCCGCTTCTGCCTTTTGCCTGGCTTCGGCTGCTGCCTTCTGCTTGGCCTCCGCTTCTGCCTTCTGTTGAGCTTCGGCTTCTCGTGCCTGTCGCTCCTGTAACTGCTGAGCGGCAACCTCTTTGGCTTGTTCAGCGCGACGCTGCGCAGCTTCCTGCGCCTGCTGCGCAGCCTGTTCGGCAGCGTCAGCCTGCTGACGAGCGACCTCTTCGGCAGCATCATCCTGCGTGGCTTCAGGTTCAGGCTGTTCGCGCTCTGGCCCCTGTTGCGCGCGCGGTTGAGCCTCGGTCGCCTGCTGCGCCTGGTCGGTCGCTGTTTCCATTGAAATCAATTCCGCCTGAACAACGGAATTGGAAGTTTCGATGGGATCACTTTGTGGCCAACGAAATACGGTCAGCCCGATAACACCCACGTGCAGCAGGACTGCAAGCACGGTGGGCAATGTATAGCCTACACGGCGATCGTGTCTGGCCATTGTATCTCCCTACTGCTGGTCGCCAGGCGGTGGATCAGAGATCAGTCCCACATTGGGTACGCCTGCGTTTTGCAAGGCGCCCATCAGCGTTACGACCTGCCCATAGGAAACATTACGGTCACCGCGCACCATGACAGGGGTGCCCGGATTGCGATTGAGTACCGCCATGACCTGATCACTGATTTCATCAAGTGACTTGCTTTGCTGCTCCTCACCCAGACTGATGTAATAGTTACCGTCACGATCAACCGTCACTACCAGTGGCTCGTTGTCACTTTGTACCGGCTCGGAGCTGATCTGTGGCAGATCAACATCGATCCCCTGATTGATGGTGGGCGCTGCAATAATAAAAATGACCAGCAGCACCAGCATGACATCGATAAACGGTACAACGTTCATCTCACTGGAGAGCTTTTTGCGCCGGTTGCGTCGATAGGATCCCTGCATGAAACGCTCCTCAGGTGTTCTCGCCAGCGCTGCGGTTTTGCAGATTGCGATGCAGGAAGGCATGGAACTCTTCAGCAAAGTTCTCCATGCGCACCATCAGCTTGTCGGCCTTGTGCGTCAGGCGGTTATAGCCAATGTTGGCGGGTATTGCGGCAAAAAGGCCCATGGCCGTCGCGATCAGCGCCTCGGCGATGGCCGGGGCGATGGTCCCCAGCGATACCTGCTGAGCACCGCCAAGCGCCTGAAAGGTACCCAGTATTCCCCAGACCGTACCAAACAGCCCCACATAAACGGCAGAGGAACTGATGATGGCCAGGATCGCCAGGTGGGTGGTCAGGCGTTCTTCTTCGCGAGATACGGAGACGCGCATGGAGCGCTCAACGCCTTCAAGCACGGCGTTGTGGCTGCGCGACTTGGGAAGCAGCCGGTTGAACTCACGAAACCCCGAACGAAAGATATGGGCTGCTCCCTGGGGGTTATCGGCGGGGACTTCCCGATAAAGCTCGTTGAGATCAACACCCGACCAGAAGTGTGACTCGAACTCATCGAGCTCCTGTGCGTCACGCTTGAGTGCAAAGGCTCGCTGAAAAATCAGCACCCAGGAAAGAACAGATGCTGCCAGCAGTATCAGCATGATGAGCTGAACGACCAGACCAGCGTGAAAAAACAGCGAAATGACCGACATGGAATCGTTCACGAAAAACCCCTTCAGGCGTTCTGGGAATCAAGCGTCATGGCCGAAAGCAGATCTTCTGGCCAACGAGATGGTTTGTAACGTGTTGCATCGATACAGGCAATATCGACCATACCGCGAAAAAGAAGTTTTCCATCTCGCATGACCTGTTGTTCGAATGCCACGGTGCACTGGCGAGGATCACCTGCCCGGGTCTCGACCGTCAGAAGATCGTCCAGACGCGCCGGCAGGCGATACTGGCACTCCATCTTTCGTACGACCAGTGCAATATTGCGTGTCAGCAAGGAGTGCTGATCAAAACCTCGCGCGCGAAGCCACTCAGTGCGTCCACGCTCAAGATAATTCAGATAATTGGCGTGATAAACAATACCGCCAGCATCGGTGTCTTCGATATAGACACGTAAATCGAGGGAGATCATGGCATTCAGGGCTCCGCCGTTACCGAGCCATCGCCGGCATCGGGGATGTCATCCGTGGGTGAAAGATCAAAGTGCAGATAGGCCAGTCGCGTCACCATGCGGCCGCGCGCCGTGCGCAACATGAACCCCTGCTGAATCAGGTAGGGTTCAAGCACATCCTCGATGGTATCGCGCTCCTCGCTGATGGCCGCAGCCAGGCTCTCCACCCCCACGGGGCCGCCATCAAACTTTTCAATCATGGTCAGCAGTAGCCGCCGGTCCATATGATCAAGTCCGTGGCGATCCACGTGCAGCATGTTAAGCGCCTTGTCGGCGATATCTGCGGTCAGTCGGCCATTGCCGCGCACCTGAGCAAAGTCCCGGACACGCCGAAGCAGCCGATTGGCAATACGTGGTGTGCCCCGGGCGCGACGGGCGACTTCGATGGCACCGCCTTCATCAGCCTCAAAGCCCATGAGTCGGGCACTGCGATTGACGATGTGGGTGAGCTCTTCAATGTTATAAAACTCAAGACGCTGCACGATCCCGAAACGGTCGCGCAGTGGCGCAGTCAAAAGCCCTGCCCGGGTTGTCGCCCCCACCAGGGTGAAGCGCGGTAGATCCAGCTTGATGGAGCGCGCCGCCGGCCCTTCACCAATCATGATATCGAGCTGGAAGTCCTCCATGGCAGGATAAAGTACTTCCTCCACTGCCGAGGAAAGCCTGTGAATCTCATCGATGAAGAGCACATCACCCGGCTGCAGGTTGGTCAGCATGGCCGCCAGATCCCCCGCCTTTTCGAGCACAGGGCCTGAGGTCGACTTGATATCCACCCCCATTTCGCTGGCGATGATATGGGCCAGCGTGGTCTTGCCAAGCCCGGGGGGGCCAAAGATCAACGTATGATCAAGGCTGTCATCACGCTGGCGCGCTGCCGTAATGAAAATATCAAGCTGTTCGCGGACCGCTGTCTGCCCGATGTAATCATCCAGCATGCGCGGACGAATGGCGCGATCCACGCGTTCTTCATCAGGTCGCTCGGCACCGGCGATAAGCCGATCGGTCTCAATCATGATGTCCTGCCTTTCCCGCTACGTGTATCGCTGCCGGTCAGTCGATCGGAAAGCGCCATCTTGATCAGTGCCTCGGTAGAAAGCGTGGTATCCAGTCCCGACAGCATTCTGGTGGCTTCAGTGGGCTTGTAGCCCAGCGCAATCAACGCCGCTTCAGCGTCGGCATGATTGTCGCTTTCCAGCGGCAGTTCGACTTCTGCATTGCCCTGCGCGAGCTGCTCGAATTCGGGCCAGTGCTTGAATCGATCCCGCATTTCAATGATCAGGCGCTCGGCTGTTTTCTTGCCCACGCCCGGCAGTTTTGTCAGCGTTTTGGTGTCATCTTCCATGACACTGTTCATGAACTGTTGGCGATCCATCCCTGACAGAATGGCCAGCGCCATGCGCGGGCCGACACCGGAAATTCTGATCAGCTCACGGAATAGACGCCGTTCGGGCTCATCGATAAAACCATAGAGAAGGTGTGCATCCTCGCGCACGCTTAGATGCGTATAAAGGCGCACCATTTCACCCGGTGCCGGCAGGGCCAGCAGCGTATTCATGGAGGCTTCAAGCTCGTAACCGACCCCATGAACATCGACCACGATCAGGGGTGGTTTCTTTTCGAGCAATTGACCGTGCAGGCGACCTATCATGCGTTGTATATCCACAGAAAAACGATAAACGAAAAAAATACACGGTACTGAGCAGCCATGTCAGGGCCGATAGTCACGCCAGCTTGAGGAACGTTGTCTTGTTGAACGTGCAGGCGTCGGTATGGCCAGCGCACCACGACAGGTAAAAAAGTGCGTCAGTGCAATCGCCAGTGCATCAGCTGCATCAGCCTGAGGCAACCCTGAAAGCCTGAGTGTGGACTGCACCATATGCTGTACCTGTGTCTTGTCCGCGCCACCGTTGCCCGTTACCACCTGCTTGATGCGACGCGCCGCATATTCATGCACGTCCAGACCATGATTGGCAGCACAAACAATCGCCGTACCTCGTGCCTGACCCAGCTTCAGGGCAGAATCGGCATTTTTTGACATGAATACCTGCTCAATGGCCATCTCACCCGGGGCATGCTGGGCAATGACTTCGGCCACGCCGGCATAGACCTGCGCCAGTTTCTGGGCAAGCGTTGTGGCATTGATTCTGATACAGCCACTGGCGACATAACGCGGTGTCACGCTGGACACATCGATAACGCCAAACCCGGTAAGACGAGAGCCGGGGTCAATGCCCAATAAAATCATGAGGCTATATCCACCGACTCGAAAATCATCATGACGCCTCCTCGAGTGCATCAAGCACTTGAGAGTCAAAATCAGCATTGGTATAGACGTTTTGCACGTCATCAAGCTCTTCAAGACGCTCAAAGAGTGCTACAACGCGGCGCGCTGTCTCAACATCACCAATGCTGGAATAGCTGTCCGGAAACATGCCCACATCGCTGCGTGTCACCTCGATACCGGCCTGATCCAGCGCGTCTCGTACCGGGCCAAAATCCTCTGGTGTGGTGACGACTTCGATGGTGCCATCCTCCTGAGACTGAACATCTTCGGCACCCGCCTCCAGGGTAGCCTCGATAACGCGCTCCTCCGGTATGCCGGCAGGCAGTACGAGGCGACCCTGTTTGTGAAAGAGGAAAGCTACCGAGCCGCTGGTGCCCAGGTTACCGCCATGCTTGTTGAAGGCGCTGCGTACCTCGGAGACGGTCCGATTACGGTTATCACTCATGCACTCGACCAGAATCGCCACGCCGTCTGGTCCATAGCCCTCATACACCAGCTCTTCCATCGCATCGCTGTCGCTGTTACCGGCACCACGGGTAACGGCACGGTCGATGGTATCGCGTGTCATGTTGCTGGAGAGCGCCTTGTCGATGGCGGCCCTGAGTCTCGGATTATCCTCGGGCGCACTGCCTCCCTGACGCGCCGCCACGGTCAGTTCACGGATCAGACGCGTAAAGACCTTGCCCTTTTTTGCATCCTGAGCCGCCTTGCGGTGCTTGATATTGGCCCATTTGCTGTGTCCGGCCATGGCATGCCTCCTTCAACCGCCTGTCATTATTGATGCAATGACGTCATACAAAAATACGGGTGTGCAAGGCACACCCGTATTAACTCTAACACTACCGGAAAGCGGTGACAGAAACGGTTCGTTTCAGATCGCCCACAAATCAGGACGTTGTGTTATCCGATGCCTTCTGACGCAGGCGAATGTGCAGCTCCTTGAGCTGTTCATTGCTGACCGTGCCCGGCGCTTCGGTCATCAGACAGGCAGCGCTCTGGGTCTTGGGGAAGGCGATCACATCGCGAATGGTACGCCCGCCGGTCATGAGCATGACCAGACGGTCAAGACCAAAGGCAAGGCCACCGTGCGGCGGCGCACCGTGTGCCAGACCATCCAGCAGGAAGCCAAACTTCTCGCGCGCTTCCTCATCGCTGATGCCAAGCGCCTCAAAGACCTGGCGCTGCATGGTCTGATCATGAATACGAATGGAGCCGCCACCCAGCTCGGTGCCGTTGAGCACCATGTCATAGGCACGTGACAGCGCGTTTTCCGGATCACGCTTGAGCGTTTCCGGGTCACAGGCCGGCGCCGTGAACGGATGGTGCAGCGCCGCCAGACGGCCACTGTCATCACACTCGAACATTGGGAAGTCAACAACCCACAGCGGCGCCCAGGGCTGGGTATAAAGCTCAAGGTCACCGCCGATTTTCACGCGCAGTGCACCGAGTGCCTCATTAACAACCTTTGTGCGATCGGCCCCGAAGAACAGAATATCGCCATCCTCGGCATCCACACGATCCAGCAATGTCTCGATCACGCCTTCCATGAACTTGACGATGGGAGACTGGAGCCCCTCGATGCCTTTGGAGCGATCATTGACCTTGATCCAGGCCAGACCACGCGCACCGTAAATACCGACAAAGCTGGTGTACTCGTCGATCTCCTTGCGGGAAAGCTTCGCGCCACCCGGCACCTTCAGCACCGCCACGCGGCCGTCATCGGCGTTGGCAGGACCCGAGAAGACCTTGAAGTCAACATCCTTCATCAGGTCGTCGACATCAACAAGTTCCAGCGGGATACGCAGGTCCGGCTTGTCGGAACCATAGCGGCGCATGGCGTCATGCCATGTCATGCGCGGGAACTGCGGCAGGGATACATCAAGTACCTCGGCGAAAAGACGACGGATCATCTCCTCGGTCATCCCCATGACATCGTCTTCCTCGACAAAGGAAGCTTCGATATCAATCTGGGTGAACTCCGGCTGACGATCGGCACGAAGATCCTCATCACGGAAGCACTTGGCGATCTGATAATAACGATCAAATCCGGCCACCATCAGCAGCTGCTTGAAAAGCTGCGGAGACTGCGGCAGTGCAAAGAACTCACCGGCATGGGTACGGCTGGGCACGAGATAGTCACGAGCCCCTTCAGGTGTGGCACGCGTGAGGATGGGCGTTTCAATGTCCAGAAAGCCGTTGTCTTCGAGATAGGCACGCACGCTGTGCGTGATACGCGAACGAAGACGCAGGCGGTCAATCATCTCCGGACGACGCAGATCGATATATCGATACTTGAGCCGGACGTCTTCACCGACCTTGCCATGCTCATCAAGCTGGAAAGGCGGTGTCACTGCCGTGTTGAGTACGTCAACCTGCGTGGCGAGCACCTCAATCAACCCGGTAGGCATGTTGGCGTTCTGAGTACCTTCCGGACGCATGCGAATACGACCGGTAATACGCAGTACATACTCGCTGCGGGCTCGATCTGCATTGGCAAAGGCGTCCGGAGTATCCGGGTCGACCACAACCTGTGCAATGCCATCGCGATCACGCATGTCGAGGAAAATCACCCCACCATGATCGCGGCGGCGGTGAACCCAACCGCAGAGTGTGACTTCCTGATCGACAAGGCTTTCGTTTAGCTGGCCGCAATAGTGACTGCGCATCTTTAATCCTGTGTTGTAACGCTTGATGTAATGCCTGAGCTGTTTTATTGCCGGGCGCGTTTTGAGTCGTCCGGCATGGGGTGATCCCCTGATACAGCGTCAGTTGTCGGACGTACCGCCCTTTTCGGACTTGCCATCACCGGCAAGATTGCGGCGGCCGGAGCTTTTGAAATCGGTCTCGTACCATCCACCGCCCGACAGCCTGAACCCTGCTGCCGAGATCAGGCGTTCGAGCGCTCCTGCATGACAGGAAGGACATTCCACCAGAGGAGCAGCATCAATCTTCTGAATCTTTTCAAGGCGTGTACCGCAGGCGCGGCACTGGTATTCATAAATCGGCATGGTTTTTCATACCCGATATTTGATGTTACTGCAGGCGCCCCGAGGCGACCTGCGCCTGCCGGGAAACAATATCTGTCGGATGGCAGACATTACTCCCGATGTATTGTTGACGCATCAGTCTGCTGACATGACGATACAGCTTTGCACCAGGTGCGCATTATAGCGCGGCAGACATCATGATGGGCAAGGAGTGCACAACCATGAAGGCAGTAATTCTCGATAGCAATACGCTGGGAAGTGACATTGATCTTTCTCCCATTTCCGAACTGATCGACCAGTTCGACTGCTGGGGCACCACCGATCATGATGAGGTCATTACGCGCCTTGAAGGCGCCACCATTGCCATTACCAACAAGGTCGTCATTGATGACGAGATCATGGGCGCATTACCCGACCTTGAAATGATCGCCGTCACGGCCACCGGCACCAATAACATCGATATGGAAAGCGCACGCAGACGCCGGATTACCGTGTCCAATGTGACAGGCTATGGCACACAAAGCGTGGCACAGCACACACTCATGATGATGCTGACGCTGGCAACCCGCCTGCCACACTATCAGCGCGATGTCGCCAATCATCGCTGGGAGCATGCCCCCTCCTTCTGCCTTCAGGGCCATCCCATCATGCAGCTGGCAGGCAAACATCTGGTACTGGCAGGTAGCGGTGAGCTCGGTCAGGCCGTGGCACAGCTGGCTCGGGCCTTTAGCATGAAGGTGAGCTTTAGTGCACGACCCAACTCACCGAATGATCATCGCCCTGCACTTGAAGCGCTATTGCCCGAGGCCGATGTTGTCTCCCTGCACTGCCCGCTGACGCCTGATACGCATCATCTCATCGGCGAGGAACAATTACGGCTGATGAAGCCTCACGCTCTGTTGATCAATTGCGGTCGAGGTGGCCTCATTGATGAGCGCATGGCGCTGGAAGCGCTCAGGGAGCAAAGACTGGGGGGACTGGGCGTTGATGTACTACCGGTCGAGCCACCACGCGAAGGCCATGAGCTGATTGACGCCCTGGCAAGGGAGACGCTCAACCTGGTGGTCACACCGCACAATGCCTGGATATCCCCGGAAGCGCGGCAAAATATCGTCGCACTGACAGCAGACAATATTCGTTACTTTCTATCCAATCGATGATTATCCCTGAGTTGTTCAGGCTAATTCTTGATAACTGATAACATCATGAAGATAACGGTATAAAAATTACGCTCACTTACGTGATTGTCCTGAAAATAAATTTTTCAACATTGCAGCAGTTGGCATAATCCTTTGGTCGAATAAAGTGTCTAATCGTCAGACGCACGCTCACAAATTATCCTGCAGGTATGTGACAACAGTATGGAAGCGCTCAATCAGCATCTTTTTCTTGCCCTTAATGTACAGCCGCACAGTCATCCAATGGTGATCTGGTTCGCTATCGTGATGGCCAAATATGCCATTTTTTGTATTCCCCTGATCATGATCAAGGGCTGGCTGGGCAAGAGTGAAGAGCGTCACAAAATGATGCTGACGGCCCTTCTGGCCACGGCAGGCGCCCTTGTCATCAACAACCTGATCGGCTCCCTGATCTGGTATCACCCGCGTCCCTTTGTCATGCCGCTGGGCCATACGTTGATCGCGCATGCCCCGACACCATCCTTCCCAAGCAATCACATGACGATCATTTCGACCGTCGCCTTCAGCTTTATCCTGCGTCCGGCACTGCGCAGAATGGGTATAGCGCTGGCAGTGCTCGCCCTGCCCATTGCATGGTCACGCATTTACCTGGGCGTACACTTTCCGCTGGATATGCTGGGCGCCGTCGTGGTCGCCGGAATTGCATCGGTCATGATGCTCTGGTTACAGCCCCTGTATCTTGAAAGACTTTATGGACTGACCCGCGGGCTCTATCGCCGCCTGTTTGCACCATTGATCTCTCGTGGCCTTCTGCATCGATAACGCTGCCTTCACATCCGAAAGCCCGCTTCCAAGCGGGCTTTTTTGTATCATTGACTGCCTCTTTACTGGTCGTCTCCCTGCGGATCAATGACGCAAGGACATAAAACTTATGTCAGACTTGACCCACAGTATTTTCAGCGACTTAGAGCAATACCGTTATCATCTGAACGGTCATTTTCTTTTAAGTACAGACGTGGAGCCCTTTCATGACACATACCATCATCTTTGACACGGACCCGGGCGTTGACGATGCGCAGGCCATCGCGCTGATCATGGCGCATCCTGAGATCGAGGTTTTGGGCCTGACCACTACCTTTGGCAATGTTCGGGTCGAGACGGCGACCCGCAACGCACTGCTTCTGACGGAACTGGCCGGCCAGACCATTCCCGTGGCCCAGGGCGCTGACTATCCGCTGGTGAAAACGCCCCATCCGGTGCCGGCCCACATTCATGGCGCCGATGGGCTGGGCAATCAGACACTTGATGCGCCTTCCGGTCAGGCTCATGAGCTCAGCGCCGCCCAGTTCATCGTAGAGAAGACGCGTGAACGACCCGGTGAAATCACGCTGATGGCTGTAGGCCCACTGGGTAATCTGGCCATGGCCATCGCGCTCGACCCCGACGTCGTCAACCGCGTCAAGCAGGTTGTGATCATGGGTGGCTCAGCAGCGCGTGGCGGTAATGTCACACCGCTGGCAGAGGCCAACATTTTTTCCGACCCGCATGCGGCCAAGCGCGTCCTGACGGCAGACTGGCCGCTGGTCATGGTAGGACTTGATGTCACTCTGGATACAGTCATTACCCCCGATCGCATGGCACGTATCGCAGAAGGCCAGGGTGAGCTCGGCAAGGTTCTGTCCCAAAGCTACGACTTCTATGCGGATTTCTACCGTAGCGCCATTGGGCTTGATGGCTGCTGCCCACATGACAGCTGCGCCGTGGCATGGCTGATACATCCGGAATTCTTTGAAACCGTCACCGGGCATCTGGATGTCGTGACTGAAGGCACGGCGGAAGGCCAGACGATCTTTGCGCCGGCGGAACGTCAGTATGTCAGCGATCGCTGGTCACAAACGCCGGCGGTTCAGGTCTGCATGAAAGTGGATGGTGAAGCAGTCTCAAGCTGGATCGAAAAAACGTTGACTTCATCCGCCAGCGCATGACCCCTACGCCATGACAGGGAGGTAATGGTGAGCACAATATCCAATGAAAAACTGCCCGAGCTGCCGGCGCGCAGCCGGGCATGGGCGCTCTTTCTGGACCTTGATGGCACGCTCGTCGAGCTGGTGGATCATCCTGACAATATTGCAGTGGATGACGCCCTCAGGACGCGCCTTGAAACACTCTCTACCCTGCTTGACGGCGCAGTAGCAGTGATCAGCGGTCGTGCCATTGATGATCTGGACAAGCACCTGACACTGCCCACGCTTGCCATGTCGGGACAACATGGCGCCGAATGGCGTGACAGCCAAGGGCAACGTCAGATTGCCCAAGCCCACCAAAAGGCGCTCGAGGCAGTGCGCCATCAGGTCCAGCAGCGGGTCGATCGTGATGATGCGCTCTATCTGGAAGACAAGGGCGCCAGTCTTGCCCTGCATTATCGCCATCGTCCCGAGGCAGGTGACATACTCAAGGGTGAACTGGTGTCACTGGTCAACGAGTATCCGGACACCCTGGAACTTCATCAGGGCAAGTTCGTGTTCGAGATCAAGGGACAGGGATATGACAAGGGGGTAGCCCTTGAACGCTTTCTGGCATCGCCCCCATTTGCAGACCGATGTCCGGTCTTCATTGGCGATGATCGCACTGATGAAGATGGCTTTCGCACCGTCAATGCCCATCAGGGCATGGCCATCAAGGTCGGTACCGGCGAGAGCGTTGCCGCCAGCCGATTGACGGACCCTCAGGCTGTTCATGAGTGGCTTGATCAATGGATCGCGCTGCTGCAACGCTCATGAATGAATCACAGATTTCACGGAGGAAACCTTGAAGCAACTGATTGTAGTGTCCAATCGCGTCCCTTCACCTGACAAGGATAGTGGCAGTCAGGGCGGGCTGGCGGTAGGGGTCATGAACGCCCTGAGCCGCACCCGCGGACTCTGGATGGGCTGGAACGGCCAGCTGATGGATGATGCCGAGCAGCATGCGCCAGAGAGCTATGAAAACGAGGGTGTCCAGTTCGCCACTTTCCCGCTGACCGAACAGGAGCATGAGCTTTTCTACGTCGGCTACTCCAACGAAGTACTCTGGCCCCTGTTTCATTACCGCTCGGATATGGTCGAGTACACCCGTGAGAAGGATGCCGGCTATCAGCACGTCAATGAGCGCTTTGCCCGCCAGGTAGCCAGCCGGATCCCGGAAAACGGTGATGCCACCATCTGGGTACACGACTACCAGCTGCTCTCTACCGGTCACTATCTGCGAACCATGAATGTGGAAGGCCCGATCGGCTTCTTTCTTCACATCCCGGTGCCCCCCTGGGAAGTGTTTCGCATCCTCCCCCACCATGAGCGCATGATCGAACATCTGTGCGCCTATGACACCATCGGCTTTCAGACCGCCACTGACCTCAGGCACTTTCTCGAAAATGTCGAGCGCAGCGGTATTGCCACCGTGGAAGGCAATACGGTTATTTTCGATCACCGGCGCATCAATACCGGAGTCTTCCCCATCTCGATCGATGTGGATACCGCACGCGAGATGGCAGAAAAGGGAGAACAATCCTCGCGCAGCAAGCGTCTGAAGGACTCCCTGCAGGGTGGCCCGCTGATCATCGGCGTCGATCGACTCGATTACAGCAAGGGACTCTACAAGCGCTTTCAGGCCTTCGAGCAACTGCTGGAAAACACCCATACGCGCTATGGCAATGTGACCTATCTACAGATTGCCCCGCTTTCAAGAACCGGCGTGGAGCGCTACGCCAGCCTGCGTCGTGAGCTCGAGCGCATTGCCGGACATGTCAACGGTCGCTTCTCCACGTACGACTGGATGCCGCTGCGATATCTCAATACCGGCTATGACCGCGAAACGCTGATGGGCTTCATGCGCCAGAGCCGGGTCGGGCTGGTCACGCCCCTGCGTGATGGCATGAATCTGGTCGCCAAGGAGTATGTGGCGGCGCAGGACCCGGAAGACCCCGGGGTGCTGCTGTTGTCAACGCTGGCGGGTGCGGCAGAAGAGCTTGATGGCGCCATGCTGTGCAACCCCTTCGATGTCGAGGAGATGGCCGACATGCTCGATGCGGCACTCTCCATGTCGCTGGAAGAGCGCAAGGAGCGCTGGCAGCGTCTTCACAAGGTGATCAGTACCAATGACATTCATCGCTGGGGAGAAGACTTCATTACCGCGCTGGATCAGTCTGCTGCCGCTCGACATATCGAAAAGCAGTAATCCCATACCGTAAGTTGGCCAAAGCCAAAGCGCCATGTGTAAACCGCATGGCGCTTTTTTTGACGCCTGTCCCCGGCGAGAAACAAGCGCGTATCAGCCACTCTGAAAACCTGACCAGGACTGCGGCGCGATCTCTTCGCTGGTGACCTGATCAACCCGGCTGGCAGGCGGGCCTGTTTCAAGCCATTCGATCAGGGCAGCAACATTGTTGGCACTGCCTGCCATGCCGACCTCAACACTGCCGTCATCGCAATTTCTGGCATAGCCGGCCACATCAAGCTCGCCGGCGCGCTGCGCTGTGGCCTGACGAAACCCCACACCCTGAACATGACCGATCACCCGAGCCTGCATGTATCGCATGACATCCTCCTCCAACATATGATGTCCCGACAGCCTGGCACAATCCCGTCGTGTCACGGCAGGCTATCGCCTGTAAAAGCTACATTTTGAGAAAATCACGCGGCAGCTTCTGTAGCTGATGCCAAAGCCGTTCAACATCAGGCTTGTGCACCAGCGAACAGCGATACAGCCGAATATCCAGCGGTATGTTCCATCTTTCATCCCCTGCGCGCACCAGGCGGTTGGATGTCAGTTCCTCACGAATGCAGAAATCGGGAATCCAGGCCATGCCAACGCCCTGCAGCGCCATGCCCTTGAGCCCCTCTGCCATGGCGGTTTCATAGATGGTGCGAAGTCGCAGCCGCAGCGGGTCGTTTTTTAACAGCATGCGCACGCTGCGCCCTAAAAATGCTCCCTGGGTATAAGCTAGATGCGGAATGCTCTCGTTACTCTCAAGATTGAACAGGGGCTGTCCCTGCGCATCCGGCACACAGACCGGCAGCATGCAGACCTGCCCGATGGAGAAGGAAGGAAAGACTTCACTATCAAGCTGCATGGTGGCGTAGGGATCATGGTAGGCCAGCATCAAATCGCAGTTACCATCACGCAGCACATGGATAGCGTCTCCCACATTCATGGCCATCAACCGTGTGGGCAGCTCCCCGACGCCCTTTTGCAATCGTGAAATCCAGCGCGGGAAAAAGGCCAGCGCCAGCGAGTGTGCTGCTGCGATATCGAGCGCTTCATCGGCAATGTTGAGCCCGCGCAGATGGCTGATGCTTTCATTGAGCTGTTCGACCAGGCTGCGGGCCGTTACCAGAAAAAGCTGGCCCTCGGACGTCAGACTAACAGGCGTTGTAGAGCGATCCACCAGTAGAACACCGGTGGCCTGCTCAAGCGCCCGAATGCGGCGACTGAAGGCAGGCTGTGTCACATGGCGGCGGCGAGCGGCGGCGGAAAAGCTGCGTGTGGCATTCAAGGCCACGAAATCTTCCAGCCATTTGGTTTCTAGATTCAACGCGTGATACCTGCCTTTTTTGTCAGCCTGATCCCGGAGGGCGCGAGGCCGCGATTTTAACCGCCCCGGCCTGGTAAGTGATAGGCTGCCTGTCCCTGAGCGGGCCATATTCCACGAAAGCAGAAAAGAGACAGACTCATGTCCAAAAGCACACATTCGCGCGTCGGCATCCCCCTGTGGCAGAAAATCATGGCAGGGCTCGTGCTGGGCGTCATTGCCGGTTGGTTGCTGGGCGAGCACGCTCGCTGGCTTTCCCCCATCGGTGAGCTTTTCATCAACGCCATCAAGATGCTGATCGTGCCGCTGGTATTCACCTCCCTGATCAGCGGCATCGTCTCCATGGGCGATCCGGGCAAGATGGGCAGAATCGGTGGCAAGGCCGTGGTGCTTTATTTGGTGACCACCGCCTTTGCCATTGCGTTGGGCATGCTGGCGGCCTTTATCCTTCAGCCCGGGACAGGCCTGGAGATGCAGATGGATAACAACGTCTCTCCGGGCGAGGCACCAACGCTTACCGAGATTCTGGTCGGGCTGGTTCCCACCAACCCGATCAGCGCCATGGTGGAAGGCAATATCCTGCAGATCATCGTCTTCGCCATTGCCCTTGGTATTTCGCTGGTATTGATCGGTGAGCGCGGTCAGCCGGCCATTCGCGTTATCGACTCTATCGCCGAAGCCCTCTACAAGCTGACGTCCCTGATCATGGCCTGCGCGCCCGTGGGCGTGTTTGCCCTGATTGCAGTCGTTGCCGGGCAGTACGGTCTGACCGTGCTGATTCCCCTGCTCAAGGTGATCGGCGTGGTCTATATCGCCTGCCTGCTTCATGTACTGGTGGTCTACAGCGGCCTTCTTGCCCTGCTGGCGAGGCTCAACCCGAAGCGCTATCTGACCGGCAGTCTGGATGCCATCGTGATTGCCTTTTCATCAGCCTCCAGTGCCGGGGCACTGCCCGTTTCCATTCGCTGTGCGCGTGAAAGGCTGGGGATCTCACAGGGCGTGGCAGGCTTTGTACTGCCGGTGGGCGCCACCATCAACATGGATGGCACCGCACTGTACATGGGCGTCGTTGCCCTGTTCGTGGCGCAGTTGACCGGCACCGATCTGAGCACGGCCGACTATGTCATGATCGTATTGACCGGCACCCTGGCCTCGATCGGTACGGCAGGCGTCCCCGGCGCCGGGCTGATCATGCTGTCGATCGTGTTTGCCCAGACCAATCTGCCGCTGGAGGCGCTTGGTCTGATTGCCGGCATTGACCGTATTCTGGATATGGCGAGAACCGCCGTGAACGTATCCGGTGACCTGATGGTGACAACACTGGTGGGCAAGAGCGAGCGCGAAATCGATCTGGATATCTACAACGGCAGGACAGCCGGCCAGGCCTCCTGACCCTCTATAGGGCAGCGCTCCTGCTGCCCTCCTTCGGCCTCACCGATCACTGGATCGGTGAGGCCAGATACGCTGCTCGCGCCGCCAGCTTGTGCCACAGCGGGCGCTTTTGGATCTCCTCCAGCGTCACCTGCCGGCAGTTGGCAAAGTCTTCTTCAAGCATTCGTGCCACATCAGCAGCAAACGCCTGATCCGCCACATAGGCCGTGACTTCAAAGTTGAGGCGAAATGAACGGTTATCCAGATTAACCGTCCCGACAGCGCTGGTGTGATCATCAATCAGGAAGGTCTTCTGATGCAGGAAACCAGGTTGATAACGGTATATTTTAACGCCCGCCCGAATCATTTCCCCCAGAAATGAGAAGGCTGACAAAAACACCAGCAAATGGTCCGGGCGCTCCGGCATCATGACCCGCACATCAACGCCCCGAAGCGCCGCCAGCTTGAGGGAGTCCTGTACGCCCTGATCCGGTACAAAATAGGGGCTGGTAATCCAGAAGCGTTCGTTGGCCTGGTTGATGGCATGCTGGATCAAGAGACTGGCGGTTTCCAGCGGATCGGATGGGCCGGAAGGGACGATCACCACGTGCTGGCGCGCCTCACCCGGTGCCTTGCGAGGGTGCCAGGCCAGCGACAGGATATCGCCGGTGGCCCAGTGCCAGTCCTCCCAGAAGGACTCCTGCAGCCCCAGTACCGCCGGTCCTGTCAGTTTCAGGTGGGTGTCACGCCAGTGCCCATGCTTTTTGCTTTCACCGCGATATTCAACGCCAACGTTCAGGCCACCTACCCAGCCCTGATGGCCATCAGCCACCATGATCTTGCGATGATTGCGGAAGTTGACCTGAAAGCGGTGCCGCCAGCCCTTTGAAGACCCAAAGGGGCTGACAGCGATTCCCGCCGCACGCAGCTCTTCGAAATAGCGATCCGGCATGGCATGCGAGCCGATTTCGTCATAAAGGAAAAAGACATGTACACCGCGCTCGGCGCAGTCGATCAGCCGCCGCTTGAGCGCCTGTCCCAGCGCATCGTTGCGCACGATAAAAAACTGAATGAGGACGTAATCCTCGGCCTGATCGATGCCCCGAAACAGACTTTCGAAGGTATCGTGGCCATTAATGAGCAGCTGGCAATGGTTGTCGCCGGTCATTGGCAGCATGGCAAGCCTTTCCACCGCGCGAAGCCGGGCATCCTCCGGATGGGCAAAGGCCGGCTCCACCAGCGTACGAAACTGGTCCAGCACGCGACGCAGTGACGTATCACGCTGCTCACGCGCCGAGACATAGCCATAAAAGCGCGGTCGGCCCAGAAACCAGTAAGCCGGAATCGCCAGATAGGGGAAGGTGATCAGGGAGATAATCCAGGCAATGGCGCCCTGGGAAGTACGACTCGACATCAGGGCCATGAGCCCCGAAAGCGCCCCCAGCAGATGCAGACAGATAATGAGCAGGCCGCCCAGCAAGGCTGTCATGTTGGGGTATCACCTTTGTCATTGAAGCAATGGGCGGAGCATAACCCACTATAACATTCGGGTCATTTTCCCTGACTGATATGCGCTGATGTAGACGTCATATCCTGCTGACAGTGCGGACAGAAATAGAACCGACGCGAAGCCACCATGATTCTTTCAATGGGCGTCCCACAGGCATGACACGGCAGCGTCGCGCGATTGAAAACGGCATGACGCCAGCACCCTCTTGGCTCGCCGGCCTCGATCATGGGCTCACGCCACACGCGCAGATTGGTCACCCCGGCATGGCGCCAGGCCCGCGCCGTCACCTCCAGGATCTTCTCCGCTAGTCGATATCTCTGTGTACTATCGAGATCCATCGGTCGGTAGCGCTCATGCAGTCCCGCGAAGAAGAGAATCTCCGAGCGTAAATAGTTGCCGATACCGGCATAGAAATGCTGATCCAGCAGCAGCGCACCCAGTCGGCGCCGCATGAAGCGCGGGCCTTGCAGGCGGGCCACAATATCCTCGGCACGGACATTGTGAGTGAGCAGATCAGGGCCCAGCCTTGATAAAAAAGGATGCTGATCAAGCTCCTCACGACGCCAGAGCGAGATATCAGAGGCGCTCATCAACCATGCCGAATGGGTCGCCGTACTCAGGCGCAGTCGTGGCGAGCGCTTGCCAACCGGTTCACTGTCACGACGCATGATGCGCCAGACCCCATAAAGCTGGTTGTGCGAATAGATGACATGGTCATCTTCAAAGCAAGTCAATAGCGCCTTGCCCCAGCTATCAACACGGGTCACCTTCTGCCCTTCAAGTCGTGCCTCAAAGGGCTTGAGATGGTCAAAGGCAAACCAGACATCTTCAATGGTACGCCCCGCCAGCACCTTGCCCAGCCGGTCGGCGATACGTCTTATTTCGGGTCCTTCCGGCATGTCATGACGTCCATTGTCAAAACGAATGATGGATAAGACGACGCCTGTCCCATGTCACAAGGTGTCACCAGGCACAAGGCAGGCGCGTGTTACTTCATTTCAGTTACTTCAGCTCGATCAGACGCGCATTGAGCGTCTGCATCTGATCACGCAGCGAGGCCGCCGTTTCAAACTCGAGATTCTGCGCTGCTTCATGCATGCGATCCTCGAGCCTTTTGATCTCGCGATTGACGTCATCAAGGCTCATCTGGCCGATGGCCTCAGGCGTATATTGCCCTTCGGCTTCGGCCACCTGACGATCGCCCTTGCGCTTGCTGCGTCGCGTACCCGGTGCCTGCGCGGCTTCCATGATATCGGCCACATTCTTGGTAATCGTGCGTGGCGTAATCCCATGTTCTTCGTTGAAGGCGACCTGCTTGTCGCGTCGACGCTGGGTCTCATCCATCGCCCGCTGCATTGATCCCGTGATGCGATCGCCGTACAGGATCGCCTTGCCATGCGCGTTACGCGCCGCACGACCGATGGTCTGGATCAGTGAACGCTCGGCACGTAGGAAACCTTCCTTGTCGGCATCCAGGATGGCCACCAGTGAGACTTCGGGGATATCCAGCCCCTCACGCAGCAGGTTGATGCCTACCAGTACATCGAACTTGCCCAGACGCAGATCGCGAATGATCTCGACACGCTCGACGGTATCAATATCCGAATGCAGATAGCGCACACGGATATCATGCTCGCCCAGATAATCGGTCAGATCCTCGGCCATCCGCTTGGTCAGGGTCGTGACCAGTACACGTTCGCCAACCTCAACGCGGGCACGCACCTCGGAAAGCAGATCGTCGACCTGAGTACTGGCCGGGCGCACTTCAATTTCAGGGTCCACAAGCCCCGTGGGGCGCACCACCTGCTCGACCACCTGCCCGGCATGCTCTTCCTCATACGGCCCGGGAGTCGCTGACACGAAAATGGTCTGCGGCAGAATGGCCTCCCACTCCTCGAACTTCATGGGGCGGTTGTCCAGCGCCGAGGGCAGTCGAAAACCATATTCGACCAGCGTTTCCTTGCGCGACCGGTCGCCCTTGTACATGCCGCCTACCTGCGGAACGCTGACGTGGGACTCATCGATAAACACCAGCGCATCATCGGGCAGGTAGTCAAAAAACGTGGGCGGTGCCTGCCCCGGGTCGCGTCCCGAAAGATAACGCGAGTAGTTCTCGATGCCGTTGCAATAGCCCAGCTCCAGCATCATTTCGATATCGTAGAGCGTGCGCTGCTCAAGACGCTGCGCCTCGACCAGTCGATCATGGTCCCGCAGATACTTGAGCCGCTCGGCAAGCTCTGCCTTGATGGAATCAATGGCGCTCAGGATCGTCTCACGCGGCGTTACGTAGTGTGTCTTGGGATAGATCGTCATCCGGGGCACCTTGCCGCGCACTTCACCCGTCAACGGATCAAACAGACTGATGGTATCGATCTCGTCATCAAAGAGCTCCACGCGCACGGCTTCATCCTCGGCGTCGGCCGGGAAGACATCGATGACATCACCACGTACCCGGTAGGTACCACGGCGAAAATCGGTGTCATTGCGCGTGTACTGAAGCTCCGCCAGCCGGCGCAGAAAGTCGCGCTGATTGATCAGTTCGCCACGGGTAAAGTGAAGCCGCATCTTCAGGTACTGATCCGGGTCACCCAGACCATAGATGGCTGATACCGATACCACGATCAAGGCATCGCGGCGCTCCAGCAGTGCCTTGGTGGCCGACAGGCGCATCTGTTCGATGTGATCATTGACCGAGGCATCCTTCTCGATGAAGGTGTCAGAAGACGGCACATAGGCCTCGGGCTGGTAATAGTCGTAGTAGGAGACGAAATACTCGACGGCATTATCGGGGAAAAAAGACTTGAACTCCCCGTAGAGCTGCGCCGCCAGGGTCTTGTTAGGAGCCATGACAATGGCCGGGCGCTGCAGGCGCTCCACTATATTGGCCATGGTAAAGGTCTTGCCGGAGCCGGTAACCCCCAGCAGCGTCTGATGTGCCAGTCCGGCATCGAGCCCCTTGATCAGGCCATCGATGGCGGCCGGCTGATCACCTGCCGGCTTGTAGTCGGAGGCAATGCGAAACTCACGATTCATGCGCACTCCGTGCAGGTAGCAGAGAGGTTGAAATATCCCGCGGCCACCGCACATACGCTGGCCGTATAGACGGCGTTCCCGCCGAAAGCGTAGTCGATATATAAAATGGCAGGGCAACGGAAAGCGCCAGAACTGGCGCCTGCAGAATATATGATGGCAGCCGATGGGTATTGCAAGGCGTGTCGTTCGATACAGCGACATGCCCTGCAACAGCCGGAAAGGAAAAGCGTTAAGGCGACAGCGCCGTATCAGAACCCAGAGGTTTTGCGCAGGCCCGGAGAAGATCATTGAGATAGCACGGTGTCGAGCAACTACCGAATATATGGCTCAGGCACCGCCCAGGTGAGCACGTGTGTCGATATCAATCTGCCCTGTCGTCATCAGCTTGTGAATCGGACACTGCTCGGCAATCTCCAGCAGCCGGTCACGGGCCTGAGCGCTCAGGTCGCCGATTAAACCAATATCCACCTGCAATCGATACTGTCCCGCTTGCTCGTCACTGCTGTCACGCGTCACCCGAATACTGACACCATCCAGCGGCATCTCCTTTTTGCGGGCATACATGATGAGTGTCAGCGCCTTGCAGGTGGCAAGCGAGACATCGAAATAGTCATGCGGGTCCGGCGCACTGCCGTCACCGCCGGCACTGACAGGTGCATCGGTATACAGCGCGTCATGATCGTTAAACACGATGCGCTGGCGCAGCGTGCCCTCGCGTTCTGTTTCGATAAGTATACTCATCGTCGCTTGCTCCCCCAGGCCGTATGGCCGGCATCACTGAGCCGCCGTTTTATTGTCCCTTCAACGCCTTGACGAAAACCCCAGCCTTTCGATGACCTCGGTCACGCGTCCAGGCTGAATGCGTCCTTCCACTTCGAGCCATTCACGGGCGACCTGAACGGTATCCACACCATCAAGTTCCATCAGGGCCGTAGTCAGCCGATTGACATCGTCGGCATCCTTCAGACCGCTGAGCGTAAATGTTAATGCCATGACGTCTTTTCTCCTGGGTAGTGATGCAATGATTGCGCCTGCTTGTAAAGTGATACCCTCGCCCAGATATGGCCTTTCATACCGGGACGGGCATCAGGCAGATCAACCCTGCGTCATTGACACCGTTTGCGCAAATTTTTCTGGAGTCACCATGAGCCATCCGCACTGGCAGACCTTTCTGCAGCATCAGTCAGCCGAGCCCTCGTTGCAACATCCGACAAACGCAGCCCCTGATCTGCTACATGCGACCGCTTTGGTATCCCTCGATGACCGGGTTGTGCTGGAAGTGCGCGGCCCCGACAGTGAAAAATTCCTGCAGGGCCAGACCAGCGCCTCCACGGCACACGCCACCTCGACCATCGCACCGCCAACGGTCTTTTGCACGCCCAAGGGGCGCGCCATTGCCAATGCACAGCTCATCAAGGCCGCTCCCGAGTGTTACTGGCTGCTGCTGGAGCGCAGCATTGCCGATGCCCTGCATCAGCATCTGGCCAAATATGCAGCGTTTTACAAGGCCGAGCTGACCCTGCGGGATGATCTGACCATTGCCGGCATCGCGGGTCAGCATACTCTTGAAACCCTTGGTGCACAGATCCCCGAATTGCCGCAGGCCGGCTGGGGCGTTCGCGTCAGAGTCGACGAAGAACTGGCCATCACTCGTCATCCTCACGACATGACGCGCCTGATTCTGATTGCCCCGGAGGAAAGACTGGCCACGCTCTGCCAGACAATGTCTGCTGAGCTGACGCTGGCGCCGGCCACGCTATGGCAGCGGCTGGATATCGAAGCCGGTCTTTTATGGCTGGACGAGCTTCAGCGTGAAAAGTGGCTGCCCCAGATGTTCAACTGGGAAGCGCTGGCGGGGATCAGCTTCAAGAAGGGCTGCTACACCGGACAGGAAGTGGTGGCCAGAGCGCATTACCGCGGTCAGGTCAAAAAACGCCTGATGCGGCTTTCGATGTCAGGAGATCAGGCACCGGCCGCGGGCACCGAGGTCAGTGATGCCGCCAGTGACAAGGGTCTGGGTGAAGTGGTTAGCAGCGCCCCGGCAGGCAACGATCATGTCGAACTACTGGCAGTGTTAACGCTCAAGGATGACATGCCGGCACTTGCCATCAACGGTCAGCCCGCGCACATGTTGCCGCTGCCTTACGCACTGGAGCGGCTTGATCCGGAAACCCTGTTGGATTGATGCTTTAACGGCGCCGGGTCATGACCCGGCGCCGCGTATTACTGGTTTGCTCCGCCACTGCTTCAACGCTGGTGTTTCGAAGCCTTGCCACCTACCGGGTAAAAGGCATCATGTTGTGGGCACTGTTGCCTTCGGAGAATCAAGCTCGGACGTGCAGCTTGGGCAACGCGTGGCCTCAATTGAAATGGGGGTAATGCAGTAGGGGCAGTTGCGCACGGTCGGAGCTGCTGCCGGCGCTTCATCCTTGTGTGCCCCCAGTTCGCGAATGCGGTGAATATTGCGAATCAGCACAAAACAGACCATGGCTACCAGAGTGAACGAGATCATGGCATTGAGGAAAATGCCGTAGTTGATCGTCACCGCACCAGCAGCCTGTGCATCCGCCAGCGTATTGTAGGGCCCTGCCGTTTGCGTACCGTCCTTGAGCACGAAAAACAGATTGGTGAAGTTGATGCCACCGGTAATCAGTCCCAACACCGGTGTAAAGATATCCTTGACCAGGCTATTGACGATGGCGGTAAAGGCCGAGCCAATGATGATACCCACCGCCAGATCCACCACGTTGCCCTTGACGGCAAAGTCGCGAAATTCCTTGAAAAACTTTGGCATACCACGTTCTCCCGGGACACATTGATACAGCTGCTGACCATCAGAAGGCCAGCAGCCATTCACTATAGCCAATCCTGAATTGGCCGGTACTCACCGGATGCGTGCACTTCAATGCTCGCGCGTGGCATCAAAGGAAAGATCGGGCCAGCGCTCCACCATCAACTGCAGATTGACCCGGGTAGGCGCCAGATAGGTGAGATGGCCGCCGCCATCAATGGCCAGGTTGGTACTGACCTTGTTGCGAAGCTCATCAATCTTGCGCTCGTCGCCATGAATCCAGCGCGCCGTCTGCACGTTGACCGGCTCATAGATGCAATCGACCTTGTACTCGTCCTTGAGACGGTGCGCGACCACATCAAACTGCAAAAGCCCAACGGCGCCCACGATCATGTCGTTGTTGTCCAGCGGCATGAAGACCTGGGTCGCCCCTTCTTCCGAGAGCTGCTGGAGCCCCTTCTGGAGCTGCTTGGTCTTGAGCGGGTCCTTCAGACGGACGCGACGAAAAAGCTCGGGGGCAAAGTGCGGGATACCGGTGAAGCGCATCTGCTCACCGTTGGAGAAGGTATCACCAATCTGGATGGTGCCGTGGTTATGCAGGCCAATGATGTCGCCGGGCCATGCTTCCTCGACCTGGGCACGATCCGCGGCCATGAAGGTCAGGGCATCAGCAATCTTGACGTCCTTTTTGATGCGCACATGATGCATTTTCATGTTGCGCTCATATTTGCCCGAACAGACTCGTAAAAACGCAATACGGTCACGGTGACGCGGATCCATGTTGGCCTGAATCTTGAACACAAAACCGGTAAAGCTGCCATCGGCAGCGGTCACTTCACGCGTGTCGGTATCGCGGGGCTGGGGGGACGGCGCATATTCGACAAAGCCGTCGAGCATTTCACGTACACCAAAATTACCCATGGCCGTACCGAAAAAGACCGGCGTCAGCTCACCATGGCGGTAGGCTTCCAGATCGAACTCGTGAGAGGCACCGCGCACCAGCTCGATCTCGTCACGCAACTCGGCCGCCTGGGCAGCCCCGAGAAGTTCGTCTACTTCGGGGTTGTCGAGGCCCTTGATCTGAACATCATCCGGAATGCGATTGCCCTGCCCCTGCTTGTAGACATGGAGGGTGTCATTGACCAGGTGATAGACACCGCGAAAGTGACGTCCCATGCCCACAGGCCATGTCACCGGGGCGCAGGCAATATTGAGAACCGTCTCGATCTCGTCCATGACCTCAACGGGGTCACGCGTATCGCGATCCATCTTGTTGATGAAGGTCAAAATGGGCGTGGTACGCAGTCGACAGACTTCCATCAGCTTGATCGTGCGATCCTCGACACCCTTGGAGCCGTCCACCACCATCAATGCCGAGTCCACCGCCGTCAGCGTCCGGTAGGTATCTTCCGAGAAATCCTCGTGTCCAGGGGTATCGAGCAGATTGACCATGCGCCCCTTGTAGGGAAACTGCATGACAGACGTTGTCACGGAGATACCGCGCTCCTGCTCCATCTTCATCCAGTCAGAGGTGGTGGTGCGTTCCTGGCGCTTGCTCTTGACCGCGCCTGCCACCTGAATGGCATTACCAAAGAGCAGCAGCTTTTCGGTAATGGTGGTCTTGCCCGCGTCAGGGTGAGAAATGATCGCAAACGTTCTGCGAAGGCTGGCTTCCTGGGCGATTCGGGTATCTGTCATCGATGCTTCATTAGTCATTGTGTACACAGTCTGTACGTGAACGGATTTGTTCATATTCTACAGGCAGTGCCAACGACGGGGATAGAAGCCCTGACGCATCCATACCTGACTGGCCCAAAAGACGCCCTGAAGCGCCACTAGGAAGCAGGAAATGACGCAGACAAAAAAACCGACCCCATTCAGGGTCGGCTTTCTGGTGCAAGCTGTACGCTGATCATCTCAACGTCAGGGCTGATAAGGCGGGGTCTGCTCTGGCGGTACCTCGGGGGGCGGCTGCGACGGCGGTGGATCCTGCAGGGGCGGCTCTTCCATCGGTGGCTCCTGGATCGGCGGCTCATGCGGCTGCGGCGGTTCCTCGGGCGGCGTGTGCGGCTCCGGGTCCGGCGGCTGAATCGGCGGCTCACTCATGGCCATGCAGGGAGCAGGGCCGGTTTCAATACGGGATTGCGTCATCATGATCATTTCCTCCTTCGAGGCGCTTGAACCGGGCGGGCGTTCAAGGAAGGCTCCCTGTGCCCACACCGCTTCATTCACGTTAGGCACGATCTGCTCGCAACGCCAGTACCCTTGTTTCCTGTAGCCGGCGGCCATTCTTTACTCCACGCCCCTGCAGTGATTGCGATATTATTGACACACAACGATACATTCTCCGCTCTGGAACCTCATGACGCAGGCACTACTGCTGACCACACCAGCCCGTAACCTGGTACGGCTGACCATTGCCCGTGGTATTACCTGGACCTGTTTTCTGGTCGTGATCCTCTTTGGCATCGAGGTCATGAACTTCAAGCTCAGGATCGTGCCGATCATTGCCATTATCGTCGCCATGGGACTTTTCAACGTGGCGACCTGGTGGCGGCTGGGCCAGACACGCCAGGTCACGGACATCGAATACCTGATTCACCTGCTCATCGATGTGGCTGGCCTGACCCTGATCTTTTATTACACCGGCGGGGCCACCAACCCGGCCATTACCTACTATCTGATTCCCGTAGCCATGGCCGCCGCCACGCAGCCCTGGCGCCATGCCTGTGTTACTGCCGCCTCTGCACTTGTCGCCTACTCGATGCTCATGCTCTTTTTCGAGCCGGTGCCGGAACTTCGCCATACGATCGGCGACAGTCTTTTGACGCTCAACGTACTGGGCATGTGGCTCAACTTTGCCCTGTGTGCAGGGCTGATTACCTTCGTGATCTTTCGCATGGCCGACACCCTTCGCCAGCGAGACCGGATGCTGTCCCGCACGCGTGAGGCAGCTCTGCGCAATGAGCAGATTCTCGCCGTGGCCAGCCAGGCCGCGGGTACGGCCCATGAGCTTGGCACGCCGCTTTCCACCATGATCATGCTGATCGACGAGATGAAAGCCGAGCCTGTCACCGATACCCAGCGCGCCGATCTTGATCTGCTGCGCAGCCAGGTCGATACCTGCAAGCGTCATCTTCGCGAGCTGGTGGCCAGTGCCGAGCGCCGCCAGAGCGACCCGCCAGCGCGTGTCAACGCCGCCAGCTGGCTTGAAGCGCTGATTCAGCGCTGGCTGGTCATGCGGCCTGATGTTACCCATCAGCTGCATATCGACCATCGCGCGATCACATTGATGGCAGATCCAACGCTGGATCAGGCCATCATGAACCTGCTCAACAATGCCGCTGATGCCAACCCGCACAATATCGCCATTACGCTTGGTGAAAGCTCACTCAAGGAAAACAGGCGCCAGGTCGTCATCTCGATTGTCGATCATGGGCCGGGGATTTCGATGGAGATTGCCAGCCGCATGGGAGAAAGCTTTATCTCCGGGCGATCCAGAGGGCTGGGGATCGGCCTTTTTCTGACTCATTCGACGCTGGACCGCTTCGGCGGCAGCGTCAGTCTTTACAATCAGACTGAAGGGGGCACGCTGACCGAAGTCAGGCTGCCACACCCGGACACCGACCCGGCATCGCCCTCTTCACGCTTACGGGAATGACACCTCATGCACGAAAAGGCTTCCTTTCTGGTCGTTGACGACGACCCCGTATTTCGCCAGATCATGGAGCGCGCCCTGACGCGCCATGAATTTGATGTCATGGTCGCGGCGACCGTCGAAGAAGCGCGGCAGCTGGCGCAGCGGCGCCCGCCGGAATACGCCACGCTGGATCTAAAGCTTGAAGAGAGCTCGGGTCTGCAGTTTCTGCCTACGCTACTCTCGATCAGCCCCGCCTGCCGAGTCGTGATACTCACCGGCTATTCCAGCATCACGACCGCGGTCGAGGCGATCAAGCTGGGCGCCGTGAACTATCTCTGCAAGCCGGTCGAGGTGAGCGAGGTGCTGCAGGCACTGGATGCCCAGGAAGGCAACCCGGATGCCGAGATTGCCGAGAATCCGCCCTCCGTCAACCGACTGACCTGGGAGCATATCCAGCGCGTTCTGCAGGATAACGATGGCAATATTTCGGCGACCGCCCGCAGTCTGGGCATGCACCGACGCACCCTGCAGCGCAAACTGCAAAAACGACCGGTCAAGCGCTGACCCCCGATACGCCAGCAACCCATCTTTCAAGACGATACCTGACAGGAGTTTGCATGACGCTCGAAGAACGCCTTGAAGAGGCTACCCGCATCGCCCACGAAGCAGGACGTCGTATCAAGGCGGCACGCGAGGGAGGCAGCCTTCAACGCAACATCAAGCATGGCAATGAACTGGTCACCGACATCGATGTTGCCGTCGACCGCTATATCAGTGAGCAGCTGGACTCGCTGTTTCCGGGCGAGGCACGCCTGACCGAGGAGCTTTCACCGGATCGCCACGATCTCGGCGATGAAAAGCCCCTGTGGGTCGTGGACCCCATCGACGGCACCGTCAACTTTGCCCATGGCCATCACCATGTCGCGGTTTCCATCGCATGGGTCGACCGGGGACGTGTTCAGGTGGGCGTCGTCCACGCGCCCTTTCTGGAGGAGACCTTCACTTCGATTCGCGGCCGGGGAGCATGGTGCAACGATGAGCCGATCTCGGTCAGTGGCACACGCGAGCTTGATTCATCCCTGATTGGTACCGGCTTTCCGTATGATCGTGATGCCCGTTTTCCGCTGCTCAGACGCCTGCACGCCGTGCTGGAAAACTGCCGCGACATTCGCCGCAACGGTGCTGCCGCACTCGATCTGTGCGCCGTAGCCTGTGGTCGACTGGATGGCTACTATGAAAGCAGCTCCCCCTGGGACTTTGCAGCGGGGCTTTTGATCGCCCGGGAAGCCGGCGCCCGTACCGGTCATGTCTATGAATGTCCGGAAGGCATTTCTGCCGAGCTTTATGGTGAAAACCTGCTGGTGTGTACGCCGGAGATCTACTCACCCCTGAAAGCGCTGATCAAAAAGGCCGATAGCGGGCAGTACCGCTGATCTTCCGTCATCGGCAGCACTGATAGACCGGGTAAAGGTCATGATGTCTTTGCCCGGCCCGCTACGCTGGTCTGCACTGCCTGGAACCTACTGCCATGCACTTTCTGCTTGAAGCCACCGTCATACTGGGGGCTGCCGTACTGGCGGTGCCGCTGTTTGCACGGTTCGGGCTGGGATCGATACTGGGTTATCTGTGTGCCGGTCTGATTCTGGGCCCTTCAATCAGCGGCTTTATTGCCGACCCGGAATCCGTGCTGCACTTTTCCGAAATTGGCGTGGTCATGCTGCTGTTCGTGATCGGGCTGGAGCTGGAGCCTGCCCGGCTCTGGCGCCTGCGCGGACGCCTTTTCGGCCTTGGCAGCCTGCAGCTTTTTCTCACCGGCCTTTTACTCACACCGCTTGGGTTCATGCTGGGACTGGGACAGGCTGCCTCCATCCTGCTCGGCCTGACGCTGGCGTTGTCCTCCACGGCCTTTGCCCTGCAGCTTCTTACCGACCATCAGCATCTTGCCAGTCCCCATGGCCAGACAGCCTTCGCCATCCTGCTGTTTCAGGACCTGGCCGTTATCCCCCTGCTGGCACTGCTGCCCGTGTTTGCCGGTAATTCGGATGTCGAAAACAACAATCTATGGCTGACGATCGGCACAACCACCGCCATCGTGGCCGCTACGCTGCTGGTGGGTCGCTTTATTTTTCCGCGGGTGCTGCGTCTCGTCGCTCGCAGCGAAGTTCATGAAGTCTTTACGGCCGCGGCCCTGTTGATGGTGCTGGGGACAGCCTGGGTCATGGAGGAAGCCGGCCTTTCCATGGCGCTGGGCGCCTTTCTGGCCGGCGTATTGCTGGCAGATACACCCTATCGCCACGAGCTTGAAGCCAATATTGAACCCTTCAAGGGCATTCTGCTCGGTCTGTTCTTCATCTCGGTCGGCATGTCGGTCGACCTGGTGCTGGTCATGCACAATCTGCTGACCGTGCTGGGCATCACTGTCGCCATTCTGGTCGTCAAGATACTGGTGCTGTGTGTAATAGGTCTGATTGCCCGTCTGCCTCGCCAGAACATTCCGCGCCTGGCTGCGGTGATCGCCCAGGGCGGCGAGTTCGATTTCGTGTTGTTAACCACGGCCGTGGCTGCCGGTGTCTTTGAACAGCGTATTGCCAGTCTGTGTATCGCGGCCGTGACGATTTCGATGGCCTGTACGCCCTTTCTTTACACACTGGGAAGTCGTCTCGGCAATCGCCTGAAACCTGCAAGAAGCTGGGACAACCAGTTCCCCGATGATGACCCACCGGTGATCATTGCAGGCCTTGGGCGCTTTGGTCAGATGGTGGCACGCGTTCTCAAGATGCAGAACGTGCGCTTTACGGCGCTGGATCCCAACATTCGCCAGGTGGAATTCATCCGCCAGTTCGGCTCACGCATCTATTACGCCGATGCTACCCGGCTGGAACTTCTTCGCTCGGCGGGGCTTGATCGTGCCCGCATGCTGATCATCTGTGTGGATGACGAGCAGGCAGCACTGACCATTGCGCGTCTGGCGCGAGAAAATTATCCCGACCTGAGTATCCATGCCCGTGCCCGTAACCGCCATCATGCCTGGCGCCTGCAGGAGATGGGCGTGGAAGTCGTCGTACGGGAAACCTTTGCGGCCAGCCTTGAGCTGTCTCAGGAGGTGCTGGTCGGACTGGGCTATCCCAGCGCCAGCGCCAGTCAGGCGGTCAGGACCTTTCGCGATTTTGATATGCGTCTGTTTGAAGAGTCCTACCAGTATCGCAACGACAACGCCCAGCTGCTCGAAAGCGACCGGGCCGCCATGGAAGAGTTCTACAAGCTCTTTCAAAGCGAGGAAAGGCCCCAGCGGGATACCCCACGGCAGAAGCATCACGAGGAAGATGGCCCCGACTAGGACACCGTTGCCTGACCCGATGACAGCCCATGGCGCTGCTACGCTGGGAAGACCTTTTCCATGTCGACACAGGAGCGAAGCGCCATGACACCATCCACGCCCCAGGAAACGCTCGAGATACTGGGCATCAGTGCCACAACATCTCCCGAACCACTCAGCGGTGGGGATATCGGTCAGGTCTGGCGCGTGACAACGCCGCAGGGGGATGTGCTGGTCAAGCATGCCAACCCGGCAGGGCTCGAGGCAGAAGCAGACGGCCTGAAAGCCCTGCTTGCGGCAGACACCGGCCTGATCATTCCGGAGATTGTGGGCGCGCTGCCGGGCGCGCTGGTCATGAGCTATCTGCCGCCCGCCCGGCCCGACCAAAAGGCACATGAGGCCTTCGGCCGCGGGCTTCGCGCCCTGCATGCCCATACCAGCACCGAGCACGGCTGGCATCGCGACAATTTCGCCGGTACCACACCACAGATCAACACCGGTCATGACGACGGGCGCGTTTTTCAGCGCGAGTGCCGTCTGCTGCCGCTGGCTGAACGATGCCTGCGGAAAAGGCGCATGGATCACACACTGTTCGATCAGCTCTCAAACGTTGCCAATGCGCTGGAGAGCTGGCTGCCAGACGCACCGGCAAGTCTGGTCCATGGTGATCTGTGGTCCGGCAATGTGCACTTCAGCACGCAGGGTCCTGCCCTGATAGACCCGGCCGTCTACCGCCACTACCCCGAAGCGGATCTCGCCCTGCTGGAGCTTTTCGGCAGCCCCGCAGATGCCTTTTACGAGGCCTATTGGGATGGCGACACTCCCGATGACTGGCCGCGCCGACGCGCCCTTTTTCAGCTCTACCCGCTGCTGAATCATCTCTATATGTTTGGCGGCAGTTACGCTCAGGGCGTGCGCTCGGCCATGGCACAGCTGCCCGGGGCCTGAACGTTACCACCCTGGCAATGACATCCACTCATTGGGGCAAACTCAAGCTCGAGTGAGTGGGATGCAGGAAGCGATACGGTATCAAAAAACGTCTTCAATCCTTCGAACCACAAACTGTACGCCAGGCGAGGCGCCGCCATTCCAACGGGCGCTGCTGTAGAAGTGCCTTTAGCGGTCGCCTGAGCACCGTTTCATGATCAAGATGTGCCAATTCATAAAACATATCGAGATAACGGTATAAATTAAAAATCACAAGCCTGTTGTTACTCGTACCGCACCATCGGGGTTGGTGCTGCTGCAATTTCACCGGCAGACGGCCATGGCAGTGGCCAAGCCCGGCCTGCGTCATCCTTGTACTGGGCCCAACGCAGTCGATCCATTAGGATACGGGCACTGCAACAAGGATCAGGACACCATGGCATGGCTCAAGGGCATCATTAGTATCGTGCTGCTGGTCGGCAATACGCTTTTCTGGGGCATTCCGCTGGTGGTATTAAGTCTGCTCAAGCTGGCGCTTCCCTTTCGCGCAGTGCAAAGACAGCTACTCAAGGGACTCAACCGGATCGCCAGCCTCTGGATTGCAACCAATAATCTCTGGATACGCCACTGGCTCAAGCCGGATTGGCATATCTCGCTCCCACAGACGCTTTCCAGGGATCGTCACTGGCTCGTGATCGCCAATCATCGCAGCTGGACTGATGTCTTTGTCATGCTGTACGCCCTGCATGAGCACCTGCCCATGCCCCGTTTTTTCATCAAGCGTGAGCTCATCTGGGTGCCCATTCTCGGGCTGGCCTGGTGGGCGCTTGAATTCCCCATGATGCGTCGCTACTCCGCCAGCCAGCTTAAGCGTCGTCCACATCTGGCAAAACACGATCTGCGTGCCACTCAAAAACTGCTGACCCATATCGACCGTACGCCTGTTACCATTTACAACTTTGCCGAAGGCACGCGTTTTACCCGGACCAAACATGAACAGCAGCAAAGCCCCTATCAACATCTGCTCAAACCCCGCGCCGGCGGCTGCGCTCAGGTCATGACCATGATGGGCCATGAACTCTCCGGTATCATCGATATCACCATTGACTACCAATACGGGCGGCCGCGCTTTAGGGATTTTCTGTGTGGACGAAGCGCCAGGATCTCCCTGATGGCAAGACGGCTGGACATTCCCGGCTGGATGCCTGGCGGGGATTACCTCAATGACACGCATCACAGGGAACGCTTTCAGGCATGGATCAACGCACTATGGCAGGAAAAGGATCAGCAGCTCTCATGTACTACCGTTTCCTGATTCTTTTAGTGCTCCTTTTACTCGTCGGCTGCGCAGGTCGTAGCACCGGCGGTGGCGGTGAGGCGGGCTATGTCACCGTCCAGCGAGGGGATACCATGAGCGCCATTGCACGCAAGGCAGGCATTCCCCTGTTGCGTCTGCAACGCTTCAATCCGGGTGTCAGGGCCAACGACATGCGTATCGGACAGCAGTTGATGCTGCCCGGGCGTCAGGAGCGCGCCCCGGGTGATGGCCAGTATCGCTACGCCGTCAGAAGCGGCGATACGCTGGGACGTATCGCCAGCCACTTTGCCACCTCCAGCAGCCGTATCAGCGCTGCCAACCGCGGCATCGATCCCAACCGATTGCGTATCGGTCAGATGCTGACCGTCCCGGTCGGCAATGCCTCAGCCGCCGCTGCCTCTCGCGCTACCGGTACTGCAGGCGCTCAATCCACGCCAGCGCCAGCAAGCGCGCTGCCAAAGGGAGCTGGCCCATGGGCATGGCCCCTGCGTGGCGGCCAGGTGCAGCGCGAATTCGGCAAGGATGGTCGTGAAGCCCTGCAGCCCATGCTGATTTCCGCCGGCAGTGATCACACTGCCCGTGCCGTGGCATCCGGCACTGTGCGCTTTGCTGGCACCATGCGTCAGCTGGGCGGAGTCGTGATCATCCATCACGACAAGAACCTGCAAAGCGTGTATGCCCAGTGCGCGCAGATCAATGTCAGTAATGGCCAAGGCATCAGCACAGGCACCCCAGTTTGTGAAGTACGGCGTGACGCTGGTACCGGTCGTCATGATCTTCTCTTTGATACACGCAATGCCGGACGTCCCTTTAATCCCAGGCAGATTATGCGATGACACGCGACACAAGAACGTCACCTGATCGCCCCGTGACCGTCATCAATGATGACCATACTGGCATCCAACACGATAGCGCCCGAGCATCTCTCAGGGTTGCCTTTGTCAGCGAAACCTGGGCGCCCGAGATCAATGGCGTCACGCACACGCTTGGCCACCTTTCGCGCCACCTCAAAACGTGCGGGGCGTCCCTGCAGCTGATTCGCCCTCGCCCTCGGGAGTCCCATCATGACGCGCTCATGAGCGAGGAGCTGCAGGTGGGCGCCATTCCCATTCCGGACTACGACGGGGTCAGCATGGGATTTCCGGCCTCACGCAGAATTGCCGGGCTGTGGAAGACGCATCGCCCCGACGTGGTGTATATCGCCACCGAAGGGCCGCTTGGTCTTTCTGCCCTTAACCAGGCGCGCAAAATGGGTATTCCCGTGATCAGCGGCTTTCATACCAATTTTGACCAGTACAGCCGACACTACATCATGCTGAAAGTGCTCAGCCCGCTGGTAAGGCCCTTTCTTCGACGCTTTCATAACCGCTCGACCATGACCCTGGTACCGACCAAAGCCCAGGCTGACAAACTCACCCAATATGGTTATGACAATGTTAAGGTGCTGAGTCGAGGGCTTGATTGTGAGCGTTTTTCGCCCCGCCAGCGTGACACTTCGCTGCGCGCCCAATGGGGCGCTGACGACGATACGCCTGTTGCCCTGCACGTCGGGCGCCTGGCGGCCGAGAAAAATGTGCTGCTGCTGATCGATACACTGGAGGCCATGCGCAAGCGTCAGCCGAATCTCAAGGCAGTGCTGGTGGGCGATGGGCCACAGCGCGCGCTGTTGGAAAAGCGCCTGCCCTGGGCACATTTCGCGGGCTTTCAACGCGATCAGGCGTTGGCCAGACATTATGCCAGCGCCGATATTTTCCTGTTTCCGTCACTATCGGAAACCTTTGGCAACGTTGTTACCGAGGCAATGGCCAGTGGACTTGCCGTTGCGGCCTTTGACTATGCCGCTGCAGGTGAGCTGATTTGTGAGGGTATACACGGTAAGCTTGCCGCCCCTGACAAACCGGCGCAGTTCATCGAGGCCGGTGTAGCACTTTGTGGCGACATGCCATCTGCCCGAAAGATGGGCCGTACTGCCTGTGAGCGGGTACACACACTGGGCTGGCCAAAGATTGGCGATGCCTTTATTGACTATCTGCTTCAGGCACAGGAGGTGAACGATGGCAGGTGAACGACTTATTCCGGTATTCAAAAGGCTCGATACGCTGGAATGGAAAGCGTGTAATCGGCTGGCCCGTCTTGGCGCCTATCGTCCGCTGCTTTTCGTATTGCGCTGGGCAAGCCGCCTGGGTGATGCCCCCGCATGGATTGTCATGTGCCTGAGTATCCCGCTGCTGACACAGTGGTGGTATGGCTGGTTTCTGGGGGTCTGCTTCGGTCTTTCAGCAGCCGTGGGCGGTATTCTCTATCGCCTGCTCAAGAATCGGCTGTGCCGTGAGCGTCCTTATATTTCCTTTGAAATCCCCTGCACCATGCCGCCGCTGGATCGCTACAGCTTTCCAAGCGGACATACGCTTCATGCCGTGATGTTTACTACGCTGGCGGCCCTGTTCGTGCCTCAACTGCTGATTGTGGTCGCGCCCTTTGCCGTACTGGTCATGCTGTCGCGAGTCATCCTGGGCCTTCACTACATTACCGATGTGGCGGCCGGTGCGCTGATTGGTTTTGTGCTGGCGCACGGTACAGCGCTGGTCATCGTGGCCCTGCGCGGCATGCTGTTTGGCATGTAGATTCAAAACCGTCAGGGCACATTACCCGCCTGTGGCCTGCACTCAAGCCCTGCGTACTGACGCAGGGCTTTTTTGTGGTTTCAGCCGCGATAATGCCGAGGCGTTACGAAGGGCATCGGTGTAATGGTCATGTCCAGCCGACGACCACGCACTTCTGCCTGTAGCGTCTGCCCAAGCTCATGGTACTCACGCTTGATATAGCCCATGGCCACGGGAGCGCCGACCGAAGGGCCGAACGTGCCCGAGGTTACTTCACCGACGGGATCACCTTTCATGTCATACAGTTTGGCACCTTCTCGAACCGGCGCCCTGCCATTGGCCTTCAGCCCTGCTCTGACACACTCGGTGTCCTGATCATTTTGCTGGGTGAGGATGACATCCGCGCCCGGGAATCCACCCTCACGCTCGCCGCCCCGGCGTCGTGCCTTACCGATGGCCCAGCCCAGCGAGGCTTCAACGGGCGTGGTCTCCTTGTCCATGTCATGGCCATAGAGGCAGAGCCCTGCTTCGAGGCGCAACGAGTCACGCGCACCCAGACCAATGGGCGCTACTTCCTCCTGATCCAGCAGCCATTCGGCAATGGCCATGGCGCCCTGGGCCGGAATCGACAGTTCAAAACCATCTTCTCCGGTATAGCCCGAGCAGCTGATCCACAATTCATGCCCCATGACATCAAAACGACCATGCTGCATGAAGGTCAGATCGGCGGCTTCAGGACACAGCCTGCGCATCACTTCACGTGCCATGGGCCCCTGAAGCGCCAGCAGGGCGCGGTCCTCGATGACCTCAAGCTCGCCCTCTTCTCCCAGGCCACTTCTCAGCAATGCAGCATCCGATGCACGGCAGGCAGCGTTAACGACCAGGTAAAGATGATCTCCGGCATTGACCGCCATGAAATCATCATGGATACCACCGGTACTGCTGGTAAAAAGCCCGTAGCGCTGACGCCCGGGTGCAATCCCCACGGCATCAATGGGAGACACCCGCTCCAGCGCATGTGCCGGCCGACTTCCACGAATCAGCATCTGCCCCATGTGGGAGACATCAAACAACCCACACTGGCTGCGCGTATGCTCATGCTCCCGCTTGATCCCCATGTCGAACTGGACAGGCATTTCGTAGCCGGCAAAGGGCACAAATTTAGCCCCGCGCTGTTGCCAGAGCGTATAAAGCGGCGTTCGATGCAGGGTTGACATAAATCCTCCAGACCCGATTCATGAATGAATACTGTTGACTGTTCATGGCCGTCATCTGCAACGGCCATGTACCCGCAGCCGACTTATTGCTGACGACGATCGGTGGATGGCCCGTTGAGATTGGCAAAATGCTCCCGGGTCAGCTTGAAAACAACCGGCGACAGGAGGGCCAGCGCAATCAGGTTGGGGATGGCCATCAGCGCGTTAAAGGTATCCGCCAGCAACCAGATGAAATCAAGATGTGCCATCGCTCCTACAGGAATCGCCAGCACAAAGGCAATTCGATAAAAGCGCGCAGCCCGGCTGCCAAAAAGATACTGGAAACATCGTTCCCCGTAGTAGGACCAGCCCAGAATGGTGGTAAAGGCAAAAATCGCCAGCGCAATGGCCACGATATAGTCTCCCGGTCCCGGCAGCGCGGTACGAAAGGCCAGTGACGTCAATGAAGCGCCCGAATCACCTTCAAGCCACTGCCCGGAGGTCACGATCGCAAGTGCCGTGATCGAACAGACCACGATGGTATCGATAAAGGTTCCCAGCATGGCCACCATACCCTGGCGCACCGGACTGTTGGTCTGCGCCGCAGCATGCGCAATGGGCGCACTGCCAAGGCCTGCTTCGTTGGAGAAAACCCCGCGCGCCACACCAAACCGAATGGCGGCCGCAACCGCTGCACCGGCAAAACCACCGGCAGCAGAAATGGGTGTAAAGGCGTGCTTGATGATCAGCCAGAACGCTTCGGGAATGGCCGTGAAATTGATGGCCAGTACGACCAGGCCTGCCAGCAGGTAGGCCACGGCCATGAATGGCACCAGTCGGCCGGCAACGCTGGAAATACGCTGGATCCCGCCCAGAATGACGGCACCTGCCAATACCATGATGACCAGACCGGTCACCCATGTAGGGATGCTGAAAGAGGTAGACAGCGCATCGGCGACCGAGTTGGCCTGTACGGTATTGCCAATGCCGAACGAGGCCAGTATTCCAAACAGGGCAAACAGCACGCCCAGCCAGGCGTAGCGTTTGCCCAGGCCGTTTTTGATGTAATACATCGGCCCGCCCACGAAATTGCCTCGATCATCACGTTCGCGATAGCGCACGGCGCAGACCGCTTCAGCATACTTGGTAGCCATGCCCACCAGCGCCGTCATCCACATCCAGAACACGGCGCCCGGTCCACCCAGCGCGATGGCGGTGGCGACTCCGGCAATGTTACCTGTACCGATAGTGGCCGAAAGCGAGGTCATGAGCGCATTAAACGATGAGATCTCGCCGCTGTCCTTTTCACCCGGGGCACGTCCCTGCCACAGCAGGGCAAAGGCTCGACCGATATTACGCACCGGCATGCCCTTGAGCCCTATCTGCAGATAAAGCCCTACCCCCAGCAGCAATATCAGCATCAGTGGCCCCCAGACCACGCCATTGATACCTTCCACCAGTCCTTGCACAGCTTCCATGGCCCATTTTCCCTGATTCGTTATTGAAGTCATTGTTCGTCGAACGACAGAGACGCCGGCGAGTCATGAAAATTTACAGGCTGGCCCTGCCAATGTCATGACAAGCCTTGCCGAAGGCAGAGGTTTTTCGTGCCAGCCCCTTTTAGTCCTTGATTGGCAACGTTACGATAAGCAAAAAGTTTCCGATCGGAAACACGCCGGCATAACAAACCCCCCGGCCCGCAATCAGCAGTGGACGAGCAAGCTGGCTGAAGCCACCCTATAGGCAGGTCAGCCTCGTTATCTCCGGGATGTTTCGCCATCCGTCATCTTGGCATTGAACAGGACATATAATATGAGCCAGATCCCCACTAATCTCCGCTATTCGGACAGCCACGAATGGGTCCAGGACAATGGCGATGGTACGGTCACCATCGGCATCACCGACCATGCTCAACACGCCCTTGGCGATGTGGTATTCGTGGAGCTTCCCGAGGTTGGCAGCACTATCACCACCGGTGAGGAGTTCGGTGTGGTTGAATCAGTCAAGGCTGCCTCCGACCTTTACGCCCCCTTGAGCGGCGAAGTTATTGGTATCAATACGCTGCTCGAAGACGCGCCGGAAAGTCTCAATGAAAGCCCCTATGACGATGCCTGGCTGATCAAGATTCGTCTGGCAGAGCCCGATGAACTCGAATCACTGATGGATGCCGACAGCTATACCGAGCTTGTCGCCAACGAAGCAAACGACTGATAGCGTTTTTTACTGACACCACGAGGCTGACCTCCTCGCTGTTGTCAGAAAGGATCACCTGATCGTCGCTCGACCATCTACCGGCCGTGCCCTGCTGTGACACTTTCTGACACTTCATCCTACGGATATCTCATGGCCGCTGATTCTCGCTCGCTGGACGAACTCCTTGTGCATGATGCGTTTATTGCCCGTCATATCGGGGTCGATGCCACGGCACGCCACCATATGCTCAAGGCACTTGGCGCCGATACGATGGCCGAACTGATTTCGCATGCCATTCCTCACGACATTCGCCTTGAGGGCGAGCTGAATCTGGCTGAACCCGTTTCTGAGCTGTCAGCGCTGACACGTCTGCGCCGTCTCATGAATACCAACCAGGTCATGAGAAACCATATTGGGACCGGTTATTACGGTACCGTGATGCCTGCCGTCATTGCGCGCAATGTGCTGGAAAACCCGGGCTGGTACACGGCATATACGCCCTATCAGCCCGAGATTGCTCAGGGACGTCTTGAAGGGCTTCTCAACTTCCAGCAGATGGTCATGGACATGACCGGCATGGCGCTGGCCAACGCCTCATTGCTGGATGAAGCGACTGCAGCGGCCGAGGCCATGGCGCTGTGTAAACGTGCCAATCGAAAAAACAAAAGCTCGGCCTTTTTTGTGGCCGACCACGTCTTTCCGCAGACGCTGGACGTCGTGCGTACGCGTGCCCGCTGGCTTGGTCTTGAAGTAATCGTGGACAGTGCCGAGCGGCTTGATCAGTACGATGTCTTCGGCGCACTGCTGCAATATCCGGCCGAGGATGGCAACGTGACGGATCTCGGCGCACTCATCGAACGCGCCCATGAACGTCATGTCATGGTTGCCATCGCCACTGATCTGCTGGCTCTGGCGCTTTTGAAGACGCCCGGAGAGATGGGCGCCGATATCGCTCTAGGGTCAGCCCAGCGATTTGGTGTACCCATGGGCTTTGGTGGCCCGCATGCCGCCTTTTTTGCCGTCAACGATGATCTCAAGCGCGCCATGCCCGGACGTGTAATCGGCGTTTCCCGCGACCGTCACGGCAAGCCCGCCCTGCGCATGGCGATGCAGACGCGTGAGCAGCACATCCGTCGCGAAAAGGCGACGTCCAATATTTGTACGGCTCAGGCACTGCTGGCCAATATTGCAGGTTTTTATGCGGTCTATCATGGCCCCGAGGGTATTCGCACCATTGCGACACGCGTCCATCGGATGGCCTGCATTCTGGCCAGCGGTCTGGCAGACAGCAGTGTCAGCGTTGAAAACGAGCACTTCTTCGATACGCTCACGCTGCGTGTTGATAAGCCATCAGCACTGCGTCATCGTGCCGAAGCAGCCGGTCACAACCTGCGCTACCGAGAAGATGGCCGCGTGGGCATCAGTCTGGATGAGACCACCACGCCAGAAGATCTCGAGGCGCTTTTCACTATCCTGCTGGGTGAACAGCATGGACGTGATGTCGCAGATATTGACCGTGAGCTTCGCCTGGCCGGTCACCAGCTGCCCGAAGCCTGCCTGCGCCAGTCGGATTTTCTGACACACCCGACCTTCTCGCGCTATCACAGCGAAACCGAGATGCTGCGCTACCTGAAGCGTCTTGAAAATCGCGACCTGTCGCTTACGCACGCCATGATCCCGTTGGGTTCATGCACCATGAAGCTCAATGCCACCAGTGAAATGGTCCCGCTGTCATGGACCGAGTGCGCCGATATTCATCCCTTTGCACCCGAGGAACAGGTGTCGGGCTACATGACGATGATCGGCGAACTGGGTGACTATCTGATTGAAGTAACCGGTTACGATGCCATCTCCATGCAGCCCAACTCCGGGGCGCAGGGCGAGTATGCCGGCCTTCTGGCCATTCGCCGCTATCAGCAGTCGATCGATCAGGGGCACCGGCACATCTGCCTGATTCCGTCATCGGCGCACGGCACCAATCCGGCATCGGCGGCCATGACCAGCATGAAGGTGGTGGTAGTGGAATGCGATGCCAACGGCAACATTGATCTCAACGATCTACAGGCAAAGGCCGAAAAACACAGTGATGAACTGTCGGCCATCATGCTGACCTACCCTTCGACCCATGGTGTGTTCGAGGAAGGCATTCGCAAGGCATGCGACATCGTGCACCAGCACGACGGGCAGGTGTATATCGATGGCGCCAACATGAATGCCCAGGTCGGCCTGTGTCGGCCGGGCGACTATGGCGGCGACGTCTCGCATCTCAATCTGCACAAGACGTTTTGTATTCCCCACGGTGGCGGTGGCCCGGGTATGGGTCCAATCGGCGTCAAGGCCCATCTGGCGGACTATCTGCCGGGTCATGTCCACCGTCCGGGTCATACGCACTTTGAAACCGGCACTGCCGTCTCCGCGGCCGCTTTTGGCAGCGCGCTGATCCTGCCCATTTCATGGGCCTACATTGTCATGATGGGGGCACGAGGGCTGCGCGAGGCCAGCGAAAACGCCATCCTGAATGCCAACTACATCGCGCATCGCTTGAGTGAGCACTACAGCGTGCTCTATCGTGGTAAAGAGGGACATGTGGCCCATGAGTGCATCATCGACATTCGTCCGCTCAAGGCCACCAGCGGCATCGATGAAGAGGATATTGCCAAGCGCCTGATGGATTACGGCTTTCATGCCCCGACCATGTCCTTTCCGGTAGCAGGCACCCTCATGATCGAGCCAACCGAGTCCGAATCGCGCCAGGAACTGGACCGTTTCTGCGAGGCCATGATCGCCATTCGTGAAGAGATTCGCGCCATCGAGCAGGGTGACGCGGCACGCGATAACAACGTACTAATCAATGCCCCGCATACGCAACAGGACCTGTACCGCGATGAATGGCCCTACCCTTATTCACGCGAGCAGGCCGCCTTTCCTACCCAGGCGACAAAATCGGCCAAGTTCTGGCCCAGCGTCAACCGGGTCGACAACGTCTACGGCGATCGCAATCTGATCTGCAGCTGCCCAAGCATTGATGACTATCGTGATTGAGCACCCCTGATGCATCAGGCCACCACAATAAAACACATTTTGGTGGCCTGAATCTGCCGGTGCCCTGGGTCGGGTTTACCTGTAGCGCTTCAGAAAGGCGAATTCATGCGCTGAATGCCCTGCTGCAGACTATCGTTGAACGCTGCTTTCTTCACAGATCATGTCGACAGGCGCCTCATAGCCATAAAGCGCATTGCGGCGCTGCTCGCGAAACTCATCGAGCAACTGACGATAACGACGGGGCAGCTCGGTTCCCCTGCGCGTTAATACATAAAGGGATTCATAAACCGGTACTGACAGCGGTACTTCCTGCACCTGACGCTGCCAGGGCGAGGTTTCAAGCACCGGGCGCGACACAACAGTGAACCCAAGGCCACGCGCGACCGCATCCAGCACGACAGCCACATCATTGGTATAGCCCTTCTGGGGGAAATGACTGATCGAGCGAAAATCATTCGGGTAATTCTCGCGCAGTACCTGGCTTGCGTTATTGACACCGTCAAAGTAGTTCAAAAAGCCCAGTGCCAGCAGCTCGTTAAGGCTGTTGCCACGAAAGTCCGTAGGCACGACCAGGCATAGCGGCTCATGGTGCCAGAGTTCATGGTCAAGGTCCGGGTGGCGCGTGATATCTGTCACGATGCCCAGATCATAACGGCCGGCCAGCACGTCCTGGACAATGTCGGCATTGAAGGCAAGGTTGTAGCTGATGGTCAACCCGGTATGGACCTGCTGATAGCCCAGTGAGAAGGGATAGAACATCAAGCCGATGCTTGAAGGGCTGGCAATACGGCAGTTACCGCTGCTGAGAGACTCATCATCAAGCCCGTGGCGGAACTGCTCGTGCTCGGCAAAAAGCCGAATGGCATAGTCATAGGCACGCCTGCCCGCTTCAGTCAGGGTAAAGCGCCGGCCATGACGCAGCAGCAGGCTCTTGTCGAGATAGTGCTCAAGCTTTCGAATATGCTGGCTGACGCCAGGCTGGGTCATTTCCAGCTTGCGTGCCGTATGGGTAAAACTGCCTGTTTCCACCAGCGTGATAAAGGTTCTGAAATACTGGGCATTAAACATGAGGAGGTATCAGCTCACTGACGCCCTGGCCGTAGCGCGACCAGGACAAATAAAAATCTTCATTTCTGATCAGACAGATACGGCGTGATCAGCTACTTTATCAGAAAATTTTATAGCCCGCATGAGCTCGCCGGGTTCCCATGTTAGCATCCAGAGACATCATTTCTGCCACCGCTGGTCACTGAAGGTCAACCATGTCCGACCCCTTTCTGAAACGCGCTGAAGCCATCAAGAAGACACTGCTTTTGATGGAAACCGAGGCGGCCGATGAAGATCTTTTTGCGCTGGGCTACATGATTCCCCAGATAGAACTTGTTCAGGAAATGGCGCAGTACGATCCAGGCGATGTCACCGCTGAGGATTTTGATGTCACCTACCGTCAATGGCTGGAAAGTACCTTCATGGAAGATGCCATGGAAGATGATGACCGCCAGCGCATCGAAGAACTCTGGCAGAGCGCCGTAAGCCGGACGAGCTGATACATTCCGCCAGGGCCTGCCTCCGGCATTTGTCGATTGCAAGAAAAGGATATCAAAGAGGATGAAAGAAGCGACTCGAATTTCAGCCACCATATCGCCGGAAGGCAGTCTGGAAGTACTCTCCCAGCAGGAAGTCAATCGCCTGCGGGACACCTCATCCAACGGCATGCATGATGTACTGCGCCGCTGCGCACTGGCGATTTTGAACTACGGCACCATGGTCGATGACAGCTGCAGCGTGCTTGAGACCTATCACGACTTTGACATTGAAGTCATCCAGCAGGATCGGGGTATCCGCCTGAAACTCAGCAATGCTCCGGCGCACGCCTTTGTGGATGGCAGCATGATTCGCGGGATCCGCGAGCTGCTTTCCTCGGTACTGCGTGATGTGGTCTATGTCTCCAATGAAATCGAAAAGCATGGCCGCTTTGATCTCGAATCTGCCGAGGGCATCACCAACGCTGTGTTCCATATCCTGCGTAATGCAGGCGTCATGAAACCCTCTCGCGACCCCAATCTTGTGGTCTGCTGGGGTGGACATTCGATTTCACGCGAAGAGTACGATTACAGCAAGTCGGTCGGCTACCATCTGGGCCTGCGCGACATGGATATCTGTACGGGCTGTGGCCCGGGTGCCATGAAAGGGCCGATGAAGGGCGCCAATGTGGCGCATGCCAAGCAGCGTCGTCGCAACAGCCGTTATCTGGGAATTTCGGAGCCGGGTATTATTGCTGCCGAATCACCCAATCCGATCGTCAACGAGCTGGTGATCATGCCGGATATCGAAAAGCGCCTTGAGGCCTTCATTCGAGTCGGACACGGCATCATTATCTTCCCCGGCGGCGTGGGTACTGCTGAAGAAATTCTTTATCTGCTGGGCGTATTGCTGCATCCCAACAATGCTGACATCCCCTTCCCGATCATCTTTACCGGGCCCGCCAGCAGCGCCGACTATTTCCGGCGTATTGACGAGTTTATTGCCTTTACCCTGGGTGAGGAGGCACAAAAGCACTACCGCATAATGATTGATGATCCCATCGGTGTGGCACGTGCCATGAGGGATGGCATCGAGGAAGTAACCGCGTTTCGCCGTCAGCATCAGGATGCCTTTTACTTCAATTGGCGCCTGGAAATTCCGCAGGACTTTCAGCAACCCTTTATTCCGGACCACGAGTCAATGGCCGGCCTGGCCCTTCACCGCCGCCAGAACGTGCATGATCTGGCCGCCAACCTGCGTCGTGCCTTCTCGGGTATTGTGGCGGGCAACGTCAAGGAGCACGGGGTACGCGCCATCGAACGCCATGGCCCCTTCCGCCTGAACGCAGAAAGCGAGCTCATGGCGCCGCTTGATGAACTGCTCACTTCCTTCGTGGCACAGGGGCGCATGAAGCTGCCGGGCAGTGAATACGTTCCCTGCTATACCTTGAACGCATAGCCCGGCATCCACATACTGGTGGCGCTACTGCTCGACAGGGCGCCACCAGCCATAAAGGGCATGAAGCAGAAGCCCTATGGTCATGCCTCTGGGCAGCCATTGATACCAGAACGCCGGCTCCCCCATGATTACCTGCCAGAGTGCCGTGGCACCAACACCCGCCACCAGCCATAGCAGTAGCCGTTTCAACGATCGATGCGCGCTACCTTTAACGCTACTTGAGGCGCGCTGCCATAGTATGGCGGAGACGACGACCAGTGCCGCCACACCGGCGCAAACCAGCACCAGTCGTTCATTGTCACGAACGATATAGTAACCGGGTGCTGCCATCAGCATGGTCAGGGCCAACCCCAGTAAAATGGAAATTCGCTCGCCACTGGTCAGCAATCCCTGACGACTCATGAATGCTCTGCCAGCCATTGCTCCGCCCAGGGCAGCGCCGCATCGTCAGCCATGGGCGTTTCCGAGGCATCCACTTCCAGGCGCTCCCCTGCACGACTGGCCCCAAGCTCGGTCAACAGCGTATCCAGTTTGCGACCGGCACCACAAAAGCTCTCTTCATAGCTGCTGTCGCCCATGGCAATCAGAGCATATCGAAGCCCCTGAAGTGACGGACGCTCCTGCTCAAGGGCACTGCTTAAATTTGTAAAGTTACCGGGAAAATCACCTCGACCTGTCGTGGAGATACAAAAAATCGCCAGGTCCGGCTGTGGTTCGACAAGGTTTGTCAGCGTTGGCGTTTCATGAATACTGACACCGTAGCCTGCTGACTCAAACAGCGGGGCTATCTGTTCTGCGACATCCAGCGCGCCGCCATATACGGTGGCCACATAAATTCCAATATCAGGCATGGTTCATGCTCATCAGTGTTAAATTTGAGGAATGGTAACATAGCGCGTTTGATGCCTTCCCCATTGCCGGCATACAAAAAAGCCCCGCCAGCAAGCGGGGCTTTTCGTTAAACGACAAATATGACCATGTCCTTAAATACGGCGAGGGACTATGCCTTGTCGCGTTCTTCCACCAGAGCCTTGAGCTTCTGGCCCGGCCGAAAGGTCACAACGCGGCGTGCAGAGATAGGGATTTCCTCTCCCGTCTTGGGATTACGACCAGGCCTTTCACGCTTGTCACGCAGATCAAAATTACCAAAGCCCGACAGCTTTACCTGTTCGTTTTCCCTGAGACATCCCCGGATTTCGTCAAAAAACTGCTCGACAAGCATTTTGGCTTCACGCTTTGAAAATCCAAGCGACGTGTGCAGATGCTCTGCCAGTTCAGCCTTGGTCAACGCACTCATTATCCGACATCCTGTAGGAGATAATATCCCGCCGCCGCACTCAATTACGCAGCAACGCGCCAAAACGTTCCGAGGAAACGGCCACAATATTGTCAATCGTCTGATTGATCTCGGCATCTGTCAGCGTGCGCGAAGGATGCTGCCAGGTCAAGCCCAGTGCCAGGCTCTTGCGGCCCTCTTCTACACCCGCGCCCTGATAGACGTCAAAAAGGCGTAGATCCGTCAGTGCATCTCCGGCCTGCTCATGAATCGTGTCCAGAAGCGACTGCACCGGCAATGCCTCCTCCACCAGCAACGCCAGATCACGCCTGACTTCCGGATGCCGAGACAGGGGACTGAATGCGGCAAGTCTGCCCTGCTGCAGGGAGGCCAGCTCAAGCTCGAAGACATATACTTCAGGCTTGATGCCGAGCTTTTCCCTGACTGCAGGATGCAGCGCACCAACCCAGCCAACGCACTGATCGCCGCGCAGGATCCGGGCACATTGCCCCGGATGAAGGGCATCATGCTCGCCTGCCTCAAAGCGCCATTCGCTTTCAACACCGCCCAGTGCCAGCAGACGTTCGACATCGCCCTTGATATCGAAGAAATCAACCTTCTCTTTTCGGGCTGTCCATCCTTCCGGATCACGCGTACCGCAAATCATGCCGCCCAGCATGGGCTTTTGCGTCAGCGTATCAATGTCACCATTGAACACCAGACCCGTTTCAAAAAGGCGAACACGCTGTTGCTGACGATTGAGATTGTGCACCAGCGCACGGCTGAGTCCTGCCCAGAGACTTGAGCGCATGACCGACATATCGCTGGAAATGGGATTGGCAAGCGTAGGCGTCACCACAGCCGGATTCAGCGCCTGCTGCAACTCACCGGAGACGAAGCTGTACGTAATGGCTTCCTGATACCCACCGGCCACCAGTTGCTGGCGAATGACATCAAGAGAGACCTTCGTGCCATCATCACGACGGGGCGCGAGGTTTGCCTGCGGATACCGTACAGGCAAACGGTTATAACCGTGAACGCGTGCCAGTTCCTCGACAAGGTCTTCTTCCAGACGTACATCAAAGCGCCAGGCAGGAATACCGACGTGCCAGACGCCTTTCTCCTGCGGGGTCAGCGTCATGCCAAGGCGCGACAGGATATCGCTGATCTCGTCATCGGCAAGTGTCATTCCCAGAATGCGACTAACACGTGCAGCGCTCAGCGTGACCTGACAGGTATCGGGCAGCGCCCTTGAATCCGTCTGTTCGATTACCGGTCCTGGGGTCCCACCTGCCAGCTCGACAAGCAGCTTCGTGGCACGCTCGAGGGCACGCACCTGCAGCGTTGGATCAACACCCCGCTCGAAACGATGGGAAGCATCTGTATGCAGGCCATACTGGCGCGCTCTGCCAGCGACAGCCAGCGGTGCGAAAAAGGCCGACTCCAGCAGTACATGACGTGTCTCACTGTTGACGCCCGAACGCTCTCCGCCCATGACGCCGGCAATGGCCAGCGGGCCATGTGCATCGGCAATCAGTAGGGTATTGTCCTCAAGCTGAACGTTCTGGCCATCGAGCAACGTCAGCGTCTCGCCGGCACGCGCATTTCGCACTTCAATATGGCCCTGAAGCCGGTCCAGATCGAAGGCATGCATGGGCTGACCAAGCTCGAGCATCACGTAGTTGGTAATATCGACCACAATATCAATGGAGCGCAGGCCACAGCGACGAAGATGTTCTGTCAGCCACAGAGGCGAAGGCGTGCTGACATCGATATCACGTACGACACGCGCACTGTAACGTGGGCAGGCATCGCCATTGTCGAGGCGAACCTCGAAGCGCTCATCCATCTGTGCAGCAACGGGTGTCATCTCGGGCACCTTGACCTCAAGACGATTGAGCACGCCAAGCTCACGCGCAAGACCCATTACGCTCAGACAGTCGCCGCGATTGGGGGTCAGGTCCACATCAATACTGTGATCGTCCAGCCCAAGCCACTGCCTTATATCCTCGCCGACCGGCGCATCTTCCGGTAGCACCCAGATGCCTGGGGACTTCTCCTCGACCAGCCCCAGCTCGGATTCGGCACAGATCATGCCATGCGACGCCACACCCCGGAGCTTTGCTTCCTTGATGGCAAAATCACCGGGCAATATCGCACCCGGCCTGGCCAGCGCCACCCTCTGACCGGCGGCCACATTGGCAGCCCCGCATACAACCTGTTGAAGATGACCACTACCATCATCGAGCTGACAGACGCGTAGACGATCTGCGTCAGGATGCTGTGCAACCTCGTTGACTTGTGCAACGACCACGCCTGAAAACGCCGCTGACACCGATTCAATGGCATCAACTTCCAGCCCTGCCATGGTGATCTGATCGGCAATCGCCTGCACATCCTGCGCTACATCAACCCATTGACGCAGCCACTGTTCGGAAACTTTCATCTTGCCTCGCTATACCGAAACGAATTACTGGAACTGGCGGAGAAAGCGCAGATCGTTGTCGAAAAAAAGACGCAGGTCATTGACGCCGTATCGCAGCATCGCCAGGCGCTCAACGCCCATACCAAAGGCAAAACCGCTATAGCGCTGCGAATCAATGCCGACATGGGCAAACACATTGGGATGCACCATGCCGCAGCCCATCACTTCCAGCCAACCGGTATGAGAGCAGACGCGGCAACCGTTGCCACCACAGTTGACACACTGGATGTCAACCTCTGCTGAAGGCTCGGTAAACGGGAAATAGGAAGGTCGAAAACGCACATCAAGCTGTTCACGCTCAAAGAAGGCTTTCAAAAAGGCCTCTATAGTGCCCTTGAGATCAGCAAAACTGACATTTTCATCCACAAACAGCCCTTCTACCTGGTGGAACATGGGGCTGTGGGTGAGATCGGAATCGTTACGATACACACGTCCTGAACACACTAGACGCACCGGGGGGGCCTGGTGCTCCATGGTACGAATCTGCACCGGTGACGTATGCGTACGCAGCACATGGCGCGCATCAAAATAGAAGGTATCATGCATGGCACGCGCGGGATGGTGTGCCGGTATATTCAATGCTTCGAAGTTATGATAATCGTCCTCGATTTCAGGACCTTCAGCGATATCATAACCAATATTGGCAAAGCACTGCTCAATACGCCGCAGCGTTTGAGTAATGGGATGAAGCCCACCTGACGACTCACGCCGACCCGGCAGGGTCACGTCCACTTTTTGTGCAGCAAGTCTTGCGGCCATCGCACTTGCTTCAAGCTCGGCTCTTTTAGCTTCCAGCGAGGCTTCAATCTGCTGTCTTGCCTGATTGATCACTTCCCCGGCAGCAGGGCGCTCCTGTGCAGGCAGCTTCCCCAAACCTTTCAACAGGGCGGTGACTTCGCCCTTCTTGCCCAAATAGCGGACACGGATGTCTTCCAGTGCCCTGATATCTTCGGCAGCATCGATAGCTTCGGTTGCCGTTGCTACTACTGTGGAGAGATGCTCCATCCGTCCTGCTCCATGAAAAACGGCAGATTGCAGATACCAGGAAAGCTCTGCAGATTGATCCTGTTATCAGGGGTCTGACGATAAATGGTTGTCGCACAAAAAAACAAGGGAAGAGCGACGGCTCTTCCCTTGTAGCACTTCGGCAGGTGACATTGGTCACCCGTACCGTCAGGCAGCCTTGGCTTGCTCGACGATCGCGCCAAAAGCCTGCTTTTCGTGAACGGCCAGATCAGCAAGGATCTTGCGGTCGATCTCGATATTGGCCTTTTTCAGACCATTGATAAAGCGGCTGTAGGACATGCCGTGAATGCGGGCTGCAGCGTTGATACGTGCAATCCACAGCGCACGGAACTGACGCTTGCGCTGACGACGGTCACGATAGGCATACTGACCTGCCTTGATGACCGCCTGCTTGGCAACACGGAAAGTACGCGAACGAGCACCGTAGTACCCTTTTGCCTGCTTCAAAATCTTCTTGTGACGACGGCGAGCGACGACACCACGCTTTACACGAGCCATGAAAACCTCCTGACTTCAGTTGTTAAAATCGACTTAAATATAAGGGAGCATGCGCTCGATCAGACGGCGATCGGCATCATGAACCTGCTTCATACCGCGCAGCTGACGCTTACGCTTGGTCGATTTCTTGGTCAGGATGTGGCTGCGAAAGGACTGCTTGTGCTTAAAGCCCTTGGCAGTACGCTTGAAGCGCTTGGCCGCACCGCTATTGCTCTTGATTTTCGGCATGAGAATAACTCCGCACGATATTTTTTAGAAAACCCGAGGCCAGCATACCGCGCTATCATTGAAGCTTCGAAATAGCGCAGACACGCTCGTTAAATTGCCCGCGGATCACTTTTTCCTGGGGGCCAGCATCATGATCATTTGCCGGCCTTCCATTTTCGGACGCGATTCTACAACAGCAAGGTCACCCAAGTCATGTTCTACACGCTCCATGAGCTTGCGTCCGATGTCCTGATGCGCCATTTCGCGACCGCGAAAACGCAAGGTAACCTTGCCCTTGTCGCCTTCTTCGAGAAAACGCGTCAGGTTTTTAAGCTTGACCTGATAATCGCCTTCATCAGTTGCCGGTCGGAATTTGACTTCCTTGATCTGAATCTGCTTCTGCTTCTTCTTCTGAGCAGACTTCTGCTTTTTCAGCTCAAACTGATGCTTGCCGTAATCCATGATCTTGCAAACGATCGGATCGGCATTGGATATCTGTACGAGATCAAGCCCAGCCTCTTCAGCCTTGGCAAGCGCCTCATTCATGGGCACAACACCCAGCTGCTCGCCCTCGCTATCGATAAGCCGAACTTCATCCGCACGAATGCGGTCATTTATGGGTGCGCGCTTTTCCTGAGGGCGCCCACGTTGGTTATTTCGCTTGATCGTCAAGTCTCCATTGCTGAAAAGAAAAGCTGCTATCTGCGCTCGTTATCGAGTCTGGCGAGAAAATCAGAAACTGTCATCGTTCCCAGATCTTCACCAGTCCGCGTTCTGACAGCAACGCTATCCGACTCCACTTCCTTATCACCGACTACCAGCAGATAAGGCACTCTCTGGAGTGTATGCTCACGAATTTTAAAACCGATCTTCTCATTCCTCAAGTCTGACTTGACACGAAGACCGGCTTGTTGCAACTGCTCGGTTAATGCTGTGGCGTAGGACGCCTGCGCATCAGTGATATTAAGTACCACAGCCTGTTCTGGAGAAAGCCACAAGGGCAATGCCCCTGCATGGTGCTCCAGCAGAATACCGATAAAGCGCTCAAAAGAGCCGATGATGGCACGATGCAGCATAACCGGGGTGTGGCGGTTGCCATCCTCACCGACATATTGCGCACCAAGTCGCCCTGGCATCATGAAGTCGACCTGCATGGTGCCTACCTGCCACTCACGTCCCAAGCAGTCACGCATATGATACTCGATCTTCGGACCATAGAAGGCACCCTCACCGGGTAACTCCTGCCACTCCACGTCGCAGGCCGTAAGCGCAGCACGCAGCGCACCCTCGGCCTTGTCCCACTCTTCATCGCTACCAATGCGTTTTTCAGGACGCAACGCAATCTTGACGTCAATATCGCTGAAACCGAAATCTTCGTAGACCTTGAGTGCCTGACGATGGAAGGCGGTCACTTCCGGCTCGATCTGCTGCTCAGTACAAAAGACATGGCCATCATCCTGAGTGAAGGCGCGCACTCGCATGATACCGTGTAATGCACCCGAAGGCTCATTACGGTGACAGCCGCCAAACTCTCCGTAGCGGATAGGCATTTCGCGGTAGCTGTGCAAACCCGAATTGAACACTTGGACATGCCCCGGGCAGTTCATCGGCTTGAGGGCATATTCACGTTTTTCCGACTCGGTAAAGAACATGTTTTCCGAGTAATTGTCCCAGTGGCCGGACTTCTTCCACAGGCTGACATCCATGACCTGGGGACAACGGATCTCCTGATAGCCGCTGTCACGATAGACATTGCGCATGTACTGCTCGACCACCTGCCAGATGGCCCACCCTCGCGGGTGCCAGAAAATCATGCCCGGCGCTTCTTCCTGCTGATGGAAGAGATTGAGCTGACGAGCAATCTTGCGGTGATCGCGCTTTTCCGCTTCTTCAAGACGCTTGATATAAGCGTTGAGCTGCTTCTTGTCCGCCCAGGCAGTGCCATAGATGCGCGTCAACATGGTATTGGACGCATCACCTCGCCAGTAGGCGCCGGCCAGCTTCAAAAGCTTGAAGGACTTGAGGTGTCGGGTATTGGGAACATGAGGTCCCCGACACATGTCCGTGTATTCCTTATGATGGTACAGCCGGATGGTTTCACCTTCAGGAATTCGAGAAACAATATCCTGCTTGTAGGGCTCATCGCGTGCTGTAAAAGCCTCAAGGGCCTGATTGCGATCTACATATTCCCTTGAAACGTCATAACTTTCATCGATCAATTCGCGCATGCGCTTTTCGATCTTTTCAAGATCATCACTTGAAATGGACTGCCCAAAATCGATGTCGTAATAGAAACCTTCATCGATGACAGGTCCGATGGCCATCTTGGCTTCAGGGTAAAGCTGTTTGACGGCATGGCCGATCAGATGTGCACAGGAGTGGCGAATAATCTCAAGGCCCTCCTGATCCTTTGCAGTCACGATGGAAACAGCTGCGTCACGGTCAACGACATCGGCTGTATCAACCAGCTGTCCATCGATCTTGCCGGCTACTGCAGCCTTGGCCAGGCCGGCACCGATAGACTCGGCGATCGCCATGATGGAGACGGGAGAGTCGAATTGACGCTGGCTACCATCAGGAAGCGTAACGACGGGCATAAATATTCTTCCTTGTTTCAGTGGTGACCGCTACCAGGAGTCACTTGAGGCATTACATTGTCAGCATGGCGCGGAAAACGCGTCATGGAACTGGCAGGCGTGGGGAATCAGGCTATCGAGCCGCAATGCAAACTAACAAAGAGTAATGAATCGCGTCCAGTCGATACAGGTAAATCAAGGAATGTCTTTCCTGCACGCCTGCATAAAAGTCACATAAAAAAGAGGGCGCCGAAGCGCCCTCTCCTGCAGATGGAAATCAGTAAAAATTACTGATTGTTACCACCATTCTGACCAGTACGGTCCATCACCTGACCATCGTCACCCAGCGGATGAACTTCGGTACGACGGTTTTCAGCGCGACCTTCAGCAGTGTCGTTGCTGGCTACCGGACGCTCTTCACCGAAGCCGAGGGCTTCCATGCGATCAGAGGAGACACCCTGCGAGGCAAGGTAGTCACGTACGGAGTTGGCACGACGCTGTGAAAGATCCTTGTTGTAGGAAGCGCTACCGACGGAGTCAGTGTGGCCTTCCAGACGTACACGAACCTGTTCGTTGCTGTTGAGCTTCTCGGCAACGTCGTTCAGTGTCTGCTCGGCGTTGGAAGTCAGCTTCGCGGAGTCAAACTCAAAGTTGACGTCACGCAGTACCAGCGCTGCCGGGCAGCCCAGGGCGTTGACCTGAGTTCCTGCCGGAGTGTTCGGGCACTGATCCTGATAGTCCGGCACGCCGTCACCATCGGAATCCAGCGGGCAACCACGCGAATCGACTTCTACACCAGCCGGAGTACCCGGGCACTGGTCGAGGTAATCCGGCACGCCATCACCGTCAGTGTCGATCGGGCAGCCCTTGGCATCAACGGCAACGCCAGCAGGTGTGTTCGGGCACTCGTCGCGAGAATCCGGCACGCCGTCGTTATCGGAATCGAGTTCACGGCTATCACCGCCAGAACACAGCAGTGCACCTGCTGTTGCGCCAGCAGTAGCACCAATGGCTGCGCCAGTCTCTTCATCGTCGTTGCTGCTGACACCGTAACCGAGGCCACCACCGATCAGGCCACCAGCCAGACCGCAGACGAAAGGAGAAGAGTACCAGGAATCACCACTGGAAGCTTGGGAACCAGAAGATTGAGAACCGGAGCTGGCGCAGCCGGCAAGACCCATTACGAGAGCGGATCCCAGCAGCAAGCCAGTTGTTGATTTATTCATGCAAGACTCCTTCTTTTTTGCAACGCTAGGGCAACGATGTTGTTACTAAGCGGTTCCGAGTATAGGCAACGCCAACGGCACTAGAAAGTTTTTCTTCGACCGGCAAGAAAAGCACATCAAGAGCATTTGAGCCATCTTGTGACCACCCTGCTTTGGTCTCTCGAAACAGCCACACGATGCCATGATGAAAAACGCGTCACTGGCAATCCATTGTGACGTATTCGAACACTGTTTTCGCACTGAAAGCGCTGAAAGTCAAACCCTGATTATTGTATTGATTAAATTTCAGGTTAACTGCGTCGAACTTCAAAAAAATGGATCTTCCTGAAAAAGTATTTTATTAATGCATTGCAACATGGTGCGTTCGGCTGATCAGTTGCCGGGCCGCCTTTAGAATATCTTCTTCATGTTGACTGATAATCTGCAGCCTGTGTTGATCTTCCTGCATTCTGTCACGCGCTGTAAGTGTTGAGCGTGCCTGATGGGTATGGAGATGAGCGGTGCTGTCACTAACAAGTTCGATAACTGTCAGCTGGTCATCCTGCCACCAGCCTGCATCGAGAATATCAATGATAACCCGGGCCCGCAGGCACCCTTCCACAAGGTCCATCTGCCCTTCCTGCATGGCACGGCCTATAACATTGAGATTGGACAGACACTGATACTCGGCCTGCGCCTTCTCCTGTAGCTGACGCTGCCTGCGACGACGCAACTCGCGGGACATGCGCAAAATGATTAACAGCAGAACGCCAACAATTACGATGGCCAGGCATAAAAGCGCCATTGCCCACGTTTGTGACACGATAATTATCACCCCTTTGGCATGGATTGAACGATGAGATATATCAAGAACACATCTACTCGTTTTTGGCATATCAAATGAACAAGAAGATAGCGCTCGCCAGCTTACTCAGCGCCAAGCGCCCGGAACGCAGCAATCAACTTCTCCTGCTGCTGCTCATGGGAATAATGCCTTGCCAGAGCTGATAACTCGCCACTTAATACCTGGCGTCGGTCACTGTCATCGAGAAGCTTTTGGGCACATTGTGTCCATCCGGAGGTATCCATGGCATCAAGCACGAGCTCAGGATAACGATCTTCCAAAAGCTCTGCGCATCCAACACGCGAGGACAGCATGACCGGAGTACCACACGCCATGGCTTCCAGCGCAACAAGGCCAAATTCTTCGATATGCGCAGGAAGCATGAAGATATCCAGTGCCCCATAGAATTTTTCCACTTCACTTACCGTGGAGCGCCAGACGAATTGTTCGGCAACACCAAGTGCTTTTGCCTGATGCTGCCAATGAGAAGCATCATCCTTGCCTACGACGAGGAAGCGGCAACGTTTAGGCATAAGCCGGTTCAGCTCTGCTGCCACCTTTACGAAACCTTCAACGTTACGCTTTTTAAAATTACCGGAAGTCACCAGGCCTATCAGGAAGTCACCCGACGCAGCGCCCAGTGACTGGCGGGTTTTTTCTCTATCGGTGCGAGCGCGGTTCGGGTTGAACTGTTCAGGGTCATATCCTGGATAACTGATATCGATCCTGTCAGGAGAAATGCCGTAACGGGCCGTCAGATCCTGGCCCATCATTTTTGAATTGACAGCTATGCGACGAAAGCGGCCCCCCTTGAGCACATGATCATGGATGGCAGCTACTTCATGATGCTCGGGCAACCCGCGACCATGTATGGCCTGACTTGCCAGATGCACACAGTTGTGTAAATACACCACATCTGGCGTTTCTACTTCACCGTGACTTATTAGCAGATCCGGTCGATGGCGACGTGCCCATGCCTGCACACGACGATTAAACCAGAAACGTCGATAGGCACCCTTGAAGGGCCAGCGCCATGTTCTGACCAAACGCGCCCCAGTATGGGCGATTAATCTGGCTGTCCCTCGCTCAGCAATAACCACCACCTGATAGCCCACGCTGACGAGGGCTTCAGCTTGTGCAAGAGCAATTCGACTGGCACCTGTCGTTTTTTCCACCTGGCGGATGGCAATAATGGCCAGAGGTCTTGCATGTTCTGTCATTCAGGCAGCACTCAAACAGCAGTATCCACGAAAGTGTTGTCACTGGTAGCAACAGACATCAGCAATGATGAATCACTCCTCAGTGCGCTGGCACCAGTAACAAGAACACCTTAAAGCAGGTATCGATTACCGATTGAATATCATCCTATCACGAAGCGCTGCATGAGCCATTCCGGGATGGCGAGCCTGGTTGCCCCTGAGCCCTCATGCAGGATCAGGATTCTGAAGTACTGTAGCCCTCTGGATTTTTTTGTTGCCAACGCCAGGTATCTGCCATCATTTTCTCGAGATCAAACTCGGCAACCCAGCCAAGTACCTCTTCGGCATGTGCCGGATCGGCATAGCAACGTGCAATATCTCCCGGCCGACGCGGATGAAATTCATATGCCACTTTCCTTCCGCTTGCCTTTTCAAAGGCCTGAACCACGTCAAGTACGCTATAGCCCTTGCCGGTTCCCAGGTTAAAGGTATGCAAACCATCATGGCGAGAGAGATAGTCGAGTGCCATCAAATGCCCCTTCGCCAGATCCGTGACATGGATATAGTCACGAACGCCGGTGCCGTCGCTGGTATCGTAATCGTTGCCAAAAACCGACAGCACCTCACGACGGCCAATCGCCACCTGGCTCACAAAGGGCACCAGATTATTGGGAATACCGTTGGGATCTTCGCCGATCATACCACTGTCGTGGGCCCCTACCGGATTGAAATAACGCAGTACGGAAATGCGCCACGCTGGATCGGATACGACAAGATCGCGCAGAATTTCTTCGACCATCAGCTTGGAGCGGCCGTAGGGATTGGTGGCAGCAGTAGGAAAATCTTCCCGAATGGGTACTGATGCAGGATCACCATAAACAGTCGCTGAAGAGCTGAAAACAATCTTTTTGACACCGGCGCGCGACATGGCCTCACAGAGCACCAGGGTGCCATTGACGTTGTTATCGAAATAGGCAAGTGGCTTCTGCACACTCTCGCCAACGGCCTTGAGTCCGGCAAAGTGAATGACCGAGTCGATCTCGTTCTGGCTGAAAAGATTATCAAGCAAGGCTTCATCACGAATATCGCCTTCCACCCAGTGCACTTCCCTATTGGTTAGCGCACCGACCCGCTCCAGAGACTTTTTGTTGGCGTTGCAGAAATTATCCAGTACCAGCACCTCATGGCCAGCCTCCAGTAGCGCCAGAACCGTATGCGAACCGATGTAACCTGCACCCCCGGTGACAAGAATCATGTGCTTTCCTTTGTCTTGAATGGATAAACCGCTGAATGAACACTGCCCTGTAAGGTGTTTCAGTATTCATGATCGACGAAAGGCGCAAATACAATCGTCTTATATTTCATTATAAACATGAATAAAGTCGAGGATTTATGCTGATCCATCGGTTGCCTTTCCCTTATCCAACCCCTGATGCCGAGAACCAATGATGCCTGACACGACGACAGATACTGACAAGCCCTCTTCAGGCAAGGCACCTGTCATTGGCTTGTGGCTGGGTCTGCTATGGATTGTGATGGTACTGATGGTACCCGCGCTAGGTGGCATGTCAGAAAGTGCATGGCACTGCATCGGTCTGGCGCTTTTAATGGCGACCTGGTGGTCAACTGAAGCCATTCCCATACCCGCCACTTCTCTGCTTCCCATTATCCTGGCGCCTGCCATGGGCATCGGCGGTCTCAAGGACGTGACATCAGCCTACGCTGATCCGATCATTTTCCTCTTTCTGGGTGGTTTCCTGCTGGGCCTTGCCATGCAGCGCTGGAACCTGCATCGACGTATTGCGCTACGTACTCTGATTGTTGTCGGCTCTGACCCCAAAAAACAGATTGGCGGCTTCATGCTGGCGACCGGTTTTATCAGCATGTGGGTCTCTAATACAGCAACAGCCATCATGATGTTACCCATCGGCACCTCTGTCATAGCCCTGCTGTCCACCAGCAATGAAAGTGAAGTACGCCGATACTCAACGGCTCTGCTATTGGCGATCGCCTACTCGGCAAGCATTGGCGGAGTAGCGACTCTGATAGGTACGCCACCCAACGCGCTGCTGGCTGGTTACCTGTCCAATAATCAGGATATTGATATCGGTTTTGCACAATGGATGGTCGTGGGTCTGCCCGTATCGATAGCCATGATGCTGCTTGCCTGGTGGTGGCTGACCCGACAGGGTTTTGACATTGAGCAAGGGGATGCCGGCAGCAACCTCCTCAAGGAGGAGCTTGCCAGGCTGGGAGAGATGAGCACTGCCGAAAAGCGGGTTGGCATTGCCTTCCTCGTGGCTGCCTTTGCATGGATTACTCGTCCTCTTATTAACAACCTTGGCCTGGACTGGCTCAGTGATACCACCATCGCGATGGCGGTGGGTATTGGGCTTTTTCTTGCCCCTTCCGGTAGTCGCAGGAAAGAAAAGCTTATGGACTGGGAAAGCTCGGCATCATTGCCCTGGGGTGTGCTGCTGCTGTTTGGCGGCGGACTGGCGCTGGCAGGTATTATTCAGAGTTCAGGGCTGGCGGCCTGGATTGCCGAGCAGCTATCGCTTTTCTCGATTTTCCCTCTGGTCGTGTTAATTGCCATCGTTGTGCTGGTCATCATTTTCCTCACGGAGGTGACTTCCAACACAGCGACTGCGGCTGCATTTTTACCCTTGCTGGGCGCACTGGCCATTTCACTGGGGCTTTCGCCGCTGTTGATCACCGTACCGGCCGCCATTGCCGCAAGCTGCGCCTTCATGATGCCTGTGGCAACCCCGCCCAATGCCATCGTATTTGCGACCGGACAGATGAAGATTCAGTCCATGATTCGCGCCGGACTGTTTCTCAATCTTGCTGGCACAGTGATCATTACGCTGCTGGTCTACATGCTGATCAGCATGCTCTGGTAACGCCCGCTCCATTCACTATCCATGAAAGCCGTCTGCTGCTGCAGGCGGCTTTTTTGTGCCTGCAGTTTTTATCCCCCAGGAGCCGCCAAAAAGCCCCTTTGCTGGCAAAGCTTAAATATTGATTAAAATCCGCCCACTTATTAAGATAACATTAAGATCATTTAACACTTTCCCAGCCTTTCAGACACCCTGGCATTAGACAACGGGCTTTTAAAAAACACTTATGCACGTCGCACACTATATCGGCTTGAAAAATCTGGGTGGCGCAGAACTTCTGTTTGCAGGTTTGAGTAATGCGTGGGCGCATCGTGGCCTGACACAAAGCGCTTTACTTCGAAGCGCACCTATCCATCAGGAAGTCAGAAAAAGGCTTCCTTCCTCCCTGTCTGCGATTGATTACAAACACTGGAAGAGCTTCAAACTTCCTGCCAGCCCTGCATTCATAAGACAAATGCATGTTCAGCGTGCCATGCAGCATCTTCCCCGACCGGATGTTTTCCTGAGCTGGTCAAACTTGCGTCCAAATCCAGCCTTGCAAGGCTCTTCAAGGCATCGCGTCCCCTACATTCATTACGAGCATGGCGTGAGCTGGATCCACAGAGCAGATGAGGAAGGGATACGCTTTTTAAACGCTGCGAATGGCTTCATTTGTGTGTCACATGCTGCCAGGCGCATGCTGGAGCTCAAGTGGGGAATCAACAATAAAGCGATTACCGTGGTACCAAATCCACTTCGCAATACCGGAATGAGCGCATTAGAACGTCGCTCGCCGCTCGAAGGCCGCCCCCTCAAACTGGCTTTTGCCGGGAGACTCACGGCTATCAAGGGCGTTACCGTTGCTCTTCACACGCTGGCCTTGCTTCATCGGCAAGGGGTAAATGCTGAGCTTCATATTGCAGGCAATGGATCAAGACGCGCTGCACTGGAAAAACTGGCTGAAGATCTTGGTGTTTCAAAGACCTGCCATTTTCATGGCTTCGTAAACGATACGCAGGATTTTTTCAGCAAAATGGATATTGCGCTGTGTCCTTCCATTCGTGAGTCGTTCGGCATGGCCAGCCTGGAAGCCAGCGCCGCAGGATGCCCGGTTATCGGCAGTCGTGTGGATGGGTTACCTGAAACCATCAGGGAGGGTATCAGTGGTATTACCCTACCCTATGAGCATGACCCAAGGCGTTATTACGGCAGCAATATCATGACTCAGCTGCCAGAACTGGTTTACGATCCCGACACCGATCAATTGAGAGCGCCTGCAGTAATCGACCCTCAAAGACTGGCTGATACGATCGGCATGCTCGCGACAGACCAGCAGCGTCTGGATAACATGCGGCAGCATGCCATTGTCCATGCCAACCGCTTTAACGATCTTCAGCAATATGGAGATCAATTACTTGGACAGGTACGTCAGATCATGGCCATGCATGAAGGTCAGACCCATCACGATAGCGCTCCTCTGACATCATGAATGCTATCAGCACCAGCATCCCCCTAAGTAAAAGCACGCCCATTGACGCCATCCTGGCATCATTGGCAATCGCCCATTCTGATCGGCTAACAGTTCAACTGACATGTCGCATCAAGCATCGCCGCTGGCGACTCTCGCTACCTCAGATCAACGTGCATATTGGCGAAAAAGTTATCCCCTTTTCGATGCATCGCCAACATGAGCAGGTAGCACTGACTTTTTTACTGACTAAAAAAGAGCTCACCAGCTCCCTGAGTCTGTCATTCAGAGGCTGCAAACCTTTGGATACGAACGGCGATATTACGGTCACTTCTCGGCCAATGCTTGATGACGGCCCCATCATGATTGTCGCACCGCACCCGGATGATGCCGAAATTGCCGCAGGGGGTCTTTATACTGCACACGACTCACAGACGCGCATCGTGACGCTCTCGGCAGGTGAGCTGCTGCGCAAACTGGACCGGCAATACATTGCGGCTCTGGATAATGACCTGACAACCGCCCGACGGCGCAAGGGTGAGGTCAGAAGCTGGAACAGTGCCGTGACGCCACTTCTTTCCGGTGTTGCTGTCGAACACTGTTCGATGCTGGGCGTGCCCGATGGGCATGGTTGGGAAATCATGCATGATGATGCAGTCGTTGATCCTGTACTACCTGTTACCCGGGCCAGACGATTCAACGTTCTTTCTCTGCCAGGCGATAGTGTCGAAACACTACGTCGTGATGACATCATTGAGGATGTCAAGCATCTGATCGAGTACTGGCAACCTGCCACGATACTGGTAACAGACCCTGAATATGATCCTCACGCCGATCACCGCGCGGCGGCACTGGCGCTTGCCAGGGCACTGGAGCAGTGTCGTTACAGACCAGCACGCATTTTACTCTATGCCAATCACTACCGTGATGCTCATCCTCCAGGGCCCGCCTTTCAACCGGCATGGACGCCCTCACCGGCGCTAAGAAAGCCCTGCTTTCAGCGCCCAGCGCCCTATCTTTTTCCTCTTGATGAAAAAATGCAGCGTCACAAGGCACTTCTATTGGATGCCATGAGTGACCTATCGCGACGGGATCGCCCTCGACAGATCAAAAAAAAACATCGCAAGGAGGGCTTTATCCCCTTATTTGCCCCGGACAGGGACCGCTATTTTCAGTGGGCTGTACGCAGCAGCGAATATTTTCAGATGGTTGAGGTAGAAGACTTTATTGAAGGTGCTAAAAAATTGCTGCCGGGCTGACCACCCGGCAGCGACCTCATGTGAAAAATAAAAAGCCCTTGATAATCAGTGCATTGGCAATATCGATCAAGAATCCACCAACAACCGGCACAATAATGAAAGCTAATCGGGAAGGCCCGAAACGCTCGGTGACTGCCTGCATGTTAGCAATGGCTGTCGGTGTGGCTCCCATGGCAAAACCGCAGTTGCCTGCCACCAACACCGCGGCATCATAGCCACCACCCATGACCCTGAAGGTCACCTGCGTGGTATAGAAAAAGACCAGCGCTACCTGCACCATCAAAATGACCAGCATCGGTAGTGCGAGGTTGGCCAGATCCCACAGCTTGAGGTTCATCAACGCCAGGGCGAGAAACACGGAAAGGGCCACGTTGCCGACCGTATTGTTGGCATCATCATTGACATGATAAAGGCGGCTGATACGCAGGAAGTTGCCGATAATGACACAGGAGAAAAGAACCCATACGAATGTCGGCAGACTGAAGGGGGTATCCTCGAGTAACCCATGAAGTGCAGTGCCCGTGACAAGCCCCGCAAAGAGACAGCACAACACGCGAATCATGCTGCCGACATCGGTTCTCTCATCCTTGCCTGTCAGGTCAGCGACATCTTCCTGCTCATCGCTCTCCATAACGAGCCCTTTCCTTTTGGCCCTCCTGATCAGGAATGACGCTGTTGGCCCACCGATCAGGGAGCCAAACACCAGACCAAAGGTTGCTGCCGCCATTGCCAGTGCCATGGCGCTTTCCACACCATAATTATTGGTGAACACCTCAGCCCATGCTGCGCCGGTACCATGCCCGCCGGACATGGTGATCGAGCCGCCCAGCAGCCCCATCACCGGCGACAGTCCAAACAGGGTGGCAATGCCGACCCCAACGATGTTTTGCAACACCAGCAGCCCCACCACGAGCGCGAAGAAAATCAGCAGCCTGGAGCCCCCCGCTCGAATCAGGCCAAAGTTGGCCGACAAGCCAACCGAGGCGAAAAACAGCAGCATGAAAGGTTCCTGAAGCCCACCGAAAAAGGTGATTTCGATACCGAAGGCTCGCAGCGCTGTGACAACAAGCGTTGCGACAAGTCCTCCCACTACCGGCACCGGTATATTGAACTCTCGTAAAAAACGCACGCGCTTGACACACTGCTGGCCAATGACCAACACCACAATGGCGATAAATAGCGTCGTTATGGGACCGGGCGTCATAATGATTCCTGTAAGTTATTGATGTAATACACTGCAACGCCAGAAAAGGCAGGGCCGAGTATAAGTCATCAGGCCCACCTGAACCCAACCCGGCTGACTTGCTTAAATCCTTTGCAATCAACATTACCGTGAAAGCAAGCGCTTCATTACCCGTTCAGACCACGTCAGCTGCATAACAGGAGAATGAATTCTAATTAAGCATTACGCTTGTCTAACCCCCTATCAACACCGAGGTTGCAATGCGCGAGGATGACCAGGAAAAACCGCCATCCATGAGTGCCCGGATCGGGCTATGGACAGGCCCACTATGGGTGTTGGCAACGCTATTGATGCCTCCTCCGGGTGACATGGCACAGGAAGCCTGGCGCTGTGCCGGGCTGGCACTACTGATGGGCACCTGGTGGGCCACGCAAGCCTTGCCACTGGCCATAACGGCCCTGCTACCCATATTCATGGCACCAGCACTAGGCATTGCCGCCCTTGATGATGCGGTGCCGGCCTATGCCGATCCTGTCATTTTTCTTTTTCTGGGCGGCTTTCTTCTCGGGCTTTCGATGCAGCGCTGGGACCTCCACAAGCGCATTGCCCTCAAGATTATGCTGGTCATGGGCCAAAACCCCCGCCGCCAGATCGCCGGATTCATGATCGCGACCGGGTTTCTGAGCATGTGGGTCTCCAATACTGCTACAGCCGTCATGATGCTTCCCATTGCCACATCCGTCATGAGCCTTCATGGCGATGCGGACAGCGAAGGAACACGCCGTTATGGCACCGCCCTGTTACTTGCCATCGCCTACTCGGCAAGCATCGGCGGCGTCGCCACATTGATCGGTACACCGCCCAATGCGCTTTTGGCAGGCTATCTCTCATCACAGACGGACATGGAAATTGGCTTCGCTCAGTGGATGAGCGTCGGTTTACCGGTGGCCATCGTCATGATGTTGATTACCTGGTGGTGGCTGACACGCGGCGATATCTCGACAGGCGAAGAAGATCCCGAACAGGGTCAGAACCTGCTCAAGGAGGAAATGGAAAAACTTGGCGCCCTTGGCAGTGCCGAAAAGCGGGTGGGTATCATCTTCATGCTGGCGGCCATCGGCTGGATTACGCGGCCTCAGCTCAACACTCTGGGGCTTGAATGGCTGGACGACACCACCATTGCCATCATGATCGGCACCCTGCTTTTTCTGATACCTTCAGGGACAACCAAAGGCAAGCTGATGACCTGGGAAGCGGCCAGCAAGATGCCCTGGGATGTCCTGATACTCTTCGGTGGCGGGCTTGCCATGGCCGGCATCGTTCAGGAGACAGGTCTGGCAGAATGGATTGCCGAACAGCTGACGCTCCTGAGCGTGCTGCCTACGCTTTTGCTGATCGGTTGTATTGTCCTGATCATCAAGTTCCTGACAGAAATCACCTCCAACACGGCAACCGCGGCCACCTTCCTGCCCCTTCTGGCAGCCACCGCCGTGTCACTGGACATGCCGCCATTGCTGATTCTGGTGCCTGCCACCATCTCGGCGGCCTGCGCCTTCATGATGCCGATCGCCACGCCACCCAATGCCATCGTCTTTGCCTCCGGACAGCTGCGTATTACCGACATGATAAAGAAAGGGCTCTTTCTAAACCTGGTCAGCACTCTGGTCATTTCGGGGCTGTGCTATGCCATCGTGGCCTTTCTCTGGTAAAAGCGTTTCATTGATTCAGGCTGACTGAGCATTCTCGATGCCTGTCACTTTCTGACTGCCATGGACACACAAAAATGGGCGCATAAAAAAGGATCGCCGCTTGCGCGGCGATCCTTTTGAGTCACTCACTTCATACTGTGTATCAGCGATGTTTTCCCTTAGAACGTTTCCCACTCATCGGCATCGCTGGTCACAGCTGGCGCCTTGACACTCTTGCTTTTTGCCGGCGTCTTGAGCTCGACGCTTGGCTTATGTACCGGCGAGCGTGTCGAAGCAGCGGATGTTGACGGTGTGTGATTCACCGATTTTTCCGTCATACGGCTGGCAACAGGTGCTGGCGCATGTCCTCGTGCGCCACCTTTGGAGACCTTGAAGAACGCCACCTGCTCACGCAGTACTCGCGCGCTGTGTTCCATCGAGCGACTGGCAGCGGCCGCCTCTTCCACCAGCGCAGCGTTCTGCTGGGTCACGCTGTCCATCTGCGAAATCGCCTGGTTGACCTGATCAATGCCAGTAGACTGCTCGCGGCTGGCTGCGGCAATTTCGGCAACGATATCGGTCATTTTATTGATGCTTTCAACGATACCACCCAGCGTCTGACCCGAACGGTTGACCAGCTCGGCGCCGTTGGCGACCTTGCTGACGCTATCGTCTACCAGCGTCTTGATCTCACGCGCCGCCTCGGCACTGCGGCTTGAGAGCGTACGCACTTCACTGGCGACCACCGCAAAGCCACGACCCTGCTCACCGGCGCGCGCTGCCTCTACCGCGGCATTAAGCGCCAGCAGGTTGGTCTGGAAGGCGATCGAGTCGATCAATCCCACGATCTCGGCAATCTTCTGACTCGAGGTACTGATCTCGTTCATGGCCAGCGTGGTCTGCTCGACTACCTTGCTGCCATCACGCGCCTGTTGACGCACGTTGAGGGCCAGCTGATTGGCCTGCGCGGCGTTGTCGGCGTTCTGTTTGACGGTCGAGGTCATCTCTTCCATGGAAGCGGCGGTCTCTTCAAGGCTTGCCGCCTGCTCCTGCGTACGACGTGACAGGTCATCATTGCCCGAGGCAATCTGACTGGAGGCAGAGCCCACCGATTCAGCGTTAACGCGAACATCGTTGACCACGTGAGACAGCTGTTTCTGCATGGCACTCAGGCTGTGCAGCAACGTGGCGAATTCATCATGTCCCTTTGCCTCGATATGGTTATCCAGCTCACCCTGAGCGATGGATTCAGATACTTCGCTGGCACGTTTGAGCGGAGCCATGATGCCGCGAATCAGGAACCAGGCAATGGCAGCCATGAGGGCAAGCGCTACCATAATTACAGTAACAATCACGCCGATGGACTTCGACGCGCCTGCCACACCGTCGCTATAGGAACGCTCGGACTGCTCGGCATTTACCTTCAAAAGCGTGCCCAGGGCCTGAGAGAGATCATTGAAATTATCACGCCCCTGCTGCATGGCAGGCGACAGTTCAAATCGTCCCTGACTCATGTCACGGGCAACCTGTTCATAAAGTGCCCAGTAAGCCGTCAGCAGCGGCCCCACCTGATCAGCGAGGGCTCTTTCCTGAGCTGACGTTACCTGTGTAGTGCTATACACCTGCCAGAGTCTGTCAACGTCGTTTTTGTATTGCTGCTGATAGGTACTCAACAGCGCAGCGGCGCCCTGAGGCTCACCATCCAGGCGCGCCTTGAAGGTGGCCATGCGAGACAGATTAATGCTGGATCGGATGCTGGCAACGTTTTGCATCGGTAGCACGTTGGTCTTGTAAACTTCCTCAAGATTGCTGTTGCTGCGTTTCATGCCAAACACGCCGGCAGTGCCAATCACCACCATGAAAATGCCCATGACGACCATGGTGGCCACAAGCTTGTACTTCACACTGCGATTCAGGCCGAACATGCTGACCACTCCCGAGATAATGTAATGGAGCGGCCTGAAGGGCCGCGTGTGGCTTATAACGGCCGGGTAGATAGCTTCTGAAGTACTCTGGCCCCTACTACAAAAATAAAGCCGCCCCTCCGGGCGGCTCTTGTCAGCAACCAACGTCATGAACGTTTAAAACGTCACCCATTCGTCAGTATTCTCTGTTTCACTTTTTTGTACGGGTATCGCTTTTTTCTCGGCTATTGCCGGTCTTTTCAATGCACTCTGGGCCACATCGGCATGCTCGCTTTTAGAGCGTGTGGTCGATGCTGCCACAAGGGTACGTGCCGAACCTTCCTGACCGACCTTGAAAAACGCCACCTGCTCACGCAGTACTCGCGCGCTGTGCTCCATCGAACGACTGGCAGCTGCCGCTTCTTCCACCAGCGCGGCATTCTGCTGGGTGACACTGTCCATCTGCGAAATCGCCTGGTTGACTTGATCGATCCCCGTTGACTGCTCGCGGCTGGCCGCGGCAATTTCGGCAACGATATCGGTCATTTTATTGATGCTTTCGACAATGCCCCCAAGCGTCTGACCCGAACGGTTGACCAGCTCGGCGCCGTTGGCGACCTTGCTGACGCTATCGTCTACCAGCGTCTTGATCTCACGCGCCGCCTCGGCACTGCGGCTTGAAAGCGTACGCACTTCACTGGCGACCACCGCAAAGCCACGACCCTGCTCACCAGCCCGGGCGGCTTCCACCGCAGCGTTAAGCGCCAGCAGGTTGGTCTGGAAGGCAATCGAGTCGATCAGCCCCACGATCTCGGCAATCTTCTGACTTGAGGTACTGATCTCGTTCATGGCCTGAGTCGTCTGCTCGACCACCTGACTGCCGTCGCGTGCCTGCTGGCGAACATTGAGCGCCAGCTGATTGGCCTGCGCGGCGTTGTCGGCATTCTGCTTGACGGTCGAGGTCATCTCTTCCATGGACGCAGCGGTTTCTTCAAGACTGGCTGCCTGTTCCTGGGTACGACGCGACAGATCATCGTTGCCCGATGCAATCTGGCTGGAGGCAGAGCCTACTGATTCAGCATTAACGCGAACATCGTTGACCACATGAGACAGCTGTTTCTGCATCGCGCCAAGGCTGTGCAGCAAAGAGGCAAATTCGTCGTGACCCTTTGCTTCAATATGGTTGTTCAGCTCCCCCTGAGCGATGGACTCGGAAACGTCACTGGCGCGCTTGAGCGGGATCATGATATTGCGGATCAAAAGCCAGGCGATAACGCCCATGACCAGAAATGCGATGCCGAGGACCACCAGAATGGCAACAAGCGAGACATGTGAACTCTGATTGCTGGCCGTATAAGCACCTTCTGCCTCTGTTACGTTAAAGCTGAGCGTACTGCCGATACCAGTGGCAGCCGTCTGAAAGGTATCGCGAAACTGGCTCATTTCCCCGGGGGAAGGAAAACTGCCATTGGCCATATTATTCAGAAAGCGCTCATAGTTTTGCCAATACGCCGCCAGCGCAGGCGTGATACTCGCTGCCAGCGCCTGCTCTTCAGGCGTATCCACAAACTGATCAGAGTAGGTTTTCCAGAGCTGATTGAGCCGGTCCCGATGGTCATTTTCGTAGCGAGAAAGCAGCTCACGCGCAGTGTCAACGTTTTCATCGATCTGTACACGCATGAAATCGACACGTGAGGCATAAAGACCTGCTCTTAAATTCGCCAGCATCTGCATGGGGACAACATTACCGCTGTAGACATACTCGAGATTACGATCGGCTGACCTGATGCCGAAAATGCCGGCCATACCAATGATCAGCATGATCAGTGCGGTTATGACGACATTGCCGACGAGTTTATATCTGACGCTACGATTCAGACCCAGCATGATAGGATTCCCCTGACGAACATATTTAATGTGGTAGTTGAGTTCCTATCGGCGCATTAGAAAAAAATGTTGATAACATAAGCTACATAAATATTAATAAAAACGCGTTTTCCAATAGCCCTGATCATCATCGATCAGAGCCATGTATGCGATAAAACGAGCAGATACCAGATCGCACTTGTATATGACGTTTTGGCTCTGCACTGCTTGAGCTGACGCACTGTCAACGCGGATAGACAATATCAAAGGGGAGTCAATACACGATGAGTACACTACACGCGCTTCGGGGCATGATCCTTCATTTCCATGAGGACCCGGGCACCGACGATGAGCCCCGGGAAGGCAGTGTGGAGTACCATCAGGATGGTCTGATCCTGATTCAGGATGGGCACATTCTACGCAGCGGCCCGGCGCAAGCACTGCTGGAGACGCTCCCGGCAGGCACACCCATCGATCACTGGCCGGATCAGTTGATCATGCCGGGATTTATCGACCCGCATCTTCATTACAGTCAGCTTGATATCACGGCCTCCTACGGCCGCCAGCTGCTGGACTGGCTCAATACCTATACCTTTCCGGAAGAGTGCCGCTTCAGCGACCGCGCCTACGCCGATGAAATCGCCAACGCCTTTCTGGAACAGCTGCTTGCCAACGGCGTCACCACGGCACTGGCCTTTTGCACCACGCACCCGGCCTCCGTTGACGCGTTGTTCAGCGCTGCCCTTGCGCGCAACATGCGCATGCTGGGCGGCAAGGTGATGATGGATCGCCATGCCCCCGAGGCGCTTTGTGACACGCCCGAAACCGGCATTCGTGACAGTCGTCGTCTGATCGAGCAATGGCACGAGCGCGGCCGCCTCGAATACGCCATTACGCCACGCTTTGCGCCGACCTCAACGCCGGAGCAGCTCACTGCCACGGGGCAGCTGTTAAGCGATTACCCGGGCATGGTACTGCAGACGCATCTTTCTGAAAGTCGACAGGAAGTGGACTGGGTGGCCTCGCTGTTCCCTGAGGCGCGCGACTATCTGGATGTCTATTCGCGCTATCAGCTGGTGCGTCCGCGGGCCATTTTTGCCCACGGCATTCATATTGATGATGATGTCCGCCAGCGGCTGGCCGATGACGGTGGTGCCATTGCCTTCTGCCCCAGCTCCAATCTGTTTCTGGGCAGCGGTCTTTTTGACTGGCGCAGTGCACGGGAGCAGGAGGTTAGAGTGGGCATTGCCAGCGATATCGGCGCCGGCACCAGTTTCAGCCCCTTCCAGACACTGCAGGATGCCTACAAGGTCGGCCAGCTATCGGGGCAGCCGCTGACGCCCTGGCAGGCCTTTTATGCCCATACGCTGGGCAATGCCCGGGTGCTTGATATCGACCGCCACGTCGGCGGCCTGGCGTCTGGTATGGAAGCCGACATCACGGTCATCAACCCGCGTGCCACTCCCATGCTGGCGCGCAAGGATCGAAATGACCCCACGCTCATGGAACAGCTTTTCAATCTGATGATCCTGGGTGATGAGCGCTGCATCAGCGCGACCTACGTCATGGGCAAAAAACTGTATGATGCCGCCAGCCATTGATCCTTCGGCGACCGGATGAGTCGCCGCCCTTCTCTTGCCGGCGCATGACGCGCCATGAGTGACCCCGCGGAACCTATTGCATGCATGACAACGAGCTGATCTTTCGACACGGCGACCGTCCGCCGTTTCATACTGCCTCTTTGGTAGCCTTTCAACATGTGCTGGCCTGCTTCGTGGCCATTATCGCGCCCACCATTATCGTGACCGGGGCGCTAGGGCTACAAAATGAGGCCCCCTACCTGATCAGTCTGGCGCTGCTGATGTCCGGCATCAGTACGCTGATCCAGACCCAGCGTGTCGGCCCGCTGGGTTCCGGGCTCCTTTGCGTTCAGGGGACCAGCTTCTCCTTTGTCGCCGCGCTGATTTCGGCGGGCCTGATTGCTCGAGAGCGCGGCGCCAGTGACCATGAGGTGCTCGCGGTGCTGTTTGGCATCTGCATTGCCGGCAGCCTGATCGAGATGGCACTGGGCAGTGTGCTGCATCACCTCAAGCGCGTGATTACACCGACGGTGACAGGTGTGGTCGTGACACTGATCGGGCTCAGCCTGATCAGCGTCGGCGTCACGGACATCGCCGGCGGCCATGGCGCCGAAAACCCCGGCGACCCCATGAACCTGTTGCTGGCCGTGATCGTGATTGGTGTAGTGCTGACCTGTCAGCTCAGCCGTCACCCGATGCTGCGCGTAGGATCCGTCTTTGTAGGACTCCTGGCAGGCTGTATTGCAGCGGCGTTGATGGGTCGTCTGGATCTCGGTGGCGTGGCGGATGCCCCGCTTTTTCAACTCCCCCAGCCGCTGCGCTATGGCCTGGGTTTTGATGTGGCCGCCTTTATCCCCGTGGCTTTCATCTTTGCCATCACGGCCATCGAGACTGTCGGTGACCTGACCGGCTCATCAAGGGCCTCTCACCTGCCGACAAGCGGGCCGGAGTATCAAAAGCGCATTCGCGGCGGCGTGCTGGGCGACAGCTTTAACTCTCTGCTCGCTGGTATCCTTAATACCTTCCCCAATACCACGTTCAGTCAGAATACGGGCATTATCCACCTGACCGGAGTCGCCAGTCGTCATATCGGCCTTTTCGTCGGCGGTATCCTGATCATTCTGGGGCTGATCCCGGCCATGGGCGCCGTGCTGCAATCCATCCCGCAGCCGGTTCTGGGGGCAGCCACGACCCTGATGTTTGGCCTGATTGCGGTGTCGGGCATTCGAATGCTGGCCGAGCAGCGCATGACCCGCAAACGGATCATGATCATTGCGCTTTCTCTCGGAGGCGGGCTGGGTGTGGAGCTGGTACCGGAAGTACTTTCGGGGCTGCCCAATCTTGTCCAGAGCGTTCTATCTTCCTCCATCACTACGGGCGGACTGCTGGCCATCATCATGCATCTGGTTCTGCCCGAGCGTCAGGCCACGGAAGAAGACGAGATCAAAACGCCCGCCTCGCAGACAGCCGATACGCAATAGCATTGCAACCGGCCATTTAGTCCCTGATGGATGAATTGCCATCGTGACAGCGTCCGCTGTCACGATGAACGCTATATCCCCAGGGGCTTATCAGCAGCACAATGACCTCACAGGCACCTCGTGCCAGTGTCAGTTCAACCGGCACCTGATCAAGCAGCGGGCAATCCACGCCCCGGCTCAGGAAATAGTCGCGTACATGATAGACAAGGCGGTAATGCCCGCCGCTACCCTCCTGCAGCAACGCCTCCTCAAGCTCTCCATGGGCATTGGTATGCAGGGTCATGATGGGCTCTTCATCGCCATGCGCCTCAAGAGATACCACCATGCCTTCCACTGGAATGCCGTCGTATTGATCCAGCACTCGGGTTGTTAGTGTTGCCATGCCTGCCTCCTGAAAAAAGCTGCCTTGAGCAGCGTCCTGGAGCATGGATGGCAAAACCATCATGCTCATCCCGCCCACCAGCCCTGAACCATTTCAGCAGGCTGATGGTACTGCGAGACTGTAGCCGCATGGGCCATCACTTTGGTCCAGGACAGACAGGATATTGGCTCAGAATAAACATAAAAAAAGGCCACACCCTGAGGTGCGGCCTTTGCTCAACAACAGTGCCAATCAGGCACGGCTGTCGTCATCAGAAGCATGCGTTGAACGACCGGTAGACGCGTTGGCCGTATTGCCCTGCGCTTCTTCCTTTTTCTGACCAATGCCCAGTTTGCGACTGGCCCACTCGGAACCCTGCATGATGTAGACATAGGTGGCCGGCACAAACAGGCTGGCAAGGATCGTGATGGTGATCATGCCGCCAACCACGGGCGTGCCGATATGATGGCGGCTGGCCTCACTGGCGCCACTGGCCAGGGCCAGCGGCAAGGTGCCGCCAATAAAGGCAAGTGATGTCATCACGATCGGGCGGAAACGCTGCAACGCGGCGTGTTTGGCAGCCTCCACGATCGACAGGCCTTCCTGCGAGCGCTGCTGCTGGGCAAATTCCACGATCAGGATCGCGTTTTTCGCCGCAAGCCCCACCACTACCAATAGTCCAACCTGCAGATAGACACTGGTATCAAACTCACGCAACCAGACCGCCAGCACCGAACCAAGGAAGGCAAAGGGAACGGCTGCGATAACTGCCAGCGGCAATGTCCAGCTTTCATACTGGGCGGCAAGGATCAAAAACACCATCACGATACCGAAGATGATGGCAATGGTGGCGGCATTACCTGCGTTTTGCTGCTGGTACGCCTCGCCGGTCCACCCCATCGAATACTCGGTGCCCAGTTCATCATTAATGATGCGCTCGATGGCCTCGATGGCCTGGCCATTACTATAGCCGGGCGCGGCGCTGATCTGGAACTGCGCCGCCGGATAGACGTTGTAGCGATCAAGCGTGGTAGGCGCCTGCTGTCGGGTCATGGTGACCAGTGTAGAAAGCGGAATACGCTGACCGTCACCACCGCGCACATACACCCGATTCAGGTCATCCGGCGACTGTCGAAACTCGTCTTCGGACTGCAGATAGACCTGGAAGTTACGGCTTTGGCGCGTGAAGAAGTTCACGAACGAGCTGCCAAAGGTGCTCGAGAGCGTGGTATTGAGATCACCAATATTCACGCCAAGGCTCTGCACCTTATCCCGATCCACTTCAATATGATAAGTGGGCACCGAGGTATCCAGCGTACTGAAGGCCTGAGCAATGGCCGGATCCTGATTGGCCGCCTGCATGAGCTTCAGCGATGCCTGATAGAGCTGCTGTGAATCCGCACCGCTCAGGGATTGCAGATAACCGGTCAATCCCCCCGTAGGCGACAGGCCGATAATGGGCGGCAGATTGAAGGCCATGGCCTGCCCATCAGGGATGGCAGCCCCCTTTTGCATAATGGTGCCAATCAGCTCATCGGCGGTGATATCGCGATCCGACCAGGGCTTCATCGAAATGAACATGGTGCCTCTGGCGGTATTGGCCGCACCCGACAGAATGTCAAAGCCCGGGATGGAGGTCACATAGTCAACGCCTGGTATCTTCTCAAGCTCGCTTGAGAGCTTTTGCATGTACTCATCAGTACGTCCAACGGACGAACCGGTCGGCAGTGATACCGAGGACAGTACGACGCCCTGGTCCGTGGCCGGTATCAGGCCCTCCGGCAGCTGTGAGTAAAGCCACCAGGAGAGCACACAACAGCCGGCAAACATGGCCATGGTGATAAAGAAGTGGCGAATCAGAAAGCCGACACAGGCCATGAAGACACTGGTGAACTTGTCAAAGCCACGGTTGAACCAGACGAAGGGCTTTTTGACAATCTTCAGCCAGCGCGGCTCTTCATTTTCATTGTGTCGCTTGATGAAAATGGCGCTCATGGCCGGTGTGAATGACAACGCCACCAGCGCCGAGATGCCGACCGAGATCGCAATGGTGATGGCGAACTGGCGATACATCTGGCCGGTCATACCCGAGATAAAGGCGACGGGAATGAAGACGGCCGCCATGATAAAGGACGTTGCCAGTACCGGGCCGGTCACCTCCTTCATGGCCTTGAAGGCGGCATTCATTGGGGTGGTATCAGGCTCTTCCTCGAGTATTCGCTCAATGTTTTCGATGACCACGATCGCATCATCCACCACGATACCGATGGCCAGTATCATGCCGAAAAGCGACAGCAGGTTGATGGAGAAATCGAGCAGATACATACCGCCAAAGGTACCCACCACCGAGATGGGGACTACGGACATCGCCACCAGTGTCGAGCGCCAGTTCTGCAGGAACACAAACACGATGACGGCGACCAGCAGCAGCGCCTCGATGAAGGTGTGCGACACTGCCTCGATGGAGGCATCAATGAAGAGCGTCGTGTCATAGGGAATGACGTAATCAAGCCCGGACGGAAAACGCTTTTTCATGTCGGCAAGCGTGGTCTTGACCTCTTCAGCCACCTCGAGTGCGTTGGCGCCCGGCTGCTGATAGATCGCAATCGGCGCAATGGGCGAGCCGTTCACGCGCCCGATGACCCCATAGCTTGAAGAACCAAGCTCGACACGTGCCACATCGGACAGCTTGAGGGAAGAACCGTCTTCGTTGGTACGCAACAGGATATTGCGGAACTGCTCGGCCGACTCAAGACGTCCCTGAGTGGTAACGGTATAAGTAAAGGCACCGGGCTTGCGTTGCGGCTCGCCGTTGAGCTTGCCTGCCGAGACCACCGTATTTTGTGCCTGAATGGCAGAAGAGACTTCTGACGGCGTCAGATCATACTGCGCCAGCTTGTCCGGGTTGAGCCAGATACGCATGGCGAAATCCTGGTTACCCAGTACTTCAGCACTGCCCACGCCCGGCAGACGGCGGATCTCATCAAGAATATTGATGTTGGCGTAGTTGTTCAGATAAAGGCGGTCATGCTCATTATTGGGCGAATACAGCGCCGTAAACAGCAATACGCTGCTTGACTGCTGCTCAACGGTGACACCCTGGCTCTGTACCTCGCTTGGCAGCTGAGACAGCGCACGCTGCACGCGGTTGTTGACGTCAATGGTCGCCTGATCAGGATCAGTGCCGATATTGAAATAGACACTCATGCTCAGCTGACCACTATCAGCGCTCGTCGACGTGATATAGATCATGTTCTGAACACCGTTGATCTCTTCGGTCAACGTCGAAGCCACGGTGTCTGACAATACCTGAGCACTGGCGCCGGGATAGCTGGCGCTGACCGACACGGTCGGCGGCACTACCTGAGGATACTGCTCGACCGACAACCCTCTTACCGACATGAACCCGATCAGCGTGATGATGATCGAAACGACGGTGGCGAAGATCGGCCGATTGATGAAAAAGCTCGATATATTCATCGACTCGAATCGCCCTTAGTTATCACTGCTGCGTTCATCAGCACTGGTTTGCTCGGTCTCGCCGCTGACACTGGTGCCCTGTCCGGGAGACTTGCTCGCTCCGCTGCCATCCATGCCGGAAGGATTTTTGGGCTCGTCATCGATATTGCCATCAAAGGGCTGGGCATCGATGCGGTCACCGGCAGACACGCCGCCGATATTGCTGACAATCACCCGATCACCCTCACTCAGTCCCTCGGTCACGATAATCCAGCCGCGAGCCTGTTCGCCCATGGTGATGAAACGGCTTTCGGCCTCACCATCATCGTTGAGCAGCAGTACCTGTGGCCCCTTGAGACCTTCCGTGACCGCCACTTCAGGCACTGCCAGCACATGAAAACGCATCAGGTTTTTCAACTGCACACGAACAAACTGGCCGGGCAGGAAAAGGCTCTGTGGATTTTCAAAAACCGCACGGGCCTGAACGGTACTGGTGGACTCATCAACGCGTGCCCCCAGAAAGTCCAGATCACCCATCAGCGAAGTATCGGTCGTGGCGCTGTCATCGCCATAGGGGAAGTCGAGTTCGACACTGACATTGGGCGCGCCCTCCATCTGACGCTGGCGACGCAGCGCAAAGGCATCAGATTGTGGCAGTGAGAAACGCACTTCGAGCGGATTGATCGGCGTGACGGTCGTCAATCGGGTCTGATTCTGACGCGTCACATAGTTGCCGACATTGACTTCATTGAGACTGACCTGACCTGACACGGGCGCCTTGACGTCGGTGTAGTCAAGATCGATCTGAGCGCTGTCCAGTGCAGCCTGTGCCTGCGCGACAGCAGCTCTTGAGGTATCACGCTGGCTGAGGGCCTGATCACGCTGCTGCTGGCTGATCGAGCCATTCTGGTAAAGGCGCTGGTAACGTTCATAGTCGCGCTGTGACTCGTTGGCACGGGCACGGGCGCTCTGCAGATCAGCCCTGGACTGTGCAACGGCGGCCTGGTAGGTATCCTTTTCGATCGTGAACAGGATATCGCCCTTCTTTACGATCTCACCGGCGCGATAGTGCTGCTCTTCCAGCGTGCCATCCACACGCGCGATGATATCGACCGAGCGATCACTGCGCACCATGGCCGGATAGGTCTTGTCCATCTCCAGATCAAACGGTTTGAGTGTCTGTACCTGCGCCTGCTTGGGCGGAGGTGCCTGTTGCTCTTCACTCTGCTCATCGTCATTACCGCCACAGGCAACAAGCAACAGCGAGAAGACTCCAATCAGACTCCATCCCTGGATCCGTCTGGCAAACTTCTGATTCATCTGGATGATATCCGTCGTTATTAGGTGATCGGCTGGCGCCCTTTTAGAGCGTGCGTTGAAGGTCAAACCAAGAATGCAGCCAGTTTAGATGCATTCCTGTATGTATGTAAATTAACGGCGCCCAATAGCCATAATAGTCCGGGTCAGACATGACCGAATTTACCCGGCATCGAATAACGGATAGTAACAAAAACGCCCCGCGATGCGGGGCGTTCAGGGATGTCCTGTCGTTACCGATCAATCGAGCGGTACGCGCAGTTCCAGACTCTTCATGCCGGCATCGCGCATGCCTTCATGATAGATGACGCGAGAGTGATCCACACGGATCTGCTCGTTGTGCTCCTGCGCCCAGCGGATCGCCATGTGCTTGAAGCACTGCTCGCGATCCTTCTCGCTGCCCAGCGTGGCACTCATCGAGCGGCCTGCCGGTACCGTTACCCAGCGCAGCGGCAGCGGCGGATTCCATGTCGCCCGGCGTGTCATGCGATAACCAACGTCCTTGCGCATGCGATGCGTCGGGGTAATGTTCGGATCGTCATAATAAAAGCAGACAGACTCGACGATGGATTCCTTGGCATGCTGCGGGCACATGGACAGCAGCATCTGACGCAGGCTTTCTTCACTGTTCTTGTCATCGCCAAAGGAGCGCATGACCAGGAAGTACTCTTCCTCATGATCGATCACGTTAACAGGTGTCGCGTCATCGCGTACCAGCCCGTTGGTGGCAATCTCCATGCGCATGCTTTCACGATAGCCGCGTGGCGAGCTGCCAAAGTGACGACGAAATACACGACTGAAGGCGGCGTGGTCCTGATAACCGCACTCAAGCGCGACTTCCATGATGGATTTACGAGTGTAGATCAGCAGCATGGCGGCGCGGTCCAAGCGGATCGCGGCGTGATAGTCGGTCGGTGTAACCCCGAAGGACTGTTTGAACTTGCGACGCAGATGCGAGCATGACAGGCCGACCTGCTGGGCGACCAGCGTCATGGGCATCAAAATGTTGGTATGTTCATGAAGAATGACTTCCGTTGCGGCGACGTCAAATTCTCTGCTGTCCATCATCATATCCATTCCCTCGGCAATAGCGCTTGGTGTACGGCATGGCGCATCTGTGCGCCAGATTCTTCAGGACTGAAGGCAGCGGCGTCTGATGCAACAACACAGGCATAACGCGGCGTCAGGACCTTCAGTCGGTAACCGTTTTCAGAAGCAGCACGCGTATCGAAACATGACGGTCGCAAGGGAAAACACACCACCTGCTGTCTGCATAACGACAATATTTCAGTGCTGACTCGCTGAAAGTTGTACGCAGAATAAGGGAAGGGCTGATCAAGTAAAGTATGAAACTGTCAAAGATTATTAAAATCGCGCTTTGATACATAAACCGGCCGGTTAAACGCTAAACCCAAAAGAAGGAGATAATATGGTCAAAAATATTTTTTATAATTAAAATTATAATGCTTGTTTTAAAGAATAAGATTAGATATCTAATACTCATGCGCAGATGAGCCTCGTTCATGCAGCCTTTCTCAGCACGTTGCCGCGCCAGTCCTCAAGCCTTGGCAGCCATATGAATGACAATAGTGTGAAAGAAAAATAACATGACAATGACATACCCATTCTTTGTTCATACGTACTTCTGAAAGCTGCAACCCATTGCTGGCAATGAAATGTTTCAGAAGGTAATGGTTGATATGCGCCTGAGGTACTCCTGTTTGAGAGAAGATATACGCGGCGTAACGCACCATTAAATTATATTAACGAATACCCAACGTTATCCCTCTTCCACTATTCATGCACGTTTCGATTTATTGCCGAAAAGTTTATCCGGAAACAAAAAAAGCGCCTCGAAAGGCGCCTGAAAAAATAGGGGGACTTGACAGTTCAAAAAAAGAGTTAGTCCTCTATCGATACCAGTGCGGCACGAAGCCTTGCCACGGCCTGACCATGAAGCTGACACACGCGTGACTCGCTCACACCCATAACCGCTCCAATCTCCTTGAGATTAAGTTCTTCCTGATAATAAAGCGCCATCATCAGTTTTTCCCGCTCTGGCAGCGCCTCGATGGCGGCCATCAGTTCATGGCGCTCGGCCCCGGCAATCCAGACATCATGCGGATCAAGCGAGGTTTCGATCTCCTCGGACAGACGTGAGGCTTCTGCTTCATCGGAGCTTGAATCCTCATAGGTCATCAAAAAGCCGTTGTTGGTATCGCTGAGCACCTGCTGATACTCGCGCAGCTCAATACCCAGCTCGGAAGCGACTTCACGCTCGGTCGGTGCACGCCCGTCGCGCTGCTCAAGTTTCCAGATTGCCCGGTCGATATCACGAGCACTGCGCCTGACGCTGCGCGGCAGCCAGTCACGCGAGCGCAGCTCGTCAATCATGGCACCACGGACACGCTGGGACGCATAGGTCGAAAACGTCGCCCCCTGATCGGCATCAAAGCGCTTGAAGGCATCCAAAAGCCCCAGCATGCCCGCCTGTATCAGGTCATCCAGCTCCACACTGGCCGGTAGACGAACCTGCATCGAAAGTGCCTGACGTCGAACCAGTGGCATATAGTCGTCCAGCAGTTGCCTCTGATCGATCCTGCCCTGAGCCGTATACATGCCCATATCCTGAAATCCGTTTGATGAGGGGGCACACGATGCGCCCAGCCTGTCTTGTGAACACATTATTGACAGACCGACACAAAAACGAATGGGAAAAGAGCTACAAAAAGTACGGCTTTCTTTGAGGATTGGTAACAGTGACCGCACCGCTACTGCTTCTGCCGGCGCCTTTTATCCAGTATCGCCATCAGCGGCCCGGCGCTGACGCCATGAAACACGACCGATATCAGCACGATCAGACTAACCACGGTCCAGACCGTCTCAATCTCGCCAAATTCCGCGTGCGTCAGGGCATAGGCCAGATAGTAGAAGGAGCCGATGCCGCGAATACCGAACACACTGACCACGCCACGCTCATGCCAAGGCATGGCGGTACCCATCAAACCGATCATGCCCGTCAGCGGGCGAATCAGAAATACCGTCACCACTGCTGCTATTACGATCAGACCATTCACCCCCTCAAGCGCCGTCCCCGCAATCGCCGCCCCCAGAAAGACCAGCATGGCCATCATCAGCAGTTTTTCGATCTCCTCGCTGAAATCGGCAAGCTGTACATGGTAATCATGCTTGTCTTCTTCACCGCGCAGCGTCAGTGCGCAGACAAAAACGGCGATAAAGCCATAACCATGCAGTGTCTCGGCAGCGGCGTAGGTCAAAAAGGTGCCCCCCAGCGCCGCAAAGCCCTGCCCGGTGCCGGCCAATGACAGCTTTCCCATGCGAAACGTGACAATCCCTAACAGGCGCCCTATCGCCCATCCGGCCGCCACGCCAAGTGCAATACGCCACACCACATCCACGCCCAGCCAGTGCCAGTTCCACGTATCAAACAGCGCGGTATGAGTGGCCACCGCAATGGCGAGATAGGTAAAGGGAAAGGCCAGCCCGTCGTTAAGGCCAGCCTCGGAGGTCAGCGCAAAGCGCACCTCATCTTCCGGCCCCGAGCGTGGCGGGCCGACCTGTACATCAGACGCCAGTACCGGATCCGTCGGCGCAATCACCGCCCCCAGCAGCAGTGCGGTTTCAAGCGGCAACCTCAGTAAAAAGATTCCCACCAGCACCACCATCAAAATCGTCAGCGGCATGGTAATACCCAGCAAACGCCAGGTATTGGCCCATCGCCTGAGCCCTATTTTTCGATCCAGACGCAGCCCCGCGCCAGCGAGCGAAATAATCACCGCAATCTCGGTGACCCTTTCAAGGATATCCGGGTGCAACAAGGGGCTTGGCGCCGAATCCCCCATCAGCCGTGCGATGCCATAACCCACCGCGATACAGACAATCGGTAGTGACAGCGGCAATCGCTTGATCACCAGCGGCAGCCACGCCACCAGCAGAATCAAAAGCCCGATGCCGCCCAGCACCATAATATGCATATCCATTGCGTACCTGCTCTCCAGAAACCGTAGCGTCCTTTATAAGGCCTGAAGACACTTCCAGGGCTTGTTTGAGGTTAAGTAATGCGCTCGACACACAAAACGCTACACAAATTCTCGCCTTAAATATTCATTCAATATCAGTCATATAGCGAAGAGATAGGCAGAACAGGAGCTGTTTTCTGCCAAAAAATGCATTTACCGCTAAAGCAATTTCCCTGGCGCGTCGTTAATGGGCTTGCAAGCACGGTGAACCGCACCAGCGGCGTGCAGGGATGAGTGGCCCACAGCGGTAACCACTTCACCGGGAAGCGAAAAATCTTCCTGAAGCAGCTAAAGAAACGAACACGCAGTACCGATAATTGCATCAGGCGGCAGATGCCGCGAAACACGGCTCACAGAGTCGC
>NZ_BMZM01000002.1 GCF_014652795.1 Kushneria pakistanensis
CGTTGCGTTGTGCTCCGTGGCAGCGGATGCGTACTTTATAGATCGACCTCCGATCGCGCAACCCTTTTTTGAAAAAGATTTCACATTTGTGTCACATGCCTTTAGGCAGGCATTCAATTCCAGAGTGCCCACACTCTGTGACCGATGTCCTGCAGTGCCCCATAAGGCGGTAACCAGGGTGCCATTGATAGCATCACGACGCCCATCAACAGTGCCGTCTGCGGCGTACCATAATCGTAGAGCTTGAAGGCAGTACCAAAGGAGCGTTTTAAACGGCGCCCTTCGAGATCGATGCTGTATATCTCATCCAGTAATAGATGAATGAGTACGCCAATCAACATGGCGCCGGCGAAAAACCAGGACTGTGTAGCCGTTTGTATAAAGAGGTGATAGCTCACGACGGCAACAGCCAGTGCCGACAGCATGGCCGCCAGCAGAGAGTGCCAGATTCCCCGATGCACTGAGAAGCGTTTGAAAAGAGTACTGAGGGGATAACGCACAAGGAGATAGGCGCCGATACCCACGCCGCTAAGCTCTACCAGGGATAGAAAGGGCTGCAGGGCCGAGACACAGCCAATCACCGCAAGCATTGCCATCAGCGTGAAGAGTAGACGCACGGAGCGGGACTGGTCGGCATCAATGTCCGGAACAATGCCGCCAAGCGCAACCAGCCCTGCTACCGGAAAGCCATCAACAAACGGCCACAGCCCTGCCTGCCAGCCCAGTCCGCCCACGAGAGCACCGCCGGCGGCAGCAACAGTAAAGTGTGTCTTGAAATTGGCCATAATATAACTACTGGATATAAAAACATATTATGGCGCAATTTCTTCAGTGACAACAATGCTCTAGCGCTAGACGAGAACAATGCTACTCATGTGATTGAGCCAGAAACTCGTCCTTGAGGGACACGTAGTTGGCGGCAGAATACTCAAAGAAGCGATATTCGGATTCCTTGAGCGGGCGCAGCTGGCGCACCGGATTGCCACCATAGACATAGCCGCTTTCAAGATGCTTGCCGGGGGGCACGACGGCGCCTGCCGCTACCAGCACCTCGCTTTCAACGACCGCGCCATCCAGTACCGTGGCTCCCATGCCAATCAATACCTTCGAGGCGATGGTGCAACCATGCAAGATGGCGCGGTGCCCCACGGTCACATCATCACCGATGGTCAGCGGGTAACCGCCGGGGCTATAGTCGCTGGCGTGGGTAATATGGAGTACCGAACCATCCTGAACACTTGTCCGGGCGCCAATGCGGATACGATGCATGTCGCCACGGATCACGGCCGTGGGCCAGACCGAGGTATCATCTCCCAGCGTGACATCTCCCAGCACCACAGCCGTCTCATCGATGAAGACGCGCTCACCCAGTGATGGCGAATTTCCCCTGAAGCTTCGAATGCTCATGCTTGTATCCTCGCCTTGTTAAAACCCCATATGGATGACAGCCCCTGTAGATTGCATCAGGCAACAAGGCTGCCCCTGCCCTTATTTCAGAACATGGCACCCACCAATACCAGTGTCAGCAGTGGAATGGCGATCCAGCGCGTGACCTGACGCCAGATAACAAAGAAGCGTTCATTGCTGCTCAGCGCCTGTACTGCGCGCGGCGCATCCATGACCCAGACGGCGAAAAAGGCAATCAGTAACCCGCCGACAGGCAACAGGATATCGGTAGGTATGGTGGTGGCCAGATCAAAGAAGGTCATGCCACCGATCGGCTGTACATCCGAAAGCCAAGAAAACGACAGCGCCGAAGGCAGCCCTACCAGCCAGACACCGCTGCCAATCAAAAGCGCTGATGTGACACGACGAAGCCCGGCGGAGTGCAACATGGCCACCATTGGCTCGGCAAGATTGATGGAGGACGTCCAGGTCGCAATCAACAGCAGAATAAAGAAACTGCCCAACCACAGGGCACCACCGGGCAACTGCGAAAAGGCCACTGGCAGGGTTACAAACATGAGCCCCGGGCCGGAGGCCGGGTCCATGCCCTGAGAAAAGACAATCGAGAAGATGGCAATGCCTGCCAGCAGCGCTACCAGAATATCCAGCAGTGCCACGGTGACCACGGCACGGGGTACGCTCTGTCCTTCCGGCATATAGGCACCGTAGGCCATCAGGGCGCCAGCCCCCACAGCCAGGGTAAAGAAGGCATGTCCCATGGCATTGAGCACTACCATGAAGGTGATGGCCTGAGGGTCGGGCCAGAAAAGCCAGCGCAGCGCTGTCCCAAAGCCTGTTGTAGTCGCGGCATAACCGACCAGCACGACAAGCAGTAGATACAAAAGCGGCATCAGAAGGTTGTTGAGTCGCTCCAGCCCGCTACCCACGCCAAAGGCCACCACGCTCATCGTCAAAACCATGAACAGGGTTTGATTGATGATGACCCGCCCCGGGCTTGCCAGAAAGGCATCAAAGGCGGCGCCAATCTCCTGAGGAGAGCGGGACGCGAAATCGCCGCTGAACGCATCGACCAGATATTCCAGCGACCAGCCCGATACGACCGCATAGAAGGAGAGAATCAAAAAAAGCGTGATTCCGCCCAGAAGCCCCAGAAGTCGCCAGTGCCGGCTACCACCTGCCTCCTGGGCCAGAAAGGCCAATGCCTGCATGGGTGTACGACGCCCCGCCCGTCCAATCAGGATTTCAGCCACCATGACCGGCAATCCCAGCAGCAGCACAAAGGCCACATACAACAGAAGAAAGACCGACCCTCCGTTTTCACCGACCATCCAGGGAAAGCGCCAGATATTGCCCAGACCCACTGCCGCACCCGTCACTGCTATAATGAACGCACGGCGCGACCCCCAGCGCTCTACCACTTCGGACATGTCCTGCATCCCTTCTACCGCGCCATGATGCGCACTGAATCAATTCACAATGCCGGCCGCCTGCATTGAAACCGGCGTCCGACACCCTCATTGTCAACAGTATATCTTTCGCCAACCGCGAGGTCGCTTCATGTCTACCAACCCCCTGCTTGAATCCCATGCCCTGCCCCCTTTCGAGGCCATCACACCGGAGATCATCGAACCGGCCATGGACGAGCTGCTCTCGCGCAACAAGGCGGCCATCGAAAGGCTGGTCGAGGAAGGCAGCTATACCTGGCAGGGGCTGGCAGCACCGCTTGAAGCCATCAATGACCAGCTCTCCCAGGCCTGGTCGCCGGTATCGCATCTCAACGCCACCATGAACTCCCAGGCACTTCGCGAGGCCTATCAGGCGTGCCTGCCGAAACTCTCGGCCTATGGCACCTGGCTGGGTCAGCATGAAGGGCTTTTCAAGGCGTTCCAGACGCTGGCAGAAAGTGAAGAGTACGACCGCCTGGATGAAGGGCAGCGCAAATCAATCGACAACACCCTGCGCGACTTCCGTCTGGCCGGTGTCGATCTGCCCTTTGAGAAAAAGGCCAGGTTTGGCGAGATTCAGGCTAGGCTGTCAACGCTTTCCAATACCTTTTCCAATAACGTGCTGGACGCCACCCAGGCCTGGCACCTGGATGTTGCGCGCGAGCGTCTGGATGGTCTTCCCGAGAGTGCACTGGAGACCCTGGCAGCCAATGCCGAGGCCAAGGGTGTCGAGGGATATCGCATTACGCTCGACTTCCCGAGCTTTTTCCCGATCATGAGTTATGCCCAGGATCGTGCCCTGCGCGAAGAGGTCTATACCGCCTTCGTCACCCGTGCCTCCGATCAGGGCCCCAATGCCGGCGAGTTTGACAACTCGGACGTCATGGCCGAAATCGTATCGCTGCGCCAGGAGATTGCCTCACTGGCAGGCTTTGCATCCTATGCCGACTACTCGATGGCGACCAAGATGGCCGAGAGCCCGGACCAGGTCCTCGATTTTCTCAATGATCTGGCCAGCCGCGCCGTGCCGCAGGCAAAGGAAGAGTTTGAAACGCTCAGCGCCTACGCCCGTGATGAACTGGGGATCGACAGCCTGGCGCCCTGGGATACCGGCTACGCCAGCGAGAAGCTGCGTGAAGCACGCTACGCCATTTCACAGGAAGAACTTCGTCCCTACTTTCCGGCTCCCGGGGCCGTCGACGGGCTGTTCAGGGTTATCGGCAAGCTCTTTAACGTCAGCTTTCGTGAGAACACTCAGGCGCCGCGCTGGCACAGCGACGTGCGCTTTTTCGATATTCTTGAAGATGACCATGTCATCGCCGGGTTCTATCTCGACCTTTACGCGCGTGAAGGCAAGCGCGGCGGCGCGTGGATGGATGAATGCCGTGTCAGACGCGCTCGCGGGGATGGTGACATTCAGCTGCCGGTCGCCTACCTGACCTGCAATTTCACCCGCCCGGTAGGTGATCGTCCGGCCCTTCTGACCCATGATGAAGTCCTGACTTTGTTCCATGAGTTCGGACATGGCCTGCATCACATGCTGACCCGCCAGAACGTGGCCGACATTTCCGGCATCAACGGCGTGGCGTGGGACGCCGTCGAGCTGCCCAGCCAGTTCATGGAAAACTACTGCTGGGTACGTGAAGGTCTTGACCTGATTGCCTCGCATGTCGATACCGGAGAATCCCTGCCGGACGATCTGCTCGAGCGTCTACAGGCGGCCCGCAACTTCCAGTCGGCCATGACCATGGTGCGTCAGCTTGAATTCTCGCTGTTTGATCTACGCCTGCACCGTGAGTATCAGACACCGAAGGCAGAGGATATCCAGTCCCTGCTCGATAGCGTTCGTCAGCAGGTCTCGGTGGTGCCCAGAGTCGAGTTCAACCGCTTCCAGCATGGCTTCAGCCATATCTTCGCTGGCGGCTATGCAGCCGGCTACTACAGCTACAAGTGGGCCGAAGTCCTCTCATCGGATGCCTGGTCTGCCTTTGAAGATGCCGGCGTCTTCGATCAGGACACCGGCATGCGCTTTCGCACTACCATTCTGGAACAGGGCGGCGCCCGGGATGCAGCAGTACTGTTTCAGGAGTTTCGTGGGCGCGAGCCCAGCATCGAACCGCTGCTGCGCCATAGCGGTATTCTTCAAACCGCCTGATCGCTTGTGACACGACCGGCAGCCCTGCGCTGCCGGTCAGGAGATCCAATGAACCAGTCAACGCCCAAACGTTTTATCGCCGGGGCAGTCTGCCCGCGCTGTAGCGCCATGGATCGTATCCGCAGCTGGGAAAGCAATGGCACCCGCTACCGGGAGTGTGTCAGCTGTGATTTCTTCGAACAGTTGCCCATGACCGAACAGGCGCCTGCAGCACTGGATACTCGTGTCTCCAAAAGCCAGCCGAACGCGGAAAGCGATGATTTTCAGCCCGTCAGGATTATCGATCCGGGCAAGCGCTAGATAACCCTGTGCCATGGCAGTATCAAAAGGACCCTGCCGGATAACGGCAGGGTCCTTTCATGACCAGCAATGCTGATATATCGGCTCAGCGGCCTTCAATGACGCCGCAGGCCCAGCGAGCGCCGCCGCCGCCCAGATGCGGGGTATCGCTGTAGTTATCGCCGCCTTCATGAATGATGACGGCATGCCCGGCAAGGTCACTTTCCTTCAGGCGAGGTGCCAGTACCGGTGTCTTGATGTTGCCATCATTGTCCGCGACCAGCAGCGGCATGTCCCCCAGATGACTGTCTTTGACATACGGGCCGCTGTGCGTGTCCGTTTCGTCCGGATCAAAATGGCCGCCGGCAGCGCCGGCCGGTGTCACTTCACCATCTTCGGTGGAAGGATCACAGCTGGGGTTGGCATGCAGATGGAAGCCATGCATGCCAAACCCTGGCAGACCGGAGATATCCGGGGTCGCCAGAAGACCGTAATCGGTATCCTCAAAGGTCACCGTGCCCACGGAATCACTGACGCCTTCGTCCGTTGCCTTGTGCAGCTCTACAGTGGTATCGGCCATGGCCAGAGGCGTCATTGCCAGCAATGCTGATGCCAGAAAAAGTCTTTTCATTGGAAGTCCTCTTGAGTCAGCCCATTAACGATTGGCGTATCAACAAGACTAGTTCGCTCCAGAGCATGCGACCAATCAGCGACAAGCCTTCTCAAGCGAGAGATCAGTCACGATTTTCGTGCAGGTCTCTGCCTGGTTGAGCGTGTAGAAATGCAGACCCGGCGCCCCCTGCTCCAGCAGCTGCTGACAAAGGCGTGTCACCACCTCATGCCCAAAGGCCTGAATGCTCTCACTGTCATCGCCATAGGCTTCAAGCTGTCGACGCACCCAGCGCGGAATCTCGGCACCACACATTTCGGAAAAGCGGGCAAGCTTGGTGTAGTTGGTGATCGGCATGATGCCCGGCACGATCGGTATATCCACACCGCGCGCCCGGACCCTGTCCACAAAATGATGATAGGCGTCCGGATTGAAGAAATACTGCGTGATGGCCATGTCAGCGCCGGCGCGTACCTTGTCGGCAAAATGATCGATATCACGCTCAAGGTTTTGCGCCTGCGGATGACACTCGGGATAAGCCGCCACGGTCAGATCAAAATGATCACCCGTTTCTTCACGAATGAAGTCAACCAGATCGCGGGCATAGCGCATTTCCCCAATCCCCAGCATGCCCGAGGGCATGTCACCTCGCAGGGCAACAATGCGCTTGATGCCATGCTCACGGTATTGCGTCAAAAGCTTGCGGATATCGTCCTTGTCGCTGGCCACACAGGAAAGATGCGGCGCCGTGCAGATACCGGTATCGCGTGACATGCTTTTAACCGCATCAAAGGTGAAATCACGCGTGGTACCCCCGGCACCAAAGGTCACCGAGAAAAAGCGCGGCTTGAGTTCGGCCAGCCGTGTATAGACTTCCGGCAGCCGATCACGACCGGCCTCGGTACGCGGCGGAAAGAACTCGAAGCTGAGTTCGGCTGAGCGCAATTCACTCATGAGTCTGAACATCCTTTTGATAAGTCACGCCGCTGATTGACTGACAGACGTGTGTACGGCCCCGGACTGCCTGTTTCCGCCATCGGTCAGGCCTTGATTGATGGCATGTATTGTGACGACGCCAACGTATCAGGCCAAATGAAAGATTCGGGGGTACTTATCAAGCAGAATTCATGTCAGACAGAATCCTGATCAAGCTTATGGACGCTGGAGGACCAGGGGGGCAGGGGGGCAGGGGGGCAGGGGGGCAGGGGGGCAGGGGGGCAGGGGGGCAGGGCATATCTGCCCTCAAAAGGTAGACAACAATGGCGGAAAAGCGTGGGAGTCGAACCCACCAGGGACTGCTGGCAGCCCCTCTCGGGTTTGAAGCCCGAGCGCCCCACCGGGGAACGAAGCCTTTCCGGAACCAGACGATTTCAGCAGGTGCTAAAACGTGCCCGCATGATAGCGTAATTAATGCCACATGTCGGCCCGACGCACGACATGATCATCGCGCACCCGCCGTGTATAGCCGATTCGATCAAAAAATTCGAGGATCAGAACCGCCAGCTTGCGGCCGATGCCCAGCCGGTCGCGAAAACTGGCGACATGAGCAGCGCCCTGCTGCGCCTCAAGCTGTCGGATCATGTCGGCCATGTCATGGACTGATCGAGCCAGGAAAAAATGATCCCGACGCACATGATAAACACGCCCAAGCCGGGCTGCCAGGGACAATACATGCCGCACCTGCGCTTCTTCAATGTTTTCCAGCCCGGCCAGATCACGCACCCGTGGCGGATCAAAGGGTGCTGCAGTCAGGTATGGCTGAACACGTTGCCATATCCTTTCATCCTCTTCCGACAGGGCGGCCTGATGTTCCGGTAGTGACAGAAAGGGACCATGCTGCTTTAGCATGCCCGCCGTCATCAGCGGCTGCAGGATCTGGCGAAACAGGGCACTGGGCAGGCCCGGCATGACCTGACGGCGTAGACGTTCACGCTCGGTACCCAGCATGGCCGGCTCACGCTCATGGTTGTCGGTGACCACCTTGAGGATACGCTCCCGGAGCGCTTCCAGCGCCTGCGGCGAGAAGGCACGCATGTCCTGACCTGCACTGATGACCCGGGCGCCCAGCACCTCGAACTCCCGGGCCAGCGAGGCGGGCGTGCGATTGAAGTTGCGTGCCAGACCATAAATATCCGGTCCATCCTGACGCAGCATCAGCGCCACCCTGAGCGGCTCGTCCAGCGACATCCCGGTACTGCTCATGGTCGCCTGCCGACAGCTTTGCAACCATTGAAGTCGCGCCGGGGAGCGCTGACCGCGTCGGGGTGGTGTGCCATCGAGCACAATGGCACCACCGATGGTACGGCGCGCACCGTGATCCCGAACGATCACCCGATCCCCCATACAGGCATGCAGCGGTGTTTCCAGAATCATCTGGGCCAGCATGCGCTCCCCGGGCAGCAGCTGCTGGCCTTCCAGCAGGGAAATACGCCCGATGACATGCGACGCGCCCAGATGCAGATGCACCCCGGACCAGTGGTTCAGTGGCGGGGCATCCTCCAGAAGCTCCAGCGCAATATCCACACGCGTTAACGCCGGTGTGGGCAGCGCCTGGGCCACTACCCAGTCACCGCGCTGAACGGTTTCCCGATCAATACCGGGACCTGCCAGGTTCAGTGCCAGCCGATCGCCCTGACGGGCACGTTCCGCCACCCGACCCTGACGACGAAGCCCCCTGACGCGAGCCTCATGATCGGAGGGAAATAATCTGACGCTGTCACCCACGGCAATCTCGCCGGCCACTACCGTGCCCGTGACCACAAGCCCCGACCCGGTCTTGGTAAAGGCGCGATCCACTGCCATGCGAAAATTGCCCTGTGCCACCTCGGCATCGCTGGCCTGTGCGCGTCGCCAGAGCTCTTCCTTCAGGGCTGCAATGCCCTCGCCGGTGCGACTGGACACCTCAAAGATACGCGAGTCTGCCAGCGGTGAGTCTGCCAGTAGCGCCTGAATCTGCTCATGCACTTCGACAAGCCGCTGGCGCTCAACCAGATCACATTTGGTCAGTGCAACCACGCCGCGATCAATGCCCAGAAGACGCAGTATCTGCATGTGCTCACGGGTTTGCGGCATGACGCCATCATCAGCGGCCACGACCAGCAGCATGGTATCGATGCCCGCCACACCCGAGAGCATGTTATGGATAAATCGTTCGTGACCGGGGACATCAATAAATCCCAGCTCGAAATCGTCAGCCATTTCCGGGTAGGCGTAGCCTGCCTCAATGGTCAGGCCGCGTTCCTGCTCCTCACGCAGTCGATCCGTGCTGATACCGGTCAGCGAGTGGATCAGGGCTGTCTTGCCATGATCTACATGGCCTGCCGTTCCTACGATCATGGTGTGTTTTCCTGATTCAGCGAAAGGTGGCAAAGCTGCTCCGTGAAAGCGCTCTCCTCGAGCTCGCCCTGAAGACAGCGCAGATCAAGCCATAATGCGCCATCATGCAGTCGGCCAATGACAGGCCGCGGCAGTTGCCTGAAAGCGGCTTCGAGCTGGCGTAAAGACCGCTCACCGAGGCGGCGCTCCTGAGCGGTCGAGGCAATGACGAGCGCACGACTGGACAACCGATCCACCGGCAACGCGCCACTGCCCAGCTGACTCCTGCACGCAGCAATACTGACCTGCATATGGGGAAGACACTCGGCAACGGCAGGCAGCAGGCGTTCTGCCGTAGCTGCGATATCGGCTTCACCGCGCGTCAACAGGGCCAGCGTCGGGATATCGCGCGCAATCTCATCACTGTCCCGATAAAGCTGCAGGGTTGCTTCCAGCGCGCTCATGATCAGCTTGTCGACACGTAGCGCACGCTTGAGCGGATGGCGGCGAATACGGTCGATATACTCTCGGCTGCCCACAATCAGACCACACTGAGGGCCTCCGAGCAGCTTGTCGCCACTAAAGGTCACCACATCGGCCCCGGCATCGATACTCTGTCGAGGCTGAGCTTCATCGGGTAGCCCCAGCGCGGCCATGTCGGTGAGGGCACCACTGCCCAGATCCACAATGAAGGGGACGCCGCGGGCATGTGCGACACGCGCCAGCTCGTTTTCCGGCACCGAGGCTGTAAATCCCTCAACGGCGTAGTTGGAGGTATGTGCCTTGAAAATCAGGCCTGTAGCATCATTCATGGCCTGTTCGAAATCACGCGTATGCGTGCGGTTGGTCGTACCGACCTCGCGCAGATAACAACCGGAAGTATGCATGATGTCGGGCAGACGAAATGAACCACCGATCTCGATCAGCTCACCACGCGAAATCACGGCTTCGCGACCGGCTCCCAGCGCCGACAGTGTCAGTACCACGGCCGCAGCATTGTTGTTGACCACGGTCGCAGCTTCAGCGCCGGTCAGTTCACACAAAAGCGATTCGACGACCTGATCACGATCCCCACGACGCCCACTGTCGATATCATACTCCAGCGCCAGCGAATGGCTGGCGGCCCGCGTCATGGCCTCGATGGCGGATTCCGCCAGCGGCGCCCGGCCCAGATTGGTATGGATAACGGTACCAGTCAGGTTGAAAACGCTGGGCGCGCGGGAAGCTGCCATTGATCGGGCTCTGGCAAGGGCCTGTGTGGCCAGCTGGTCATGATCAAAGGGTACCGAATCCGCCCGGGACAGGCGTTCACGCTCGCCGGCAAGCAGCTCGCGCACGGCACGCCTTTTAAGACGATGGCTGACCTGCGAACGCACCATCATCTGATGGGACAGCAGTACATCCACTGCCGGCAGGTAACGTCGCGGGTCACACATCGAAAACTCCTTTCATGGCGAGAGCGCGTTCATACATGAAACGCGTTTCATCTTGTAATACATGCATGGCCATCAATCCAGCAGCCATGCAGGGCAACCGGCAGTGACAGGCATGAATCGGACCATACGGTACACGATCATTCAAGCCGGTCATCATCCCTTAAAAAAGTATTGAAACAAGTACCCGGCAGCGTTCGCAGAGAATGTTTTCGTATAACAACATAAAAAAAACGCGCTCATGTTGAGCGCGTTTAAAAGCAGACAGCAGCATCAGCCAGTGATGAGCCAGGGGTTATAACTGCTGCGTCCAATATCGCGCTCACCTGCGATCATGATATCCAGCCCCAGACTTGCCAGGTCATCAGCCAGTGCATCGGCATCCACCTCGGTATCAAGATGAACGATCTTCACATAGCTATGGCAGTCGCCACAGGTTTCAGCTCTTACCGGAAGTGGGCGCTTGCCGTCTTCGCCTTCAAGACTGACGTAATCCAGCTTGCCGGTTTCAAAGCAGGTCGTGCAGCGCGCCCGCTCCATGTACCACTCGGCGGCGCAGATCGAACACTGCATATAACGCACGCGTGAACGCTCGCGACCTACCTGAATCAGGCTGGCCACCGGCAGGGAGCCACAGCAGGGACATACGGTCTGCGCGACACCTTCTGCCCGCTTTGGAGGACGCGGCAGGACAGAGCACTGACGCAGCCAGGCCACCTGCAACGCGGCGGCAACCAGAGGCATGAAAGCGCGCGTGTCCTCTGTACCGTTGCCCGCATTGAGGACTTCGGCTGCCATGTCCTGACGTGCAGTAACATCGAGGGCGCGCAGCTGACGAATCAGCTGCTGCTGCGCCTGTCCTACATTCAGCTCAAGCGCGTCACAAAGCGCGTTCAGATCTTCCTGCCAGTCCAGATCATGTTGCAGCGTCTGCGCCATGAGCGGGGGCATGCCGTGTTCCAGTGCCAGCTCAAAGGCCTCGGCGTCCGGCGCAAAGGTGCTGACCTGCTTTTGCAATACCTGGTGCTGGGCCTGTGCCAGACGGGCGGCAAAACCGAGAAAATCGGCCATTGAGCGCATGCGTCTGGATAGATCGCGCAGGCGCCGCGCCCGCTGGCTGAAAAGACGTCGTTCGGGCAACACCACGGCGGGGGGTTCAACGACCCCGCCGGGGGTTACACCATAATCATGTTCAGCCTGATGTTCGGCCGTCATTGCGAGCTCCGTGGTGAGGTGGTGCATCAAGCTCCTGGGCGCTCTCTCCTCCCGCACGCTGCGAAGGCTTTTCCATTTCCTGTTCGTACCAGAGCGGATGATGGTGCTTCGCCCAGGCATGCGTGACGCGACCGCGGGTCATGGCCTTGATCGAGCCCTTGACCCAGATAGCGGCATACACATGCACAATAATGGTCGCAATACCGATGAATGCGGCCAGTGCATGCACAAGGCTTGCCACGCGAATCAGCGGAATGGGGAAGAATCCGGCAAACCAGGGCCGCCACATGATCACACCCGTGATCAACAGCACCGGAATACACAGGATCAACGCCCAATACACCAGCTTCTGGCCCGGGTTGTACTTGCCAATCGGCGGCAGTTTTTCATCCCGGTTATTGAGCACATCGCCCATCTGGCGCATCCACTGCACATCGTTTTTCATCAGCAGATTATATTTGAGCTGTCGCACTGCAATGATGACGAACAGCACAAACAGCACCACGCCGATAAAGGGGTGCAGCACGCGCGACCAGACCGGCCCGCCCAGCGTATTGCTCAAAAAGAAAAACGGTGGATGAAAGAAGGCAAGTCCTGACAGCGTCAGCAGGATAAAGGCGCCTGCCATTGCCCAGTGATTGGCCCGGGTGCCCGGGCCGTAACGCAGCATGGTCTTTTGTTTCTTGAAGTTCATGACCGATGCTCCTCTTCACGTGAGACACGATGATGGTCATCGCCTTCGCCGAAGACTTCCTCATCCGTAGGCTCTTCCTTCGGGCCCTTGGTAATGTAGTGGAAGAAACCGGCAAACGCCGTGATCCCCAGAATGGCGGACATGATGGGCTTGGTAATACCCTTCCAGGCACCGACGACCGGCGAAATACGCGGGTCCTTCGGCAAGCCATGATAGAGCCCGGGCTCGTCGTTGTGGTGCAGCACGTACATGACGTGTGTACCGCCAACACCTGCCGGATCATAGATACCGGCCTTTTCGTAGCCGCGTTCTTTCAGGTCATTCACACGCTTGTCAGCGCGCGCCAGCATGTCCTTCTTGCTGCCAAACTCGATGCAGTTGGTCGGACAGGCCTTGACGCAGGCCGGCTCCAGACCATTGGTCACGCGATCAGAGCACAGGGTGCACTTGTAGGACTTGCTGTCCTTTTCCGAAATACGCGGAATGTTGAACGGACAGCCTGTAATACAGTAGCCGCAGCCAATGCAGTTATTGGAATCGAAGTCGACGATACCATTGGCATACTGCACGATCGCACCGGGCGCCGGGCAGGCCTTGAGACAGCCCGGCTCGGCGCAGTGCATGCAGCCATCCTTGCGAATCAGCCAAGAGAGTTCCTTCTCCTTGCTGACGTCCGCACCGCCCACGGCATCCGTTTCCACTTCGCTAAAGCGCATTACCGTCCATGACTCGGCGGTCAGGTCCATGGGGTTGTCATACACCCCATGGCACTCGCCTACCTCATCACGCAGATCATTCCACTCCATGCAGGCGACCTGGCAGGCCTTGCAACCGATGCACTTGGAGACATCGATCAGCTTGGCTACTTCCACCACGTTGTCACGTACATGAGGTGCCGGCAGTGTCGTCGCGGAACGGGCAACGATATTTTGTGAGTTGATCATATGCCCTCCCTTATGCCTTCTCGACCTTGACGATGAATGACTTGTATTCCGGGGTCTGGGTATTGGCATCACCCACGACAGGCGTCAGGGCATTGATCAGATAGCCCTTTTTCGCCACGCCGGTGAAGCCCCAGTGAATCGGAATACCCACGTGATGCACGTCACGATCCCCGATACGCAGCGGCTGCATGCGCTTGGTCACCATTGCCACGGCCTTGATGGAACCGCGGTTGGAGGAGACACGCACCCAGTCACCTGCTACCACGCCAACCTCTTCAGCCAGCTGATGGCTGATTTCCACGAACTGCTCCGGCTGCACCACCGCATTAAGACGGGCGTGCTTGGTCCAGAAGTGGAAATGCTCGGTCAGACGATAGGTCGTTGCCGCATGCGGGAACTCCTCCCAACTGCCCAGTGCCTCGCGATCCTTCTCATATATCCGGCCTGCCGGGTTGTTTTTCGCCAGCGGGTTGTTCGGATGCAGCGGATTGTTCGGAATCGGCGATTCGAACGGCTCGTAATGCTCCGGGAACGGACCTTCTACCATGCTCTGCCCGGCGAAGAAGTGCCCAACGCCTTCTGGCTGCATGATGAAGGGGCCCTGGCCCAGCGCAGGATCAGAGGTGACCGGGAAGTCCGGAATATCGGCACCGACCCAGCGACCCTGCTCGCTGCTCCACCAGACAAACGCCTTCTCCTTGCCCCAGGGACGACCCTGCGGATCGGCACTGGCACGGTTGTACAGCAGGCGCCGGTTGGCAGGCCATGCCCACGCCCAGCCCAGCGTATTACCGGTGCCATACGGGTCGGAGTTGTCACGACGCGCCATCTGATTACCGTCCTGCGTCCACGAACCGGCAAAAATCCAGCAACCGGAAGCGGTACGCCCATCGGCTGTCATTTCGGAAAAGCCCGACAGCAGTTCACCGGCACGACGAATCACGTTGCCGTTATCATCGGTCAGATCGACCAGTGCACGACCGTTGTATTCCTGGGCAATCTCTTCCGAGGAAGGTGCTTCAGGAATATCGTAGTCCCAGTCCACATTCAGGATCGGATCGGGGAAAGCGCCGCCTTCCTGTCGGTACAGATCACGAATGCGGATGAAAAGCTCACCCATGATGCGCGTATCCGGACGCGACTCGCCAGGGCCCTGCGCCGCTGCCCAGTGCCACTGCAGCCAGCGGGCACTGTTGGTGATCGAGCCATCATCCTCGGCAAAGCAGGTGGTTGGCAGACGAATGACTTCGGTCTGGATCTGCGAAGAATCCACATCGTTGTATTCGCCGTAGTTCTTCCAGAACTCGCTGGTTTCGGTATTCAGCGGGTCCATGACCACCAGATACTTCAGCCTGGAAAGGCCTTCCGTAATCTTTTGACGGTTGGGGAATGACGCCAGCGGATTGAACCCCTGACAGAAATAACCGGTGATTTCGCCCTTGTGCATGCGCTCGAAGGTATCAAGCACATCATAGAGCGGCTTTGAAAGCTTGGGCAGCCAGTCAAAGCACCAGTTGTTTTCCTGCGTGGCGGCATCACCAAACCAGGATTTCATCAGGCTGACGTGGAATTTCTCGTAGTTTTTCCAGTACGAGACCTCGCCTTCCAGAATCGGCTGCTTGGCACGCTTTTTAATGTATTCGCCATAGTCCTGCTCACTGGCATTGGCCAGTGACATGTAACCCGGCAACAGCTGGGAGAGCAGACCCAGATCCGTCAAACCCTGGATATTGGAGTGGCCGCGCAGCGCATTGATGCCGCCCCCTGGCATGCCCATGTTACCCAGCAGCAGCTGCACCATGGCCGCAGTACGAATGATCTGCGAACCGATCGAGTGCTGCGTCCAGCCCAGCGCGTAGAGAATCGTCATGGTCTGGTGCGGCACGGCCATCTTGCCGATTTCCGACCAGATATGTTCGATGTGCTCACGAGGCATGCCACAGATGCTCGACACCGTATCGATGTCATAGCGGCTGTAGTGCTCGCGCATCAGCTGATAAACGCACCTGGGGTGCTGAAGTGACATGTCACGCCTGGCGTAACCGTCATCACCCAGCTCATACATCCAGGACGACTTGTCGTCGTAGGAGCGCTTTTCAGGGTTATAGCCGGTGAAGATACCGTCTTCGAAACCATAGTCTTCACGCACCAGAAGCGAGGCATCGGTGTAGTGAAGCACGTACTCACGCTGGATCTGATTGGTCGTGATCAGATAATGAATCAGACCGCCCAGGAACGTGATATCGGTTCCGGTACGAATAAAGGCCTTGTAATCGGCGACCGCACAGGTACGCGTATAGCGCGGATCTATGCAGATCAGCTTGGCCTTGTTGTGCTCAAGCGCTTCGGTAACCCAGCGAAAGCCCACGGGGTGAGCCTCGGCAGAGTTGCCGCCCATCGAAAGAATCAGATTGGCATTGCGGATGTCGACCCAGTGATTGGTCATGGCACCGCGACCGAATGAAGGGGCAAGACCTGCCACCGTCGGTCCGTGTCAGACGCGCGCCTGGTTGTCGAACGCTACCATGCCAAGGTTACGCACCACCTTGTGGGTGATATAACCGGCTTCGTTGGAAGCACCGGACGCGGCCAGAAAACCGGTCGTGGTCCAGTGATTGACCGTCTTGCCGGTTTCGTCACGCTCAACGAAGTTGGCATCGCGGTCATCCTTGATGTAGCGCGCGATCTTGTTAAGCGCCTCATCCCAGCTGACGCGCTTCCACTCGCTGGAGCCCGGCGCACGTACCTGCGGATACTCCAGGCGCGTTTCGCTGCGCACGAAATCCACCAGCCCCGAGCCCTTCGGACACAGCGAGCCGCGAGAAACCGGATGGTCCGGGTCGCCCTCGATGTGGAAGACTTCCTGGCGCGTGTTCTTGGAACCATCGCCATGGCTATAGATCAGAACACCGCAGCCGACCGAGCAGTACGTGCAGTTGTTGCGGGTTTCCTTGGCATGCGTCAGCTTGAAATGACGCACGGACGCTTCAGCCGACTCCGGGGCAAACCCCATCATCGCCATGCTGGAAGACGCCACACCTGCGGCCCCCAGCTTGAAGAACTGTCTTCGGGTTACATTAACCGTCATGGGTCAATCTCCTCATCGCCTGCCGGATTACCAGCTGTCAGGGCGGGCAGGCGTCATGCTTGAACATCGGCCAGCGGCACGATGTGGCCAGTCACTGTTTATCGGCATGACCTCACCGATTATTAATGGTTTCCATGATTGGAATAGTTTTTATCTGGTACTACAAAGAAGGGAGTCAGGCATTGAAGGCGTCAGCCTCCTGCCTGGTGCAAAATGTCGCATAGGATAATTTTCCAGCACATTCTACGTTCTGTCATCATCGGGTTTCAAAAGTAAACGGCACAATTTTTTGATGCCTTTCAAAACCCGATATAATTCAAATCGTTACGCGGCTAACAAAACAGCGCCGGCATTAATGTTTTTTTAATCCGCAGTGGATTTGGTTTCCTCATCAGCCAGCCAGTCCTCGGCCTCGGTCTTTTCACGCTGACCGGAAGGGGGTCTGGGATCATCCACCAGCGTCTTGTTCTCCCAGTCCACCAGCCGCAGCCGGCCGTCAAATTCCTCAACCAGCGCCGTGCAGTTTTCTACCCAGTCGCCATCATTGCAGTAGACGAAGCCTTCACACTCACCAAAAAACGGAATGTGGATATGGCCGCCGATATAGCCATCCACGTTTTCACGGCGCACGCGCGCCAGTGCCGATTGCCGAAAGGCATCGGCAAAGTGCTTGACGTTGCCTGAGCGGCGCTTGAGCGCGGCCGACAGCGACCAGTACGGACGCCCCATCCTGCGACGCACCTGCACCGTCCAGCGATTGGTACGGCGCATGGTATGCAGTGCCATCTCACCTACTACCAGCTTCCAGCGCGGCGCCTTGAAGTGGCCATCAAACTCGTCACCGTGGCTGACCAGCAGCCGCCGGCCATCTTTTGTGACGTGTACGGCGTCGCGGCGAACTTCGATGCTGCGAAAGGTCTCGCCACAGAAGGTACGAAAGGCGGCATCGTGATTGCCGGGAATGTAGATCACCTCACAGCCGGTACGCGCTAGGCGCAGGATATGGCGTACCAGCCGCTGCTGATGGACATCCAGTACCGATATGGCCCGGCGCTTCATGGCAATCAGGTCAAAGACATCGCCAACCAGATACAACCGTTCGGGGCGCACCAGCCGCATCAGATTAAGCAGCAGCTGTGCCTGGGCATCGGGCGTGCCCAGATGAAGATCGGACACAAACAGGGTGCGTGCATTGGGCCTTCGGGCCATCGGATCCTCCCGGACAGTCTCGACAACGCATTCCTGCGTCACATTAAACACCTTCAATGACAGCCAATTATCGACATAACATTGAAATCCGTCGAATCCTCAACCATGGAGTTCAACAGGAACAACTACACTCATTATGCACCTACCCTATCGCCACTATCGAAGGAGAACACTGATGTCTGCTCCCAACGAGAAGGTCTTTATCAGCCCCGCCCGTTACGTTCAGGGTGCCGATACACTTTCCCGCGCCGGTCACTATGTGTCACAGCTGGGTCAGAAGGCACTGGTCATCGCTGATGACTTCGTCTGGAAAATGGCCGGCGAGACGTTGAGTGACAGTCTCAAGGGCAGCGATATCAGCTTTGAACGGGCCATCTTTGAAGGTGAATCCTCCACTGGCGAAATCGATCGACTGGTCACACAGGGTGAGAAATACAAGGCAGATGTGATCATCGGCTTTGGCGGTGGTAAAACCCTGGACACCGCCAAGGGCGTGGCCGACAGGCTCAATGCCGCCTGCGCCGTGTTGCCAACGACGGCCTCAACGGATGCGCCGACCAGTGCACTGTCCGTCATCTACAGTGACGATGGCGAGTTCGAGTCCTACCGTTTCTACGACAAGAACCCCAACCTCGTGCTGGTCGACACCGCCATTATCGTCAAGGCGCCTCCCCGCTTTCTGGCCTCCGGCATTGCTGATGCACTCGCCACCTGGGTCGAGGCGCGCGCCGCCATTCGCGCCTGTGCCACCAACATGGCCGGCGGTCAGGCCACCATTCTGGGTCAGACCATTGGCGAGAAGTGTGAAGAAGTGCTCTTCGATCATGCCCTGCTCGCCTGGCAGGCCAACCAGGCCCAGATCGTGACACCCTCGTTTGAAGCCGTGGTCGAGGCCAATACACTCCTGAGCGGGCTGGGCTTTGAGAGCGGCGGGCTGGCGGGCGCGCATGCCATCCATAACGGTTTCACCGCCCTGCACGGCGAGATTCACGAGCTGACCCATGGCGAAAAGGTGGCCTACGGCACCATGGCCCAGCTGATTCTGGATCAAACCCCGCAGGCCGAACTGGAAGAATATCTTGATCTCTATCTGGCCCTGGGTCTGCCGATGACGCTGGAAGCGCTCAAGCTCAAGGAAGTCAGCGATGAGGATCTTTATCGCGTGGCCGAGGCAGCACTCAAGGAAGGCGAATCGATCCACAATCTGGCCTATACGCTCACGCCGGACCAGGTCGTCTACGCCATCAAGGCGGTAGATGTGCATGCGCGGGCCTATATGGAAAAGCTCGGCTGGGAGTAATCCTTACCCTTGCAGAAAGGGCCGCCCGGCGGCCCTTTTTCATGTGACCGGACCGGAAGCCGAGACTCATGCAAAACGCCGATATTGCCCGTACCCTTCACCGCCTGGCGAACCTGCTGGATATTGAAGGCGCCAATGCCTTTCGCGTGCGCGCCTATCGCAGCGCGGCTCAGACCATCGAAACGCATCCCCATGCCCTGCAGGAGATGTTGGCGCGCGACGAGCCACTCAACGAACTGCCCGGCATCGGCCGTGATCTGGCCGAGAAGATCACCGAGCTGATCACCACCGGCCACCTGCCGGTACTTGAAGAAGCCGAAAAACGTCTGCCGCCCGGACTCCTGCAGCTGATGCGGGTCAGCCAACTGGGACCGCGCCGTGTGCGCCAGCTGCATGAAGCGCTGGGCATTGATAGTCTCGAGGCCCTGAAAAAGGCCGCGCGGGAAGGCCGTATCAGTGCCCTTGAAGGCTTTGGCAAAAAGACCGAAGCCAGCATTCTCAAGGAGGCCGAGCGCATTGATGATACCCCGCCGCGCACACGACTTGATGAAGCCCACCGGGCCGCCGCCGATCTGATCGCCTGGCTTGAACATGCCGAGGGCGCCCAGCGCATCAGCGCCGCCGGCAGCCTGCGCCGTAGTCGCGAGACGGTCGGTGATCTCGACATTCTGGTCAGCAGTGATGATGGCCCGGCCATTATGACGCATCTGATGGCCTATCCCGAAATTGCCGAGACCGCTTCCCATGGCAAGACACGATCCACCATCCATCTGCATTCAGGCCTGCAGGTCGATGTTCGTGTCGTCGCTGATGAAAGCTTCGGCGCCGCCCTTTACTACTTCACCGGCTCTCAGGCGCACAATATTGCCACCCGTAAAATGGCCACCGACCGCGGTCTCAAGATCAATGAATACGGCATTTACAGAGGTGAGGAACGATTGGCCGGGCGCACCGAAGAGGACGTGCTGGCACAGATTGATCTGCCCTAGATTCCCCCCGAACTGCGCGAAAACAGGGGTGAAATAGAAGCAGCCCGTGAAGGTACCCTGCCCGAGCTTGTCACGCTGGATGACATTCGTGGCGATCTGCATATGCACACCACCGCTTCCGACGGCAAGGCAAGTCTTGAGGAGATGGTGCGCGCCGCCAAAAGACGCGGCTATCGCTATATCGCCATCACCGATCACTCAAAGCGCCTGGCGATGGCCAACGGTCTGGATGCCAGACGCCTGCGCGAGCAGATGGCCGAGATCGATGCCCTCAATGAGCGGCTAAAGAACTTTACGGTTTTAAAGGGCAACGAGGTCGATATTCTGGAAGACGGCACGCTGGATCTGCCCGATGACGTGCTTGCAGAACTCGATGTCTGCGTTTTTTCGGTGCACTCGAAGTTCAACCTGTCACGAGAGAAACAGACCCGCCGCATCCTGCGCGCCATGGACAATCCCCATGTCAATATTCTGGCGCACCCCACCGGTCGCATTATCAATGGTCGTGAAGGGTATGACGTGGATATTGAGGCCGTATTGCACGGCGCAAGAGAACGCGGTGTTTTTCTCGAAATCAACGCCCAGCCCGCCCGGCTGGATCTGGCCGCCCACTGGGTGCGCATGGCGCGTGAGATCGGCGTGGCGCTTGCCATCAATACCGATGCCCACGCGCCCGATCAACTGGGCCACATGGCCCTGGGGGTGGCACAGGCGCGCCGCGGTTGGCTGGAAAAGAAAGACGTGCTCAACACCCGCACCGTCACCCAGCTCAGGAAACTGATGACGCGCTAGGGGTTATCATCAAGGACCGGGCATCGCGCACCTTGATACTACAAGGCACCCCATACGGATATGCCAACGGCCAGCCCCTGCGTCGGCATATCCAGGGTCACGACGGTCAGGCGTATTCAAATGGACCCGGTCCTGAGACAGTTCATTCATCAGCTTAAATCGTATCATCCTTTATATTTTAAATATCAAAAATAAAGTCGCGCCATTACAATAAGGATTAATAATCCGCATCAACAATAATTAAAACCATACACCTCAACATATATTAAAAACCTTTATTTATCCTCCTGCACATCCTGAAAAGGAAATTATTAATTCCAATCACCCATAACAGTTGCACTCATAAATATTGTATTTACAAAACAATAGCGACATTCGTTAATAGCATGACAAACGACAAACAATAATGATTGTTTAATATGCGGGAATCCTCATGTTGCACCGCACTCCTTTCAATAATACTCCGATGATAATGTGTACCCCGTGGACGGTTTGCATGTTATCGCTCAGGCATGGTGACCTGTACTGCCTTCTGGTTGACCGGTGCATAAGAGCCCTTTTCTCCCGCCTTTATTCCATCCTCTTGACGCTTTGCATCACTATCGCAGCGCCATTGCCAGCGTATGCCAGCGACGGCATGGACCCTGCTAACGCTGACAGGCAGGCGATCAACCACCTTTCAGGCCCCGACGGCGCTGCCATCGAACGCCCTCTTGTTGGCACCAGTATTCTGACCGGTGTCCTCATGGATCGAACCATTACCCTACCGGGCAACGTTTTCTATCGCGCCTTCAGCCGTGCAGCCATGGGTAATCCCATCTTCAACACTGCAGCGCTTGCTGTCATGGAACGCCCCGACCCTCGCAGGGGCAGCCAGATATGGATTGCCGAGGGTAGCCACATCCATTTTCAGACCCGACTGTCTCCCCGCATAAATGACGCTGGCAACACGGCACAGGGCGCGGTCGACATTGTTCAGAAAGCCCTGCTTACGCGTCGTATTGGTGCCGCGTTGTCATCCGATCAGGATCTGGGCAAAGAGGAACTTCAGCCATGAAAGCACTGCGTATCCTGCCTGCCTGTGCGTTGATGCTTACTACACTCGTATCAGCCAATACCCAGGCAGGCAATCTGGTCTACCAGCCGCTTAATCCTTCCTTTGGCGGTGACCCCTTCTACGGCAGCTACCTGCTGGGCAAGGCGCAGGCGCAGGACACCCACACCGATCCGAACGTCCGGGGAAGCAGCGCACTGTCAGCAACCGATCGACTGGTACAGAGCCTGCAGAGCCGACTGATCTCGCAGCTGATTGGCGATATCAGCAGCGGTGAACTGGGAGAGGGCAGCTTTGAAAGCAATGATTTCAGCATCGTCATTCGAGAGGACAACGATCTGGTCAGCCTGCGCATCCTGGACAAGCTGACCGGCGATGTTACCGACATCCAGGTTGGTGGCCTTTTCAATCCCTGAACATTTGATCTGCAGCGCCATAACAAAAGAAAAAAGGAACATTCATGAAGCTTGCTGCGATAGTGCTCATGACGCTGATGCTGGCAGGCTGTGCCGGCATGGTGGCCATGCCCGCTCACCTTGAAGGCACCCCGCCGACCCTGACGCCACGAAGCGCTGCCTATCAGGATCTTGTCTCACTGCCACCACCAGCCGGGCGCATCTTTGTCTCCGTCTACGACTTTGTCGATCAGACCGGGCAGTACCGCCCGGCGCCGGCCAGCAGCTTTTCAACAGCGGTCACCCAGGGCGCTGCCGCCATGCTCACCGGTGCGCTGTCTGATTCCGGCTGGTTCATTCCCCTGGAGCGCGTCGGTCTCCAGAACCTTTTGACCGAGCGGCGCATCATTCGCGCCGAGGCCGAGCGTTTTGGCCGGCCGGATACCCTGCCATCGCTGCGCGCCGCGTCGGTCATGCTGGAAGGCGGCATCATTGCCTATGACAGCAATGTGCGCACCGGTGGGCTGGGCGCCGAATACTTTGGTATCGGCAGTTCGGGGAAATATCAGGTGGATCAGGTGACGATCAATCTGCGCGCGGTAGAGATTTCGACCGGCGAAATTCTGGCCAATGTCACGACAACCAAGACCATCTATTCAAAGGAAATACGCGCAGGCTTTTTCCGCTTTATCGAGTTCAAGCGGCTGCTGGAGGCAGAAGCGGGATATACCACCAATGAGCCAGTACAGATGGCGGTCATGTCAGCCATCGAGTCGGCGGTGATTCATCTTGTCGCGCGAGGCGTCAGGGACAACCTCTGGCACCTCCAGTCAGGGACCGCGCTGGAAGATACCCTCCTTGCCGACTATCTGGACATGCCAACGATGGCGCTGTAGCGCCTTCATGAAAGACATTCCGGGAGATCAATCGTCATGAGCCTTCACGTCAGCACCTCAGGACCGGATATCCGTCATACCGGCTGGCTCACCTCCTTTCTTCTGATGTTGTTGCCTTTTGTCATGAGCCCGGTTCTGGCGGAAAACAACGTGGCGCTTTCCAGAATCGAGCAGTTCAGCACGGCAAATCTCCCTGTTGGTGCCGCTCAAAAGTACAGCGTTATCGAACAGGTCGGTCACCATAACCAGGCCTGGGTGACCCAGTCCGCATCGGCGCGCTATCAGCAAAGCGCGGGCATTTATCAAAACGGAAGCCACCATCAGGCCCTGATCAGCCAGCAGAATGCCAACGCCCTTGGCGTCATTACCCAGAACGGAAGTCAGCATGTTGCCAGTATTTATCAAAACGGCAGCGGCACGAATACGCGTCTCGATGCCTCCATTATGCAATTCGGCTCTCAGGGCCGTGTCGAGATCACGCAATCGAGCAGTGACCAGGGCATCAGTGTGGTGCAACACGCCTACTCCGGCAGTGCACGCCCGGTCATTATCGAGACCTACCGGTGACTCCGCCGGTATTGATCAACAGTCCAATCACAAGCCATCGATCAATTACAAGGAACGTTATCATGAACACCAGACTGACCACGCTCGCCACCGTTGCCCTGATGCTTTCCTTTCCTGCCTGGGCAGCATCCGGCCCCGGTAACTCCACCACTACGCCTGAAGCCAACAGCGCGACCAATTCAAGCCTTGCAGCACAAACCGCGCGTCTGCAGGACATGAGCGGTGCTTCGGGAAGACGGACCTCTGAAATAGAACAGCGTGGCGGCGGCAATCTGGCCGAGGTAACACAGGGCGGTAATGCTCAGCGCTCTCGCATATATCAAAGCGGCGACAACGTTAGAGCCTCTGTCGAACAAAGCGGTGATCAAAATGACGCCTACATCTCACAGCATTACGGGATGAGTGACATGGCCGACATTCAACAGCTCAATGGCCAGGCAAACAACGCCCTGATCGAGCAGTCCGAATATTATGGCCACAACAACCAGGCCACCATTCTTCAGTCCAGCGCCAATCTGAGCGATGCCCTTATCAACCAGAACGGGGAAAGCAATGACGCTCAAATCGAACAGACCTACTCCAATCAGGTATCCAGCGTGATCTATCAGGATGGCATTGAAAACATTGCCAAGGTCACTCAGCTCAATGCTGACACGAGTGCCGCCTATGTCTACCAGAGCGGTACCGGTCATGAAGCCTATGTGATGCAGGGCAATCGTCTGCTGGAAAACTCGTTGAACAACACCGCCACCATTCGCCAGAGCGGCAGTGCGGCCATGGCCCACGTGTATCAGGACGGTGCCCACAACACGGCCATTACCACTCAGTGGTAATGGCCGTGGCGCCCTGATCAGGCCCGGTCATCACTATCCTGAACCGTCTGTAAAAACTGCAGTCTGGCGTAGTTGGCAGTCCATCACGATATCGCCTTGCCTTCGCAAGGCGATATTTTTTCGGCACTTGTTGACGCCACGCTGATAGCTGGAAAAAGCTGGTTATTAATACATCGCCTGTGCTGCCTGATGAATTGCAAAAAATACACCTTTGAAAGGATGCTTCAACAGCATGACGGCTTGCGAACAACGCTCTTGAAGAACCCGTTTTTAAACCTGTCATCTGATCACAACTTAATATCGATTAATTGTTGTTCCGGAAAGTCGTTACTCCCTGAGCAGCTGCCAACACTCAAATAACACTGGCATTTTAAACATATATTGTTAATACCAATGGAAAACGATGTTTTCTCTTATAAATATTGTATTTACAAAACAGCGGTCTGATCCGTTAATAGCCCAACAGTTAATGACAACAGTCATAATCTGGCAGGCAGGGATTTTCATGTTCGACGTGTTTATTTGCTAACGCCCCAGCAATAATGTGACCGCTACCGGCCGACCAGCGATCAGCGATCAGCGATCAGCGATCAGCGATCAGCGATCAGCGATCAGCGATCAGCAACATTTTGGTTAACCGCGTCCTCGCCCGGGGCTCATGACTTGCCGCCATGTTGATCAAGGCGCCCGGCCGAGCGTCAACTTTACCAGCAGCACCATGAGGACAGAGGCACGACAGAGATGCATCCCGCCGCCATCAGACCGCTCATTTTCAGGCGCTGCGTCGGGATCACATAATCGAAAGTGACCAGGGCATCAGTGTGATGCAGTACGTCCACTCGGGTAATGCGCTTTTGGTAACTATCGACACCTGCCGGTGATGTCACCGGTATTGATCAGTAATAAAACGACAAGCCATTGATCAATTCCAAGGAGCCTTACGCATGAACACCCGACTGACCACACTTGCCGCAGTCGTTGCCCTGGCCGCCACCTTTCCTGCCTGGGCAGCAGATACCCCCGCCAACTCCACGACAACGCCCGAGGCCAATAGCACGACCAATCCAGTCTTTGATGCACAAAACATAAGCCTGGGCGATATGCCAGACGCCTCGGGAAAGCGAGTCTCTGACATAGCGCAACGCGGCGGTGGGAACCTGGCCGAAGTGACACAGGGCGGTAATGTGCATTATTCGCGCATTTATCAAAGCGGCGACGATGAACAGGCGCATGTGGAACAAAGCGGTGAGCAGCACAGCTCACTGATTACCCAAGAATACGGGCTGCAGGACATGGCTGACGTTCACCAGGATGGTGGCCGTCAGAACAGATCGTTGGTTGTTCAGTCGTCTTACGGCGGCCAGGACAATCAGGCCAGCGTCATTCAGGAAGGCGCCATCCTGAGTGATTCCATGATCGAACAAAACGGTTATGCCAACCTGGCTCGGTTGGAGCAGGGCTCAACCAGTGAGGTATCGAGCGTGATCTATCAGGACGGCGACAACAACATTGCTGACGTCACGCAAATTTATGCTGATACGAGTGCTTCCTACATCTACCAGAGTGGCATCGGTCATGAGGCCTACGTATGGCAGGGAAACCGTCTACTGGGGGACTCGAGCAATCTTTCTTCCACCATTCGACAAAGCGGCAGCGCTGCCAGAGCAGAAGTCTACCAGGACAACGGCAACAACACGGCCATCACCACACAGTGGTAATGTCATAACAGCCTCACCGGGTTCGTCAGAGCAGTGCTTGAACGCTCCACAAATGGCCTGAGCAGCAGCCCGAAAGACATCGCCCCGCGCTTGCGGGGCGATGCTTTTCAAACACTCACTGCACGCTGATACTGATCCGACTCCCTGCACCGCCAGTCGAGGATCTGGAGCGACTATTCCCCTTCTGGATAGCCAGTTGCAGGCGCCCTTCATCCAGCACCGTCAGCTCTGCTGTCAGCGCCATCCCCTGAAAATGACGCCGCGTGGGTATGCGCCCCTCCTCCTCGATCACCTGACGGCTGCCATCGGCACGCGTGAGTTCCCAGCGCGCACTAAAGCGTGTATCAGCCGTACCGGCAATGTCCACGTCAATGTCGGACGACATGGCCTTACTGCTGGCAGCCGTCGGTGTCAGTGACGCTGCCAGCAACGCGATGCCCAATGTTTTCAGAAGATAATTAAAGCGCCTTGCAGGCCGTTGCTTTAAAGGGCGTCGAAACATGGCGGTTTACCTTGCGCGCCACCGGTGTGGCATCACGCTCCTTATACAACGAAAACCGCCCCGGAAACCCTTCTCAGGGTCACCGGGGCGGCAATATCGTGCATCAGGCCGACATTGAATCGCCGGTCAGATTGTCACTTAGTAGCGATACTCGTGCGGCTTGAACGGCCCTTCCTGCGGCACGCCGATGTAGTCAGCCTGCGTCCGGGTCATTTTGGTGAGCGTGCCACCAAAACCTTCGACCATATAGCGGGCGACTTCCTCATCGAGCTGCTTGGGCAGCACTTCCACCGTCACGGCCGGGCGCTCTTCGACCGGGATGTCGGCAAAGCGACGCTCATACAGATGGATTTGTGCCAGCACCTGGTCGGCAAAGGAGCCGTCCATGACGCGCGACGGATGGCCAGTGGCGTTACCCAGGTTCACCAGACGCCCTTCGGAGAGCAGCAGCAGATAGTCATCGCTGCTCGGGTCGAAGTTGCCCGGCGTGCCATCACGATAGATCTTGTGGACCTGCGGCTTGATCTCTTCCCATGCCCAGTGCTTGCGCATGTAGGCGGTATCGATTTCATTATCGAAGTGACCGATGTTGCAGACCACGGCGCCCTTTTTGATGGCGCCCAGCATGCCGGCATCACAGACATTGATGTTGCCGGTAGTGGTCACCAGCACGTCGATCTTGCCCAGCATCCAGGTATCAAGATTGCTGCCGGACTCGTCGTTGACACCATCGATGTAGGGCGAGACAACCTCATAGCCGTCCATGCAGGCCTGCATGGCACAGATCGGGTCGACTTCACTAACCTTGACGATCATGCCTTCGTTGCGAAGACCGGCAGCCGAGCCCTTGCCCACGTCACCATAGCCGATCACCAGCGCCTGCTTGCCGGAGAGCAGGTGATCAAGACCGCGCTTGATGGCGTCCGACAGCGAATGGCGGCAGCCATACTTGTTGTCGTTTTTCGACTTGGTGACAGAGTCGTTGACGTTGATGGCCGGTACACGCAGGGTGCCCTTGCGCATCATGTCGAGCAGGCGGTGAACGCCGGTAGTGGTCTCTTCGCTGATGCCGTGGATGGCGTCGAGAAGTTCGGGATGCTCATCGTGGAGCATCAGGGTCAGGTCGCCGCCGTCATCGAGCACCATGTTCGGGCGCCAGCCGTCCGGGCCCTCGATGGTCTGCTGGATGCACCACCAGAACTCCTCGTCGGTTTCACCCTTCCAGGCAAAGACCGGCGTGCCGGCAGCAGCAATGGCCGCAGCCGCCTGATCCTGGGTCGAGAAGATGTTGCATGAAGACCAGCGTACGCTGGCACCCAGCTCGATCAGCGTCTCGATCAGTACCGCGGTCTGGATCGTCATGTGAATACAGCCGGCGATACGGGCGCCCTTGAGCGGCTGCTGATCGCGGTACTTGGCGCGAATCTTCATCAGCGCCGGCATTTCGGTTTCGGCGATGCGAATCTCGCGGCGGCCCCAGTCGGCCAGACTGATATCGGCGACCTTGTAGTCCTGATGGACGGCGTTTTCGGCAGTAGCCATGAAACACTCCTGGCAGATAGCGGGCGCCGTTGAATCCGGAGTATCCATCCCGAGCCTCGCAGGGACCTTTCTCCTGCTGCAGCGCCCCTCGGGCGGACATGACGCCCCACGAAGGGGTGGGGCATGAAAATCTGGTGCAAATTATAGCGGGCCGGCGCCTTTAATGGTCAATACCGGAGATAAAAGCTGCCGACCTGCTATCGTACTATCGGCACCAGAGCCGTAAACACGAGATCACATCTCAGTGATTTTTCGATGACGATGATGTTTCACCAACGCCTGGCACCACATACCCCACCAGTTTGCCGATGGTCAGTCCCTGCACCAGGATCGAGAACAGCACGATGATGTAGGTGATCATCACGATCGCCTCACGATACTCGCTTTCCGGCAGGCCCAGCGCCAGCGCTACCGAAATGCCGCCACGCAGCCCGCCCCAGGTCAGCACGCGCGTCGTACCAGGGCGATAGTCAACCCAGCGACGCATGGCCATCATCGGCAGCCCGATGGTCACAAGCCTCACCAACAGGATGGCAATGATCAGCGGTCCGGCCACCAACAGATAGCTCCATTCGAACGGAATCAGCAAGAGCTCAAGGCCAATCAGGACAAACAGCACCGCGTTGAGGATCTCGTCGATCAACTCCCAGAAGCCGTCCACGTAGCGCCGAGTGTTGTCCGACATTGCAAGCTCACGACCGCGATTGCCAATGAAAAGCCCGGCAATGACCATCGCAATGGGACCTGACACTTCCAGCCAGGTCGCCAGTGCATAGCCGCCCAGCACCAGTGCCAGACTGATCAGCACCTCAACCTGATACTGATCGATGCTTTTCATCATCCGATAGGCGACATACCCCATCACCAGGCCCAGCAACAGACCGCCGCCGGCCTCTTCGGCAAAAAGCGCCAGCGAATGCGTGGGTGTGAGCTGTTCACCGGCCGTGACTGCGCCAACCAGCAGGGTAAAGACCACCACGGCCACGCCATCGTTGAAGAGCGACTCACCGACAATCTTGATCTCCATGTCCTCCGGCGCACCGGCGCTTTGCATGATGCCCAGCACCGCGATCGGGTCGGTGGGTGAAATCAGCGCGCCAAAGACCAGGCAGTAGAGATACGGCACCTCGATATGAAAGGTGGCAAAGAGCCACCAGGCAGCACTGCCGATGGCCAGCGTCGAGACCACCACGCCGATCGAGGCCAGAAATCCGATCGAGTAGCGATAGCGTTTGAGCTTATCGATATCCACGTGCAGGGCACCGGCGAACAGCAGAAACGACAGCATGCCGTCCATCAGCAGCGTGTTGAAGTTGATGCTGCCCAGCCACTGTTCGGTCAGATCGGTGATATAGGTAAAGCCCAGATGATCCAGCGCGATCAGCCCCAGCGACATCAAAAGGGCGATGACCATGACCCCGATGGTGGCCGGCAACCGAACAAAGCGGTAGTTGAACCACGCAAAAAGCGCAGTGATGGTAATAAAGAGTGCAGCAATATTAAGCATGGGATTTTATCTGGTCGGTCCGATAGACATCTGTGTTGTTGATCCGTGGCGATGCAGGCACGGATCGATGGATGCCCATGAGCATAGTCCACGTTCAGCCACAAAAAAGCCCACGCAGGCGTGGGCTTGATCGGATCAATCGGACAGACTGACGACTCAAAGACCGGCAGCGGCCCTGAGCGCTTCGGCGCGGTCCACCTTCTCCCAGGGGAAGGCCGTGAAGGTCTCGGTCTGCATTTCACCGCTGGTATCCTTCCAGCGATAGGTATGCTCGAAGGGCTCACGGCCGAAATGTCCATAAGCGGCGGTGAGCTGATACATCGGATGCAGAAGATCAAGCATGCGCGTGATCGCATAGGGACGCAGATCGAAATGCTCGCGCACCAGCTCGATGATCTTGTCATCACTGATTTTGCCGGTACCGAAGGTATTGATGGCCACCGAGGTCGGCTCGGCCACCCCGATGGCGTATGAGACCTGGATCTCGCACTTCTCGGCAATGCCGGAGGCCACCACGTTCTTGGCCACATAACGCCCGGCATAGGCCGCACTGCGATCCACCTTGGAAGGGTCCTTGCCGGAGAAGGCACCGCCCCCGTGGCGCGCCATGCCGCCGTAGGTATCCACGATGATCTTGCGCCCGGTCAGGCCGCAGTCACCCACCGGCCCGCCAATCACGAACTTGCCGGTCGGGTTGATATGAAAGCGCGTGGATTCGGTAATCCACTCGGCGGGCAGCACATCACGAATGATCAGCTCTTCCACGGCGTGACGCAGCTCTTCCTGCGAGATGCTCTCGTCATGCTGGGTAGACAGCACCACCGCATCCACGGCCACCGGCCGGCCATCCTCACCATAGCGAAAGGTCACCTGACTCTTGGCATCAGGACGCAGCCAGGAGAGCGTGCCGTTCTTGCGAAGCTCCGACTGGCGCTCGACCAGCCGATGCGAGTAGTGGATCGGCGCCGGCATGTAGGACGGCGTCTCATTGGTGGCGTAACCAAACATCAGCCCCTGGTCACCGGCGCCCTGATCCTCGGGTCGGGTACGATCGACGCCCTGGGCAATATCGATGCTCTGCTTGCCGATCAGATTGAGTACGCCGCAGGTGGCCCCATCAAAACCGACGTCGGAGGAGGTATAGCCGATATCCAGGATGACCTGGCGCACCAGATCTTCCAGATCCACCCAGGCGCTGGTGGTGATCTCGCCGGCCACGATCGCGACTCCCGTCTTGACCAGCGTCTCGCATGCCACGCGTGCCTGCTTGTCCCGGGCGATCAGGGCATCGAGCACCGCATCGGAAATCTGGTCGGCAATCTTGTCAGGATGGCCTTCGGATACGGATTCGGAGGTAAACAGGGAGTATTCGCTCATGAAAGCTCTGGGTCCTTTTGTCGCTCATTCCTGAGCAGGGGTTAAGAGGTTGGTCTTGTCGACACAGACCAAAAAGTTTACACCCGGTAAAAGCGAAGTGCCTAACCCGCACCCGTGCAGCATCTTCAAGCCCATCACGCATATCGTTCATGACCGATGCCTGCACGGGATTACGGCCAGGCAGTGGCCCGGACTATCGCTGATGAAGCCTTTATCGGCAGGCGTGCATAAAATGACAGGCTGAATGACGGGGAGACGACTGCCCCCTCCTGTTTCCTTACGTTTGAAAAAAGGTAGGCACATGTCATCATCGCAATCCCTTTTTGCCTATATCGGCTGTGGCGGCGCCGGCGAGGTCTGCCTCGTGCGCTACTCGCACGATAGCCTTGAGCTGATGCAGCGCGTGACGCTGCCCGATCTGGAAAAGGCCGGCGGCTCCATGCCACTGTGCCTGAGCCCTGACCAGCGCCATCTTTACGCTGCCGGCCGAGGCACCCCCATGGGCATTTTCACCTTTGCCATCGACACAGAAAGTCATCATCTATCCCCGGTGTCGACCTTTCCCATCGAGGAAAGCATCGCCTATCTGGCCTGCAGCAAAGACAATCGTCTCTTCTCGGCCTCTTATCACCACCATCTAGTGGCCGCCTACGAGCTATCTCCTGAAGGAGAAGTACAAGGCGAACAGGGCCGCCGGGCTACCGATCCCAATGCCCACTGCATTCTTCCCGACCCCGATCAGCGCAACCTGCTCTTTACCAGCCTTGGCGGCGACCGGCTCTACTGCGCCAGTCTTGAAGCGCAACCGCCCTTTTTCGACACGACCGAGGTCACGCTGCCTCATGGAACCGGTCCCAGGCACCTGATCTTCAACAAGGAGGGCACGCAGCTCTATCTGCTGGGCGAACTGGACGGTTCCATCACGCTGTTCGACTATGACAGCCACACCCGGACGCTGACGGAAAGACAAAGGGTTATCGTGGACAAGGGCGAGGCCGACACTTTCTGGGCTGCGGATATTCATCTCGATGCCAAAGGCCGCTATCTGTTTGCCTCCGAGCGCAGCAGTTCACTGGTGACCTCCTTCGAAGTCGACATTGAGAGCGGCGAGCTCACACGCATTGACGCCTTTGAGGTCGAGTCGCAGCCCAGAGGGTTCGCGCTGGATGCCACCGGAGAAATCATGCTGGTGGCCGGCCAGGCCTCGCATCACGTAGCGGCCTATCGCCTTGATGAGGGAAGGCTTGAGTTTATTGATCGCGTTGAAGTTGCTCAGTCACCGGACTGGGTGGAAATGGCCTGAGTGTGGATGACGGCAGGCGCCCAAGCGCGCCTGCAAAAGACGCCTTTTAATGCGCAAGGCGCTACCTGACAGCACGTCAGTGAAGAATGCATGGCTGCACATCAGGGTGTTTTCATGGGATCAGGCACCATGAAGGCACCTGAGTAAAGCAGCGCTGATTTGCCCTACACCTGCCGCGAGGCCTCATCAAGATGCAGGATGGTATGGGCATTGGTGGCGCTGGTGGCCAGGACATCGATCACGCCGGTGCGCAGTGCCCCCAGAATGCCGGCGGCCTTGGTGCTTTCGCTGGCAATCGCGATCACCTCGGGGATGCGCGCCAGATCCGGGATGCTTAGTCCGATCACGCGTCCCTGCATGGGGGTATGGGATGGCCTGCCGTTCAGATCAATGAAGTCATAGCCCATCATGTCGCCCACCGTGCCGGATAGACGCGCCTCGGCAATCTCCTGCGGCGAGAACCAGCCCATGCGCACCATGTTGCTGTCCTCGGAGAGATCTCCTATGCCGATCATGGCGATATCGGCACGCCGCGCGCGATCCAGCGTCTGGCGCACGGTGGGATTTTCCAGCATGGCATCGCGAAGTTCGGCGCTGGCCACCATGGCGGGTGCATAAAGGGTTTCACTTTCGCCGCCGAATCTGGCAGCCAGGCGTCGGCAGATATGATCAGGATTCATGTACTCTCCGGCGCGCAGCGAGCCGCCGATAGCGCAGATGAACGAGCACTGCCGGGTGCGCTGGTTAAAGACGTTGTCTGCCACGGTGCCCACGTTACGCCCCATGCCGACGGCCACCATGGTGCCGTCTTCCAGCGTTCTGGAAAGGTGATCGGCCACCAGACTCGAGACCTCATGGCGCTGCTGGTCGGCATCGGCGCAGTCGAGCGCGATCAATGCCCGACGAATGCCGAAGCGACGAATCAGCGCCTGCTCGATCTCGGCCGCGACCGAAGGGTGGTGACGCACCCGAACATCGACAATGCCCTCGGTCTGCGCCCGCTTGAGCATGCGCCCGACCTTGATGCGGGACATGCCCAGACGTACCGCAATCGCCTCCTGGGTTTCACCCTGCATGTAATACAGACTGGCAATCTCGGTCATCAGCGCGATATCGGGGTCGGCACGCTCGTTCATGGGGGCTCCGGGGTAGTTACATGGCGCAAGTCGGGCGGGAAGATACCTGTAGATTTTGCCCCTGTCACAGACGCCTGAGCGTCAAAAGGGGCAGTACGCCACCGGCGTGACTGCCCCTTCACGTTTGAACCTCTGATGTCACGCCTTCGAATCAGGGCTGTTGCCGGCGGCTACTTCACGCTCATAGGCCTCAATGCGATCCACCTTGGCCTGCGAGCCACCGCCGCTGAACTCGCTTTCAAGGAAGGATTCGGCGATTTTCTTGGCCAGCTCCACTCCGATGACGCGGGCACCCATGGTCAGTATCTGGGCATCGTTGCTCTTGCGGGCGCGCTCGGCCGAATAGGTGTCATGGGCCTGGGCGGCGCGAATGCCGGGTACCTTGTTGGCCGAGATGGCCACGCCGATGCCGGTACCACAGACCAGGATGGCGCGATCAAACCGCCCTTCCTTCACGGCATGAGCCGCTGCAAAGGCGATATCGGGATAAAGCACCGGCTCGGCATTGAAGGTCCCGAAGTCCTCGACCTCATGGCCCAGCCCGCGGACGTGCTCCAGCAGTGCCTGTTTCATGTCATAAGCCGCTTCGTCGCATCCCAGTGCCACCCGCAGCGTGCTGTTTTGTGTCGCCATGTTGCCTCCTGAAAAGCCCTTGCGATGATTGACCCCTGAGATGGTATGCCAGGTCGATCATATGAACAAAGCCCTTTCACATGATACAGAACAATGGTTGCAGCGGCCCGCTATCTCATTTGCCACCCTCAATGCATTTAAATCAATGACTTATAAAAACAACGCCATAAGAAGGCGGCTCAACGGTTCCAACTAAAACCAAAGTATCATGCTTTGCGCGAATATCGAGCGCTACTATGGCACTTATTGATGCTTACAAATGAACAAGAACAGAACATTTTATCGAGCGCCCTTTTCAGGGCATCCGTCGAGGCAGCGGTGCCTTTCATCACTGCTCTGCCCGTCCTCCAGATCCGTTGTCGCCTCAGGAGTAGATTTGCCATGACCCGCCTTTATAACGACCCTACAGCGTTTGTGGATGAAGCGACCGAAGGCTTCGTGGCTGCACATTCCAACCGTGTCCGCCAGGTACCCGGTGGCGTCATCCGCAGCACGAAAAGTGCCCCTGATACCGTGGCGGTCGTCATTGGCGGCGGCTCCGGTCACTACCCGGCCTTTGCCGGCCTGGTCGGCCAGGGGCTGGCACACGGTGCCGCGATGGGCAATCTGTTTGCCTCGCCTTCGGCCCAGCAGATCTACTCGGTCGCCCGTGCGGCCAATAACGGCGCCGGGGTGCTTCTGAGCTACGGCAATTATGCCGGCGACGTGCTGCACTTCGGTCAGGCCCGCGATCGTCTGGTCAGCGAGGGCATTCCGTGCGAAATGGTCAAGGTCATCGATGATGTCTCCAGCGCCAGCCTTGAGGAGATTCAAAAGCGTCGTGGCATTGCCGGCGATCTGACCGTGTTCAAGATCGCCGCGGCCGCCGCCGAGGCCGGCTACTCGCTCGAAGAGGTCGTGCGCGTCACCGAGGCCGCCAACCTGCGCACCCGCTCCTTCGGCGTGGCCTTTGATGGCTGTACCCTGCCCGGCGCCGAGGATGCCCTCTTTCACGTACCTGACGGCAAGATGGCCGTAGGCCTGGGGATTCACGGCGAGCCCGGTATCAGCGAACAGGACATCCCCACGGCTGATGCGCTGGCCGAGCTGCTGGTTGAAAGACTGCTGGAAGAGCTGCCCGAAGGCGTCAGCAGTGCCAGCGGCGCGCGCGCTTCGGTGCTGCTCAACGGCCTGGGTACGGTCAAGTATGAAGAGCTTTTCGTGGTCTATCGCCGCGTCACCCAACTGTTGAAAGATGCAGGCATCGAGATCGTCGAACCCGAGGTGGGCGAGCTGGTCACCAGTCTGGACATGGCTGGTGCCTCACTGACGCTGTTCTGGCTCGACGAAGAGCTCGAAAGGTTCTGGGCCGCGCCCTGCGACACCCCTGCCTACCGCAAGGGCAGCGTGACCGTCACCGAACAGCTCGATGCCGCCGAACTGGATATCCCCGACCCGGACGCCATTCCCGAGGCCACCGACGAGTCGAAGGAGGCCGCCGCCAGGGTGCTATCGGCACTGGAAGCCACCTACCGGGTCATCGAGGAAAACGAAGAGGAGTTCGGACGTATTGATGCCGTGGCCGGCGATGGCGATCACGGCATCGGCATGGCACGCGGCGGCAAGGCGGCCGTCGAGAAGGCGCGCGAGGTAAAAGAACGCGGCGCCGGTGCCGGGACGACACTGCGCATGGCGGGTGACGCCTGGGCCGATCGGGCCGGTGGTACTTCGGGCGCCATCTGGGGCGCGGCGCTCCACTCATTGGCCATGGCCATCGGCGATGAGAAAAAGCCGGATGCTGCGCGCATTGCCCAGGGCGTGCGGGATGCCCGCGACAACATCATGCACTTTGGCAAGGCAAAGGTTGGCGACAAGACGCTGGTCGACGTACTGGTGCCCTTCAGCGAGGTGCTGGGCGAGCGCGTCGAGGCCGGTGATGATCTCAAAACAGCCTGGCAGGCCGGTGCCGAGCGCGCCGAACAGGCCGCGAAGAACACAGCCGATCTCGTGCCGAAAATCGGCCGGGCGAGGCCGCTGGCGGAAAAAAGCAAGGGCACACCGGATGCCGGCGCCGTGTCGCTATCCATGATCATCCGCGCCGTTGTGGATGTGCTGTAAGCCACCCATCACGGTCTGACCACAGGAGAGAGACATGTCTGCACCCCTGCTCATCGGTACCAGCCTCAAGATGTATTTCGGCTATCAGCAAACGCTTGACTGGTGCCGCCAGGTGGCTGATATCGCTCAACGCCATCCTGCCGTGACGCAGGGGCATGCGGCACTTTTCATCATGCCCTCGTTTCCGACCCTGGCGCCGGTGCTGGAAATCGTGCGCGACACCGACATTCGCATCGGGGCGCAGAACCTTTCCGACCAGCCGCCAGGCGCCTGGACCGGGGAAGTCAGCGCCGCCATGCTCGCCGAGATGGGCTGTCGCTGTGTGGAGATCGGCCACGCCGAACGCCGCCGCCACTTCCATGAAGATGAAGCATTGATCGCCGCCAAGACCGCACTGGCCATGGCACAGGGGCTTTCCCCCGTGCTGTGCGTGGGAGAAGTTGATGAAGGCGACCCGGGTTTGGCGGCCAGCGAGTGCATCCGCCAGATCGACAGTGTGCTGGCCGACACACCGCAACCTCGAGGTGCGGATCTGATCGTGGCCTATGAGCCGCACTGGGCCATTGGTGCCAGTCAGCCGGCGTCCAGTGAGCATATCAGTACCGTGTGCCTGAAACTTCAGGCGCATCTGGATGCCCATGGCGGCGGGCGCGTCATCTATGGTGGCAGCGCCGGCCCCGGGCTGTTATCCCGCCTTGAAGGCAGTGTGCAGGGCATGTTTCTGGGGCGCTTTGTGCACGATGCCCGCGCCTTTGAGCAGATTCTCGATGAGGTCATGACGCTTCAGGCGGCATCGCATCAGTAGCGGCCTGTTCCCTGATGCGCCATTTTCGGCACATCCTTCTTGAAACCCGGGGGGCGACATCACCATTTCATACAGCTACTCTTGGCGAATAAACATGTGCGCACTCAATGCGGACGCTGACGCCATGACGCATCTATCCGATCGGTGACGCCAGCGCCCCACTCACTACCACCAGCAGGCAGGAGCTCTCCAAGATATGACCTCGCGTCGCCACCTCGCCAATGCCATCCGTGCGCTTTCCATGGATGCCGTGCAAAAGGCCAATTCCGGCCACCCGGGCATGCCAATGGGCATGGCAGACATTGCAGAAGTGCTCTGGAACGATCACCTCCGTCATAATCCGGCCAACCCAAACTGGGAAGATCGTGATCGCTTCATTCTTTCCAACGGTCACGGCTCGATGCTGCACTATTCGCTGCTGCACCTGACCGGCTACGACCTGCCGATGGAAGAGCTCAAGAACTTCCGCCAGCTGGGCTCCAAAACCCCCGGCCACCCGGAACACGGCTATACGCAGGGCATCGAGACCACGACCGGCCCGCTGGGTCAGGGTCTGGCCAATGCCGTCGGCATGGCCGTGGCCGAGCGTACGCTGGCCGCCCAGTTCAACCGTGACGGGCACGAGATCGTCAACCATCGCACCTGGGTCTTCGCCGGTGACGGCTGCCTGATGGAAGGCATCAGCCATGAGGCCTGCTCACTGGCCGGTACGCTGGGCCTGGGCAACCTGGTCGTGTTCTATGACGACAACGGCATCTCCATCGACGGTGAAGTCGAAGGCTGGTTCACCGATGACACGGCCAAGCGCTTTGAAGCCTATCACTGGAACGTGATTCGCGACGTTGATGGCCACGACGCCGAACAGATCGACGCGGCCATCCGCGAAGCGAAGGAAGTCTCCGACAAGCCGACCCTGATCATCTGCAAGACCGTGATTGGCTTTGGTTCGCCCAACAAGGCCGGCAAGGAAGAGAGCCACGGCGCCGCGCTGGGTGAAGAAGAAGTCGAAGCCGCGCGCAAGCAGCTGGGCTGGGAACACGCTGCCTTTGAAATTCCCGACGACATCTACCAGGCGTGGGATGCCCGCGACAAGGGCCAGAAGCTCGAGGACGAGTACAACGAGCGCATGGCGGCCTACGAAAAGGCCCATCCGAAACTGGCCCGCGAACTCCAGCGTCGCTGGAGCGGCAAGCTGCCGGAAAGCTTTGACGGCGATGCCCTGATCAAGCGTGCCCAGGAAAAATCCGAGACCACGGCGTCACGCAAGGCTTCTCTGGGCGTACTCAACGAGCTGGCCCCGGATCTGCCCGAGCTCTTTGGCGGCAGTGCTGACCTGGCGCCGTCCAACCTGACGCTCTGGAAGGGTGCCAAAGCGGTCAGCAAGGAGAACTTCGACGGTAGCTACCTGCACTACGGTGTGCGTGAATTCGGCATGGGCGCGATTGCCAACGGTATCGCGACCCACGGCGGCTTCATTCCCTATGACGCCACCTTCCTGGTGTTCATGGAATACATGCACAACGCCGTGCGCATGTCGTCGCTGTCGCACACCCGCATCATCCACATCTTTACCCATGACTCCATTGGTCTGGGCGAAGACGGCCCGACCCACCAGCCGGTCGAGCAGCTGGCCGACCTGCGCAACCTGCCGGGCCTGGCCACATGGCGCCCCTGTGATGCCACCGAAACCGCCGCGGCCTGGGTGGAAGGCATCATGCGCGAAACCGGCCCCACGGCGCTGATCTTCTCGCGTCAGGACCTGCCGGCGCAGTCGCGTGACGACGAGCAGCTCAAGAACATCCGTCGCGGCGGCTACGTGCTCAAGGATGCCGAAGGCGGCCAGCCGGAGATGATCCTGATCGCCACGGGTTCCGAAGTAGGTCTGGCGATGGATGCGGCCAAGGAGCTTGAAGGCAAGGGCAAGAAGGTACGCGTGGTCTCCATGCCCTGCACCAGTGCGTTCGATGAGCAGGATGAGAGCTATCGCGAATCGGTCCTGCCCAATAGCGTGCGCAAGCGCATGGCGATCGAAGCCGCCATCCCGTCGACCTGGTACAAGTACGTTGGTCTGGACGGTCACGTGTTCGGCATGACCACCTACGGTGAGTCCGGCAAGGCCGGCGACCTGTTCAAGCACTTCGGCTTCACGGTCGAGAAGGTCGTTGAGCGCGCAGAATCCATGCTCAAGGCGTAATCGAGGGTCTGGCCCCGGGCATCATCGCCCGGGGCTGACAGCCTCATGGCGGCACTGACAAAGGTGCCGACAAAAGAAAGGGCCCGGCAATCGCCGGGCCCTTTTGTGTGACGCGCACCATATACCGATCAGGCGATGGTGACGTCCTTGTCGAGATAGACGTCCTGAATGGCGTTCAAAAGCGCCACGCCTTCTTCACGCGGCTTCTGGAACGCCTTGCGTCCGGAAATCAGACCCATGCCGCCGGCACGCTTGTTGATAACGGCAGTACGCACGGCTTCACCCATGTCGGAATGGCCCTTGGAGCCACCACCTGAGTTGATCAGACCGGCACGGCCCATGAAGCTGTTGACGACCTGATAGCGCGCCCAGTCGATCGGGTTGTCGCTGACGAGCTCGTCATAGACGCGATCATGAGTATGACCAAAGCCTACCGCGCGATAGCCGCCGTTGTTCTCCGGCAGCTTCTGCTTGACGATATCGGCGTTGATGGTCGCTGCCAGATGCACGGCCTGACTGGTGAGGTCAGAAGAGACGTGATAGTCGGTACCGTCCTTCTTGAACTCGGGGTTACGCAGGTAGGACCACAGTACGGTAACCATGCCCAGCTCATGCGCGCGCTCAAACGCTTCGCTGATCTCCTGGATCTGGCGGCGGCTTTCGGGCGAACCGAAGTAGATGGTGGCACCGACCGCGACACAGCCCATGTCATGGGCCTGCTCGACCTGCGCGAACAGCGTCTGGTCGTAGATGGCCGGATAGGTCAGCGTCTCGTTGTGGTTGAGCTTGACCATCATCGGGATGCGGTGCGAGTAGCGACGCGCCACCGAAGACAGCACGCCCAGCGTGGAGGCGACGCAGTTACAGCCGCCTTCAATGGCCAGCTCAATGATGTTTTTCGGATCAAAGTACTGGGGGTTGAGAGCGAAGGAAGCACCGGCTGAGTGCTCGATCCCCTGATCCACCGGCAGCATGCTGACGTAGCCCGTGCCACCGAGTCGGCCGTGGTTGAAGATGGTCTGCATGTTGCGCAGTACATGCGGCGAGCGGTTGCTGTCCATCATGACCCGATCGATGAAATCGGGACCCGGCAGGTGCAGGTCTTCTTTCCTGAACCCGGCACAGGTATGGTTCAACAGGCTATCCGCTTCCTCTCCCAGCAGCCTGGCGATATCTGTCATTATCTTCATCCTCTTTTCTACGAAAGATTTTGCATTGCCGCAGGCCAATGCCGCGGCCTGAACAGCATAAGCAACTATACGTTGCAGTTCATGTCATGTTTTGTCAGTAGTATTCACGCATGAAGGTGGCTGCACTGCATGTCTGTCACGGACGACCACGTGCTCAGGGCCGTCATGACGGGCGCTCATTGTGAGGGCTGGATGACACGCACCACTTGACCATGATGCGCGCCACCATACCCCCTGGACGAAAGTCTCATGCCCGTGAGCACGCGCTAACAGTCAATAATGGCGCCCGGCGCGACTGTCTTCGTTTTCCGTGTCCCTGCTATGCTGGAGACAGTTTTCCAATTGGCCCTGCTGACATCAGGCGGGCCATATCACCGCTCAATGCTGACCACTTAACGCCAAAACGGGAGTAGCGACATGACTGTGCGCAAGATGTCCGAGCTGAACCTCGCCGGCCAGCGTGTCCTGATTCGTCAGGATCTCAACGTGCCGATCAAGGATGGAAAGGTCACCTCGGATGCCCGCATTCGTGCCAGCCTGCCCACCATTCGTACGGCCCTTGAACAGAATGCGCGCATCATGCTGATGAGCCATCTGGGGCGCCCGACCGAAGGTGAGCCCAACGATGAAGAGTCGCTGGCACCGGTGGCCAATCACCTGGGTGAACTGCTGGGCATGACGGTGCGTCTGGAGCGCGACTATCTGGAGCAGGACCCCGAGGTGAAGGAAGGTGAGGTCGTACTGCTGGAAAACGTGCGCTTTAACAAGGGCGAGAAAAAGGACGACGAAGCACTGGCGAAGAAATATGCCAGCCTCTGCGACGTCTACGTGATGGACGCCTTTGGCACCGCGCATCGCGCTCAGGCCTCGACCCACGGCGTGGCCCGCTTCGCCCCGGACGCCTGTGCCGGACCGCTGCTCTCCTCGGAGCTGGACGCGCTTGAAAAGGCCCTGGCCAACCCGAAGCGTCCGATGGTGGCCATCGTTGGCGGCTCCAAGGTCTCGACCAAGCTGGACGTTCTCAACGCCCTGTCTGACAAGTGCGACCAGCTGATCGTGGGCGGCGGTATCGCCAACACCTTCATTGCCGCTGCCGGCTACAACGTCGGCAAGTCACTGTATGAAGCCGATCTGGTAGAGCAGGCAAAGGCGCTGATGGAGAAGGTCAATGTGCCCCTGCCCATCGATGTGGTCGTGGCTACCGAGTTCTCCGACAAGGCCGAAGCCGTCACCCGCAACGTTGATGACGTGCGTGATGACGAAATGATTCTTGATGTCGGCCCCAAGACTGCCGAAACCTACGCCGAAGCCCTGCGCGAAGCCGGCACGATCCTGTGGAACGGCCCGGTTGGCGTGTTCGAGATCGATCAGTTCAGCGGCGGCACCAAAGCCATGGCGAAGGCCATTGCCGACAGTGACGGCTTCTCGATTGCCGGCGGTGGCGATACGCTGGCGGCCATCGACAAGTACGATGTGACCGACGATATCTCCTATATCTCCACCGGTGGCGGCGCTTTCCTGGAGTACGTGGAAGGCAAGACCCTGCCAGCCGTCAGTGCCCTGCGCGACGCCGCGAAGTAATCCCCGGCGCCTGCACTGACCTGCAGAAAAAAGGCCCTGCCTTCAAAAGAAGGCAGGGCCTTTTGTGTAACGCCGTTTTACCATCATGTTTCCGTGCTGCCTTCTCGGCGCTACACTGCGACAAAGTGCAAGAAAGGCCCTTCATGAACAAACGACTCTTTTATGCCGGTAGCTGGCCGGATTCGGCCGCCCTGCTCGAAGGCGCCCTGTGGGTAGGCTATGCCTGGAGCATTCAGTGGTCACTGGTCAACCATCAGAGTCTTGTCTTTCTGCTGGCAACCCTGCTGGTACTGATCTGTGCCCTCATCACGCTGCTCTGGCAGCCGCTCAAGCTTACCCTTTCGCGCTACCGGGTCAGAAAGCGTCGCACCGAAATGTGGATGCACATCCTCTATCCACCGATGCTGCTGGCTCCGCCGCTGTGGTGGCTGCTGGAGCGCATTGTCGGCAGTCTGCCCGATGCCCAGCAGTGGACCCTGGCCTGTTTGCTGATGACGGTGGGCTGGCTGGTATTTCTGATCTCGCTGCTCATCAAGCGTCTGATCCGCCAGTACCGCCAGTCGGTGAGCGATCACGCCGCGGACTGAACCGTCCGCGGCCTTTTGTCCGTCCGTTACTGACGTTCGAGCACCAGCAGTGGATCAATGCGGGTATCGAACCAGTTCATGCCCCAGTGCAGATGCGGTCCGGTCGCCCGACCGGTCGCCCCCACCTCGCCAATCACATCGCCCTGCGCCACACGATCGCCCACCTTCACATCCAGCTTTGACAGATGCAGAAAGTTGGAGCTGATGCCGTAGCCGTGATCCAGCAGCACCGTGCCGCCGGTCAGATACAGGTCCGGATTGGCAAAGGTCACGATGCCCCCGGCCGGCGCCTTGACCGGCGTACCCGTGGCCGCGGCAATATCCATACCTGAATGCGCCGAGCCCGGCGTACCGTTGTAGACGCGCTGGTTGCCAAAGCGCCCGCTGATGCGCCCCTTGACCGGCCAGATAAAGTCCTCGGCGAAATCGGTAATGCGCTCATCGCGGGTGCGCGCCTGACTGACGCCCGCCTGCTCACGACGAATGCGCTCGGCGATCTCCGGCGGTGGCGAGACGGTCTTTGGCGGCACGCCATTGATGCGCTCGACGGGGAAGTCGCGCTCGGTGACCCGAATGCCCACCGTGCGCGCCTGCCCACCAGGTGGCGTCACCGTCACCTCGCTGGTGCCCTCGGCCTCGCGGCCGATGCCCAGCACCACCGTGCCGTAGTCGGTCACGCCCAGCGTGCGTCCGGCGTGCGTCACCTGACTACCGGGCGGCACCCGCCCGATCACCATGCTTCCCTGCTGGACCTGCTCGGGAAAGACGATGGGCACCTGCGTCTCGGCAGACGCGGGCCCGGCCACAAGCGCGCTGACCATCATCAGCACCGGTAGCAGTCTCGACAGGGCGCGTCGCAGACCGATCATTGAACTCATTGCATCAGGGAACATGGCATTACTCACTGTCGGGTGACTGTCAGACGGGCAGCATATAGGGGAGATAGACGATCAGGGCAATCAGGGCCAGATGCCCCGGGTACCAGCCAAGCCACAGCCAGCGCGGCATGCGCACCACGCCCGGGATAAAGCGCGCCAGCCCCGCGGCGATCACCAGCACCACCAGCGTGGTCGAAAACGCCACGCTCTTGCTGATTGTATAGATATTGAGCTGGGCCGTGATCCAGAGGATCGGCACGCCCGCAAGCCAGGCCCAGATGCGCGCCAGCCCATGATCAAAGTGTCGATAGCAGGCCATCGCCAGCATGAAGCCGGGCACCATCAAAAGACCGAAGCGGCCGTACTCCAAAAGCGGCCCCACCGTATACCAGGCGATCAGGGAAAGCGCCACGCCGGCCGCACTCAGCACCCGGGTGCGCTCTTCCCCTGGGGGTGACACCATCAGCTGACGCAGCCACGCGCCCCACGCCAGGCCAAAGGCCAGCGTAAAGCAGACGTTGATCACCAGTACACTGGAGTAGCGTGGCATCAGCATATAGGGTAACTGGGCCACCAGGCCGATGATCAGAATGCGACGCGCATAGCGCATGGGGTTGCGGGTATCGAAAAGCCCGTGCCAGGCCACCATGGCGGCAAACAGCGGAAAGGCCACCCGTCCGATGGTGGAACTGGCCCAGCTGAACTGCCAGGCAAGCTCGTTGGAGAGCGCATAGCGCACTACGTGATCCACGGTCATGGAGATCAGGGCCAGCCACTTGCCCCAGTCCGTCCAGCGCGACAGGAGGGCCTGCCGGAAGGCCGGCGGGGGCTGAGCGGTTGTATCGGTCATGCGCGCTCCATTGTTCGATCAGGTTGGCAGAAATAACACCACAGGCCGCAAATGGCGCGGCGCAAGTTCACAGGACAACACGGAGGTAGTTCATGCACTCCCCTCTCAGGACCGTCATTATCGGCTACGGGCTGGTCGGGCGCGTCTTTCATGCTCCCCTGATTCGCCACACCCAGGGTATGACGCTCACGGGCGTGGTCTCCAGCCGCGCTGACGACGTTCACGCCGAGCTGCCCGACGTCGAGGTCTACCCAACGGCCGAACAGGCGTTCAAGGACCCTGAGGTCGATCTGATCGTGATCGCCACACCCAACGACACCCATACCGGGTTTGCCATCGCCGCCCTCGAGGCCGGCAAGCACGTGGTGGTCGACAAGCCCGTAGCGCTTGATGGGGAAGAGCTTGAACGTATCATCGCCTGCGCCCGCCATCATGACAGAGTTTTCAGCGTCTTCCAGAACCGTCGCTGGGACGCCGATTTCCTGACCCTCAAGGCCCTGCTGGACGCCGATCGGCTGGGTAGCGTCACCCGCTGCCACATGCACTTTGACCGCTTTCGCCCCGAGGTACGTGACCGCTGGCGTGAGCGTCCCGGCCCGGGCAGCGGCGCCTGGTATGATCTGGGCGCGCATCTGGCCGACCAGGCCGTGACCCTGTTCGGCACGCCCAAAGCGGTCTACGCCGACCTGGCCACGCTGCGGCCCAACGGTGGCGCGGTGGATTATTTCCACGTGCTGCTGCGCTATGACGACCACCGGGTCGTGCTCTCAAGTCATGCCATGAGCGCTCATGATGGGCTGCGCTACGCCGTCGACGGCACCCGCGCCTCGTATATCAAGCACGGCATCGACACCCAGGAGCAGACCCTGCGCGACGGCGGCGTCCCGGGCCAGCCCGGCTGGGGGGAAGACCCCACGCGCGGCGTGCTTTACCAGGGAGATACCGGCGAGCGCGAATCCATTGATAACGCGCTCGGCGACTACCGCGCCTACTACGACAATATCGTCGCGCACCTGGCCGGCCAGGCCGAGCTGGCGGTCACCCCCGAGCAGGCAATTGATGTGATGCGCGTGATCGACGCCGCCCATGAGAGCAGCGCCACCGGGCGCGAGATCGTACTCGACTAGCGTGGACGACTGGCCGAGCCCGGCGCCGAGATGAGTCGATGGCGCTGGGCCTTTTGCAGCTCGCTCTCCATGCGGTTGAGCACTTCCGCCTCATATTCCACCGAGGAGCCGCCACCATAGGCGGTGTCATGGCCGCTCATCAGGGCCACATAGCCATCACGGGCGACATCGGCCGGGTCGAACTTCTCCATCGCGCCCACTTCGGTTTCATCCTGACCGGCGCGGTGAAAGAAGTTGGTCTCGGTCGGTCCGGGCAGCAGCAGCGTCATCTGCACGCCCGAGCCCTGGATCTCGTTGCGCACCGCGTAGAAAAACGAATTGATAAAGGCCTTTGAGGCGCCATAGACGGCTTCAAAGGGAATCGGCGTGGTGCCCGAAATCGACGATGTCAGCAGAAGCTTCCCTTCACCGCGCTCGACCATGGCCGGCAGCAGCCGCTTGGTCAGCTGCACCGTCGACATCACGTTGATCTGAATCAGCGAAAACTCGTCCTCCAACGCGGTGCCATCCACGAAGGCACCGCCCAGCCCTATGCCTGCATTGAGGGCAGCGGCATCCAGCGTTCGGCCGCTGTCGACCACGGCCTGATACACCTTGTCGACCTCTTCAAACCGGGTCAGGTCGGCGGCGCAGGTCGTGACCGTGACGCCGTAGCCTTCCAGCATCTCGCGCGTTTCTTCCAGCTGGCTGCCGCGGGAGACGATCAGCAGATCGTAACCGTCATTGGCAAAGCATTTGGCCAGCTCCAGACCGATCCCGTTAGTGGCACCGGTCACCAGTGCGAACGTCCTGTTCGATGGGGTCATCCCTGTCTCCTTTGGATATCTGCAGGTCGGCTACCGCTTGTTTACGTGCCGCAGAAGGTGCGAAATACGGCCTCATCCGGCGCGGCCGGCAATGTCCAGGCCTCGCGCCCGGGCTGCTCATCAAACGGGTGAGCGAGAATCTCGCGCAGCGTCTCGAACGGCGCAAAATCCCCCTCGGCGGCGGCACTCAGCGCCTGTTCAACCTGATGGTTGCGCGGAATATAGAGCGGGTTGACCGCGTGCATGCGACGCGCGATCTCATCACCGCTGGCCTGTTCACGTGCCAGACGTTCACGCCAGCGCGGCAGCCATTCGCGGATGCCGGCGTCCTGCTCAAACAGCGCCAGCAGTGCGGCATCACCGTCCTCACCGCGGGCACATTCACCCAGCTGGCGAAAGGTCAGGGTGAAGTCGGCGCGCCCGACGCGCATCGCTTCCTGCAGGGCCTCGATCAGGACCTGATCGCCGTCTTCCGGCTGGCTCAGACCCAGCTTGTCGCGCATGACCGCAAGCCAGGCAGCCGCGTAGGTCTCGGCAAAGCCCTGCACCACCTCGGTGGCGCGCTCGATGGCGCGCTGCTCATCACTATCAAACAGCGGCAGCATCGCCTCGGCCAGGCGGGCCATGTTCCACTGCAAAATCACCGGCTGATTGACGTAGGCATAGCGGCCGTTGGTATCGATCGAGCTGAATACCGTACCCGGGTCATACCGCTCCATGAACGCGCAGGGGCCAAAGTCGATGGTCTCGCCGGAAATCGAGGTGTTGTCGGTGTTCATCACGCCGTGAATGAAACCTACCCCCATCCAGCGCGCCACCAGCTGTGCCTGACGCTGCTGAATCGCCTTTAAAAGATCCAGATAGCGATCCTGCTCGGGGGTGTCGAGCAGCTCGGGGTAGTGGCGCTCGATCACGTGATCGGCCAGGGTACGTACGGCCTCAACGTCATGACGCGAGCCAAAGTACTGAAAGGTACCGACCCGGATATGGCTTGAGGCCACTCGCGTCAGTACCGCGCCGGGCTCGGGCATGCGCCGCATGACCCGCTCACCGGTGGTCACGGCCGCCAGCGCCCGCGTGGTGGGAATGCCCATCACATGCATGGCCTCGCTGAGCAGATACTCGCGCAGCACCGGCCCCAGCGGCGCTCGACCATCCCCCCCGCGGGAAAAGGGTGTACGGCCGGCGCCCTTGAGCTGAATATCACGCAGGCGTCCATCACGGTCGGTCACCTCTCCCAGCAGCACCGCACGACCATCGCCAAGCCGCGGCGAGAAGCCACCGAACTGATGGCCGGCGTAGGCCTGAGCAATCGGCTCGGCGCCCTCGGGCACCTCGTTGCCGGAAAACCACTCGGTTGCCTCCTGCTCGTTGAAAGCCGAGAGATCAAAGCCAAGCGTTTCGGCAAGTTCCCGATTGAAGGCCACCAGCTCGGGCTTCTCGACGTGGACCGGCGTAAAGGGCTCAAAAAAACGATCTGGCAGACGTGCATAACGCAGGGTAAAGGTCGGAAACATGGTGACTCCAGCGGCAGACGCCGCGTATAGATGAAATGATCCGTCCGGATAAAAAAGGGTAGAACATCACCGACACAAAGGCCCGGCACACCTTGCGGTGACCGGGCCCTGAACGAGACGTTAAAACGTCGAAATCAGTCGTTTTTCTTCATGGCCGTTGCCATCTGATCGACGTTGAAGCGGAACATGTCGGCGTAGGTAGGTGCCGGCCCGTCGGCATCGGAGAGCGCTTCTACATAAAGCTCACCGCCGGGCTCGGCGCCTGAGGCATTGGCAATCTGCTCGACCAGTCGCGGATCGTTGGAGCTTTCAAAGAAGTAGCTGCCGATATGCTCTTCCTTCATCTGGGTGATGAGACGGGCCACATCGCGGGCCGAGGCCTCGCTGTCGGTGGTCATGCCCAGCGGGGAGAGAAAGGTCACGCCATAGCGGTCGCCCAGGTAGCCGAAAGCGTCATGAGACGTCAGGATCTTGCGCTTTTCCTCGGGGATCGCATCGAACTGCTTTCTGGCGTAGTCATCCAGCGACGCGAGCTCCTGCTTGTAGGCATCGCCATTGGCCTGATATTCATCGGCACCGGCCGGGTCCGCCTTTGAAAGGGCCGTCACGATATTGTCGACCCATACCTCAACGTTGACCGGGCTGTTCCAGACGTGCGGATCAGGCCCGTCATGATGGTGATGGTGGCCGCCGCCATGGGCGTGTGCTTCATCATGACCGTGGGCCTCATCGTGGCCGTGCGCCTCGTCGTGGCCATGACCGTGCGTCTCTTCGCCCATCTCGCGGGTATGAATGTGTTCGGAGACCACCACCGGGCGGCCCTTGAACCCTGAGGCATCGATCAGTCGTCCCATCCAGCCTTCAAGTCCCAGCCCGCTCATGAACACCACGTCGGCATCGCGCACGCGACGCACGTCGCTGGGCGAGGGCTCGTAGGCGTGCGGATCGCCGTTGGTGCCAATCAGACTGGTCACCTCGACGCGATCACCCCCGACTTCACTGACCACATCAGCCAGTACGGTAAAGGAGGCCACGGCCTTGACTTCTGCTGCCTGCGCCACCGCCGCCGACAGCGGCGACAGTGCCAGCATTGCGGCCCCGGCCCACCAGACGCTGATCTTCATGCTTGCTCCCCGTTCAACAGTGAAACACCCGGCCTAACCGGCCAGGTGCGGACGTGACAGGCGCTGACGCACGATGCCCAGCCGCCCGAAAAGAAACGACAGCAGATAGATACCGCTGGCCGAAAGCACGATGGTCGGGCCCGAGGCCACCCCGGTATGAAAGGAGATATTGAGCCCGATAACGCCGGCCAGAAAGGCCACCAGCATGGCGCTGAACATCATGCCCGGCAGACTCACCGCCCAGAAACGCGCCGCCACCGCCGGCAGCATCATCAGGCCCACGGCCATCAGCGTGCCCAGCGACTGGAAGCCGGCGACCAGATTGAGCACCACCAGCAGCAAAAACAGCACGTGATAGAGATGCCCGCGCCCGCCGACCGCGCGTAGAAAGCCCGGATCAAAGCACTCCATGACCAGCGGCCGATAGATCAGCGCCAGCAGCACCAGCGTCAGCGACGAGATGCCGGCGATCAGATAAAGCGCGTCCTGATCGATGGCGAGGATGGTGCCAAAGAGCACATGCAGCAGATCCACACTCGAGCCCTTGAGCGACACGATCAGGACACCTGCCGCCAGCGAAGTGAGATAGAAGCTGGCAAAGCTTGCGTCCTCGCGTACCGCTGTCGTGCGGCTGACCAGCCCGGACAGCAGCGCGACGGCCAGTCCCACGATCAGCCCGCCCAGCCCCATGGCCGGCAGCGACAGCCCCGCCACCAGAAAGCCGACCGCAGCACCGGGCAGTACGGCGTGACTCATGGCATCGCCCACCAGGCTCATGCGCCGCAGCATCAACAAAACCCCCACCGGCCCCGAGCCCAGCCCCAGCGCGATACAGGCCACCAGGGCCCGGCGCATGAAGCCAAAATCCACAAAGGGGGCAAGCGTTGCGTCATACACCGTCGTGAGAAGGCTCATGTTCGCGCCTCCTCATGCACGGCACAGGTATGGGCATCCTCGCGCCAGGACTCTTCCATCATGTTGGCCCGGCGCAGATTGTGCTCCTGCAGAACATCTTCCGTGGCGCCCCACGCAATGGCCTCGCGTGCCATCAACAGCGTCTGCGGGAAACACTGGCGCACCTGAGACATGTCATGCAGTACGGCAATCACGGTACGGCCATGCTCGTGCCAGTGACGGATCAGCGCCAGCAGATCCCGGGTCGTGCGCTCATCAATGGCATTGAAGGGCTCATCGAGCAAAATGACCGGCGCGTCCTGCAGCAAAAGCCGCGCAAACAGCACGCGCTGGAATTGCCCGGAGGAGAGCTCGCTGATGCGACGCTGCTCGAAACCGCCAAGCCCCACCTTGTCGAGGGCATCCAGCGCCCGAGCCACATCCTGGCGCTTCATGCCGCCAAAAACGCCCAGACGATGCCAGTCGCCCATGGCCACGGTATCGAAAACACTCAGGGGGAAGCTGCGATCGACCTCGGCGGCCTGGGGCAGATAGCCGTAGCGACTGGCCGACATGCCGGCCCGATCGATTCGGCCTTCCGAAGCGGCCATGGTGCCGGTCAGCGCCTTGATCAGGGTGGACTTGCCGGCGCCATTGGGGCCGATGATGGCCGTCAGACTGCCGGCTTCGAAACTGCCGGTCACATGGTGGACGGCAGGATGGCGCTGGTAGGTAATGGTCAGGTTTTCAAGGTGAATCGGCGCACCCTTTGGGTCAGGACAGCTCATGGGACGGCCACCGCCCAGTGCACCATGCTCCAGAGTCCCACCAGCCCCACGACCGCCAGCAGCAGCCGCCAACCGACCGAGGAGGCCAGTATGGAGCGCCTGCAGCGGGTCATGACATTATCGCGCGAGCGCTCGGCGCCCGACGAATCATCCATAGAAGAAAAATGACGAGACACGACGTGATTCCATGACGGCACGATGCCGAGCGGACAAGCACTCGGCACCAAAAATGTTATAAAGTATCATCACACGAGAGACACGGTTGTGCAATCGCCCGGCGTCATGTCGAGGCATCACACCGGATGATCAATCCTCGATGCGTGCCAGCAGGCGCTGACCACGACGCGAGCGGCGGGTACGCCGCATGCCGGCCGAGGCGATCTTCCAACCCACGATTCTGGCCGCCCCCACGGCCATGCCACTGGCAGCGCCCCACAGGATGGCCTGACGCCAATCGATATCATCACGATCGGGATTGACGGGCGGCTCGAAGACCCCGTAGCGAAAGGTCTGCTTCATGGTCTGACGCACCAGTATGCCGGCAGCGCCTGCTGTGGCGGTACCCACGATGGTCCAGAGCGTATGTGACTTCATGGCAATCTCCTTCTAAAGACAACGAACCGGCCGAACGACCGTCCCTGCGATGCTCGAAAGGCATCATGTTGTTGCAAGCCTGGTCGATGCACCCCTTCCCCACCAGCTCGCTTCATGGCACAGGGATCAATTATCCCCATGGACAGCACGCAGGTAGTCCCGCACCATCCAATGATCCTCATCAAGGAAGTACAGGACACCCCATGACCGAACAGCCCCCCGTCATCGTCGAGCCCGAACACACGCCTGCCACCGCCGTGGTCATCATCCTGCACGGCCTGGGCGCCAGCGCCCATGACTTCGACCCGCTCCTGCCGGCGCTGTCACTGCCCAAGGATCTGGCGGTGCGCTTTGTGTCGCCCCAGGCGCCCATGCTGCCGATCACCGTCAACAACGGCATGACCATGCCGGCCTGGTATGACATCACCAGCATGACGCTTAATCGCGAGATCGATGAAACCCAGCTGCGAGAGTCGGCAAAACGCATCCATCGTCTCATCGATGAGCAGATTGCCAGCGGCATCGACAGTCGCCGCATCGTGCTGGCCGGCTTCTCCCAGGGCGGCGCGGTCGCCTATGAAGCGGCCCTGACCTACCCTGAGCCGCTCGCCGGGGTACTGGCCATGTCGACCTACTTTGCCACGGCTGACAGCATCAAGGTTGATGCGGCCAATCGCGACACGCCGATCGAGATCCACCACGGCACCCAGGACCCGATCGTGGATGAGACACTCGGGCGCCGCGCGTCCGAACGTCTGAGCGATATGGGGTATGACGTGGAATACCGCACCTGGCCGATGGCTCATACCATCAGCGCCGATCAGGTACCGGCCATTCGTCGGTGGCTGCTTGCACGGCTGACCTGAACAGGGGCCACCCGGCACGTGCTCATGAGCGCACTCAGCCCTGGCCGGCAAAAAGGCGGCTAGGGATGTTCATGCCCGGCATCAGAAAAGCCATGCCTGCCATGCCGGGGCGCCTAAACACGGCGCCGGCGAGGCTGATCGCCTTTTACGGCACGGAAAGGAGAACCTGCCAGCGGCATCCTAAGGGCATCGCTTTCATCGTCTCTCAAGGTGTCGACATGTCCTTTGCCCAGTCATCGATTATCGAACCCGCCAATGGCCGTCCGGCGGACGCCTGCGTTATCTTCCTGCACGGTCAGGGCGGCAGCGGTTATGACTTTGAGCCGCTGTTTCACGCCCTGAGCCTGCCGGCCAGCAGCGCCGTGCGTTTCATGCTGCCCGGTGCGCCGATGCGCCAGCTGGAATGCCGCCAGGGCGAGCGCGCCAGCGCCTGGTATGACGCTGCTCCCGGCGAGGTTGCCAGCGGTCATGCCCAGCAGCAGATGGTGGACGCAGTGCGTCAGGTTGAAATGCGCATCGACAGCGCACTGGCCGATGGCATCGACGCCAGTCGTATCATTCTGGGCGGTTTCGGCCAGGGCGCGGATATCGCCGCCCATACTGCGCTGGGCTATCGCAAGGGGCTGGGCGGGCTGATGCTGCTGTCCACCGCACTGGGCACGATGCCCTCGAACACCCATGACGCCAACCGTCACCTGTTGATCACCATGCATCACGGTCGCCAGGACCCGGTCGTCGGTGAAGCTGCCGCCCGCCAGCGTGCCGACCAGTTCACCCGCATGGGCTACAGCGTGGATTATCATGCCCATACCATGGGCAACGAGTTCTGCGCTGATGAGCTTTCCCAGCTGCGCGCCTGGCTGGTCACCCGCCTGATTCGTACTCGTCTGGTCGCCTGATTCGGCCCGTCTGCTTAACGGATTTGATAGCGTCTGACCCCACAGCGCCGCCTTCGGGCGGCGCTGTCGTGGGTGGCGATGTTCACTGTCACCAGAGACGTCATCCTCGTCCCTGCCGGGCGGCAATCTGCATGAACTGCCCGGCGTGACGAGGCGGCAGGGTGACCAGGCTTGCTGCGATATACAAAAGCGTCGCCACTGGCAGCCCCCAGAGGCCCGCCGGCATTCCCAGCGGCTTGATGCCGGTCACAAAGCTTGCCAGTACCAGTGCTCCTGCTCCCAGGATACTGACCAGCACACCGGCTGCCGTGCCCCGGCTCCAGAAAAATGCCCCCACGATGGCGGGGACGGCCACTACCAGCCCGCTGGATGAGGCCACCGACAGCACCGCAATCAGATCCAGCCGCAACTCGGCAAAGCCCAGTGCGATCAGCGCGATAAGGGGCATGACCCATTTACCCAGCCGCAGCTGAGCCTGCTCACCGGCCTCTTTCCCGGCCCCTCCCGTCGAAGGCACGCGAAGATCGCGCGCGATCATCGAGGCCAGCGTCAGCATGATGGAATCAATCGTCGATACCGCCGCGGCCAGAATACCCACCATCACGATCACCCCCAGCACCGGCGGCACATGGGTTGATGCCAGAAGCGTCGGCGTGGCGAGATCAGGGCTTGCAAGGTCGGGAAAGGCCACCAGCGCCGAAAAGCCCCACAGCACCGACACCAGCGTGTAGATAAAGCCGAATACCAGAAATCCCAGCAGCATGCGTCGCATCGCGGAGAGATCCTTCGGCATGAAAAGACGCTGGCTGACCTGCGGATTGGAGAGGCTGAAAAAGAACCAGGGCAGGGTCAGCCCCAGGAAGTTGACCAGGTTGAACACCCCATTACCCGGCACCACCAGCGACTGCGGGTGTTCCAGCGCCAGCCGCTCAAAGAGCGCACCAAACCCGCCCAGCGCCTGCACGACCAGCAGTGCCACCGTTGTTGACGCCACAATCATGAACAGCGCCTGCAGCGAATCGGTCCAGGCCACCGAGCGCATGCCCGCTACTCGGGAAAAGACAATGGCCAGTACCGTAGCCACCACCACGCCGGTGATAAACGACACTGCCCCACCACTCATGCCGGAGAGCAGATAGCCGACGCCTGCCAGTTGCACCGCCGCATAGGGAATCAGAAACAGACAGCTGGTCAGCGTCACCGCCACCGCCACGCCGCGATGTTCATAACGGTGCCCGAGCATCTCGCCGGGCGTGACGAAACCGAAATGGCGCCCGACCGCCCAGAAACGCGGCCCGAAGATGGCCACCAGCGACACACCGGCAAAATACAGGATCTCGAAACCAAAGGCGCCCACCCCGCCGGCATAGGTCAGCCCGGCCAGCCCCACCATCATGAAGGCACTATAGGTGGTCGCGCTGTAGCTCAGCGCCGACACCACGCCACCCATCTGCCGACTGCCCAGAAAGTAGTCCGCCATGCTGGCACGCTGCCCCGTGCGCGAACACCAGGCCACCATCAGTGAGACCACCAGATAAAGCGCCACGGCACTCCAGATCAGCGACTCACTCATGCCTGTCACCCTCCTTGGATGCACGCGCAAAATGGCGCGTGGCCAGCGCATTGAGCACGATGACCAAAAGCCCCAGCACGCTCCAGAGCAGAAAGCTGCCATACCAGGCCTGCACCCGGGAAAGCAACGTAAAGGGCACCACAATGCCCGGAATTACCAATAACCCTATTACGCCCACCCAGCGCCCCGTGGTCATCGCGCCCTCCGCCTGTCCGTGATATCAGGCGCGCAGCATAGCGCGACGCAGTTATGCTCGAAATAAGCAAAAAGCGTAAGAGGCGAAAAAACCGGGCCTACAGGCCCGGCGTTTGAAGACTCTATCCTGTCAGCGCAGCTGACTGTCCTTGCTGCCACGTCGGTTGAAACCCGCACTGCGGCTTGTATGGCGGTCTTCCTCGGCCTGACAGTCCACGCACAGGCGAACCCCGGGCACCAGTTCGCGCCGACGTTCGGGGATGGGTGCCTCGCAGGCTTCACAGAATTCCAGGCTTTCGCCGTGATGGACCAGCCGACTGCGCGCCCGCGCCACACCCTCTTCCACGGTATCGTCGATCTGATCCTGTACCGCGCCATCTCTTGTCCAGCCACCGGCCATGATGCTCTCCCCTAACGCTGAAAAACCGAGCATTAAAGACTCTGCCACGCCCGCGCCAGCCAGCCACCGGCACGGGCGATCTCCTTTTCATGACTTCCAGCATAGCCCAGTACCAGCCCGGCCTGCTGCGTCTGGCTAACAAGGATACACACTGCCGAAAAAGCACCCCGGGTCCAGGCGCTCAATGACTGCGTGGTGTTCACGCTCGTGACACTTTCAGCGCTGCTGGCAGGGCCACTCAACACCTGGCGGGGCTGGCAGTTGCTCAACCTCTGGCTGCTGGTCGTCGTGGCGCTGATGGCGTGGGCGGTAACGGGGCTGAATCGACGAACGGGTGCCATGGAATCAGAAAATACGCCTGCCTCGTCATGAGACAGGCGGTTTAATGCAGCTCAAGCTGCTTACGGCGCAGTGTCATCCTGAGTGCGCTGATCGGGGATATCGCCGGTGCCCTGCTCCATTCTGGTGGTGTTGTCAGCATTCATGCTGCCGGCTCCCGCTTCCTGACGCTGGTCATGAGTTCCGATGGCCGGAGAAGATGGCGCATGTGACTCCTGCATCTGTTGCTGACGTTCTCGCTGCATACTGCCGTTCTGACTCTCCAGTCCGGAGGCACCGCCCTGACGCGGCATGCCTTCCATGGTCTGACCAGCGTTCTCCATGTTCTGACCGGCACTCTCCATCGACTGAGACGACATGCTGCCCGGGCGCGCCTCGTCCGGCTGCGAGGAAGCCAGCGCCAGCATGGGCACAAACGCCAGTGTCAGTCCCCAGGATGCGATCCGTGATGTTTTCATGATGATGTCCTGTGGTGGTCCATACCAGTCATGAGCATAGCGGGCGCCGGGATGAATCACCTCTTTTAAGGTACTGCTCTGGTCTCGTACACGCGCCGGCATTGCATCAACGACGACGATTGGCGCGCCGGCATCTAGACTGACATCATCGATGGTCCATCACGGTGATGGACCATCAACCTGGAACCTTCAAGCCTGTCCGTTCGAGAATCCGAATCATGCCAACGTATTACGACCGTTCTTCTTCCTCCCGCACCGCCCCGGGACGCCTTCACTGGCAGTGGCTGGCGCTGCTGTGCCTGTGTGTATTCCTTTCCGGCTGTGGCATCAACAACATCCCCACACTGGATGAGAAGGTGAAATCCGCCTGGGCACAGGTCGAGAATCAGTACCAGCGCCGCGCCGATCTGGTTCCCAATCTGGTCGAGACGGTGAAGGGCTACGCCAATCAGGAGCAGGAGACGCTGACGGCCGTGATCGAGGCGCGCTCGAAGGCGACCTCGATTCAGGTCGATGCCGATACGCTCAACGACCCCGAGCAGCTTCAGCGGTTCCAGCAGGCGCAGCAGCAGCTGAGCGGCGCGCTGAGCCGTTTGATGGCGGTCTCGGAGCGCTACCCGGAGCTTAAGTCGAATCAGAACTTCCTGGCCCTGCAGTCACAGCTTGAAGGCACGGAAAACCGGATTTCGGTGGCGCGTCGCGACTTCATTCAGTCGGTCGAGGCCTACAACACCGAAATCCGCACCTTCCCGGGCAGCATCTGGCACAAGATCATGTACAGCGACATGCCGATCCGCGCCAACTTCGAAGCCACCGCAGAGAATGCAGACCAGGCACCGCAGGTGAATTTCTAATGCCCCCGATAAATTTCCAATGCGACAGGTGAATGCCTTATGCGACTGACACGCTCGCTCGCCGTCGGTCTTTTATTGCTGCTGTGCACGGCAGCCGTACATGCCGCACCCGACTTCCCCGAGCTGACCGGACGCGTGGTGGATAACGCCGAACTGCTCGATGTGTCCACCGAGACGCAGCTCTCCAAAACGCTGGCCGCCCACGAAGAGGCCACCGGCGAACAGGTAGTGGTCGTCACCCTGCCCGATCTGGGCGGAGAGACCATCGAGCAATATGGCTATCAGCTCGGTCGCGAATGGGGCATCGGTCAGGAGGGCGAGGACAACGGGGCACTTTTGATCGTGGCCCTTGAGGAGCGCCAGGTGCGTATCGAGGTCGGTTATGGCCTTGAAGGGCGCCTGACCGATGCGCAGTCCTCAATGATCATCAATCAGGTGATCACGCCGGCCTTTGGTGAGGGGGATTACGCCCGCGGGATTGTTGAAGGCAGCCAGGCCATGATCCAGGTGCTCGGTGGCGACCCGCTGGCGCAGACGTCCAGGCAGCGTCCCGAACGCGAATCCAATGAGCTGGGCGGCGCCGGCATCTGGCTGACGATTTTAATGTTCATCGTCATGATGATCGTGCGCGGCGGCGGTCGCGGTAGAGGCGGCCTGCTGGGTGGCATGCTGCTGGGCGGCATGCTCGGCGGCGGTGGCCGCTCGGGTGGCGGTCTCGGCGGCGGTGGTGGTTTCAGCGGTGGCGGCGGCGGCTTTGGCGGCGGTGGTGCTTCCGGCGGCTGGTAACGACTCTAAAGGGATAACGCGGTATGTCATTACTGAAAGAGAGCGAACAGCGTGAGGTCGGTGACGCGATAGCACGCGTCGAGCGCGATACCGATGCCGAGATTGTGACGGTGCTGGCCGCACAGGCCGATGATTACGCCTACATCCCGCTGCTCTGGGCAGGGCTTGCCGCCCTGATCGTGCCCGGGGCGCTGGCCGTATTGGCGGGCTGGCTCGGCCTTGATGTGTTCGGCACCGGCCCTTGGATCATGCTGCTGGTGCAATGGGTCATGTTTGTGGCACTGGCGGTGATCTTTCGGCTGCCCGGTATCACCACGCGGCTGATTCCACGTCATGTGCGCTTCTGGCGCGCATCCAATCTCGCCCGGCGACAGTTTCTCGAGCAGAACCTGCACCATACGCAGGATGCCACCGGAGTATTGATCTTCGTATCGGAAGCCGAGCGCTACGTCGAGATTCTGGTGGATGAGGGTATTTCACGCCGGCTGGACAACACGGTGTGGACCGATATCGTCAACGATTTCACCCAAAAGGTGCGCGCGGGACAGACCCAGCAGGGCTTTCTCGACTGCGTCGAGGCCTGCGGGACGCTATTGAAAACCCATGTGCCCGCCACACACGAGCGCAACGAACTGCCCAACCGACTGGTGGTACTGGCCCGCAGCGATATCGGTTAACGCAGCATTGGCCGGTACTGTTGGTATCAAAAGCCACCCACCGGGGTGGCTTTTTTACGTGACATCTTTTCTACAAAGGCAGGCGCCTCCGCCACGCCAGGGTCAAACTGAAGCCTGCTCAGTCATCATCCCTTGTCGGGTTGTCGACCGCTTCGCCCCTGGGTAGCGTCTCATCGTGAACAATAAGCATTCTCAAGAAATCACATAACAACGAGACTCCGGGAACCCACATGTCCTATCGAAACCATGCCGTCGCACCGCTGACGGTCATGATGTCGACCGCCCTGCTGCTGGCACCGCTCACGGCCGTGGCCGAGGCGCCGTCGTCACCGGCATCCACGACCATCACGACCATCACGACCATCACGACCACGGCAGACTCGTTCAGCGACACCCTCGAATCGCAGGAGGAGATGGTGGTGGTCGGATCGCGTTCTCCGGCCTCGCCCGACCAGATTCCCGGCGCCGTCTGGCTCATCGATCGCGAGCAGATCGAAAGCCGGGCCCAGGCCGGTGAGGATATCAAGACCATGCTGGGCAAGCTGATTCCGGGACTCGACTTCGCGCCGGAAGGGCGCACCGAGTATGGCCAGAACCTGCGCGGGCGCAGCCCTCAGATCCTGATCGATGGCGTGTCGATGACCAGCTCCCGGGGACTGTCACGCCAGTTCGACTCGATCGATCTGTTCAATATCGAGCGCGTCGAGGTGCTCTCCGGCGCCAACAGTCTCTACGGCGGCAACGCCACCGGCGGCACCATCAATATCGTGACCAAAACGCCCGAGGCGGGCGGGCCGCATTTTGAAACGCGGGTGGGCGTTACTTCCGGGCTCAACAACCATCGCGACTTCGACCGGCGCGTGGCCCAGTCAGTCTCGGGTGGCAGCGAGCGCGTGCGCGGTCGGCTGAGCGTAGCCTATGAAGAGAACGGTCGCTTTTACGACGGCGACAACCGGGAGATATTTCCGGATCTGGCCCAGACCGATCTGCAGGACAACCGCGCCGTGGATATCCTGGGCCGGGTGGATATCGACCTGGCCGAGGATCAGAGCCTGTCGCTGCTGGCCCAGCACTATGACTCGGGCTTTGAAGGCGATCGTGGCGTACGCTTCCCGGAACTGGCCGAGGGCAGCCTGGACAACGCCGACATTCGCGGCCATTACGATGCCGATCGTGACCCGCGCACCCGGCGCAAGCTCTATAACGCCAACTACCACCACGCTGACCTGCTGGGGCAGGACTTCTATTTTCAGGCGTATTATCGCGAGGAGGACAGCACCTTCTCGCCCTTCCCCTACTACGTGGATGACAACACCGCTGTCGAGTTTCGCGCCTCCGAGCAGCGCACCGACCTGGGCGGGGCGCGGGCGCTGTTCGTGGCGGCGCTGCGCGATGATCTCGAGCTGACCTATGGCCTTGACTACTACCACGAGCGCTTCAACTCCGATCAGGCGTTTTTTGAACGCGACACTGCCGATGCCACCGGCGGTCTGCGTCTGGCCACCGACCGCACCGGGCCGCGCTACCCGGGCTATTCGGTCGATGGCATCGCCGGCTATGCCCAGCTCGAATGGCAGGCCACCGAGCGGCTGAAGGTCCAGGGTGGCGTACGCCAGGAACACGCCGAGGTGGATGTCGATGCCTTCAATAACGACACGCCCGACGGCAACAGCGGCGGGCGCAACAGCTACAGCAACACCCTCTATAACCTGGGCGTGGTACAGGAGTACGACAGCGGCCATCGTTTCTGGTCGAACTACAGCCAGGGATTTGAGCTGCCCAACATCGGCGCGGTGTATAACAACGCGCAGTTCGATATCGGCGACAACGCCGTAGAGGGCATCAAGACCGATCAGGTCGAGCTGGGCTGGGGCTATCGCAGCCGCACGTGGAACAGTCAGGTCGCGCTCTATTACGCCTGGTCGGACCGGGCGCTGGACAACGACCGCCAGCTGGGCACCAGCATCATTGATGACAAGCGTCGCGACTACGGCCTTGAGGCCGCCACCTCACGCTATATCGGCGATCACTGGGAAGTGGGTGGCACCGCGCATCTGACCCGCTCCGAACAGCTCGGGGACGACGGTGACTGGCACCGGCGCGATGCCCGCTACGCCTCGCTGTCCAGCGCGACGGCCTTTGTGGAGTGGGCTGACAGCGATCGCTCGCTGCGCCTGCAGGGCAATCACGCCTTTGATCTGTCTGACGATGCTTCAGAGCTTGGTGCCTCAAGCGACAACGAGATCGACGGCGTCACGACGTTTGATCTGATCGCCCGCCAGCGCACCGATGGCTACGGCACCTTTACGGCCGGCATCGACAACCTGCTGGACAAAAAGTACGCCACCGTATGGGGCCAGCGCGCAGCGATCTTCTATGCCCCTGTCTATGGCCCCGAGGAACTCTACGAGTTTCAGGGTCGCGGGCGCACCTTCTCGCTGGGCTGGAACATGAACTGGTAACGCAGAGTTCGGGGCAGTGGCTCACGCCGAGCCACTGCCACCGATCAGAGTGATGCCCTTGTAGATCAGATAACCAACGACGGCGACGACCAACAACACCAGCATGGTGCGCTCATTGCGCTGCCAGAGCCTGCGCGCCCTGTCGCCGAAAAAATGCACCAGCAGGGCCAGTCCAAAGTAGCGGGCACCGCGTGCCAGCATGGCAGCCAGCATGAACAGTAAAAAGGAGTAACCGGTGCTACCGGCCACCAGCATGGCAATCTGAAACGGAATGGGAATCACGCCGATCGAGAGCACGGCCAGAAAGCCGTTGTCGCTGAAGCGCTGATCGAAGTCGTTGAAGGCCTGCTGGCCACCGAACAATGAGATCAACTGGTCGCCGAAATGTCCCATCGCCCAGGCACCCAGCCCGTAACCAATGGCCCCCGCCATCAGATTGCCTGCCAGTGCGATCAAGGCCAGCCACCAGCGACGCTCGGGGCGCAGCACCATCCAGGGGATCAGCACGGTTTCGATGGGAATCGGGACAATTAGGGTTTCCAGTACCGAGGCAACGAACAGCAGCCAGACGGCGCTCGGGTGATCCATCAGTCCGACAAGCCGCTTACCGAGACGCTGTTTTCGATCCTGCAGGCTGCGAGCCATGGGCACCCCTGTCATTCATTGCATGAGCCATGTGCGGGGCTGGCCTGATCATCAATCAGGGCGACAGTTCGGCACAAGCGTTCAGCGCCCGATCTGTTGTCTTCACAAGCCTTGAGACAAAAAAGTGCCCCTGCCGTAAAGCAGAGGCACTATAGGCGCCGTGGTCAGGCGCGATCAGCAAGATTCCGGGCAGAGAGTTTTACTGCGGGGTGCTGGTGCTGCCGGTACCCGTGCGGTTGTCGATCTCGGTCTTGGCTTTCTCGCCGCCCTTCTGCTTCATTTTGTCGGTCATGCTGCCGGACTGGCTGCCCTGACCTGAGCTGGTACCAGCATTGCCGGCGTCGCTGGCACTGCCGGGCACGCTTTGTTCCTGCCCGCTCTGACTATCGCTGGTATTGTCAATGCCACTGGTGCCGGTGGTACCGGTATCGCCGCCTTCATGGGTCGTGTCGGTATTGCCGCCACCCTGCTGGGTAGTCTGGCCCGAGCCACCGACACCCTGCTGGGAAGACGTGCTGGTACTGTTGCTGACCTGTCCTGTAGAACCTGCCTGCTCGCCGGCCAGTGCCGGCGTGGTGGCCAGTGCCAGAACGAAGGGTGCTATCCATGTCGCTTTCATGTTGCCTCCTGCAATAATGAGTACTCCCTCAGCATAGATGGGCTGATCGATTATCCAAGCGCTGAGAACAACTTCTTTTGTATCAAACATTTATATAACATGGATTACTTTTTGGGCACCGCTGCCCCGGGGTCCGGTCATGCACCCGGCTGGGTCCGCTGTTATACTCGCCGAGGTCGGATCGCCGACCCGTGCGTGTGCATCAGCCGCATGGGCCCCGGGCGCTTCGCAGGCAAGACTCATCGTCGGGCGAGTGGGTGCGAAGACAGACGATAGACTGCCCTTGCACGTCCACTGCGTACCGCTCCAGCTTCATGCAACCGCCATGTATCCATCATGCAATCGCAGTGACAAGAGAGGTTTATACCAGGATGTCCAACACGCCAAAAATCATCTACACCCTCACCGATGAAGCACCTGCGCTGGCCACCCATTCGCTGCTCCCCATTATTGATGCCTTTACCGATTCTGCCGGCATCATCGTTGAAACCCGCGATATTTCGCTTGCCGGCCGTATTCTGGCGCAGTTTCCCGACTACCTCAGTAACGACCAGAAGATAGGGGATCATCTGGCCGAACTGGGCGATCTGGCCAAAACGCCGGAAGCCAACATCATCAAGCTGCCCAACATCAGCGCCTCGGTGCCACAGCTCAAGGCCGCTGTGAAGGAGCTGCAGGGTCAGGGCTACAAGATCCCCGACTACCCCGAATCGCCGTCAAGCGATGAGGAAAAGGACATTCGTGCCCGCTATGACCGCGTCAAGGGCAGTGCGGTCAACCCGGTCCTGCGCGAAGGCAACTCCGATCGTCGCGCGCCGAAGTCGGTCAAGAACTACGCGAAGAAGTACCCGCACCGCATGGGTGAGTGGTCCTCGAGCTCGAAGTCTCACGTTGCTCACATGAGCGAAGGCGACTTCTACGGCAGCGAAAAATCCGCCGTGGTCGACAAGGCCGGCAACCTGAAGATCGAGCTGGTCCAGAACGATGGCACCACCACCGTGCTCAAGGAAAAGGTCGCGGTCACCGAGGGTGAAGTGATCGACGGCGCCAGCATGAGCGCTCGCGGCCTGCGCGCCTTTATCCGCGAACAGATCGAGGACGCCAAACAGCAGGGCGTGCTGTTCTCGCTGCACCTGAAGGCCACCATGATGAAGGTCTCCGACCCGATCATGTTCGGCATCGTGGTCGATGAGTTTTACCGCGACGTGCTGGAAAAGCATGCCGATGCGCTTAAAAATGCCGGCTTCAGCCCCAACAGCGGCGTGGGCGATCTGTACTCCGCCATCTCCTCGCTGCCGGCTGACCAGCAGGACGAGATCAAATCCGACATCGAGGCGCTCTACAAGGCGCGTCCGTCGCTGGCCATGGTCGATTCCAGTAAGGGCATTACCAACCTGCACGTGCCCAGTGACGTCATCATCGATGCTTCCATGCCGGCGATGATTCGCGACTCCGGCAAGATGTGGGGCGCCGACGACGACCGCCACGATGCCAAGGCCGTGATCCCGGATCGCTGCTATGCCGGCATCTATCAGGCCACCATCGAGGACTGCCAGAAAAATGGCGCCTTTGATCCGACCACCATGGGCAGCGTGCCCAACGTGGGCCTGATGGCGCAGAAGGCCGAAGAGTACGGCTCTCACGACAAGACCTTCCAGATCCCGGCCGACGGCACCGTTCGCGTCACTGACGAGAGCGGCAACGTGCTGTTCGAGCACAATGTGGAGCGTGAAGACATCTGGCGCATGTGCCAGACCAAGGACGCGCCGATTCAGGACTGGGTGAAGCTCGCCGTGACCCGTGCCCGCGACAGCCAGACCCCGGCGATCTTCTGGCTCGACAGCGCGCGTGCCCACGACGCGCAGATGATCAAGAAGGTCGAGCAGTACCTGAAGGATCATGACACCAGCGGCCTGGACATCCAGATCATGGCACCGGTCGATGCGATGGCCTTTACGCTGGAGCGCACGCGCCGTGGCGAAGACACCATCTCCGTTACCGGCAACGTGCTGCGCGATTATCTCACCGACCTGTTCCCGATCATGGAGCTGGGCACCAGCGCCAAGATGCTCTCGATCGTGCCGCTGATGAACGGCGGTGGCCTGTTCGAGACCGGTGCTGGCGGCTCCGCGCCCAAGCACGTGCAGCAGCTGGTGGAAGAAAACCACCTGCGCTGGGATTCGCTGGGTGAATTCCTGGCACTTGCCGCCTCGCTCGAGCACCTGGGCAAGACGTTTGATAACCAGCGCGCCATCGTGCTGGCCAACGCACTCGATCGCGCCAACGGCGAGTTCCTCGACAGCGACAAGTCGCCCAAGCGCAAGACCGGTGAGCTGGATAACCGCGGCAGCCACTTCTATCTGGCGCTCTACTGGGCCCAGGCGCTGGCCGAGCAAAGTGACGACGCCGAACTCCAGAAGCTCTTTGGTGAGCTTTACGAGACGCTCAAAAACAACGAGCAGGCGATTGTCGATGAGCTCAACGGCGTGCAGGGCAAGGCCGTCGAGATCAAGGGTTACTACCACCCGGATATCGAACTGGCCGGTCAGGCCATGCGTCCGAGCAAAATCCTTAACGACGCACTTGCCACGCTCTCTCAAAAGAGCTGATGCAATAGGGTTTAACTGTCAGCGATGACAGGCCTGCATGAAAACCGGCGCCTTCGGGCGCCGGTTTTTTTATGCCGACTGGAGGTATCTAGCGACTCAGATCCACGTTGACCGAGCCGCCCTCCTTCACCCGCACCTGCTTGAGGATGAACGGACTGCGACCCCGGCCCTCCGGCAGGGCCACGGTGCCGGCGACATAGAAGGTGCCGGCCGGAATGCCGGTGGCGGTGAAATAGCCGTTGCCGTCGGTGGTGACCATGTGGGTATAGGCCTGGGCACGCGGGTCGGCAGGCTCGACGCGCTGCCCGGCCAGTGCCTTGTCGGCGGCTTCCGCCGAGTACTCGGTGGCCGGTGCGATCGAGACCTTCTCGTGATCACCATAGGCGGTCTGTCCCGAGGTCAGCTTGTAGGCCAGCCGCCCCTTGATGGTGGCCGTGCCGGTTTTCGGGAGCGCAGCATAGGTCTCGGCCGGGAAGGGCACCTGGCGCTTGACGGTATTGTCGGCCGGCGTACTGCCCACCGTGCCCTCGCTGGACATGCCGGGGAAGTTGTCCGCCACCCTCTGGATGCTTTCACAGCCGGCCAGTCCCATCATTAACACAATTCCTGCCCATACCTGCCACTGACGCATCCCGGTTTTCTCCTGCGATTGTCTGGGGTTTGATCGCCAAGCTTATCGCACCGTCAGGCGGCGTCCATGCCTTTTGATGTGTCGCCGTGATCCGGGCCTTTCCTGCGGGCGCGCCTACCTTTCAACCGGCAGTATCAGGGGATGCTGAAGCCTGTCGTGGCGCTGGCCAATTTCCGGCTTGCCTATCAGGTGTTGCCGCCCGTGGCGGTCATGAGTTGCTAGAATGTCATGACCCTTCAAAAGGCTGCGTCACCAGTGACCGGCAATCGCTGCCCGGGGGTCGATACCCCCTGACGCCTGACGTCTTCCCGACACTGACAGGAGCCACCGTGCCACTTCGCGATTTTTATCTGGTCCTGGCCGTCATCCTGATCTGGGCGTTCAACAACATCATGATCAAGCTGGGCCTGGTCGAGATGCCGCCGCTTTTGATGACCACCCTGCGCTTTGCGCTGGTGGCGATGCTGATCGTGCCGTTCACGCGGATCACGCGCGCGCAGCTGCCGCTGGTGCTCAAGCTGGCCGCCAGCTTCGGGCTGATGCATTTCGGCTTTCTGTTCATCGGGCTCAACTACGCCGAAGCCGGTACCGGGGCGCTGCTGGTCCAGCTGGGCACGCCCTTTGCCACCATTCTGGCCGCCATCTTTTTGAAAGAGCGCCTGCGGCTGAAGCCGGCCATCGGCATGCTGGTCTCCTTTTCCGGCGTGATGGTGCTGGCCGGCGGTCCCACGCTACCGGGCCCGCTGGCGCTGACGCTTTTGCTGTTGAGCGCACTGGGCTGGGCGATCACCAACCTGCTGGTCAAGACAGGGCCGGAGATCGAGCCGTTGACCATGGCCGGCTGGCTGTCGATGTTTGCCATTCCACTGGTCGGGACAGGCTCGCTCCTGTTTGAACAGCATCAGTGGACAGCCATGATGGAGGCCGGCTGGCGAGGCTGGGGCGCGGTCATCTACAGCGCCGTCATGTCATCGATTATCGCCTATGGCCTCTGGAACACCCTGCTGCGACGCCATTCGGTGGCGCGTCTCATCCCGTTGTCGCTTCTGACGCCGGCAGTAGTGGTCCTGCTGGGCGTTTTGATGCTGGGCGAGAGCATGGCGCTCAACAAGCTCATCGGCGGGGCGCTGGTGGTCGGCGGCATTGCCATCATCAACGTGAGACGACTCAAAAAGGCCCCTGTAGTCACAGCTGAGGATGACGTACCGCTCAGAGCCCCGAAGCAGTAGTCATCAGGCCATAGGCGGGGCGACCGTGCCACGCTCGATCAGCGTTGGCACGAAGGGACTCGAGGGTGCCGGCGAGGCCCCCTCGATCAGGGCCAGCAGGCGATGCGCCGCAGCCTCGGCCATCTCTTCCAGTGGCGCATGAATGGTCGTCAGGGCCGGCACGACATGGCGCGCACAGGCCTCATCGTCATAGCCGATCAACGAGATCTGCTGCGGCACCTGCCAATTCCGGGCGCGCAATGCTGTCATGACGCCTAGGGCCATGTCATCGTTGCCGGTCACCACAGCCGTGACCGTCGTCCCGCGAGCCAGCAGGGTGGCCATGCCCTGCTCACCGCTGCGCTCGGTGAAATCACCCTCGATGATGGCATGCTCATCTGCCTCGATCCCTTGCTCGCGCAGGGCCCGGCGATAGCCGGCCAGCCGTCCGGCGGCGTCCTGCTGGCGCAGCGGTCCGGTCAGGCAGGCAATGTGGCGATGCCCCTGATCCAGCAGATGACGTGTGGCCAGGTAGCCGCCGCACTCGTTGTCCAGATGGATACAGTGCGCGGCGATATCCGGCACCAGCCGATTGAAGACCACCATCGGCGTGGTGGTCGCCAGCGCCGCCAGCGTGGCATCTTCCAGCGCATCGGCATGCACGATCAATCCATCGCAGCGCCGCCCCAGCAGAAAGTCCACTGCCTCCTGCTCGCGTTCGGCCTCGCCGCCGCCGCTGGCCACCAGCAGGGAAACATTGGCCCGGCGCAGCGCCGCCTCCAGCGTCATCATGACCCGCCCCATGAACGGCCCGGCCAGATGGGAAATGACCAGCCCCACGCCGCCCAACCGGTTGGACGCCAGCGAGCGGGCAAACACGTTGGGGGCGTAGTGCAGCGCCGCGATGGCCGCCTCGACGCGTTCGCGGGTCTTCTGGTTGACCCGCACCTCGCCTTTCATGACACGCGATACGGTGGCGGGCGAAACGCCGGCATGGGCGGCGACCTCACGAATGGTGGCCATCGATACTCCTCGTTGATTCGGCCCTACTTGACCAGAAGCCCACACGCGCGGCAAGTCTGCTTCATGGTGTATACGCTGTAGTATTCCGACATATATGGGCCCAATGTCGCATGGTTGGAAAGCCTACCCTCACGCCATCATGAAACCGGTTTCATGACAATCCGGGTGGACCGATGAGGGCGTATCAATGCTGGGTACACAGGAAAAACTGAGTTACGGACTGGGTGATTTTGCCAGTGCCTTTACGTGGGCATCGCTGTCGCTGTATCTGATGTATTTCTATACCGATGTGTTTGATATCAGCCCGGCCGTGGTTGGCACGCTGTTTCTGGTCACCCGACTCTGGGACGCCTTCACTGACCCGGCCGTGGGCCTGCTGGCCGATCGCACCCGCACCCGCTTTGGTCGCCTGCGCCCCTACCTGCTCTTTTTCTCGCTGCCCCTGGGGGCAATGCTGGCGCTGACCTTCACGACGCCTGCACTGAGTGAGACCGGACGCATCATCTATGCCTTTGCAACCTATATTGCCCTGATGGGGCTTTACACGCTGGTCAACATCCCCTACTCGGCACTGCCGGTATCGATGACCACCGATAACGACGAGCGACGCCAGCTGACCAACGCCCGAATGTTTCTTTCCTACATCGCCTTCGTACTGATCAGCTATGCCACCCTGCCGCTGGTCGAGTTTCTGGGCAATGGCGATGAGCAGCGCGGCTTTTCCCTGACCTATACGCTGTATGGCGTGATCACCTTCCTCGTGTTTCTGCTCACCTTTCGGGGTGTGCGTGAGCGCCATGTAGAAGGCGAAAGCGCCAGCAATCCGCTCAAAAGTTTCGCGCACATCGCCCGTGCGCGTCCGTTCTGGATCATGTTCGCCACCAGCATCCTGATCTTTACCCTGATGCTGATGCCGGATTCGGCGGCCATCTATTTCTTCAAGTACTACGCCGATCAGGAGTCCTCGGTGTCGCTCTTTCTGGCGATGGGCTACGCCAGCATGGTGGTGGGCGTGATCTTCAATCAGCTGATCATGCGCCGCTTCTGCAAGCGCCGCGTCATGATCGGCGCCAATCTGGCCTACGCCCTCGCGCTGGCCAGCTTTTTCGTGGCCGCCGACATGGGCATGCCCTTCTACTTTGCCGCCTTCATGGCCGCCAAGTTCATCAACGGCATCATCGCACCCACAATGTGGGCCATGGTGGGCGATATCGCCGACTACGTGGAATACAAGAGCGGGCGGCGTGCGACCAGTACCACGACCAGCGCCGTCACCTTCAGCCAGAAGTTCGGCATGAGCATCGGCGGACTGGTCACCGGCGTGCTGTTCACCACCTACGGCTACACCCCCAATACCGAGCAGAGCGACACCGTACTGGTGTTGATCAAATCCATGATGAGCGTACTGCCGGCCGTGGGTGCTGTGGGGGTTGCCATCCTGATGCTGATCTATCCACTGGGCGATCGCCGCATGGCCGACATCCGTACCGCCAAGCCCACGGCGGCATGAACCGGACCCCGACCCTCCATCAATCGACAAGGAAGCAAGCGCATGCGCAACGTGACAACCCTCATCGAACAGATGACGCTGGAAGAGAAGGCCGGCCTGTGTTCGGGCGATAATTTCTGGCGCACCAAGGGCGTTGAACGCCTCGGCATTCCAGCCATCAACCTTTCCGACGGCCCGCACGGACTGCGCGCCCAGGGCGAGGAGCAGGATCATCTGGGCGTCAACGAGAGCAAACCGGCCACCTGCTTTCCCACCGCGGCAGGACTTGCCAGCTCCTGGAGTGTGGATCTGCTCGAGCAGCTCGGCGCCGCGCTGGGTGATGAGGCCCAGGCCGAGGGGCTGCACGTGGTGCTCGGCCCGGGGGCGAATATCAAGCGCTCACCGCTGTGCGGACGCAACTTTGAATACTTTTCCGAAGACCCGCTGCTCTCCTCGCATCTGGCGGCGGCCCATATTCGCGGCACCCAGTCGCGCGGCGTGGGCAGCTCGCTCAAGCACTTTGCCGCCAACAATCAGGAGCATCGCCGCATGTCGGTGGATGCCCGCATTGATGAGCGCACGCTGCGTGAAATCTATCTGGCAAGCTTTGAGCATGCGGTGAAGGAAGCCCAGCCCTGGACGGTGATGTGTGCCTACAACCGGGTCAACGGCGAATACTGCAGCGAACACCGCCGGCTTCTGACCGATATTCTGCGCGATGAGTGGGGCTTTGAAGGCTTTGTGGTCTCCGACTGGGCCGCGGTCAACGAGCGCGTGCCGGGCCTTGTCGCCGGTATGGAACTCGAGATGCCGGCCTCCGGCGGTGAGCGCGATGCTCAGATCGTGGCCGCCGTGCGCGAGGGTCAGCTGGATGAGGCCGTGCTGGATCAGGCCGTGGCGCGTCTGCTGACAGTCTTTTTCAGGGCGGTGGACGCTCGTCTGGAAGACGCCGGCTTCGACGCCGAGGCCCATCACCAGCTCGCCCGGCGCATTGCCCGCGAAAGCATGGTACTGCTGCAAAACGATGGCACCCTGCCGCTGGCCAACGAGCAACGCGTGGCGGTGATCGGGGAATTTGCCGAGCGCCCGCGCTATCAGGGCGGCGGCAGCTCGCATGTCAATGCCACCCGCGTCGAACCGCTGCTCGAGGCACTCGAAACGCGAGGCGCGAGCTTTGACTATACAAAAGGCTTCGAGATCGACCGCGATGCGCCCGATCAGCAGCTCGAGCAGGACGCAGCGACCGCCGCAAGCCACGCCGACGTTGCCGTGCTCTGCCTGGGGCTACCCGACCGCCACGAGTCGGAAGGCTATGACCGCACCCATCTGGATCTGCCGGCCAACCAGCTCGCCCTGATCGAGGCGGTCACCGCCGCGCAGCCCAACACCGTGGTGGTACTGGCCAACGGTGCGCCGATCGTGATGCCCTGGGCCGGGCGCGTCAGCGCCATTCTTGAGGGTTATCTGGGCGGTCAGGCCGTCGGCGCCGCCGTGGCCGATCTGCTCTACGGCGAAGTCTCCCCCGGCGGCAAGCTGGCCGAAACCTTTCCGCAGCGGCTGGAGGACAACCCGGTCCATCTCAACTTCCCGGGCGAAGGGGACGTAGTGCGCTACGGCGAGGGCATCTTCGTAGGCTATCGCTACCATGACACCCATGATGTCGCACCGCTTTTCCCCTTCGGTCACGGCCTGAGCTACAGCCACTTTGACTACGCCAACCTGACGCTCTCCGCCGACACGTTCAATGGCGATGACCAGCTCACGGTGAGTCTCGATATCACCAACAGCGGCGAGCGCGAGGCCAGCGAGATCGTCCAGCTCTACCTGAGCGATCAAACGCAGACCGTGCCAGTGGCGGCGCAGGCCCTGCGCGGCTTTGACCGGGTGACGCTGGCCCCTGGCGCGACCGAACGGGTCGAGATGACGCTGTCGCGACGTGATTTCTGCTGGTATGACGCCGAGCGCGCCGACTGGCGCCTGCCCACCGGCAGCTTCGAGATTCGCGTGGGGGCCTCCTCGCGTGATATTCGCCTGACACAGTGTCTTGAGGTGCGCGGTGACAAGACGCCGCTGCCGGCAATCGATCGCAACACCCTGCTGGGCGATCTCAAGGCTCATGACGGCGCCGTTCGTATCCTGCGCGAGCACCTTGCCGACATCGCCGAGGAACTGCCCATGCTCAACGACCTGATGGGCAGGGGCGGCGGTGACGACCTGATGGACGCTATGGGCCACTACCTGCCACTGCGCGCCATGATCTCCTTTTCGGGCTTCACCGAGGCGCGGCTCGAGGCGTTGCTGAAGGATCTGCGAGCTACTGCGTCTGCTGATTGATGCCAGGCCCGATGATGCACCACTGCTCCATGCGCTGCTTTGGCCTGCAGCGCATGGAGCCAATGGCCTGGAGGGATGGGCGACCCGGAAATGAGCAGCTGCCCTTGCAGACCCGCGAGAGCCTGCCCTGGGGAGGGTCGATGCAGGGAAGGATCAGGCTGTCAAAATGCTCGACCAGCACAGTCAATCGGCACGGTCCTGTCAGGAGATGACGCGACAATGTGACTGTCCGCACCGACTGCTCGGCGTGACGGCGTTTCCTTGTCCATCATGGCTGGTGGGTCAGTGTCCTTTCGACGTCAGTAAGCCTTTGGTTCATCTCGTCAGCATCCTGTCGACTGATCGTTCCGTTACGGGCCTGTAAATTCCCTGCAAGCGTCTGCACCTGCTCTACCGAAAGATGCAGCTCGTCTGCCTGTTTTCTGGACAGGCTGTGTTCCTTTGCAGCGACATCTATTCGTTCATTCAATGAAGCCGCGCGGTGTTGAAGGTATTCGCTGTCCGTTTCCAATGCCTGTTGGGCGTGAACAGGCATACCAGGCAATAACAGGGGCAACAGGGCTGACAGCAATAGTGTACGACGCATGGTGTTATCCTTTTGATGGATGTTGCGACTACCCGCCAGCGGTATTTCGAAATGAGGTTGCTTTACGCCCGCATTCAAGCACCGAAGGCATTGATCCCCCCAAGCCATGGTGACGGACCCGGCCAGAGTATCGGCGCAGATTTATCACAGGGTGTGTTTGCTTTAAAGAGCCCTGACGACGCAATTTCGATCCTGTCGAGGCCGCCAACGCCTGTCCCCGCTTATAACTGATAACTGACCTTGATCGGCGCTGCGCCAGACGGCGTAACGCGCTGCACTGAACACGCCGGATATCTTGGGTTCCTGTCGAAATAGCTGTATATTTAAACAGTATTCGAAAAGGAGTCCGGGATGCCTGCCGTTCTCACATCTGGTCATGCGGCCGGCGAAAGACTGTCCGGCTCCCCGATGGACGTCGCCTGTGTCGCTGACCTGTGGGCCAGCGACGTTTGGCACCGGCATCGCTCCCTGCCCTCCTTTTCAGCCTGAAGACACCCTGTGCCGGGCACTGCGCCACATCCTGCGTCGTGGTCCCTGGATCGGCCCTCACTACCATAGAACAATGCAACAGGAGGATTGACTGACATGAATGTCGCCACTGCCCATGCCACTACCCGCCCGGCTGCCCATTGCCTGAGCGCCATGGCGGCGCCTGCCCTGCGCTATCACCGCTTTGGCTCGCCGCTGTCAGTGCTCAATCTGGAGCCAATGCCGACAGGCGAACTGCCCCTGGAGCTCATGCGGGTCGACATGCGCTGTGCGCCAATCAATCCCTCGGATCTGATTCCAATTACCGGCGCCTACCGCCACCGTCTGACCCCGCCGCTGGTGGCCGGTCACGAGGGTGTGGGCGTGGTGACCCAGGCACACGGGCCCTGGCAGCAGCTTCTGGGGCAGCGGGTGTTGCCACTGCGGGGGCCCGGCACCTGGGCGACCCGAATCGACTGTGATCCGCGTCTGGCCATTCCTGTTCCCGATGACATTCCCGATGAGGTCGCGGCGCGGGCCTGGATCAATCCCATGGCAGCCCTGACCATGCTCAACCGCTGGCCGGTCGCAGGCTGTCATGTGCTGCTGACGGCAGCAGGCTCCGGCTGCGCTCAGCTGCTGGGACAGTGGGCGCTGTACTGTGGGGCGCGGTCGGTCACCGGCATCTGTCGTCACCCCGAGCAGCATCAGACGCTGTCGGACATGGGCATCACCCTGCTGGGACAGCATGAGCATGAGGCCATCGCCGCTGCTGCCGGACGCGCCGAACGCGTCTTTGATGCCACCGGCGGCGCGCTGGCCGACCATATCCTTGCCTATCTGCCGGGAGATGGGCTGCTGATCGCCTATGGACTGCTGTCCGGCGCCCCGATCAGCCCGGCGCTGATGGGCCCGCGCATTCGGCGCTTTCATTTGCGCGATCATCTGATCGGTCTGGCACTACAGGAGTGGCATGACACCTTTACGACGCTCTGGGCGCTGCTGCGCGACATTGATATGCCGCCGGTCGAAGAGTTTGCCCTGAACCAGTGGCAGCAGGCCCTTGAGTGCTTCGACGGCGTCCGTAGCGCCAAACCCATGTTCAGGCTGTCCCACTGAGTCGCTGGATGTCCCTGCCAGACCGACCTCCGATACAAAACCGACCGACTACCGACACAAAAAGGCCGCCCCTGTTGGGCGGCCCTTTTACATCACGTGCGCGGTCAGGATGACTCAGTCACCGCTGATGGTCTCGACGCTGATCACTTCCGGAGGCTCGACCGGCGTCAGGCGGCGCACCTGGTCCGATTGAATGCGCTCGCGATACTCAAGCGGTTCGATCGACTGCGGCTGACCGGTTTTAAGCGCCTGCTCGATGGCTTCCAGAATGCGCACATCACGCAGCCCTTCCGTACCGTCGGCTTCGGGGTCGATGTCATTGAGAATGCAGTGGGAGAAATAGTCGGTCTGTCCGCCGAACTGCTCGACCGGGCCCGGCGAATGGACCGTGGTCTCGCCGTCGACACTCAGGTCATAGTCGATCGACACGCCTGGCCCGAACATGTAGCTGGGGCGTGAGAACAGCGCACCGCGCTCGCCCACTACTGACAGATGGTTATGACCACTGGTGGCGTAGCTGACATAAAACTGGGCCAGCTGCCCTTCGGGAAAGCGCAGGCTGACGGTCACGCTGTCATCGCAGGTGTAGTCGCGCCCCGGCGTGTTGTCGCTCATTGCGCTGACCTCGACCGGCTCGGCACCGAAGAGATGTCGCACCGCGTTGATCGGATAGGTGCCCATGTCGGGTACGGGGCCGGCCCAGTAGCCGTGCAGGGCGCGATGGTTTTTCGGGTTGAGATCCTGAGTCAGCTGGGAGGAGAACGTGCGCGGTGCGCCGATGGTGCCTTCGCGCATGTGCTGGATCATCTCCAGTGTGCCCGGCTCATGATGCAGCCGGTAGGCGACCATCAGCTTTGCATTGCCGCGCCCGGCGGCCTCGATCATCGCCTGGCAATCCTCAACGCTGGTCGCCATCGGCTTTTCCAGCAGCACATGAATGCCCGCTTCCAGCGCCGGCACGGTGTCCTGGCGATGACGAAAATTGGGCGTGGCGACATAGACGGCGTCGATCTCGCCGGAGTTCAAAAGCGTCTCGTAGTCCTCATAGCCGTAGACCTTCAGGTTGTAGCGCTTGCCCAGCACCTCGGCCTTTTTCGGATCACCGGTGACCAGCGCGGTCATTTCCGAGTTGTCGCTGGCCGCGATACCCGGCATGAACGCGCCCTGCGAGATTTCCCCACCGCCGAGCACGGCGTAGCGCACCTTTCCCTGTGCCATGTGACCTCCTGATCTCTCCATGGATAAAAAACACTATTCCCAAGCCTGGTGCAGTTGTTCGGCGCTGTCAGGGAAAGCAATGAAACCGATCATGGCGCTCCAGCAGAAAAGCACCTCCAGGAGGCGTCAGCCACTGGCTGTATCAGGTCATGGATCACTACACGATTGCGCCCGGCGGCCTTGGCCTGATAAAGCGCCGCATCAGCGACCTCGAATAGTGCAGCGGTATTGCCAGCGGGTATCCGGCCCAGCGCCACGCCGATACTGACGGTTACCACGCTGGCTGCAGTGCTGTAGTGATGAGCCATGGCAAGGCGCTGCACACTGATGCGCAGGCGCTCCGCGTAGAGCACGACCTCTTCGGCCGTAATGCCCGGCACGGCAATGGCGAATTCCTCTCCTCCAAGACGCCCGGCACGTCCTTTCGGCCGCGCCGCCTCGGCCAGCGCCTGTGCCACACGCCTGAGCGCCCGGTCGCCGGCGGCGTGCCCGTAGTGATCGTTGTAAGGCTTGAAATAATCGATATCGATCATGGCAATCGCCATGACGTTATCGGGAGAGTAGCGCTCGAGGTCACTTTCAAGCCCTGCATGAAACCCTCGGCGGTTGGCCAGCTCGGTCAGGGGGTCCAGCGCCGCCAGTCGGCTGAGCATATCGCGTTGCTCAGCCAGCTGGCGCTTTCGGTTCTCCTCGCGCTCGATAAGCACAAAGTGCCGACGGCGCTCGTTTTCGATCAGCCAGTTGGCACACAGCGACGGCCCGACGATCACAATGGCGATCATAATATTGTGTAACTGCAGCACCGATAGCTGAAGCGGGCCAAGGGCGATCGCCAGGGCCTGAATCGCAACCACGATACCTGCCAGAATCACCACCAGACGCCAGGGCAGCGCCATGCTGATGACCATCGCCATCAGCACCGCATAGTTGGCGAACACGAACCCCAGGGCATTGACGGAATCGGAGAGCGCAATCAACACCGCCAGCAATGTCACGGCCAGCAGATGAAAGGCGCAGGTCACATACTGCTGCACGATCAACCGGCAGCGCGCATGGCGCAGCCAGTAGAGCAACGCGAGACCACAGGGGAGGATAACGGCGAAACGAAGGGTCAGGGCCAGCCAGACCCTATCGGGCACGGCAAACCAGTCTCCCGCCGCAAAGGCCGTGTAAAAGCCCAGCCCGACAAGGACGGAAATCAGCAGCAGCTGGCGGCGCAGTGCCAGCGTTCGGGCAGCGAACGCATTCCTTTGCTCGGGTGGTATCGTGATCCGTCCCAGCCAGCCTTCAGTCTCCAGCGCACGGTCCAGCTCCGTGGTATTTTCCTGCATGGGGACTTCCTCGTCCGCGGCACCGTCGCACAGTCATTTAAATGATTCGCCACTCCCGCAAGGGTGACGGCATGGCATCACTGAAAGACACCCGGCCTGTCCGGGCTGCCGACCGGATGCGTCAGATGAGAGCAAAAGTGCTTATCGACCGGATGCAGGGCTGCTTGAGCACGCCATCGCCGTTTCCACGAACAGCAACGTCATGCCCATGGCACGTTACCTGAGGTTCAGCGTAGCTGTTCCCCTTGAGCCAGCCTTCCTGTCGATTGGTAGAACACGGCGATACGGTCGAACATTGAGAGGAAATATTGGTTTTCAGCCACAAAAAAGCCCCGCATGGCGGGGCTTTTTCATGAGATATCGGAATTAAAACGTGTATTCAATACCGATGACAGCGACCGGATAGACGTTGTACTTGTTCAGATCCTTGCGCAGCTCGTCTTCCTGCTCACGGGCTTCGCGTTCGGCAATTGGTCGGACACCCGGAATATTGAGTGCGTCACCGCGCGGCGTCAGTGACACACTGGGATCGATCCAGAAGGCGCCGGCTTCAGCATAGAATCCCAGCCCCTGCTTCGAGCTGTTACGCCAGCCAATGCCCAGATAGGGTTCAACATCGCTGGAAAGCTTTCCGCGGCCATCGAGTCGCGCATCGTCTGCGCTAATGGAGAAGCCGCCAAGTTCATCAAAGGTATCGCCACCGGTATAACGTCCTGTGGCCCGGAGCTGAACATCGGGCTTGACCGCACCGGCTGAAACGAAAAAGCCGCTGTTGACCCAGGGATAGACATCCAGCTTCAGGCTGTAGATATCCATGTCGACCTTGCCCTTGTAGGTGTAATCACCATTGGTGTGGTCAAGATCGTTGTATTCGTAACCGCTGTAACCGGCGGTCAGGGCAAAATGATCATGAAAGCGCCAGCTCACATTGGCGCCCAGCCCGGTCGTACCGGCACTGCCGGCCACCGACCAGTGATCTTCCGCCATGGCCGCTGCACTGGTAGCCAGCAGCAGGGTTCCGGTGATTACAGCAGTAGCAATACGACGCATGACGTAGCCTCTCGAGAATGATCAAAGTTCCGGTGCGCCGATGATGTCGGCGTCATGTGATAGCCGTGAGTCTACTCATGCCCGGGATATCCAATTGTCTGAATAGCGACGCTTTGGGTTTTTATTTCTACCGGCGGCGTCATGAGTGCAGACCCGGCGTTTCGAAGTACCGCGGGGTTGCGCTATTGTTGAGCCTTCTTGAGGCGAGGGAGAGTCGAACAATGTCATCACTGCGCGATCAGTTGAGCCGCAAGGTGTATTCCACCGATACCGGGGATATGCGCAAGCACAACGACGGCGATGACCAAAAGGCGCAGGATGAGGCGCGTCTGGCCGCGCTGGATGGCATCGTGCGCATCAAGCGCGAAACGGCCGGACGCAAGGGCAAGGGCGTGACCACGCTGCATGGCATACCGTTGCCGAGCGATGAGCTGAAAACCCTGATGCAGGCGCTGAAAAAGCGCTGCGGCAGCGGTGGCGCGCTCAAGGAAGGTGTGATCGAGATTCAGGGTGATCATCGCGACACGCTGCGCGCCGAGCTGGAAAAACGCGGCTACACCGTCAAGCTGGCGGGAGGCTGATCATGCAGCGTCGTCACTTTCGCGCGTTACCGGCCGCTGTGCCGCTGGTACTGACCGCCCTTTTGAGCGGCTGCTCACTGTTTTCCAGCGGCCCCGATTTCGCCACGCTCTCGGGTGAGGCATTCAGCGACGAACAAACGCCGATCACGCACGATGCCCGACTGGAGATCCGCCTTCTGGATATCACCCAGGGGCGCACCACCGTCGCCCAGGTCGATCAGAATACCCACGGTCGCTGGCCGGTGCCTTTCATGCTGCAGTATGACCGCCACCATATCGAGGACGATCGCCGCTACGCCCTGAGTGCTGCCCTGCGCGAAGGTGACAATACGCGCTATCTGACGCTGGAACCCCTGCCGGTACTGACCGATGGCGCGCCCTTGCAGCAGGTACGCGTGCCGCTGACGCCGGTCAGTCCGTAGTTGCCCTTGCCGTTTGCGCGCCTGACAGCCCGGCCAGCAGGGCGGTCAGGCTCTCATCGATGGACGCCTCGCACTTGAGGGTATAGAGCGCATCCGCCCGAGTGTGCCCGCGGTTGATGCAGGCCACCGGGATGCCTTTTGCAGCGGCGTGGCGGGCAAAGCGAAAGCCCGAGAACACCATCAGAGACGAACCCACTACCAGCAGTGCCTGACTGTCATCAAGCATCGACATCGCCCGGTCCAATCGCCAGCGCGGCACGTTATCGCCGAAAAACACCACATCGGGCTTGAGGATGCCGTGGCCACAACGGGGGCAGTCCGGCAGCCGGAAGCTCGAGAAATCCACATTGTCGAGATAGGCGTCCCCATCCGGGGCAATCTCGGCGTCCATCCCGACCCAGTCCGGGTTGAGCGTGGCCAGATGGTCATGCAGCACATGACGACGCACCAGCAGATTGCACTGCATGCAGCGCACCAGATCGGCGCGGCCGTGCAGATCCACCACGCGCTTGCTGCCCGCCTTTTGATGCAATCGATCAACGTTTTGCGTGATGATCCCCTCGATAAACCCTTGCGCTTCCAGCGCCGCCAGCGTGTGGTGGGCACGACCGGGCTCGGCGCCTGCCAGCAGGCGAAAGCCGACCAGACTACGGGCCCAGTAGCGCTGACGCGCAAGAGGCCCTTGCATATAGGCTTGATGAGTCATGGGCGGTGGGCGCTTCCACTCGCCTTTTTCGTCACGATAATCGGGAATACCGCTGTCGGTACTGACCCCGGCGCCCGTCAGGACGCACAGGCGCGGATAACACCTGACAAGATCGATCAGTGCCTGCGCGCAGGCCTGCGATTTGCTGCTCATGATCACTCCTCATGACCTGCCGGCCGGACGATGAATTCCGACTGCAAAATGGTGGTCGGGCATGGATGACAACCTCGCAGAACGCTAGACTAACCCTCTACCCACCGGGATGACGTCATGCGCTGGCTGGAATATCTGCTCCCCCTGATTTTTCTGACCCCCCTGTTTGCCACGGCCGTGGTCGTGTTCGGGCTGCGCCATCTATTTCAGGACAAGCCCGGCTTCTCTCCTTCCGGCCACCGGCTCAGACAGTCCGGCAACCGCTTTCGCGAGCGTCTGGCCGAGGCCCGCGTCAAACTCTTTCTGGCCGGCGCCCTGGGGCCTGTTCTTGCGATCACACCGTTGATCTACGGCATGGGCCGCATGCTGTTTTCATCGCATCAGGACTGGCTCGAATGGAGCATTTACGGGCTGATCACCACGATTGCGGCGATGATCGTGGGCGCCTTCATGATGGCACTTTCCTACCGGATTTCTAATCTGCGCCTGCGTCTGGCCGGTGCCATGAACGTGGCACACGATCTGCAGAATCTACTGCGCACTCACCATCAGGGCATCCTGATCTTTCATGATGTCCCGGCCGATGGCTATACCATCGACCATGTCGTGGTCACCGAGCACGGCATCTTCTCGCTGCTGGTCCGTACCCGTCATGCCGGCCCGGAAACCGTACAGGATAACGTTCGTACCCTGACACTCGATGGCGAGCGACTGCGCTTTCCCGATCGTGAAGAGACCCGCCCCATGCGCGAGGCGCAGCGCGCCCGGCGCTGGCTGCACGAGCGCCTGAGTCGGGACTGCCAGCAGCAGGTGCCTGTACAGGCCATGTTGATATTGCCGGGCTGGCGCATCGAGCGGGCCAGGGACAACAACGATGTTCGCGTGCTGGGCGACAACGAGCTGCTGGACTTTCTGCAGCGCAATGATACACCGACATTGCCACAGTCCCTGTTTGACGAAGTCCGCCGGGCGCTGGTGCGCCTGACCGATGACCAGCAGACCCATCACGCGCTGTCTCCCGAGACCCGATAACGCGCCATCGGGGTGTATTTCACGTCGCCCTGATGCAGTGATTTAATGGCTTCTGCAGATCCTGCGCCCTGTCTCACATTGCAACACTGGTCATCAAAACGACGCGCCAGCCCTGTCGAAGGCGCTGGCGCGCCGCGTTTCACAAGGAGTCTTTCATGAATGAACCTGCCGGCGAGAGCGTCGTGGCACGTGCCCCCGCCAGCCGCGCGGCCATTGCCTGGTTCTTTGCCCTCTCGGGCCTTGCCTTCTCCAACTGGGCGGTACGCATTCCCGATATTCGCATGGTGCTTGATCTGTCCCAGTCCCAGCTCGGGGCGCTGCTGCTGTGCCCGGTGGCCGGGTCGCTGTCCCTGACGCTGCTGTCAAACTACTTCAATACCCGTTTTGGCAGTCGGCGCATTACTCGCGTGGCGGCCTGCGCCATTGTGGTGTCACTGGTATCGATCGGGTTTGCCATCTCCCCGCTGACGCTGGGACTGGCGCTGGCGCTTTTCGGTGCCGGCATGGGACTGCTCAATATTGCCATGAATGATCAGGCCGCCACGCTGGAACGACGCTATCGCCGCTCGATCATGTCCTCCTTTCATGGCGTCTTCAGTCTGGGCGGCATGACCGGCTCCCTGATCGGGGGTGCACTGGCGATGCTGGGGCTGACACCGCGCTGGCATCTGCTGCTGGTCGCTGCCTTTTTGCTGCTGGGCATTGTGATCAGCCACCGTCATCTCCTGGCGCCGCCGCCCCGCGCCGAACGCCCGGTGGGAGCATTGTTCGTGCGCCCGAAGGGGCGTGTCTGGCTTTTGGGTATCATCGCGGCAGCCGTGGTCTTTATCGAAGGCTCGATGGCCGACTGGTCGGCACTCTTTCTGACTGAGCTTGGCGCCTCGCGCGGGCACGCGGCGCTGGGGCTGGCCGTGTTCACCGGTACCATGGCCGTCGGCCGGCTGCTGGGCGATCGCTGGCTGGATCGGGTTGGCGCCGTGCGGGCACTGGAGATCGGCAGCGCCATGGCACTGGCAGGGCTGGCCTTTGCCATCGTGGCGGCCGATCCCAACGCCGCCCTGCTCGGGTTTGCACTGGCCGGTATCGGCATGTCGACCCTGTTCCCGTGCCTTTTGAGCCTGGCCGGGCGCAATCGATCCATGTCACCTTCGGCCGCCATTGCCTCGGTAGCCATGCTGGGCTATTTGAGCATGCTCGGCGGCCCACCCATGCTGGGGTTTCTGGCCGAGGCGATCACGCTGCACTACGCCTTTATTGCGCTTGCCGTGGCCGCAGTACTGGCCATTGCGCTGGCCCGACCGGCGGCCAAGGCCTGATCGGGCGGCGACCATGGTCAATCAGACGGGCCACATGGCGTACATCGCATGACAAAGGGCCCGACCACCGCGTGGTCGGGCCCTTGCCATTATGGGCGGGGCATTTTCAGACCGGTGGCTGCTCGGGGCTGTCCGGCATGTTGATATGGCCGGGCTCCATGCGGTTGAGATGCAGAAACTGCAGGTGACGCTCGTACTGATCGAGAATGTCATCAATCACCTGCTGCTCGGAATATCCCATCAGATCATAGCCCTGACTGCCCTCCAGCAGATGCACCTCGAGCCGGTAGTAGCGCTCCGTCACCCTTTTGGTACGCATGGCGAAGGCCGGCGTGGCAAAGGCGCGGGTCCAGACCTGATAGGTAAAGTTCTGCTCGTCACCGAAGTCGACGTTAAGCGAGAGATAGTCGTTCTCGTGCTGCTCGCCGCCACAGATATGCACCCCCACTTCCTGCCGGTCGAGCCGGTCACGAATCGCGGTCATGGCCGGGCGCACCCGCGCCTCCAGAAAGTGCTGCGCTTCGCTGCGGTCCGGGAAATTCATCGCCCGATCAAGCCGCTGCTCCCAATTGCCCTGCCCGCCACGGCTGGTGCCCATGCGACCGGAAAGGGACCCGGCCAGACTCAGCCGATGGCTCTCCTCCTTGAAGGCCTCGACCTTGAGCGCCTTGTAGAGCCCCGCCATCATGAAAAAGAGCACCACCGAGAACGGCAGCCCCGTGATTACCACGGCGCTTTGCAGGGTGGAAAGCCCACCGGCCAGCAGCAGCGCCAGGGTCAGAATGCCGATGACCGCCGACCACAGAATACGCATCCAGACCGGCGCATCGCTGCTGACATCCTTGAGAATCGAGGTGAAGTTCGACAGCACCAGCGCACCGGAGTCCCCCGAGGTGACAAAGAAGACGATCGCCAGAATGCTCACGGCAATCGTGGTGACCACCGGGAAGGGATACTCCTGCAAAAAGAGATAAATGCCTGCCGGCGGATTATCCATCACCTGCTGACCGAACTCGGCAGCGCCGTTGATCGCCATGTCGATGGCGCTGTTTCCCAGCAGCGACATCCAGATCACCATGAAGGCGATCGGCAGCGTCAGGGTACCGGCCACAAAGGTACGGATGGTGCGACCGCGGGAAATGCGCGCCAGAAAGAGCCCGACAAACGGTCCCCACGCAATCCACCAGGCCCAGAAGAACAGCGTCCAGGCATTGAGCCAGTCCATGGGCCGGTCGAAGGCGTAGGTATTGAACGACATCTGCACAAACGACGAGAGATAGTCGCCGATGTTCATCACCAGTGCGTTGAGCAAAAAGACGGTATCGCCGGCAAACAGGACAAACAGCAGCAGCGCCACCGCCAGCAGGATGTTGAACTCGGAAAGCCGGCGAATGCCCCGTTCGACGCCGGTCACGGCGGAAATGGTGGCAAACAGCACAATCATCAGCACCAGCGCGGTCTGGGTCCAGGCGCTCTCGGCAATGCCGAACATGAAGTTCAGCCCGTAGTTGAGCTGGATGACCCCGATCCCCAGGCTTGCCGCAATGCCGAACACGGTGCCCAGTACCGCGGCGATATCCACCGCATGGCCGATGGGGCCATAGATTCTCTTGCCCACGATGGGATAGAGCGCGCTTGAGATGGTCAGCGGCAGGTTATGGCGATAGCTGAAAAACGCCAGCGACATGCCCACCAGCGTGTAGATGCCCCAGCCCGACAGGCCCCAGTGCATGAAGGTGAGCTGCATGGCATAACGCGCAGCCTCCACCTGACCCTCGGGGGCGTTTGGCGCGGTATAGAACTGGGTCAACGGCTCGGCCAGCGCAAAGAAGATGACGCCGATGCCGATGCCGGCGGAAAACAGCATCGCCGACCAGGAGAAGATATTGAAATCCGGTCGGGCATGCTCCGGGCCCAGCCTGATCCTGCCAAAGCGTGACACGCCAACGAACACCACGAAGGCGAGATAGATCACGACGGTAAGAAAGTAGTACCAGCCAAAGGTGTTGGAGATCCAGCCCAGCACGGCGTTGATCACGCCGCTGGCCTGTTCGGTGGCGATCATTGCCCACAGCGAGAACGCCACAATGCCAATGACCGAGCCGTAGAAGACGGTGGGGTTGAGCCGGTCCCTCGAGGGGGCCTTGTCTTTTGTTGTCTCACTCATGTGTCTTCCTGATTGATTATTGGAGATTGGAAGAGCGCCCTTGATCAGCATTCAATGCTGTTATCGCATGGCAGTGATTCAGGATAACGTTAACTCAATCTAACCATCGTTCAAAAAAACACTTATTGAAAAGCAAAAGTTTGAAAACCCATGGTTATTGACGCCGATAAAGATCTCTCGCAGCCACGCTGCCGAGTGGACCGGTCGTGTCCCGGGAGGGCCTGAGTCAGCAAGGCATGAACGGCGCTGGTGTCCTCGTCCTCATGAGAGGGGTTACAAACGCCAAAGGGATGAGAAATGAAGCGGTGGCGCACCCAACAAGTGCGCCACGCCCTTTTGATTCAATCGTTGTCTGGGTAGGCATCAGCGTGGATCAGCCAGGCGGCAGCATTGCCGGCGAGCTGTCCGTCACAGATGGCATCCGTCACGCTCTGCAGTGCCACCTCTCCGCCAGGAAGTGCCACCGGCATCTCGCCCAGGTTGAGCACCAGCGTCACGTCCCCGTTGGTCAGGCTCAAAACGTCGCTGCGCGGGCTCGCCTGCCAGACCAGCTCGCCATGACCCAGCCCGTGCTCATGACGCATGGCCAGCAGCCGACGATAAAGTTCCAGCGTTGAATCTTCATTTTCCAGCTGCTGATCCGCGGCGTAGCGCGCATAGCTCTCCGGCTGCGGCAGCCAGCTTTCACCGGTGGTGTTAAAGCCAAAGGCCGGGGCATTGGCGCACCAGGGCAGCGGCACCCGACAGCCATCACGGCCGATTTGTTCGCCGTTGGTGCGGTGAAAGGTGGGGTCCTGGCGATAGTGGGCCGGCATGGTGGTGTGATCCGGCAGCCCCAGCTCCTCGCCCTGGTAGAGATAGGCCGAGCCCGGCAGGGCCAGTGTCAGCATGATGATGGCTCGCGCCCGGCGCAGCCCCAGCGCCTCATCGGGCTGCTCATCGTCGGCATCGATGCCGTTGGGCCGCGTTCCCGGGCGTGAGAGTCCCAGACGCGAGGCATGACGCACCCCGTCGTGATTGGACATCACCCAGGTGGTGGGCGCACCGACCGCGCCGTAGCTCTCAAGCGAGGTATCGATAACGTCTCTGAGCTTGTCGGCGTCCCAGGGGGTGAGCAGATAGTCAAAGTTGAACGCCTGCTGCATTTCGTCCGGTCGCACGTAGCGCGCCGTTTTCGAGGGCGGATGCACCCAGGCCTCGGCGACCATCATGCGATCGCGTCCGAACTCGGAGAGCACCCGATTCCAGCGACGATAGATGTCGTGCACCTCATCCTGATCCCACATCGGCCCCCGGTTGCCGCCCTCGATCATCGCCTGAGAGCCGTTCCAGTCCGGCAGCCCCGGGGCCTTGATCATGCCGTGGGCCACATCGACGCGAAAACCGTCGACCCCGCGCTTGAGCCAGAAGCGCAGCACATCGTCGAACTCATCAAGTACTTCGGGATTGTGCCAGTCGAGATCAGGTTGGCTGGTATCAAAGAGATGCAGATACCACTCGCGCTCGCCGGGCACCTGTGTCCAGGCCGCCCCGCCGAACACGCTCTCCCAGTTGTTGGGCGGCTGCTCGCCGTATTCACCGCGCCCTTCGCGGAAGATGTAGCGCGCCCGCTCGGGGCTTCCCGATGGGGAAGCCAGCGCCTTTTGAAACCAGACGTGCTCGCTGGAGGTATGGTTGGGGACGATATCGACGATGATCCTCATGCCCCGCTCATGGGCGCCTGCCAGCATCGAATCGAAATCCTCGAGCGTGCCGAACAGCGGATCGACATCACGGTAGTCGGCCACGTCATAACCGGCATCCGCCTGCGGCGAGCGATAAAAGGGCGACAGCCAGAGCGCATCGACCCCCAGGTTTGCCAGGTAATCGAGGCGTTGGGTAACGCCGGCCAGATCGCCGATGCCGTCGCCGCTGGCATCCATGAAACTGCGCGGATAGATCTGATAGATCACGGCGTGATGCCACCACTGTGGCCGGGAGTGCTGTTGGGTCATGGGAGCTTCCGTCGTGTGGTGAGGGGATTGGGGGCATCGGCGCCTGTGCGCTCCTGTACTCGACGTCGTCCGGCGGCAGCGCCTGACTGTCGTCATCAAAAAGATGGCCTCTGTGCCGCGCAAAATCCAGCGGTGCGGGCCTGCCAGACGTGAAAGGCGATGATGATTATCAGATGGTTTGCGGAGCTCTTCGAGCATCTGAAAACACCTCTGGCAGCAAAGGCCAGACCAATTGCTTAATCGTTTTAGCCCACCATGAAAGGCACTTTTATCGACGCGATAGCAACACTTAAGGGGATTTAATAATTCCTTGTCAAGGCGACGAATGTCGCAATGAAACCGGCTTCATCGAACGGTAAGTTCCCTTGACGATCCCGCGCACAAGGCGCGCATAACAAGACTGCCCACATATCGAGCAGCCGGATCACGACAATAATCATGAACAAGGGAACCTCGATGCCTTCGCCTTTTCGCTTTTCGCGTCATCCGCTGGCCGTTGCCGTTGCGCTGGCGATGACCCTGCCGACAGCCGCCAGTGCCGCTGACAGGTCCATTGAAGAACGCCTTGCCGAACTGGAAGCTCGTATTGCCGCCTCCGAGCGCCGGGCCAGTCAGGCCGAGCAGCGCGCCGCGCGGGCAGAAGCGGCACTGGAAGCGCAGCAGGGCACGGAGCAGGGTCATGCTCCGGCGCAGCAGCTGGCGCAGCATGACAATGTTTCGCGGACTTCCGGGGTCCCACAGACTTCGGAGGATGAGGAGCTCTCGGCCCCCGGCATCCCGTCCGAGATACGCGAGGAAGAGGGTAAAGGCGAGGGGCTGTCGATGAGCGTCTACGCCCGTTCGGGGCTTTTGATCGGCAGCGATCGCAAGAGCGCCCCCGGCGGGCCCTACCTGACCCCGGCCGGGCGCTCCGGCGGTGCCGTGGGGCGATTGGGCAACGAACCGGACACCTACGTCGAGACGATCTTTGATTACAACCAGCGCTTCGACAATGGCGCGCACTCGCTCTATCGCGTCATGCTGGCCGACAAAACCACCACCAGCAACGACTGGACCGCCGACGAGTCCGAACTCAACCTGCGCCAGGCCTTCGTCGAGTTCAGTGATCTGCCGAGCTTTACCGGCGCGTTCGAGAATGCCTCGATCTGGGCGGGCAAGCGCTTTGACCGCGACAACTTCAACATCGAGTGGATTGACAGCGACATTGTCTTTCTCGCCGGTACCGGTGCGGGAATCTATGACATCAGCGTCACCGACGGCTGGGACACCAGTGTCTCGCTATACGGGCGCAGCTTCAGCGACTACCCCGTCATTACCCGCGAGCAGCCGGAACTGAATGGTGATACCGATAACCTGATCCTGACCTCCAATAACCGCTTCGGCCCCTGGCAGTGGATGATCAGCGGCATGTCAGCCAACGACAACGACGAGCGTGATAATGATCCGCGTAATGGCGTGCCGGGAGACAATGTTGCCGAAAACGGTTTTCAGACAATGCTGGCTTATCATGGCGACAGCTTTTTCGGCATGGGTGACGGCACCTTCAAGGCGGCCCTGATGTACGGTCATGGGCTGGGCGGCGAGGTCAAGGATCTGGGAGCCGACGGCAACCTGAACGACGATGCCAATACAACCCGGCTGGCGCTGTATGGTACCACCTATCTGTCACCCAACTGGCGCATCGCCCCGTCACTGCTGGCCCAGACCAGCCGCGACCGCTACGCCAACGGCGACCGCTACGATTGGGTAACCCTCAGCGCGCGACTGGCCAACGAGCTGACCGAGAATTTCGAGATGCAGTACGAAGCCAGCTATCAGTGGATGGATCTCGATCCTGCGGGATATGGATATGTAGATGGCAACAACAACCCCCAGGTTTTTGAGAGAGTCAACGGTGGCTACACACGCTTGACCATCGCACCCACCATCAAGCCGCAGGTCGGCGGTTTCGGGCTGCGCCCGGAGATTCGCTTCTTCGCTACCTGGAGCGACTGGAACAAGGATCTCAACCGCTTCTCGGATGAGGATGCGCTGGGCAGCGACGGCTTCACTGGCAGCGAATGGACCTTCGGCACCCAGATGGAAGTGTGGTTCTAGAAAACGCCGGGGAGCCAACAAAAGAAAGCGGGACGTGGCCAGGCCGCGTCCTTGATGCCTGCATGTCTTTGTGCGGGCTATCCTCTGATTACTCCCCTCGCAGACGCCCGCCCATCTCCTGGGCCAGATCGACGGCGAAGTTATCCGTCATGCCGCCGATGAAATCGAGCATGCGACGGTAGCTGTCATACAGCGGCCACTGAGTCTGCGGAGTGTTTTCCCCAATCAGCGCCAGCACGCGCTGATGCTTGAAGCTTGAGCTCCCGGTGAAGTGCAGCTCGTGCGCCGCGCCGATAAAGGCTTCCAGCAGGATGCCCAGTGTCGTATAGGCACCGATCTCGAGCTTGGCCTTGCGGGCATTGCGAAAGATGCGATCGCGGGCGATCTTCTTGGCTTCGCTCACGCCCCAGCCCAGATCCGGGTGGCACAGATCGAGCAGGTCATCTTCCAGGCTGCCGTCGAGCAGCGCCTGCTCATGGGTGACAAAGGTCGCCGCGACCTCATTGACCGCCCGCTCCATGGCTACACCACGCAGAGCCGCCACACGCCGACGCTGGGAAACATTGTCCCGCGCCATGCGGGCGTAGTCCTCGGGTTCACCACCGGCGATATGAGTCAGCACGCCGGCGACTTCTTCAAAGCGCAGGATACCCATCTCGAGACCATCCTCGAGATCGAGCAGGGCATAACAGATGTCATCGGCCGCCTCGACCAGCCAGGCAAACGGATGACGACACCAGGCGTGATCGCTCAGCCGTTTGAGTCCCAGCAGGCCAGCCACGCGCTCGAGCTGATCACTTTCGGACTGATAGGCGCCAAACTTGCCGGCCAGGCCCGCCCGCTCCACCGTCCAGGGGTACTTGAGCATCGCCCCGAGCGTCGGTGCAGTCAGGCGCATGCCACCGTTGAACTGATTGTATTCGATCTGGGTGACCACCCGAAATCCCTGGGCGTTGCCTTCATAGGTCAGCAGATCAGCCCGCTGGGTCGGACTCAAGGCCTCGAGAAAGCCGGTGCCGTCGGCCTCGGCGCGCTTGAACCAGTCGCGGATGGCGTACTCGCCGGCATGGCCAAAGGGCGGGTTGCCGATGTCGTGGCTCAGACACGCCGCCTGCACGATCACCCCCATGTCAGCCGGGGTAATCCAGCCCGGCAGGCGCTCGCTCAGACGCTCGCCCACGATCATGCCCAGACTTCTACCCACACAGCCGACTTCCAGCGAGTGGGTCAACCGGGTGTGGATATGATCGTTTTCGGTCAGCGGGTGGACCTGGGTCTTGCGCCCCAGCCGGCGAAAGGAGCCGGAAAAGACGATGCGATCAAAGTCCTTGTGGAAGGGACTGCGGCCGATCTCGCGCTCCCGCTCGGTCGTCTTGTCATCCAGACGCACGGGGGTGAGCAACTGTTCCCACTGCATTTGACTCATCTCGCCTCGTCCCTTCGGGCCGGCGCTTCAGCCGCCGGCCGTTCATTGATGACTGCCCTGCAGGCCCGCTTATTCGTTGACATCCATATAGCGACGCGCCCACTCGCGGTTCTCTTCAAGCGTTGAATAGCGGGTAGAAAGCTCTGAGGCGTTGAGGTTGCCATCGGCAATCTGGCGCTGTTCGCGCAGGCAGTCATAGGTGGCCTTGATGGCGGCAAAGTAGGCACCGTGCCCATTGACCACCACGCGCACGCCAGCACGCGCCAGGAGCTCACGATCGCGCAGCTCGGGGTTGTCGTAGGTGACCAGCATCAGCGGCACATTGATATGGGAGGCAATGCTTTCCAGATGATCGAAATCGCGAATGCCGACCATGCAGATACCGTCAGCCCCGGCGCGCTCGTAGGCCATGGCGCGGGTCGTGGCGTCCTCGGCGCTGAGCACACCGGCGTTAGTGCGGGCAAATATCGACATGGCCGGATCGATACGCGCTTCCAGGGCGGCGCGAATCTTGCCCACGCCCTCTTCCAGCGGCACCAGATCAGTGGACTTGCGCCCGTACTTGGCCGGCAGCAGCGTGTCCTCGATGGTCAGGGCGGCGACACCGGCGCGCTCCAGCTCCGAGATGGTGCGCATGACGTTGAGCGCGTTGCCGTAACCGTGGTCGGCGTCGGCAATGATCGGCAACCGCGTGACGCGCCCGATCCGGGTGGCCTGCTCGACGAATTCACTGAGCGTGATCAGGGCAAAGTCGGGGGCTGCCAGCACCTGCAGCGAGGCGACCGAGCCGCCCAGAATGCCGACTTCAAAGCCCAGATCGGCGGCGATGCGGGCCGACATGGGATCAAAGGTCGAGGCAGTGAAAAAGCAGTCCTCGCGGGCAAGCAGGTCGCGGAACTGGTTGCGCAGATCGTGCTGGGACGGGGTAGCCATGACAACTCCTGAACATCACAAAGCGGCGATGGGCCCGACCGGCCCATCCTTGATGGCGACCTACTTTATACCTTTGTCCCATAACGCACCAATCCGGCGCGCTTTGAATATCGACCTGTGTCAATCGGCCTGGTCGGTACTGTCGGCCAGTGCCGGCAATAGCACCTTGAGCTTGCGGGTCAGGGTATTGCGGCCCCAGCCCAGAAGCTCGGCCGCCTCGCCCTTGCGCCCGCCGGTGTGCTTGAGGGCGGTCTCGATCAGGATGCGCTCGAAATCCGGTACGGATTCTTCCAGCAGGTGGGTATGGCCGGCGGCCAGTGCCCGGTCGGCCCACTCGCGAAAGGCGCTGCGCCAGTCACCGCTGCCCTCGCCCGGACTTTCCAGGTCGCGAAGCTCCGGCGGCAGATCATCGACGAGCACCTCGCGGCTGGAGGCCATGACGGTCAGCCAGCGGCAGGTGTTTTCCAGCTGGCGCACGTTGCCCGGCCACGGCAGATGGGAGAGATGCTGCCCGGCGGCCTCGGTGAGCACCTTGGGCTCGGCAGAGAGTTCACGCGCCGCCTCGGCCAGAAAGTGCCGGGCCAGCCTGGGAATATCCTCGCGCCGCTCGGAGAGCCTTGGCAGATGCACACGGATCACATTGAGTCGATGGAACAGGTCCTCGCGAAAGCGCCCTTCCTCGACCAGGCGCTCCAGATGCTGGTGGGTGGCGGCGATGATGCGTACATCCACCCTGACCGGCACATGGCCACCGACCCGGTAGAACTCGCCGTCGGCCAGCACACGCAAAAGCCGCGTCTGGGTTTCGGCCGGCATGTCGCCGATCTCGTCGAGAAACAGCGTGCCGCCGTCGGCCTGCTCGAAGCGCCCGCGACGCTGCGCCGTGGCGCCGGTAAAGGCGCCCTTTTCATGACCGAACAATTCGGATTCCATCAGATCGCGCGGAATGGCGGCCATGTTCAGCGCAATAAAGGGCTGATGGCCGCGCGGACTGTGCTGATGCAGGGCGCGGGCGACCCGCTCCTTGCCGGTACCCGACTCGCCGTTGATCATGACGGTGATGTGGGAGTGCGACAGCCGCCCGATGGCACGAAACACCTCCTGCATGGCCGGTGCCTCGCCGATGATCTCGGCCTGAATGCCTTCCGGCAGGCGGGCCGGGGCCTGTCGCTCGCGGGCATGGGCGATGGCACGGCGCACCAGTGACAGCGCATCATCCACATCAAAGGGCTTGGGCAGATACTCGAACGCCCCGCCCTGATAGGAGGCCACGGCGCTGTCCAGATCCGAATGCGCGGTCATGATGATCACCGGCATGTCAGCGTGACGCTCGCGCACGCGTGCCATCAGATCCAGTCCATCGATGCCCGGCATGCGGATATCGGTGAGCAGCACGTCGGGGGCCTGTCGATTGATCGCCTCCTCGGCCTGATCGGCACGTTCAAAGCTGGAGACATCGATATCGGGCTGGGCGAGCGTGCGCTCGAGTACCCAGCGAATGGCGCGATCATCATCCACGATATAGACGCGGGCCGTATCACTCATGGGTGCCTCCCTTCTCATGTCGGTCGTGCTCGGGTTCGCTGAATCCTTCCAGCGGAATCAAAAGGCGAAATTCGGTATGGCCGGGGCGGCTTTCACATTCGATCAGCCCCTGATGCTGATGCAGGATTGACTGGGCGATGGACAGCCCCAGCCCGCTACCCTCGGCACGTCCGGAGATCATCGGGTAGAACAGCGACTCTGCCAGCGTCTCGGGAATGCCGGGGCCGTTGTCGATCACGCTGACCTCGCACACCAGCCGGTGACGCTCCGCCCCCAGGGTAAACTGACGCCGCGCCCGGGTACGCAGCGTTACCACCGGCTGCTCGATGGCGTTTTCCTTTAATGCCTGCACGGCGTTGCGGGTGACGTTCAATACCGCCTGAATCAGCTGGCCGGCATCACCCATGATGGCGGGCAGACTGGGATCGTAATCGCGAATCAGATGAATGGTGTCGGTTTCGGCCTGCAGCAGCGCCCGCACGCGCTCGACCACTTCATGCACGTTGATGGGGCGCTGTTCGACCGGGCGGTTGGGCCCCAGCATGCGGTCGACCAGATCACGCAGCCGGTCGGCCTCTTCGATGATGATGCGGGTAAATTCAGTCAGGCTTTCATCGGGCAGATCGCGCTCCAGAAGCTGCGCCGCGCCACGAATGCCGCCCAGCGGATTCTTGACCTCATGGGCAAGCCCCCGGGTGAGCACCTTGACCATCTCCTGACGTGCAATCAGGGATTCCTCGCGCGAGATGCGCATCAGCCGATCACGCGGCTCGAACTCCAGCAGCAGCTCGGTTTTTGACAGGGGCGTGGCGGTGTAGTCCACCGTAATGCGCTCACCGCTGGGCATGGCCAGCTGCGTTTCGCGCTGGGTATAGGGATGCTGGTTGCGCAGGGCGCCTGCCAGCATGGTGGCAATCTGTCCCTCTTCCCCTTCCAGACACTCAAGCCGCATGTCCTGTACCCGCGACAGGCTCAGCCCCATCAGGGCTTCTGCCGCCGGATTGAGCCAGCGCACATTCAACTGCTCATCGAGCAGCACCACGGCCGTGGTGAGATGTTCCAGCAGACGTTGATGCATGAAGCGCCTCGTGAACGTCGTTTCCCTGTCATAGTGCAAAAAGCGCGCCACATATGCGAAATGCCGCACCACAAGGGGAAGGAATGTCGTCGGGAGGGCACGTGCGTGGCGCAGCACCAATATTGAGCAGAACATGATGCACCTTTATGGTGCATCAAGGCCAGCGGCCCGGCAGCTCAGGGAGAGATTACCTGCGACTCGGTCGCCGCCAGCACTTCAAGCGTCATGATGGGTGAGCGCTGACGGACCTTGCCGGCGCTGTCGAGCACTTCGGCCATCAGGTCATGACGGCCCGCTGCCAGCCCCATGGCCACCAGCACACGACTGGCAAGGGGAGACTGATGCCGCCTGCCATTAATCATCAGTTGCACCCGGTCGCTGGCACGCAGGGGCGGCACCGTCTCCACACGCAGGGCAATGCCCAGGCGGGCCTGCTCGAATGTAACGGCCGCGGCGCGGGGTTTCAGACTCACACGCTGATAGGGAATAAAGACCGCCGGGACGGATGGCGTCGCGGCGGGTTCGGAAGCAGCTTTTGCAGGCGACAGCACGCGCGGTGCGCGCACCTGGGCGCGGGTACCGCTGGGGCGATCGCTCCAGACCGTATTGCCCTGGGCATCCGTATGCCGATAGACCGCCGCGTGGGCATCCGGTATCACGGCTGTCAGCAGCAGCCAGAGCACGACCGCCCAGAGCGTCATGGGGTAAAGAAGGCGACCCGACACGGCAGCAGTTCCACGAAGATGGGGCAACCATTATCGCGGAAGCAGCCCTGACACCAGACGACAAAAAGCCCCGTCAAAACGGGGCTTTTCCCTGTGCCGGCCCGAAGGCCGGCATCGTGCATCAGCGATCAGAGGCTGTAGTACAGCTCGTACTCCATGGGGCTTGGCACCATGCGTACGGCGGTCACATCTTCCATCTGCAGCTCGATGTAGGCCTCGATCATCTCTTCGGTGAACACGCCACCTTCGGTCAGGAAGGCGTGGTCTTCCTTGAGCGCCTTGAGGGCTTCTTCAAGGCTTGAGGCGACCGTAGGCACGTTGAGCGCTTCTTCGGCCGGCAGGTCGTACAGGTTCTTGTCCAGTGCCTCACCCGGATGAATCTTGTTACGAATACCATCGATACCGGCCATCAGCAGCGCCGAGAAGGCGAGATACGGGTTGGCCATCGGGTCAGGGAAGCGGGTCTCGACACGCTTGCCCTTGGGGCTTGCGGTGTAGGGGATACGAATCGAGGCCGAGCGGTTACGGGCGCTGTAGGCCAGCATGACCGGCGCTTCAAAGCCCGGAACCAGACGCTTGTAGGAGTTGGTCGACGGGTTGGTGAAAGCGTTCAGGGCACGCGCATGCTTGATCACGCCGCCGATGTAATACAGCGCGGTTTCGGAGAGACCTGCGTACTCGTCGCCGGCAAACATGTTCTCGCCATCCTTCCAGAAGGACTGGTGAACGTGCATGCCGCTGCCGTTGTCGCCGGCCATCGGCTTGGGCATGAAGGTCGCGGTCTTGCCATAGGCATGTGCCACGTTGTGGATCACATACTTCATGGTCTGCACTTCATCGCACTTCTGCACCAGCGTGTTGAACTTCACACCGATCTCGTTCTGACCGGCGTTGGCCACTTCGTGGTGGTGCACTTCAACGCTCTGTCCCACGGCTTCCAGCGTGGCGCACATGGCGCTGCGGATATCGTGGAAGGAGTCAACCGGCGGGACCGGGAAATAGCCGCCCTTCACGCGCGGACGGTGCCCCATGTTGCCGCCTTCGAACGTGCCGTCGGTCGACCAGGCACCCTCTTCGGACGAGATGCGAAAGAACGAATGGTTCATGTCGTTCTTGAAATGCACCTGATCAAAGATGAAGAACTCGGGCTCGGGGCCGAAAAAGGCCGTATCGCCCAGACCGGTGCTGCTCAGATAGGCCTCGGCGCGCTTGGCGATCGAGCGCGGATCACGCTCGTAGCCCTGCATGGTGGCAGGCTCGATGATGTCACAGCGCAGGACAATCGTGGGGTCTTCGGTGAAGGGGTCGAGATAGCCGGAGCCATCCTGGGGCATCAGAATCATGTCGGACTCGTTGATGCCCTTCCAGCCGCCGATGGAGGAGCCATCGAACATCTGTCCGTTTTCAAAAAACTCGTCATCCACCATGCGCGCAGGAATGGTGACGTGATGTTCCTTGCCCTTGGTGTCGGTAAAGCGCAGGTCGGCCCACTTGATGTCATTTTCTTCGATCAGGGCAAGCGTTTTCTCAGACATGTGACTCCTCCAATAAAAAGGGTACTGCTCAAAAACCGTTAACAGGACGCCATCACTTTCGCCACCGTTGTATCACGCGCAAGCACAGTGCATGCAAGTCCCGCCGTGTACCCAAATAATGCATGGAGCGTGCCAAAATGGCGCGCAGACAATCACTGCATTTTAAAAATGCTGTCGATACAGCGACTTGAAGATTCAAACCGTCATTCAGACACTTTTTCCCATGACGCTGCAGGCGTGGGAAGGCCTGCCTGGCGAGGCTGCCCTGCACCATCAAGGCTCAGCCAATGCCGCTTTTGCACCAAAAAAGCGCAGAACCCGAGGGGCGTGCTGTCGTCATATTGTCATGACAGCGGTATGTCATGGCACGACTGATTGCATTTCACAGCGTCCGGGTCACGATTCCAGCTATTCGACCGACGACTTAGCCTATACAATGCGGGGCCAAATTTATTGCACGCTGCTGACGTGGCCGTTGAAACAATGCACGGTCATGCTCCTACCCTGAACAGGCGCGTGTACACAAAGGTGAAAACGCGTTATGTCCGATACGCTGACTTCCGGCAATATCGAGAAGCTAAGAAACATTGCCATTATTGCGCACGTTGACCACGGCAAGACCACGCTGGTTGACAAGCTGCTGGCCCAGTCCGGCACCCTGGACCGCAAGGCGGAAAACCAGGAGCGCATCATGGACTCCAACGACCAGGAGAAGGAACGCGGTATTACCATCCTGGCCAAGAACACGGCCATTACCTGGCACGACTACCACATCAACATCGTCGACACCCCCGGGCACGCCGACTTTGGTGGTGAGGTCGAGCGCGTCATGTCGATGGTGGACTCCGTTCTGCTGCTGGTCGACGCCGTTGATGGCCCGATGCCGCAGACCCGCTTTGTGACCCAGAAGGCATTTGCCCAGGGCCTCAAGCCGATCGTGGTCGTCAACAAGATCGACCGTCCCGGCGCGCGTCCTGACTGGGTCATCGATCAGATCTTTGATCTGTTCGACAACCTGGGTGCCACCGACGAGCAGCTCGACTTCCCGATCATCTACTGCTCGGCGCTCAACGGCATCGCCGGCATGGACCCGGAAAACCTGTCCGACAACATGGACCCGATGTTCCAGGCCATCGTTGATATCGTCGAGCCGCCGACCGTTGAGCTCGATGGCCCGTTCCAGATGCAGATCTCGGCGCTGGACTACAACAGCTACGTGGGCGTCATCGGTCTGGGTCGCGTCAAGCGCGGTCGCGTACGTCCCAACCAGCAGGTCAGCGTCATCTCCCGTCACGGCGTGACCCGCAAGGGCAAGATCGGTCAGGTCATGACGCATCTGGGTCTGGAACGTGTTCAGGCCGATGAGGTCAGTGCCGGCGACATCGTCTGCATCACCGGCATCGACGATCTTTCGATCTCCGATACGATCTGTGATCCGTCCAATGTCGAAGCGCTGCCGGCGCTGACCGTGGATGAGCCGACCGTCTCGATGACCTTCCAGGTCAACGATTCGCCCTTTGCCGGGCGTGACGGCAAGTACGTCACCAGCCGTAACATCAAGGACCGTCTGGATCAGGAACTGATCCACAACGTGGCCCTGCGTGTCGAGCAGGGTGAATCCGCTGAAAAGTTCACGGTCTCCGGGCGTGGCGAGCTGCACCTGTCAGTGCTGATCGAATCCATGCGTCGTGAAGGCTACGAGCTGGCCGTGGGTCGTCCCGAGGTCATCATTCGCGAGATTGATGGCGTCAAGCAGGAGCCCTACGAAGAGGTCATCATCGACTGTGAAGAGCAGCATCAGGGCTCTGTCATGGAAGAGCTGGGCTATCGCAAGGGCGAGCTGACCAACATGAACCCGGATGGCAAGGGTCGTGTGCGTCTGGACTTCATGATTCCCTCGCGCGGTCTGATCGGCTTCCGCTCACAGTTTCTGACCATGACCTCCGGTACCGGTATCCTGACCAGCCGCTTTGATCACTACGGGCCGCTGAAGGAAGGCGCCGGCGTTGAGCGTCGCAACGGCGTCCTGGTCTCCATGGTGGACGGCAAGGCACTGGCCTATGCCCTCTACGCCCTGCAGGATCGCGGCAAGCTGATCATCGATCACGGCACCGAGGTCTATGAAGGCATGCTGATCGGGATCAACAACCGTTCCGATGACATGGTGGTCAATCCGACCAAGGGCAAGAAGCTCGATAACATGCGTGCCTCGGGTAACGATGAAAACATCGTGCTGACGCCGCCGATCCGCTTCACGCTGGAACAGGCCATCGAGTTTCTGGACAGCGACGAGCTGGTGGAAGTCACGCCCGGCTTCATCCGGATCCGCAAGAAGCACCTCAAGGAAACCGACCGCAAGCGCAACAAGAAGTAAGCACGCTTGAAACGGTATCGTTGAACACGAAAACGGCCTGCAGAAATGCAGGCCGTTTTTTATGTTCTGAAGATAACCCCGATCGGATGGATAGTGTCGCTCCTGCCTCCTGCCTCCTGAATCACCAGACAGCAGACAGCAGATACACAAAGGCCGCTGCCCTTTCGGGCAGCGGCCTTTTGTTGATCAACGCTCAGGGAAGATCAGGCAGCGTCACGGCCGGCCATGGGCGAAAAGCTTGCAGGCTGCTGTGTGTTGCTGCAAGCAACCGGTGTAGAAGTTCTTACCGCTACCGGCTGCAGTCGACGCGCTTCGCGATCTGCTGCTCGTCCGGAAAGCATCATCGCCCCCAGCATGAACATGATCAGCAGTGCGTAACCCATTCCGCCAATGATTAACAGTGCCATGGTCCTATCTCCTCTCAACGCGGCGTTATCGCAGCGCGTTTTTTAAATGGAAGCCACTTTGCACAGCCATGTTCCTGATGGTGGTCGCCTTTTCCGGGCGCTGTGCTCCAACAAACCGCTGATTCCTTTCAGACCACTGATACCTTCGCTGATCGATTCACCCTGCATGAAGGTTGAGAACCGTATGAGCTGCCTTATCAGTAACTCTGTAATGCTTAATGTATCAGAAGGTAACGCAAAGTACACTGTGTAATTAGCATGAGGGAAATTGAAAAGAACTATCGAACTACAACTTTTCAACCGCCAAAATGATGACAACCTCCATCATCCTGCATACCCTGTCTCATCCGCTTCCTGCGTCGACACCCTCTTCAGATATCCACTTCGTCAGTAGTGCCTGCATCGTTTCATCCTGCCAAAAGGCCGCCAGCGTAGCTGCATCCTTACTGTTCAATCCTGGAACCTGCTGCCAGCCGTCATCGCGCAGCGAGCGCATGAATACAATGTGGTTCAAACTATCGACTGATCGAAAGACGACTTTAGGCTGAGAGGCATAAAACCGGGCATGCGCCGGTTCCAGCGCCATCAGCAGACGTTGCAGCGGCTGCTGGCCGGCCCGATCAAACGCTGCACGCCATCGTCTGGCGCGAACATCGCCAACACCGTTCAACGAGCGCAATGTAGCGCCATCCAGATCGCGCCAATCGAGCAAGGAAGTCATCATTTCGGCGTCAATTAATCGTTTCCAGGTGCCCTCTCCGATCCCACGCATGTCGAGCCCATGACGGCTGCTCAGATGTGTCAGACGGGCCAGAAACTGCGAGCGACACCCCGGCGTCAGCTCGAGACAGCTCAGGGCGTTGAACGCCTTGGGATCAGGCACGTCCAGCACCACGCGTTTTTCGTTGCGAATCACGACCTCATCAAGGCGCGGAATGGTCAGTCCGGCCAGCGAGATCATGACCTCATCTCCGGGGCGAATATCCATTGACTGCCAGTGCGCCAGGGAGCCGGCGCTGACGCGGCGGATGGTACGGTCATCCAGCGTGACCGGCGAGAGCTCGAGCACGGGCGTGATGCGCCCGGTACGACCGATACGAAACTCGACGTCCTGCACTTCGGCAAGCGTGGCAGCGGCCGGATATTTCCATGCCACGCTCTCCGCAGGCGGTGTATTGCGCCAGCTACGGCCCGGTGGCTGGACATCGCGCTTGACCACTACGCCATCGCTTGCAAAGGGCAGTGCGTGTCGATACCAGTAGCGGCGCCAGTGCGCCACGTCATCAATGGTGCTGACCGGCTGGCTCCAGCGCTGCGGGTTCATGAACCCCCAGGCGGCCAGCTGTCGATTGCGCTCGGTCAGCGTCTCGGCACCATCAGGCAGTGCCCAGGCAAAAAAGCCGATTTGAGCGCCTGCCTCGTTGTCCAGCACATGGCGCTGCATCAGCCCGGCAACGTCTGAACGCGCGCCGGCGCTGCCGTCACGGCGCTGCACGTGGTCATCGCGTTTGAGATAGAGCTCACCCTGAACCACCACCCGGGTGGGTGCCTCTCCGGCCAGCTGAACGGGGATATCCCTGATACCTGATACGCTGCCCAGCCAGTCCTGACCGGTCAGCCCATCACCGCGACTGGTCGCTGCTATCAGCTGACCCGCGTCATACACCAACGTCAGCGCCACGCCGTCCACCTTGGGCTGAACCCATAGCGGCCCCGGCGGCAATGTCTTCAGCCAACGCTTGACGGCTGTCTGATCCGGCAGCTTGTTCAGTCCCGTCTGGGCGATGGCATGACGCTGCTCACCGCCGTCAAGGGTAATGGCGGGCGCCGGTTGCCCCATACAGTGTCGCCAGTGCGCCAAACGTGCCTGCGCCTGGTCATGCACTCCGTCATCCACCATCCGCTTGCCGCGCTGATAATAGGCCTCGTCCCAGCGCGCCACCTGCTCGGCAAGCTGCTTGATGCGATCTTCAATCTCCTTACGTGTCGGGCACCCTTCGGCCTGTGCCGTCATCGGCGCTGACAGCCCTATCAGGGTTATGCCCGCAGTGACCCACCGTCGCCATGTCATACCATCCTCACGCGTCAATATTCGTCGTTTCTTATAAAAATATCGACGGGTCAACCGGATTCTGAAGGCGAATGCATGCGGCGAGGCAGGCGCAAACTGCTAGACTTTTGTTATTGGAAAAGGAGATAGAGCATGAGTAACGCACGCGCTGTGACATGGGATCAGGAAGGTGTTGATCATGTCGCCGATCACGACGAGCTGACCCAGTTCCTGCACAAGAAGCCCAAAAAGGGCGATATCATTACGGCCCGCTACATGCAGGCCAATGTGCGCATGAAGGTGCTGGATCGTGAAGGCAATGACACCTCGATTGCCGAGGTGCTCGGCATCAGTGTTGAAGATGAAAGGCGTGTTGAAGAACATGAAGGGCTGCGCAAGGGTGAAACCGTGCTGATTCCGGACAAGGATCGGGCCTTCATTCGTTATAGCGATTGATGCTTTAACGGTGTCTTTTTATACCAAAAAGGAATCAGCATAGGACAACTCGTTGTTTGGTTCTGCGACCCGGAGTCGTCATTATCTGGCAATGACCCTTGTCGGCCCGTCCCCTGGTACGGGACTGCTGTCGACTTCCGCTTTTATTGATCATCCAAAGGAGTGACAAATGGCGCTGCAACTTGGTGATACTGCCCCGGATTTCTCTCAGGAAAGCACTGAAGGGACTATCAATTTCCACGAGTGGCTGGGCGATAGCTGGGCGATTCTTTTCTCTCACCCCAAGGACTTCACGCCGGTGTGCACTACCGAGCTGGGCGAAGTGGCCCGTCTGAAGCCCGAGTTCGACAAGCGCAATACCAAGGCCATTGGTCTGTCCGTCGATCCGCTGGAAGACCACCATGCCTGGAAGGGTGACATCGAGGAAACCCAGGGCTGTGGCCTCAACTTCCCGCTGCTGGCCGACGCCGATCGCAGTATCAGCGAGAAGTACGGCATGATTCACCCCAATGCCAACAACACCCTGACAGTCCGTTCGGTCTTCATCATCGATCCTCAGAAGAAGGTGCGTCTGACCCTGACCTACCCGGCCAGCGCCGGCCGTAACTTCCAGGAAATACTGCGCGTGCTCGACAGCCTGCAGCTGACCGACAACCAGAAAGTGGCCACGCCGGTCAACTGGCGCCAGGGCGATGACGTCATTATCGTGCCGTCACTGAGCAACGAGGAAGCCGCCAAGCTCTTCCCGCAGGGCTGGGACGAGAAAAAGCCCTACCTGCGCATGACAAAGCTCGACAAGTAAGATGTGACGATAGCGGCCATGACGGCCTGCGTCATACGATAAAAAACGTCCGGCCATTTGGCCGGGCGTTTTTTTATCCTGCTTCCAATCAGAAATGACGCTGGCGTTACAGTTCCTGCACGGTCAGCTTTTTGGCAAAGCCTGCCACATACTCGCCCTGGAAGCGGGCAATCTTCAGCTCGCGCGCGCTGGGCTGGCGCGAGCCGTCACCACCGGCCAGCGTCGAGGCGCCGTAGGGCGTGCCGCCGCTGACCTCGGAGATATCAAACTGCTCCTCGACCCCGTAGCCGATCGGCACGATCACCATGCCGTGATGCGCCAGCGTCGTCCAGCTCGAGGTGATGGTCATCTCCTCGCCGCCGCCGGTGCCTGTGGAGGTAAAGACGCTGGCGATCTTGCCGCGCAGGGCGCCCTTTGCCCACAGCCCGCCGGTCTGATCCAGAAACGTGCGCATCTGGCCGGCCATGTTGCCGTAGCGGGTCGGCGTGCCCAGGATGATGGCATCATAATCGGCAAGCTCGGACGGCTCGGCGACCGGCGCCGACTGATCCACCTTGCCACCGGCCTTTTTGAAGGCCTCCTCGTCCATGGTTTCCGGCACGCGCTTGATGGTGACTTCGGCTCCCGAAATCGAGCGGGCGCCTTCTGCGACCGCTTCGGCCATGGTTTCGATATGGCCATACATCGAGTAATACAGCACCAGTATCCGGGCCATCGTCTCTGTCTCCTTTTGGCAGGTCCTGGGGTTAACCCACGATAGTGTAAACCCCTGTCAGCCTGGTGCATTCACGCGATGACTGCCCGTTTTTCCTGTCGTGGCATTTGAACCTGCCGGTCACTGTCGCCTTAAGCACGCTTGAATAAATGACGTTGCGGCCTGCCCCGATACTCGTATGCTGTCAGGGGACAAGCTCCCTGCTGTCCTGAACGCCTTTCTGCGGAAACCTGCCCATGCCTGCTGAGTCCCACGATGCCCGACGCCCGCTGATCTGGCTGGTTGCGCTGTTGGCGGTGGCGCTGGCCCTTGCCTTCTGGTGGTGGCTGGCGCGCGAGCAAGCGCCAAAGGAGAGCGGTCCCGCCGCCCCCGTGGCCGTCGGTCGCGCCGAGGTGATCGAGCGCAATCTATCCGCCACGCTGCACGCCGTGGGCGATGTCGAAGCCCTTGATTCGATCGAGATCGCCTCACTGGTCACAGAGCGCATTACCGGACTGCACTTTGACAGCGGCGAGCGGGTCAGCAAGGGCGATCTGCTGATCCAGCTCGATGACCGCGCCGAGCAGCAGGGGCTGCGCGCCGCCAGCGTCATTGTCGAGCAGGAGCAGCGTGAATATGACCGCCTGCAGCCGCTGGCACGTCAGGGCTCGATCGCCACCCAGCAGGTCGATGCCCAGCGCAACCGGCTGGAAAGCGCCCGGATCGAACTCGCCCGCCTCAACGCCGCGCTGGAAGATCGCACTATCGTGGCCCCGGTGACCGGCTTCATGGGATTCAACAATCTGAGCACGGGAGAGCAGATCAGCGCCGACACGCCACTGGTGACTCTCGACAGCATCGACCAGGTGCAGGTCGACTTCTCCCTGCCCGAGCGCGAGCTGCGACGCGTCAGTGAGGGCATGACGGTCACGGCGCGCTCGGTGGCCTGGCCCGATCGCACCTTTCACGGTGAGGTCACCACCATTGATCCGCGCCTGGATCGCGGCACCCGCACGGTCATGGTTCGCGCCCAATTTGATAACCCCGATATGGCCCTGCGACCCGGCATGCTGCTCGAGATCACCCTTCTTCTGCCGGCGCAGCGCCGCCTGATCGTGCCGGAAAGTGCCCTTCTGGGTGAGCGTGACCGCCAGTGGACCTGGGTGATCGCTTCTGAAAATGGCAGCCATCGCGCTCACCGGGTGAACATCGGGGTGCTCGAACGCGGGCCCGGCTGGGCTGCCATCGAAGCAGAGGATGACGACGCCGCGCTGCGTCCCGGCGCTTCGGTGGCCGTCAGCGGTCTGCGCGATATCGGCGAAGGACGTGATCTGGTGCTCGACGAGGACGCTGCCCGCGACACGCAGGCCCTGTTCAAGCCTGCCGCCAACGGCGATGACGCCCCGGTCCGGGAGACGAGCGTCCCATGACCCTGACCGATCTGGCCGTGACGCGACCGGTCGGCACGCTGGTGCTCTCGGCGCTGCTGGTGCTCTTTGGCGTGCTGGGCTTTCTGGACCTGCCCATTCGAGAGTACCCGTCCATCGAGGAGCCGGAGGTGTCGGTCGAAATCGCCTGGCCCGGCGCCTCGGCGGCGGTGGTGGAATCGCGCGTCACCCAGACGATCGAAAACGTGGTCGCCGGCATTGAAGGCGTGGTCAGCGTTGAATCCGAAAGCAACGACGGCGAGTCCGAAGTCACGCTGACCTTTTCAAGCGACGTGGATCTGGACACCGCCGCCAACGACGTGCGCGATCAGGTCTCAAGAGTCGCCGATGCCCTGCCGACCGGTGCCGAGGCGCCCGAGATCAGCAAGGACCAGGGCGGCAGCGATACGCTCATGATCCTGTCGGTCCAGACCGATCGCATGAGTGCCATGGCGCTGTCGGACTATGCCGACCGGCAGCTGCTGGATCGCTTCTCGACCATCAATGGCGTCTCGCGGGTGCGGCTGTGGGGCTCGCAGCTGCCGGCCATGCGGGTGGATCTGGACCGCCACGCCATGACAGCGCATGACATCACCGTGTCGGACATCACCAGCGCCCTGACCGCCCAGAACGTCGAGTACCCGGGCGGGCGGATCGAGTCCACCACCCGCGAGTTCACCGTGCGCCTGCTGCCGGGCTATGAAACGCCGGAGTCCTTCCGTCGCCTGCCGCTGCGCCGGGGCGAGGGCACCCGCACCGTCACCCTGGGCGATGTGGCACAGGTCACGCTGGGCTCCGAAACGCGGCGCGAGGCGTTTCTGGTCGACGGAGAGCCCACCGTCTCGATCGCCATCAGCCGTCAGAGCACCGCCAACACGCTGTCCATTTCGCGCGACGTGCGCGCAACGCTTGAGGATCTGCGCAGTGATCTGCCCGAGGGCCTGCGCATCGACATCGTCTCTGACGACACCCGCTACATCTCTGCAGCGCTCAAGGAGGTGCTGCTGACGCTGGTCATCGCGGTGATGATGGTGGTCGGCGTCATTCTCCTGTTTCTGGGCTCCTGGCGCGCGGCGCTGGTGGCGGCCACGGTGATTCCCGTCTCGCTTTTGGCCTGCGGCATGCTGCTTCTGGGGCTGGGCTTCAGCCTCAACATGCTGACCCTGCTGGCGCTGGTGCTCTCGGTGGGACTGGTGGTGGATGATGCCATCGTCATGATCGAAAACATCCAGCGCCATCTGGAAGATGGCGACCACCCGCTGCTGGCCGCCTTTCGCGGCGCCCGCCAGGTCGCCTTTGCCATCATCGCCACCAGCCTGGTGCTGATGGCAGTCTTTTTGCCCATCACGCTGATGAGCGGCCAGACCGGGCGGCTCTTTACCGAATTCGCCGTCACCATCGCCGCCACCATTGCCTTCTCCACCCTGGTCTCCCTGACGCTGACGCCGGTGATGGCCTCGTGGTTGTTGACCGGCAGACACCACCGTCAGGGCTCGCCGGTGGGGCGGCTGATGGCCGGCGTGGCGGTGCGCTACCAGCGCCATCTGGGCAGCATGCTGCACCGCCCGGTACTGGTCGGCGGCGGCTTTGTGGCGATGGTGATCGTGACCACCGCGATCATCACGACGCTGCCCACCGAATACGAACCCTATGACGACCGCGGCGCACTGCGCATTGGCGTGCAGGCGGAGGAAGGGGTCAATTTCGAGGAGATGCAGCGGCGCATGGAGGCCATGGGCCAGCGTCTGGCGCCGATTCTCGGCGACAAGGCGTTGATCGATAACGCCTCGCTGCGCCTGCCCTCGCCCGGCAACAGCGAAGGGCCGGTCAACAACGGCCGCTGGATCATCAGCTTTACCCCCTGGCAGGACCGCGACGAGAGCACCCGCGAGGTGGCCGCGCGCATCAACGACGCGCTCGAGGGCTTCTCCGAGCTCAGCGCCACCACGCTGCTGCCCCGCGGGCTGAGCTCGGGCAACGCCGCGCCGGTGCAGTTCGTGGTCGGCGGGCCGGACTATGCCACCCTGGGCGCCTGGCGCGATGCGCTGATGACCCAGTGGCAGGATTACCCCGGACTTGAAGCGCTCGACAGCGATCTGATCGAGACCACGCCGCAGCTGCAGGTGCGCCTGGACCGTGAGCGCGCCGCCCAGCTCGGCGTCAGCGCCGAAACGGTGGGTCAGACGCTTGAATCCTTTTTCGGCGAGCGCAGCCTGACCACTTTCGAGCGCGACGGCCAGTCCTATGACGTCATCCTGCAGGGCCTGCGCGAGCAGCGCCTGACGCCCGAGGCGCTTGAGCAGATTCGGGTGCGCAGCGCCAGCGGCGCGCTGGTGAGTCTGGCCAATCTGGTGCATCTGGAAGAGGTAGCGGTGTCCCCCACGCTCAACCGCTACAACCGGATTCGCGCCGTCACCTTTTCGGCCAACGTCGCCGAGGGCTACAGCCTGTCGCAGGTGCTCGATCACATGAACGCAACGGTGGCACAAACCCTGCCGGAGCAGGCACGTATCGACTACAAGGGCGCCACCCAGGACTTTCTCGATGCCGGGCGTGATCTGCTTTTGGTGTTTACCGTGGCGATCGCGGTCACCTGGCTGGTGCTCGCCGCCCAGTTTGAGAACCTCATTAGCCCGCTGGTGGTGATGCTGACGGTACCGCTGGGGCTGCTGGGTGCCGGCATGGCGCTGTGGCTTCTGGGCGAGAGCCTCAATCTGTACGCCCAGATCGGGCTTTTGATGCTGATCGGCCTGTCGGCCAAGAACGGCATTTTGATCGTCGAGTTCGCCAATCAGCGCCGCGATGAGGGCACCGAGCTGCGCGAGGCCATCCTGCAGGCGGCGCAGACGCGCCTGCGCCCGATTCTGATGACCTCACTGTCGACCATGGCCGGCGCGCTGCCGCTGGTAATGGCCACCGGTGCCGGGGCGGCCAGCCGCTTCGGACTGGGCATCACGCTGCTGGCCGGTTGCGCCAGCGCCACGCTGTTAACGCTGGGCGTGGTGCCGATCGCCTACTACTGGCTCGCCGGTTATCAAAAGCCTCCGGGACACCGCCGCCAGCAGCTCAAGGCCTCCTTGAAGGCTCACACGCCGGACGCACCGCCGGAGGGCTGATCAGACGCCGGATCGCAGCGCTTGAAGGTCAGCACCAGCAGATCGCGCGTCCCCGTACGCTCGGCGTCCATCGCCACGATCGGCGTCACGCCGTGCAGCACGCGGGTGTCATCCACCAGCGCCATGTCCAGACACTCGGCCAGCGTAAAGTCAGCCAGCGGCTGACGGTCCAGACCGTGAATGTGGGAGACGCCCTGGCAGACGTTGTCACGGTGGATCATTACCATCGCGACAAAATCCACGCCGTCACGGTGCAGCCCCTCCGGCGTGGGCAGGCCGGTGGCGATGTCACCGCCCACCTCGATACGAAACTGATGCATCTCGACATGCCAGGCGGCATCGCTCGCGCAGCGACCGAACACACCAAGGCAGAGCTCACAGAGAAAGGCAAAGGCGTGGGTCTCGACGGCCCCGTCTGCCACCGGCTCGAAGTGACGCTCGATGCCGCCGTTGAGCGCATTGAAATGGGTGGTCTGAAAATGGGGCTGATGCGGCTTGCGCACCAGCGAGTGCGCCCCGGGGGCGGCGCTGAACACCGCATGACGGCGACGCCGGTAGCGACCGCCATCATTCATGAAGCGATCCGGGGCGAGATCATCCCAGTAGCGGGTGAACGCCGCGCGATCATCACGGCGGTGATCGCGCTCGCTGCACCAGGTCTGGAACGCCGGCGTGATCGCACCGGCCGGCGCGAACAGGTAGCCGTCACGCGCCAGGCGCTCGGCCAGCGACGCCGACAGGGTTTCAAGAGGAGCAACAGGGCACGTTGGCATTTCAGACATGGACACGACCGCCGGCTGTCAATCATCGGGGCACGCGGCGTCACGCAGGGGCCTGACGCGGCGCGGGGCAGAGCGCTATTATGGCACCGTCAATTCCTGTCGCCCATGACGTTGTGCTCAGGGCGCTCACCAGCCAGAAGGGCCCTGTCATGTCTGCATCCCCCCGCACGCCCATCGCCATCACCATGGGCGACCCGGCCGGCGTCGGCCCGGAAATCGTTGTCCGTCTGGCCTGCGCTCCGCGTGCCGGTGATACCCCGCTGCTGGTCATCGGCGATATCAAGCGGCTGCGTGGTGTGGCCGATCAGCTCGGGCTGGCCCTGACCCTGTTTCCGATCAGGCATCCGGACGAGCTGGGCGATCGCGGCCTCACACCGGGGCAGCTGGCCGTGCTGCCGGCCGGTGAGCCGCTGCCGCCGGATCTGCCCTGGGGCCGGGTCGATGCCCGCGCCGGTGCCGCCGCCTACGCTTACGTCAATCGCGCCATTGATCTGGCGTTCGAGGGCTCGATCAGCGCCATCGTCACCGCCCCGCTCAACAAGGCCGCCATGGCCGCCGCCGGTATCACCTATCCCGGTCATACCGAGATTCTGGCCGACCGCGCCGGCACGCAGGATTTCGGCATGATGCTGGCCAACGACGAGCTGCGCGTGATGCTGGTGTCGATCCATCTGTCGCTACGTCAGGCGATCGAAGCCGTGACACCGGCGCGCGAGCTGCGCGCCATCCGCCTGGCCGCGCGCGCCTGCCATGCCTACGGCATCGCCGAACCTCGCATTGCGGTGGCCGGGCTCAACCCGCACGCCGGTGAAGGGGGGCTTTTCGGTGACGAGGATAAGGCCATCATTGCACCGGCCATCGCCCGCGCGCGCGCGGAAGGCATCGATGCTTCCGGCCCCTGGCCAAGCGATACGGTGTTCATGAACGCCCGCCGCGGCCACTTTGACGCCGTGGTGGCGCAGTATCACGATCAGGGCCTGATTCCGGTGAAGTATCTGGGCGTCGAGAACGGCGTGAACATCACGGTGGGGCTGCCGTTCGTGCGCACCAGCGTCGATCACGGCACCGCCTTTGATATCGCAGGCACCGGCCGTGCCGACCCGTCGAGTCTTTTTTACGCCCTCAAACAGGCCGAGGCGATGGTGCGCTCGGGCACCGAATACCGCGCCTGCGGATGCAACCCGGCGCATGGGTAGTACACTGGAGCAAAGGACACTGAAGTGATGACCACGCCGACACGGGGCATCCCGTCACGGCGCGCCATTTTTTTGATACGCGGAGCCAAGCGATGCAACTCAGGCAGAGCAATATCGAAAGACTCGCCGACGGCGGGACCTACGACACGCTGATCATCGGTGGCGGTATCAACGGCGCGGTCTGCGCCGCGGCGCTGGCCGGGCGCGGCGTGAAGGTCGGTCTGGTGGAACAGGGCGATTTCGCCGGCATGACCAGCATGTGGTCATCCAACCTTATCTGGGGCGGCATCAAGTACATGGAGTCGCGGGACTTCAAGCTGGTGCGCGAACTGTGTATCTCGCGCAATCACCTGATCAAGCACTACCCCTCGACCGTCCAGGAGATCCGCTTTCTCACCACGATCACCAAGGGGTTTCGCTGGCATCCGCTGGCGCTGTGGGCAGGCACCTGGATCTACTGGCTGTTCGGCAACGGCTTTACCAGAATACCGCGCCTGCCGAGCCTTTCGACCATCAACCGCGAGGAGCCGGTGATCAACACTGACCCGGCTGTCGGCTGCTTCGAATACTCCGATGCCTTTTTGCACGACAACGACGCGCGCTTTGTGTGGAATTTCGTGCGCATCGCCATGAACAGCGGCTGCGTGGCGGCCAACTACGTCGAGGCGACCGGCTTCGAGCGTCAGGGTAATCTCTGGCACGTCGGCCTCAGGGACGTCATGAGCGGGCGTGAGTGGACCGTCAAAACGAAGACCCTGGTCAATGCCTGCGGCCCGCTGGCCGATCGCACCAACGCCCTGGCCCACAAAAAGACCGAGCACAGTCATGTGCTCTCCAAGGGCATCCACCTGATCGTCGACCAGATCACGCCCAACAAGCGCGTGCTGGCGTTTTTCGATGAGGACGGGCGGCTCTTTTTCGCCATCCCGATGGGGACGCGCACCTGCATCGGCACCACCGATACCCGTACCGAAGATCCCCACGCGGCCATCACCGACGACGACATCCAGTTCGTGCTGGATAACATCAACGCGCGTCTGTCGCTTGAAAAGCCGCTGGATCGTGACGACATCATCGCCACCCGCTGTGGCGTGCGGCCGCTGGCGGTGCAGAACACCAGCGGCGGCGACCGCGATTTTCTGCAGCTCTCGCGCAAGCACGAGATCGACTCCGATATCGATCAGGGCTTTATCAGCATCTTCGGCGGCAAGCTCACCGACTGCATTAACGTCGGTGAAGAAATCGTGGATCTGGTCAAGAAGATGGGGATCGACATCCGCTTCCCGGACTATCGCTGGTACGGCGAGCCGGTAGACGCCGTACGCGATGAGTTCTTCCACCAGGCGCGCCTGATGAAGCTTGATGACTACACCGACCCCAGCGCCTCCGAGCCGCTGTCGACCCGGCTGTGGCGGCGCTACGCGGCCCATGCCATCGGCATGCTGGAATACATTCGCGAGGACCCGCGCCAGGCCGAGATTCTCATCGAGGGCACCGAATACATCCGCGCCGAGGTGCGTCAGGCCGCGCGTCGCGAGATGATCACCAAGCTCGAGGACTTTCTGCGCCGTCGCTCCAAGATCAGCCTCGTCTCGCGTCAGGAGACCATCCGCCAGTCGGCAGGCCTGATGGAGGCGTGCGAGCTGCTGTTTGGTGATGAGGCGCAGATGCGCTTTGACGAGTATTTCCGCGACCACCCCGTGACCGACGGTATCGCCCGCGACCCCGGCGCCGGTCCGCTGCCGGCCGATGGTGTCACTAATGACCCCTCGGATGAGCATGAAACGGCCCCCGAGCAGCGCAGGGAAGGGGATTTCGAAACGCTGAACTGGTAGATCACTGCCACGGACGCCGCCATGACCCGCCGCCTGGTGCCGGCAGGGCCATGGCGGCGCCCTCTCCCTCCAGACCCGCGCCGTCAGCACGCTGCTGTCGCTCTGTCCTGCGTAACCTGTCACTGCGTAACCTGCCATTTCCTGGCACGTCGTGTCGCGGCACGCCTTTATCGTGACACGCCAGGGCACGTCGCTGTGGTATAAGCCAACCGCCTTCTCGAGGTGACACTCGGGAACGCAACGCTCGCCACAGGGTCGATTGAAAGTGCGCGGCCCCACCAGGCCTGTCTGAACGTTGTCGCTACCCCAGGATACCTATCGTGTTACGGTCGTTTTTTCCCAATCCGCCCCTTTTTTTCTCAAGCGTTGTGGTCTGGGCGCTGATCTGTATTGGTTTGTGGCAGCTGGGCGCCAGCAGCTGGGGTGGGGCCATCGGTCTGCCGCCGCTGGCCGAGGGTGATGCCCTGCCCGTGGATGTCTCGCGCTTCTGGGCGCCGTCGATGCTGTGGTTTTATCTCTACTACACGCTGTGCGTGGCGGTCTTTGCCGCGGCGTGGGCCCTGATCAGGCCTCACCGCTGGCAGCGCTGGTCGATTCTCGGAAGCGCGCTGATCGTCTTCATGACCTGGTTTTCGGTGCAGACCAGCGTGGCGGTCAACGCCTGGTACGGGCCGTTCTGGGACATGATCCAGCAGGCGCTGGGCGGTGACAGTGACGTGACGGTGACCGATATCTACACCGGCATGTTCAGCTTTGCCGGTATTGCCTTCGTGGCCGTGACGGTGGGCGTGCTCAACTACTTCGTGGTCAGCCACTACATCTTTCGCTGGCGCTGGGCGATGAACAACTTCTACATGCGCCACTGGTCGCAGCTGCGCCACATCGAAGGCGCCGCCCAGCGCGTGCAGGAAGACACCATGCGCTTTTCCACCACGCTCGAAGGGCTGGGCGTCAATCTCCTGAAGGCGGTGATGACCCTGATCGCCTTCATGCCGCTTCTGGTCACCATGTCGCAGAACATCACCGAGCTGCCGCTGGTTGGTCATATTCCCAACGCGCTGGTGTGGTCGGCGATCGCCTGGTCGCTGTTTGGCACCGTGCTGCTGGCGGTGGTCGGCATCCGCCTGCCGGGTCTTGAATTTCGTAACCAGCGCGTCGAGGCGGCCTACCGCAAGGAGCTGGTCTACGGCGAGGATGACCCGGCGCGTGCGGCGCCTGCCACCGTCGCTACGCTGTTTAACCGGGTGCGGCGCAACTACTTTCGCCTCTACTGGCACTACGCCTACTTCAATATTGCCCGCATTTTCTATCTGCAGGCCGATGTGGTGTTCGGCCTGATCGTGCTGGCGCCCTCGATCGTGGCCGGCAAGCTGACACTCGGGCTGTTGCAGCAGATCCTCAACGTCTTTGGTCAGGTGCGGGAATCCTTTCAGTATCTGGTCAACTCATGGTCGACCATCATCGAGCTGCTCTCGATCATCAAGCGTCTACGCGCCTTCGAGGCGGTGATTGATCATGGCGAATCGAGTGAAGACACACTGCACACTCGTGATGTCGCGCCGTAACGCCCGATCGACGTCCTTGTCGACATGAAGGACACGCCGGATGCTGATGCCATGAAGGCAACAGCACCCGGCGCGCATTGAATCAGGTGTCAGATGACCCCGGTGAGGCTGCCCGGCGGCATCACCCGTCCGCGTCGGGCACGTGCAGGGTAATCACCGTACAGGGAGCGATATGGGAAACCTTGTGCGACACGCTGCCCACCACCAGTCCCTTGATATCGCTGAGACCGCGGCTGCCCATCACGATGGCATCCACGCCAAGCGCTTTGGCCAGCGCCACGATCGTATGGTCCGGTCGGCCCAGCCGATTGTCATCCACATGAAACTCGACCGGCGCTGAAGGTGTACCGAGATCCGACCAGGCCTTCTTCAACAGCGTCTCGCCCTGTTCATGGCCCTGCGCCGTGGTGTAACCCACGGCTGACGACCCGGTCAGCACGCCCAGGTGATCGGTCGCGGGGGGTGGCTCAACAATATGGAGAAGATGCAGGGTGCCACCACCTGCCCTTTGCATCAGGCAGGCGTGCTCAAGCGCCATGCGAGCACTGCGGGAACCATCAAGGGGTACCAGAATATTCTGTGTCATGTTCCACCTCCTTCCTTTGGTTGACGGGCCTGCCCGCGAAGGGATGGACCGTCAGACAGCGCAAAGAGTGATATCCCGGCGTCAGCCATGGCTCGACCCGGCCTCTCCCACCTTACCTATATTAGTATTCATTCAACAGCACCTGGGCTCGATGTCCCCTGGTCCATGTGGGCTATCGGAGCTGGCCAGACTTGCGGCGCGCTACCACTCACATGACGCGCCACGATAAGGTATCGACACCGACACTGCTTCCGGCACAAGGAGCCCGCAACATGGCGATTCATCTGCTGGTCGTGACGCGTCTGTCACGCCATCACCAGGCTCGCATCGAGGCGGCAGGCTTTCGCCTGCATATGGCCGAAGACGCCGAGGCCCGGCGCGAGGTCATCGATCACCACCGTGACGATATCCGCGCGGTCATGACCATTGGCACCATCGGCTTCACGGCGGATGAAATGGACGAACTGCCGAATCTGGGGCTGATCTGCGCCCAGGGCGTGGGCTTTGAAGGCATCGACGTTGTGGCCGCCCGCGAGCGGGGTATCAATGTCGTCCACGGCCCCGGCACCAACGCCGAGACGGTCGCCGATCATGCGCTCGGGCTGATGCTGGCCTGCCTGCGCCGCATTCCACAGGGCGATGCCGGCCTGCGGCAAGGGCAATGGAAGGAGATTCGCCGCGGAGCCCCGGTGCTGCACGGCAGAACCCTGGGGCTTTTAGGGATGGGCAACGTGGCCCGCGCCATTGCGAGGCGCGCCCACTACGGCTTTGACATGCCGATTGTCTACTTCAGCCGCCAGCCAAAACCCGATCTCGACTGGCAGCACGAATCAGACCCCAGGCGCGTGGCCGAACAGGCCGACGTGCTGGTCAGTGCCCTGCCCGGCGGCCCGGACACCCAACATCTGATCGATGACGCCCTTTTGGGCGCCATGACGCCCGAAAGCATCGTGGTCAACATCGGCCGCGGCAGCGTGGTGGACAGCGACGCCCTGGCCCGCGCCGTGAGCGAAAAGCGCATCGCCGGCGCCGCGCTGGATGTCTTCGAGCATGAGCCCGAGGTGCCCCGGGCGCTGAAGGACGAGCCGCGCATCATCATGACACCGCACACCGCTGGCCTCTCACCCGAGGCGCTCGACGCCACCATCGATCTGGTGATCCAGAACCTCGAGGCCTTTCGCGATGGAAAAACGCTGGTCACCCCGGTGCCCGGGGCCTGAATCGTTCAACCCTGGACCTGACAGGAGCGCGCCATGAGTCACGATCAGCCGACGGATGAGCGTTCGCAAAAAGAGAAGATGCTCGCCGGCGAGCACTACATCGCCGACGACCCGGCGCTTGCTCATGATGCCGGCGTTGCCAAGGCGGCCATGGCCGAGTTCGCCAGAGCCTACGAGCACGACGTCGACGCCGCCCATCTGGTGTTGAAGGGGCTGTTCAGGCACCTGGGCGACACCGCCCACATAAGAGCGCCGCTGTATGTCGACTACGGCTTCAACATCAGCTTCGGCGAGGGCTCGTTTGCCAATTTCGGCCTGATGGCGCTGGACGTGGCACCCATCACCATCGGGCGGGACGTGCAGATCGGCCCCAATGTGCAACTTTTAACGCCGACCCACCCGCTGGACCCGCAGGCGCGCCGGGACAAGCTCGAAGCCGGCGCCCCCATCGTCATTCATGACAACGTCTGGCTGGGCGGCGGCGTGATCGTACTGGCCGGCGTCACCATCGGGGAGAACAGCGTCATCGGTGCTGGCGCCGTCGTCACCCGGGATGTTCCCGCCAATGTCGTGGCGGTGGGCAACCCGGCCCGGGTGATTCGTGAGCTGACGTGAGCCTCTACACCGGCGGCATCAGCTCGTTCATTTCCCGATAGGTACAGGCGCTCAGGTTTTGCGTCGAGAGCCTGCCGGTGGCCATGAAGTCAGCAGCCATATCGGCACCGGCACCATAGAGAAATTCGGCAATCGCCGAGCCGGCACTCAGGCGTCTGACGCCGAGTTCACGAAGTGTGTCGATCTCCGGTAGCCCGGGGCGATAGAGCAGGTTGACCGGAAGCTCTATCGAGCGACACAGTTCACCGATCTCATCGCTATCAACCATGCCGGCGGCAAACAGACCATCGGCTCCGGCACTGCTGTAAAAATCGGCTCTGGTCAGGGTCTCGGCAAGCCGCTGTTCAGGTGCGACCAGTCCCTTGAGGTAAACGTCGGTACGCGCGTTGATAAACAGATCCACGCCCCGGGCCTCTGCTACGCGCCTTGCCGCCGCAATCTTGCGGCAGAATATTTCCGGGCTGGCATGACCATCTTCCAGATTGATGCCGACCGCACCGGCCGCCAACACTGCCTCGACCACCGTGGCCACTTCCTCCGGGTCATCGGAATAGCCACCCTCGATGTCCACGCTCAGCGGTACGCTCAGCACCCGCGCCATGGCTTGCACGCTGGTTCTCAAGAGCTCAAGCGGCAGCTGGTTGCCATCCCGATACCCCCATGACCAGGCCAGCGCCGCGCTGCTGGTGGCAACCGCCCTGCCTCCCCGGGCCTCCACGATGCGGGCACTGCCGGCATCGGTAGCGTTGGCCAGTAGTAACAGCCCCTCGTCATGCAGGCTCCGAAACGCCTGATCGGCTCGTGTCACGCTGCCTCCCTATCACCCTGTTACCGTGTTGAACCCGATACCCCTCGTCTACCGTAATACCGCCGTATGCTTATCGACCAGTATTTCCCGAAAGCCCTCGGCCCTGACTCGCGCGACAAACGCGCTACTTTCTGCGGCCTTGCCGGTGACATGAAGGCACCCGCCGACATTTTCCCCCTGTTCTAGCGATGGGTTGCCCAGCACCGCCTCCAACCGCCGGGCGACGGCATCACCGGAATCCACCAGCTGGACACGGCCGCCCAGCTGCGCGGCAATCGCCTCGCGCAGCAGCGGATAGTGGGTGCAGCCCAGCACCAGCTGATCAAGCGAGCGCCACTCAGGGGCACGCAGCGGGGCAAGCTCTCGGGCCAGAGCCTTCTGATCAAGCGTACCGTCGCGCCAGTGCTGCTCGGCCAGCGCGGCAAGATTGGGGGCGCCGATTTTCAATACCCGACAGTGACCGGCAAAGCGCTCGATCAGGGTGGCGACATGCGCGCTTTTCACCGTGCCGGGCGTGGCCAGCACGCCGATCACACCGCTCAAGCTTGCCGCGGCCGCCGGGCGAATGGCTGGGACCACACCAACGACCGGGATCGACAGCCGCGCCCTGAGCGCCGGCAGCACCACGGTCGAGGCGGTATTGCAGGCGATCACCACCGCATCCACCGGCCGGGCCGCCACGGCGCGGGTCATCAGGTCACATACCCGTGTGATCAGCGTCTCGGCGTCGAGCCCCCCATAGGGAAAGGCCGCATGGTCGGCAATGTAGTGCTGTACAAGCCCCGGCAGGCGACGGCGAATGGCACGCGCAATGGTCAGCCCGCCAATGCCGGAATCCAGTAGCCATATGGCCCGTCTTTCATCACTCACTGTCCTGCCTGCCTCCAGTTACCGATACCGGGCCGTCATCTGCCCGTCAAACAATCCCGCCATGATGAAAACATTGTCATCAGAGAGGAAGGGCTCATGACCTTCCCCGCGTCCGGAGCTCCGCCATGCTGATCGCCCAGATCACTGACCTGCACATTCGTTGCCCCGGCGAGCGCGCCTATGGCGTGGTCGAGACCCATCGCCTTTTGCCGCCGGTAGTCGCCGCGCTCAACGCGCTCAACGCGCTCAACGCGCTCGACCCACGCCCCGACGTGGTCCTGATCACCGGTGATGCCACCGACCTCGGCCATCCACAGGAGTACGCCGCGCTTGCCGAGCCATGACTATCTGGGCCGCGAGGGCTTTATCCAGTACACCCTGGAAGCATATCCGGTGCGCCTGATCGGACTGGACACGCTGGTGTCCGGTGAAGGCCACGGCGAGCTGTGCACCAAGCGGCTGATCTGGCTGGCCGCACGCCTTGCCGAACAGCCGACGCGCCCGACGCTTTTGTTCATGCACCACCCGCCCTTTGTCACCGGCATCGACCACATGGATGCCAAAGGCCTGACGGGCGCCCATAAGCTGGAGGCTCTGGTACGCGACTATCCCAACATTGAGCGCATTCTCTGCGGCCACGTGCACCGCCCCATCTTCCGGCGCTTTGGCGGCACCATTGCCAGCTGCTGCCCGAGTACCGCGCACCAGTCCGAACTCAATCTCGCCGGGCACGCCTCCGCCGCCTTCGTCATGGAACCGCCGGGCTATCAGCTCCATCTCTGGAAGGATGGTGCGCTGATCACCCACACCGGCGTGATGGGTACCTACGACGGGCCATATGCGTTTCGCACTGCAGATAGATCCATAGAGGGTTAGCTCTACTCGACCGGCCAGTTACCACCACACCGTTAACGCCGCCGATCTCTGAGTACGACACCTGCAGGCGCAGGCATTAAATCCTGGTGGCAATTGCCCGAGCAATGAAGCCGCGCCTCCCTACATTCCGCCATCCGCTGAGCCCGGCAATCTTCATGATGATCACGACTCCCATACAATAGGCGCTGGCCGGTCACGACCTGCCATCTGCCACATAACAATGGGAACGCTTCATGAATGCTGCCAACCGGGCGTCACCGCTCGATTTTCTGCGCCTGCACGGGCTGGTCGTCATCCTCTCGCTGCTGGCCGAGTGGATCGGCATTATCAAAATACCGGCCGGGGTCGGGACGCTACTGCTGCTGCCGCTTTTTTATACCTTTGCGCTGGCCATCATGCTGAACCCGCACCTGACCACCCGATGTCACAAGCTGGTGCCGCCGCGTCTGAGCGCTGCGGCCGCGCCGATTACCCTGATCGCGATCATGCCGTTCATCGCTCGCTTTGGCTCCACCATCGGGCCGGCGACCGATCAGATCGTCAGTGCCGGTCCTGCACTGATCCTTCAGGAGCTGGGCAATCTGGGCACCATGCTGATTGCTCTACCCTTTGCCGTGCTGGTGCTGAACATGGGGCGCGAGGCGATCGGGGCGACCTATTCGGTGGCGCGCGAGCCCAACATCGCGATCATCTCGGACCGCTACGGTCTCAAGGGCCTCGAGGGTATCGGCGTAATGGGCGTCTATGTGGTTGGCACCATGTTTGGCACTCTCTGGTTTGCGCTGATGGCGGGCTTTCTGGCATCGATGGATCTGTTTGATCCGCGTGCGCTGGCCATGGCCTGCGGGGTGGGCAGCGCCAGCATGGTGGCGGCCTGCTCCGGCGCCTTGACCGAGGCGGTACCGGCGCTGCGTGAAGAGCTGCTGGCCTTCTCCGGCGCCAGTAATCTGCTGACCTATGCCACCGGCCTTTATGTGTCGCTGTTTATTGCCCTGCCGGTTGCCGAGAGGCTCTATCGCCGCCTGAATGCCAGACGCCTGAAGAAAAACGCTTCACAGGGTTCAACCGAGCAGGCAAGCGGCGCCGAACAGGGCGGTGACGCCGTTCGCCCTGAACAGCAGCTGGGCCGGACGGCGCTGACGCTGGCCGCCGTGTGCGTGGTGGGCTGGCTGAGCAACACCATCAGCAGTGGTGAGCTCTGGGGCGCGCTGCCGGGCATGGTGATGCTGTATCTCATGACGCTGGCCGGGCTGGCCGTGACCCGCCTCATGCCCTTCTATCTGCCGGCAGTGGCGTGGGTCTCCCTGATCAGCATTCTCGTGACGTTGCCGTTTTCCCCCGGCAGTGCGTGGCTGGTCGAGCAGCTCTCGGCCGTCAACTTTCTGGCCATCGTGACCCCGGCGCTGGGCTATGCTGGTCTGGCCCTGAGCCGGCACGAGTTCATCATGTTCCGCCGTACCGGCTGGAAGCTGGTGATCGTGTCGCTGCTGGTGTTTACCGGCACCTATCTCGGCTCGGCTGCTGTTGCCCAGCTGCTGCTCTGATCTCAAATAGCGCATCACGAAAAAGCCCACCGTTTGGTGGGCTTTTTGATGCTGCTACCAGAATGTCCGTCAGGATGCGCCTTCCATCGCAATAACACACTGATGTGCCCTCCAGCACGCCGTCGCGAATCGTGCACAGCACCAGGCAGGCATCACTTCCTTCAGCGCCAGTGACGCGTTCGCCGCTGGCGTTCCATCCGCCGCTTCTGCCGCAGGTCTGCCAGCCGCCCGTGTTGGAAATATGGTTGGAGAGCAGCACCAGCAGCTGATGGCGCCGGGCGATGCCGGCAAGCAACTCGACATCCACGTCATAGCCGGACTGCGAGATCAGCGCACTGACCAGATACACCTGTGCGTTCCGGGCAGCGGCAGCTTCCGCGTGAGCGGGATGGGCAAAATCGGCGCAGACCGCCAGCGCGATGCGCACGCCGTTGACGGTGAAGAGACAGTCCGCATGCCCGGGTGCGCAATACGCGGCTTCCCCGTCATGCAGGTGCTGTTTGGCATACAGCATGCGCTCACCACTGGGAAAGCAGAGCACCGCCCCGATGTGCGGCCTGCTGCCATCATTGATCAGCGGACAGCCCGCGATCACGACCAGATTGTTGGTCGCGGCAGCGGCAGACAACGTGTCGAACACGTCATCATCGGAAGACATGGCAAGCGACGTCAGCAGATCAGGCTCGTAGCCGATCAGAGAAAGCTCGGGAAACATCACCACATCGGCACCGTGCCGAGCGGCCTGCTCGATATAGCGCAGATGGGCGGCCAGATTGTCGGCAATAGCGCCCCTGATGACCGGCAGCTGCGCCAGAGCGATGGTGATGTCGTGGGTGCTGCCTGTCATGTCGATGCCTCGCTTGTGTCGATCCCGGGCTATATAAGCCATGAATCAGCGGTGTTATGCCACAGTCATCTGTTTCTATCGCTCAACGACGGCAATGGAAACACCACCCCGGTTGCCGCCCAACTCATGATCACCAGCGCCCGCCAGCCGTAAAAACGCACCGCGCTGCGCGGCGGCGGACCCTCCGGTTGAGTGACGGATTCGGCCAGCCGATGCGCCCGATAATCGATGAGCACTTCGCATGCTGTATCAAAATCGCTCGGGGCCACCTGCACCTTCACGCCGCCCAGCGCGGTCTCCCACATCCACTGCATCGTGATCAGATGCTCGTCCATGATGAAGGCCGGTACATTACGAGATGCCAGCAGCCCCCTGAGCAGATGGGCTTCATGGGGAAAGGTGAAACGAGCAAGGGTCACGAGCGGACCGGTGGACATCACAGGGCTCCACGAGCGTGGCGGTGGCTTCCAGTGTAGTGCGGCAATGTCAGGTGATACGCATGAAACGGTCGGCCGCGGTGACGGCGTGCCACCGCCGACGTCATACTGCCCCCCATTTTCAAGCCGGATTCCTGCAGGTATGGAGAGCTTAAGGAGACATGCCCTTGGACATTAAAAGATATCTGGCGCGGATGAACTACCACGGCTCGCTGGCGCCCACCGCGGAGACGTTAAAGGCGCTGCAGCTTGCGCATCTGATGGCCGTGCCGTTTGAGAACCTGAGCGTTCATGCCGGTGAACCGATTGTCCTTGATGATGAGGCGCTGTTTACCAAGATCGTCGAGCACCGGCGTGGCGGCTTCTGCTACGAGGCCAACGGGCTGTTTGCTGCGCTTTTGCGGACGCTCGGTTTTGAGGTCGCGATGCTCTCGGCCGAAGTCGCCCAGCAGGACAACGACTTCGGTGCGCCCTTCGATCACATGACGCTGATGGTCACGCTGGAACAACGCTGGCTCGTGGACGTGGGCTTTGGTGATTCCTTTCGCGAGCCGCTGCGCCTTGATGAACCGGGAGAACAAGGACAGCACGGCCGCGCCTACCGGATCGACCACGACGGCCCTTACCGAGTCTTGATGCAACAAAAGGGCGATGAAAACTGGAAGGCGCAGTATCGCTTCACTCTCAAGCCGCATGAGTATGGCGACTACGCCGGGATGTGCCGCTATCACCAGACATCGCCCCAGTCGCCTTTCACCGGCGCCCGGCTCTGCACAAGGGCGACAGAGGGCGGGCGTATCACGTTGAGTGAGAGGCGCCTTATTACCACCTTTCTGGAGGGCGGAAAGCGGGAGCGAACCCTGGCGGACGAGAAAGCGTATGCGGCCGCCCTGCGCGAGCATTTCGGCATCGTCATGACAGAGTGATGTCATGACGCCCTTTCATCATGGTATCGAGATAATCGGGCGCCGGTAGGCCTAGAACGAGTACGTCAGCGTGGAGGTGATGTTCATCGGCTCGCCGTAAACGCCGTAGCCGTCGAGGTGGCTGTAGTACTTCTTGTCGAAGAGATTACGCACGTTAACCTGCAACGAGAGATCCTCGGTGAAGGCGTAGCGACCAAACAGGTTAACCAGCGTATAGCTGCCCTGCTCGACCTTCTCGTTACCCTGCGGACCGGCCACATCGCGCTCGAAGGTGTGACTCTGCCAGTTGAACCCGCCGCCGACGGTCAGTGCTTCCCACTGCGGTACGCGGTAGCTGGCAAACAGGTTCGCCTGAGTGCGCGGCCGGTCCGAATTGAAATCGCCCTGCGCCGAAGTCGCCGTGTAGTGGGTCAGGCCGGCGGTCATGTCCAGGTTATCGGTCACCGCGCCGGTCACTTCGGCTTCGAACCCTTCGCTGACCACATCGCTCACCGGATTTGCGGCAGTGATCAGCGAGCCCGGCGTACTGACGATATCGGCCACGTTGTCCTGCTCGAGTCGGAATACCGCGAAGGAGGCGTTAAGCAGGCCATCAAACCAGGCAGCCTTGACGCCGGTTTCGTAGTTTTTGCCCTTGAGTGGATCGAGATAGCCGTTGCCGCCTTCCAGGCGATAGCTCTGTGGCTGGAAGATTTCGGTATAGCTGGCGTAGACCGACCACACATCGTTGATGTCGTAGATCAGGCCGCCATAGGGGGTGACATCGCTTTCGCTCTGCGAGTCGTTGCCCAGCCCGTTCGACCAGGTTCTGCTGCGCCAGTCGGTATAGCGCGCACCCACGATCAGCGTCAGCGGGTCGGTCAGCGAGAGTCTGGCCGCGGTATAGACAGATTTTTGCTGCGTGCTGGCGCGCTCAAGCGGAGAGAAGCTGCCCCAGCCGGTATTGGGCGCCGATCCATTCCAGTTGTCGAGATCGTTAACGGGGAAGCCATCTATGAAGCGGTTCTCGTACTCGTTGCTCTGATCCGCATAGCTGCCGCCAATCACCAGCTCATGTTGGCGACCCATCAGCTCGAACGGTCCGTTGGCATAGACATCGACCGAATCCACCTTGCGCTCGCCGCGGTTCCAGCCGGTAAAGAAGTAAGTTCCATCGCCGGTCACGGGGTCGGGCCATGTCCCCTCGGTGTAGGGATAGGCCAGCTTGCCATCCATATTGGTCTTTTCATGCGTTGCGTTACCGTGCAGCGCCCAATCATTGGCGAAGCGGTGTTCCAGCCCGGCAAAGACCTTTTCGGATTCGAAATCGTAATAGGACCAGTCCGGCGCCACGCTGAACGAGCGGGTGTAGTCGGTCCGACTGCCGTCGCTGTACCACAGCGGAAAGCCGCCCCAGGTGGGCGAGCCGGTATGGGTGTTCTGATAGTCGTAACCGACCGAGACGGTGGTGTTCTCGGTGACATCGGCATCGATGATGCCGTAGCCGAACTTCTTTCGGTTGGAGTAACGGTCCAGATGGCCGTCGCCGTCCTCATGGCCGCCGATAAAGCGCGCACGAACGTCACCTGACTCGGTCAGTGGGGTGGTGACATCCACCACGCCGCGCTGCTTGTCCCAGCTGCCCAGCGTGCCGGACACGGAGCCGGTCAGTTCACGGCTGTCGGCGTGCTTGCGCACGAAGTTGACCGAGGCGCCCGGGTTGCCGGCGCCGGTCATCAGACCATTGGCACCGCGCACTACCTCGATCCGGTCATAAATGGCCGTGTTCTGTGCCCCTTCGCCAAAATACCAGCGGCTGTCGGTGTTCAGCGTCGGGATGCCATCGTATTGGTAGCTGCTGATATCAAAGCCGCGGGCAGAAAAGCGAACACGATCACTGTCGAGGCGCTGCGCCGAGACGCCGGTGGTGTTGACCAGCGCATCCTCGATCGTTTCAAGGTGCTGATCCCGAATGCGCTGCTCGGTCATGATGCTGACCGTCTGCGGGATCTCCTTTGGGGTCAGATCCATGCGGGTGCCGGCACCGGTGGTGCGTCGGGTGTAGCCGACGTTGTCGTAAAGACTGGTGGCCGTGACGGTGAGGGTATCGATGGCGTCATCGGCCTGAGCCATGACGGGGGTGATCAGACAGGCGCCGGTGGTCACAATCGTCAGGGCGTGACGACCGCAGGATGGCTTTTTCATGGTGTCCCTTGCTGGCACGTCGAGCGCGCCGGTTATCGGTGTTATGGCTCGGCGATTTTGATGAAATCGCCCTAGCAAAGTCAACGCCGATAACAATTATTCTTATTCTCATCAGAAAATATATCTCATTTCCTGTACCGACGCTGATGCCCGCTTAATAAAGACTCTCATTTGTCAACTTTTAAAAAATTTGAAGTTAACCAAAGGGGCTGGCAGAGTCTCTGTTATCTTTTATTTTGAAAAAGGTTAACAGCGCCATGCCTGCCGTTCGATCCGATGCCTTCAACGCCGAGCCCTTTCGTCACGACTGGCAGCGCCACGAGATCGAGACGCTGCTTGCCCTGCCCTTCAACGACCTGCTGTTTCGGGCGCAGGGCGTGCATCAAAAGCACTTCGACCCCAACGCGGTACAGATCTCAACGCTGTTGTCGATCAAGACCGGCGCCTGTCCGGAGGACTGCAAATACTGCCCGCAGTCCGGTCACTACAACACCGGCCTTGAGCGCGAAAAGCTGATGCAGGTCGAGGCGGTGCTGGAAGAGGCGCGTAGAGCCAAGGAAGTGGGCGCCAGCCGCTTCTGCATGGGCGCGGCGTGGAAAAACCCGCGGGCGAAGGACATGCCCTATGTGCTGGAGATGGTGCGCGGCGTGCGTGCCATGGGGCTTGAGACCTGCATGACGCTGGGCATGCTGACCCGGGATCAGGCCGAAGCACTCGAAGACGCCGGCCTTGATTACTACAACCACAACCTGGACACCTCGCCGGAGTACTACGGCGAGATCATCACCACCCGCACCTACGCCGACCGGCTGGAAACGCTCGATCACGTGCGCCGGGCCGGCATGAAGATCTGCTCCGGCGGCATTCTGGGCATGGGCGAGAGCATCAGCGACCGCGCGGGACTGTTGCAGCAGCTCGCCAACCTGCCCACGCATCCGGAAAGCGTGCCGATCAACATGCTGATCCGCATCGAGGGCACGCCGCTGGCACACGTCGAGGATCTTGACCCGATCGAGTTCATTCGCACCATCGCGGTCGCCCGCATCCTGATGCCCGCCTCTCACGTGCGCCTGGCCGCCGGACGCGAGCTGATGAGCGATGAGACCCAGGCGCTGGCCTTTTTCGCCGGCGCCAACTCGATCTTTTACGGCGAGCGGCTGTTGACCGCCCAGAACCCGCAGGCGGCTCACGACAAGCGGCTGTTCGAGCGCCTGGGGCTTTACCCGGAAACGCGCCACGACGTGAGCGATGACACCCATGAAGCGGCACTCAATGAACAGATGCGTCAGGCGCGGGCAGCGGCCATGAGCGTGGACGCCACCCAGGCCTGAGCAGAGAGGTTCATCTCGCCCTGCGTCAACGCCTGTGGCGCCTCGTCATGGATCCCATGGCCGCGGCAGTCCTGCCGCTCCCGTCTGGTACATTAGAAAAACCACCACCGGGAGAATGACATGTCACGACTGCTACTGCTGAGCAGCGCCATGGCCGGCGACACCGGCTATCTGGAATATACCCGCCCTCTGATCGAGGACTTTCTGAGCGCGCACGCTGGAACTGGTGCCCTTTCAGATCAATCCGCATTTTATCTCCGGCAAGAGCGCCGGCCACCACGGTGAAAGCCGGGAAGAGCGTCTGACAGAGTATCTGGTACTCAACCCGCCAGGCCGGGTGGTGGCCCTGCCGGAAGGCACGGCGCTGCGACGCGAAGGCGCACGCCTTGAGCTGCTCGGCGATCAGGATGCCTGGCTGTTCACCTCCGGGACCGAGCAAGGAATTCGGGCGGGGCAGCGCTGCGATGCCCTGCTCGACGCCGATGGCACAGCACACTCTTTATAAGCGATGTGCATCTTGCCCCGATGCCTGCAAGGTGCCATCGTCATGCCATGAGCGGCACGCAATGTGGCCGCATGTTGTCGATGACGGGAGAATCTGCAGTGTTTATTGCCATGAACCGTTTTCGGGTCAATCCCGAGCGCGTGGAAGAGTTCGAAAAGCTCTGGCTGGAGCGTGAAACCCATCTGCAGGGCCTGCCCGGGTTCGTCGAGTTTCATATGCTGCGCGGCCCGGCGGAAGAAGATCACGTGCTCTACGCCTCGCACACGATCTGGCGTTCGCGCGAGGACTTCGATGCCTGGACCCGCTCCGAGGCCTTTCGCGCCGCCCATGCCAACGCCGGCCAGAGCCGCCGCGAGGGGCTTTATCTGGGACCGCCGAAGTTTGAAGGTTTTGAGGTCATCCAGACCATCAGCGAGCAGGGCCACGCCTGATCGCGTGACCGAGCGCCTGTCCACTGCGGAGCATTGCCATGAATGATCACGCTGATAGACGACCGCTGGCCGTGGTGACCGGCGCCAATGCAGGGCTGGGGTTTGAAACCGCGCGCGCACTGATGCATCAGCACTACCGGGTCATTGTGGCGGCCCGGAACCAGCACAAGGGGCAGGCGGCCGTCAGGGCGCTGCAGGCCGAGGCGCCCAAGGCTGATGTGCGCCTTGAGCCGCTTGATCTCAATCGGCTGAGCTCAGTGCGCGAATTTGCCGAACGCCTGCAGGCGCGCGAAACATCGCTGGATCTTCTGATCAACAATGCCGGGGTCATGGCGCTGCCCCGACGTGAGCTGACCGAGGATGGCTTTGAGCGCCAGTTCGGCGTCAATTATCTGGGACACTTCCTGCTGACCAGCCTTTTGCTGCCGCAGCTGATGCACGCCGCGGCCCCCAGGGTAGTGCAGCTTTCAAGCCTTGCTCACCGCGGCGGGCGCATTGATTTTGATGACCTGCAGGCCAGCCGCCATTACGACCCGTGGCGCGCCTATCGTCAGTCAAAACTCGCCATGCTGATGTTCAGTCAGACCCTGCAGCGCCACAGCAACAGTGAGCTGTGGGGGCTGGATAGCCTGGCGGCGCACCCGGGGCTGTCGCGCACGGCGCTTTTCAACCATGGCGTCAAAAGTCGTCCGCTGGTAGGGACGTTTTTTCGACTGGCCATGCCGCTGTTAAGCCAGAACGCCACTGAGGGTGCCCGACCCACGATCCATGCTGCGACCGCCAGCGATATCCGCCCGGGCGACTATTTCGGCCCCGATGGTCTGGGCGAGACGCGCGGGGCGCCAAAGCGTGTCCGCCTCTCCGATGCCGCCCGCGATCAGGTGCAGGGTGAGCGGCTGTGGCAGGTCTCGTGTGAACTGACCGGCGCCGAATGGCGCACCGAATAGCGCCGTCTCTCGAGCCAGCACGGTCCCCTGCGACATGACGCCCCGGCCGCTGTACTGGCAAAGGCGCCGCTCGACTGCTTTATTGAGGGCCCTTTGAGGCGTCATGGAGTGACGCCACCTGCCAACCAGAGGGAGAGTTCATCATGGGCAGAATCGATCAGCGCATTGCCGTTATTACCGGTGCCGCGACCGGCATCGGGGCCGCCACGGCGAAGATGTTTGCCGAGGAAGGCGCCACCGTCATCTGCGCCGATGTGAAGGAAGACGAGGTCGCGCGCACGGTCAGCGCCATTGTTGATGCAGGCTTTCAGGCCGAAGGCCACACGCTTGATGTCTCCAGCGAAGAGGACGTGAAGCGCTTTGCCGAACAGGTAAAGGCCGATCACGGTCGGCTGGATATCCTGTTCAACAATGCCGGCATCGATCAGGAAGGCGGCAAGCTGCACGAATACCCCACCGAGCTCTTTGATCGCATCATTGCCACCGATCTGCGCGGGACCTTTCTGGTCAGCAAGTACCTGATCCCGCTGATGCTCGAAGGTGGCGGATCGATCATCAATACCACCTCGATGTCGGCCAGCGCCGGCGATCTTGACCGTTCGGGCTATAACGCGGCCAAGGGCGGTGTGGCCAACATGACCAAAACGATGGCGATTGATTACGGCCGCAGCGGCATCCGCGTCAATGCGCTGGCCCCCGGTACCATCGAGACCCCGCTGGTCAGCGACCTGGCCGGCAGCCCGGAAGATGACAGTGGCCGGCAGTTTCGCGAGGCGCAGAAGTGGGTCACGCCGATGGGCCGTCTCGGCAAGCCTGAAGAAATGGCGAAGGTGGCGCTCTTTCTGGCCAGCGACGACAGCTCGTTTGTCACCGGCGAAACCATCCTCGCCGACGGTGGCGTGATGGCCTACACATGGCCCGGCAAGATGCTGTTTGAAAAGGGCTGGAAAACCGACTGACGCCCTTGCCCAAAGCGCCCGCCCGGGCGCTTTTTTGTCTGTGCCACGGTCAACCTGGCCTTATAGACGGTTTCACGACGCTCATGAGGATGCGTAGGATAAGGACTCCTTCGCCAAGAGAGCTGCCATGCGCTACTCCCTGATGCTTGTTGCCGGCCTTGTGGTCTGTCTGGGCGCCTCGCCCCTGCATGCCGCGGATACCACCCAGCGCACCATTGCCCAGCAAAAGGCGCAGGTGCTCGAGCAGCACGCCTCCAACGAGGGTGGCGTTCAGCCCCCGCCCGCCGACGTTCGCCTGACCCCTGAAGGCGCCCGCGCGATCGATCCGCGTGGCCAGGCGCCGCTGGATGACGCCGTGACCTGTCTGGCCCGCTCCATCTACTGGGAGGCCAAGGGCACCGATCAGGCGGAAATGGAGGCCGTGGCCAGCGTCATGATGAACCGCCTGGGTGACAGCCAGTTTCCGACCTCGCTGTGTGGGGTAATCAAGCAGGGCTCACGCACCGGCAGTTGTCAGTTTTCCTGGTGGTGCAACGGTCGCCCGGATGAGGCCAGAGAGCTGGAAGAATATGCCGCCGCCCGCGAGATCGCCCGACGCGCCCTCAACGGCAGCCTGGTGGATCGCACTCACGGGGCGCTCTTTTTCCATCATCGCGGCATCACCCCCAGCTGGGCCGCAAGCTTTGTGCGTACCGCCGAAACCGGCGAGTTCGAGTTTTATCGCCCGCCCGGCTGAGCCCTGCTTGAAAGCGACCTGGCGCAGGCGTTACCAGCCGCTACCCTGAATAACCTGACATGACTTGTGTAGCCAGGCGGAGAGCGGCGGAAATGGGCAAGAATCTTGTGGTGTGCTGCGATGGCACCAATCAGCAGTTCAGTCGCGTCAACACCAACGTGGTGCATCTTTTCCGCTCGATCGTGCGTCATGGTGATCAGCAAAAGGCCTTCTACAGCCCGGGCGTGGGGACCTTTGCGGCCTCCTTTTTTGGCTTCGGCGTAGGACAGACGCTGGGGCGCGCGCTGGGCACCGCCTTTGGCTACGGCATCGAGCAGAACATGGAAGATGCCTACCGCTTTTTGATGAGCGAGTACGAACCCGGCGATCGGGTCTTTCTGTTCGGCTTCAGTCGTGGCGCCTTTGCCGCCCGTTCGCTGGCATCGATGATCGACCGCTGCGGCATTCTCTACCCGCACCACGACAACATGGTGCACGAGATCACCCGGCGCTTTCTGCGCGGTGATGATGCCACCTCGCTGAGGACCTTTCGCGAGACCTTCGCCCGCCCCTGCAAGCCGTGGCTGGTCGGCGTATGGGATACCGTCGGCGCGCTGGGATGTCTGATCTCGCTGCGCAAGTTTCACAACCGTCGCCTGAGCCCGGGCGTACGCTACGCCTATCACGCCCTGGCGCTGGATGAAACACGCCGCCCCTTTTCCCCTACCCCATGGGATGAGAGCAGGGCCGGTGCCGAGCAGCACATCGAGCAGCGCTGGTTTGCCGGCGACCACAGCGGCGTGGGTGGCGGCTATCCCGAACGCGGACTTTCCGATATTACCCTGCGCTGGATGCTGGAACGCGCCACCGAGCACGGGCTGATGCTCGAGGAAGGTGCCCTGTCACGGATCAAGGGCGACCCGACGGGCGCTCTGCACCAAAAATCCTCGGTGTTATGGCGGCTTTTAGGCACCCAAAGACGACACTACCCCCCGGATGCCCTGATTGATGAGAGCGTGCAGGCCCGCATCGAGCAGGTCGAGGGCTATCAGCCAGCGGCGCAGAAAGGCAAACCGGACTGACCCGATTCCCTTTGTCGGCGCACCCTTTCGTCATGACTTGATCAGAAAGAGCGCATTAATTAGGCCACCTTCCTCACGAGTATCACGAAAGCCTGGGCGTGAGGAGCCTGCCATTACCAGCTTGCTGACAGGTGCCTGCCAGCCGCCTCATGCCGGGGCGCGCCAAAGGATTCATCAAACCCGCTTCAAGCTGAAGACCTCCTTCTCAAGCACGCCATGAGCACTTCTGCCAGGGCAGTGGCTTCCCGTCAACGTCTAGCTTGCGTGGTATGTCCGGACATCGCCGATGTCCGGGGCTGCCTGTCGCTGCACGCATTACAACAACCGGGAGTCTCACCCTGCATGCGTATCATTGGTCGCCTGTTTACTCATATCGCCGAACGTTACCTGCCGGATGCCTTTGTCTTTCTGTTCTTTCTCACCCTGGTGGTGCTGGGGCTGGGCATCGTCTGGGATGACGGCCACTCCCCCCGTCAGGTGCTGGACTACTGGGGTACCGGCTTTTTCAGCATCTATGAATTCACCTGTCAGATCATTCTGGTGCTGGTCAGCGGCTACGCGCTGGCCCATACCCGCCCGGTGCGCCGCGCCCTGATCGCCTTTACCCGTCTGCCGCGCACCGAGGTGCAGGTCATCATTGCCACCACCCTGGTGGCCATGCTCTGCAGCTGGATCTCCTGGGGGTTCGGGCTGGTGGCCGGGGGGCTGGTGGCCCGCGAGATGGGGATTGTCCACCGTGGGCGCGTGCACTATCCGCTGGTGGTGGCGGCGGCCTACTCCGGGTTTATCGTCTGGCATGGCGGCTACGGCGGCTCGATCCCGACCGTCATCGCCAACCCGGGCCACTTTCTGGAAGCCGAGATGGGCATCATTCCGGTGTCTCAGACGGTCTTTTCGATCGGTAATCTGGCCATGCTGGCGGCCATGGTGCTGGTGGTACCGGCCGTGCTGGTGTCGATGCGTCCGCGTGGCCAGGAGCCTCGCACCAGTCTGCCGGACAGCGAGCAAAGCGACGACATGGCCGCCCATCAGGATCCTGAACGCGCGGACATGACCCCGGCCCAGCGCCTGGAATACTCGCGGCTGATCCCGCTGACACTGGGGGTGATTGCGCTGCTCTGGCTGCTGGATCATTTCGCCACCGGCGGCGGCGTCAACATCAACACCGTCATTCTGGGCTTTTTTGCACTGGGGCTGGTGTTTTCCCGTCATACCCGCGAATACATCGCCTTTTGTACCGGCGGGTCGCGTACGGCCTACGGCATCATCATGCAGTTTCCCTTCTACGCCGCCATGATGGGGGTGATCGGCGGCACCGGCATGGCCACCGATATCGGCAGTGCGCTGGTCTCGGTCGCCTCCAGCGAGACGCTGGCGTTTTATTCGTTTTTAAGCGCCGGGCTGATCAATTTTTTCATTCCGGCCGGGGGCGGCCAGTGGATCATGCAGGGTCCGATCGTGATTGATGCCGCACGCCAGCTGGATGCCAGCATGGCCAGCGTTGCCATGGCCGTGGCGTGGGGTGATGCCTGGACCAACATGGTCCAGCCCTTCTGGACACTGCCGCTGCTGGCGATTGCCGGGCTACAGATTCGCGACATCATGGGTTATACCTCAGTCATCATGCTGGTGACTGGCGTAGTGCTGGGCATCGCCATGTTGTTGATCTGATCCCGATCGTCCCTGAGCGAACGACCGTGAGCGACTATAGTCAGACCCGAAGGTGTCGTCAGACGTGAAGGGTCCGCGCAACGGGGAAGGGATATGCAGGCAGTAGCAGGCAGAAGGGGTGTCACCCTGATGACATGGGCGGTACTGAGCCTGTCGACAGGCGCCGCCATGGCCGACGCGCCGATGGCTCCCGGCCCGGTGTTCGAGGCGGTCAATGAAGCAGCGGCGCTTGAAGTCACCGCAGCGCCGGGAGAGGACAGCGCCCCGGTCGCGTTGCATGCGACGGTCAATGAAGCAGTCGCCCTTGAAGTCGCCGCCGCCCTGGAACACGACAGCGCCCCGATCGTGCGGCTGGATAACGGGGCGCTGCGTGGTGAGCAGGACCAGGGCTTCTCGGTCTATCGCGGCATCCCCTTTGCGGCGGCGCCAGTGGGGGACAACCGCTGGCGCGCGCCGCAGCCGGTCAATGCCTGGCAGGGCATCCGCGAGGCCACACGTTTTGGCCGCGACTGCATGCAAAAGCCCCTGTCCAGCAGCACCTCGCCCGGCGATGAGCGCCCCGATGAAGACTGTCTTTATCTCAATATCTGGCAGCCCGAGGGTGCTGCCCTCACGGCCGACGGGCCCTCATCCGGTGAACCCGTATCCAACGACGACAGCGCCAGACCGGTCGTGGTCTGGCTCTATGGTGGCGCCTACGTCAACGGTGGCGCGTCATCGCCGGCCTATGACGGCGAGAGCTTTGCCCGTGACGGCGTGGTCTATGTCAGCTTCAACTACCGGCTGGGCCGCTTTGGCTTTTTCTCCCACCCCTCCCTGACCGACGGCGATGACACCGCGCAGGGCAACTACGCCGTCATGGATCAGATCAAGGCGCTTGAATGGATCAGGCACAATATTGATCGTTTTGGCGGCGACCCCGACGACATCACTCTGGTGGGTGAGTCCGCCGGGGGCAATTCGATCCTCAACCTGATGGCAAGCCCTGCTACTGAAGGGCTTTTTCAGCGCGCCGTGGTGATGTCCGGCGGCGGGCGCGGCCTTCGCGCCGTACGCCATGGCCTTCATGAGGACACCCTCGACATGCCCTCGGCCGACACCTTTGGCAAGCGCTTTGCCAGTCGCCACGGCATTGAGGGCGAGGATGACCAGGCCCGTGAGGCGCTGCGCGCGCTGTCGGCCGACGCGGTTACCGGTGATCTCAACATGAGCATGATGTACACACAAAACCGCGAGCGTGAGACCTACGTGGGTGGGCCGATACGCGATGGCCGGCTGCTGGTCGATGAAACCCAGAACCGCTTCAAACAGCAGCAGCAGCGAAAAATACCGCTGTTGATCGGCTCGACCAGCATGGATCTCGGGCGTACCAGTGCCACGTCAAAAACCGAGCTGTTTGAGACCTTCGGTGACCATGCCGATCGCATGCGCGCGCTGTATGACCCCAACGGCAACACCAACCTGAAAACGCTGACCAAGGAGATCGGGCGCGATCGCACCATGACCGAGCCCGCACGCTTTATCGCCGACGAGATGCGGGCCGCCGGCCAGCCGGTGTGGCGCTATCGCTTCTCGCACGTTGCCGCGCCAAAACGCGCCGACTGGGACGGCGCCCCCCATGCCACCGATATCCCCTATCTCTTTGATCGCCTGGAGGAGGCCTACGGCAGCGCGATCGATGACACTGACCGCACCACCGCCACGGCCTTTCATCGCTACGTGGTCAATTTTGCCCTGACCGGCAATCCCAATGGCGAGGGGCTGCCGCAGTGGCCACAGCATGACCCACAGCAGGAGCGGATTCTGGAGTTCACCCAGAACGACGGCCCGCAGGTGATGCGCGACCCCTGGTGGGAGCGCCTGGACATGATCGAGGGTCGCTGGGTGGCCCCGCCCGAGTCCGCACGCCAGCAACCGCAGGATCAGGATCAGGACGAAGAATAGATGTTCAGCGCAATCATCCCTCCTGGGTGGTCTACCCTGAGCGCACGATCAAACAAGGATGCAAAACGCCTCATGCAACGCTGGTTGAAAGGACTGCTGACGCTGGGACTGCTGACCATACCCCTGTGGGTCTTCGCCCAGGCCTCCCTCGCCGATTCGCCCGTTACCCGGGTGGACATCGATACCGGCGCGCTCAGGGGCAGCAGTGCCCTTAACGTGACCGCTTTCAAGGGTATCCCCTATGCGGCGCCCCCGGTCGGCGACAACCGCTGGCGTGCGCCGCAGCCGGTGCCGCCGTGGCAGGGCGTGCGTGATGCCCACGCCTTCGGCCCGGACTGCATGCAGCTGCCCTTTGCCGGTGATGCTGCCCCACCAGGCGCTGCGCCGGCCGAGGACTGTCTCTATCTCAATGTCTGGGCGCCGTCTGACGCCATTCCCGAACCGGATGTCGAGCGGGCGCCGACCCGCCGCCCGGTGCTGGTCTGGATCCACGGCGGGGGGTACGTCAACGGTGGTGCCTCAACGCCGCTCTACGATGGCAGCGCCTTTGCCCGTGATGACGTGATTCTGGTCAGCTTCAACTACCGGCTGGGGCGCTTCGGCTTTTTTGCCCATCCGGCCCTGCGTCAGGAACAGCAGAGTCAGACAGTGCCTGGCAACTACGCCGTCATGGACCAGCTGGCCGCTCTTGGCTGGGTACAGCGCAATATCGGCGCCTTCGGTGGCGACCCGGATAATGTCACGATCATGGGCGAATCCGCCGGTGGCGCCTCGGTGCTGGATCTGACCGGCTCACCGGCCGCGCGCGGGCTGTTCCAGCGCGCCGTGGTGATGTCCGGCGGCGGCCGGGCGCTGATGGGCCCGATGGCCGAACTCGATCAGGACCGGCCAGAGCGCCCCTCTGCCGAGACCATCGGTGAGCACTTTGCCCATCGTCACGGCATCCAGGGTCAGGGCGCCGAGGCACTGGCCAACCTCAGACAGCTGCCCGCCGAACAGATTGTCGACGGCCTCAATATGGGCACCCTCATGTCATCCCATGAGGGACCGCCCACCTGGACCGGCGGCCCGATCCGCGATGGCGAACTGATTCCGGGGCCGCCTGAAAGGATCTATCAGGCCGGCCTTCAGCAGCGTGTGCCGATGCTGATCGGCACCACTGATGCCGATCTGGGCTTCAGCGCCGCTGACAGCATGGATGCCCTGCTCACACCCTTTGGCGAGGATGCCGAGCGCGCCCGCGCGCTGTATGACCCCGAGGGCAGCAACGACGTCAAGCGTGCGGGCATGGCGCTTGGGATGGATCGCATGATGACCGAGCCGGCGCGCTTTATTGCCGATCAGGTCGCAGCCAGTGGCGAGCCGGTGTGGCGCTATCGCTTCTCTCATGTGGCTCGTCAGGTGCGTGACACACTGCCGGGCGCCGTTCATGCCAGTGAGCTGCCCTATCTCTTTCGCACGCTTGAAACGCGATACGATCAGCTGGATGACAGCGACCGTGCCATGGCCTGGCAGCTGCATCGCTACGTGGTGAACTTCGCCCGCCATGGCAATCCCAACGGCGGCGGTGCGCCCGCCTGGCCGCTGCATACGCCGCTGTCCCATCTCATGATGGACTTCACTCGGGATGAAGGTCCGGTCGCCCGTCAGGACCCGTGGCGAGCCCGGCTCGATCTGGTGGAGCGCCACCTGACGCCCGTCACTTCTCCATGACCGATCCTGTCGGTCGGCGCCCTTCACTGAACAGTCAGTGAAGGGCTAATACCTTGGTAACATGGTGTAACGAAGGACTTAAGTAGGTAACACTCAGGCCGATAAAGGCGGGGACACACCTTCTGGATCCTTGCCATCATGAAACTGGACCGCTTTTACGCACAGGCCAATGAACAGGAAGCCGCCCTGCAGGACGACACTCATGCGTTCCTGCACCATGCGATATCCCCCTGTCAGCAGCTCGAAGAAAGGTACTCAAGTTTGATCACCCAGCAGGAGCACCTGCGCAGGGCCTGGCACAGTGCGCCGGATGCTCTGCGTGACATGCTCCGCAACACCTCGCTGGGACATCTGCTGGAGGGGCTTTGATTTTCCCATCCTGCCCTGTTTTTCCTGCCCTGACCTGATGTTGCGCCCTGCTACATGTTGAGACATCGCACAACTCTGCACACACGGTAACCGTTTCAGGTGGCATGATCGGCCTCCCCTGCCGATCGGCCACCCATCGGCGACCCACCCTCAAAAAAGCAGCTCATGAACAAGGCACTCATCAATACCGCCTGGATCCTTGGCGAAAAGGTCATGTTGGCGCTGGCCGGTATTTTTATCACGGTCTATGTCGCTCGCTATCTGGGCCCGAACGAGTTCGGCCTGATCAGCCTGGCGCTGGCGATCGTGGCCCTGATTACCCCCATGGTAAAAATGGGCGGCGATAACGTGGTCTTTAACCGACTGGCGCGAAACCGCGCGAGTGGGCTGCGGTTAATGGCAGCCTCGACACGGGTACGAATGATCAATTTCGTGATCATCTGTACGCTGTTGACCGTGGGTGCCTGGTTTTATTTTGATACCCCCAAACAGATGCTGGTGTTCTCCATCATCATCTGGGGCAGCTTTTTTACCACCAATGAAATCTACAGCGTCTTTTTCAACTCGTCGCTGGATTCCAAGTTCAACACCGTGGCACAGAACATTGCTCTTGGCGTGGGCGTGGCGCTGAAGCTGGCCTTTATCAAGCTGGGTGCCACGGTCGGCTTTTTCGCCGCCGCCAACATCATTCAGTGGGCGGTGTCGTATTTCATCAAGCAGCATCTGTTTCGCAAAAAGACCCGCGAGATTGCCCATACCTTCCGGGCCCGCAGCCGACGCCACTCCCGCCATATCGTGCAGGTTGGCATTCCGCTGGCGATCTCGAGTCTGTCCATTGCGCTTTATACCCGTACCGACCAGATCATGCTGGGCAGCATGCTCGATGAAACCCACGTGGGCTGGTACAGCGCCGCGCTGACGCTCTCCCAGGGCTGGATGATGTTCCCCATGGCGCTGATGACCTCCTGGATGGTCGGCATCAACCATGCCGCACGCAACAGCGATCCGGCCGTGTTCGAGCACCGCATTCGCCGCCTGTTTCTGGCCGTGTTCGTGGTGGCCGTGATTCCTGCCACCCTGATGGGCATTTTCCGGGCCGAGCTGATCGATCTGCTCTACGGCGATGAGTACGCGCCGGCCGCCACGGTGCTGGGCATTACGGTCATCTCGTCAGTGTTCTCGGTACTGGGTACCTCGGCGTTCAACGTGATTACCGTGATGGGCGGCTATAGCTTCCTGCTCAAGAAGATGCTGTTCGTCAGCGCGCTCAACATTGTCCTGAACTACCTGCTGATTCCACAGTTCGGCCTGGCGGGCGCGGCGCTTTCGACGCTGATTGCCGAAATTCTGTCAGCCGTGGTGCTCAACCTTTTCTACCGCCGGGGCCGTGTCCTGAAGCTTCAGCTGACCGCCTTCATGGGTGCCAGATCTGCCCCGGCGCAGGCCGGCTGATCCGGCCGGCCCTGTCGATACATCGGAAACCGATACCATGATTGAAATGTTTGTCTGTGGGGATGTGGTCAACCGCCAGTACAACGGTGGCCCTGTCTGCAATGACGCGATGAGCGAAATTATCGCTGCCTGTGATTACGCCGTGTGCAACTTCGAGGCACCGGTTCGCGGCTTTGGTCGCGAGCAGCCCAAGGATGGGCCGCACATCAACCAGCAAACCGAGATCATGTCGGTACTCAAAAGCCACGGCTTTGACATGATGTTGCTGGCCAACAATCACATCATGGACTTCGGGGACGAGGCGCTTGAAGCCACGCTGCGTGAAGGCGAGCGTCTTGATGTCGACATGATCGGCGCCGGCATGACCGTCGAGCGGGCCTACATGCCGTTGATCCGCGAGATTCAGGGTGTGCGTATCGGCATGATCAATGCCTGTGAAGCGCAGTTCGGCGTGCTGGATCACAACGCCGAACCCGATCAGGCCGGCTACGCATGGCTCAATCACCCCGCCATCGACCGGATGGTGATCGAGCTCAAGCACGAATGTGATTTCGTGATCGTCTTCGCCCACGCGGGCCTTGAGTATTACGACATTCCACAGAAGGAGTGGCGTCTGCGCTATCAGCACCTGTGTGATCTGGGCGCCGATGTGATCGTGGGCGCGCACCCGCACGTGCCCCAGGGCCATGAGGCGTATAACGGTTCACTGATCTTCTACAGCCTGGGCAACTTCTACTTCAGCAATCGCCCCAATCCGGCGGCGAAGAAAAACTACTCCTATGCGGTGAAGCTCGGCTTTGAAAAGGGTGAACCGGTACGCTTTACCCCGGTCTTTCACCACACCGAAAACGATGTCGTGTGCCCGTCACCCGAAAATGACCGCACGGATCTCGCGCGGCTGGACGCCCTGCTGCATGAGGACTATCAGCGCCGCTATGACGAGATGAGCACTGCCATCTATCAAAAGTATATTCAGCCCAAACTGACTCGCACCCTCATGGGCGTGCCCTGTGACGGCACACTCAAGGGGAGCCTGAAGGAAATGGCGGCCACGCTGCTGGGCAAGCGTCGTCATCTGAACAAGCCGGTGCTGGGCATGCACCTGATGAAAAACGAGACCTACTACTACGCCGCCCGCCGCGCCACCGAGCTCAAGGCAAGGCGCCAGCACTGACCGATTGCTCGCCTGCGACACGAAAGCCCCCTGACAGTGCCCTGTCAGGGGGCTTTTTCATGCTCTGTCATGTCCCGACGCCGTGAAGAAGCGCTGGGGTGCATCGACACCCGGGCGCGATCAGCATAAGGTTTTCATCACCCCATGCGAGCCGTTTGGCGTATCCCACGCCATGGCCGTATTTCAATCACCCTTCTGATCAGGAAAGCCCCATGACCGCGCTTGAGCCCTACCCCAGCGCCGACCGGCTGCGCCAGTGGCGCCACGATTTTCATCGCCACCCCGAAATCGCCTTTGAAGAGCAGCGCACCAGCGCCCGCATTGCCGAGCTGTTGCGCGAGGCCGGTCTCGACGTGCATACCGGTCTGGCCGGCACCGGCGTGGTCGCCACGCTCGACGGCGCCCGCGGCCCGGGGCGGTCCATCGGCCTGCGCGCCGATATCGACGCGCTCGCCATCGAGGAAGCCACAGGCCTTGAGTGGGCCTCCACCATTCCCGGGCGCATGCACGCCTGCGGCCATGATGGCCATACCACCATGCTGCTGGGCGCGGCCTGGGCGCTGGCGAAAAATCCCGACTTTGCCGGGCGGGTCCACTTCATCTTTCAACCGGCAGAAGAAAACGAAGGCGGCGCGCGCGTGATGATCGAGGAGGGGCTTTTTGACCTTTTCCCGATGGACGCCGTCTACGGCCTGCACAACTGGCCGGGCATGGCGGTGGGCGACGCCGCGGTGCACAGCGGCCCTTCCATGGCAGCCTTTGATGTATTCACCCTGCGCCTGGCCGGCCGGGGGTGCCACGCCGCCATGCCGCACATGGGCGATGACGTGATCCTGGCGGGCTGTGAGCTGGTGACACAGCTGCAGGGGCTCATCAGTCGTGAACGCCCAGCACACCAGCCGGCGGTGCTGAGCGTCACGCAGTTTCACGGCGGTGATGCCTTCAACGTCATGCCGGCCACGGTCGAACTGCGCGGTACCCTGCGCTGCTTTGACCCGGCCCTTCGCGAGCACCTGGAAAAGCGCTTTCGCGAGGCGATAAAGGCCTGCGCCGATTTCCACGGCCTCGAGGTCGAGCTCGACTATCAGTCGCGCTATCCGGCCACCATCAACGACGCCGAGCACGCGGCCCGCTGCGCTGAAGTTCTGGAAGCCATGCCGGAGATTCAAAAGGTCCATTACGATCTGCCGCCCTGCATGGCTTCGGAGGACTTTGCCTTCATGCTGGAACAGTGTCCGGGCGCCTATATCTGGATGGGCAACGGCGACAGCGCCGCCCTGCATAATCCCGCCTACGACTTCAATGACGACCTTGCCCCGCTGGGGGTGGCCTGGTGGCAGGCGCTGGTCAAAAAGCTGCTGGGCTAAAAGACCGAACGGGTACTGTTTGATGTACCCCATCGCCGCAATCAAGGCTTAAAAAAGGCCTTAATTGCGGCTTTGTTTATACAGGACTGTTTCATAATCTGGATTAGTTTTTAGACGGCGCCTGCATACCCTGTGATAACGGCGTGCGAGCGTTCTTTTTCACTTTTCCAGTCAGATATTGCCATGGCCGAACCGCGGGCGCACAGCAGCGCCATCAGGATGGGCAGTGACGCCCTTTATCGTCAGCTGGTGCAAAAAATCACCGACTATGCCATCTACATGCTCGATCCTGATGGCATTGTTCTGAGCTGGAACGAAGGGGCCCGGGCCTTCAAGGGCTATTGCGCAGAAGAAATCGTGGGCCAGCATTTCAGCCGTTTCTATACCTCCGAGGCACGGCACTCGGGGCTGCCCATGCAGGGACTGGCGGCCGCGCGCGAGCATGGCCGGCATGAAGCGGAAGGCTGGCGCCTTCGCAAGGATGGCAGCGCCTTCTGGGCCAGCGTGGTGATCGATGCCATTGTCGATCAGGGCGAGCTGATCGGATTTGCCAAGATCACCCGTGATATTACCGAAAAGCGCGCCCATCAGCAGGAGATCCTCGAGGCGCGCGATGCCGCCGAGCAGCAGTCACGCGAACTGAGCGGCCTCTACGCGTTCCTGCATACCGTCATGCACAATATCCCCACCCGGGTGATGGTCGAAGACGAGACCAGTGGCCGGCTGCTGCTGTGCAACCACGATGAACAGATGCCCGGCATCGCCGGGCGTACGCTGCTGTCGCAGCTACCCACCGATACGCTGCTGCAACGGATCAGGTCCGAACTGCCCCGCGAGCATGCCGGGCAATCATGCGAGATCAAACTCAAGCTGGAAACGCCCGAAGGCACCTGCCGTCTCAAGTGTCGCACCCTTGCCATCCTTGAAAACGGTGAGGCCACCAGGCAGCGCCTGTATCTGGTCGATGACATTACCGAGGAGCACACCGCCCAGGCCACCATTCGCCACATGGCCCATCACGATGCCCTAACCAACCTGCCCAACCGACTATTGTTTGGTGAGCGTACCCAGGCGCTGCTGGCAGCAACGGATGCCGGCAGCCCACGTGTGGGCATGCTGCTGCTGGACATGGACAACTTCAAGAACATCAACGATGTACTGGGCCATCATGTCGGCGACGAGCTGCTGTGCCAGCTGGCCGCACGGCTTCAAAAGCATCTGCATCACGGTGAAACCCTGGCCCGCATCGGCGGTGATGAATTCGCTTTGCTGGTACCCGAGGCCCATTCCGATATCGCGCTCTCCGATCTGGCCTATACCCTGGCCGCCAGCGCACGCGCGCCCTTTCAGCTCAGCGAACACCGGGTGCAGACCGGCATCAGCCTGGGCGGTGTGCGCGCCGATCAGGAGATTGACAGCTTCGAGCAACTGATGCGCTGCGCCGATCTCGCCCTTTATGAATCCAAGCGCCAGGGCAAGGGGCGCTATACCACCTTTCGTCCGGAGCTGGCACAGCTGGCGCGTGAGCGCCTTGACCTTGAAAACGACCTGCGCGGTGCCCTGGCCCGGAACGCGCTCTTTCTGCTCTACCAACCCATCTATGACATTACCGGCACGCAGACCACCGGCTTTGAAGCGCTGATGCGCTGGCGCCATCCGGTCAGGGGGATCGTGTCCCCGCTGGAATTCATCCCGATTGCCGAAAACAGCGGCATCATTCTGGAAATCGGCGCCTGGGCCATCACCCAGGCATGTCGCGAGGCCAGTCGCTGGCCGGCCCATCAGCGCATCTCGGTCAACCTGTCACCGGCACAGTTTGGCCGCCAGGCGCTGGTCGAGGAAGTCACCCATGCCCTTGAGACCACCGGGCTGGCGCCTTCCCGACTGGAGCTTGAGATCACCGAGTCGATCCTGCTCGATGCCAGTCAGCGCAATGTCGACATCCTTCACCAGCTCAAGCGGCTGGGCGTGCGCATCGTGCTGGATGACTTCGGCACCGGCTACTCGTCGCTGCACTACCTGCGCGCCTTTCCGTTTGACCGGCTCAAGATCGATCAGAGCTTTATCCGCGAGATGTGCGACAGCCGCGAGGCGCTGGCGATTGTGCGCGCCGTGACCGGCATGGGCAGAAGTCTGGACATGGAGGTGACGGCCGAAGGGGTCGAACGTCCCGAGCAGATGGCCCTTTTGCAGCAGGAAGGCTGTTCACACCTGCAGGGCTTTCTGCTCGGCCAGCCGGGGCGCCCGACGAGTATTGCATCCGCCGAGGACCATCAGACGGTGGCAGCGTCTACGACGCCGCGCGCCGCCATTTGACCGGACTGCGCCGCTGGCCCTGCTGATGATCCAGCAGCTGACCGGCCACATCGGCCAGCGGGGTCATCTGATGACAGATCATGGCCAGCTGGGAATGCACCAGCCGCCGGGCATCCTCGACCTCCTCCGGCAGCTGCTCGAGAAAGGCAATCATTGTCTCGGGCGGTGGTGACAGCGCACCGGGTGCCTGACGCTGAGTCAACGCCTGGGCAATAGTCGAGAGATAGCCGCTGATGGCCTCAAAGACCACTTCCAGCTCCTGAACCTCCAGCCGCTCGCTGACACTGCGCCGATGCGCGCCCAGCGCCGACAGATGACCGAGAATACTGTGGGTGATCACCAGCAGCCGATAGCCCTCATCGGCGTCGTGGCGATACTGCCCGGGCTCCTGCATGACGCTGGCCAGACGGTTGGAGAGCGCGGCATCGGCATTGTGAGCGTTGCGCCGCGCCAGCCGATAAGCCAGATCATCACGCTTGCCGCTGCGATACTGACGCACGATTTCACGAAAGTAGGCCTCGCTTGCCGTCACCACCGCTGCCGCCTCGCGGCTGAGCCGCCGTCCCTGCCAGTCCGGCAGGATCAAAAGCACCGCCAATGCAGCAAGTCCGGCGCCAAGCAACGTATCAAAGAGCCGCGGCCAGATCAGGTCGAACCCGTCCCCGACCTGGTTGAAGCAGGCCAGCACCATCAGCGTGATGGCCGCTGTGGCCACCATGTAGTGACGAATACGGGTGGCAAAGAAAAGAACCCCGGCCAGCACCGCGATCAACGCCTGCGCTGCATCCCAGGGGAAGAGCGTGATCAGCGCCCAGCCGGCCACCAGCCCCACCACGGTGCCGACGATACGCTGGCGCAGAAAGCGGTGCGTGGCGCCAAAGCTCGGCCGACAGACAAAGAGCGTGGTCAGCAAAATCCAGTAGCCCTGGGTGGGGTGAATCAGGCGCAGCAGCAGATAGCCCGCCACCAGCGCCGAGGAGAGGCGCAGAGCGTGACGAAAGATCGGTGAGGAGGCACGTAGATGCCCGCGCAGACGCTGCCAGCCCTCGTACAGACTGCCGGGCGAGCGGTCCAGCAGCTTGCGGTCATGCTCATCAAGGGCCAGTTCCGGATTGTCCGCGCGCGTCAGCTGGCGTTCCAGCTCCCCCAGGTTGATGGCCAGTGAGGTCAGCGAGCGCAGCAGCCGGTGATTCTGGCGCACGTCCTCGCCGGGCGGATGCCCCTTGAGATACTCGATGGAGGCGCGCAGGTCACTGAGCGCCTGCTCACTTTCCCCGTGATCAAACGACTGGCGCAACAGCAGCGCACGCCCCAGCGCCCGGCAGGCCTGGCCCTGCTGATATAAAAGCCGCTGACAGCGAAACAGCACGTCGCTGTGAAAGAAGTGCTCGGCCAACGCGTCGTAGTCGTAGTGGGTGGAGCTGGCACGCTCGTGAATGTCCTGGGCGATCAGGTAAAGGCGCAGGTAGCGGTCAATGCGCGCGCTGTTTTGCTGGCCCTGCAGCCGCGAAAAAATCATCTCCTTGGCCTCGTTGAGCGCGTTCACTACCCGCCCGTTCTGCCGGGCCAGCGCCAGCCGCCGGGCGCTGCGATCCACCCCGCGCAGCGGCTCGAACAGCGAGGCCTTGATGGCCAGATACTCTCCCAGCGCCGTCATCAGAGCCGCCAGGCTCTGGCGCACCGGCTGATGGGTAAAGAGCGCCTGCCAGACAATCGACAGCACTCCATACCAGCCGGCGCCGGCGATCAGCAGCAGCGGCCCGTGCCAGATGTCTTCCATCGTCACGCCACCGCGCTGCTCGATGTTGATCATGGTGTAGATCGACAGAATCAGCGTGGCCGAGGTGATCGTGGCATAACGCTGACCGATGGCGCCAAGCATGATCATCAAAAAGGTCGCCAGCCCCAGCCCGATGCCAAAGAGCCACGGATGGGCAAAGGTCAGCTCCACGGCAAACGAGGCGATGGCAAAACAGACCAGCGTCACGATCAGCGCGCGCAGCCGACCCTGCCAGCTGTCGTCGGTCTCGGCCAGGGCGCTGGCAATGACGCCCAGAAACAGCGGAATCATCTGTTCGATGTGACCCAACAGCCCGCTCCAGAGCATGACGCCGGTCAGCGCGATAAAGACGCGCAGGCTGTAGGCAAAGGCATCCAGCGCCCAGAGACGGCGCAGTGAATGAGTCAGGCGATCGAACATGGCGCTGGCATCCACGGGTGATGGGAAGGCAGGGCGTACCGGACGCCCTGCGACAGCGCGAACATAACAGAAAGGTAATGGTGACGACATTGTCGCCCGGACCAGGGTCGCCCGGATTCGGGTTGCCTGGATCAGGGCGGCGATGGCAACAGTGAGAAGGGGTGGCGTGCGGGACTTACGCGTTCTGGCCGAATACCCGGCGCAGGTGCGCTCGATACTCGCTCTGGTAGCGCTCGATCTCCGGGTTCTTGATCACGTCGGTGGCCAGAAAGGTCGGCAGCGCTTCAAGCCCGACAAACTGCTGCGACTTGTGGAAAGGGAAATAAACGTCGTCCACGCCGCGCCCTTCAAAGAAGTCAGCCGGATCGTCAAAGGCTTCCTGCGGCGCGTTCCAGGTCAGCGACAGCATGTAGTGCCGACCCTGCAGCAGCCCGCCGCTGCCATAGCGCTTGCTGGCATCCTGTCTGGAGCGCCCGTCACTGGCATACATCGAGCCATGACCGGTGGTGAACACTTCATCGATATAGCGCTTGAGCGTCCAGGGCGCGCCCATCCACCAGCCGGGCATCTGATAGACGATGACATCGGCCCACAGAAACTTCTCGACCTCTTCGGCCGGATCGTAGCCGGCTTCGATCGTGGTGGTGTTTACCTCGCAGCCGAGTTCGGCAAGCTCGCCCCGGGCGAGCTCATGCAGGGTCGTGTTCAAACGACCGCTGGAATGGGCGTACTCTCGCCCGCCATCAATGAGTAAAACCTTGCGCATGGTGTGTTCCGTTCAAGTCAGATAACAAACAGTTCAGATGAAAACGATGCCACCATTATCACCTTGCACACTCCTGCGAAAAATGGGAGAAACCGGGAATCATCCTTGCGCTGCAGTCAACAATCCACGCCCGTCTTTAGAGCCGATATCGTCATGAACGTGACCCTTGAAGAGCTGTCCGCCTTTATTGCAGTGGTGGATACCGGTTCGATTACCGCGGCGGCCGAACAGCTCGGACAGACGACTTCGGGCGTCAGTCGCGCCCTGCACCGGCTGGAACAGAAGCTGGGCACCACCCTTTTGCGCCGCACCACCCGACGCCATGAGCTCAGTGACGAGGGGCGCACCTTCCTGCGTCATGCCCGTGCGATCCTGGCGGCCGTCGACGAGGCCGAAGAGACCATGGCCCTGAGCCGTCAGCGCCCGGCCGGGCGGCTTCGCATCAATGCCGCCCCTTCCTTCATGCGTCATGTCATTACCCCGCTGATTGGCGAGTTTCGACAGAGGTATCCAGCCATCACGCTGGAGCTGGATACCAATGACCGCATCATCGACCTGCTCGAGCAGCGCACCGATCTGGCCATTCGCATCGGCACGCTCAGGGACTCCTCGCTGCACGCCCGCCCCCTGGGTGTCAGCCGGCTGCGGCTGGTCGCCAGCCCCGACTATCTGGCCCGCCACGGGGCCCCTGCCAGTGTCGGTGACCTGAGTCGTCATACCCTGATGGGGTTCAGTCAGCTGCCGCAGCTCAACCGCTGGCCACTGCATGATGCCCACGGGGAAGAGCTTGAGATCACCCCGGTGCTGGCGGCCTCCAGCGGTGACACCCTGCGTACCCTGGCTCTCGATGGCCAGGGGATTGTCTGTCTGGCCGATTTCATTACCCGGCGGGATCTGGAAGCCGGTCGTCTTGCCGAGGTGCTCCCCAACCAGCGTCTGGAACGTCAGCAGAGCATTCAGGCGGTCTATTACCGCAATACCCAGCTCTCCCTGCGTATACGCGTCTTTCTCGACTTTTTGGCCGAGCGCCTCGAGGGGCGGCTGTAGTACTGGTGTCAGGACACAAAAAACCATCCCGAAGGATGGTTTTTTTGAACACCGGATCGCTTGCAGGCAGCGCTCAGTCGGTATGGAACAGGTCGCGGGTATAGACCTTGTCCTTCACGTCCTCGAGTTCGGGCAGCATGCGGTTGGCTCCAACGAACGCCTGAATCAGGTCGTTGGGCACGTTCTGATAGTTGGCCAGAAGCTAGCGCGACCGCCTTGGCAAGCTGGTTAAGCGTCTAATTGTATTGCATGACCGCATGCCGCCGTTTTCATCGTCGTTGATAACCGAGGCTGATCGCGCTCCATGACCTTCAGCGCCATCCCGGTCACTACCATTGTTTCGTCCTGCATCACTGGTGCGCACCCTTTTCCCTGCTAACTTGCTCTGCATCGTTGACGAGCACTCGCCCCAATGCTTGCAGCAATACCTGGCACAAACACCCGAGCTCCTGCTCTTTTATCGTAGTCATTGCTGTGAATTCCAAAACGATCCTTACACGACGCAAGGTCCACGTTTTTATATCAACGGACTGACTAAAAGAAGGTTTCCATAACTGCTCTCGCAGTCACGTTATTTTTGCGAAAACCTTCATGAACAGGCATGCTTCGTTATTTATTGTGCCGGTAAAACGATTATGCAGTTATATAAAACAGATATTGCCATGGCGTCAGATAATAAATATGCCCCCTGGTTAGGCATACTAATCATGTCGATTATCAATAAAAGCCATGACAAACAGCTTCGTTTTCATATCATTGACGGCGGCATCAGTGAAACGAATCGCAACAAGATAACGTCTCTATCGGACAGCCAGAGCATAGAGTTTTGCTGGTATCAACCTGATGCTAATCGTTATGAAGGATTACCTATAGAGCGTTATGGTCTGGCATCATATTATCGAATGAGCCTTGGAACCATATTACCTTCTGATATCTCCAGGGTTATTTATCTTGATTGCGACATGATGGCTACTCGAGACATTGCCACCTTGTATCAAAAGGATTTAGGCCACCATATTATCGGAGCTGTCGAAGATATCAGCGCCCCAAGACTCGAACTTGGCTTTGCCCCTCATGAGTATTTTAACTCGGGGAGCATTGTCATGGATCTAACCAGATGGCGAGAAGAAGGAATTGAACAGCAGCTCTTTAGCGTCATGCAGACGCATGCAGGTAATATCAAATATCCTGACCAGGACGCACTGAATATTGTTTTCCAGTCCCGATGGCAACGCTTGCCGCTGGAATGGAACTTTCAGCCTGGCATCTGGCGTCGATCCGAAAAAAAGCAGTATGGCCCAGTCGGCACCACGTCATCAGATTATAAAAAGGCGTTAAAAAATCCAGCTATCATTCATTTTCTGGCACGCAGAAAACCCTGGCGCTATGGGTGTATCCATCCTTTGAAGAAAGTTTATCTTGATTACCTGAAACAGTCGCCGTGGGCCGATCTCTATCCAGAACCTGGCTCCCTGAAGGATGTACTTAAATATTATTCGGGTATCGACAAGCTTTTCAAACAGCAGAAAAGGTGGCTACAAATGAAAAGATTTCTTTAACATCGGTCGTGTTAATACCTTCATGAAAAAAGCCACCCTTGCAGGTGGCTTTTTTAACAATGCTCAGTCGGTATGGAACAGGTCGCGGGTATAGACCTTGTCCTTCACGTCCTCGAGTTCGGGCAACATGCGGTTGGCGATAATGACATCGGCCTCGGCCTTGAACGCCTCGAAGTCGGTGATCACGCGGGAGTTGAAGAACTCGGTTTCCGACAGGCTCGGTTCATAGACGATGACTTCCACGCCCTTGGCCTTGATGCGCTTCATGACGCCCTGCATGGCGCTGGCGCGGAAGTTGTCGGAGCCGCTTTTCATGACCAGGCGATAGACGCCGACGACCTTCGGCTTGCGACGCAGGATGGCTTCGGCGACGAAGTCCTTGCGGGTGCGGTTGGCTTCAACGATCGCCTGAATCAGGTTGTTGGGCACGTTCTGATAGTTGGCCAGCAGCTGGCGGGTATCCTTGGGCAGACAGTAACCGCCGTAGCCAAAGCTCGGGTTGTTGTAGTGGCTGCCGATGCGTGGATCAAGGCCCACGCCATCAATGATCTGGCGCGCGTTAAGCCCGTGGGTCTCGGCGTAGGTGTCCAGCTCGTTGAAATAGGCCACACGCATGGCCAGATACGTGTTGGAAAAGAGCTTGATCGCCTCGGCTTCGGTGCTGTCGACCAGCAGCGTGGGAATCTCTTCCTTGACCGCGCCTTGCTTGAGCATATTGGCGAACTGCTCGGCGCGCTCGGAGCGCTCGCCGACGATGATGCGCGAGGGATGCAGGTTGTCGTACAGCGCCTTGCCTTCACGCAGAAACTCCGGCGAGAACATCAGATTGGGCGTGTTGAAGCGCTCGCAGGCCTCACGGGTATAGCCCACCGGTACGGTCGACTTGATCACCATCACGGCCTCGGGGTTGATCGCCATGACGTCATTGATGACCGACTCGACACTTTTGGTGTTGAAGTAGTTGGTCTGGGGGTCGTAATCGGTGGGCGTGGCGATAATGACAAACGCCGCATCGCGATAAGCCGCCTCCTTGTCCAGGGTGGCAGTGAAATTCAGCGCACGATTGGCCAGAAAGTCCGAGATTTCCGCATCCTCGATGGGCGATACCCCGTTGTTCAGGCGCTCGACCTTCTCGGGCAGGATATCGACCGCCACCACTTCGTGATGCTGCGCCAGCAGCATGGCGTTGGAAAGGCCCACATAGCCTGTGCCTGCAACTGCAATTTTCACTTGAACCGTCCTTTCGTCAAAAATGTGCTTTATCGACCGTTATTGAGCTGCGCAGGGCCGTGGGGCGTGGCATCTTTCAGAGCAGCGGTCGACGCTGTTCCCGCGCATCATACGCGTCCTGTCATCTACCATGCTTGGCACAAACGCTACTTTTCATCACTTTACAACGTCTTTTAAACAGCAGGGCCAGCGCAAGGCTGGCCCATGGTAACGCGCTTTCAGACGCGTTATCAGTCAAACGCTTCCCTGCGCTTTCTACCACTCGGCGAAGCTGCCATCGGCGTGGCGCCAGATGGGGTTGCGCCAGCGGTGGCCGATTTCGGCGCGCTCGCGCACGTATTCCTCGTTGACCTCAACGCCCAGCCCCGGCCCCTGGGGGATCTTCACGTAGCCGTCTTCGTAGGCAAACACTTCAGGGTTTTTGACATAGTCCAGCAGGTCATTGCCCTGATTGTAGTGAATGCCCAGGCTCTGCTCCTGGATGAAGGCGTTGTAGCAGTTGGCATCGAGCTGCAGGTTGGCGGCCAGTGCAATCGGCCCCAGCGGACAGTGCAATGCCAGCGCTACATCGTATGCCTCGGCCATGTTGGCGATCTTGCGCGTCTCGGTAATGCCGCCGGAGTGAGACGGGTCGGGCTGAACGATATCCACGTAGCCGCCGGCCAGAATCTGCTTGAAGTCCCAGCGCGAGAAAAGCCGCTCGCCCAGGGCAATCGGGATGTTGGACAGCGGCGCAATTTCCTTGAGCGCCTCGGCGTTTTCGCTGAGCACCGGCTCTTCGACAAACATCAGACGATAGGGTTCAAGCTCCTTCATCAATACCTTGGCCATCGGCTTGTGCACCCGGCCGTGGAAGTCCACGCCGATACCGAAATGCGGGCCAACCGCGTCGCGAATGGCGGCCACGTTGGCCAGCACCGCATCAACCTTGTCGAAGGTGTCGATGAACTGCATCTCTTCACTGGCGTTCATCTTGATGGCGGTGAAGCCACCGTCCATGCGCTCCTTCGCCATGCGCGCGGTATCGGCCGGGCGGTCGCCGCCGATCCAGGAGTAGACGCGGATGCGATCGCGCACCGCGCCGCCCAGCAGCTCATGCACCGGCACACCCAGTACCTTGCCCTTGATGTCCCACAGTGCCTGGTCGATGCCGGCCAGCGCGCTCATGTGAATGGCGCCGCCGCGGTAGAAGCCGCCGCGATACATCACCGTCCAGTGATCCTCGATATGGCGCGGGTCCTTGCCGATCAGGTAGTCGGCAAGCTCGTCCACCGCTGCAGCCACACTGTGGGCGCGCCCTTCCACTACCGGCTCGCCCCAGCCGACAAAACCCTCGTCGGTCTCGATTTTCAGAAAGCACCAGCGCGGCGGTACGATGAAGGTTTCCAGTCGGGTAATTTTCATAAAGGTACTCGGCAGTTCGTCGTCAGAAGTGGATCAGCCAGAAATCGATGAGAAAGCTCTCAGCGCTTGAGCGCCTGCCAGGCGTCACGAAAGGCGCGGGCGTTACGGCCGACCTCTTCTGCGCTCATGCCGGGCTTGTAGAGCGCCGAGCCCAGTCCGAAGCCGCCGGCGCCGGCATCGACAAATTCCTGCATGTTGTCCGGCGTGATACCGCCCACCGGCAGCAGTGACACCTCGGGCGGCAGCACGGCGCGCCAGGCCTTGATGACCTTTGCTCCCAGCTGTTCGGCCGGAAACATCTTGAGTGCATCGGCACCGGCATTGAGTGCGGCAAAGGCCTCGGTCGGCGTGGCCACGCCCGGGGCGCTGACAAGCCCGGCCGCCTTGGTGGACTGTATGACGCGGGTATCACCATGCGGTGACACGATCAGCTTGCCGCCGGCGTGGGCCACATCGCGCACCTGCTGCACGCGGGTGACGGTGCCGGCGCCGATCAGGCACCTGTCACCCAGCGCGCGATCCAGACGCACAATGCTTTCCAGCGGCTCGGGCGAGTTGAGCGGAATCTCCATGACGCGAAAACCGGCGTCATAAAGGGCCTGGCCGATGGGTTCGATCTCGTCTTGCGTGACACCGCGCAAAATCGCGATCAACGGCAAAGTCTGCAGGTACTGATCCAACATGGTCTGCTCCTTGTGAGCCTGGGGAATCGAAGCCATCAGGCCGGGTCAATCAGGCCGGCACGGCGGGCAATATTCATCAATCCGCTGATACTGGCGTCATTAATGGTCTCGACATCACGACATTCAAAATACGACAGCGCTCGGACGTAGCGTCGGCACAGGGCCTCATCACCGATCAGGGCAAGCGGTGGGCAGGGGCGATCTCCCAGTGCAGCGGTCGCACTGCGCACTTCCTCACCGATCAAAAGCCCCGAGAGATAGGCAAGGCTTGCCGCCGGGGAAAGCTCACCGGCCAGTACGCGGCTGCGCACGCTGAAAAGCTGTCCGGACAGTCCGGCACTGCCGGCATCACGGGCATTTTCAAGCCCTTCGTCAAAGGCCTGTTGGCTGGCCGCGTCCGTGGCATCTTCCTGACATTCAAGCGCCGGGCGACCCAGGATCGAGTGCTCACGCAGCACGGCGTAAAGCTCGCCGGTCATGTGGGTGGTGAATTCAACCAGGCGTTCGCGCTCGATCAGCGCCCACTTGCTGTGGGTGCCGGGCATGATCAAAAGCGCCTCCCGAGCGAGCGCCGGGTAGCGTGCCATGACACCCAGCAGCTGGGTTTCCTCGCCACGCATGACGTTGGGCAGGGTGCCGGTCTCGACATTGTCATGCTGCATGACGCCAGGGACCAGCGACAGTTGATCAATGCCGGTGTCGATCGCGACCAGCCCGGCGGCGATGGCGTCGGCATCGGCCGGGGCTGCCACGTAGGGCACTTCGTGCCAGCCGCCGCGACTGCCGATCATGCCGCAGGCCAGCGCCGGCAGGTCCGGGTGTGCGTCACGCCACTGTCCCACGACCCTTTGATAGGCGCGGGCGAAGTCATTGTCCGGCGTATGCAGAATGCCCCAGGGCTCGTGGCGGCTGTCCAGCACCCGCCCCTGGTCATCGAGCAGCCAGGCGCGCAGTGAGGAGGTGCCCCAGTCCAGCGCGATCAGACAGGGAGAGGCGTCATTCATGGGAAGCTCCCGCAGGTGGAGAAAAGTCAGCGTCGGGGTGAAGGTCAGGCCGGGCGATTCGGTGTGACAACTGCGCGGCGGCGTCACGCACCCTGGGGGCAAGCTCGGCGAGGCGCGCATCCGACATCCAGGGCGTGGCGCTGGCGATGCTGATGGCCGCCACGATCATGCCGTGCTCATCACGTACAGGGGCGGCCACACAGCGGATGCCGCGTTCGTTGTCCTCCAGATCCAGCACCACACTCGTCCTTTGATAATCGAGAAGGCGGTTCCGGTATTCCGGCCAGGCCGGCGGTTCCAGCGGTGAAAGCCCTGCCACGGGCGCATCACTCTGGCGCGCTTGATGATCACGGGCCTGCGTGTACAGGCGCTGCCATTGAGGCTCTTGGAGATCGAGCATCAGCGCACGGCCCACGCCGGTCAGCGCCAGCGGCAGACGAAGCCCGGGGCGCGAACGCATCTCAAGGCCGCGGGAACCGGCAACCTTGTCCAGATACACCACGTCATCGCCCTCGCGAACGCCCAGGTGCACGCTGTCGCCGCATGTCTGGGCCAGCGCCTCGATGATCGGACGCGCCAGCGCGGCCAGCGGTGTCTGCTCGCGGGCGAGCGCGCCGAGCGTGGCCAGTTTCAGGCCAAGCTGATAGCCCTGCGCGCCGTGGCGCAGATAGCCCGCATGTACCAGCGCCGACACCAGTCGATGCGTGGTGCTGCGCGTACAGTTGATGTGCTCACCGATGGCCGCCAGACCATGATGTCCTGCGGCCACGGCATCAATGACGGCCAGACCGCGTAGCAGCGCCTGTGCGCCAACAGGTTGTGCCGAGAGAGAAGTTGTCATGGCCTGAGTGTACGCCTGAAACCCCTGGATCCCAACATGCAGACATGACTCCCATATTATGGGAATCATTATGATGATACGAAGGTCTTTATCCTGTACTAGGGTCAAAAGGTGCTTTTTGACACCCGTTTTCTGATTCACAACAGGATGTTGTCATGCAAGAAACGCTGGTTTCCTGGTTTGACGCACTCCCTCGCTGGAGTCTGGCCGTCGCCGCCATCGCCATTGCCATGGGCCTTCACGGCCTTTTGAAGGTTCTACACATGCACCTGCGCGGGCTGGCGCACGGGCGCTGGCATCTTCTTAACGTCGCGGCGCTTGCCGTGCACCCACCGCTGGTGTGTCTGGTGTGGTGCTATGGCGTCATGGTGGCCCTTTATTATCTGGTGCCGCCCGCGCTGGGCTGGCAGCCGACGATCATGACGCTGGCCAATGTGATTGGCGTTTTTCTGGGGTTCTGGCTGTTCGTGCGGGTCTCGCGGCGCGTGATTGCCGTCATGGACCGCTGGTCGGTCACACGTCAGGGCTACTTCGAGCGCTTTCTGGCGCCCTTTCTGGCCCGGGCCGCTGCCGCACTGTTCCCGATCTTTCTGCTTTTCTCGCTCTTTCCGCTGTTTGTGACCTCCGAGCGCTTTGATAACGCTATCCACAATGTACTCAGCATGTTGCTGATTGGCAGCATTGCGGGCGTGCTGGTACACGGCGTCAACATCGTTGAACGGGCACTGCGCGAGCACTACCGGGTCGATGTGGCCGATAACCTGGCCGCCCGCAAGGTACATACCCAGATCGCCGTGCTGCGCAAGCTGATCAACTTCATTATCGTGCTGATCGCGGTGGCCTCGATGCTGATGCTCTTTGACAAGGTCCGCCAGCTCGGCACCAGCATCCTGGCTTCGGCCGGCATCATGGGCGTGGTGCTGGGGTTTGCCGCGCAAAAGGTATTCGGCAACCTGCTGGCGGGTGTGCAGATCGCGATGACCCAGCCGATTCAGCTCGATGATGCGGTGGTGGTTCAGGGCGAGTGGGGCTGGATCGAGGAGCTGACGCTGACCTATGTGGTGGTCAGGCTGTGGGACTGGCGGCGGCTGGTGCTGCCGATCAACTGGTTCATCGACAACCCGTTCGAGAACTGGACACGGCGTACCAACGATCTGATCGGCAGCGTGATTCTCTACGCCGATTTCTCCCTGCCGCTGGACGCGCTGCAGGAAGAAGCCACCCGCATTGCGCAGAACTCACCGCTGTGGAGCGGTGTGGTATGCAAGGTGCAGCTATTGGAGATGACCGAGTACAACATGCAGCTGCGCGTGCTGGTCAGTGCCCGTGGCGGTGGCGATACGTTTGATCTGCGCTGTGAGATGCGCGAGGGACTGATCCGCTTCATTGCCCGCGAATACCCGGACGCCTTCCCGCGCATGCGCATCATGATGCCGGATCGCAACAGCCTGCATGGCGGGCAGGAAGATGACAGCCAGGAAGAAAGCCCCGCCCCGGCTGAGGAGACAGCGCTGACCCAGACCCCGGAGGATGTTCCCGCCGAGGACCGGGTGCCCAACGGCCCGGGCCCCGGCTGATAGCACCAGGACCCGAACCGGCGCCGGGCGTTACTGCCCGGCGCCCGCCATCAGATCGGCCTGGATCACCTCGATCCAGTAGCCATCCGGGTCCTTCACGAAGATCACGTTTTTCATCCTGCCATCATTGGCGCGCTTGATGAACTCGACTCCCATGTCCTCAAACCACGTCTCGGCACTTTCCAGGTTGGGCACGTTGAAGCAGATGTGCCCGTAGCCCTGCGGGTCCGAGTTGCCGTTGTGATAGGCAAATTCCGGGTCGTCCTCGGTGCCCCAGTTGTGAGTCAGCTCCAGCAGCCCGCGCTGGCTGAAGGTCCAGATCGTGCGCTCGTCCGGATCTTCCGGCACGCTGTCTTCCGGCGAGAGCTGGGTCAGGAAATAGAGCGTGAACTGCATCTCGGGAAAGTCGAGCTTGCGCAGCAGGCGCATGCCGAACACGTGGGTATAGAAATGCAGCGCACGCTCCGGGTCCTTGATGCGCACCATCGAGTGGTTGAGGGTAAAGCCGGCGGCGGCCGTGGGGATCTCTTCGGCCACGCCCGGGGCCTTCTCGGTAAAGGTGGTCATGTGTCTCTCCTGTAAAACGTGTGCCTGCCAGTGTCGACCATGCCCGGCTGCTCTGTCACGGGCGAGCGAATGTTCAAGGAGAGAACAGGCAATGCTGGCAATTCATGAATGGCGCGGTTTTTGTTACACCACGGCGGGCTTGCGCATATCAATATGGAGGATGCCATCGTCATCGTAAGGCGCGCTGACCGCGACAAACCCGAAAGACGCGTAGAAGGTCGTCAGATAGACCTGCGCGCCAATTTTGATGCCCAGGCCCGGATAGATCTCCTCGGTGAAACGAATGGCTTCACTCATCAGCGCTCGACCGTATTGACGGCCGCGAAAGGCCTCAAGCGTCATCACCCGACCAATCGAGGGTTCGGCAAACTTCTCGCCGGGGCCTACAAGGCGAACGTAGGCGGCCAACTGATCATTCACGGTTGCCAGCAGGTGCCAGGCGAGCGGATCAAGGGCGTCCACCTCCTGATAGGCACACTGCTGCTCTACCACAAAGACCGCCTCACGCGCGGTCACGATCTCATAAAACTCGCGCGTGCTGAGCGCATCAAACCTCGACCAGCGAAACTCCAGGGACATACCGGCTTCCTGCCTGTGGTATTGTTTTTTGAGCGCCCGTAGCGTGCCTCAGACTCAAGGCGTGGCTCGAGCGCGGCGTCGGTGTCATGTTCGTGGCGCTGGGCATTCGACTTGCCCTGACGCGGACACCAAGCTGAAAGGATTCGGCGCCAGGGGCGCCGAATCTCTCAGTAATGGCGGTCATTCAAAATAGCTGAACGTCTCGCCTGACTTGATGTTCAAAAGCGTCTCGTAGATCAGGCGGATGACGTTTTCGACGTCCTCGCGCTGCACCATCTCGACCGTGGTGTGCATGTAGCGCAGCGGCAGCGAGATCAGGGCCGAGGCCACACCTGTGTTGCTGTAGGCAAACGAATCCGTGTCGGTGCCGGTGGCGCGTGACTTGGCGACCCGCTGGAACGGAATATTGCCCTTCTCGGCCACGTCCAGAATGCGCTCGCGCAGGCGATTCTGCACTGCCGGCGCCCAGGCAATCACGGGGCCGGCGCCCATCCTGTTGCTGCCTTCCTTCTTGGGATCGATCATCGGCGTGTGGGTGTCATGGGTCACGTCAGTGACGATTGCCACGTTCGGCTGGATGCGCTCGGCGATCATCTGCGCGCCGCGCAGGCCCACTTCTTCCTGTACCGAGTTGACGATATAGAGACCGAAATCGAGTGTCTTGCCGTTCTCTTTCAGAAGGCGGGCCACCTCGGCGATCATGAAGCCGCCCATGCGGTTATCCAGCGCGCGGCAGACGAACCTGTTGCCGTTGAGGATGCTGAAGGTGTCCGGATAGGTGATCACGCAGCCCACGTGCACGCCGAGCTTTTCGACCTCTTCCTTGTTGTTACAGCCCACGTCGATAAAGATGTTGTCCGGCTTGGGGACCTGCTCCTCGCTGCCGGGGCTGCGGCGGGTATGGATCGCCGGCCAGCCGAACACGCCTTCGACGATGCCGTTTTTCGTATGGATGTTGACCCGCTTGGAGGGCGCGATCTGATGGTCGCTGCCACCGTTGCGAATTACGTAGAGCAGGCCTTCATCAGAGATGTAGTTCACATACCAGCTGATCTCGTCGGCGTGCCCTTCGATCACGACCTTGTATTTGGCATCGGGATTGATCACTCCGACCGCGGTGCCGTAGGTATCGGTAAAGAATTCGTCCACCCACGGACGCAGATAGTCCATCCACAGTTTCTGGCCTTCCCACTCATAGCCGGTGGGCGAGGCATTGTTGAGATAGCGTTCGAGAAATTCCATCGACTGGTCGTTCAAAAGCGAGGTGCTGTCACTCATGGTCTGTCCTGTTCATGCGGTGTTCAGGGATCGATCGATCCGTACGCCCTGACCATGGCGCGAATGGACGCGCGCGTCCAGCGTCCTGAAACAATCTGTCACCGATGTTTTGACGTGCGTCAAAAATGAACAGCGTTCGCCTGGCACAATGCTGCAAGGCAATCACAGGGGATCGGGTCAGGTACATCGTGCCTGAAGGGGGACCCGAACCACGACAGAAAAAACTGTTCAAGGGAATCAGATACATGCGCGCGCTGCCGCTTATTTCCATTGCTGCTCTGGCACTCGGGGCCACCGTGGGCACGGCCCATGCCGAATCCACCTACGGACAGGGCGATTTCTTCACCCGCGCCGGTCTTGCCAAGGTGTCACCGAAAGACGACAACGGCAATTATGATTCACTGGGCGTGGACAAGGTCGACGTCAAGGATGGCCGTGGCTTCGCGATCACCTTCGGCTATCGTTTTCTGGATCAGTGGGGCGTTGAACTGCTGGCCGCGCAGCGCTTCAAGCATGACTTCAACCTGGACGGTGACCACGGCGGCTCGGTCAAGCACCTGCCCCCGACGCTCACGCTGCAGTACTACCCGCTGGGCGGCACCGAATCTCCCGTACAGCCCTATGTCGGCGCCGGTGTGAACTACACCCGCTTCTCGGCGGAAAACGTCAATATCGATGGCGCCAGCATGGAGATGAAAAACTCCTGGGGCTGGGCCGGCCAGGCCGGTGTGGATCTGTTGATCAACGAGCACTGGGCCGTCAACGCCGCCGTCTGGTATCTGGACATCGACTCCAACGTGAAGGCCAGTGCCGGTGGCGAGACCTACAAGACGCATCTGGATATCGACCCGGTCGTCATCATGAGCGGCATCAGCTACCGCTTCTAATCAGACAGTCCCTACCCTTTTTTGCGCCGCTTTCTCGACCGGCGCACACCCGACGGTCTCGGCCTGCCGTCGGGTTTTTTTTGCGCTTTTATCAGCCCCGTCCGCACCGCCATCCCTGCACATCCGTACCGTTCGAATCTCCTGTGTCATCCCCTTACGCCGGGACTCGAAAACGCATGACATTCGCGGTTACTATCGAGATATTCGCCGTTACCATCGAGACATTGCTGTCCACCGGAATCTGCCCATGCCCCTGTCTGTTACTCATCGCTTTCCCCTGCGTCCAATGCGGCGCCTGCACGGGTTTTCACTACTGATCATGGTCATGTGGCTGGCCGGCTGCGCCGGCACCCCTAGGATGCAGACCAGCGACATGGCAGGTCCGATCTCGGAGCAGCAGGACCTGTCGATCGAGCGGGTGCTGGTCATGAACCACGCCCGCGATGCACTGGGCACACCCTACAAATACGGTGGCACGACCCCTTCCGGCATGGATTGCAGCGGCCTGACCCAGGCAAGCTTTCTGGCCGCCGGCATCGATATTCCCCGCACCTCGCAGCAGCAGTTCGATGGCCTCCAGCGCATCGAGCGCGCCCGCCCGGGCGATCTGATGTTTTTCGGCTCAGGAAACAGTGTCAGCCACGTGGGCATCTACATGGGCAACAATCAGATGATCCACGCTCCTGGCAGCGGGCGTCAGGTCACGCTGGCCGGTCTGGATAACCGCTACTGGCGCAGTCACTATCGCGGCGCGGCGGCGCCGGCCCCCTGAACGGCCATCCACGGCATTTTTTTGTTTCGAAAAAGGATATTTCCCATGATCAACGCAACTCGCTATCGATGGCTGGCCGTACCGGCCCTGCTGCTCGCCCTCACCGCCTGCGACCAGAACGGTGACGACCAGAACACCGACAATGAGGGCACGGCGCAGGACAATGTCTCGTCCACCGCCGATACGACCGACACGCAACACCGCCAGGAGGGGCTTTCGCCCACCTTCGTCAACCGCACGATTACAGCGCCGGACTGTGAGGGCGATGAGTGTGCCAGCGTCGAGATTCATACGATCGAATTCGATAATGCCCCGACACTCTCAAGCGAGCTGGAGCGTCGTCTGGTGCATATGGGCAGTCCGATCAGCGATTCGGCGGTGGATGAAGACAGACTGCCCTCGACAGTGGATGCCTACGCCGAGAATTTCTTCAATCAAAGCGCTCAGGCCAACGAAGACACGGACCACCCGAGCCACTACTACGCCAGTCTCGAAGCAAAGGAGGTCAGTCGTCACGATGATCTGCTGATTCTCGCGCTTCAAAGCTACGTCATGACCGGCGGCGCCCATGGCCTGCCGGGCACCGAATATATGGTCATCGACGAACATACCCGCCAGGTCGTGTCGCTGGACGACATGCTGGAAGAGGGCCAGCACCCGGTCTTCGAGGCGGCGCTGAAAAACGCCTGGCAGGACTGGCAGGACAACAGCGAAGTAGGCAAGACGCTCGATCCCATCAACTGGCCGTTCTCGCCCAGCGATAACGCTGCACCGCTGGAGGACAACATGGCCGTTACCTACGGCGTCTATGACCTGGGCCCCTATGCCATCGGACAGCCGACGCTGACCATTCCCTACAGCGATCTGAAAGGCGTGCTCAAGCCGCGGTTTTTGCCCGGCGCCACCGCTGACACTGAGGTATCGAAATGAACGTTTTGATCCTCAACGGCCCCAATCTGAACCTGCTGGGCAAGCGCGAGCCCGATATCTATGGCCATGAGACACTGGCCGATATTGAAAACGCCATTCGTCACCGCGCCTTTGACAAGGGCGTAGGTACCGATTTTCTCCAGACCAATCACGAAGGCGTGATGCTTGATCGCATTCATGAGGCGCGCGGGCGCTTTGATGCCATCATCATCAATCCGGCGGCCTGGTCGCACACGTCGGTGGCGCTGCTGGATGCGCTCAAGGCCTTCGAGGGCCGCGTGATCGAAGTGCATCTGTCCAACGTGCATACCCGCGAGGCCTTTCGCCACCACTCATATGTCTCGGCGCGGGCCGAGGCGGTAATCGCGGGCATGGGCAGCTTCGGCTATCTTGCGGCAATCGATTTTCTGGCGCGCTAGCGCTTTTCAGGAATGACGCCATGAGCAGCATCGTCGATGCGCTGGCCCCGCTGTTTGCCCTCATCGCGCTGGGCGCGGTGCTGGGCTGGGCCCGCTTTCCCGGCGGTGATTTCTGGCCGCGGCTCGAGCGCTTTATCTATTACCTGCTGTTTCCGGCCATGCTGGTGGCAACGCTGGCCACCGCTGACGTTCGTCAGGTGTCGGTGCTGCCGCTGGCCGTCACCCTGCTGGGCGCCATGCTGCTGCTGGGTGCCGGACTGTGGCTGGCGCGCGCGCGTCTGGCGTTAACACCGGCGGTGTTCACCTCGGCCTTTCAGGGCGTGGTGCGTTTCAACACCTATGTCGGCGTGGCCGGTGCCGGAGCGCTGTATGGCGAGGCGGGGCTCACCGTGGCGGCAGTGGCGATTGCGCTGATGGTGCCCACGGCCAATATCCTGTGCGTGCTGGCCTTTGTCGTCTCCGGCACTGTTGTCTCCGATAACCAGGGCCAGGCAAGGATCGTCAACAGTGTGCTGGCGCTGGCGCGCAACCCGCTGATTCTCGCCTGTCTGGCGGGGGTGGCCCTCAATGCCAGTGGCATCGGTCTGCCCGGGGTCAGCGCGCCGGCCCTTGAGCTTCTCGGGCAGGCGGCCCTGCCGCTGGGGCTGGTGGCGGTAGGCGTGGCGCTGCGCCCGAAGGCATTGTGGCGCGGCGGCCGGGCGTTCTGGCTCTCAAGCGTTCTCAAGCTTGTGATCACGCCGATGCTGGTGCTGTGTCTGGCCTGGCTTTCCGGTCTGCACGGGGTGGATCGACACGTCGCCCTGCTCTTTGCCGCGCTGCCCACCGCAACGTCGGCCTATATCCTGGCCCGCCAGCTTGGCGGTGATGCCGAGCTGATGGCAGCGATCATCACGGGGCAGACGCTGCTGGCGATGCTGACCATGCCGGTGATGCTGCAACTGCTCGGCGTCTCCTGAACGGCCGGGCCGTGATCCGCTATGCTGAGGGGAACGCCACTTTCGGGAGAGCTGACATGGCCGAGCTGACGCTTTTTTATGACGGCACCTGCCCGCTGTGCGTCAACGAGATCAACCATTTAAAGCGCCTCGATCGAGCGCAGCGCATCACGTTCGAGGACATTCACGCCGAGGGCTTTACGAGCCGCTATCCGGACGTAGATCGCGAGGAAGCCAGCGCCATTCTGCTCGGTGACGTTCACGGCCGGCGGATTCGCGGGCTGGATGTGACCCACCGTGCCTAGTCACTGGTCGGCCGTGGCTGGCTCACCGCGCCGCTGCGCTGGCCGCTGATTCGCCCCATCGCCGATCGGGTCTATCTCTGGTTTGCCCCGCGTCGCTATCGCATTTCGGGCTGGCTGACCGGTCGGCAGCGCTGTGAAAGCTGCGAATCGGGACAGTGCGGTCTGGGCGATAAAAAGCCCTGACCCCGAGCCCGCGACACCTGTAGCTAAAACAGCGCCCTGCGAAAGAGATCACAGGGCGCTGTCTTGTGGCATGAAGCGAGGGTTAGTCTTCGGTCGTGAAACGATAGACCGTATGACTTTCAAGCGTTTCGCCGGGTTGAAGAATCGTTGACGGGAAGCCGCTTTGATTTGGCGAATCCGGGAAGTGCTGCGTTTCCAGCGCCAGCCCCGAACGATGGCCATAGGCGCGCCCACTCTTGCCGCTCACGCTGCCATCCAGGAAATTCCCCGAATAGAACTGAAGTCCCGGCTCGGTGGTCGATACTTCCAGCACGCGACCGCTGTCGGGCGACACGACCCGTGCGGCGCGCTCGGGAGCGACGCGAGGCTGCCGGGCAAGCACGAAGTTATGGTCATAGCCCTTGCCCCGGGTGAGCTGCTCGTTATCAGCCTCGATGCGCTCCCCGATCGGCGTGGGACGGGTGAAATCAAACGGCGTGCCGGCGATCGGGGCGATCTCGCCGGTAGGAATCAGCGTCTCGTTGACCGGCGTATAGGCCGAAGCCGCAATCATCATGACGTGGTCAAGAATGCTGTCGCTGCCCTCGCCATCCAGATTGAAGTAGCTGTGCTGGGTCAGGTTGACCGGCGTGGCCTTCGTGGTGCGGGCGCTGTAATCGATGGCAAGCGTATCGTCATGGGTCAGGGTGTATTTGACCTCGACCGCCAGCTCACCGGGGTAGCCCTCTTCACCGTCGGCGCTGGTGTGGCGCATCACCACGCCGCTGCCCTCGCTTGAGGAAAATGGCGTGGCCTGCCAGAGCTTCTTGTTGAAGCCTTCATCGCCGCCGTGCAGGTGATTGGGGCCGTCGTTGGTCGCCAGCTGATACGTCTGACCATCCAGCGTAAAGCGTCCGCCCGCAATGCGGTTGCCGTAGCGTCCGATCAGCGCCCCGAAGTAGGGGTTAAGCTTCTGATAGGCCGGCGACAGATAGCCTTCAAGCGAGTTGAAGCCGAGCACGATATCGGCCATTTGGCCATCCCGATCCGGCGTCTCCAGCGAGGTAATGATGCCGCCGTACTCGATCACCTCCAGGCGCAGCTGCTGATCATTCGTGATGCGATAGCCATGCACGGTGCGCCCGTCGGGCAGCGTACCGAACACGAACTGCTCGACGTTCGGCGGCATCGGTGCCGACGCCGCCATCGACTGTCCGGTGCTCGCGCAGAGCAGACCGGCGCTCAGGCCCAGAGCAAACCGCAGGGACTGTCCTTTCATGGCACGCTCCTTTCACAATGATACTCAAGAGATGGCCCGATCAGGCCCGCTGACGCTTTTGCTGTTTCCAGCGGTCAAACATGACGGCCAGCAGCAGGATGGCGCCACGCACCAGGTACTGATAGAAGGTGGGCACGTTCAAAAGCCCCATGGCGTTTTGCACGCAGCCCATGATCAGCACACCCACCAGCACGCCGGTGATCGAGGCCACGCCACCGGAGAGCGCTACGCCGCCCAGTACGCAGGCCGAAATGACGGCAAGCTCCAGTCCCATCGAGGTGTTCGGGTCACCCAGTCCCATGCGCGAGGCCAGCAGCACCCCGGCAATGCCGGCGACCAGCCCCTGCAGGCCGAACACGATGATCTTGAGCCGGCGCACGTTGACCCCGGCCAGTGCTGCCGCCTCCGGATTGCCACCGGTGGCCAGCACGTTGCGCCCGAACGCCGTCAGATTGAGTACGAAGCCAAAGATCACAAAGCAGATGATCATGGTCCACACCGGCAGGGTCAGCCCCAGGAAGGAAGCGCTGCCCAGATCAAAAAAGCCCGGTACGGTGATCATGACCGCATCACCGCCGGAGGTGATGTAGGCCAGTCCACGCACGAACTCCATGGCAGCAAGCGTGGCAATCAGTGAGTTGATGCCAAAGCGGGCCACCACGACCCCGTTGAAAATACCCACCAGTGCGCCTGCACCCGCCCCGCCCAGCGCGCCGATCAGCACGCTGCCTGACGCGCTGGTGATCACCGCAGCACTGACGCCGGCAAAGGCGACGATCGAGGCCACCGACAGATCCACCTCCCCAAGCGCCAGCACCATCATCATGGTGGTGGCAATGGTGCCGATAATGGTCACCGACAGTAGTAGACCAACCATGTTGCGGCTGGTCAGAAAATCGGGAATGGCCACGGCAAGCGCCACGAACAGCAGCAAAAAGATGGCGATCAGCCCGGAGGTATCCAGCAGGGTGCGCAGCGGCTTGATCAACCCCTGGCGCTTGCCCGGCGGGGCAATCGCCCGCCCGCTGTCGTCGGCATGAACGCTCTTGTCGGTACTCATGATTCGGTGTCTCCAGACATCATTGTTATTGGCATATCCAGAACTCAGGCCGGCAGTGCCAGCCCCAGAAGCCGTTCGGGTGTGGCCTGATCACGGTCGACGATGTCGACCAGCGCGCCGCTGCGCATCACGCCGATACGGTCACAGATCGCGCTGACCTCGGTCAGATCGCTCGAGATCACCACCACGGCCTTGCCCTGTTCGGCCAGGTCATAAAGCAGGGTGTAGATATCGCGCCGGGCGCCGACATCGATGCCGCGGGTCGGCTCATCCATCACGAACAGCTCGATCTGCTCGGACAGCCAGCGGGCCAGGATGACCTTTTGTTGATTGCCGCCGGAGAGCGTATTGATGCGGGTACGCGGCCCCGGGGTACGAATGCGCAGCTTCTCGATGTAGCCGCGGGTATTTTCAAGTTCGCGCTTCGGGTGGCGCCACAGGCCCATGCGCTTGAAAAAGCGCCGACAGCTGATATTGAGATTGTCGGTGACACTGGCCACCGGAAAGATGCCCTGGGATTTGCGATCCTCCGGGCACATCGCGATGCCGGCACGAATCGCCTCACCCGGTGAATTGAACCGCCCGGTGCGGCCGTTGAAGTGAATTTCACCGCCGCTGGTTTTTTCGACTCCACAGACCAGGCGCATCAGCTCGCTGCGCCCGGCACCGACCAGCCCGAACAGCCCGAACACTTCCCCGCGGCGAACCTCGAAGCTCACCGGCGCCTTCAGGCCGTGGCCTTCCAAAGCGTCGACCTTCAGGATCACTTCACCGGATTCCCGGGCGCGATAGCCGTAGACGTCCTCGATATCGCGCCCGACCATTTCACTGACCAGCTGATCCTGGGTGAGCCCTGCCATGGTGTCGTGGGTGCAGATGTGGCGTCCGTCACGAAAGACCGTCACGGCGTCGCACATCTCGAAAACTTCTTCCATGCGATGGGTGACATACAGCACCACCCGACCCTCATCACGCAGACGCTGGACGATGCGCTTGAGCTGGCGGGTTTCCTGCACTGACAGCGAGCTGGTCGGCTCGTCAAAGGCGATGATGCGGGCATCACGCAGCAGCGCCCGGCCGATCTCGATCATCTGCTGCTGGCCGATCGAGAGATCGCGCACCTTTGTGGCCGGATGCACGTTGCCCTCGCCCAGCTCCTTGAGAATGGCAAGTGCCCGCTCGCGAAGCTGCTTTCTGTCCACGATGCCGTAGTGCTGGGGCAGTTGCCCCAGCAGCAGGTTTTCCGCTACCGACAGATTGGGTGACAGCGTCAGCTCCTGATAGATGATCGCGATGCCCAGTCGCAGCGCCTCGCGGGCGTTGGCAAACACGTGGCGCTCGCCGCCGATCATAAGCGCACCGTCGGTGAGGCGGTTCACGCCACTCAATACCTTGAGCAGGGTCGACTTGCCGGCGCCGTTTTCGCCCATCAGGGCATGCACTTCGCCGGCGCGGGCGCTGAAGTTCACCCCATCAAGCGCGCGTACGCCGGGAAATTCGACGGTGACGTTTTCCACTCGCAGCCAGGGATCAGCCTCGGCTGTCCCGTACATGGCCGTGGCAGTGGCCGAACTCACAGCTGCAGCTCCTCACGCACGCTTTCCCAGTTGTCCCGGGTCATCAGGGTGCCGGTGGTTTCGGTATTGGCCGGAGGCTCCTTGTGCTGGACGATCCACTGATACAGATTCTCGGCGCTCTGGCGACCGTGCATGGTCGAGCTGACCGCCACGGTACCGTAGAAGCCGGTGGGCTTTTCCCGCGAGAATTCGGCAAAGGCCGCGCCCGAGCCGTTGATGCCGACACCGATGACCTGATCCGGTGACAGGCCGTACTGCTCGCTGGCGCGCACGCCGCCCAGCACGCTCTCCTCGTTGAGGGCATAGATCACCCAATGATCGAACTTGCCGTACTTGGAAAACATCGGCGAGGCGGCCGAGAAGGCGCTGGTGGTATCGGTGTTCTGCTGCGGGGCGTCGATCACGTTGTCCTTGCTGAAACCGGCATCAAGCAGCGCTTGGGTCGCCCCGTCGGTGCGCTCGCGGGCGGTGGGCAGCTCGTTGTTGGAGATCCGCAGCGCGCCGGTGTTTTCCATCTTCCAGCCGCGGCGCTGCATCTCCTCGGCGATGGCGTTGCCAACCTGCTGCCCGATCTTGTAGCCCGACATGCCCAGATGGGGCACACCTTCCAGCGGCTCGCCGTCGCCGCCGACGAACTGATCATCCACGGTCACGACCTTCATGCCGTACTGCTTCGCGCGGTTGGCGATCGCCATGCCCAAGCGCACGTCGGGCGGACAGATCACGAAGCCCTGCGCGCCCTGCGCGTTGAGATTGTCGATGGCGCTAAGTACCTGCTGCCCATCCTCACCGGCCAGACGCACCACGCTAAAGCCCTGCTCCTGCCCCAGTTCGCTGGCCGCGCGCTGTTCGTTGATAAACCAGGCCTGCTCGGGTTTTTTGACGATAAAGCCGATCTTGACGTTGTCATCGCCGGCATGGGCCATGCCCAGTGGCACCAGGGCCATGAGTGTTGCGGCAATGACGCGGGAAAAGACAGGTAGCAGGGGCATCATGGACTCCGGGCCCTCGTGGGGCAGTTTGTTATTCATGGGTGGTCAACGGCAGTCACGGGCACCACCACTGACACACAGGGCCAACATACGGGGCGACTTAAGCGACGACTAATGCGTCCTGTAACGCGAAGTGATACCAGAATGGCTATCGGTAACAGGTCGAGCCAGCAGGCATGGCACCTGTCGCCGCAGCGCCTGACACGGGCGCTGAGACTAAAGTTACGCGCCGTTCTCGAGCCACCGCCCGGGCGGCACACTCGATATGAACCCGCTGCGTGGCAACAGCGCTGATATTAAAAACGGGCATCAAAAAAATCGCCCGGCACAACCGGCCGGGCGACATGGAGCAGACCTCAGTTTTCGAAGCCAACGTTACTCATAGGCCATATCTTCGAGCTCACGACCGCGCGTTTCCCTGACCATTCTGAAGACGAAAAAGACCGAGAGCAGCGCAAAGAAGGCGTAGATGCCGTAGGCCCCACCCAGGCCGATACCGGCCAGCATGATCGGGAAGGTCATGGTGATGCCGAAGTTGGCCAGCCACTGGAAAAGCCCCGCCACGGCAAGCCCCGAACCACGCATCTGATTGGGGAACATCTCGCCGAGCATGACCCACATGACCGGACCCCAGGAGGCGTTGAAGAACATGACGTACACATTGGCCGCCAGCAGCGCCACGATGCCCATGCTGTCGGACAGGCGCAGCGCACCGTCGACGATCGCCGCGGTCGAGAAGGCATACGCCAGAATGGCCAGTGTCACCGTCATGCCGACCGAGCCGACCCAGAGAATCGGCTTGCGCCCGACCTTGTCGATCACCGCAATCGTCACCAGACACGCCGCGATGCTGACCGCCCCGCTGATGATGTTGATCAACAGCGCATCGCTTTCGGTAAAGCCCACCGACTGCCACAGCACCGCGCCGTAATAGAACACCACGTTGATACCGACCAGTTGCTGAAAGACGGCAAGACCGATACCCACCCAGACGATGCGATGCACGCGCCCGGTGGCGCCATTGAGCAGATCGGACAGGCCGGGCGTGCGTTCACGGTGCAGGGAGTGGCGAATATCGCCGGCCTTCTGCTCCGCCTCGCGGTGGGCCATCAACGTCTTGAGCACCTTGAGCGCCCTTTTGCCCTCGCCCTTGCTGATCAGAAAGCGCGGGCTTTCAGGGATACCCAGCAGCGCCAGAAAGAAGATGGTCGCCGGAATCAGCTCCATCCAGAACATCCAGCGCCAGGCCTCAAAGTCGAACCACAGCGGTGTCGTGGAGGCACCGGCCACCCGCGCCAGCATGTAATTGCTGACGAAGGCCATGAAAAGCCCAGTGATGATGGCAATCTGCTGGATGGTCGCCAGCCGCCCGCGAATGGCAGCCGGAGCCACCTCACTGATATAGGCCGGGGTCATGACACTTGCCGCACCCACCGCGATACCGCCAAGGATGCGATAGATCACGAACTCGAAGGACCCGGTAGCCACGCCGGAGCCCCAGGCGCTGACGATGAAAAAGATCGCGGCCACGATCAGCAGCATCCGCCGCCCAAAACGGTCCGCCAGCCGGCCGGCAAAAAAGGCACCGCCAGCACAGCCCAAAAGCATCGAGGCCACATTGAAGCCGGTACCGGCGGCTTCGGAATTGAAGGCGGCCTGCAGACCATCCACGGTGCCGTTGATGACCCCGCTGTCAAAGCCGAACAGAAAGCCGCCCAGCGCGGCGACGCAGCAGATAACAAAGACATAGAACTGCTGTTTGCGGCTGTCCTCGTCCTGTACCGAAGTGGCTGATGACATGGCGGTGTCTCCTGGGATCTTGTTTTATTGGAACGTTTTATTGGAACCGGCGTTGTATCGAGACCAGCTTTTTAAAATATCAGCGCGTTGGTGAAGCCCGACCGCAGCCGGGCCTGACGGCGTTACAACCAGCCGGCATCGACCCAGTAGTTGTGGGCAGTGCAGCCACCGGCGGCATCGGAGGCGAGAAAGAGCACCATGTTGGCAACGTGATGCGGGTGCAGGCGCACCTTGAGCTTCTGCTCGTCAACGATCTGCGCCTCATCTTCCGGGGTATACCAGCGTGACTGACGCGGCGTTTTCACATTGCCGGGGATCACACAGTTGACCCGGATGCCATCACCGCCCAGCTCGGCGGCCAGCGCCCGCGTCAGCCCCTCGATGGCGGCCTTGGCGGTTTCATAGAGCACCAGACCGGGCTGGCCCAGATGCCAGCTGATCGACCCCATGTTGATGATTGAACCGCGTCCCTGCGCGCGCATGCCGTCCGCCACACCGCGCGCCGCCAGCGCCTGATGGCGCAGATTGACCGCCATGCGATCGTCCCAGTATTCGGCGGTCACATCTTCAAGCCGATGGCGATCGTCGTTGGCCGCGTTGTTGACCAGCACATCCACCGTGCCGATATCAGAAAGCACCTGCTCAAGCGCGCCGGGATCAGTCAGGTCACAGCGGTGAAAGTGCACGTGCTCACCAAGCGACCCGGCAAGCTGCTCGGCCTCAGCAATAATGTCGAGAAAATGCACCTCGGCGCCCTGCTCGGCGAAAGCACGCACAATGCCTTCACCGATGCCGGAGCCGCCACCGGTAATCACGACGCGCCGACCGGAAAGGTCGGGATAGATCGCAGTACTCATGCTGTCTCCCGAATCGGAACAGACCGCGCCTGAAGGACGCCAACGTCCGATCAAATGTCATTGTTCGGAGGGCAGTTTCCGCCGGTGTCTAATACAACGACATTGGACATAGGTCGCGTTCACGCGCTGAAGCAGGAAAAAGACCATACCGGGCGCATTAAAAAACCGCCCGCCCCTTGCGGGCCGGACGGTCGATGACGCCGTGAGGCGCTTTTACTTGTTGATCAGTGACGCTGGCTCACCGTTGCCTTCCTGGGGCGCACCCTTGTCGGCCTGCTCGCCCAGCGAGAGCCAGGTGTTGATCACCGTATCCGGGTTGAGCGACAGGCTGTCGATGCCCTCGCTCATCAGCCAGGCAGCGAAGTCCGGGTGATCAGACGGGCCCTGCCCGCAGATACCCACATACTTGCCCTGACGCTTCGCGGCACGAATGGCCATCGACAGCAGCGCCAGTACCGCGTCGTTGCGCTCATCAAACTGCTCGGAGACGGTACCGGAGTCACGATCCAGCCCCAGTGTGAGCTGGGTCATGTCGTTGGAGCCGATCGAGAAGCCGTCGAAGTACTCAAGGAACTGATCGGCCAGCAGCGCGTTGGAGGGCAGCTCGCACATCATGATGACCTTGAGCCCGTTCTCGCCGCGCTTGAGCCCGTGGGACTCCAGCGTTTCGATTACGGCGGCGGCGTCCTTGAGGGTGCGCACGAACGGAATCATGATCTCGACGTTCTCAAGCCCCATGACATCACGCACCCGCTTGACCGCCTGACACTCGAGTGCGAAGCAGTCGCGGAAGTCCGGCGACACGTAGCGACCGGCGCCGCGGAAGCCCAGCATCGGGTTCTCTTCGTGCGGCTCGTACTGCTCACCGCCCACCAGGTTGGCGTATTCGTTGGTCTTGAAATCCGACAGCCGCACGATCACGCGCTTGGGCCAGAACGCAGAGGCCAAGGTTGCCATCCCTTCGGTCAGACGGGCCACGTAGAACTCGACCGGGTCAGAGTAGCCGGCAATCCGGCTGGTGATCTCGGCCTGCAGCGCCGGCGTCTGGCGATCGAACTCCAGCAGGGCGCGCGGGTGAATGCCGATCATGCGGTTGATGATGAATTCCAGTCGCGCCAGACCCACGCCCTCGTTGGGCAGCGTGGCAAAGTCAAAGGCGCGATCCGGGTTGCCGACGTTCATCATCAGTTTGAGCGGCAGCTCCGGCAGATCATCAATGGCAGCGCTCTTGACCTCGAACTCCAGCTCGCCCTCGTAGATGTAGCCGGTATCGCCTTCGGCGCAGGAGACGGTAACGTGCTGGTTGGAGGCCAGACGCTCGGTGGCATCACCACAGCCCACCACCGCCGGAATACCCAGCTCACGGGCGATGATCGCCGCGTGGCAGGTACGCCCGCCGCGGTTGGTGACGATCGCCGCGGCGCGCTTCATGATCGGTTCCCAGTCGGGGTCGGTCATGTCGGTGACCAAAACGTCACCCGGTGCCACATCATGCATCTGGCTGATGTCGGCAATGATCTTCACCGCACCGGCGCCGATACGCTGACCGATGGCACGGCCCTCGGCCAGAATCGGGCCGCGGGAGCTGAGCTGATAGCGCTCCATGACCTGCTTGCGCGAGCGTACGGTTTCCGGACGTGCCTGAACGATCAGAAGCTCGCCGGTATGACCATCCTTCGCCCACTCGATATCCATCGGGCGGCCGTAGTGCTGCTCGATCAGCATGGCCTGACGGGCCAGCGCCTCGATCTCGTCATCACTCAGGCAGAAACGGTCCTGATCCGCGGCGTCGACCGGCTCGATGCGCACCTGCTTGCCGTGGCTGCGATCATCGGCGTACACCATGCGCTCGGCCTTGGTGCCCATGCTGCGACGCACGACCGACGGACGGTTGGCGGCCAGCGTGGGCTTGTGCACGTAGTACTCGTCCGGGTTGACGGCGCCCTGCACCACCATCTCACCCAGTCCCCAGGCAGCAGTGACGAACACGACCTGATCAAAGCCCGATTCGGTGTCGATGGTGAACATGACACCCGAGGTGGCCAGATCCGAGCGCACCATGCGCTGCACGCCGGCAGACAGGGCCACGCCCTTGTGGTCGTAGCCCTGGTGGACGCGGTAGGAAATGGCGCGGTCGTTGAACAGTGAGGCAAACACGTGGTGGATCGCCTCGCGCACGGCGTCCAGCCCCTGCACGTTGAGGAAGGTCTCCTGCTGGCCGGCAAAGGAGGCATCCGGCATGTCCTCGGCCGTGGCGGAGGAGCGCACCGCAAAGGAAGCGTTCGGATTATCGCCGGCCAGCTTCTCGTAGGCCGTGGCGATGGCATCATCGAGTTCGGCCGTAAAGGGCGTATCGATGACCCACTGACGAATGCGCGTCCCGGCAGCTGCCAGGGCGCGGGTATCGTCAATATCGGTTTCATCCAGCAGGGCATGGATACGCTCATCCAGACCGCTCTGTTCCAGAAAACGCCGCCATGCGTCAGCGGTGGTCGCAAAGCCGTTGGGCACCTGGACACCCAGACTCGCCAGGTGGCTGATCATCTCGCCCAGTGAGGCGTTCTTGCCCCCGACACGATTGACATCGTGCATGCCGACCTGGTCGTACCAGAGCACGTCCGGGTCAGCGTCATTCAGGCGATTGTCGTCTGTCACCATGCGATCACTCATTTCTCGTCTCTCCCGGCAATCCTTTACGCCGCCGGCCCCTTTGAAGGTGCCCGGCAGTGCCATACCCAAAAATAAACAACGTAAAAAAACGTCGTTCAGGGCGTGTAGATCCATCGCACGACCGAATAAAAACGACGCTTTTAAAATCCTTCCTGTCATTGGACAGTCGAGCAGAGCGTAATCATTTTCCGCGGTCCGCCATAGCCTTTATGACAAGTTTTAAGGCCAGGAACATTTTGAAAGACTACGACATGGCGTTAACACAAAGTATTAAATTGGCAACGCATGTTTTTGAAATAAATGGATAAACCCAAAAAAAATTCGGCACAAAAAATCACTACATGTTTTGTAGCGCCTGCGCAAATTTGACAAATGAGGTCGCAATGGCATCACAACATTTTGACCATTACCGTGGTTTAATGCCTGATAAATCGTGTCTTTTATGCCGGGCAGAGAGGCTTTTATGCCAAAAACAGTGTTTTATATTTCCGATGGCACGGCCATTACCATGGAAGTGCTGGGCCACGCCGTTCTCTCCCAGTTTGATACGGAATTTGCCCAGCGGACCTGGCCCTTCGTGGACACCCGGGAACGCGCCGTCGAGATTCGCGAGCGCATCGACCGGATTTTTACCGAGACCGGCGAGCGCCCGATCGTCTTTTACTCGATCGTCAGCGACGAGATCCGCCAGATCATCCTGTCGAGCCACGGCTTCTGCCATGACGTGATCGAATCCGTCATTGCCCCGCTCAGTGAAGAACTCCAGATGGCGCCGCACCCGACGCTGCACCGCACCCATGGTCTCAATCAGCGCAACGTGGCCCGCTATGACGAGCGCATCGCGGCGATCGACTACGCCCTGGCCCATGATGACGGCCTGTCGCTGCGCCATCTCGAACAGGCCCAGGTGATCCTGATTGGCGTGTCGCGCTGCGGCAAGACACCCACCAGCCTCTATCTGGCCATGCAGTTCGGCCTGCGGGTTGCCAACTACCCCTTCATTGCCGACGACATGGACCGCCTGGCGCTGCCGCCGGCCCTGCGCGAGCAGCGCGGCAAGCTGTTCGGGCTGACCATCAACGCCGAACGCCTGTCCAACATTCGCAACGAACGGCGCAACGCCAGCACCTACGCCTCGCTGCGACAGTGCCGGCTGGAGCTGTCCGAGGTCGAGGCGCTCTATCGCCGCCTGCGCATTCCCTATCTGGACACCACCAACTACTCGGTCGAGGAGATCGCCACGCGCTTGATGGACACGCTTGGCATCGATCGGCGGATCTTTTAGGAAAAATATGATGGCAATGACAACGAAGCCGAGCCTTGCCCGCAAACCGGATGCTCATGAGCATCGGCCATCAGGCAGAGTTCGTGCAGGTTGTTGAGGGTCAGCCATGCATCGGCGGCGCCTTCCATTCTGGCTGGCGTGGTGCCTTGTGCCGTTCGCACCAGCCAGGCAGCCCGAAACCCCGCTGACAGGGCCCCCTGGACATCCAGCTGCCAGTCATCGCCTATATGCAGTATCTGCGCTGGCGCAACATCGAGCGCGGTAGCAGCGACGTGGAAGATTTGCGGGTCGGGTTTGGCGATACCCAAATCCCTGGAGAACAGGATGACACTGAAAAAATGGCGGATGCCGATCATGTCCAGATCGGCATTGCCGTTTGAAATGGCCGCCATGGGGTAGCGCTGACTCAGCCATTCAAGCGCCGGCAGGGCATCTTCAAAAAACGTGACCTGCTGACGTGCGGCATAAAATACCGCATAGGCCCGTTCGCTCAGCGCCGGATCCTCACCGGCCAGACGCAGCACCTCATGAATCGACGCTTTTCTAAGCCGTGCCGGTGTGTCGACAAGATCGGGCCTGAGCATGGCCATGCGCTGTCGATACTGTTGCAGTGACGCAGGCTCCGGCAGCACTGCCGCCGTCAATGGCGCATGTTGTAAAAGCCAGTGATAAAGCATTGTCTCAGCGCCGCGTACCGCAGCGTCGAAATCCCAGAGCGTATCGTCCAGATCCAGCGACAGGGCAGCCACGTCGTTCAGATACAAAGGCTTCGGACCTCTGGTTGGGCAATACGCAGATAATCTTCACTGCTTAAAACGATCGAACGATCAAGCCTGCCGGCATTGAAGGCAATCTCGTCATGTTCCTCGACAAGTGCCGGGTCGGCCAGCAATCGAATCCGCGATGAAAATACGAAGGGGGGAACGGCACCGACGACACAGCCGGTCTCGGTCATGACGTCCTCGGCGCTGGCAAGCGTCGCCTTTTTGATGCCGACAGCGTCAGCCACCTGTCGAAAATCCAGCTTCCTGTTGCCCGGCAGCACGGCCAGCATAAAAAACTCATCATCGTGCCGGCTTTTACACAGCATCGCCTTGGCACCCTGCGATTCGGTGGTACCGCGTATACGGGCCACATCCTGCGACCGCCCTTCGGCAGAATGCTCAATGATGCGAAAGCGTGCATCATGTGTCTTCAACAGCTGCACAAGCTGATCAAACATGGGTAAAACTCCCGGGTAGCCCCAACGTCATCGGCCGGGGGCAGCAATCTTTCGCCGTCCCCGGCCGGTCCTTTCGAATACCTTCCTGATCGGCTTAATACTTCCAGAAAATCTCCTGGAGCTTTGCAGTATCGGTTGTTTTTGTCAGCGCCAGCGCCATCAGAAGACGCGCTTTTGCAGGGTTTTGATCGTCCACGACGATGTAGTCGTACTTGTCGTCCTCGGCCTCGCCGTTGCGGACAACGGCGCCGCTGCCGGTACGTGTTGTGCGAACGATAAACACGCCCCTGGCACGTGCCTCCTCCAGAACAGCGTCCATGTAGTCGGGCACACTGCCATTGCCGAACCCCGCCCAGATGAGCGCCTTTGAACCATGGGCAATGAAGGCGTCCATCGGAACGCGGTTCATGTTGCCGTGGGTATACACCACGTCGACCTCGGGCATTGATGCGATGTCATCAACGCTGAACTCGCTTTGCGTGGTATGAGGGCGTATCGGGGCGCGATAAAAGCGCGGCTGGCCTTCGACGACCTCACCGAGCGGCCCGTAAAGGGAGTGGAAGGCTTCTACCTTGAGACTGCTGGACTTGGTCACGTCCCGGGCACTGTGAATGTCATCATTCATGACCACCAGCACGCCCATACCGGACGCTTTCGGGTCTGCCGCAACCACAACCGCGTTGTAAAGATTCAGTGGGCCATCGGCACTCAGGGCCGTGGAAGGCCGCATGGAACCGACAAGTACAACAGGCTTGTCGCTCTTGAGGGTCAGATTCAGCAGATAGGCGGTCTCTTCCATCGTGTCCGTACCATGCGTAATCACGATGCCGTCCACATCAGGCGAGTTCTGAAGCTCCGAGACGCGGCGCGCCAGCGTCAACCAGCGCTCGTTGTTAAAGCTTTCCGAACCGATCTGAAAGACCTGCTCACCGCGAACGCTGGCAACATCCTTGAGCTCCGGTACCGCAGCGATGAGCTTGTCGACCCCCACCACGGCGGATTGATAAGCACTGACGTTGGCACTTGATGCCCCTGAACCGGCAATGGTGCCGCCGGTGGCCAGAATCACGATATTGGGTTTTTCTTCGCTGGCCTGGGCAAAAGGCACCGCCATGACCAGCAGCAACAGCATCAACCACCACTTCCCGGAACAAATCATGTGTTTCATGAGGTCTCCATACGGCGCTCACCTGCCGCCGATGATGTTGTGTCGTTATCAAACCGAACAGGGAGCCCCTGTCAGGACAGGGGACGATCGCTGACTGATCGATCGGGATCAGACGCCGGTCCGGCATCAGGGGAGGTTTCGCCGGCCTTGAGCACGTGAGGCGTATCGAAAAGCGTCTGATCAAGCTCGCCTTCACTGCGCGCCACGACGCACGTTACCGCACTGTCGCCGACCACATTCAAGCCAGTGCGGACCATATCGAGGATGCGGTCAATACCGGCAATGATGGCAATACCTTCCAGCGGCAGGCCTACCGATGTCAGGACCAAAGACAGCATGATCAGGCCCGCACCGGGCACACCGGCGGTGCCGATGGAGGCAAGTGTTGAGGTCAGGACGATGGTCGCGTACTGGCTGGTCGTCAGATCAACGCCATAGGCCTGCGCGATGAAGACCACGCAGATGCCCTGATAAAGGGCCGTGCCGTCCATGTTGATGGTGGCGCCCAGTGGGAGCACAAAACTCGAGACCCGACGTGACACGCCCAGGTTGTGCTCGGCCGACATCATCGTGACCGGCAGCGTTCCCGAGCTGGAGGTACTGGTAAAGGCCACCAGGGCCGGCTCGATGGTCCCTTGAAAAAAGCGAACAGGATTAAGGCGGGCCAGGAATTTGATCATGGCACCGTAGACGATCAGGGCATGGAGAATACAGGCGAGATAGACCAGCCCGATGACACCGGCCAGGGGCGCCAGTACATCCATGCCATAGGTGCCGGCCACCCAGACCATCAGGGCGAAAACGCCATAGGGCGCAAAGGCAATGATGATCGAGGTCAGCTTGTACATTACCTCGGCGGCGGCATCGAAAAAGGTCTTGATCGGTTTGGCAACCTCGCCCGCCATGACGATGGCAATGCCCAGCAACATCGCAAAGACAATGATCTGAAGCACGTTGGCTGTGGCAAAGGCCTCGACCGGGTTGGTCGGTACAAGCCCCAGGATGGTATCGGCAATCGATGGCGCATCCTTGGGCTGGACGGCTTCAGCGGTACCAATATCGATCCCCACACCTGGCTTGAAAAGTACCGCCAGGGCCAGGCCGATCGAAATGGCAATGGCGGTAGTGGCCAAGTACAGAACAAACGTTTTCACCCCAAGACGCCCCATGGTCTTGAGGTCCTGCAATGAGGCAACGCCTGCGACCAGCGTGATAAAGATCAGCGGGACGATCAGCATCTTGATCCCGCGAATAAACAGATCTCCGACCGGTTTTACCGAGGCGGCAATATCGGCATTGCCGGTCTGGTTGAGCGCAATCCCCAGAACCAGCCCCAGCCCCAGCGCAATGAATATCTGCTTCCACAGCGCCATATCGAGCCAGACCCTCAAGGGATTGCGTCGGGCAGATGAGCGAACGGTATTTCTTGTCATTGTACGTCTCCTGTTTCCCGCTGTTTGCGGTTTTCAGATACAACGTCCTGCCAGGCGGCGCCCCTGCAGGGGCAGGAACGCCGGGGCCAGCCCCGGGATGACGCCATCATGTCCATGGGGCATGGCACACTGCGGGTCAGTGCTCAAGGGTGGCTTTGGAGGAATCAGCCAGGGGCATACGCCTGTTTACTGAAACGATGAAGGCGTGTGCGGGTGATCACTGCCAAGCAGCGCCACGGCTTCTACCTCGACGGCAAAGCCAAAGTGCAGCTGGGCGATGCCGGCAACCGCGCGCGCGGGGCGATGCTCTCCAAGCCATTCGGCATAAATCTCGTTGAACGCCGGCCAGTGGTCGATATTGGTGACGTAGATGCGCACCTGCATCAGGCTCTTTTTATCAACGCCTGCGCAGGCCAGGCAGCCATCGATATTGGCCAGCACCTGACGCGCCTGTTCCTCGAACGAGGCATCGCTCAGGTGCGTGCCGTCCGGTCGAATGGGGAGCTGACCGGAGATAAAGACCTGGCCGGCGCCCATGCAGACATGGGAGTAGTGTCCACCGGGACGAGCGATATCCATGCTGTTCTCACAGCGGATATCAACGTGAGAAGTGGTTTGCGTCATGAGGAGAGTCCTTTTTTTGGGCACAAGGGGTCCTTGTCCCGCAACCATGAAAGGTTGAGGGGCGCGAACCGGTACGGTAATACGCGGCCCGGCAATGGGCCGCTCAACGAACTATGAGGTCAACAGACTGGCGAAGCGCGCCATGTCGACGTTGCCACCACTGATGATGACGCCGATACGCTTGCCCTGCAGTTCGGCCTTCATCTGCCGCGCCGCGGCAAAACCGAGACAGCCCGTCGGCTCGACCACCATCTTCATGCGCTCGGCCAGAAAGCTCATGCACTCGACAAGTTCACCGTCCGAGGCGGTCAGAATGTCGTCGACATCACGCTGAATGATCGGAAAGGTCACCTTCCCCAGATACTGGGTCTGCGCGCCATCGGCAATGGTTTTGGGTGTATCGATGTGCACGATCTGCCCTGAGCGAAACGATTGCTGCCCGTCGTTACCCGCCTCGGGCTCGACGCCATAGATCCTGCAGTCCGGCGCCATGGCTCTGGCCGCCAGCGCACAGCCCGACAGCAGACCGCCGCCGCCCAGACAAACAAAAAGGGCATCCAGCTCGTCGACATCTTCAAAAAGCTCCATGGCGGCCGTACCCTGGCCTGCCAGAACATCCGGGTGATCATAGGAAGGGATCAGGGTCATGCCATGCTTCTCGGCGAGGTCACGGCCGATCTGCTCCCGGTCCTCGGTGTAGCGGTCATACCTCACCACGTTACCGCCATAGCCCTCGGTGGCGGCGACCTTGGCGGCTGGCGCGTCCTCGGGCATGACGATGGTGGCCGGAATGCCCAGAATTCTGGCTGAAAGAGCAATGGCCTGAGCGTGGTTGCCGGAGGAGAACGCCACAACCCCGGCGCGCTTTTGCTCGGCACTGAATTTCGACAGCGCGTTGAAGGCACCACGAAACTTGAAGGCGCCCACGCGCTGGAAGTTCTCGCATTTGAAAAACACCTGCGCGCCCATGGCCTCATCGACGGTGCGTGAGGTCACCACCGGCGTGCGGTGGGCGTGGCCTTCAATGCGCTTTGAAGCGGCGACCACGTCGTCGAAGGTGGGAAGCTGATTCATGGGATATCTCTCCTGATGTGGCCGCCAGGCCACACAAATGGGTATCTATGCTCGTCAAAGCGCATGGGCACTGCTGTCTTCCCGATCCGTGACACGCCATCGGGGTTACTTGGCATAGCCATAGACCGAGGCGCGGGAAACACCCAGATGGCCGGCGACAATCTCCATCGCCCGGCGCACCTCCAGAAGGCCTGCCGACTTCAACTCCCTGACCAGCACCCGTCGGTCTTCCGCCTTCAGCGCGCGCGGTGTGGTGGCCATGCTCGCGGCGAACTGATCGATACGAGCCCGGATGGCGTCAGCGCCCATCGGGTCGAGTGTCTCCTGCGCAGGCGCAGCGCCGGGCAGGTCGACGAACTGATTCAGCATGCCCTGAAAGCCCTGAAACACACTGAGATCGATATTCATGCACAGCGCGGCGATGTAGCGACCGCCGGAATCCTTGATGCCGATCGAGGTGCTCTTGACCTGACGGCCATCCGAGAAGCTGTTGGCGTAGTTGGCAATGATCTGCTCGACATCGGCGCTTTGAATGCGGGCCAGCCCCAGCTCGGTGGCCGGACTACCGACCTCACGCCCCGAAAGGTTGTTGTGGATGGCCAGCACAGCATGTGAGGGGTCCAGCAGGTCATGGACCACCACCTCACAAAACGGGGCGAAGGTTCTGGCAATGCCCTCCGCCGTCTGCTTGAGCTGTTCAAGCAGCAGTCGCTGCTCCGGGGTTCGCTGGGTCATGGGAATGCTACCATCGTCGTTTTTGACAGACTGTTTAATTCTGGACACTATGTCAATGCACCTCTTCTTCTACTTTGATCGAGTACGCTCATGACGACCCTGAATGCTCTTGAGACACCCGCCGCACTGATTGACACCCAACGCCTGCAGCGCAATATCGAGCGCATGCAGGCACGCATGGACACGCTCGGCGTGCGCTTTCGTCCGCACGTCAAGACCGCCAAATGCCCAAACGTAACGCAGGCGCAGATCGCCGCCGGTGCCCGCGGTATTACGGTGTCGACCCTCAAGGAAGCCGAGCAGTTTTTTGAATCCGGCATCACCGACATTCTGTATGCCGTGGGCATCTCAATCGACAAGCTCCCGCGCGCGCTCGCGCTGCTGGAGAAGGGCTGCGATTTGAAGCTCATCGTGGATAATATCGATACCGCCCGCGCTATCGGTGAGTTCGGGAAGGCCCACGATGCCACCTTCGAGGTATGGATCGAGATTGACACCGACGGGCATCGCAGCGGCATCAAGCCTGACGACGAGGCCCTTCTGGAGATCGCCCGCGAGCTTCAGGACAGCGGCATGACCATGGGCGGCATCATGACCCACGCCGGCTCCAGCTATGACTACCACACCCCGGAGGCCCTGCGCGAGATTGCCGAGCAGGAGCGTGCCGGCGCCGTCAGGGCAGCGCAGAGGCTGCGCGAGGCCGGGCTTCCCTGCCCGGTGGTCAGCGTGGGCTCCACCCCCACGGCCCTGAGTGCCGAACATCTTGACGGCGTGACAGAGGTGCGTGCCGGCGTGTATGCGCTGTTTGATCTGGTCATGCACAACGTGGGCGTATGCGCACTCGATGACATCGCGCTGAGCGTGCTCACCACCGTGATCGGTCATCAGGAAGAAAAGGGCTGGGCTGTCGTCGATGCCGGCTGGATGGCGATGAGTCGTGATCGCGGCACGCAGAAGCAGACGCATGATTTCGGTTTCGGTCAGGTATGTACCGAAGACGGCACGGTGCTTGAGGGCTACATCCTGAGCGGTGCCAACCAGGAACACGGCATCCTGTCTCACGTTGGCGAGACCGATCACGATATCAGGAATCGTTTTCCCATCGGCACGCGTCTGCGTATTCTGCCCAACCACGCGTGTGCCACCGGGGCACAGCATCCGCATTACGCCGCTCTGACGTCCGACGAAAGCGTCGATATCTGGCCGCGTTTTTACGGCTGGTAATGTTTATGACCAGCAATCAGGGAGCAGCTTTCATGACACACCCCCCATCGACAGGATCACGTCGCCTTGTCGTGCTCGGCACCGGCGGCACCATTGCCGGCTCTTCCTCCGAGATCGGCGCCAATCTTGGCTATACCTCAGGAACGGTCGCAGTCGAAGACCTGCTTGGCGGTATAGAGGCGCCGAATGGCGTGACCCTGCAGGCCGAGCAGATCGCCCAGCTCGACAGCAAGGACATGGATGTCGCGACCTGGTGTGCCCTGCGCAAGCGCTGCGACTACTGGCTGGGCCAGGAGGACATCGCAGGCGTGGTCATCACCCACGGTACGGATACGATCGAGGAGACAGCATTTTTGCTGCACTCGGTGCTGCCTTCAACCAAACCCGTGGTGCTGACCTGCGCCATGCGCCCGGCCACTGCCCGCATGCCGGACGGCCCGCAGAATCTGCGTGACGCGCTGGCCGTGGCGGCAACGCCTGAGGCTACGGGCGTCACGGTGGTCTGCGCCGGGGAGATCCACGGCGCGCTCGACGTGCGCAAGGACCACCCCTATCGGCTGAATGCGTTTTCCTCAGGCGACAGCGGCCCCATCGGTTACGTGGAGGAAGGAACCGTCCGCCAGCTGCGCCCCTGGCCGCGCCCGGAGAACAGCGATCAGAACACCCTGCCGGAGGCCGAGCACTGGCCCCGCGTCGAGATCGTGCTCAGTCATGCCGGTGCCAGCGGCACGTTGATTGATACGCTGGTGCGGGAACGCCAGAGCGGCGCCGCCGACCCGGTCGCAGGCATTGTGCTGGGCGCGACCGGTAACGCCAGTCTGCATCGCCATCTCGAGCAGGCCGCCCATCGGGCTCGCGAGAGTGGTATCGAGGTGCGCGTGGCCGCGCGCTGTAACGAAGGTCGGCTGCTGCCCACGCCTGATGCCCCCTTCCCGATCATGACGGCACTGTCACCGGTGAAGGCGAGGGTCGATCTGCTATTGAAACTTTGCAGAGCGATATGAAATATCGTGGATAAGCAAGAAAGGCTGCTGGGCCCATGAGCCTCGGAAGAGCTGTCATGACATGAGGGCGGTCGCAGCCCGGTTTGTTCAGGCTTGCGTCACAATAAAAATGACTGCATTGGCACTCAGGTCATATCAAAAAAATTATTGATACAAAACATGAAAAGGACAACGCCACCAATATAAAAGTGGTGGCGCTGCTCCAAAAGCGTTTATCGCTGCTTTTACGATTACGATTCTAATTCAAGGGCTTTCTCAAAAATGGCTCTTGAAACATCCAGTGTTTGATCACCACGCTCAGAGATTGCAGTACATTCATGCGTTTCAAGCTGGCTAATCAAAAAGTCGATGTCAGAAGAAGACACATTGATATCGTTCAGAGTTACCGGCATACCAAGCGATTTGAAGAAAGCAGCCGTTTTTGAAATGGCTGCATCTATTTTTTCTTCGTCGGAGCCATCCGTAATTGACCAGACGTTTTCAGCATACTGAACAAGTTTATCAAATTTCTGTTCTTTCCTTACCGTCATGACCGCCGGCAGGATAGCGGACAGCGTCTTTGCATGATCCGTATCGTTGAGCACTGTAAGTTCGTGGCCTAAAGCATGCGTAGACCAGTCACCGGGTACACCGGTGGACAGTATGCCGTTCCAGGCCAGGGTAGCTGTCCACATATAATTGGCCCTGAGGGTATAGTCGTGTAAATCTTCCTTGACGACATCAGGCCCAATTTTAATAAGAGTCTTCATCAGGCTTTCAGCAAATCCGTCCTGAACCATACCGCCGACTGGAAAGGTCAGGTACTGCTCGATGATATGGACAAAAGAGTCTGTAACACCGTTGGCCAGTTGTTTACTGGGAAGTGTATAGGTCATCTCCGGATCCAGTACCGAAAAAGTCGGATAAACCTGAAGACTGCTAAAACCGACCTTGGCTTTTTTCTCCTTGAACGTGATCACTGAGATGCTGTTCATTTCTGAAGCTGTAGCAGGTAGTGTCAGAATGGTTCCAAGGGGAAGGGCAGCCTTGACAGGCTCGCCTGTTCCAACGCCGTCGCCAAATATATTGGTCGGGTCCCCTTCAAATTTCGCTGCAGCAGCAATGAATTTGGAACCATCAATAACTGAACCGCCACCAATGGCAAGAATAAAATCGAACTGTTCTTTTTTAATCAGCTCAACTGCCTGCATGCAGGTTTCAAAAGTGGGGTTGGCTTCGATACCACCGAACTCACCCAGATCATAATCTGTCAATGCTTCACGTACGCGATCCAGTACACCTGAGCGTTTAACACTTCCACCTCCATAAGTGATCAGAACTTTCCTGTCACGCGGAATCAAGGTAGATAATGATTCAATCTGATTTTTGCCGAATACGATTTTAGTAGGATTTTGAAACGTAAAATTGGCTATTTCCTGCTGCATGATCAGCTTCCCTGGTGATGAATGTATGCTCGACATATAACAAACAGACTCGGTTAATGCTCTGATATAGCAATCATGGCCCTGTAGGCAGCAATCAATACGTAATCATTAAATAAGTCTTTTTGCATCGAGATCACTTTTAACAACAGTGACTAATCTCCATTATAGGTTGGCAGGGCATCAGTAACGATGAACCAATCTCCGCTTTTTTTGCTTATTCCTCCGGGTGAACGGACAAGGCAACCATTAATCGTCATATCTTGTCATAATTGTACGATTGGCATGACTTGACGGATTTTTACAGGAGATCCTCTTGGCTATATCGCCCTGCTTCCACCCATCGCTGACTGACAGTATCGCGGCTCTGATCAGGGGAGATGGCCCTACCCAAACGCTTCTACCTGGCGTATCACTGCATTGTTTGAGTCATTTACAAAAGCGCACGCCGCTGCTTTATGAACCCAGCCTTATTTTTATCGCTCAGGGAAAAAAGATATGTTATCTGGGCGATCGCGAAATTCGCTACGTTCCAGGCCAGTACCTCGTACAAACACTGTCATTGCCCTTTGAATGCGAAACCCATGGCTCACGCGAAGCGCCAATGCTTTGCATTTCAATAAAGCTGGATCCAGTGCTATTGAATGAGATGGTGATGAGCATGGGCGAGATTGACGCACCCTTCCCTCTGCCTAAACCCATGGCGTCGGTGGCAATGACGGATAGCATGCAGATGGCCGTTGTACGATTGGTCAACGCGCTTGATGACCCCAAAGAGTGTGCAACCATGGGTGCTGCGCGCATCCGCGAGGTCATCTTTGAAGCGTTAAAAGGAGATCAGGGACCAGCATTACGAGCATTGGTTAACGGCCAGGGACACTATTCACGCATCGTACAGGTGCTCTCAAAACTTCAGGTGAGTTTTGCCGAGGATTTTAGCGTTGGGCAACTTGCCCAGCAGGCCAATATGAGTATTTCGACGTTTCACCACTATTTTAAACAGGTAACACGAACATCCCCTGCTCAATACCTGAAAAAAATGCGCCTGATCAAGGCACAGCAGCTTCTTGTACAGCAGAACCATAATGTCAGTCAGGCCGCATTAGCCGTAGGTTATCGAAGCGTGGCGCAATTTAGCCGCGACTATAAACGTTACTATGGCGACTCCCCGCTGCAAAATCGCCGCCAGGAGCAAATACTGCAGAAACAATAGTCACCGGATAATGTTCTTTTTAAATCCTGTTGACGCTATTTAAATAAAACATGGCTTTTATCTTGAGCGTATTGGCTTCTGTCTTAAATGGCGGCAATGTCACCGGTGAAGGCTCGAATCGCTCTGGCGCTTGAGCTGTGTCACGGCTGATATCGACAGGCGCCGCTGATCAGCACGGCGCCTTCTCAATATCGATCAGCCATTGACGGCATTGAAGACAAAATCGACCGGCACCGGCGAGCCGATCGTCTGCACCGGGCCTTCCAGCTTGCCGTTGTCGGCCTGAATGCGAAACACGTTGATGGTATCGCTGTTCTGATTGCCCACGTAGAGAAAGCGCCCCGCGGGGTCCAGGTTCATGCCGCGCGGAATCTCGCCGCCGCTGGCGACCCAGCCGGTATTGGTCAGGTGCCCGCTCTGCGTGTTTACCTCGAACATGGCGATGCTGTTCATGCCCCGATTGGTGGCATAGAGAAAGCGCCCCTGCGGATGGATGCGAAGCTCGGCGGTGGTATTGCTGCCGCCAGGCACTTCCCCCGGGTTGTCGGGGTTGAACACCGGTCGGCCAAATTCGCTGTCGGCCGGCAGGGTCGACAGCGCCTGAACATGGATGAAACTGCCGCGCTCGGGATAAAAGTCAAAGACATCCACCGTTGAAGAGAGCTCGTTGAGCACGTAGGCGAATGGCTTTTGCGGATGAAAGACCATGTGCCGACAGCCGCTGCCCGAGGCCACGTTGGCATAGGGCACCGGCCCGGGCGAGAGCCTGCCGCTGTCCATGTCCAGCGTGAACGCCAGCAACCGGTCCGCACCCAGATCAAGGCCGAAAACGTGATGGCCACCCGGCCCCGTGATCATCATGTGGGCATGCGCGCCCTCCTGACGCACACCGTCCGGGCCCAGCCCGTTGGGCGGTGACTCGACCAGATCGCTCATTTCCCCGATCTCGCCATTTTCCCCCAGCGGAAAGACCGAGAAGCTGCCGGTGCCGTAGTTGGACGCAAACAGATAGCGCCCGGAGGGATGTACCGAGCAGTGACAGGTCCAGGTGCCCTGCGTGGGTCGGGTATTGATAAAGGCAAGTTCGCCGCTGGACGGATCGATCCGGTAGGCGCTCACTTGCCCCTGCGGTTTGCCGGCCGCATCCGGGCCGAGCTCGTTGACGCTGTAGAGATAGCGACGATTCGGTGACAGGGCCAGAAAGGAGGGGTTTTCCGCCGCCATGACCTGTACCTGAGTGAGCCCACCCTGCTCAGAGTCCATGCGAAACACGTAGATTCCCCGGGCCTGACTGGGGGCCACACCCCCGGGCGCGGTATTGGGCCCGGTATAGGTACCGACATAGACATACTGCGCGCTACTGCCGCTGCTCTGACCAGAGGCAGCAAAGGCATCCGATAGGGAAAGTACCGGGGACAGCGCCATCATGCCGGCCGCGACCCCCATGCCCTTGAGAAGTCGACGACGAATCTCATCGATCAATGCATTGTCTGTATCGCCTGGTTGCTGATCCATGCCATGCCCCTTCAGGAGAAAGAAAGCAAAAGCATTGGCTTTCCCCGTCAGGTCGACAATCCAGACCTTGGTAGAGATTCCTGAACTTGCGCAAGGGAGTGTCATCTCCCGGTCCATGCCTTTGATCAGACCCGAATATCTTCCGGCCCGCGTATCTCGGTCTCGATGCGCACGCCGGTGGCACGCTCTTCGTTGGAGAAGCCATCAAACGTGCTCAGATCACCGAAATCCAGTCCGGTCAGCGCCTCGATACGCGCCACGCTGCGCTGATACGTTCGATACTGACCGAACATGAAGCCGAGCTGATCCAGTCCGTCACCCTGCTCTATCATGTAGGCCGTCGCCGAGGCGCGACCGTCATCGCCCATGAAGGCCACCACCTTCCAGTAGGCCTCGGGAAGGCGGATGCCGCGGTAAACACGATCATCCGGATCGAGAACGGGGCCGGAGAACACCGTGATGCGCTGGCGATCGGCGCGGGCGTTCTCCAGCAGGTAGTCTTCAAGGCCCAGCCAGGTCTGCTGATTGAACCCCGCCAGCTGGGGCGTGGCGTTGGTAAAATAGAAGGTATCGTCGTTGGCCGTCTGTGCCTGCTCGCCCCAGTTGGGGTCGGTGCGGCGCACCAGATGGCCGCGATCGAGCGGGTTACGGCTGTAGATATCCGGACCGGCCTGCAGGTCACGAGCGATACGCGGATCAAAGCGCCAGTAATCGCTGCCGCGAGTAATGCTGACCAGCGCGCTGCCGTCGATATTGACCGCGGTAAACAGGGCAAGCCTGCGGCTTTGGGACATCACCAGTGAGAAATGGGTGTAATCAAGGCGCCCATCCTCACGCCCGGGCACCGGTGTCACGTCCTCGGCCAGCGCATCGGACGGCACCGGCAGTGCTACCGGCATATCCATCAGAAAATCCGGGTCAAAGCCGTCACGAGTGGCCAGCTCGGCCACCGTGGCGGCCCGGGCCGTGGGCGGCTCGGCCAGCGCCGTGGCGGCAGGGTCGATCAGGCGGCGCATATCGCGAAGAGCGGGGCGTTGTCTTGTGTCGGACATGAGGGCGCTTCCTGGCAGGTGATGTTTCAAGCTTGGCAGAGATGGCACTCAGGGCTGGACCGTTTCATGAGATCGAGTGAGATACTCATACAACGCATGCGCCGGCATCGGTCGGCCAAAAAGATAGCCCTGACCGAAGTGACAGCCCTGCTGCGTCAGATTTTCGGCCAGACGCTCATCCTCGATGCCCTCGGCCACCACTGCCATGCCCAGCGAGCGACCCATGGCGATCATCAGGCGCACCAGATTGTCCTGGCGAATCTCTTCGGCATCGAAAAAGGAGCGATCAATCTTGATCTTGTCGATATCCAGCCTAGCCAGATGGTAAAGCCCGGAATAGCCGGTGCCGAAGTCATCCAGCGACACGCGCACCCCCATATCGTGCAGTCGGCTCAGATTCTGCTGGACCACGTCCAGACGCTCAATGAGCACGTTTTCGGTAATTTCGACCTCTAGACGATCGGCCGGAAAGGCATGTGCCTCCAGCAGCGCCGCCATCTGCGCGGTGAAGTCCTCATCTTCCAGATAGGAGGCGGTGATATTGACCGCCAAAAAGGGCGCTCCGGGCCATTGGCGAGCGTCACGCATGGCAATGTCCAGAAGATAGCGGGTCATTTCCGGCATCAGCCCCAGGGTTTCAATCAGCGGGATGAACTCATCGGGCGGGACCAGTCCACGCTCGGGATGCTGCCAGCGGGCCAGAATTTCAACGCCCGCCGTTTTTCGGCTTTCAAGCGCCACCACCGGCTGATAAAACGGCACGATCTCGCCATGATCCAGTGCCTGGCGCAGGCGCTGTGCGCGGCGGGCCTCCTCCTGCTGTGCCTCGGTCAGACAGTCGCTTTGCATTCGTATCTGCTCGCCAGCCCGTCTGGCATCGTGCATGGCGCCGTAGGCCGTAGCCAGCAGCTGATCCGCCGTCAGGGCATGCAGGGGCGCGACGGCAATCCCGATGGTCGTGTCCAGCTGAACCCGTCGGTTACCGCAGACCAGCGGCTGCTTGACCTGGCGCTGCAGGGCCCGGGCCTGATCGAGCAGCTCACCTGCACTCAGGGCACCGGTCAGGGCAATCACGAACTCATCGCCTCCCGGCCGTCCCAGCAGCGGGTCGCCCACGGCCCGAATACTGCTGAGCCGATCGGCAATGCGACGCAGGGCATAATCCCCCGCCGTATTGCCGTAGGCGTCATTGATGGCCTGAAAGCCCTGAATATCGATGACCAGCAGCGCGGTCTGCTCCAGCTGGGGGTCCAGCCGGGCATGCAGCCGCGCCATGAAATAATGCCGATTCATCAGCCCGGTCAGGGCATCGTGCTGGGCCAGATGATTGCCACGCGCGCGCGCGGCCAGCAACTCGCGATAGCGATTTCGCAGCCGCCAGGTCAGCCGCAGGGATAAAAGACTCGGCACCACCATGGCAATGGCGGCAAAGGCAGTACAGGTCAGGATAAAGCGCCAGCGTGAGGCGTTATCAAGATCCGGAGGCGGTCCCCAGTTCAGAAGGCGAAAGACGTGTGCTTCCAGCCAGAACATCCAGATCAGGGCGATCAGAAAGAGGGTTACAAGCGTGGCCGCAAAGAGCACAAGCCCTTGGCGCAGGAGATAACCTTTGGTTCGCATGGGAAGAAGTACCAGAAGTCGCGAGCGCTGACTGACAGCAAATTGTTAAGGAACAACTAATGCTATGACAGACGTATCGGCCGCTACTTTAATCTTCTATACCCTGCGTTCATATCACTGGTTAAGTATTGCGCTGTGGCAAAGCCATTTTCTGATGCGAAAAACCGCGCCTGACACGTGCCGGCGCCGGTTTAATCAATGAAGGGTCAGGGGATGATCAGGCCCTTGAAAGCCGATTGATCTGACCGCGCATGCGCTCGCGCAGGGAGGGCGCCGCCAGCCGGTGCAGGTCATGCGGGGTACAGCGAATGACCCGGCCATGCATTCTGACCAGACAGTCATTGCCATCGGTACACACTGGATGGATATCGCGCTGTACAAGTCTTTCCATTTCCCGTGACGTCAGACCCAGCATGAGCGTTGCTCCGTGACCGTGGATGGCATCTATCGGGCGCAGCATGGCGAGCCCGGATGTCATCACGATGACGCGAAGATAACAGTGTCATGACTTCGATCGTCGACAGCGCTCGGAGCAGTAGATCACGTTGTCCCAGTCACGCGCCCACTTTTTGCGCCAGGTAAAGGGGCGGCCGCATACCGGGCAGGTCTTGGTCGGCAGGTCGGACTTCTTTCGCATCAGTTCAAAGGCGCCGTCACCGCGCTGGACGTCGAAGGCGTGCCGATCCAGTTCGAAATGCCAAGCCGGTCGGGGATCTCTTCATCGAGCAGGCGCGTCAGCGACAGGGCACTGGCCGAACGGCAGCCGCCATCATGCAAAAGCCTCGCCTGGCGCCCGTCACGACCGGTCCAGGTCACGGTGTACTGCGACATGTCGGTGACCCTTGGCCCGCAGTTGGTGGATTCACGCTGCTGGTTCATCACCGGCTGCCAGGGCGCAAGCGTACGCTGAAGCTGCGTGAACGCCTGTTCGCCGTTCTGACGGGCCTGCCGGCCGTAGACCTGCGTATGTTCCCGGCCCACGAAACGGGTCGTCCCGTCGGCGAGCACCTCTACCGAGTAGACCGGGCAGAAGCCGTGACAGGGGCCGACATCGTAGCGAATACTGGCCAGATCGCCGGCCGTCGGGGTTCGCCCGGTGTCGCTTCGCTGCGAGGGCTGTGTGTGATCACCGCCGGCGCAGCCCGCCAGCAGCAGTGCCGTACCCGCCAAAAACCCGGACGAGAAACAGGATTTCATACGCAGCTCCCTGAAGCATGAGTCATGGCCCCGTGGGTCACACGAGGCGGCATGGTTCAAGCGTAGTTCGTTACTCTCGGGTCCTCCCCGGCGGATGCAGGTTTTCGCCCCAGCGCGGCATGCCGTCGATCTCGATATCAAAGAGATCCAGCGCGCGCGCCACGCTGTGATCCACCATCTCCTCGAGCGTGGCCGGTCGGGCGTAGAAGGCCGGTACCGGGGGAAACAGGATGGCGCCCATCTCGGTCAGGCTGGTCATGGTGCGCAGATGCCCCAGATGCAGCGGCGTTTCCCGCAGCATCAGTACCAGCCGGCGCCGCTCCTTGAGTACCACATCAGCGGCGCGCGAAATCAGGTTGGTGGTTGTGCCGGTGGCGATCTCCGACATGGTCTTGATCGAGCAGGGGGCCACCAGCATTCCCAGCGTGCGAAAGGAGCCGGAGGCCAATGATGCGCCGATATCGCCCACCGGGTGTACCTCGTCGGCCAGTGCAAACAATTGCTCGCGACTGATGCCGGTTTCATAGCGCCGGGTCAGCTCGGCAGATTTGGACACCACCAGATGGGTCTCGATATTCAGCGGCCTGAGCAGTTCCAGGGCGCGCGCGCCGTAGACAAAGCCGGTCGCACCGGTAATGGCAATGATCAGACGGCGGGGGGTCATCAGGGCTCCCTGGGGTCATGAAAGAGTGTCATGAAAGAACGCGTGAGCGCCCATTGTAGCCGGGCACGGCGTCATTCACATCGAAGCCGGGCACCGACTCATTCACACCGTTGCAGCCTGTGGTCACGCGACAGCTCAAACACGGCAAGGTCCTCGGCCAGCATCAGCGTGGCGCCAAAGTGCTCACGCGCTTCCTGCTCGATCTCGTCAATGCAGTACGCCGATCCCGGGCGACTGGCGTAGCGCGGACTGAAATGGGTCAGGATCAGCCCGGCGAGCCCTGCCCTGTCGGCAAAGGCGGCAATGCGGGCGGCACTGCTGTGGCCATGATCCGTACCCTGACGAGTGATCACCGCCTCGGTATAGGTCGCCTCATGCACCAGCACGTCTGCCTCGCGGCAAAACGCTGTCAGAAGATCCGGCGTATCGTTGTCGCCGGCCACCACCAGCCGCCGCGGCGTGCGCGAGGGCAGGCGATAGTCGGCGCCGTCGAGATGGCGCCCCTGATCGTCGGTTACCGTCTCGCCGCGCTGAAGCCGGCCCCAGATCAGGCCCGGGGCGATCCCTTCCGCCATGAGCAGCGCCGTATCCAGCGATGCCTCGACATGACGCTCCTCGAACGCGTAGGCGTAGCACTCGACGCCATGGGACAGGGGCGTGGCGCGCACGGTGACATCGGCAAGGCTCAAGGGCGTATCAACCAGCGTTGAGGCCTCGATGTAGATCAGCTCGAAATCGAAAAAAAGCCCGGTGGTGGCCTTCATCGCCTCGATATATTCCCAAACGGCCGGCGGCCCCACCAGCGTCAGCGGCGCCCGGCGTCCGGCCATCGAGGCGCTGGCCAAAAGCCCGGGCAGGCCGTAGCAGTGATCGGCGTGAATATGGGTGATCAGAACCGCCTCGAGCCGGGCCAGACTCAGGGGCGTGCGCATCAGCTGATACTGGGTGCCTTCACCGCAGTCAATGAGATACCAGCGCCGCTGCCCTTCGGGCTGCAGGGCCAGCGCACTGACATGGCGGGTTCGGGTGGGCATGCCGGCCGAGGTGCCCAGAAAACGCAGTTGCATGGCGATGACCTCGTGGTATTAAGCAGAGTGTGATGATGGCAAACATGTCAGACGCTATGCTGGGAAACATCGCAACGACAACCTGTCACAGGAGTAGATCATGAAACACTGGATCATGCCGGCTCTGCTGGCCGCCGGACTGAGTGGCGCCGGCGCGCAGGCCGACCAGGTCGACCCGGCCGCCAATCCGCTGCTGACCGACAAGTGGCAGTCGCGCCCGCTGGTCATGGTGACGCCGAGTGCCGACAACAGCGATTACGAGCGCATGCGCGGCATTGTCGAGACGCAGCGCAATGCCTTTAACGACCGTGACATGGTGCTCTACACCGTGGAAGACGGCGCGGGCATGAAGGAAGGCGAGCGCCTGACCGAAGCCGAAACCGGCGCCCTGCTCTCCTCATTGGGTCTGAACGCCAGTGGGCCATTGACTACGGTGCTCATCGGCAAGGATGGCGGCAAGAAGGTGCAGCAGGAGGGCTTTGTCGACCCCCGCCAGCTGTTTGATACGGTCGATAACATGCCGATGCGTCGCGCGCGTCAGTAGGCCGTCACGGATAAAACAACCAGGAGGGTCACCCATGCGCTGCGCGATTCTTGATGACTATCAGCATGCGGCGCAGGCCATGGCCGACTGGACGCGTCTCGAGGAGCGCGTGGCGATCACGGTCTTTCACGACCATGTTGACGATGAAGATACGCTGATTGAGCGGCTCTCGCCCTTTGACGTGATTGTCATCATGCGCGAGCGCACGCCCTTTCCGGCCCCACTGTTGTCACGTCTGCCGAATCTGAAACTGCTGATTACCTCGGGGATGCGCAATGCGGCCATCGATATCGAGGCGGCGCGCAAACGCGGTGTTACGGTGTGCGGCACCGACAGTCACCCCGCGCCGCCCACGGAGCTTGCCTGGGCGCTGATACTGGGGCTGGCGCGCCATCTGCCGGCCGAGCATCACCACTTCACCACCAATGGTCCCTGGCAGAGCACGGTCGGCATGACGCTGGCGGGGCGCACGCTGGGCATCATGGGGCTTGGGAAGATCGGTACGCGCATGGCACACATCGCGAAGGCCTTTGATATGGAAGTACTGGCCTGGAGCGAACATCTCACCCAGGCGCGCTGTGATGAGGTCGGGGTAACGCTGGCCAAATCGAAACGGGCATTGCTGAGCGAAAGCGATATCGTCTCGATTCATCTGGTGCTGAGTGCACGCACCCATCATTTGATCGATCGACAGGCGCTTGAATGGATGTCGCCTTCGGCACTTTTGATCAATACCTCACGCGCTGCCATCGTCGACCAGGCCGCGTTGGTCGAGGTGCTGCAGGACGACCGGATAGCCGGTGCGGGGCTGGATGTGTTCGAGCAGGAGCCGCTGGCGTTCGATCATCCCCTGCGCCGGCTGCCCAATGTGCTGGCCACACCGCATATCGGCTATGTCAGTGATACCAACTATCGCACCTGGTTTGGCCAGGCCATCGAGAATATCGAGGCCTGGCTTGCGGGCACGCCGATCAGAAGGCTCTGAGACTACCCCTGACGCGGGATAATGTCGCTGTCCACGTCCTGCGAGAACCGGCGGGTCTCGTTGGCAAAATCATAAAAGCCGGGCTTGTCCTTGATGTAGATTTCTTCGGTCATCACCATGGGTGACTGGTCATCAAAGGTGCCGGCCGTGAACGCATAGGCGTTGTCAGGCGTATGGCGAAAATAGAGCTGGCTGCCGCAGCGCAGACAGAAGCCGCGCTCGCCCTGCTCGGAGGAGTGATAGATCCCTACGGGCGAGGCGTCATCAAACACCGGCTCGCCGTCACAGACGACGCCCAGCATGGGCCCACCCGTAGCCTTGCGGCATAACGAACAATGGCAGACGTGCACCTCGCCACCATGACGTACCGTAAACCGCACCTGGCCGCAGAGGCAGCCACCTGCCCTTTCCGTAATGTCGGTCATGATCTCTTCCTTGAAGGCCTTACCCGGTAATGCAGCCACTGCCGGACGGTGATCAGTGTCTGCGCCAATCGCGTTGTCATTAAGCACCGTATCACGGTGTCAGTCTCTGGAGATCCAGTATGAGACATCAGCAACCTCTATATTCATGGCAAATGATAAAAGTGTCATGTGCTTTCTCACCATACAGACGCCCCAATGCCGGTGGCCTGCTACGCTCAAGGGGAGAATTGTTGTCCTGATCACTCCGGGAGCCACCCATGAGCATGGAACTGTATCTGTTGGGCTGGACGCTGGTGCTTGCCATCGTCCAGATCCTGCTGCCTGCGATGTATCGCAATCGCGAGACCGGCATTGACTACAATGCCGGCCCGCGCGACAAGGAAGGCCCACCGATGGGGGTGGTGACGGCGCGGCTGTTTCGTGCCCAGAAGAATCTGTTTGAAACATTGCCGCTGTTTATCGGCGCCATTCTGATCGCCCACGTCGGCCTTCAGGAAGGCGCGATGACGGCCTGGGGCGCGTGGCTCTATTTCCTGGCCCGTGTGGCCTACGTTCCCCTTTATGCCATGGGCATTCCCTACGTGCGCTCAATGGTCTGGGGCGTCAGCCTGCTTGGGCTCGTGCTGGTGGTACTGGCGGTCATCTTCTAGACCGCGCCTTTTCTGCCTGATTGATGGATCAAAAAACGCCCGGCACATGGCCGGGCGTTTTTAATGTCGCGACAAGCAGTGGTCAGGCGTCGGAAAAGTAACCGGAAGGACATGAAAAATGCCGCCTCGATGGGCGGCATTTTGGGAGATTTGCGGTTTCGGCCGACTATCAGGCGGAAACGCGATGCCCGATCTGGTGATCATTGATGGGGCGGCTCTCGCGGGCCATCATGAGCGTCAGTGTTCTGGACTTGTTCAGCGTCTGCATGGCAAAGGACGGTGCGTGAAGGTCGTTCCAGTGACCAACCGTGTCCAGAAATTCGCCACACTCGGAGCAGGTAATTTCATCCCACTCGTTGCAGGTGTCCATCGGAGCGTTCTGATCGTGACCACAGCGTGTGCAGGAGATGTAGTGTGTCATGACTCGGTTCCTTCCCTGGTGATGTTACCGCCCGTCCTGGGCGATATGGTTGGCAATCCTTGCCTTTGGCCATCCTGGCCGATATCTGCGGCAGTCCCTGCCGTGGCGTTCCTCGCCGTACTGATCAACGTCCCTGTCGATCCCGGGTCAGCGTCCGTGCTGACCGTGTGAACACACTTTGGCATAGCGCCATTCAATGTACAAGGGTTGTACATTATAATTTTTTGTAAACATTAAACCCGGGTTAGGAAAACGTTTCTGCATGTTTTTATGTGACATTTTGAAGAACATACGTCAAAAACTGACCCACGTTTCTCTCAACTTGTACAACACTGTTTTCTAACCCTCCTGGATGCCCTTCCGCCATGGCGTCAACAGGACATGCAGGGCCCATGCTTGCGGCGAAAGGTATCGGGGTAATCCAGTACAAGCCCCTGATCATCGACTTCCAGCTGCGCCGTGAAGCCGCTATCGAGGCCTTCATAGCGCCAGCCCCGGGATGACAGGCGCGTATAGCGCTGGCGCGCGATGCTTAAGGTCAGCGCCGGAACGGACAGTAGCGCAACCCTCAGGGTCGACGACTCGCCGATACTCAGGCCCAGCCGTCGAATGGGTAGCGTGTTGGTAAAGGGGGTGGCCGCAATATCAATATCGATACAGCCTGTCAGTGATGACAGCAGCACCTGCTCATCGCGCCACCACTGCCCGTGCCCATCGATTGAAAGATGGCATTCCCGCCCATCCGTCAGCCGGGCCGATAGCCGCTGAAGTCGCCAGTGCACATCCAGCTGCAGTCGATAGGTCAGTTGCCAGGGAGCGCCAGCGTGGCGACCTTCCACACGGCTGGCGGCGTCAACACCGTCACTGCCGATATGCAGCCGCAAATGTTCACTGCCCTGGTGATCCCAGCCGGTCCAGCTGCTCTCTCGCTGCATATGTCTTCTCCCCTCACCGATCGGATCTACCCCATTTTTGAAGTCCTGCCGAGATTTTCAGGGCCAAAGGAATCCGGCAGCAGGGTATCCATGTCATAGCACTTCATGGGCAGGCCCTGACCATCGACCACCACGATCTCGGTATCGGGGGCGGCAAACTCACGAATACGCTGGCGACAGTCGCCACAGGGGGTGCAAAGCCCGTCCCCCGGACCAATGACATAGATCGTGCGAATTTCGCGCTCGCCGTGGGCGATCAGCGCGGCAATGGCACCGGCCTCGGCACACAGTCCCTTGTAGTTGGCACTCTCGACATTGCAGCCGGTGTAGACGGTACCGCTTTCACTGATCAAGAGCGCCCCGACCGGATGGTTCGAATAGGGCGCATAGGCGTTGTCGCGCACGCCAATGAGCTGCTGACGCAGACTTTCGGGCAGCGGGGGGAGAACGGACTCGGTCATGGGAGGCTCCTGATAATGATGGCCGGGCATTGTCGCAGCACACGCGTGTCGGTAACAGCAGCGCAATGCAAGGCTGGCAGCGACACTGTTACCTGTCGCCATCAGAACGCTGTGCCTTCTTGCGGGCATCACTCGGGTCGCCCATGCCCTCCCCGGCGACGCAACGGGAACAGGCTGCCGGCCGCTGTCGGGTCAGGATGGTGGGTCACCGGATCGACTGACGCCCTACAGACACGACAGCACGTGCGCCCTGCAGCGGCACTGTCGTGAAGGAGATAACTGCCATGGTTAGTACGCCTCATGATGCTGCATCCCATCACTCGCGTGGGCTGACGCTGGCGACCGTCGGAATTGTCATCCTGAGCTTCGATAGCCTGCTGGTGCGGCTGGCAGTGACCGACGGCTGGAATATCGCCTTCTGGCGCGGGGCATTGATGGCGCTCGTCATGGGGCTTTTCTACTGTCAACGCCGGCGACTGGCGACACTCAACGCCCATCGCGGAGTTTCGCTGGTCTCCGCCGGACTGCTGGCCGCAATTTCGCTTTTGTTCGTGATGGCGGTGATGCACACCCGCGTGGCCAACGTGGTGGTAATTCTGAGTACAGCGCCGCTGTTTGCAGCCATCCTCACCCGGCTGTTTCTACAGGAGCGGGTGGCGGCGAGAACCTGGGTCGCGATCGGCCTTGCCATGCTGGGGCTGATCATCGTCTTTGCCGGGTCGCTGACCGGTGATGGCCTGCTGGGGGACGTCTACGCACTGGGCGCTGCGATGGCGGTCGGCGCCAATCTGACGCTTTTGCGGCGCTACCCGATGCTGGACCGGCTGCCCCTGATCGCCGGCGGCGGCGTGATCACGGCCATTATTGCCTGGCCCATGGCGACGCCACTGGCGCTGAGCACCCAGAGCTACGCCGTGCTCGCCATCATGGGCCTTTTGCAGATGCCACTGGCCACGGCGCTGATCAACAACGCCACCCGCTATCTGCCCTCCGCCGAGGTGGCACTCTTTTACCTGGTCGAGGCAATTCTCGGCACGCTGTGGGTCTGGTGGCTGCTCGGTGAAAACCCGCCGGGCGCGACCCTCTACGGCGGCCTGCTGACGCTGGTGACACTGCTCGTCAATGCCTGGCTGGGACTGCGAAAGCCCGGAGCGCGTTGGATAACGGGCACTTCCCGGCCCAGGTAATTCAACCGGAAAGCGTCAACCGCAATGCCGCTTGAGCACTTATGACGTCAACGCCATGTCCGGATCCATCGCGGACTCAAATGCGCCAGCGTCACGACGCCCCTGAAACTGCTCGGGCCGGGTAACGGCCTCCAGCAGTTGCCGGGCGTTCGGCTGCCAGAGCACGATGTCCAGCGGGCCGCGCGGGGCAAACTTCAGTGACTTGCGCTTTTGCACCAGTGCCATCACCGGCACATCGAGTGCCGCACCGATGTGCAGCGGTCCCGAATCCGGGCTGATCAGGTAGCGGGCATGATGCAGCATGGCAGCAAAGATGCGCAGCGGCCGGGGGCGACAAAGCGCGCCGTATTGACCACGGGCCATCTGCTGCTCGAGTACCGCGGCATGGCGCAGTTCCTCGGGGCCGACAAACACCACGTAGCGCTGCCCAGCCGCTTCCAGTGCGTCGAAACTCTCCTGCCAGAAGCTCAGCGGCAGGCGCTTGTCGAGATGCCCGCCAACGAACAGGGCCACGAAGGGCGTCGCGTGGCCGGCGTCATCGAAATCGATGCCCAGCTCTTCCAGCTCGCCGCGGCCGATGCTGCGCTCGCCGTTGCTCAATCTCATCAGCGGGTGGTTACGGCAGGGTGTGGCTAGTGCCCGGGCGAACATCTGCGGGATGTCATAGGCGTGATCCTGATCGCCCCGCACTTCGATATCAAACCAGTGCTGGCCGCGCTTGCTCTTGCCCATGGTGTAGCGGCTATTGATACAGCGCACGAAGATCAGTCCGGTCAGTGAGCTGGGACCGGCCTGCACGGCCAGATCATACTGCGTCCGGCGCAGGCGTTTGATCATGGCAATAAAGCGCCACGGGCGCAGGATGCAGTCGCGTGACAAGGTCAGCACATGATCCAGGGGCTGATGTCGAAACAGCGTGCAGGTATTGTCGGTCGTGAGAAGGTCAATGCGGGCATCGGGAAAACGCTGTCGAAACGTGTCGATAACAGGCGACATGATCAATGCGTTGCCAATACGGTAATTGGGCCGCACCAGCAAAATTCTTAAAGGGCCCTGGAGATTTTCAACCTCGACTGCATCGTTTTTTTGAAGATATTTTGTGATGAGAAAGGTCATGCCACGTCGTGCACTTTTCTCGATCTTCTGCGCTGTTTTCTTGAGTACCGTATTGGTGCGAATCGCTGTTTTCAGAGACATCACATCACCTGATCATGCCTGCCATTGCGAGGTTAACCCTTCGCAATCATTAATGATTTATTAAATGAAATCCGCGTTTTTACTGACATTTAAAGACCACATTGACAGACACTTGTTCCACGATACAAATAGCATTTTATAAAAATAGTCATGCTAAAATGAAGGAAATATTAAAAATGACGATCTCCCTTCCTTTCTTGTTTTCGTCGCTTTTATCCCCCCCTGAAAATAATGAAAGCAAACAATGTTTTTAAATAATGTCGTCTCATAAAAGGCGCCTCGGCCATGATTCCCCGCCATTGACACGACGACGTTAGCCATATCAGGCAGGTACCGCCCGGCTACACGTCCAGCGGTGAAAGACATGACGCGCTGTCTAACGCTATGCTGAAGTTCATCACAGGCATGGGGGGAACGAATCTTGACTACAGGCAAGAAGGTGGAACGCGACGTTGATTGCTGGCTGACCGATATGGACGGTGTGCTGGTGCATGAGAACAAGGCCATTCCGGGCGCTGCCGAGCTGATCGATCAGTGGCGGGAAAAGCAAAAGCCCTTTCTGGTCCTGACCAACAATTCGATCTATACCCCGCGTGATCTTAGCGCCCGTCTGGCGCGCAGCGGCATCGATGTGCCCGAAGAGCAGCTCTGGACCTCGGCGCTGGCGACCGCAGCCTTTTTAAAGGATCAGTCGCCCAATGGTTCAGCCTTTGTCATTGGCGAGGCCGGCATCACCACGGCCATGCATGAAGCCGGCTTTGTGATGACCGACACCGACCCGGACTACGTGGTGCTGGGAGAAACGCGGACCTATTCCTTCGAAGCCATTACCCGCGCCATTCGCCTGATCAACGATGGTGCCCGCTTTATTGTCACCAACCCGGACGTCACAAGCCCCAGTCGGGAAGGGCCGCTGCCGGCCACCGGCGCAGTGGCGGCGCTGATCACCAGCGCGACCAGGCGCGAGCCCTATGTGGTCGGCAAGCCCAACCCGATGATGTTTCGCTCGGCGCTCAACAAGCTGGGGGCTCACTCCATGCGTACCGGCATGATCGGCGATCGCATGGATACCGATGTGGTGGCCGGCATCGAGGCCGGGTTGCATACCGTGCTGGTACTGACCGGCATTGCCGACCGCTCCGAGGTCGAGCGCTATCCGTATCGGCCCAAGGAAATTCTTGATTCGGTGGCGGATCTGCTCGAGGACGACAAGCGCACGCAGAATACGAAAAAGGATGACGGCGATGGCAGGAAAGCCGGGAGCAAAAAGTAGGCCGTCCTTCAGGCCGCATTTTGTCACGCAGGGCGCCTGAACTCCTTGCTCAGCTACTGCGCCCGCGCTGAACCTTCAGGGCGGGCGCATGCTATTTTTTCGATGCCAAACGTTCATTTTATGCCCTTGCCCTGCAGGAATTCGAAGCAGATGCTGGGTTCATTCCTGACTTTTGGAGAACTCCCATGCTGACCCTTCGCCCCGGCAATGAGCGCGGCCACGCTGATCATGGCTGGCTCGAGAGCTACCACTCCTTCTCCTTTGCCGGCTATGTCGACCCCAACCATGTGCATTTCGGCCCCCTGCGGGTGATCAATGAAGATCGCGTCGCCCCCGGCGGTGGCTTTGGTCAGCACGGTCATCGCGACATGGAGATCTTTTCCTACGTGCTGTCCGGTGAGCTGGCCCATCGCGACACGCTGGGCAACGGTTCCAGCATTGGCCCGGGACGTGTGCAGTTGATGACCACAGGCACCGGCGTGGAGCACAGCGAGTTCAATCACTCGAACAGTGAGCCGGTGCACTTCCTGCAGATCTGGCTCTTCCCCCGCGAGCGGAATCTGGCGCCGCGCTACAGCGAGGCGGACTTTCCGCCCGAGTCAAAGCGCGATCAGCTGCGGCTGATCATTTCACCGGATGGTCGCAACGGCTCGCTACGCATCGAGCAGGACGCCTTCATCCATGCCTCGCTGTTGGACGGCGATACCGCCCTGACCCATGAGCTCTCGCCTGGCCGGCGTGGTTACGTGCATCTCGTTCGCGGCGCGCTTGAGGTCAACGGCCACGCACTTGAAGGCGGCGATGCGCTGATGCTGGAAGATGAGGCACGCATCGAGCTTGCCCGTGGGCGTGACGCCGAAGTGCTGGTTTTCGATCTTCCCTGAACCGTTGATCTGCCCTGAATCGACAAGGGGGCTTGTTGTGTTCGATGATCACGCCAGATCATTGCTATAACCGCATTGCCACAACAGCGAGGGCGTCATGTCAGCATCGAAGCAACCGGCATCCAGCAGGGCCACCGTCTACAACTACGGATCGATCAACATCGACCATGTCTATCGCGTGCCACACCTGGTGCGCCCGGGCGAAACACTGTCCAGCACCGACTATCAGATCGTGCTGGGGGGCAAGGGCGCCAACCAGACCATCGCGCTGGCCCGTGCCGGCGGCCGTGTGGCCCACTGGGGCCAGCTGGGCAGGACAGATGACTGGGCGCTGGAAACGCTGGAAAGTGCCGGGGCTGACATCACGGATGTGACACTGCTGGAAGGCTCAAGCGGTCATACCGTGATTCAGGTCGATGACGCGGGCGAAAATGCCATTGTGCTGTTTGGCGGCACCAATCAGCGCTTCACTTCCGAGCGCATCGAGGCACTGATCAAGAACACCGACAATGAGGGCTGGCTGCTGCTGCAAAACGAGTGCAACGATATTGACGCCGTCATTCGTCAGGCGCTGGATCGGGGCCTGAAGGTCGCCTTCAACCCGGCGCCGATGACGCCCGCCATTCGTGACCTGCCGCTGACCGAGCTGTCACTGCTGTTCGTCAATCGCGGCGAGGCAGCCGCGCTGGTGGATCTGGACGAAGACAGCGATGCCGATGCCCTGATCAGGGCGCTGCAACAGGCCCTGCCGGGCGTCAATATCGTGCTCACGCTCGGCTCGGAAGGCGCCTGGCGCATTGACGGCGAACGCCATGACCCCCTGTATCAACCGGCCCGGCCGGTACAGGCCGTGGACACCACCGGCGCCGGCGACACGTTTATCGGCTACTACATGGCCGCCCTGCAGGCGGGCCGCGACGACGCCACCTGTCTGGAGCGGGCCACCGCGGCAGCGGCGCTGGCCGTGCAGCGTGCCGGGGCGGCGACCGGTATTCCTGTTGTGGATGAGGTCGAGACCTTTCTACAGATCGCCGGTCGGCCTGAATAATTCCCGGGCGCTGACACAAGCGCATTAAAAAAGGCCCCGCCATGAGCGGGGCCTTTCGTTTTGTGTCTCTACAGCGCCAATGCCTACTGCTGCGTCAGCTCGCCGAGCATGGTCTCGATCAGATCCATGCCTTCATGAAGCACCTCATCGCTGATGGTGACCGGCATCAGAAAGCGGATCGTGTTGGCATAAATCCCGCAGGACAGCAGGATCAGGCCGCGCTCGCGGGCGGTTTTGCAGAGTTTTCCCGCCAGCTCGGCATCGGGTTCGCCATCGGCACGGACCAGATCAAAGGCCGCCATGGCGCCCAGATGGCGCGAGTGACGCACACAGTCAAACGCGCCCTCAAGCTTCTGGAAGCGCTCACCGAGCTTTTCGCCCAGCGCGCGGCTTTTCTCGAGAATGTTCTCTTCCTCGAACACGTCCAGCACCGCCAGCACGGCTGCACAGGAGACCGGGCTGCCGGTGTAGGTACCGCCCAGCGAGTTGCCGCCCGAGGCGTCCATGATGCGATCAGTGCCCACCACGGCCGAAATCGGCATGCCACCGGCCATGCTCTTGGCCATGGTCATGATGTCGGGTTCGACGCCGGTATGCTCGATGGCAAACATTTTGCCGGTACGGCCGAAGCCGGACTGCACTTCATCCACGATCAGCAAAATGCCGTGCTCGTCGCAGATCTCGCGCAGCGCCTTCATGAAGCTCGGGGAGGCGGCGTGAAAACCGCCCTCGCCCAGCACCGGCTCGATCACGATCGCGGCGGTGTCCTTCGGGTTGGCATCGGTCTTGAAGGTCATCTTCAGCCCGCGCAGCGCGTCTTCCTCACTGACACCGATCGACTCGACCGGATAGGGCGCGCGATAGACCTGTCCCGGCATGGGGCCGAAGTCAGTGCGATACGGCGCGACCTTGCCGTTCATCGCCATGGTCATGAAGGTACGCCCGTGATAGCCGCCGGTGAAGCAGACCACGCCGGAGCGTCCGGTGGCCGCACGCGCCACCTTGACCGCGTTTTCCAGCGCCTCGGCGCCGGAGTTGGCCAGCATCACCTTGGCATGCCCGCGCACCGGTGTAATCTGGCTGAGCTTCTCGGCCACCTTCACGTAGCCTTCATAGGGCATAACGGTCTGGCAGGTATGCATGACCTTATCGAGCTGCGCCTTGACCGCCTCGACCACCTTCGGATGGCGATGACCGATATTGAGCACACCAATCCCGCCGGCAAAGTCGATAAAGCGCTTGCCCTCGACATCCCACAGCTCGGCATTCTCGGCGTGGTCGGCAAAATGGCTGTCGCCACTGGCGGCGCCGTTGGCCACATAACGCTTTTTCAGATCATTGAGTTCATTGTTATTCATCTTCATCTCCTTTGATGTGCAGCGATCACAGCCCGCCAAGGCAGACATACTTGAGTTCGGTAAACTCCTCGAGTCCGTGATGTGAACCTTCCCGACCCAGCCCTGACTCCTTGATCCCCCCAAAGGGCGCCAGTTCGGTCGAAAGCAGCCCTTCATTGACGGCGACCATGCCGTACTCCAGCGCCTCCATCACCTGCCAGATGCGCTTGTAGTCGCGGGCATAGAAATAGGCCGCCAGGCCAAAGGGCGTATCGTTGGCCATGGCGATGGCCTGTTCATCCTGGTCAAAACGAAACACCGCGGCCAGTGGTCCGAAGGTTTCCTCATGGGCCACCGCCATGTCGGACGTCACATTGGCCAGTACCGTGGGCGCATAAAAGGTGTGGCCCAGCGCATGCGCTTCACCGCCTTCCACCAGCCTGGCACCCTTGTCGAGCGCATCACTGACGTGCGCGCTGACCTTGTCCACGGCCGCCTGGTTGATCAGCGGCCCGATGATCGTGCCTTCTTCCAGACCGTTGCCGACCTTGAGCTCGCGCACACGAGCGGCCAATTTCTCGACAAAGGCGTCATAAATGCCGGACTGCACCAGAAAGCGGTTGGTGCATACGCAGGTCTGACCGGCGTTGCGGTATTTCGAGGCAATCGCGCCTTCGACGGCCGCGTCGAGATCGGCGTCATCAAAGACGATAAAGGGTGCGTTGCCGCCAAGCTCCATGGCGGTCTTCTTGACCGTGGAGGCACACTGCGCCAGCAGCTTCTTGCCCACCGGGGTGGAGCCGGTGAAGGAGACCTTGCGTACCCGCGGGTCGGTGGTCAGTACCTCGCCTACCGCCACCGGGCTTTTGGCCGTGACCACGTTGATGGCCCCCCTGGGAATGCCGGCCTCCAGCGCCAGGGCGGCAAGCGCCAGCGCGGTCAGTGGGGTCGCCTCGGCGGGCTTGATCACCACCGTGCAGCCGGCGGCCAGCGCCGGCGCGCACTTGCGGGTGATCATCGCCAGCGGAAAGTTCCAGGGCGTGATGGCCGCCACCACGCCGATCGGCTCGCGCATGACCAGAATGCGCTTGTCGGCCCCGTGCCCGGGCAGGGTTTCACCGGCAATGCGCTTGGCCTCTTCGGCGTAGAACTCGATAAACGAGGCGCCATAGCCGACTTCCCCGCGGGACTCGGCCAGCGGCTTGCCCTGTTCCAGCGTCATCAGTCGCGCCAGCTTGTCGGTGTTTTCCACCACCAGATCAAACCAGCGGCGCAGCAGGCGTGAGCGTTCCTTGGCCGGCACCTTGCGCCAGTCAGCCAGTGCTGCATCGGCGGCGGCCACGGCGTCACGGGTGTCATCAGCGCCCAGATCCGCCACTTCGGCCACGAGCTCACCGGTGGCCGGGTTGTTTACTGCAAAGCGCTGCGCGCCTTCGATCCAGTGTTCACCGATCAATGCGCCGGCGCGTTGTGTCCTGAATTCGATATCAAACATGTCTTGACCTCATGGGTGTGATGTCAGCGGTGATAGACGTCCTGCATGACCCTGTCGCTGAAGGCACGCCCGTAACGATTGAGCGCAAAGAGATACATCGCAAGCCCCAGCACCATCCAGCCCCCGAACACGCCCCACTCGATACCGGTCAGCGCTGACGGGCTGCCCGGCAGATAAAGACACGCCATGACCAGTGACAGGATGACCGCCAGTGTCCCCACGACCCGGCCATTACCTACCCTGAAAGGCCTGTCCATGTCGGGGTCACGCTTTCGCAGCACCAGAAAGGAGAGCGCCACAAATAGATAGGCAATCACGATGCCAAGACCGCCGGCATCCACCAGCCAGACCATGGCCGGACGACCCAGAAAGGGTGCGATCGTCGACAAAAGCCCCATCATGATGATGGCGTTGGTGGGCGTCTTGTACTTCGGGTGCAGCCTGCCCAGAAAGGCCGGCAGCATGCCCGAATGCGCCAGGGCGTAGATCGCCCGCGACCCGCCGATATAAAACGCGTTCCAGCTGGTGATGATGCCCGCGATACCGGCCAGCACCATCAGCTTGCTACCCCAGACGCTGCCCACGACGGCGGCCATGGCATCCGGCACTGACAGCGACGTGCCCTGCAGCGCGTCGTGATCGAGCATCAGACTGGTCCCCAGCACGATCAGCGCGTACCAGATCACCGCCATCAAAACCGAGGCGATCAGCACCTTGCCGATGTCGCGATAGGGCAGATCGATCTCCTCGGCAGCCTGGGGAATCACGTCAAAGCCTACAAACAGAAAGGGCACCATGATCAGCACCGCCATGATGCCGCCGACAAATCCACCGCTGGCCTCGTGATTGAACAGCGGCGTCATGTTGGCTGCCTCGCCGGTGAACAGTGACCCGGTCACGAACAGCACACCCGCCACCAGAATCAGACCGGTCACCAGCTTCTGGATCAGGGCCGCGGTGGTGATACCGACATAGTTGATTGCCATCATCACCAGTGAGCCGACAACGCCGACCGCGACCCAGCTGGCCTTGACGTCCCAGCCGGCCACCGTCCAGAGATGCCCCACGTCATAGCCGGGAAAGAGCTGTTCGACCACGGTGGGCAGGGCCACCGCTTCAAAGGAGACCACGCTCATGTAGCCCAGCACGATGCTCCAGGTGCAGACAAAGGAGGCGAAGTGCCCCAGCGCGCGGTAGCTGTAGACGTGCTCACCGCCGACCTTGGGCATGGCCGAGGCCAGTTCGGCGTAGGTCAGGCCGACCAGCAATACGGCAATGCCGCCGATGATGAAGGCAATGATCGCGCCAAGGCTGCCGGCATCGAGAATCGCCCCACCGGTCAGGACGATCCAGCCCCAGCCGATCATCGCGCCAAAGGCCAGGGCCAGCACGTCAGCGCGTGCCAGAACGCGTACCAGTTCTCGTGGTGTTGTGGTGCTCTGCATGGATTGTTCCATCATTGTTATGGTCATTCAGGGCGATGGGAGTCTCTGTCCGGCCGGGCCGTCTTGTTATCTCTCCCTCTCACACGCTACCACTGTGGCGCGCCAGGTACGTGAACCACTTGGGTGTTCAGGTAGACCACTGCCTGATGCGACGACCATAATGGCCTTCTCTCCCGTTACTTCAGCCCGGACTCGTATCATGCAGCGATCTGTCGAAGAGGCCCTGAGTGATCTCGAAGCGGCCTGGCAGCGCCAGCCCGAGCGGCTGAGCAAGCAGGTACGCTTGGAGCAGGCCCTGACCACGCTGATCGAGCTGCAGTGGGTCGACGGCCAGCGTCTGCCGGCCCATCGCGATATCTGCCAGCGGCTGGGCGTGGCGCGCAATACGCTGGCCGGCGTCATCGAGCTTTTACAGTCACAGCATCTTCTGACCACCCAGCACGGTCGCGGCAGCTGGAGCCGGCGCCCCGATGCCGCTTCACCGCTTTCGCCGACAACGGCGGTATCGCTGTCACAGCGTGCGCAACGAATTTTGAGCACGACCGGTGCCAGTGCGATCCAGAGCGGTGCCTTCGTGCCCGGCATTCCCGATATCGCGCGCTTCCCCATGCGGCGCTGGCGCGCGCTTTACGCCACCCTGACCGTACCGCACAACGCCCTGCTGCTCTCCTATTCCAGCGGTGGCTATGGCCCGCTCAAGCGCGCGATCGCCGACTTTCTCCGCCGCGGTCGCGGCATCGAGTGCGCCCTGGAGCAGATCATCATCACCGATGGCACCCACCACGGGCTGGAGCTGTGTGCGCTGGCGCTGGCCGATCACGGCGACCGCGTCGTGATGGATTCACCCTGCTACTGGGGCGCACGCAACGTCTTTCAGGCGACAGGACTTGCGATTTCCCAGTGCCACTGGCAGCCCGGCGCGGGCTATCAGGACCTGCAGGCCATGGCGCCCTCGCCACGCATCCTGTATCTGACCGGCGCGCGCCACTACCCCTTGAGCGTGCCCATGCCGATCGAGGACAAGCGCGCACTGGTCGAGCATCTGTCACCGGCGATCATCATCGAGGATGACTACGAGTTCTTTGATGTTCACCATCGGGGGCTGCTCTTTTCCCCTGATGACGGCCACGCCATTCTGGCCGGATCATTTTCCAAGCTGATGTTCCCGGGGCTGCGGCTCGGATATCTGGTGGTGCCCCGCGCGCTGAGCGGTGCCATCAACCGGGTACGCAGCGAGGTATTTCGTGAAGGGCGCATGCTGGATCAGGCAGTACTGGCGCAGTTCATGGCCGATGGCGACCTAGACCGCTGGTGCCGGCGCATCAACCGGGCGTATCTGACACGCCAGCAGACCCTGCATGACCTGCTGACCGGGCTGCCGGGCATTATCGATATCTCGCCGCCGGCCGGCACCATTACCCTGTGCGTGACGCTGGCCCCGGAGATCGATGATGTACGCCTGACGCGCTATCTGCTCAATCACTACCGTCTGGTGGTCAAGCCGCTCAGCCCGGTCTGCGCGGACGATGACCCACGCCGCGGGCTGGTGCTGGGCATCGGCATGGTCGAGGGCGAGACGCTGGAGCGTCTTGGACAGCAGCTGGCCGAAGGCATTCGTGCCTTTATGACCACACGCTGATGTGATCACGCAGACACCGTGGCATGATCAGACCATCCGCTCTCTGACATGGAGGCACCATGGTGCAGCAGCCCCCCTTGACCGCGCCCCCGCCGCTGATCTGTTTTCAGGGCAACTGTGCCGGCCGCAATCCTCATGGCATGACCGGCGCCCTGGCGCTGGCGCAGCGTCTGGCAGACGTTCTCGGGATTCCCCTGCAGACGCTCGGCGCGCCGGGCCAGGCGCTGTCGGGCAGCTGGCAGCAGGTGCTGGCGGCTGTCACTCCCGATCTGGTATCACTGGCCCGATGCATGGAAAAGACACTTTCCGAAGGCAGGCGTCCCGTGCTGACCATGAGTCGCTGTGCCGGCGGCATGGCGACCCTGCCGGTGATCGCACGGCATCATCCGGATGCCTGCATCGTCTGGTTCGACGCCCATGGCGATCTCAACACCCCGGAGACCTCCGAGTCGGGCTATCTCGGCGGCATGGTAATTGCCGCGGCAGCCGGACTCTGGGAGAGCGGACTGGGCAGTGACCTGTCGCTCGCTCAGGTGATTCTGGCGGGCGCTCACTGGCTGGACCCCGGCGAGCAGGCGTTGATCGATGACAAGCGTCTTTGCCACCTGTCCCCGACGCATCTAAACGCCGAATCGCTGCAGCACGCCATTGCCGGGCGTCCGGTCTATATTCATCTCGACTGCGACGTGCTCCAGGCCGGCGTCGTACCCAGCGATTATCAGATCGAGAGTGGCCTTGCGCCTGACGCCCTGGCCGAGCTCATGACCGCCCTGTCTCGAGAAGACATCATCGGAATGGAAGTGGCCGAGCTGGAATCGCACTGGCCGGACGATTCGGCGCCGGCAGATCTGACGGTGCTGGTGGAGATATTGATGCCGCTGGCCAGAAAGCTCCTGTCGGATGAGGTGACATGCGCGCCCTGATCCACGATTTCGAAACCGCCGGCGGCCGGGCACGCGAGTGTGGCGTGGTGCAGCTGGCAGTCATGGGTGGAGCGGTGGGGGACGATGGCGCCTTCGATATCCGTTGGCAGTCCTGTGCCAACTATCATCCCGGCGGGCCGATCGACCCGATCACCACCCAGGTGCACGGGCTGCATGATGAGGATGTCGCCCACTGCCCCGACTATCGCCGTGCCGTGCCCGAGGTTTACCGGGAGGCCGCGCGACAGGGATTTGATGCGCTGGTGATCGGTTTCAGCAATACCAGTTTTGACAACGTGATTGCCCGCCGGCTGGGCTATCGCCCAAAACGCAGCCTGGATCTCTTCCTTCCTGCCTATCGGCTGAAAAAGCGCGACGGCCTGGAAAGCGCTTCATTGGGCAACACGTACCGTGAACTGACCGGTCAGGAACCCGTTAACGCCCATGACGCGCTGTTTGACGCGCGCATGACCGCTGCGCTGATCCCGCCACTGATGGCACGTTTTGGTTTTACCGACTTTTCAACCTTTCTTGACTGGGCCACGACCGGCCAGCCGGTACCCGGCATACGCCTGCGCTTTGGCCCGGCGCGCGGCCAGACCATCGAGTCACTTGATGATGACGCCCTGACCCGGGCGCTGAACGGCTGGCGCGGCGGCAATATTGATGTGCACGCCTCGCTTGAGGCCGAGTATGCAAGGCGTGGGCTTGCAGCACGGCCCGAACAGGGGCAGCTTTTTTAGGTGATTGAATGGTAACGGATCACGTCATGACACCCGTCATTCAGGAAGAACCCACTGGCTGCGGCATCGCGGCCTGTGCCGCGCTGGCCGGGCTGGATTACGAGACCGCGCGAACCCGGGCAGCCGCCCTGGGCATTCACGCCAGTGATCGCACACTGTGGTCGCAAACGGTGCATGTCAGAAGGCTGCTGGCGTCTTTGGGTATCGAAACCATTGAGGGCGAGCAGCCCTTTACCGATTGGGAGGACCTGCCGGACCGGGCGCTTTTGGCGATCAAGTGGCGACGCATCGACGGCGTGCCCTTCTGGCACTGGGTGGTGTTCATGCGCACCGAACGGGAAAGTGTCGTGCTGGATTCAAAGGCGGCACTCAGACACCACATGCGCCGCGATTTTGGCCGCATAAAGCCAAAGTGGTTTATCGAGGTTGACTCCCGGGCATAAAAAACCGGAGCGCGAGGCTCCGGTTGGATCACAAAGGGGTGTGACCGGATCAGATATCCAGATTCGCTACCAGCGCGTTCTGCTCGATGAAGTCACGACGCGGCTCGACCTCATCACCCATCAGGGTGTTGAACATCATGTCGGCGCCAATGGCGTCCTCGATGGTGACCCTGAGCATGCGGCGGCTGTCCGGGTCCATGGTGGTTTCCCACAGCTGGTCCGGGTTCATCTCACCCAGCCCCTTGTAGCGCTGGATGCTGAAACCACGGCTGGCCTCGGCCATCAGCCAGGTGAGGATGTCGTGGAAGTTCTCGACCGGCTTTGAACGCTCGCCGCGGGCAATATAGGCGCCCTCTTCCAGCAGACCGTCAAGCGCCTGATTGAGCGCCACCATGGCGGCGTAGTCGGCGGACTGGAAAAAGCCCAGCCCCAGCGGATAGTCGGTTTCCACCCCATGAGCGGTCAGCATCGCCGCCGGCAGGAAGAGGCCACGCTCTTCGTTTTCGACCAGCCGGAAGGTATAACGCGGGCCACCGGCGTAGGCAATGCGCTCGTCCAGATCGACCTGCAGGGCTTCGATCCAGCGCGTCATGGCCGCCTTGTCCCCCAGCATCTCCTCACTGACAGCGTCGGCGTAGATCAGACGCTTGAGGACATCCGCCGGATAGACGCGTGCCAGACGGTCCAGACGATCCATCACGTCACGGTACTGGTGCACCAGCTTCTCGAGATGCTCACCGCCGATGCCCGGAGCATCAGCGTTGACGTGCAGCTGCGCACCATCGAGGGCCGTCGTGGTCAGATGCTGGATCAGCGCCGCCTCATCCTTGAGATACATTTCGTTCTTGCCGCGCTTTATCTTGTACAGCGGCGGCTGGGCGATAAAGATGTGCCCGCGCTCGATCAGCTCCGGCATCTGACGGAAGAAGAAGGTCAGCAGCAGCGTGCGGATGTGCGAACCATCCACGTCGGCGTCGGTCATGATGATGATCGAGTGATAGCGCAGCTTGTCGGCGTTGAACTCTTCGCGACCAATGCCACAGCCCAGTGCGGTGATCAGGGTGCCGACCTCGGCCGAGGAGAGCATCTTGTCAAAGCGCGCCTTCTCGACGTTGAGGATCTTGCCCTTGAGCGGCAGGATCGCCTGGGTACGACGATCACGCCCCTGCTTGGCGCTGCCGCCAGCCGAGTCGCCCTCGACCAGGTAGAGCTCCGAACGGGTCGGGTCCTTTTCCTGGCAGTCGGCCAGCTTGCCGGGCAGCCCGGCGATATCGAGCGCGCCCTTGCGGCGGGTCATCTCGCGCGCCTTGCGTGCAGCGTCACGGGCACGGGCAGCGTCAATCATCTTGTTGACGATCGCCTTGGCGTCAGCGGGGTTTTCCAGCAGATAGTCGGAGAGCTGGCGGCTCATCTCCTGCTCGACGGCCGTTTTCACCTCGGAGGAGACTAGCTTGTCCTTGGTCTGCGAGGAGAACTTCGGGTCGGGTACCTTGACCGAAATGATCGCGGTCAGACCTTCACGGGCATCATCGCCGGAGGTTGCGACCTTGGATTTCTTCTGCAGCTCCTCGGCCTCGATGTAGCTGTTGAGGCTGCGGGTCAGCGCACCGCGGAAGCCTGCCATGTGCGTGCCGCCGTCGCGCTGCGGGATGTTGTTGGTGTAGCAGAAGATGTTTTCGCTGTAGCTGTCGTTCCACTGCATCGCCACTTCTACCGCGATGCCATCCTCGCGCTCGGCATTGAAGTGAAACACCGGATTGATGGTGGTGCGATTGGTGTTGAGGTGATCGACAAAGGCGCGCAGACCACCCTCATAGTGGAACAGCTCCTCGCGGCCGTCACGCTCGTCGAGCAGGCGAATCGCCACGCCGGAGTTCAGAAACGACAACTCCCGCAGACGCTTGGCCAGGATATCGTAGTGAAACTCGATATTGGCGAAAGTGTCGGCCGAAGGCTTGAAGTGAATCTGGGTGCCGGAGCGTTCGGTATCGCCTACCACCGCCAGCGGCGACTGCGGCACGCCGTGATGGTAGACCTGCTCGTGAATCTGGTTCTTGCGCCAGATGGTGAGCTTGAGCTGCTCGGAGAGCGCGTTGACCACCGACACGCCCACGCCGTGCAGTCCACCGGACACCTTGTAGGAGTTGTCGTCGAACTTGCCGCCGGCGTGAAGCACGGTCATGATCACTTCTGCCGCCGATACCCCTTCGGAGTGGATATCGGTCGGAATGCCACGGCCGTCATCGGAGACGGTCACGGACTCATCAGGGTGGATAACGACCCGGATTTCGCTGCAGTGGCCGGCCAGTGCCTCGTCGATCGAGTTATCGACGATCTCGAACACCATGTGGTGCAGGCCGGTGCCATCATCGGTATCGCCAATGTACATGCCCGGGCGCTTGCGTACCGCGTCCAGTCCTTTAAGAACCTTGATACTCGATGAGTCGTAAGCCTGTGGTTCGCTCATTGATGCTCCCGGGTCATCGTGCCGTTGGCATGCTTGCCAGACGACCGTGTTTCACGTGAAACCTTCTGACGTCGGTATCGATATGCCAGTGCCCTTCAAGGGAGGCAGGCTCAATACCGGTCAGAAAGGTCTGACAATTCATCTGTTCCAGCAGCCGACAAAAGGCGCGGCGATGCTGTTCGTCAAGTTCGGCTGCCAGATCATCGATCAGATAGAGGCAGCGCTTGCGGCCTTCCTGTTCCAGAAGTCGCCCCTGCGCCAGTTTCATGGCACTCACCACCAGCTTCTGCTGCCCTCTGGAGAGGACTTCGGCGGCCGGATAGCGTCCCATGCGCAGACGCAGATCCGCGCGCTGAGGCCCCTGCTGGGTAAACTTCATCTGCCGGTCAGTCGCCACGCTTTCCTGCAGGATCTCTTCAAGCGGACGGTTTTTATCCCAGCCACGATAATAGCGAAGGCTTAATTCCGGCAGCTCGATCAGCTCGGCAAGCGTGGCGTTGAAAACACTTGTGAAGCGCGCCATCCAGTCGCTGCGCATGGTATCCAGCGCATCGCTCCAGCGTGCCAGTTCGCGGCTCCAGAGCGAGAGCGACTGTTCGTCAATTCTATCATGTCTGAGCAGCGCATTCCGATGTTTGAGCGAGCGTCTTACCCGACGCCAGACATCAAAAAAATCGGGGTGAATATAAAACACGCCCCAGTCGAGAAATTCTCGCCGCGCGGCCGGGGCGCCTTCGATCAGACGAAAGGCGTCCGGGTTGATCAGCTGCATGGGCAGATGGCGGGCCAGCTCGGCGATGCGATCGATCTTCTCGCCGGCGACCCGCACGGCAAGGGTACTGCCATCGCGACGGCGCTCTACGCCCAGTGGCAGAGGCGGGTCACCCGCCAGTCGGCCAAAAAGCGTCAGCGCGTCCTGATCATGGGTAATGGCATGCTTGAGCTGACGGGTACGAAACGAGCGGCCCATGCCCAGCACATGCAGGCCTTCCAGCAGACTGGTCTTGCCGCTGCCGTTGTCGCCGAAGATCAGATTGACGTGTGCCCCGGGCTGCCAGGTGACAGCCGGCAGGTTGCGCAGCCCCTGAAAGTGGAGATGATCAAGCGCCATGACGATCCAAAGGGGACGCGCGCCCGGTCACTACCGGGCACGGGTGTGGCAGAAAATGCCGCAAAAGCGTCAGAGCCGCATCGGCATGACGACATACATGGCGTCGCCGCCGCCGGGCGCTTCCAGCAGCGCACTGCTGTTGGGGTCGGACAGCGTCAGCTGGACCTGATCGGTGTCCAGCACGCTGAGCACATCGATCAGATAGCCGACGTTGAAGCCGATCTCCAGCGCGCTGCCGCTGTAGTCGATCGCCACGTTTTCCTCGGCCTCTTCCTGCTCGGGGTTGTTGGCCAGTACGCGCAGGTTGCCGGCTTCCAGATTAAGCCGCACGCCACGGTATTTCTCATTGGAGAGGATCGCGGTGCGCGAGAGCACCTGACGAAGTTCACTGCGCTCGGCCAGGATCTGCTTGTCGCCCCCCTTGGGGATGACTCGCTCGTAGTCGGGGAACTTGCCATCCACCAGACGCGAGGTGAAGGTGTAGGCGCCGGTACGCACGCGCAGATGGCTGGCACCCAGCATCAGCGTGATCGGCTCTTCGCTGTCATCAAGCAGGCGCGAAAGCTCAACAACCCCCTTGCGCGGCAGGATCAGCCGCCTGGGTTCATCAAGCGCGATATCGGCACTGCGCGAACACACGGCCAGACGGTGACCATCAGTGGCCACGGTGCGTACCAGATGATCGCGCAGTTCGATCAGCATGCCGTTGAGGTAATAGCGCACGTCCTGCTGCGCCATGGCAAACCCGGTGGCGTCGATGAGCTGCTTGAGGGTGCGTCGCGGCAGGGTCAGCTCAGTGCTGCCCTGGGATTCGTCAACGCTGGGAAATTCAGCCGCCGGCAGGGTCGACAGGGTAAAGCGCGAACGCCCCGAACGCAGCAGTGCCCGGCCGTCCTCGATGGCTACGGTCATCTCGGACTGATCGGGCAGCGACTTGCAGATATCCATCAGCTTGCGCGCCGGCACGGTCACCGAGCCGCTCTGCTCGATGCTGGAAGGCGCCACGCGACCGACCAGCTCGACTTCAAGGTCGGTACCGGTCAGCGATAGTTCATCGTCACTGACGGTCAACAAAACATTGGAAAGCACCGGCAGGGTCTGACGGCGCTCCACCACGCCTGCTACCAGCGATAGCGGGCGCAGCAGGGCTTCACGCGAAATGGAAAATTTCATGGGGCTCCACTCTTTTCAGGCTCTTGTTCCGGCCACAGTGTTGTCATGTTGATGACAGCCGATGGTGCGCATGCGGTATCAAGGGACCGGATCGCCATCAGCTGGTTAAAAGACGCAGCAGGTTCTTGTAGTCCTCGCGAATATCGGAATTTTCTTCGCGAAGTTCCACCACCTTGCGACAGGCGTGCAGGACCGTGGTGTGATCACGTCCGCCAAAGGCATCGCCGATTTCGGGCAGGCTGTGATTGGTCAGTTCCTTGGCCAGCGCCATGGCGACCTGGCGCGGGCGGGCGACCGAGCGCGAGCGGCGCTTGGAGTGCAGGTCGGCCACCTTGATCTTGTAGTACTCGGCCACGGTACGCTGGATATTGTCCACGCCGACCTGCTTGTCCTGCAGCGCCAGCAGATCCTTGAGCGATTCGCGGATAAATTCCTGATTGATGGACTGGCCCATGAAGTGGGAATCCGCAATCACCTTCTTGAGCGCCCCTTCAAGCTCGCGCACGTTGGAGCGAATCTTCTGGGCGATGAAAAATGCTGCGTCATGCGGCAGGTCCGCCTTGGCCTGCTCGGCCTTTTTCATCAGGATCGCCACACGGGTCTCAAGCTCGGGCGGCTCGATCGCCACCGTCAGGCCCCAGCCAAAACGGGACTTGAGGCGCTCCTCGACACCGCTGATCTCCTTGGGGTAACGATCGGAGGTCAGGATCATCTGCTGGCCGCCTTCAAGCAGCGCATTGAAGGTGTGGAAAAACTCCTCCTGCGAGCGCTCCTTGCCGGCAAAGAACTGGATATCATCGATCAACAGCGCATCGACGCTGCGATAAAAGCGCTTGAAGTCATTGATGGCATTGAGCTGCAGCGCCTTGACCATGTCGGCCACGAAACGCTCTGAATGCAGATAGACTACCCGGGCATTGTCACGAAGTCCGGCCAGATGATTGCCCACCGCGTGCATCAAATGCGTTTTACCCAGGCCCACGCCGCCATAAAGGAACAGCGGGTTGTAGGCACCGCCGGGATTTTCGGCGACCTGCCGCGAGGCGGCGCGTGCCAGCTGGTTGGATTTACCCTCGACAAAGGTTTCAAAGGTAAATCCCGGGTTGAGTCCGCTCTGATGGCGGATGCTGCCCTCGACCTGGACCTGACGTTCGCCGTTGTCGTTGCGCCGACCGCCCATCGTGTTGCCGGAAGGCGGTGCCGCAGGAATCTCGCGCTCGTCGTGGTAGCTGCCTCGCGACGAAACAGGTGGGGACGGCGGCATGGGCGGGCGCGCAGACGCACGCGTCACACCCGATGACCAGGCCTCCACGGCGGGCTCGCTGGCGCTATCCCGAGACGCGGTGGCATCGTGCTCACCGCTACCAGCCGGGCGCGACACGGGATTGGATACCGTGCGGCGGCTGCCGATATCCAGCATCACCTTGGGCGGGCGGCCGTTGGCCAGCTCGCGCATCAGTTCGTTGATACGCTTTAAATACTTGTCGTTGACCCAGTCACGCACAAATCGATTCGGGGCCAGCAGGGAGAGCTCGTGGTCACTGGAACCGCTTTCGGCCTGCAGGGGACGGATCCAGGTATTGAACTGCTGAGAGCTCAATTCGTCCTGTAAATAGTCAAGACATTGCTGCCAGAGAGCGATGGACACACGCGACCTCTTGATGGTGAGTCGTGCAAATGGGGCGATAGTGTAACGCTCGCGCAGCGGGTTATCCACACCGGGTTGGCGTGAAAAACCGGTTGTGGATAACCTTGTCCCCGCTGTCAGGGCCCCTGCAGGCCGTACAGCTGCCCCTGCAGGAATGATGTGTAATGCTTGTGCACAAAGTTATGCACACCCGCCTGATATTGATGCGTGGATAAAAATTGCACGTCCTCGTTGAATTCTCTAGAATCCCGGCTCTTGACCCCCGTGCGCCTCGATTTTGAGGGCATCGGTGTCGCCGATCACTCAAGTCTCAATTCGGGAATCGCAACCATGAAACGTACTTTCCAGCCCAGCGTGCTCAAGCGCAAGCGTGTCCACGGCTTCCGTGCCCGCATGGCCACCAAGAACGGCCGTCAGGTCATCGCACGTCGTCGTGCAAAGGGCCGCAAGCGCCTGAGCGCCTGATCCCTTATTAGTGGATCAGCTGCGCTCATGACCAGTCAGGGATTTCCCCGCGGTCTCAGAATCCTGACCGCCGGGGAATACCGTCATGTTTTCGAACATGCCAGTTTCAGGATTCACGGCAAGGGGCTTCTGGCACTCGCCACCCCCAATAACCTCGGTCACGTTCGGGTCGGACTGGTCATCAGCAAAAAGAACGTGCGCCGTGCCGTGGACCGCAACCGTCTCAAGCGTTTGACGCGAGAATCGGTGCGACTGCGCCAGCAGTGGCTGCCGGCCGTGGATATCGTGGTGCTGTCGCGCAAGGGCGTGCATGAGATTGACGCCCAGACACTGGCCAGACAGCTTCACGGCATGTGGCGACGCCTTGAAAAGGACGTCAAACGTCAGCCGGAGCATCAGCAATAATACGAGGCGCGACGACCCGTCGAATGCGACCCGTCGTTTTTTTTGCGCCGCGTCGACATTTTCCCACCGGGCAATCCCACAATGGATCTGAAACGACTTCTTTTTGTCATCCCGCTGGCCGTACTTGCCTATCTGATGATCATTCAATGGAGCAATGATCACGGGCACAACGACCGGCCCGATGAAGCGCCTCCCGCCCTGTCCCAGCAAAGCAGTGACGTTGAACCCGGTGAACAGTCGCTTGATGCGCCCGAGTCCGCCAGTGAGCGCGCCAGTGCGCCGCAGTCCGGCGACATGCCAGGCGATACTGACAGTGCCGACAATGCCAATGCTCAGAATACCCGCCTGATCAGCGTTCGCACCGATGCGCTTGATCTGCGTATCGATCCGCGCGGTGGCGATATCGTCTATGCCGCCCTGCCGAAACATCTGCAGCGTCTTGAGTCCGATGCTCCCTTCGTACTGCTCTCCGATGACCAGCGCCGCAGCTATATCGCGCGTTCCGGACTGCAGATGGAAGGTCATCAGGGCCGAATCAACTTCAGCCCCGAGCAGACCAGCTACCAGCTGGGTGATGACCAGCAGTCCCTGCAGGTCGACATGAGCGTGACCGTCAACGGTGTGAACATCGTCAAGCGCTTCACCTTTGAGCGCGACAGCTACGCCGTCAAGGTCGACTACCTGATCGACAACGCCTCACAGACGCCGGTCAGCGCCCGCTTTATCGGCCAGCTCGCGCGTGACAACAGCGACGACCCGACCAGCGGTGCCGGCGTGGGCATGCATGCCTATCTGGGCGCAGCCTTCTCCTCGCCGGATGATCACTACCAGAAGGTCAGCTTCAAGGACATTCAGGAAGGCAAGTTCAATAACGCCGATGTCCGCGGCGGCTGGGTAGCGGTCATTCAGCACTACTTCACTACCGCCTGGGCGCCCAATCCGGATCAGCAGAACCTGTATTACGCCGATGTCGACCAGCGCGGTCGCAACGTGGCAGCCTTTGCCAGCCCCAGTGCTACCGTAGCGCCGGGTCAGAACGGTGATCTCTCGGCGACCCTTTATATGGGTCCCAAGGAGCACGAGCGTCTTGAAGCCGTCGCGCCGCACCTGCAGCTGACCGTCGATTTCGGCTGGCTGTGGTTTTTGGCCAACCCGCTGTTCTGGCTGCTCACGCATATCCATGCGTTGATCGGCAACTGGGGCTTCTCGATCATCCTGCTGACCGTACTGGTCAAGGCCGTCCTCTTCCCGCTCTCTGCCACCGCCTACAAGTCGATGGCCAAGATGCGCAAGATGGGCCCCGAGATGCAGCGCATCAAGGAGCAGCACGGTGATGACCGTCAGAAGATGTCGCAGGAGATGATGAAGTTCTACCAGAAGGAGAAGATCAATCCTCTGGGAGGCTGTCTGCCCATCGTGATCCAGATGCCGGTGTTCATCGCCCTGTACTGGATGCTGATGGAGTCGATCGAGCTGCGCCATGCGCCGTTCATGCTCTGGATTCATGACCTGTCGGCGCAGGACCCCTACTTCATCCTGCCGATCATCATGGGTCTGACCATGTTCCTGCAGCAGCAGCTCAACCCGACACCGCCGGACCCCACGCAGGCGAAGATCATGAAGATGCTGCCGATTGTCTTCACCTTCTTCTTCCTGTGGTTCCCGGCAGGCCTGGTGGTCTACTGGATTACCAACAACCTGCTTTCGATCGCGCAGCAGTACTACATCACCAAGCGCATCGAAAAGGGTGATGGCGACAAGGAAAAGGCTGCCTGAACCGACAATGGTTCGAGTGCTACCCAAAACCCCTGCTCAGGCAGGGGTTTTTCTTTATCCGCCATACGTGACCAGGTTGTGACACAATAGCGCCCAGCCAAAAACACCTGCTGATCACGGAATGCCCCGGGCCGTCACCATGCCAGACAGCGCTGTCATTGCCATCGAACTCTCTGCCGTCGTCGTTGCCATGGACTCGGCCACCCCTGCCGTTCTGCTTACCCATCCCGATGATCGCTGTCGCGCGCCCATGCTGCCGGCCGGCGACTTTGACCCGCGTCAGCACCGGACCTTCGAGCTGGGCCTTCGTGATCGGGTGGCCCGTCAGACCGGTCTGGCGCTGGACTACGTCGAGCAGCTCTACACCTTTGGCGATCAGGGCCGCCTCGAGTCGGACATGCCGGATCAGGAAATCACTCGCCATATCTCCATTGGCCATCTGGGACTGGTGTCGCATCGGCAGACCCTGCTTGACGAGCATGCCGTCTGGGCCAGCTGGTACGATCATTTCCCGTGGGAGGATTATCGCCATGGTCGTCCGGCAATGATCGACATGATCATCGCCCCGGCGCTGACCCGCTGGATCGACGGTAGCGAGGATACGGCCCAGCGTGATGCGCGGCGCCAGCGCGCGCAGCTGGCCTTCGGTCTGAACGGGGCCCGCTGGGTCGATACCCGGGTGCTGGAGCGCTTTGAGCTTTTATATGAAGCAGGGCTCGCGCCCGAGGCCCAGCGTCACGCCAACACCGAAGTCGTTACCACCCTGCCGGGGCAGCCGCTGATGTCCGATCACCGGCGCATTCTTGCCACTGCCATGGACCGCCTGCGCGGCAAGCTGCGCTATCGTCCGGTCGTCTTTGACCTGCTGCCCGAACACTTCACCCTGTCCCAGTTGCAGCTGACCATCGAGGCGATCATCGGCTGTCGCCTGCACAAGCAGAACTTTCGCCGCGCGCTGGATCGCACCGGACTGGTCGTGCCCACGGGCGCGGTCGACACCACCACCGGCGGTCGTCCGGCCGAGCGCTTTCGCTTTTGTCGCGAGCAGTGGCGCCAGCAGATGGCGCCGGGCGTGCAGACGCCGCTGGCGCACAGCGAGTATCAGTAGCCCGGCAACTCACAAAAAGGCACAGAGGCACCCTCGCCCCGCCTGCTAGAATGGCGTCAATATTCTGTCGCCACGCTTCTCAAAGGATGAAGAGATGAGCATCGATCCCCATGCAGGGCAGCAGCCCGACGAGCACCGCCTCGCCCACCTGCCGCGTCTGGTGTCGCGCTACTACAGCGAGCGCCCCGATGTGACGGATCCCGCCCAGCAGGTATCCTTTGGTACGTCCGGTCATCGCGGCTCATCGCTGAAAACCAGCTTCAACGAGTGGCACATCCTGGCCACCACCCAGGCGATCTGTGACTATCGTCGCGAGCAGGGCATCACCGGGCCGCTGTTTATCGGCATGGACACCCATGCGCTGTCCGAGCCGGCCTTTGTCTCGGCGCTCGAAGTGCTGGCCGCCAACGGTGTCGAAACTCGCATCGACGCCGGCTGCGAGGAAACGGGCGGCGAGCCGGGCTATACCCCCACGCCGGCGCTGTCGAATGCGATCCTCAACCATAACCGCGATCGCACCAGCGATCTGGCCGACGGCATCGTGATTACGCCGTCGCACAACCCGCCGGTGGATGGCGGCTTCAAGTACAACCCCACCAACGGCGGTCCGGCCGATACCGGCATCACCAAATGGATTCAGGAGCGCGCCAACGCGCTGCTCTCCAGTGAGCTCGAGGGCGTCAAGCGCGTCAGCTATGCCCAGGCGCTGGCCGCACCGACCACACAGCGCTTTGATTTCATTGAAAGCTACGTTTCGGGCCTTGAGAAGGTCATCGACATGGCCGCGATCCGGGACTCCGGTCTCACCTTCGGCGTTGACCCGCTGGGCGGCGCCGGTGTGCACTACTGGACGCGCATCGCAAAGCGCTACCATCTGCCGCTGGAAGTGATCTCCACCACCGTGGACCCGACCTTTCGCTTCATGCGGCTGGACTGGGACGGCAAGATCCGCATGGACTGCTCCTCACCGCACGCCATGGCCGGTCTGATCGAGAACAAGGATCGCTTTGACGTCTCCTTTGCCTGCGATACTGACCATGACCGTCATGGCATCGTCGCCCGTTCCACGGGTCTTCTGAACCCCAACCACTATCTGGCGGTGGCGATCGAGTATCTCTTTACCCATCGCCCCCAGTGGGGCGACAGCGCCGCCATCGGCAAGACGCTGGTGTCGTCATCAATGATCGACCGCGTCGCCGACGGTATTGGCAAGACCGTGGTCGAGGTACCGGTGGGCTTCAAGTGGTTCGTTGATGGCCTGATGGACGGCAGCCTTGGCTTTGGCGGTGAGGAATCCGCCGGTGCCTCGTTTCTGACGTTTGACGGCCAGCCCTGGTCGACCGACAAGGACGGCATCATTCTCGGCCTGCTGGCGGCGGAAATGACCGCCGTAACCGGCAAGGACCCGGGCGAGCGCTACCAGGCGCTGACCGAGCGCTTCGGCGCCCCGGTCTACGCCCGTGTGGATGCCCCGGCCGACCGCGACCAGAAAGCGCGCCTGGGCAAGCTCTCTCCCGAGCAGGTCACGGCGTCAGAACTTGCCGGTCATCCGATCACCCGCAAGCTCACCGAAGCGCCCGGCAACGGCGCCGCCATCGGCGGGCTCAAGGTGGAAACCGATGCCGGCTGGTTCGCCGCCCGCCCCTCGGGCACCGAGGACGTCTACAAGATCTATGCCGAGAGCTTTGAAGGCGAAGAGCACCTCAAGCGCATTCAGGAAGAAGCCAAGGCGCTGGTGGATGGCGTGCTCAAGGGCTGATCCCTCTAGGTGAGACAGCATAAAAAAGGCCGGCAATTGCCGGCCTTTTTGCGTTTTCCTGATGGCCTGTTGACCCCTGCCACTATTGACCAGAGTTGTCCGGGCGTTCCATTTCAAAGCGCACGCTGTCATGGATGGTGTAGTAGGTCGCGGGCCCGCCGGCGCGCATGATCGGCTCGGCAGCAGCGGTCTGGTAGATACCGTCCGTCAGCAGGTGTTGATCGATATGCACGCCGACCACCTCGCCCAGCACCAGCCAGTTATCGAGCGTCTCACCGTTGGCGGATTCCAGCTGAATCAGCTGGGTCAGGCGACACTCGAACGACACCGGCGCCTCCAGCACCCGCGGCACCTTCACCACATTTGAGGCCGCCGGCGTCAGCCCGGCCAGGGCAAACTCATCCACCTCACTGCCGACGCTGGCGCTTGAGGTGTTCATTTTCTCGGCAAGTGCACGCGTGGCCAGATGCCAGCAGAACTCGCCGGTGGCCTCGATGTTGGCCACGCTGTCCTTCCAGCCGGAACTGGCAAAGCCAATGATCGGCGGCGCCGCACAGAAGGCGTTGAAGAAGCTGTAGGGCGCCAGGTTGAGCCGGCCCTGCTCACTCTGCGAGGAGACCCAGCCGATCGGGCGCGGTGCGATGATCGCCTTGAAGGGATCGTGCGGCAGGCCGTGGCCCTTGCGCGGCTCGTAGAAGTGGAACTGGTCGGTCATTGAAGTGCTCCGGCATGGCAATATTGATAGTCTGCGAACCACTATAGCAACCAGCGGGACTATCAACAGAATCCATCAACCGACCACGTCGACCGACGCTTGCAGCGTTTGGTCCCAGCGCTGACAATCGGCGCCATATCATTCATGCCGCCCTTGCCGGCTTCTTACCCTTTCGGAACGCTCATGCTCGATCAGGACACCATCAGTGCGCTGGCTACCCCGCCCGGTCGCGGCGGCGTCGGCATCATTCGCCTGTCCGGCGCCAGAACCGCAGACATCGCCCGCGCCATGCTCGGGTTTGATCCCGAACCGCGCCGGGCCCACTACGGTCCCTTTCTGGGCGCTGACGGTCAGGTGCTCGATGAAGGCATCGCGCTCTGGTTTCCGGGGCCGAACTCCTTTACCGGTGAGGACGTGCTGGAGCTGCAGGGCCACGGCGGCCCGGTCATCATGGACTGGCTTTTAGAGCGCACCGTGGCACTCGGCGCCCGTCTGGCCCGCCCGGGCGAGTTCTCCGAGCGCGCCTTTTTAAACGACAAGCTCGATCTTGCCCAGGCCGAGGCGATCGCTGATCTGATCGATGCCAGCTCCCGTGCCGCGGCTGAAAACGCCCTGCACTCGCTGCAGGGTGAATTCTCGGTACGCATACAGGCGCTGGTCCAGCGCCTCATTGAACTGCGCATCTTTGTGGAAGCCGCCATCGACTTCCCCGAAGAAGAGATCGACTTTCTCGGCGATGGCCGGGTGGCCGAAATGCTCGCAGGCGTTCGGGAAAGCCTGGCCGAGGTGCGTGCCAGCGCCGCCCAGGGGGCACTCATGCGCGAGGGCATGAGCGTGGTCATTGCCGGGCGCCCCAACGCCGGCAAATCGAGTCTTCTGAATGCCCTGACCGAACGCGAGACTGCAATCGTCACCGACATCGCCGGCACCACTCGTGACGTGCTGCGCGAGCACATTCATCTTGACGGCATGCCGCTGCACATCATCGACACTGCCGGCCTTCGCGACACACCGGACGCGGTCGAAAAAATCGGCGTGCAACGCGCCTGGGCAGAGATCGAAAAGGCCGACCGGGTGCTGCTGATGGTCGACAGCCGCGAGAGCGACACGCTCGACCCGATGGCGATCTGGCCCGAATTCGTTGAGCGCCTGCCCGACCCGTCCAGGCTGACGCTGGTGCGCAACAAGATTGATGAAAGCGGGGAAACGGATAAGCCCGATTTTGATACCACACCGCCTGTGATCCGCCTGTCCGCCACGACCGGCGCCGGCATCGATCATTTAAAGGCGCACCTGAAGGCTGTCATGGGCTATCAGTCCACCAGCGAGGGGCGTTTTTCTGCCCGTCGGCGCCATCTTGACGCGCTGGACCGCGCCGGTCAGGCGCTCACCCACGGCGCGGATCAGCTCGCCGGTGCCGGCGCCGGCGAACTGCTGGCGGAAGACCTGCGCGCCGCTCAGGACGCGCTGGGTGAGATCACCGGCGAGTTCACCGCCGATGAGCTTTTGGGCGAGATCTTCGGGAGTTTCTGTATCGGCAAGTAGGTTTCACCGCGGACAATGTGGCGACCTGCACGGCACCTCGGCCATCATATCGTTGGCATGGATCAATATAATGCCGGGGTGTGGACCCAATTCCAGACAAGAGAGCCGTTATGCCGCTTGATAGTGTGATCGACCCGCGAGAACCCTTTCTTGATTACATTGTGCTGGATGTCTTTACCGACACGCCCTTTCAGGGCAATCCCCTGGCCGTCTTCCCTGAAGCCGGCGCGCTGTGCACCAGCGTCATGCAGCGCATCGCCCGCGAGTTCAATCTGTCGGAGACGGTGTTCATGACCGCTACCGCCATGCCGGGCATTTTCGATCTGCGCATTTTTACCCCGCACCAGGAGCTGCCCTTTGCGGGTCATCCCACCATCGGCGCGGCGTGGCTGTTGCGCAGGATCGGCTGGCATGACGATCAGACACCGCTGATCCTGCGTGAAAAGGCAGGCGAGGTGCCCATTCGCTTTGACGGCGAACACGCCTGGCTCAGTACCCCTCAACCGCTGAGCATTGCGCCGTCGACGCTGACGCGCGCGACCGCAGCAAGCCTGCTGGGGCTGTCACCGGAGAGTATCATCGACGACCCGGTCGTCGGCGCCTCCTGCGGCACGCCCTTTCACCTGATCGGTCTGTCATCCGTTGATACGCTGGGGGACGTTCAGGCCAACCCTTCCCTGCTGCCGGCAGCACTGAAAGCCGAACACGGCGCCAATCTCTACCTGTACGTTCAGGAGAGTGCGAGCACCGTTCGGGCGCGCAAGCTTCGCATCAATGATCAGGTGGTAGAAGACCCGGCCACCGGCAGCGCCGCGGCACCGCTGGCTGGTTATCTGGCGCTGCAGTCACACGAGACCGGGACACTGGAGTATACGATCACTCAGGGCATCGAGATGAGCCGTCCCAGCCGCATTGGAGTACTGGTCGAAAAAGCCGAACAGAGGGTCACGGCCCTCCATGTCGGCGGAACGGCCGTGGTGATCAGTGAAGGCCGGCTGCGCCTTTAAAACACGAAAGGCGCCTGCGGCGTCTCAGGCCGCCTGCAACCGCCGTTCCTGACGATGTGCCAATATCCAGATCGCAAGACCGCCCAGCGCCAGCAGACAGCCCACCACCCCGGTCGAGCGAAAGCCGAAGCCCATGGCAAGCGACAGGCCGGCAAGCCAGGGGCCGAGCGCATTGGCCATGTTGAAGGCCACATGATTGAGCGCGGCCGCCATGTTCTGTGCCTCGCCGGCCACGTCCATCAGCCGGGTCTGCAAAATGGTGCCCAGCGCACCGCCAATGCCGATACAGAACACATCGATAGTGACCAGCCACGCATTCCCCGCCACCAGCGGAAAGGCTCCCAGCGCCACCGCACTCCAGATCAAAAGTCCGCCGGCCGTAGGCATCAGGGCGCGGTCAGCAAAGCGCGGTACGACGATATTGCCGATCGTCATGCCCAGACCGAAAACGGCCAGCACCAGCGGAATGGTGGCAGAGGTCATCTGCGTGATGCTGTCCAGCGTCGAGGTAAGATAGGTATAGACCGAGAACATGCCGCCGAAACCGACGGCGCCGATGGCCAGCGTCAGCAGTACGGCACCGTTTTTCAGCGCCCGCAGCTCGCCCTTGGCGCTGCGCTCGCTGGCCACGCCCGTTCTGGGCGCAAACAGGGCAATCATGACCATCGTCGCCAGTGCCAAGGCAGCGACCAGCCAGTAGCCCCAGCGCCAGCCCACCGCATGGCCCAGCCAGGTGGCCATCGGTACGCCAACGATCGTGGCCACCGTCAGTCCCAGCATGACCATGCCGATGGCACGCGTGCGTTTGCCACTGGTGACCACCGAGGCGGCCATCAGCGCCGCCAGCCCGAAATAGGCGCCGTGTGGCAGGCCACTGAGAAACCGGAACACCATCAGCGAGCCATAGCTCTGCGCCAGCGCACTCAGGACGTGGCCGAGCGCAAACAGGCCCATGAGCATCAAAAGCAGCCATTTGCGATCGATACGCGCGGCCAGTACGGTAATCACCGGCGCGCCGATGACCACGCCCAGCGCATAGGCACTGATGATGTGACTGGCCGTGGACGCATTGATCTGCATGTCCTGCTGGATAAAGGGCAGCAGGCTCATGCTGGCAAACTCGGTCGTGCCGATGGCAAAGCCACCGGTCGCCAGTGCCAGCAGCACCAGCAGGGGATGGGTATGACGAACCATGATGCCTCGCACGTTAAAAAAAGCCGATACTCATCGCACGTGCCCAAAAGGGCCGTGCCATGAGGCATCGCGTATATGAAACAGGGGATCGGATCCACCGGTAGCGGCCCGTGGATCGCCAACGGCTATACTGCCGAAACGTTAAACCGGACCGGGATTTTAGACTATGGTCGAAGCCTCACGCCACGGCGAATACAAGGTCCCCGGCGGCAAGCTGCTGGTGGCCGATATCACCACCGACAGCGGTCGACTCGCCTCGGTGCGCCTGTCGGGCGATTTCTTTCTTGAACCCGATGAGGCACTCGATGCCATCAATCAGGCGCTGGTGGGTACAAGCGTTGCCGCCAGCGCCGAAGAACTGACCGAGCGGGTGCGTCAGGCCCTGCCGGAGGGCACCGTCATGGTGGGTCTTTCAGCCCCGGCAGTAGCCAGCGTAGTCCGCCGGGCGCTGGCCAGAAGCTCGGACTGGCGCGATCACGGTTTTGGCCTGATCCATCGCCCGCCGGAGCCCCCGGCCCTGCACATGGCCCTTGATGAGGTGCTGACCCGCGAGGTCGCCGAAGGCCGGCGCGGCCCGACGCTGCGGGTCTGGGAGTGGGACCGCCCGGCCGTGATCATCGGCAGCTTTCAGTCGCTGTCCAACGAGATCGATCTGGACGCCGCCCGTGATCTCGACATCGAGGTTGTGCGGCGCATCAGCGGCGGCGGCGCGATGTTCGTGGAGCCGGGCAACACCATTACCTGGTCGCTGATCGTGCCGGAGACGCTGGTCGAGGGGCTGTCATTTGTCGAAAGCTACGCCTTTCTCGACGACTGGGTGATTCAGGCGCTGGGCGACATGGGCATTCATGCCTGGTATGTGCCCATCAACGACATTACCTCGGAAGGCGGCAAGATCGCCGGTGCTGCGCAAAAGCGCCTGAACGGCGCGGTGCTGCATCACGTCACCATGGCCTATGACATCAACGCCGAGCGCCTGACGAAGGTGTTGCGCATTGGCCGGGAAAAGCTCTCCGACAAGGGCATCGCCAGCGCCGGCAAGCGGGTCGATCCGCTGCGACGCCAGACCGGCCTGTCGCGCGAGGCCATTATCGAGCGCATGGCGGCCTCTTTTGGAGAGCGCTTTACGCTCACCCCTGATGACGTCCGCCCCGAGGAACTGGCCGCTGCGCAGGCGCTGGCCGAATCGAAGTTTCAGGACGAGGCGTGGCTGACCCGCGTGCCCTGAAGGAGCAGGGCAGCCAGAAACGCCGGCTCAATCAAACACAATGTCGGCGACCGGTTCGGCCTTGTGTTCGGGCTCGACGTGAATGGTGATGCGCACCTCCCCGAGCGCCTGTCGCAGCCCCGCCTCGATGCGATCGCAGATCTCGTGGGCGTGAAACACCGTGGTATCACCCGGCACCACGAGATGAAAATCGATAAACGTGGCCCGTCCGGCGTGGCGGGTGCGGACATCGTGGGCCTCGACGGCCCCTTCGCCGGTGGCGGCAATCACACTGTGAATCCGCGCCATCGTTTCGGGCGGCACGGCCTCATCCATCAGCCCGCTCAGGGATTCCCGAATCACCTTGGCGCCGGACCAGAGAATATTGACGGCCACGATAATGGCCACCAGCGGGTCCAGCAGCCACCAGCCACTCGTCATGGCCAGCAAAACGCCGATGATGACGCCGCCCGAAGTGACGACATCGGTAAAGAGATGACGACCGTCGGCGACCAGCGCCGGTGAGCGCTCGCGCCGTCCGACACGGATCAGCACCCGCGACCAGACAGCGTTGATCACGGTGGCGACCAGGCTGATGACGATCCCTATGACAGGCAGTTCGAGCGGCTGCGGGTCCATGAGCCCGGTGACGGCCTCGCGCAGGATCAGGAGCGCTGCGATGATGATCATCACGCCTTCCAGCACGGCACTGAAAAACTCCGCCTTGTGGTGGCCGTAGGGGTGGTTGTCATCGGCCGGCATGGCTGCCACCCGAATGGCAATCAGGGCCGCCACCGCCGTGACCACATTGACCAGGCTTTCCAGCGCGTCCGACAGCAGCGCCACCGACCCTGTCAGGGCATACGCCAGCGTCTTGAGTCCCAGTACGGCAAAGCCCACCAGCAGACTGGCCCAGGCAATTTTCATCGTGGTTGACACGATCCTGTCCTCACGCTTCAAAGCGCCATAGCGTAATCCCCACCAGGCGTGACAACAACGGGAATCGAGAGATGGGAAGGCAAGACATGGCGCCGATGGTCATGACCTTTTGTTACACTGAAGGCGTTTATCCTTCAGATTCCATCCACCTTCCTGATCCGACCCGACGCCCATGGCGCTACGCCGACTGCTTCTCGATTTTCTGGCGACCCATCGCCGCGCCTATCTGCTGGCCATCATGGCGCTGCTGGCGGTGGGTCTTCTCAACATGGCGCTGCCCTGGTGGGCCGGGCGCATCATTGATGCTCTCAACGAAGGGCGCATCGACATGCCCGGGCTCTGGCGCAGTACGGCGGTGCTGGTGGCGGTGGCGCTGGCCATGTATGTATTGCGCTATCTGTGGCGCATGCTGCTCTTTGGCGCCTCCTATCAACTGGGCGTGGCCCTGCGCGATCGCTTCTATGAAAAGCTGACCCGGCTGGACCCGGGTTTTTTTCAGCAGCGCCGCAGCGGCGATCTGCTGGCCCGCTCGACCCAGGACATTGACGCCGTGGAAGTAGCCGCCGGTGAAGGCGTGCTCTCCAGTGTGGATGGCGCGCTGACACTGGTACTGGTGCTGGCCATGATGATCATCGTGATCGACGCCCCGCTGGCGCTGATCGCGCTGATTCCCTTTCCCTTCATGGCCTGGGGCTTTTATCGCGTCGCCAGCCGGGTTCAGGGTTATTTCGGCCAGTCGCTGGCGCGTTTTTCCGATCTCAATGACCGTACCCAGGAGGCGATTGCCGGGCTGCGGCTGTTGCGCCAGCATTCGCTGATCGAGGCCGAAATTGCCGATTTCGATCAACGGGCCGAGGCGCATGCTCACGCCAACTATCAGGTACAGCGCATGGAGGCGCGCTACGACCCGGTCGTTTTCCTGGCGCTGGGCAGTGCAACACTGGCCACCATCGTGGCCGGCAGCTGGCGCTATCTTGGCGGCGCGATCACGCTGGGCGAGCTGACCAGCTTTACGCTGTATCTGGTGCAGCTGATCTGGCCGATGTTCGCGCTCGGCTGGTGTCTCAACATTCTTCAGCGCGGCGAGGCGGCGGCGCGACGCCTGACCGAATTTTTTCATGAGCGTGAAACCATCAGCGATGAAGGCGTGCTGACCATGGCGCCCTCCCCGGCCCTTCATATCGCCATTGACGACTTTACCTATCCGCTGGCGAACACCCCGGCGCTGTTGAATCTGCACCTCACCATTATGCCAGGTCAGGCCGTGGGCATTGTCGGCGCCACCGGCAGCGGCAAGTCCACCCTGATTCGCCTGCTGCTGCGCCAGTACCCGCTGGAAAACGGCACGCTAACGCTGGGCGAAAAGCCTTTAAGTGACTACCAGCTCGGCGCGCTGCGTGCGATGTATGCCTACGTGCCGCAGGATCCGTATCTCTTTGCGGCCACGCTGGGTGAAAACGTGGCGCTGGGTGTACCCGACGCCAGTGACGAGGCGATCCGCACGGCGCTGACCGCGGCGGCCTTTGGTCCGGATCTGGAGCGTCTGCCCGAAGGGCTGGATACCCGCATCGGCGAGCGCGGCGTCACGCTCTCCGGCGGCCAGCGCCAGCGGGTAGCACTGGCGCGTGCCCTGCTCTCCCCGGCGCCCATTCTGCTGCTCGATGACACGCTCTCGGCGGTGGATCAGACCACCGAGCAGGCCCTTTTAAAAACGCTGGAGGCCGAGCGCGAGCGCACCTGTCTGATCGTCAGCCACCGGCTGTCGGCGGTGCGCCACGCCGATCATATCGTGGTACTGGATCAGGGCCGGCCGGTCGAGCAGGGCAGGCATGAAGCGCTGCTGGCCCGCGGTGGCCACTATGCCCGCCTGTGGCAGGAGCAGCAGGGTTGCAGTAACGGTCGCGGTGAGGAGGCTTCGTCATGATCAATCGTCGCCTGCTTGCGCTGATGCTGCGCCCGCTCCTGCGCGATCGCCGCCGCCTGGTCCTGGCACTGGCGCTGCTCATGACCGCCACCGCCATGGATGTACTCGGCCCCTGGCTGACCAAGCACTACATCGATGCCTATCTGGTCCCGCGGGATCTGCGCCCCGAGCCGCTGGTCATCCTGCTGGTGCTCTATGTCGGCAGTCAGGGACTTGCCGCGCTGGGCCGCTATCTACAGACACTCTACTTTGCCCGTATTGCGCTGGACGCCGTGCACGCGCTGCGAAAGCGTATCTTTCGCCACGTCATGCGCCTGCCCCAGCACGTCCATGACGCCACCCCCACTGGCGAAATGGTGGCGCGGGTGACCAACGATACCGATGATCTGCGCGAGCTTTACGTCGAGTTTCTGGCCACGGTGCTGCAGAACCTGATGCTGTTGATCGGTATTCTTCTCGCCATGGCGCTGATGGATCTCAAGCTGATGCTGATTGCCGCGACCCTGATCCCCGTGGCGGCCGTGGTCATCTGGGGCTATCAGCGCGCCAGCGGGCCGGCCGCCATGGAAGTACGCCGCCTGCGCGCTGGTCAGAATGCGCGCATCAATGAGGCAATCGGCGGCATGAGTGTGCTGCAGGCCTTCAATCAGACCGAACGCTTTCGACAGCGCTATCACGATCTCAACGTGGCGCAGTATCACGCCCGGCTGCATACCATCCGTATCTCTGCGCTGCTTTTACGCTCGGCGCTGGATCTGGTGGGCGTCATCATTCTGGCCGCGCTGTTGATCGGCTATGGCGCCGATGCGCTGGTGGGCGGTGCCGAAATCGGCGTGCTCTATGCCTTCGTGACCTGGCTGGGGCGCGTCAGTGAGCCGCTGATCGAGATCACCCAGCGCTTTAACATCTTTCAGCAGGCAGGCGTGGCCGGCACGCGGCTGCTGTCACTGCTGGATCGTCCGCAGGCGCACAGCGGCGACGATACGCAGCCGATCCACTGCGCCGACTACCGGCTCCAGGCGGTGGATTTTCGCCATCACGGCGCTGACGACAATACGCTCAATGACATTACGCTCGAGATCAGGGAAGGCCAATTCATTGGTCTGGTTGGCCCCACGGGCAGCGGCAAGTCCACGCTGCTGGACCTGCTCGGCGGTCTGCAGCCGATCACCAGGGGCAGCCTGCTGCTCGATGGCCGGCGCATCGAGACCCTGGCCCCGTCAGTCATCAATGCAGTGATGGCCAGCGTGCCGCAGGAGCCCTTCATTCGCTCGACCACGCTGCGGGACAATCTGTTGATGGGCATCGAGGCCGATGACGCCGCCATCGCCCGCGCCATTGATGAAGCCCAGCTGCGTGAGCTGATCGATCGTCTGCCCGACGGACTCGAGACGCCGCTGGGCGAGCGGGGGCTGACGCTGTCTACCGGCGAGCGTCAACTGCTGGCACTGGCCCGGGCCCTGCTGCGCCAGCCGCGCATTCTGCTGCTTGATGAAGCCACCGCCAGCGTGGATAGCCTGACCGAATCGCGTCTCAATCGGGCGCTGGCTTCGCTCAAGGGGCGGGTGACGATGATCGTGGTTGCCCATCGGCTCTCCACCATTGCCGGCGCCGATGAGGTCGTGGTGATGCAGGCCGGGCATCTCGTTGAGCGCGGCGCGCCGCAGAGGCTGCTTGAAAACCCGGACGGGGCGTATTACCGGCTCTGGCATCAGCCGGCGGCCACGGACAATCCCAGACCATGAGGTTCACCGCCCATGACGGCTTGCCGTGACTGGCCGTCGATGCTATTTACATACCCTGCTGAATGTTTATAGCGCTCGACAGACCCGATGCCTGACAGGCCAAGGGCGCCGTGATCATGCCTGCGGGCCATGACAGACGACATTTTCCGGGTATTAATACTTCATGACCCTCCTGTCATGGCCGATATTTGCCACACTATCGTTTCGGGCAGCATGCCCCGGATAGAATTCGGAGAGAACCATCACCACGCCATCTGTGCCTTCACCGCTGCTTCGGGTCTGTCATGAATGCGATCTGGTCAGTACCGTGCCGCCGCTGGCGTGCTCGGAAAGTGCGCGCTGCCCGCGCTGTCAGCATGAGCTGATGGTACGAAAGCGCGCGCCTGCCCAGCAGGCGCTGGCGCTGGCCATCGCGGCGGTAGTGGCGCTGATTACTTCGCTTGCCTTTCCGTTTATCTCCTTTTCCGCCCGCGGCATCGAGCGCGCCATCAGCCTGACCGATGCCATGGCCATCCTCTCGACCGGCAATTACACCGTGCTGGCCATCGTGCTGTGGATGGTGCTGCTGCTGTTGCCGATGCTCTATCTGGGCATGGTGATCGTGATCCATGCCGCGTTTTTGCTGGGTCATCGGCCACCCCGCGGCATGCTGATGCTGCGTACCCTGCGCCATATCGAGCACTGGATGATGGCCGATGTGTTTTTGATCGGCGTGCTGGTCAGCCTGGTCAAGATCCTGTCGCTGGCCAGCATTGGGTTTGGCGTCTCCTTCTGGGCCTTTTGCCTTTTTGTGGTGCTGATGCTTTTGATTTCGCGCAGCGTGGATCGCGACTGGCTCTGGAATCTCATGGCACCGGAGCCCACGCCGCCGGCCCACACACGGGCAGGCCGCACCGCGCAGAGCCAGAAGATTGTGGGATGTACGGTCTGCGGCACGGTCAATGACTATCTGCATCATCAGCCGTGTTACTGCCGCCGCTGCGGAGAGAAACTGCACATGCGTCGCCGCCACAGCGTGCAAAAGACGCTGGCGTTGCTGCTGGTCTCCGCATTGCTCTACATTCCGGCCATGGTGCTGCCGATCATGACCGTCTCGAGTCTCAACGATACGACCACCCAGACGGTTATCGGTGGCGTACTGCTGCTGCTCGATCATGGTGACTATCCCATTGCCGCCATCATCTTTCTGGCCAGTGTCGTGATTCCGGTGGCCAAGCTGATGGCGCTTTTCTGGCTGTGTCTCAAGGTCGGCCGGCCGCAGCCCTGGCGTCCCGAAGTGCGCATGACCCTGTACCGGGTGACCGAGTTCATTGGCCGCTGGTCGATGATCGATGTCTTCGTGGTCGCCCTGCTGGCGGCACTGGTGCAGCTGGGCGTGTTGATGCACGTCTCCGCCGAGCCCGGCATCATCGCCTTCGGCGGTGTCGTGATACTGACCATGGTCGCCGCGATGAGCTTTGATCCCCGTCTGATCTGGGACGCTGCTGATCATGCCGATCTCGATAACAACTACACCTCCATACCATCCCCTCAGCCGGTGGTTGCAGGGAAAGCACAGGAAACGGGTCAATGAGCGAGACCGAGACCACCGCGCAACGAAAGAAGCATCGACATATCTCCCCGGTCTGGCTGATCCCGCTGATCGCGCTGCTGATCGGTGGCTGGATGCTCTATCACACGCTTGCCTCGCGCGGGCCGGAGATCACGCTGATCATGAACAATGCCGAAGGCATCGATGCCGGCAATACCATGATCAAGGCGCGCAACGTGGATGTGGGTGAGGTTACTTCGGTATCGCTGTCGGAAGACACCTCGCATGCCGTGATCAAGGCGCGCATGAACCCGGGCACCGACCGGCTGCTCAACGAGGACACCCGCTTCTGGGTGGTCAAGCCGCGCATCGGACGCGAGGGCATCAGCGGTCTCAATACCGTGCTGTCAGGCGCCTATATCCAGCTGCAGCCGGGCAGTTCGGACAACGCACAGGACAGCTTCGAAATGCTCGAGCAGCCGCCGGTGGCCCCGCCGGATGCCAAGGGACTGCGGTTGCATCTGACCAGCGCTGCCGCCGGCTCGCTCAACGTCGGCGACCCGGTGCTGTTCCAGGGCTTCACCGTCGGCCGGGTCGAAAATCTCGAGTTCGATACCGAAGACCGGGTGGTGCACTACCAGCTCTTCATTCAGGCGCCCTATGAAGATCTGGTGACCAGCAACACCCGCTTCTGGCTGGCCTCGGGGATCAATTTCGATCTGACGTCCGAGGGCTTCTCGCTGGGGCTGGGCTCGCTGGAGTCACTGGTCAGCGGTGGCGTCACCTTTGGTGTGCCGGAGGACATCCCACCGGGCGAGCCGATCGGCAACAACAGCGATCTGGTCTTCTCGCTCTACAGCGATGAGGAAAACGCCCTGCAGGGCAGCTTCAGCCACTACCTGCGCTATGTGGTGATGATCGATGACACCGTGCGCGGGCTCTACCGCGGCGCTCCGGTCGAGTATCGCGGTGTACGCATCGGCACCGTGGATACCGTGCCCTACCGCATCGATCTGCTGCAGGAAAACCAGGTCGAGGGTTTCCGTATCCCGGTACTGATTCGCATCGAGCCGCAGCGGATGCAGGCAAGGGTGGACGAGGAGTCGCTCAAGGACTGGCGGGCGCGCATCAATACCATGTTCGACAACGGCCTGCGCGCTTCGCTCAAGACCGGCAACCTCTTTACCGGCGCGCTCTTTGTGGATACCAACTTTGTTGACGAGCCGCCCGAGCGAACCATCAAGGAATACAACGGCGTGGTCGTGTTCCCTAGCGAGCCGGGCAGCTTCGCCCAGATCGAACAGAAGGTGACCGGGCTGCTCGACAAGCTCAACAACCTGCCGGTGGAGTCGTCGCTGGATCGTCTGGATGCCACGCTGGCCAGCTCCGAGTCGTTGATCAACGAACTCAACGAAACCGCCAGCAGCATCAATGAAGTGCTCAACGATGAGAGCACCCGTGGCCTGCCCAGCGATGTACAGCGCACGCTTCGCAGCATCGAGCAGACCCTGTCGAGCTACTCGAGCGAGGCTCCGGCCTACGGCGAGCTGACCTCGACACTGAAAAGTCTCGAGCAGCTGATGCGCTCGCTGCAGCCGGCGGCGCGCACCATCAGCGAGAAACCCAATTCGCTGATATTCAATCGCGGCGAGATTCAGGATCCGCAACCGAGGGCCCGTCCATGATGATGCCATTTCTCAACGCCTCACTTCGAAGCGCTGCACTGGTCGCGGTGGCAGCACTGGCCGGCTGTGCCGGTCAGGCTACCGAGTTTCACCGCTACACCCTGCCAGTGGCCGATCAAAAGCCTGCCGAGCCAGGGGTGTCCCTGCCGGAGAGCGCGCCGACGGTGGCGGTCTCGTCGGTGCGGCTGGCGGACTATCTCGACGGCCAGGGCGTGGTCTATCAGACCAGCGATATCGAAGTAAACGAGGCACAGGCCAATCTGTGGGCCGACAGCCTGAGTGCCCAGCTCACCCGCAGCCTGCAGCGCACGCTGCGGGATCAACTCAATGATCATCGCGTGCTGGGCGAAACCCTGGCCGGTGATCGCGCCGATACCGGTGTGCGGGTCACGCTGTCACAGTTTCAGGGTCGCTACGACGGCATGGCGGTGCTGGCCGGGCAGTATCAGCTGCGCGATGCCGGTGGCAACCTGCTGGCTCAGCAGCACTTTGATATCGAGCGCGCGCTGGAAGACGATGGCTACCCGGCGCTGGTGCGCACCCTGTCGCAGGGCTGGGAGAGCGTGGGCGAGCAGATTGCCGCCGAGATTGCACGCCAGGAGCAGCTGGCCATGACTGCCGATGCCACCTCTCACCGCTCGCAGGCACGCGCAACGCCGACCGGGTCGCCCTGAGACGCTGATCTGTCTGCAGCACGAAAGGCCCGCCATGATGGCGGGCCTTTTTTATCATCAGCATCCGATTGTCAGGACCTGATGGCTGTATTCACAACCTGATCAGGGCTGCTCGGACATCCACCAGTCACTGGTGTGGGAGGCCTGGTCACCATACAGTGCCGCCAGCGCACTGAACGCCTCATCCAGCTGCGTGTCCAGCTGCCAGGGCGGATTGAGCAGCAAAAGCCCCGAGCCGTAAAGGCCGCGTTCGCCGGCAGGGTCGTGGTGGGTCAGTTCACTGCGCCACACCTTGGCAACCCCATGCTCTCTGATACCGTCCAGCAGGCGCTGGTGACGGGCATCACCCAGCAGCGGATACCAGATCAGCACGATGGCGTGGCGCATCTGACGCACGACCTGTGACAGCGTCGAGGCGACCATCCCGTATTCGTCCTTTACCTCATAGGACGGATCAATCAGCACGCACAGCCGGGGGGTACGCACCGGCAGCTGATGCACCAGCCCGCTGAGGCCGTCACGCTTGAGCCGCCGGATATGGGGAGTCTCAAGCGTGGCGTCTTCAAGATGACGATGCTCACCGGGATGCAGTTCATAAAGGGTCAGGCGATCGTTGGCACGCATGGCGCGGGCAAACCACCAGGGCGACCCCGGATAGCGCGACAGCGTATCAGGGTCATCCTGAAGTGTGGCCAGCGCGTCACACCAGCGCCCAAGCAGGCCCGCCTGCTGCGCCCTCGCCTGCCACAGCGGCAGAACACCGTCACGGTACTCGCCAAGTTTTGCCGTCTCGGGGGCCGACAGCGGGTAGTGGCCCCGTCCGGCGTGGGTATCGACCAGACTCAGGGCCGAGCCCTTCTGCATGAGCCGCTCGATCAGCGCAAACTGGGCCAGATGCTTGTGCACGTCAGCAAAGTTGCCGGCATGCCACGCATGTTGATAGGAAAGCACGCTCCCTCCTTGAAAGAAAATCGCCGCAGTCACAAGACTGCGGCGATATCACACCGGCCAGAGATCTGCCGGAGCGCCGGGCTCAGCGGTTGCCGTTGGGCACCAGCGTGACCGTGACGCGACGGTTCTGCGCGCGACCTTCGGGCGTGTCGTTGCTGGCCACGTAGTTGCTGGCCCCGTAGCCCTGCATGATCAGGCGGTTGAAGTTGACCCCGCCGCGGGCAAGATAGTTGCCCACCGCCTGGGCGCGCAGCTCGGACAGACGCTGATTGTAGGCCGCCGCACCGGTGGAATCGGTGTAGCCGGCAATGTTGACCAGCGTGTCGGGGTATTCGCCGAGTACCTTGATCACACCATCCAGCGGCCCATGGATCTGCGAGGAAAGCTCGCTGGAATCACTGCCGAAGGTGATGGCACTGGGCATGTTGAGCTGAATCTGATCGCCGACGCGATTGACGCTCACGCCCGTACCCTGCATTTCCTGACGCAGCTTGGCTTCCTGAGCGTCCATGTAGTAGCCGACACCGCCACCGGCAGCCGCGCCCACGGCAGCCCCGATCAGGGTCTTGTCGAGGCGATGATTGCCACTTTTGGTCGCACCGGCCACGCCGCCGACCAGCGCGCCGATGCCGGCGCCCTTGGCCAGACTCGAGGTCTGCTGCTCATTGGTATAGGGATTGGTAGTGGTACAGCCCGTGGCGGCCATGACTACTGCCAGCGGCGCCGCCAGCCAGATGCTTTTCTTCACGTCCTGCTCTCCTGTGAATACCGTTCGGGGCTCTCCCCGACCTTTCTGAACCTGCAGGGCCGTCGCTGCCCTGCCATGCGACCCGTCATGAGCGGGCCAGAACCGAATCATCACACAACGCCAGCAAATCGTTGAGAAACCGCAGTCCCAGCGGGGTTGCCTGAATCCGTGCGTGCGTCTCATACAGCAGCTCGCGTGCGATGGCCGCTCTAGTGTGAGCGTCCAGACGCGACTCGTCGAGCCCGGTATGCTGCTGCCAGAGCTGCCGGGGTACGCCGTCACTGAGCCGCAGGGCGTTCATCAGAAATTCAAGGCCCCTTTCATCGCGCGATAATACACGGCTGCCGGCTACAAAGCCGCGAGGGTCGTGATGGCGGGCAAGATAGGTCTCGGGCTGGCGTGTCTTCCAGCGCCGCTCGATCTCCAGCCCCTGCGTACCCGGTCGGGATATCTTGCCATGCGCACCGGCTCCGATCCCCAGATAATCGCCAAAGCGCCAGTAGTTCAGGTTGTGTCGCGCCTCATGGCCCGGACGCGACCACGCCGAAATCTCGTAACGCTGAAAGCCCGCCGCCTCCAGACGTGCCTGACCGGCGTCCTGGATATCGGCCAGCACATCCTCTTCGGGCAGCTCGGGCGGGCGCGAATAGAAGGCCGTATTGGGCTCAAGCGTGAGCTGATACCAGGACAGATGTGTGGGCGCCAGCGCCAGCGCCTGGTCGATATCTGCCAGCGCCGTGGCCATGGTCTGACCGGGCAGACCATGCATCAGATCGATATTGATCTCGTCAAACCCGACCTCGCGTGCGGTAGCAATGGCCCGCACAGCCTCGTCGCCATCATGGATGCGCCCCAGTCGGGCCAGTGCGTCGTTATCAAAGCTCTGCACGCCCACCGAGAGCCGGTTGATGCCGGCGCGGCGAAAGTCGGCAAAGCGCTCGCGCTCGAAGGTACCCGGGTTGGCTTCCAGGGTAATCTCGATATCCGCTGCCAGCGTCATGCGTGAGCCAATACCGGTAAGCAGCCTTTGATAGCCGGCGCCACTGACCAGACTCGGCGTGCCGCCGCCAATGAAAATCGACGTCAGTGTCCGCCCCTGAACATCGATCAGCTCGGCGTCGAGATCGGCCAGCAACGCATCGATATAGGCCGCTTCAGGCAGGGCGCCCAACAGCGTATGGGAATTGAAGTCGCAGTAGGGGCACTTGCGCACGCACCATGGGACATGGATATATAGCGCCAGCGGCGGCAGTGACAGCATCAGCGCCCCAGCTGCTCAAGCAGGGCCGTCAGCGCACGACCGCGATGGCTGATCCGGTTTTTAAGCTCGGGGGAGAGTTCGGCCACGCTCATGCCCTGCTCCGGCACCCAGAACAGCGGATCATAGCCAAAACCGCTTTCGCCGCGTGGCAGGGAAAGGATTTCTCCCGGCCAGCTGCCCTGCACGATAATGGGCACCGGATCCTCGGGATGGCGCATATAGACAAGCACGCAGTGGTATTGCGCGCCACGCTGGCCCTCGGGCACATCGGCAAGTGCCTCGAGCAGCGCGGCATTGTTGGCACGATCATTGCCATGGGCGCCGCTGTAGCGCGCGGAATAAATACCCGGCGCACCGCCCAGTGCCGTCACGGCAAGACCCGAGTCATCGGCCAGTGCCGGCAGGCCGCTGCCCTGACAGGCAGCACGGGCCTTGAGCAACGCATTTTCGACAAAGGTCAAGCCGGTCTCTTCTGCGGCCGATATACCATGATCGGCCTGCGCAGAGACCTGCCACGCCAATGGCTCCAGCAGCTCGCGGAACTCCCGCAGCTTGCCGGCATTGTTGCTGGCGACAACGAGAGAGCGTGTAGCAGACATAAGGCATGATCCCATAGTGTAATTGATGACCCCATTTTAAAGCGCCACATCATCGCACTGGAACATATTGTTGTGGATCTGCCGACCCAGGCATGCCTGACGTGTTACAAATAGCGTAATTTGAATTAACGAATTGACTGTCAAAACAACGCCTGCCCGAGCGATGCTCCAGACGCCGTTTCAGAGTAAGCTTGAGCAAAGCCTCGTCGTTGGCTGTCACAACATGAGCTGATGAACGGGCATCAAGGGGGCACCGTGGATAATGACGTGGATAGTGAAAAGAAGGTAATCGTACTGCTGGTTACCGAAATCAACCCGCAAAGCGAGCTGTTCATGCAGTACGTGCGGGACAGGATTGGCTGTGACGTGGCAACGCTTGCGCCGCGTGATGCCGTACCGGCAGAAGATGATATACAGCGTGTTGTACTGCTTGATGCCGATCATGTCGATGAAAAGGACATGTATCACTGGGAAGAAAGTGCTGCCAGTGACAGTGCCAGTCTGACGCTGGCGGCCTTTAACCTTGCTGATGAAAATCAGGCCGTCAATCTGGCCACCACCTTTCGCCTTCAGGGTGTTTTTTACCGGCGCGACTCGCTGGCCCTGATCTGCAAGGGTATTGCCAAGCTGATCAATCAGGAACTGTGGATGTCACGCAACCTGATGACGCGTCTGATCCGTTTTTATCGTCGCCAGCAGATCAACGCCTTCCGTCCGGCCAATGGCCTGACGCATCGCGAACTCGAGATCCTGCGACTGCTGGGCACCGGGGCGTCCAATACCGAAATCGCAGGGCAGCTTTTTGTCAGCGAACATACGGTCAAGTCGCATCTTTACAACATCTTTCGCAAGCTCAAGGTGCGCAATCGCATTCAGGCCATGAACTGGGTGCGCCAGAATCTGGGCGGTGCGCCCCTGCCACCGGCATCCCGCAATACCTCGTCGAACGCCTGACAACGATCATGGTGCCAGCACCATGTCATGACACATGAAAGGGCGCCTGCGGACATGAGTCCCACAGGCGCCCTTTTCATGTTGGTCCATCAATGCCCGATCAGACGCTATGCCCGGCCCGGTTCGGCGATGGGTATCGCCTCCCTGTCCCTGTCTGACGATGAGTTCCGCAGGGCGGGATAGCTGGCCGTCATGCCGTTGACCTGCTTGAGTTCGACCACGATATCGCGCTCGTGTGACGAGTAGACAAAATTATCGATATCTTCCTGAATATCGGGATCGATGAATCCTGCCTCGCGGGCATCAATGATCAGATGGCTCCCGTCGGCTATCTCATCCAGGTAGTAACGCACCTTGTCCCGGTTGAGAAAGGAGACATCGGTGTGAAAGCGCAGCAGGGCATACCGGTCGTGGCGCGTAAATGACACCGACGAGTGATAGTTGGCACGCACCAGAAAATAGAGCCCACACAGAAAGCCGATAATGACGCCCTGCAGCAGATTGGTGACCATGATCGCAATGACCGTCACGGCAAAGGGCACAAAGCGCTGCCAGCCCTGATGATAGTGCGCAAGGATCGTGGCCGGCCGCGCAAGCTTGTAACCGGTATGGATCAGTACGGCCGCCAGACACGCCAGCGGTATGAACTCCAGCGCGCTGGCAACAAACGCCACGCTGCACAAAAGGAGTATGCCGTGTACAAAACTGGCCAGCCGCGTGCGGCCGCCGGCCTGCACGTTGGCCGAACTGCGCACGATGACGGCCGTAATCGGCAGCCCCCCGACCAGTCCACTGACCATGTTCCCGATGCCCTGCGCCTTGAGCTCGCGATGCGGCGGTGAGTGCCGCTTGAGCGGATCGATCTTGTCCACGGCCTCAAGACTCAACAGGGTTTCAAGACTTGCCACCAGTGCCAGCGTCACGGCTGTCATGTAGACCTGCGGTTCCAGCAACGCATTCAATACCGGCAGCTGCAGCTGGCCGATGAAATCACCCGGTCCGCCCAGCCCGGGCAGGGAAATGCGCTGTCCGGCATCCAGGGCGCCGGGCCAGCCTGCCGACAGCGCCAGCCGATCCATCGCGATGGCGACCAGAACCGCCATCAGCGGCCCCGGGAAGCGCTTGATCGCCGCCGGCATGAAAGGCTGCTCCCAGCTGATCAGGATGGCCAGCGTCACCGCGGCGATCACCAGGGCGACCGGTGACAGGCCTTTCATCAATGCCTCGATATCCAGCAAAGAGGCGTCGCTGTCCTGCGAAAGCCCCAGCGCCAGCGGAATCTGGTTAAGGATCAGAATCAGCCCGATGGCAGCCAGCATGCCCTTGATGACGGCCGAAGGTACGAAGGCGCCGATCTTGCCCAGCCTCAAAAAGCCGAACACCAGCTGCATTGCACCGGCCAGCACCGTGGCCATGAAAAGTCCGCTCAGTCCGATCTGTTCGACAGCGCCCAGCACGATCACGGTCAGGCCGGCAGCAGGGCCGGAAACACTCAGGGAGGAGCCACTGAAAAGCGACACGACAATACCGCCGACGATACCGGCAATCAGACCGGAAAGGGGCGGCGCACCGGAGGCCAGTGAAATCCCCAGACACAGGGGAATGGCTACCAGAAAGACCACGACGCCGGCAGGCAGGTCCTGGGGCAACGTCTTCAATGAAAGCGCTCTGGTCATGTTATCTGTCTCTCGATATGAATGATGACATCACCGAATGCCTATACGGCGGCCGCCAGTGCCGGGGCATGACGATTCCCTTCCCAGCGCTGAATTTCACGCAGCCTGCCTGTTTCCAGGGCATAGACCATGCCGTGAATCGTGGGACGCTGATGACGTGACCAGTGCTCCTGAATCAGGGGCAGATTGCTGAGTGTTTCAATTTGATCGGCCACATTGAGTTCCACCAGTCGATCAAGGCGCTCGGCATCATCCGCAATTCTCTCCAGTTCATCAGTATTCATTCTTCTGACGTTTCGGATGGCCTCCAGATGCTCATCAAGATGAGAAAGCCCGGTATTTTCATCTGTCATTGCCGCTCTGACACCACCGCAACAATGATGCCCACAGACCACAATATGATTGACCTTTAATACAGCCACGGCATATTCAAGTACGCTCATGAACCCTGTTTCATGAATACAGACCCGATTGGCAACGTTACGATGAATAAACATTTCCCCCGGTGATGTATTACAGAGCTGTTCCGCGGGCACACGGCTATCCGAGCAGCCGATCCAGAGTACTTCGGGGGATTGTCCGGTTCTCAAGCGATCGAACATGCTCGGATCGCGGTTTTTGATTTCATCGGACCAGGCCTGATTTTCCAGCAACAATCTCTCGACAAAACGCATCAAGCGCTCCTTTATTTTGTTACGGCGCTGTGATCAATACGTTTCAAATACATCCTCTAACGCAATTTCCTGTGCACAATGCGCCATTTGATGTAGATGCACGTTTTGACTGCTCTCATTCAAAAATCGATCGACTTATAATCGGGGTCATCTTCAGTACCCCGGTCGCGTACGACTATCGGTACGATCACCCGAACCGATATCGCGTTCTTGTAGATCGACTTAGTACGTTAGTCGTAAGAGCTTAATCAGCTCTGAACCTTAAGTGCTTTTAAGTAGTTGTTTTGTATATTTTTTTACTTAACCTTACTTGGCGTGAAGGGTACCCGTCCGATGCGCCGGATGGCGGTACCTCCCCCTATTCTGATCGCGCTCGGGTAGCTGAAGGCCTTCATACTCTTTACCAGGGCCACTTTCATGGATGTGACGAATACAGCACTGATCATGGTGACCAAAAGCAGCCCCCAGAATGAGCTGTTTCTGGACTATCTCCGCAAACAACTGGGATGCCATGTGCAGCAGCTGCCAACCGATGAACCACCTGAACTGCCCGAGCACCTGAGACAGTGCCGGGTCGTGGCGCTGCTTGATGATGATCATCTGGAAGAATCCGTACTGCGTGAATGGACCCAGCAGCTGGGTCAGTACGACGATGCCATCTTCACGGCCTTCAACATGAGCGACGAAGACCGCGCGGTCGCATTGATGATGCGCATGCCGCTGCACGGTATCTTTTATCGAGGGGATTCCCTTGAGCTGATCAGCAAGGGCATTCGCAGACTGTTTGAAGGCGAGATGTGGCTGTCACGCCCGCTGATGGAGCGTCTGCTGTGCGCTTACTGGCATCGCCAGCATGACGAGCAGCTGCCACTGGCAAGCCTGACACCGCGTGAACAGGAAATTCTGGGGCTGCTGGACAGCGGGGCCAGCAACCTGGATATCGCCGATCGCCTTTCCATCAGCGAGCACACGGTCAAGTCGCACCTGTACCATGTGTTTCGAAAGCTCAAGGTGAGAAACCGGGCACAGGCACTGAACCTGCTGCGCCAGCAGCCCACGGCCGTTGTGGCCGCGCCCCGGACGCGCCGGGACACGGCCTGATCCGCGGGCAGGTCAGTTCAGACGCAATCGCTCCTTGATCAGCGATACCAGCGTCAGATTGGCATCCTCGGCCGTGGTATCCAGATGAATCAGATACGCCAGCTCATCCTCGCCAAAGGCGTCACGCGAGGAGAGCTGGTGATCCAGCACCTCAATACCTGCCTCTGATACCTCACCACGCTTGTCCCGACGTCGCCTGAGACGATCACGCAGTGTGGCATCATCAGCCTCAAAGCTGATCAACAGCGCCGCCAGCCCCCGCTTTTCTGCTTCATGTCGCAACCGGTCACGCTGCGCGCGCTTGAGCGACGTGGCATCGATACAGACCGGATAACCGGCCTCCATCAGCGTGCCGCTCAAGCTCGCCAGCCGCTCATAGGTCTGGCGGGTCATGTCGTCGCTGTAGATGCCGCCCGCCACGCTGGAAGCCGAGTCGGCATCGAAGGCCAGCTCACAAAGGCGCTTGCGCTCGACATCGGAGCGAAGACGTATGGCCCCCAGTGAACGCACGACCTGCTCGGTAAACCGGCTCTTGCCGCTGCCCGAGACACCCACGCTGATCAAAAGCCAGGGAATGTCGATCTCGCTGTAGCGCTCGGCCAGCGCGATGTAGCTGCGATAGTCCGACAGCGCTGCGTCCCGGTCTGCCGGATGCAGATCCGGCTGCTGCAGTCGAAAGAGCGCCACCTTGGCCCGCACCATGGCGCGATAGGCCTTGTACCAGGGCAGCAGGCGGACCAGCTCATGATCCCCGCTGCCTTCGAGATAGCGGTTGAGCACATGACTGGACAAGGCCTGCTCACCGCGCGCCTCAAGGTCCATCAGCAAAAAGGCCAGCTCGCAGCAGACATCGTTATAGCGCAGGTCATCGTTGAACTCGATGCAGTCAAAGATCAGCGCCCGGCCTTCGTGCTGCACCACATTGGCCAGATGAACGTCACCATGGGTTTCACGCACGAAACCGTCGCGCTGACGCTGGGCCAGCACCGGTGCCAGACGGGTATAAAGCTCTTCGGCACGCTGAGCCAGCTCATCAAGGCGACGAATGTCCTGCTCATCGTCCAGCAGCGGCCGGATCTGATCGAAATTCTGCACCACCGGTGCATAGGCGGCCTCCGGTGTCCCGAAGGCACTGTCCGGCGAAACCCGTTCGGCGCGCTGATGAAAGTCGACCAGCTGGTCCACCATGTCATCCATCATCGTGCGGGTCAGCTCATTGCTGGCCTGCAGTGTCGAGAAAAGCCCGGCATTGTCGAACTGGCGCATGCACACGGCGTATTCAAACGGTTCACCCTCACCGTCGAGTACGGGCGCCTCAAACGTGCCGCTGATGGGTACGACCCGCTCGTAGAGATCGCCGGCCAATCGGCGATTGAGACGTATCTCGTCTTCACAGAAACGCTTGCGCCGTTCCAGCGTTGAAAAATCAAGAAACCCGAAATCCAGCGGTTTCTTGATCTTGTAGGCGTAATCGCCGGTCAGAATGACCCAGGAGATGTGGGTCTCATGAACCTGCAGATTCGACACATCATGATTGAAAAACCGGCCGCTTCTCAGCGCGCTGATCAGTGACTGACTCAAGGTGCTCACTCCGGATCAGTAAGGGGAAGTCGCCCGCCGAAACGACCGGTGGGCGTAATATGGCGCCCAGTGGGCGCCGGGCATCAGGTCATGGTGGCAAAGACGGCTTCGGCGGCCTCAAGCGTTGCGTTGATGTCCTCTTCTTCATGGGCACTGGACATGAAACCGGCCTCAAAGGGCGAGGGCGCCATGTAAACCCCGCGATCCAGCATGGCCGTGAAAAAGGCCCTGAAACGTTCGATATCACAGCCGGTGGCGGCCGCGAAGTCGTTGACCGCGCTCTGCTCGGTAAAGAAGATGCCGAACATGCCACCGACACGATGGGTCAGCAGCGGTACACCGGCGGCAGCGGCGCGCTGCTCAAGACCGTCGCACAGGGTGTTGACGCGCGCACTCAGACGCTCGTGGAAATCGGGCTGACGGATTTTTTTCAGCAGCGCAATGCCTGCTGCCATGGCCAGCGGATTACCCGAGAGCGTGCCGGCCTGATAGACCGGCCCCAGCGGCGAGAGGTACTCCATGATATGGCGCTTGCCACCGAAAGCACCGACCGGCATGCCGCCACCGACGATCTTGCCCAGGCAGGTCAGATCCGGCGTAATCCTGTAAAACGCCTGGGCCCCGCCGAGTGCCACGCGAAAGCCGGTCATGACCTCATCAAAGATCAGGACAGCACCGGCATCATCACAGACCTCGCGCAGGCACTGCAGAAACCCCGGGACCGGCGGAATGCAGTTCATGTTGCCGGCTACCGGCTCCACGATCACGCAGGCGATCTGATCGCCCATCTCGCGAAAGCACTCGCGAACACCGTCGATATCGTTGTAGGAAAGCGTAATGGTATGTTCGGCCAGCGAGGCCGGCACGCCGGGCGAGCTGGGCTCACCGTGGGTCAGCGCCCCCGAGCCTGCCTTGACCAGCAGCGAATCCACATGGCCGTGGTAGTTGCCCTCGAACTTGACCACCTTGTCACGCCCGGTGTAACCGCGCGCCAGTCTTACGGCCGACATGGTGGCCTCGGTGCCCGAGTTGACCATGCGTACCATGTCGATCGACGGCATGATCTCGCAGATCAGCTCTGCCATGTCGGTCTCGACTGCGGTAGGCGTGCCAAAGGAAAGCCCGTCTTCCAGCCGATCACGTACGGCGCCGAGCACATCCGGGTCGGCATGGCCGGTGATCATCGGGCCCCAGGAGCCGACATAGTCGATATAGCGCTTGCCCTCGACATCAAAGAGATAGGGCCCGCGGGCGCGGGAGACAAACATGGGCGCACGCCCCATGCCCTTGAAGGCACGGACCGGAGAGTTGACGCCACCGGGAATACGGTGCCCGGCGCGGGTAAAAAGCGTCTCGGAGGTGATGAGATTCATCTTCGCGCTCCTGTAGAGAGAAAAGGCACAGGTCGATCCCGAACCGGAACACCTGTCCATTATGGGTTATCCACACCCGGCAGGCGGCAGCGCGCGCCACCGGCTGTGGATAAAGAAGGACAACTATCGATCAAAGGCCCGGTTAAGCCGGCGCACGACAGCCCCCGGATCCTCATGACTGAAAATGCCGTGTACCAGCGCAATCAGATCGGCACCGGCACCGACCGTGGCCTCGATATTGTCGGCATCGATACCGCCGATGGCCACCCGTGGCAGGTCGAAGCGCGCGGCCCGGGCCAGAATCGACAGCTCCGCCGGCGGTGCATCGGGTTTGGTAAGTGACGGATAAAAACGGCCAAAGGCCAGATAGCTGGCGCCTTCACGCGCGGCCTGTTCGGCGAACTCGAGGCTGTCCTGACAGGTGGCCCCGATGATGGCATCAGGGCCCAGCGCCTTGCGTGCCCGGGCAATCGAGCCGTCGCTGCGGCCCAGATGTACCCCGACGCCCAGCCGCCAGGCCAGTGCCGCGTCATCATTGATGATCAGCGGCGTCTCATAGTGATCACACAATGCCTTGAGCGCGCGGGCCTGACGCTCGCGACGCCCTTCATCGCCGGACTTGTCGCGGTACTGCAATAGCGCGATACCGGCACTTAGCGCGGCCTCGCATCGATCGATGAGCGTGGCGTCATCCGGCATCAGCTGTGCATCGGTCAGGGCATAAAGCCCCTGCTTCCACTGGGTCATGTCGCGCTCCCCTGAATGGGTAAAGGAAATCGCCCGGTCAGACGGTCGGGAATCTGCTGGCCGCGCCCGGGGGCCAGCGGCCTTTCCAGACTTTGCCAGGTAAACTGCTGCGCCTGCTGACAGGCGCTTTCAAGCCGCTCGCCCCGGGCCAGCAGGGCTGCCGTGGCACTGGCCAGCGTACATCCCGAGCCGTGATAGCTGCCGGCCAGGCGCGGCCATGACCACGCTTGCACGCCACTGGGCGTATAGAGCCGATGGATCACGCTGGGCTGCTGGCGTTCGCTGGCCGTATCGGTGCCCGTGGCCAGAATGGCGCTCGCCCCTGCTGCCAGAAGTCTTTCGGCCTGACCGGCGATATCCTGATCATCGCCCCCTGTCTGTTTTGGCAGGGCGAAGGCCAGTCGGGCAAGCTCCTGAAGGTTGGGCGTCACCAGGGTCGCCAGCGGCAACAGCCGCTCAACAAAGGCCGCCATCAGGGTCTGGCTGGAAAGCTCGCGCCCACCGCCGGCCCTGAGCACTGGATCAATGATGATGGGCAGATGCGCATTTTCCACACACAACGTGATCACCGCCTCCAGCGCGGACAGATCTGCAATCAGCCCTACCTTGATGGCACTGATCCTGCAGTCATCGAGCAATGTCCGGGCCGAGGCCAGTATCTCCTCACCCGGGCGCGGCATGACGCTCTGGACATCCACCGTGGTCTGGCGCGTCAGCGCCGTGGGCACCGTCAGCGCCCAGCCACCCATGGCGCGAATGGCTTCGGCATCGGCCACCAGCCCGGCACCGCCGGTCGGGTCGTGACCGGCCAGCACCAGTACGCAGGGCAGCGACATCAGAACGGCTTGACCACGGAAAGAATGACGATGGCCACCAGCAACAGCGCCGGGACAATACCAAAGATGCGGTAGTAGGTACCCCCGCGTCGGTTGGTGCCGGCGGCAAAACGCTTCATGTGCGCCATGCAGATATGGTGGAAACCGATCAGGGCCACCACCAGCACTGCCTTGACGTAAAACCAGCCGGCGGTGAGATAGTACTGAAAATCGAGCGCCACGAGCCACACGCCGAACACCAGCGTCAGGATCATGCCCGGCGTCATGATGCCGCGATAAAGCTTTCGCTCCATTACCTGAAAGCGGGTCGAACCCTGCCCGTCACTCTGGCGCAGGGCATGGGAGTGATAAATGAAAAGACGCGGCAGGTAAAAGAGTGCGGCAAACCAGCACGTGAACGAAATGATGTGAAAGGCCAGAACCCACGGGTACATATGCTTGTCCTCGATAACGATGGTCAGGTCGTGGCTGATGATGGCAGTGCCCATCAGCGATAATAGTTTTCAATGGCTTCACGCGTGATGATACCTGAAACCCGATGCATCATCGGCGCGGTAATATGTCTGACGTAAAGGGCATCCACACGCTGATCGTCAAGGCGTGCAAAGGCTTCGGAAAGCGTAGCCTGAAGATCGATGGGAGCCAGTTCCAGTCGCTTGCCCGGAATCTCCAGCAGATTGATGCTGCCATCGTGTTCCACACCGGTCTGATCGTGTTCCTCAAGCGCCCGCGCCATGTCTGCCGCCAGCAATGCCATGGGTGACTTGCCGGGCTCACTGTCGGCCTTGCGCTGATCATTCTGGCGGTGGATCAAGAGCCATGTCGGCCGGGCATCAAGGATGACACGTGCCCGCTCCCAGGTGATCACGGCGGGCGTGACGCTCACGCTGCGATCCATGACCGCACCGACGCCAACCCTTGAAAGCGCCTGCATCAACGGCTGTTGCAGGGGATGCTGGGTGCTGCCCTGACGGGTCATGACAAAAAATCCCTGGGTGCGCCAGGCAACACGCGCCGTCAGCGCGGCACTCAACACACTCAGCATGCCGTATAAAATGATATCAGGGCTGTGCGTCAGCTCCAGCAGCGCCATGATGGCGGCCAGCGGCGCCTGCAGCACGGCCCCCATCATGGCGGCCATGCCCATCATCACATAAAGATTGGGTTCGCCTGCCAATGAGGGCAAAAGCGCCGAGGCGCCCAGCCCGAAAAGCGCACCTGCGGCAGCACCGATGACCAGTGTTGGCCCCACGATGCCCACCGGAATGCCACAGGCCACGGTCACGGCAGTCAATATCAGCTTGCCCAGCGCCAGTGCCAACAGCACATCAAGGCTCGCCTGGCCGGCCAGAATCGTTTCGACACTGTCATAGCCAATGCCCTGCACCTGCGGATAAAAACAGGCTACCGCCCCGGTCAGTACGCCGGCGATCAGAAGGCGAATCCACCAGGGCACATGGGTAAAGCGTTCGCCCAGACGCGCCAGGCGAATAAAGCCACCGGCCATGACACCGATGGCCAGCGCCATGAGCAAAAGCCACGGGATATCAAGCAGACCCGGTTCAATGACGCCGGGCATCATGAAGGCCGGTGCCGAGCCGAAATGCAGCTGCGTGACCACGGCGCCGGTAGCGGAAGCCAGCATCACGGGCATGAAGCCGGTCAGGGTGTACTCCATCATCACCACTTCCATGGCGAAGATGACCCCGGCGATGGGCGTGTTGAACGAGGCCGAGATACCGGCGGCCACACCGCAGCCGACCAGCACGCGCAGACTGTTGTGCGGCAGCTTGAGCCACTGGCCGATCCAGCCCGAGGCGCCGGCCCCCAGATGCACGGCCGGTCCCTCGCGGCCGGCGGAAAGCCCGCCCAGCAGTGACACGGCGCCGACCCACCATTGATTAAGCCAGTTATCGCGCGCCATGACCCCCTGATGAAAGGAAAAGCGCTCAATGACATGGGTAATGCCGAGTCGGCGCGCGCTTTTTTTCTGCCAGCCAAGCCCCAGCCCGATCAGCACGACAGCGATCACCGGCATGCTCATGCGCACCGCCATGGGCAGGGCTTCAAACGCCTCGGCATGCCCTTTTGGCATCAGCACCAGTGCACCCAGCCCGATCAGCTCTCGAAAGACAATCATGATAAGCCCGGTCAACGCCCCCGAGATGACCGCCAGCAGACACAGTTGCGGCAGGGCATCGACGCTTGCCAGTTCGCGTCGAAAATTTTCAAGGCTCAGGCGGGATGGATCCAGAAGACGACGCAGCAAGCTTTTTCTCTCCAGCGACAGGGTAACGAAGCTCATGACACGACAGGGGGTCAGCCTATCACTGTTTACACATGGCGCCCGTCATGATCGCAGCCCCTGCATGGCGGTTGACCGCCAGCTGGAGGGGTGTCGATAATGGTGTTCATGACAGCCCCCGTGCTGATCCATTCCTGGCGCGTATCATACGTGTCATCTCTAAAGGAGGCCGCGATGAGCGGAGCAGAATCCTTTGTTCCGACACCGCTTGTCTTTACCGATGCCGCTGCAGGCAGAGTCAGGGCGCTGATAGAGGAAGAAAGCAACCCGGCTTTGAAACTGCGCGTCTACGTAACAGGAGGCGGTTGTTCGGGCTTTCAATATGGTTTCGACTTTGCAGAAACCGTGAGTGAAGACGATACCGTGATTGAAAACGGCGATGTTGCCATGGTGATCGACCCGCTGAGCTATCAATATCTGGTCGGCTCCACGGTCGATTTTGAGGCAGGTCTGGCAGGTGCCCGCTTTTTGATCAAAAACCCCAATGCCACTACGACCTGTGGCTGCGGTGCATCCTTTACGGTCTGATGCCCCTTGGTGATGTTCCGGCGTCTGTCAGCCTCTGACAGACGCTTTTTTTATGCCTATAAGCATCCTCTGGCGCTTTTTTTGTGCCCATCCCCTGTGGATAAAAAATTACGCGTCTCTCCCTGCCTTGCGCTGCAGCCCGCCACATGCGGGCATCATGCTTCTTTTTTCCACGCTGACGCTTTTCTTGATGAGTATGGGGAGAACCCCGCCTGAGCCCGGTTGACGAGAAGGGGATAAATCGATCTGTGGGTAAGTCATCAGGTTATGCACATCCCGTACAGAGCCTGCCCCTGGGAAGCACGCAGCTTGCCTGGGTCTTCAATCACACCCCAGGAAGCTGTTTTATAAACCAAAAAACCGCTTTTCCACAGAAAGTGGCGCCCTCATTAATCACAACCACAACAGAACTTCTTATTTAAAAGAATATTTTATTAATTAAAGACTTTTTTGACCCGGGAAATCCATGTGTGGAAAACCCTGACGCTTACTCACAGGGGCGTTATAATGCGCGCCATTCAATACGGCTTATCCCCAGCCCCTTTCCGGGCATGTGGGTATCGACACGCGCTGATCAGTCGGGTGTCACGTTCATCTTCAAACCCTTCGAGGTTCATCACGTGGATTATCCGGACCGCTTTGACGTCATTGTCATTGGTGGTGGTCATGCGGGTACCGAAGCCGCACTGGCTGCCGCCCGCATGGGCTGCAATACCCTGCTGCTCAGTCACAACATCGAAACGCTGGGCCAGATGTCCTGTAATCCTGCCATTGGCGGGATCGGCAAAAGTCATCTGGTCAAGGAAATTGACGCACTCGGTGGTGCCATGGCGCTGGCAACCGACCAGGGGGGTATCCAGTTTCGAACGCTCAATTCCCGCAAGGGGCCGGCCGTTCGTGCCACCCGCGTCCAGGCCGATCGGGTACGCTACAAGGCGGCCATTCGCCATATCCTTGAAAACCAGCCCAACCTGTCCATCTTCGCTCAGGCTGCTGACGATCTGATCGTTGAAGGCGACACGGTGCGCGGCGTGCTGACCCAGGGCGGCGTGCGGTTCATGGCCGAAACGGTGGTGCTGTGTACCGGTACCTTCCTGGGCGGTGTGATTCATATCGGCATGGAACATCACAGCGGCGGACGTTCGGGCGATCCGGCTTCCAATGCGCTGGCCGCGCGACTGCGGGAGCAGCCCCTGCGTGTGGCACGTCTCAAGACCGGCACCCCGCCGCGACTGGATGCCAGAACGATCGACTTCTCGAAACTGGCCGAGCAGCCCGGTGACACGCCGCGCCCGGTGATGTCCTACATGGGCCGACGCGGGATGCATCCCGAGCAGGTGAGCTGCTTCATCGCGCACACCAACGAGCGTACCCACGACATCATTCGCGCCAACCTGGACCGTTCACCGATGTATTCGGGTGTCATCGAAGGCATCGGTCCGCGCTACTGTCCGTCGATCGAAGACAAGATCCATCGCTTTGCCGACAAGCAGAGCCACCAGGTCTTCATCGAACCGGAAGGGCTGGATACGCATGAGCTCTATCCCAACGGTATCTCCACCTCTCTGCCGTTTGACGTACAGCTGTCACTGGTACGCTCGATGGAGGGACTGGAGCGCGCCCATATCGTGCGTCCGGGCTATGCCATCGAATATGACTTTTTCGATCCACGCGATCTGAAGCACTCGCTGGAAACGAAGGTCATCCACAATCTCTGGTTTGCCGGGCAGATCAACGGCACTACCGGCTATGAGGAAGCGGCCGCCCAGGGGCTGCTGGCAGGTCTCAATGCTGCCCGACGGGTGAAGGGACTGGAGGCCTGGTGGCCACGGCGTGATGAAGCCTACATTGGCGTGATGGTGGACGATCTGATTCGCATGGGCACCCAGGAGCCCTATCGAATGTTTACCTCGCGTGCGGAGTATCGTCTCCTGTTGCGTGAGGATAACGCCGATCTGCGTCTGACCGAGACCGGGCGTCATCTGGGACTGGTGGACGACGACCGCTATAGCGCCTTCCAGCAAAAGCGTGCGGCCATCGAGGCCGAGCGCGAGCGTCTGGATCGTGTCTGGATTCAGCCCGGCAGCGATGCGGCAAGGGGGCTGGCCGACCGGGTTGGAACACTGTCGCGTGAACATCGCCTGAGCGATCTGCTGCGTCGCCCCGAGCTGACCTACGACGACATTGCACCGCTGGCCGACGGCGCGGCGGAGGATCCGCTGGTGCGCGAGCAGGTCCAGATTCAGGCCAAGTACCAGGGCTACATTGATCGCCAGAGTGAGGAGATCGACAAGCTCAAGCGTCACGAGGCCACCCGGTTACCGGAAGCAATCGAATATGACCGCATTGATGGACTTTCCAGCGAGATTCGCCAGAAGCTCCAGGCGGCACGGCCTGAAACGCTGGCCGAGGCCGGACGCATTCCGGGCGTAACGCCGGCGGCCATCTCGATGCTGCTGATTCATCTCAAAAAGCGCAGCAATGCGCACAAGGTCGGGGCCAGTACGTCATGAGTGAGGGGATCGAGCGCCGTCTTGATGACGGTATGGCGGCCCTGCAAACAGACGTATCCGAAGAGGTGCGTGAGCGACTGCTGGCCTTTGTGACGCTGTTGCACAAGTGGAATCGGGCCTATAACCTCACCGCCGTACGCGATATCGAGACGATGGTGACACGCCATCTGCTTGATAGTCTGGCCATTTTGCCCTGGATCGAAGGCCCGGGGCTGCTGGATGTCGGCAGCGGCGCCGGTCTGCCGGGTATCGTGATCGCCATCGTGCGACCCGATATTGCCCTGACGTCGATTGACAGCAACGGCAAGAAGATCCGCTTTCAGCGTCAGGTGGCCTTTGAGCTCGGCCTCGATAATGTCACGCCCGTGCATGATCGGGTCGAGGCGCTGTCCGGGGTCGCGTTCGAGCAGATCACCAGCCGCGCCTTTGCCGCACCGGAGGCGTTTGTCACGCTGACGCGTTCGCTGCTGGCTGAAAACGGTCACTGGCTGGCGATGGCCGGCCGGGTGGATGACATTACCCTGCCACAGGACGTCAGGCTGGTGCAGACATGGCCGTTGGATATTCCCGGTGAGCAGGCCCAGCGGCATTTATTGAAAATGGACATTGCCTGACAGGGCCCAGCGATCAATCTACAAGGAACTCTCTCTTGACCCGGATCATTGCGCTGACCAACCAGAAGGGTGGTGTCGGCAAGACCACGACGGCTGTCAATCTGGCCGCGGCGCTGGCATCGCTGAAAAAGCGGGTACTGCTGATAGACATGGATCCGCAGGGCCACGCCACCATGGGCAGCGGTATCGACAAGCATGCGTTGAACAACGGCGGCTCGCTGGATGTGCTGCTGGGAGAACTGTCGGCGTCCGAGGCGCTGGTGGACTGCCCCAATGCCGGCTACCAGCTGTTGCCGGCCAACGGTGATCTGACCGCTGCCGAAGTGGATCTGCTTGACCGTGAAGGACGTGAGCGCTGTCTGGACCGTGCCATTGCCAGTGTGGCCGACCGCTTTGATGTCGTTCTGATCGACTGCCCGCCCTCATTGAACATGCTCACGGTCAATGCCCTGACCGCGGCACATGGCGTGCTGATACCGCTGCAGTGCGAGTTTTATGCACTCGAGGGGCTTTCGGCGCTGCTGGATACCGTTGAGCAGATTCGCGACAGCGTCAATCCGGCGCTGGCACTCGATGGTATCGTCAGAACCATGTTTGATAATCGCAACAGCCTGACGCGCGATGTCAGCAAGCAGCTTTCAGACTATTTCGGTGATGACCTGCTGAAAACGGCCATACCCCGCAATATTCGTCTGGCGGAAGCGCCCAGCCACGGCCTGCCGGTCAATCGCTATGCCCGCATGTCGCGTGGGGCGCATGCCTATCGGGTGCTGGCCAAGGAACTGATTCGCAAGCTGTCGCTGTAACCCGGTTTATCCGGATGGCACCGTCGATGCGTCGACTCGTGAGCGCTGATATCCCGGATATCAGCGTGTGTTGTTACTACTGCATGGCCTGAACGAGGAACTGTTCATGACGCGTAAACGCGCACTCGGAAGAGGACTGGACGCACTGATTGGCGCCGGCGCCCGGCAGCGTTCACAGACCCAGGACCCCAACGGTGGTTCTGCCGAGGCGGCAGTGACCGCATCTCCCCTGATCGATAGCCGCGAACGCCTGGAGCGTCTGCCGCTGGCACAGCTGACGCGCGGGCGTTATCAGCCGCGCCGCGAAATGCAGCCTGAACGTCTTGAAGAGCTGGCTGCCTCGATCAGAACCCGTGGTGTCATGCAGCCCATTGTGGTGCGTCCCCTGCCCGAGGGCAGTGACGCACGCTATGAGATCATTGCCGGAGAACGCCGCTGGCGCGCCGCACAGATGGCCGAGCTGGATGTCATCCCGGCGGTCGTGCGCGAGCTTGACGACGAAACGGCGCTGGCACTGGCACTGATCGAGAACATTCAGCGCGAGGATCTCAATCCCATCGAGGAGACCATCGCGCTCAAGCGTTTGATGGATGAATTTTCGCTCACCCAGCAGCAGACGGCCGATGCCGTGGGCCGCTCGCGTGCCCAGATCGCCAATATGCTGCGCCTGCTGGCGCTGGAAGAGGATGTGCAGACACTGCTGGAGCGCGGCGACATGGATGTCGGGCATGCCCGCACCCTGTTGGCGCTGAAGGGCAACAAGCAGCGTCAGGCAGCACGTGAGGTGGTCGAGCGCGGTTTGACCGTACGTCAGACCGAAGCGCTGGTCAGGAAATACGCGCAAGCGGCGTCAGATAAAAAAACACCGGCGGCCAAACCATCAGGTGATGTAGGCAGTCTGGAAAACCAGCTGGCGGAACTGCTGGGCGCGCGCGTACAGATCAGTCATGGCAAGACCGGCAAGGGTAGCCTGACGATTCGTTACACCAGCCTTGATGAGCTTGATGGTATTCTTTCGCATATTCGCTGATGTCAGGAATGCTGCTTAAACACGACTTAATTTGAAGTTGTAAACTGCGACGCTTTGACACAGGATCGAGCCGCTTTTGGTGCAGATCAGCTTAAAGCCTGCGATTTTCGATGCCTGTGGCGTTGAAGCCATCGGGGGGGTTCCTTATAATCCGCCTGCCTGGCGCGATGAGCCAAATATCTCGGGAATGCATAAAACCATGCAACGACACGAGCCAGCGGCTCCGGCGATGCCGACAGCCCCGAGACGTCCCGGCATACATCGATTATTGCTTGTGCAGCTTGGTATTGTCGTCGCAGTGACCACAGTGCTGGCTTTTGAAACGGATAACGCTGTGGCGTTATCGGCGCTGATGGGCGGCATGACAGGTGTGCTGCCCAACGCGTACTTTGCCTGGCGCGCCTTCCTGTTTCGAGGAGCACGTTTCAGGCGTCAGATGATAAGCAGTCTATATCGAGCCCAGGCAGGCAAGCATTTTCTGACAATCCTGCTGTTTACTGGCATTTTTATAACGTCGCCACCGCAAGCGCCCGAATGGTTTTTTGGCACGTTTGCGCTGGTCCAGAGCGTTTACTGGTTAAGCCCCTGGCTGATCAGCAGATCCGGTTCCCTTTAAAAAACGATTCAAGGCAACGTTATGGCAGGCGACGCACCGAGCTCAACCGAGTATATCACTCACCATCTTCAGAACCTGACCTTTGGTCTGCATCCTGATAATGGCTGGTCCTTTGCCCACGGCGCGAATGAAGCCCGTGAAATGGGATTCTGGGCCATCAATGTGGATACCATGGGATGGTCGATAGCGACCGGGCTGCTGTTTCTGTGGCTGTTTCGCTACCTTGCAAAAACAGTCACCAGCGGCGTGCCGACAGGCCTGCAGAATGCCCTTGAAATGGTGTTCGAATTTTCCAACGACATCATTCGCACCAGCTTCAACGGCAAGAGCAAACTCATCGGGCCGCTGGCACTGACGCTTTTCTGCTGGATCTTTTTCATGAACAGCCTCAAGTGGCTGCCCATTGATCTGTTCCCGCAGATTGCCCACAAGCTGGGCATCGAATACATGCGTATCGTACCGACCAGCGATCCCAATGCGACGCTGGGCATGGGCTTTGGCGTCTTCCTGCTGATCGTTTTCTACAGCATTCGCAACAAGGGTTTTGGTGGCTTCTCGAAGGAGCTGGCGTTCAACCCTTTCAACCACTGGTCGCTGGTGCCCTTCAATCTGGTACTTGAACTGATCGTTCTGATCGTCAAGCCCATCAGTCTGGGACTGCGTCTTTTCGGCAACATGTTTGCCGGTGAGGTCATCTTCATCATGATTTCCCTGCTGCCCTTCTGGGCCATCTGGGTACTTGATGTTCCGTGGGCGATCTTTCACATTCTCGTCATCGCACTGCAGGCCTTCATCTTTGCCGTGCTGAGTGTGGTGTACATGAGCGCTGCTTTCGAAGAGCACTGAATCCAACAACAACACTAGCCTTAAAACCCTTTTACCCCTTGTCTGAAAAAACTGAAACAGGAGCCATTCCATGGAACTCGTCTACATCTCTGCTGCCCTTATCCTGAGCTGCGCTGCCATCGCTACCGGTATCGGCTTTGGTCTGCTTGGTGGCAAGCTGCTCGACGCTACTGCTCGTCAGCCTGAACTGGGCGACCAGCTGCAGACCAAAACCTTCATCATGGCCGGTCTGCTCGACGCCGTTCCCATGATCGGTGTGGGTATCGCGATGTACCTGATCTTCGTTGTTGCCGGTTAAGTAAACGCTGTACGCCGGGCCCCTTGTGCTCGGTGTCGCCGTTTCCGGCCATCACGAACCCGCAGGAGGTAGATCCGCGTGAATATCAACATGACGCTTATCGGACAGATGATCGCCTTTGCGATCTTCGTCTGGTTCTGCATGAAATATGTGTGGCCTCCGATCACGCAGGCACTCAACGAGCGTCAGCAGCGCATTCAGGACGGTCTTGAAGAAGCCGACCGGGCTCGCGCCGAGCTGCACAAGGCCAATGAACAGGCCGAGGAAACGCTGCGTGAAAGCCGCGAGGAAGCTGCTCGCATTCTCGACAAGACACGTGCTCGTGCCAATCAGATGATCGAGGAAGCACGCAATGATGCTCGCGCTGAAGGCGAGCGCATGATTGCCAATGCCCGCAGCGAGATCGACAGCGAGATTCAGCAGGCCAAGGGTGAACTGCGCGCTCAGGTAGCAGCACTGGCCATTCAGGGCGCTGAACGCATTCTCGAGTCCTCCATCGACGAGAAAAAGCATCGCGAGATGGTGGATCGACTCGCTGAAGAGCTCTGAGGAAACGCCCCATGTCAGACCACATCACGCAGGCACGTCCCTATGCAAGGGCTGCCTTTGAGCTGGCCAGAGAAGATGGCGCGCTGGATGCCTGGTCAGCGATGCTGGCCGAAGCCGCGCGCCTGACCGATGACGAGCGCATCGAACGGCTGCTCGTTGATCCTCAGCGTACATCGAGTGACAAGGGGAAGGTGTTCGTCGATCTGCTTGGCGAACTGCTCCCTGAACGTGGCGCCAATTTTCTGATGGTGCTGGCTCGACAGCAGCGTTTGCCGGCTCTGGCATCGTTGAGTGATCTGTTCGAGGCTGAACGCGCCGAGTTTGAAAAACGCGTCAGCGTCGAGATCATCTCGGCCTATCCGCTGGACGAGGCACAAAAAGACAAGCTCGCACAGGCGCTCAAGCGGCGTCTGGATCGCGAAATCACGATCACCACTTCTGTGGATGAGACGCTGCTGGGCGGCGTTGTCATTCGTGCCGGCGATACTGTTATCGATGGATCGGCGCGTGGACGACTGGCACGGCTTTCCAGCGTCTTGAACCATTGAAGTCGAGGGACATGGCATGCAGCAACTGAATCCTTCCGAAATCAGCGACATCATCAAGGGCCGGATCGAGAATCTTGACCTTGATGCCCAGTCGCGCAATGAAGGCACCATCGTCGGCGTCGCTGACGGTATCGTGCGCATCCACGGGCTGGCCGATGCAATGTTCGGGGAAATGATTGAATTTCCCAACGACATTTTCGGCATGGTACTCAACCTGGAGCGCGATAGCGTCGGCGTCGTAGTACTGGGCGACTACCAACAGCTTCAGGAAGGCATGACGGGCAAGTGCACCGGCCGTATCCTGGAAGTACCGGTCGGTCGTGAACTGGTCGGTCGTGTCGTTGATGCCATTGGCAATCCCATTGATGGCAAGGGCGATATCGCTACCACCGAGACGGACGCCGTTGAAAAGGTGGCACCGGGCGTTATTTCTCGCCAGGGCGTTGATCAGCCGGTACAGACCGGTCTCAAGTCCATCGATGCCATGGTGCCCATCGGCCGCGGCCAGCGTGAGCTGATCATCGGTGACCGTCAGATCGGCAAGTCGGCCATTGCCATCGATGCGATCATCAACCAGAAGGGCAAGGGCATCACCTGCGTCTATGTCGCGGTAGGTCAGAAGCAGTCGACCATCGCCAACGTGGTGAGAAAGCTCGAAGATCATGGCGCGATGGAACACACCATCATCGTGGCCGCCGGTGCTGCCGATCCTGCTGCCATGCAGTTTCTGGCGCCCTACTCCGGCTGCACCATGGGTGAATATTTCCGTGACCGCGGTGAAGACGCCCTGATCGTGTATGACGATCTGTCCAAGCAGGCCGTGGCCTATCGCCAGATTTCCCTGCTGCTGCGTCGTCCGCCGGGTCGTGAAGCCTATCCCGGTGACGTGTTCTATCTCCACTCCCGTCTGCTGGAGCGCGCCTCGCGTGTCAACGCCGAGTACGTGGAAAAGTTCACCAACGGTGAAGTGACCGGCAAGACCGGTTCGCTGACAGCCCTGCCGATCATCGAAACCCAGGGCGGCGACGTCTCGGCCTTCGTTCCGACCAACGTGATCTCGATCACCGACGGTCAGATCTTTCTGGAAACCGGTCTGTTCAACTCCGGTGTTCGTCCGGCCATCAACGCGGGCCTGTCAGTCTCGCGTGTCGGTGGTGCGGCGCAGACCAAGATCATCAAGAAACTGGGTGGCGGTGTGCGTCTGGCGCTGGCGCAGTATCGCGAGCTGGCAGCCTTCTCACAGTTTGCCTCCGATCTTGACGAAGCCACGCGCAAGCAGCTCGAGCACGGTCAGCGTGTCACCGAACTGATGAAGCAAAAGCAGTATTCGCCGATGTCGATCGCTGACATGGCCGTATCGCTTTACGCTGCCAATGAGGGATATCTCTCCGACGTACCGGTCGACAAGGTGCTGGATTTCGAACGTGATCTGCTCGACTACATGCGCACCGAACATGGTGAGCTGATGGAAAAGATCAACAGCACCGGCGGCTACGACAAAGACATTCAGCAGGGTCTGAAAGACGGCGTCGAATCGTTCAAGTCAACGCAGAGCTATTGATGACCCGGGGCCCTTCGGGGCCCGGGCGCCCTGCGCTGATTGCTTAGGAGAATATCGCTATGGCAGCCGGAAAAGAGATCAAGTCCCAGATCGGGAGCATCAAGAATACCCAGAAGATCACCAGCGCCATGGAGATGGTGGCCGCATCCAAGATGCGCCGCGCTCAGGAGCGCATGGCGGCCAGTCAGCCCTATGCCAGCCAGATCCGCCGGGTGGTCAGTCACATCAGTCAGGCCAACCCGGAGTATCGTCACGATTATCAGATCGAGCGTGAGGTCAAGCGTATCGGTTATATCGTGGTGACCTCGGATCGCGGCCTTTGTGGTGGTCTCAACAGCAACCTGTTTCGGCGAGTGCTGCAGGACGTACGAGCATGGCGAGACAAGGGCGTCAGCGTGGCCTTCTGTGCATTGGGGACCAAGGGCAGTGTCTTCTTTCGCAGGTATGGTGGTGACCTGCTGGCCGCTACTCGCAACCTGGGCGATGCGCCCGAAGCGGGCGAGCTGATCGGCAGTGTCAATGTCATGCTGGAAGCCTTCGATAACGGCGAGATCGATCGGCTGGATCTGGTGTACAACGAATTCGTCAACACCATGAGTCAGAAGCCGACCGTACGTCAGCTGTTGCCGCTGCCTGAAGAACACGCCGAGCAGGATACGGCCTCTTCACAGGAGGCAGTGAGTGCTTCGAAGGGCGGCTGGGGTTACGTATACGAGCCGGACGCTCAAAGCCTGCTCGACAAGCTGCTGGTGCGCTATGTCGAGTCGCAGGTCTACCAGGCGGTGGTGGAAAACATTGCCAGTGAGCAGGCTGCTCGCATGATCGCGATGAAAAACGCCACTGATAACGCCGGTAACATCATTGATGACCTGCAGCTTCAGTACAACAAGGCGCGTCAGGCAGCCATCACCCAGGAAATTTCCGAGATTGTGGGTGGTGCCGCTGCGGTCTAGGTCGGCCCGTCGGACAGTTATTTACAGGTTCAAGAGGAATCAGGATGAGCGGACGTATCGTACAAATCATCGGTGCGGTGATTGACGTCGAGTTTGACCGCAGCGAGGTCCCCCACGTTTATGAAGCCATTAACGTGGAAGAGACCGGCACCGTACTCGAAGTACAGCAGCAGTTGGGTGATGGCATCGTGCGTGCCATCGCCATGGGTTCTACCGAAGGGCTCAAGCGTGGCATGAAGGTTGCCAGCACCGGCGCCCCCATTTCGGTCCCGGTGGGTGAAAAGACCCTGGGCCGTATCATGAACGTACTGGGTGAGCCGATCGATGAAGCCGGTCCCATCGGTGAAGAAAAGCGCAGCCCGATCCACCGTGCCGCGCCCAGCTTTGCCGACCAGGCAGCCTCCAGCGAACTGCTGGAAACCGGCATCAAGGTCATCGACCTGATCTGCCCGTTTGCCAAGGGCGGCAAGGTCGGTCTGTTCGGCGGCGCCGGTGTCGGCAAGACCGTCAACATGATGGAGCTGATCCGTAACATCGCCACCGAACACTCCGGTTACTCGGTCTTTACCGGTGTCGGTGAGCGTACGCGTGAAGGTAACGACTTCTACTATGAAATGAAGGAGTCAAACGTTCTCGACAAGGTATCGCTGGTCTACGGTCAGATGAACGAGCCGCCGGGCAACCGTCTGCGCGTAGCACTGACTGGTCTGACGATTGCCGAGCAGTTCCGTGACGAAGGCCGTGACGTTCTGCTGTTTGTCGACAACATCTACCGCTATACGCTGGCCGGGACCGAAGTATCGGCACTGCTGGGTCGTATGCCGTCAGCCGTGGGCTACCAGCCGACACTGGCCGAAGAGATGGGCATGCTGCAGGAGCGCATCACCTCGACCAGAACCGGATCGATCACCTCCGTACAGGCCGTTTACGTGCCCGCGGATGACCTGACCGATCCGTCGCCGGCCACTACCTTTGCTCACCTGGATGCCACCGTGGTACTGGCTCGTTCGATCGCCGAGCTGGGGATCTATCCGGCCATCGACCCGCTGGACTCCACGTCGCGTCAGCTTGATCCGCTGGTCGTGGGTGAAGAGCATTACAACGTGGCTCGCGGTGTTCAGAACGTGCTGCAGCGCTACAAGGAACTCAAGGACATCATTGCCATTCTGGGCATGGATGAGCTGTCCGACGAAGACAAGCAGACCGTGGCACGTGCGCGTAAAATTCAGCGCTTTTTGTCACAGCCTTTCTTCGTGGCGGAAATCTTCACCGGCGCGCCCGGCAAGTACGTGTCGCTCAAGGAAACCATCCGCGCCTTCCAGGGCATCCTCAACGGCGACTACGACCATATGCCCGAACAGGCATTTTACATGGTCGGTACGATCGACGAAGCGATCGAGAAAGCCGAAAGCATGTAAGGAGGGGCGCTCATGGCGACCATGCAATGCAGTATCGTCAGTGCGGAGCGCAATATCTTCGCCGGCGAAGTGGAACGCGTTGTAGCGATTAGTGTGCTGGGCGAGCTGGGTATTCTGCGCGGGCATGAGCCGATGCTCACGGAGCTGAAGCCGGGGCCTGTCCGGGTAATCCGCGAAGGTGGCGAAGAAGAGATCTTCTTCGTCTCTGGTGGTTTTCTGGAAGTGCAGCCCAACATGATCATCGTGCTGGCCGACAGCGCCGATCGTGCCCGTGATCTGGATGCTGCGCAGGCCGAAAAGGCGCGCGATGAAGCGCGCCGTGCCCTGCAGGGCAAGACTGGCGAGATGGATTACCAGCAGGCGCTGGCCGAGATCGAAGCGGCGACCGCCCGACTGCGTACCCTGTCCCAGCTGCGCCATCGGCGCGGCAACAAGTAGCTTCGAAAGAAACAGTATCAAGCAGGTTTGCGCATCATGGCCACAAGCCATGGATGCGTTTTGCTGGCGGCCTTCGGGCCGCTTTTTTTGTAACTGTCATGCGCGTTTGGAGCAATGCGATCAGTCCATGCCCTGATACACTGTCAGCCACAGGAATGATCAGGCATGACAGAGCATGTCATCTGTTGGGTGCATGATCGGTTATCGTTTTTCATTCAGCGCAAGGGAGAGCCCTCTTTCATGTCCATTGATGTCGTGATTCTGGCTGCCGGTCAGGGCAGTCGCATGCGTTCGCAAAAGCCCAAGGTACTGCACGAACTGGCCGGCAAACCCATGGTGCGTCATGTCATCGAGTCGGCCATGCAGGCTTTCTCGTCACCGCGGCTGCATGTTGTCGTGGGCCACGGCGCCGATCAGGTGCAGGCAGCGTTGTCCGATCTGCCCATCAGCTTTGCCCACCAGGCAGAGCAGCGTGGCACCGGTCACGCCGTGGCGCAGACCCTTGAATCACTCGGCGATGGCCCGGTGGTCGTGCTTTATGGTGATGTGCCGATGATTCAGGCCCAGACCCTGAGTGCACTGGTGGAAAAGGTCGACGAGCAGCGCATGGCCCTTTTGACTGTCACCATGGCGCACCCGCACGGGTATGGGCGTATCGTGCGCAACGATCAGGGCCAGGCCGTGGCCATCGTGGAGCAAAAGGACGCCACCCCCGAGCAGCTCGAGATCGGCGAGTGCAATACCGGCATTCTGGCCGCTACCGGTGACCAGCTGCGGCGCTGGCTGCCGGCGCTGTCCAGCGATAACGCCCAGGGCGAGTACTATCTGACCGACATTATCGCCATGGCGGCGGATGAAGGGATTGAAGTAGCCACGGCCGAGCCGGCTTTTGTCAGCGAAGTCCAGGGCGTCAATGATCGTGTACAGCTGTCGGCGCTGGAACGCATTCATCAGTCACGTGAAGCGGAGCGGCTCATGCGCGAAGGCGCAAGCCTGGCTGATCCGAAGCGGCTGGACGTGCGCGGTGAGCTGAGCGTAGGACAGGACGTCTTCATTGATGTCGGCTGCATCTTTGAAGGCCGTGTGCATCTGGGTGATGGCGTGCACGTGGGCCCCTACAGCATCATTCGTGACGCCAGCATCGGTGATGCCACCCGCATCGAGGCGCACAGCATGATTGAGGGCAGCGAAACGGCTGGCGACAATGCCATTGGCCCCTTCGCGCGCCTGCGTCCGGGGACGCGCCTTGAAAGAAAGGCACGCATTGGCAACTTTGTGGAAACCAAAAAGACGCACGTGGGTGAAGGCAGCAAGATCAACCATCTGAGCTATATCGGGGATGCGACTCTGGGCCAGGGCGTCAACATCGGTGCCGGCACCATCACCTGCAACTATGATGGCGTCAACAAGCACCGCACCGAGATTGGCCATGATGTCTTCATCGGCTCCAATTCGGCGCTGGTCGCCCCGGTGACCATCGGCGATGGTGCCACAGTGGCGGCCGGTTCTACGGTCACCGAGACGGTCGATGACCGTGAGCTGGCCATTGCCCGTGCCCGTCAGATCAACAAGCAGGGTTGGACGCCGCCGCACCGTAAATAACGGCTCTCCAGCTAGGTCAAGGCCCCTGCCGGGCGTCACATTGTCGTGTGACGCCCTTTTTTATGCCGTTTTGTGCCTCTGTGGGCGTCTTCGACTTTAGGCGAATGTTTTTGTGCCAAAAGCGCCATCGACGCTTGACCTTATCGTGGCTGTGAGTTTTCATCCGAAACATAAATTCTTTCGAATCGAAAGATATCATTTTCAAATGTTCGGATAGCTGCCCCTCTCATGAGCCGACGCCAGACACCTCAACGCCGGGAGGCCATTCTTGATCTGCTGGCAGCGCGCGGCGAGGTTGCCGTCGAAACGCTGGCTCAGCATTTTGAAACCTCAAGTGTGACCATCCGCAAGGATCTGGCAACGCTTGAAGGCGCCGGGCATCTGATCCGCCGTCACGGTGGCGCCACGCTGGTGCCGCGCGAAGGGGATCAGGGACGCCATCGTGTCTCGCCTGTCAAGCAGGCACTGGCGCAGGCAGCCAGCGAGCGCATTGCCGATCATGCGCGCTTGATCATCGACAGCGGCAGCACTACCAGCGCATTGATACCGACCCTGGCACACCGAACCGGGCTGGTGGTCATGACCAATTCGCTGGGCGTGGCCGGGGCGCTTCAGGCCCTCGACACCCCCCCTGCCCTGCTGATGACCGGCGGTACCTGGGATCCGCACTCGGCCTCGTTTCAGGGTCGGGTGGCCGAGACCGTGCTGCGCGCCTACGACTTCGATCACCTTTTCATTGGTGCCGATGGCATTGACCTCGCAAGGGGCACGACCACTTTCAACGAACTGACGGGGCTGTCACAGGTCATGGCCGAGGTGGCGCGTGAAGTCGTGGTGATGGCGGAGTCCGACAAGATTGGCCGGCGCATTCCCAATCTCGAACTGGGTTGGGCGCAGATTGATGTATTGATTACCGATGACGGCCTTGATGCCATCAGCCGTCAACAGATCCGTGACCAGGGCGTTGTGTTGATCTGTGTCAGCACACAGGCGCCATGACACTTTCAGGCATCGGGTGTTGTCCGAGGCACTGGGGTGATTTCGCAATTTTTTGGTATTTCAGGAGAGACGTCCATGTGTGGCATTGTAGGTGCGGTCGCTGACCGTCAGGTGCAGAACATTCTGCTTGAAGGACTCAAGCGCCTTGAGTATCGCGGTTATGACAGCGCCGGCATGGCAGTCCTGTCGGCCGATGCGCGCCTGTCACGACAGCGTGCGGTCGGCAAGGTGGCGGCCCTTGAAGAAAAGCTGCAGGCCTCAAACCTGCGCGGGCATGTCGGCATTGCCCATACCCGCTGGGCCACGCATGGCCGCCCCACTGAAAACAATGCGCACCCGCACCAGTCCGGTGATAGCCTGGCGGTGGTACACAACGGCATCATCGAAAACTACGAAACGCTCAAGGCCGAACTTGAAGGCCAGGGGTATGTCTTCCTCTCCGAGACTGACACCGAGGTCATCGCGCATCTGATGTCGCGAGAAGTCTCGCGTCATGACGATCTGCTGTCTGCCTTTCAGCATGTGGTTGGAATGCTCGACGGCGCCTACGCGCTGGCCGTGACCCATGCCGACTATCCCGATCAGATCGTGGGCGCACGCAAGGGCAGCCCGCTGGTCGTGGGCGTAGGGATCGATGAGGCCTTCCTGGCGTCGGACCCGCTGGCACTGCTGCAGGTCACCGACCGCTTCATCTATCTGCAGGAAGGTGACGTGGCGCGTCTGACAGTGGGGGGTAATATCGAAATCTTCAACGCCGGTCAGAGCGTCGAGCGCCCCAGCGCGATCTTTGAACACGGCGACGGTGCCATCTCGCGCGGTGAATATCGTCACTTCATGCTCAAGGAAATCCACGAGCAGTCCCAGGTCATCGCCAATACCCTGGAAGGTCGCCTGGGTGATCGACATGTGTTTACCCGCATTCTGGGCGCCGAAGCCAACGATTTGCTGACCCATGTCAAGAACATCCAGATCATCGCCTGTGGCACCAGCTATCACGCCGGTATGGTCGCGCGCTATTGGCTGGAGAAGCTGGCAGGTATCCCCACTCAGGTAGAAGTGGCCTCGGAATATCGCTATCGCGAGGTGGTCGTACCGGACGGCACGCTGTTCGTGACGCTGTCCCAGTCCGGTGAAACGGCCGATACGCTGGCAGCGCTGCGCCACGCCTCGCAAAAGGGTGGCTATCTGGCAAGCCTTGCGATCTGCAACGTGCCGGGCAGCTCGCTGGTGCGTGAATCCGACCTGACGCTGATGACCCAGGCCGGCCCCGAGATCGGTGTGGCCTCGACCAAGGCCTTCACGACCCAGCTCGTGGCCCTGCTGCTGCTGACCCTGGCCCTGCGCCAGGTTCGCCAGGGGGATGATGAGGTTCAGGCCCGTCTGGTCAATGCCCTGCGTGAACTGCCGCGTCTGATCACCCGTGGTCTGGCGCTGGACAGCGCGATCGAGACGATGTCCTCGGCCTTTGCCGAAAAGCATCATGCGCTTTTCCTGGGTCGCGGCACCATGTTCCCGATCGCGCTGGAAGGCGCGCTCAAGCTCAAGGAAATTTCCTACATTCACGCCGAGGCCTATCCGGCCGGTGAACTCAAGCATGGCCCGCTGGCGCTGGTCGACAGTGACATGCCGGTCATTGCCGTGGCGCCCAACGATGAACTGCTGGAAAAGCTCAAGTCCAACCTGCAGGAAGTCCGCGCCCGCGGGGGTGAGCTGTTCGTCTTCGCCGATGAGCATGTGGCCATCAATGAAAGCGAGGGCGTGCACGTACTGCGCATGCCGGCAGTGGATGATGTGATCGCACCGATCCTCTACACCCTGCCGCTGCAGCTGCTCTCCTATCACGTGGCGGTACTCAAGGGCACCGACGTGGATCAGCCGCGTAACCTGGCCAAGAGCGTGACGGTAGAATAAACCTGTCACTCATCACGCCGACTGGCCCTGACAGGGCCTGATCAGCCGGGCATCGATGTGGTCATCGATGCCCGGTTTTTTTCAGCTGCTGCAGGCGGCATGACAGGAGCTGACCGATTTCATGCCCCCTGTTTGATCAAGTCTCATATTATTTTTCGACGCCCGAGCTATCCTTCCTGCTGACTGATGCGTCTTTTTAAAAAACCATCGCTCGGCCTCTGTCATCCTCGCGCATGCCTGCCGTTACTGCCGCGGCGGTAGCCGGATCCTTCATGTAGAGGGTTGGCACACAATAAATCCGCCCAAGGAAAGGGAACCCGTCATGTCTTCCATGCGATCCTCAAGTCCAGGCGCCATGGTCATACTCGTCGCTTCAGCGGTGGGCATTGCCATTGCACTGTATGCTTTTCTCACGCCACTCACCGGCGTCAACGGCACGCTTGGGGCAAAGATCGTCATTGCGACCTGTGCCATCCTTGCCATTCTGGCCGGCGCGCTTTCCCTGTGTCAGACGCGTGGGCTGCACAATCTCCTTCGCGTCGTGATTGTCGCTGTCATTATCGGTACCGCCTTCGCAGCGCTGTTGCTTCATCTGTGGTGGCTGGCACTTGCCATGGCCGTCGCGCTGGTGGGATTGATGATCGACATCTTTCGCCCCGCCCCCACTCATCGCAAGCACTCATGAGGAGTCCAGCCATGGCGAGTCTTCGAACAGGATTCAGACGCCTGAGCACGCTGACCGCGTTGTCTCTGGCAGCCTTTCCCACGCTGGTGCTGGCGCAACAGCAGCAGCCCGCTCCCGCTGAACAGCCCGCGGCATCAACAGCACAACCCGCACAGGGGCAAAACGACCGTGCCAATGTGCCGCTGGTACCCGCAACGCCGACCTGGGACAGCTTTCACGGGCAGCTCAATGCCCAGAAATACAGTCCGCTGGATCAGATCAACGTCGACAACGTCGACCAGCTTGAAAAGGTCTGGGAAGTCCATACCGGCGACATCTCCGACGGCACCGGTGACACGCCGGCCACGGTCTGGTCGGCCACCCCGGTCGTTGCCAACGACACGCTCTACATCGGCACACCCTTTTACAAGCTGATCGCCTATAACCCGGCGACCGGCGAGGAAAAGTGGCGCTTTGATACGCAGTCTTCCAGGGAAGCTCTTACCCAGCCGGTGCTGAAAAACCGCGGCGTGGCCTACTGGGAGGCCGACGACCCCGTTGAGGGCGAGTCGTGTCAGAAAATCGTCTACATGGGCACCATGGATGCGCAGCTTTTCGCCATCGATGCCGACACCGGCAAGCCGTGTCAGGACTTTGCCGACAATGGCGTGCTCAATGCCGATCAGTGGAACATCATCAATCCCAAATTCCCGCTGTCACTGTTGCAGCCGCCGACCATCGTGGGTGATCACGTCATCTTCGGCTGGGCCGGCAAGGACTGGGCCTATCAGGAAGCCCCTGCCGGCACCGTGTTCTCGGTCAATGCCCGTACCGGCGAGCGCGAATGGACCTTCGAGGCGCTGCCGGAAGATATCCGTGAAAAAACCGGTACTGCCAACGTCTGGACCCATATGTCCGCTGATGAAGCGCGGGGTCTGATCTATCTGCCGGTCTCCTCCCCGTCACCCAACTACTGGGGCGGCAATCGCAAGGAGGCCATTCCGCTGGGCACTTCCACCACCGCACTCGATGTCGAGACCGGTGAAGTGGTCTGGTCGCGCCAGTGGGTTCACCACGATCTGTGGGATTACGACATCAACGCAGCGCCCACGCTGATGGATATCACCGTTGACGGTGAAGAGATTCCGGCGCTGGTGCAGGCCACCAAGATGGGCTTTTTGTTTGTCGTCAACCGCGAAACCGGTGAAGACGTCTGGCCGATCGAGGAACGCCCGGTCCCCCAGGGGGATGGCTCGGTCGAGGGGGAAGTCTATTCACCCACTCAGCCCTTCCCGACCAAACCGGTCCCGCTGCTGGATCAGTCGAAAAAGCCGAAAGTCTGGGCACTGGCGGATGCCGTTGGCTTTGGTCAATGCACGCGTCTGTGGGATGAGCTGACCTACGAGGGCATGTACACACCGCCCACCACCCGTGGTGAAGGGGCGCTGGCCTATCCCGACAGCGCCGGTGGCGTGCAGTGGGGCGGTGTCGCCTTTGATCCCGAGAGTCAGACCGCGATCGTTAACACCTCGCATATCGTGCAGACCATCAAGCTCTACAATCGCGAAGACTATGACAAGGCTAATACCGGTTCCGGCAACGAAAGTGGCTTCTCGCCGCAGGAAGGGGCGCCTTACGGCATGCGTCTGAACGTGGCGAGCAACTGGCTGGGCATGCCCTGCTGGGAGCCACCGTTTGGCGAAATCGTGGCCATCGACATGCATACCGGTGACATCAAGTGGCGCAGGCCGGTCGGCGCCTCGCAGCAGTTCGGTTTCTTCATGCCCGAACGCTGGGGATCGCCCACCATTGGTGGCCCGGCAGTCACGGCCGGTGGCGTGATCTTTATCGGTGCCTCGATGGATGCCAAGGTACGCGCCTACTCGCTCGAGACCGGTGAAAAGCTCTGGGAAGACCAGACCCAGGCACCGGTGGTGGCCAACCCGTCGGTCTATGAGTATGACGGCCGGCAGTATGTGGCCTTTGTCGCCGGGGGCAATACCATCCTCAAGGATCAGGTCGGCGATCAGATTGCCGTCTATGCCCTGCCGGAGAAGTAAGACTCTGCGCAAGGCGTAGATACCGGCATTGATGCCATTGATCACGGGGCACCCCTTCAGGGGTGCCCCGTTTTTTATGACATGTCATGGCCGAAGCCCGTCCGCTGAGCACACAAAAACGCCGGCACGAAGGCCGGCGTTGTCATGGCTATCAATGCCGCGGCCTGTCAGTTGCTTTTCATGCGTTCGATCAGTGCCCCGCACTGGCTTTCTTCACCGGCGCTTGTGGAGATCAACGCACCGAGTGCCGCGGCCGGTGCCGCCAGCGTGCCCAGGGCCACGGCGGCCGCCCCGCGGGCGATCAGGGGCGCGGCCTCCACGCCGGGTGCCGGGTCCTTGAAGGTACCGCTGACAGAGAGCGGTGTGCGCAGGGTGAAGATGCGAAAGCCCTTGCTCTCCGGTTTGATGGTCAGATCCATCTGCTCACTGGCGAGATTCACCGCGCCTTCCACGTTGATGATGGCGTTATCGGTATCGATGGTGAAAATGCGTGGCTGGACCATCCCGTCATTGAACTGCAGATCGGTAGCAGCACAGTGGATGGCCACCTCTTCGTCGCCGAACAGCTCACCGACCAGGTAGTTGCCCACGTTGAGCCCGGCCAGCTCCATCAGGTTGCGGCTGATGCGTCCCTGTTCGATCAGAAGCTGCAGCTCGCCGTCGCTCGATCCCAAAAGTGCTGCGACCGAGTTACCCCGGCCTGTCAGGGTGGCATCACCATTGATCTCGCCCAGGCCTTCGGTCAGATCGCTGTCGTTGGGCAGGATCTCGCTCAGGTGAAGCCCGCGCGCATGCATGTCGATGCGCGCTCGCAGAGGAGATTCCTGTCCGCTCAGGCGAAGTGTGGTATTGAGATTGCCCCCGGCCACCCCGAAGCGCAGCGGGTCCATCAGAATCTCGCCATTATCCATGACCAGATGCGTGGAAAGGTTGCTGATGGGCAGCGACTCGCCGTGCTGAATGCTCTGGGCACTAAAGCGTACGTCGGCGTCCATGGTATTCCAGCGATCGGTCCTGAATTCGGACACCGGCAGCACCTTGTCCTCGGGCTGGTCGGGATTGACCGAGTCGCCGGTATCTTCATTGTCGGCACCGACCAGCGGTGCGAGATCGACAAAGCGAAGCTGTTTCGAGACCAGCTCGCCGGTCAGTCTGGGCCGTGGTTCGGCATTGACGTAGCGCAGCGTGCCATGAAGATCGCTGTCGCCAACCGTGCCGTCAAAGTCGCGATATTCATAGGTGCCACCCTCGGGATTATCCAGATCGGCCGAAAGATGGCCACGCGTGGCATAGGGCGGCGTTTCGGGCAGTACCACACCGGTCAGCGCATAGAGATCGCTCAGGTTGTCACCGGCGATGCCTACATCAAGTTCCATGCCGGCCAGTGCCATTGGGTCGTTGAGCGTGCCGATCACATCCAGGCGGGAGTTGCCTGACGTCAGGTGAACTTCCAGCGGGAAACGCCCACCATCGCGCAGGGCGGCAGGCCCGCCCAGTCGGCCATTGCCTTCCAGAGCACTGCCGCGATAGCTACCTTCGACCTGCCAGGCAAAACGAAAGTCGCGCTCCCCAACGGACGCATCGCTTGCCGGCGTGGTTTGCTTGTCGCCATCGGCGGCGGCGCGGTCCGTATCACTGGCACTGTCGCTACCGGCCACTTCCTCCCAGCGTACGGGTTCGCCCAGGGTTTCCAGCGTGGCGGTGGCGTCAACGTCCAGCACCTGGTCATTGAGCGCGACCTGTACCCGGTCAATATCGAGCTGGTCGATGGCAAACTGCCAGCCGCTGTCCTGATCGGTCTCACTGTCGTCCTGGGCGCTGTCATCACTCTTGAGCTGCCAGTTGTTGAGGGTCTCATCGAGACGGCGCAGGGTGGCGCTGGCGTCGCGCAGCACCAGATCATGCAGTGAGATGCGCTTGTGCAGCAGGGCACCCGGGTGCAGGCTGACCGCCACGTAGCCAATACGGGCCGTGTGTGAATCGTCATCGCCGGCCTGCACCTCGCGTGCTTGATTCAGTTCGGGTGGATCGCCCAGCACGATATCCTCGGCGCTGACGCGCGGCATCAGGCGCCAGCTGTCCCACTGCCAGGAAAGTCCCAGGTCGCCCTGGATGGCAAAGGGGCGGCCCAGCGACTCGGAGACACGTTCATTGATCGTGGGTCTGAGCCAGTTCCAGTTCATCAGGGTCATTACCAGACCCAGCAGTACCAGCAGGGCCACAAGGCCCCCCAGCGTCCAGCTGACGATGCGCATTGCACGCGACATGAGCGGTCTACCTCAACAGAATGTTATCTTTTAAAGCATAGACAGCCCCGCACGTTCGTGGGTAGCCCATGCGTATATCGAGTACCCTTCAATGACCCATATCATTTCCATTCAGAGCCACGTGGCCTATGGCTATGTTGGCAACCGTGCAGCCGTATTTCCCCTGCAGCGTCTGGGCTGCGAGGTCACGGCCATCAATACGGTGCAGTTTTCCAACCATACGGGATACGGCGCCTTTACCGGCGAGGTCTTCACGCCGGCCCATCTGAAGGATGTGCTGGATGGCGTTGAAGCGCTGACCGGTCTGTCGGATGTTCAGGCTGTGTTGTCGGGCTACATGGGCGATGAAGGTATCGGCCGGGCAGTGCTGGAAAGCGTGACCCGTGTGCGCTCGGCCAACCCGGGGGCGCTGTACTGCTGTGACCCGGTGATGGGGGATGTCGGCCGCGGCTTTTTTGTCCGCGAGGGGATTCCTGCCTGGATGCGCGACCAGGCCGTCCCGGCGGCCGATATCGTCACGCCCAACCAGTTCGAGCTGGCCTTTTTGAGTGATCAGCCCATCCATTCCCTGGATGATGTGCTGACCGCCACGGCCCGGCTGCGCGCACGCGGGCCCAGCGTGGTGCTGGTCACCTCGCTGGATATCGAGGACAGCGCATCAGACACCATCGAAATGCTGGTGGATACCGAGGCGGGCAGCTGGCGGATCGCCACGCCACGCTTTGATTTCCCGGTCGCGCCCAACGGCGCCGGTGATTTTACGGCCGCCGTCTTTCTGGCCTGCTGCCTGCGTGATCAGGACGGCGTCACCTGTGAGGGGCCGGCGCGGGCGCTGGAAAGCACCGCCGAGGCCGTCCATGCGCTCTTTACCCATACCTGGCAGGCCGGTACGCGGGAGCTGGCCATGATTCAGGCGCAGAATGAGATCGTGGCGCCCCGACAGCGCTTTGAAGCCGAACGAGTACGCTGATGACGGGTGGCACCCTGCATCTGGGCCTTGCCATGTGGGCCAACGCCGACTGGCGCGGCACGCTGTATGGCAACTATGCCCAGACAAGTGACTCGCTGCCGGAGTATGCCAGCGTCTTTTCCTGTGTGGAGGGCAATACCACCTTCTATAGCGGCGCGCCGCGTGAGGACGTGGTGGCCACCTGGGCACGTCAGGCGCCCGGGCACTTTCGCTTCTGCTTCAAGCTGCCCTCGATGCTGACGCATGAAAAGCGCCTGGTCGGTATCGAGGCGGAAATGGATCATTTTCTTGAGCGTCTGGCGCCGCTGCATGATCGCCTGGGGCCGACCATGATCCAGCTACCGCGCGATTTTGGCGGTGATGAACTGCCCATGCTCGAGGCCGTGCTCAAGCGATGGCCAAAAACGCTGCCGTGTGCCGTGGAAGTGCGTCATAGTGAATTTTTCCACAAGGGGCTGGCCGAGCAGTCGCTCAACCGGCTGTTGATAACTCACCATGTCAACCGGGTGATGCTGGATACCCGCGCGCTCTTTGCCACCCCGGCAGGCGACGATGCACGACTGGCACAGGCGCAGCGCGAAAAGCCGCGCCGACCGCTGCACGTCCTGAGTACCGCGGCACAGCCGGTGGTCCGCTTCATCGGTCATTTCGATGACGAGATCAATCACGCCCGCTTTACGCCCTGGATCGAGCAGCTGGCCCTGTGGATGGAACAGGGGAAAAGTCCGGTACTGTTTGTGCATACCCCGGACAACCGGGCAGCCCCCCTGCTGGCGCGCGCCTTTCATACCCGGCTGGCCGAGCGCATCGACCTGCCACCCCTGACAGCCTTTGCCGGCGAGCGTCAGGAGTCACTGTTTTAGTGTCTGCAGGGTGATGTTCGAGAATGCGTCTGTACAATGCATGTCATCAAGCGTTTCCGACACGGGTCATTGAGTAACAATGCCCGGGAAGATACCAACAACGAAACACGGGCGTCGGCGACGAGCGGTTTGAAGTTCTCGAACCGGTCGTGCCTGCCGACTTAAAGGGATACACAGGGTAGCCTCATGACCAACAAGCCCCATACACATGCGCAGTGGTCCTCGCGCATTGCATTCATGCTCGCCGCGGTCGGCTCTTCCGTCGGGCTGGGCAATATCTGGAAATTCCCCTACATGACCGGTGAGAGCGGCGGCGGCGCCTTCGTTCTGGTCTATCTGGTCTGTATCCTGCTGATCGGCCTGCCCATTTTGATGAGCGAATGGCTGCTGGGCCGGCTGGGACAGAAAAACCCCATCTCGACCATGAGCCGTATCTCCGGACGTCTCAAGCGCTCGAAAGCCTGGGTACTGATCGGCGTAGGCGGCATTCTGGCCGCCTGGCTGATCCTGTCGTTTTACAGCGTCATCGGCGGCTGGGCGCTGGCCTATATTCGCTATGGCGCCACATCCACCTTTACCGAACTCGATGGCGCAAGCGTTGGCGCGCTGTTTACCTCGCTTCTGGGAAGCCCGGGCACGCTGCTGGCCTGGCACAGTCTGTTCATGGTGTTGACCATTGCCATCGTGGCCGGCGGGGTAGCCGGCGGGCTTGAGCGGGCTTCCAAGATTCTTATGCCGGCGCTTGTCGTGCTGCTGGCGTTGCTGGTGGGTTATGCCGCCACCACCGGCAGCTTTGGCGAAGGGTTTGATTACCTCTTCCGGCCTGATTTCTCGCGCCTGACCGGTGATGTGATTCTGGCCGCCATGGGACATGCCTTTTTTACCCTGAGTCTGGGGATGGGCATCATGATGGCCTACGGCTCCTATCTCAGCGATGACGTCAACATCGGCCGTACCGCCCTGACAGTGGTCATTCTCGATACGGTGATTGCGCTGGCCGCCGGCATGGCGATCTTTCCGATCGTCTTTGCCAACGGGATGGATCCGGCTTCGGGTCCGGGCCTGATCTTCCAGACCCTGCCGCTGGCCTTTGGCAACATGTCCGGCGGTGTCGTGTTCGGGACGCTGTTTTTCGTGCTGCTGGTGTTTGCCGCCTGGACGTCGGCCATCTCGCTGCTGGAGCCGATCGTTGAATGGCTCGAGGAGAAAACCCCGCTGAGCCGGCTGCAGTCGGCGCTGGTCGCCGGGGCCGCAACCTGGCTTTTGGGTATTGCCACGGTGCTGTCGTTCAATGACTGGTCGGCGTTCACGCCCTTTGGCATGACGGTGTTCGATCTGCTCGACTATGTCACCAGCAAGTTCATGCTGCCGCTGACCGGTCTGGCCACCATTATCTTCGTGGGCTGGATCATGGGACGTGATGAAGTGCGCGCCCAGCTCAACATGAGCGGTGTGGCCTTTGCCTGGTGGCGTTTCTCGGCGCGTTTTTTGGCACCGATCGGCGTGGCCATCGTGTTTGTCTACGGTCTGGTGCAATAACGCGCTCTAGTGCGGTCATATACCAGCAGCTGTCATGGTCGGGCATCTTCGGATGCCCGCCTTTTTTTGTCGCTCAAATGCGACGCTTAAGATCAACTGAACATCCACTGTCAATGGAAAATGTGGATAACTCTGTGGGAAAGGTGCACAACTCTTGCTCAAGCGAATGAATGCGCGTCAAAAGTGGCGCTATTCATGACGTTTGAGGCTCAAATGCTCTGTCAGAATTGGCCGATCAATATCGGCAGCAGTGGCGCGGGCTGAAGGATGATCTGTCGGCCGCAGACGTCACGGTAGCTGCATGCACATGGATGTTTTCTCATGATCGGCAGTAAACCCGGCAGTACTGACAGTGCCACCGATACGCTTGCCACCGGCCGCTCGGCAGGTGTGCCCGGCAATCCCTCGACGCTGATCGGCATCGTGGTCAGCATGCTGTTGCTGATCGTCGTGGTGCTGTTCACCGCGCAGTCCCCCTTGAGCTTTTTCAATTTTCCCGGGCTCCTGATCGTGCTGACCGGCACGCTCGCTGCCACCATGATCAGCTATCCCATGCGGGAAATACGCCGCGTGGTGGCGCTGGTGGGCAGCGTCTTTCGTCGTGAGCCCAACTTCATCCGTGAGGACATCGACGAGCTGGTGGCGCTGGCGCGGGAATGGATGCACGGCGATGCCCGCGCCGTGGAGCGGGCGCTGGAGAACACGCGCAACCCGTTTCTGCGCACCGGCATCAGCCTGGTGATCGACAACGTCCGCGAAGAGGAAATTCTCGATCTGCTGCGCTGGCGCATCACGCGCCTGCGCGCCCGGGAGCTGGCCGAGGCCCAGATCTTTCGCACCATGGCCACCTACGCACCGGCCTTTGGCATGCTGGGCACGCTGGTCGGGCTGATCAACATGCTGGAGGTGATCCAGAACGGTGATCTGGCCGTCATCGGCCCGCGCATGGGGGTGGCACTGCTGTCGACCTTCTACGGCATCCTGCTGGCCAACCTGCTGTTCAGGCCGATTGCGGTCAAGCTGGAGCGGCGCACCGAGGAACGTCTGATCGCCATGAACATGGTGCTGGAAGGCGTGTCCATGATCTCGCGTCGTCGTCTGCCCTCCTTTATCGAGGCCACGCTCAATTCCTTTATCAGCGAGGCTCATGACGAGCTGGGCGAGCGGCCGCTGCCGCGTGAGCCGGAAGGCTCCGGGAGCAGTGCGCCGTGATGGAGCACCGATCGTCAGGCTCCTCCGGTCAGGCTCGTCAGGCAGCCCGCGAGCTGGTGCTGACTGCAGATCGCAGTGAGGAAAGTGATGGCTGGATGCTCAGCTATCTGGATCTTTTGACTCTGCTGCTGGTGCTGTTCGTGCTGCTGCTGGCCATGCGCGGTGTGGTGCCGGACACACCTGATTCGACACCCGCCCCGGCCGCAACGCCGGTGGTCATGGTCTCGCCGCTGACGCTGGCGGCCGTCACCCGGGTATCACCGGTACAGGCCATCCCGGTCAGCACCGTCGGCGTATTGCCGTGGCTTGCGGCCTCCCCCGCGCCTCAAACGCCCTGGCAGATGCTGCCCACAGCAGCCAAGCCCGTGCCCGTGGTGGATGTTCAGGCGGCGCTGGCCGTGATGACGCCGACAGTGCAGGAGATGGCGGCGGCGCCTGAAGAGGAGGTCATGGCCATGGATCATCGCCTGGCCGGCATCGAGGGGGTTCAGGTGACCCGTGAGCGCGAGCGCACCATCCTGCGTATCGAGGATCGCCTGCTCTTCCCCAGTGCCGATGTCGATATCGGCGCACAGGGCAGCGTGCTGCTCGATCGCCTGCTGCCGGCACTCAGGGATTTCGAGGGCGAGATTTCGGTGGAGGGCCACACGGACAGTCGCACCATCTCGACGGCGCAGTTCCCCTCGAACTGGGAGCTTTCTGCCGGACGGGCCACGGCGGTGCTGCGCTATTTAAGCCGCGGTGGCGTCTCAAGCGGACAGCTGCGGGCGATCGGCTATGGAGCCACCCGGCCGCTGGCCGGTAACAACAGTGAAACGGGCCGTGCCCAGAACCGTCGTGTCGAGCTGGTGTTGAGCCCGGGGGGCGCGCGAACCCCCTGAGGCTACCGAAGCGCGCACCAGCGGCCGGCATTGCCGGCCGCTGTCGTTTTTGGCCTTTATCCATTGTTACTGCTGGATTGCCGCTGCTAGCCGAAGTGGCGCAGGCGTTCATCTTCCTCATGGCATTGCCTGGCAAGCCTGCGGGACTCGAAATGGTCCTCGATGCCGCGTCTGGCCTGCAGGGCACGCTCGGCGGCGCGCTGGCGGCGCTTCTCGCTTTCCTGGGCGTTCAAATGCATGGCGATATCGAGAATTTCATTGCGAACGTCATGAAACCGGGATTTGTCAGCAGTGTGTTTTTGCATGAACGATGCACCCTTCGACATTGAGATGGATCAGGGACATGGCACTGTGTCGACGTGACCATGAACGTGATAGTCAGCGTCGATCAGTGCTCGCACTCAGCGTATGATGGTGGCGTTGACAATTTAATGACGCAACGCAGCATCATGCGGGCGTCTCCCAGGACAGAGGATGCACCTTGAGCGTTACGCTTTTCGATGACCTTCGCGCCCGATTGCCGGCCTTTCGCCGCTCCGAACAGAAGGTGGCCCGTTTCGTGCTGCGCAACGCCGATGAAGTCATTCATTTGCCGCTGGCGGCCGTGGCGGCGCGGGTCGGGGTCAGCGAGCCCACGGTCATCCGCTTTTGTCGTGCCATCGACTGCACCGGCTATCAGGATTTCAAGCTCAAGCTGGCCCAGACGCTGGCCACCGGTGAGCAGTTCTCCGAATTTTCGATGAATGAAACCGACAGCGTGGCGGAGTTTTCCCGCGGGATCTTTGATTCCACCGTGGGCACGCTTCTGGGCGTGCGTGATCGCATCGATGCCGCCAGCATGACGCGCGCCATCAACGCCCTCTCGGATGCCAGCCGGGTCGAGTTCTATGGTTATGGGGCCTCGGGGGCGGTGGCCATCGATGCCCAGCACAAGTTCTTTCGTCTGCGTATTTCAACCGCGGCCTATTCCGACCCGCACATGCAGCACATGTCGGCGGTGACGCTGGGCGAGCACGACGTGGTGGTGGCCATCTCCCAGACCGGGCGCTCGAGTTCGCTGCTCTCCAGCGTCGATATCGCCCTGTCTCATGGCGCCACGGTGATCGGACTGTGTCCGGCGGATTCGCCGCTGGCGGAGAAGTGCACCATCGGGCTTTATATCGACGTGTTCGAGGACAGCGAAGTCTATCGACCCATGAGTTCGCGCATCGCGCATCTGGTGGTGATCGACATTCTGGCCGTGGGCGTGGCCAAGACGCGCGGCCCGCTGCTGGCCGAGCATCTGGTGGCGGTCAAGCGCAGCCTGGACCCGCTGCGTACTGCCCTGCCCGACCCCTTTGATCGGGCCCGTCAGGAAAGCGCCCGCACGCGCGGCAGATCCGACGACAAATAGACGCTGGGCGGCCTTGCAAGAGGGACCGGCGGCGCCGGATATGCTAGGGTAGAGGCTCCTTTTTGATCTCTTCTCTCAGGCCCTTGCCGGCCCACTTCCAGGGTATCTGATTTCATGGACGCCTCGGCGCTACTCGATTCGCTCAACTCCGATCAGCGCGATGCGGTCGGTGCACCGCAGGGCAACATGCTGGTGCTGGCCGGTGCCGGTTCCGGCAAGACCCGTGTACTGGTCCATCGCATTGCCTGGCTGATGGAGGTCGACGGCCTGTCGCCCTGGTCGATTCTGGCCGTGACCTTCACCAACAAGGCCGCCCGCGAGATGCGTTCGCGGCTGGAGACGCTGTTAAAGGTCTCGCCGCGCGGCATGTGGGTCGGCACCTTCCACTCCATCGCTCATCGGCTGCTGCGCACCCACTGGCAGGATGCCGGGCTGCCCGAGCATTTCCAGATCATCGACAGCGATGATCAGCTGCGTCTGGTCAAGCGGCTGCTGCGCGATCACAACATCGATGATGAGCGCTACCCGGCCAAGCAGGTGCAGTACTTCATCGGCGGCTGCAAGGAAGAAGGCATGCGCCCGGGCGACATCGACGCCTACGGCGATGCCTACATGCAGCAGATGGTGGATCTCTATGAGCTCTATCATCTGGCCTGCGAGCGCGGCGGGCTGGTCGATTTCGGCGAGCTTTTGCTGCGTTCGCTGGAGCTTTTACGCGATACGCCGCGGCTTTTGCAGCACTACCGCGAGCGCTTTCAGCACCTGCTGGTCGATGAGTTTCAGGACACCAACACGCTGCAGTATGCCTGGCTCAAGCTGCTGGCCGGTGATCGCGCCTGCCTGACCGCGGTGGGGGATGATGACCAGTCGATCTACGGCTGGCGTGGCGCGAAGGTCGAGAATCTGGCCCGTTTTCGTGATGAATTTCATGACACGCGCCTGGTGCGCCTTGAGCGCAACTACCGCTCGACCAGTGCCATTCTGGAAGCCGCCAACGCCCTGATTCGTCATAACGCCGGGCGCATGGGCAAGGAGCTCTGGACCGACGTCGCCGAGGGCGAGCGCATCTCCCTTTATGGTGGTTTCAACGATCTGGATGAGGCGCGCTTCATTGTCGATACCATCGCCGCCCAGGTGCGCGAGAAGGATCGCGCCCGGCGCGACATTGCCATTCTCTATCGCTCCAACGCCCAGTCGCGGGTGCTGGAGGAGTCACTGATTCGCCAGGGCGTGCCCTATCGCATCTACGGCGGTCAGCGCTTTTATGAACGCCTCGAGATCAAGAACGCGCTGGCCTATCTGAGGCTGCTGGTCTCGCGCGATGACGATGCCTCGCTGGAGCGCGTGATCAACGTGCCCGCGCGCGGTATCGGCACCCGCAGCGTCGAGCTGCTGCGTGCCTACGCCCGCGATGAAGGTGTGTCGCTGTGGCAGGCGTTGAACGATGCCCCCACGAAAGGGCTTTTGAAGGGCAAGGCCGCCTCGAGCGTGACCACCTTCAGCAATCTGATCGAGCAGCTCGACAACGACACCGCGGGTCTGGCCCTTCACGAGATGATCGATCATGTGATCATCCAGACCGGGCTGATCGAGCATCACCGCGCCGAGAAGGGCGAAAAGGGCCAGGCGCGGGTCGAAAACCTGGAGGAGCTGGTCAGCGCGGCGAAGGCCTATACTCAGGGCAATCCCTTTGATCCGATGAGTGATCGTGAGGGCGATACGCTTGGTACCTTTCTGGCCGAAGCGGCGCTCAACTCCGGCGAGCACGAGGCCGATGAGTTCGAGGATGCGGTACAGATGATGACCCTGCACTCGGCGAAGGGGCTGGAGTTCCCGGTCGTGTTTGTCGCCGGCATGGAAGAGGGCCTCTTTCCGCACAAGATGTCGCTGGAAGAACCCGGTCGTCTCGAGGAGGAGCGCAGGCTCTGCTACGTCGGCATTACGCGTGCGATGGAGAAGCTTTATCTGACCCATGCCGAATCGCGTCGCCTGCATGGCAAGGAGACCTTCCAGCGGCCGTCACGCTTTCTGCGCGAGCTGCCGGAAAACCTGGTGGAAGAGGTGCGCCTGCGCGGACAGATTTCACGTCCGGTGACCACGCGCAATACCAGCATGCGTCAGGAGCAGGTGGACGGTGGCGACGAGCTGCCCACCCTGTCGCTGGGCCAGCGGGTCAGCCATCCGGTCTTTGGTGAGGGTGTGGTGATCAATGCCGAAGGCCAGGGCCAGCGGGCGCGGGTGCATGTCAGCTTTGAGGAAGATGGTGACAAGTGGCTGGTACTGGGCTTTGCCAAACTGGTACCGCTGGGCTGACTGTCTCGAGAGACGCCGCATGGCGGTTTATACGCAAGAGCATGTGTCATCAAAGTGTCATTACCGTGGGCGATGCTTGTGCCAACATGGCGGTGCCAGGCAACGCCCTTGATCGGTGAACGGAGTCAGCATGGACATTACCAACGACCCTCACAGTCAGCATATTTCACGTCAGTTCAACCAGGAGCTGGAGTCCTTGAAGACTCAGCTGCTGGCCATGGGGGGACTGGTAGAGCAACAGATCAACGATGTCATCATGGCCCTGCTGGAAGGCGATTTCGAAAGCGCCGAGCGCGTGCGTGACAACGACCGGGAGGTCAACACCTTCCAGCTCGAAATCGATGATGAATGTACCCACATTCTCGCCCGTCGACAGCCCACGGCCTCCGATCTGCGGCTGGTGCTGGCCGTCACGCGGGCCACTTCCGATCTGGAACGCATGGGTGATGAGGCCAACAAGATCGCCCGTCATGCCCTGAGTCTGATCGAGGAAGGACTGACCAGCCGCGGCTTTACCGAGATTCGCCATATCAGCACCCGCGTGCGTGACATGGTGCGTCACGCCCTGACCGCCTTTGCCCGCATGGATGTGCCCATGGCCCGCGAGGTGCTGGGCGAGGACGAGATCGTCGATCAGGACTATCAGACCGCCATGCGCTCGCTGGTGACCTTCATGATGGAAGATCCCCGCTCGATTGGCTCGGTGCTCAACGTCATGTGGATTCTGCGCTCGCTGGAGCGTATCGGTGATCACGCCGACAATCTGGCCGAGTCCGTGGTGTATCTGGTCGAGGGCGACGATATCCGTCATGCCAACAACATCCAGCCATCGCGCAACAGCGCTCCGAAGACATAAGATCGACACCGGGGTACAAGCCGCTCCTTTTTGCTGCCCGTTTGCCACCATCGCGCTGGCAAACGGGTATGTTAGTCTGCCTGTCCAAACCTTCCTGATGACTGGATAATCCCTTAATGGTGTATGCCGTCTCCGCGCTGGGGCGCGGTCTCTCCATGGTGCTCTCGCCCGGGCTTCGACGTTATGTCGTGATCCCGCTGCTGGCCAATCTGGCCATTTATGCCACGCTTTTTACCCTGGTCATCCAGCGCTTTTCGGGCTGGGTCAACTACTGGATGGCCAGCATCCCGGGGTGGCTTGCCTGGCTTGAATGGTTGATCTGGCCACTCGTGGTGCTGTGTCTGTTAATCGTGCTGGCCTTCAGCTTTACCGTAGTGGCCAACCTGGTCGCTTCACCCTTCTACGGCTTTCTGGCGGACAACGTGGAACGGCGCCTTTCCGGACAACAGGAGAGCATCGACAACCGCTCCCTCTGGCGTCAGGGAATTGACAGCCTGAAGCGCGAGCTGCAAAAGCTCGGCTGGATGGCCCCCCGGGTACTGCTGCTGGTACTGATCGGGTTTGTGCCCGTGCTCCATATCGCCGCGCCGCTGTGCTGGGCACTGTTTTCCATCTGGAGCATGGCGATCCAGTATCTGGACTACCCGATGGACAACAACGGGGTCAGCTTTGGCGACATGAAAAAACGCCTGAGCGCGCGCTGGTGGCCCACATTGACCTTTGGCGGCGTGGTCTCGGCGTTGATCTGGATTCCGATTGTTAACCTTTTGATCATGCCGGCGGCCGTTGCGGCCGGCGTCATGATGTGGCGCCGTCATTACATGGCATTGCCATCGTCCGGAGAGGCGACGCGATAGATGTCGTGGCCTCGACACGGTGACCGGACGGGCAGCGCGCCGGCACCGCGCGGGCTTGTAACCTTGCGTAACTCGTGATACGAAGCGTGTCTGCGCGCCCGTACGGTGACCCGTGTCGTATGGCGTCTCATGGACCCTGATCACCGTCGTGATGGAACCCCGCATGTCAAAACTTCTCCTCACCGCAGCGGCCCTGGCCCTGCTGCTGGCAGGCTGTGCCTCAAAGCCTTCGCCGGCACCGGCGCCCATGGTCGATACCGATGCCATCGATCGCATCTTCAGCAACGTGCCGGTCATTGACGATACGACCCCGCCCCGGCGCTACAGTCCGGCGCAGGGTGCGGCGCTCGAGCGTCGCAGCGGCTATCGGGTGGACCGCTCGGTGTCATCACGCGGCCAGAATCAGCGCATTCGTTTTCTGGTGCTGCACTACACCGGCGGTGACGATACCGCAGCCTTCAGGGCGCTGACCGGTGCCAGCGTGAGCGCCCATTACCTTGTCACGGCCACGCCCGGTGAGTATCAGAACCAGCCGGTCGTCATGCAGCTGGTGGACGAGGATCGCCGCGCCTGGCATGCCGGCGTGAGCAGCTGGGGGGACCGCGTCAATCTCAACGATACCTCCATCGGTATCGAGATCGTCAATCGCGGCCACTACAACTCGCCTGACGGGCTGGTCTGGGATCCCTACTCCCGTGCCCAGATCGAGCTGGTCACCGCGCTGACCCGCGACATCGTTGATCGCTACAACATTGCGCCGGAAAATGTGCTGGGTCACAGTGATATTGCCCCGGGTCGCAAGGTGGATCCGGGCCCGTTCTTTCCCTGGCAGCGACTTCATGAGGCCGGCGTGGGGGCATGGCCCGAGCGGCATGTCGTTACGCGCTATCAACGCGAGCTGAGCGCTTCGCCGCTGTCCATGACGCAGTTGCAACGCGCGCTCGGGCTCTGGGGCTATTCGGTGGCCGTGACCGGCACCTATGACGAGCCGACCCGCAAGGCGCTGGGCGCCTTCCAGATGCACTTTCGACCGGCGGATACGCGAGGCAACGTTGATGTGGAAAGTCAGGCCATCCTGCTGGCGCTGCTCGAGCGCTATCACGGTCTGACGGATGTGCGTGCCGTTCGGCAGTAGGGTTGTAAGGACACGGACAGCGCCTGCGAATCAGGCAGGCGTCGTTTCCAGACGGGTGGCCGGAAAGATACAGCGAAAGCAGGCGCCCTCGCCGGGTCGGCTGACGATGTCGAGATGGGCGTCATGGCGCAGCAGCACATGCTTGACGATGGCCAGTCCCAGCCCGGTGCCACCGCTGGCCACCGAGCGACTCTTGTCGACCCGGTAAAAGCGCTCGGTCAGCCGAGGCAGGTGTTCGGGTGAAATCCCCTCACCGTTATCGATGACTTCAACGGCCGCCCCTTCCTTGCCCCAGCCGCGATAGCGGATGGTGATATGACAGCCCGGCGGGGTATAGCGCACGGCGTTGTAGATCAGGTTGGACAGCGCACTCCTGAGCTCTTCGATATCGCCAAACAGGCGGCGTGTCTCCTCGAGCCGGCAGGTGATCTCGTGACTGCCGGCGGAGAGTTCCTGCCCATCCTCGGCAATCTGTTCGCACAGCGCTGCCATGTCGATCGAGCGCTCGGTATGCTGGCGCTCGCTGGTTTCCAGCCGCGACAGGGTCAGAAGGTCCTCGACCAGATGCTGCATGCGCACGGTCTGTTCCTGCATGCGATTGAGACCACGCTTGAACGAGCCGGGGAGTGCCTCATCGTTGTCCTGCCAGGTCTCGACATAGCCGGTCAGTACCGTGAGCGGCGTGCGCAGTTCGTGGGAGACATTGGCAACGAAATCGCGCCGGGTCTGTTCCAGACGCTGCAGACGCGTCACGTCACGGATGATCAAGAGACGTTCGTCATCGCCAAAGCGGGTGATCTGACACGACAGGGTGCGCGCCTCGTTGGTGGGCGCACCGATCGTGATCGGTTCGCTGTAATCCATGCGGCGAAAATAGCGGATAAAGGCAGGGTCACGCAGGTAGTTGGTCAGGTGATGGCCGCGATCATGACGATTGTCCAGCCCGATCAGGCGCTCGGCAGCGCTGTTCCACCAGTCCAGACAGCCGCGTGAATCGAGCATCACCACCCCTTCGCTCATCGACTCGGCCGATTCCTGAACACGCTTTAATACCGAGCGCAGGCGGTTTTGCAGCTGCTGCTGACCCTTTTGATAGCGATAGAGCCGGTCAAAGAGATCGCCCCAGACGCCCTCGCCATCGGGCGGTCGCTGGTCCACCGGGGCTTCCAGCCAGCGGTAGAGCCTTTTGAGATGGCGCAGGGTAAAGGCCAGATGAATCCCCAGCCCCAGGGCAATCCCCCACCCCGGATAGCCCAGCAGCGTACCCAGAATACCGAAGCAGACGACCAGATAGGCCAGGCGCCAGAGTTCATTGAGCCAGTAATGCATGCGTTTTACCGCGACGAGAAACGATAGCCGGTACCCCGGACGGTCTGCACCAGGTGTTGATGGGCGTCGCCCAGCACCTTGCGCAGCCGGCGGATATGCACATCCACCGTACGCTCCTCGACATAGACGTTGCCGCCCCAGACCTGATCGAGCAGCTGGGTGCGGGTGTAGGCCCGCTCCTGATGGGTCATGAAAAACTGCAGGAGGCGATATTCGGTCGGCCCGATCTCCAGTGCCCGGCCATCCACGCTGACCCGGTGACTGACCGGGTCCAGCAGCAGACCGCCGACCTCGACCGTCTCTTCCACGCCTGCCGGTGTGGTACGTCGCAGTACCGCCTTGAGCCGGGCGATCAGCTCGCGCGGTGAAAAGGGCTTGGTAATGTAATCATCGGCGCCGCTTTCCAGCCCCTGCACCTTGTTGTCTTCCTCGCTGCGCGCCGTCAACAGCACGATGGGAATATCACGGGTGGTGGATTCACGCTTGAGGCGGCGGGCGAGATCAATGCCGCTGATCCCCGGCAGCATCCAGTCCAGTAAAATCAGATCGGGACGCTCATCGACGACCAGTTCATGAGCGGTTTTGGCATCTTCCGCCTCGAGAATGCGAAAATCCGCCATCTCGAGTGCCATGGCAATCATTTCACGAATCGGCGCTTCATCATCGACGATCAGAACAGTTCTGGACATGAATGGCTTCCCCTGCCGGATAACGGGCCGGGACGATGGGCGCTATCTTGCGCCGTTGGTCGTCCCCGTCACATGATCGTCATTCAAACGTCTTCATATGACAACTTTATGACAGGCGCCCCGGGTATGACACTCCCCGATGTCGAGTATTAGGCCTGCCAGGTGGCCAGCGCGATACCGGCAAAGAGCAGCACGCCTACCCAGTGATTGTTCAAAAAGGCCTGAAAGCAGCCCTCGCGCGTACGGGTACGGCACAGCGACTGCTGATAGCCAAAAATGATGGCGATGGCGGCAAGCGCGGCCCAGTAGAAGCCATCCAGCCCGGCAAGCTTGCCCACCACCGCCAGCAGCAGTACCACCAGCACCTGCAGCGCGCCCTGGATGACCAGATCAAAACGGCCGAACAGGACGGCGGTCGACTTGATGCCGATTTTCAGGTCATCGTCACGATCGACCATCGCATACCAGGTGTCATAGACCAGCGTCCAGCCGATATTGGCAAAAAAGAGCCACCAGGCCACGGCCGGCACGTGGCCCTGCTCGGCGCCGAAGGCCATCGGAATGCTCCAGCCAAAGGCCGCCCCCAGCACCACCTGCGGAAAATGGGTGTAGCGCTTCATGAACGGGTAGCTGGCGGCCAGCACCGCGCCGCCCAGGGACAGGGCAATGGTAAAGGGATTGGTAAAGCAGACCAGCACGAAGGCGATCACCAGCAGCGCACCAAACAGGATCAGCGCCTCACGTGCGCTGATGCGCCCGGTGGCCAGCGGCCGGTCATGGGTACGCTTGACGTGGGCATCGAAGTGGCGGTCGGCGTAGTCGTTGATCACGCACCCGGCCGCGCGCATGACATAGACCCCGGCGATGAAGATGATCAGGTTGTGTCGTGTGGGAAGGCCGTCGCCGGCCAGCCACAGTGCGGCCAGCGTCGGCCACATTAAAAGCCAGGTGCCGATGGGACGATCAAGGCGCATCAGGCGCAAAAAGTCGGGGAGGCGAGCGAGGGGCGACGGCATCGTCGGGGCTCCAGTCAGCGTAAAACCACGAGTCTACCCGAAATGGCACTGCGTCGAGCCATCCATCCGTGATGCTGGCTGGTAGCGGGAAAAACGTTCGTGTACGAAATACTCCTGCACCAGCAGTGGAGCGCGATCGGGTCCCAGGGTGAAAAGCGATCGCCGACCCCAGCTTGTGGGCAGTGCCAGAAAACCGGGCGCTGACCAGGCCATCTCGATAGGTGAACGCTGCACGATGGATTTCTGTGGTGCGCGAGCACCTCTGGCAAAGAGCTGATGGCCGAGGGCCCGGGTGCCGAGCCCGGCCACCCATGGGGGACAACCCCTGAGCGCCATGACCGAGCGTGCCGCCACCAGCACGTCACCGCCGGCTTCAAGGGTAACTTCACGTCGCCAGATCCGCTGCCCGGCCGGCAACCCCAGCCTTTTTAGCTCATCAAAGCGAGCGCGCCCCGGCCCCTGGGCATGAAGACTTACCGTAATGGGGGCACCTGCCAGGTGCGCCAGACGCATCGTGAGCGAATCGCGTGAGCAGATCAGGGTTCTGAATGGGCCATCGAGCCATAGCCCGGCAAGCGCAGCCGGTTGCCAGTGCGGCGGCAAAGAGGAAGATTGGGAGCATTCGGGCATGTATGAGACATCCGCAAAGAGGGCCATCAGGTATATTTTTGTACCCGAAGGGTAAAAATATCATCCATTAGGAAGGATATACGCTCCAAAGTGCCATTTTGTGCAGTTTTGGCTGGCGTGAAGCAGGGCGGCGTTGCTAGTCTAGGCCCGTCGAACAGTGTTCGCCCTGCATGGCTGGCCTCATGGCGCTGGTGCAGGGCAATGAGCGACCCTTCGCACACCTCTTGCAGTGTGTGAATTCGATATAACAATGGGCGGCACCAAAAATCGCCATGTTATTGCCCAACCAGGAGGCGTTATGCGCAAACCAGAACTCGCCGCGGCCATTGCCGAGCAGGCGGATCTTTCAAAGGACAAGGCAGGTCAGGTACTCAACGTCGTTCTCGACGAGATTACCCGCAGTGTTGCCAAGGGCGAAGATGTCACGCTGATCGGTTTTGGCACCTTCACCGTGCGCGAGCGTGCTGCACGTACCGGCAAGAACCCGCAGACCGGCAAGGAAATCCAGATTCCTGCCAGCAAGAACGTCGCCTTCAAGGCCGGCAAGGGTCTCAAGGACGCCGTTTCCAAGTAATCCTTGTCACAAGGATGACGGCGTTGATATCACCGGCTGCCCCAGGGCAGCCGGTGTTGTATCTGCCCTATGCCGATCGTGCGCGGCGTACGCCTTGCGAGAGTTCGCGCACCAGCGCGTGAACGTCCCGGGTGCCGGCGTCCACGCTGTCGGCCTGCTCGATGCAGCTGATCAGGGCTGACCCCACCACCACGGCATCGGCAAAGCGGCCAATGGCGGCGGCCTGCTCGGCGCTGCGAATGCCAAAGCCCACCGCGATCGGCAGATCGGTATGGGCGCGAATGCGCGTAATCGATTGCTCGACGCCTTCCGGCGTCGGGGCGGCAGCCCCGGTTACACCGGCCACCGAGACGTAATAGATAAAGCCCGAGGTGTTTTCCAGCACCCGCGGCAGACGCTTGTCGTCGGTCGTGGGCGTGGCCAGACGGATGAAGTCGATCCCGGCCCGCGCCGCCGGCAGACACAGCTCGCTGTCATGCTCGGGCGGCAGATCCACCACGATCAGCCCATCGATGCCGGCCTCACTGGCGTCCTTTAAAAACCGCTCGACGCCATAGCGATAGATGGGGTTGTAGTAGCCCATCAGCACGATCGGGGTGTCCTGATCCTCACGACGAAACTCGCGCACCATCTCGAGCGTTTTCTGCTGGGTGTGCTGGCCCTTGAGCGCGCGCAGGGCGGCCTTCTGAATGGCCGGACCGTCGGCCATCGGGTCGGTAAACGGCATGCCCAGCTCAATGATATCGGCTCCGGCCCCGGGCAGCCCCTTGAGGGTATCAAGCGAGGCCTGATAGTTCGGGTCACCGGCCATGGTAAAGGTGACCAGTGCCGCACGATCTTCAGCCTTGAGCGCGTCCAGGCGGCGGGTAATACGTGTGGCCATTATTCGGTCTCCCCGGTCTTTTTTGCCACGTCATGCGGCGGCTGCATGTCATCAATCCGGCCGGGCTCGGCGGCCTCTACCGTGGTGTCCGGCAGCTTGTCGGTATCACCGTGCGCCTCGAGCCAGTTGGCTACGCTTGCCATGTCCTTGTCGCCGCGTCCGCTCATGTTGAGCACGATCAGGTGATCGCCGGGCAGATCAGGGGCGATCTTTCTCAGGTGTGCCAGCGAGTGCGCCGATTCCAGCGCCGGGATGATGCCTTCCAGTTCACAGCACAGCTTGAAGGCCTCGATTGCTTCATGGTCGGTGATCGAGACGTATTCGACGCGTTTCTGGGTATGCAACCAGGCGTGTTCGGGGCCGATGCCGGGATAGTCCAGACCTGCCGACACCGAGTGGGCATCGGTGATCTGGCCGTCATCGCTTTGCAGCAGGAAGGTGCGATTGCCGTGCAGCACGCCCGGCTCGCCGCCGTTGAGACTTGCGGCGTGCTCACCGGTTTCGATGCCGTGGCCGGCCGCTTCCACGCCGATCATGTGAACGCTTTCGTCATCGAGCATCGGGTGGAACAGCCCCATGGCGTTGGAGCCACCGCCGATGCATGCCATCAGCGTGTCCGGCAGGCGCCCTTCCTTCTCGAGAATCTGCTCACGGGTTTCACGACCGATCACCGACTGGAAATCACGCACCATCGCCGGATAGGGGTGCGGACCCGCCACGGTGCCGATCAGATAAAAGGTGGAATCCACGTTGGTAACCCAGTCGCGCAGCGCCTCGTTCATGGCGTCCTTGAGCGTGCCGGTACCGGATTCGACCGGAATCACCTCGGCGCCCAAAAGCTTCATGCGAAACACGTTGGGCTGCTGGCGCTCGATATCGGTGGCGCCCATGTAGATCACGCATTCCATGCCAAAGCGCGCCGCGACCGTGGCGGTGGCCACGCCGTGCATGCCGGCGCCGGTCTCGGCGATGATGCGCTTTTTGCCCATCTTGCGGGCCAGAAGGATCTGGCCGATGCAGTTGTTGATCTTGTGCGCGCCGGTATGGTTGAGGTCCTCGCGCTTGAAGTAGATCTTCGCCCCGCCCAGATGCTCGGTCAGGCGCTCGGCGTAGTACAGCGGTGTCGCACGGCCGATGTAGTCGCGCTGATAGCCTTCAAGTTCCTGACGAAAGGCCTCGTCGGTACGTGACCACTCCCAGGCCTCTTCCAGTTCAAGAATCAGGGGCATCAGGGTTTCGGCCACGAAACGGCCGCCGAAATCGCCGTAGAAACCGTCGGCATCCGGGCCCTTTGAAAAGCGTTTGATTGCATCAGTAGCAGACGACATGGTGATCTCCCTGTCCGTCATGAAGGTCGGTCATGGAGGCACGAACTCAAAAAACGGGTATCGATGGCTCCATTGATGATGGCCCTATCCTGGCAGCTTGCAGCGCGGTATAACATCGATAATTAAGCCACGACCGTTGAGAAAAACTCACATCGCCATGCCGGAATCGCTACCGCCGCTGAATGCCCTGAAAGCCTTTGAAGCCGCCGCCCGGCTGGGTAGTGTCACTGCCGCCGCGCAGGAGCTGAGTGTCACCCACGGCGCCGTCAGTCGCCAGATTCGTGCGCTGGAGGCACACCTCAATACGTCACTGTTCGAGCGCGCCGGCCGCGGACTGGTGCTGACCCGTCACGGCCGCCAGCTTCATACCGGCGTCAGCGAGGCCTTTGCCGGCCTGCGCGAGAGCTGCCGCGCCCTGAGCCGCGAGATCGAGGGCGCGCCCTTTACGCTGGCCTGCCCGGGCAGCCTGCTGGCGCGCTGGCTGATCCCGCGGCTGGACCGACTGCATCGGGAACTGCCCGCCCTCAGGCTCAATGTCATGGCCAGCGATGGGGCACCGGATACGCGAGGCGGCGATATCAGCGCGGCGCTGGCCTTTATCGCCCCACCCTGGCCTGCGGAGATGGAAGTGATCGAGATCGCCGCCGAGACCATCGGCGCCGTGGCCGCCCCCGGCATTGCTGCGCGGCTGGCCGGTCGCCCGGCCGCGGCGCTGCTCAAGGAGACCATTCTGGAAACCACCTCGCGCCCCCAGGCCTGGCCACAGTGGGCCGAGGCAACAGACATGGATGGCGGACAGCTGAAGCTGGCGCGTGACGCCGGACAGCGCTTTGAGCATCTCTACTATCTGATCGAGGCAGCGCTGGCGGGGCTGGGGGTGGCGATCGCGCCGCGGCTGGTCATCGAGGGCGATCTGAAAAGCGGTCGGCTGGTGGCGCCCTGGGGGTTTGTCGATACCGATGCCCGCCTGTGTCTGCTGCTCGCCCGTGGAGCACCGCGCCAGAGCGGTGAGGCGCTTGCGGCATGGCTGCGTCACGAGCTGATGACACCGGCGTGAGCCTTGAGCGTCATTGAGCAATAACGTTCAAGCCCGCAGGTGTCGATTCCCGTTAGGCTTTTGGGATAACGCTTTGGGACCAGAGTCCGGGGAGAGCCACCATGCGCCGCGCGTTCGAATTTCAGTTTTTCAGCAGTCGGCATGTGCCGACGCTCAAGGTGCTCAGCGCCTCGATCAATGATTTTCGCTACGACCGCCATGCCCACACCGAATACGCCTTTGGCGTGACGCTGGCCGGGCGGCAGGATTTTTTCAGCGCCGGCACCTATCATCGCAATCCGCCGGGCAGCGTGATCTTTTTCAACCCCGAACAGCCCCATGACGGCGAGTCCGGCGGTGATCACCGTCTGGACTACGTCATGACCTACGTCTCTCCCGAGACGCTGGCGCCGCTTTTTGCAGCTGCCGCAGGCCATCAGCATGCCGGCAGGCTTTCAAGTCCTCAAACGCTGATCACGGATCCGGTGTTGCGCGATGCCATCGTGGCGCTGACGCGGCTGGTCAGGGAAAACGTCGGCAGCCGTATCGATCAGGAACATCTGCTGCAACAGATCGCCACAAGGATGGTGCAGCGCGCCGGACGCTATCAGAGGATGGCTCCGGCGAGCACGCGTCCCGATGTGCTGCTGACGCGCGCCTGCGACTACGTCCGCGCCCATCTGGAGGAGGAGCTCTCGCTTGAGCGCATCAGCGCTGCCGCGAACCTCTCCCGCTATCACTTTCTGCGTCTTTTTCGCCGTCAGTTCGGCATGACCCCGCATCAGTACGTCATCAGCTGTCGCATCGATGCCGCGCGCGGTGCACTGGAGCAGGGCGCCACGCCCGGCGAGGTGGCGCTGCGCTACGGCTTTGCCGATCACAGTCACTTCAATCGGCGCTTCAAGCGCATCCACGGCGTCACGCCCTTTCAATATCAGCAAAGCCTCGCCCACTGATCCGGAACCCATTTCATGCTCGCCATCATCGCTTATGCCCTGGGCATCATGTATTCGCCCGGGCCCGTGAATCTGCTCGGTCTCAACATGGGACTTCAGGGGCAGGCCCGGGGCACCATCGGGTTTTGCCTGGGGGTGGGACTGGCCATGCTGCTGCTTTTTCTGCTGTTCGGGCTTGCCGGTGCGGCCTGGGTACAACCGCACGTGCTGGCGCTCATCGGCGCGCTGGGTTGCGGCTATATCCTCTATCTGGCCTTCAAGATCGCGCGATCCAGCATCGACCCGACCGCGCTGGAACAACCGCCGCGCGTGCTGCGCTTTCGCGATGGACTGATCATGCAGCTGGGCAACCCCAAGGGCATGATCGCCACCCTGCCGATCGCGACCCTGCAGTTTCCGGCTGCCGGCATCGATGGCGTCATGCTGCTTGTCTGGTCACTCGGGCTTGCGGTACTCGCTGTGGGCGCCCCGGGCAGCTACGCCGTGCTGGGCGCGCTGCTCGGCCGACGGCTGGAGAGCGCGCGTCTTTTCAGGGCCATCAACCTGATGATGGCCACGCTATTGGTGGGTGTGGCGCTGTCCATGGGGTGGGAGCATGTCTGGACACCGCTGATGTTATCGTCCGGGAAGGCATAGGCCGTTACACGGTTTACGGTTTATCGCCCCGCAACCGGTAAAGTTCGCTCGCCCGGGTCAGGTGATTGCCCATCGCACGGGCGGCGCCCTCGACGTCATGTTTTGACAGGTAGTGAACGATGTCGCGATGCTCTCTGAGCGTGACGTCCTCGGCACCCTGAAAGCTGATGATGGCCACGTGATAGTCCTTGAGCCAGTGCAGCATGCCCCGGGCGGTGGCTGAGAAGATGGGGTTGCCGGTCATGTCCGCAATCGCGTGGTGAAAGGCCATGTCGCGCTCGATGAACGCGGCACCGGTGGGCTGCCTTTCCATCTCATCAATCAGAGTCTCAAGATGGGCGATGTCCTCGGGCGTGGCCCGGGCCGCGGCCATGCGCACCATGCCGGTTTCGAAAAAAAGTCGCGCTTGTATGAGGTGATCGACGTTTTCCTCGGCGTTCGATAACAGCAGCCGGGCGGTGGTGTCGAACTGATCGATCATCGAGGCAACGCTGAATGCACTGACGCGCGCCCGCTCACCATGTGAAATGGTGATCAGACCTCTGGAGGCGAGACTCTGCATCGCCTCACGAACGGCCGGGCGCCCCACGCCAAAGCGACTCATCAGCTCGCGTTCGGGCGGCAGCTGATCCCCCGGTTGCAGCGCGCCGCTGCGGATGTCTTCAAGCAGCCTTTCAAGCACCTCATCGGAAAGCTTGCGCCGTCGAATCGGCTCATCGGAAGTTGGGAACATCGAAGCGATTTCCTTGTATGGGACCCATCATGGCCAGCGCTGTGGCGTCATGACCCTGTGGTGGTCGATGGCCTCACGGGCGGCTTCTGCCGGTGTCGGCGTCCTGTCATTGTCCCTGCCCGGGGCATCGGCTTCAACGCCTGCCTGATGCCGTTCAGGCCAGTGGGTCCGGACAGGCGCTGCACTTTTCCCGATGGCCGCCCGGGAGACCGACAGGGCACGTTTCGCTGTCAACAGCGAGGATCAATGCCGCAATGTCATTATACCAATGGTCGCATATGGGCCTTTTGTTGCGCCTGTCTTACTCAGAAGGACTCCGTCGTCAATGATCCCTTTCCCCCTCAAAACACGTGCTTTTGAGCTGTTTATGACCTTTTACGATGCAGGGCGATGTAGGAACACGTGTCTGTGTGCGACCTGAGTCGTATTGCGTCAGTGGTATGATGAGATGATGATCACTCCCGCCTGGCCAGGCCGTTATAAAGTCGATCGCAGCCGCGAAGGACTTTTGCCCATCCATGCCGGTGAACTGCCGTTGAGACGGCAGCGGGAGTGAAGTGATCATGTCTCACGCGCACACGGATGCCGTGGCGGCGTCTGCCATCCGCAAGGTTGCCATTCGTCTGGTGCCCTTCGTGGCCCTGATGTTTTTCATCAATTACCTTGACCGTACCGCGATCTCGTTTGCCGCACCCAACGGCATGAACAGCGACCTGGCCCTGAGCGCGGCGCAGTTTGGCTTTGCCTCCGGCATCTTCTTTCTGGGCTATATCCTGCTGGAAGTGCCCAGCAACATGGCCCTGCACCGCTTCGGCGCGCGCAAGTGGCTGGCCCGCATCATGGTGAGCTGGGGCGTGGTGGCACTGCTCTTTACCTGGGTGGACAGCGCCGTTGAACTCTATGCCCTGCGCTTTGCCCTGGGTGTAGCCGAGGCCGGTTTCTTTCCCGGTGCCATCCTCTTTTTGAGCCTGTGGGTGCCGGCGCGCTATCGCAGCCGCATCCTGGCGCTGTTCTATCTGGCCCAGCCGCTCACCACCGTTCTTGGCGCACCGCTGGCGGCCTCACTGATTCAGCATGACGGGTTCTTCTTTGGCCTGGCGGGCTGGCGCTTCATGTTCTTTGGCGTGGCCATCCCGGCGATCGTCATGGGCATCGTTGCCTGGTTTTACCTGGTGGATCGCCCGGCCGATGCCAAGTGGCTGACCGATGCCGAAAAGCGCTGGCTGACCGAGGCGCTTGAGCGCGAATCCCGTGAGAAGACCGGCAACGACCATGGTCGTCACGGTCTGAAGGTGGCCTTTACCAACGGCCGGGTCTGGACGCTGGCCCTGATCTATTTCGGCTTTATCTACGGCCTTTATGCGCTTGCCTTCTTTCTGCCGACCATCATTGGCGGATTTGAAGCGCAGTTCGGCACCCGTTTTGACCTGATGCAAAAGGGCCTGATTACCGCCATTCCCTACCTGCCGGCTGCCATCGTGCTCTATCTCTGGTCGCGTGATGCGACCCGACGCGGCGTGCGTACCTGGCATGTGGCCCTGCCCGCCTTTACCGGGGCGGTGAGCGTGCCGCTGGCGCTCTACATGGATTCTCCGGCGGCCACCGTTGCCGTGATTACCGTGACGGCCTGCTCCATCTTTGCCGCCCTGCCCAACTTCTGGACCCTGCCGACCCGGTTTCTGGACGGTGCGGCTGCGGCCGCAGGCGTTGCCCTGATCAATACGATCGGCAACATGGCCGGCTTCTCATCGAGCTATGTCACGGGCGCCCTGCACGATCTGACCGGCGGCTACACCGTGCCGATGTTCGTGGTCGGCGGTTTCATGCTGATGTCGGGCGTTCTGATGCTGGCCATCAGCCGGGCACCCCGGACCGGCACGGGGGTGCGGATGGCTCATGACGGTGCCCAGGCACACTGATTTACCCAGGGAGATGACATGGCCATTGGATTGAGTACGTACGCGTTTTTCTGGCGCGGATCAAAGCAGGTCGACACGCCCATGACGCTCGAGGCGATGCTGGAAGAGACCGCCGAGCTGGGCGGGGAGGTCTTTCAGATCTGCGACTATCCAGCGATCGAGACCTTCGATGAGGCGCGTCTGACGGCGCTGCGTGACCGTGCGCAAACGCTGGGCATCACGCTGGAGCTGGGCACCCGCGGTATCGCCCCTGAGCATCTGGAGCGCTATCTGACGCTGGCCCGTCTGCTCGATGTGCGCCTGATCCGCAGCATGCTGTATGCCGGTGAGGACCGCCCTGCCCTGCAGGAGGCCATCCGTCGACTCGAGACCCTTCTGCCGGCGCTGAAACAGCAGCAGGTGACGCTGGCGCTGGAGACCTACGAGCAGGTCAGCGTTGAAGCCCTGATGCAGGTGATCGAGACGATCGATGATGACCACATCGGCGTGTGTCTGGATCCCGGCAACTGCGTGGCCGCACTTGAACTGCCTGAGGCGGTCATTGCGCGCACGGCCGCCCGGGTAGTGAACCTGCACATCAAGGACTTTGCCTTTTCCCGCGCGCCCGGTTGGGTGGGCTTTCAGCTGACCGGCTGCCCGCTGGGCGAAGGGCTGTTACCGCTCAAGGCGATGCGCGAGGCGGTGAATCCCGAGGCACGCGGCATCAACGAGATTTTCGAGCACTGGCTGCCCTGGCAGCAGGACGAGGCAAGCACCTGCGCGCTGGAAGCGCAGTGGACCCGTCACAACATGGATTTTTTAAGGAGTCATCATGGATAACGTTTACCAGCATATCGCGATGGTCGGCGCCGGCGGCAAGATGGGCATGCGCATCTCGGCCAACCTCGAGCAGAGCGACAGCACGATCTACTACTGCGAAAACGCCCCTGCTGCGCAGGAGAAAATGCGCGAGGCAGGTCGCGAGGTCAGCGATATCGAACAGGTTATCGAGCAGTGTGATCTGGTCATTCTGGCCGTGCCCGATATCGTGCTGGGCAAGGTCTCCGAGGCGCTGGTGCCGCGCATGAAGGCGGGTGCCACGGTGCTGACGCTGGACCCGGCGGCGGCCTATGCCAATCTGCTGCACCAGCGTGACGAGATTCACTACGCTGTTGCCCACCCCTGCCATCCGTCGGTCTTTCTGGAGCGTCGCACCGACGAGGAGTGGGCCGACGCCTTTGGCGGCAGCGGCGCCGTACAGTCGGTAGCGGCGGCCTTTGAACAGGGCAGCGAAGCAGAGCGCGCCTCGCTCGAGACCGTCATCTGTCAGATGTACGGTCCGGTGGACAAGGTGCACTGGATGACCGTCACCCAGCTGGCCTATCTCGAACCGACCCTGGTGGAGACCGTGGCCTGCATGGTGGGCACCTTCATGAAGGAGGCGCTTGATGAAACGGTTGAGCGCACTGGCGTCGCGCGGGAGGCCGCCGAGGCGATGCTTTATGGCCACATCCAGATTGCGCTGGCCGTGGCGTTTCGCAGCACCAACCCGTTCTCGGATGCCTGCATGATCGCCATCGACTACGGGCGCGAAAACATCCTCAAGGATGACTGGAAGAAGATCTTCGAGCAGGAGGAGCTCGACAAGGTCATCGCGCGCATGCTCAAGATCGACAAGGTGCGCCGCGACACGCCGGCCCTGAACTGAGTCGACGCAGGCATACGTTGTTGAAGGGCCGATTCAGGATCGGCCCTTCTACCCCTTCTCGCCCTGCAGCCGCTCCAGCGCTCGCCGATAGGCGCCGCTTCTCACCGCGCGGCTGATCATCGGCATGGCGCTTTTGATACCTCTGCGCACCGCATGTCGCTGCAGGCGCGACAGTTTTAAATCCAGCATGTCATTGGCCCAGTCGGGCAACAGATCGATCCCCGCGCGCATGAACAGCGCCCCGGCCGGTCGCAGCACGAGATTGCGCGGCGGTGCATCCAGCAGTATCCGGATCACCTCGCGGGTGCGCTCGTCACACACCAGCTCATGACGCTTCTCCTCGAGGTAGTTCGTTATGGCATTCCGACTGTCGGGCACATGGCGCGCACCCAGCGCTTCGGCGATGCAGGCGGTCTCGAAGTAGTAGCGGTTTTGCTCGGCAACGCTTAGCTGCGGGTTGCGATAGCGCAGATGCCCGGCCATGAAGCGGCTCATTTCGGCCACGTGCACCCACACCAGCAGGTCGGGGTCGTCAGCGGCGTAGGGGCGGCCATCGGCAGCGTGGCCCTTCACATATTCATGGACCCGCCGCACCCGGGCAATCGCGATCTCGGCCTGCTCAAAGGTGCCGAAGCTGGTGGTGGCGATGAAGTCACTGGTGCGCCTGAGCCGTCCGATCATGTCTTCGCGAAAGCGGGAGTGATCCCAGATGCCGGCCAGCGCCAGCGGGTGCAGCATCTGCAGCAACAGCGCGCTGATGCCGCCGCACATCATCGGGGTGAAATCGCCGTGGATGTTGCGGACCAGCCCGTCACGGGGAAAGGGGCCGGGGTTTTGATGGGTACGCGCCTCGCCCAGGCGCTCGATCATGGCATCACGCAGAAAGGTCGAGGTCATGGGCGCAGGGCTCGCGTATTCGGCGTTGGAAGGACCGTCAGGGTTTCTGATGCGCTTTCAGTGTAGGACACCCTGACGGGGGCCGCGGGGCCTACACCTGGCCGTACTGCCCGGCGGCCTCGCCCAGCCAGCGTCGGATCAGCGGTTCGACTGACTCGGGCGCCTGATCGAGCATGGCGCGGGTCAGGCTGCGCACCGGTTCCAGCAGATCACGATCGCGGGTGAGATCGGCAATCTTCATGCCGACCAGTCCCGTCTGGCGGGTGCCCAGCACCTCACCGGGGCCGCGCAGTTCCAGATCACGCTCGGCGATGCGAAAGCCATCGTTGGATTCGCGCAGCACCGCCAGGCGCTCGCGCGAGGTATCCGACAATGGCGGGTGATAAAGCAGGACACAAAAGCTTTCGACCTTGCCGCGCCCCACCCGGCCTCTGAGCTGGTGCAGCTGCGCCAGCCCGAGACGCTCGGGGTTTTCAATGATCATGAGACTGGCATTGGGGACATCCACGCCCACCTCGATGACCGTGGTAGCGACCAGAAGATCCAGCTCGCCGTCACGAAAGGCGTTCATCACCTCGGCCTTCTCGGTGGCCTTCATGCGCCCGTGGACCAGGCCGACCTGAAACTCCGGCAGCGCCTCGGTCAGGGTATCGCGGGTCACCTCGGCGGCCTGACAGGTCAGCGCTTCGGATTCCTCGATCAGGGTGCAGACCCAGTAGGCCTGGCGACCGGCCTGACAGGCGTTGCGAATGCGCTCGGTGACCTCACCTCGGCGCTCGTCCGATACCGCGACGGTCTTGACCGGGGTGCGCCCGGGCGGCAGCTCATCGATGATCGAGACGTCCAGGTCGGCGTAGGCGCTCATGGCAAGCGTTCGTGGGATCGGCGTGGCGGTCATGATCAGCTGATGCGGGGTCGCACCACTCACCTCACCCTTCTGGCGCAGGGCCAGACGCTGGTGCACGCCGAAACGATGCTGCTCGTCGATCACGGCCAGGCCCAGGCGCTGGAAATGCACGTCTTCCTGAAAGAGTGCGTGGGTGCCGGCCACGACCTGTGCGCGTCCTTCACTGATCATGGCCTTGGCCTCGAGTCGTGCCTTGCCCTTGAGCTTGCCGGAAAGCCAGGCCACCTCAATACCCAGTGGCTCGAACCAGCGCTTGAGGCTCTTGTAGTGCTGCTCGGCCAGCAGCTCGGTGGGGGCCATGAGCGCGGCCTGATAGCCGCCGGTCACCGCCTGTAGCATGGCCATGGCCGCCACCACCGTTTTGCCGGAGCCAACATCGCCCTGTACCAGGCGCAGCATGGGGGTGGTCTGCTGGATATCCGCGCTGATCTCGCTCAGCACCCGACGCTGGGCGCCGGTCAGCGAAAACGGCAGCTGGGTCAGAAACCGGGTGGCAAGCCCGCCGCTGCCGGGCAGGGCCGGGGCGGCGTCATCCTGAATGCGCAGGCGAATGCGATACAGGCTTAGCTGGTGGGCGAGCAGTTCTTCCAGCGCCAGACGCCGCTGAGTGGGATGATGGCCGTCGGAAAGTCGTTCCAGGGGGGCATCCGGCGGCGGAAAGTGCAGGTAATCCAGCGACTCGCGCAGGGCCGGCAGACGAAAGCGGGTGCGGATGTGTTCGGGAATCAGCTCCTCGAGCGTGAGACTGCCCTGATCAAGATGCTCAAAGGCCTGACGAATCAGGGCACGCAGACGCGGCTGGGCCAGCCCTTCGGTGGTCGGGTAGATCGGCGTGAGGGTCTCCTCGACCTCATCAGCGGTGTCATCCTTTAAAAGCCGATACTCGGGATGATACATCTCAAGGCCGGTACTGCCGGAGCGTGCTTCGCCAAACAGGCGTATCCGGGCGCCGCGGGTAAACTGCGTGACCTGGGCCTGGGAGAAATGAAAAAAGCGCAGCGACATGATGCCCGAACCATCGCGCAGGCGGACCAGCAGGCTGCGCCGGCGACCCTGGATCACATCGGATGCCGTGACCTCGCCTTCCACCACCGCCTCGTGACCGGCGCGCAGGCCGGCAATCGGGGTGACCCTGGTGCGGTCCTGATAGCGCAGCGGCAGATGAAAGAGCAGATCCTCGGCGACCTGCAGGCCGAGACGTTCAAGGCGTTCGCGCATGGCCGGTCCCACGCCCTTGAGCGTGTTGAGATCCGTCGCGCCGCTGGCGGGCCGGGTCACGGCAGTGCTCATTGCGTATCGATCGCCTTCTGGGAGGCGCGGATGGCGCGGGTGATCGAGTCGATTGCCTTCGGGCGCGGAAAGCTGGCCCGCCAGGCCAGCGCCACGGTACGACTGGGCGCCGGGGCCTTGAACGGGCGTGTTTCCAGCAGGCCACTGGCGTAATGCACGCTGCCGGTGGCCGAGCGCGGGACGATGGTGATGCCCAGGCCCGAGGCGACCATGTGGCGAATGGTTTCCAGCGAACCGCCCTCGGCAATCAGGGTGTTGCCGGGCTGATGCACCTGAGTCTTGATGGTGGGACAGGCTTCAAGCACCTGATCGCGAAAGCAGTGGCCCTCGCCCAGCATCAGCATCTTCTCGTCATAGAGGACCTCGCGGTCGATCTCCTTTTGCGCAAGCCACGGGTGACCGGCCGGCATCAGGACGTCAAAGGGCTCCTCATAGAGCGACTTGGTCAACACGTCGGGCTCGGAAAAGGGCAGCGCCACGAGGATCACATCGAGCTCGCCGGAACGCAGCTTGCGCCGCAGCTCGCCGGTCAGGTTTTCCTCGATGTACAGCGGCATCTGCGGCGCTTCCTCGGAGAGCCTGGGAATCAGATGCGGAAAGAGATAGGGGCCGATGGTATGTATGGCACCGACCCGCAGCGGACTGGAGAGCTGGTCCTTGCCTTCATTGGCCAGCTCCTTGATGGCGCCGGCCTGTTCGAGCACGCGACTGGCCTGCTCGACGATTTTTTCGCCCAGCGGCGTGACCTGGACGGTGGACTTGCTGCGTTCAAACAGCGCCACGCCCAGTTCTTCCTCCAGTTTCTTGACCGCCACCGACAGGGTCGGCTGCGAGACGAAGCAACGCTCGGCGGCGCGTCCAAAATGACGCTCCTGGGCCAAGGTTACGATGTAGCGAAGTTCTGTTAGAGTCATGTAGCAGACCGTGCCAGCACGTGGAACAGGGAGTTGTCGCATGGAGCGACCGTTCAACTCAGGGCCTATAGTCAAACCTTATCGGCCCTATCAAGCAAGGAGCTTAGCGGGTGAATAAAACAATACTCATCCTTGGATGCGGTGATGTCGGCACCACGCTGGGGCAGCGCATGCTTGCGCAGGGACATCGCGTGGTCGGTGTGCGCCGCCATGCAGCGGGACTTCAGTCGTATGGCATCGAAGGCCTGTCGATGGATATCAACGAGGAATCCGCACTCGAGGCGCTGCCTGATGCCGACATTGTAGTCTATGCGCTCAGCGCTGACCGCTTTGAAGAAAGCGCCTATCAGGCCGCCTACGTCGACGGACTGGATCGGGTACTGCGTCATTTCGAGCAAAGGGCCCGGGCGCCGGAGCACGCATTTTTCGTCTCCTCGACCTCGGTCTATGGCCAGCAGGATGGCGAGACGGTCGACGAAGACAGTGAGCTTGATCCCAAAAGCTTCTCCGGGCGGCTGCTGGTCGAAGCCGAGCAGCGTCTGGCCGCCAGCCCGCTGCCGGGCACGTCCGTGCGCTTTTCAGGCATCTATGGTCCCGGACGCGAGCGGCTCATCGGTCAGGTGCAGGAAGGCCGTGTCGCTCCAAAGAGCCCGGCGATGTACTCCAACCGCATTCACCGCGATGACTGCGCCGGTGTGCTGGACTTTCTGATCGAGCGCGCGCTTGACGGCGAGCCACTCGAGCCGGTCTATCTGGGCAGTGATACCGAATCCACGCCGCTGCATGACGTGATGATGTGGCTGGCCGCCCGGCTCAACGTCGAACCCAGCAGCACCATTCAGTCTCCGCTGCGCCGACGTGCCAGCAAGCGCTGCGACAGCCGCCGGCTGATCGAGGCCGGTTATCAGTTTCAGTACCCCACCTTCCGTGAAGGCTACGCTCAGGTACTGCGGGAAGCGGGTATCAAGGTGAGTGAACAGGTCTGATGCCTGCGCCATCACACTGCCCTCAGCCTGTATCGGCATGAACATACCGGCATGAAAAAGGGGGCGATGTCACCAGAACATCGCCCCCCTTTCATTGGCCTGCAGGGCGTTCTAGTCGCCCAGTACCATGACCCCTTCGGCCTCAAACAGGCTGCCCTTTGGCAGTTCCTTCACGCCCACGGCAGCCCGCGCCGGATAGGGCGGCTGAAAATACTGCTCCATGACCTCATTGACCGTCGCAAAATGCGACAGATCCGTCAGGTACAGGTTGAGCTTGACGATATCGGCCAGTGAGCCTGCGGCCTCTTCACACACGGCCTGCATGTTTTTGAACACCTGATGGGCCTGCTGCTCGATATTATCGCTCACCATTTCCATGGTGCTCGGATCGAGCGGAATCTGACCGGACAGATAGATGGTGTTGCCGGCCTTGACGGCCTGTGAATAGGGGCCGATGGCCTTCGGGGCACGATCGGTATGGATGGCAGCACGATTGCTCATGAACACTCCCTGCGTTGTTGTTGAAAAGGCCTGTTGCAAAAGGGGCTGAAGCGCCGCCGCGTCAGCTGCCGGTACGGGACACGCGGCCCACGTAGACCAGGTTGCGCATGCGTCTGATGATGCGCGCCAGATGCACGCGGTTGCGTACCGACAGGGTCAGGTTGACGATCGACAGGCGCTCATCGCGTTCCTCGATATTAATGCGCTCGATGTTGGCTTCGGCGTCGTTGATCAGACTGGCAAGCTCGGCCACCAGTCCGCGGCGCGTTTCAATCTCAAGGCGCAGTCCCACCGGGAAGTCGTCCTCCACGTTATCGGACCACTGCAGCGGGAAACACTTTTCGGGATCCTCACGGCAGTCTTCCAGATTACCGCACTCGGAGCGATGTACCACAATACCGCGGCCGGCACTGAGATTGCCGACAATGGTATCGCCCGGCAGCGGATAGCAGCAGCGGGCGAAACTGATCACCATGTTGCGCGCGCCCGTAATGGCCATCGCGCCCTGTTGTTCATCGCTGTGCGCCTGAATGTTCTCGGGCTCACTGTCGGCCAGCCGTCGCGCCACGCTGTAGGCCACGCGGCTGCCCAGCCCGATCTCCTCAAGCAGGTCATCCAGCGAATTCAGCGCCAGCGCCTTGAGCAGCTCATCCACCTGGGCCTGCGAGAGGGTATCCAGCGTCAGGCTGAACGCGCTTAGGGCCTGATTGAGCAGACGCCGACCCAGCGCCACCGAATCATTGCGCTGCTGATGCTTGAGGGCGTGACGCACCGCCGAGCGGGCCTTGGCCGTGATCGTGAACGACAGCCACGCCAGATTGGGCTGGGCGCCCGGGGCGGTAATGATCTCGACCGTCTGACCGCTTTCAAGGCGCGATGACAGCGGCGCCAGATGGCGGTCGATACGACAGGCGATGCAGCTGTTGCCGATATCGGTGTGCACCGCATAGGCAAAGTCGATCGCGGTGGCACCGCGGGGCAGCTCCATGATGTCGCCCTTGGGGGTGAACACGTAGGCGTCATCGGGGAACAGGTCGTTTTTGACGTGCTCGATGAACTCCAGCGAATTGCCGGCGTGGCGCTGCATTTCCAAAAGGCCGCGCACCCATTCGCGGGCACGGGCGTGGCTGCCCATGGCGATCGGCCGGTCGGTCTGGCCGGCCTTGTAGAGCCAGTGGGCGGCAATGCCGTTGTTGGCCATTGCTTCCATCTCGCGGGTGCGAATCTGCACCTCGATGGGTATGCCGTTGGGACCAAAGAGCGTGGTATGCAGGCTCTGGTAGCCGTTGGCCTTGGGGATGGCGATGTAATCCTTGAACCGCCCCGGCACCGGCTTGTAGAGATTGTGCACCGCGCCCAGGATGCGATAGCAGGTGTCGACCCGGTCGGTGACGATGCGAAAGCCGAACACGTCCATCAGCTCGTTGAAGGGCTTTCGCTGGTCGCGCATCTTGCGATAGATCGACAGCAGATGCTTCTGGCGTCCCATGACCGTGCCGGTCAGCTCGTCACTGTCCAGCGTACTCTGCAGGGTGCTCTGAACGTGGCGCACCATCGAGCGGCGGTTGCCGCGCGCCTTGACCACCGCACGCTGGATGCGCTCGGCGCGCATCGGATGGATCGCCTGAAAGGAGAGATCCTCAAGCTCGACCCGAATGGTATTGATGCCCAGTCGTCCGGCAATGCGGGAATAGATTTCCAGCGTCTCGCGGGCGATGCGACGCTTCTTGTCCGGGCGCAGGGCGCCCAGCGTGCGCATGTTGTGCAGCCGGTCGGCGAGTTTGACGATGATGACGCGAATGTCGCGCGACATCGCCAGCACCATCTTCTGGAAGTTCTCCGCCTGAGCGACGGCCTTGTCCTCGAAGGTGATCTGGGTCAGCTTCGAGACACCGTCGACCAGCTCGGCCACTTCCTCACCGAACTGGCGTGACAGCGCCTCCTTGGTGATGCCGGTATCCTCGATCACGTCATGAAGCATCGCCGCCATCAGGCTTTGATAGTCCATGTGCATGTTGGCAAGGATGTTGGCCACGGCCAGCGGGTGGGTCACATAGGGCTCGCCGGAGCGGCGATGCTGGCCATCGTGGGCCTGTTCGGCGTAGTAGAAGGCGCGTCTGACCTGCGCGATCTCATCGACGGTCAGGTAGCCGTCCAGGCGGTCGGAGAGATCATCGATCGTGAACATGGCAGGTCAGCGTATGGGCAATGGGCTTATTCGCTTTCCGGCTCGTAGCGCGGACGCTGCGGCACCATGGCCTCCAGCGGCTCGTTGAGCACGGTACGGTCGACTTTCTGGGCTGCAATTTCGCGCAGGGCCATGACGGTGGCCTTGTCATTTTCCCAGGGGAGTTCGGCATTGCGCGAGCCGCGGGCCAGCTGACGGGCGCGATGGGTTGCGACCATGACCAGCTGAAAGCGGTTATCCATGTATTCGAGACAATCTTCAACCGTTACTCGTGCCATGATGCTGGCTCCTGAATGCGTGTGATCTGAGTGAAGACGCCCGGCGCGTCTTGTGCCAGGCGGTATCGTGTTCGGAAGGGGGGTCCGAGTCTACCGGAGCCCTTCCACTTCTGACAAGAGCTCGCCAATCAGCCCCTGGTTTGCCGCCTGTACCCGCGCCATTCGAAGACGTTCGGCACTGATCAGTCCTTTCAGCTCGTCCACGGCAGTGGCGAAATCATCGTTGATGACCAGATAGTCATACTCGTCGAAATGCGACATCTCGCTGACGGCGTCACGCATGCGGCGATCGATGGTGGCAGCGTCATCCTGTCCGCGGTTGGACAGACGCTCGCGCAGGGCCTCGCGCGAGGGCGGCAGAATGAAGATCGAGACGGCCTGTGGCATCTGGCTGCGCACCTGACGCGCACCCTGCCAATCGATTTCAAGGATGACATCCTCGCCGTGGGCCAGACGTTTTTCCACCTCCAGACGCGAGGTGCCATAGTGGCGATCAAAGACCCAGGCGTGTTCGAAGAACTCACCGCGCTGGATCATCGCCTCGAAGGCGGCTTCATCAACAAAGTGATAGTTGATGCCATCGGTTTCGCCGGGGCGCATCTGGCGGGTCGTATGGGAGACCGAGACACCGATGTGCGACGTGGCGGCGATAAGCTCGCGTACCAGACTGGTCTTGCCGGCGCCCGACGGGGCGGAAATGATGTAGAGCGTGCCCTGGGACATGAAAGCGATCCGAATGAATGGCTGCAAGGCGCACCATTATGGCACAGCCCTGCAGCCGCCCGTGAGGAGATTGCTCAGGCCGCCACGGCGATCTCGTCATGCAGGGGAACATTGGCCAGCTGTGACATCGCCTGCCGATAGGCTTCAACGTTTTTCGGATACTTCACACCCTCCACCAGCGAGAGCTGGCGCAGCACCGGAAAGAGTTCAATGTCATCCATCGACAGCACGCCGTTGACCGCCTCCGGCGACTGGATCAGCGCGTCGAGCTCGTTGAGCCAGCGCTCCAGATCGACCAGCAGTTCGGGGGTCTGCGCCAGCAGCGTGTCGAAGCTGCCAAACGTCGCTTCCTTGTTACGTGTGAAGTACTCGGCAGCCTCGGGCGTGGCGAACTCGCCCAGCGGTGCCCGCGGTACGCGGGGAATAAAGAGCTTTATCACGGTATCGCCTGAAGCCTTTACCCAGCGCTCGATCTCCTGATTGCGTGGACCATCCAGCACCTTCACACCTTCGGCTTCGCTGTCGATGCACTGCACGATATCCAGGCTCTCGTCCACGGTATGGCCATCCTCGAATTCAAGAATCGGCACCTTCTTCTCTCCGACCAGTCGCGTAGGGGTCTCGGCGTCGTCATTGAGCAGCGTCTGCAGGGTGACCGGCACATCGCGCAGGCCAAAGATCATGCGTGCCTTCACGCAAAACGGGCAGTGATCATAGATATACAGGTCCATCGTCTTCTCCGCGGCGTCCATGTCCTGAAGCAAGCCTGGGCGACACAGGCACAACCTGCCACCCGATCATGACGTTTCGGGTACTACTTTTTCGCAAATATTGCCTTGCGGGTCTGCCCTTCCTGTCCATCACTCATGTCTTTGTCGTTCATCGTTCATGACAGGGCGCGCGAGCCTCGTCTGTGTGCACGCTTGATCCAGATTCGACAGCCGTTGAGCGCGATGACAGTCAGCAATAGATATTCCAGCGACATGGCATAAACGCCCTGGCGCGCAAAAATCACCACGCTGATGATGTTGATCACGACCCAGAGCAGCCAGTTCTCGACGTATTTGCGTGTCATCAGAATCATTGCCGCGATGGAAAGCACCATCAGGCACGCGTCCCAGAACGGGAAGGCGTCCGGCTGCAGTGTCGGCATGGCCACATTCAGACCGGCAGCCTGCATGACGCTGACGGCCATGCGGGTCAAAAGGGCAAAGACCGGATCGATATAAAGGGTCATCAGGGCGATGGCGCCGGCACAGGTGCAAAGCCAGGCAATGGCCTTTGGCAGGGGCAGCCAGCGAATACGAAGCAGCGTTTCATTGTCATCGCTCTGGCGTGACCACGCGTACCAGCCGTAAATATTGGCCACCAGAAAAAACAGCTGCAGCAACAGGCTGGCGTAGAGCTGAATCTGGAAGAAAATGACCGCAAAGAGCGTCACGTTGATCAGGCCGAACGCGTAATTGCTGACCTTCTCCTGGCTGGCGAGCCAGATACAAAGCAGCCCTGCCAGCGTGCCGATGGCCTCGATCCATGACAGATCATAGCCGCCAGCGCCGATCGGGATATGAACCAGAATGTTTTGCGTGCTGAAAAAATCCATGTACCTGCCCCGGACGTTGCGTGGTGGTCATGGTGTCTTATCGCACGATGCGCTCAGCGGCAATGCCTGATCGCGACAGGCCCTGCCGCAGGCGCCGTCAGGGCACCGGTACAAGCAGGCCAGCGCGCCGACTCTGGCAGCCCGCACGCTGGCTTGATGTCCTCAGGATCGATCCAGCACCGGGTAGTGACGAAAGAGTCCTTCCTCGGAAAACGGCAGACGTCGCTCGGAGGCGAGATACTCGCTGATCAGGGGCAGCTCCAGGACGTGATCGTGCAGGGTGATGACCTTCGGTATTTCCGGTTCCAGCGCGGCCATGGCCCTGGGGAAGGCGTAGCGCAGCCCCTGCACCATGTGAAAGAGCGACAGATCCACATAGGACAGTCGCTTGCCGACCAGATACACCGTGCTTTCGGGATTTTTGTCGATGATCTGCTCGAAATAGTGAAAGAACTTCGGCAGGCGGTTATCGAGGAAATTGCCGGCCCGGCGAATCGCCTCCTCCTGTTGATCCTCGAAGTAAAGCTCCGGCCCCAGCGGGTGATGAACATCATGGGCTTCGGCGACAAAATCGGTAATGGTCAGCTGCAGGCTGTGGGCCCAGTACTGATAGACCTTGTCATCGTTGATCAGCTTGAGCCGTGGGGCCAGAAACAACAGGATATTGGCGACATGGGAGATGACCTCCTTGCCCGCCTTTAAAAAGGGCGGTGCCAGGGGCGGATAGTCGGTCACGCTACCTTCAAGCCAGGCCGTGATCGCCTCGACCCCGTAGCCGGGCTCGGTGCTGTTGCCCACATCGATATAGTCGGCGCCGCCGGCTTCCAGCGCTAGTCGAATGAATTCGCCCCGACCGGGAATGGTCGGCCAGTAATAGAGCTCGTAACGCATGGTGTTCTCTCCGCACTGACGTCTCTGATAACGCGCATAGTGACAGCCGGGACGGGCTGAGATGAAGACATCCGCCCGGCAAAGGCATTAAACGGCATATTCACAGCGTGCGCCAAAGGTCCGGTCTCAGACCGTCTGCCACCGCGGCGGCGCGTTCTGCGCCAGTGCCTGAACAATGATCTCCAGTGCCTGCGCCAGGGCTTCCCGGCCGGGGGCGGCACTCAGACAGATCCGGATTGCCTGCGGCGCCGCCGTGCTGCCGACACAGAACGTCTCGGCCGATGCGACGCGCACGCCCGAGTGTTCCAGCGTCTCGACCAGTGCCTGGGCGCGGTGTTCTGCGGGCAGTACCAGCCAGGCATAGAAGCCACCGCGGCGCATGGAGAGATCAAACTCGCCCAGCGCCTCACGCACCATTGCCTGACGTGCTTCAAGCTCCTCGAACTGCCACGCCAGTAGCCGGTCAGCCTCTCCGCTGTCCAGCCAGCGCCCGGCAATCCCGGCGATGAGCGCCGGTGGCGCCCAGCACTGATTGCGCAGGCTGATATGCAGGCGCTCCAGCAGCGGTGCAGGCGAGCGCACGACGCCTGAACGCAGGCCGCCGCCCAGAATCTTGGCCACCGAAAACACGAATATCGTGCGCTCCGGCGCCAGCTGATACAGCGGCGTGCCGCGGGCCTCGGGCGGCAGATGCATCACACCGTCCTCGATCAGCCAGAAGTCCCGCTCACGCGCCAGCGCCACCAGTGCCTCGCGGCGCTCGGGGGACAGCTGCACGGTGGTGGGGTTGTGATGCTCAGGCATGACATAAAGTGCCTTGAAGGGCGTGCGCTCGTGGCGCGCGGCCAGCGCCGCCACATCGATACCTTGCTCATCAAAGGGCACGGCCACCATCTTCAGCGCCTGCTGCCGCGCGGCACTGATCACACCCGGGTAGCTCAGCGCCTCGGCCGCCAGTCGATCGCCCGGCGAGAGCAGTGCCGACATGGCCAGGGCGATGCCGTTCATGCCGCCCTGGGTGATCAATAGCTCATCGGCATCCACGGTCAGCCCCTGCGCCGTCAGCCAGTCGGCATAGCGCTGACGGTGCGTGGTCATGCTGTCATCCAGCGGATAGTCGATGGCCTGCTCAAGCGCGGCAGGTTCAAGCGCCATGGCACTCATGAAACGTCCCAGCGTGGCCTGACGCGTCGGGTGCGGTGGCGGCAGTGACATGCCCAGATCCACCAGGCCCTCATGGGGCGCACCGATGACCCGGGCGAAGCCCTCGGCAGTCGGTCTGGCCTTGACGAAGGTGCCGCTGCCTACCTGGGCACTGACCAGCCCGCTCTGCTCCACCAGCGCATAGGCCCGGGTGACGGTACCGACCGTGACGCCCAGCGCATCGGCCAGCCGACGCTGGGGCGGCAGCTTTTCACCCGGCGGCAGTTCGCCGTTGTTGATGGCCCGCTCGATGGCCTGGGCCAGCGCCCGATAGCGTGGACCTTCCTGCGAAAGCTCGGGGTTCCATATTGTCATGGTGACAATAAATCCGTTGACGGTGACATTGGAAAACGTATGCTCGAATTGTCACCCATAAGCGGGTAACACTTCCACAATTGTATTCATACAATGAGAGTGAGGCCGTCATGATGTCCGTCAGCTGGTGGGTCTCCGTGACCCTGTTCGCCATCACCATGACCGGCACGCCCGGCCCCAACAACGTCATGCTGACGGCCTCGGGGGCGATGTACGGCTTTCGCCGCACGCTGCCCCACATTGTCGGCATTCTGCTGGGCGGGCTGGTGCTCTTTACGCTCATCGCGCTGGGCCTGGGCACGCTGTTTCAGCGCTATCCGCTGATCCAGCAGGGGCTACAGATCATGGGCGCGCTCTATCTGCTCTATCTGGCCTGGCGCATCGCCTCGGCGCCGCCGCCCGAGTTTGATGTGACTGGTGATGCCCGACCCCTGACGCTGTGGCAGGCGGCCACCTTTCAGTTCGTCAATCCCAAGGTGTGGGTGATGGGGCTGACCCTGATGGCCAGCTTTCTGCCGTCTCAGGGCCCGCTCTGGGTCAATGCCTTCGGGCTGGCCCTGCTCATGGAGATCATCGCCCTGCCCTGCATCTCGCTGTGGGCGGGCTTTGGCATGGTGATTGCGCGTTTTCTGACCACCCCACGTGCGTGGCGCATCTTCAATGTCACCATGGGGCTGATGACTGCCGCCTGCGTGATCTTCATTGTAAAGTGAGGCTCACTTCCAACCATCAGCAGGGGCAGTATCCGCATGAGTGACAGGCCTGGAACATTCGGCGTGACAGGACACGGTGTGAGCGTGCGCGATGTGAGGAATCAGGATCTCGCCGCCATCCACGCCATCTATGGCCACCATGTCCGCCATGGGTTGGGTTCCTTTGAAGAAGTGCCGCCCACGCTTGAGGAAATGACCCGGCGCTGTGCCGCCATTGGCGAGGCCGGGCTGCCCTGGCTGGTGGCCACGATCGATGAGGCGGTAGTGGGCTACGCCTACGCGGGCTTTTTCCGCCCGCGCAGCGCCTTTCGCTTCTGTCTGGAGGACTCGGTCTATGTCAGCCATGACGCCCACGGCCGCGGCGTGGGCAGTGCGCTGCTGGGCGAGCTGCTTACCCGCTGCGAAGCCGGCCCGTGGCGCCAGATGACCGCCCTGATCGGCGACAGCGACAACGCGGGCTCGATAGCGCTGCACAGGCGCTTTGGCTTTGAGCATCAGGGCGTGATCAAGGCCTGCGGCTTCAAGTTCGGCCGCTGGGTTGATGTTGTCATGATGCAGCGCGCGCTGAATGACGGCAGCACTACCCTGCCGGACGCGTAGGGGGCAAGCGCCCTTCTCCTGATAGCGTCCTGATAGCGAACACAACAACGCCATCGACCCTGCGGTCGATGGCGTTTGTCGTATGGCGGATGTTGTTTCAACGACTCGAGCGGTCTGCCTACTGCATCATTGCGCCGCCGGCCTCGTCATCCAGGGCAATGCCGGTCACGCCGATCTCCTCGGCCAGCGCCAGCAGGTAGTGGCGCAGGGCACGTCGGGTGGCCTGCTCGCGCAGGGTGTGGCGCACGCGGTCGATCACGGCGTCCAGTGGCAGCGGTTCTCCCTCGATATGCCTGTCCACCTGCACCAGGTGCCAGCCGTAGCGCGAGGCCAGCGGGCGGTCATGCAGGCCCTCGGGGAGGCGTTTGAGGGCATCATCAAGTTCCGGCACGGTCTGACCCGGGGAGAGTTCCCCCAGCGCGCCACCGCTCTCCCTTGATGGGCAGGCAGAAAAACGCAGGGCAAATTCGTCAAAGCGCTCCGGGTGCTCGGAAAGCTCAAGAAGCAGGGATTCTCCCTGCGTTTTCATTTCGTCACGGCCTTCGTCATCATCCGGTGCCGCCGGCAGCAGGATGTGGCGCACGCGATAGCGTGGCGGCGTGCAAAAGCGCTCGCGGTTGGCCTCAAAGTAGCGCTCGCAGGTGGCGTCATCGGGTTCGGGTGTGGTCAGCGCCTGTTCCAGCAGGGCACTGACGCGCACCTGTTCATCATCCGTGGTGTCATCAAGGCCCTGCTCATGGGCTTGCTGGCGCAATAGCTCACGAATGACCAGCGCCCGCGCCGCGGCCAGCTGCGCCTCTTCGGGCGAGTCAGCGACGTGATACTGCATCTCGCCGGCAATCTCGGCCGGGTCGATGGGGGTATCGCCCACGTGAATGGGCGGCAGGGCCAGGGTCGGATCATTCGGCAGCGTTTGTGTGTCGATCATCTGCATGGTGTTGTCTCCTCAGGCGCGGCGGCGTACCAGCTGATAGCGACGGCCGATGTAGCCAAACGGCGCGCTCCAGGCGTGGACCAGACGGGTGAAGGGGAACACCATCACGATGGTCAGGCCGACGAAGATGTGCAGCTTGTAGATCACGCCTACATCCATCAGATGGCTGGCGGCGTTGGAGCGGAAAAAGACGATGGACTGTGCCCACTCGGCCAGCGGCAGCATCACACTGCCATCGAGATGTTCAGTCGCGGAAATGATGGTCAAGAGCCCCAGCGTGACCTGCACCATCAGCAGGATCAAAATGACGTTATCACTGCGGCTGGAACTGGCGCGTACGCGAGGGTCGGTCAGCCGACGGTGGAGCAGGATCAGACCGCCTGCCAGGCAGAAAATGCCGGCAATGCCGCCCACGAGGATCGCCATGATCTGTTTGTTGCCGGGCGTGATGGCCCATTCATAGGCCCAGTGCGGGGTCAAAAGCCCGACCAGGTGACCAAAAAAGATCACGATGATACCGATGTGGAACATGTTGCTGCCCAGGCGCATGCGGCGCTTGCTGAGCATCTGGCTCGACCCGGTTTTCCAGGTGTACTGCGCGTGGTCAAAGCGCAGGATGCTGCCGAGCAGAAAGACCGTACCGGCAAGATAGGGATAGAAGCCGAACAGCAGGGTATGGGCGTAATCCATCATGATGTGACTCCCTCAAGCTCAATGACTGGTGCTCAATGACAACGATCGCTGGCGGCATCCATCATGCGCACCGGTGAGACCTGTTCACGCTCGTTCTGGCGCTGCTGCGCGCGGCGTTGCCCGGCTGCGGACTGCACCGCGCAGTCCTGATCGGAGGTAGCGGAAAAGCGCACGGCTTCCTCTTCCCACACCGCATCCAGCGCCGCCGGCGTGTCATCACGCTTTTCCTGGCGCACCTTGTCCTGATGCTCGGTGATCTCATCCTCGGCACCGATCAGCGCCAAAAGCGTGGCCGTGGCCAGTGCCTGGTCGGCCTCGCGCTCCTCGAGCCGTGCCGTCAGGCGCGCCAGAATATGGGCAATCTCACCGAGCTGGCCGGCAATCTCGGCCTCTTCTCGCGTCGAGAGAAACTCCAGAAACAGCGGCAGATAGTCGGGAAGCTCGCGGGCATCGAGTTCAAACCCCGCCTCGCGATACTGGGCCAGCAGATCGACCATCGCCTGGCCGCGGTCCCGCGACTCGCCGTGGACATGTTCAAACAGCAGCAGCGAGGTCGAGCGGCCCTTGTCAAAGAGCGCTACATATTCGGCCTGCAGATCGAGCAGATCGCCCTGAGCGATGCGGCGAATCCAGCCGACCAGCGTTTCCCGCCGCAGGGGCGAGAGCCGGGTCTCTTCCTTGATCACCGCCGTCATCTCGGGGGCGGCCTGCTGCAGGGCCCTGGTGGGGTAATCCAGCAGCCGTGCCAGTACGATCAGACTACGCATGGCGGTTCTCCTCATCACCGGCGTGCGCTTCTTCTTCCGGCTCGTAGCGCGCCACCTCGGGTTCGTAGTGCGAGACCACCGGCTTGACCAGGGTGCTGGTATGCTTGCGCCCGCCAAACAGGCTGCCGTTGCTGTCGCCGCCGTTGCAGCCCTGACCAAACGAGAAGCCACAGCCGCCGCGTTCGGGGAACGCCTCGCGGGCCTGTTCCCGGTGGGTAGACGGAATGACGAAGCGGTCCTCGAAATCGGCCAGCGCCAGATAACGATACATCTCCTCGATCTGGGCTTTGGTCAGCCCTGCCGCTTCCAGCACCTCGGTGGCCTCGCGGCCTTCGACCTGCTGGGCGCGCTTGTAAAGGCGCATCGCCATCAAACGCTTGAGGGCGCGGACCACGGGTTCTTCTTCTCCGGCAGTGAGCAGGTTGGCCAGATAGCGCACCGGAATACGCAGCGATTCGATATCCGGCAGCACGCCGTCGGAAGGCACATCGCCCAGGTCAAAGGCGGACTGAATCGGTGACAGTGGCGGCACATACCAGACCATCGGCAGGGTGCGGTATTCCGGGTGCAGCGGCAGGGCCAGCTGCCATTCGATGGCAAGCTTGTAGATCGGCGAGGCCTGAGCAGCTACGAGCACGTTCTCTTCGATGCCGTCGCGGCGGGCCTGAGCGATCACTTCCGGGTCGTTTGGATCGAGGAAGATCTCGCACTGGCGATGGTAGAGATCCTGCTCATCGGGGCTGGCGGCGACTTCCTCGATGCGATCGGCGTCATAAAGCAGCACACCAATGGAGCGAATACGGCCCACACAGGTTTCCGAACAGATGGTCGGCATGCCTGATTCGATACGCGGATAGCAGAAGATGCACTTCTCGGATTTGCCGCTTTTCCAGTTGTAGTAAATCTTCTTGTACGGGCAGCCCGACACGCACATGCGCCAGCCGCGGCACTTGTCCTGGTCGATCAGCACGATGCCGTCTTCTTCACGCTTGTAGATCGCCCCGCTCGGGCAGGACGCCACGCACGCCGGGTTCAGGCAGTGCTCGCAGAGCCTGGGCAGATACATCATGAAGGTGTTTTCAAACTGCCCGTAGATGTCGGCCTGAATGCGATCGAAGTTCTTGTCCTTGCGGCGCTTTTCAAACTCGGTGCCCAGGATCTCTTCCCAGTTCGGGCCCCACTCGATCTTTTTCATGCGCTGACCGCTGATCAGCGAGCGCGGACGCGCCACCGGCTGATGCTTGCCGGGGCCGGCGCGGTGCAGGTGCTGGTAGTCGAAATCAAACGGCTCGTAGTAGTCATCGATTTCGGGCAGTTCGGGGTTGGAAAAGAGCTTGGCCAGCACGCGAAAGCGCCCGCCGATGCGGGGCTCAATGGCACCATCCTCACGCCGCAGCCAGCCGCCCTTCCACTTCTGCTGGTTCTCCCACTCCTTCGGGTAACCGATACCGGGCTTGGTTTCGACGTTGTTGAACCAGGCATATTCCATGCCTTCGCGACTGGTCCAGACGTTCTTGCAGGTTACGGAGCAGGTATGGCAACCGATGCACTTGTCCAGGTTCAGCACCATGCCTACCTGTGAGCGAATTTTCATGATCACGGCCTCCAGGAAGATTGCGCATTGGGCTGTCCGCCACCGACAGGATGCGCAGTTATGGGGCCAATCGTGCGCGCGGTGATCAATGGTGGTTTTGATGCAGGTCAAGGCTGGCGGGGGCGGGAACGGGGGATACCTCTTTGGAGGTAGATAGCGGGGCGCTGGATAAAAACTTTAAATTCAGTGGTTTGATGAATTTTTAGGAATTGATTGGGAAGGAGTTCAGGAGACAGGGGTTCTTTAGGGGTAATCAAAATATTAGCAATGATTTGATTGTGATGTTGCTGACTGCCCTTACTCAACCTTGCCCACCGCAAACTTTCTCCTACCCGTTATTACGCACCGGACACGCAAGCATCTTGTAACCGTCATCTACCGCGCCTAGCGTCGATTCGGCAGGTCTTTCCCACTTCCTTGTTGAGGATTCGCACCATGCCCCTGTTCGACCGTCCGTTTCTCACTACCTCCCCCCGCGACGCCTTTGATATCGACATGGCTCGCCTGGCGGATTTCAGCGCCGATGATTTCGATCTCGTCGCCCACCGCGGCGCCAGCGGCTACCGCCCCGAACATACGCTGGAGGCGTACCGCGTGGCCATCGAGCAGGGCGCCGATACCATCGAGCCTGACCTGGTACCCACAAAAGATGGTGTGCTGGTCGCGCGTCACGAAAATCTGCTCAATGACACCACCGACGTGGCCGAGCATCCCGAGTTTGCGGAGCGCTACACCACCAAAAGCATCGACGGTCGTGATTACTCGGGCTGGTTCACCGAGGACTTCACGCTGGCCGAGCTCAAGACGATGGGCGCACGCGAGCGTATCCCCGAGATCCGCGGCGACAACATCGCCTATAACGACAAGTTCGAGATCGCCACCCTGGAGGAGATGATCGCGCTGGTGCGTGAGGTGGAAGCCGAGACCGGGCGCGAAATCGCCATCATGCCCGAGCTCAAGCATCCGACGTATTTTGCAAAGGAAGGCACCCTGCTCAGCGGTGAGCCGATCAACATCGATACCAGCCAGCGGCTGATCGATACCCTGGTGGCGGCGGATTTTACCGACCCCGACCGCGTGGCGATTCAGTCGTTCGAAGTGGAAAACCTGATGCGGCTGGATAAATCCATCATGCCGGAGGCGGGTGTGGATCTGCCGCTGGTACAGCTGATTGGCGGTGGCGGCACGCCCTGGGACATCCAGTACAATCTCAATCGCGACAATGACGGTGCCAACCGCTGTGCCTACAAGGATCTGGATATCAGGGTCACGGCGGAGACCACCTATAGCGATCTCTGGACGCCGGAAGGCGCCATGGCAGTGGCCGGCTACGCCGATATTCTGGGACCGTCGAAAAGCGTGATCCTGCCGACCCGCGAGCTGTCGGTACCGGTGGATGGGGACGGCAATGGCCAGGCGCAGGTCAGTCAGGTGGCGACCGGTGTGCAGAGTGCGCTGGTGGCCAACGCTCACGCCGCGGGTCTTGAGGTGGTGCCCTACACCCTGCGCAATGAGGAGAGTTTTCAGGCGCTGCATCCGGACGGCACGCTGCGCACGCCCGTGGAGGAGTATGTCGGGCTGATCTCGACCGGCATCGACGGCGTGTTCACCGACTTTCCCGCCAACGGACGTCAGATCATCGATCAGCTGGATGCCGGCGCAGGTGTCATCGCGCATGATCGCAGCGATATCGCCCTGCGCGAGCTGCTGGTGCTCGACAGCAGCGAGCTGAACGCATCACACGGCACCCCGGGGCTGGATGTGGCGCTGTATAGCGGTGACGGCACCCTGACCCTGCCGTTTAATGTGGAAAACGCCCGGCTGCGCGGTACCGATGACACCACCGTGGTGGGCCACGTGGGCAATAACATCATCGCCGGCAACGCCGGGGATAACGTGATCTACAGCGGTGGCGGTCAGAACATGATCGACGGTGGCTACGGCCACGACGTGCTGGTGCTGCCCGGTACTGCCTATGACTACAGCATGGATATTGTCGGCAGTCGGGCCGTAATCACCGATCGCAGCGGCGATCAGACCCAGGCGATCAACATTCAGGAGGTTGCCTTTACCGACAGCGATGTACGCTGGGGGCTTTTTGCCACCGGGCAGGCGGAATACTCCGGCGTTTCACGTGCCTTTCTGGGCCACGGGCCGGACGCGGATACACAGAGCATCATCGCCACCATTAGCCGCCGTGGCATCGAGCTGGAAGATCTGGGCGGTGGGCTGGAATACACCACCACGTTCCGTGAGCGCAGTGATGCACTCGATGACAGCGAGTTCGTGCAGACGCTCTATATCAACGTGCTGGGCCAGGCGCCCGATGACGAGAGTCTGGCGTTCTGGACCGAAAAGCTGGAAGACGAAGAGATCAGTCGTGCGGAACTGGCCTGGGACATCGGCACCAGCGATGACTATGCCCAGGTGGTGGCGCTGGTCGATCCGGGTCAGGAGTGGTGGGCTGCGGCGTAAGGCATGATCAGGCCCCTGTCTGGTGGCGGGGGCCTTTGAGGTGCGCTCGTCCATGCCTCATGACGACATGGGGCACAAACGCTTACTGGTAATACTCCACGATGGCCTGGCCCTGTTCACCGCTGTCGACCGGCACGGTAAAGCTGTTGTCGGGATGGCTGGCGGCGTTGGCATCATGCAGCAGCACCTCATCATCAAACCGAAGCGCCATCGGATCACCGACGTGGGTGTCGGTAAATTCGCTGAGTGCGCCGCTGCACTCGGGTGAGTCAATCAGATCGACCGTAACGACCGGCTTCGATGCCTCGTCATGCTCCAGGGCAATGCGGTCGACACAGTCTTTGTCGATGGCATGCGTATAGCTGCCGGATTCGAACACCAGCCCGTCATCGGCGTGGTCAGGTGCCTCACCGGTACAGCCGGCAAGCGCAGCGAGAATGGCGAACGAACAAAGGTGGGCTTTCATGGGGAAGTCACTCTTTTGTCAGGTGAGACGGAGGTTCTGGCCAATACTGTAGCTCCGAAACCGGATACCGGCAGGGCTCATGGCGGCCTCAGGTGGGCAGCTGATCAGCCCTGCACTGGCAAACACGTCGCCAGCGCGGGCCGTTTCCTGTCCAAACTCTGATATCTAGAACCCGACCTCCAGCCCGGCGTAAAAGGTCCGCCCCGGGGCCGGCTCGAAGTAGCGATCGTTGCTGGCATTGATGCGGGTATTGGCAAAATGCTCCCGATCGAACAGGTTGCGAATGCCGGCGTAGACGTTGAGGTTCGTATCATTGCCGAGCCGCCAGCCCTCGCCGGCGCGCAGGTTGATCAGCCAGTAGCTGTCGACGTCCACGTCGTTGGCGTTGTCCGCCACCATGTCGCCGATGTACTGGGTCTCGAGCGTGGCAAAGCGTTGGTCCTGCCCCTCCCAGGTCAGCCAGTTGACCCAGGTCTGCTCCGGCAAGCCGGGAATGCGGTTGCTGTCATGGCGCTCGCCGTCGGCGTCGAAGCTGTCAAAACGGTAGTGGGCCAGCGTCAGGGCGCTATCGAGCCGCCAGGTCTCATCGATCTGCCAGCCCAGTGCCACTTCCAGCCCGTCGCGGTTGGTGTCGCCGGCGTTCTGGTAGAAGGTGCGATCGTTATCGCCTTCCAGGGAATAGGGCACCAGCTCATCGCGCACCCGTACCGAGAACAGCGCCACGTCGTAGTTCAGGCCGTTGTTGAAATGCCCGCGAAGGCCGATTTCGCGGTTCCACGCCTTTTGCGGCTCGACGCTTGAATTGAAGCCGCCGCCCCCGGCGGGATTGGCAAACTCCGAGAAGGTCGGCGTCTCGAACGAGGTACCGGTGTTCACGTAGGCCTGATGGTCGGGCAGGTAGCGATAGCTCAGGCCCGCCGAGCCGCTCCACTCGTTGAATTCCCGGTCACCGCTGTTGTCGCCTTCGGTGGTCAGGTCATCGTTGATCTTGAGCCGCACGCGGTCGTAGCGCGCGCCAAGGGATGCCGTCCACTGATCATCAAGGTCGAGGTCGCCCTGCACAAACACCCCGGTCGAGGTGGCACTCTGGGTTTCGTCTTCAACCTTGCCGGTGACGTTGCCGCTGAAGGCGACATTGCGCCGCCAGCGGTCATCGCGCTGATGGGCGGCATCAACACCGGCCACGTAGCGCAGCGGCATGTCACCCAGGCTCAGCGTCTGATGGTACTCGGCGCTGGCGCCGAAGAAGTCGCGGTCATAGCCCAGCAGGCTGTCACCCGGATAGGGCAGCTGCTGCTCGAAGTGGCGCCAGCTGTAGAACCCCTTCACGTAGAGCTCGCCGGGCCCGGCGGCAAGGTCCTCGTACTGCAGCCCCACCACCTGCTGGTCAACGCTCTGACCGGTGTCATATTCCTTGGTAAAGGCGCCGGCCTGATGGCGTTTCTCACCGACCTGCTCGCGGGTCAGCCCGCCCGGGTCTTCCGAGCGCGGGTTGTCGAGCAGATTGACGATGGCGGTCAGCGCGCGGTCCTCATCCAGCTCGCGGCGCAGTTTGGCGTTGAGCAGGTACTTCTCCACCGAGCTGTGGTCCCGGTAGCCGTTCTGGTTCAGCGCCGAAAGGCTGACGTGGTGCGACCAGTCACCGTTGGCGCCGCCGGTCTGCAGTGAGGCCTTCCTGTAGTCGTCGCTGCCGCCCTCCACACGCAGGCGCGTGCCGGGATTGTTCCGGCCGTCGGCGGTGGTCACCGAGATCACGCCGCCGGCGGCGTTGCCGTAGAGCACCGACGACGGCCCGCGGATCACCTCGATGCTCTCGGCGCTGTCCAGATCAATCGCGTCGATCTGGGCCTGACCGTCCGGCAACGTATAGGGAATGCCGTCCATCAAAATGGTGATGCCGCGCACGCCGAAGGGCGCGCGGGCGCCGAAGCCGCGAATGGCGATGCGCTGGCCCTGGGCAAAGTTGTCGCGGTTCTGGATGAACACGCCCGGCACCTGCCCGAGCGATTCATCCAGCCGCACGCGCTGCTGACCGCGCCGGATGCTCTCTCGCTCGACGGTCGACACGGCCGCCGGCGTGTCGTAAAGCTCGCGGGCCAGCCGCGGGGCGCTGATCACCATCGTCTCCACGGCGTCGGTGTTGTCCACGGCATCAACCGTCTCGATCTCTTCGCCATGGGCGGTTCCCGCCGTCATGGCGCCCGCCAGCGCCAGCAGCAGCGTCCTGCGTGTTGTCATATTGTTCCCCTGAAGTTGGTTGTCGTGTTGTTGTCGTTGTCTTGTTCGAGGCACTCACCTTCTGGCGGGGTGAAGATACCGGTCTGTCGCATGGTTATCGTTTTGGTGCTCCGCGCATGGGCGCGATCTTGTCGAATGGCCGTTTATTGGCCGCTCTGAATGAAGGCCACAAAGGCCTGGGGGATGACCCGCTCTTTGGTGTCCTTGTGGCGAAAGTAAAAGCGAAACCCCTTGGCCACCCGGTAGGCACCCCAGCTGCCGCTGTAGCTGCTGATGGGTTGCCACCGTTCGAACTCGATATCGGGATCATTTTCGACCTGCACCAGGATCTTGGGGTTGCGCGTCTCGATATGATCACTGGCCAGCGTAATGTGGTCATCATGACACTCTGAATAGTCGAAATACGCCGATTCCAGTCTGTCGCCCTGACCCGGCTCGAAGGCGCCCGACCAGCGAATCATGAAGGGGGTGGCCTGCTTCGTCGTACCGATCCGGCAGCGCTCGTCGCCTGTGGCGTCTTCCGGGGCCTCCGGATTGGTCTGCTTGAACGGAATCGTCGTCGACAGGGCACCGGTGCGGTCGATCCCGTGCTCGACATGAGCATCAATCCCTTCCTCGGCAAGGATCCGGCGCGCCCAGCGCAGTCTGGTTTTCGATGGTTCGCTGTCGCCGGATTTGAGCTCGATGGAGCCGTTGCGCGTGGTCAGGCGCAGGGCGCCTGCCGCGTCCAGGTCAAGGGGCATGCCGCCGTACTCGTTGCCGGTGCTTTTGATCTGAAAGGGTCTGGCGGGTTTCCAGTCATCCATCTCCTGATACAGGCCGTCAACACTCAAGCGGACGCCTGACCCGGTGCTTTCGGACAGCAGAAGATCGCCACTGTCGAGTACCGCGCCGCCCATGCGTCCACTTCGGGCTCCCCCCGGGCCATGATCAAATCGCTCCCAGTGGCCGTGATGGAAGGAGTTGCCGAAGGCGACACATTTCTTGATCTGCTGATTCATCAGGCTGCGGATGGGGTGCAGCGGCTGATCCTCGCTACCACCGCCACGCTCGTACCAGTTCATGGTAAAGGAGCAGTTGAAGAGGGTTTTGGCGACCACCAGCTCACCGGAGCATACTTCCCAGGTGTTGCCGTTAAAGCGGCTGCCCCAAAGCTCGCCCGCGATGTAGCACAGGTGCCTTGTGTACTGGCACAGGTTGCCCTCCATGGTGATGGTGGTGCAGAGAGCATCGGTGTCACAGGCCAGACCACGGTCAACGCCGATAAAATGACAGCGCACGACGTCAACGTTAACCAGCGACGCTGCGCCAATGGCGTCACCGACGCCGTTAAAGGTACAGCGCTCGATCTTGTTGACGTAGCCGTCCAGCTTGATGCCGTGATAGACGGCGCCCTCCCCTTTGACTTCCGGCGCGAAGAACGCCAGTCCGAAAGCGTTGTAAACGCCCTCCAGGACGGGGCCACTGTCGGCGTTGTTCTTCAACCTGAGCGCGGCGCCCCTGCTGTTACTGCCAAAGTGCGCCCATTGCTGTCCGCTGGACATGACGGTCAGGCGCTGGTGCATGTTCACGGTTCTACCGAACACGAAGTTGCCTTCGCTGGGGAACATGACGGTCCGGGTCAGCGTGTCACAGTGCGCCCTGCACTCATCGACCAGCGCCTGCAGGCGCTCGGCGTTGTGATCGGCGTTGTCCTGATCGCCTGTCGGATCAAGGCCCCAGGCCAGCACGCAGCCTCGGGGCGTCTCGCCCCACTCGCGCTTATAGCGCGCGCCCTGGGCCGTCACAATGACACTGCCGCCGTTGTCGGCGCTGGACGTATCTGCCGGGTCATGGGCATAGACACCGCCACCGAAGCCGGGCACGACATAAAAGGTCGTCGCAACACGCTCTCCCGTGTACAGCGGTGTGCGTTCGCGCAGTCCGGCCATGTGGGTTACCGGGATGGGACGCATGACCACATCCTTCAGACGATCGATCAGCAAGCGCTGGATGACGGCCTCATAGGGGCTGGCAGTCATGACGCCCGGGGTGTCACTGCCTTCGGGCGGCGCAGGGGGCGGCTGTTGACGCCAGCCATCGACGAGGCCCCGGGCATGGTCGCGCAGGGAGGGCACCCTGGTGCCGTCAGCCAGGGTGACGGTCTGATCGGGCAGCTCTTCAAGCACTTCCAGGCCGCTGGAATGCATCTGCTCGATATCGTTGATCGTCGCATACACCTGATCGCGCAGTTGCTGGTCGGTCATGGTCATCGCCATGGGGGCCTCTTGTGGGGTGCTTCTCGGTGGGGAGAAGTGTAGCGCCTCACGACGCGACAAGAGGGCCGGCAGCCTTAAAGTACTGGCGAATGCTGTCACAGCGGCCGAATGCTGTAGATTGAGGCCGCCTTCAATGGGTGCGCTTTAAAAAGTCCCTGAGCACCACGGCGTTGTTGCACTCCTCGTCCCTTGCCGCATAAAGCAGCGTCAGCCCTTCGTTTTGCGCGTGCTCGCGCAGGGTCTGGGGAAGCGTTGAGTCCCCCTCGCGCAGCTCCCTGCGGTAGGCGTCATAAAAGCCTTTCCAGCGGTCGCGGTCGTGGCCAAACCACTTGAGAAGATCCCTTGAGGGCGCAATCTCGCGGCACCACTCGTCGATATGGGCGTCCTCCTTTGCCACGCCCCGCGGCCACATGCCGTCAATCAGCACCCGGTAGCCGTCATCGCTGTCGCGCTGGTCATAAATACGCTTGAGCTGAATCTGCATGTCGCCTCCTGCGGTGGGGTCATGATGTCCCAATGACATTAGCAGGTGTGAATTCAACCGGCAGAGATGCCTTTTGTCGCACCCTGTGGAGCTGGCAGACACGCCTAAAGACTTAAGACAATCACAATACAATACCTTGATTGTTATGATATAACCTTTCGAATAACAAGCCATGCAGACTGTCAGAGGCGTGCGTTGAACATGTCGAGTGATGCCGTGCTAAGGGTCAATGAGCTGTGCATCCGGGTGGATGGACAGCCGGTGGTAAGCGATCTGTGCTTTCATGTGGCCGCAGGCGAGCGGGTCTGTCTGCTGGGGCCATCGGGGTCGGGCAAGTCACTGACCGCCGGTGCCATTCTGGGGTTGTCGCCGCACTCGGTGCATATCGATGGCAGCGTGTGCATCAACGGCGTGGAAGTGGCCGATATTCGCGCTACGAGGCGTTCGCCGCAGTCGCGCTCGGGCATGGTCTTTCAGGACACCCACTCGGCGCTCAACCCGCTGGTCAGCGTCGGCGCGCAGCTGCGTGAACCCTTCATGCGCTTTCACGGCCTCTCCCGCAAGAGCGCCATGGAGGCTGCGAGAACCATGCTCGCCGGCATGAACATGGAACGCATCGATGACATCCTGCAGCGCTCGCCGGCCGAGCTTTCCGGCGGTCAGCGCCAGCGCATCTGCATGGCGCTGGCGCTGGCCTGCAGGCCGGCGCTGATCGTGGCCGATGAGCCCACCACCGCGCTGGACGTGCTCACCCAGGAGGAAGTGCTGACACTTTTGCGCGAGTGCACCGGCACGGCGGATACCCCGGCGCTGCTGTTCATCTCCCATGACATCGGCGCGGCCTGTCGGCTGTGCGAGCGCGCGGTCATCATCGATGAAGGCCGGCTGGTCGAAAGCAACACGCTGACCCACATCATCGCCAACCCGCAGCATCACTTCTCGCGACAGCTGGTGCGCGCGCTGCGCGATAGCGCTCCCGGCACGGTGCCCTGGGCGCCCGACTTTGATGCTCGCGAGGGGCTGTTGTGCACGGCGTAAACTCAAGCCAGGCGTCGGCGCCCCTGCTGTGCGCCGAAGGACTTTACAAGCATCTCCACCAGCCGAGCCTGGCGTTCTGGCGCGGGCGGCAGAGCCGCACGATCCTGCGTGACATCAACCTGTCGATTCGCCCCGGCGAGCGCATTGGCCTGGCCGGCGTCTCGGGGGCCGGCAAGACGACGCTTTTGAACCTTTTGCTGGCACTGAAAGGCGCCGATGCCGGCACCATCACCTGTCAGGGGCAGCCCGTGCGCCCGGCCTCGGTACGCGCGCTGCGCTGGTATCGCCGGCTGGTGCAGTACATTCCCCAGGACCCGGCCGCTTCGCTGGACCCGCGCATGAGCGTGCGTGATCTGATTCGCGAGCCGCTGGTGCGTCTGAACGTGGCAGACAACCACGCCCGGCGCATCGATGAAGCGCTGGACCGGGTCGGGCTGGACCGGAAGTTTTCAAGCGCCCGCCCCGGAGCACTCTCCGGCGGTCAGGCCCAGCGCGTGGCGATCGCCCGCGCCGTGGCGCTGCGCCCGCGCCTGTTGCTGGCCGATGAGCCGCTCAGCGGGCTGGACCTGCCGGTGCGCGCCCGTGTCATGCAGCTCTTTGATGACATGAGCCGTCTGGATGGCACGGCCTTTTTGATCATCTCCCATGATCTCTCCGTCATGCCGCGGCTGTGTGAGCGCACGCTCATCCTGCATGACGGCGCCATCATCGAGGACCGCTCCACGGCGGCGCTCTTTGACGCTCCCGCGCACGACCACACCCGAGCGCTGGTGCGCGCCGCGCATCTGGACCATGCCGCCATGACGCCGGCGTCCGCGACTGTCCTTCACCCCGTTTCCTGATACCCACTGCTTTGGAGAGCCCTCTTGACCCTTCGCCGCGCGTTTTATCGGTCCACCTTTTATCTATCGCTCGGGGTCCTGTCACTGGCCCTGCTCACCGGCTGTCAGCAGGAGGAGTCATCAGAGGAAGCGGCCGGCGAGCAGGCCGGTAACAACCGCGTGCGCGTGGCCATGCTTCAGCCGCCGCGCTCGGGGCTCAATCCGCTGACCGATGACGCCTTCAAGCTCTCGCGCTGGCGCACCGCCGAGACCCTGGTGCGGCTGGATGATGACGGTGACCCGCAGCCGTTTCTGGCCACCGAGTGGGAACAGATCGATGAGCGCACCTGGCGCTTCGAGATTCGCGACAACGTCACCTTCCATGACGGCACGCCGCTGACCTCTGAGCAGGTCGTGCACGCCCTGACGGCGGCCACCCGCGCCGCACCGCGCCCGCGCATTCTTGATGGCGTGAAGATGACCATCGAGGCCGATGGCGAGCACGCCGTGCGGGTACGCACCGAACATGCCGACCCGCTGGTGCCCAACCGCCTCTCGAGCCCGCAGCTGGCCATCATGGCGGCGAAGGCCTACGGCGAGGATGGCCGGGTCAACCCGATCGAGGCCGGCACCGGGCCGTTCGTGTTGAAGGAGATCAACGGCACCCAGAGCGCGCGGCTGGATCGCTATGACGACTACTGGGGCGAGCGCGCCGCGCTTGCCGGCATTGACGCCGACTATGTGCCCGACGGTACCGCGCGGGCCGCGGCGCTGCGCACCGGCACGGCTGATGTGGTCGAGGCCGTACCGGTCTCCCAGGTCGCGCTGATCGACCCGGAGCTGGTCCATGAGGTGCCGATGCCGCGTACCAACACGCTCTATCTCAATACCGAAAAGGGCCCCTTCCAGGACCCGGCCATGCGCGCTGCTGCCCGTGAGGCGCTCAATGCCGAGGCCATTGTGAGAACGGTCTATGAAGGCCGCGCCGACGTGGCCCGCGGCCTGCTGGGCCCGGCGCTGGCCTGGGCCGATGGCCTGCGCTCGCCGATCGAGGGCCGTGCGGATGCTGCACCGCCCAACGGCGCCGACATCACGCTGGGCACCTTCACCGATCGGGCGGAGCTTCCTGAAGTGGCGGTGCTGCTGGAGCAGCAGCTGAAGGCGGCGGGCTTTACGGTCCATCAGGAGGTGCGCCAGTACGCCCATATCGAATCGGACATGCTCGCCGGGGCGTTTGACGCCGTGATCCTCTCGCGCGCGACCATGCTCGACTCCGGTGACCCGGTCGCCTACATGTACAGCGACTTCGCCTGCGAGGGCTCCTTCAACATTGCCCAGCTCTGCGACCCGACCGTTGATGAAGCGCTTTCCCTCGCCGCCGACCTGCCCACCGGGGAGGCGCGCCGTCAGGCGATCATCGATGCCGAAGCGGCCATTCTGGCCACGGACGCTGCCGTGCCGATGCTGCACGAGCGCGTGATCCAGGGCGAGGCCGCGCGGGTTCATGAGGCCGTGCGCGACCCGCGCGAGCGCGAGCTGATCTCCGAGCACACGCGCCTTGGCGCCGCAACGCGCTAGGGAAGAGAGCATGAGCACTACCGGAGCCGTGATCGCCCGACCACCCGTGCTGGCGGCCAGCCTGCGCACGCTGGTGCCTACCCTCTCCCGACTGGTGACGCTGGCCGCCGTGGTGGTGCTGGTCGGACTGCTGCCCTGGCTGTCCGGACGCGACCCGGCGCTGAGCATCCTGCGTGCCCGCGCCGGTGATCAGAACCCCACGCCCGAGGCGCTGGAGGCCATTAGAACCCAGCTCGGGCTCGACATGAGCCCATGGGAAAAACTCGGACACTGGCTCTGGGGGCTGATGCACGGTGACGTCGGGCTGTCGTGGATCTCCGGTGGGCCGGTGCTGCCCGGCATGCTTGAGGCCACCGGCGTGTCATTGATGCTGATGCTCGGCGCCCTGCTGGTGGCGCTGGTGACGACCATGGCGCTGTGTGTGACGGCCGTGCGTCGCGGCCTGCTGGGCGAGCCGGCGCCCACTTCCGGCGTGGTGGGCGCCACGCTGACCGCGCTGCCGGAGTTTCTGCTCGCTGCGCTTTTGCTGGTGATCTTCGCCGCCGGGCTCAACTGGCTGCCGCCCTACGGCTGGGGTGAGGCACGCCATATGGTGCTGCCGGCGCTGGCGCTCGGGCTGCCGGCCGGCGGGCTGCTGGGGAGGTTGTTCAGCGATGGCCTGACGGCGAGCTTTTCCGAGCGCTGGGTGGCGACCTGGCACGTGGCGGGCTTCGGGCGGCGTCGCATTGCACTCGCCGTGCTCAAGCGCACCCTGCCCAGCCTGCTGCCCCAGGTGGGACTGGTGATCGTGGGGCTGACCGGCGGTGCGATTGCCGTCGAGCAGGTGTTCTCGATTCCCGGGCTCGGGCGGGCGACGCTGGGGGCAGCCTCGGCACAGGATCTGCCGGCGCTTCAGACCGGCATTCTGCTGCTGCTGGCGATTGCCGTGGTACTCGGCGGGGCGGCCGGCCTTGGTCGCACCCTGCTGCTGGGGCGTACCCTGCGCGCCGGTGCCATGCCGGTGACCCGTCATGAGCATCATCCCGGGCGCTGGCCCTGGCTGGTGCCGGGTGTGGTGGCGCTGCTGCTGGTGATCATCATTGTGGCCGGCATCACGCGTGATCCACTCACCTCCGCCCATATTCGCCTGCAGCCCCCGAGCTGGGATCTGCCGCTGGGCGCCGACGGCACCGGACGCGACATTCTGGCCCGCGTCAGTCACGGCGCGCTTTCCACCATGGGCATGGCGCTGGTGGTGGTCAGTATCACCTTTGTGCTGGGCGTGCTGATCGGCCTGATGCCGCGCCTGGCGGCCGGGCCGATCGAGATCACCAACGCGACCCCGCCGGTGATTGCCGGGCTGATCGTGGCCGGCGTCATGGGGCCAAGCACCAGCGGCGCCATCATTGCGGTGACGCTGGTGAGCTGGGCGCCGCTGGCGGCCCATACGGCGGCGCTGGTCACCGAAGTGCTGGGCCAGGCCCACGTGCGCATTACACCCATGCTGGGTGTGGGGCGGTGGCGCCTGCTGAGTCGCTATGTGCTGCCGGCCATCATTGGCCCCGTCTTTCGCCACGCCATGCTGCGCCTGCCCGGCATTGCGCTGGCGCTCGCTGCACTCGGCTTTCTGGGACTGGGCCCGCGCCCGCCGGCGCCGGAGTGGGGGCTGCTTTTGGCCGAGGGCATTCCCTATCTGGAGCGTGCGCCCTGGGCGGTACTGGTGCCCTCGCTTGCACTGGTGCTGATGTCGGTGCTGGCGGTGTCGCTGTCGAGTCTGTGGCGGCGCGGCTGAGCGCCCTTCCTTTCTGGGAGTGAGAAGGTGCCAGGGGCCTCCCGGCACCTTCGGTCGACCTTCGATGACGAACGTACCCGATGAGCGCTTGTGACGGGCAGGTTTATACAAAAAGTTACAAAGTTTCGCTTAAGGCAATCGAAAAGGTACAAACGGTTTCAGCGCCTTCATTAGCATGTCCTTGCTTTAAAAAATACTTATAAGGCAGGGCTTATGCAAAACAAGGGACAACGTATCGAGTGGATCGATGCGGCAAAGGGTGCGTGTATCCTTGCCGTGATCCTGTATCACTTCAATATCTTCATCTATCAGGGTATTCATGAAGGCCACACCATCGCCGCGGTGTGGAATATCGGCATCACGGCGCTGAAGCCGCTGCGCATGCCGCTGTTCTTTTTGATTTCCGGCTATCTGGCCAGCACCAGTATTACTCGACGCAGCTGGGGAAGGGTCAGAACCAAAAAGATTGCCTCCCTCCTGTGGGTCTACGTGCTGTGGGCGGTCATTTACTGGGCCGCGGTATCACACCTGCTGCCCGATAACCCCTGGTTTGAAAACAGCTTCAACGCCGACATGACCCTGACGCTTTTGCTGGAACGCATGCTGACGGCCAATATTTCCCTTTGGTACCTGTACGCCCTGGTGATCTATTTTGTTGTGGCAAAAGTCATGCGTTCCGCCGTGGCCGCGATCGGGCTGGGTGTACTGATCAACATCGCCATGTACTTTTTCATCGACCCTGCCAACTGGGGAATGCGCAGTCTGATCGGTTATTTTGTCTTCTTTGCGCTGGGGGCCTACGCGAAGGACATCATTACGACGCACTATGCCGCATTCAATCTCAGGCGCTTTGCCTGTACGGCGGCATTGACGCTCGCAGGGCTGGCGCTTGCCAGTTACTTCAGCGCCCTGACGGCACCGGGCGTGGAGATGCTGCTGGGGTTTGTGATGGTGTCGACCGTGATTGATCTGTTTGCTCTGGCCTGTCGCCATGTCAACATGACGTATCTGTGCATGGTCGGCCGGCAGACGCTGCCGATCTATGTCATGCACCGGCTGGTGTTGCGCTTTATCTCGCCTTATATGCCGGAGACCGTGAACACCTTTCTGCTGGTCATGGAGCCCATCATTGCCACCATCGCCGTGGCGGCCGTCTGCCTGTTCATCTATCACGGCCTGCTGCGCATCAGGGGCGGGCGGGCACTGTTCACCATGCCCCATACGATGCGACGTATCGCGTACCGTACCCATCTGCTGCGCCCTGTCGCATAACGAAAATGCCCTGCCGGCAAGTGCCGATACTGGCGGTGTGCCGTCGAGTCTGTGGTGGCGCGGTGAATAGAGGCGACTGACAACGAGCAGGTGAAAACGAGAAAGGCGCCCCTCACATGAGGGGCGCCTTTTTGGGTGCTGTACACAGGGCCTGTCAGTCAGACACCTGCAGCGCGGCCTGTGCCGACACCTGCCCGATCAGGAGGATTTTCCGACCGGTTCCTGCACGCTGTCGTTGCCTTCCTCGTCAAGCCAGTTGACGTGGTGCATGCGACGTACCACCACGAATTCATCACGGTTGGAACCAACGGTACCGTAGTAGTTGAACCCGTAGGAGAGCTGGGCATAGCCCCCGATCATGTGGGTCGGTTTGGGACACACGCGGGTGACCGAGTTGTGAATGCCGCCGCGGGTACCGCTGACCTCGGAGCCGGGCACGTTCACGATCCGCTCCTGGGCGTGATACATCATTGCCATGCCGGTTTTCACCCGCTGACTGACGATGGCACGCGCGGCCACCGCACCGTGGGCGTTGTACAGATCGATCCAGTCGTTATCCGCAACGCCCAGCGTTGCAGCGTCCTCCTCGGAGAGCCATACCACCGGCCCGCCGCGCGAGAGCGTGAGCATCAACAGGTTATCGGTATAGGTAGAGTGAATCCCCCACTTCTGGTGCGGGGTGATCCAGTTGAGCACCAGTTCCGGGTTGCCGTTGTCCTCGGGCGGGTTGGTCACACCGACCACCGCGCGGGTATCAATCGGCGGACGATAGGTCAAAAGACTCTCGCCAAAGGCGCGCATCCAGGCGTGATCCTGATAGAACTGCTGACGACCGCTCAGGGTGCGCCACGGAATCAGCTCATGCACGTTGGTATGCCCGGCGTTATAGGAGACGTGCTCATCCTCAAGGCCTGACCAGGTCGGGCTTGAGATGATCTTGCGCGGCTGGGCGACCACGTCACGAAAACGAATCTTCTCCTCGTGCTTGGGCAGGGCCAGATGCGCGTGCTCACGCCCGGTGATCTTCGACAGTGCCTCCCAGGCACGCACGGCCACCTTGCCGTTGGTTTCCGGGGCGAGTGTGAGGATCATCTCGGCAGCATCGATGGCGCTGTCGATGATCGGGCGCCCTTTCGCCGGACCGTCGTCCTTGCAGCGGTTGAGCTGACCCAAAAGCTCGATCTCGGGACCGGTAGGCCAGCTGATGCCCTTGCCGCCGTTGCCCAGCGTATCCAGCAGCGGGCCGACCGAGGTGAAGCGTTCAAACGTGGCCGGATAGTCACGCTTGACCGTCATCAGATCCGGCATGGTGCGCCCGGGGATGGGCTCGCACTCGCCGCGCTTCCAGTCGTGAACATCCACCTGCGACAGCTCCCCGGGGGTGTCGTGCATCAGCGGCTGGGTGACCAGGTCGGTCTCCTCGCCCAGATGCCCGACACAGACGCGGGAGAAGGCCTTGGCGATACCCTTGTAGATCTCCCAGTCGCTGCGGGATTCCCACGCCGGATCAGTAGCCGCGGTGAGCGGGTGAATGAAGGGGTGCATGTCCGAGGTATTGAGATCGTCCTTCTCATACCAGGTGGCCGTGGGCAGCACCACATCGGAGTAGAGACAGGTGGTCGACATGCGAAAATCGAGCGTCACCAGCAGGTCGAGCTTGCCCTCGGGAGCCTCATCGCGCCACTGCACTTCCTCCGGCAGCGTGCCACCCGTCTCGCCGAGATCCTTGCCCTGCAACCCGTGCCGGGTGCCCAGCAGGTACTTGAGCATGTATTCGTGGCCCTTGCCGGAGCTGCCCAGCAGGTTGGATCGCCAGATAAACATGTTGCGCGGGAAGTTCTGCGGATTGTCCGGGTCCTCGGAGGCAAAGCGCAGGCCACCGCTCTTGAGCTGGTCGACCACGTAGTCCTTGAGTGGTTGGCCGGCCGCCTCGGCAGCACCGGCCAGGCGCAGCGGGTTGGTGCCCAGCTGTGGGGCGGAAGGCAGCCAGCCCATGCGCTCGGCGCGCACGTTGAAGTCGATCAGGCTGCCGGAATAGTCCTCGCGGCGGGCCAGCGGTGAGAGCAGCTCCTTGACCTCGACCTTTTCAAAACGCCACTGGCTTGAGTGGTTGTAGAAAAACGAGGTGCCGTTCATCTGACGCGCCGGCCGGCTCCAGTCTAGGCCGAAGGCCAGCGGTGTCCAGCCGGTCTGCGGGCGCAGCTTCTCCTGACCCACGTAGTGGGCCCAGCCGCCGCCGCTCTGACCGATGCAGCCGCACATGATCAGCATGTTGATCAGGCCGCGGTACTGCATGTCCATGTGGTACCAGTGGTTGAGCCCGGCACCAACGATGATCATCGAGCGTCCGTGGGTCTTGTCGGCGTTGTCGGCAAACTCGCGCGCCAGGCGGGTGATCTGCGCCGCCGGTACGCCGGTGATTGCTTCCTGCCAGACGGGCGTATAGGGGCGCATCTGATCCAGCGATGTGGCGCCGTCATCTTCACCCGCCTCGCCATCGCTCAGGGCAAGGCCGCGGTCGATGCCGTAGTTGGCCACCATCAGGTCAAACACGGTCACGGCCAGCGTTTCACTGCCATCGGCCAGCGTCAGGCGTCGGGCCGGCAGGTGGTGATAGAGCACGTCGTTGCCATCGACATGGTTGAAATGCACGTGCTTGATGTGGCCGAAGTAGGGGAAACCGACTCGGACGACCCGGTCATGATCTTCAGCCTGGGACAGACGCAGGTGGATCTCTTCGCCCTCGGCATCCAGCGATTCAAGATTCCACCGACCCCGGCCTTCCTCGGCCTCGCCCCAGCGGAAACCGATCGAACCACGCGGCACCACGAGCTGCTGGCGGTGCTCATCCCAGGCCACCGTTTTCCACTCGGGGTTGTTGTCCTGACCCAGGGCTTCGTCAAAGTCCGCCGCGCGCAGCTGGCGGCCGGGCACGTAGCTGCCATCCTCGCGTGCCTCCAGCTGTACCAGCATCGGCATGTCGGTGTAGCGACGCACGTAGTCGGTGAAGTACGCGCTCTGACGCTCGAGGTAGAACTCTTTCAGAATCACGTGGCCCATGGCCATGCCCAGCGCCGAGTCGGTGCCCTGCTTGGGGCTGATCCATTCATCACAGAGCTTGGCGACTTCGGCGTAGTCCGGCGTGATGGCGACCGTCTTGGTGCCCTTGTAACGCACCTCGGTGAAAAAGTGCGCATCCGGGGTACGGGTCTGAGGCACGTTGGAGCCCCAGGCGATGATGTAGTTCGAGTTGTACCAGTCGGCGGATTCCGGTACGTCGGTCTGCTCGCCCCAGGTCTGGGGGCTGGCCGGCGGCAGGTCGCAGTACCAGTCATAAAACGACAGGCATACCCCGCCGATCAGGGACAGATAGCGCGCACCGGCGGCGTAGGAGACCATCGACATGGCCGGAATCGGCGAGAAGCCGGTGATGCGGTCCGGACCGTACTGCTTGGCGGTGTAGACGTTGGACGCCGCCACCAGGGTCTGCATCTCCTCCCAGTCGGCGCGCACGAAGCCGCCCATGCCGCGGGCCTTCTTGTACTGCGCGGTCTTTTCCGGGTCTTCGACAATCGAGCCCCAGGCATCCACCGGGTCGGGATGCTGCTTCAGGGCGTCACGCCACAGGCGAATCAGGGTCTGGCGCACCAGCGGATACTTGAGCCGGTTGGCGCTGTAGAGATACCAGGAGTAGCTCGCCCCACGCGGGCAGCCGCGCGGCTCGTGGTTGGGCAGGTCGGGCCGGGTGCGCGGGTAGTCGGTCTGCTGGGTTTCCCAGGTGACCAGGCCATTCTTGACGTAGATCTTCCAGCTGCACGAACCGGTACAGTTCACCCCGTGGGTGGAGCGCACCACCTTGTCGTGCTGCCAGCGGGCGCGGTAGCCGTCTTCCCAGTCACGATTTTCTTCGCGCAGCTCGCCGTGCTCGCCGGAAAAGGACGTGCGAATCTTTTTCATGTACTGCAAACGGTCGAGGAAATAGCTCATTGTCAGGTCTCCACGAGATTGATCAGCAGGGCGCCGGGGCGTTACGACGGGCGTAATACCACCAGGTCAGCACCATGCAGCTCAGATAGAAGAGGATGAAGCCGTACAGGGCCGGCGCCACGCTGCCGGAAAGTGCCGTGGCAGTGCCGTAGGCCTTGGGAATGAAGAAGCCGCCGTAGGCCGCCACGGCCGAGATGAAGCCCAGAACGGCGGCCGATTCGCGATTGGCCTCTGTGCGGACGCGTTCCAGATGCCCTTCCCCCAGGGCCTGGCGTCGCTGATTGAAGAAGATGACCGGCACCATGCGGTAGGTAGAACCGTTGCCGATGCCGGTGGCCACGAACAGGATCAAAAACATCAGGAAAAAGCCGACGAAGCTGCCGCTCTGGCCCTGATCCCCACCGGGCAGGAAGAACAGCACGCCGAGTACGCCGGCCACCATCAGACCGAAATTCCACAGCGTGACCCGCGCCCCGCCAAGACGGTCGGCCAGCCAGCCACCCAGCGGCCGGGCCAGTGCGCCGACCAGCGGGCCCAGAAAGGCGTAGCGGGTCGGGTCGACGTCGGGAAACTGCATGCCGGAGAGCAGCGGAAAGCCTGCGGCAAAGCCGATGAAGCTGCCAAAGGTGCCCAGATACAGCCAGCTCATCAGCCAGTTGTGCAGCCGCTTGAAGATCACCGCCTGATCGCGGAACGAGGATTTCGCCGAGGCGATGTCGTGCATGCCAAACCAGGCCGCGATCGCGGCGATGGCAATCAGCGGCACCCAGATGAAGGCGATGTTCTGCAGCCATACCGGCTCACCGGTGTAGGCCCCCTGCTGCGCAATCAATGGGTCGCCGGCCATCGGGCCCAGTACGCTGGTGGCAATGACCAGCGGGCCGATCAGCTGCAGGGCGGAGACACCCAGATTGCCCAGGCCTGCATTCAGGCCCATGGCGGTGCCCTTTTTGGCCTGCGGGTAGAAAAAGCTGATGTTGGCCATGCTGGAGGCGAAGTTGCCGCCACCGAAGCCGCACAAAAGCGCCAGGATCAGCATCACGCTGTAGGGCGTATCAGGATGCTGTACCGCCACGCCGATCCACAGGCACGGCAGCAGCAGGGAAGCCGTCGAGATGGCCGTCCAGCGGCGTCCGCCAAAGATTGGCACCATGAAGCTGTAGAAGATGCGAAGCGTCGCGCCGGAAAGCGACGGCAGCGCGGCCAGCCAGAAGAGCTGATTGGGGCTGTAGCCAAAGCCGAGCTGGGGCAGGCGCACTACCAGGATGCTCCAGATCGACCACACCGCAAAGGCCAGCAGCAGGTTGGGAATCGAGATCCACAGGTTGCGTCGGGCAATGCGGGCCCCGGTGGTCTGCCAGAAGGTCTCGTCTTCCGGATGCCACTCGGTCAGTGTCATGGCGCTGGGAGCGGCGAGTTCCGGCAGATCGGTACTGCGCTCGGCGCGGCCCCAGCTCTTGTTGTCGGCGCGGGTAATGGCGTAGTGCATCCACGCCAGCGCCGCGATGACCACCACAAACAGCAGCATGAAGCAGCTCTGCCAGATGCCGACCACGTCATTGAGCATGCCGAACGTCAGCGGCAGGAAGAAGCCGCCCAGCCCGCCGACCATGCCGACCACGCCACCGACGGCGCCCACATGGTGGGGGTAATAGACCGGAATGTGCTTGAACACGGCGGCCTTGCCCAGTGACATGAAAAAACCGAGCACGAAGATCAGCACGATAAACAGTGACAGCGGCGTGGAAAGGGCGAAGCTGACCTCACCGCGTACGCCATCGACCAGAAACCGGCTCGGCGGGTAGCTCAGCACCAAAAGACACAGCGCCGAGATGCCCAGCGTCCAGTACATCACGCGGCGCGCGCCGATGCGGTCCGACATCACACCGCCGAGAATGCGAAAGAGCGACGCCGGTACCGAATAGAGCGCGGCCACCATGCCGGCCGCGGCGATACCCAGGCCGTAGACCTCCATCAGGTAGTGGGGCAGCCACAGGGCCAGCGCCACGAAACCGCCAAAGACGAAGAAGTAGTACAGCGAGAAGCGCCAGACGCGCATCTCGGCAAGGGGTGCCAGCTGCGTCTTCAGTGGTACCGGTGCCCGGCGCTGGGCGTGCTGCGGGTCTTCCTTCGCCAGCACAAAAAACGCCACGCCGGCCAGCGCCAGCACGGTGGCATAGACCAGCGCCGTACCCTGCCAGCCCATCGCCAGCAGCAGAAAGGGCGCGGCAAAGTTGGTAATGGCCGCGCCCACGTTGCCAGCGCCGAAAATGCCCAGTGCCGTACCCTGCCTGTCGGCGCTGTACCAGGCTGAGGTATAGGCGACCCCGGCGATGAAGCCGCCGCCGGCCAGCCCCACGCCCAGCGCTGCCAGCAGCAGCATGGCGTAGCTTGTGGCGAAGGTGAGCAGATACACGCAGGCGGCGCTGACCAGCATGAGCAGGCTGAACACCCGGCGCCCGCCGAAGCGGTCGGTCCAGATGCCCAGAAACAGCCGGCTGATGGAGCCGGTCAGGACCGGCGTGGCCATCAAAAGCCCCAGCTGCGTATCGGAAAGGCCAAACTCGTGTCGCAGATGGATACCGATGATGGAAAAGATCGTCCAGACCGCGAAGCAGAGTGTGAAGGCCAGCGTCGAGAGACCCAGTGCGCGTCGCTGCTGCGAGCGTGGGGGGGAAGCGGTGTCTGCCCTCATGATGGTGCCCTCATGCCAAAGGAAGGTGGCGTCAGGGACTACTGTGCGGGAGATGGCGCGGGCGCTTTTGACCGTCGTCAAAATACCCCTGGTAAAAATGGCGTTAAATCAGCGTGTTAACTCATTGGCGATAGTGGCATTTGCCGCTGCAGGTCGCTGAAAGGAAAGCCTTTTATTGTTCCGACTACCTCCTTGGGGGTAGCCATGCTGCGCAGGAGAACGCCATGGGGGTATTCAAGCGGTTTGTGCCTTCCCATTACGCCCTGAGCCTGACGCTGGCGCTGGTGCTGGCAGGGGTGTCGCTGCTGGCCCTGGGCGGGATGGTGGCCAGCGGCTGGCTGGCGGATACGGCGCGTCATGACGCCCGGGTGATCAATCAGGCCGGTTCGCTGCGCATGCAGACCTGGCGGCTGATGGCGCAGGCACCCACCATGGACCACGCCGGGTGGCGCGCGCTGTTAAACACCATCGATGACACCTGGCAGCACCTTGATGAGGCGGTGAGCCGTGAATATGACGACGACATGGCGCTGCAGCTTGGCATGCTGCGCCTTGAATGGGTCACCACCCTGCACCCGGACATGCGCACGCCCGAGCAGGCCGCGCGCATCGACCCTGCCCGTATTGCCGCCCATGTCAGCGGTCTGGACGGGCTGACCGGTGAGCTGCAGGCGCTGGCCGAGACACGCATTGCCCGCCTGCGTGCCCTGCAGGTGGCGCTGTTGCTGCTGACCCTGCCGCTGATCGGCTTCGGGGCCTGGCGGCTTCACTTTCATGTGCGCCGCCCGCTCGGGCAGCTGCTGGGCGTGGTCGAAACCCTGCGTGCCGGCGATCTTCAGGCCCGCACCGGCTACTGGCGCAACGACGAGATAGGCCTTCTGGCGGCCACCATCGATGACATGGCCGGCCAGCTCGAGATGTTCTATCGCCATCTCAATGACCAGGTCGAAGACCGCGCTCATCGGCTGCAGCAGAGTCATCTGGCGCTGACGCTTTTGTATGACAACGCGCGCTATCTGGCCACGACGGCACCTGAGGCCATCGACCCGCAGCAGGCACTGCAACCCTTCGAGGCGCTGATGGCCCCGGCCGAACTGGCGCTGGTCGCTTCGCAAAATGCCGATGATGATGATGCCGGTACGTACCGCTTCCCGCTGCAGGGCGACGCTGATGTGCCCCTGGTACTGGTGGCCCGACTGCCCGGCGGTGCGCCGCTGCCGGGCTGGAAGTGTCAGATCTGCGAGACGCTGGCCGATCACCTGGACGCGGCGCTGGCGCTGCGCGCCCAGGGGCGGCACAAGCGTCGGCTGGCCCTGATGGATGAGCGCGCCGTGATCGCCCGCGAGCTGCACGACTCTCTGGCGCAGTCGCTGAGCTATCTCAACATTCAGGCCCTGCGACTGGCCCGCGCCCTGCCCGAGGCGAGCGACAGCGAGGCCCCGGCCATTCTCGGCGAGCTGCGCGAGGGCATTGCTCAGGCCTATCGCCAGCTGCGCGAGCTGCTGGTCACCTTTCGTCTGCGCCTGACCGAGCACGGCATCAATGCCGCCGTGCGGGCGAGCATCGAAGAGTTTGCCGCGCGGGGTGAGCTTGAGATCGACACAACGCTTGCCATTGCCGATGACGTCCTTGCCCCCGACCAGGAGCTGCACCTGGTGCAGATCCTGCGTGAGGCGCTGGCCAACGTGGTCCAGCACGCCCGGGCACAAAAGGTCACGGTGACCCTGACCGATCAGGCCGGTAGCATTGATCTTGTGATCGAGGACGACGGCGTGGGCCTGCCCGCACAGGTGAGCCGCAGCCATCATTACGGCACCATCATCATGGCCGAGCGCGCGCGCAGTCTGGGCACGACGCTGGTAATGGCCCGACGTGACGCGGGCGGCACGCGGGTGGCGCTGAACTTCATCAATGGGTCAACTTCAGGAGACACCACGGCATGAGCCCTCACGACACGAGCCACCATGCGCAGCCACGCGGCGTCCTGGTGGTGGATGATCACCCGCTCTTTCGACGCGGGGTGCAGCAGCTTCTGGCCATGAGCGCGTCGCTGACGCTTTCAGGCGAGGCTGACAGCGGTCAGCAGGCGATCGAATTCTGTAAGCGCCACATGCCGGATCTGATCCTGCTGGACATGAAGATGGCGGGCATGGACGGCATCGAGACGCTGACCCGGCTGCGTGAGGCGGGCGTGACAGCGCCGATCGTGATGCTCACCGTGTCGGAATCCCAGGATGACGTCTTGTCCGCCATTCGGGCCGGTGCCAGCGGCTATCTGCTCAAGGATACGGCCCCCGAGGAACTGCTGGCGGCCATCGAGGCGCTCGATGGCGAGGGCGACGCCTTTGACCCGCGGCTCATGGGGCTTCTGACCCGGGCATTGCGTGAACCGGCGCCCGGCCCCGAGGCCATGATCGCCCGCCTCACCCGGCGCGAGCGCGATATTCTGCGCCTGATTGCCCGCAGCCATTCCAACAAGGAAATCGGCCGACGCCTTGAGATCAGCGAAGGGACGGTCAAGGTCCACGTGCGCCATCTACTCAAGAAAATGGGCATGCGCACCCGTACCGAAGCCGCCGTGTGGGCGGCCCAGGAAGGCTGGAAGTAAACGCTGAATACAAGTGCTGGAAGTGAGTGCGGGGGCTGGTCAGCCATGGCTCTCCCGGCTAGGCTGGCGGACCCTATCTCGTGTGACTGGAGCGCTTTTCATGCTGAAACCGTTACTGCGCGGGTGCCTGCTGGCGCTGCCGCTGTTCTCTCTCCCGGCACTGGCCGATGCCGATCACCCGCATGTCGAGATCACGACCAGCCAGGGCAATATCGAGCTGGAACTCGACGCCCGGGCAGCGCCCAACACGGTGGAAAACTTCCTGCGCTACGTCGAGGAAGGCTTCTATCAGGACACCGTCTTTCACCGCGTCATCGACGGCTTCATGGTCCAGGGCGGCGGCATGACCGCCGACATGGCGACCAAAAAGCCCCATGCCCCCATCGCGCTGGAAGAGAGCGGACTCAAAAATCAGCGCGGCACCATCGCCATGGCGCGCACCGCCCAGCCGGATTCGGCCACCAGCCAGTTCTTCATCAATCTGGTAGATAACGCATCACTCGATTACCGCAACCTCTACGAGCCCGGCTATACCGTCTTTGGCCATGTGGTCTCGGGTATGGACGTGGTCGATGCCATGGCCCGGGTGCCCACGACCCGCAAGGGGCCGCACGCCGACGTGCCAGAGACGCCGATCACCATCGAGGGTGCCAGACGGCTGGACTGACCTTTCTCGAGAGCAGTCTGCAACGACGACGGCCCCGATCACCCTTGCAGGTGGTCGGGGCCGTTTGATGACGAGCGCGCTACCCGGTGGTCAGCGCTATACGATGCTCAGTGCAGCTGACCGGAGGGGCCAAAGTACTCGAAATGGCGATACGGTGTATCAACGCCGAGCGCGGCCAGTTCGCTGTCGATATCACGCATGAAGCCGGTGGGGCCGGTAAAATAGCAGCTTGGCGTTACCTCGCGCGGCAGGTAATCCGCCAGCAGGGCGTGATCAAGGATGCCCTTGTGGCGCTTGTCCTCGGGCGTGTCCGGATGGCTGTAGACGTAGCGGTAGGTGAGCCGGCTGCCGTACTGTTCGGTCATGGCCTTGAGGTGTTCATGAAAGGCGTGGACGCTGGAATTGCGCGCTGCGTGCAGGTAGATCACCTGGCGGCCGGCATCGAGGGCCTGGGCCATGAGCGACAGCATCGGGGTCTGGCCGACGCCGCCGCTGATCAGCATGACCGGCGCGTCGCGGTCATCGAGCACCATCTCGCCTACCGGCGCCAGCAGCTGCACATGATCGCCGACCCTGATGTGATCGTGCAGGTGGCGACTGGCCCGGCCCTGCCCCTCTCGCTTGACCGAAATACGGTAGAAGTCATCCCCCGGGAGGGATGTCAGGCTGTACTGGCGCAGCGCCTGTTCGCCGTCGATATCAAGCGACACGCCCAGATACTGCCCTGCCTGGAAGGTGCGTACCGGCTTGTCATCGACCGGCTTGAAGTAGAACGACACGATCTCCTCGCTTTCGACCACGCGGTCGGCCAGATAGAAGGTGCGCTCTCCGCGCCAGCCGCCCGGTGCCTGTTCCAGCTGCTGATAGGTACGCTCCTCGGCATCGATCAGTCGATCGGCAAACTCCCAGTACAGGCCACTCCAGGCATCGGCCACTTCGGGGGTAACGGCATCGCCCAGCACTTCGCCGATCGCGGCCATCAGGCACTCGGCGACGATGGGATACTGATCGGGCTGCAGATTGATCGCCACATGCTTGTTGACGATCGGATGCATGAGTTTCTCGAGTGCCTCGGGGTCCTGACGATTAAGCGCGTAGGCCACCACTGAACGGGCAAGTGCCCGGGGCTGCTCGCCGGTCTGCTGGTGGCGCATGTTGAACATCGAGCGCACGTGCGGGTAGCGCTCGAACATCAGCGGGTAAAAGGTGCTGGCGATGGTTTCAGCATGTTCGGCCACGACCGGTGCAGTGGCGTTGATGACTTCAAGCTGCTTCTGGTTAAGCATGACGCGCTCCTGGCGACGGTAACAATATGAGACGCTTTTAATATCGCAAAAGCCGTGCCAGGTGGTCCATGCTGCGACAGTCTGCCACGTTCGTACGATGTCAGGGCCCGTATGAGGCGGCACGTTCCAGTGACATGGCAAGGCGGTGCTGGCATCCCTGTTGCGGCCATGGTCATAATGACACCGTTTTTGAAGGTCAAAATGACAATCCGGCAGGTGGTGTGTCGATATGACTACTTTTTCAAGAGCATTGCGGGCGCTGTTGGCCGCGCTGAGCGATGGCAAGCGTCCCGATGCCCTGCATGCGCAGTGGTCGACGCTGCTGGCGGCGCTGGTGGGCAATTACCCGGCCGATGCCAGTACGCTGATGGTCAGCGTCGATGAAGGCCTGCAGCCAGTGGCAGTACTGGGGATGGATGAGGAGGTCTGCGGGCGCCATTTCTCCCTGCAGGCTCACCCAAGGCTTGCCGCGATTGCGGCGCATCCGCGGGTATGTCGCTTTCCACGCGACTGCACCCTGCCGGACCCCTTCGATGGTCTGCTTGATGCCGATCTCACCCACGTTCATGACTGCATGGGCGTGGCCCTGCGCGACGGTGACCGGCTGCTGGGCATGCTGACCCTGGATGCCCTGATCCCCGAGCAGATGGCAGGCATCGATGATGAGGAGCTGATGGCCGCCGCGGAGCTACTGGCCACCTGCCTGCGCCTGACCGGGCAGCTTGAGGATACCCGTTCGCGCCTCAATCAGGCGCTCTCGCCGCAAGAAAGTGCGCCGCTGCGCTCGCCCGGCTGGCACAGCCCGGCCATGGCCCGGCTGTATGAAAGCATGGCGCTGGTGGCCCCTACCGACCTGAGCGTGCTGTTGCACGGCGAGACCGGCGTGGGCAAGGAGCACCTGACCCGCTATATGCATGAGTGCTCGCGCCGGCGCAACGGGCCGCTGGTCAAGGTCAACTGCGCCACCCTGCCTGAATCGCTGATCGAAAGCGCGCTGTTTGGCCATCGCCGCGGCGCCTTTTCCGGCGCCAGTCGTGATCATCGCGGCCATTTCGCGATGGCCGACGGCGGCACCCTGATGCTTGACGAGATCGGCGAGCTGCCGCTTTCCCAGCAGCCGCGGCTTTTGCGCGTGCTGCAGGAAGGCGAGATCCAGCCGCTGGGCAGCGATCAGGCGATCAAGGTGGATGTGCGTCTGATTGCCGTGACCAATCGGGATCTGGCCGAGGAAGTGGCCGCCGGGCGCTTTCGCGAGGATTTGTATCACCGCCTGAGCGTCTTTCCCCTGCGCATTCCGCCGCTGCGCGAGCGCCGTGAAGACATTCTGCTGCTGGCCGGCCATTTTCTGGAAGACAACCGGGTGCGGCTCGGTCTTGCCAACCTGCGCCTGGATATCAGCGCCGAGCAGGCGCTGCTGGACTGGCACTGGCCCGGCAACGTGCGCGAACTCGAACATACCCTGAGCCGTGCGGCCCTGCGCGCCCTTGGCGATGCCCACCCGGCTGCACGGCGCGCCGAAATACTGCGCATCAATGCCACCCATCTTGATCTGCCTGGCGGCGTGGCCGCGGCGTCCGAACGGTCTGTGCCTGACAGTGCCGGTTTATCCACACCCGCTCACGCACCACCCCCTGTGGATAACGACCTGCCGTTGCGCGATGCCACTGACGCCTTCCAGCGCTGTCACATTGAACGCGCTCTGGCCGCGCATGAGGGCAACTGGGCACGGGCGGCACGCGCCCTGGGCATGGACAGTGCCAATCTGCATCGACTCGGGCGTCGGCTGGGGCTCAAATAGTCTCGTCTCGAACAAGCAGAAAGATGTTGTTTCACGTGAAACATTCAAGCGTAAAACACGACCTGCACCATAAAAAAAGCCCGCCTGTTTCGCAGGCGGGCCCTTCATTCTGAGCGCTGTAACCGCGTTCAGACTTCGACGCTCAGCGTCACGTCGATGTTGCCGCGGGTGGCATTGGAGTAGGGGCACACTACATGAGCCCTTTCAACCAGTTCATTGGCCAGGCCTTCGTCCATGTCGGGAAGGCGGATATTCAGCGCCACTTCGATACCAAAGCCGGTGGCAATCGGGCCAATGCCCACGTCGGCACCGACCCAGGCGTTGTCGGGCAGTCTTGCCTTCTGCTGGGCCGCCACATGCTTGAGCGCGCCCATGAAGCAGGCCGAGTAACCGGCGGCAAAAAGCTGCTCGGGGTTGGTGCCATCACCGCCGGTGCCGCCCAGCTCCTTTGGCGTGCTCAACACGACATCGAGCTTCTCGTCGGAAGAGACGGCGCGGCCGTCGCGACCGCCAGTGGCCTGGGCGTTGGCGCGGTAAAGTACCTTTTCGAGTGGCATGTCATTTCCTCTGAACATGATTGCGGGCTATTGGGTAGCGCGCTATGTAAATGGGTAAAAAAAGGTCAAATATTATCCAGATGTCTTTTCAGGGCATTGAGCTGATCGCGCAGCGCCTGTATCTCCGGTCTTGAACAGCCCGTGGCCTGCTGAACCTCGACAGGTACGGCCCGGGCCTGCTCACGCAGCGCGCTTCCCTTGTCGGTCAACGACACCTCGACCTGGCGTTCATCTTCACGGGTGCGTGCTCGCCGGACCAGTTCGGCCCCTTCAAGTCGCTTGAGCAGCGGCGTGAGCGTGGCGGAGTCCAGCGACAGCCGCTCGCCGATGCCGGAAACGGTCAGGTGATCCTCTTCCCACAGCACCAGCATGACCAGATACTGGGGATAGGTGAGCTCCAGCCGCTTGAGCAGACGCCGGTAAAGCTTGCTCATTGAAAGCTGCGTGGCGTAGAGCGCAAAGCAGAGCTGAGACTCCAGGGCCAGCATGCTCTCGTCATGGTCGAGATTATCGTTGTCGTCTGTCATCACTGTAATTTACATAGTGCGCTATTTAATAACCAGCGATTTAAACCTATGAGGGTCATAGCGCTGGCCTTGGGAAGATCATCATGATCAGGGGAAAAACCGTGTCGGCGCCTATCGTGATGCTAAAAAGCCATGGCTGACAATAACCTGGGTAAGCCATGGCGTATCAGGAAAGCCAAAAGACACCGGCGCGCCACCCGGAGGACACACGCCGGACAGGTTGGAAGGATCAGTCGATCAGGAAGTCGAACTTTTCACGCAGGTTTTCCCAGCTGTCCTTCGAGTTGGCCGCGATCATGCAGCCCTGATGAATGGTGGGACTGTAGGGGGTGCCATCGAGCAGCGCGGCGTAACCGCCGGCTTCCTGCAGGATCATGACGCCGGCGGCGTGATCCCAGGGCATCAGCTTGGCGGTAAGCATGAAATCCACAAAGCCGAAGGCCATGGTGCGGTACTCATGGCACGCGCAGCCAAAGGACATCATGCGGGCGAAATCGGGGAAGAGCCCGGCCATGTCGTACTGGGTTTCGCGCGGGAACAGGCGAATCGAGGTCGAGCCCACCATGTTCGAGACCTTTTTGGTGTTCGACACCTGCAGACGCCGCGCCGTGCCGTCAGGGCGGCCATACCAGGCCCCCTCCCCCTTGCGCGCCATGACCCAGTCATCGGCCAGCGGATCGTACAACAGGCCAAGCACGGTCTCGCCGCGGCTGACCACGGCCACAATCACGCCGAACTGGTTGAGATTGCGCGCGAAGTTCCAGGTGCCGTCGATCGGGTCGATGATGACCGCCATCTCGGCATTGCCGATGGTCTTTAAAAGCGAGGCGTCTTCGGCCACCGCTTCTTCACCCACGATGGTCGCCTCGGGAAAGGCTTTGGCGACGCCCTGGGTAATGACCTTCTCGGCGCTTTTATCGGCAATGGTCACCAGGTCATCCGGGCCGCTCTTGGTATCGATGGCATCAGGATCGAGCATACGAAAACGCGGCAGAATCTCGGTTCTGGCAGCGTGGCGAACAATGTCGATAAGCGTCTGGGCTGCAGCCTGATCCAGGGTCATGACAGGGCTCCTTGGTGAAGGGTGACGAAAAGGTGTCAAACCATCGCGATACCGCACACGGGCACCGCGACGACACCGTCTGCCTATAGCATGGCGTCCATCCGGGGGGATCACCAGTCCCGATGGCGCATGAAATGCGGGAAACATGACCTGTGACGGTGTGTCGCCCTGCCTCGGCAAGAGGGGGATTGCCACGGCGCTGCTGCTCTGTTTAAATATATTGATATATTTCTATATCAATAGGTAAACGACATGACGACGTCTGCACAGGCGCTGGCCGCCCCGCTGTTCGAGCCCCTTTCCCTGGGTCCGGTCACCCTTCCCAACCGTATTGTCATGGCCCCCATGACGCGCAACCAGTCGCCAAACGGCGTCCCGGGTGATGACGTCGCGGCTTATTACAAGAGCCGCGCCGAAGGCGGTGTCGGCCTGATCATCACCGAAGGCACCTATATCGATCATCCCGGTGCCAACGGCTACCCACAGGTGCCGGCCTTCCACGGCGAAGCCGCACTGGCGGGCTGGCAGAAGGTGGTCGAGGGCGTTCACGCCGCCGGCGGGAAAATCATGCCGCAGCTGTGGCACGTGGGCCGCGAGCGTCGCCCGGGTGTCGAGCCGCAGACCGATGTGCCGGGCTTTGGGCCGATGGCCATCGTTGAAGACGGTGTGGAAGTCGTGAAGGCGATGACCGAGCAGGACATCCAGGACGTGGTGGCCTCCTTTGCCCGCGCGGCCCGCGATGCGAAAGCGATCGGCTTTGACGGCATCGAGCTGCACGGCGCCCACGGCTACCTGATCGATCAGTTCCTGTGGCCGGAAAGCAACCAGCGCGAGGACGCCTACGGCGGCAGCCTGGAAAACCGTCTGCGCTTCCCGCGCCTGATCGTGCGTGCCGTGCGCGAGGCTGTCGGTCCGGACTTCCCGATCGTTTTCCGCTTCTCGCAGTGGAAGCTCTCCGACTATGAAGCGATCATTGCCGAGACTCCCGAGGCACTGGGCGAGCTGCTCAGCCCGCTGGCCGCCGACGGCGTGGACATCTTCCATGCCAGCACGCGCCGCGTGTGGGAGCCGGGCTTTGAGGGCAGCAGCAAGACGCTGGCGACCTGGACGCGTGAGCTGACCGGCTGTCCGGTAATTGCCGTGGGTAGCGTGGGGCTGGACAAGACCTTCCGCACCGGGCACTTCACCCGCACGGAAGACCCGACCTCCAAGAGCCGGGTCAACGTCGAGGAGCTGGCCGCCTGGCGTGCGCGCAACGATTTCGATCTGATTGCCATTGGCCGGGCCCTGCTGTCCGATCCGCAGTGGGCCAACAAGGTGCGTGACGGCCGACTCGATGAGCTGCAGGATTTCGATACCAGTGCGCTGGATGAACTGGTGCGCTGACGCGTATTGGTCGGGCTGTCTCGGCAGCCCGGCCGTGAGCGCGTATACTGATCCGGCCTCCAACGCCTGGCCCTGATCATGGATATCAATACGGTTTTAAGCGCACTGGCCAACCCGGTGCGACTGGACATCCTGTCCTGGCTCAAGGAGCCGGAGCAGCATTTCCCGCCTCAGAAGGATACGGCCCCACCCGGGGGGATTTGTGTCAGCCATATTCGCGAGAAGACCGGGCTCTCCCAGCCGACCATTTCGCTGTATCTGTCGACGCTGTCGCGTGCTGGCCTTGTATCATCGCAGCGGGTAGGTCAGTGGACCTATTACCGCTACGAGCATGAGGTCGCCGAGGCCTTCCTGAATGCCCTTGGCGAGCGGCTTTCCCGCCGTTGATCCTTTGGCATCAGCCTGCAGACGCCCGGGCGTCTGCACCCTTCACTTCCCTTTCCCCTGCTTCCAGTCCCCAGAGCCGTTCAATGGCTACGCCTGTGCGGCTGCCGGATGGCTGTGCGGCAGCGCTATAGGCGGTCAGTGACTGACCATCGGCCAGGCGCAGGGAAAGCACATGGCGCTCGCCGCGAAAGATGCAGCGCTCCACCTGTGCCGGCAGCCCGCCCTCAACGCCCGTCACCACATGCTGGGGCCGCACAAAGCCTCTCGCCCTGCCCTGATCACTCAGGCGCTGGGCCTCACTGCCGGTCAGCCACTCGCCGGCCGCGGCGCGGGTCAGATGCACGATACTGCCCTGACCGATAAAGCGGGCGACGTCGACATCGACAGGCTGGTGATAGAGCGTCTCGGGAGTGGCGAACTGTTTGAGCCGGCCCGCCTGCATCACCGCGACCCGATCGGCCAGTGCCATCGCCTCATCCTGATCATGGGTGACATACACCATGGTGGTGCCGGTCTCGCGGTGAAAGTCGCGAAAGTAGTCCTCCATGCTGGCGCGCAGATGGCGGTCCAGATTGGCCAGCGGCTCATCGAGTAATATCACCGCCGGCTGGCTGACCAGACAGCGCGCCAGTGCCACCCGCTGACGCTGCCCGCCGCTGAGTTCCCGTGGATAGCGCCCGGCCATGGCGGTCATGTCCACCCGCGCCAGCACCGCCTCCACCCGCCGGCGTCGCTCGCTGCTGGCCACCTTCTGGACCCGCAGCGGATAATCCACGTTGCCCGCCACGCTCAGATGCGGCCAGAGTGCATAGGACTGAAACACCATGCCCATGCGTCGCTGCTCGGGCGGCACCTGCATTTGCGCACTGGAGAGCCGTTGATCGCCCAGATAAATCTCGCCGTGATCCGGCGTCTCGAAACCGGCCAGCAGCCGCAGCGTGGTGCTCTTGCCACAGCCGCTGGGGCCCAGCAGCGCCACGAATTCGCCCGGCTCGATGGTCATCGACAGCCCTTCGAGCGCCACATGCTGGCCGAAATGTTTGGCGAGTGCCGTCATCGATAGCCGACCTGCATTCATTGTTGCCATGGCAAAACCCCTTTCGGCAGGCGACGCGCCATCAGCTCCAGCGCGCCCATGAGCGCCACCACCATGGCCACGGTGACCACCGCCACGGCCGAGGCCAGCACGCTGTCGCCGCCGTCATCCAGATTGAAGATCAGCACGCCCAGCGTCTCGTTGCCGGCTGACCACAGAAGCGCCGACACGGTCAGCTCGTTGACCGCGCTCAAAAAGACCAGCAGGCCCCCGGCCATGGCAGCCGGCGCCACCAGCGGCAATAAAATATCCCATAGCCTTCGCATCGGGCCGGCACCGGCCAGCCGGGCGGCCTCTTCAAGGCCCGGGTCCAGCTGGACGAAGGCGCTGTGCAGCGGCTTGAGCGCGACGACCAGAAAGCGTGACAGATAGGCAATGAAGATGATGCCCAGCGTGCCGTAGAGCGAGTATTCGATGATCGGCAGCGGCCGGCTGAACACCATGATGCAGGCGATCGCCAGCACCACGCCCGGCAGGGCAAAGGGCACATCAAAGAGTGCCGCGCACACGCCCAGCACCCTGGAGCGTCGGCGCGCCAGCTGCCACGCCAGCGGCAGGGTCAACGCCACCAGCACCACGGCAGCACTGCCGGCCAGCCACAGGCTGTTGGTGAAGGCGCGTGCGGTGACCGCCTGGCGGGTGAACATCTCCTGATAGGCGGCCAGGCTCAGGTGCTGCCAGTCCAGCCCCATGCCAAACGCCGGCACCAGCGAGGTGCTGATCAGCGCCATTAGCGGTGCCACCAGAATCAGCGCCAGAATGGCCCACAGCATCAGCGTGAGCGGCCACCGCCAGTGTCCGGTGGCAAGGGTGAGCGCCCGGGCGCCCTGCCCGCCCAATCGATAGTCACGCCGGGCCAGCAGATGGTGCTGCAGCCAGATGCCCACCCCCACCAGCGCCGTCATTAATAGCGCCAGCGAGGCGACGCGGTCCAGTACGCCGGTGCCAAAACCGGCCAGCTGCTGATAGATCAGCGTGGGCAGGGTGTAGTAGCCCACCGGGATGCCCAGCATCGCCGGAATGCCGAAGTTGCCAAGTGCGGCGATGGCCGCGATCGCCGTGCCGGCAATCAGCCCCGGCGCGCACAGCGGCAGGATCACCGTGCGCCAGACCGTGCGCGGCGCGGCCCCGCTCAGACGCGCGGCCTCCACCAGCTCTGCCGGCAGCTCGGCAAGGCTGGCCCGAAGAGCCAGAAACACCATCGGCGCGTGCTGAATGCCCAGCAGTAGCGCAATGCCCTCCGCGGAATAGAGCGGCTGCGGTGCGCCCAGCGCCGGCGCGATGCCCAGCGTAATCAACAGCGTACTGGCCGGGCCGAACAGCTGTAGCCAGGCCAGTGCCGTCACCTGGGGCGGAATCATCATCGGCAGCATGAAACAGATCACCAGCGCCCGCCGCCCGCGCAGGTCGGTCAGCGCCAGCGCAAAGGCAAAGAGCATCCCCAGCACCACGCTGATCAGGGTACCCAGTGCGGTGGTGTAAAGACTGTGGCCGGTGGCCCGCCAGGTCGTGGTGCTGGTCAATACTTCAAACAGCGGCGAGTCGCGCCACTCGGCAGGCGCGGCAAGCGTGGCCAGCAGCGCCTCGATGAGGAGCTGCCCCACCGGCAGCAGACAGATCAACAGCGCCGGCACAAACAATAGCGCCGGCCCGAGCCGTGGCAGACCTCGCATCATCACCGTTGCCGCCATCAGGAGGAGAAGATATCGGCAAAGCGCGCCTTTTCAGCCTCGGCCTGCTCGAGCGCCCGGGTGGCCGAAAAGGGCAGCGGTTTGATCTGCTCGCGGTCGGGATAGCCTTCCGGGGCGCTGACGTCATCGCGCGCCGGCAGGTAGCCCTGCTGGCTGACCAGCTGCTGACCCTCGCGCGAGAGCAGGAACTCGACAAATTTACGCGCGGCCTCAACGTGTTGGGCACCCTTCATGATCGCCACCGGCTCGGTGACCACGCTCACCCCCTCCTCGGGGTAGACAAACTCGATCGGCGAGCCCTTCGCCTTTTCGCGCAGGGCCATGAAATCGACCATCACGCCATAGGGTTTGGTGCCGGCCGCCACCTGCTTGAGCACCCCGCCGTTGCCACCGTTGGGCGTTACCCCGTTATCGGCGAGCGCCTGGTAATAGGCCCAGCCAAAGCGCTCGTCATTCACCATGCTGTCCAGATGAATCAGCGCTGCGCCGGAATAAAGCGGGCTGGGCATGGCGACCTGGCCCTTGTATGCGGGCTCGGTGAGATCCTGCCAGCGCTGCGGCTGCTCCGCGGCGCGCTGGTGATGGACGATGCCGGTGGCGATCTGCTTGGTGCCGAAGTAGTAGCCCTCGGGGTCATACAGCGCGTCCGGATAGTGCTCGAGCGCCTCGGGCTGGTATTGGGCCAGCAGGTCCTGCTGACGCAGGTTCTCGAGACTTACCGCATCGGCGACCAGCAGCACATCGGCGCGGTGCTGCCCGGCGGCACGTTCGGCCTCCAGACGGGTCATCAGTCGCGTGGTGCCATCGCGTACCCACTGCACCTCGATCTCCGGGTGGGCCTTTTCAAAGGCATCCACCGTCTGCTGGGCATCGGTATTGGGCTGGCTGGTATAGAGCATCAGCGACTCGGCGCTGGCCAGCGGTGCTACAAGCGTGAAGGCCACGGTGGCCAGAGCGGAGAGTCCGGAGCGAAACGCAGGAAACGAAGTGACAGTCATGGGCAGGGGCATGGGCAGAGGCATCGGCAGGTGAACGGGAGCATGGGCCGATATCGTGGCCGGGCAACATGACAGTCTTGTGACGGGCGCCGACCGGCGCCGGCGTTGGTATGATCACGGCGCATGCCCGCTGGGCAGACAATAACAACCTCTCACAAGGCAGGATCATGTCCGACTCTCTTTCTCCTGATGTCTCTCCCGGTCGGGACCGTTTCGCCCGGTCTCGCGCGCTGCCGGTGCTGGCCCTTCTGGCCGTGCTGTATCTGATCGCGCTGGCGGTGGGCTATCACATCAATGCCGTGGTGCTCACGATCGTGCTGATGGTGACGCTGTGTCTTCTGCAGATTCCGGTGGCGATTGCCCTGATCGCGGCCGCGCTGCTTGGCGGGCTGCATGCGGGACTTTCGATGGAGGCAACGCTTGCGGCGTTTAACGACAATCTTCTGGTCGGCGCGCAGGTCGGGCTGACCTACGTCATGATCGGCGCGCTGGCGGTGGCCCTGGGGCGCAGTGGCCTGCTGGAGCTTTTGGCCCGGAAGCTCTCCACCGCGCTGGATCGTGATAGTGCCGCCACCGGTCGCGGGATCAGGGCCCTGCTGTTTGCCATGCTGATGATCGCCTCGCTGCTGTCGCAGAACCTGGTGCCGGTGCACATCGCCTTTATCCCGATCCTGATTCCACCGCTTTTGGGGCTGATGAACCGGCTGCGGCTGGACCGGCGGGCAATCGCCTGCGTGCTGGCCTGCGCCATGAGTGCCACCTATCTGTTGCTGCCCACCGGGTTTGGGGCGATCTATCTCAACGAAATTCTGCTGGCCAACGTCAATCAGGTGGGCGAGCCGCTGGGACTGACTGCCACGGCCGCCATGGCACCGAAAGCGATGGCCCTGCCGGTGCTGGGGATTCTTCTGGGTATGCTGGTGGCGGTGCTGGTGAGCTATCGACGCCCGCGCGACTATGTATCTTCACCGTCTGACACGCCCGTCCCGCAGGCCGCCAGTGCCGTGACACTTCAGTCACCAGTGCCGGCGACACTCAACGTGGGTCAGCTGGTGATGACGCTGATCGCGCTGGGCGTGGCGCTGCTGTGTCAGATCGTTTTTGACTCGCTGCTGCTGGGTGCCCTGATCGGCTTCATGATCATCAGCGTGACCGGCATTTTCCGCTGGCGCGAGCAGGATGATGTCTTCACCCAGGGGCTTCGCATGATGGCGCAGATTGCCGTCATCATTACCGTGGCCTCGGGCTTTGCCGGCGTGCTTGGCGCCACCGGCGAGATCGAACCGCTGGTCAGCGCCGCGGCAGATCTGATCGGCGACAACATGGCGCTGGGTGCCTTGATCATGCTGGTGGTGGGGCTTTTCATCACCATCGGCTTTGGCGACTCCTTCGCCAGCGTGCCGATTCTGGCGCCGATTTATATTCCGCTGGCCCTGGCGCTGGGGTTTTCGCCGCTGGCCACCATCGCATTGCTGGGGGCATCTGCAGCGCTGGGTGATGCCGGCTCGCCGGCCTCGACCATCACCCTGGGCGCGACGGCCGGGCTCAATGCCGACGGCCAGCATGACCACATCAGGGATAGCGTGATCCCGACCTTTCTGCACGCCAACCTCGGCATGCTGGCGTTGGCCTGGGTCGCCGCCATGGTGCTGTAGCCGACAGCGCAGTACCTGATTCCAACACAACGCCCGCCCTCAATTCGAGGACGGGCGTTGTCGTTTGTCAGTGCCAGCGATTGCTGCCGTTCAGGACCTTGAGCGGTAATCCTCCAGCGCCCTTTGCAGCACCTCGTGGGCCTCGCTGACCGGGGCAAAGCCCTTGAGTTCGATGACCTTGCTGCCCTCCGGCAGCTGCTTGTAGACCCGGAAAAAGCCCTCGAGACGCTCGCGCTCCATGGCCGGCAGGTCATCAAGGCTTTTCACCTCATCCCAGGTGGGGTCCACGTCGTGGGTGGGCACGGCGATGATCTTGTCGTCTGCCTCGCCGCCATCAATCATGCGCAGCATGCCGATGGGGCGTACGGCCATGATCGCCCCCGGCACGATCGGCGTGCGGGTAAAGGCCATCACATCGAGCGGATCACCATCGCCGCCCAGGGAACTGGGGATCGAGCCGTAGTTGGCCGGATAGGCCATCGGCATGGACAAAAAGCGATCGACGATCACATGCCCCGCCTCGTCCAGCTCGTACTTGATGGCGCTGCCCGCCGGGATCTCGTTAACCATCAAAAAGGTCTCCGGTGCGCCCTCGGGCTGCGGGATATCGGCCAGGCCGCCGGCCGCCTGAGCCGAAAGCGTGGTGACAAGCGTCGCGGTGGCCAAAAGCGCAGCGGCAAGACGGCGTGGTGCAAACATGTTGATGACTCCGGATCGACAGGATAAAAGGCCGTCCAGATTGAGACAGGGTCATGTCACGGCGATGACAGTGGGCAGCGCTGTATGGTTGACAATATCAACCATATGGCGGATGGTATCGAGAATCACTTTCATTCATGGTCATGAAATAATGGCGTCAGCCGGCAACGCGCTCTTCGGACTTTTGCATGTTTACAAGCGTGCCCTGCGCGAGCGCTGCCGCGCCGCCGGGGTCACCCTGCCCCTGTCGCATCAGCGCGTGCTCACCGAGATCGGCCACCATGAGGGCATCATGGCCCGCGAGGTGGCCGCTGCGCTTTTGCAGGACAAGGGCCTGATCACCCGGGTGACCCGAGAGCTTGAGCGCGACGGCCTGATCGAGCGCCACCCGCACCCGAGCGACAGTCGCGCCGCGCATCTGATGCTGAGCGCTGACGGCCGGGTTCTGTGTGATCGCCTCAGTGCCATCGAACAAACGCTCGAGGCGCAGATGGGGGCCGATCTAAGCCCTGCCCGGGCCAGTGATTTCATCGAGACCGTCAACGCCATGACCGATCAGCTTGATCGCGACCAGGAGAGCCCATGAGCCGCCCCGCCCCCCGCGTTTTTACCGTGCTGAACAAGACCCTGATCACCCCGCACATGCTGCGCGTCACCCTTGGCGGCGAGGGCATGACGACCTTCCCCGAGGATCAGGCCGGCACCTACATCAAGCTGATGTTCACCCGCGATGACGGCACGCCGTTTATGCGCACCTACACCGTGCGTGCCCAGCGTATCGATTCCATCGATGTGGACTTTGTGCTGCACGAGGACGGCGGCCCGGCCGCGCAATGGGCCGAAAACGCCGCCCCCGGTGACACCATCGAGATCGGCGGCCCCGGCCCGCGCAAGCGCGTCGATACAAGCGCCGACTGGTTTCTGTTCGCCGGTGACATGACCGCCCTGCCGGCGATCAGCGACAACCTGGAGAACCTGCCCGCCGACGCCCGCGGTCACGCCGTGATCGAGGTGCTGAGCGAGGCCGAAATTCAGTCGCTTGATAAGCCCGAGGGCATTCAGCTGCACTGGGTGGTCAACGAGCATCCAGGTGAAAACAGCGACGTGCTACCCGCCGCGGTGCGCGCGATCGACTGGGAAGAGGGCCGCCCCGCCGTCTGGGCGGCGTGCGAGTTCTCCTCGATGCGCCAGCTGCGTCAGTACTTCAAGACCGAGCGCGAGGTGGCCAAAAGCGATCTCTATGTGTCGAGCTACTGGAAGCTGGGCCTGAACGAGGAGCGCCACAAGACCGCCAAGCAGGAAGACGCCGAACGCAGCGCCTGATCACACGGGGCGCCCTGGTGGCCGGGGGCGCCTACGCCGTACAATGGGCGTCGATCGTACCCTGCCTATTCGCGAGCGCCCATGACCCTGCCTTCACCGGAACTGCTGCCCCCGGAACTCGAGACCGAACGTGCCCCGACCGGTGCCTGCCCCTATGACGCGCTGGACGATGACGCGCTGCTGGCCCGGGTGCTGGAGATCTTCGACCGCGGTTTTGTCGCGCAGAAGCTTTCCGGAGTGAGCGCTCACTGGACACGCGACACGCTGACTCGCCACCTCAAACGGGGCAGCCAGACACCGCTGAGTGACGCTGAGCGCCGGGTGCTGATCACCCTGCTGCCGGCACCGCCGTCGCATCAGCACCGGGCCGACTTCACCTTCATTGATCTCTTTGCCGGCATCGGCGGTATTCGTCAGGGTTTTGAGGCGGTCGGCGGTGAGTGCGTATTCACTTCCGAGTGGAACAAGTACGCCGTGCGCACCTACAAGGCGAACCACTACTGCGACCCGCAGACCCACCGTTTTAACGAGGACATTCGCGATGTGACGCTCTCCGCGCGGGATGACGTGGACGAAGAGACTGCCTACGCCCATATTCGCGAGCAGATCCCCGAACACGACGTGCTGCTGGCGGGCTTCCCCTGTCAGCCCTTCTCGCTGGCCGGCGTCTCCAAGAAAAACGCGCTGGGGCGCAAGCACGGCTTTGAGTGCGACGCCCAGGGCACGCTCTTTTTCGATGTCGCCCGCATTATCGCCGCGCGCCGGCCGCCGGCGTTTGTGCTGGAGAACGTCAAGAACCTCAAGAGTCACGACCAGGGCAAGACCTTTCGCGTGATCTGCGAGGCACTCGATGAGCTGGGTTATGACGTCGCCGACATGGATGCCCCGAAGGGCCGCGACCCCAAGGTGATCGACGCCCGTCACTTCGTGCCCCAGCACCGCGAGCGCATCGTGCTGGTCGGCTTTCGCCGCGATTTAAACGTGCATGAAGGCTTCACCCTGCGCGACATCAGCGCCCACTTCCCTGCGCATACCCCCACCTTCGGCGAGCTGCTGGATAGTGAAGTCGATGCGAAGTATGTGCTTACTCCGAAGCTCTGGCACTATCTGTATCAGTACGCTCGCAAGCACAAGGAAAAGGGCAACGGCTTCGGCTTTGGCCTGACCCGCGCCGAAGACACCGCCCGCACACTGTCGGCGCGCTATCACAAGGATGGCTCGGAGATCCTCGTCGACCGTGGCTTTAACGAGGCGTTGGCCTTTGACGCCCCCGAGAATCTGACCAATCGCCCCCGGCGCCTGACGCCGCAGGAATGCGCGCGCCTGATGGGTTTTGATGCCCCCAGGGAGCGGCGCTTCGTGATTCCAGTGTCGGATACCCAGGCCTATCGCCAGTTCGGCAACTCGGTGGTGGTGCCGGTGTTTCAGGCCGTGGCGGAGATGATGAAGCCGAGAGTGATGGCGGCGAAGGGGACAATGGAAAAGCAGGACGCTGGAGCAGCATCGATGGCTGCCATCTCCTGAAACATTCCCGAAGCGGCAAAAGCCGCTTCGGATATTGATATTCTCCTGCTCGATAGTTCGTCTGCAGAACCTATGGTTCCAAGCCAACACCCCCCATCAGATCATTCCTGTCTGCTTTCTGAACGCCACTACCCTCCTGCCCTTTCCCCCAAATTCCCACCCCTCCATTTTTACGTCCTTTTTACGCGCCAGCCCTGAAATCGGTCTCGATATTTTACGCACGTCGGTCGCACGCTGAGCCTGTCCTTCAAGGAGTCAAGGCGATGCAGATGGTTCTGCTGGTGCTGTCGTTGTGTGTCGGTCTCTACCTGTTGGTGGCCCTGCTGTGGCCCGAGCGCTTTTAAGGAACCCCCCATGAACGAGGTCATACTCTGCTATGCGCTGGTCCTCGGGCTGGCCTTTCCGCTCGGCATCTACATGGCCCGGGCGCTGGATGATGAACGCGAAAGCCGGATCGACCGGCTCTTTCGACCAATCGAGGCGGTGATCTACCGCCTGGCGGGCGTTAATGAAACGCGCGTGATGCGCTGGCCGGCCTACGCGCTGGCCGTGGTGGTGCTGCATCTGCTGTTGATCGCCCTGGCCTGGGGCGTGTTCATGGCCCAGGGGGTGCTGCCGCTCAACCCGGACGGCATTGCCGGCATGTCCTGGGATACGGCGCTGCACACGGCGGTGTCGTTTGCCACCAATACCAATCAGCAGCACTACTCGGGCCAGGCGCAGCTCTCCTACCTGAGCCAGACGTTTGCCATCGTGACGCTGCAGTTCATCACTCCGGCCACGGGCCTGGCGGTGCTGCTGGCGATCGCGCGGGTGCTGTTGAAGAAAAGGGCGGCGCCTGTCGCGGAGGCCACCGGGCAGAGCGTCGGGGTGGGCAACTACTACCGCGATCTGGTCCGCACGCTGGTGCGCATTCTGTTGCCGCTGGCCATGGTGGTGGCGCTGTTGCTGACCTGGCAGGGCATGCCGAGCACCTGGCAGGGCGCGCAGACGGTAGCGCCGCTGGATCAGTCGGTGGCCACCACCCAGCAGATCCCGCTGGGCCCGGTGGCCTCTATGGTGGCGATCAAGCAGCTGGGCACCAACGGCGGCGGCTGGTATGGCCCCAATTCGACCGTGCCGCTGGAAAACCCCACGCCCCTGTCCAACCTCATCGAAACCGTCTCGCTGCTGCTGATTCCGGTGGCGCTGCTGGTGGCCATGGCGGTCTTTACCGGGCGGCGACGCCTGATGGCGGGCATCGGCGGGGTCATGCTGGCCTTTTCGCTGATCTCGACCTCGGTGTTGATCGCTTCCGAGCGTCTGCCCAACGCGGCGTTTGAGGGGCTGGCTGCGGTGGGCAGCGCCAACCTGGAGGGCAAGGAGCTGCGCTTTGGCCCCGAGATGTCGGCGCTGTGGGCGAGCTGGACCACCCAGACCTCCAACGGCTCGGTCAATGCCATGCACGACAGCCTCAACCCGATGGGCGGGATGGTCACGCTGATGGACATGTTCATCAACGTCACCTTCGGCGGCATCGGCGTCGGGCTGATCGGCTATCTGCTCTATCTGATGCTGGCGGCCTTTATCGGCTCGCTGATGATCGGCCGGGCGCCGGAGCTGATGGGCCGGGCGCTGGAGACCCGCGAGATGCGCCGGATCTCGCTGGCCATTCTGGCCCAGCCGCTGGTGATTTTGGGGCTGACGGCGCTGACGGTGGCCGTGCCCGGCCTGGTCGGCACCTCCAACCCGACCTTCCACGGCCTCTCCCAGGTGCTTTACGAGTACACCTCCGCCTTTGCCAACAACGGCTCGGGCTTTGAGGGGCTGGGAGACGGCACGCCCTGGTGGAACCTGACCTGCGTGGTGGCCCTTTTGATCGGGCGCTTTGTACCCATGCTGGTGCCGCTGGCAGTCGCTGCGTGGCTGGCCGGCAAGCGCATGGCGCCGGCCGGGCGCGGGACGCTTGCCATGGACAGCGGCGCCTTTGTGGGCCTGACCGCGGGCGTCATCGTGATCATCAATCTGCTGGGCTTTCTGCCGGTGCTGGTGCTCGGCCCGATCGCCGAACAGCTGACACTGGGTTACTAAGGAGCAGTCACATGTCTCAATCGATCCATGGTGAGCGGACCGCAGCGGAGGCTTCTGATGCTCGCGTCCCGGGCACGCAGCGCCCCCATATGGCGACCCTGCTGCTGGAATCGCTCAAGCGGCTGAGCCCGCGCGCGATGGCGCGCAATCCGGTGATGGCGGTGGTGGCCGTGGGCACGCTGGTCTGTGCGCTCTATACCGGGCTGGCGGTGCATGAGGGCGCGACCTTTGGCTTTGCGCTGAGCGTGACGCTGGTGCTGCTGGCCACGGTGCTCTTTGCCAACGCCGCCGAGGCGCTGGCGGAGTCGCGCGGCAAGGCCCAGGCGGGCAGCCTGCGCGCCACCCGCAGCCAGCTCAGCGCGCGACGGCTGGAAAGGGACGGCAGCGAGGTGACGGTCAGCGCCGACACCCTGCGCCGCGGCGATCGGGTGCGGGTGATCGCCGATGAAATGATTCCGGCCGACGGCGAAATCGTGAAGGGCGCCGGCTCGATCAACGAGTCGGCAGTGACCGGAGAGTCAGCACCGGTGCTGCGCGAGGCGGGCACCGACAACAGCGGGGTCAGCGCCGGCACCCGGCTGCTCTCGGATGAACTGATCATCGAGGTCAGCGTGGACCCGGGCGAGTCGCTGCTCGATCGCATGATTGCGCTGGTCGAAGGCGCCAGCCGGCAGAAAACGCCCAGCGAGCTGGCGCTGTCGGTGCTGATCACCACCCTGACACTGGTGTTTCTGATCGTGGTGGTGACCCTCTCGCCAATGGCGGCGTTTGTCGGCATCACCACCTCGCCGGTCATGCTGGTAGCCCTGTTGGTGTGTCTGATCCCCACTACCATCGGCGGGCTGCTGCCGGCGATCGGCATTGCCGGCATGTCGCGGGCGATGCGCGCCAACCTGGTGGCGAAATCCGGCAAGGCGGTGGAGATTGCCGGCAGCATCGACACCCTGCTGCTCGACAAGACCGGCACCATCACCCTGGGGGATCGCCGGGCGACCGAGTTTGCCTCCTGCGAGCGCGTAAGTGTCGAGCGTCTGCGCGAGGTGGCCTGTCGCTGCTCGCTGGAAGACCCCACCCCGGAAGGCCGCTCGATCGTGACGCTGGCGCGTGACCAGGGGTTTGATCAGCGCCTGGATCAGACCGGCGCCTCGTTTATTCCCTTCTCGGCCGCCACGCGACTGTCCGGCGTGGATCTCCCTGATGGCACCCGGCTGCGCAAGGGCGCGCCCAATGCGATTGCCGAGTTTGTAAAGGATCAAGGCGGCAGCGTACCCGCCGGCTGGTCGGCGCTGGTCTCGCGCATTGCCGCCCGCGGGGCCACGCCGCTGGCGGTGGCAGACGGTGGGCGGCTGCTGGGCGTGATTGCGCTCTCGGATGTGATCAAGTCCGGCATGGCCGAGCGGTTTGCGCAGCTGCGCGAGATGGGGGTGAAAACGGTGATGATCACCGGCGACAACCCGGTGACCGCCGCGGCGATTGCCGCCGAGGCCGGGGTGGATGATTACGTGGCCGAGGCGACCCCCGAGCGCAAGCTCGCCATCATCCGCGAGGAGCAGGCCACCGGGCGGCTGGTGGCGATGATGGGCGATGGTACCAACGACGCCCCGGCGCTGGCGCAGGCCGACCTGGGACTGGCGATGAACTCCGGCACCCAGGCCGCGCGCGAGGCGGGCAACATGGTCGATCTCGACTCCGACCCCGGCAAACTGCTGCAGGCGGTCGAGATCGGCAAGCAGCTGCTGATTACCCGTGGCGCACTGACCACCTTTTCGCTGGCCAACGATGTGGCGAAGTATTTCGCCATCCTGCCGGCGATTTTCGTGGCCAGCATGCCCTCACTCGGCGCGCTGAACGTGCTTAAGCTGCACTCACCGGAATCGGCGGTGCTGGCGGCAGTGATCTTCAACGCCCTGATCATTCCCGCCCTGATCCCGTTTGCGCTGCGCGGGGTGCGCTTCAAGGCCGATTCGGCCACGGGGCTTTTGCGGCGCAATCTGCTGGTCTACGGCCTGGGTGGCCTGCTGCTGCCCTTCCCTGCCATCAAGCTGCTCGATGTGCTGCTTGCCGGTCTGCTTTAGGAGCTTCTGCCATGAACGATGCCTTGATGATTCGCCCGGTTCTTTTCTCCTCGCTGCGCCTGATGGTGGTACTGGCCGCGCTGCTGGGGCTTGTCTATCCCTTCGTGACCACCACGCTGGGTGGGGCGCTGTTTCCCTTCCAGGCCGGTGGCAGCGTGCTCCATGATTCACAGGGTCGGGCGGTGGGCTCGGCACTGGTGGGTCAGTCGTTTGAAGGCGCACAATACTTCCACGGCCGGCCCTCGGCGGTCGGCAACGACCCCGTGAGTGTGGGCGGCTCCAACCTGGCGCCCGGCAATGTGGCGCTGCGCGAGCGTGCCCAACAGGAAGCAGAACGGCTTGCGGCGCGGGACGGTCTGATCATCGGCGAGATCCCGGTGGAACTGCTGGCCGCCTCGGGCTCGGGGGTTGATCCGCACATCTCACCGGCCGCGGCTCGGGTGCAGGCAGCCCGGGTCAGTCAGGCGCGGGGGCTGTCGCTGGAGTCCGTGATGCAGGCCATCGCGGCGGCGACCGAATACACGGGCTTTCCGGGTGCGCCGGTCGTTAACGTGCTGCGCCTGAATCTGGCACTGGCGGCCATGTCGCCTGCCGAGGCGAGACAGGAGATGCGATGACCCGCACTGATGATAATGACCCAACGCGTCCCGACCCGGACGCGCTGCTGACCACCGCTCGCCGCGAGGCGCGCGGTGGTCTGCGTATCTTTCTGGGCGCCGCGCCCGGCGTGGGCAAGACCTTTGCCATGCTGCGCACCGCCGGTGAGCGGGTCGCCGAGGGCGAGGACATCGTGCTTGGGGTTATCGAGTCCCACGGCCGCGAGGAGACCGAGCGCCTGTGTGTGGGCATCGAGCGCCTGGCGCTGACCACGCGGGAACATCACGGCCAGCGCTTTCGCGAGTTCGATCTGGATGCCGCCCTGGCGCGGGCACCAGGGGTGGTGCTGGTCGATGAGCTGGCCCATCGCAATATCCCCGGCGGGCGCCATGCCCGGCGTTATCAGGATATCGAGGAGCTTCTGGCGGCGGGGATCGATGTCTGGACCACCCTGAACGTGCAGCACATCGAAAGTTTGAACGACGCCGTGGCCCGTATTACCGGCATTCGCATGCGCGAAACCGTACCGGATGCGCTGATCAACCGGGCGCGGGATATCTCCCTGATCGATCTCACCCCCGATGAGCTGATCCAGCGGCTCAGGCAGGGGCGGGTCTACGTGCCCGAGCAGGCCCGCGCGGCGCTGGAAGGCTTTTTCAGCGTCACCAATCTCACGGCGCTGCGCGAGCTGGCCCTGCAGACCATGGCCGAGCGCATCGACAGCGACGTGCGCGATGCCATGGGCGCGCGCGGCGTTGCCGGGCCTTGGCCGGTGCGTCCCCGGATTCTGGTGGCGCTGTCCGGCCGGGCCGAGGACGCCACCCTGGTGCGGGCCGCCCACCGCATGGCCGAGCATCGCGGCGTGCGCTGGCGCGCGGTGCATATCGATACGGGCCGCGCCTCGCCGCTGGTGCGACTGGCGCTTGAGCGCAGTACGCAGCTGATCGAACAGCTGGGCGGTGAGGTGGTGGTGCTGCCGGGCCAGCACCGCGTGGCGGAGCTTCTGGACTATGCCCGGCGTCATAACATGACCACCCTGATGATCGGCCGGGGGCAGCCGCGCGGCTGGCGGTTCTGGCACCGCTCGCTGGGCCGGCGTCTGCTGCGTGAGGCGCGCGCGTTTGATCTGCTGGTGGTCGCCGATGACTCGCGCACCGAACGCCAGCGGCGGTCGAAACGCCCGCTCTCCCCCCTGCAGCGCCAAGAGTGGCTGCATCCGGTACTCATCATGGGCGCAAGCCTGGGGCTGGCGCTGTTGATGCATCAGGCGCTGGCGCTGGCCAATCTGTCGCTGGTCTTTCTCACCGGCGTGCTCTTGACGGCGACCCTGAGCGGCACCCGGGCGGCCATGCTCAGCGCCGTGCTCAGTGCACTGATCTACAACTTCTTTTTTACCGAGCCGCGCCTGAGCCTGGCGATGATCCAGCGTGATCAGCTGCTGACGGTCTTTTTCTTTTTTGTGGTGGCGATGATCGGCGGGCAGCTGGCAGGCCGCGCCCGGCGGCAGCTGATCGCCCTGCGCGCCAGCCGGGATCAGACCCGGCGGCTGCTGCAGTTCTCCCGCGCGCTGGCCGCCGCACCCGATCAGGACAGCGTGCGCACCACCGGCGTGACCGCGCTGGCCGACTGGCTTCAGGTGCCGGCCGTCTATCTGGCGCGCGAGGCCGGTGATGAGACGCTGCAGGTGCTGGCCGCCCACCCGGGCGGTGTGGTGCTGGACCCGGTGGCTCGTCAGGCCGCCGACTGGACCTGGCATCATCAGCGCCCCAGCGGACATGGCTCCCAGACGCTCGCCGGCCAGCGCTGGCGCTTTATCGCCCTGGTCGAGAAGGCGCGCATTCTGGGCGTGGTCGGACTGGCGCTGGGCGATCAGGAGGCACCGCCGTATGACCAGGAAGTGCTGATCGACACCCTGATCAGTCAGCTGGGCATGGCGATGGCGCGCACCCGACTGGTCAGCGATCTGGGCGCGGCGCGGCTGGCCGAGGAAAACGAGCGGCTGCGCTCGGCGCTGCTCTCCTCGGTCTCTCACGACCTGCGCACGCCGCTGGCCTCGATCATCGGCGCGGCCGGTGCACTGCGCACGCTGGATGATCAGCTCTCGCGCGAGGACAAGCAGGAGCTGCTCGACGGCGTGCTCAGCGAAAGCGAGCGGCTGGACCGCTATATTCAGAACCTTCTGGACATGACGCGGCTGGGCCACGGCACGCTCAGGATCGAACGGGACTGGGTGACGCTGTCTGATCTGGTCAATGCCGCGCTGGCACGGCTGAGTACGGCGCTCAATGGCATCACGCTGGTGCGCGACTGGCCGGAGGATCTGCCGTTGTTGTATGTCCATCCGGCGCTTTTGGAGCAGGCGCTGGTCAACGTGATCGAAAATGCCATCCGCTTCTCGCCCCCCCAGGGGCGCATTGTCATCCGCGCCGCGCGTCTGGCCGATATGCTGGTGATCCGGATCAGCGATGAAGGCCCCGGCATCCCTGAGGCGCTGCGCGAGCAGGTCTTTGACATGTTCTTCACCGGCGGCGCGGGCGACCGCGGCCGTCACGGCAGCGGCCTGGGGCTGGCCATCTGCCGCGGTATGGTGGGTGCCCACGGCGGCAGCATCAACGCCGAGGCGAGCCCGGACGGGCACGGCACCTGTATCGTGATCCATCTGCCGCTGGTAGACAGGCACGACCACGCCGACCATGACGAGCGCGAGCCCCTTGACGAGCGCCGGCCTGCTGGCGAAAAAGCACTTCCTGACCAGAGGGAGCACCCTGATGAGCGCTGATCGCCCCCGCATTCTGATCGTTGATGATGAGTTTCAGATCCGGCGCTTTCTGCGCATCAGTCTGGCCTCGCAGGGCCACGAGGTGATCGAGGCGGCCACCGGCGGCGAAGGGCTGGTGCGCGCGATCGGCGATCAGCCGGATCTGGTGCTTCTGGATCTCGGCCTGCCGGACATTGATGGCCGGGAGGTCCTTCAGGCGATTTGCTCGCAGAGTGACGTGCCGGTCATCGTGGTGTCGGTACGCGCCTCGGAGCGCGAGAAGGTGGCCTGTCTGGATGCCGGTGCCAGTGACTATGTGACCAAGCCGTTCGGCATTCAGGAGCTGCTGGCCCGCGTGCGGGCGGCGCTGCGCCAGCAGGTGGCGACCGCCGGCCCGTCTCCCTCTCGCCAGTTCCATGTCGGGGCGCTGGCGGTGGATGCCGATACGCACCGCGTTACCCTGGGGGGCGAACCGATTCGGCTGACCCCGCGGGAGTTTGCGGTGCTGACGCTTTTGGCCGAACACGCCGGACGGGTGATCACCCAGACCCAGCTGCTGCGCGAAATCTGGGGGCCGGTGCACGAGCACGATACCCACTACCTGCGCATCGTCATCAGCCGGCTGCGCCATAAGCTGGATGATGACCCCGAGCAGCCCCGCCTGATCCAGACGGAGGCCGGGGTGGGCTATCGGCTGGTGGTGCCCGGGTAGCGCCGGGTTTCCCTCTCTGGCGCGCGTGGGGATATTTGACGATGGCAGCAGGGATTACGGCCGATTCGCCAGCCTGCGGGTGTTTCGATCACAATGGCAGCTTTTCAGCGCAGGGAGGGGCCATGGAACGCCAAATCATCGACAGGCTGGCAGAACTGAGCTTTCAGAGCCGGGCGCGACTGAGCGAGCTGGCGCGCCGCGAGGAGATCACCCTGCCCACCTTTCAGCTGCGGGTGCTGTCGGTGGTGGGGCGCTTTCCCGACCAGGCCCAGCAGGCCATCCTGCAGCGCCGCGGCTGGGACAAGGGCCAGGTGGCCCGGGCGTTTCGGGAGCTTGAGCAGCAGGGGCTGATCCGGCGCTGCGGTAGCTCAACGGCCCGTCGCATTACCGAGGCGGCGCTGACGCCGGAGGGGCAGGCGCTGTTCGAGCAGCTTGAGCAGATCCGTACCGAGCTGGCCGCGACCATGATGGCCGGCTGTTCGCCGGAGGAGATCCGACACTTCGATGCGCTGCTCGAGCGGGTGCTGGACAACGTGGGCAGCGCACCCCTGGTGAACTGAGGGGCGCACACAAAAGGCGATGAGGTGTCCCTGAAAGTTGACAAAGTCAACTTTCGACGATAGGTTGCCCGCCCCGGGTCGACTTCCCCTGCCCATCACCCATCGCAAAGAGTGTGTCATGTCCCTGCGCCTGGTCCTCGGCCTGGTCGGTATGCTGCTGGCCTGTGTCGGTGCCGATATCAATGAAGAAGCCACCTCGCTGGCGCTGGCCGATATTCGCGGTGCCTACGGGTTCAGCGCGGATCAGGGCCGCTGGTTTACCACGCTCTACGCCGCCGGCGTGGCGATGGGGATGCTGGTGGCCCCCTGGCTTGCCATTACCTATTCGATGCGTCGTTTTGCGGCGGTGGCGGTGCTCGCCCTCGGGGCGCTGGGACTTTGCTTTACGGTGATTGATTCGCGCGCGCTGATACTCGCCCTGCGCTGGCTGCAGGGGCTGACCAACGGCTTTCTGATTCCGCTTCTGATGGCGGTGGCGCTGCGCTTTCTGACGCCGTCGATCAAGCTCTTTGGCCTGGCCGCCTACGGCCTGACGGCCACCTTTGCGCCCAATATCGGTGGCCCCATTGTGGTCTGGGCCCATCAGGGAATGGGTATTGGTTTCGTCTTCTGGGCAGTGGTGCCGCTGTGCGTGCTGGCCGCTGCCCTTTTGATGTACGGCCTGCCACAGGACCCGCGCCCGCCCGGGCGCTGGCGCCAGTTCGACTGGCCCGGCTGGCTGCTGGGCTGGGGCGTGTGCGCAAGCGTCGTGGTGCTCTTTACCCAGGGCGAGCGGCTGGACTGGTTCAATTCAACGCTGGTGTGCTGGCTGGCGCTGGCCAGTGCCACGCTGGCGCCGCTGTTTATCCTGCGCTGCTGCGTCGCACCGGTGCCGCTGATCCAGCCCGGGCTGGTCAAACGGGTCAACTTCGGCTTTGGCATCGCCATGCTGATGGGCGTGATTGCACTGGGCGCCTCGGCGGCCTCGCTGCCGGAGGAGTTTCTTGCCGAGGTGCAGGGCTATCGACCGCTGCAGAGCCTGCCGGTGGCGCTGGCGCTTGCCCTGCCCTCGCTTGTGATGCTGCCGCTGACGGCATTCGTGCTGAACTTCGAGCGCGTCGACAGCCGCTGGATGGTGGCGCTGGGGCTGGTGCTGATGGCGCTTTCCAGCTGGATGAACAGCTACGCCACCATCGCCTGGACGCGTGATCAGTTCTATCTCTCGCAGATACTCTTTTCGGCCGGCCAGTCGATCGTGGTGGTGAGTCTTTTGACCACGTCCACCGCCGTGATCGACCCGAAGGAAGGGCCGTTTGCCTCGGCGACGATCAATACGACCCGGGCGCTTGCCGGCCCCATCGCCGGCGGCCTTATCGGCCATGCCATGACGGTGGCCGTGGATCATCACCTGCATGCCCTGCTCGATCGCATCGGCACCATGCGCTTTTCCCTGTCCCGTGCGATGCCGCTCGGCGGTCATGATGGCGCGGCGCTGGCCTGGTCTTCAGGCCCGGTGCACGGCGAGGCCTTCCATCATCTGTTCGAGCAGCTGGAGGTACAGGCGCAGGTGATGGCCCATGCCGACATCTGGCGTGCCCTGGCGCTGGGCGCCCTGCTGCTGTTGCCGCTGTGCCTGCTGCCCAAACGTACCTTTGCGCCCCGCTTCAATCGACCCAGACCGCTTTGATTTCAAAGCCCTTTGACTCCCAAACCCCTTTTGATCCACCGAGAGTGCCATGAGTAATGCTACCGATGACGCCCGGCCGCGCTCGCGCAGGCCGCTGATCCTGACCGTTGTGATCTTGGCCATCGCCGCCGTGGCCGCCGTGCTGCTGCTCCGCCATCAGCTTGGCGGTAGTGACGTCTGGACCAACGATGCCCGTTTCGATGCCGACTATGTGGTGATCTCCCCGCAGGTGGCCGGCGATCTGGTGGCGGTGCACGTCGAGGACCACGACCGTGTCAAACGCGGCGACGCGCTGATGGATATCGATGCGCGCGACTATCAGGCGGCCGTCGATGACGCCGAGGGCCAGGTGGCGGCGGCCCGGGCCGAGCTGGCGCAGATCGAGGCGCAGCTGGCGCAGCTGCCGGCGCAGGTGCGCCGGGCCGAGGCACAAGTGGCCGAGGATGGCGCCAACGCCGATTACGCCCATGCCACCGCCGAGCGCTACCGGCGGTTGCGCCACAACGGCAACGTCTCTGATCAGAACGCGCAGCAGGCCGATGCCAACGCTCGTGCCCAGCAGGCCAAACGCCGGGCCGATCAGGCCGAGCTGGTGCGTGTGCGTCAGCAGGATGGGGTGCTCAAGGCACAAAAGGACAGCGCGCAGGCGGCGCTGGATCGGGCGCTGGCACAGCAGGAAAAGGCCCGGCTGGCACTGTCGCGTACGCACATCACCGCGCCGGTGGATGGCGTCATCGCCGAGCAGTCGGCTCGCGTGGGAGGCTGGGTCAGTGCCGGCAGCGCGCAACTGGCCATCGTGCCGGTGCAGGGCATCTACATCACCGCCCACTACCGCGAGGTGGATATCACCGATGTCGCGCCGGGGCAGCCGGTAGACATCTCGGTCGATGCCTGGCCGGATCTCAAGCTGCATGGCCATGTGAAAAGCCTGGCGCCGGCCACCGGCACCACCTTCTCACCGGTGTCGAGCAACGATACTTCCGGCAATTTCACCAAGATCGTTCAGCGCCTGCCGGTGCGCATCGCGCTTGACCCCGACCAGCCCGGCCTCGACCGGCTGCGGGTGGGGCTGTCGGTGGAGACGACGATCCATACCGAAGGGGACCGGCAGAAGGGCGCGTAGCCTGACGCCTCATCACCCAATAGCCCGGCGGATGCCGGGCTTTTTTAATGGCTGAAGATTTCAGGAGGGCGTCAGTCGAAGGCATCAAAAGCCAGATAGTCGCCTTCCTGTGTCTGGATCTCGCCGCCCAGTGCGTTGATTTCTTCGCTCACGGCCCTGAAAGGCGCCCGGCTGGCCAGCCCCGAAAGCCACGCCGCCACTTGCGGATAGGCGCCAAACCGATAGCCGGCCGCGCGGATCTGATAGAGCTCGCAGCCCATGGCAAGATCGGCAATGGTGGGATGTTCGCCACCCAGCAGCGTCGGCGGATGGTCACTGCCATGTTGTTCAAGATGCGCTTCCAGTGTGGCCAGCCCCGGCTTGAGCCCGTCCTGCAGCAGCTGCAACAGCGTGGCCTGAATCTCGCGCTTGAGCATCGGCAGCGTCATGTGCAGGTTCATGATGTGGTGGAACATGTCGAAGCGGCGCAGGTTGCCATGGTACCAGGCAAGCCACTGATCGATCTGCGCGCAGCGCACGATGTCCTGATCACCGGGGTACCAGCGCTGCGCGATTTCCCGGTCCGGCGCAGTGCGACACAGGTGGATCATGATCGCCTGACTCTCGGCCAGCTGGAGCGGCGCTTTTTTACCGTCAGCTTCGTCGCCTTCTTCATTGTCGACCACCAGCGCGGGCACGGTCTGGAAGGGGTTGATGGCGGCAAACCATTCGGTGCGGGTCTCGCCACCGGCGAAGTCGACCTCGTGGAAGTGGTACTCAAGGCCCAGCTCGCGCGCGAGAATTTCCACGGCGCGCGAGGGCTGGGAGAGGCGATGGGCGTAGAGGGTCATGGGCATGCGCTTGATCCTTGTGGGGATGATGGCGTGCCATCGAGGAAAGTCAGTAACTCACACCATTATAGATAAAGCCGGCCGACCAGCTCGGTGCGGTTGGTGACATTGAGCTTGCGGTAGAGATGATCCAGGTGGGTCTTCACCGTGGAGGGGGCGATGCCGAGCTCGCGGGCCATGGCCTTGTTGCTCAGTCCGTGTCGCACCAGCTCGGCCAGCTGGGTCTCCCGGGCGGTCAGGGCGGGCGACAGGGGCGCATGGCCTGTGTGCGACAGCTCGGGCGGGCGCTGATCGACCGCCAGCTGCATCATCTCCTGCAGCGACTGGAGTGTGGCCATCTCGTGATGGGTGAAGTGGCCGTATGCGGAGCGACGCAGCAGGGAGAGGCCGAATACGGGGCGCCCGTGGGCATGAAAGAACACTTCGGCGACATCGACCACGTCGTGCTGGGTCAGAAAGTTCTGATAGCCGCGGTTGCGGGCTTCCGACTGCAGCGCCCGAGCGTCATCAAGTGAAAGCACCTGGCGGCCGGTCTGCAGGCAGTAGCCGGGCTGGAGCGGGTCCAGATGGCGATAGCGCGTCAGGTAGTGATCATGAATCGGGCGGGCGTCGCCGGCGAGCTGGAAGTCACGCGCACTCAGGGTGTCATCGATGGTGTAAAACGCCGCCAGCGACGCCGGAACGGCGCGGGTAAAGGCGCGCAGGCAGGGCACACCCAGAACCTGAACATGAGACATGTCGGGCCGACTCCGTGTCGAACGATGTCGACAACATAGCGAGCCGGCCCGATCAGGGCAATGCCGTTTCTGCCGCAATGGTCCAGGGCCGGCCTAGCCAAGCGCGGTGACGCTCTCCGGCAGCAGTGCGCCGCCATCGACAATGATGGTCTGGCCGGTGATGTATTTGGCCAGATCGGAGCCCAGAAACAGCATGGCGTTGGCGATGTCTTCCGGGTCGCCCAGACGGCCCAGCGGAATGCCCTTCTCAAGGCTCTGGCTGTGCTCGTCATCGCCGAGATTGTCCATCGCAGGCGTTCGAATCATGCCCGGCTCGACGCCATTGATGCGAATGTTGGATCGCCCCATCTCAAGCGCCGTATTACGGATAAAGCCGTTGACCGCCGCCTTGGAGGCGGCGTAGTGGGTCAGGCCCGGATAGGCGACGCGGTTACCGGTCACCGAAGAGGTGCACAGGATCACGCCCTTGCCCTTTTGCCTGAAGGACGGCAGCAGTGCCTGGGTCATCCAGAACAGCGATTGCACGTTGACGGCAAAGGTGCGCTCGACCCGCTCCAGCGTCAGTTCTTCAAAGGGGGTCAGCGGGAAGTAGCCGGCGTTGTGCACCAGCACATCGATCGGGTCGCTTGTCTCGATCATGGCGCGAGTGCCGGCCTCGTCGGCGAGATCCACATGGCAGGCCGTGACCTGATGGCCCTTGTTGGTCAGTTTTTCGGCCACGCCCCGGGCCTGTTCGGCGTTGATGTCAGCGAGCGTTACCCGGGCGCCGGCCTGGGCGAAGCGGGTCACGATGGCCTCGCCAATGCCCTGGGCGCCGCCGGTCACCAGCACGTGGCGGCCGCTGTAGTCGATGCTGATACTCATGAGTGAGCTCCTGTCACAAAGGAGAAACGGTCGGGCATCCGCTGCCCGACCGAAAGAATACAGGCTAGGACAGCGCCTCGAAGGCCAGCGTTGGCATGTCGACGATATGCGAGCCGCCGTCGGCCATGATCATGGCACCCGTGATGATGGCGGAGGCGGGGCTGATCAGAAAGGCGCAGACCTCGGCGATCTCGTGGGCGCTGGCGGCCCGGCGCAGCGGGACATGCTGCGTCACGCGGGCGTAGGCGTCATCAAGCGACTCGTTATAGTGCGCCATCAGCGGCTGCATTTCCTCATCGGCCATCGGCGTTCGAATCCAGCCCGGGCAGACGCAGTTGACCCGAACACCTCTGGGGCCGTAGTCGCGGGCCAGCGAGCGGGTCAGACCGACGAGGGCATGCTTGGCGGTGGTATAGCCGCAGATGTCGCCGCCGGCCTGAAACGAGGCCAGTGACCCCAGCAGCACCATGGTGCCGTGTTGTTCGATCAGATGCGGCAGACACGCCCGGGCGCTGTAGAAGGCCGTGTCCAGATTCAGGCGCATCGCCTTTTGCCAGTCCTCTTCCGACATGTCGGTGGCCGCGCCCAGGTCGTGACCGCCGGCGCTGCAGATCAGGCTGTCGATACGCCCGTATGTCTCGATGATCTGCCGGCAAAAGCCGGCCCATTCGGTGGCGCTGGCGGCATCGCCGGACAGCACCAGTCCGCCGATCTCTCCGGCCAGCGCCTCGAGTGGCTCACGGCGGCGACCGATCAGGACCACGTTGTGCCCGAGCGCCGCCTGCTGGCGCGCGCAGGCTTCCCCGACGCCGGTGCCGGCGCCGGTAATGACGATGGTTCTTTTTTCAAAGGTCATCGGGATACTCCGTATTGCTCAGGCGCTGGCAATAGGAGGCCATCGGGAAGTTGGCCAGCGGTGCGTCCTCGGTATCGCCCACGCCGAAGATCTTGCCATCGCTGCGGTGGTTCTGCTCATCGATCATGACGATGCCCAGCGTCGGCACGATCTTTTCGCGCCAGATGAACAGATAGAGATCGTCGGTGATCCTGTAGTAGTGGCAGCGGTCGGTATCGCACAGGCCCTGCTCCACGCCCTTCAGGCACTGCCACGTGTAGAAGTTGGGGTTCAGGTAGGTGTGCTCATACACCTCTGTGGGGCTGTAGCGATAGAGATTGCGCACGCCGATGAGCTCATCGGTCAGGGCATGCGGACAGGCGCCGTCACTGAAGGCCCGGTTCACCGTGCCGTGGCTGATCTCGACGTTCACATCGGTCAGTGCCCGGCCGCCGAGGGCGCGTTCGTAAAGTCCGGTCTTGATGGTATCGAACGTGGGCAGGGTGCCGACGACCTGCGTATAGCTGTCGGTCAGCGTGTCCAGCACCACCGTATAGGACGTGACCGGGCGTGCCGATTCCTCCAGCCAGTCGAGCAGATAGATGCCCTGACGCAAGGAGGTCAGGCGCAGCCTGACCGCCTCGCCGTCATCGACACGCAGCGTCTGCTGGTCGATGTCCAGACGGCGGACATTACCGCTGGCGTCGTGAAGTTCGATCCTTTTGCCGCTCAGATCGGCCGAGTTATCCAGCGCGTAGGAGTCCGTCTCGAAACCCTTTTCAAGACCGGTGACCGAGATCCATTCGGAGGGAGAAGTGGTTGTTGTCATTGAAGGCTCCTGAGCTACCTGTAAAGGGGACGTTCATCCTTGCGCCGGGCGACAGCCGGCGCTATCCACCAAATGGGGGAGGCCCGGAAAACGCTGACGGACCCGGCAGGGAAAGGAAAATTTCTGGCAGGAGCAATCAAGAAAGCCGGGGCCGGCCGGCGCAGATTGAATTAGCAGGGTTTAATGCCCGCATCGATCACCAACAATAATTCCGGATACTCTCCACAGAGGTAACCCATCATGGTCGACACCACGAAAGCAGGGTCAGTGTCTCCGACCACGTCGCCCGTCCGCCAGGCCATCGGCTTCAAGACCATGATTGCCATCTGCGTGGGGACCGTGGTCGTGCAGGGCGCCATGGCCTCGGCGCTGCTGGGCTTTGGCCTCGGAGGCCTGAGCTTTCTGGCCGCCATGCTGGTCGCGGCGCTGCTGGCCGTGTGCAACGCCATGACCTTCTCGGAGCTCTCGCTGATGTATCCGCAGGCGGGGACGCTGGCCACCTATACCCAGAAGGCGATCGGCCATTTCCCCGCCATCGTGTCGGTGTTTGCCGGCTACGTCATGGTGGCGATCTTCGCGATTCCCGCCGAATTTCTGCTGGTAGATGCCCTGTTGCAGGCCCTGTTCCCCGAGACGCTGCCCTCTCATGTGGTGCCGATCATGCTGCTGGCGGCGCTGGCCGTGCTCAATATTCTGGGCACCGACGTCTTTGCCAGACTGCAGAACGTGTTCACCTTCGCCATGATCGTCGCCATCTTCCTGGTAGGCGCCACGGCGCTGGTTCAGGCGCCGTCACCGGCGGTCGCCGAGACCGCCGTCGGCATCGGCTGGGGCATTGACGGCATCGTCGATGGCAGCTTCATCGGTCTGGTGGCGCTGGCCATGTGGATGTTCGTCGGCTGCGAGTTCGTCTGTCCGATGATCAATGACATTCGCCAGCCGGAAAAGCGCATTCCGCGGGCCATGTTCCTGTCGCTGGGGATCATCTTTGTGCTGTTTTCGCTGTTCTGCCTCGGAGCCGGTCGCTACCTCTCGACCGAAACCCTGACCACCTCGCCGATGCCGTACGTCGACCTGGTCGGTGATGTGTTTGGCCGGGCCGGTCTGATCATTGCCACCGTGATGGGGATCACCGCGACCTGTAGCACGGTCAACACGGTGCTGGCCGCCGTACCGCGCATGCTCTCGGGCATGGCCGACAACGGACAGGCGTTCAGGATCATGGGCAAAATGCATCCGCGCTATAACACGCCCTGGGTCGGTATTGTCTTTCTGGCGCTGGGTGTGCTCGTGCCCTTTTTGCTGATCACGCCCGATCAGATCATCTCGCTGGTGATCGCGGCGGCGACCAGCTGGCTGCTGGCCTATATCGTGGCGCACATCGATGTGATCGTGCTGCGCCGCCGCCGGCCCGAGCATCGCCGCCCCTACCGCACGCCGTTTTACCCGCTGCCGCAGATTGTGGGGATCATCGGCATGGCCTATGTGGCCGCCAACGCCTCACCCTCACCCGCGATGACCGCCACGATCTACACGCTTCTGGGTGTGGTGCTGGGACTTGTCAGCCTGGTCGCGATCGTATGGGTCAAATTCAAAATGAAGAAGGGACTTTTCGAGCCGGATATGCGCGACTAGCGCCACCCGGGGCGGCCCCGCGCCGGCCCGCTGGCTTTCGGCGTCCGACTGTGCCGCCACGGGCCAGGGCAGGGAAAGAAAAATTTCTGGCACGAGAAAACAAGAATGCCGCGCCCGTCAGGCGCAGATTGGCACCTCAGGCCGGGATACCCCCTCGGTATCCGCCAATAATAATGCCGGATGCACTCCGTTAAGGTGACCAATCATGTCAGACACCACCAGGGCAATGCCGATGCCCTCCGTTGGCGCGCCTGCGCGGCAGGCCATCGGCTTCAGGACCATGATCGCAATCTGCGTAGGCTGCGTGGTCGTTCAGGGGGCCATGGCGTCCGCACTGATGGGCTTTGGCCTCGGGGGCCTGAGCTTTCTGGCCGCCATGCTGGTGGCGGCCTTCTTTGCGCTTTGCAACGCCATGACCTTCTCGGAACTCTCGCTGATGTATCCGCAGGCGGGCACGCTGGCCACCTATACCCAGAAGGCGATCGGCCATTTTCCCGCCATCGTGTCGGTCTTCTCGGGTTATGTGGTGGTGGCGATGTTCGGGCTGTCCGCCGAGCTGTTGCTGGTTGATGCCCTGCTGCAGGCGCTGTTTCCCGAAACGCTGCCGCCCCATCTGGTGCCCGTGCTGCTGCTGGTGAGTCTGGCTGCCCTCAATATTCTGGGCACCGATGTCTTCGCCAGACTCCAGAACGTGTTCACCTTCGCCATGATTGCCGCCATCCTGATCGTGGGCGCCACGGCCCTGATCGAGCCGCCCACTGCCGAGGTGGCGAGTGCTGCTGCGGGCATTCATCGGGGTACCGGCAGTATCGTCGATGGCAGCTTTATCGGTCTGGTGGCGCTGGCGATGTGGCTGTTTGTCGGCTGTGAGTTCATCTGTCCGATGATCAACGACATCCGCCAGCCGGAAAGACGCATTCCGCGTGCCATGTTCATGTCGCTGGGCATCATCTTCGTGCTGTTTGCGCTGTTCTGTCTGGGGGGCGGGCGCTATCTATCGGTCGAGACCCTGACCACCTCGCCCCTGCCCTACCTTGATCTGGTCGACGGTGTCTTTGGCAAGGCCGGGCTGATCATCGCCACCGTCATGGGCCTGACCGCGACCTGCAGCACGGTCAATACGGTGCTGGCCTCGGTGCCGCGCATGCTCTCGGGCATGGCCGACAACGGGCAGGCGTTCGGCATCATGGGCAAACGCCATTCACGCTATAACACGCCCTGGGTCAGCATCGTGTTTCTGGCCGCAATCGTTGCGATCCCCTTCATGCTGGTCAAGGCAGACAACATCGTCATTTTGCTGATCGGTGCCTCGACCAGCTGGCTGCTGGCCTATATCGTCGCGCATATTGATGTGATCGTGCTGCGTCGTCGTCGCCCGCATCAGCGCCGCCCGTACCGCACGCCGTTTTATCCGCTGCCGCAGGTGCTGGGCATCATCGGCATGGCCTACGTGGCCGCCAACGCCTCGCCCTCCCCTGACATGACCCCCATGGTCTACACGCTTCTGGGCGTGGTGCTGGGCATCGTCAGCCTGATTGCGCTGGTCTGGGTGAAGTTCAAAATGAAGAAGAAACTGTTCGAGCCGGACATGAGCGAATAAGAACGCGGCGTTGAGTGAATGGAAAAACGCCTGTGCCGTTACGCGGGGCGCTCCAGTGGAGCGCCCCTTTTCATGAGCTCTGTTCAGGCCGCATTGATCAGGATATCGGCGCCCTTCTCCGCCACGGCAATGGTCGGGGCATTGGTGTTGCCGCCGGGCAGGGTCGGGAAGATCGAGCAGTCGATGACCCGAAGACCGTCCACGCCATGCACCTTCAGCTCGAGATCGACGACCGAGTGTCTGGCGTCCTGTCCCATGCGGCAGGTGCCGACCGGGTGATAGGTCGTCTTGCAGTACTGGCGAATGAAGGCTTCCAGTGCCCGGCGGTTGTCATTGGCGTTCTGCGCCATCAGGTAGCGCGCCTCGGGTGGCGAGAAGATGTCATCGATGACGCCGGCCAGCGCCGGCGTGTCAAGCAGCGCCAGGCCCGCACGCAGCGAGCGCATCTGGTGTTCCAGATCCTCGGGCGCCTCGAGAAACCGGGCATCGATGGCCGCGGTCTTTGCGCCGCGCGGTCCGGTCAGGCGCACCGTGCCCCGTGAGGCCGGGCGCAGATGGCCGACCTTGAGAGTAATGCCGTGGGTGCGCCCAAGACCAATGCCGTTGGGGTCGTCCCAGGTGTCCAGCACCGGCATGAAATGGACCTGGGTGTCGGCGCGCCCCTCATCGGCGGTGTCCAGAAAGGCGCCGCCCTCCAGCACGTTGGAGGTCAAAAGCCCGCGGCGATGCAGCAGCCACTCGGCGCCGTGACGCAGTGCGCGCAGGCCCGCGTCTTCCCCGTACAGCGAGGTTTCCTCCTTGAGCGTGGCATTGATCGACATGTGCAGATGATCCTGCAGGTTGTCGCCCACCGGCAGATCCTTGAGGCACTCGATGCCCTGCTCGCTCAGGTGATGACGATGGCCGATGCCGGAGCTCATCAGAATTCTTGGCGTGCCGATCGCGCCGGCGCTGAGAATGACCTCGCGACGAGCGTGCAGCGTCATCTCACCCTTTTTGGCGTGTCGGGCCCGAATGCCCACCGCCCGGCCGCTTTCAATGATCACGCGCTCGACTTCGGTATCGGAAAGGATCGTCAGGCGCGGATCGTCACGCACGTCGCTCAGATAGGCCTTCGAGGTGCTGTAGCGCTCGCCGTTGAAGGTGGTGGTCTGGTAGTAGCCGACCCCTTCGGGGGCGTTATCGTTGAAGTCGTTGACGTAGGGCAGACCGATCTCCTGGCCGGCCCGCACGAACGTCTGGGTCAGCGGGTGGCGATAGCGGTTCTCGCTCACCCTGAGCGGGCCGTCGTTGCCGTGCAGGGGACCGGCCAGCGATTCGTTGCCTTCGCTTTTGATGAAATAAGGCAAAAGCCCCTTGTAGTCCCAGCCGGTGCACCCGTAATCACTGGCCCAGGCGTCGTAGTCGCTGCGATGTCCGCGGATATAGATCATGCCGTTGACCGAGCTGCTGCCGCCGATCAGTCGCCCCTGGGCGATGGTCATGGCGCGGTGGTTGGTCGCTTCATGCGGTGTGGTCATATAGGGCCAGGTGCGCGTCGGAATCACCCTGCCAAGGGCTCCCGGCATCCGGATCAGAAGACCGGCATCCGGGCCACCGGCCTCGATCAACAGTACCGTGGCCCGGGTGGCCTGAATCAGGCGGTGGGCGATGACGCAGCCGGCGGAGCCTGCGCCGACGATGATGTAGTCGTATGGATTCTGCATGGGGTCTCCCTGATACAGGATGGCGCGTGTGGCGCATCACCATCAGGGTAAGAACCGGGGGAGGGGCTTATTTGACCGTCCATGACAGTTATTTGACTGTTACTGCCATGGCGCAAAAAACCGTGATATCAGGGGGTTATAAAATATTCTCTGGTATGGGAGATCGTCATGGTCCCCGCCCTGCGCTGCGTATCACTGGGGATCATCGGGATCGAGCTTTTGCACCTCATCCAGCAGGCCCATCAGCGTGCGGTATTTCTCCGGCCCCAGGCGCTGCTGGATTTTCTGGTACTGACGCATCATCTCCCCTTTCATGCTATCGAAAAGCGCATTGCCCTGTGGCGTCAGGGTAACGCACAGCCGGCGCTGATCGGTTTCGGGTTTCCAGCGCCTGACCAGGCCATTTTGCTCAAGACGCACCAGCACGCCGGTCAGGCTCGGACGCAGGATGCAGGCTCGCTCGGCCAGCTGATAGCTCTCCAGCGTCTGGTCTTCTGCCTGCCAGAGGATGCGGATAACGCGCCACTGCTGCTCGGTGACGTTGTGCTGATTAAGATGCGGCCGGAAGAAATCCATGGCGGATTCACGGGCCTGCAGCAGTGCCAGAGTGAGTGAGGGAGTCGGGCGCGCCATGTTGTGCCTTTTCAAGGAGAAGTCGGAAACGATCCGGTGCCGGCGTCAGGTGATCGGGGGGACTCGTCCAGTATCACTGTGCCGCTCGGCCAATATAACAAAACGCTCCCCTGATCTGCCCTGCAAGCCGTCCGATGAGGGCGGCAGGGAGGGGCCTTCGCGGGAGGCCGACCATATCATACTCGCCCGTCCGGGCTATATGTCCCCTGTCGCTACAACCCGACGGGAGGACACATATTCCCATGGCCATGGGAGGGAACACCGCATGCCACGATGGGTGGCGTAGCGCCATGGCCTAACGTGGCATCCAAAGTCACGGGGATTCGCGCTAGATTGGCGTTGGCGAGGGGGCGCCTGAGTATCACGTCAACCGTTGGCGATCGTGGAACGAGGAAGGGCTCATGAGCATTCAGGAAAGACCACCATGCTCGCCGGTGCTGTCGCGACTGTCCTGTCATCGCACTGACAGCATCGAGCAGCACATCAAGGCGTATCAGGGCTGGGATCTGCAGCTCATGCAGCTTTCCCGCGGGCGCTTTGAAGGGCAGGTGACGCATGTGGAGCTGGAAGGCGTGCGGCTGGTACGCGATCACAGCAGTCAGGCCCTGCTCAAGCGCGGCGGGCTGGGCCGCTCGACGGCGGGATTCAGCTTCCCGCTATCAAGACCCGACGACCCGCTGATCTGTCAGGGGCGACGCTACACCCGCGCCGGCGTACTGGCCGTCATGGGGGACAATCTGCCGGAAGTGCGCGTAGCGGCCAACCTGGATCTGCTCTCCCTGAGCCTCGACTATCAGAAACTGGCAATTCTGTCCGCCGAGGCTGTCGAGGTCATGGACAGCCTGCGTGCCGGCCCGGGCTATCTGCCGGCGGCCTCGAACCAGCAGGCGCTGACGCTGCTGTTTGACATGGCCTGTCAGTGGCTGGCGCTGCGCCCTGACCTGGTCTGCCGTCACGCCCTGCGCGACGCCTTTCTGGGCCACGTACTGGATGTCATCGAGCGTGGGCCGGTAGAGCGGGTGACGCCGTCGGTGCGCAAGCGCGTGGTGGACCGCGCCCGTGAGGTAATCGATGCCCAGCAGGGGGAGCCCATCGCCATTTTGTCCGTATGCCATCGCATCGGCGTCAGCCGGCGCAAGCTGCAGTACTGCTTTCAGGAGTATCTGGACATCAGTCCGGCCAGCTACGTGCGTCTGGCCCGGCTCAACGCGGTGCACCGCACGCTGGCGCGCGGCGCGGCGCTGCGGGTTCAGGATGAGGCGGTGCGCTGGGGCTTTTTCCATCTGGGCCATTTTGCGCTGGAGTACCGCCGCCTGTTCGGCGAGCGGCCTTCCGAGACGCTGCAGCGCGGGCGTCAAAACTCTGCCGAATCCGGATAACGTTACCACTCGGGGGCGACATAATCTGGTGCACCACACATGTGATGACAAGGTGCACAATGAAAAAAATAGTCCCTGTCTGTCTCGCGCTGGCCGGCATGACCTGCGCTGTTTCATCCTTCGCCACCGAAGGCGGTGCCCCCACCACCCCCATGGGGACCTATGACTTCGGCGCCGGCTTTCTACCCCCCACGACCCCGAACGGGACCATTGGCCTGCGTACGGCCTATTACACGACCGATGACCTGCGCACCAGCGGCGGTAAAAAATCTCCCAATGACCTCTCCCTGAACGTGCTCTCATTCGGCGTGGCCTATATCCGCATGACGGATGCAACGCTGTTTGGCGCGCGCTACGGCTTCGGCGGCGTGCTGCCCTTTTTCGATATGAAGGCCTCGCTGGACGTCAACGCCGGCGGGCGTACCGTGTTTCAGGACGACGCCCATGTGCTGGCCCAGGCCGATGCCCAGATTCTGCCGCTGATGCTGGCCTGGCAGCCTGCGCCGAACATGGGCGTCAGCGCCCAGTTCCAGATCCAGGCGCCCACCGGGAAATACGAGCAGGACCGCCTGATCAACCCCGGTCTCAACCACTGGACGTTCTCGCCCATCGTGGGTTTCACCTACGTCACCGACGGCGGCCTGGAGTTCTCGACCCTGTCGCAGCTCGATTTCAACACCCGCAACACCGACACCGACTACCGCAGCGGCGTGGAGTACCGCAACGAGTTTGCCATCGGCCAGCACGTCGATGCCTGGACGCTGGGGCTGGGCGGTTATTACTACGACCAGTTAAGCGATGACAAAAGCCCTGACCTGATGGCCGATGACGGCAATCGTGCCCGTGTCTGGGCGGCCGGGCCGGCAGTGAGCTTCCTCTCCCCCGGGCTGCCGGCCGTGTGGTTTCACGTCTACAAGGAGTTTGGCGCCGAAAACCGCACCGAAGGCTATAACGCGGCCCTGCGCGTTGCCTACAGCTTCTAGGAGGTCTCATGAATACATCCGCCAATCGTCAGGCCGGCGCCCGCGAGGGCGCCATCCTGCTGCTGGGCAGCAGTCTGACCATCGTCGGTTCGGTGATGGTGGCCCCCATGCTGCCGCGCATGATCGAGGCCTTCGCCCCGGTCAATCCACAGGCGTCGCTGTGGGTGCCGCTGGCCATCACCGGGCCGGCGCTGGCCATCGCGCTCTTTGCCCCGGTGGCCGGCTGGCTGGCGGACCGCGTCGGGCGCAAGCGCATGCTGATGATCGCCACACTTTTCTACGCCCTGCTGGGTGCCCTGCCGGCGCTTTTGAATGACCTGACCGGCATCGTCGGGGTGCGGCTGCTGTTCGGCCTGGCCGAGGCGATGATCATGACCGTGTGCACCACGATGATTGCCGACTACTGGCACGGCGAGCAGCGCCTGAAATACGTCAACCGTCAGGTCGTGACCATCGCCGTGGTGGGGTCTGCCTTTTTCATCATCGGTGGCATGCTGGGAGAACACTCCTGGCGCTGGCCCTTCTATCTCTATCTGCTGCCGCTGCTGCTGTTGCCGTTCATGGCACGCATCCTGTGGGAGCCGGGCGTCTCGCGCACGCCGCCGGTGCAGGACGCATCAAGGGCGGCGCCTGCTCCGACCGACCGGGTCAACATGACGGCACTTCTGGCCGGCTATCTGCTGATCGGTATCGGCATGGTGATGAGCTTTGTAGTGCCGGTGCAGACTCCCGTGCTGCTGGTCACGATGGGTGTGACCTCGACCACCCTGATCGGGCTGGCCACCGGCGCGGGGCTGCTGGCCTCGCTGGTGGGCGCGCTGATGTGGCCGCTGGCGCGGCGCACCTTCGGCGTGAGGGGCTGCAACGTGCTGTTGCTGCTGCTGGCGGCCGCCGGGCTGACCGGGCTGGCGCTGGCCCAGAGCTACTCGGCGGTGCTGGTGTCGATTCTGGTCCACGGTATCGGCGTGGGCATGCTGGTACCCAACGCCATGGCACCGGTCATGAACGCGCTGACACCGACCTCGCGTGGGCGTGGCATGGGCCTTTTCACCGCCTTTCTCTATCTGGGTCAGTTCATTAGTCCGCTGGTGGTGAGCCTTGCCGCCTCGCTTGCTGGCGGACTGGTCAATGGCATTCTCGCTCTGGCCGCCCTGGGGGCGCTCTATGCGGCCCTGTGGTGGCTGGCTGCTCTTTCCGTGCGACGCGGCGGTCGCGCCTCAATCGCTTCTTCATTGCTGTCTCAGGAGCATCATCATGACGCATGACTTTCATCATCTGCTGGATTCACGGGACGGCCTGGCGCTGGGCGAGCACGTCAATGCCGGCGATATCTCCCGCGAGGCCCTCCTTGAGGCCGTCATTGAGCGGCTGGAAAGGGTCGAGCCGAGCCTCAACGCCGTAGTGGATCGTCTCTACGATACCGCCCGCGAGGAGAGCAGGCGGCCCCGCGCCACCGGCCAGCTGTTTGCCGGGGTGCCGACGCTAATCAAGGATCTTTTCTCACCGCTTCGAGGCGCGCGCATGACCCAGGGCTCGCAGGTCAGCGGCAACGTGCGGGCCGATTTTGATGCCGAGGCCGTGGCGCGGCTGCGTCACGCCGGCTGCGTGTTGATGGGCACCAGCACCTCGCCGGAGTTCGGCACCTCCTATACCACCGAATCCACCCGCCACGGTGCGACCCGCAACCCGTGGGATATCGAGCGCAGTGCCGGCGGCTCCAGCGGCGGTGCCGCGGCGCTGGTGGCGGCGCGAGTGGTGCCCTTTGCCCACGGCAACGACGGCGGGGGCTCGCTGCGGGTGCCGGCGTCGTGCTGCGGCGTGTTCGGCTTCAAGCCGAGCCGGGGGGTGATGCCGTCGGGGCCGATGGCCGGCGAGGGCTGGGGCGGCATGGGCACGTCTCACGCCATCACGCGCTCGGTGCGCGACAGCGCCGCACTGCTGGATGTCACCGCTGGAAGCGATATGGGCGCACCCTATGCAGCGCCCGCGAGCCCCTTCTCCTGTCTGGAGGCGACCCGACGCGATCCCGGCACGCTGAGCATCGCCCTGATCGAAGGGCCGACGCTGGCCCCCGAAGCCGCTGAGGTAGCGCGGCAGACGGCAGCACTGTGCGAATCGCTCGGCCATCGGGTCGAGGTGGTCAGACTCCCGCTTGACTGGGATGAGCTGTACCAGCGCTGCTTTGACATCATCGGTCCCAGCACGCAGGAGCTGCTCGACACTATCGGTCACATGCGCGGCCAGCCGGTCAGTAACGAGGAGATCGAGCCGCGCACGCGGGTCATGCTGCGCGAACGCGGTCGCCTCGACGCCACACGCTACATCGCCGCCATCAACTACATCCACGCTCTGGGGCGAAAGATTGCGGGCACCATGCTCGATTTTGACGTCCTGCTGTCGCCGACGCTGGCGCGCAAGCCGCCGATGATCGGCACGCTGGACGCTTTTGATGATCGGTTAACGCTTGATGAGGTCATTCACGCCTTTCACAGCTACTGCCCGTTTACGGCCCTTTTCAATGCTACCGGTCAGCCGGCCATGTCGGTGCCGCTGTACTGGACCGAAGACGGTCTGCCGCTGGGCAGCCACTTTGCAGGACGCTTCGGCCAGGAGAATCTGCTGTTTTCGCTGGCCGCCCAGCTTGAGCAGGAGCGCCCCTGGGCCGGACGGGTGCCGGGCGTCAACGCGTGCTCGCGCTGATCACCCATTGACCCTTTAATGACGAAGACGACATCGGGCGCATCCCGGTGTCGTTGTTGATCGATGGCGGATCAAGGGGCGCGCCGTCGCTTTTGGCCTTATGTCCTGTCTCCGGCAGGCAGCATCAAAAGCCCGGCAGGCTCGTCCAGGACTCACCCCGAGGTTCGATCAAGCATGCCGGGAGGGGAGATCAGCGGCGGTCAGATGTCCCATCGATCCCCTTTGAACGGCGTATTCACTGTGCTGCGGTCTGTGGGTCGACCCCGCATCGGGACGCCGACACAACCACGTGGTGTGTACGATAAAGGGGTGGGGATCATGAAAGGCTTACTGAAACTGACGCTCTGCGCGGTCGCGCTGCAGGCCGGCAGCGTGTCTGCCGCCGATGACATCGCCGATCGGGTCTATCGGCACGGCAATATCCATACGCAAAACGATCAGCGCGACCATGCCGAGGCAGTGGCCACCAGGGATGGCGTGTTTCTGGCCGTCGGACGTGATCAGGACATCAAGAGCTATATCGGCCCTGATACCGAGGTGGTCGATCTGCAGGGCAAAACGGTCATGCCCGGCATCATCGACGCTCATGGCCATTACGTGCGCGGTTTTCAGCGCGAGCTTTTCAGCTGTGATTTCTCCAGCAGCACGCCTGCGGCGGCGATTGCCGAGAAGGTCGAGGCCTGTGTGAAGCGGGCCAGGCCCGGCGAGTGGGTGGTAGGCGGGGCCTGGGCATCAAGTTATGCCAACACCGGCGGCGTCAACAAGGCCCTGCTGGATGCGGTATCGCCGGACAACCCCGTCTATCTGCTCGATGACACCGGCCACAACGGCTACGTCAACTCAAGGGCGCTGGCCGCGGCAGGTTTCACGAAGGAGAAGGCGCGCGAGATGCCGGCGATTGTCACTGATGCCAGCGGTGAGCCAACTGGCATCCTGCAGGAAGATGCCGCCGGTGCGCTGACTCGGATTATCCCGCCGATGGATGATGAGAAATACCAGGCGGTCGTCAAAAGGGCGGTCGAGATGGCCAACCGCTACGGCATCACCACCTTCGTTGAGGCACGCACCGACCGGCCCACGATCCGGGCCTATCATGACGTGGATGGCAACACCGGGCTGACCGCGCGGGTGGTGGCCTTTCTTCAGTACGACACCGACTTCAACGAATCCAGGCAGACGCAGCGCGAGACGCTCAATCAGCGCCAGCGCTATCAGTCCGACAACGTGGATGCCAATAACGCCAAGTTCTATCTGGATGGCGTGCCGCCGGCATTCACCGCCGCACTCCTGAGCCCCTATCAGGCGGACGCCCTGCATGAGCACCATCTGCCGGAGGATTTTCACGGCCAGCTTCGCATGAGCCCGGATGCGCTGCGCCGGGACGCCATCGCGCTGGATCAGCAGGGCATTACCCTCAAGTTTCACGCCGCAGGCGATGCGGCGGTACGCGAGGCGCTGGACACTCTTGAGGCCGTACGCCGGGCCAATCCCCAGGGGCATCTTCACCACTCCATCGCCCATGTCGGCATGGCAAGTCCGCAGGATCTGCCCCGCTTCAGGGCTCTGGACGTGACCGCTGACATCGCCCCGCCCATCTGGATAGAGGGTCCCTACAGCGACGCCATGACCGAGGTAATCGGCAGCGAGCGCTACGCACGAACGCCGCCCTCCGCGGAGCTTTTGAAGGCCGGTGCCACCATTGCCTATGGCTCGGACTGGCCATCCATTGCCAGCTCGATCAACCCCTGGCCGTCGCTTGCCTCAATGATGCACCGTGATATCGGCCCCGAGCAGAGCATTGCGCTGCAGGCCGCCGTCGATACGATGACCCGCGGCGGGGCCTGGTCGGTCAACAAGTCCGCCGAGATCGGCTCGATCGAGCCGGGCAAGTCGGCCGACATGGTTGTCATCGATCGCGACCCGTTTGCCATTGCAGTCGATGATATTGCCAATACCCAGGTGCTTTTGACGGTGTTTCGTGGCCGCCCGGTCTATCAGGCTGATTCAGCGACCGACTAACCCTGTCATGGCGGCTTTGACCCTGGAAAGCGCCGACCTGACAAAACGCCCCGCCCCTCATGTGAGGGGGCGGGGCGTTTTAGGTCAGGCGTCATACCTGTCGGGCGGTACAGCGCTCCGGCAGATTATTTGATGCCCATGCACAGGTACTTGACCTCGAGGTAGTCCTCGATGCCGTAGTGCGAGCCTTCGCGGCCGACGCCGGACGCCTTGATGCCGCCAAACGGGGCGACTTCAGTGGAGATGATGCCCTCGTTGATGCCGACCATGCCGTACTCGAGCGCCTCGCCCATGCGCCAGCTGCGGCCCAGATTCTGGGTGTAGACGTAGGCCGCCAGACCAAAGGGCGTGTCGTTGGCCATGGCGATGGCTTCCTGCTCACTGCTGAAACGAAACAGCGGCGCGAGCGGGCCGAAGGTCTCCTCACCGGCCACATCCATGTCAGAGGTCACATCACCAAGCACCGTGGGCTCGAAGAAGCTGCCGCCCAGCGCGTGGGGTTTGCCGCCACACAGCACCTTCGCGCCATGTTCAACGGCGTTGTCGATATGGGCGCGAACCTTGTCGACTGCCTTCTGGTTGATCAGCGGCCCCTGCTGGGCGCCCTCCTCTTCGGCCGGCGCCACCTTGAGCGCCTTCACAGCCGCAATCAGCTTGTCGCTGAAGGCGTCATAGACGGCATCGTGAACCAGAAAACGGTTGGTGCACACACAGGTCTGACCGCTGTTGCGGAATTTCGAGGCGATCGCACCCTCGACGGCGGCGTCCAGATCGGCATCATCAAAGACGATGAACGGCGCGTTGCCGCCCAGCTCCATGCTGACCTTCTTGATGGTGCCGGCGCACTCCTCCATCAACTGACGGCCGATCTCGGTGGAGCCGGTAAAGGAGAGCTTGCGGATGGTCTCGCTGTGGGTGAGCTCGGTGCCAATCTCGCCGGCACGCCCGGCCACCACGTTGAAAACGCCTGCCGGTACGCCCGCGCGCTCGGCAAGCTCGGCCAGCGCCAGTGCCGACAACGGCGTCTCGGAGGCGGGCTTCAATACCATGGTGCAGCCGGCGGCCAGTGCCGGGCCGGCCTTGCGGGTGATCATGGCGATCGGGAAGTTCCAGGGCGTGATCGCGGCGACCACGCCCACCGGTTGCTTGATCACCACCAGGCGACGGTCGGGCTTGTCGTTGGGGATGACGTCGCCATAGACGCGCTTGCCTTCCTCGGCGAACCACTCGATGAAGCTGGCGCCGTAGTCGACCTCACCGCGGCTCTCGGCCAGCGGCTTGCCCTGCTCCGCACTCAGAATGCGGGCCAGATCTTCCCGGTGCTCCTGCATCAGCGCGAACCAGCGCTTGAGAATCAGCGAGCGCGCTTTCGCGGTCATGTCGCGCCAGGCCGGCAGCGCGGTATTGGCCGCCTCGATGGCGCGCCGGGTTTCGGCCTTGCCCACGCGGGCAACGGTGGCGACGGTCTCGCCGTTGGCCGGGTTGGTCACGTCAAAGGTGTCGCCGCTGTCGGCGTCCACCCATTGGCCGTTGATGTAGGCCTGCTGGCGCAGAAGATTCAAATCCGTGAGGTTCATGGTCTGTTCCAAATAAGGGGCCGGCCGTGGGGGCGGGCCCGGTGAATCAAGGAAAGGCAGGCAACATCAGTACACCGATGACGACGGTGCCGCCGGGGCGTCGCCGCCCTTGAATTCGCCGGCCAGCGTCTTCAGCGCGTTCATCAGCACGCTGGTATCCACGCCGACCGCCACGAAGGTGGCGCCAAGCTCGAGATAGCGGCGGGCCAGCGTTTTGTTGGCCGAGAGGATGCCGGCGGCCTTGCCGGCCTTTTGAATGCGGGCGATGCCGTCCTCGATGGCGTTCTGGACGTCGTCATGGCCCGGGTCGCCGCGATGGCCCAGCGAGGCGCTTAAATCGGCCGGGCCGATGAAGACACCGTCGACGCCCTCAACGGCGGCGATCTCGTCAAGGTTCTCAAGCCCCTTTTGCGTCTCGATCTGGACGAGCAGGCAGACTTCGCCGTCGGCCTGATCGAGATAGCCGGGGATCGAGTTCCAGCGCGAGGCGCGGGCCAGCGCGCTGCCCACGCCGCGAATGCCCTCGGGCGGGTAACGGGTGGCACGTACCAGCTCGCGGGCCTGCTCGGCGGTATCGACCATCGGCACCAGCAGGGTCTGCACGCCAATGTCGAGATACTGCTTGATCAGGGCGGCCTCGCCCACGGGCGGGCGCACCACCGGCTGGGCGTCGTAGGGCGTGACCGCCTGCAGCTGCTGGAGAATGGTGCGCAGATCGTTCGGGGCGTGCTCGCCGTCGATCAAGAGCCAGTCAAAGCCTGCGTTGGCGGCGAGTTCGGCGCAGTAGCCATCGGCCAGCCCGAGCCACAGCCCGATCTGCGCCTGCTGACGGGCCAGGGCCTGCTTGAAGGTATTGATCGGCATATCCATGGGGCGCTCCTTGCGTGGTGTCGCGTTACATCGAAAAGATGGCGTTACATCGGAAATACGGCGTTGATCTGGCCGGTACCGGAGCTGCCAAACGGCGCGGTCAGAATTTCGGCCGGCCGGTCATGGCCCTCGCCGAGCACGCCCATCAGCATCGCGGTGTCATGCATGCCGCCCTCGCCGTAGCAGTGCTGGGCGTACTCCGGCAGCATGGCGCGAAACGCGTCGAACTTGCCTTCGCGCCACAGCTCGACCACGCGAATGTCCATCTGGCGGTCGAATTCGCGGGTCCAGCAGTGCAGGTTCTCGAGCGCATTGGCGTTGTCGCTGAAGCGATGCGATAACGACCCGGAAGCCAGCACCATCACCCTGTGATCGCTGGCCTCGATCGCCTGGCGTACGGCGGCGCCGAAGCGAATGCTGTCGTTCAGGTCGTGCCAGGCATCCCAGGCGGCGATGGAAATCACCTTGAAGGGCTGCTCGTCCGGCACGTCCATGTGCATGTAGCGCATGGGCACCAGCGTGCCGTATTCAAGCTTGAGGCTCTGGATATTGTGCGCCATGGTGCGGATATCGGAGCCGTTGGCGTACTCGGCGATCGCTCGGCCAAGCTCTGGGCAGCCGTCGTACCTGTAGGGCATGTTCTGAATGAAGTGCGGCAGCTCGTTGCTGGTATACACGCCTTCGAAATGATCGCCGCAGTTGATGTGATAGCCGCTGTTGACCAGCCAGTGCGTGTCAAAGACCACGGCGACGTCGGCACCGAGCTCGCGGGCGCGACGCGCGATCTCCTTGTGCCCGGCAATCGCCTCGGCGCGGCATCCATGATGCGGGCCGGGCTGCTCGGAGAGATACATCGAGGGGACGTGTGTGATCTTGGCGGCGAGTACGATTTCACCCATGATGGCATTCCTTGACGCGGACGGGCGGGGCCGAACGGCTTGAGCGCGAGTCAGACAGCGTCGTTGAGCGACGTGCCCGTCGGTGATTGTTTCGGTAGTGGTTGGTATGGCGGCCTGTCGGGCCGCTGCACCGCGCAGGTCCAGGAGCGCAGCCATGACGCTGGCATTCATTCCCAACATCACCATTGGTCAGGAGTATGACCAGCGCTACGCCGATGCACCGGTGCACCACGATTCGCTGGCGCACATGGCGAACTTCTACGGGCGCAACATGCCGGTGCATCACCATGACCGGTTCTTTCAGGTGCACTATGTCAAAAGCGGCATGGTGCGGGTCTATCTGGACGATCGGCAGTTTCACCAGCAGGGACCGATGTTCTTTCTGACCCCGCCGACCGTACCTCACTCCTTTACCACCGAAGACGGCAGTGACGGCCATGTACTGACCGTGCGCCAGCAGCTGGTCTGGTCGCTGCTCGAGGAGATCCCCGCGCTGGGTGATGCCTCGACCGTGGCGCCGGTGTGCGTGGCCACTGGCCGGGTCAGCGACGAGACGCGCCCGGAAGTGCGCCGCGTCGAACACCTTTTTGACGAGCTGCGTCTTGAGTTCGAGGCCGACCGGCCGGGCCGGGAGGCTTCGCTGATCGCCCTGACGCGGCTGATCTTCATCGGGCTGTTTCGCCTGTCGGCCAACTCGCTCAAGGCCCAGAGCGTGCGCCACGACGAGCTGTCGCTGTTTCACCGCTTCAATCTGGAGATCGAGGCCCGCTACCGGGCGCACTGGACGCTTTCGGACTACGCCCGCGCGCTCAACGTCACCGAGGCGCGCCTCAACAGCGTCTGCCGACGCATCGCCGGCGTGCCCAGCAAGCGGGTGGTGCATGATCGCTTGATGCAGGAGGCGCGACGCCTTCTGACCTTCACCCGCATGAGCGTCAACGAGATCGGCTATCAGCTCGGGTTTCATGACCCCGCCTACTTCTGTCGATTCTTTGCGCGTCATGCCAGCACCACCCCCTCGGGTTACCGTCGCGATCAGCCCGGCCACGGCTAGCGGGTTCGATCCCGGGTCAAACGTCAGCCGCTTATTCAAATGCCAGCGACACGACGCCGAACGGGCCGTAGTCGGCTTCGATGTTGCTGCCGGAGGGGCATTCGATCGGGCCGATGAACGAGCCCGACAGGATGACCTGGCCGGCCTCGATGCGCTGCCCGTAGGTCGCCATGCGACGCGCCAGCCATACGATGCCGGTGACCGGATCATCCAGCACGCCGGCCCCCAGGCCCGTGGCCATGACGTCCCCATTGCGCTTGACGATCGAGCCGACCCAGCGCAGATCCAGCGTACGCGGGTCGTGGCGCTCGGCGCCCAGCACGATGCCGGCGTTGGCGGCGTTGTCGGAGACGGTGTCAAAGATCACCCGCGTCTGACCGGTCTCGGGATCCTTTCTGACGATGCGGGTATCGAGAATCTCGATGGCCGGCGCCACAAAATCGGTGGCAGCCAGCACGTCCTCGCGTGTGACCTCGCCTTCCAGCGGCGCCTTCATGACAAAGGCGATCTCGGCCTCGATGCGCGGCTGGATGAAATGATCCTTCGAAATCACGGCGCCGGACTCAAAGCGCATGTAGTCATAGAGCACGCCGCTGTCGGGCGTGTCGATGCCGAGCGCGTCCTGCATGACGCGCGAGGTCAGACCGATCTTCCAGCCGATGATCTCGTGCTCATGCGTTTTGCGCGCCATCTGGGCGGTCTGGATGGCGTAGGCATCATCCAGGGTCATGTCCGGATATGTTTTTGACAGCAGTCCGATCTGCTGGCGACTTTTCTCGGCCTCAAGCAGGGCATCGGCGGCGGCGGCAATCTGATCGTCAGTCAGTGGCATGCTGCTCATCCTCCACACCGTTGGTCAGCGTGCCGATGCCGTCGGCCTCGACCTCGATTACATCACCCGGCTTGAGCCAGATCGGCGGATCAAACCGGGCGCCGGCGCCGGTGGGCGTACCGCAGACAATCACATCGCCCGGCACCAGGGTGGTGAAGGTCGAGACGTAATTCACGATGTAGCGGAAGTCGAACATCATCCGCGAGGTGCGATCGTTCTGGCGAACTTCGCCGTTGACGCGGGTGGTCAGCTCGATGTCATCAAGCTGGTCGGCACTTTTGAACGGCACCAGCCACGGGCCGATGGCGCCGGTGGCATCGAAGTTCTTGCCTTGCGTGACGTTGAACTTGGCGTGGCGGACCCAGTCGCGAATGGTGCCTTCGTTGCACAGCGTCAGTGCGGCAATGTGCTCATAGGCCTTTTCGCGCGAAATGCGGCGACCGCCCTTGCCGATCACGATGGTGACTTCGCCTTCGTAGTCGAGCTGTTCACTCTCCGGGGGTCGCACAAGATTTTCGTTATGGCCGACAAAGCTGCGCGGGAAGCGGATAAACAGCGACGGTTTGCTCGGGGCGGCCTGGCCGTCCTTGTACTCTTCGTTGCGCGAGGGGAAGTTGACGCCGACGCAGATCAGCTTTTCCGGGTTGGCGATCGGGATCAGCCAGGTGACGTCTTCCTCACGGTAGCTCGGGCTGCGGTCTTTGGCGGTGGTCAGCAGCTCATCGATGGCGCCGGCCTCGATCACTTCCTTGAGCCCCTTGAAACGCGCGCCGAATTCCTGGCTCAGGTCGATGATGCCTTCATCGGTCACGACGCCGTAGCGGTCAGTGCCTTCAGCGTGAAAGGCGGCGAGACGGGGAGGCAGTGCTGTGGTCATGACGTTTCTCCTGCAGGGCCCGGCATTGGCCGGGCCGGATGCTCAGACAGTACGGTTCAGGGCGCGATGATGGGCGTGGCGTTGAGCTGGGAGTCCACGGGCTCCAGATTTTCAAAAAGCGAACCGTGTTCGAACCAGGAGCGTGGCGCCGGGGCACCCCACAGGGTCTGGCGCTGCGGATCCTTCAGGTCCCACTTGATCGCTTCCAGATCCGGATCAACGGTCTGGTAGTCCGAGCAGTAGATCTCGATGCGATGGCCGTCCGGATCGAGCACATAGAGGAAGAAGGCATTGGAGATGCCGTGACGGCCCGGGCCGCGCTCGATGTTACTGACATAGCCGGTGGTGGCCATCAGATCGCACAGATCAATGATGTTCAGCGGTGTCGGCACCCAGAACGCCGTGTGGTGCAGGCGCGGACCGCGGCCGTTGGTGAATGCCATGTCATGCACGCCGCCCTTGCGATGGGTCCATGCCGCCCACAGCTTGCCGCTTTCCTCGTCCTCGGTGTATTCGGTGACGCGAAAGCCGAGCTGATTGTAGAAATCGACCGACTTGTCCACGCTGGGCGAGAACAGGTTGAAATGGTCGATGCGCAGCGGCTTGACGCCCTTGTAGAGGGCGTACTGCTGATGGATCGGAGAGAGCCGGTCCATTTTGAAATAAAGCTCAAGAGGCACGTCAAAGCAGTCGGTGGTACGCAGCGTGCGACCCTGATAGGGACGCTCGACCCACTCGACCGGATGACCGTGCTCCTTGAACCAGTCGTGCGCCTTGTCGAGCTCCTGCTCGTCGAACACCTTGAGCGATAGCGACTTGACGGTGGCGGTGTCGCTTTTTTCCAGCACGATGCAGTGGTGGCCGCGCTCTTCCATCGCGCGCAGATAGATGCGCTTGTCGTCTTCATCGGTGACCTGCAGACCGAGCGTGTCGACGTAAAAGTGGCGGCTTTTGGCCAGATCAGTGACGCCGAACACCACATGGCTCAGGCGAATGATGTTGAACGCTGGATAAAGGTTGGGCGTTGGAATGGGCATGACTTGTCTCCATGAGATTCCGGGCAGGAGGCGCTTCCGGCCCCCTGCGGGTAGCGATATCAACCGAGTTTCGGCACCTTGTGCGGCTTGCGCGGGAAGGCGACGTTGACGGTTTCCATGTAGAAGTCGAACGACCAGTCACCGCCGTCGCGGCCGATGCCGGACGCCTTCACGCCGCCAAAGGGCGATTCCAGGTGACGCACGTTCTCGGAGTTGACCCAGATCATCCCCGCTTCCAGCTCATCGGTCATGCGCATGGCGCGGTCAAGGTCGTTGGTCCACAGATAGGCGGCCAGGCCGTACTGGGTGTCATTGGCCAGTCGCAGCGCTTCCTCGTCGTCCTTGAACGGAATGGCGGTCAGTACCGGTCCGAAGATCTCTTCCTGGGCGATCGTCATGTCGTTCGTGGCGTTGGTGAACAGCGTCGGGCGCACGAAGCAGCCTTCTTCGGCGGCCTTTTCGCCACCGGCGGCGATAGTGGCCCCCTCTTCACGCGCCTTGTCGAAGTACGACAGCACCTTTTGTTCGTGCTCCGGGTGGATCAGCGGGCCGACCACGGTGTCCGGGTCAAGTGGATGACCGACCTTTATGCCATTGGCGACCTCCGCCACGCGGCGGGTGAATTCCTCATAGATGTTTTCGTGCACCAGAAGGCGCGAGGACGAGGTGCAGCGCTCGCCGTTGAGTGAGTAAATCATGAAGCTGGCAGCATTGACGGCGCGCTCGAGATCGGCGTCTTCGAACACGATAACCGGGTTCTTGCCGCCGAGCTCAAAGTGAAAGCGCTTCAGCGTCGGCGCGGCCTGGGCCATGATCAGCTGGCCGGTACGGCTTTCGCCGACAAAGGCGATCGCCTTGATGCCCGGGTGTTCGGTCAGCGCCTTGCCGGCATCTTCACCCATGCCGTTGACCAGGTTCAAAACGCCTTTCGGCAGTCCGGCTTCCTCGGCGATTTCGACCAGCAGCTTGGCGGTCATCGGCGAGAATTCGGCCGGCTTGTGGACCACGGTGCAGCCCGAAGCCAGGGCAGGCGCGATCTTCCAGGTCGAGAGCATGAACGGCGTGTTCCACGGCGTGATGACGCCAATCGGGCCCAGCGGGCGCTTGGACGTCACGTTCATCTGCGTGTCGTTGCGCAGCGCCTGACCGTCTTCGGCCTGCGGCGCCCGGTCGGCAAAGAAGCGGAAATTGGCCGCGCCGCGAATGGCCGCCTTCGACATGAAACGCAGTGACTGACCCGTATCCATGCACTCGGTAAAGGCGATCTCTTCGGCGCGGGCTTCGATGGCCTCGGCCACTCTGATCAGAATCTCGCGGCGCTCCTTGCCCGGTGTTTTGCTCCAGGTCTTGAACGCTTTTTCGGCGGCCTGTACGGCGCGGTCGATATCGCTTTTACCGCCGTGGGCGACGCTGGCCAGCGTTGAGAGATCCACCGGCGAAATGGTGTCGAAGGTCTTGCCGGAGTCGGCGGGCACCGACTCGCCATTGATATGGTTCAAAACGCCCTGGTCACGAAAGCGCTTCAGGTATTGCTGCGCGCGGGCGATGTTGTCGTTCAACTGACTCATCAGACATCCTCCAGAGATGGCTTGGGACTCACTTTCGGGACAGCCGGGCGTGGATCGGGGTGTCCTTCCAGCTCAGCTCGGCATTGATTTCTCGAATTTCCAGCGATAGCGCGAAGTGCGGGGCGGCCAGCACTTCGGCCAGCGCTGCCTGCACGGCGGCAAACAGACGATCGCCGGCCGCCTTCAGAGCGCTTTGCTCACGGCCGCTGCCAACGCTCAGCGTCATGGCCAGAAAATCGTTGTCGGGGTGGTCATCGGCCACGATGCAGTGATCGGCGGCAAAGGCCCGCACGCGAATACCGGCGCGCGGAAAGAGATCGTCTGTTGCCATGACCTCCCAGGCCGCCCGGCAGACGTCGCGCACATCCACATGCCGCTCGAGGGTGGGTGAATACTCGATATGCAGATGGGGCATCTGGCTCTCCCTTGAAGACACCGGATTAAAGGTGATGCCGGACACGGCGCCCTTGTTTCGATCAGGCGTGTCATCGGCTCTAATCATTAACATATTAACGACACGGACAGGCGCCATGTGTCAAGCGCTATCTTGGTCGAAGGCTTCTCGATGGCGGCATCCGATCAGAGCCGGACGTGACCCCGAAATACCCGATACCCAACATATTGTTCACAGATTAATGAGTTGGCAGCGTCAGTGGTGGGCAGCGCGACGAAGGTAGGGGGCGTATTCATGAAAAGTACAATCGAGCAAGCGTAAAACACATCCTCAATGCCTGGGGCCTTGCCCAGCATAAGACGCATGCCCGCCCTGCAGCGGCAATGTGACCATTACGAGGACAGCACCATGCAGTTTCATCATTACGGCTATGTGTCAGGCGACCCGCGTCGGCAACCGGCTTCGGGCGAAGGGCTCGACCGGTGTGATGTACTGCCCGATGAGGTCGATGTCCTGATCGTGGGTACCGGGCCTGCCGGCATGATCATGGCGGCCCAGCTTGCGCAGTTCCCTCATATCCGTACCCGCATCATCGAGCGTCGGGCCGGTCGGCTCGAGATCGGCCACGCTGACGGCATTCAGGCGCGCAGCGTTGAAACCTTTCAGGCCTTCGGTTTTGCCGATCGCATCACCGCCGAGGCCTATCGCATCACCGAGATGGCGTTCTGGAAGCCGGACCCGAACCGGCCCGAGCACATCATCCGCACCGCCCGCACCCCGGATGATCCGGCCGGCATCAGCGAGTTTCCTCACCTGATCGTCAACCAGGCCCGGGTGCTCGACTATCTGGCGGAATCAGCACTCAACGGCCCGGCGCGCATCAAGCCCGACTTCGGCCATGAGTTTAAGGGGCTCGAGAGAGACGATACGCAGCCCTTCCCCCTCAGCGTGTCGCTTCGCGCGGTCGCCGGTCCTGAAGAAGGCACCGAGCGCACCGTGCGTGCCCGCTATGTGGTCGGCTGTGACGGCGCGCGCAGCGGCGTGCGCAGCGCCATCGGCTGCAGACTGGCCGGCGATCAGGCCAACCACGCCTGGGGTGTGATGGACGTGCTGGCCGTCACCGATTTTCCCGACATTCGCACCAAATGCGCCATTCAGTCCCGCTCGGGCGGCAGCATTCTGCTGATCCCGCGCGAGGGCGGGCATCTGTTTCGCATGTATGTTGATCTGGGCGAGGTGCCGGCCGACGGCAGCAGCGCCGTGCGTCATACGCCCATCGAGGCGATCATCAAAAAGGCCAACGAGATCCTGTCGCCCTACACCCTCGACGTTAAAAACGTCGCCTGGCACAGCGTCTATGAGGTGGGCCACCGGCTCACCGACCGTTTCGATGATGTCGAGGACCCGGACTCCGGGCGTCTGCCGCGGGTATTCATTACCGGGGATGCCTGCCATACCCATAGTGCCAAGGCCGGCCAGGGCATGAACGTGTCGATGCAGGACGGCTTCAATCTGGGCTGGAAGCTCGGCTACGTGCTCTCCGGTCGCAGTCCGGCGAGTCTGCTGTCGACCTATTCCGCCGAGCGCCAGGTGGTGGCCCGAAACCTGATCGATTTCGATAAACAGTGGTCGACGATGATGGCCAAACGACCGGAAGAGTTCGAGGACCCGGGCGAGCTGGAGGCGTTCTATACCCGCACCATCGAGTTTCCGGCGGGCTTCATGACCGAATACGCCCCTTCCATGATTACCAACGACGCCGCGCATCAGGCACTGGCCACCGGCTTCCCGGTCGGCAAGCGCTTCAAGTCGGCGTGGGTCTCGCGGGTGTGTGACGGTAACCCGCTGCAGCTCGGCCATCAGGCCCGCGCTGACGGGCGGTGGCGTCTTTATGTGTTTGCCGATGCCGCCTTTGCCGGCGAGTCGTCGGCGACACAGCGGCTGGCCGAGTGGCTGGCGCGCTCCAGCGACTCTCCGCTTAATGCCACGCTACCGGGCGGTGCATGGGTCGACTGGTTCGATATCAGGGTGATCTACCAGCAGCGCCATGAGGACGTGGCAATCATGCAGGTGCCGCGTGTGTTTATCCCGACGGTGGGGCCGTTTGCACTGCAGGATCTCGAAAACGTGTTTGGCGTGGCGCCCGATGAGGACATTTTTGTTGTCCGCGGCATCGACCGTCACGGCGCGGTGGTGGTGGTGCGTCCCGACCAGTACGTGGCCGATGTGCTGCCACTTGAGGATACCGGTCGGCTGGGAGACTTCTTCCGGCGTCTTCAGGCCTGAGACCCGGCATGCCGTTTTGTCATGACAGCGCCCTGCAATGGGGTGAAATCTCCTGAAAGGTTCAGGCCGGTGACACACTCTCGTGGCGCCTGCCTGGTCATGAAAAATGCAATCCCGAGCTGTTCAGGAACCCATATATACAAGGTCGAATTGTTCACTTGTTAATGAAACGATAGCCTGGGCCATGATCGATTGGTGGAGGCGCTGAAGTCCCTCTGCCGCCGCATGAGTGGACCCGCGAGTATTTCAGGCGCTGGCACCTACGAAGCGCATACCCTTTTGCCATTGCCTCGTGGAGGTTGCATGAACAAGCCGCTGAACGCCCGCTCCGCTCCGGTGGCGGACTGGGTCGATATCAAAACGCTGTACGAAGACCCGTACCCGATCTATCAGCGCCTTCGTCGCGAGGGTGGCGTCCACTGGGTGCCCAGCGTCAATCGTTACCTGATCACCAGCTATGATGCGGTGATTGCCACCGAGCACGATCAGGACACCTTCTCGGCCAACGAAACGGATTCGCTTCAGATTCGCGCCATGGGGCATTCGATGCTGCGTCGCGACGACCCGGAGCACTACCGCGAACGGCGCCAGTGGCAGAGCGTGTTCAAGCCCAACGCGGTGAAAAATGTCTGGACCCGGACCTTCCATGAAAAGGGCCGCGAGCAGCTGGCCTTTCTCATCGACAAGGGCCCGGGGGCGGATCTGATCTGGGACTTTTCGGCGCCTTTCGCCGCGGAGTGTCTCAAATCGCTGCTCGGGCTCTACAACGCCTCGGCCCAGGATCTGCAGCGCTGGTCGCAGACGCTGATCGATGCCACCGGCAACTATGCTGAAGACCCGGCAGTGTGGGCGGCCGGCAAGCGCTCGTTTGATGAGGTGGATGTCGCCCTGGACGAGATGCTCGAGTGGCATCTGCATCATCGTGACCACTCCCTGATCTCGTCGCTGCTCTCCTCGCCCGAGGAGCAGATGCCGATCGAAAAGATTCGCGCCAACATCAAGATGAGCATCGGCGGCGGTCTCAACGAGCCCCGCGACGCGCTCGGTGTGGCCGCCTGGGCGATGCTGACCCACCCCGACCAGCGTCGGGCGGTCGAGCGCGACCCGAGCCTGTGGTCGACGGTGTTTGATGAAACCATTCGCTGGATTGCGCCGATCGGGCTCTACTCGCGCCAGACGACCAAAAAGACCGTGCTGGCCGGCGTTGAGCTGCCAAGGGGTGCGCGGCTGGGCATCTGCATTCTCTCGGCCAACCGCGACGAGTCGATCTGGGAGCGACCGGACGAGTTTGACATTCACCGGGAGGTCAAGCCGCACCTGGCCTTCAGCAAGGGCACCCATGTGTGTCTGGGCGCGCGGGCGGCACGGGCGGAAGTCGCCGACGTGGCGATGCCGCTTTTGTTCAATCATCTCGAGGGGCTCGAGATCCATCCCGATCAAACACCCACCGTCGGCGGCTGGGTATTTCGCGGCATGCTGTCGCTGCCGGTCACCTGGCGTGATGTCCGCCCGCTTGAGGGCAGTGCGACCTCCGTCCCCGTCAGCAACCCGGCCGCCGCGTCCGAGCGCGAGGCCGCCCCGCATGTGGCCATCGTGGGTTCGGGGCCGGCGGGCTGTTTCACGGCCAAAGAGATTCAGCGCCGCATGCCAGGGGCCCATATCGATCTTGTTGACCGCCTGCCGGTGCCCTATGGGCTTTTGCGCTACGGCGTGGCCGGCGATCACCAGGGCACCAAGGCCGTATCGCGCCAGTTCGATCGCCTGTTTGATTCGCCAAACGTGCGCTTTGTCGGCAACACCACCATCGGCGATCAGGTCTCATTTGAGGAACTGCGCGCGAACTACGACGCCGTGGTGCTCGCCTGCGGCATGTGTGCCGATCGCCGACTCGATATTGCAGGCGAGCGGCTTGCCGGGGTGTTCGGAGCAGGCGGCATTACCCGCCGACTCAATGGTCATCCGGACGAGACCGACACCCCGACGCTGGGCCGGCGCGTGGCGATCGTCGGCCAGGGCAACGTGGCCATCGATGTACTGCGGCTGCTGTCGATCCGCTCTTGCGATCTCGAGGGCAGCGACATTGATGATGCCGTGCATGGCGCACTGACCCGCGAGATCGACACGCTTCATGTCATCGGGCGCTCGAGTGCCGAGAAGGCCCGCTTTGATCCGGTAATGATTCGCGAGCTGGGCCGCTTTTCAAACATCGAACACCGCCTCCACGGCGTTGACCTGGAACGTGTGCCGGAAGGCAAGGATGCGCGGCTGGACGCGCTGCGTACCCTGCCAGGGGCGGGCAGCGTCGAGGTTGACGGCAGAGCTCACATGACCGTCGAGTGGTGGTTCGAGGCGGTACCCGAGCGCATCGACGGACAGAGGCGAGTCGAAGGCATGGTGCTGCGTCACGGCGGCGAGACCTTCTCGCTCGAGGTGGACTCGGTCATTACCGCCATCGGCTTTGTGCCCGATAAGGGCGATGCCATCTCCAGAGCGCTGGCCGAGCTGCCGGATGCTGCCGAGAACGGACGGGTCGAGGCCGGGCTCTATCTGGCCGGGTGGCTGCGCCGCGGCGCCCGCGGCACGATTCCCGATCAGCGCACCGATGCGCGGGCCCTGGCCGGCGTGCTCGGCGCTGATATCGCCAGTGGTGACGTGCGCTGTACCCGCCAGGGGCTGGCGCCACACCCTGAGGCCACCGACATCGACGGCTGGCGGCGCATTGATCATGTGGAGTGCACCAGGGCCGCCTCCGGCCGGGTGCGCACCAAGCTGTGCACGCTCAAGGCCCTGCTTGAATCAGCACGCGACAACTCGTTGAACATCGAGCGCGAAACCCGCGGCGGCGCAGGGCACGGCGATATCCCGGAAGATCTTTCGGTCAGCATTTTGTTTGGCACCGAGTCCGGCAACGCCGAGCTGGTGGCCGAAGAGCTCGAGCAGGCGCTGGACGGGCGCTGTGAGGTGGCGGTGTCGGATCTGGATGGCATTGATCCTGGAGCGCTCGACCCCGAGCGGTTCTATCTCATCGTCTGCTCGACCTACGGCGACGGTGAAGTACCAGGCAGCGCGCGCGACTTCTATCAGGCGCTGCGCGACGACGCCCCGGATCTCTCCGGCATTCGCTTTGCCAGTTTTGGACTGGGAGACAGCAGCTATGCGCGAACCTTTTTTCGCGGCGGTGAACTGCTGACCGAGGCGCTGACGGCCTGTGGGGCAACGCGCATCGGCGAGTTCGGTCGTCACGACGCCAGCGGTTCGCTTGCCGCCTCCGATGTCGCGCTGGACTGGGCGGAAGGCGTGCTGGCCCTGCTTGCCGAGGAGGCGTCCATGCCGGCCTGAGTCGACATGGTGTGATGACAATGCCTTATAACAACGTCTAATCATTAATGTATTAATGATTGTAATAACATGGCCGCTCCTTGGGACAGCAGCGGGATCACGACCATGAACAGGGTGGGCCTTGCGATATATCGACCGGCACTGGCAGCACTGCTCTGCCTGGCCGGTTTTTTGATCAGTACGCCTGCGCCGGCGATGACCACGCTGCGCATCGCCCATTTTCTGCCGGCAGTGGCCAACGTGCAGCGACGGGTGCTCGATCCCTGGTGTGACGAGCTTGAGGCGCGCTCCGATCATGAGATTCGCTGTCAGATCTACCCCTCGATGCAGCTTGGCGGCATTCCTTCCCAGCTGCCCGACATGGTGCGCAACGGCGTGGTGGACATTGCCTGGACGGCGCTTGGCTATTCCGCCGGACGCTTTCCCAGAAGCGAGGCACTGGAGCTGCCCTTCATGCTGCCGGCCGGCGGCGTGGAAGGCAGCCGCATTGCGTGGGCCTTCAGTCAGGGGCCGGCGCGGGCGGATTTTGACGACTACCACCTGCTGGCCATCCAGAGCGACGGCGGCGCCGTGTTTCATACGCGCCATACCGCCCTTCACGGCATGGACGACATGACAGGGCTAAAGCTGCGTGCCCCGACGCGCATGGCCGCACGACTGATCGATTCGCTGGGCGCCTCGGCAGTGAGCATGCCGCCGGCCCAGATTGCTGACACGCTCGCCAAGGGCGTCATCGACGGTGCCTCGGCCGGCTGGGAGGTCGTGCCGCCGACCAAGCTTGATGAGGTCACCCACTATCACACCGAATCGAACGCGCATCAGGCCACCCCGACCGTGACCGTGCTTGCCTTTTTGATGAACAGGGAAAGCTATGCGCGCCTGCCCGACAAGGCGCGTCAGGCGCTGGACAGCCTCAGCGGCGAGGCCCTGTCGCGACGCTTTGGCAAGGCCTGGGATGATGCCATCGCGCCGGTCAGAAAACGCCTTGAAAGTGATCCCGACCACACCGTCATTGCCCTTGATGATGACGCCTACCGCGCCATGCGTGACGCCTCCAGGGGCGTTACCGAGGCGTGGATGGCCTCGCGCGAGCGGGGCGTCGATCGCGCGGCGCTGGTGCGCTCGCTTGAGGCGATGGTCGAGTCAATGGCCCCGGCGCTGCATCAGACGTCGGCGCCGGCCGGGCAGAACATTTCCAGGAGAGCGACACCATGAAGACACTGCTGCAGCGGCTGGCCGCCGGGCTGGCGCTGATAGGGGGCGTTCTGCTGCTGGCGGCCATCGCCCTGTCGCTGGCCTCAATGCTGGGTCGGCGGCTCTGGACGACGCCCATCACGGGCGACATGGAGCTTTTGCAGATGACCATGGCCGTGGCGGTGGCCTGTTTTCTGCCGCTGTGTGAAATCAACGACCGCCACATCCGCGTCGATATTATCGCCACCTTCCTGCCGCAAGGCGCCAATCGCATCCTGCTGTCGCTCTCGCATCTGACGCTGGCCGTGATCTGTGCGCTGCTGACCTGGCGCACGGCCATGCTGGCGATGGATAGCCTCACATATGACGCCCAGAGCGTGCAGCTTGGTCTGAGCGAGGGGCTCTTTCAGATGGCCATGCTGCCCGGCATCGCCCTGATGGGGCTTTGTGCGCTCTATCAGGGCGTGTATCGACTCACCCATGACGAGGTGCCCGCCATGATCGAAGAGGAGGGATTTTAATGGACGGACTCGCAATGGGGGCGGTGGCCCTTGGGGCCATGCTGGTGCTGCTGGGGTGTCGTCTACATGTGGGCGTGGGCATGCTGCTGGCCGGTGCCCTGTGTTATCTGCTGGTCTATGGCGGCGATATGCACGCGCTGCTGTATACCCTCAACAACCTGGTCTACGCGCGCTTTTCAAGCTATGACCTGGCCGTGATTCCCATCTTCGTGCTGATGGGGCAGTTCGCGATCCACGGCGGGCTCTCCTCGACGCTCTTTCAGGCCAGCGCCAGATGGATCGGCCACTGGCGGGGCGGACTTGCGATGTCGGCGGCCGGTGCCTGTGCCGGCTTTGGCGCCATCTGCGGCTCGTCGCTGGCCACCGCCACCACCATGAGTCAGGTGGCGCTGCCCGAACTCGAGCGCCATCGCTACAGCAAACGCCTGGCGACCGGCACCATTGCCGCAGCGGGCACGCTGGGCATCCTGATTCCGCCATCGGTACCCCTGATCGTCTACGCCGTACTGACGCAGACCTCGATTGCGACCCTGTTTCTGGCCGCGGTGCTGCCGGGGCTGCTGGCGGTGGCAGGCTATTTTGCGGTGATCCGTCTGCTGGCGGTGCGCACCATGAGCAGCATCGAAGCCTCGCCACGCTATTCGTGGTCCGAGCGACGGGCCAGTCTGCGCGAGATCGCCCCGGTGCTGGTGATCTTTGTCACTGTGATCTTCGGGCTCTACGGCGGCTGGGCAAACCTGACCGAGGCGGCCTCGCTCGGGGCCGCGGCCTGCGGGGTCTATGCCGTGTGGCGCGGCATGCGCGGGGCCGGGCTCTATAAAAGCCTGGTGGGGACGGCGGAGGCGAGCGCCATGATCTATCTGGTGGTGATCGGTGCCGATCTTTTGAACAGCGGGCTGGCGCTGGGGCAGATGCCGGCAGCGCTTGCCGACTGGGTACTGGGCAGTGGTCTGACGCCGCTGGCGGTGCTGCTGGTGATTCTTGTGATCTATCTGGTGCTGGGCTGCATGATGGATTCGCTGTCGATGATTCTGCTGACCATCCCGATCTTCTTTCCCATCATCATGCAGCTGGAGCTTTTCGGCCTGACCGGGCCGGAAAAGGCGATCTGGTTCGGGATCGTGGCGCTGATGGTGGTGGAGATCGGGCTGATTACCCCGCCAATGGGAATGAATCTTTTCATCGTGCAGAAATACAGCCACAACACGTCGCTGGCCACGGTCAGTCGCGGCATCGTGCCGTTTCTCGGTGCCGACATGGTACGCATCGCCATTATCGTTTTTGTACCGGCGCTGTCGCTGGTGTGGCTGGGGTAGCCCATCAGCCCCGAACATCTGCGCCACTGATCTTCCTTTCCCTTGATCTTCATGTCGACCGGCCCTGCGCCGGTTTTTTAATGCCGAAGGCAATTGACGGCAGCCGGGGGCCAATTTTCGTCAGCGCCAGACAAGAGCAGGACATGGCTGCTCGCTAGCCTGTCATCAGAAGTCCGGCGCTCCAGCCATCACAACAGCACGCGTCACAGCACCAGGCCTCATAACAACAGGCGTCACAACAACAGGCGTCACAACAACAAGGGATGACTGACCCATGATCAACTCACGCTACAGCCCCCTCCTGCCGCGGCTGGCCGCCGGCACTGCCCTGACGCTGTCGATGTGTGGCAGCGCTTCGGCACTCGAGCTTTATAAAACGGCGGACACCACCGTCAATCTCAACGTCAACGGCGTGGCTGGCGCCTTTCACAGCCAGAAGGGTTATGCCCAGACGGAAACGGCCGAGGCCGGCGGGCGGGACTGGCAGGAAGGGTTCGTCAAGTACGGCCTGGAAGCGATCCACACGCTGTCACCGACCCAGGGGTCGATCTATGGCAACGTGGCCTGGACCTCCAGCGCCACCTGGGGGCAGGGAGATGCGGGCGGCTTTACCACCGGCGATGAGCGCACGACACACATCGAGAATCTGTTTGCCGGCTGGAAGTCCGGCGATCTGGTGCCGGCGCTGGGACATGATGGTATCGATATCTCCTTTGGTCGTCAGTACATTCAGGCCGGTGACGGCTTTTTGATCTCCGGCGATTCGCTCAACTTCGGCCAGGGCGTGCTGGATGGCGCCCTTGACCGCGGCGGTGCCTACTATCTGGCCGCACGGCAGTCCTTTGACAATACTGCCGTGATTCGACTCGGTGGCGACCAGGGCTGGCGGGGCGATCTGATGTGGCTGAAGTCCGACAATCGGGCCCAGGCCCGCCCCGAGATGGCAGTGGGTACGCTGGAGCACGTCGACGGCGACAACACGCTCGGGGCGACATATCTCAAGGTGCTCAACACCGACAGCGATTACGCGTTTCTCTACCCCGACCGCGAGAACACTAGGGTCTATAGCGTCTACGGTCACGGCAATGCCGGGGTCGAGAACCTGTTTCTGTCCGGTCAGTACGCCTGGCAGAACAAGGGCAACGACGACAGCGAAAACGCCTGGTATCTGGAAGCCGGCTGGACGTTTGACGAGCTGGCCTGGTCACCCTACGTAAGCTATCGCTTCAGCCGCTTCTCCGACGGCTATGACCCGCTGTTCTACGGCAACGGTCGCGCACTCGGCACCTGGTTCCAGGGCGAGGTGGCGGCCAACTACGCCGGCCCCTTTGCAAGCAATGCCCGCGTTCACCAGGTCACGCTGACGCTCAAGCCGGCTGAACAGCTGAGCCTTGGGCTCATGGCGTATCGCTTTGACACCATCAATGCCGACCGTGGGCCAAGGCTTGATGGCAACGAGATCGATATCTACGCCCACTGGGACATCACCGATCAATGGTGGCTGATGCCGCTGCTGGGTCGCTACAAGCCGGATGAGTCGGTGGAAAGCGGCGGTTCACAGCTCGGCGACAGCGGTACGAACTACTACACCCAGCTGATGGTCGGCTTCAATTTCTAGCACTCGGCAGCCAGCGTCATGTGTGTGGCAGAGCAGGGCAAGCACTACCTCTGTTGGCCCCCTAGTCTGGGCCCATGCATGTCATGCGGCCCCGCTGGCGCCGCTTTCACTGAATCTGCGTATGCGCAGGAGATTGTCATGAGTCAGACCACCACCGCCCAGGGCGTGCAGGATTTCTTCAAGCGGGCCACCGGCTCGTTCATCGACGGCACCTTTCTCGAAGAAGGCAAGCCCTTTGACGTGCTGGACCCTTCCAGCGGTCAGGCGCTGACCACGCTGCGTGAAGGGGATCGCGCCCTGGCCGACCGGGCGATTGCGCTGACCAAGGAGAGCTTCGAGGATGGCCGCTGGTCCGGACTGACGCCGGCCGCACGCGAGCGCATCCTGCTGCGCTTTGCCGATCTGGTCGAGGCGCACGCCGAAGAGTTGGCCCAGATCGAAACCCTCAACCAGGGCAAGTCGATCAACCTCGCCCGCGGCGTTGACGTGGGCTTTTCAATCGATTTCATCCGCTACATGGCCGGCTGGACCACCAAGCTCGAGGGCAACACCCGCGACGTTTCCATCGGCATGCCGGAAGGCGCAAGGTTCAATGTCTACACCCTGCGCCAGCCGCTGGGCGTGGTAGGGGCCATTGTGCCGTGGAACTTCCCGATGATGATTGCGCTGTGGAAGCTGGTGCCGGCGCTGGCGGCGGGCTGCACGGTGGTATTGAAGCCCGCCTCGGAAACGCCCTTGAGCGTGCTGCGTCTGGCGGAGCTGGCGCTGGAAGCCGGTGTGCCGAAGGGCGTGTTCAACGTGGTACTGGGTTCGGGCTCGGTGGTCGGTACGCGTCTGGCCGAGCATCCGGACGTCAAAAAGGTCACCTTCACCGGCAGCACCGCGGTCGGCAAGCAGGTCGGCCACGCCGCCGTGGAGCACATGGCGCACTTCTCGCTGGAGCTGGGCGGCAAGAACCCGATGCTGGTGCTGGAAGATGCCGACGTTGAAAAGGCCGTCAATGGCGCGCTGATGGGCGGGCTGTTCAATCAGGGGCAGGTGTGCGCGGCAGCCTCGCGCTTTTATGTGCATCGCAGCCTTCATGACGCCTTCTGCGAGCGGCTGGCCCAGGCTGTGGACACCATGCAGGCCGGCCCCGGCATGGACCCGCAGGCGCAGGTCAATCCGCTGGTTTCCAAACGCCAGCAGGACAGCGTGCGCGGCTATCTCGATCGGGCGCGCGAGCAGGGTGCCACCATTCATGTGGGCAACGACGTGCCCACGGAAGGCTTCTATGTGTCGCCGGCCATCATCAGCGGCGCCCATCACGATATGGAAGTTGCGCGCGAAGAGGTCTTCGGGCCGGTGCTGACCGTCATTCCGTTTGATGACGAGGAAGAAGCGCTGCGCATGGTCAATGACAGTGACCTGGGGCTGGCGGCCAGTCTCTGGACCAACAATCTGTCAAAGGCCATGGCCCTGACGCCGCGTATCGAGGCCGGCACCGTATGGGTCAATACCCACGTAACGCTTGATCCGGCCATGCCGTTTGGCGGTCTCAAGATGTCCGGGCTTGGCAAGGAGTTCGGCCCTGAAGCGGTCAACGCCTACACCGAGCTCAAGTCGGTGTGCATCGCCTACTGATGGATGACACGCACCGGCCGCTCGAGGGTGAGCGGCCGGTCACGGTTGTCAGATCAACGCGTCGTTCGGATCACGTCTGTAGCGCAGGCAGCATGTCGCCTCCGGGTCAGGCAGCGTGCTCAAGCCGGGTGCGACGATACTCGCGCGGCGAGCTTGAAAACTCGCGCTTGAAAGAGCGGCTGAAATGCGCCGAGTCGGTAAAGCCCCACTTGTAGGCAATCTGCGTAATCGAGCGCCGGCTCAGAATCGGGCTGGCCAGCTCTTCGGCGCAGCGCGCCAGCCGGCGGCGCTGCACGTAGCGACACACCGTCTCGCCGTGCTGCTCGAACAGGCGGTAGAGCTGTCGCACCGACATGTGAAAGGCACTGGCCAGACGCTCCGGACTGATGCCGTCTTCCTGCAGATGCTGGTCAATGAACTGCTGAACGCAGATGAACAGCGTGCCGTCGGCCTGTTCCATGAACGCCGGTGACATCGTCTGATGCTGATGAATGGCCGGCAGCAGGGCCACCAGTGACTCCAGAATCCCCCGCTCTTTCTCCTCTGCCGCCGCCAGCGGCTCGGTCACCATCCGATTGACGATCAGCTGCAGGATCTGACTGCTGGCGCAGTCGGCCGTGATCTTCATGAAGGGAATGGCCGTGTTGCCGAAGCGCCCGGCCACGTCGCTGCGCGTCAGATGGAGTGAATCGTGCTCGATCAGGCCGTGAGGAATGATGTCACAGGCCATGACGGAGTCCATCAGCGCCATTTCTCCCGGGCGCAGCGTGATGGCGGTGTCGTTTTGCACCAGCGTGGCATGGCCCTGCTTCTGAACAACAAGAAAACAGAAGCGGTCTTCATTGCGACGCTGGGTATGGCTGCTGGTAATCCTTTCGGCGTTCGTGACGATATTGGCAATCTCGATGCCGCCATTGGCGCGTCTTGAGACGCTGCCTTGGAAGCTGCGGCGATCCCGGGGAATCGAGTCGAACTGGCCGCATGTTTGCCGCAGGGCGCCAAGCCAGACATCGAACGGCAGTGAGGTTGCATTCGTGGTTAGCATTGGGTCACCATAATCATTAACATTTTAATGGTTGGAATGACTCTAAAGAAAAAAGAGCGCTGTCACCACCATCCATTGGTCAAGCATGCCCTGATCCAGCGCAGCGCTTGTGCAATAGTGCAAACAACATGCCATGACCGCGGGTAGTGCGCCCGAAGGAGTCATTGATGAGCATTACACTGCATCACTGTCTTGATGCCGCCGAACATGCCCGGCGGCTGGAAGGCTGGCAGCAGGAGTCAAGCCAGATCGAGGCCGGCGTGTTTTCGGGTGAGATCGTGGACGTTTCCAGCCGTGAGGTACGCCTTTTTCGCGAAAGTGCCAATCTGGGTCTGCACCAGCGCATGCATTTTCCCGAGTCCCAGTGGCATCTGGTCACGCCCATTCGCTGGTCGAGCACGAGCCTGTTCGGCACCGATACCGTGACCGTCCTGCCGCGCTGCGATCAGTTCTGGAGCGTGGCGCCGTCGAACTACGATCTGCTGGTGGTGTCCATCGATCGAAGCCGCCATGAGTGGCTCGGCCGCGATGAACATCGTCTGCGCCGCCTTGATGTGCCTGCAGCACTTTTGAACCAGGCCCGCGGGCAGTGGCAGTTGATGACCGATTATCTGCGCCAGCGTCCGGACCGCGAGCCGATGTCACAGGCCCTGCAGCAGTCACTGATGCGCCAGCTCGAGGAGAGCATCGAGCTGCTGCTGGGCAGCGCGACGCTCGTCGGTGAGCCGGACGTCGCCAGCTACCGAACCCGGCGCTACATCGTTGATCGCTGTCAGGCGCTGATTCGCAGCCGCCCCGATGACCCGCCCTCGCTGATGGCGCTGTGCCACCAGCTCAGAATCTCCAGACGTACCCTTCAGTACAGCTTCCAGAGTGAGGTCGGCCAGTCCCCGGTGACCTATCTGCGCGCATTGCGGCTCAATGCCGTGCGCCGCAGTCTCCTGCAGAACCCGACCCAGGCGCTGGCGGACGCCGCCGCCGCCCAGGGCTTTTTCCATCAGAGCTACTTCTGCCGCGAGTATCGTCGGCTGTTTCATGAACCGCCCTCCACAACCCGGGCACGGATTCTTGAACCCGATCGGCAGTGTGTGGCGTAGATCTGCCATACCCGAGCTAGAACCGGCCGAATCGGTAGGGTGTCGGGCTGATGATCGGCGCCTCGTTCATGACCAGATCCGCCGCCAGCTGGCCGGCAGCCGGCGAGGTACCAAAGCCGTGCCCGGAGAAGCCGGTCGCCAGCGTCAGCCCCGGCACGCCGGGTACGGCATCGATCACCGGATTGGAGTCAGGTGTGACATCGAACATGCCCGCCCAGGACTGTTCGATGGTGGCGTTTTCAAACACCGGCCAGGCGGTTGCCAGATTGCGCAGGGCATCATTGTTGAATTTTTCGTTGACCGGCGGGTCCATGGTACGCACGCGCTCAAAGGGTGAGCGGCCCTGCTTCCAGCGCCGGGAGAGCGCGAGATCCCGCCAGAAGTGCTTGCCCAGCGACATCTTCAAAAGCCCCCATTGCGAGCGCAGCGAACTCAGGTATTTCGAACCGACCAGCAGGTGATCAAACGTCAGCGGGGCATCCAGTGCGCCGCGCTGGGTCACGATGAAACCGCCATCCCTGTGCTTTCGAAAGGAGAAGTCCGGTCCGCCCACGGCGCTGTCGGTCGGGCCTTTCATGGAATGGGTACGAAACACCGATAAAATCAGCGGCAGCGTCGGCAGCGAAATGCCAATGTTGCCCAGAAAACGGCGTGACCACAGACCGCCGGCCAGCAGCACCTGGTCACAGCTGATCTCGCCGCGCTCGGTCACCACGCCGCTGACTCGGCCGCCGGTGCGCACCAGGTTGCGCACTGCGCAGTGCTCGACGATGACCGCGCCACGGGCGATGGCAGCCCGGGCGATGGCGCTGGAAGCCAGTGTCGGCTCGGCATAGCCATCGGAGGCGGTGAGGATACCGCCGGCCCACTGGCCGCGGCCGCCGGGGGCGTGTTGGTCGATATCGCGGGCGCTCATGAGCCTTGAGTCCAGCGACAGGTCCGATACCGACTTGAGCCAGCTTTCGTGCACGGCGAGCTGTTCGGGCGTGCGCGATAAAAACATGATGCCCGACGGGCGATAGCCGACATCGCTGCCGGTCCGCTCTGCCATGTTGGCCCACAGCCGGTCGGCAGCCAGCGCCAGGGGCACATCCTCGCCGTGACGGCTGGTCTTGCGAATCCAGCCCAGATTACGGGAGGACTGCTCCCCGGCCAGGCGGCCCTTTTCCAGCACGACGACCGGCACGCCGCGTTCGGCAAGGGTCAGCGCGGCGGTCAGACCGATAATGCCGCCCCCGATGATGACCACGGTGGTCGAGGCGGGAAAGTCCCTGGAGGTGTCAACGGATGCGATGGTCGGTGCCATGAAAGTGTCCTGATCGGTGGGTCAGCAAACCAGGGGCGACCGGTCGATGCCGGTCGCCTGTCAAACGCTTGAGTAGCAACCCCGGCGGGGCCTTACTGCGAGGAGGTGTCGATCCTTTGAACCTCGGCGCTGCCGGCGCCGCGGTAGGCGGTCACTTCCAGCTCGACCTTGTAGACCTCCGAGCCCAGCGGCGGGCAGGTGACGGTGATGACCGGATCAACGCCGCGCATCGTCTCGCCAAACAGCGTCATGACGGTCTCGGTATCGGCCGGGTTCTGGATGAAGATCCTTGCGGATACCACGTCGGCCAGACTGCTGTCGACGGCGGCAAGGCCGCGCTCGATGTTGGCAAACACCTGCTTGAGCTGCTCGCTGACATCCTCCGGAATCTCCTTGGTGTCCGGGTTGCGACCGGCCGTGTTGGAAACAAGGATCCAGTTGTCGACGGCCACCACGCGGGAATAGCTGGCGTGTTCCTCGAATTTTGAACCTGTCTTTACCTTTGTAATCCTGGTCATTGCAGAGTGCTCGCATTAAAAGTCGATGAAAGGGCGGGCGCCCGTAAACGGGGCGCCTGCCGAAGAAGACGCTGCTCGTTATCGCAGTACTGGTTCATCCCACAGGTTGAGCCTGACGCCGATGCCCTCTTCCACGGCCCGGCGGTAGACGACCGTGGCCCAGGCGACGTCCTCGACCGGCATGCCGCCGACCGACATCATGATGATCTCGTCATCGCTTTGACGCCCCGGGCTGTCACCGGAGACGATGGCGCCCAGGTCCTCGAGATCCTCGGCCTTGAGGGTGCCGGCGTGAATCATGTCCATGAACTTCACGCCGACCAGCGGAATACAGTTGTGGGCGGGCTTGGGCACTTCCTCGTACCAGGCTTCATAGAGGCCGGTGTCGTCGAGCACCTTGCGAACATCACTCGCCTCCATGCCTTCATCGAAGTTGCACGGCGCGGGCATGGCCAGAAAGGCGCCGGGCTTGACCCACTCACGCTTGACCAGCGGATACTGCGAGGGGTCGCCGACTTCGCCGGAAGCGCAGTAGGTCACGATGTCTGAATCGCGCACCACGGCTTCGACACTGTCGACCACCTCGACATTGGTGATCTGCGGATAGTGCTCTTCTATCCAGTTCAGAAAGACGCTGAGGTTTTCGCCGCTGCGGCCCTTGACCTTGAGGGTGTCAATCTGCGGACAGACGGCCATAAACGCCGCCACGCTCGTGCGGCCCATCACGCCCGGTCCCAGAAGACCGATAACGCGGGAGTCCTTGCGCGCCAGGTGGCGGGCGCCGACGCCCGGCACCGCGCCGGTGCGGTAGGCCGACAGCAGGTTGGCCGACATGTAGGCCAGCGGCGCGGCAGTGTCCGGGTCGGTGAGCGTGAACATCAAAATGGAGCGGGGCAGCCCCTTTTCCTTGTTGGCGATGTTGGAGCCGTACCACTTCACCCCGGAAGTGCAGAAGCTGCCGCCCAGATAGGCCGGCATCGCCATCATGCGACGATCCGCGGTGGGCTTTGGCATGGTGGGAAACGGCGACTCCTGGGGAAACATGATCATCGCGCCGTGCGAGTCATTGTTGGGGCCGGCCATGCGGTAGTCACCGATGTGCAGCAGGTGAAAGACCTCTTCCATGGTATCGACGCAGGCGGCCATGTCGGTGACACCTGCGCGGATCATGTCCTGCTCGGACAGATAGATGAAATCGATTCTGGTGTTGTGGTCCATCGTGCGGCCCTCGGCGAGTTCTTTCCAATGCGATGTCCCGCATGGTGCGTCTCGTCGAACGCAGGCGTTAGCACAGATCGGCAACCGATGGCGGTTCCAGGACCAAGGTCGAAGAGCGTGGCAAAAGGCACATGGAGGTCAAAAAAGCGCCCCGACAAGCCCAATGCCTGAAACCAGCGCATGCAGCAGCATCGGCAGCAAAAGTCCTTTGGTGCGCCAGCGGTAATAGCCCAGCACCAGTCCCCAGCCAAAAAGCGCCACAAACGTGAGCAGGTGGTGGTACTGGATCATGTGCAGCCCGGCGAAACACAGCGCGCTGAACACGATCAAAAGCGCCACGCGCCAGCCACGCGTCTGGTGATCGACTCTCGCCATCAGGAAGTGGCGAAAGGCCAGCTCCTCGATGATGGGCGCCCAGACCAGCACGCAGGCTGCCATGATCACGTTCTGGAGCAGGCTCCTGCCGTCATAAAGCGATGCCATGAACGCCTCGGGTGCCATGTCCAGCCAGACGCTGATTGCTGCCGCCAGCCCCTGCACCAGCAGCACCAGACCAATGCCGCGGGCAACATCGCCTCCCGTGAAGCGCCCGAGAAGCCGGGGCTCGGAGGAAAACCAGCGCCGCCACGCCCAAAAGCCTGCCAGCATCAGCAGCAGTGACGGCGCGAGAATCACCGCAAAGCCGTAGCCCTGAATGAGCGCGGCAAACGCGGCATCACTCAGGACATGCTGCAGCACCCATACGCTTGAAAACTGGCTGGCGAGATAGACGGCAAACATTGCCAGGCCAAACAGGATCTGAAGGCAAGGGCGCTGATCAAAAGGGCGAGCGGTGGTCATGGCCCGGGCTCCGGTAGCGGGAATCCAGGCAGGGTAGCACTCGTTTCTGAAGTCAGCGCAGAGCAGAGCGATGGAAAAGGGCGCTAGACTGGAAGCGTTGCCCAGCAAGGAGTCACCATGAAGACCTTTGCCCTCTCCCCGGGAGATGCCGAGCGCGCCCGCCCCGATGTGGCCGGCTTTTTCGATCCCCGCACCTTCAGCATTCAGTACGTGGTGATTGATCCCGCCACGCGGCGCTGCGTGATCATCGATCCGGTGCTCGATTTCGATGAAAAGGCCGGCGGCACCGCCACGCTGCAGGCCGATGCGCTGCTTGAATACATCGAACAGGAAGGGCTCGAGGTCGAGTGGATTCTGGACACGCACCCGCACGCCGATCATTTCAGTGCGGCGCGCTACCTGCATGAGAAAACCGGTGCGCCGACCGCCATTGGCCGGGCGGTCACAAGGGTGCAGGCGATGTGGAAGGAGATTTATCACTGGCCGGAGTTAAGCGATGACGGCAGCCAGTGGGATCGTCTTTTTGACGACGGCGACACCTTCCGGGTGGGTGATCTTGAGGCGCGCGTCATGCACTCGCCGGGCCATACGCTGGCATCCATCACCTGCGTGATCGGCGATGCCGCCTTCGTGCACGACACGCTCTTCCAGCCGGACTTCGGCACTGCGCGGGCCGACTTTCCCGGCGGCTGTGCGCACCAGCTGTGGCACTCGATCCAGGCCATTCTGGCTCTGCCGGACGACACGCGGCTGTTCACCGGTCACGACTACATGCTGGGGGATCGCGAGCCGCAGTGGGAAAGCACCGTGCGCGAGCAGCGCGAGACCAACAAACATCAGGTGGGGGCGTGTGGCGAGGCCGAATTCGTCGCGCTGCGACAAGGGCGCGATCACGAATTACCGATGCCGAAGCTGATCCTGCACGCACTGCAGGTCAATATTCTTGGCGGGCGCCTGCCGGAGCCCGAGAGCAACGGCCGGCGCTATCTGAAGATTCCACTCGATGCGCTGGATGGGGCGGCGTGGGAGTAGCAGAAGAATGGCGTCGCGAATCGGGAAAATAAAATCCGACGACGCCATGAAAGTGATGAAGGGTTACTCGATATTTTGAATCTGCTCGCGCATCTGCTCGATCAGCACCTTGAGTTCCACCGCGCAGCGAGTGGTATCAGTGACGGCAGCCTTGGAGGAGAGCGTGTTGGCTTCGCGGTTGAGCTCCTGCATCAGAAAGTCCAGTCGGCGACCAATGGGCCCCTTCTGATTCAACTGACGCTCGACCTCGCCCACGTGGGTGTCGAGGCGATCAAGCTCCTCGGCGACATCGGCCTTTTGCGCCATCAGGGCCATTTCCGCTTCCAGCCGGTTGGGATCAAGCTCGGCCTTCACGGTCTCCAGACGCTCCAGAATCTGGCTGCGCTGGCGCTCCAGCACGGCCGGCAGGTGGGCGCGCACTTCCTCCACCTGGGCGCGAATGCCCGTCAGACGCTCGCGGATCAGCGCGCAGAGCTGCTCGCCTTCGCGTTCGCGGCCGGCGTTCAAATCCTCGAGTGCCTGCGACATCAGCTTGAGCGCAGCGGCGCGCACGGCGTCCATGTCGATCTCGCCGCCGCGGGCAATGCCGGGATGATCCAGCAGTTCCAGCAGGCTGGGCATGGAGGCTTCCGGGGCATGGCGGCGCAGGCGGGTCAGGGTTTCCATCAGGACTTCAAGGTGGCCGACATTGATATCAAGGCCGTCACCGCTGCTCCGGGCACGTTCAAAGCGCAGCGAACATTCGATCTTGCCGCGTGAGAGCGCGCCGCGCAGGCTGTCGCGAAACGGCGCTTCCAGATCGCGCAGGGTCTCGGGCAGGCGAAAGTGCAGATCGAGATAGCGCTGGTTGACCGAGCGCAGTTCCAGCGCAAGGCTGCCCCAGTCGGCATCCAGCGTCTGGCGGGTGAAGGCGGTCATGCTGCGTGCCATGGGTCATCCTTGCGTGAAGTGATAAAGGGTGAGTCTAAACGATTCGTTCATCGTGCAGGCAGGCGTGTAAGATGCCCGGCCCGCCTTTTGGTTTGTAGTTTTCATTTTTACCAGTAGAGAGAGTGTCATGCGACCCAGTGGACGTGCCCCCGAGGCAACTCGTGAAATTACCCTGACCCGCGGCTACACGAAGCATGCCGAGGGCTCTGTGCTGGTCGCCTTTGGCGATACCCAGGTGCTGTGCACGGCAAGCGTTGAAGCCGGCGTGCCGCGCTGGCTGCGTGGCAAGGGTCAGGGCTGGATCACCGCCGAGTACGGCATGCTGCCGCGCGCGACGCATACCCGCAACGGCCGGGAAGCGGCCCGTGGCAAGCAGGGCGGTCGTACCGTTGAAATCCAGCGTCTGATCGGGCGCAGCCTGCGCGCGGCGGTCGATCTGAAAAAGCTCGGTGAGTTCACCATTACCATCGACTGCGATGTGATCCAGGCCGACGGCGGTACGCGCACGGCGTCAATTACCGGCGGCTGTGTGGCGCTGGTCGATGCGCTCCAGACGCTGCAGCGCAAAAAGCAGATCACCACCGATCCGCTCAAGCAGCTGGTCAGCGCGGTATCGGTCGGTATCTACAAGGGCCAGGCGGTGACGGATCTGGACTACGCCGAGGATTCGCGCGCCGAGACCGACATGAACGTGGTCATGACCGCCGATGGCGGCATCATCGAGGTGCAGGGCACCGCCGAGCAGAAATCGTTCTCGCGCAGTGAGCTCAACGCCATGATGGATATGGCCGAAAACGGCTGCGAGCAGCTCTTTGCGCGTCAGCGCGACGTGCTGGGCATGGTCAGCTAAACGCCCGGGCGTGGTCTGCCACGCCGGACGCATAACGACACGGCGCCGAAAGCCAAAGGCTTTCGGCGCCGTGTTGCGCGAAGGGACCGAAACAGGTGCTGTCGATCACGGCCTGGCCGTCATCGACAACCGATATCAGAGCTCCAGATCGTACTCGATAATCAGCGGGGCGAATTCGCTGAAGTCGGCCTCGTGATCGATCCAGGCGCGCTTGGCAGTGCGGGCGATGTCCGGACCGGTGATCTGATAGTCCATGCGCCAGCCATCCTGACGCTTGCGCGGCACGTCACTGTCGAGCTTTTCCCACCAGGTGTGATGACCGGCGTTGCGCTCGACCTCACGGAAGGTGTCGACAAAGTCCATCGGGCCGAAGACCTGATCCATGAAGGCGCGCTCTTCAGGGCGAAAGCCCGGCGTGCTCTGGTGCTCGGACCAGTGATCAAGATCGACGGTCTTGTGGGCGATGTACCAGCTGCCGGCAATGATGTACTGACGACGCTTGCGGCGCAGCTTGTTGAGATAGTCGCTGTACTGCGCGATAAAGCGCTGCTTGGCGTGGGGGTCTTCCGGCATCAGAAAGGAGGCCACGCTGAAGCGGTCGTAATCGGCCTGCAGGAAACGACCTTCGTTGTCGCACTGCTCAAAGCCCAGACCATACATGATCGCCTTGGGGATCTTGCGGCAGTAGATGCCTACGCCGGCAAAGTCGTCCTGTTCGGCATCCAGAAAATAGCCTTCATAGCCCTCGGGGTAGAGGATCGAGTCGTCCAGCTCGAAGCTTTTGGTTTTCAGGTTCTGCACGCAGACGATGTCGGCATCCTGCGCTTTCAGCCAGTCGAGAAAGCCCCGCTCGACGGCCCTGCGCATGCCATTGACGTTGATACTGGCGATTTTCATACATGGTCCCTTGTTTTTCGCGCGTGTATGATACCCGAGCCTGACAGGTTTGGGTAAAGAGCCGGTACAAGAAATAAGGGTACGACATGCACGATGAGCAGCGAGAATTCATCGAATTCGCCATTGCCGAGCAGGCGCTCCGCTTTGGCGAGTTCACTCTCAAGTCGGGGCGCGTCAGTCCCTATTTCTTCAATGCAGGCCATTTTCACAGTGGTGCGGCACTGGCCATGCTGGGGCGCTGCTATGCCGGTGCCATTCAGCGCAGCGGGCTGGCGTTTGATCTTCTGTTCGGCCCTGCCTACAAGGGCATTCCGCTGGCATCGAGTACGGCCATTGCGATGGCCACCCATCATGACCGCAATCTCCCCTGGTCGTTCAACCGCAAGGAAGCCAAGGACCACGGTGAAGGCGGCTCGATCGTGGGGGCGCCGCTGTCCGGCCGCGTGCTGATCATTGATGACGTCATCACTGCCGGCACGGCCATTGGTGAATCCATGGCGCTGATCGAGGCGGCCGGCGCGACCGCCGCCGGCGTGGTCGTGGCCCTTGATCGTCAGGAACGCGGCCAGGGCGACATCAGCGCGATTGAAGATGTTCGCCAGCGCTACGGCATTCCGGTCATCCCTATCGTCACCCTGGCGGGTATTCTTGAGTATCTCGAGACCCACGCCGATGACACCATGGCGCCGCACGCCCGCGCCATTCATGGCTACCGCACGCGCTACGGCGTCTGAGCGCGGCGCTTCAGTCGATGGTAAGGTGGCCTTAATAAAAAAGATGACATCATGTCGATCCGCATCATCATGATGGCACAATGCACCGGGACACACCGGTCTGTATGCCTGCAGGCGAACGGGTTAATTTTCTGACAGTGCACGTCTTGTTTTCAGGGGACGTCCAGCCAAGGATTGCAACATGAAAAAAATCATCATTTCGGTACTGGGCGCAGGCCTTGCCCTCTCAAGTCTCAATGCCTCGGCCCTGAGCGTCTCGGCCAGCGGCGGCAAGGACACTCACAGTGTTCAGATCAATCAGTCCCTGCTGCCGGGCTGGAGCGCCGGTGCGGGCTACAGCAACACTGATCGCAGCGGCGACAACACCAAGACCTATTCCGGTCAGCTGATGTTCTCGCCCTACGTACCGGGTGTGGATATTTCACTGGGTGGTCGTTACCAGTACATGGATTCCCACTATGGTAACGGCGGCGGTCTGGGCCTGGGCGGTTCGGCCTATGTTGATACCCCGATCCCGCGCGTCAGCGTCGGCGGCTACGGTTTCGTCACGCCGACCGGCCTGAGCCACGGCGATCTGGACAAGAGCTACGAGTACGGCGCCCGCGCCCGTGCCACGCTCATTGCCAACACCTACGGCTTCGTGGGCTATCGCTACTACCGCGCCGATTTCGACAATCACAGCAACAAGACGCTGTTCAGCGGTCCGGAGCTGGGCGTTTCGGTTGGTTTCTAAATCGATTGGCTTCTAAATCGATGGGTGTCTGATTCGATCAGCACCTGTCACGGGCGGGCCCGGCTTTCATGCCGGGCCCGCTGTCGTTGGTAGCTCCAATTCCAGCAGGAACGCTTGCCAGACCATGCTTGATATCGTTTTGTTTGAACCGGAAATTGCCCCCAACACCGGCAACATCATCAGACTCTGCGCCAATACCGGTTTTCGCCTGCACCTGATCGAGCCGCTCGGCTTTGAACTTGATGACAAGCGTCTGCGCCGTGCCGGGCTTGATTACCACGAGTGGGCGCGCGTGCAGGTGCATGCTTCCCTTGAGGCTTTCATGGCCGCGGTTGAACCCACACGTGTGCTGGCCGTGACCACCCGCGGGCGGTCACGTCATGATCAGGTGGGCTATCAAATGGGAGATGCGCTGCTGTTCGGCCCGGAGAGCCGTGGCCTGCCGCAGGCCCTGATCGACAGCCTTCCCGAAAACCAGCGCCTGCGCATTCCCATGCGCGAGGGCAGTCGCAGTCTCAACCTGTCCAACGCCTGCGCCGTGCTGGTCTATGAAGCCTGGCGGCAGCTGGATTTTGGCGGCGCGCTGTAGCTCGGCTCGTTCAGCCGCCTTGTCATGAACAGACTGTAGGGGTCTTCCCGGTAATCGCCGAACGGCGGGCAGGTCTCAAAGCCGAAGCGCTCATAGAGACGCTGCGCCGGTGCAAAGGCAGCCGGCGTACCGGTCTCAAGGCTCAGGCGCTCATAGCCGCGCGAACGCGCCTCTTTGATGATGTGCTCGAGCAGTTTGGCCGCCACGCCGCGGCGCAGATGTGTGTCGGCGGTGCGCATCAACTTGATCTCGCCGTGGGTCTCATCGAGGGCCTTGAGCGCGCCACAGCCGGCAATGGTGTTGCCTTCCCAGACGCTCCAGAAGGTGATACCGGCGCCACGTAGCGCCTCAATATCCAGCGCGTGGCAGCTCTCCTCGGGGGAGTGGCCGGCCAGCTCCGTCACGTGTGCGCGAATCAGCGCGAGGGTGTCTGCCCTGGTCAGATCATCCTGAAGTATCTTCATGGTCATTGCCTCTTGTTGTTGTGGTCTGTCGTGGCTTGTCATTGTAGATAAGCAGTTGCCGTTTTAAATCAGCAGGCGCTGCGCCGGTATAAAAAAGCCGCTTTTTTATACCTCGTGCAAGCAACTGATAACGCGCGGCTTTCCTCCTCGGCATGACGGTCGAAAGCCAATCCCCTGCCTGGCACTACAGCACATCCCGCGTCGCAGGATGTATCATGTGCGCCTGCGTCATCTGCCCTTCATCAGGTTGTTCCCATGTCCGATATTCGCAACCGCATTGCCGGCCTCAACCCGCGCCAGCGCGAGGCGGTGAAATACATCGACGGCCCCTGTCTGGTGCTGGCCGGCGCCGGTTCCGGCAAGACCAGTGTGATCACGACCAAGATTGCCTATCTGGTTCAGGAATGTGGCATGAGTGCCCGGCGTATCGCGGCAGTCACTTTTACCAACAAGGCGGCGCGCGAGATGAAAGAGCGCGTGCAGTCGCTGCTGCCCGGGCGCAGCGGCCACGGCCTGACGGTCTCCACCTTTCACACCCTGGGGCTGACCATCATCCGCTCGGAGCTGAAAACGCTGGGCCTGCGTCCGGGCTTTTCGCTGTTTGATCCGGAGGATGCCAGGGCGCTGCTGCGTGATCTGATGCAAAAGGACGCCCAGATCGATGCCGATCAGATCAACCGGGTGCAGAGTCAGATTTCGAACTGGAAAAACGACCTGATCCTGCCGGGGCACGCGCTCTCTCATGCCGAGACCGAGGATGATGCGTACTGCGCGCGTATCTACGAGCACTACGTGCGTCACCTGAAGGCCTACAACGCGGTCGATTTCGATGATTTGATCATGCTGCCGGCGACGATGTTCGAGCGTCACCCCGAGGTGCTCCAGCGCTGGCGGGGCCGCATCCACTACATGCTGGTGGACGAGTATCAGGACACCAACTCGAGTCAGTATCAGCTGGTGCGCATGCTGATGGCCGAGCGTCAGACGTTTACCGTGGTGGGCGATGACGACCAGTCGATCTACGCCTGGCGCGGCGCGCGCCCGGAGAATCTGGTCCAGCTCGGTGAGGATTTCCCCTCGCTCAACGTCATCAAGCTGGAGCAGAACTACCGCTCGACCTCGATCATCCTAAAGGCCGCCAATACGCTGATTGCCAATAATCCCCACGTCTATGAAAAGACGCTGTGGTCGGACAAGGGCCGCGGTGAGCCGATTCGCATCATCGTCAATCGCAACGAGGAGGCCGAGACCGAGCGGGTGGCCACCGAGATTCTCACCCGTCGCATCAAGGAAAGCGCCCAGTGGCGCGATTTTGCCGTGCTCTATCGCGGCAACTTTCAGGCCAGGCTTTTGGAGCTCAAGCTTCAGCACCACCAGATTCCCTACAAGCTCTCCGGCGGCACCTCCTTTTTCTCGCGCAACGAGATCAAGGACGCCATGGCCTACCTGCGCCTTTTGATCAACCCGGCCGATGACAACGCCTTTTTGCGCATCGTCAACGTACCGCGCCGCGAGATCGGCCCCAACACGCTGGAGAAGCTCGCCAACTACGCCCAGGAGCGCAAGGTAAGCCTCTTTGCCGCCTGCAGCGAGATGGGCCTTTCGCACGTGCTCTCCGAGCGCGCCGTGGACCGGCTGGGGCGCTTCAATCATTTTCTGGAAGGCATTCGAAAGCGCATGGATCAGGGCGATGCCATCGCCGCCATTCGGGCGATGTTTGCCGAGATGGATTACGAGGCGTGGCTGTATCAGAACGCCAGCGCGCCGATCATCGCCGAAAAGCGCATGGGCAACGTGTACATCCTGATCGATCAGCTCGAAAAGTCGATGCACCGGGACGCGGACGAGGGTGACGATGTCGCCGAGGAGACCGACGATGTCGAAGCCGCCATCTCGCGGCTGGTGCTGCGCGACATTCTCGATCAGCAGGCCAAGGAGGATGACACCGACAAGGTGCAGCTTTTGACCCTGCACGCCTCCAAGGGGCTCGAGTTCCCGCACGTCTACGTGATGGGCATGGAAGAGGAGCTGCTGCCGCATCGCAATTCGATCGAGATGGACACCATCGAAGAGGAGCGGCGCCTGGCCTACGTGGGCATCACCCGCGCGCGCCAGACCCTGACGCTGTCGCTGGCCCAGCAGCGCAAGCAGTTCGGCGAGATGATGAACTGCACCCCCAGCCGCTTTCTCGATGAGCTGCCGGCCGAGGATCTGGAGTGGTACGGCCGCGCCGACAAGGAAAACCCCGAGAAAAAGCACGAGCGCGGCCAGAGCGCCATTGCCGGGCTGCGCTCGCTGCTCGGTTAGTCCGCCTTGCCATCCTCGCCGGCCAAGGCTTGTAGATCCCGGTAGAGTGCTGCCGGGATCGAGACACCTTCCTTCAGACTACGGCTGCGCGCCTGGAAACGTCGCTGCGACGGCAGCCGCGCGCCCTGCCCCAGCATCTCCTCGAAAAGCCGCTCGGCGTGTAAAAGCCCCGCTTCACATTGCTCGCCCAGAAAGGTCTTTGGTGACAGCGCGATCACCAGTTCACCGTGACAGGGCCGGCCGGTGCCTGCCGCATTCGCCGCCTGGGTCTCATGGCTCAGGGCGTCGCCGATCAGCGGGCCGGCCAGCAGCTCGATCATGGTCGACAGTGCCGAGCCCTTGTGACTGCCAAAGGTCAGCATGGCGCCTTCCAGTGCCGCTGTTGGGTCCGTGGTCGGCTGACCCCGATCATCCAGTGCCCAGTTATCAGGGATGGATTTGCCGGCACGGCGGTGCAGCTCGATCTCGCCGCGGGCGACCACGCTGGTGGCAAAGTCAAAGGTGTAGGGGTTGCCGCCCGGGCGCGGCCAGGAAAACGCAAACGGATTGGTGCCCAGCAGCGCTCGTACACCCCCTGCCGGCGCCACAAAGGCGTGAGTCGGATTCATCGCCAGCCCCGCCAGCCCCATTCCGGAAAGTGCTTCCACCTCGGACCACAGCGCCGAGAAATGGAAACAGTGATTGATGGCCAGCACCGCAATGCCGTTGCGTTCGGCCTTCTCCCTTAATGGCGCCAGCCCCTGTTCGAACGCCAGCAGCGAGCTGCCGTAACGGGCATCGACCCTGACGATACCGGGGGCCTGATCGATCACCTCGGGCACGGCCTGCGGATCCAGCCCGCCCATCTTCGCCGTCTCCACGCAGCCCAGCAGGCGGTAAAGGCCATGGGAGTGGCACTCGTCCCGCTGGGCGGCGACAACGCTTTGAGTAATCGCCTCAACGTGGCCGGTGCCAAAGCCAGCATGGCGCAGGATGCGCCGGCTCAACGCCTGGGCTTCCTGCAGCGAAAGGGTGATGTCATGTGTCATGAGGGCTCCCGGTCAATACGAGGCAGACAGGGCGATCCTCAAAAGACATGCCCTGCCGGTAGCCTGCCAGCATAAACGTCTCCCCGGGTGGTGCCTGCTGGACGAAGGTGTGGGACTACATCCTTCGCGGTAGCGAGACCAGGTTTAATGAGGTCTTGTAACAATGAGTGTTAAATTGATTAATCTTTTTACCCTGCATGTATTAGCTAGCCTGGCTGCGCATAATGACCGGATTCATCTGAATGCTACTTAAGTATGTCAAGGAGTCCGCATGGCCAGCGCACGTCGTATCGACTGGATCGATGCCGCCAAGGGAGTGTGCATCCTTGCGGTCGTGCTTTATCACTTCAATCAAATGGTGCTTCAGCAGATCGATTTTGGTCAGACGGCCATTCCCACGCTCTGGAATCTGATCATCACGGCGCTCAAGCCGCTGCGCATGCCGCTTTTCTTTCTCATCTCGGGATTTCTGGCCAGCCGTTCGATTATCAGCCGTGGCTGGGGGGAGATACGGACCAGTCGTGTGGCCAACCTGCTGTGGGTCTATGTCCTGTGGGTCGGGCTGTACTGGCTGTTTACCGAAAGCGTGATCGAGCCGCTGGATGTGGATGTTGTGGCCGCCGGTGCCCATCCGGATTCCATTGGCGGTTTTGCCGCGCAGCTTCTGGTAGCGGATACCGGGCTCTGGTATCTCTACGCGCTGGTGCTTTATTTCGCCACCTGCAAGCTGTTACAGCACCTGAAGCATCCGGCCGTTCTGAGCATTGGCCTGGGGGTGGTGCTGCATCTGGGATCAAGCCTGTGGCTGCCGCCGCAGTGGTGGAACATTGGCTCGCTGCTCGATTATCTCTTCTTTTTCGCCATCGGCTGCCATCTAAAGCCCCTCATTGACCGCCACTACGTGCAGTGCGATATGAGACGGCTACTGATAACAGGGGCGCTGACGCTGGTCGCGCTGGGCATTGCCTGGAAGCTGAGTGCACTGGAAGCGCCGGGCGTGAAGCTGGTGCTGGCCCTTTTGATGGTCTCGACCACCATTGATCTGTTCGCGTGGCTGACCGAGCGCTTTCGCATGGCGCTGCTGTGCGATGTCGGCAGGCGTACCCTGCCGATCTATGTCATTCACAAGCTGTTAATCTTCGCGCTGGTGGCCATCATGCCCGAAGCCCTCAATGTAGAAGGTGCGTTTGGAAACGGCGTGCTGGCCATGACGCCGCTGGCCATGACGGTGCTGATCGGGGCGCTGTGCCTGCTGGCCCATCGTGGGCTCAACCGTGGTCCCGGACGCGTACTCTTCACCATGCCGCATACCTTTCGGCGCGTGGCCTATCGCACCGGGCTGCTACAGCCAGTCCATTAGGCTTCCAGGGCGAGCAGTGCTCGCCCTTGTCGTTTTCCCCCGAATGCAAGAGCGCCACACATCAATGGATGCGTGGCGCTCTTTCATGTTCGACGTCTCGAGAAGAGGGAGCATGGTGGGCATGTCGAGCTCCCGGGGAAACAGGGACGCGCTAGACTCCGAGCAGGTTGAGTGCTGCAAAAAATCCCGCCATCAACAGTGCCACGGCGATCGCCACCGGGTTGTGCACGCGCGTAAACAGGTAGTGAAAGAGGATCGAGATCGGCAGCGAGACGATGAACCATCCGACATAGTTGCTCAGCGGCACCAGGGTATCGCCCCACGCCCACATCTCGTGATGGATGGCGACCGGTTCGATCAGCATGTCGAGTGCCACCATCAGGCCGGCGCCGATCACGCCCTTGAGCGGGCGCGAAAGCCCCGGCAACACGCGCTGGACCACCACGTTGAGACAATAGAGCAGCAGCGCCCAGTTGACCCCGATGATCAGCGGCGTGTGCCACAGCGTCGGCCCCAGCACGTGGCCGTAGGCGTAATCCCCGAACAAGATCCCCGTCGAGGTGCCGAGCGCCTCGGCTGCGAACCCGACGATGTAGCACAGCGCCACATAGCCCCACAGCCGCCCGCGCGGACCCGGGTGAAAGGCCAGCACCAGGGCCAGCGATGACAGAAGCGTCAGCGGCGTCAGGCGAATGAACTGATCATGCACCGGCAGCGCAATGCCGATAACGCCGGCCAGGTAGATCAGACTCAGCAGAATGATCACCGGCGTTGGGCGCAGGCGGCGCTCACGGGTGGCAGGGGCAGGTGAGGTCATCAGGCATCGTCCTTGTGTGAAGACGGGGCGTTGTTTGAAAACGAAATGTCGTGCGAAGAAGGGACGTTGTGCGGCCAGGGCTCGCGTTGTGCCATGACGCGGGTCATGATTTTGGCGGACAAAAGACACAGCGGCAGGCCGCCGCCCGGGTGCACGCTGCCGCCGCAGAAATAGAGCCCATCAACGTGGCGGCTGTGGTTGGGGTGGCGCATGAAGGCCGCCATGCGGTCATTGGAGCTGGTGCCATACAGCGCCCCCTGATGCGAGAGCGTGCTGGCTTCAATCGTGGTCGGGTCGAACACTGCCTCCTCGGCGATCATGTCACGAAGGGCTACCGCCTGACCCCGACGCCTTGAAAGCATCCGCTCGATCTTGTCGATGACGCGCTCTCGGGTGCGCTGGATCAACGCCTCCCAGTCCTGGTGTGGTGCCGCGCAGGGCGCATTGATCATCACGAACCAGTTCTCGCCATGGGCCGGGGCAGCGCTCTGGTCATAGCGCGACGAGATGCTGATATAGACAGTCGGGTCATCACACAGGGTGCCGGCTTCCAGCGCGGCAAATTCCGCCGGGTAGTCGACGCTGAAAAGGATGTTATGCACATCCAGTTCAGGGAAGGGCTTGTCCACACCCCAGTAGAAGATCAGCGCCGAGGTGGATTTCTCCCGCGCCAGCACCCGCGTGGGCGCCGGAGCATTCGGCAGCAGCCGTTCATGGGTGAAGAACACATCCATGTTGCTGACCACGCGATCCAGCAGAACCTGCCGGTCATCCGCCAGACGCAGCCCCACCGCGCGCGGGCGTTGCCTGCCCGGTCGGGTCAGTATCTCCGCTACCGGGGTATTGAAGTGAAAGATCACGCCCACGCGCTGGGCCAGGTCATACAGCGCCCGGCCGATCGCGGGGATGCCGCCTTCGGGCACGAAGGCGCCGGCGCCGTGCTCGAAGTGGGCGATCATGGATAAAAGTCCCGGCGCGCGATACGGATTGGAGCCGTTGTAGGTCGCAAAGCGATCAAAAAGCTGTACCAGATGCGCCTCACCCAGATCGCGCTCATGGACCTGGTGCAGCGTGCGAGTGAGATCCAGTCGATGCAGGCGGGTCAGCGCGTGACCCACCTCTGGCGTGAGCCAGGTCTTTGGTGAGTGCAGCGACTTTTCCAGGAAGGTGTGGCCGGTCAGCCGGTACTTCTCGGCCCCGTGAGCGAGCGTGTTGAGCACCCGCTGTGCCGGCACGCCAAGTACGCGCTCGACCTCATGGGCGAAGGTCTCCGGATCGCCCGAGGCATCCAGCCAGATGCCATCTTCCCAGGCATAGCGGCACACCGTCTCGAGGCGCTGGTAGCGAAAATGATCCGCTGGTGTCTCACCGGCCAGCGTAAAGAGCTCATCGATGTATTGCGGCATGGTCAAAAGCGAGGGGCCGATGCCGAAGCGGTACTCGCCCAGCACCAGCTCGCCGAGCTTGCCGCCCGGCGTATCGGCGGCTTCGAACACCTCGACGTGAGCGCCTTCCAGCCGCAGACGAACGGCCGCGGCCAGCCCGGCAATGCCCGAGCCGATGATACCGATGCGTGGCGCGGTGGCCGAGGCGATGGACGCGTTCGGTTCAGGCATCCAGCCAGCGCACCGCCAATCGCCCACGCTGGCGCAGCAGCGTTTCATCGACCTGATCCAGCGCGTCCAGCCAGGCCACGGCAAAGCTGCCCGGCCCCTGGATGTGCTCCTCGGCCAGCTCCGCGGCTACGGCCACATGCACGTGGGCGGCCGCGGCGGCGCTCAGGGGGTCACGCACCACGGCGCAGTAGGCGGCAACGATCGCGCCGAGCGCACAGCCGGTGCCGGAGACGCGCGGCTGCCACTCGCTGCCGCCGCTGACCTCGACCAGCGCCGGGCCGTTGTGGTGGCGATCAAGCAGCGGCCCGACCAGTGTATCCACCGGGCCGGAGGCCGACACCGCGCAGGCATGCTTGAGCAGTTCACGCGCGGCATTGATGGCGGTCTGCGGGCTCATGCCGCTGTCCACGCCACGCCCGGCGCCTTCCTGTCCGGCCAGCCCCATGATTTCCGAGGCATTGCCGCGTACCACCGTGGGAGAATGTTCCAGAAGCTCCAGCGCCAGACCGTGGCGCCACTTCATGCTGCCTGCACCAATGGGGTCGAGTACCCAGGGCGTACCGGCCTGATGGGCACCGCCGGCGGCCTTGTGCATCGCCTTGACTTGGTCGCTCTGCGGCGTGCCCAGGTTGATCAGCACCGCGTCGGCCTGGCCCGCAAAGCGCCCGGCCTCCTCGGGGTTGTCGATCATGGCCGGCGTGGCGCCGGCGGCCAGCAGCGCATTGGCGACCAGATTGACCGTCACGTTATTGGTCAGGCACTGCACCAGCGGCTTTTGTGCCTTCAGCGCCTGGTGGGCTGCAATAACCATGTTGATGGTGGGCTCGCTGCCCCGTTCACTCATGCCCATCGGGGCCTCTCTCTTGTTGGCAGAAAACACAGGGTTGTCAGAAGCATCAGGATAGACGTTACTCATCTTCGACCGGGGCGACCAGATGATCGACCGCCGCCTTCACCTCGGCATCAGACAGCGCATCGTTGCCGCCGCGTGCCGGCATGCCACGAAAGCCTTCGATGGCGTGGGTGTACAGCAGGCTGGTCTCGCCATCCTCCAGGCGCTGCTCCCAGCGCTCGGAGCCGCGCTGCGGACCGCGCCCGCCGTCATGGCAGCGCGCACAGCTGTCGTCATAGATCTGGCGGCCATCAATGTCATCGGCCTGGGCGATAGTGGTCGTGCCCAAAAGGCCGGCCATCAAGGTGGTAGCGAGTGTCAGGGATGTGAAGCGAGCGCGCATGGTTTCTTCCTTGCAGGTCATCGGGTCAGGTCATTTTTTATGGTATGGGCATCAGTATAAAAGCCTTGTGGATGCTTGACTGCCCGACAAAAAGCGCGGCCCTGTGCGCCACTCGGGAGTGGACAGTGACAAGCACGGGCGTTAGGATAGCGCGCTGTCTTCCCCGCGAAGACACCTGCGCGCTTGTAGCTCAGCTGGATAGAGTACCGCCCTCCGAAGGCGGGGGTCTTGGGTTCGAATCCCAACAAGCGCGCCATAGCTTTATTAAAAAACGCCACTACGGTTCATGCCGAGTGGCGTTTTTTATGGTTGCCTGTTCTGACAGCAGGCCCTGGTTATTCGATATTCCACGCCTGCTTCAAGCGCGTCACCGTATGCTCCCACTTGTGCGCCGTGGGTTTGCAGACCGTGTTCTGATTGCCAAATAACCCGACCTCTCGAAAAGCCTGTTCGGCAGGAAAGCTCCTGAGCCATCGCACGGGAACAACGTATTCCAGCCTTTCCTCATCATCGGGATCGGACGGGCGATGAATATGGTCGTAGTCGGCGGGCGTGGTCATCGAGTGCAGGCTTTGCGCGCCATGTTCAGTCGGGATCATGAATTCATCGCCGCGGCGCCGCTCGCCGGTCACTTCTGCCACGCCGACATAGCCGGTTTTGGGGATGTTGACCCACACGCGATCGCCTTCGGAGAGCAGGTTGAGGGTCTTGGAGTACCATGCGGCACCGCCACCGGCGATAAAGCCGTATCGGCGCGCCAGCTCCCACGGCCGGTCATCGCCGAACGAGGCGTAGAACTCGCCGTTCCAGGGGGCTTTTTGTGACTTCCTTGTCGCGGGCTGGAGCGGCTCGTCGGGGTCGGTCATCCAGGCGCGGCTCAGATAGCGATTGCCGCCGTCTTCGAATGCCGAGAAGAACATGGCATTGATCGAGAGCTGGGCGTGCTCGTTGAGATAGTTGATGATCCGTTCGCTGCTGGCATCCAGTCGTGTCGCCACAACCACCATCTGATGACTGTCGTTGAGGGCCACGTCGGTGAGAGGCATGCCGAATTTGGCCTCGAAGGCCTCACCAAGTGACGCATGCGGGCGGGGGTAATGCTTGGCGAACGCCTCGTAAATATCGATCAGCTGATAATCGGCCAGCGTCACCACCCATGATGCGTAATCAATAGCCTGCGCCACGACCTCGCGGGGCGTCTTGTTGCGCTTGAGCTCGATGATAATGACGTTGCCGTTGGCATCCAGCGCTAGCAGGTCGATCAGCTTGTCAAAATCGGTACGCACCTGGCGGCCGATCAAGAGCCAGTCCCGGTTGAGGATTGAGACATCCTGCATGATCTGCTCTTCCAGCAGACGCTCGTCAGCCAGTCCCGTCGGGCGCAGCCGCTGTGGCCGCTCGTGGGTATCATTGGCCAGCTTCCAGATGCCCTGTTCGATCGCCATAAATCATCCCTGCATGATGTGTAAATATTGTATGCGGATATGTATTGCCCCTGCGTATGGGGATACCTATACTGATCGGTAACACGGCCCCTATCGGTGAGACTGCAATGCAGTCGAGCTGCTTAGGGGTTTTTTATTGCTGTTCTCTCCACTCCCAGTTTTCCCAGCCCTCAATGATTCCCATGCCATCCAGGTCGATGCCAACAGGTGTCAGATCGGGGAATTCGTTCAATAGCGCCGTTAAACGCTGCCACCAGGTCGAGGTCGGGTTAATGGTGGTCAGCAGGTGCTGCACGATACACAACAGCAGAAAAGGGCGCGCCTGGATGTGGGCATCTTTCCAGCCATACTCGAACAGAGGCGCTTCGCCTGCCGCAGGCCTCCGCGGTTGATCCGTGATATTGCGATTCCAGAGCCGGCTGTGATGCGCGCAGACGTTACGAAGGTGGTTAAGGCTTCTCAGCCATGAGGCGAACACCCGGCCGTTGCTGATGCCATACCGAGCGGCGATGGCGTCCTGCTCTTTCTCGCGCATACCGCCGAACAGGTGAGACAGAGTGCCGAAGTCCCAGACTTCGCTGGCAATCCAGATCGGAACGGGCAGGCCGTACTTCTTCTTGTGATGCTGGATGAACGTTTCTCGGGAGCGATTGATCAAGCGCGCGTGGCCTTCCTGCCATTTGTGCAGCGGTGTTAACCCGGTCTTCTGCTCGATCTTCTGCGCAAACTCTTCATGCAGCAGAGCCGGGTTCAGGTAAGCGTACGGGTCCAGACGGCCCAGCGTGTGCGCGATATCCACACGCAGCCCGACCTCGATACGCTCGAGTCCATCCAGTGCCAGCAGGCGCAGTCGCTTGTCGAAAACGTAGAGATCTACCGCCTGCTGAAAGGTTGCACCGGGTTTAAAGGCATCCAGCGCCAGATAATCGGTCTTGCCCTTTTTGAGGACTGGGCGGCCGCGTTTGTCCAGTGGGCAGCAGACGTTAGAGCGCTGCCGAAAAGCGTACCAGTAGCCACTCAGGCGGTAATAGCCGATGCGTTGGAGATGCGTTAGAGCGCGTGATTCGTCGGTGATCGTCAGGCCACGATCCTTGAGCTGTTGCAGCTGATCGCGGTAGCTCAGCCAGGGTTTGTCGTAATCGGCCATTAGTTGATGACCTGCTGCACTTTGGGCCTGTTCCATCTTGTGGAAATGTCGTATTTGTCTGGATTATTTTTTGTCATCCGCTTTCAGCCGCAAACTTGTTTAAATCAATTGATTCTAATTATGTATTGGTTCAAGTAACAGAACCGTTTGGGATTAATGTTTAAAAGCTAATGGTGTTATTGGAGATTTCATGGACATCGAGCGACTTGGCAACGGGCTGGCGTTTTTAAAAGAGGCCGAGCGGCTCAAGAGCGTGCTGCGCACGGCCTACACCACCACCGGGTGGCAGGAGGATACGGCGGCGCATACGTGGCGGCTGTGTCTGATGGCGATGACGTTGAGCGCGAGCTGGCGCCGCTGGACATGTCGCGCGTTCTAAAACTCTGCGTGCTGCATGATCTGGGCGAGGCGATCCACGGGAATCAGCCAGCCATTGCGCAGGATGCAGACAAGAACACCCAGGAACGACTGGATCTGCTGACCATGCTGCGCACCTTGGTTGATGGCGAAACCCGGCGGCGCATCGATCACGGTCAGTAACGCCCTTTCGTTATTGAGTGAGTCTCAAACGACAAAACCCCGATCAAGCCTCGCTGATCGGGGTTTCTTGTGTGCCGGCAGGGCAGGCTCTGGAACTCATGTTGCGCCACTATCAGGGGGCACTAGTGGTGGTCTCTCACGATGAGACTTTCCTCGAGAAGCTCAACCTGACGCACCGTCTGATGGTGAATGAGCAGGGCTGGCAACTCATTGCATGGCACAAGCGCCATCTTTCAACGTCCTGATCGGTATCGAGCCATAAGCAACGCGGGCACTTTCCGGACTCATTAATTATTGCTGCCAAAAGGACGTTGGTCATGTCCTTTCAGGCCGCTTGGGTATCGATATCGACCTTGATGTTGCGGTTAAAAAAAGCGCTGAGGCAGCATGTTATGGTGTGATGGGAAACAGGGATCCATTCATGAGAATGGAGCAAAATATTAATGTTTTGCCTTGAGATAATATTTCGGCAGGATAGTTAAAAACCAAAATAACGGGCATTCGTTGCTTTTATGGAGTTCGAGGGGTCATGAATACATTACGTGCTTTTTTCTTCGCTGGGGCGGCGCTTGTCGCGTGCAGCAGTGCCAGTGCTGCTGAGCTGTCCGTTGCTGCTGCGGGCCAGTATGCCCAGGATACTTATGCCGAGTATCTGGATCTCCTGTCGCTTCCCAATGATGCGATCGTTCCAGCCGATATACGCAAAAACGTCGAGTTTCTCGAGGCGGCTTTTCGCAAGCGCGGCTTTGTGACACGGCAACTGGAAAACGATGGCAAGCCCATGCTTTTTGCAGAGCAGCCGGATGCTGATCCAGAGCTCAGGACGGTTCTTTTTTACATGCATCTCGATGGTCAGCCGGTCGTTCCAGAGCAGTGGTCTCAGAAGGATCCATGGACGCCTGTACTCAAACGCCGTACCGACGCCGGTGAATGGGAAGAGATGGACTCCGCGAAGTTATTTAGTGGTTCGGTCGATCCGGAGTGGCGGGTTTTCGGGCGTTCATCTGCCGATGACAAGGCCCCCATCATGATGCTTCTTGCCACAATGGATGCCCTGAAGGCCAGCGGCGCCGCTCAGGGTGTGAACGTGAAGGTGATTCTTGATAGTGAAGAAGAAAAAGGCTCGCCTTCGATCAGAAAGGTGATGTCGGCCCATCGTGATTTACTGCGCTCGGATGCCATCGTGATCAACGATGGACCCATGCATGCCACCAACCAGCCGACATTGATTTTTGGCAATCGAGGGGCAGCGCAGGCGCGCATTACCGTCTATGGCGCCAGGGAAGCATTACATAGCGGTCACTATGGCAATTACTCGCCCAATCCTGCTCAGCGCCTGGCGACGCTGCTGGCTTCCATGAAGGGCGATGATGGGCGTGTCACCGTGCCGGGCTATTATGACCGTGTGCAGCTTGACGCCGATGATCGTCGGATCATGGCGGCCGTGCCGGATGATGAAGATGCCATGTTAAAGCGTCTTGGTATCGCAAAGCCCGACAGGGTAGGCGCCAATTATCAGGAGGCCATGCAGTATCCATCGCTCAATGTTCGTGGAATGGCATCGGCTGAAGTGGGCGACAAGGTCGCCACTGTTGTGCCTGAAAAGGCAGTCGCCGAGCTGGATCTACGTACGACGCCGGAATCCGATGCCAGATACCTTGCAAAGCTCGTTGAAGATCATATTCAACAACAGGGCTATCACCTGGTGACAGGTACACCGACCGACGAAGAAAGAGCACGCTTTGACAAGTTGGCAAGCTTCACTTATCAGACCGAGGGTGGAAACGCTGCGGCGACGCCAATTGATGCACCTGTAGGCCGGTGGGCGTTCCAGTCGATGGTGGAGGCGTTTGGTGAAAACCCCGCGCCAGTGCGTATCCGGATGATGGGCGGCACTGTACCCACGGCAGAAATTGTGGAAGCCCTGCAGGTACCCTTTGTCATTGTGCCTTTGGTCAACGCTGACAATAATCAGCACGCCAGCGATGAAAATATGCGGATGGGCAATTATGTTAACGGAGTACGCACTCTCTACAGTCTGATCACAAGGCCCCTGCAGGAAGGCGCACAGTGACAGGGTTTATGCTCCATCGATAATACCCACGCCACGATGAATGATCGTTAACGCGTTTTTTGAAAAGAGCCTCCCTTGATGGGGCGGCTCTTTTTTATGTCTGGCGTGGGTTATTTTTCTTTTTATGGTCAGATGGGCGAAAAAGAGATGAATGGTCTCTGCTGATCTCGCATCTCGTACACACTAAAACCGACGCAATATCGGAGCCCCCATGGACATCGAGCGACTCGGCAACGGGCTGGCGTTTTTAAAGGAGGCCGAGCGGCTCAAGAGCGTGCTGCGCACGGCCTACACCAGCACCGGGCGGCAGGAGGATACGGCAGCGCATACGTGGCGGCTGTGTCTGATGGCGATGACGTTCGAGCGTGAGCTGGCGCCGCTGGACATGACGCGCGTTCTGAAACTCTGCGTACTGCATGACCTGGGCGAGGCGATCCACGGGGATCAGCCGGCCATTGCGCAGGATGCAGACAAAAACACCCAGGAGCGACTGGATCTGCTGACCGTCATGGCACCGCTGGATGAGGCGTTGAAGATCGAGTTTCTGTCCCTGTGGGAGGACTACGAGCATGGCACCTCGCGGGAGGCGCGCCTGGTGAAAGGGCTCGACAAGCTCGAGACCATCCTGCAGCACAGTCAGGGCGATAATCCGGCGGACTTCGATTACGCGTTCAACCTGACCTACGGGCTCAAGCAGACCGATGCCGAGCCGGTGCTGACCATGCTGCGCACCCTGGTCGATGGCGAGACCCAGCGGCGGATCGATCACGGCCAGTAGCGTTTTTCTGCCATTGTCCGAGCTTCAAAATACAAAACCCCGATCAGCCAGGTGCTGTCGGGGTTTTTGTATGCCAGCAGGGCCGGCCGGTCACGGGCCGGGCTCAAGCAGGTTTGGCGGGCTTTACCGTGGTGTTGTCTTCGTACTCAAAAGCGTCATCCAGACTGTGCTCGGGATCATTGAGTTCACCACGCAGGAAGGCGAGCAGACGCTCGTCGGCTTCGCTGTCCTCGGCGGTGGCATCAAAGCGGTGGCGAATGACGATGTTGGCGCGCTGATGGTTGAAAAGGCCCCCGATCATGAAAAAGGCACTGCCGACCAGAAAGAGCGATGCCAGCAGGTTATGCAGCTGGTCATGGTCCGCCACGCTGTCAAAACCCCAGAGGTAGGGAATCGAGCCGACCACAAACAGCACCGAGCCCACCACGAAGGTGACGGCAGTGAGGTTCATCAGCTGCAGGGTGAGCAGGGCCGAGGCGCGAATCACCATCATGACGTTGAGACAGGCGCCGATAAGAAAGAGTACCGAGCCGATGATGAACAACCACGCCCCGGGCACGATCCAGTGCCACCATGACAGAAAGAACAGGCTGCCCACGGCATACAGCACGGTGCCGATGATATAGACCGCCAGCGAGATGGTCTCCAGCAGTTGCGAGGGCGAGACCTTGTTGCTGTTCTTCCAGAAGCGGCGCACTTCGATCACGTCATGGGCCTGAACGACCAGATAGACCAGCGAGCCCACAAAAAACAGCCAGGCGCCGATATCCCTGATGTGCTCAAGGCGCGGGTAGAACATGACGCTGCCGACGATGAACATGACGCCGCCCAGCTCGTAGAGCACCGCGTTGATGCCTTCCCAGCGGTAATCCTTTTGGAGATCACTCTTGCCCCGGCCCGGTCGGGCGCTTCGGGGGCGATCGGTAAACAGATGCGGCATGGAAATTAACCTGAGACAAAAAAGGAAAGTGTGGGTATTGGATAGGGCGTTGTATAGCGGCTGGAGTGACTATTACCCATAAAAGCGCCGGGCAGGCTTGCCCGGCGACTGTTGTTGGCCCCCTGGGTGCCTTTAGCGCTTCTTGCCGGGCCGGCCGCCCTGACCGCGCGGGGAGGGCTTGCCGGTACCGGTTTTGCCCTTGCCTGTGGGCTTGCCGCTCGGCTTGCACTGTGAGGGGGACTTGCCGCCTGGCTTGCATTGTGGCGCCGGCTTGTTGCCTCTGGCAGGCTTCTGGGCGCCGCTGCCCGCCTGTGTCTTGCCGGCCGCGGGTTTGGCTCGGCCCCTGGCCTTCATCTTATCCAGCGCGGGCTTGCCGATGCCCAGCGGGTCGGTCTTTTGGGAGGTCTCGGCCTTCGCAGGCTTCTGGCCGCCCTGTGTCGGTGTGCCTGATTTGGAACCGGACCCGGGTTTTGACGCTTTCGGTGCGGCGTCGGAGCCTTCCGTCAGCTCGATAATCGTGTCGATTTCCTTTGGCGTCAGGTCACGCCAGTCGCCTATCGCCAGCCCCTTGAGCGAGACGTTCATGATCCGGTTGCGGATCAGCTGGGTGACCTCATAGCCAAAGTATTCGCACATGCGGCGAATCTGGCGGTTAAGCCCCTGCACCAGCGTGATCGTGAACACGAACGTGGAGACCTTCTCGACCCTGCACCGACGCGTCACCTGACCCAGGATCGGCACGCCCTTTTGCATGGCTTCCACAAATTCCTCGGTGATCGGCTTGTCGACCGTCACCTGGTATTCCTTCTCGTGGTTGTTGTCGGCGCGCAGGATGCGGTTGACCAGATCACCGTTGTTGGTCAGAAAGATCAGCCCCTGGGAGTCCTTGTCGAGCCGGCCGATGGGGAAGATGCGCGCACCGTGTTTGACGAACTCGACGATGTTGTCCTTCTCGCTGGATTCGGTGGTGCTGACGATCCCCACGGGCTTGTTGAGCGCAATCAGGATCAGGTCTTCTTCTTCCTGCGGCTCGATCTCCTGACCGTTGACCTTTACCCGATCGCCGGCCACGACCTGATCGCCCGTGGTGGCGCGCCGGCCGTTGATCCAGACCTTGCCCTGTTCCACGAAGCGGTCCGCCTCGCGGCGCGAGCACAGGCCGCTTTCGCTGATGTATTTATTGATGCGGGTAGAGGTTCGTAGTGGCATGACGTTTCGCAGGGCTGAAGGTAATGGAAGCGGTCGCTGAAGCAGGTCGACGCTGCGGCCATGGTAGCGCCAATGGCGCCAATGTGCAGGCCGGTGATGCCTTCCGTGGGAATGATTCGGTCTATAGCGCCTTTTCCATCAGCACGCAGTCGCGATCCGGATATTGAACCATGCCCGTTTTATGCCAGCCGTGGCGTTCATAGAGCGTCTGACTGTGGGCGGTAATCAGGTGGAGCCTGTCTTCGCCCTGCGCCCGGGCGGCGTGCTCGACCGTCTCGATCAGCCGGGCCGCAATGCCTTGCCCGCGATAGTCCGGATGGACAAACACGGCGGCAAGCCAGGGGCGCAGGTCCGGGCGTCTTGAGCAGTCATTGTCGGCAAGGCTGGCCATGCCGACCGGCCAGTTGCCGTGATGGGCAACCCGGGTGAACGGCAGTCCACTGCCATGGGCGGCGCTGGCAAACAGCAGGCGGGTCTCTTCCAGCGTACGCACGGAGTGCACGCCCCACTGGCCGTAGGCCCAGGCGCTGCAGGCATCAATGAACTCGGGGCGTTCGTGCAGCGATGTGATCTCAATCGACATGATGGTCTGCCGGCAGTATCAGGAAGACTCGATATAAACCGATTCGGCGTGAGGTGTATACCCGCGCCTGCAGGTATGGGCTCCATGGACCCGGGACTCATGTGTCAGGCGTTTAATGCTTTCTTGTATAAGGCGCTATTGAAAAAGCATGCTGTAATAAATTTGAAACATTAATGGTTCGATCTTAATTCCTGGAAGCTATCATCAAGAAAGCCCCGGGCACGTCGATATAGCACGCTCATTGATTCACGAGAGACATGACCATGCTGACGCGCTTGAATATCGGCACCCGTCTGGGGATGGGCTTTGGTGTGCTGACACTGCTGTTGATCGCCAGCGCTCTGGTAGGGCTGATGGGGCTTGGCAGCATGAAGGATACCGCTGACAGGGCGATCAATACGGATGCCCTGCTGGCACAGAACGCGATGAGCGTACAGCGCCTGGCGCTGGAGGAGCGTCGGTTTGAAAAGGACAGCTTCATCAATATTGCCACGCCCGACAGGGTCGCCGGTTATTACGACAAATGGGATGCCTCTCGCCAGGCGCTGGCGCAGACACTGACGCAGGGCCAGCAGATTGCCCCGACCGATGCGCTGAAAAAGCTCTACGCGCAGGCCGGGACAGCGCTTGAGGCGTATGCCGCGGGGTTTCAGGCCATTCATCAGCGCATCATCAGCGGTGAGCTGACAGAGCCTGCTCAGGCCAACGCGGCCTTTGGTGCCTACAAGGAGCAGGTCTATCAGCTGGAATCACTGGCCGATCAGATCAACACGGTCGCCGCCGAGCGGATGGACCGTGCCGATGACACCATTACAACGGCGCATTCCCGGACCATGGTCAGCCTGCTGACATTTGCCGTGATCGCCCTGCTGGTAGCCATTGCGCTGGCGCTCGTCATTACCCGCAGCATCACACGCCCGCTCAAGCAGGCGCTGTATGTGGCCGAGCAGGTTGCTCAGGGTGATCTGACCCAGAACATTATCGTCACCGGGCGCGATGAAACCGCGCAGTTGCTGGCATCCATGAAGAAGATGAACGGATCGCTTCTGACGCTGGTGAGTTCGATTCGCGATACCTGTCAGAGCGTGCATGCCGGTGCCAGCGAGCTGTCTCATGCCAGCCACGATCTTGCCTCCCGTACCGAGCAGCAGGCGGCCTCTCTGGAGGAAACCGCGGCCAGCATGGAGGAGATCTCTTCCACGGTGAAAAACAACACCGAAGCGACCCAGCGGATCAATGCGCTGACCATTGATGCCACCGGCAGCGCACGCAGCAGCAGTAGTGATGTGGTGCAGAGCCTGTCGCTGATGAAGGAGATTGCCGTGCAGTCGCAGCGCGTCAACGAGATTCTGGCTACCATCGATTCGATCTCGTTTCAGACCAATATCCTGGCCCTTAACGCGTCGGTGGAAGCGGCTCGCGCCGGGGAGCAGGGGCGTGGCTTTGCGGTGGTGGCCTCGGAAGTGCGGGCACTGGCCAATCGCAGCGCGACCTCGGCCGGCGAGATTCGCCAGCTGCTGGAAACCATGGGCCAGCGCATTACTTCCGGCGTGTCCCAGGCAGAGCGCAGCGGCACCAGTATCGAGCAGACGCGAGGCGCCATCGAAGAGCTTGCCACGCTGATCAATGAGATCGCCACGGCCTCGCGTGAGCAGGATGGCGGCGTGGATCAGGTCAATACCGCCATCGCCCAGATGGATCTGGTCACCCAGCAAAATGCCGCCATGGTCGAGCAGTCCACGGCCGCGGCCAGCATGCTGGAAGAACAGGCCGGCCAGCTGCAGCAACTTGTGGCCACCTTCCGGATTCGGGACACGGCGCACGCCTGATACAGCAGCAATGCCCGGTCACTGGAATGTCAGATAGCCAAAGGCCCCGCCAGGTGCGGGGCCTTTTGGGATCTCGGCATCACTATCACGTATGACGCGGCAATTGAATCGATGGGTCGGTACCAGACACACGGAAACGACAAGGCCCGCCGAAGCGGGCCTTGTCGTTCAGGATCTTGCGATCCCGACCAGAAGATAACCCGAAGGTTAGTCTGCCTGGATGTTTGCAGCCTGAAGGCCTTTCTTGCCCTGAGTCACTTCAAAGGAGACCTGCTGGCCTTCCTGCAGTGACTTGAAGCCTTCAGCCTTGATTTCGGAGAAGTGGGCGAACAGGTCATCACCGCCGTCGGAGGGAGAGATGAAACCGAAGCCTTTAGCGTCGTTGAACCACTTGACTGTGCCAGTTGCCATTTTCGAATTTCCTTGCGCGAAACGCGCTATAAAAAGTTACCGGGTGTTGCCCCAGATGAAGCAGGTAAAACAAGGGGGATAAAACCAGGCTACCGAAGGACTCGAGTGCAACTGACTATATTCGACTTGCTAACCAACTGACGTCATGGTGGCACGTTCATGCGGGCAGGGTCAATCAAACGTTCGAAAAGAGTTTTGCCCCGGCAAGCATGGCAGGCCACGCCGTCAGGTAATGGCGTAGCCTCAAGCGCCTGACCCTCAGCCCGGCCGCGGCGCCATGTGACCGGGCGGGAAGGCCTCGGCGTCCATGGCGGCGGCCGTGTGCGCGTCTCGACGCGTCTCCAGGTCCCGGCGGATGGCGTCCATGCGGGTGTCGTCCAGGCGAAAGCGCCAGATGGCACCGGCCAGCAGCAGGGTAATCAGCGCCGGAATCAGCGTCATCATCAGCGTGATGGCCAGCACCGCACTGGCACTCTGGGTCTCAACGCCGGCCTCATAGCCGCCGATGGCGAGCATCATCCCGATCAGCCCGCCGGCGACCGCCAGCCCCACCTTCAAAAAGAACAGGTTGCCCGAAAACGCCAGTCCCGTATTGCGCTCACCGGTCTTCCACTCCCCGTAGTCCTCGGCATCCGCCATCATCGACCAGGAGATGGGCGTGCCGATGCCGTTGATGAGATTCAAAAGTGCAAAGGCGAAGGTGGTCAGCATCATCTGATCGAACGGCATGAAGAAAAGTCCGATCGAGCCTGCCGTAATGATCAGCGAGGTGCTCATGTAGACGTGGGTCTTGCTGAAGCGGCTGGTGAACCAGGGCGAAATCAGCGCGCCGATCATCTTGCCGACAATGGCGGCGGTGATGAAAAACGAGATGCCGCCGGCGCTGAGCATCATCACGTAGGTGGCAAAGTAGATCGCCGCCCCCTGGCGCAGAAAGAACTGCATCGCCTGCAAAAAGGTGATGCCGAGAATGATCAGCCAGCGCTCGTTTTTGACCAGCGATTTGAGCGACTGCTTCAGTGGTTTTCTTTCCTCACTGATCGGCTCGACCCGTTCGCGGGTGGTGGCAAAACAAAAGCCGAACATGAACAGGGCAATGATGCCCATCAGTCCCATGGTGAGCTGAAACCCGCGCGCCTCGTCACCGCCGCCCAGCAGTTCCACCAGCGGCAACAGCGAGCCGGTCAGGATCAGATAGGCGACGCCTGCAAAGAAGAACCGCCAGGACTGAAACGACACGCGTGCCTTGTGATCATCGGTGACCACGCCGCCCAGCGAACAGTAGGGAATGCTCACCGCGGTATAAAGTACTGACATCAGAAAATAGGTGGCAAAGGCATACACCACCTTCGCGCCATCGCTCCAGTCCGGCGTGGTGAACAATAAAAAAATCGAGATCGCCAGCGGGATCGGCACCCACAGCAAATACGGGCGGTACTTGCCCCAACGGGTATGGGTGCGATCGGCCACAAATCCCATGATCGGGTCGGTGACGGCATCAATCACGCGCATGGTGATAAAGATCACCCCGACCAGCGCCGGCGAGAGCCCGTAGATGTCGGTATAGAAATAGGACAGATACATCACGACGGCGGCAAAGCTCATGTTGCAGCCGGCGTCACCCATGCCAAATCCGATCTTCTCCAACAGCGTCACTTTCTTCTGGCGCATGCCCGACCTCCGGTAACCTTCGCCTGCGGCGTTGCGTGTGAGGCCTGGGCAAGCAGTGCCGGAAGGCCTGTGCGTCATGCCAGGCTATAGGCGCGGGTGGCCATGTGGCTAATATGAGTTTTGCCTGATGGGAATATCGAAGTGGGTATGCCGGCAGTTAACTGTCTGATGTTGCTGGCGGCTACGACCATGGATGTAGAGACCAGGGTCGGGTCAGCCGGTGTCATGACAGGGGCGATGCGTCTGCATCGGCTGCAGAACGGGAGATGAACCGTACGGGGATACCACGGGCTGTTCAGAATGGGCTCAGAACTGTGCCGGGATGCGCGGAAAGCCGGTGATGAAGTGTTTTTTATTGCATGGAAAAACAGTGCATTACCGGATTGCCATATGACAGATCAAGATTCCGGGTATTTGGCTTCGGTGACGCTCATACATGACGCGTGTTAGTTCTATCGCCTACAGCAACACTACAAAAACGGACGATGGAACGCTATGGCACATTACTGGCAGGCGCTGGAGACTGCTCAAGAGAGTTTCATGGAACGCGGTACCATGATGTTTCCGGCGTTATCGGAAAGCGTCGATATTGATGCCTATGCCCGGGAGATCATGCAGGAGGTGGGCGATCGTACCTTTTGTGCTTCCTCCCCGGCGCATGCCCGACTGCTGGATGCCCTCGACGTGCGCGATGGCCTGGCCCCCGTGCTGCATCAAATGGCCCGAAAACACCTTGGCTACCAGGGCAGTCTGGAGGATCAGTACCACATTGCGCGTCTGGTGACGCCCGGCAACAGCACCGAGCAGTATCGTGCCCATTTCGATTCGCACCTGTTCACACTGGTCATCCCTCTTGTCATTCCCACGGCGGCCGATGGCAACGAGGCGGGCGAGCTGCTCTATCGTCCCAATGCCCGGCGCCAGCCGCGCAGCGAGCTTGAAAACATTGCCGGCAAGGCCTGGTTCAAGCGCTATGCCAACCGCAGGCGCGCCACGCAGCTGCTGGCGCAGGACCAGTTCACGCTTGAAAGCTTTGCCGAGCGCCGCCCGCTGCTGTTTGCCGGTCGCACCACACTGCACACCAATCGCGCCGTAAGCCCTGCGGCCTCGGGGCCACGGCTCACCCTGCTGGCCCACTTTTTCGATCCCAGTCCGCGTTATGGGGTCGGCAATATGCTCAGAACCCTGCGCCGGCGCTGATTCATTGAATCCCTCTGCCGCCACCGGTAGCACCATGTGAAAACGTCCCGCAGTGCGGGGCGTTTTCATGCCGGTATGCTCCATCACTCGATGGTGTAGACGAAGTCGTCCCGGTCGCGACGCACCTTCGCGCGTCCGGCGCCCTGATCGCGTTCGGTATCGCGATAGCCCAGCGCCATGATGACCACGCTTTTAAGCCCCTTTTCCTGCAGGCCGAGCGCCTCATCCAGCTTTGCCGGGTAAAAGCCCTCCATCGGTGAGGCATCGACCTCTTCCAGTGCTGCAGCGCTCAGCGCCACGCCCATGCCGATATAGGCCTGCCGCGCGGCCCATTCAAGGCATGCCTCGTGGCTGCCCTTTTGATCCATCACGCCCTTGATCATGTTGCGAAAGCCGTCCAGCGAGCTTTCATCGACCTCCCGGGTGTGGGCCATGTGGGTGATGTAGTCATCGACCTGGGCCTTGAAGTCGCGATCATGCACGGCAAACACCAGAAGATCGGAGCCCTCGATGACCTGCGGCTGCGGTGCGGCGTCGTCATGCAGGCGCGCGCGCAGATCCTGGCTTCTCACATGCACCAGCGACCAGGGGTGCAGCCCGAAGGAGGAGGGCGCCAGCCGGGCGGCGTCCATGATCCGCTCAAGCGTTTCCTGTGGTACCTGCTCGCCGTTCATGCGCTTGGCAGCGTAGCGCCAGTGGAGGGCATCGGTCAGTGTCATGTCGGGACGTCTCCTTGCAGTGATCAAAGGGGCCCTGATCGAGTGCGCGCAGCAACAGTGTCTCTGCCATGCAACAAGGCCCCGCCGGCACACTGCGCGGGCGGGGCCTTCGGCACAAGGGGCGAGGCTCAGTGTAGCTGGCCGAACCTTTCGATACGATCACGCAGCGCCTGCTCGGGGCCGATCAGCATGACCAGATCGTCCTCGGTCAGATGGATGCTCTGATGCTCGCGAACGATGGCGGCATAGTCCTGGCCGTTGGCCAGCGCCTGCTCGACCAGCAGGGAGAGTTCCTTGCGATCGTTGATGGCCGCCGGATCAAAGCTCTGGCGGTTACGCTCGTGCTGGACGCGCTGCTCCCGACGGCAACGCAGCAGCAGACTGTCGGTAATAAAGGGGGCGCTCATGGGCTTGTCCTTTGAAAGACGTACCCCGCCATGCTGTTGTGAAGCCCGCGTGCTGTCCATCCTGCCTTTGATGCATAGCATAAAGTCTCGGGTGATGATGCCAGGCCTTGTCGGGCTACTGGGTCAGCGCGCTGCCGGGCTGGGCCGGATCGAAATGATGGGCATGACAGGCGTAGGCGCGTTCGCTGGGGCGCATGTCCCGGGTGATCACCGACCAGGGGTGAATGCGTACGTCGTCACCGATGACAATATTGCCCAGCAGCTGGCTGTAGGCGCCGATGCTGACGCGATCGCCGATGGTCGGGTGGCGCTTGCCGCTCACGTTGGCGTTCATGCGCCTTGAGCCGATGATTACACCATTGAGCACCGTGCAGTCATCGCCGATCACGGTGGTTTCACCGATGACCGTGCCGGTGCCGTGATCGACGATAAAGCGCTGGCCGATGACCGCCCCCGGATGGATCTCGACGCCGGTGGCCACACGTGCGGCGTGGCAGAGTTTCATCGCCATCAGGGGCGCACGTGCCCAGCAGGCGTGCGCCAGCCGATAGGTGGATACCGCAATGAACGGTGAGCAGCTCTCCAGATAACACTGCTCAAGGCCCCGATGCGACGGGTCGCTGGCAATCAGGGCCCTGAGATCCTCACCCGCCAGCGCCATGGCCTGCGTGTCATGACGCTCGCCGAGCAGCTCAAGCGTGGCACGCTCCAGAAAGGGCGCCAGCCGCGCCAGGGTGTAGTAGTAGATATTGTGTTCCCGCATCCAGATGACCCCGAATCAAGGCGTATCAGGCCTGCCGGAGGACGGCAGGGCATGTGTGGTGCACATCAAGGTGTGTGATCATGCTTTTTTATAAGCGCCGGCAGCGCATCAGGCCGCGTCGCGTGTACCTGACAGGGCTTCCTGCGTCAGGTCGGGATACCAGTGGCCGCCGTCATAGCCCAGCATGACGATATGGCGCCCTTCGAAGGCGGCCTGCTCGCGCAGCCGTTGCGCCACGGCCAGACACGCGCCGGTGGTATTGCCGACGTGAAAGCCCTGATCACGATAGAAGTGGCGCTGGGCGCTGAGGGTCTCGGCAAGATTCACGCGGTAGACATCACTGACCAGCGTCCAGTCCAGAAAGGGCGGAGTGACGCCCACGCACATCCCCTCCAGACGGTGATCCACAAAGTGGCCGGTGCGCGTATCGCAGCCATCGGGCTCGACCAGCACGGCACGCACATCAAAGCCCATGTCACGCAGCGCCTGTACCACGCCGGTAAAGCTGGCGCCGGTGCCGGCGCAGCCCACAAACAGCAGCCGCTGCGGCGTTTCGGCCGCCAGCAGCTGCTGGCCCAGTTCGACGCCGGTACCGCATCGGTGCGCCTGGACGTTATCGACGTTGTTGAACTGATCGGTGTAGTAATAATGGCGCCCCAGCGTGTGCTGGTGGGCCAGATGATGTTCGATCACCTCGCGCGGGGTGGCACCCTCCAGTAGCTGCATCTTGCCGATCAGTTCGGCACCCAGCCCCTCGAGCAGGTCGCGCTTGAACTGGCTAAAGCCCAGGCCGATGGCCAGCGCGACATCAACATTTCTTTTCTGACAGGCAGCCAGCAGGCCAAACCCGAAGTTGCCGCCGGTCTTTTCGATCACCGTGGTATGACCGGGAACGATCTCGCCGGCCTCAATGGCGCGCGCCACGATATGGCTGGCGGCGCGGTACTTGTGGCTGCCGCCGGGGTTATCAAGCTCCAGCTTGATGGAAAGCTGCGGATCACAGGCGATCAGGCGACTCATGCTCAGGCCGCTCCCGAGACAAAGGCACCGTGGCGGCGCCTGGACAGTGTCAGCATGACGCTCACCAGCGTGATGGCGCATACCCCGGCAACGATCAGATTGGTGGTCTGCCAGCCAATGGCCGCCTGCAGTACGGCCGGCAGGAAGGCGCCCAGGGTGGCCATCACGGCGATGGCCATGTCGTTGACGCCCTGAAGCCGCACGGCCTGTGGACTATCACCGATGGTGTGGGCCAGCAGCGCACCGCCGCCGATATAGGTGAAGTTCCACCCCAGCCCCAGCACGATCAGGGTCAGTGCCATGCTCAGCCAGCCCTCGGTGGCCACATTGAGCAGCGCCGTGGTAATCAAAAGACCCAGCCCCAGGGTGATCATGAACGGATGGCCCAGGCGATTGATCAGACGCCCGGTAAAAAACGAGGGTATGAACATCGCCAGCACATGCCATTGGATGGCAGTGTTGACGTCGTGAAAGGGCGTGTCCTGAGCATGCATGTGGAGTGAGGCCTGAATCATCAAAAGATTCATCACCCCATAGCCGAGCGCCGAGACCGCGATGGCCAGCAGCACCCGACGCTGTTTCAGCTGTCGGTGAGGCAGGGCGATATCATCCTTGTCGGCCGTCTCGCGCGGCGGGCGCGAGGTGCTCTGGGGCAGCAGCATGGTAATGCAGGTGGACAGTATCGCCAGCGGAATGAACAGGCTGTAGCTCAGGGCGAAGTGGCCATAGCCCGGGATGTTCCAAAGTACTGACGAGGCCAGCGGCCCGATGATGGCGGCCAGCACACCGCCGGCCACTACCAGCGACATGGCCCGCGACTTGAGCCCTTCGCGCAGCCCGTCGGTGGCGGCAAAGCGGTTGAAGTTGGCAAAGGCGATATAGATGCCCAGCGCGCCGTGGGCGAGGGCCAGCAGCACGAAGCTTTCGGCCTGTACGGCCAGATACCCCAGTCCGCCGGCCAGGGCCAGAAATGCATTGCCAATCAGAAATCCCGGGCGCCGACCCAGATGACTCATGAGCCTGGATGCCGGGTAGGTGGCCAGCATCAATGTCAGAAACTGAAAGCCGTAGGGCAGTGTGGCCAGGGTGTCGTTGCCGGCAATTTCGGCGCCCACGATGGCCGCCATCGCCACCGACATGACGGCGGTGGTCAGATTGATGGACTGGGCGCCAAAATAAAGCCAGGTGCGAAAGGGCAAGGGCGTGTTCATGAGGCAGTCTCTGCAAGGCGTTCGGCATCGACGTGATAGCAGCTCGTGTCGATGTGGGCATCTTCAAAGGTGCAGATCAGCCGCTCCTTGCTTTTGCCGGTGTTCTTGCGGCGCACCTGCAGCGCACCGATCGCCTTTGGTGTTTCCAGATGGGTGCCACCGCAGGGAATGTAGATGTCGCCGTACTGCCAGAAACGCGCGTCGTAGTGCTCAGGAAGATGATCGTTAATGATGGGCAGGTTGTCGGCCATCAGCCGATTGGCCTCGGTCTGGATGGCGCTGACGTCCTCGGCGTTGAAGGACGTTTCGACAAGAAAGTCAAAGCGTGCGGCGTCTTCCTTGATATGACAGCCAATGGTCAGCTGCTTGAGTTCGCGTTCATGCGCCAGCGCTGCAGCGTAGAGAAAATGGCTGGCGGTGTGGGACAGCGTCAGCCGGGCCCGGCGTTCGACATCAATGGTGATCGTGACCGGCATGCCGACCTCCAGCGCGCCCAGCCGGTCAATGTCATCCGGGTGTACCAGGTGCAGTACCACGCCACCGGCCTTGACGCCGGTAAACCCCTCAACGCTCAGCGGCGTGCCGTAGAGTTTTTTGGTCCACACGAACCGAAAGATACCCACCGGGGTCTCGATGGTGCCGATATCGGCCTCCTGACCGCCGCCCTCGGGGAAGGCCACGGTACGGTCAAGTTCGATGGCCTCGGCATGCAGCGTCGCGATGTGGGCCTGGGTCTGGTACAGGTACTGATCAAGGTAATAGAGCTTGTCGGTGGTACGCATCTGACGTTTCTTCCTGTCGATAAATGCCTGATACAAGGACATGAACAAGGCCGGTGGTCGGATCGTTACCTTCGATGCTCACACGTTTTGACGCCGCCTGCGCAAACAGTCAAAACGATTTCCAGCGAACTGTTAGAGCGTTTTAACAAACAGTGATAAATTGCTGAAAAGTCGGTAAAAGCGGGCAACGGGCGCGCCGGGCTCCGGTACGGGACAGGGAAATATCCGGACAGCCAGGGCTACGCCAGGGGAGGCCAGGTGAATGAACAGCGACACGTTTTATCAGCATCTGCGCGAGCGGCTGCTGGCCGGCGAGTGGGCCGCCGGCCAGCGTCTGCCCTCCATACGCCATCAGATCGCTGACAGCGGTGCCAGCCACCATGCCATTGTCAGTGCCTATGATCGCCTCGCCGCTGAAGGGCTGATCGAGGCGCAGCAGGGGCGGGGGTATTTCGTGACCGGCCATTCGTCTGCCGGACGCCGGGCCGATACGCTGGCCGATCTGGCCGCCCGGGAGGCCAGCACCCCGCCCCTGCCCATGCACCCTTCAGACCCCCTGTTTGCGCTGCTGCAAAGCGGACCCGAGGCGATCAAGCTCAGTGGCGGCTGGCTGCCGACCGAGTGGCGCAACACCGAAATGCTGGCCCGCGCGATTCGCCGTACCGCGCGCCTGGAGCAGCGCGCGCTGGTCGAGTACGGTGATATCCAGGGCTACCGGCCACTGCGCCAGCAGCTGGCCCGCCATCTGCAGAGCAAGACCCGCGCCAGTATTCCGCCGACCCAGATCATCACCACGCTGGGCGCCACCCAGGCGCTGGATCTGGTCATTCGCCTGCTGGTGCGCCCGGGTGATGTGGTGCTGGTCGATGAGCCCGGCAATGGCAATCTCAACAAGCTGATTGCGCTGGGCGGCGGTGAGGTCATCGGCGTGCCGCGCACCCCGACCGGGCCGGACACGGCCTTTATTACCGAACTGTTGAGCCGGCGTCGGGTGCGGGCGCTGGTCTGCAACAGCACCTTTCACAACCCGACCGGAGGAAGCCTGTCGGCGCGCAACGCCTTTGATATTCTGCGCCTGGCGATCGCGCACGATTTTCTGATCATCGAGGATGACGTCTACGGCGACTTCTCCAGCGGCAATCATCAGACCTTTGCCGATCTCGATGATCTGGATCATGTCATCTACATCGGCAGCTTCTCGAAGTCGCTCTCCTCATCGCTGCGTATCGGTTATATCGCCTGCTGCGCCGAGATGATCGAGCCGCTGCTGCAGTTAAAGCTTTTGACCTCGGTATCGGTGCCCGGCTTTTGCGAGCGCTTCGTCAACACGATCCTCTCCGATGGCTCCTATCTGCGCCACATGCACCGGGTACAGCGCGATCTGATGGCGCAGCAGGCGCTGACGCGACAGCTGCTGGAGGCACGCGGCTGGACATTTGATATCGTCCCCGACGGCGGCATGTTCCTGTGGGCGCGCCACCCGGCCATTGCCGACATGGACGCCTTCATTCATCGTCTGGCCGCCCACAATGTGCTGCTGCTGCCGGGGTCGGTGTTTACCGTGGGCAATCGCCGTGAGGATGCCCTGCGCATCAACGTGGCGCACTTCACGCCCGAACTGGCGACGCTGTTTGAGCCAGACGCCGGGCCCTAAACCTCGCCGATCTCGTCGAGCAGGGCATCGCGAAACGCGACCAGGCGCGCATGGCGCTCCGCGGCCAGCTGCCGACCGGTGGCGGTCTGAAAGCCCGCTTTGAGCGTCAGAAGCTTGGTGGCGAAGTGATCCAGCGTGAAGCGTTGATCGTCCAGTGCTCGAGTGATGGCCTGCGGATCGAACGGGTCATACAGCGCGCTGCCCATGAGTCCTGCCGTGTAGAAACAGCGCGCGATGCCCATGGCGCCCAGCGCGTCGAGCCTGTCGGCGTCCTGCAGGATCCTTGCTTCCAGCGTTTGCGGCGCCATGCCTGCCGAGAAGCTGTGCGCCTCAATGGCATGGGCTACCGCCTCGATACGTGAGGCCTCCCAGTCAAGCGAGACGAGAATCCCACGAGCCTGTCTGGCGGCAAGTGTTGATGCCTGCGCGCGGCGCGGGTCGTTTTTGGGCACATGGACACCGTCGTGCAAAAGGGTGGCGGCCAGCAGCAGTTCGCTGTCACCGCCCTCGGCAGCCATGAGGCGCTGCACGTTGCGCCACACGCGCGTCAGATGGGCGAGATCGTGGGCACCATCAAATGCGTCAGGCAGACGGGCCAGCAGGGTGTCGGCCAGCGACTGATGGGGAGAGAAAAGGGCAGGGGACATGGCAGAAGCATGATGTTCGGCAGGGCCCCGGTCAACGAGGCCCTGTCGGGAAGGCCGGTTTACAGCGGCGTCTGGCCGCCAGTGGCAGCGTAGATTTCACCGGTGATGTAGGTGGCACTGCTTTCGGCAAGCTGCACATAGACGCCGGCCAGCTCCGCGGGCTGTCCGGGGCGCTTCATGGGCGTGTCGCCGCCAAAGCCGGTGAGCTTTTCTTCTGAAGCATTCGAGCAGACCTGCAGCGGGGTCCAGAACGGACCCGGCGCCACGGCGTTGACGCGAATGCCGCGGCTGGCCATCTGCTTGGCCAAACCCTTGGTGAAGTTGGAGATCGCCGCCTTGGTCATGGCGTAATCGAGCAGATCCTCGGGCGGCGTCCAGCCGGTGGTGGAGGTGGTATTGATGATCGCGCCGCCTTCGGGCAGATGCGGAATGGCCGCCTTGCTGAGCCAGAACATGGCGTAGAGGTTGGTCTTCACCGTCCAGTCAAACTGCTCGGTGGTGATGTCCATGATCGAGTCATGACTCTGCTGGCGGGCGGCATTGAGCACCAGGATATCCAGCCCGCCGAGCTGATTGGCCGCCTGATTGATCAACTGCTGGCAGAAGTTCTCGTCACGGATATCGCCCGGAATGGCGACAGCCCGGCGACCGGCCGCCTCGATCAGCTCGACCACTTCACGGGCATCCGGCTCTTCGTCGGGCAGATAGTTGATCGCCACGTCGGCCCCTTCACGGGCATAGGCGATCGCTGCGGCGCGGCCAATGCCGGAGTCCCCGCCGGTGATCAGTGCGCGGCGTCCGGCCAGACGGTTACTGCCGCGATAGCTCTGCTCACCGTGGTCCGGGCGCGGATGCATCCTGCCGGCCAGCGCCGGCCAGGGCTGGGTCTGGTAATCAAACGGCGGTCTGGGGTAGGCGCTCTGCGGGTTTTCAAGACTGCGCGGCGTGTTCTGCGCCGCATTGTTCTGACCGGTCTGACTGCCGGCAAGGGCCGGGGCGGCTGCGGCTGCGGCCATGGTCAGGCCGGCGCCCTTGATGATGCGTCGTCGTGAGGCGTCGTGGTCGTTCGTTGCCATGTCCTGCTCCCTCTGGTTGGCAGACGATGAAGGGGCAGACGATGCTCTCCCGGCATCGCCCTGTATGACCCATGAAGCATAGACAATCAGATGAGTGTGTCAGGCCATGTGCTGGCTGGCCGGGTGCTACATGAGTCGGGTGCCCAGCGGCACGTCCTGATCCGGCACGCACAGCGCCACGGCGCCATCGGCGTTGTGAAAGCCGGTGACCAGGCATTCGGACATGATCGGGCCGATCTGTTTGGGCGGAAAGTTGGTCACCGCCACCACCAGTCGACCGATGAGCGTTGCGGGGTCATACAGCTCGGTGATCTGGGCACTGGACTTGCGCGTGCCGATCTCGGGGCCGAAATCCACCTGCAGGAGATAGGCCGGCCGACGCGCCTTCTCGAATACCTCGGCATGGGTCACGCGCCCCACGCGCAGCTCCACCTTCGAAAACTCTTCCCAGCTCAGTGTCGACACTGCTAGCTCCTTTTCTGGCCTGCGACATTGGTCGCAATCAACGTTTGCGTTCTACAACTTTGGCAGCTTGACCGGCGCTTGTATCGACGACATTGGTCGTCTTTTCAACGGTTTGCCAAAGGGCATAACCAAACCGGTATGCGTTGTGCCGGGGCGGGGTATTGGTGGGCTAGTTGCGCTTCTCCTTATGCTCAGGGCTGGGTTTTCGGCCCGCCGCCCGTGTTTCTTTCACCCTTTCCGCGGCCGCCGAAACGGACATGGGCATGGGAGAAACGGGCATGGGAGAGACGAGCATGCAAAAGGGCAGCATCAGCATTGTCGAGAAGATCGGCTTTGGCATGGGGGACGCCGGCAACAACATGACCTTTGCCGCCGTGGTCATGTATCTCTCCTATTTCTACACTGACGTCTACGGCATTTCACCGGCGGTGGTGGGCACCATTTTCCTGTCGATGCGCTTTGTGGACGCCATCACCGACCCGATCATGGGCGCGATTGCCGATCGCACCCGCAGTCGCTGGGGCCGCTTCCGTCCGTGGCTTTTGTTCATTCCCGTACCGCTGGCGATTGCCTGCGTGATGATGTTCACCACACCCGAGGGCTCGCAGACCTACAAGATCCTCTACGCCTTCGTGACCTACGCGGTGATGTCGCTGCTGTACACGGCCGTCAACATTCCCTACTGCGCGCTGGGCGGCGTGGTCACCAGTGACCATCGAGAGCGGGTGTCATGCCAGTCATGGCGCTTTGTGCTGGTGGGCGTGGCCTATCTGATTCTCAATTCGACGCTGATGCCGCTGGTGGAATGGTTCGGCCAGGGCGATCAGGCGCGGGGCTTTCAGATCACCATGGGCCTCATGTGCGTGATTGCACTGTTCATGTTCGGCTTTTGCTTTGCCACCGTGCGTGAGCGCGTCCAGCCGGTCGAGAACACCTCCAACGGGCTTTTGAAGGATCTGAAGACGCTGGCCGCCAATCCCAAGTGGCGTCAGGTACTGTCGATCACCTTTTTGCAGGCCTTTCAGTTCTTTCTGCGTCAGGGCGCGGCGATCTACTACGCCACCTGGGTGCTGGGTCTCGGTGCCGCCGGCATCTCCATGTTCGTGACGTCAGGCGTGGTCGGCGGCATGGCAGGCACCGCCATTTCACCGCTGCTGACGCGACGCTCGACCAAGCTGCGCGTATTCATCGCCAGTTCGCTGGCGCTGGTGGCAGCCTGTGTGGCGTTGTATTTCGTGCCCGGTGAACAGGTGGTAATGGCGGCGGTCGTGGTGATTCTGATCAATATTTTCCATGGCATCGGCACACCGATTGCCTGGGCCTTCATGGCCGATGCCGAGGACTACGGCGAATGGAAAAGTGGCTATCGCAATACCGGCGTCTCCTTTGCCGGCAACCTCTTCTTTTTGAAGCTCGGTCTGGCCGCCGCCGGCGGTCTGGTGGGCTTTCTGCTCTCGCTGGGTGGCTATGTGGGCGGCGCCGATGCCCAGAGCGAGACGGCCCTGACCATGATCGTGCTGCTCTTCACCCTGATACCGGCGCTGGTCAGTGCGCTGATGACGCTTGCCGGCTGGCGCTTCGGGCTGGATGACGTCGAGATGGACCGCATTCGCGTTGATCTGGAAGCACGTGCCGGTGATCGCTCCGGGCGCCGCAGGACCTCATCGAAGAAACATCGTCCCGGTGCGGCCCAGCCGGCCGTGTCCTGATGGACCAACGATCCACCCACAGGGAGAACCCCATGAAGACCCGCGTGACCCTGCATCGTGACTTCGTCACCAGCACCATTGACGGGCGTCTTTACAGCGCCTTTCTCGAACACATGGGCCGCGCCATCTACGGCGGCATTTATGAACCCGGCCACCCGCAGGCCGACGCCAGCGGCTTTCGCCAGGACGTGCTCTCGCTGGTGCGCGAGCTGGCCCCGCCACTGGTGCGCTACCCGGGCGGCAACTTTGTGTCGGCCTATAACTGGGAGGATGGCATCGGCCCACGCGAGGCGCGTCCGGTACGCCTGGATCTGGCCTGGCACAGTCGGGAATCCAACCAGGTCGGCATCCATGAATTTGCCGACTGGTGTGAACAGGCCGGCATCGAGATGATGCTGGCGGTCAATCTGGGGTCGCGCGGCATCGATGAGGCGCGCAACTTTCTGGAGTACGTCAACCATCCCGGCGGCAGCGCCTGGAGCGATGAGCGCATCAAAAACGGTCGCAAGGACCCCTGGAACGTGCGGCTGTGGTGTCTGGGCAACGAGATGGACGGCCCCTGGCAGATCGGCCACAAGAGCGCGGCGGAATACGGCCATCTGGCCAATGAAACCGGCAAGGCGCTCAAGGCCTATGATCGCTCGCTGGAGCTCGTCGCCTGCGGCTCATCGAACCCGAAGATGGCCAGCTACCCGGAGTGGGAAGCGACCGTGCTGGATCATTGCTACGAGACGGTCGACTACATCTCGCTGCACATGTACTTCACCAACCACGAGGATCAGCTGGGCGACTACCTGGCGATTGCCGAGCAGCTCGATCGCTACATCGTCTCGATCGCCGGTGTCATTGATTACATCCAGGCCAAAAAGCGCACCCGCCATCAGGTCCATATCTGCTTTGACGAGTGGAACGTCTGGTATCACAGCGTGGCGCAGGACCGCCGCGTGCTGGAAGGCACTGACTGGCCGTTTGCGCCGCCGATTCTGGAAGATGTCTATAACGTCGAGGACGCGCTGCTGATCGGCTGCGTGCTCAACACCTTCATTCGCCGCTCGGATCGGGTACGCATCGCCTGTATCGCCCAGCTGGTCAACGTCATCGCGCCGATCATGACCGACACCGGGGGTGACGTGTGGCGCCAGACCATCTTCTATCCGCTGATGTTTGCCTCACGCTATGGCCGCGGCCGCGCGCTGCAACTGGCCGTGGATGGCCCCACCTATCAGACTCGCGAGCTTGATGATGTGCCGTGTCTGGACATTGCGGCCGTTCACGATGAGGAGGGCGGGTTCGTGACGCTCTTTGCCGTCAATCGCCACCAGAAGGAGGCGCTGGATCTGAACGTGGCGCTGCAGGGCTTTGACAATGCCCGGCTGGTTGAGCATCAGTGCCTCAACCATCCGCAGATGAAGGCCGTCAACACGGCCAGCCAGCCGGATCAGGTGCGCCCGGTCGCAGGCCAGGGCGTGGGTGTCGAGGAGGGCGCACTCAAGGGCAGCCTGCCGCCGCTGAGCTATCACATGATTCGTCTGTCCGTGGGCACGTAAGGCTCTGACGTGCAGGCCTGTCCTGTCATACCGGCGCCGCCCTCGGGCGGCGCCGGTGTCTTTTGTTCAGCCGGCTGCCGCCGGGGCGCTGATTTCCATGCCGCCAAGGGCACGAATCGCTGCCTTGCCGCGCAGGGTCATGTCGCTTCGAAACGGCCCCTGATCACGCATCTCAAACGGATAGGCGCGCAGCTCGTAGTGGGTGCCGACCCGGGTCTGCTCGACAAAGACCGCGACCGGCCTGTCGTAGCCCAGCCAGGCACTGGTCAGCGCCACATCCTTCAATGCCTGTGGCATTTGCGCGGTGTCGTGGTCCGGGTGCAGATAGAAATCCACCACGCACATCAGCGTGCGTGCGCCGTCGTTGGCATTAACGATATTGCTGTCCCAGAGCTTTAGAAGCGGCACGGTGATGATGTCATCATGCAGCGTGCGAAGGGTCAGGGCGCGCATGCCGACCGACTGTACCTCGCCGTAGTGATCGCCCACGGTCACCCAGTCGCCCGGGCGCCAGGGTTTTTCAAACAGCGCCACCACCCCGGCAATCAGGCTGCTGACATAGTCCTTGAAGGCAAAGCCGATCGCCACGCTGGCAGCACCGGCGATGACCAGAAAGTTTTCAAGCGTTACCCGGATCACCAGCGGCGTGATCCAGACGATCGCCACGATCAGGGCCAGCAGGCGAAAGACAGGCACCGCCCCCATCAGGATCAGCCGTGTCTGGCTGGGGCCGCGCTCGGCCAGCCAGGGCAGGGTGTGGCGCACCACCATGATGGCAAGCCAGGTGCCGACAAGAATCAGGGCAATCTCGACGAAGTCGATGTTTTGCAGGTCGCGTACCAATTGCGCGCCCTGCTCGGCACTCTCTGACATGACGGGTTCTCCTTGATCAACGGCGGCCGGGTCGCGCTCAGCCGTACAGGTCCATGGGGAAGCCGGCGGCTTCCAGTCCGCGGCGTATGGCGGGGTAGGCGCCCGGCTGGCAGTAAAACCATCCGTTGTGTCGTGCAATGTAGCCATTGCTTTCCAGCGCCTGCAACAGCGGCCCCGGCGCCATGTCGGGCAGTACCTGCGACAGCGTCTCGCCTGGCAACGCGCCGTGAATCAACAGCGCATGCAGGATCAAAAGAAACTCGGTCTGACCGTCGCCGGGCAGCGAGATTTCCTCCAGTGCCACGACCCACAGGGTGTCGCGATCGTCTTCATCGGGGTCGATACGCTCGCGCAGGCTGCGCTGCCACAAATGCCAGGCCACCCAGGGAATGCCCAGGCTGCGTGCGGCCAGCTGCCTGAAATAGTCATGATCGGGACGCCCGCGCTCATCCAGGGCCAGCAGGTCGCGGCCGCTGTCGCTCAATCGAAAACGCCTGTCGATCGGCGCGGTCTCCGGCATCTCATCGGCAAACCAGCGGCGCAGCGCCATCTCTTCCAGCGGTGAGAACGTCAGCGGTGCCGGCAGGATCAGATCGATCTGCACCGCCTTGCACAAAAAGGCCCAGGTCCAGCTGTTGCAGCCGATGATGCAGGCGCGCGCGCCTTTACCCAGCTGCGCCAGCAGCGCCCGAACATGGCGAAGTCCATGGTGGTGGCGCAGAAACCAGCCGCCCAGATCGGGAATGACCAGTACTCCGTCACCCTCGGGCAGCGTCACGCTGACATCCTCATCGGCCAGCAGGGCACCGTGCTCTGGTGGGGCCAGACAGTCGAGGCCATGACGCGCCGCCCAGGTGTCGAGCAGTGCGTTGTCATCGCAGGGCGGCAGCATGATCAGGCGTAGATCAGGCTCGTTTGAATCATTGAGCAGGCGCGTCAGCGCGTTCAATGCCGGCGTGCAGACCGGTGAGCGCTGCTGTATCACCTCATCAAGCCAGGCCGGGCGGCGCAGCCGGTCATCGTCCATGAAGGGTTTGCGGCGGCGCCCGAGCAGCTGACGGGTTCTGGACAGCACGGCCTGCAGGGCGGCCTTTTGCGGCCAGGGCGGCGGCGTGATCTGTTCGGCGTCGACCAGGGTGATCGGGTCATCTGCCCGCTCGGGGGCTGCGTGGGTGTCAGGGCCGGTAGTCATGAAAGGGCAGGGCTCTCGGGGCGGTGTCGGTATCCTGCCAGGCGCATCCGGCAGGGCGACATCCAGTATAGAAGCCCGCGCGCGAAAGGATCAGCCGGTTAAAGCGTCGGCACCGAGGTGCTGGTAGAGGGTGCCGGCGCCGATAGCAATCAGGACCAGGCCGCCCAGAATCTCGGCGCGCTTGCCGACCACCTGACCCAGCGCGCAGCCGAGCATGATGCCCAGGGTGACCATCACCATGGTGGCAGTACCGATGGCGGTGGCCGCCACGGCGATATGAATGTCGACAAAGGCAAGGCTGACGCCCACGACCAGGGCGTCAATGCTGGTGGCCACAGCGGCCAGCATGACCATGGGCAGGGACTGGCGGGGCGCATCCTCCTCACAGCCTTCGGCCTTTCCCATGCCGGCGTAGACCATACGCGCACCCAACCCCACCAGCAGCACAAAGGCGATCCAGTGATCCCACCGTGATACCAGGTGGACAGCTGCGGCGCCGGCCAGCCAGCCAATTATCGGTGTAATGCCCTCGATAGCGCCGAAAATGGCGCCGGTGCGCAGGGCGTTGAGAAAGCGCGGGCGGCCGCCGCTGCCGGCACCGCGACCAATGGAAGCGGCAAAGGCATCGGTCGACATGGCAAGTGACAGCAGGGTCAGGGAAGCAGGTGTCATGATAAAAGGGGCGACCGGGATCGCCGTTCCGGAGAAGGCAGGCATGAATGAGCGGCGATAGTGCCTGCCGGCGATAAAAATATCAATAAAAACAGTTATTTATAAACCGAAGGTAAAAGACTTTCAGAAAGGGGAAGACTTTACCGGGGTTGTTTTCAGCGTGGGCTGGTCGTCTCGCCGGACAGCGGCTTCTGAAAATGACGTAAGATGCCTGCCCATTTACGCTTTCCAACAGGACAATCGAATGTCAGCACTGCCCCATTGCCCCGCCTGCGACGCCGACTACACCTATGAAGATGGCGCCATGTTCGTCTGCCCCATGTGCGGCCATGAATGGGCACAGGCCGGTGACGCCTCTCCCGCCGAAGAAGGCAGCAGCATCCGCGACGCCAACGGCAATGTGCTCACTGATGGCGATACGGTTACGGTCATCAAGGATCTGAAGGTGAAGGGCTCCTCGCTGGTCGTAAAGGTCGGCACGCGGGTGAAAAACATCCGGCTGGTCGACGGCGATCACGACATTGACTGCAAGATCGATGGCATCGGCGCGATGAAGCTCAAGTCGGAATTCGTGAAAAAGGCCTGATAGCTGCAGGCCCTGTCAGGTGCTACGTCTGTCGCGGTGATCGGATGTTTCACGTGAAACATGCTGGAAGGGTTGTGTGACAGGAGAGGTGACGTCACGCCCATGGCCCGTATAATGCCCGCTCTTATGCCTTTTATTTATTGAAAGGCGTTTTTTTATGGCAACCGGCAGCAGAGCGTCATGAGCAAAACGTCATCCGATGGCCCGGAGATCCCCGAGCCCCGCGGCACGTCCCGCGATTTCAAGCGCAGCATGCAGTCGCGTCACCTGGTGATGCTGTCACTGGGCGGCGTGATCGGCACCGGACTCTTTCTGAGTTCCGGCTATACCGTCAATCAGGCCGGCCCCATGGGCGCGATCCTTGCCTATCTGATCGGCGGGGTGGTGGTCTATCTGGTCATGATGTGTCTGGGCGAGCTGTCCGTGCACATGCCCGAGACCGGCGCCTTCAGCGCCCATGCCACTCGCTATATCGGCCCCGGCACCGGCTACACGGTGGCCTGGCTTTACTGGCTGACCTGGACGGTGGCGCTGGGCTCGGAATTCACCGCCTCCGGGCTTTTGATGGCGAAGTGGTTTCCGGACGTGCCGATCTGGATCTGGAGCGCGCTCTTTGCGCTGATCGTCTTTCTGACCAATGCCTTCACGCCGAAGATCTTCGCTGAAACCGAGTTCTGGCTCTCGTTGATCAAGGTGGCCACCGTGGTGATCTTCATCATCGTGGGCGCGGCGGCGATCTTCGGGTTTGCCGGGCCGGAAGGCCAGCCGGCGCCGATGTTTCACAACCTCACCCGGGAAGGATTCTTCCCCACCGGCGTGATGCCGATTCTGGTCACCATGCTGGCGGTGAGCTTTGCCTTCTCCGGTACCGAGTTGATCGGCATTGCCGCCGGTGAAACCGAAGACCCGGAGAAGAACGTACCGCGCGCCATTCGCGCCACGCTCTGGCGGCTGGTGGTCTTTTTTGTCGGCACCATCGTGGTGATTGCGGCCATGCTGCCGCGCGAGCAGGCCGGGCTGGTCGAAAGCCCGTTCGTGACCGTCTTTTCCATGACCGGCATTCCCTATGCCGCTGACATCATGAATTTCGTCATCATCACGGCGCTGCTGTCAGCGGCCAACTCGGGGCTTTATGCCGCCTCGCGCATGCTGTGGTCGCTGGGCGAGCAGCGCACCCTGCCATCGGTCTTTGCCCGAGTGACCCGCGGCGGCATTCCGCTCAATGCGCTGTTGTTCAGCATGCTCGGCGGGCTGCTCGCACTGCTATCGAGTGCCTTTGCCCCCGATACGCTTTATCTGGTGCTGGTGTCGATTTCGGGCTTTGCGGTCGTTGCGGTATGGATGAGCATTGCGGTGAGCCAGATGTGCTTTCGCCGCCAGTTCGTGCGGGCCGGCGGTGATCCGGCCACGCTCGGCTACCGGGCGCCGTTCTACCCCTGGGTGCCGCTGGGCGCCTTTATTGCCTGTCTTTTGTGCTTTGTCGGGATTGCCTTTGACCCCACCCAGCGCATCGCGCTGTACTGCGGCATTCCCTTTATCGCCCTGTGCTATCTGGCGTTTTATCTGACCGATCCGCGCCGCAAGGGCGCGCCCACCTCCCGTGTTCAGGAGAGACCATGACCACCGCTAACCATCCCATCGCCCGCGCCCTGTCCGATCATCCGCTGTTGATCGTGGACGGGGCGCTTGCCACCGAGCTTGAAGCGCGCGGCTGCGATCTCAACGACAGCCTCTGGTCGGCGCGTGTGCTGGCCGAGAGCCCCGAGCTGATTCGCCAGGTCCATCTGGACTATTTCAGGGCCGGCGCCGATATCGCCATTACCTCGAGCTATCAGGCCACTATCGAGGGCTACATGGCGCGCGGCATGAGCGAGGATGAGGCGCTCGAGCTGATCACGCGCTCGGTCAGCCTGGCCGCCCAGGCGCGTGATGATTTCTGGAACGAGGCGAATCACGAGGGGCGGCCCCGGCCGCTGGTCGCGGCTTCGGTCGGCCCCTATGGCGCGTATCTGGCCGACGGTTCGGAGTATCGTGGCCACTACGATATCGATGAGGCGGGACTGGTGGACTTTCATCGGGCGCGCATGGCCGCGCTGGTGGCCGCCGGTGCCGATGTGCTGGCCTGTGAAACAATGCCCTCGCTGATCGAGGCGAAGGCGCTGGTCACCGTGCTGCGTGAATTTCCCGAGGCGAGTGCCTGGATTACCTTCACCGCGCACGATGGCGAGCACATCAGTGAAGGCACGCCGATTGCCGAGTGCGCCCGCTGGCTCAACGATCAGCCCCAGGTGGCCGCGCTGGGCGTGAACTGCACGGCACTCGAATATATCCCGTCACTGCTGGAACAGATGTCAGGGGCCACCGACAAGCCGCTGATCGTCTACCCCAACTCGGGCGAAACCTATGACGCCACCAGCAAGACCTGGCAGGGCGGCTGCGATGTTGCCCACGGCGCAGGTTTCGGTGAGCAGGCCGCGCAGTGGTACGCGCGCGGCGCGCGCCTGATCGGCGGCTGCTGTCGTACCACGCCCGAGGACATTCGCGCGATTGCGGACTTTCGCGCAGGACTTTGAATCAAGGCTGTCCTGAGTGATGATGACTGCCCGTCCCCTGGACGGGCATTTTTTTGGATCATCAATCGGAACGCTGACCGCAGGGCCGCAATAAAGGGGCTACGCTTTTGGGCAGGCATACCGAATTCAAGTTTGATCAGGAGTCATTGTATGAAGTCATATCGCGTGCTGGCACTTTTACCGCTGGCTGCCCTGCTCAGCGCCTGTGGTGATGCCAGGGAGGCCAGCGAGAGCAACTTCCGTTCGGCATTGCAGGATGATGTGGGCAACATGGGCCCGGCCATCTGTCTGGAAGCGCCGGCACCGCGCATGCCGTTCGTGATGGACAAGCGCGCTGTCAGTCAGAACCCCGACATGGCCAATCGCGCCAAACGTGCCAATGCGCTGGTGGAGGCCGGACTGCTCGAGCGTGAAGACCTGAGCGATGGCCGTCTGCGCTACAAGCTGACAAAGGACGGGCGCAACAGCTATGCCCGCGCCCATGGCCTTGAGCAGGGCGGTTTCTGTTTCGGCAAGGTGCGCATTGAAGGCGTTGATAACTTCACGCCTGCCCAGGAAATCGACGGCGGCTACACCGTCTCCCACGTCCGCTACAGCTACAAGATCCGCGATATCCCGAGCTGGGCCGAGGAAGACAGCCTGCGCAAGGCCTACAAGGGCGGTCTTGAGGGTATCGAGGACACCCAGCACAAGCGCGCGATGATGATCCTGACCAACAAGGGGTGGCAGACCGAGCGTCGCTTTGCCGAGTAATCACGGCGCCGGTGTGAAAAAAGCGTATCAAAAGGGGCGGCCCATGAGGGCCGCCCTTTTTGGTGTCTGCATATCCGATGCCATACAGCGCTCAGTCAATGACCGAGCCGGACTGGGGCACCAGCACATCACCATTGATCTCACTGATGGTGCTGGCACCGGTCAGCGTCATGGCCACGCGCATCTCCTTGGCGATCAGATCCAGCAGGTTCATGACGCCTGCCCTGCCGTGGGTGGCCAGCGCGTAGATAAAGACGCGACCCAGCAGTACCGCATCGGCACCCAGCGCAATCATGCGGACCACATCCAGCCCGCTGCGGATGCCGGAGTCAGCGAGAATCCTGAGATCACCGTTCACGGCACTGGCGATCTCCGGCATCGCGCGGGCGCTGGAGAGCACGCCATCAAGCTGACGCCCGCCGTGGTTGGAGACGACAATCCCGTCGGCGCCGAAGCGCACCGCGTCACGCGCATCCGCCGGATCGAGAATACCCTTGATGACCATGGTGCCCTTCCAGAAATCGCGAATCCATTCCAGGTCCTGCCAGGAAATCGATGGATCGAAGTTCTTTGCCAGCCAGCCCATGTAGTCCTCAAGCCCGGTGGGGTGACCGCGATATTTCGAGATGTTGCCCAGATCATGCGGCCGGCCGTGCAGGCCGACATCCCAGGCCCAGAAGGGATGCGTAAAGGCCTGCCACATCCGGCGCATTGCGGCGCGTTCACCGCTCATGCCGGAGTGGGCGTCGCGGTAGCGCGCGCCCGGCGTGGGCATGTCCACGGTAAAGATCAGGGTGCGAACGCCCGCCGCCCAGGCGCGTTCAAGGGCGTTTTTCATGAAGCCGCGGTCCTTGAGGACATACAGCTGAAACCACATGGGGCGGTCCAGCGCTGCGGTCACTTCCTCGATCGGGCAGACCGATACGGTGGAGAGCGTAAAGGGGATGCCCTTTTCGGCCGCCGCGGTGGCGGCCTGTACTTCACCGCGCCGTGCGTACATGCCGCACAGGCCCACGGGAGCCAGCGCCACCGGCATCGCCAGGTGTTCACCGAAGAGCTCGGTATCAAGGCGCAGCTCCGACATGTTTCGCAGCACGCGCTGACGCAGGGCCACGCTGCCGAGATCATCGACATTGCGGCGCAGGGTGTACTCGGCGTAGGCGCCGCCATCGAGGTAGTGAAAGAGAAAGGGGGGCAGCCTGCGCTGCGCTGCCGCGCGATAGTCCGTTGATGCTGAAATGATCATGTTGGGCCCTGGATCCGAGAAGAAGAACGACGTGTCAGGTCGTGCTGACGGGCAGCCTCAGCCGCCCATCAGCGGGTCCCTGATGCCGAGTGCGTAACAGGCCACCAGCCCGATGACACCGGTGAAGAATACGTAGTAGAGGGTGGGCCAGACCGTTTTGCGCAGGGTAATCCCTTCGCGTCCGACCAGACCGACAGTGGCAGACGCCGCCACAATGTTGTGAATGGCGATCATGTTGCCGGCCGCCGCGCCCACCGCCTGAATGGCGACGATAAACGCCCCGGAAATGCCCAGCGTCTCGGCCACGCCGAACTGGAACTGGCTGAACATCATGTTGCTCACGGTATTGGAACCGGCCAGAAACGCCCCCAGCGCGCCCACGGTCGGTGCCATCAGCGGATAGACGCCGCCGACGCTGTCGGCCACATAGCGCGCCATGGCAATCGGCATGCTGGGCAGGTCCGCCGCGTTGATGCCTGAATTGATCAGAATGCGCACCATGGGCACGGTAAAGAGCAGCACAAAGCCTGCCTTGAGCAGCACCTGGCCGGATTCGCTGACCGCCTCATTCAGCGCGCGCAGGCGCATGCGGTGCAGGCCCACGGTCAAAAGGGCCACGAAGATCAGGATGCCGCCGGGCAGAAACAGCGGCTCGATACTGGCGCTGATGCCGTCTTCCCCCAGGATGTTGGTCAGGCCAAAACTAAAGGACTTGAGTGCGGCCGTGACCTCGGGAAAGACGCGGCTGATGACCAGCAGGACACCGACCAGCACATAGGGCAGCCAGGCGAGCACCTGACTCATGGGGCGAGCGGTAAGGTCATCGACTCGGGCCTGCAGGGTGCCCATCCACTCGGCTGGCCAGTCCTTTCGATCGGCAAAGTCCCAGACCGTTTTAGGCGTCAGAAAACGCAGGCGGGCGGCGGTCACCACAATCACCAGACCCACCAGACCGCCCAGCAGGGAGGGGAATTCGGGTCCGAGGAAGATCCCGGTGATGACGTAGGGAACCGTCAGGGCCAGCCCTGCCAACAGCGCAAAGGGCAGGATTTCAAAACCTTCCCTCCAGCTTTTTTTCGCGCCGAAAAAACGCGTCAGCATCAACACCATGATCAGTGGCATGACGGTACCAACGATGGCATGCGTGATCGCGGTGCCATTGGTGATCTGCTGGATGAAGATCTCCCAGCTGGAGCCCCGTGAGACCAGCTGTTCGGTCAGGGCCACGTTGTCCAGTCCGGTGGTCACCCCGATCACGATCGGTGTGCCCACGGCGCCAAAGGACACCGGCGTGCTTTGTACCAGCATCCCCATCAACACAGCGGCCATGGCGGGAAAGCCCACCGCGACCAGCAGTGGTGCGGCAATGGCGGCCGTGGTGCCAAAGCCCGAGGCGCCTTCAATGAAGCTGCCAAAGAGCCACGCAATGATGATCGCCTGCACGCGCCGGTCCGGGCTGATGGTGGTAAAGCCGGCATGAATCGCCCTGATCGCGCCCGAGTGCTGCAGCGTATTGAGCAACAGGATCGCCCCGAAAATGATCCACAGCACGCCGACCGTGATCATGAGCCCCTGAAGCGTGGAGGCGAGCACGCGGACAACACTCATTTCCCATCCCAGCAGTGCAATCAGCACGCTGAGCAGATAGACCACCGGCATGGCGCGACTGGCCGGCCAGCGCAGGCCGATGAGCAGAATACCGGCAACAATGATGGGGGTGACGGCGAGCAGGGCAAGCAGACCGGGTGACATGTTGATGCCCTCTCAGTGGCAGATCGCAGGAAGAAGGGGAAAGGCACGTGCCGGCATGTCGCTGTGGCGCATGAACGTTACTCCACGGTGTTATTGGACTTGTCGGGTTTGAATTGGTAAGGCCAATTCAATATTTTCTAATGCAGACGCTGTGGAGAGTAAGGCGCGCTTGTTACAGGGGTCAACGAAAGCCGACTGCTACTTTGGTGCATGGGCGTTGCCATGGTTCAGAAAAATCGTGCTTAATATGAAATTGGTAATACCAATTGAGGGCGGGGTATGGAAGTAGGGCAGGTTCGTCAGCGCCGACTGGCAGATGGCATCGTTGAGCAGCTGCAGTCGATGATTCTTGAAGGGACGCTCAAGGCCGGCGAACGCCTGCCGGCCGAGCGCGTGCTGGCCGAGCAGTTCGGGGTCTCCCGGCCCTCGCTGCGTGAGGCCATCCAGCGCCTGGTCGCCCGGGGGCTGCTCAGCAGCCGCCAGGGGGGCGGCACCTATGTGACACCCTCACTGGGGGCGACCTTCAGTGATCCGATGCTGCTGCTGCTGGAAAACAGTCCCGACGCCCAGCGTGATCTGCTCGAGTTTCGTCACACGCTGGAAGGTGCCTGCGCGTTCTATGCCGCGCAGCGGGCCACCGAGCCGGATCGCGAGCGGCTGCGCGCAGCGTTTGAGCGCCTGCAGCACTGCTATCAGCATGTGGGCCCGACCACCCAGGCCGAGGAAGGGGCGGCGGATGCGGATTTTCATCTGGCGATTGCCGAAGCCAGCCACAACGGCGTGCTGCTGCACACGATCCGCGGGCTGTTTGATCTGTTAAAGCGCAATGTCGTGACCAATATCGGCGGGATGTACGCCCAGCGCCTCGAGACCCGTGAGAGCCTCAGCCATCAGCACCAGGCGCTGTTCGAGGCGGTCATGGCGCGAGAGCCCGAGCTTGCCCGCGATATTGCCCAGCGCCATATCCACTACGTGCAGCAGGTGCTTGCGGAAGTACACGCCGAGGCGCAGCGCATGGCCCGCGCCCGGCGCCGGGGATAGGGCGTTCTGACAGACGCCTGCCGGTAATACCCCGGAAAGGCACCACGAAAAGGGCGACCCCGAGGGGCCGCCCTTTTCATATCATGCCGGTTCTGAAAGGCCGAGAGTTCAGCCCTGCCAGCCGGTGGCCTGCGCGACAATCAAAACGACCATCGCGATCAGCACCCAGAGCCCGAACAGCGGCAGGAAAAAGCGCACCCACTTCTGCCAGGGCACACCTGCCAGCGCGAGCGTTGCCATGAAGTAGCCCGAGGTGGGGTAAAGAATATTGCCGATGCCGTCACCGAGCTGATAGGCCAGCACGGCGGTCTGGCGGGTGACGCCGACCACATCGGCCAGCGGCGCCATGATCGGCATGGTCACCAGCGCCTGACCGCTGCCCGAGGGCACCACGAAGTTGAAGCCGAGCTGTGCGATGTACATGCCCAGTGCCGTGAGCGCCGTGGGCAGCCCGCCGACCAGATGGCCCAGGCCGTGCACCATGGTGTCGAGCACCTGGCCATCTTCCAGCACGACCGCCACGGCGCGGGCGATGCCGGCGATCATGGCGCCCATCAGCACGTCCCGGAATCCCTCGTTGAAGCCCTCGCAGATCTCGTCGATCTTTAGTCCTGCGACCAGGCCGGCCACCACGCCCATGACGATAAAGAGTCCGGCCATTTCCGACATGAACCAGCCGCGGCCCAACACGCCGTATACCAGCACCCCGAACAGGGCGAGCGTCACCGCAATGCAGAGCTTCTGACGGCCGGTCGCCGGTGGAGTGACCTCATTGAGGGCGTGCTGATAGCGCGCGCGCTTTTGCTGCTCATCGGCCTCGTCATGCACCAGACTCGCCTCGGGGTTGTCACGCACGCGCCGGGCATAGCGGATCACCCAGAACACCGCCGCGATCACCATGGCCACCAGTGCCACCAGACGCAGGCCGAACCCCGAATAAAGCGGCAGGCTGGAGAGCTGCTGGGCAAGCCCCGTGTTGATCGGGTTGATGACGCCGGCGGCAAAGCCTGCCGTGGTCGCACACAGGGCAATGGCGGCAGCCGTGACCGAGTCAAAGCGCAGCGCAATCAGAAGCGGCAGAATCACCGGCACATACACCAGCGACAGCTCCTGGGTGCCGATGATGGTGGCAAGCCCCGCAAACAGGGTCATCAACACCGGGATGACCCACAGGCTGCGGCCAACGAAGTGGCGCGTCAGATGATCAACGCCCAGCTCGATGATGCCGGTGCGCCGCAGTACGGCAAACATGCCGCCAATCAGCAGGGTAAAGAACACCACTTCCCCGGCGCTGAGCAGCCCGCGTGGAATGGCCAGCAGCAGCTCGGTCGGCCCGGCGGGGCTGGCCGGTACCCAGTGAAAGGAGGCAGCATCGATGGTGGTACGGCCGTTGGGTCCGGGCACGGTGTCGTAGGCACCGGCCGGAATCAGCCAGGTGGCAAGACCTGCCAGCAGGATGAAGATGAAAAGAATGGCGTAAATATGGGGGATCTGAAACGAACGTTTCTCGGCAGAACGCACGGGCGCGTTCTGAGGGGATGTCTTTGGCATGCGCTTGACTCGTTATTCTTGATTGGAGGTCAGCACAACCCGGGGGCTGCACCAGCCCCCTGATCGTTGCACAACTGATCATCAGACGAAAGTCGCCCCGGTGTGACCATCACGTGCCGGGGCAGATGGCGCACGCTGGCCCCTACAGCAGGAAGTTGATCCCGATCACCAGCAAAAGCGCAGCAAAGAGGCGCTTTAACAGGGTGGGAGAGAGCCGATGCGCCAGGCGCACCCCCAGCCGCGCCGAGACCATGCTGGTCAGCGCAATGCCCAGCATGCCGGGAAGATAGACATAGCCGATGCTCCATTCAGGCAGATGGGACTGGCCATGGCCGAACCACATGAACGAAGCCGCACCGGCAATGGCGATCGGCAGGCCACAGGCCGCCGAGGTGCCTACCGCCTGCTGGGCCGGCAGGTTACGCCAGAGCAGAAACGGCACCGTCAGCGAGCCACCGCCAATGCCGAAAATGGCCGAGGCCCAGCCGATGATCGTGCCGCCGCCGATCAGCCAGGGTTTTCCGGGCGGGCGATAGTCCGTGCCGCCGCCCTTCGGGCGCAGGTTGAAGGCGATCTGGATCGCCATGGCGATGGCAAAAAGGCCGATCACCGTCTGCAGCTCACCACCCGGAATCCAGGAGGCTGTCAGGGCCCCCAGCGCGCAGCCACCGACAATGCCGATGCTCATCCAGCCCACCAGCGGCCAGCGCGTAGCGCCCTTTTGATGGTGGCCGTGGATCGAGTTGATCGAGGTAAAGACAATGGTGGCCAGCGATGTGCCCACCGCCAGATGGGTCATGACGGCCGGGTCGACGCCCTGCAGGGTAAAGCTGTAGATCAACACCGGGACGATGATCAGGCCCCCGCCGACGCCAAACAGGCCGGCCAGAATGCCTGCCACGATGCCCAGTGCGAGATAGAGAAGAAAGATCATGCCGGTTCCATGGTGGTCGAACGGGAAAGCGCTTCACAAGGGGCGCGGGGACTGCTGACAAGCATAGTGCCTTCCATCCTGGCTGCCGATGCGTAGCCTGTGTATTGCAGACGCATGTTACAGGGCTTAACGAAGCATTAACCCATTGGCGCAATGACGCTTGAGCGTCCACAGTGAGCATTAATCTGTATCTACTTTTGCATGCTGCCGGCGCGCCGGGTCACCGTTTCGGTCTCCGGGGGGAGTGCGGTCCTTCCATCAGCGACATACGGGATGTGTCGCTTCCAACCACAGGGATGTTTATTGATGACAATCAGACAGGTCGACAATCCTGCGCGAGAAGAAGGCTTTGCCCCGCTGGGCGACTACGCCGCCATCGGTGAGGGGCGCTCGGTCGCGTTGATCGCCCTGGATGGGGCGATCGACTGGTGGTGTGTGCCGGATATGGACTCGCCGCCGCTCTTTGATCGATTGCTCGAGCCTGAAGTGGGCGGTTACTTCTCTCTTGCTCCACAGGGTGAGTATCGGGTCGAGCGGCGCTATCGCGACAACAGCAACGTACTGGAGACCACCTTCATTACCGGGCACGGGCGGGTGCGAGTCACCGAGTCGATCAACAGCAATACCGCCGGGCGCCTGCCCTGGTGTGAACTGGCCCGCCGGGTCGAAGGGCTTGAGGGCGAGGTTGTGCTGGATATCTGCTTTCATGCCGGCACCCGCACCGAGACGGTCAGCCCCTGGCTTCAGACCACGCCCATGGGGCGGGTCTACAACGTGGGGCATCTGATGGCGATGCTGCGCTGCTCCGAGGATGTGGAGATCACGGCGTGCTGCGATCGCTACACTCGGGGCACGCTGACGATGCGGGAAGGTCAGCGCTCGATGGTGGCGCTGCTGGCCACCGAGGGTGAGCCGCTGGCGGTGCCGTCGATCGAGAGCATCGACGAGCGTATCGAGGTCAGCGATTTCGCCTGGCGCGACTGGGTGGAGAAGCTCGATTTTGACGGTGAATACCCCGAGTGGGTCTATCGCTCGGCACTGGCACTGAAGTTTCTGCTCTACTCGCCGAGCGGTGCGATTGCGGCAGCCGCTACCACGTCGCTGCCCGAGCGTATCGGCGGCGACAAGAACTACGACTACCGCTACGCCTGGGTGCGCGACGCCTGTCTTATGATCAAGGCATTTGTGCATGCCGGCGCGATCGAGGAGTCCAAGGCGGCCTTCTCCTGGCTGACCTGCGCCATTCGACGTCACGGCCCGAACATGCGGGTCTGCTATACCCTCAAGGGCGAGTTGATTCCGGCTGAAACCCATCCGCCGCTGACCGGCTACAAGGGATCGAAGCCGGTACGGGTGGGCAACGACGCACGTGATCAGATCCAGCTGGGGATGTACGGCGACATGCTCGCCACGGCGGCCGTATTTATCGATGCCGGCCATATCATTGATATCGAGACGGCACGCCTGCTTGGCGATCTGGCCAACCAGTGCGCCGATCGCTGGCGCATTCGCGATGCCGGTATCTGGGAGCTGCCCGGCGAGACGCAGCACTATACGCATTCCAAGATGGCCTGCTGGCTGGCACTGACCCACGCGGTGCAGCTGGCCGATCAGGGCCATATCGAGCCTACCTGGAAGGAGCGCTGGGAGCGGGAAAGACACCGGATTGCCGAATGGATCGAGACCCACTGCTGGTCCGAGGCGCGCGGTGCCTATGTCTTTTACGAAGGCATCGAAGGGCTGGACGCGGCGCTGTGTCTGACTCACCGCTTCGGTGCCGAGGTCAATCGCGAGCGGATGCTCTCGACCTATCGCGCCATTCGCGAGGAGCTCGGCCGTGGCTCGCTGCTCTATCGCTACTCCGGTGTGCATGAGGAAGAGGGCGCCTTTGTGGCCTGCTCGTTCTGGATGGTCGAGGGGCTGGCGGCGCTGGGCGAGCAGGAAGAGGCCCGCGCGCTGATGGATGAGGCACTCGAGGCTACCAACGGCAATCTGGGGCTTTTGACCGAGATGGTCGACCCCTCTACCGGCGAACACCTGGGCAACGTACCCCAGGGACTCAGCCACCTGGCGCAGATCTGTGCGGCCAACGCGCTTTCCGGGCGCACGCTGGAGGATGCGCACTACTGAGTGCGTCCGTATCTGATCAGCCTCCTGCACCGCCTGCGGTGCAGGGGGCTTTTTGTTGCCGGGCCAACAGGTTTCCCGGCTGTTCCGGCGGCAGACCCGGGCAGGTGGTGCCATGCTTGCTTGAACCGGGATGAGTGACACTGGATTACAGGAGAGCGCCATGCTTGCGAAGGGATGTCTGTGCGCCAACTGTGGCGTCCAGTTTGAGCAAAGTGAATACTCGCCCACGCGCTGCCCCATCTGTGAGGACGAGCGCGAGTTCGTCCCCGCCTCGGGCCAGCGCTGGACCACGCCTGAAGCACTGCTGGCGGATCATGCCAACGTGTTCGAGCAGCTCACGCCTACGCTTTTGAGCCTTCGCACCACGCCGACATTCGGCATCGGTCAGCGGGCGCTGCTTTTGCAGACGCCGCTGGGCAATGTGCTGTGGGACTGCATCAGCCTGCTCGATGCACCCACCTTTCAGCTGATTCAGGGGCTCGGCGGGCTCTCTGCCATCGCCATCTCCCACCCGCACTACTACAGCACCATGGCCAGCTGGGCCGAGGCCTTTGACTGCCCGGTGCACGTCCATGATGATGACCGACAGTGGATCATGCAGCCTTCCGAGCGGTTGTCGTTCTGGGAAGGGGATCGGCTCGAGGTGCTGCCGGGGGTCACCCTGCACCGGCTGGGCGGCCACTTCCCGGGGGCCTGCGTGCTGCACTGCCCGGCGCAGCAGCTGCTGTTGGCCGGCGATACGCTGCTGGTAACGCCCGACCGGCTGGCCTCGTTCATGTGGTCCTATCCCAATAACATTCCGCTGCCGGCAAGCCAGGTCAGGGCGATGGGCGAAGTGCTGGAGGGACTCGAGTTCGATGCGCTCTACTGCGCCTTCAAGGGCAGCGAGATTCCCGACGGCGCCGGGCAGGCCGTGCAGTATTCGGTTGAGCGCTACTGCCGCGCGCTCGAGCAGGTGGGGCCCTAAAAGAGGGTCTGATGGACGACAGCGCCCCCGTGTCGTCATCGAGCACGGGGGCGCTGTGCGTTATATGTCCGGACTTACTCCTGCGGCAGCACGCGGATCAGGGCGTCATCCCCATTGTCGGTGAGAATCCACAGCGCACCGTCCGGGCCCTGTTCGACATCGCGGATCCGACCCAGCTCCTCCAGATAGCGTGCCTCGCCGGTGACGCGGCCGTCTTCCAGATGCAATCGAATGATGCCGCCGGGCTTGAGCGAGGCGATCAGGGCATCCCCCTGCCAGCCGTCGAACGCATCGCCGCTGTAGAAGGTCATGTCGCCCGGGGCGATGGTCGGGTCCCAGTAATACACCGGCTGCTCCATGCCCTCCTTTTGGGTAATGCCTTCACCAATGGGACCACCCGAGTAATCCTCACCGTAGGTGATCACCGGCCAGCCGTAATTATGCCCGGCCTCGGGACGGTTGAGTTCGTCGCCACCGTTCGGGCCGTGCTCGATGGTCCAGAGCTTGCGGGTCTCGGGGTGCAGGGCGGCGCCCTGAATGTTGCGGTGGCCATAGGACCAGATCTCGGCAAGGGCGTCATCGCGGCCCGCAAAGGGGTTGTCCGTCGGCATGCTGCCATCGGCGTTGATGCGCACGACCTTGCCCAGCGTGTTATCCAGCGTCTGGGCCAGCTGGCGCGGCTCGACCAGCGAGCGCTCGCCCAGGGTGATAAAGAGCCTGCCATCTTCGCCCCACATGAGCCTGGAGCCAAAGTGTTTGGTGGACTTCCAGCCCGGCTGCTGGCGGAAAATGACCTCGACATCGGTCAGGCGCGTGTTGTCCTCGGAAAGTCTGCCGCGCGCGACGGTGGTAGCGTTTTTATCACCATCCTGCGCTTCGGCGTAGCTCAGATAGACCCATCGCTCGGTATCAAAATCGGGGCCGAGACTGACATCCAGCAGACCGCCCTGATCTCTGGCATCTACCTCGGACAGGCCTTCGATCGGCTCGGACATCTCGCCCTCGGGCGTAATAAGCCGCAGCCGGCCCGGACGTTCGGTCACCAGCATGTCGCCGCCGGGCAGAAAGGCGATGCCCCACGGATGTTCCAGGCCATCAACGATGGTCTGTGCGTTGAGCTCGGTCGCCTCCTGAATCTGCGGCGCGCGGGTCTGGCCCTCGAAGGCCGGCGTCTGTGAGGGCGCATTGGGTGGGCCGACGTCCACCGGTTCGGCCAGGGCCGGCGGGGCGATCAAAAGCGTGGTCAGAAGCGTCAGGGGCGGTAACGTAGAGCGCATGGCAGGACCTTCGTGCAGAGGTGGAAAGAAGCCGTTGAAAACGCAAGCGCTTGATCTGCCTCAAGCCTTGCACGATCGCTCGCGCAATGCCCGTCGGGCCTCAGGCTGGCTTCAAGCACGGCAGGACATCGACATCCCCGGTCACCATGTCATGCCCGGGTCATGTTCGCGCCATCACACTCGGCGTATGATCATCTGCCGATATATCTGATGATGCAATGAGTGGCGAACATGTCTCCCGAACTCTTCTGGGCCTTTCTGGCTGCCTCGCTTTTGATCAGCATTACGCCCGGCGCGGGCGCCATCAATACCATGTCCAACGGCATGCGCTACGGGCTCAGGCGTACCCTGCCGGCGATTCTGGGGCTGCAGGTGGGGCTGGGTGTGCAGATTCTTGTCGTGGGGGCAGGGTTGGGGGCACTGCTGGCCTCCTCGGAGCTGGCCTTCATGCTGATCAAGTGGGTGGGCGTGGCATATCTGATCTATCTGGGCATCAGCAAGTGGCGGGAGAAGGCGGTCGATATCGCGGCGTCCTCGAGTGATGCGCCCCGCGAGGGCGCCATGGCCCGCTTCTGGAAGAGTGTGCTGGTCAACGTGACCAATCCCAAGGCCACCATCTTCATGATCGCGCTGCTGCCGCAGTTTCTGGACCCGGCGCTGTCGCGGGTCACGCAGTTTACCGTCATGGGCGTCATCATGATCGTCATCGATATCGTGGTGATGTGCGGCTTTGCAGGCCTTGCCACCATGATTGCCCGCTGGCTGCGCTCGCCACGCCAGCAGCGGCTCCTCAATCGCCTGTTTGGCGGACTGTTCGTGCTGGTGGCCGGGCTGCTGGCCACCTGGCGGGCCTGAGTGCCTCAGATGGGCTCGCGCCAGGGCATATCGACCTCGGGGTAGGGAGACGGCTCGACGAGGGTGCTCAGGGGCTGCATCAATTGCCCCCACCATCGGTCGTGTTCGGGCGTCTTGAAGTGCTTGAGCCCGCCCGTCGGGGTAAAGGTGATTTCGCCGAAATGGATGCGACCTGCGGTCAGATACAGATCCACCCGGGCAAAGTCGAAGCCTTCGGAAAGCCTTGTCGCCACCTCGATGGCCTCATCGAGTCTTTTCGGTCTCGGGATCCGTCGCCCGGTGGTGAACCTGTCCTGAACGACCTCCACCAGATTCCAGTCGACGTCATAGTAATCCACGGCAAAATCGGTGAAGCGGTTCTGCACTACCTCGATATAGATGTCAGGGGCGCGTCGGTCCGGGCGTCTGAAACAGTAGAACTTGAAGTCCATGGGCGGTCGGCCGTCCTCATCCAGCAGCAGGTCTTCAAACAGTAGCTGGGGCTGGATCCTGCGATAATGCGATTCACGGCTCATGGTGTAGTAGTCGGCATCCAGCCAGCGTCTGCCAATACTATCCAGCAGCTGCAGCGGGTAATCCCGCTTGTTTCTCACCAGCAGATTGAAGCCCGAGCCATGATTGCCCTTCATGACAAAGCTCTCGGGCAGATGTCTATAAATGGCGGGCGTCAGCTCTGTGGTATGGCCATGACAGGGGATCAGATATTCGTCACCGACCGTGGCGGCGACGTAATCGCGTACCGCGTACTTGTCGCTCAATACGGTATAGACAGGCTCGGGATCAAAGCGCCGGCAGCAGATCTTTTCATTGAAGGTTTGCGGGTTGTTCAGGTTCGGAAATGTTCCAAACTCACGGCGGTAGACGAACGAGACATACAGCTTGTCACTGAACCGCCATGTGAGCGCTCTGCGGGCCTTGCGCACGAACGCCCTGTATTCGGCGCCGGGTAGTGCACGACGCTGCGCGATCTGCCCTTTATTGTTAAACGATGCTCCTCTCATGTCACATGATCCCTTTGTTCCAGGAGGCGTAATGTTGCGCCCTCATTGATTGAGCATTTCCTGTTGGACGCATCACTGTGCTGGAAAAATCATGTTTTCAACTTAAGACGATGGTAGCAATCTGATTTGACAGGGTTTTATGGTCCTGGTGTTTTTGAGGCCTTCAATGGCTGAAAACGCCCTGCCGGTGTACCGACAGGGCGTTTTATCGACAGGATGTTTTTGTATCAATTGGCTGAGGGGTAGAACCATTCCACGACGCCCAGAGTCATGAACGGCATGTAGGTCACGATCATCAGTAGTACGAAGAGTGCGCCAATCATTGGCAGGTTGACCCTGGTGGTCTGCCACATGTCGGTTTTGGCAATCGAGCAGGAGGTTGCCAGTACCGAGGCGACCGGCGGTGTCTGCTGACCGATGGCCAGATTGAGCGTCAGAATCAGCCCGAACTGGATGGGATCAACACCGATCTGATGGATCAGCGGCATTACGATCGGCACCACCAGAATGATGGCGGCTGCGCCATGCAGGAACATGCCCAGTATCAGCAGCAGAATATTCAAGAGTGCCAGTACCAGAATGGGATTCTGTGTAATATCCAGAATGCCCCGGGCCAGCTGCTGCGGGATCTGCATTTCGGTGAGATAGACCCCCAGAATGGCGGAAGTGGCCACCAGCAGCATGACCACAGCGGTCTGCACCACGCCATCTAGCACGGCACGGTACAAAAGCTTCAGATCGAATTCGCGATAGATACAGCCGCCGATGACCAGCGCGGCCAGCACCGCAATACCGGCCCCTTCCGTAGCTGTCACGAAACCGCTGAAGATACTGCCCAGAATCACTACCGGCAAAAGCAGCGCCCAGAAGGCCTCCCGGAATGCCTTGCCCAGGCGTGACAGTGAAAAACTTTCCTCGCGCGGCAAATTGTATTTGACCGCGTAGTAATAGCAGCAGCCTGCCAGCAGTACGCCACCCAGAATGCCCGGCACGATGCCGGCCACGAACAGCTTGATAATGGAAGTTTCAGCGATAGCGCCGTACAGGATCATCGACAGCGATGGCGGGATAATAATGGCAAGCGATGCCGATGAGGAGGTGATGGCCGCAGCAAAGTTGGCGTTGTAGCGGCGCTTTTTCATCTCCGGAATCAGAATCGAGCCGGTGGCGGCCACATCGGCCACGGCCGAGCCCGAGATTTCGGCAAAAAACATCGATACGCCCACGTTGACCATGGCAAGGCCGCCGCGCACAAAACCGATCAGGGCCGAGACGAAGTTGATCAGCCGTTTGGACAGCCCGGTAGTATTCATCAGGGCCCCGGCCAGGATGAACAGCGGAATGGCCACCAGCGGAAAGCTGGTCGCTCCGGTAAACAGTGCCAGCGGCACGTTGACCAGTGAGTCAAACCCCTGAGCGACAATAATGCCCACCACAGCGACCACGCCGATGGCCACGGCGATGGGAACATTGATCAGCACCAGCGCGAACAAGGCGGGGATCACAACCAGCATATTCATGAGCTTCTCCCGTACCTGGCGTGATTGACCTGCGCTTCATGAATCGCCGCATCGATCTCTTCCTGCTCGCTGTCACGATTTTGCCGCATGTTACGCCAGGCCTGCGGCATGCTGGCCAGTTCGCAGATGATGAAAAGCACCGCGCTGATGGGGATGACCGACTGCACCACGTCCATGGTGACGGAGGGCAGTGATACCATCGTGTCCCAGCCCACTACCGGCAGCACCAGATAGCCATACCAGGCAATGATGGCGTAAAAGGCGATCACGATGATTTCCGAAAACACGAACAGCGTGGCACGAAGCGGCACCGGCATCTTTTTGACCAGTCCCGAAAAGCCCATGTGAGCGCGTTTGAGAGCGGCCAGCGCCGCCCCGTAAAAGCTTAGCCAGCAAAGCCCGATGGCCGCGACTTCGTCGTACCAGGGCAGCGGCCAGCCGAGCGTGCGATAGAACACCCCCATCAGCACCACAACCGTCAGTGCCAGCAAAAGCCCGACGCTGAAAATTTCCAGCGCTCTTTCCAGTGCCGTTTTCAGCAAATGGCCCACGCTGCGTTCTTTGATGGCGTGCGTCGAGGACGAATCTTTCGGTCGCGCATGGGGTGGCATCTGCTGTGAATGTATGTGCGCCATAACGTACTCCCTTATCGTTGTGCGTCACCTGTTATTGCTGGCCTTCAGCGCCACGTGCCCGATCGATCAGGGATTCGCCGCCCTCTACCTGACTGGCAAAGCGTTCATAGACTGGTTGGCTGGCATCGATGAATGCCTCGCGATCTACCTCGTTGATGCGAATACCTTCTGCTTCAAAGCGCTCGAGCAGCTCTTCATCCATCTCCTGACCGCGCTTGAATGCCCACCGCTGTGCGTCCTGCGCCTCTTCCTGAATGGCCTGACGTACTTCCTCGGGCTGTTTGTCCCACCATTGAAGGCCGGTCATCAGCCATATGGGCGAGTAGACGTGATTGGTCATCGACAGGTAGTTCTGTACCTCATGAAGGCGAGCGCCGTAGATGTTGGTCAGCGGGTTTTCCTGACCATCGATAACCCCGGTCTGCAGGCCTACGAAGACCTCGGAAAAGGCCATTGGTGTGGGATTCGCACCCCACTGGGTGAACATCATGCTGCGCCATTCGCTCGGCGGTACGCGGATCTTGAGACCCTTGAGATCGGCCGGGGTGTTGATCGCACGACGGTTGTTGGTGATCTGGCGAAAACCGTTTTCCCAGGTAGAAACAGGTACCAGCCCGCGCTTGCGAGCACGTTCGGCCAGCTCGGTCATGACCAGCTCGTCATTGATGCTCTGCATCTGCTGACGATCGTTGATCAGATACGGCAGATCGAACAGGGCAAAGGCGGGGACGACCGAGGACATCACGGTTGAAATGGCCGCCATGTCCACGGTTTTCAGGCGCAGTTTCTGCACCAGCTGTTTTTCATCACCCAGCTGGCCGCTGTCGTAATACTCGACCTGATAGTCATCACCCAAACGTTCCTGCAGGCCATCGGCAAAGCGTTTGGCCGTCTGGCCCTGCAGGCTCTGGCCCGAGCCGCCGATGGCGATGGTGATCTTCTCGGCCAGGGCCATGCCGGGGGCAGCCATGAGGCAACTGGCCAGTGTGGCCATGATCAGAGGGGTCATCCGAAAGCATTTCATGATGTTACTCCTTCGAGCAGGACGCCCAGCAGGGCGTTAGGGTCAGGCGTGTGTTACAAGCGATCGGGCGTTGCGTGCGCGTGTTGCCATTTTCGCGGCCAGCAGCAGTGCCTGACGTGAGGCGCCAATATCGGCGATACCACGGCCGGCAATGTCATAGGCCGTACCGTGGGCCGGGGTGCAAACGGGGAAGGGAAAGCCACCCAACATGGTGACGCCGCTGTCAAAGCCCATCAGCTTCATCGCGATCTGGCCCTGGTCGTGGTACATGGTCAGCACCGCGTGATAGCCCTCGCGCGGCGCGCGCAGAAAGACCGTATCTGCCGGAAAGGGCCCCTCGACCTGCCAGCCGTTATCGCGCGCTCGTGCCACTGCCGGGGCAATAATGTCGATCTCTTCCTGACCGAAATTGCCACCGTCGCCGGCGTGTGGATTCAGACCGGCCACCGCAATCCGCGGTGTCTCGATACCGGCCTGCTCAAGGCACTGCAGGGTTAGAGTGATCTCTTCGAGAATGGCCTCCTCGTTGAGCGACGACGCCACCTGCGACAGCGGAATATGCGAGGTCACCCGAGCGTTCCAGATGTTGTCCAAAATATTGAATTCACGCGCCTTGCCGCTGAAACCGATGGCACGGGCCACAAAGCGAATCTCATCGTCATAGTCAGGATTGGCGTAGCGCATCGCCTGCTTGTTGAAGGGGGTAAAGCAGACCGCCTCAACGTTACCCTCGCTGGCCAGCGTCAGCGCCTCGTTGAAATTGCGCGAACAGAAGGTACCGCCTTCCAGCGACGGTACGCCGCGTTCGATGTCGTCAGGGGACAGGTGGCCAAGGTCTATAAAAGCGGCCTGCTCCGGCGCGTTGTCCTTCAGTGCTTCAAGGGTGGTAGTGCCGAGCTCGGGGGACAGTCCTGCAGTGCGCGCGCCTTCATCGAACAGGCGCCGATCACCGATGATGACCAGTCTTGCTGCGGTATTGACGGCGTTATCAGCCGCCAGTCGAGCCGTCAGCTCGGGGCTGATACCGGCCGGGTCGCCCATCGCAAGAGCTATCAGTGGACGATAGGTTTCAGAAGAAGGGGTGCTGGTTGTCATGGCATGTCTCACCGTTTACGAAAGAAAATCCTGCTTGACGGTGAGCGTGCGCCCGAATGAATAATGTATACATTATACGTTGGTCTTGAAATGCATCTGATCGTCCTGGCCATAGGTCCAGGCACATGAAAAGGCGACACCGCTTACGCTCATGGCAGAGCATGACCATGGATATCTGCCATGCATTGATGTCAAAGGGCCTGCATTCTGCCCATTTCAGCAAGTGAGACTCATGAAAGAGATACCAATGCCACGTGATGGCGCGACGAGTGCCATTTCACGTCCTTCACTGCATGACGCCATTGTCGGGCGCCTGCGCGATATGATCATTGAAGGAGAGCTTGAGCAGGGGGCGCGTATATATGAAGGCCCGCTGTGTGAAACGCTGGGTGTCTCGCGCACGCCATTACGTGAGGCGCTGCGCTTTCTGGCCAGTGAAGGGCTGGTAGAGCTGGTGCCACAGCGCGGTGCGCGCGTGCGTCAGTTTTCGGCACGCGATATCGAGGACATGCTGATCCTTATCCGCTCTCTTGAAGAGTTGGCGGCCCGACTGGGCTGTCAACGCGCAGATGATGAAGAGATCGCCGAGGTACGTCAGCTGCACGAACGCATGCTGACGTGCTATCAACAGGGAGACCGGCTGGCGTATTACAAGAACAATCAGCTGATTCACTCGGCGATGGTGGCTCTTTCTCACAATGAGCCGCTCATCCAGATGCATGATTCACTGCAATCACGGCTCAAGCGCGTGCGTTTCATTGGACACAATGGTCCCGAGAAGTGGGCGGCCGCTGTCGAGGAACACGAGCGCATCATGACTGCGCTGGAGCATCGTGACGAAAAGGCGCTGGTTAAGGCGTTGGGAGAACATCTGGGCTATGCCTGGGAGCGGGTCAGGGACATCGTATAGCCTCTTTTCAATCGGACATCCCAACAGGGCTTTTCTGCGGCAGGTAATGTACGTGCAGGCAGCCGTGATGCGGTGAGCGTTCGATCACGGTTTCCACCCCATAGACATCGCGAATGCGCTCGCAGGTCAGAACGGACTCGGGCGTACCGGCGGCGGCTACGCGACCTTCCTTCAGCAGCACCAGCTGATCACAGAACATGGCGGCCAGGTTGAGATCATGCAGTGCCATCACGCAGGTGGTGGAGAGCCGTCGGACCAGGGCCAGAATCTCCAGCTGGTGCTGAATGTCCAGATGATTGGTGGGCTCATCCAGCAACAGCTCCCGCGGACGCTGGGCGAGCGCCCGGGCAATATGGACGCGCTGGCGTTCGCCGCCGGAGAGGGTGTGCCAGTTCTGATGGCGTCGTGCCCCCATGCCGACCTGGGCAAGCGCCTGCTCGACGGCGACACTGTCCTCCTCACGCCAGCCGCTGAGCATCGAACGCCATGGCGTGCGGCCCAGCCGGACCACATCGAGTACGGTGACATCGGCATCGGTGGTTGCGCTTTGCTCGACCAGCGCCAGTCGGCGCGCCACGTCGCGTCGTCCCAGCGTCTCGATCGGCGTGTCGTCGAAGGTAATCAGCCCGCCGGTGGTGCGGCGCAGGCCACACAGGAGACGCAGCAGGGAAGACTTGCCCGAGCCGTTGGGGCCGAGCAGTCCAACGGTCTCGCCGGGCGTGATGGCAAGGCTCACGTCATCGACAATCAGGCGGCCGGCCGTGGACCAGCTCACCCCGTGTGCCTGTATCGACATCTCATGCCTCTCCGGGTGAGTGAGCAGTGAGTAAGTGAGTGATCGCTGTCATCACAGGGGCGGCTTGGCGCGGTAAAGGATCATGGCAAACACCGGCGCGCCGACCAGCGCAGTGACCACGCCAATGGGCAGGCTCTGGTTGGGCAGGATCACGCGCGAAACAATGTCGGCCAGCACCATGAAAATGGCGCCGATCAGTAATGATGCCGGCAGCAGACGCACATGCGCCGGCCCGACGATAAAACGGGCGGCGTGAGGAATTACCAGGCCGACGAAGCCGATGGCGCCGACCATGCTGACCATGGTGGCGGTCATCAGCGCGGTGACGGCAAACAGGATCAGGCGCACGGCGCCGACCGGGATGCCCAGTGCCGCCGCAGCGTCCTGACCGAAGGTAAAGGCGTCCAGCGCCCGGGCAAAGAGCAGGCAGATCACAAAGCCCGGAATGACCACGGCCAGCGCCAGGGTGACATCCGGCCAGCGCACGCCGCCCAGATTGCCCAGCAGCCAGAACATGATACCGCGCACTTGCTCGGCGCTGGCTGAGGTGCTGATCACCCAGGCGGTGAGCGCATTGAACAGCTGCGAGCCGGCAACGCCGGCCAGAATGATGCGGTTGGGGCTGGTGGAGGCGCCGCGTGACAGCGCCAGCACCACGGCAAATGCCCCCAGCGCGCCCAGAAAGGCGCCCAGTGAAAGACCAATGACGCCACCGCCCACGCCGAGCACCATGATGCACACCGCGCCGGTTGAGGCGCCTGCCGAGATACCCAGTACATAGGGTTCGGCCAGCGGGTTGCGCAGCAGTGCCTGCAAAATGGCGCCACACAGCGCCAGCCCCGCGCCGCAGCAGGCCGCCACCAGGGCCCGGCTCAGGCGATACTCGCGGATGATGCTTTCGTGGATGCGATCCAGCGGGTAGTCACTCACCCCCAGTGCATTACCCAGCGCCTTGAAGGTCGTGGCCAGTGGAATATGAATCTCGCCGATCGACACCGCCAGCGCCATCGCAAGCGTCAGCACTGCCAGCGCCAGCACGATCAGCCCCAGATGCAGTCCCTGACGATGTCGGGTGCCGGGGGCCGTCAGGCTCATGGGGCCTCGTCCGGCAAACGCTTACCGGTCAGCCCCAGTGCATTCAGGCCCTTGGCCACGATTTCCAGACCCTCGAGGGTGCGCAGCGTCGGGTTCATCGCCTGGGCATCCAGCACGATAAACCGGCGATGTTTCACGGCGCTCATCTCACGTGTGACCGGATCATGCTCGAGAAAGTCGATCTTTTGATTGATGTCGTCGGCCGGGAAGTTACGTCGCGCCATCTCCCCCAGCACGATCACGTCCGGGTCCAGGGCGGCGATGCGCTCCCAGCTCACCGCCGGCCACTCCTCATTGCTTTTGATGATGTTGTGCGCGCCCAGCCTTTTCATGATGTAGCCCGGCGCACCGAGTTCCCCGGCCACCCAGGCATCCCCCGAGAGCTCGGCGCTGGAAAACCACCACACCATGGACAGATCCGGCGGTGTGCCGGCGGAGGCGGCCACGGCATCTGCTTCGCGCGCTTGCAATGATTCGACCAGCGCGGCGCCACGCTCGGGCACGTTGAAGATCTCGGCCAGCTCACGGATTTCGCGATGCACCAGCGTCATGTCAAACGCTCTTGTGCGGGCGCCGTCCTGGTTGGTGTCGCCGCCGTAGACACGCCCCACGCAGTCGGTCGGAGAGAGATAGGTGGGCACGCCAAGCGAGGCAAACTGCTCGCGACTGGCGATGCGCCCCTGGGGGCCGACGTCGTTTTCAAACTGCGCCGCTACCAGGTCGGGGCGTTTGCCCAGGACGCTCTCAAACCCCGGGACAGTGCTGGAAAGCCGGGGCACGCGGTCGTTGTCGGCCCTGAGCGCGTCCGGCACCTCACCGATCCAGACGGCGCTGGCGGCCATGCGATCAGCCAGCCCCAGCGAGAGCAGGATCTCGGTAGTGTTCTGGCCGATGCTGACCGCCCGCTGCGGTGGGGCGTCAATACGGATCTGCGTGCCGCAGTTGTCCAGCGTGAGGGGATAGTGGCCATCGTTATCGGCGGCCTGTACCTGCAGGGCAGGCACCAGGAGCAATAACGAGCAGGCCGCGGAGCGCAGAAGAGCAGGGGGCATCAGGGGGTCCGGTGAACAGGTGGTGAAAAGGCATGAACATACCCGACGAACCCCGGCGACAAAAGCGAGCAGGATTCAGTCGGGCATGTGGCGTCATTCATGCAGGCCGATCAGGCCCTGTTGTTTGGAACATGAGGCTCAGGTCCGGGCGCGCTCCTGGCGCAGTGACAGCATCAGCATCCAGAGAGACACCGCCGAGCAGGCCGCCATTGCCAGCACTACGGCCGTGACCGAGGCCGGCAGGCGTGAGGACAGCGCGCTGACAATGCCGGCGATGCCGAACTGCGAGGCGCCCAGCAGCGCGGCGGCCGTGCCGCTGTTGACCCCGAAGTACTCGATGAATGAGGCCTGGATGTTGGGCGCAATCGCCCCGACCATGCCGATGCTCATCACCATGGCCGGCAAAAAGAGATAGAGCGGCGCATCGAAGAGACTCGCCAGCAACAGCGCAGCAATGGAGGCGGCCTGGATACAGGTCGCCGCACGCAGGATACGACGCGAGCCAAAGCGCTCGAGCAGCGAGCGATTGGTGAGATTGGCCAGCAGCATGACGATCACGTTGGCGCCGAACAGCAGGCCAAAGGTGTGCTCATTGGCACCAAAGTGGGTCTGATAGATAAAGGAGGCGTGGGTGACAAAGATCATCAGCACCGAAAACGACGCCGCCTGCCAGAACAGAAAGGGCAGCGCCTGGCGAGTGGCCAGCACCTGGGCGTAGCGCTTGAAAATGCTCACCTTCGGTCCCGGCGCACGAGTCGGGGCTGCCTTGCCGGTGTCCTTGAAGGCCACGATCTTCAGCAGTGGAATGACCAGCAGGGCATAGAGCGCCAGAAACAGGAAGATGAACGACCAGCCGCCCAGGGTCAGCAGCGCCCCGCCCACGGTCGGCGCAATGCCCGGGGCCACCACCATGATCAGCCCGATCAGGCTGAAAAGACGCGCCGCTTCCACGCCCTGAACACGATCGCGTACCAGCGCCGGCACGGATACCAGCGTCCAGCCGGCGCCAAAGGCCTGCAGGGCACGTAAGGCCAGCACGCTCTCAAGCTGCTCGCTCTGCCAGATCAGAAGACTCGCCACGCTGTAGATGATCAGCCCCGAGAACATGATCTTCTGGCGCCCGAGCTGATCGGACAGCGGGCCGCCCACGAGCTGACCAATCGACATCGTGAAGATGTAGACCGACACGCTCAGGGAGACGTCGCTGATCGACACGCCCAGTGATTCGGCCATGGCAGGAAAGGCGGGCAGGTAGGCGTCAAGCGAGAAGGGGCCGATGGCGGCCGTCAGCGCCAGCACCACGGCCAGCGAGAAATGAGAGGGGGTTCTGGATGCCATGAAACGTTGTCGCCTGAATACAGTCGATGAAGGGAAGCCGCCATTATGGCCAGGTGAGAGGCATTATCAACGCACGAAACACCGGGTGGCCCCCGTGGGAGGCGCAACCCGGCAGACAGGACTCAGCCGATCGGTGTCTGATCGGTCACGGGCGCCGCCGTCAGCGTCTGACAGGCATGAGCCATGCGCTCACACGCTTCGCCCAGGCGCTCGGTGGCGGCGGCAAAGGACACTCGAAACCAGGGCGCCAGCCCAAAGGCCGAGCCCGGTACCACGGCCACGTGGGCCGTTTCCAGCAGAAAGCGGGCCACATCGACATCACGTTCGAGTACCTCGCCGTCCGGTGTCCGGCGCCCCATCAGCCCCTGACAGCTGACAAAGAGATAAAACGCCCCTTCCGGCACACGACACGACAGCCCGTCGATGGCGTTGATGGCCGCAGCGCACATGTCGCGGCGCTGACGCAGGATCTCGAGATGTTCTTCCAGAAAGTCCTTCGGGGCGTTGAGCGCTTCCACCGCTGCGGCCTGGGAGATGGCACTCGGGTTGGTGGTCATCTGCCCCTGCAGCATCGCCATGGCACGGATCAGGTCCTTCGGGCCGGCGCCAAAGCCGATGCGCCAGCCGGTCATGGCGTAGCCCTTGGAGACCCCATTGACGGTCAGGGTGCGCTCGAACAGTTCGGGCACTACTGCGGCGAGGGTGGTAAACGCCCAGCCGTCATAGGCGAGATATTCATAGATGTCATCGCTGATCACGAACACCTGCGGGTGGCGCTTTAACACCTCACCGAGTGCAATGAGTTCCTCGCGGTGGTAGCCGGTGCCGGTCGGGTTGCCGGGCGAGTTGAGAATCAGGCATTTCGTCTGCGGCGTGATGGCCGCTTCAAGCTGCTCGGGCGTGAGCCTGAAGTGCTGCGCCTCGCCGCACTCGACAATGACCGGCATGCCGCCGGTCAGGCGCACCATGTCCGGGTAGGAGACCCAGTACGGCGCCGGGATGATCACCTCGTCATCCGGGTCGATCAGCGCCATCAGCGCATTGAAGATCACCTGCTTGCCGCCGGTGCCCACCGAGATCTGGTCGGTTGAGTAGTGCAGGGCGTTATCACGCTCGAACTTGGCGACGATCGCCTGCTTGAGCTCGGGGGTGCCGTCAACATCGGTGTAGCGGGTCTGGCCCTCATCGATGGCGCGCTTGCCGGCGTGGGCAATATGGGCCGGCGTGTCGAAATCGGGCTCGCCCTGCGACAGGGAGATGATATCGAGCCCCTCCCGGCGCATCTCGGCGGCGCGGCGCGAAATTTCAATGGTCGCCGAGGGGGCAATCGTACTCAGGCGGCGGGCAAGCGTGGTCATGGTCAGCATTCCGGTCAGCAGGGCGGGGGATCAGGGTAACGGCTTTGACCGCGCACGACCACGCGCGCGGTAGAGTGTGGAAAATGGGTGCAGGGGTCGCTGTGCTGACGTCAGTTCGCGGGCTGGCGGATCAGCTGGCGCAGCAGCCGCATCATGGCGGCCACCCCCGGTGGAAGCTGCTGGCGGCGCAGGCTGACCAGTCCATAGGGCTGCACGCTCAGGCGGGTCGGGGAGGCGATGATGCGAAAACGCTGCGGGTCGCACAGCAGCTCGGCCACGCCCCGAGTCGCCACCGTCAGAAACGACGAGGTATCCACCAGCGCCAGCGAGGTGGTCAAATCCGAGGTATCGACGATCCAGTGGGGCGGTCGCAGGCCGCGATGGCGCAGCAGGTCATCAACGCGCTGGCGCATCAGGGTGCCGGGCGGCTGCAGGGCCCAGGGGTGGTCAACCATGTCAGACAGCTCCGGCATTGGCTGGTCGGCCAGCGGATGCTGTCGGCTGCAGATAAAGCAGATCTCCTCTTCGCCAATCTCCTCGAACACGAAATGCTCGCCGGAAAAGCCGGCCGGGATGCGCGAGATCACGAAATCGTAATGACCGTCCATGAGCCCGGGAATCAGCGCGCGGCTGACATCGACATGCACGTTGATGCGAAGCCCCGGACGTTCGCCATGCATCTGCTCGATGGCGCGGGTCAGCAGGGCGACGGCAGGCTCCATGACCGTGCCGACCCGGACCAGCCCGGCATGGCCGGCGCGGATGGCGTTGAACTCCTCCCCGGCGCGTTCAAGCTCATCAAGGATGGTGCGGGCGCGACGAATCATCAGCTCGCCATACAGGTTGGGCGAGAGCCCGCGACCATGACGCTCAAAGAGCGTGGTGCCCAGACGCTCCTCGAGTTCGGTAAGCAGTCGGGAGGCGGCCGGCTGGCTGATACCCAGCGCTTCGGCGCTGCGATGCAGGTTGCCCTGCTCGCCAAGGGCCACAAACAGCTGCAGATGACGCAACTTTAGTCGTGACCGAAAAAACCAGTCTTCAGGCAGAGTCCCCATGACATGCGGCTCGTTGTGCAAGTGATATCAAAATAGTCATCGCATGACGCCATGACCGGCATTGGTCGGTTATCACCGCAGGAAGATATCGTCTGTGTCATTGGACTTACAGCGATGTAAGGCATTTTGCGACCAATGGCGCATCGGCCTGCCCGGACGCCATGGTCTGATCCGGAGCCGGTTATGCCCAGCGCCCCCGAAGCCGCTTTATCCACACCCCTTTTGCTGTTGATCTCGGCAGCCGCCATCGCCATTTTGCTGCTGCTGATCATCCGCATCCGTCTGCATCCCTTTTTTGCCCTGGTCATTGTCAGTATTGCCACGGCGCTGGCCACCGGCATCGGCGTCAGTGATCTGATCGCGACCCTGACCGGCGGGTTTGGCCGCACGCTGGGCAACGTGGCGATGCTGATCGGCTTTGGTGCCGTGCTGGGGCGCATCGTGGCGGTCTCCGGCGGTGCCCGGGTGCTCTCCGACACCCTGATTCGCATCTGCGGTCGCGAGCGCGCACCGCTGGGCCTGTCGATTGCGGCACTGCTGTTCTGCTTCCCGATCTTTCTGGATGCCGCCTACGTGGTGATGCTGCCGATCATCTTTGCCGTCGCCCGTGAGCTCAAGGGCTCGGTACTGTTGTACGGACTGCCGGTGGCGGGCGCTGCACTGGTCATGCACGCGCTGATGCCGCCCCATCCGGGGCCGGTTGCCGCGGCGGTGTTCCTGCATGCCGATATCGGTCTGGTGCTGTTTGTCGGGCTGCTGGTCGGGCTGCCGACCTGGTATGTGATGGGCTATCGCCTGGCCGTGACCCTTGCCAATAAAACGCCATATCAACCGGTGCCCGATGTGATGGGCGGCGAGGAGGACGACGGGGCGCCGCCCCCGAGCTTTGGCACCGTGCTGCTGGTCCTGCTGCTGCCGCTGGTACTGATTTTCATGAACACCGGCATCTCGACGCTGATCTCGGCCGGTACCCTGCCGGAAGACAATGCGTTGCTCGACGTCTTCGTCGTCATCGGCGAGACCCCGATTGCGCTGTTGATCAGTACCTGCGTGGCGATGTGGCTTTTGATCTTTCGCCGCGGACGCAAGGCGCCGATGGATGCCATCAACGACATCATCGAGCAGGCGCTGGCGCCGGTGTGCACCATCATCCTGATTACCGGTGCCGGCGGCATGTTCGGCGGGGTGCTCACCGCCAGCGGTATCGGCAACGCCTTGGCGGCAAGCCTTGATGCGATCGGCATGCCCCTGATTCTGGCCGGCTATCTCATCGCCTCGGTCATTCGTATCGCCCAGGGCTCGGCGACCGTTGCCGGCACGACCGCGGCCGGCATCATGGCGCCTGCCGTGCTGGCAGAGCCTGCGCTGGCCGGCATGCCGGCGGCCTGTATCACCACGGCGATCGTGGCCGGTGCCATCGGCTACTCCCACGTCAACGATTCGGGCTTCTGGCTGGTCGGACGGTTTCTGCAGGTCGAGACCCGCACCATGCTGCGGACCTGGAGCGTGATGTCGACCGGTATTTCCCTGATGGCCTTTGGTCTGGTCTGGGCGCTTTTTGCCCTGGTGACCTGAGACCGCCTGTCCCTCTTCGCGGGCCCGCAGTAGTCGTAGACGCCCCGGGCCCTGATAAAAGTCCCTTAAAAGCACGTCACAAGGAGATTCACCATGCCCTATACCGCTGATGACTGGCCGATCACGGCCGCCCTGCTGCAGTTTGCCGGAGTGGATGACCAGGGCCGTGCCGTCAACGATGCCGACCCTTCGCACTGGCGTGGTGTGTTTGAAGAAGTCCGCGATGCAGGCTTTGACAACGCCGATCTGTTCGACAGCTGGATCAAGCCGGGGGATCTCTCCCTTGACCGTCTGGAAGCGCTCGGTAGTGCGGCGAAGGAAGTGGGCATTGGCCTGCCGTCGGTGTCGGCCATTCGCCGCAGCGTGATCGATGCCGAACACGGTGAGGACAACCTGGCCTACAGCCACCGCACGCTGGAAGCCGCTGCCGCACTGGGCTGTCGCGTGGTCTCGTTTGGTCTGCACCAGGCCCTGACCCCCGAGCAGCAGAAGCAGCTGTGGTTCTGGACCGTGGAAGGTCACAAGGACTCGCAGGCCGATCGCGACATGTGGAATCTGGCCGTCAAGCGTCTGCAGGAGCTGGGCCGCCACGCCGATGAGCTGGGCCTTCTGATGTCGCTGGAGATGTATGAGGACACCTATCTGGGCACCGCCGACTCCTCGGTGGCGCTGGTCAAGGACATCGGTCTGGACAACGTCGGCATCAACCCGGACGTGGGCAACCTGATTCGTCTGCATCGCCCGATCGAGCCGTGGCTCGAGATCATGGAAAAGACCATGCCGTATGCCAACTACTGGCATGTCAAAAACTACATCCGCGATGAGGACGTGGCGCGTGACTACTACGTGGCCATGCCCGCGCCGCTGGAGTCGGGTCTGATCAGCTACCGCAAGGCGTTCGAGATCGCACTGGCCAACGGCTTTCAGGGCATCATCTGCACCGAGCACTACGGCGGCGATGGCCTGAGTGTGTCCAGCAGCAACCAGCGCTATCTGCGCGAAAAGATTCTGCCGCGCACATCAGACTATGCCCTGGGCAAGAGCCAGGTTCGCCAGGGCTGAAGGTCCGTGATCAAAAGGAGTAATGTTTCATGACACGCAGGATTGCCATTGTTGGTTCGGGCTACATGGGCGGCGGTATCGCCCAGGTCATGGCGCTGGCCGGCGCTGAGGTATTGATCAGCGATGTATCCCTTGAGGTCACCCAGGCCAACCGCGAGCGGCTGATCGAGGAGACCCGCAAATTCGTCGCCGACGGTCTGTTTCCGAGTGATGCCGTCGAGCGCATCGAACGTCAGGTGAAGGTCGCCGAATCGATCGAGGACGCCGTGCGCGATGCCGATTTCATCGAGGAAGCGGTGCCCGAGAAGATCGACATCAAGCATGACATCTTCAGGCGCGTCAGCGCCGCGGCACGCCCCGATGCCATCATTGCCACCAACACCTCGACCATCTCGATTGCGAAGCTGTCCGAGGCCGTCACCAACCCCGGGCGTTTTCTGGGCGTGCACTTCTCCAACCCGTCGCCGTTCGTGCCGGGCGTGGAGATCATCCCGCATGAAGGTACCGACCCGGACGTCGTCAAGCGCGCCTGTGAGATCGTTCACGAGACCGGCAAGGAAACCGCCACCGTCAAGGACGTGACCGGCTTCGTACTCAATCGCCTGCAGTACGCACTCTTTCACGAGGCGACCCAGCTGCTGGAAGAGGGCGTGGCCAGCGCCGAGGATATCGACACGCTGGTGCGCACCACGTTCGGTTTTCGTCTGCCGTTTTTCGGCCCGTTCGCGATCGCCGACATGGCGGGGCTGGACGTCTACAACTTCTGCTATCAGTCGCTGCAGACCGACTTCCCCGAGCGCTTTGCCACCCCCGAGGCGCTGAGCTCGCTGATCGAGCAGGGCAAGATGGGCACCAAGAGCGGCGGCGGTTTCACCGACGTGCCGGCCGAGCGCATCCCGGATCTGATCGCCTGGCGCAACCGGGCCTACGTGAAGCTCTCGGAGCTGATGAAGGAGCTCGGGCCGCCGCCGATGAAGTAATCGCCCGACCCCAGGTCCTGCAGGCGCCCGTTCGGTTTTCCGAGCGGGCGCTTTTTTATCTGATCCTTTTCTGAAGAGACGCCGAGGATGGCTGCACTGGCTGGAGCCCCCGGCAGGGCTGCGCCAGGCTTGGACGTTACATGTCCATCACAAGGAGCGTTTCATGGCATCACGGCGCGAGTTTCTGGCCTGGTCGGCGCTGGCGGCAGCGGCAGGCACCGCCGCTCCGCGGCTCATGGCAGCAGAGAAGGGCAGCGACAACACAAGCTCCGGATCGACGGCAGACCCTGATGCGGCGCTGCCTGGAAATCCGCCGCTGGCCATGAACCGCTTTCCGCCCGAGCACAAATACGGCGTGGGCGGCACGCAGCTGGGCAACATGTACCGGGTGACTTCCGAGGAAGAAGCCATGGGTATGCTGGCGGCAGCCTGGGAAGGGGGCAATCGCCACTTTGATACCTCGCCCTGGTATGGGCTCGGGCTCTCCGAGCGGCGCCTGGGCCGATTCCTGTTCGACAAGGACCCGAGCGAGTATCTGCTCTCCACCAAGGTGGGGCGGCTTTTGACGCCGGATGCCTCGATCGAGAACGTGGCCAACTGGAAGGGCAACCTGCGCACCAATTACCGTTATGACTACTCCGCCGACGGCGTGCGCCGCTCGATCGAGGACAGCCTGCAGCGCATGGGCGTGTCCAAGATCGATCTGGTCTATATCCACGATCTGTCGCCGGACAACGAGGACATGGGGCAGGAGTGGGAGCAGTATTTCGAGATTGCCCGCAAGGGCGCCATCCCCGAGCTTGAGCGCCTGCGTGATGAAGGCATCATTGGCGGCTGGGGCATGGGCGTCAACGAGATCGCGCCGAGCCTGGCGGCCATGGACGCCGGCAATCCCGACGTCATCCTGCAGGCCACGCAGTACACCCTGCTCAACCACCGTGATGCGCTGGACCGGCTGTTCCCGGCCTGCCGCGAGCGCGACGTGTCGCTGGTGATCGGCGCGCCGCTGGGCTCGGGCTATCTGGCCGGCAGCACCCACTGGATGTATAAGACCGACATTCCCGAGGGATTTGCGCAAAAGCGTGATCGCATCAGCGCCATCGCCCGGGAGCACGGCACGGATCTGCGCACCGCGGCACTGCAGTTTACCGCTGCCCCGGAGGTGGTCGGCGCCACCATTCCCGGCGCGCGTACCGCCGAACATGCCCGCGAAAATCAGGCCTCGATGACGGTCGAGGTTCCGGCAGAGTTCTGGGATGCGCTGAAATCGGAAGGATTGATCGAGGAGGATGCGCCCGTGCCCAACAAGGCCTGAGCGTCAGGGTCATGACCGTTGCTTCATGAATCTTCGGGGCCATGTTTCACGTGAAACATGGCCCCTGTTGTTTGGGACAAGTGTTCAGGACAGGGGTTCAGGGCCGGTAATGGCCTTACCCCATCGCCTGAGTAATCAGGCCAAACCGGTTCAACGACTCGTGATTCACCTCGGGGCCGTGGCGCATGCGCACCACCCGATCCACGCAGTTGAGCCCGGCCTCGGTCAGCCAGCCGTCATCTTCCGGATCCACCAGATCCAGCCGCACGAAGGTGCCCTCGGCACGCCCCAGCAGCGAGGTCACCAGTGCCCGGGCCTGTTCAGGCGTTTCGGCCAGCACCGGACCGATCTGCTCACCGCGGCCGAAGGGACGACGCAGGGCCAGCCCCACCAGCTGCCCGTCGCGCTCGATCACGGCGCCATCCGTGGCCTGATGCACCGCACCGGCGTGAACGGGATTGTCGGGCGAGAGCGCCACGGCGGCGGCCAGGTCGTGACTGGTCAGCGGGCGCAGCCCGGCAACAATCTCTCCGGCCGGCACGATCGGGACGACCGTGCCCTGATACTGGCAGACCGTGTTGCACGGCGTGAAACCCAGCTTTTGATAGAGCGGCGCGCCGGCTACCGTGGCCACCAGCAGCTGGGTGCGATCTTCAGCCAGTGCCATCAGGCGGGTCATCATCATGCGTCCCAAACCCTTGCCCTGCCAGGCATCACTGATGATGACCAGTCCCAGCGTGGCGGTGCGCCCCTGAGGCAGACAAAAGCCGGTGCCGATCAGTGTGCCTTCGGTGTCTTCCAGCGCCACACCGCTGCCAAGCTCGAGCGCCATGGCCCAGTCCTCCGGGCGATGGGGCCAGCTAAGCCCGCGTGACAGCGCGTGGGCCTGGGCAAGATCGGTGTCGTGCAGCGGGCGCCAGCAAAGCTCGGAAGTATCGGCCGGGCGCAGCGATAAGGGTGACGTCATGACATCAGGCTCCCATGGAAGTATCAGCAGACAATGGTGCTGACTGTCGCATGCAGCCTGTGATGCGTGCCACATCATTGAGCGCCGACGGGGCAATTCGGCAGATCCGACCGAATCAATGAGGCTTTGGCGCATCAACTGCGCCGGGCGCGGCCACACTCGGCACCCCGTGCCGGGGCATTGGCCGTAGCATGAGGGAAGCATCGCGCCCGGCGTTCTGGGCGTGTCCCTTCACAGCCCGAGAGTGCCTGCCATGTCCGGTTTCGATCCTGCCCGTATCACGATTCCCTGTGCCCACTTTCTGCACGGCCGTCAGGTGCGCGGTAGTGCGGCGATGGCGGTCATTCGCCCGGCCGACGGCGAGATCTATGCCGAGCTGCCCGTGGCTGACGCCGCCTGCGTCGATGAGGCCGTGGCCAGTGCCCGGCAGGCATTTTTGCACGCCGACTGGGCGCGTCGGGCCCCGCGCGAGCGCGCACGCATCATGCGCCGCTGGGCAGATCTGATCGAGGCCGATATCGACTATCTGGCCCCGCTCGAGGCGTTGGGTTCGACCCGGCCGATCGATCAGGCGCGGGCCTGGGATGTGCCCTATACCGCCGAGGGCATCCGCTTTTTTGCCGAGTTTGCCGACAAGCACGGCGGCGAGGTGGCCGCCACCGCCCACGACAGTCTGGGCATGCAGATTGCCGAGCCGCTGGGGGTGGTGGGCGCCATTGCACCGTGGAACTTTCCGCTGAGCATGACCTGCTGGAAGGTGGCGCCGGCGCTGGCGGCGGGCAATACGGTGGTATTAAAGCCCTCAGAGATGACGCCGTTCACGGCGGTGCGGCTGGCCGAACTTGCCATCGAGGCCGGCATGCCGCCGGGCGTTTTTAACGTGATTCAGGGTGACGGCGCCACCACCGGAGACGCCCTGTGTCGCCATCCGGATGTGGCCAAGATCACCTTTACCGGATCGACCGTGACCGGGCGCGCCATTATGGGCGCCTGCGCCGAGACCGGCCCCAAACCGATGACGCTGGAGCTGGGCGGCAAGAGCCCGCAGGTGGTGTTTGGCGATATTCCCGATATCGAACGCACCGCGGCAACGCTTGCCGGTGCCATCACCGGCAACGCCGGCCAGGTCTGCGTGGCGGGTTCGCGCCTTCTGATCGAGCGCTCGCTGATGGCCCCCATGATCGAGCGGCTCAACGCCCATTTCGACGCGCTGACGCCGGGGCTCACCTGGGCCGGCGGGAGTCGCTTTTCACCGATCATCTCCGAGACCCAGACCGGCCGTATCGAGTCGGTCGTTTCGCGTGCCGTAGCGGCCGGCGCCGAGCTGATTCGCGGCGGCGAGCGCTTTGAGACCGATCTGGGCGGCTGTTTCTATCGGCCCACGATTCTTGAGGTCGATGACAGTGACAATCCAGCGGTGCGCGAGGAGATCTTCGGTCCGGTGCTTGCCGTGCAGGCCTTTGATGATGAGGAGCAGGCGCTGGCACTGGCCGAGCACGAGGTGTATGGCCTGGCCGCCGGGGTACACACCGCCGATATCGGCCGGGCATTGCGGGCGGTGCGCCGGCTCAGTGCCGGTACCGTGTGGGTCAATCGCTACGGGCGCAGCAATGACTACATCCTGCCCACCGGCGGCTACAAGCGCTCGGGCATCGGCCGCGATCTGGGGCGCGCCGCGTTCGAGGCCAATCTGCACCACAAGAGCGTATTGATCGATCTGAACACCTGAGCCGCCGATCGCAGGTGCTGATGCGCCGGTGTGCCCGTATCCTGTCGGGCACGTGGGCCCGGCCGAGACATCAACAACAAGAGGTTTTCGAACATGTTCGTCAATGTGGATAGCGTGCACGACAGCGCCGACTTCCCCGAGCAGGTGGATGTCGTGGTCATCGGCGGTGGCATCGTGGGGACCACCACAGCCTATGAGCTGGCCTGTCGGGGCGTGTCGGTGGCGCTGCTGGAAAAGGGGCTCATTGGCTGCGAGCAGTCGAGTCGCAACTGGGGCTGGGTGCGCCAGCAAAATCGCGACATGTTCGAACTGCCGCTGGCGATGCACAGCCTGAATCGCTGGGAGGCCCTGTCCAAGGAGATCGGGCGCGACGTGGGCTTTCGCCGCAGCGGCATCGTCTATACCACCGACAACCCCGAGAGCCTGGCCAAATGGGAGGCCTGGGGCGAGAAGGCGCGGGCGCATGGCTTTGTCAGCCATGTGCTCACGGCCGAGCAGGCGCACGAGCGGGCACCGGGCACGACCTCGCGCTGGCTGGGCGGCATCTTCTCGCCCACCGACGGTCACGCCGAACCGGCCATGGCCTGTCCGGCGATTGCCCATGGTGCCCGCGAGCGCGGCGCCCATGTCCATCAAAACTGTGCGGTACGCGGGCTGGAGATTGCCGGCGGTCGCGTCACGGGCGTGTGGACCGAGCGCGGTCTGATCCGCACCTCGAGTGTGGTGTGCGCCGGCGGTGCCTGGAGTTCGCGCTTTTGTCGCCGCCATGGGGTCGAGCTGCCGGCGGCCAACATCATGGGCACCACGGTTCAGACCACGTCGGGCGACCAGGTCACGCCGGGCTGTCTCACCACGCCGAAAATTGCCCTGCGACGACGCCTTGATGGCGGCTATACGCTGGCCATGCCGGGTCTGGGACGGGTCGAGATCAGCCCGCAGGGGCTTCGCTACGCCACGAAATTCTACGGCGCCTACCGCAGCAAGCTGGCCAAAAAGCTGCAGGTACGCATCGGTCGCTCCTTTTTCCGCGGCCCCGAAGCCGCCGGCAGCTGGCAGTTTGATCAGATCTCGCCGTTCGAGCAGCAGCGCATTCTCGACCCCATGCCCGACATGGCGCAGGCGTGCGCCGCCCTGGCAGGGCTTCACGCCGAATACCCCTCGCTCAGGGGCGTTCATATTGCCCGCGCCTGGGGCGGCATGATCGATACCACGCCGGACATGGTGCCCATCATCTCGCCGGTCGAGGCCGTCCCGGGACTGGTCATTGCCTCGGGCTTTTCCGGTCATGGCTTTGGCATCGGCCCGGCAGCCGGACAGTTGACCGCGGATATCGTGACCGGTGCCACGCCGGTGGTGGACCCGACCCCCTACCGACTCGATCGTTTTGCCCGCGGCAGCCGCATTCGCCAGCCCGAGATGATGTGACATCGCCGCAGGCTGTGCTGTGCATGTCGTGAAAAAGGGCGTTTTGTACCGGCAGCGCCCGGACTTTCAGCGTCCTGCGATGGCCGTGCAGTGCTGTAATGGGGTCATGGCCTCCCGCGAGGGGGCCAACGTCCGCAACAACCTTCGCCGTCTGACGGCCCGACAATACAGGACGACACACCATGAGCGACATCATGCGCCCGAAGTACATCACCTTTGACTGCTACGGCACGCTGACCAACTTCCAGATGGGCAGCATGACGCGGGAGATCTTTGCCGATCGCATTCCGGAGGCCGATCGCATGGACGCCTTTGTCACCGCCTTCGGGGCCTATCGCTTCGATGAAGTCCTTGGCCCCTGGAAGCCCTATTCAGAGGTGCTGTGTACGGCGCTTGAGCGCACCTGCAGGCGCTGGGGCGTGGAGTATCGCGACAACGAAGGCATGCGCTATTTCGAGGCCGTGCCGACCTGGGGGCCGCATCCGGACGTGATCGAGGGCCTTTCAAAAATCGCCGATAAAATCCCGCTGGTGATCTACTCCAACGCCGATGACAGTCAGATCATGGACAACGTCAAAAAGCTGGAAGTGCCGTTTCACAAGGTCTTCACGGCAGACACCTTCAAGGTCTACAAGCCGCGTCTGGAAGCCTTCGAGGCCATGATCGACACCCTGGGCTGTCGGCCCGACGAGCTTTTGCACGTCTCCTCGAGCTTTCGCTACGACCTGATGTCGGCGCACTTCATGGGCATCAACAACAAGGCCTTTGTGGCGCGCAACCACGAGGGCTTCTGTCAGGGGTACGGCGCTACCGAAATTGCCGATATCCGCGGTCTGCCGGCGCTGGTTGGCCTCTGAGTTTTCGCTGCGACCCACCCTTGCGACCCCTTCCGGGAGAGCGTCCATGAAATTCGAGTCCTACTGGCTGGATACGGCACCGCCCTTTACCGGTGCCAGATCCACACCCCCCGAAGGCCACTACGACGTGGCCGTGATCGGCGGCGGTCTGACCGGGCTGTCGGCCGCCCGCACCCTGGCCCGCGGCGGTGCCCGCGTGGCGCTGCTGGAAGCCGGGCGCGTGATTGGTGAGGCTTCCGGGCGCAACGGCGGTCAGTGCAACACGGGCGTGGCCCAGGACTACGCCGGCATGGTCGAGCGGCTCGGCCGCGAGCAGGCGATGCATCACTACCGCAGCTACAGCGAGGCGGTGGCCTCGGTCGAGCAGGTGATCGAGGAGGAGGGCATCGAGTGTGATTACCTGCGCCGCGGCAAGCTCAAGCTCGCCGCCAAGCCCGAGCATTATGAAAGGCTGGCCCATACCTGCGAGGCGATTCGTCGCGATATCGACCCCGATGTGGCGCTGCTTTCAAAGGACGAGGCCCGCCGCGAGGTGGACTCCCCGATCTTTCACGGCGGGCTGTGGCAGAAAAACGGCGGCCAGATGCACATGGGCCGCTTCGGTACGGGACTGGCCGACGCCGCCGTACGTCACGGCGCCCACATCTTTGAACACACTCCCATGACCGGCGTCGAGCGTGACGGCGAGCGCTATCGCCTGACCACAGCGCAGGGCGAGTTTGAAGCCGATAACGTGCTGCTGGCGACCGGTGCCTCTCAGGTCGGGCCGTTGAACTGGTTTCGCCGTCGAATGGCGCCGGTGGGCAGCTTTATCGTGGTCACCGAGCCGCTCTCGAAGGAGCAATGCGCCCGGCTTATTCCCAACCGCCGGGCCTGCGTGACCAGTCGCATCATCGGCCACTATTTCCGCCTGACCCCGGATGATCGCCTGCTGTTTGGTGGTCGCGCCCGTTTTGCCATGTCCGGCGGCAGATCCGACGTTAAAAGCGGCGAGATTCTGCGCCGCGGCCTGCGTGACACCTTCCCGCAGTTGGGTGATACACCACTGTCGCACTGCTGGGGCGGGCTGGTGGACATGAGTCGTGATCGCCTGCCCCATGCCGGACGTCACGAGGGGATGTATTACGTGATGGGGTTCAGCGGCCACGGCGTGCAGATGTCGGTGCACATGGGCCGCATGCTGGCCGAGATGATGCTGGGCGAGCGTCAGGACTACCCCTGGCAGAGCGATGACTGGCCGGCCATCCCCGGTCATTTTGGCAAACCCTGGTTTTTACCCCTGGTAGGCGGCTGGTATCGCCTGCAGGACCGGCTGCACTAGGCGGCCCGCAAGGACAGAACAACGCGACAGCCCGGGGCTGTCAGTGATGCAGCGCTGTATCCGAATGCAATAACAATTTCAGGCAGAAGGAGAAGGCTCATGACACACAATCGATATGGTGATGACGGTTTCGTCTCTCCCGAGCAGAGCCTGCAGGTCTATCGCGCCATGCAGGGCGGGCTGTCCCGTCGCCAGGCGCTGAAAATGCTTGCCGCCGCCGGCATCGTGGCCGCCGGCAGCACCGGGCTGGTGCCGGGCATTTCGCGCAGCTGGGCGGGCGAGAACAGCCAGCAGGGCACCCCGAAACGCGGCGGTCGCATCCGCATGGCGGCGCACTCTTCCTCCTCCAGCGAGTCACTGGACCCGGCGAAAGGCTCGACCGCGATTGACTACGTGCGCGCCTATACCTTTTACAACGGCCTGACGCGCTTCAACGAACAGCTCGAGCCGCAGCCGGCGCTGGCCGAATCGTTTGAAAGCCCTGACAACGGCGGTCACTGGGTCTTTACCCTGCGCGAAGGTGTCACGTTTCACGACGGTAAATCCCTGACGCCGCAGGATGTGATCTATTCGATCATGCGCCACAAGGACCCGGCCGTTGGCTCCAAGGTGAAGTCGATGGTCGACCAGGTCGCAGATATCCGGGCACTGGATGATCGCCGCGTCGAGTTCGAGCTCTCCTCGCCCAACATCGAGCTGCCCTCGATTCTGGCCGTGTCGCATCTGGTCATCGTGCCCGACGGCACCACCGATTTTTCAAAGGGGATCGGCACCGGGCCATTCAAATGCGAACAGTTCAGTCCCGGCGTGCGCTCGATAGCGGTGCGCAACGAGAACTACTGGCGCGAAGGCTATCCGTATCTGGACGCCATCGAGATGGTGGGCATCAGCGATGAGTCGGCGCGCGTCAACGCGCTGCTCTCCGGCGATGTGCACATGATCAACAACCTCACCGGACGCAACGCCGATCGCATCAAGCAGAGCGAGAGCAGTCGGGTGAAGGCGACCAATTCGGGCAACTACACCGATCTGATCATGCGCGTCGACCAACAGCCCGGCAGCCGGCCTGAATTTGTCGAGGCGATGAAATATCTTCTTGATCGCGAGCAGATCAAGCGTGTGGCGCTGCGGGGCTACGGCGAGATCGCCAATGATCAGCCGATCGCGCCGTCCTCGCCCTATCATTTCAGCGGCCTGCCTCAGCGCGAATATGACCCCGAGCGCGCCGTCTCGCTTCTGAAAAAGGCCGGCGTCTCCGGCGCTCGCGTATCGGTCGTGGTGTCACCGGCGGCCAACTACTCCATGGAGATGGGACAGCTTCTCCAGCAGTCCGCCGCTCAGGCCGGGCTGACCATCAACCTCAACCGGGTGCCGGCGGATGGCTACTGGTCCAATCACTGGATGAAGCACCCGCTGGGCTTTGGCAACATCAATCCGCGTCCCACCGCCAATATCCTGCTGTCGCAGTTTTTTGCCTCCGATGCGCCCTGGAACGAATCGGGCTGGAAAAACGAGCAGTTCGATCAGCTGCTGGTGGCCTCCAGAAACGAGCCCGACGAGGCCACGCGCAAGCAGATGTACGCCGACATGCAGACCCTGATCCATGACGAGAGCGGCATCGGCATTCCGGTGTTTCTAAGCGATGTCGAGGGCTATGACGCCCGCATCGGTGGCATGGATCGCACCATTCCGCTGGGCGCCTTCATGGGTTACATGTGCGCTGAAAACATCTGGTGGAACGCGTAAGGCCGCGCTTCTCCTTCCTGTCACTGACGTCGGCAGCGCGGATGCGGCAGCGATCGCTGGATGATCGCCGCCGTGCGCCTGCCGGCCCCACTGCGGAGGCCAAGGGATGTCCAAACTGGTGCTGGGACGTCTGTCCTCGAGTCTTTTGACGCTGTTTCTGGTGTCGCTGGTCATTTTTGCCATTACCTCCCTGCTGCCCGGCGATACCGCCCAGCAGATTCTGGGTCAGTTCGCCACGCCCGAACAGCTGGCCGCCCTGCGCGTCGAGATGGGGCTCGATCAGCCCGCCCTCTGGCGCTACTGGCACTGGCTGAGCGGGTTCGTGACCGGCGATCTGGGCATGTCGGCCAGCAACGGCATGCCGGTGGCGCAGCTGATGAATGACCGGCTGCCCAACTCGCTGCTGCTGGCGGCCATCACCACGGCCATCTCGGTGCCCGTGGCATTGACCATGGGGCTGGTGGCCGCCATGCGCCGCGGCGGCAACGTGGATCGCGCGCTGAATGTGGTCACGCTGTCGATGGTGGCAGTGCCGGAGTTTCTGGTCGCCACGATCGCGGTGCTGATCTTTGCCGTGCATCTGGGCTGGCTGCCGGCGCTGTCCTACGTCTCGACCGTGGAGAGCTTCGGGGATTTCATGCGGATCTACGCCATGCCGGTGCTGACGCTGTGCTGTGTGTTGATCGCGCAGATGGCGCGCATGACCCGGGCGGCGCTGATCGATCAGCTCGACAGCGCCTACGTGGAGATGGCCCGGCTCAAGGGCGTGCCGCCGATGCGCCGGGTGCTGCGTCACGCCCTGCCCAACGCGGTGGGCCCGATTGCCAATGCCGTGGCCCTGAGCCTGTCCTACCTGCTGGGCGGGGTCATTATCGTCGAGACCATATTCAACTATCCGGGCATCGCCAGTCTGATGGTGGATGCCGTGTCCAACCGGGATCTCGCTCTGGTACAGGCCTGCGCCATGCTCTTTTGCGGCGCCTACCTGATACTGGTCATGGCGGCCGATCTGTGCGCGATCCTGTCCAATCCGAGGCTGCGAAACCGATGAGCGAGATACAGGCCATGACACATCGTCGTCAAAGCGTGCCCTCGCGCCGGGACTCCCATCGGCGCATGACCCAGAGCAGTCGTCTGCCGATTGCCACGCCCGCCCGGCGCAACAAGCCGCGCTTGAAGCTGACCCGCTGGATCGGGCTCACCCTGTTCGGGCTGTGGATCCTGATTGCCATTGTCGGCCCGTGGCTGGCGCCCTATCCGATGGGGGCGTTTGTGTCCGACGAGATCTACGGCGGCGCCAGCGTGGCCCACTGGCTCGGGACCGATTACATGGGCCGCGACATGTTGAGCCGCATTCTGACCGGGGCACGCTATACCGTCGGGCTGGCGGTCGTGGCGGCGCTGCTGTCGAGTCTGGTGGGGGCAGGCTTTGGCATGCTCGCCGTGCTGCTGCCGCACTGGCTGGAAGAGGGTATCCGGCGCATCTTCGACACCCTGATCTCGATTCCCAGCAAGATGATGGCGCTGGTGATGGTCTCCGCCTTTGGCGCCTCCATTCCGCTGCTGATTCTGGCCGCAGTACTCAGCTACGCCCCCGGCGCCTTTCGCATCGCCCACAGCCTTGCCACCAATCTGGCCACGCTTGAGTACGTGCAGGTGGCGAAAACGCGCGGCGAGGGGCGTTTCTACATCGCCGCCGTCGAGATCCTGCCCAACATGATCCAGTCGGTACTCACCGACATGGGCATGCGCTTTGTCTTCATCGTACTGCTGCTCAGCGGCATGAGCTTTCTGGGGCTGGGGGTGCAGCCGCCGGCGGCCGATCTGGGCTCGCTGGTGCGGGAAAACATCGGTGGACTCAGCGATGGGGCGCTGGCCGTCATTGCGCCGGCACTGGCCATCGGCACGCTCACCATCGGCGCCAATCTGCTGATCGACAGCCTGTCCAACAGCCGCGACACGCAAAAGGAGTGACCATATGCTGGGTGAATCACTCACCGTGCGCGATCTCAGGATCTGCGCCACCCCGCCGGGCGGCGAGGAACGCATTATCGTTAACGACATCGGCTTTGCCCTGGCGCCGGGAGAAGTGCTGGCACTGATCGGCGAGTCGGGTTCGGGCAAGACCACCATTGCGCTTGCCATGCTGGGCTATGCCCGCAGCGGCTGTCGCATCGCCGGGGGCAGCGTGCAGCTCGGCGATACCGATGTCCTGTCGCTCAACCCCAAAGAGACCCGCGCGCTGCGCGGCCACCGGGTGGCCTATATTGCCCAGAGTGCGGCGGCGGCGTTCAACCCCTCACGGACCCTGATGGATCAGGTCATCGAAGGCGCGCTGATTCATGGCGTCATGAGCCGTCAGGAGGCGCGACAAAAGGCCGTGTCACTGTTTCACGATCTGGCCCTGCCGGAACCCGATCACATCGGGGAGCGCTATCCGCATCAGGTCTCCGGCGGACAGCTCCAGCGGGTCATGGCGGCGATGGCGCTGATCACCGACCCGGCGCTGGTCATCCTTGACGAGCCCACCACGGCACTCGATGTCACCACCCAGATCGAGGTGCTGCGCGCCTTCAAGCAGGTGATGCGCGAGCGGGGCACCACGGCCATCTACGTCTCACATGATCTGGCCGTGGTGGCGCAGATGGCCGATCAGGTACTGGTGCTGCAAAACGGCGAAACCCAGGAGCACAACACCACCGCCCGTATTCTGGCGCAGCCGGCGCATGCCTATACCCGCAGCCTGCTGGCCGCGGCCCGACCGCACGAGCATCTGTCCCCGGTCCGGGGCAGGCCCGGCGCGGAGCTTCTGGATATTGACGACCTGCAGGTCGGCTATGGCGCACGCAACGCCCAGGGACGACCCGCAAACGTGGTGCTTGAGCATATCAATCTGCACCTGACCAGCGGCCAGGCGCTGGGCGTGATCGGGGAGTCGGGTTCGGGGAAATCGACGCTGGCCCGCGCCGTGGCGGGACTGGTCGCACCGTCGCATGGGGCGATCCAGTTTGACCGGCGTGAGCTGTCCACCACGCTGCGCGGGCGCACGCCGGAGCAGTTTCGCCGCATTCAGATGGTCTTCCAGAGCGCCGACAACGCGCTCAATCCGGCCCACAGCGTCCAGCGCCTGCTCAATCGACCACTGGAGACCTACTTCAATCTGGACCGGCGCGCGCGCCGTGCCCGTGTCGAGGAGCTGATGGATCTGGTCAAGCTGCCGCGCCACCTGCTCGAGCGCAAGCCCGGCGAGCTCTCCGGTGGCCAGAAACAGCGCATCAACCTGGCGCGCGCTCTGGCGGCCAGACCGGATCTGATCCTGTGTGACGAGGTGACCTCGGCGCTCGATACGGTGGTGGGTGCCGCGATTCTGGAGCTTCTGGTCGAGCTGCGTCGCGAGCTGGGCGTGGCCTATCTCTTCATCAGCCACGACATCTCCACCGTGCGCTCGCTGTGTGATGACGTGATGGTGCTTTATCAGGGCCAGTGCGTGGAGAGCGGACCGTGTCGGCAGGTGCTGGACACGCCGCAGCATGACTATACCCGGCGGCTGATCGGCTCGGTGCCGGAGCTGCGGCAGGGCTGGCTGGAAAGCCGTCCGCCGCGCAGCGAAACGGCAGCCACGATGGCATGACCCCTTTTGAACAGTCAGGAGCAAACCGCATGAGCAGACCGGCGCTGAATGACCCCGCGCTCTGGCAGGAGGCCGGATTTATCAACGGGCAGTGGTGCCATGCCGATGATGGCGCCTCCATCGAGGTCATTGATCCCGCCAGCGGTGAGACGCTGGCGGCGGTGCCCGCGATGGGCACTCAGGAAACCCGCCGGGCGATTGCCGCCGCCGAGGCTGCCTGGCCCGAATGGCGGGCGCGACCGGCGCCCGAGCGCGCCGAGCTTTTGATGCGCTGGCACGATCTGATGATCGAGAACCTCGAGGATCTGGCGCTGATCATGACCCGCGAGCAGGGCAAGCCGCTTGACGAGTCACGCGGCGAGATTCGCTACGGCGCAAGTTTCGTGAAGTGGTTCGCCGAGGAAGCGCGGCGCGCCTACGGCGAGACCATTCCGGCCCCCACGAAGGATCGCCGCATTCTGGTGCTCAAGCAGCCGGTGGGCGTGTGCGGGGCGATCACGCCGTGGAACTTTCCCAATGCCATGATCACGCGCAAGTGCGCCCCGGCGCTCGCCGCGGGCTGCCCGATCGTGATCAAGCCCTCGGAGTTCACACCGCTGTCGGCGCTGGCGCTGGCGGTACTGGCCGAGCGTGCCGGTTTCCCGCCCGGTGTGCTCAACATCGTCACCGGCATGCCCGAAGAAATCGGTGGCGAGCTGACCGCCAATCCGGTGGTGCGAAAGCTCTCCTTTACCGGCTCGACCCGGGTCGGGCGGCTTTTGATGCGCCAGTGCAGCGACGAGATCAAGCGTCTGAGCCTGGAGCTGGGCGGCAACGCACCGCTGATCGTCTTTGACGATGCCGATATCGAACTGGCGGTGGCCGGCACCATGGCGAGCAAGTTCCGCAATGCCGGTCAGACCTGCGTATGCGCCAACCGCATTCTGGTGCAGTCAGGCATCCACGACCGCTTCGTGGCCCGCCTTGAAGAGGCGATGGCCGCGCTCAGGTGCGGCAACGGCATGGACGAGGGCGTCACCATCGGGCCGTTGATCAACCATCAGGCCATCGAGAAGGTCGCCGCGCATATCGATGACGCACTGAGCCACGGCGCCACTCTGGTGTGCGGCGGTGTGCCCGATGGTCGTGATCGCCACGCGGTACCGACGCTTCTGACCGGCGTGACCGAGGGCATGCGGATTACGTATGAAGAGACCTTCGGGCCGGTGGCCCCGATCATGCGCTTTGACAGCGAAGAGGAGGCGGTGCGCATCGCCAACGACACACCGTTTGGTCTTGCCGCCTACTTTTTTACCGAAAGCATGCGTCGCGCCTGGCGCGTCGGCGAGGCGCTGGAATTCGGCATGGTCGGGCTCAACACCGGCGCGATCTCGATGGAGGTGGCGCCCTTCGGCGGCGTCAAGCAGTCGGGGCTGGGGCGCGAGGGCGCTCGCCAGGGGCTTGAGGAATACCTGGAGGAGAAGGCCTTCCACATGGGTGGGCTGATCTAGCCACCATTGAGGGCCCGGCAGGCGCCGGGCCCCGTAACGACCTGCCAATGTTTACTTACGACCTGCCACTGTTTCCCTTCCCGGCGCTAGAGTTGCGCCCTGTGATCTGCCGGTGTGTTCTGCGCGACAGCGCCTTATTGAGGCCTGTCATCGTCCTGCTGGCGCCGTGAAATAAATCTGGCCGCTGCCTCTGGTTTGTCTATTGTGACAATGTGACATGTTGGTGAAAGGGACTTCTCACCCACGTGATCCATCCCAGGGAAAGACGTCCTGATAGCCATGGGCATCAGGACGTTACGGGCGCTTTAAAGGGTGCTTCATACAAGGAATCGGATTATGGCAGATACCACCGTTGGAACCGTACGCGAGTCGATCGATCGCGTCTCATGGGGCAGCATCATTGCAGGCGTGGTGACCGTACTCGCCATCTCCGCCATTCTCTCACTGCTGGGAACAGCGATCGGCTCCAGCGTGATTGATCCGATGTCGAATAACCCCTTTGACGGTCTGGGGACGGCCTTTGGCATCTCCTCTGCCGTATTTCTGATCATCAGCTTTGCCGCCGGCGGCTTTGTGGCAGGCCGACTGGCCAACATTCGTGGCTTTATTCACGGCTTCTTGAGCTGGGCGACTGCAACGCTGATTTCGATGGCGCTGATCGGTTTCGCCGCCGGCAATATCGTCTCCGGCGGTGCCAGCGCCGTGGGATCGATCGTTTCGGGCGCCGGCCAGGTGACCGGCAGCGTGGCGAAGGGACTTGGCAACGCGACGTCGTCACTGGGGGATCAGCTCAGCGAGCACTTTGATTTTGATCCCGGTAGCGAGTCGATGCTGGACGATCAAAACCTTCAGCGTCAGGTCCGTCAGGTGCTGCGCGACACTGATACCGGATCGCTGCAGCCCGAGTATCTGAGCAATCAGGCCCAGGCGGCGGGCGACGATATCCAGGCAGCTGTCCGGCAGCTGGCCAGCAATCCTTCCAACTACGAGGCCATCCTCAACGAGCTGGTCGAAAAGCAAAAGGCGCGCCTTGATAACATCCAGCAGGATATCGACCGCGACGCGCTGGTCAATTCACTGGCCAGCAATACGGACATGAGCGAGTCAGAGGCCGAAGAGTTCGTTGACAATGCGATGGCCCGCCTTGATGACGGCGTCAATCAGATGCAGCAGCAGGTCGACCGGCTGGACGGCTATGTTGATCAGGCGCAGCAGGAGCTGGCCGAGGCCGAGCAGTCACTGCGTGAAAGCGCCGATGAGGCTGCCGATAGCCTTCGCAACTCTGCGCTGATGGCCTTTATTGCCATGGTCATCGCCGCCTTGATCAGCAGCTTTGCCGGTCTTTTGGGCAGCAAAATGAGTGCTCGTCACCGCAGGACCTGAGTCAGCGCGCGGCGTTTTATCGCTCGCCGCTCAACAAGATGTCCACCTCAAAACGCCCGGCTCATGCCGGGCGTTTTCGGTGGTGGCGTACAACGCCAAAAGCCGGTTCGGGACTCAGTAGCCGCGCTGTCGATCCACCCGCCCGAGCATTGGTTCGCCGCGCTGATGGCGGCGCAGGTTCTCCAGCAGTACCGGAAAGGCGGTGTCGGGCTGGGTCATGGCGCCGACGTGTGGGGTCATGAGGATGCGCGGGTCCTGCCAGAAGGGATGATCCACTGCGGGCGGTTCCTCGCGCAGCACATCCAGCACTGCGCCGGAGAGCCGGCCTGTCGCCAGCGCTCTGGTCAGATCGGCTTCCACCAGATGCTCGCCGCGACCCATGTTGATCAGCGCCGCGCCCGACGGCAGACGATTGAAAAGCGTCTCGTTGAGCACGCCGCGGGTAGCGTCGGTCAGGGGCAGCACACAGATCAGGATGTCGCTGGTGGCAAGAAAATCCTCCAGCGCCGCTTCTCCGGCATGGGTGGTAATGCCGTCCATCTCGCGCGGGGTACGCGACCAGCCGCTGACCACAAAGCCATAACCTTTCAAGTGTCGGGCAATGGCGCCGCCGAGCTGTCCGAGCCCCAGAATACCGATGCGACGCTTGCCGGGCGGCACCAGCATGTGGGCCTGCCAGTGATGCTCGCGCTGCTGGCGCACGTAGTCGGCCATGTGGCGATGCAGCCAGAGCGTGGCGAAGGTGGCGTATTCGATCATGCCCTGCTCGATGGACGGGTCAAGCATGCGCACCACCGGCAGTGCGTCGGGCAGTATCGAAGGGTCGAACTGATCGATGCCGGCGGAGGTCGCAAAAAGCACCTCGAGATGGGGCAGCAGGGTTTCGATCGCCTCCGGTGGCTGCCAGGCCAGCAGATAGCGAATGTCGGCCGGGTTGCCGATATCGGGCCACTGGCGAAACTCGATGTCCGGGGCGTGCTCGGCAAACAGCGCCTGCCAGCGTCGGCCGCGGTCGGGGTCGGACTTGTACAGTAGCGCCATGAAGGATGCCTCGCAGTCGTGATCAACGGGTCTCTATCGTGCCCGGGATCAAGGCGCACGCGATACCGTTATGGCATGTCCTGCCGCGTGATCGAGCCGAATTCTGGCGTCCGGACGCAGATTGCGCTGTCGTGGCATCTCTGCAGCGGATCATGCCGTGCAGCCCCCCGGATTCAGCGCGATCAACGGTGACGGGATCAATTACGCGCGGCACCTGAGGCGGCGAGCAGCGTAGGCTGAAACGCATGGCCGAAATGCCCGTTGTGGCCGGGCAGGGATCGATCCCGATCAAGAGGAGCGACAGACAATGCAGCTGACGGATTATTCGAGACTGTGTATTGCTGCACACGGGGTGCTGATGGACCGTGACAGCACAATTATCGAAGGGCTTGCGCCGCTGATGACACAGCTTGCGGCGCCGCCCTCGCGACATGAGGCGCTGGCCGAGTATTTCAGGGCGCTGCATACGCTGACCGATGCCAGCATGAACACGGTCTCGGCGCACTGTGTGGTCTACTGCGCGCTGGCTGAACAGTGGGGGCTCAAAACGCACTGGCAGGACGGGATTGTCTTCGCGGCCACGGTCGACGCCGGTACGCTGTATGAGGATGCGCCGGGCGCGATCCACTATCTGCGCAAGTTCTATCGGCTCACGGTGGTGAGCTCCCTCGATGAGCGCGAGTTTGCCGCCCTGGACGTGCGTATCGGGCTTGAGGCCCATGAGCGGCTGGCCACCGGCAGCTTTGTGGCGGCGCGCGCTGCCATTCATGATCTGGCCTGCGATCCCGATATGCTGCTGTTGAGCGCAGGCCCCACACCGGCGTCGTGTCGCGCGGGCTTTTGTCGCATTGTGCGTTCAACATCGAATGCCTCCGCCGTGGCGGTGCATGACGGCTGGCACTTTACGTCACTGAGCGACTTTATCGGGGCCCATCAGCTTGCCCTGCGTCGCGAAATCCTTTAGACAGGAGAGGCGACACCCCCGCACTTTGGTAGCAGGCGGGCCCGAGGACACAACAACAAGGGCGCTCTATGGTGGGTTCCGTTCGACTCGATCGTATCGATATCAACATTCTGGTACAGCTGCAAAACGATGGTCGCATGACCAACGTGCATCTGGCCGACGCCGTCGGCCTCTCTCCCAGCCCCTGCCTGCAGCGCGTCAAGCGACTGGAAGCCGCCGGCTACATCACTGCGTTTCAGGCCCGCCTTGACCTGGCCAAAATGATGGAAAGTGTGACCGTGTTCACCGAGGTGACGCTATCGGATCACCGCCGTGAGGACTTTCTGCGTTTTGAGCAGAGCATTCGCGAAATCGATGAGCTGATGGAATGTCATCTGATCAGCGGTGGCTATGACTATCTGCTGCGCTTTATCGCTCGCAGCATTACCCACTATCAAAGCGTGATGGAGCAGTTGATCGAACGTGAGATCGGCATCGAGAAGTATTTCAGCTACATCGTGATCAAGTCGCCCATCGTCAAGGAGCAGCTGCCGCTGCGCACGCTGCTGTCGGGGTGACCGGGTCGCGTTCAGGCATCTGACCGACACAAAAAAACCCGGTGGTTTGCCACCGGGTTTTCAATTGTGCCAAAAGAGCATTAGTGCTTTTTAGGTCCGCTTGTCACGTTGCGCGTGTCATGAGTCTTGTAGATATCGAATTCCTGATGGCGGGTATTGCTGCTGTTCCCGAAATGATGGATGGCCCTGTGGTCTGCCGACACCGGACCATACGGCGCTAGGGGCATTCTTCTTCAAGCACGGCAGGGCCATGTTTTCAAGGATCGCCCGCTCGTTGAGCAGTACCTCTCCCGGTCATCCTTAAATGGGTTAAGACAATATTGGATGCCACCTTTCCAGATTACTTTTTTTGCTACCCTGACAACGTGTTATGTCACTGCAGGTGACTGACCACCAATACGATCTGACTCAAGGGAAGACAGCCTGGTGCCCATCGGTCCCGGGTTGCTGAAAAGCGTCATGAACAGGCGCGTGTTAAAAGGAATTAGACAATGCCAGACACCACGATTGGATCAATACGTGAGTCCATTGACCGCGTTTCATGGGGAAGCATCATTGCCGGGCTCGTGACCGTCCTGGCCATTTCTGCCCTGCTGTCACTGCTGGGTACGGCCATCGGGTCGAGCGTGATCGACCCGATGTCGGACAGCCCCCTTGATGGATTGGGCACGACCTTTGGCATTACCTCGGCCGTGTTTCTGGTCATCAGTTTTGCTGCCGGCGGTTTTGTAGCGGGCCGGCTGGCCAATAGCCGCGGTTTCATACATGGCTTTTTAAGCTGGGCGACCGCTACCATCGTGTCGGTCATGCTGATCGGCCTGGCTGCCGGCAAGGTAGCCTCGGGCGGTGCCAGCGCCGTAGGCTCGATTGTCTCGGGCGCAGGCCAGATCACCGGCAGCGTTGCCAGTGGCATGGGTAATGCAGCGGGCTCGCTGGGCGATCAGCTGAGCGATCACTTCAATTTTGACCCGGATGTTGAATCCTCTCTGGAGGATCCACAGCTGCGCAATCAGGTCAATCAGGTACTGCGTGATACGCAGACCGAAGCACTGCAGCCGGAGTACCTGAGCAATCAGGCCCAGGCAGCCGGCGATGACATCCAGGCCGCCGTCAGGCACCTGACCAGTAACCCTTCCGACTATGAAGCCGTTCTCAATGAGCTGGTCGAAAAGCAGAAGGGGCGCCTTGAAAACATTCAGCAGGATGTGGATCGCGATGCCCTGGTCAATTCTCTGGCCAGCAATACAGACATGAGCGAGTCTGAAGCAGAGGAATACGTCGATAACGCCATGGCCCGTCTTGATGAAGGTGCCACGCAAATGGAGCAACAGGTGGATCGTCTGCAAGGTTATGTCGGGCAGGCACAGCAGGAACTGGCCGAGACCGAGCAGTCACTGCGTGAAAGCGCCGAAGAAGCGACCCAGAAGCTTCGCAACGCTGCCATGATGGCCTTTATTGCCATGGTCATTGCAGCCCTGATCAGCAGCTTCGCGGGGCTGGCCGGCAGCAGGATGCAGACGCGTCGCCGTCGTGCCTGAGCCTTTTGCCAGCACCCCCGGTGCATGGCTTAAGCGAATGAAGCAGTACGCTGCTTTACAGGATCACTGCTGAAAACGCCTGTTGCCAACGATCTGACAGGCCTCTCAAACGCCCGGCTTATAGCCGGGCGTTTTATTGGCTCAAGGGTTTATGGGCAGTGACGTTTTGAACCGGTGTGCAGCGCCATGACGATGTATAGTTTTTTGGGAAGCAAAGGCCCACCCGGCAAAAGGCATTGCACAGTACATCGCGTATGGACCGGTACATGCCTGTAGACCTGCCAGTATCGTTTGCCTGCCTTGTATATGGATCGCTTGCGCCACGTCCGGGCCCTTTTAAATGGCACGGGGCCAGGGCCGTTGTTTGTCATTGACCCATGGTAAATATCCTGACGATATCTGTAGCGGGTAGCGGGTAGCGGGTAGCGGGTAGCGGGTAGTCAGGAAAAGGCCGTTGCTGGACGCCGAGAATGCTTGCCAACGCCTGCGGCATGCACAAAAAAACCCGGTGCTGGGCACCGGGTTTTTGGATGACGCCGAGACGTCGCGAATAACGCAAAAACAGTCTTAGCGCTTTTTCGGGTCCAGCTTGTCATCACGATGCGTACCATCGGTTTCATCGATGTCGACTTCGTGATGGCGGACATTTTCGCTGACATGCTCGGTGTGCTCACCGACGTCCTTGCGAATGGCCACTTCTTCGCGCACATGCGCTTCCTTGCTGACCACGGCTTCTTCATCGGTCTCGGTCATTTCGACCGTCTTGTCAGTGAAGTCGGCATCGCTGACATGGCGATCACCGGTGACCGGACGACGCTCGACGGAGACCGATTCATCGCGCAGGGGAACATCTTCCTCGACCCGCTCGTTGACCACGTGGCGACGTACGCGAGTAGTGCCGCGGTTGACGTCACGCTTGCCGATCTTGAGCTCTTCCTCGGACAGGGCCAGACGCTCTTCCTGATCGGTATGGGCAGCGCCGGTATCTACGGCACCGGTGGCGACGCCCGGTGTTGCGCCGGTAGCGGTAGCCGCACCCATGGCGCCAGGCGTATTACCTGTACGCTGGGCATTTTGTTCGTCGATATCGACCGGATCATGCTTTTCCAGAATCGCTTCGATGCGATCAAGGTCAGCGGCCGGGGCACGAACGGCAATCACGGTTGCACCCTGTTCTACATTGCGGTCGTAATCGCTGGTGTCTTCATCATGCTTGCCAAACAGACGCTGCCAGAAGCTGGGCTTGTCATGTTCCTCATGCTTTTCATGAGTGACGGTGCCCTGCTGGGCATGGCGGTTGATGGCGCTGTCGGCAATGCCGGCGTCACGCAGATCGTGCATGGCAGCATCGGCACGTGCTTCGGTGTCGTATACGGCAACAACGAGTTGTTCATCCATGAATATTCTCCTTTAATCGTACCTGGATCGACCTTCGGCCGGTGTAACCTACTCGGTGACATCGTCATCCTGACGTGTAACCACGGCGCGCTGCTCTCGCAGCGTCACCTCTTCGCGCCAGGGCGTCTGACCATGAACGCGACGCACATACACCTCTTCCTTCAGGCGCAGCCGCCGTTCCACCACCAGAACTTCCTCAACGACGGGGATAATGGTGGTATCACCTTCCTGGCGCGTCTCGGGCATCTCATCGACATACTCATTGATCTCGATGCGATCGACCTCGACACGTTCCTGCGCAAGCATTTCCTCGACCATTTCCGTGCGTTCATGAGTCTCGGTGCTGACGCTGACCCTGCCGGTCGTGACCTCACGACGAGATACATCGAGCGTTTCCTCAAGCAGAGGCAGAATCTGCTCTTTATCGGAAGGCGCTGAATCTTTCGTCATGGGAAGCTCCCTTGGGGTTCATGTAGTGTCAGCCGCTTATGAAGCCGGAATGATGCAGGACTTCGCAGGGGACACCCTTCAACCTGGCAGTTCTGACACAGGAAGCGAATCCTTTATTGTTATCTTTGGTATCAACAGGATACATCACAGCATTTACGTGCTTTTTCCGGCTATTTAACGTCGCCTTCAAGCATGATGCAGGTTAAGTATAAGATTCGTAGAATGTATGATTGGTTGTGGCAGGACAGCTTAAACGCATTGCCTTGCGGCAATTAATTACCAGCGGCGCTGGCGGACGCAGGCCCGACCAACATGGCCGTATGATCGGGCCCGCATGACCGGAGCTGCATGACCGAAATTTCATGAACAGGGGCGCCGCAGCGCCCCTGTCAAACCCTGACCATTTGCACGTCGGTCCGGTCAGTCGGTTGCGATCTCGGCCATTACCTGGCCGGCCTCGAGCGTGGCGCCGGCCTCGGCGCAGTGGGTCAGACGGCCATCGGCCTCGGCAGTGATCTGCGTTTCCATCTTCATCGCCTCCATGATGGCGATCACATCACCCTTGGCGACCCGTTCGCCATCGTCGACCTGCCAGGCCAGCAGCGTGCCGCTGATCGGCGCGGTAACGCTGCCGTCATGTGCATCGGATACCTGTTCGGGCGCTGCGGCTGCCGCGCCGGGTGCCAGCTGCGCCAGCAGCGCAGTGGGCAGACCGATGCGGTGACGCTTGCCGTCAATATCGATCATGGCGTGCAGCATGCCGGGCTCGGTGGCCGGACGTTGGCGCTCGGCCCATTCAAGCGTGTCGGTGTCGAACACGGTCTCGATCCAGCGGGTATGCACGTTGAAGCTCTCTGCACCGGTGAAATCGTCATGGGCCATCACCGCGCGATGAAAGGGCAACACCGAGGCCACGCCTTCAATCTCGAAGTGCTCAAGGGCCCGTCGGGCCCGGGCGATGGCCTGCTCGCGTGTTGCCCCGGTGATGATCAGCTTGGCCATCAGGGAATCGAAATGACCCGAGACGCGCCCGCCGCTTTCAATCCCGCTGTCCAGACGCACGCCGGCGCCGGAGGGGGCATTGAAGGTGTCAACATGGCCGGGTGTGGGCAGAAAGCCCTTGGCGGCGTCCTCGGCGTTGATGCGAAACTCGAAGCTGTGGCCGCGCGGCGTCGGTGTCTCGGTAAAGGAGAGCGGATGGCCCTCACTGATGCGCAGCTGCTCGATCACCACGTCCACGCCGCTCGTCTCCTCGGTGACCGGATGCTCGACCTGCAGGCGTGTGTTGACCTCCAGAAACGACAGGGTGTTGTCCCGCGATAGCAGAAACTCGACCGTGCCGGCGCTGACATAACCGGCCCGGGCGCAGATGTCGTGGGCGGCCTGATGAATCCTTTGGCGCTGTTCATCGCTCAAAAAGGGCGCCGGGGCTTCCTCGACCAGCTTCTGATTGCGGCGCTGCAGCGAGCAGTCCCGCGTGCCGACCACTACCACGTTGCCGTGCCGGTCGCCGAGTACCTGGGCCTCGATATGACGCGGGCAATCGAGATACTGCTCGACGAAACACTCACCGCGCCCGAAGGCGGCCTCGGCCTCGCGCACCGCCGAGTGGTAGCACTCGGTGACTTCATCCATGCGCCAGGCGACCTTGAGGCCACGCCCGCCGCCGCCGAAGGCGGCCTTGATGGCGATCGGCAGACCCACCTCGTCGGCAAAGGCCACCACCTCTTCGGCGCCTGCCACCGGGTCCTGTGTGCCGCGGGCCAGCGGCGCACCTACCTCGAGCGCCAACCGGCGCGCCTGGACCTTGTCACCCAGCACGTCGATGGTGGAAGGCTCGGGGCCGATCCAGATCAGGCCTGCGTTCTGCACGGCGCGGGCGAAGTCGGCCCGTTCGGAGAGAAAGCCATAGCCCGGATGAATGGCATCGGCGCCGGCGCGGCGGGCGACGTCCAACAGTTTGTCGATCGATAGATAGCTGTCCCCCGGGCGCTCACCGCCCAGTGCAAAAGCTTCGTCGGCCAGGCGCACATGCAGGGCGTCGAGATCGCCATCGGCGTAGACCGCGACCGAGGCCACACCGTAGTCGCGACAGGCGTGGATGATACGCACGGCGATCTCACCGCGATTGGCAATCAGCACCTTCTTCAGAGGGCGCGGGGCATTGGGAGCATTCATGACGTGACCTCAGGCGGTGCGTTGTCACCGGCAAGCGGTGCGAAACGGGTAATCGGATTGAAGCGAACGGTGGCGCCGGGCGGGATCTGACCGGCAAGATCCAGATGATGCTCGGCCACGCAGGCGATGACCGGGTAACCGCCGGTCAGCGGATGATCGGCCAGAAACAGTACCGGCTGGCCGCTGGCCGGCACCTGAAGGGCGCCGGTCACGGTGCCTTCGCTGGGCAGCTCGCCGTGATGCGCTCGTGTCAGTGAGTGCTCACCATCAAGACGGATGCCGACCCGGTCGGAGCGCGGCGTCACCTGCCATGGCTGATCACACAACAGCGCCAGCGCCTGCTCGCTGAACCAGTCGCTGCGCGGGCCCATGATGATATCGAGCGTGACGCACTCACCGGCGCGGGGCAGTTCGAACGGTGGCATCTCGCCAGGCGACACTGCCGTGACCGCCAGCCCTGCCGTGGACACAACATCGCCGCGCCTGAGCGGTTCGGGGCCGAGTTTTGCCAGCGTATCGGTCGAGGTGCTGCCCAGCACTGGTGTGACCTCAAACCCGCCACGCAGGGCCAGATAGCAGCGAAGTCCGGAGGTGGTGGCGCCCAGGGTGAGGGTATCGCCTTCTGCCAGCTCGATGGGTTGCCAGGTCGCGGCGTCATGGCGCGTGCCATCAAGGGCAGTGATCGAGACCGGAACCTCGGCGCCGGTGACGGCCACGATGACGGGCCGGTGGCAGACCAGCGACAGCCCGCCCTGGGCGCACTCGATGGCCGTGGCATTGGAGGGATTGCCAACGATGCGGTTGGCACTGCGCAGGGCACCCTTGTCCATCGCCCCGGCGCCGGACACGCCCTGGCCGGTCTGACCCTCGCGACCAAGATCCTGAAACAGGCTCTGAAGCCCGGGCTGGCGGACTTCAAGACAGGGCATGGCATCAGTGTCACGGTTCTCGACGGTGCCGGCGGGAACGCTGACCCGCGTCGGAGGCGCATCGGTCACGGTAAAGCGCACCCGCATGCCGGGCTGCAGCAGCGCCGCCGGCTCGCGCTGGATATCCCACATCGCAAGTGGAGTGGTACCGATCAGCTGCCAGCCGCCGGGGCTCTCGGTGGGGTAGATGCCGCTGAAGGTACCGGCCAGCGCCACGGCACCGGCCGGAATGCGGGTGCGCGGCGTGGTGCGCCGGGGCACGTCAAAACCCGCACCGCCGGCCAGATAGGCAAAGCCTGGCGCAAAGCCGCAGAAGGCGACCTGATACTCATGCTCGCCGTGGCGGCGGATGACCTCATCGGTGCCCATGTCGAGCAGCCTGGCCACCTCATCCAGATCCTCACCGTTATAAAACACGGGGATCTCGATCAGCTCGCCTTGTCGGTGACTGGCATCGCTGACGGGGCACGCCATGAGCATTCGGGTGAGCTGCGCGGCACTGATGCGCGCCGGGGTGAAGTAAATCAGCAGGGTGCGCGCCGCCGGGATGATGGTGGTGACGCCGTCGATCGGGTGGCGATGAAGGTGATCAAAAAGCCCCAGCGCCTGCGACAGGTCATCGAGTTCGATCAGCAGGGCGCTCAGGTTGACGGGAAGTATGTTCACAGAGGCTCCTGAAAGCGTGCCGTGCCGTTCATGAATGCGGGCCTGCAAAGGCGCGCAGCGCGACGCCTGCAGCGGTCAGCCTCTGGCGCACGGCGCCGGCCAGTGCCATGGCGCCGGGGCTGTCGCCGTGAACGCAGATGGAGTCGGCATGAAGGGCAATGTCGTGACCGTCGATGCACTCAATCACGCCCTCACATACCAGACGCTGCATGCGCGCAGCGACAAGGTCGGCGTCATGCAGCACCGCACCTGCCTCGCGACGCGATACCAGCGTGCCATCAGCATTGTAGGCGCGATCAGCAAAGGCCTCGGCGGCCGTGTTGAGGCCGGCGTCGCGGGCCCATGTCACCAACGGGGCACCTGCCAGGGTCATCAGCACCAGCGAGGCATCCACGTCCTGGATCGCCTCGATCACGGCCTCGGCCTGGCGCCGGTCGTGGGCGATGGTGTTGTAGAGCGCCCCGTGCGGCTTGACGTAGCGCACCCGGGTGCCGGCGACGCGGGCCAGCCCCTGCAGCGCGCCGATCTGATAGATGACGTCGGCGTAGAGCTCATCACTGGCGATATCCATGTTACGCCGGCCAAAGCCCACCAGGTCCGGGTAGCTGACATGAGCACCCACGGTGACGCCGTGTTCGGCGGCGGCCCTGAGCGTGCGCAAAATGCCGCTCGGGTCGCCGGCATGAAAGCCGCAGGCGACGTTGGCGCTGGTGACGATGCCGAGCATGGTGTCGTCATCGCCCATGCGCCACTGGCCAAAGCTTTCACCCAGATCGCTGTTCAAATCGATGGAGGACATGCAGGGCTCCTTGTTCAGGCAGTCGGTGTCAGAAAGTCAAAGATCGGACCGATGGCGTTAACGCCCATATACCAGGTCAGGGCGCAGACCACGGCACCGGCGATCAACAGCCCGCGCGGATAGCGATGACCGTGCATGAGATCTGCTCTGCGCCAGGCCACATAGACAAACAGCGTCAGCCCCACCGGCAGGATCAGTCCGTTAAAGCCGCCCACAAACACCAGCAGTGCCGCCGGCGGTGTGCCGATCGACACAAAGGCCACCAGCGAGATGAGGATGAATACCAGCGTGGCCCGGTTGCGTACGCCTTCGCTGATGCCGGGGCGAAACGCGCTTAAAAAGGTCATGGAGGTATAGGCCGCCCCGATGATGCTGGTAATGCCGGCCGCCCACAGGATCAGACCAAAGGCGCGCAGACCCAGCTCGCCGGCGGCGGCCTGGAAGGCCTGGGCGGCGGGGTTGGCGCTCTGACTGGAGACGTCGATGACCACGCCGCTGGCGACCACGCCCAGAATGGCCAGAAACAGGATGTAGCGCATCAGCCCGGTGACCAGGATGCCGCGCAGGGCGGCCCTTGAGACCGTCTCGACGTTGTCGACGCCGCCCAGGCCGCGGTCCAGCAGGCGGTGGGCGCCGGCATAGGTGATATAGCCACCGACCGTGCCGCCGACGATGGTGGTGATGGTGGCAAAGTTGATGGTATCGGGCATCACCGTCTGGCGCAGCGCCTCGCCCACGGGCGGGCTGGAGGCAAATGCCACGAACACGGTCATGGCCAGCATCAACACGCCCAGCACGACAATGATGCGGTCGATGGCAATACCGGCGCGTTTTGACAAAAAGATGCCGGCGGCAATGACGGCGCTGAGCAGCCCGCCCCATGTGGTATCCAGCCCCATCAGGGCATTAAGCCCCAGACCGGCGCCGGCAATGTTGCCCACGTTGAAGGTCAGCCCGCCGGTGATGATCAGAATCGCCAGCAGATAGCCGCTGCCGGGCAGGGCGGCGTTGGCAATTTCGGGGGCGCGCATGCCGGTGACGGTCACTACCCGCCAGATATTGAGCTGCACCACCAGGTCAATCAGGATCGAGGCCAGAATGGCGAAGGCGAAGGCCGCCCCCATCGTGGCGGTAAAGGTGGCCGTCTGGGTAATGAAGCCGGGGCCCACGGCCGAGGTCGCCATCAGGAAGACGGCGCCGATCAGCGAGGCGCGTCGGGATCTGACCAACCCGGGGTCGGTTGCATGTGCCATGTCAGGGAAGCTCCACAATCGGATTTGTTGTCATGTCTGATAGCAACTTGCATGCCACAAGTGAGGAAAGTCGCCAGGGTTGTAGCGCTGATCGTCACTTATTGTTCAACAATACAAGCGCAGGCAGAGGACAGATATTCGACTTGTGTCCCATCACGGGGCAGAAAGCGCCGTGCTCGCACCAGATCGGTGCGCGCCGCGCGCTTGCCGTAGGCGACGTTAATCGCGAACATGCATGGACAACGCACAGGGCATGATCGGGAAGCATGAATGAAAAGGCAGGCGGGAGAGGGCAGGGGCAGTACGCTCAATGAGACGCTTTGCGACGAGATTCGGCGCCTGCTGGTGGATGGCGCGCTGACGCCGGGGCAGCGACTGTCCGAGAGTGCGCTGAGTGAGCAGCTGGGTGTCTCGCGCAATACGCTGCGCGAGGCCTTTCGCACGCTGGCACATGAGGGGCTGGTCACCCACGCGCCCAACCGGGGGGTGTTTGTGACCACACCCGACATGGCCTCGATTGTCGATATTTACCGGCTGCGCCGCTTCATCGAGTGTCGCGCCCTGAGCGCGGCCTGGCCCAGCCATCCAGCGGTAAGGGAAATGCGCGCGGCCGTAGAGGAGGCCCGGACATGTCGCGAGCAAAGGAACTGGCAGGCGGTGGGGTCAGCCAACATGGCCTTTCATGGCGCCATTGTGGCACTGGCGGATAGTGCACGGCTGGACGTCTTTTTTCGCCAGATCTCGGCCGAGCTGCGCCTGGCCTTTGGCCTGATGTCTGACAAGGAGTGGCTGCACGGGCCCTATGTCGAGATGAACCAGCAGGTGCTGGAAACCTTTGAGGCCGGTGACACGACAGCCGCCGTCGCCCTGCTGGAGCAGTATCTGGCCCAGTCCGAGCGCACCGTACTGGCGGCCTGGGCCCGTCAGGCTGCGCCCTGAGGGTAGCCACGATACCAAAAGGCCCCGCCATGACTGGCGGGGCCTTTTTCATGCAGCCTTTCTGGTGTTACTGCCGCGTAGGCGACACCTCAGGCGTTGGCGTGCTCGGGCATCTCACGTGCCGTATCGTCTCTCTGCTCGGTCAGGGCGCGCTGGCCGGCATTGATCGGGATCTGGCGTGCGCGCTGTCGTTCGGGAACCACGCGCAGCAGATCAACGATCAACAGCCCGTTTTCAAGCCGTGCGCCCTGGATCTCGATGTTTTCGTCAAGGCGGAAGGAGAGCCGAAACGAGCGTTTGGCGATGCCGCGATGCAGATACGTGACACTTGAATCGTCGCCGTCACTGTCGTCGCGACCACCGGTAATGGTCAGTACGCGGTTTTCAACGTTGACGTCGAGCTCCTGCTCGGAGAATCCTGCCGTGGCCACCGCAATGCGATAGTCATTGTCGCCGTGCTTTTCGACGTTGTAGGGCGGATAGCTGGGCGCGTCGTTGTGCATGGCCTGTTCGAACAGATCATTCAATCGATCAAAGCCGATGCTGCGACGAAAGAGCGGAGAAAGGGTCATGGTGTTCATAAAACCTCCTGATGGACAGCAAAGTTCGTCACTACCGTGATTGAGGACTCGCAGACCCGCATGGGCGGCATCTGCGCTCGCGTCAGCAGCTCTGATGGAGCCTGTTGTCGCGACATTATGTTAAATAGTGGCGCCTGGCGGCATTTCAAGTCCTTCCTGGAAAAAATCCTGTCTCTTTTTTGCCAAACGTCACTGGTCGGGAAAATAGGGCCGGCATGAAGCTTTTCAAGAGGACATTTCAAAAAATATCGGGGCCGTGCGGGCGGGCATTGATATTGTCCTGCCGAGGACTTCTCTTTTGGCGCGCAGCGTCGATAATCATGAAATCACGACCACCGGAAACCACGACATGAATCAGCCCCACGTTCACGGCCCGAACTGCCAGCACGATCACGATCATCATGAGCATGGGCACGTCCATGGGCCGAATTGCAGCCATGGCGCCCGCAAGCCCGTTCGCAATGCGTTGAAGGATCTCGGGCGTAACGATCCGTGCCCCTGCGGCAGTGGCAGGAAATACAAGAAGTGTCACGGCGGCTGAATCCGTCGGCAGATGCGACAGGGATCTACAAAAAAACCGGCGCCCAGAGGCGCCGGTTTCTTTTATGGCCAGGAATCAGTCAGGGATCGCCCCGAATGATTCAACCGATCAGAGCTTGCCGCTGAGGACTTCTTCAGCAGTGACCTGACGGTTGGTGACCGAGCTGGTCCACTGACCCCAGACTTCGGAATCGATGGTGTCGCCGTTGTTGCCCAGATTCTCAAGACGCTTCTTGTCTTCGTCGGTGAGGACCTGTTTGGCCAGCGGCTGCAGATGCTTGACATCATTCACGCTCATGCCGAGCTTCTCGGCAACACGGTTGCCGTAGTCGTCATGGACCATCCAGAAGTGCCACAGCATGCGTTCCTGCACGTCGCGTTCGCACTGACTGAGCATGTCGCCCATGTTGAAGGTCAGGTCTTCACGCTCCCAGTCCTGCATGGTGTTGTAACGACCGCGCGCCTGCACGTAGTCGTTGCGACGCTCCAGCACGCTGCGGGTCAACGCGCCGCGGATTTCAGGCGGGTTGTTGGGCTCTTCGCGGCTGGATTCCTGCAGGCCGTTGTGGATCGACGGCTCGAAGTTGATGTGCGGGTTCTGCCCCTGGGCCACGCCCTGCTCATAGGCCATCTGACCGTCACGCTGGTTGGTGGCAACGCGTGCGTTCTTCGGCTGGTTGACCGGCAGCTGCAGGTAGTTGGGCCCGATACGATAGCGCTGGGTATCGGAATAGGAGAACGTACGACCGACCAGCATCTTGTCGTCGGAGAAGTCCAGACCGTCAACCAGCACGCCGGTACCCATGGCGATCTGATCGTTTTCGGCAAAGAAGTTCTGCACGTTGCGATTGAGCGTCATCACACCGATCTTGCGCAGCGGGAAATCGTTTTCCGGCCAGATCTTGGTGTCATCCAGCGGATCCCAGTCAAGCTCGGGATGATCGTGGTCTTCCATGATCTGTACGAAGACGTCCCACTTCGGATAGTCGCCGCGCTCGATGGCGTCATACATATCCTTCGAGGCCGAGCCCAGATCCTGACCCTGTACCTTGGCGGCTTCCGCCGCAGTCAGGCTGGCCACGCCGCAGTGCGGGTGGAAGTGGTACTTGACCAGGCAGGTCTCGCCCTGGGCATTGACCATCTTGTAGGTGTTGACGCCAAAGCCTTCCTGGTGGCGATAGGAGGCCGGAATACCGCGCGGGCTGAACAGGTGCGTCAGCATGTGCATCGCTTCAGGCGTCTGGCTCATGAAGTCGAAGATGCGGTTGGGTTCCTGACGGAAGGTGACCGGGTCCGGCTTGAGCGAGTGGATCACGTCGGGGAACTTGATCGCATCACGAATAAAGAACACGGCCAGGTTGTTGCCGACCAGGTCCCAGTTGCCATCTTCGGTGTAGAACTTCACCGCGAAACCACGCGGATCGCGAGCGGCTTCCGAGGAGTCACGGCCACCGATAACGGTCGAAAAGCGCAGGGCCAGATCGGTTTTCTTGCCGGCTTCCTGAAAGAGCTTCGCGCGGGTGTACTTCGACGCGGGCTCATCACCGATCATGCCGGTGGCTTCAAATTCACCGTAGGCGAGGAAGCCGCGGGCGTGTACTACACGCTCGGGGATACGCTCACGGTCAAAATGGCTGATCTTCTCAAGGAACTGATAGTTTTCAAGCGTCGCCGGGCCGCGGCTGCCGACCGTACGCTGGGACTGGTTGTTGGTGACAGGGTGACCCTGCCGGTTGGTCAGTTCGTTATCTCTATCTGACATGCCTTTCTCCTCTTTTGACATCCTGTCCGGGTCGTATCCGGCACCGGTCACGAGCGGCCCGGAATGCGAAAGGTACCACGGTACCCTCATGTATTAGTTCTATCGGGCAGTAAAGATCAAGACTATGACAGGCCCTTTGCCGCTCAGGGGAACGGGCCTGTCGTCCGGGCAGACGATGTTTCACGTGAAACATGAATGGCATCGACTCTTCGCCGCTGCCTCATTTCGAAGGTTTGACGCCTTAAAGCGCCATCACAAGCTGGGTCAGCACATGGATGACCAGTCCGATCAGCCCCCCCACCAGCGTGCCGTTGATGCGAATGAACTGCAGGTCGTTGCCCACGTTCTTCTCGATCTGGGCGACGATCTCGTCACTGTCGAGACTGTCCAGATAGCGCTGAATGTAGGCATCGATGCGCGGTCCATTGCGCTCGACCAGGGCAGGCAGCAGCGTCACGGCCTGTTCGTTGAGCCACGCGCGCGCCGGAGCATCCTGTTCGAGGGTGCGCGCGTAATACTCGATGAAATGTTCAAGCCAGGCCCGTGACTGTGAATCGCTGGCTTCCAGATCCTGGGCCAGCCAGTCCATCAGTTCCTCCCAGACGCCGGTGACATAGTCGCTGAGCCGATCATTATCGAGAATGTCATCGCGCAGCCGGTCAAGGCGCCGGGCGAAGGCCGGGTCCTGGCGAACACGCTTGATGAAGGCAGCAAACTGTCGATCCAGATGATGGCGCAGTGGGTGGTCGGGGTCCTCGCTCACCTCGCTGATCAAGCGCGCGCTCTGCTCGACCACGCGCTCGTTGATCATCCAGCCCGCCAGTCGATGCATGCTGATCTCACGGCCCATTACCCGCGGATTAAAAAGCTTGAAGACGGTGCCGGTGATGAAGGTCTTGACCCGCTCCTGGTTGTCTTCGACCTCCAGCCAGCGCGAGAGTCGCGCCAGCGAATCATCCAGCAGGACCTGATGGCGCCCCTCGGCGGCCAGCACGTTCAGCGCACTGCCCATCAAGCGGGACGTGTTGATGCGGCCCAGATGATGGCGCAGGGTACGGGTGAGAAAGTCCCGCGCGGCACTCTGGCGCACCGCTGCCAGCGAGGTGCTCATGGCCTGGGTCAGGCGCTCGGCGACCATGGCGCGCCGCTCGGGGCGCGACAGCCAGCTCACCAGGGCACCGGCCACATCAAAGCGCCGGACGCTGTCACGCACGTAGGCTTCAGAAAGAAAGTTCTCACGGATAAAGCCTGACAGGCTGCGCCCAAGCCGCGCGCGATTGCGCGGGATGATCGCCGTATGAGGAATTTTCAGCCCCAGCGGATGGCGAAAGAGCGCCGTGACGGCGAACCAGTCGGCAATACCCCCGATCATCGCCGCCTCGGCGAAGGCCGAGACATATTCAAGCGCCGGGAAACGCGCCTGATACCAGGTGCTGACAATATAAAGCAGCAGTGCGCCAACGAGACACAGCGTGGCGATGCGGCGTCGGTCGTGATATGGCTGGGTCAATCAGACTCTCCCTGTACAAAATGGCCTGTCGAAAGCTTAGCTCAGTGCAGGACACCCTTATACGTTGGCCGCCCATTGGCGCGCAGCGGTTGTTGTGCCTGCCCGAGCCGGTCAAACTCGGTGCAACAATGCATCAACGCCTGCCGGGGAGAGGACTCTTTCCGATCCCGTGACAGGTATCCTGCCCCCACACGTTTTCAGATGACGATGGAAGAGACGGCATGACCGATACATCGGATAACCGCACAACGACAACCTGCCCGGAAGCGCCGAGCCTGAACTTTCGACTTGGCGCACTGGGCGCTGCCATACCGCTGATATTTTTTGTCGGCTGGGCCGTTATCACCAGTGTGCTGGGGCTTTCCTCCGAGATTGGCCTGGTCATGGGCGCCCTGTTTGGCCTGACGCTGGGGCTCTTGTTTTGCAAAAGCCGCTGGGAGGCGTATGCCAGCGGCCTTTTCAGCGGCATGGCCCAGCCCATCGGTGTTGTGGCCGTGGTGGCCTGGTTTTACGCCGGCATGCTCGCGCAGGTACTGCAGACCGGGGGGCTGGTAGAGGGCCTGGTCTGGCTGGGTGGCATATCGGGTGCCTCCGGCGGCGCCTTTGTGGGGCTGACCTTTGTACTGGCGGCAGTGTTTTCTACCGCTGTGGGCACCGGCTACGGCACGACGGTGGCGTTTAGTACGCTGATGTACCCGGCCGGTGTGGCGCTGGGCTGTGATCCGGTGGTGCTGTTTGGCGCCATTCTGGCCGGGGCCATCTTTGGCGATAACCTTGCCCCGGTCTCGGACACCACCATCGTCTCGGCGACCACTCAGAATGCCGATGTCCCAGGCGTAGTGAAAAGCCGCTTCAAGTATTCGATCATGGCGGCCGTCCCGTCACTGGTGCTCTTTGTGTTGCTGGGCAATGCCAGCAGCGACCTTGAGGGCGGCAGCGCCGCGCTTGAGGCGATGATGGCCCGGACCGACCCGATCGGGCTTTTGATGCTGATTCCCTTTGCGCTGGTGCTGGTGCTGGCCCTGCGCGGTCATCATCTGATCACCTCACTGACCTGGGGAATCGTTTCGGCCTCGGTGTTGATCGTGGTGGCAGGACTGGCTGCACCAGGCGACATCATGGCCTTTGATTCCGATAGTGATGCGGTGGTCACGGGGGCGCTGGTGGATGGTGTCAGTGGCTACGTCAACATGGCGATTTTGATTCTACTGATTGTGGCCACGGCACATCTGCTCAAGCTTGGCGGCACCATGAGCGCCATCACGAAAGGCCTGACGCGCTGGATCGGCGATTCCGTGCGTCGTGCCGAGCTTGCCATCTGGGGCATCGTGGCGCTTTTGAACTCGGCGATCACCATCAATACCGCCGCCGAGATTGCCGCTGCCCCCTTCGTGCGCGAGCTGGGCGAGAAGTACCGTATTCATCGTTATCGCCGCGCCAACATGCTTGACGCCGTGACCTCGGCACTGGGCTATATCTTTCCCTGGGGGGCGCCGGTGCTGCTGGGGTGGGCCACGATTACGGCGATGCAGCACCAGTATGACTGGCTGCCGATCGTGGCCCCCACCGAGGTGTTCCCGTTTGTCTTCCACGGCTGGTTTCTGCTTTTGATCATGTTGTTTGCTGCCGCCACCGGCTGGGGACTGCGTTTCGAGACGCCCGAGGAGCTGGCGCAGGCCAGTCCGACACGTTGACGACATGGGGAATCACGATAACGCTGGCAATCAGTGCGTAATTCCCCTATGTTGGCACTCCTCTTCGCACGGGCAGGCCGTTGGCCTGCCTCCGTCATTCGAAATTCCCCCTGCGCTGTCACGGCGCTGTCGCTCTCGCGAAGAAGACGCCAGCATCCGATAGCGCCATGAGACAACCTGTCGATGTCATTTTCCCAACTTGGGCTGTCGCCCGAGCTTTTGCGTGCTCTTGAAGATGCTGGTTACCAGACACCTTCCCCCATTCAATCCAAGGCCATTCCGGCCTGTCTTGAAGGTCGCGACGTGCTGGCAGCGGCCCAGACCGGTACCGGCAAGACCGCAGGCTTCACCCTGCCGATTCTGGAGCGACTCTCACGCGAGCCTCAGGGTCACAAGCGTCCGGTGCGTGCCCTGATTCTGACCCCGACCCGCGAGCTTGCCGCTCAGATCGGGGAGTCGGTCGAAAAATATGGCGTGCACCTCAAGCCACGTCTGAAAAGCGATGTGGTTTACGGTGGCGTCAAGGTCAACCCGCAGATCGCGCGACTGCGCGATGGCGTGGATATCCTGGTCGCCTGCCCGGGTCGCCTGCTGGATCTGGTCAATCAAAAGGCCGTACGTCTGGATCAGGTCGAAACCCTGGTGCTTGATGAAGCCGACCGCATGCTGGACATGGGCTTTATCCACGACATCAAAAAGATCCTGCGTCTGGTGCCGAAACAGCGTCAGAACCTGCTGTTCTCCGCGACCTTTTCAAAAGAGATCCGCGAGCTGGCCAATACGCTGCTGGACAACCCGGTCAGCATCGAGGTGGCGCCGCGCAATACCGCGGCCGAAAGTGTGGATCAGTCGATCTACATGGTCGAAAAGCCCCAGCGCATGGCGCTTCTGACCCATCTGATTACCCATCATCAGTGGTCACAGGCGCTGGTCTTTACGGCCACCAAGCACATGGCCAACCGGGTCACCCAGCATCTGCAAAAGGCCGGCATCACGGCAGCGGCCATTCACGGCAACAAGAGCCAGAATGCCCGTACCGCGGCGCTGTCCGGCTTCAAGAGCGGTGAAGTGCAGGTGATGGTGGCCACCGACGTGGCCGCGCGCGGGATCGATATCTCCGAGCTGCCCAACGTGGTCAACTTCGAACTGCCCAAGACACCGGCCGACTATGTCCACCGCATCGGTCGTACCGGCCGTGCCGGCGCCAGCGGGCAGGCCGTGTCACTGGTCATGCCCGATGAGCGCGGTCAGCTCAAACAGATCGAGAAGCTGATCGGTCGTGCCATTCCGGTGGCTACCGCTGAAGGCTTTGATTTCACGCGCGCCGTGCCGGAAACCCCCGATGAGCGTGAGCAGCGCCCGGGTGGCGGTCAGCGTCGTCAGGGCAGCGGTCAGGCGCGCAATAACAACGGTGGCGGCGCTCGCAATGGCGGCGGTGCCGGCCGCGGCGGCGCAGGCAATCGCACCCGCAGTGGCGGTGGCAGCACCAGCGGTGATGAGCAGGCGCGCCCGGCGCGTCGTCGGCGTCGCAGCAGCCCGCGCTCGTCAGGCAATAGCGGTAGCGGTAACCGCTGACCGCGCGTTGTCCCTGTGTGGTGATATCAACCGTCTGCTTCGGCAGGCGGTTTTTTTATGCACGCCTGACAGTGGACGGCCGGCACGGGCGGTGGCATGGTCGCTGACCCTATTTCCTGTAAACCTGCCCCTGGCAAGTTGTCCATATCAAACAAGAGGCGTGTGAGCATGCGTGCAGAAAGCAGTCCGGGTGTACTGACCCATGAGCAGCAGGCGCGCCGCGCGGCGTTGGGCAGTTTTGTCGGGGCGGTGGTCGACTGGTATGACTTTCTGCTCTACGGCATCGTGGCGGCGCTGGTCTTCAATACCCAGTTCTTTCCCAATGTGAGCCCGGCGGCCGGTACGCTGGCGGCGCTGGCCACCTTCGGGGTGGGCTTTCTGTTTCGACCGCTGGGCGGCATCGTGTTCGGACACTTCGGCGACCGGCTGGGCCGCAAGCGCATGCTGGTGCTGACCGTAATGCTGATGGGGGTGGCAACGTCCCTGATCGGGCTGCTGCCGACCTACGCCGCCATTGGCGTCTGGGCGCCGATACTGCTGGTGGTGCTGCGTGCCCTGCAGGGCTTTGCCGTGGGTGGCGAGTGGGGTGGTGCTGCGTTGATGGCGGTCGAGAGCGCACCACGTCATCGGCGAGCGTTTTACAGCAGCGGCGTGCAGGTGGGCTATGGGGTGGGGCTGATTCTGGCCACCGGCAGCGTCTCGTTTTTAAGTCACTATCTGGATGATGCCGCCTTTCAGAGCTGGGGCTGGCGGTTGCCGTTCGTGTTCTCCATCGTGCTGGTGGCCATCGCCTTCTGGGTACGCGCAGGACTTGAGGAATCGCCCGAGTTCAGGGAGGCCGTCGAACAAAAGGCGCAGGCGCCCGCCCGGCTGCCGGTGCTTGAGGCATTGAGCCGTCACCCGAAGGCGTTTTTACAGATCATTGCCCTGCGTCTGGCCGAGCTTTTCACGATGTATATCGTGACCACCTTCGCGCTGAGCTATTCGACCAGCCATCTGGGGCTTTCCCGCGAGCTCTTTCTCAATATCGGGCTGCTGGTAGGTGCCATCAGCTGCGTGACCATTCCACTATTTGCGATGCTGGCCGACCGCTTTGGCCGGCGACGCGTTTACATGATGGGGGCACTCATTGGCGTGCTCTGTGCCTTTCCCTTTTTCATGGCGCTGGAAGCACGTTCGATCGTCTGGATCGTGTTCTTTGCCGTGATGCTGGCCAACATGGCCCATGACATGGTGGTGAGCGTGCAGCAGCCCATGTTTGCCGAGCTTTTCGGCACGGCCTATCGCTACAGCGGTGCCGGGGTGGGCTATCAGGTGGCCAGTGTGGTGGGTGGAGGATTTACGCCGTTCATTGCCGCGGCGCTGGTGAGCATGGCCGGTGGCAGCTGGCTGCCGGTGGCCCTTTACCTAGCCGTGGGCTGCGCCCTGTCGGCGCTTGGAGTCATGAGTATCCAGCGCCACCGCGCTGACTGAGGGCATCATCATCCATGGCCAGCGTGCTTTCAGAGGTATCCTTTCATGGCGGGTAGCAGGGTGCTGGCGGGCGACAGCGGAGGACGGTGCGACTACTCTTAAGCATCATGCAACAAATGGCCTTTTTCATTGGGCCATTTCGGGAACCGATGACTTTTACCGGGTTACGCTTAATGCCACGTCGCTCCGTCGAAGCCCTGATCAAGGGGCTCAAGAAACTGCTTCACGTTGTAGCGCGTCCGGCCAAGTCAGAAAGAGTCCACGGCGGCAGGCTGATTCATACCTACCGGGGCTATGGAACGCATCGGGAAGTCTTTCTGATGGGCCGGGTCTTTCGTCAGCCCGGCTTTAATCTGAACCTGGCCGAGGGGTCGTGGTTAAGCGATCTGGCCGGTATCGTACGGCGTACCGTACGCTGGGGCGTCAAGCACATTGATATCCAGATCCAGCTGGGCGATCAGACGGTGACGGTGACTACCGACCGGGACGGCTATTTCAACGCCCATCTCCAGCTTGAGACACCCCTGCCGGGAGATCGCATCTGGCATGAGGCACATCTGCGTATCCTCTCGCCAAGTCGTGATCGAAAGAGCTCACGTGCCAATGATAGCGCCGGTGGTGAGGCCGTGGCCGATATCTACGTGCCGCCTGCCGATATCGACTTTGCCGTCATCAGCGATATTGACGATACGGTGATGTATACCGGCGTGGCCAACAAGCTGAAGATGATGTATCACCTCTTTATTGCCCGCGCCGAGCAGCGCATGGCCTTTCCCGGCGTGGCGGCACTGTATCGCGGCTTTCATGTCGGCGATGGTGATCAGCACTGCCAGCGCCCGCTGCTGTATGTCTCGCGCGCGCCCTGGAGCATCTATGAAATGCTGGAGGCGTTTTTCCGGCTCAATCGCATTCCGGTCGGGCCGATCCTGTTCCTGCGTGAATGGGGACTGACGCTGCAGCATCCGCTACCGCGCAAGGCAGAAGATCACAAGCGCGAGCTGATCGAGACCATGCTCGAGCTTTATGATCCCCTGCCCTTCGTATTGATCGGCGACAGTGGCCAGCATGACCCCGAAATCTACACTGCTATCGTGCGGGATTATCCCGGGCGCATTCGCACGGTCTATATTCGCGATGTCAGCAATGATGCCGGCCGACAGGAGGCCATCGAAGCCCTGTCTGCCCAGATTGATCAGCAGGACAACGACTGCTCGCTGGTGCTGGCCTCTGACAGTCTGACCATGGCCGAACATGCCCATGAACGCGGTTATATCTCGGATGATGCGCTTGAGCGGGTGCGCGAATCTCAATAGCGCCCGACGTGCTGGCCGCCGGTACGTGATAGCCGAACACAGAGATTATTGGCCGGCATGTCGATGATCTCGGCCAGTGTCAGCCCAGCCTCACCTGCTGCCGGCAATACCTCCTGTTCCAGATCTCGTATTCCCCAGCGGCTGTCGCGCCCCATAAGACTTTGATGGAAGGCTTTGTTACTGTCACTCATCTGTCCGCCATGGCGGCTGAAAGGACCATACAGCAGCAGCCATCCCTGCGGTGTCAGGTGGGGCGCGGCCCCATTGAACAGGTCAAGCGTGGCCTGCCATGGTGAGATATGAATCATGTTGAAACAGAGCATGACATCGACGCTTGAAGTTTCCAGCGGCCAGGGCTTTTGACTGACATCCAGTGCGAGCGGTGAATGTAGCCGGGCATAAGGCGCCTCTTGAAGGAGCGCGTCGCGCCAAGCGGCGATCGAGGCCAGTGCCTGAGGATGGGCATCGCTGGGGGTAAATTCGTTTTCCGGCATGGCGCGGGCAAAATGCACGAGGTGCTCACCGCTGCCGCTGGCAATTTCCAGCACACGTGCGCCCGGCGTGAGATGCGCCTTCAGCACTTCCAGCAGTGGCTCTCGGTTGCGCTGCGCCGCCGGACTGTACTGGCGGTCATCGGGGGCTGCGCTCAAGTCATCCATGGTATTCATGCTTTTCCTGTTGGCGTGCCTTTATGGGGCGGGTATTCCACGATGGAAGACTGCCCCGAGTTTGAACGACAGGGCATACTTGCCCCGTCACGTCGGTTTTCTGCTATGTTAGAACGCTTTTTTGAATGGACTCAGTGAGGCGAAGCATCATGACAGTCAATATCCCTGCCAACGAACAAGAGCTTCTTGCCATGCCGGCTGAGGACTACATGAACGAGGCGCAGCTGGAATATTTTCGCCAGCTGCTGCTCAACGAGCGCAAGGAAGTCGAAGAGACCCTTGAAGAAATGCGCGGCAGTATCGGCATGGCAGAAAGCAGCGGTGATGACAGCGACCGCGCGGCCAGTGAGGAAGAACTGCGCTATACCCTGCGTCAGGCCGATCGTGAAACGCGCCTGTGGCGCAAGATCAATGCCACGCTTGATCGCATCGATGAAGGCGATTATGGCTTTTGTGAAGAGACCGGCGAGCCCATCGGACTCAAGCGTCTGCTGTTGCGCCCGACCGCCACACTGACGATCGAGGCCAAGCAGCGCCAGGAACAGAAGGAAAACCACTACGCCCGCCGTCGCTGACACGGCGTCGGCCGTCACGGGCTGCGCCTTCTCACTGTCTAAAAATCGCTCCTGTCGGGGCGATTTTTTTATGTTTGTGCTTTGGCTTCTCTGCCATGTGCTGATTTTTCGCCGATTCCCCACAAGATATCGGTCAGCTTAATCAATGGCAAAATCTGAAACATTGATACTGGAAGGCTCAGTAAGTTAATTGTAATTCGGATTTCAGGGGTTAGGCGAAAAGTAGGGGAATTATCATCCGATCTGCACATATATCCTGCTAATGTAAGCGTTATCATCCTGTAAAGAACAATGAAAAGACATCAACGCGGGATGACCGTTTGGGGCTTCAGCCTGTTTCAGGCGACAGGCTGAAGGGCCAACAGGCTTGGTTGATGACGATATGCACGGATGAATGGCTGCTTCTTGAGCGTTTGATACTTCTGGCTTAAAGGCATGATGGGCGTCTCATATCAGACCACCACTGACGAGACGCGCCGACTCATGCTGCCAGAGGTAGCTGGAAGTGGCTTTTTTCTGGCAGAAGCAGGGAGCCTGAAGAATGCCGAAAGGCATGATAATACTTGTATCAGTAGTCATGTTGCTGCTTTGGTGCAGTCAGGCGACGTATGCCCATGAATCGGTGGTGCTCATCGCCAATCCTTCGACGCAACCCGGCAACATGACCCGGGAAACCGTGCGCGCCATTTTTGCCATGCGCCAGCGCACACTCCCCGACGGCGAGGCGGCGCATGTCTTTGTCCTGCCGGACAAGCACCCGCTGCATGAGCGCTTTACCAAGGAGATTCTTGGCGTTTATCCCCATCAACTGCGTCTTTCCTGGGATCGGCTGGTATTTTCCGGCACAGGACAGGCACCCAATCAAGTCAAGTCGATAGAAGAGATGCGACAACGTGTGGCCAATACACCCGGCGGGCTGGGCTATCTGGAAAAAGGAGCCGTGGATGATAGCGTCAGCGTTTTTGCAGTGGAGTAATCAGCGCTGCCGTTATCTGTATGTCACAGCACTGGTGATGGCCACGATGGCCAGCAGCATATCTGCTGCTCGCGCCGACGTGTTCGATACCGTGCAGGCCCATGGGTTTCTAAGCCAGGCGCTGATCATCAGCCGACACAATGATTTCTTCGGCCCCAGCAGCAAGGACGCCGGCAGTCTTCAATACACGGAAGTTGGCGCCAATGTATCCATGCGTCCAAGCAATAATCTGCTGGTCTCGGCACAGGTATTAAGCCGTCGGGCGGGTGATGACAACAGCAGCTATGAGCCGCGTCTCGATTATGGTCTGCTGGATTACCAGTTCATTACGGGTAACAACCGTGTCGCAGGTGTGCAGATCGGAAAGCTGAAACAGCCTTTTGGTATCTATAACCAGACGCGTGATGTTGCTTTTACAAGGCCCAGCATACTTTTGCCACAGTCGATATATTTCGATCGAACCCGGGCACCGGCTCTGTCGTCAGAAGGTGTCTCTGTTTATGAAGAAGAGCACCTGCCTTTTGGCATACTTTATTTTCAGGCTGGGGTGGGCAAGGCCAACACTGATAGCAACGTAAAACATACTATTTGGAATTCAAATGTGCCGGCCTCCATCGACGGTGCATTGTCTTCGATTGGACAAGTTGTTTATGAGCATGGCCCGGGCAATATTATCGCTGCTCTAACTATCGCTGATGCCAACATAGATATTGATGGCCCACACGGTGCACCTGATCGATATTCCTTCAAACCAATCATAATGTCTCTTCAATATAATCACGGATACTGGAGCCTGACAGGTGAGTATGCGCTCAGGCACCAATCCTTTACTGGCGGGAGTTTCGATCAGAGTGTCGTGGGAGAAAGCTGGTATCTTCAGTACACGCAACGTTTTCTGGAAGACTGGCAGTGGCTCTTGAGGTATGACTCACTTGTCAATAACCGGGATGATCCGAAAGGGAAGAAGTTTGAGGCTGACGGAAGAGGTGCTGACCATTCTCAGTTTGCCAGAGACTGGACACTGGGTCTGCAGTGGAATGCTACCCCTGACCTATTGCTTTCAACGGAATACCATCATGTGAATGGTACTGGCTGGCTGCCCAGAGATCAGGATGTATCAGACCAGTATTGGGGAATGTTTCTTCTTCAGGCTTCATGGCGTTTTTAAAAAGCGCCACGTGTTCGGCCGCATATATCTGCCATAAGCATTCTGGGAGAATGGCATGAATTTCAGCCTGAAATGGCGCGCTATCATATTAACCAGTCTGGTAATGGTAGGTCTGGCAAGTACTTTGACAATAGTCAGCTATCGAAATCTCTCTGAACAGTTCAAGACTTCTCAGGAAGCCAGTTATAGAAGTCGTATTGAAGACATTAATATGTCGCTGGAGCGATCCTTTGATGGTCTGCGTCAAGTCGCCGGTATTGTTGCTTCATCCAATAGCCTCGGTGAAGCGCTTGAAAATAATAACTATTCCTTTATCGACCAGATGCTGCGTTCTCAGTGGCCAACGCTTCAGATTGAGGTGGGAATAGAAAGTCTTTCCATCCTGAACATGGATGGCAGAATTGTTTCCACACTCGGTACTCCTCAGTCAAATATACCCAAAAATCTGATGAGTGCATGGGAGCAGAATGTCATTCTCGATGAAATGCCCGCAAAAACCTTAATATGTACGAATGTCTGCCGTCAGTATGTTGCCGTACCGGTTCTGGCAGATGGTGAAAGTGTAGGGGTTGTGGTGATCACAAGCTCGTTGAGCAATGTTATTTTATATACCAATAAAAGCTCGGGAGGCGATGTTGCTCTTTTGATACAAGGAGAAGTTTCTGCGAGCCATACACACTATTTACCCTCCTGGCAGGCCTCCATTATTGCGCTGACCAATGAGAAAGAAGAGCTGCCTGTTATCAGAGAGATTGCTCGGTCGAACTTGCTGACATCAATAACTCAACAGTCCGTTCGTTTAAAACATGGTGATAGTCACTATGAAGTCTTTGCCATGCCGCTGGAAAACTTTCAGGGTAGTGGTGATATCAGTCATCTCCTTTTGATGTCCGACATTACCGCTCAAGTGAACGGGATTGTGGAAAATACCAGAAACACCTTCATTATTGCAGTATTGGGTTGGCTGGTCGCTGAAATATTTCTTTTCATGATCCTTTGGAAACCCATGGCCAGGCTTCGCCACTTGTCCAGTGTACTGCCTTCCCTGGCACATGGCGGTTTTGATCGTGTTAGACGTAGAACGCAAATAAAAAGCAAGAAATGGAGGGATGAAATAGATGTTCTTGACAGGGCTGCTTTTGATCTTGCTGATCAACTTGAGCGACTTGAAAACAAGGTCTCCATGCGCGATCTGGAGCTATCGGCGCGTTTAAAGGAGCTGGCAAAAGAAAGAGATTTTATTGGCGGGTTACTTGATAACGCACATGTCCTGATCCTGACGCATGACAAGGAAGGCAATATAACGCTGATTAACCGGCATGCTCAGGAAACCATGGGGCATGACCAAAGCCTGATTGGTCGCTCTTTTGAAGCAATCTTTAACCTTGATATGCATCTTGCCATACAACTGTCAGAAAATACCAGACAGCAGGAAAGCACGGTAAAGAAAGTAGATGGTGAAGATATTATTGTGACGTGGGTTCATGCGCCACTGGATCCTGTTTCTAAAGGCGAAGATTATATTTCTGTAGGACTTGATATTACTGCCCGAAAACAGGCCGAAAAGAGGCTGGCATGGCTTGCCAATCGTGATCCTTTGACAGAACTTTATAATCGACGATTTTTTGAACATAAGTTAAAGGACGTCATGCATGACCACAATAATAGGGGAGCAGTGCTGTATCTAGATCTGGACCAGTTCAAGAATGTCAATGAGCTGGGTGGTCACCATTCTGGAGATCAGCTTTTAAAGCTCGTGGCGCAGGCGTTGATTGAGGAACTGGGAGAAAATGCGATCGTGGCCCGCCAGGGTGGCGATGAGTTCTCTATTCTGCTTGAAAGTGCAACCGCAAACGATGCTCGTCATATGGCATCCAGAATATCCCGTAAGCTCGAAGATATTGTGTTTTGTGAAAATGGCCGTCGACACCGTGCCATGGCGAGTATTGGTATCGCTCTCTATCCGGATCACGGTGTAGATCATATAAAGTTGATGGCCAATGCTGATTTTGCCATGTATAAGGCAAAGGATCTGAACAGTAATAAATGGTATTTGATTCCTGATGAATATGATACGAGTCATGAGCTTCAGGAGCGTGTTTACTGGATGGATGAAATACGCCGAGCGCTAAGCGAAAGACGTTTTGAACTGGCGGTGCAACCCATCGCATGTGTTGAGTATGGCACCATTCAACACTACGAAGTCCTTCTGCGCATGCGGGATGAAAACGGCAATCTTGCCATGCCGGGACTGTTTATACCTGCTGCAGAAAGAAGCGGGCTTATTGTTGAAGTTGATCGCTGGGTATTATGTGAAAGCCTGGATATTCTTTCCAGACTGCGAAAACGGCCCATTACGCTTGCTGTCAATATATCCGGGACGACACTACAGGATGAAGGTTTCAGGGGTTTTGTAGAACAGGCATTAAAGGTGCGGGGACTTGATCCGGCGAGATTGATTCTCGAAGTTACTGAAACAGCTGCGGTTACGGATTTTTCGAAGGCCAATAATCTTTTAAAAGGTGTTCAGGCACTTGGATGCAAGATCGCACTTGACGATTTTGGTGTCGGGTTCAGCAGTTTTCACTATCTGGGTCAAATGCCAAGCGATTACATAAAGATAGATGGTTCTTTTGTCAGCGAAATGCTCAAGTCATATGAAAACAGGCTGGTGGTCAAGGCTATTGCAGATGTCGCCAAGGGATTTGGCAAGAAGGTAATTGCAGAATTTGTCAGCGATGCACAGATACTGGAGGCATTGAAGGGATTAAATGTCGATTATGCGCAGGGATATTATGTGGGGTTCCCCATCAGACCCGAAGAGGCATTTAATTTTTCAAGCGATGGCAAAAAATGAGCAAAGAGCTGTTTGACAGGGATTATAATATAATCTTTGCAGTAACTGAGAAAGAAAAGAAAAGAGTATACTCACTAAGACATGATGTCTACTGTGAGGAGCTTGGGTTTGAGCCTGTCAATAGTAGTGAGGCTATTGAAAAGGATCCCTTCGATGAACGCGCGCTGCACTGTCTCATAGAAAAACGAGAAAGTGGTCAGGCTGTCGGATGTGCAAGACTTGTATTACCTTCCGAAACCTTGGGGTCTCCATTTTATAGAATGCCGCTCGAGCTGAAATTTTCCTCTCTTTTTGAAAGTCACGAGCATCATCCTGATCTTTTTCAAAGAAAGGATATTTGTGAAATATCCAGAGTGGCGATACTGGGGGATATCAGAAAAGGCAAAAAAGCCAAAACACTGGCTCAAAACCCTCCTCAGTCTGTCAGGACGGCGTCATTTCTCAAGGCAGGTCTTTTTCTGTCAGTGCTTGCACTTGGAAAGATATCCAATCGTCAATATGGCTTTGCGATGATGGAACCTTCTTTGGCAAGACTCCTGTCATATTCAGGGTTTCGCTTTTCACGAGTTAGCCAGTATCTTGAATTTAATGGTAAAAGAGCCATCTATTACAGTGACTGGAAAGAAGCTGTCGGCCAGCTGTGCCCGGAAATGCATGAGCTTTACGAATACATCGCCGAGCGTTTTAGCGGCGATCTTGTCGAGCATGACATGTCCAGGAAAGGGATAGCCGGATATCAGAAGATTTGAAGCCACTGTCCGGCTATCCTTGAGACGTTACTGATTCAAAAACAGATCCTTGTATTGATGCGGCTGTGAGCGCAGATACTGATTCGGCGCCTTCACCTGCGCCCCCAGCGCCGCAGCGGCGTGCCACGGCCAGCGCGGGTTGTAGAGCATGGTTCTGGCCAGTGCGACCGCATCGGCATCTCCGGTGGCCACGATGGCTTCTGCCTGTTCCGGTTCGGTAATCAATCCCACGGCAATGGTCGGCATCTCGACGACTTCACCGATGGCGCGCGCCAGCGGCACCTGATAGCTCGGGCCGACCGGGATCTGCTGGGCCGGGCTCAGTCCACCACTGGATACGTGAATAAAGCTGCAGCCCCGGGCATCCAGTTCTTTTGCCAGTGCCTGACTTTCCTCGACGCTCCAGCCGCCCTCCACCCAGTCCGTGGCAGAGATACGTATTCCGACCGGTCGTTCCTGTGGAAAGACTTCTCTTATGGCATCAAAGATCTCGAGCGTCAGGCGCATGCGGTTTTCCAGGCTGCCGCCGTACTGATCACTGCGCTGATTGGACAGCGGCGAGAGGAACTGATGCAGTAGATAGCCATGGGCGGCGTGAATCTCGATCGCCTCGATGCCCAGCCGTGCCGAGCGCTCGGCAGCACGCCTGAACTGCTCGCGAACCTCCTTGATCTCGTCAATGGAGAGGGCATGCGGGGCGTGTTCTTCTTCACTGTAGGCAAGCGCTGAAGGGGCAACAGTCTGCCAGCCACGCGGCGCGTCAGGTGCTATCTGCGCGCCGCCTTCCCAGGGCACATGCGTGGAGGCCTTGCGTCCGGCGTGCCCCAGCTGAATGCCCAGCGGCATGTCCGAGTTTGCGCGCACGGCATCCAGGGTGTTTTTCAGCGCCTGTTCGTTGTCGTCGTTCCAGAGTCCGAGATCATCAGGGCTGATACGGCCTTCCGGCGAGACAGCCGTGGCTTCCAGAATCAACAGACCGGCACCTGACAGCGCCAGTTGCCCCAGGTGAATGGTGTGCCAGTCGGTGGCATTGCCATCGCGGGCGGAGTACTGGCACATCGGCGCGATCAGAATGCGATTGGGCAGTTCAAGCCTGCCAAGCTTCAGGGGATCAAAAAGACGAGGGGAGGGCATTGAGGTTCTCCGTAAAAATTCAAATCCAGCAGATAACCCTGAGTCTGGCACAGGCCAAAGCCATTAGCACGCTATCAAAGTCGATGAGGGCCATCGAAAATTTTTTGTCCGTGTCAGGAACTCCTTGCCACAGGGCGACTCAAAGTCAGTGTTCCCTTGAATGATCCCTTGCAAGAATATTTCTTGTCGCCTGCCATCCCCTGGCAGGCTTTTTTTTGCCTGTGACGCTGGCCATGTCAACGTCCTCTCCGGGCAGCGTCAGGTCATGCCGGAAGGACCTACAATAGAAGCATTCGCGTCACTGGAGCCTTGCGCATGATTCAATCCCCATTACTGACGGCCGTCTCATCCGTTGCGCACGGGTTTGGGCATCGGCAGATGTTGATGCCCGAGGTCCTGGTCGGGTTTGAAGCGGCACGGCCGCAAAAACAGCAGGTGCATGGCACGCGCGTTGTCACGGTCGACGCTCCCGGCCAGGCATGTGGCGAGGCCGACGGGTTTCTGACCGACCAGCCCGGTATTCCTGTTTCAATCGTCACCGCAGATTGTCTGCCCATTCTGCTGGCCCATCGCAGCGGGCACTATATTGGCGCCCTGCACGCCGGCTGGCGCGGGCTTCTTGATGGCATTATCGAGTCGATGCTGGGGCAGATTACGGCCTGGCGATGGGGTGAGCTGTCTGAATGGATCGCGGTGGTCGGCCCGGCCGCCGGGGCGCAGGCCTATGAGGTCAGTGAAGCGCTGGTCGATACGTTCCGGGAAAGGCTCGATCTGCCTGAGGCGCTCATGTCACCTCGTCCGCGTCATCTGGCGCTTGGTGCCATCGCCTGTTACAAGCTCCAGGCGGCAGGCGTGGGAGAAATCGGCCATATCGATCAATGCACGATCACCACACGGGTTGATGGGTCTACGGGCGCCATTGACGGTACTGATGCTGATGCCTATCGGTTCCAGAGCCATCGGCGGCATACGTTGACCCATCCCGATCCTGAAGCGCGTCCGAAACTGCCCAATCAGCACGCCGGTCTCGTGATCCTGCCCTGAGGCGCGCCGCCCTGAGCCAGGATGTTTCACGTGAAACATCCCGAACGGTCTAAAACGACGAGCCGGGCGTGGTCAGGAAATCCAGCTCTTCGGGCGTACTGTCGCGCCCGAGAGCCTCGTTGCGATGGGGGTAGCGGCCAAAGCGCCCAAGAATGGCCAGATGGCGCTGTTCCACCTCGAGATGCCGCTCCAGTCCGGGCTGATCAAAAAGCCGCAGCGCCTCCTGATGAACGTGCAGTGATTCACTGTGCATCCACGGCATGTAGAGGAAGGGGCGCTCCCTGAGCGGCAGGCGCCGATCACAGCCCAGGCGCACAGCCTCCTGCGCCAGCACCAGCGCCTGCGGGTCATGGGAGAAGGCGCGCGGATCACCGCGATATACGTTGCGTGAAAACTGATCAATGATAATGATCTCGGCCAGACGGCCGCGGTCACTTTCGTTGTCGCGATGACCGTCACGCCAGTGGGACAGCTCGCCCCGGCGTGCCGCCTCCAGCAGCGCGCCAAAGCGTGTGGCAATGGTGTTATCCAGGGCGTTATCGCGCCGAAACCACTGCCCGGGTGACAGGGTCTCGAACCAGAACGTCAGGACATCATCGACGTCACTCGCGGGTGTCATGACGGCTGTGATCCTTGCCTGTCGTCAATGGCTGACCGGTGGCCATCGACATCATGAAGCGCTTGACCGGTGACATGCGCTCGGCACCCTTCAGCCCCCTTTCTGCCAGCGAGCGCAGCGGTGCAAAGGGCAGGGTGAAGAGATGATGAAGCTGCTCGACGCCGGTCAGCATGGCAGCGTTGCGCGGCCACTGGCGACGCTGATAGCGGCTCAGCGCATGACCGTTACCCGGGTCACTTTCCTGCTCAAGGGCATCGGCCAGTGCGACCACGTCCGCCAGCCCCAGGTTGATGCCCTGGCCGGCCATGGGATGAATCACATGCGCGGCATCGCCGATCAGTGCCACGCGCTTGCCCGCATAGCGCTGGGCGTGCAAGCGGCGAATCGGGAAACGACCGCGCTCGATAATGGCTTCAATCCGCCCAAGCCGTGCCGGGAAGGCCTCGATAATGGCGAGGCGCAGGGCATCATCATCCATGCTCATGCGCTTTTGAACCTGCCCGGGGCTGTCATACCAGATCAGCGAGGCCTGTCGGTCATGCAGCGGTAACAGGGCGACCGGCCCGCTGGGGGTAAAGATCTGCCAGGTGGTATGGCCGGCTGATTCGGCCAGACGCACATTGATGATCATGGCTTCCTGGGCGTAGTCGCGCTGATGACTGCTGATGCCGGCCAGATGGCGTACCTGGGAGCGGGCGCCGTCGGCACCGATGATCAGACGGCTTTCCAGCGCGCGCCCGTCGTCGAGCAGGCCGTCAACGTGGTCGTCATGACGCTGCAGGGAGGAAAGGCGCGATTCGCTGATCAGCGTGACCTGCGGCATGGCGGTCAGCGTCTGCCATAGGGCATGGCGCAGGCGCTCGTTTTCGACAAAGACGCCAAAACGGTCCAGATCGATATCGTCGGCGCTGAAGCTCAATGCACTCGGGGCGTCGCGGCTGCCGGCTTCGAGTCGATTGAAGTCGGTCAGAAAGTGCGACGACAGATGAATCATGACGCCGGCGTCCTGCAGCAGCTTCACGGCAGCGCTGTTGAGCGAGGTGGTGCGAAGCTGCAGGGTATCATCGGGCATCTCGGGGGCGCGGTCGCTATCCAGCACCGTGATGGTGAAGGTGGTGCGACTTGCCAGGCGGGCGGCCATGGCGAGGCCTGCGATGCCACCGCCGACAATGACGATGTCTGATCTGATCGTGCTGGTGTCTGTCATGATTGCGCCACCCGTGTAAACGATACCGTATGAAGTAAAGGCTCAAGTATAAACGACGCTACCGCGCTCGCGTGGACCGCGCACCGCCATGTGCGCTGGTGTCGCAGGAGCTAGCGCCGGGGGGCCTTCATGGCCGGGTCGTCCGAGAGCAGGCGATTGGCAAAATCCAGCAGTGAATCGGTAATCACGACCTCATCGGGGCGTTCGAGATGGGCCAGGTCGCCCCGGGTGATCTCGCCCTTGCCGGTCAGTACCAGTGCCGTGCGGCAACCGGCACTCTGGCCGGCCTGCAGATCGCGCAGGCTGTCACCGACCATCCAGGCTTCATCAAGATGTTCAAGCTGGCACAGGTCACGAATCTGGTACAAAAGCCCCGGCTTGGGCTTGCGGGTGTCGCTTTCATCATCGGGGCCGTGAGGGGAGTACACGACGTGACTGATCATGCCGCCGGCCGCCTCGACTTCCCGGTGCATCCTGTCGTGCATTGCCTCAAGTGTTGCCTCATCGAAGTAGCCGCGGGCAATGCCGGACTGGTTGGTCGCCACGGCGATGATCCAGCCGCACTGATGCAGGCGGGCGATGGCTTCCAGCGCCTGAGGAAAGGCCAGCCACTGCTCGGGGCTTCGGATGAACTCGATGGAGTCCTCGTTAATCACGCCATCCCGGTCGAGGATAATCAGTCCTGCGCTCATGTAGGCACTCTCTGCAATGGTCCCTGAAACAGGGGAGGATAGAAGAACTTCAGGGAGTCGTTTGGCAAGGTGACATTGCCACCTTTGAAGAGCTGCTGAAAATCGCTTCCTGGACGCCCTGCAATGACTACAGTACATTGAATCAAATTCTTTTTTCGGAGTTCACCATGAAAAAGCCCGTTTCGATGCTTGGCGCGGCCCTGATCACGGCCAGCATGCTGGCTGCACCGATGGCCATGGCCGGCAGCCAGGGCGCCCCGCAGGGCCAGCAGCAGGCACCGGCTCAGATGCAGCAGCCCCAGCCCGTTGAGTCTGGCACCCTGTCAAAGCAGTACAACGATGACGAGCTGCGCTCGTTTCTGGACGTCAATCGCGACATGATCCCGGTCATCCAGAGCCTGTCCAGCCAGAACGTGGAAGATCAGCAGCAGGCGCAGTCACTGATGCAGGATTTCCAGAGCAAGACGGAAGAGTCCCTTCAGGAGCACAATCTGTCCGTGGAGCAGTATCAGAAAATCGGTACTGACGCCTCGCGTGACAAGGCACTGGAAAAGCGCTTGATCGATATGGACCCCGAACTCTACCAGCAGCTGCAGTCCATGCAGTCTCAGGCGCAGCAGCAGCCGGCGCAGTAACAAGCGTCCCTCATGCGGCGTTGCGCGCTGCATGGAGGAAGCCATAAAAAAGCCGGTCCGCCATTTGGCGGGCCGGCTTTTTCTTTATCCCGGTCATGCTTCATGCAGGGCTTCGATTACGTCGGCAGATGCGACTCATGGCGATGCCCGCACCACCAGAGCACAAGGCCTGCAAGGCTGATGACGATGCCGAACAGGGTGACGCCCGTCCAGCCGGTGTGACCGTACAGCCAGGCCGAGGCCAGCGAACCGATGGCGCCGCCCAGGAAGTAGCTCACCATATAGGCAGCATTGAGGCGGTTACGGGCATCGGGGTCGATGCGATAGACCATGTTGAGGTTGGTGATGTGGACCAGCTGTACGGCGATATCCAGCAGCAGTACGCCAATCACGATCGCGACCAGGGAACGCTCGGCCCACAGCAGCGGCAGCCAGCCCAGCAGCAGCAGGACCAGCCCTGCCGTGGTGGTCAGCCGTGCCCGACCGCGGTCGACCTGACGCCCGGCCCAGGGGGCGACCAGCGCGCCTGCCGCGCCCAGAAGCCCCAGAAGGCCGATGGTAGCGTCATTGAACTGCCAGGGTGGTGCTGACAGCAGAAAGGCCACCGGGGTCCAGAAGGCGGCAAAGAGTGCAAAGGTCAGTGCCCCCAGCGCCGCGCGCAGGCGCAGTGCCGGGTGCGCCACCATCAGGCGACCTACCGAGCGAATCAGTGCCGCGTAGCCAAGCCCTGCATGGGTGGTGAGCCTGGGCAGGGCGCGCCACAGCAGCAATGTGGTGATCAGAATCAAAACGGCCGCCACCATATAGACCAGCCGCCAGTTGCCCAGCGTTGAAAGCGCCCCTGCAAAGGTGCGCGCCAGCAAAATGCCGATCAAAAGACCACTCATGACGATGCCCACGGCGCGGCCACGTTGTTCCGGGGCGGCAAGCGTTGCGGCAAAGGGCACCAGTACCTGGGCGACGACCGAGAAAACGCCGGTCATGGCGGTGCCCAAAAGCAGTACGGCGAGGTTGGAAGACAGCGCGCTGATCACCAGACCGATGGTGGCCAGCAGCATCATGGTGACCACCAGCCGGCGACGCTCGATCATGTCGCCCAGCGGCACCAGCAGCAAAAGGCCGGCAGCGTAACCGAGCTGCGCCGTGGTGACGATGATACCGGCGCTTGAGTAGTTCAGCCCCAGCTGGCCGGCAATGGTGTGTAGAAGCGGCTGGGCATAGTAGTTGCTGGCCACCGAAATGCCGGTGGCAATGGCCATCAATAGCAACAGGGGAGTCGGCAGGGCCTTTGTTGTCGTATCCCGAGATGTCACGGCGAGCGCCTCTCTGGTTTGAAGCTTAACAGGAGAGGCGCAGTGTGAGGCGGTTTGCGCCCAGGCGCAAAGCTGTCAGGACTGACGCATGTGCTCCGGCAGCGGATAGCGACGGCTTGCGCGCCCGGCCCTGACCACCTGCCCCGGCACCTCGTGCCCCACAAGATCGGAAAGCGTGGCCGAGACGGCCAGCAGAGCGTCGAGATCCACGCCGGTATCAATGCCCATCTCCTCGAACATGTGGACCATATCCTCGGTGCAGACATTGCCGCTGGCGCCGGGCGCGAACGGACAGCCGCCCAGCCCGCCCAGCGCCGCATCAAAGCGTGTCACACCGGCCTGCCAGGCGGCGAGTACGTTGGCCAGTCCCATGCCACGGGTGTTGTGCACATGCAGCGTAAGGGCCACGTCGGGCCAGCGGCGGATTACCTCGTTACACAGCGCCCTGACCTGGGCCGGGTTGGCCATGCCGGTGGTATCACACAGCGACACGCCGCGAATGCCCAACGCCGCGAGGCGCTCAACAATGTCGATCACGCGGGAGGCGGGCACCTCACCATCAAACGGGCAGCCAAAGGCGGTCGAAATCGAGGCATTGATGAACACGTCATGACCGCGCGTCTGCTCGATCATCGCGGGAAAGTGCGCCAGCGACTGCCAGGGTGTCATGCGCAGGTTGGCAAGACCATGGCTGTCGCTTGCCGACATCACCAGATTGAGCTCATCGGCACTCGCGGCCAGCGCCCGCTCGACGCCACGCGCGTTGGGCACCAGCGCCACGTAATCAACGGTCTCGTGGCGGGTGATGCCGGCCATGACGTCTCCGGCATCGACCAGATTGGGAATGGCCTTCGGTGAGGTGAACGAGGTGGCCTCGATTTTCGCCACGCCAGTGCGGGAGAGCGCATCGATCAGGGCGATCTTCTCCGCCGTGGGCACGAAGCGCTTTTCGATCTGCAGGCCATCCCGCGGGGCCACTTCCTGAATGAAGATGCGTTGTGTCATGTCAGTGGGCCTTCTCCGATCCATGATGGTCATCCGGTTCAAACAGTACGCCACGCGCAAACAGCGCCTGCTGGGTGTCAGCATCGATACCCAGTTCATCCAGCACTGCCCGGGTGTGCTGGCCCAGCCGCGGGCCGCCGCCTTCGATGCGCCCCGGGGTGCGACTCAGTCTGGGCATGACACCGGGCACTTTCAGCTGCCGGCCGGTCTCGGTGGTGATGGTTTCGATCATGCGACGGGCCTGGTAGTGAGGGTCTTCAACAATGTCGCGTGCGGTGTAGGGAAAACCCACCGGTACGCCGACGGCCTCCAGTACGCTCAGCACATGCTCGCGACTGTGGCGGGAGGTCCAGTCAGCGATCGCCCCGTCAATGCGCTCGGCATGGCGCGAGCGACCATCGTTGTGGGCCAGTTCGGGCGCCTCGGCCAGTTCCGGACGCTCGATCGCCTGCATCAGACGCTTGTAGATGCTGTCGCCGTTGCCGGCGATCAGCACATGCTCATCGTTCAGGCAGGGATATGAATTCGATGGCGTGATGCCGGGCAGGGCGCTGCCGCTGGGCTCACGGATCACATCGGCGCCGTCGTATTCGGGCACCAGACTCTCCATCATCGCAAAGACCGACTCATAAAGGGCCACGTCAATGTACTGACCCTGACCGCTGCGATGACGCTCCTGCAGTGCCAGCAGCGCACCGATCACCCCGTAGAGGGCCGAGAGTGAATCGCCAAGGCTTACGCCAACGCGTACCGAGCGCTCGCCCGGATGGCCGGAGAGATAGCGCAGGCCGCCCATGGCTTCTCCAATCACGCCAAAGCCTGGCCGGTCGCGGTAGGGGCCGGTCTGGCCGTAGCCGGAGATGCGCACCATGATCAGGCCCGGGTTGCGCGCGCTCAAGGCCTCCCAGCCCAGCCCCCATTTTTCCAGCGTGCCGGGACGGAAATTCTCCACCACGATATCGGCCTCATCGACGAGACGACGCACGATCTGCTGGCCTTCCTCGCTTCTCAGATCCAGCGAGAGCGAACGCTTGTTGCGGGTCTGGACATGCCACCACAGTGATGTGCCTTCCTCGACAATGCGCCAGCGCCGCAGTGGGTCGCCGGTGCCGGGCGGCTCGATCTTGATCACGTCGGCGCCGAACTCGCCGAGCAATTTGGTAGCAAACGGGCCGGCAATCAGCTGCCCCAGTTCCAGTACCTTCAGGCCGGACAGTGCCTGCGTGGGTTGATCGGTGGCAGAGGTGCCGTCATGGGTGGTCATGGGTGATCCGCTCCCGGGTATGGATAGGGGAGCGAGCATGGCCGAGCGGTTGCAGGTGCAACAATTGGGGTTTGACCAAGGCAGCGTTCGCAACCGGCGAAGACACTGCTAGGCTGGGCGGTCCTTTGGCTGGAGGGCGCCATGAAGCGTCTGGATTTTGTCACCCTGCGCCTTTTTGTGGCGATCGCCGATGAGCATAGTCTGACCCGCGCGGCCAGCCGCGAGCATCTGGCGCTGGCGGCAGTGAGCAAGCGCATCAGCGACCTGGAACGGCAGCTGGGCATATCACTGCTCTATCGTCGACCGCGCGGTATCGAACTGACGGCCGCCGGGCACGCCTTTTTGCACCATGCCCGATTGATGCTTGAAAACCTCTCGCGTCTGGATGCCGACATGAGCGAGTACCGCATTGGCATCAAGGGACACGTTCGCCTGCATGCCAATACCTCCTCGGTCATCGAGTTCCTGCCGGATGATCTGGGCGAATTCATGGACCGTTTCCCTCAGATACGCATCGACATGAAGGAGCGGTTGAGCCATGAAATCGTCACCGCCGTGCGCGACGGGCTGGCGGACGTTGGCCTTTATGCCGGCCACGTACCGGCGGAGGGGCTGGATGCCCGCCTGTGGCGACGTGATCGGCTGGTGCTGGTCGTGCCGCAGGGGCATCCGCTGGCGGGTGCACCCTCGGCGGCCCTGGAGCAGGCGCTGGATAACGACTTTATCGGTCTTGAGCAGGATGCCTCGCTGCAGGCGCTGCTGCAGGATGGCGCGCGCCGGTTTGACCGACCGCTGCGCATGCGCATTCAGGTGCGCAGCTTTGAAGGCATCTGTCGCATGATTGATCGCGGCATGGGGATCGGCGTGTTGCCCTGGCGGGCGGTCAGCGCCCGGCATCATGGCCTGTCACTGGTTGCCATTCCGCTCACCGATGAATGGGCGCTGCGCGAGCTGCATCTGGTCATGCGCGATTACCAGGGCCTGCCGGTCATTGCCCGTCAGCTGGTGGATCATCTGCTGCGCTGCGGCGAGAGGGACAGCCCCACAGCGTGAGGGTTGATAGTCGATGCCATGAAACGTACCCCGGAAAACCTGCGACCTTGGTCCTGGCGCTTCGCGAGTGACGAAACCTTCCTTGTTTATTGACTGATATTCAGCGCTCGGCCCGGCTGGCTAGAGTCCGAAGGTTATTCCCTCTTGCCGTCCTGATGGCGGCGGTTTCTGGCCAGGAGAAAGCCTCATGACACCCCGGATATCGGAGCCGGTTCGCAAAAAGCGGGTCTGGATCGGTTTTATCGTGCTCTTTGCACTGATCAATCCCTGGTACTTCGCCGCTGACGCCGGCTCGACGCTGATCATGGGCATCCCATTGTGGGCGCTGATCATTCTGGCGGCCTCGCTTGGACTTTCGATCTTTATTACCTGGACGATTCAAACGCAGTGGCGCACCGACAGCGATGAGCGCTATGACTCTGGAAAAGAGGGCGGCGCTGGCAAAGAGAACGGCGATGAGCACGGCCGCGGCGCACGCCGTGACGGGGAGGCCTAAGCATGGAAGTCGAACTGGCGTTCAGTGGGTGGTCGGGAATCTTCGTGCTCGTTCTGTATGGCGTATTGATGCTGGGCGTGGGGCTTTTTGCCTTCCTGCGCAATCGTGGCATGCGCGAAAGCCTTGATGAGTACTATCTGGGTGGCCGTGGTCTGGGCGTCATGGTGCTCTTTTTCACCTTCTTTGCCACCCAGTACAGCGGCAATACGGTCATCGGCTACCCGCCCACGGCCTACCGCATGGGCTATGAGTATCTGGTGTCGGTGCCGTTTTTTATCATGATCATCATGGTGTATCTCTTCTTTGCGCCGCGCCTTTATGCGCTGGGTCGGCGCTTTTCACTGTTGACCCCGGTGGACTGGATCGAGCTGCGCTTTCGCTCCAAAAGCGTCAGTATTCTTGCCGCCATCCTGATGCTCTATGGGCTGGCCAACTATCTGCTCGAGCAGTTCGTGGCGATCGGGCAGGGCGTGTCGGGGCTGACCGGTGGCACCATCCCGTATCAGGTCGGGGTGATCTTTTTCATTATCATCATGGTGGCCTACAGCTGGCTGGGCGGCATGCGCTCGGTGGCCTATACCGACACCATTCAGGGGTTGGCACTGCTCTTTGGCGTGTTTACCCTTCTGATCGGCTCGCTGTATTACTTTGGCGGTCTGCCCTCGGCGGCGGCTCACATGCAGGCCACTGCCCCCGAAAAGCTCAACCCGCCCGACGGTGCCGGGCTGACCCGCTGGTTCAGTCTGCTGGTGCTGGTGGGCATTGGCGCAGCGATCTATCCCCATGCGGTACAGCGCATCTTCTCGGCAAAAAGTGAGGCCACGCTCAAGCGCTCCTTTATTCGCATGGCCTATATGCCGTTTCTGACCGCAGGCGTTGTCTTCATGGTCGGCATTATCGGTATCTCGGCCTTTCCGGATCTTTCCACTGCGCAGTCCGAACAGCTGGTGGGCATGATGGCCAATGCACTCGCCAATCAGAACGCGTTTTTCTACTGGGCGATGGTGCTGCTCTTTGGCGGGGTAATTGCGGCGATCGTCTCGACCGCGGATTCGGTACTTTTGACCTTTTCCTCGATCATCTCCAACGACCTGTACGGGCGCTATATCAGGCCCGAAGCCAGCGAGTATCAAAAGGTGCTGGCCGGCAAGCTGGTGGGGCTGGTGGCAGTGGCGATTCTGATCGTGATTGCCTGGTATCCGCCGGCCACGCTCTATCAGATCTTCGTGCTCAAGTTCGAGGTGCTCATTCAGGTCGGTCCGGCCATGATCCTGGGGCTTTACTGGACGCGGCTCAACAGCCGGGCGGTGTTTGCCGGCATGCTGGCCGGTGCCGCGCTGGCGGGCGTCTTCACCTTCATGGGCTATCGCCCGCTGGGCGTTTACAGCGGGCTGTGGGGGCTGGTACTCAATCTGGGTATCTGTGTAATCGGCACGCTGCTGTCCGGTGCCGGCACGGCGGCGCGTGAGCATGCCCGTGAGGTGATCGGCTTTCGTTACAGCTGAAAGGGCAGGACACCCCTGAAAAAACGGGCAGACCGGTGTCACCGGTCTGCCCGTTTGCCCCTGTTTCACATGAAACAGGGGCGTATCATGCATCCTTGCGATCCTGTGTCAGGCGAGGGCCTTCTCCAGCACCGCGAAGCGCAGGTCGTCACGCCTTGGCGTGCCAAAGCGCGTATCGCCGTAGGGGAAGGGCTGGTATTCACCGGTGCGCTGATAACCGCGGCGCTCATACCAGGCGATCAACTCCAGGCGCACATCGATGACCGTCATGCGCAGCCGTTCCAGACCCAGCTCCTCGCTCACCACGCGCTCGGCTTCCGCCAGTACTGCCTGACCGATGCCGTGGCCCTGTAGCCAGGGACGCACGGCAAACATGCCGAAATAGCCGGCACCGTTGTCCTCGGCCACGTGGGCACAGGCCACCAGTTCGTGGGTGCTGTCTCCCGGTCGCTCGGCAATGATGACGTAACTGCCGGGGCGCTTGATGTCGGCAAGCAGTACTTCGGGAGCAAGGCGCTCGCCGTCAAGCAGGTCCGCTTCGGTGGTCCAGCCGGTACGGCTGGACTCGCCGCGATAGGCCGAGGTCACAAGGCTTACCAGCGCCTGGACGTCGTCAGGCGTGGCGATGCGAAAACGAATCTGGCTCATGACGATTGTCCCAGCAATGCAATATCGGCGACTTCAAGGAAGAGCCCCTGAAGCCCGGCCAGCAGCGCCAGACGGTTACGCCGCAGCGCTTCGTCATCACTCATGACCATGACCTGATCAAAGAAGTCATCGACCGGTGCCTTGAGCTCGGCCAGGGCGTCCAGCGCCCGGGCGTAGTCGCGCTCGTCGATCAGTGGCGCGGTTTCCTCGCGCTTGGCCATGACGGCCTCATGCAGGGCCTTTTCGGCCGGCTCGGCAAGATGGGCGGCATCGACCGCGGCCGGGACATCACCCTGCTGCTTGGCGAGAATATTGGCCACACGCTTGTTGGCGGCGGCCAGTGCCTGGGCCTCATCACGATGGGTGAAGGCGTGTACCGCACGCAGACGACGCTCGAAGTCAAAGGGATGGGTGATGGGTCGGGCCCGTACGGCCAGATAGGTCTCGGCGCTCATGCCGGCTTCCAGCGCCCAGGCACGGAAGCGGTCAAGCATGTAGTCCTGCACCTCATCGACCAGCGTCGGCACGTCGTTGACGCTGCCGTGCTGACCGGCGGCCGTGGTCAGCAGTTCGCGCAGGTCGAGATCCAGCCCGGCCCTGACCATGATGCTGAGCACGCCAATGGCGGCGCGACGCAGGGCAAAGGGGTCACGGGTACCGGTGGGTCGCTGACCGATACCGAAGATACCGGTCAGTGTATCGAGGCGGTCGGCAATGGCGAGTGCCTGGCCGGTCACGGTGTCGGGGATGTCATCGCCGGCAAAGCGCGGCAGATACTGCTGATAGATCGCGCTGGCCACGGCCTCGTCTTCACCGTCAAAGCGGGCGTAGTAGGCGCCCATGATGCCCTGAAGCTCGGGGAACTCGAGCACCATCTCGGTGACCAGGTCACACTTGGCAAGCGTTGCCGCACGTGCGGCCTGATCACCGCTGCCACCCAGCTGCTCGGCAATGGCCCGGGCCAGCACGCCGACACGTTCGCTCTTGTCGGCAATCGTGCCCAGCTGCTGCTGGAAGACCACGCCGGACAGCTGCTCGACACGCGCGACCAGTGGCCGTTTGCGGTCGGTCTCAAAAAAGAACGCGGCATCGGCCAGACGCGGGCGAATGACACGCTCGTTGCCTTCGATCACCTGACGCGGATCACGGCTTTCGATATTGCTGATGGTGATGAACGCCGGGATCAGCTTCTCCTGCTCATCAAGCAGGTGGAAGTACTTCTGGTTGGCCTTCATCGACGAGATCAGACACTCCGCCGGCACTTCCAGAAAGCGCTCGTCAAAGCGCCCGGTCAGCGCCACCGGCCATTCCACCAGACCCGTGACCTCATCCAGCAGCGCGTCCTCGATCACGGCCGTGGCATTGAGCGCACGGGCCTGTTCGCGGATCTGCTCGACGATCAGGCTGCGCCGCTTGACCATGTCGGCAATGACGTAACCCGGGCTTTCGAGCTTTGCCAGATACTCATCGGCATGGGAGAGCTCGATTGACTGGTTGTAATGGAAGCGGTGGCCGCGGGTGGTGCGCCCGGATTCAAGCCCCAGCAGTTCACAGGGGACAACCTCGCTGCCATAGAGCATCACCAGCCAGTGCACCGGTCGGGAGAATTCCACGCGCGAGGCGCCCCAGCGCATGCGCTTGGGTACCGGCAGGCCGTCCACGGCGCGACGCACGATCCCGGGCAGAAGCGCGGTGGTGGCCTCTCCCGGCTGCGTGTAGCGATGGCCCAGACGCTCGCCCTTGTCGGTCTCGATGCGCGAAAGCGCACTCACCTCAAGGCCCAGCGAGCCGGCAAAGCCCTGGGCGGCCTTCGTGGGGTTGCCTTCCTTGTCAAAGGCCGCCGCCACGGCCGGCCCAAGACGCTCGATCTCTTGGTCGGGCTGGTACTCGGCAAGGCGAGTAATGCTCACGGCCAGGCGACGCGGGGTAGCCAGCGGCAGCACTTCACCGTACTGGACGCCGGCATCAAGCAGACCGTTCTTGACGCTCAGGGCAAGCGCGTCGACCAGCTCGGCCAGCGCGCTCGGGGGCAGCTCTTCACAGCCCAGCTCGATCAGAAGCGTTCGGGTGGAAGCCATGTCGTCAAGGGCCGATGTGTTGTCAAAAGCCATCAGTTCGCTTCCTTTTGACCAATGATTTCAGCGCGCAGTTCATGCGAGGCCAGCGGGAAACCGGCTGCTTCGCGCGAGGCGTAATAGGCGTGGGCCACGTCGCGGGCCAGCGTACGTACGCGCAGGATATAGCGCTGACGTTCGGTCACCGAGATGGCGTGACGGGCATCGAGCAGGTTGAAGGTGTGCGAGGCCTTGAGGGTCTTTTCATATGCCGGCAGCGGCAGGTTGGCCTCCAGCAGCGCCCGGCAATCACGTTCAAAATGATCGAAATCGGCAAAGAGCGTGGGCACGTCGGCGTGCTCAAAGTTGTAGGTCGACTGCTCGCGCTCGTTTTGCAGATAGACATCACCATAGGTGACTACCGAGCCATCCGGCGCACGCGTCCAGACCAGGTCATAGACGCTGTCGACGTCCTGCAGATACATGGCGATGCGCTCAAGCCCGTAGGTCAGCTCGCCCATGACCGGGTAGCACTCGATGCCGCCGGCCTGCTGGAAATAGGTGAACTGGGTGACTTCCATGCCGTTGAGCCAGATTTCCCAGCCCAGTCCCCAGGCACCCAGCGTGGGCGATTCCCAGTTGTCCTCGACAAAGCGGATGTCATGAATGAGCGGATCAAGCCCCAGATGCGCCAGCGAGCCCAGATAGAGTTCCTGGAAGTTCTCCGGTGAGGGCTTCATCACGACCTGGAACTGATAGTAGTGCTGCAGGCGATTGGGGTTTTCGCCATAGCGCCCGTCGGTCGGACGACGCGAGGGCTGTACGTAGGCCGAGTTCCAGGACTCCGGGCCGATGGCACGCAGGAAGGTCGCCGGATGAAAGGTACCGGCACCGACCTCCATGTCCAGCGGCTGCATGATGACGCAGCCCTGCTGCGCCCAATACTGTTGCAGGGCCAGAATCAGGCCCTGAAAGGTTTTCACGTCTGGCGTTGACGCACTCGTGGATGAAACCGTCATCGGGGAACCACCGTTGGCCCATGAATTCAATAGCCCACAAGTATACAATCAGCGCCATGCGGGTTATAGGGCTGCGTCAGGTTGTCTACCCTGTGACACCAGCGGCCGTTCGGGACAGCGCTCCGGAATCGTCGCCTCACGAACTCATTGCAGGAGTACGTTTCATGATCGTCGTTACCGGCGGGGCCGGCTTTATTGGCGCCAATCTGGTCAAGGCACTCAATGCACGCGGCCGCGAGGATATTGTTGTCGTTGACGACATGACCGATGGCACGAAGTTTCGCAATCTGGCCGACTGCCAGATCCAGGACTATCTCGACAAGGATGATTTCCTTGAGCGGGTGCGGCGCGACGCTCGCCTGCCGCGCATCGAGGCCATCTTCCACGAGGGCGCCTGTTCGGCCACCACCGAGTGGAACGGCAGGTACATGCTGGAGAACAATTTCGAGTACTCGAAGGTGCTGCTGGAGTACTGCCAGATTCACCAGATCCCCTTTCTCTATGCCTCCTCGGCGGCGACCTACGGCGGCAGTGAAGTCTTCGTGGAAGCACGCGAGCATGAAAAACCGCTTAACGTGTATGGCTATTCCAAGCTGTTGTTCGATCAGTACGTGCGGGCGCGCTGGGAACAGCTGACCACCCAGGTGGTGGGCTTTCGCTACTTCAACGTCTATGGCCCGCGCGAGCAGCACAAGGGCTCGATGGCAAGCGTTGCTTTCCACCACTACACCCAGGTCATGAGCGGCGAAAATCCAAAGCTGTTTGGCGCATACGACGGCTATGAGGCCGGCATGCAGAGCCGGGACTTCATCCATGTCGATGACGTGGTGGATGTAAACCTGTGGTTTCTCGATAACCCGGATAAATCCGGCATCTTTAATCTGGGCACCGGGCGCGCCGAGCCCTTCAGGACGATTGCCGAGACCGTGATCGAGATGACCGGACGCGGCGAGATCGATTACATCGATTTCCCCGAGCATCTCAAGGGGCGCTATCAGAGCTATACCTGCGCCGATATCACGCGACTGCGTGAGGCGGGCTATGACCGCGAGTTCCGTGGCCTGGCCCGGGGCGTTCGTGACTACATGCACGCACTTGGCGTGACCGGGAACCACGGTTCGTGAGTGATTCGTCACAAGGCAGTGCCCAGGGCGAGCGCATTCTGGTCGTCGGCCCCTCATGGGTCGGTGACATGGTCATGGCGCAAAGTCTTTTCATAACGCTGAAAACACATGATCCCGACTGTGTGATCGATGTCATGGGACCGAAGTGGTCGGCGCCGATGCTGGATCGCATGCCGCAGGTGCGCCGCGCCATCGTGCTGGAGACCGGCCACGGTGAGACCGGACTGCGTACGCGCTGGCGACTGGGGCGTTCGCTGAAGGGGGAATATGATCGGGCGATCGTGCTGCCGCGTTCGCTCAAGTCGGCGCTGGTGCCGTTTTTTGCCGGCATTCCCCGGCGAGTCGGCTTTACCGGCGAGCAGCGCTACGTGGTACTGACCGAGCGGCGAGCGCTCGACAAGGCGGTGCTGGATCAGACCGTCAAGCGCTTTGTCGCGCTGGGATTGCCGGTCGAGGGCACGTCAGACGCCATTCCCGAGCCGCATCTGCAGGTGGACACTGCCCGTCAGCAGGTCCTCAGGCAGGAACACGGGCTGGATCGACCGCTGATTGCCATGATGCCGGGTGCCGAATACGGCCCGGCCAAGCAGTGGCCGCTGGCGTATTTTCGCCAGGTCGCCGAGGCGGTCATCAAGCGCGGCTATCAGGTCATCGTACTGGGCGGACCAAAGGATCGTGACGCCGGGGAAGCGATCAGTCAGGGGCTCGAGGGAGCGATCAATCTGTGTGGTCAGACCACGCTGACGGACGCCGTCGATCTGCTGGGCGCCTGTGAGCAGGCAGTCAGCAACGACTCGGGGCTGATGCACGTGGCCGCCGCCGTCGGCACCCATGTGCAGGCGATCTACGGTTCCTCCACGCCCAATTACACCCCACCCCTGACGGCGGCGCGGGATATCCACTGGCTCAATCTGTCCTGTTCGCCGTGCTTTGAGCGCACCTGTCCGCTGGGGCATACGCGCTGTCTCAACGATCTTGCGCCCTCGCAGGTCATCGAGACGCTGGCCCTTGACTGACTGACTGACTGACTGACTGACTGACCCGCCGTCAGCGGCTGATGGCCAGCAGCCGGGCGCCCAGGGCGATGAAGACGGTGCCCATGAGACGATCCATCCACTGCGCCAGGCGCTGTCGCCGGCGCAGCCAGCTCGACAATCGCGCGCTCCCCAGGATAATGGCGATCTCGATCGGGATCGCCACGGCCACCGTCAATGTGCCCAGAAGCAGCAGCTGCGTTGCAACCGGACCTGCATCAGGTCTCACGAACTGCGGCAGAAAGGCCATGAAAAAAAGCGCCGTCTTGGGGTTTAACAGATCCACCAGCACGCCCTGGCGAAAGGCGCCCCACGCACCGGTCGAACGCACGCCGGCGGTGGGCGGCTGAAACTGGCTGCCGGCGCTGCGTATCGCCTGCACGCCGAGATGGAAGAGATAAAGCGCCCCCACCACCTTGATGATGGTGAAGGCCGAGGCAGACGCCATGACAATGGCCGACAACCCGAGTGCCGCCGCCAGCACGTGCACCATGGCACCGCACCAGAGGCCTGCGCCGGCCGCCAGCCCTTCACGGCGCCCCCCGCTGGCGCTTTTGGCCATGAGATAAAGCATGTCCGGTCCCGGCGTCAGATTGATCATCAGCGCCGCGCCCAGAAAAAGCCCCCAGTAGGTGATATCCAGGGCCGCCTCCTTTGATGGCCCCTGGGCGGGGCCGAGCTGCGTTGATCTGCGCGTCAGTCGTGGCGGTCACTGTCCAGGGCCTGATCACCGGCATGGCGCTCAAGGGCCAGCTCGATCAGGCGCGTGACCAGCGCCGGGTAACTCAAGCCGCTGGCCTGCCAGAGCTTTGGATACATGCTGATGCGGGTAAAGCCGGGCAGGGTGTTGACCTCATTGATGATCACCCGGTTGTCCGACGTGAGGAACACGTCCACGCGTGCCAGGCCCGCGCATTCAAGGGTTCTGAAGGCGCTAAGGGCAATACGGCGAATCTCGTCGCTGACGGTGGCGTCGATATCGGCCGGTACGGCCACGGCGGCACCAGCGTCGTTGATGTACTTGGTGTCGTAGGAGTAGAAACCGTCATCGTTGATCACGACCTCGCCGCATACACTCGCCCTGGGATCATCATTGCCGAGAATCGCGCATTCGATCTCGCGCCCCTTGATGGCGGATTCGACCAGCACCTTGTGGTCAAATGAGAGCGCCAGATCCAGCGCCTTGCGAAGCTCCTGGGCGCTGGTCACCCGACTGACGCCCACCGAGGAGCCCTGGTTGGCCGGTTTGACAAACAGCGGCGTGCCCAGCTCTTCGTGCAGGGTGTCAAAGTCGGCGCTGGCCGCGCTCCTGCGGGTGAAGGTGACAAAGGGGGCCACGGCAAGGCCTGCATCGCGCAGCAGACGCTTGGTGACATCCTTGTCCATGCTCACCGCTGAGCCCAGCACACCGCTGCCGACAAAGGGCAGGTTGGCCATGCGCAAAAGCCCCTGCAGCGAGCCGTCTTCTCCAAGCGTGCCGTGCACGATGGGGAAGACCACATCCAGCTGCTCAAGGGCCCCTTGCTGATCGGGCTCGATCAGCTGGGCGCGCTCGCGCCCGGGCATGACGGCCAGATCACGCTGTGAGTGATGCAGGGCAATACGTGCAGGGTCATCGGCATTGTCCAGGTAGCGATCGGCGTCATTGACGTGCCACTGCCCCTTTTTGTCGATGCCGATCAGCGTGACATCAAAGCGTTCGCGATCCAGGGCGTCAACGATATTGCGGGCAGACTGCAGCGATACCTCATGCTCGGCCGACTTGCCGCCAAAGATGACCCCAACCCTGATTTTTTCCATGACCACTCCCGATAGGCCTGCGTCTTCAATAATGCGCGCATGATGCCACGTTCATGCACTGCTGTGCGTGTTCCGCCTGCGCGAAGTTATCTGTCCGTGTTACCCAAAAGCTGCGCATACAGAATGCGGTAGTGACTTGCCATGCTTTCGGGGGTAAAGGCTTCAAGGCGCTGGCACGCTCCGCGGGTCAGGCGCGCGCCGCGGGCGGGGTCGTCCTTGAGCGCCAGCACGGCGTCATGCAGGGCATTGGCATCATTGGGCGCAATCAGCACGCCGCTGTCATCATCGATGACGATATCGGGAATGCCGTCCACGTTGCTGGCAATGATCGGCACCTCGGCATCCATGACATCCAGCAGCGTCGAGCCCAGGCCCTCGTTGCGCGAAGGGAAGACGAACAGGTCCATCGCGGCAAGGTAGTCGCCCACGTTGGACTGAAAGCCTTCCCAGACCACGTTGTCGAGTCCCTCGCTTTCACGCTTGAAGCGCGCTTCGTCCTCGCCGCTGCCCAGCATCAGGAACACGATGTCGGGATGGGTGTCGGCCAGTCGGCGCGCGGTCTCGATGATCAGGCTCTGCCCCTTGTGACGATCCACCAGTGCACCCACATGACCGATCACATAGCGTCCTTCAAAGCGATGGCGCAGCGTCTCGACCACGGTCATGTTGCGGGTAAAGTGCGACAGGGCACTGGGGATGCGCGTGACCGGACACCAGTGGCGCGCCTTGAGGTGCGCCTCGATGGGCGAGGAAATCGCCACCGCCGTGGCCGCGCCCCCGTAGGTCCGACGATTGAACCACTTGTTCTTGACCGGCTGCGGCACGCGACGGGTCAGAATGTAGGGCGTGTCATGAAGTTTTGCATGCAGCCAGGCCCAGTGAACGGCGCGGGCCTCATGGGCATGGACCAGATCCACCGGCGGCATGCGCCGGTGGCCGGCCCACATCTGATCGGCAGTCACAATGCCCAGATCTTCGACATCGGACAGTGCCTGGCGCAGGGGGGAGTCCTGGCGACACACCAGCGTCTGAGTGATGTCGTGGGCGGCCAGCTGCTCGATCAGCAGCTGGGTCTGGCGTTCGCCGCCGCGAAAGTTTCGCGCCAGATTGACGTGACAGATATGCAAGGAATCACTCACCTGTAAAGGAATCGATGGGCCAAGGGTGGCGCATGAAGGGGCAGCAGGGCCAGTGATGATGCAACAGGGCGGCGCCGACAGGGGTATTCCGGCCCTCGACGCCGGGAAGGAAAACTACCAGACCTGGTTGAAGTCCTCGCGCTCACGCACCTGCGGGTCGCGCTGAAATTCCAGAAGCTTTGCATATTTCAGGTAGGCGTTGACGCCTGCCGACAGCGAGACTGACAGGCCATCCAGCCCCGCCATAAAACCCCGCTGAAACAGATATTTGCGAACGAAGGCGTTGGCACCGTGAATCAACGGTGAGCAGGCGTTCACTTTCTTGCCCTTCAGATACATGATCTTGGCGGCGCGGCTAGAGAAGCGCCCGCCGGCCTTGGTGAACAGCTCGGCCAGATTGGCAAAGGAATAGTGCTCAATATCGGCTTCCAGGCGCGCGGGATGCTGTGCCTGAACGCTCGAATGCTGACGCGACTCGGAAAAGGCCGTGCGCTCGCGGTCAAAAAGCCGGAGGCAATAATCGGGATACCAGCCGCAGCGCTTCACCCAGCGTGAGCCAATGAAATTGCGCCGGCGCAGGGCAAAGGCGTCATGGTCGGTGGTGTCCAGTGGCAGCGCCTGCAGGGCCGCCACGGCCTCGTCGGTCAGGCGCTCATCGGCGTCCAGCGACAGTACCCAGCGATGGGTGGCGGCCTTCGGCCCCACGTTTTTCTGCGGACCATCGCCGAGATAGGGCTGCTCGATCACCCGGGCACCCACGGCCCGGGCACGGGCGCAGGTGTCATCACTGGAGCCCGAGTCCACCACGATCAGCTCATCACACACCCGTCCCAGCGAGGCCAGGCAGGCCTCGATGTTCGCCGCTTCGTTGAGCGTGATCACCACACCGGTGATCGGCGTGCGTGCGCTCGCTGCCATGCTCATGGCTGCCCCTCGGCGCTATCCGGGGTGCTGGTATCACGGGTTGTCGGGTCAACGCTGTCATCAATGGCCGGGCCATCGTTCTGGTCACGCAGGGTGGCGGCCTCACGGGCCTCGGGGACCGGCGTTGCCGGCTCGCCCATGAGTGCCTGGCTGTCGGCGGCTGAAGAATGCAGCGCGGCAGTCTGATCGGCATCGGTGGCAATATCGATGCCGACGCTGGCAATCAGCAGTACCGGCATCAGAAGCACCAGACTCCAGACCGGGAACGTGATGCGCCGTGCGCGCGCCAGGATGCGCCAGGAGAGCCATAGCTCGATCAGTGCGATCAGGATGACAACGCCACCGGTGATGGCCCACTGCATGGTGGACAGCGCGGGCTTGTCATCGCCGGACAGATCCACCAGATGTTCACCGGTGGCACTGAAGATCTGGGTATCCATCCAGATCGCGCTCAGCCCCAGTGTGCCCAGCACAGCGCACGGCCAGATCAGCATGCGCCGCTTCAAAAAGAGCGACAGCAGTGCCGGCAGTAGCCATAGCACCACGGCCAGCGTGCCAAAGCCGCCCAGCCAGGCGCAGACCAGCCAGACGATGCCCAGCGGCTCCTGAGGCATCTGGACCATCGGCAGATAGCGCAGCGAGAGCAGCCAGACGAATGCCAGGTTGAAGAGGGCAAAAAAGGCGGTAGCGCGCAGTCGAAAGCGCAGGGAATCTTCACTTGAACGAGGCATGATCTAACTCGATTGGTATCCGTGGTTGATGAGGGCCATGAGCGCCCTGGCCTGCCCGGGGGCGAACTTTTCCAGAGAACGCTCAAGGCGTGCAAGATTACCTGCCTGCCAGCGCCCGGGGGGGCGCAGTTGACAGCGGTCCAGATCGATCAGCCAGGGGGCATCCTGATCATCGATCAAAATGTTACGGGCATTGAGGTCAACGTGGTCGAGCCCGACGTCATGGAAGCGACGGATCATGCGACCGCAGGCGGTCAGCAGGGCGTCATGGTGCTTCGAGGCCTGCGGCGTCTGCACCAGTGAGGCCAGCGGACGAGCGCCATCAATGCGTCGGGTGATGAGCGCCGCCTGATAGAATAGTCCCGGTGGACCGGTGCGCCAGGCACAGGCGCCAATCGGTTCGGGCACCGGCAGTCCACGATCAAAAAGGTCTGCCAGCAGGCGGCATTCGCGAAAGGCGCGGTTGTGCTCGAGCCCTGTCCAGACATAATGCTCGGCGCTCAAGCGCGCCACAAGGCCGCCGCGACGATAATGACGCAGCACCCACGCCTGATCACCTGCCTGCACGAAGAGGCTTTCACCGCGGCCCGGCGCCTGACCGGTGATGGCATCACGCGCTTCCCACCATGTTTTGGTGAAGTGTTCAGGCGTCAGTGCCGGCTGGCCGGTTTGTGGGGCCGTTTGAGCATCATATAGAATGTGCGCATTCGCTTTTCGGGACGTAATCATCCGCATGAAGCATCCTTTGCCCGCGCAACCCGCGCATATCTGTGTATTGCGGCTATCCGCCCTTGGCGATGTCTGCAACCTCGTGCCGACCGTTCGCGCGTTGCAGCGCCATTGGCCCGACGCCCGAATCACCTGGATCATCGGCCGGGCGGAGCACAGTCTACTGGCCGGCCTCTCCGGGGTCGAGTTCATGGTGTATGACAAGTCCACCGGGCTTGCCGGCATGCGCAGGCTGTGGCGCGAGCTGCGTGACACACCCTTTGACGTGCTGCTGCACATGCAGCAGTCCATTCGCGCCAGCATGCTTTCGCTGGGGCTCAAGGCGCGCGTGCGCATGGGTTATGATCGCGCCCGCGCCAAGGACTGGCAGACCTGGTTTACCAACCGCCAGCTAACGCCCCATCCGCACGCCCATGTGCTTGAGTCGTTCATGGATTTTGCCCGCGAAATGGGCGTGTCCGATGACCGGCTCGAGTGGGATATTCCGCTGCCGGATGCTGCCCGCGAGGAAGCCCGGCAGTTGCTGGAAGGGCGGCCGGCGCTGGTGATCAGCCCATGTGCCAGCCCGCGGCTTCGCAACTTTCGCAACTGGTCGGCCGAAGGGTATGCGGCCGTGATCGAACACGCCTGGCGTCACCACGGTCTGACCACCTTTCTGACCGGCGGCACCAGTGCCCAGGAGCGTGAGATGTGTGAGCGCATTGCCGCCGGTGTCAGCGAGGCATCATTGGTCAATCTGCTGGGGCGCACCTCGCTCAAGGGGCTTTTGGCCATCATTGACCAGGCGCGCATGGTGATTGCGCCCGATTCCGGGCCGGTCCACATGGCCAATGCCATGAATACGCCGGTTTTGGGGCTTTTTGCCACCACCAACCCCGAGCGCGCCGCTCCCTGGTGCTGGCGCGAGCACGTCGTCAATCGCTATCCCGATGCCGTGGCCACCTATCTGCACAAGTCACCGGACGAGATTGTCTGGGGCACCCGCGTACGCCATGAGGATGCGATGTCACTGATTACCTTTGATGATGTCATCAATCGGCTTGATGAACTGCTGGCACTGACTGCCGACCATACAAGGGCTACCGGGAGTGAGCGTCATGATGTTTGATCCTGCCATGCTGGGCAGTGCCCGGGTCACGGTAGTCGGCGATGTCATGCTTGATCGCTACTGGCATGGCCCCACCTCGCGCATCTCTCCGGAGGCCCCGGTGCCGGTGGTGCGCGTCGATGACAGCGAGGATCGTCCGGGCGGGGCAGCCAACGTGGCGCTCAATATCGCTGCACTGGGCGCGCAGGTCACGCTCTCCGGGCTGATCGGCTGCGACGACAACGCCACCATTCTTGACGATCTGCTGGCCCGGGCCGGCATCGCCTCGCGCTTTCAGCGCAGCGACGAGATTCCCACCATCACCAAGCTGCGCGTGATGAGCCGTAACCAGCAGTTGATCCGGCTGGATTTCGAATCCTCGCTCGAGGGTGTCAATACCGATGCCATGATGGATCAGGTCAGCGAAGCGCTCGGTGATACCGATCTGATGATCCTTTCCGACTATGGCAAGGGAACGCTGTCACAGGTGCAGGCCTTGATTGCGGCCGGCCGCCGGGCCGGCAAGCGGGTCCTGATCGATCCCAAGGGCATCGATTTTCACCGCTATCGCGGGGCCAGCATCATCACCCCCAACCTGAGCGAGTTCGAGACCGTGGTGGGGCGCTGTCACAGCGATGAGGAGCTTAACGCGCGCGGGGAGGCCCTGCGTGCGGAGCTCGATCTCGAGGCGCTTTTGATTACCCGCAGCGAGCGTGGCATGACGCTGATTCGAGCAGGTCATGCGCCGCTGCATCTGCCGACCCGCGCGCAGGAGGTCTTTGATGTGACCGGCGCCGGCGACACGGTGATCGGTGTGCTGGGCGTTGCGCTGGCGGCCGGCCACAGCCTGCCGGATGCCATGGCGCTGGCCAATCTGGCAGCCGGGCTGGTGGTGGCCAAGCCCGGCACTGCCACGGTCTCGATCGATGAAATCGAGGCAGCCCTGAGCGCGGATCATGGCGCTGCGGCCGGCCATGGCGTGATCGAGGCCGACACGCTGATGACGGCCGTACGTGCGGCACAGGCGCGCGGTGAGCGGATTGTCATGACCAACGGCTGCTTTGATCTGCTTCATGCCGGTCACGTCAGCTATCTTGAACAGGCCCGCGCACAGGGCGATCGACTGATCGTGGCCGTTAACGATGATGCCTCGGTCACCCGCCTCAAGGGTGAGGGGCGTCCGATCACGCCGCTTGCGCATCGTATGGCGGTGCTGGCCGGGCTGCGCGCCGTGGACTGGGTGGTGGCCTTTGGCGAGGACACGCCGGCCGCACTGATCGCAAACGTGCTGCCGGATGTGCTGGTCAAGGGTGGCGATTACCGCATCGAGGAGATTGCCGGCGGTGAGGCGGTCATGGCCAACGGTGGCGAGGTGCGGGTGCTGGGCTTTGAGGAAGGCCTGTCCACTACCGGTACCATCAGTGCGATTGTCTCGCGCACTGCGCGCCGCAACGAACAGGAGTAGATCGCCCCGTGGGACGACGTCTCTATTCTGCGCTTTTGTATGCGCTCTCGCCGCTGATCTGGCGTCGCCTGCGCCGTGAGCATCTACCCGATCGACCGCGCGGCGAGCGACTGGGGCGCATTTCGAGCTATCAGGATGAGCGGGTGCTGTGGGTCCATGCCGCATCAGTAGGGGAGGTGATCACCGCCCGACCGCTGATTCGCTCGCTGATTGATGACTATCCCGAACATCGGGTCATCGTCACTACCATGACGGCCACCGGCGCCCGCCAGGTGCAGACGCTGTTCGGGGATCTGGTGACGCATCATTTCGTGGCGCTGGACTTTCCCGGTGCCACCCGGCGCTTCGTGCAGCGACTGAATCCTGAAATTGCCATCATCGTTGAAACCGAAATCTGGCCCAATCTGATCCACGCCTGCGCCATGGCCGGCGTGCCGGTCGCCGTGGTCAATGCGCGTATTACCGAGCGCGGCTTTGCCCGCTATCAGCGCTTTCCGAAGCTGATGGGACAGGCGATCCGACGGCTGGCCTGGGTAGGCGCCAAGTCCGCCGAAGATGGCAAGCGCTTTCGTGCGCTGGGCGTGTCGGCCCGGCGTCTTAACGTGACCGGGGCGCTCAAGTATGACCTGCATCTGGATGAGGCCGTGTTCGAGGCCGCCGATGCGTTGCGCGAGACCATCGGCCCTCGGCCGGTCTGGGTGGCGGGCTCCACCCATGAAGGCGAGGAAGTGCAGCTTCTGGAAGCGCATGCGCGCGTGCTGGCACGCTTTCCCGATGCCCTGTTGATTCTGGTACCGCGTCATCCCCAGCGCTTTGATGAGGTGGCCGAACTCTGCTCCGATCAGGGCATGAGCGTTGCTCGACGAAGCGATGACGCCGTCGTCGAGCCTGGCACGCAGGTGTATCTGGGCGACACCATGGGAGAGCTGATGATGCTTTACGCCATTGGTGATATCGCCTTTGTGGGCGGCTCGCTGGTGGATATCGGCGGGCATAATCTGCTGGAGCCGGCGGCGCTCGGGATGGCAGTGGTCAGCGGGCCGTCACTGTCGAGCCTCGGTGATGTGGCAGCAACCCTGGAAGAGGCGAATGCCCGGATAGAGGTGAGCAGTGGCGCCATGCTGGGCGAAACGCTGGTCACCCTGCTGCTTGATGACGTGCGCCGTGACACGCTGGGTCGCAATGCCTGGGCGGTTGTGGAGGCCAATCGGGGGGCGCTGAAGCATACGCGTGATTATCTGGGACGCTTGATCCGGGCGCGTGAGCTGCATGAGCCCTGGCCGCTGATGGATGATCAGCCGCCAGGTAGCCAGCGCTAGTGCTTCAGGCCTGACGCCTGGCGCCAGCCATGCTGTCGGGCGTGGCGATCGAGGTACTCGCTCAGACGTGCCCGGGTTTCGCTCATCGGGCGACCGGGTTCCAGGATGGTCGTGCGGCACATGAGCGTGTACTGGTGCCGCTCTACATTGAACCAGACACTCAGCAACGGCCTGACCGTTTCGCTCTGGGCCAGTTCAAAATACAGGGAGTGGTCTACGCCTCTGACACGCACACCTTCAATGTCGAGCGAGTCATGAAAGTCGACCAGAGCCCGGCGCAACTGGTGCAAGGGGGCTGGTGTTCGCGTTGGCGTTGAAGAACCACTTTTCTGCATCATGCTGAACCCTCTTTTTTTATCATGACAAGTGCGAAATGAAGACGCCTGAAAGCCTTTGATGCTCAGCAATGTCATGACACTTCCATAACATGTCCGATCAGCAGGAGTAACCAGATAGCCCTGATAGCCCTGATAGCCCTTTATTGATGCAGCGTAGCCGTGGCGCGCAGATAATAGTGAGAAAGCAGAGTAATATTCTGCAGCTAAAGTGTGATCGAATGTTGTTCGATGGAAATGAACCGTGAGTTACAGGTAACTCACGGCCAAAGAGCGCATTTAGCGTGAGGGAGACAGACGTTGAACGCCGTCGGGCGTGCCCAGCAGCAGCAGATCGGCGCCGCGATGAGCGAACAGACCGTTGGTGACGACCCCGGCAATCTGGTTGATGCGCGTTTCCAGATCACGGGCGTTATCGATCAGCTGGTCATAGAGGTCGATGATCTGATTGCCGTTGTCGGTCACGACCCCCTGGCGGTAGACGGGGCTGAATCCCAGGTTGACCATCTGGCGTGCCACGTAGGAACGTGCCATGGGAATGACTTCGATGGGCAGTGGAAAGCCGCCCAGCTGGCTGACCCATTTGGAGCGGTCGGCAATGCAGATGAACCGTGATGAACAGGCCGCCACGATCTTCTCACGCGTCAGGGCCGCACCGCCGCCCTTGATCATGGCGAAATCGGGATTGATCTCATCAGCGCCATCGACATAGACGCTCAGCGCGCCGGTCTGATTGAGATCAAGTACCTCGATACCCACGGCCTGCAGTCGGCGTTCGGTTTCCGTGGAGCTTGCCACGGCGCCGGCAAACTCGTCACGCAGCGGTGCCAGTGCTTCGATAAAAAGATTGACGGTCGAGCCCGACCCCACGCCCAGCACGGTATCACGGCGCAACGTCGAACGTATTTCCTGCACTGCTGCCTGCGCCACTGCCTGCTTGAGCGCTGACTGGTCCTGGGATGTCATGGTGTCTCCGAATCTGATGATGTTCTACAGCGGCCCATCAAGCGTATCATGGATACCTCAGTGGACACTGTCGACCGTTACATGGGCTTTTCCCGCCTCGCAGCCGGCATGTTTCACGTGAAACATCAGGTGGGCATGTTGTGTAACCCAGTGTCCTGCAGCGCCGCCCTCAAGTCACTGCCCAGGATATGAGAATGCTGGAAGCCTACGCCAAAAGAATCCTCCAGGCCCGCGTGTATGAAGCGGCTGTTGAAACGCCCATCTCAGCCATGCCGCAGCTTTCCAAACGCTTTGACAATAATATTCTGCTCAAGCGCGAGGATCTGCAGCCGGTTTATTCCTTCAAGATTCGCGGCGCCTATAACTGCATGGCGCAGCTTGATGAGGCCCAGCGTGCCAAAGGGGTGATCACTGCCTCGGCGGGTAATCATGCCCAGGGCGTGTCAATGGCCGCCAAACGCATGGGCATTCACGCCACCATTGTCATGCCGCGCATTACGCCCGAGATCAAGGTGGCTGCTGCGCGTGCCCGCGGCGCGAAGGTGGTGCTCAAGGGCGATGCCTTCAATGACGCGCTGTTACATGCCCAGACACTGATGCAGGAGCATGGCTATACCTGGATTCCGCCCTTTGATCATCCGGATGTGATCGCAGGCCAGGGGACCGTGGCCATGGAAATCCTGCGCCAGCACCAGGGCCCGATCAATGCCGTTTTCGTGCCGGTGGGCGGCGGCGGGCTGCTGGCCGGCATGGCCGCCTACATCAAGTACCTGCGACCGGACATCAGGGTGATCGGGGTGGAGCCCGAGGATGCGGCCTGCCTCAAGGCGGCCCTGGCGGCGGGAGAGCGAGTCACGCTGGATCAGGTTGGCGTGTTTGCCGAGGGCGTGGCCGTGGCGCAGATCGGTGAAGCGCCGTTCGAGATCCTGCGCCATCACGTTGATGAAGTGATCACCGTCAATACCGATGAGATGTGTGCCGCGGTCAAGGATATCTTCGAGGATACCCGTGCCGTGTCGGAGACGTCCGGAGCGCTATCGCTGGCCGGGCTCAAGAAGTACGTTCAGCGTGAGGGCGCGCAGGGCAGAACACTGATCGCCATCAATTCAGGTGCCAATCTCAACTTTGACCGTTTGCAGCATATTGCCGAGCGCACCGAGCTGGGCGAGCAGCGCGAGGCAATTTTTGCCGTCACCATCCCCGAGCGTCCCGGCAGCTTCAAGGCGTTTTGCAAGGCGCTGGGCCGTCGCATGGTGACCGAGTTCAACTACCGCTATGCCGATGCCGGACAGGCCCACATTTTCGTGGGCGTGCAGGTACAGCCCGGTGGCGAGGACAGGCTGGAAGTCGCCCGAAGGCTTGAGGCGGCAGGTTACAGCGTTGAGGATCTGACCGACAACGAGCTGGCCAAACTGCATATTCGCCATCTCGGGGGCGGGCGGCCGCAGGAACCCTTCAGCGAGCGGCTCTATCGCTTTGAATTCCCGGAGCGTCCGGGCGCGCTCATGAACTTTTTGAACCATCTGCCCGGGGGCTGGAACATCTCGCTGTTTCACTATCGCAACCACGGTGCCGCCTATGGTCGGGTATTGATCGGCATGCAGGTGCCGGAAGCAGACTGCGCCACACTCGAGCAGCGTCTGGACGAGATCGGCTATCGTTACTGGCATGAAACCGATAATCCGGCCTACCGGCTCTTCATGTCCTGACACCGGCGCCTTCTGAAACGCGATGTCACACGTTGTGGCCTATTAAAATGCAACAGTGTGTAATGTCGGGACGCACGTTATTGTGCTGATTCAGCGGTGCCACTATGATGGCGCCGCTGCGACTTTTTCGTGTCGCTCCCTCATACGTTTTCTGTTTTTTTACGGAGCAGTAATGAGACGTAAACCCGATCTGGTCTTTACCCTGGTACTCATTCTTGGATTTGGCGTGGTGGCGACAGGCTATGCCCAGAGTGTCATGGGGTATTAACCGTATGTTGATCGGGTAAGGGGCAGTCAGGCGATAGCGCAAGACGTCAGACAAAGCGTCGGGCAACAGGACAGCATAAAAAAACGCATCCAAAAGGATGCGTTTTTTTATGCCAGTGACGATGCACGCCACGTCAGTATCAGGCACGGGCAGTGTGCGGTCGCAGCACTCGCTGGTCACTGACGATCATGTCGAGATTCACATCCCATGGCTGATGCGGCAGGCGCTCGACCTGCTGACAGGCGTGCGCCACACCCACCAGCGTCGGGCGTGGGCCGTGCGCCTCGGCGGCAAAGGCGAGGGTGCGATCATAAAAGCCGCCGCCCATGCCCAGCCGGTGGCCCTGTTCGTCAAAGCCCACCAGCGGCATCAATACGACATCCAGTGCCCAGGGCGCGATGCGGCGAACGCGGTCACCACTCTGGCGCAGATCCGGCTCCGTGATATTGAAGCGGTTAAGCACCAGACGGGTGTCAAAGCGCCAGTGCACGAACCACAGGCGGTTTTCCACCAGCGGTCGCAATACCGGCAGATAGACCCGAGCGCCGCGCTGATGCAGCCAGTCCACCAGTGGTGTTGGATCGATCTCACCATTTTCGGGTAGATAGAGGGCCACGTGACGTGCCCGACGCAGCTCAGTTTGCTGCATCAGCTGACGCGTCAGAGCCATCGACGCCAGATACTGGTCACGATGACCCAGCGCACGGCGTCGCTGACGCAGCGTGCGTCGCAGCGCTCGGCGATCATCGCAGGCTGGCAGTGCCGTCGTGTTCTGACGTACATGATGGGATAACAGGGAGTGAGAAAAACGTCGCCGGGGGCGAGGCGTGCGCTGTGACAGCACACGTGGTCTGCGTGAACGCGGCTGATCCGCGGGGAGTGCGCAGCGCACTGACATGAGGGTTCTCCAGAATGCCGCTGTTGTTCTGGCCCTGAACCTACTGGTTCAAGGTGGGTGACCGCAAGCGGACCATCAGGCTTTCCGTCGCGCGGACATGCACACAGGCCCACTTATAGTGGTCCCCTGGGTACTGCGCATAGGCTCGAGGGACTTCAACAACTGGCGAACACCCCAGAGAACAACTTGATTCTAACAGATATCCCGGGGGGCTGCGCTACCCTGTCGTCGGCGATGTTGTCCAGCGCGCTCAGGAAGTACGGTTACGCTCCAGCGCCTTTTGCAGACGCGCGTCGAGTCCGGCAAGCCTTTCTTCGAGTTCCTGACGACGGCGGGTTTCGTGGCGCAGCTCATGGGTAATGTTGAGTCCCGCCATCATGGCCACCTTGTCGACGCTGATGGTACGCCCCCGGGTCTGGATGCCGGTCATGGCCTGATCGAAATAGCGCGCGGCTTCGTGCAGCGCTTCTTCTTCGCCCGGGGCGCAGCTGACAACGAAATTCTGACCCATCAGGGTGATTTCGGCGGTCTGACGAGGACCTTGCGGCATGACATCACTTCCGATATGGGCCAACCTCTGGCCGTTACGCTAAGATGGTGGGCAGCCATGCATGGCGTGCTGCCCGACAGTGCAGCTGGCAGGCGAGCCGTGTCGCTGCGCTTGCAGCACCACTATAGAGAGACGGCCGGGGGCGGTCAACGCGCCGCCCCCGGCCGCGAGTTCATGATTCCCGCCACGGGAACGATCAGCCAAGGGATGCAGTATGCCGTCCGGTGATAACGCCCTCGATTTCGCCACCATCAGCGATATTTTTCTTGCCCATGGCAGCCTGCAGTCGCCGGCCTTCTTTGACGGCTATCTGTGCGCACGACTGGCGCTTGAAGACATCAGCGCCGAGGACTGGCTGGGTTTGATCTGTGCCGCGCTGGGCGTGGAAGAACCCGCCACCCGTGAAGATGGCGAGCAGCTGCTGGCATGGCGTGTCCTGGCAAAGGAGCGCCTGGATGCCCAGGAGATGAGCTTTGAGCCGCTGCTGCCTGATGAGCTTTTCTCGCTGGCAGAGCGTGCGCAGTCGCTGGCGCTGTGGTGTCAGGGTTTTCACGAGGTGGCCGGTGAGGTTGACCATGAGCAGCGCAAGACGTGGTCGACGCCGCTTCAGGAAGGCGTGGCCGATATCGAGCAGCTGTCACAGATCGATGCCGATATCGAAGAGAGCAGTGAAAACGAAAACGATCTGTTTGCCCTGACCGAGCATGCCCGAATGACGGCGCTGATGCTGTATGTCGAGCAGCATCCGGGACAGCCGGACGTTGAAAAGCCGGCGCAGTCGTTTGAAGAGGGCATGAACGAAGCGGGCCTGAATGACGAAGGCAACGGCGCGACACGCCACTGACAGGCAACTATCAGCACCGGGTATGCGCTGGAGAAAAACGCCATCAACAGGCCGGTAACGGGAGACAGGATACAGTGACACAGGCAGGGCAAGGCATGCCGGCACCCATCGATGTCGAGGAGTATCGACGCCGTCGTGAACGGCTGATGGCCAGCGTTGCACCGGACAGCGCCATTCTCGTGCCGGCCGCCGGACTTTCGGTGCGCAACCACGACAGCGACTACCCGTTTCGCCAGAGCAGTAACTTTCACTATCTCTGCGGCTTTCCCGAACCCGATGCCTGGCTGGTGCTGCTGCCCGGTCGGGAAGCCGGCGAAAGCGTACTGTTCTGTCAGCCTCGCGACCCGGCGGCCGAGACCTGGACCGGCAGGCGGGTTGGTCCGCGCCGGGCAGTTAAAGCCTATGGGGTGGACGAGGCCTGGTCGCTGGAAGCGCGCGACGAGCAGCTGCTGACACTGCTGGAAGGGCGCAGAACCCTTTACCTGCCGCTGGACAATGACGCGGCGCTGTCGCTGGCAGGTCAAATGCGTGATTGTCTCAAGGCCCGCGAGCGCCGCGGACCGCCGGCGCCATCAAGCTACGCTGATATTGACGAGATTCTCCACGAGCAGCGTCTGATCAAGTCCGAGGCTGAACTTGCCCTGATGCGCCATGCCGGCGAGATTACCGCCCGCGCGCACGTTCGCGCCATGCAGTGCGTACGCCCCGGCATGTTTGAGTATCAGTTGCAGGCCATCATTGAACACGCCTTTGCCATGGAAGGGGCGCGCGCGCCGGCCTATGGCACCATCGTGGGCAGCGGTGCCAACGCCTGTATCCTCCACTACATGGAAAATGACGCAGTGATGGCTGCCGGCGATCTGGTACTGATCGATGCCGGCGCCGAATATGGCCTGTATGCCGGTGACATTACCCGGACCTTCCCTGTCAGTGGCCGCTTTAGTGAACCGCAGCGTCAGCTTTATGAGATCGTGCTGGGCGCCCAGCAACGCGCGCTTCGTGCCGTGCGTCCCGGGGCCACACTCGAGAGCATTCATGACGGGGTTGTTCGTGACCTGACAGCGGGCCTTGTGGCGCTTGGTCTCGTGGAAGGGCCGGTCGAAACCGCCATCGAACAGGGCCACTACAAGCGCTTTTACCTGCACGGCACGTCTCACTGGCTGGGGCTTGATGTACATGATGTGGGGCGCTATCGGGTAGACGGTGCCTCGCGGGCACTTGTGCCCGGCATGGTGCTGACCGTCGAACCCGGGCTCTATATCCCCGATGATCCCGACATTGCCGAGCAGTGGCGCGGTATCGGCATTCGCATTGAAGACAACGTGGTCGTCACGGCCGAGGGGCGTGATGTGCTGACCGAGGGTGTACCCAAACGGGTACGGGAGATCGAGGCACTAATGGCGCAGGGACACGCATGAGCGATATCTCGGTAGACATTGCCATTATCGGCGGCGGGCTGGTGGGTGCCAGCCTGGCCGTGGCGCTGGCCCCCCTGATCGAGCGCTATCGGCTCAAAGTGGCCGTGATCGAGGCCAGCGAGCTGGGCGCCCGGGGCGCCCAGCCCAGCTTTGACGAGCGCTCCAGTGCCATTGCCTATGGCTCAAGGGCCCACTTTGAATCGCTGGGCATCTGGTCGCAGCTGGCCACCCGCGCTGCGCCCATTCACGACATCGAGGTCAGTCAGCGTGGGGCGCTGGGGCGCACCCATCTGTCGTGTCAGGAAGTGGGCACGCCCTCACTGGGCTATGTTCTGCCCAATGCCTTTCTCGGACAGGTGCTGCATGAGCGCCTGTCACATATGCCCATCGACTGGCATTGTCCGGCGCGGGTCGAGACCATTACACCGGCGGTCAGTGGTCATCAGCTGGTGTTGAGCACAGGCGTTGTCCTGCATGCCGGGCTGACCGTACTGGCTGATGGCGGGCGCTCGGGTCTCAAGGCCTCACTGGGCATTGAAACCGACCGCCATGACTATGAGCAGCATGCCCTGATCGCCAACATCGAGACGGCGCACGAACATCACGGCTGGGCATTCGAGCGCTTTACCCACGAGGGAGCAATGGCACTGCTGCCGTTGATGCAGCGGCGCATGGCACTGATCTGGACGCGCCCGCCGGAGAAGATCGATGCCACCATGGCGTTGAGTGATGACGCCTTCCTGCAGATGCTGCAGGGACGCATGGGGGCGCGTCTCGGGCGCTTTCAGCGCGTGGGCACACGCCACGTGTATCCCCTGTCGATGTCCCGGGCCCGCGAGCAGAGTCGGCCGCATCTGGCAGTGCTGGGCAATGCCGCCCATGCCATTCATCCGGTGGCCGGGCAGGGCTTCAATCTGGCGCTGCGCGGCGTAATGGATCTGAGTGCGGCCATCGAGGCTGCGCTGGATGCCGGGCGGGCGCCGGGTGAAGCACTGACCATGGCGGATTTCGAACAGCGTCGTCAGCGCGACCGGGATCTGATCATGCAGGCCAGCGATACGCTGGTGCGCCTCTTTGGTCTCGAGCTGCCCGGCATCTCCGGCGCCCGCGGCGCTGCACTGGGACTTTTCAATCTTGCCACGCCGCTCAAGCGCGCCCTGATTCGCCGTGCCATGGGCCTGGGCCGCCATTAATCAGGCCACGTGGCGGCAATGACCGGCCAATGGAGTACTTCATGACGTTTGATACCGCACGGTTTGACATGGTCATCGTCGGCGCGGGCCTGGTAGGCGCCACGCTGGCCCTGGCGCTGGGTCGACAGGGGCATGCCGTGGCCCTGCTCGATGGTGGCGACATTGTGCCCTGCTGGCAGGCAGAAAATATTGATGCACGTGTCAGCGCCATTACGCCGGCCTCACAACAGCTTTTCACCACGCTGGGTGTCTGGCCGGGCATTGTGCGTCGTCGTATCAGTCCTTACGGCCATATGGCGGTCTGGGACGGCGAGGGGACCGGTCAGATCGCGTTCAGCGCCGCCGAAGTCGGCAGCGATGTGCTGGGCCATATCATTGAAAATGGCGTCATCCGCGATGCACTGCTGGAGGCGCTGAGCGAATGCGCAAGCGTGACGCTCCTGCCGCATGCGCGGGTAACGGCGCTTTCGGGTGCTGAGCACCAGGGGCGTACCATCACGCTGGAGGATGGTCGCACTCTGGCTGCCGAACTGGTCATCGGGGCCGATGGCGCCCGCTCGCAGATTCGCGCGCTCTCCGGACTGGGCCACCGTGAATATGCCACCGGCCAGCGTGCCGTGGTCGCCACGGTATGGCATGAACACGATCATGAGGCGACAGCGCGTCAGCGGTTCATGGGCACCGGGCCGCTGGCCTTTTTACCCCTGAGCATTGATGGACAGCAGAAGGCGTCCTCCATTGTCTGGTCGGCCGATACAGCGCTTGCCGATGATCTGATGGGCATGGAAGACGACGCCTTCATGCGCGCGCTTGAGTCAGGTTTTGAACATCATCTGGGACGTATCGAGCGCATCAGCAAACGTTATGACTTTGCGCTGGTACAGCGCCATGCCAGGCGCTATGTCGATGACAGCCTGGCCCTGGTAGGCGATGCCGCCCACAACATCCATCCGCTGGCCGGGCAGGGCGTCAATCTGGGCCTGATGGATATTGCGGTACTTGCCGAGGAGCTTGAACGCGCCAAAAGGCGCGGTGCGCCGGTGGGCGATATCCGCATTCTGTCGCGCTACGCGCGTCGACGCCGGGGCGATAACACGGTCATGCTGATGGCCATGGATGCCTTTCGCATCGGGTTTGGTACCTCCTGGCCGCTGGTACGCGTCCTGCGCAATCAGGGGCTGACCACGACCGGTCGCTGGCCCTGGGCGCGTCGTCTGCTGATCCAGCAGGCGATGGGTCAGCGCAGTGATTTACCCCGTGCCATGCACGTAAGCGCGGTCTGACAAAATGACTGCCTGATCGACAGGCGGTCATGTTTCACGTGGCACAAAAAAGGCCCGCCGATGGGCGGGCCTTTTGGATTAGCGTGCGGCAATCTTACATGCCGGACTGGGTATTGCTGGGCATGGTGTCATTGTTGCTGTCGATACCACCGCCCGGAGAGGTGCCTGTGCTGCCACCGTTGCCGGTACCCGTCGGGGTCTCGCTGGCGCCGGGCTGGGTCGACATGCTGCCGCCGCCGCTCTGCGAAGCGCCGCTACCCTGTGACATGCCGCTCTGGCCGGACTGTGACATACCGCTCTGGCCGCCCTGCGAGGCGCCGCTGTTTTCAGGCGCACCGCCGGAGGAGGAACAGCCTGCTGCCAGCATAATGGCAGCGGCCAGCGCGCCCATCGTCATTCCTTTCTTCATGTGTACTACTCCCTGTCAAGGCGGATGGCGTTGTTACGTTGCCTCATCAGCGTAGACGCTTTTTACTGATCCGTGGAAGCCGGTGCGTTATCGGTGCCCGTACTGTCATCGGTTGATGCCGTGTCGTCCGTCGCTGAAGGCGCCTCGTGCCGGCGCATGCCGGGCTGTTGAAACACGTTGATGCCACGCAATAAATTGAGCGCCTCGCCCAGTTGATAGTCGTCGGCGGCAATGGGGGAGTCGGGCAGCTGCTCTTGCTCGCGCTCGCCACGGGCATTTTGCAGGTGCCCGCGCAGGTTGGCCTCGCGAATTTCAAACCCGCTCTTTTCGAGCTCCAGCCGACCGCGCTGCACCGTGACATCCGGGGCAATGCCCTCGGCCTGAATGGAGCGCCCGCCCGGGGTGTAGTAAAGCGCAGTGGTCAGCTTGATACCGGTATTGTCATCCAGCGGCATGACCGACTGTACCGAGCCCTTGCCGAAACTTTCGGTGCCCAGAATCACGGCGCGATGATGGTCCTGCAGGGCGCCGGCCACGATCTCGGCGGCCGAGGCGCTGCCGCCATTGATCAACACGACCATGGGCGTTTTGGGCAGGGCCGTGTCGGCGTGCGCCTCAAACGTCAGGTCCGAGTCCTGCAGGCGTCCTTTGGTGTAGACCACCAGGCCGCTGTCGAGGAACAGATCCGATACGCTGACGGCACCGTCCAGCAGGCCGCCGGGGTTGTTGCGCAGATCCAGAATCACGCCGGACAGGCCGTCATCACCTGCCTCCTTTTGCAGCGCCTGGATGGCCTCACTGGTCTCCTGGGCCGTGTTTTCCTGGAACTGGCTGATGCGCAGGTAGCCATAGCCCGGTGACAGCATGCGCGAACTAACGCTGGCGGCCTGAATATTGGCACGCTCAAGGCTGACCTCCACCGGCGCGTCTTCCCCTTCGCGCAGCAGGGTCAGCTCGATGCTGCTGCCGGGTTCACCACGCATCATGCCGACAGCTTCCTCCAGCGACATGCCATCCGTGCTCTTGCCATCGATCTCGATAATCAGATCACGTGGCTGAAGGCCGGCCTTTGAGGCCGGTGTATTGTCGATCGGCGAGATTACCATCAGCTGGTTATTTTCCTGGCCGACCTCAATGCCGATGCCGCCGAACTCACCCTCGGTCATCTCATGGAGCGTGCGAAAGGCGTCCTCGTCGAGATAGTTCGAGTGAGGGTCGAGCCCTTCCAGCATGCCGCGCATGGCGTTGCGCAACAGCGTACGATCATCAACGTCATCGACGTAGGCCTGCTTGATGCGTTCAAAGACCTGCGCCAGCGCCTGAATGTCTTCCAGCGGCAGGCCCTGGGGCAGTTCATCACCGCTGGCATCGCTGGACGCAGCCTCTCCGGAGGGCGTGTCTGGCGCGTCCTGCGGCGCGCTGTCGGGCGTGGCCGCCTCGGTGGTCGGTTCGGCGGCAGTGGCCGGCAGCGTCAGCAGCAGGGCTGATGACAGGGCAAGTGTTGTGGCGACATGGCGCAGCAACATGCAAACTCCTTCAGCGGATGACACGGGCGATAACGCGCCCGATACCTTCAATGGGTGAAGCGTACGCCATGCTAGCGTGACGCCAGCCAGCTCTGCGGATTGATGGCCTTGCCGCCGCGGCGTACCTCAAAATACAGCGCCGGGCGCGAGAGGCCGCCGGTGTCTCCGACATAGCCCAGTGTCGCACCGCGTTCGACACGATCTCCTGCCGCCACGGCCAGACGTTGCTGGTGAGCATAAAGTGACAGTATGCCACCATGATCGATGATCACCAGATAACCAAATCCGCGCATCCAGTCGGCAAACACGACCTGACCTTTCGAGGCAGCGTAAATCGGCGTGCCTGCGGGTGCGCCAATCACGACGCCGTTCTTGTTCAGGCCGTCACCGCTGCCGTAGCTTGATATTACCGAGCCGTTGACCGGCCATCGGGAACTGCGCGCGCCGCTGGCGCTCTGATGCGTTACCGTCTGGCGTGCTTCGGCGTGCCGCTCGGCTGCCGGGTCGGTGCGTCGGGTAGGCACGCTCTGGGCGTTGTCAGGGCGGGCGCTCATTTCGTCGCTGCTCAACCCGTCATCCTGCGGTCTGGTGTCCTTGCGCGCCTGGGTTTGTCTTTTGGTCTCCCGGGCCTGACGCTCGCGTTCGGCCTGTTCGCGCGCCTGGCGCTGCTCGCGGGCACGTGTCAGCTCTCGTTCGATACGGCTGACCATCTTTTCGGCCTCGGCACGATCGGATTCAAGCCCCTGCAGGTTGCGCTGGCCGCTCTGATAGCGCGCTTCCAGCCGTGCCAGCGCCGTTTCACGTTCCTGTCGCTGTTCATCGAGCGTCTGCTGGCGGGCTTTCAGCTCGTCCTGCAATTGATCCAGGGTGTGTTGCTGCTCAAGGGTCTGGGCGCGGTTGTCCTGAAGCTGCGTGTTGAGGGATTCAAGACGCGCGAGCTGCTCGGCGCGAGCCTCGTTGAGTCGGTTGAGATAGTGCTGGAAACGATCGATCTCGCCGGGGTCCTGATTATCCAGCAAGAGCTTCAGGCGCGGCTGCTCGCCCAGCTTGTACAGGGCTCTGACCTGCTCGGCGAGCGCCTTTTGCTGCGCATCACGCTGTACGGTCAGGGTCTGCTGGCGTTCATCAAGGGCTTCCAGCGCATCGGTGGTTTCATTGCGAGCCCGCCCCAGCGTCTCCAGCCGGCGGTGGGTATCGGCCAGCGCCTTTTCGGCCTGCTCGAGCTCTTCCTGAGCGCTGCCGCGCTGGGCATCGGTTTTTTCAAGCTGGCGCTGGGCCTGCTGAATGCTCTGACGAATGTTGTCCAGCTCGGCCTTTGAGGTATCCAGGCTGGCAGCGCCCGAAGGCGCTGCCAGTCCCAGCGTCAATGCCAGCAGCCAAAACCGGCCCGCAGGCCGGTGGAGTGTGAATGACACCGAAAGGCTCCGATTACTGATGGTCGATCAGCACACGACCGGTCATCTCTTCCGGAGGCGTCTGGCCCATCATGGCCAGCAGTGTCGGGGCGATATCGCAAAGACGTCCGCCTTCAGAGAGCGAGGCCTTGCGCTGGCTGACGTACACCAGTGGTACCTGGAAGGTGGTATGAGCGGTCTGCGGCTTGCCGGTATCGGGGTCCACCATCTGTTCGGCATTGCCGTGATCGGCCGTGACCAGGCACTCGCCGCCGGCGCGCTCGATCGCCTCGACCACACGTCCCAGGCACTCATCCACGGCCTCGATGGCCTTCGTGGCTGCGGCCAGATCGCCGCTGTGGCCGACCATGTCGCCGTTGGCGTAGTTGCATACCACCAGATCAAAGCGCCCGGAATCGATCGCTTCGACCAGTTTGTCGGTAACCTCGAAGGCGCTCATTTCGGGCTTTTCATCGTAGGTTTTCACGTCGCGCGGGGAGTCGACCAGGATGCGCTCTTCACCGTCATAGGTCTCCTCGCGGCCGCCGGAGAAGAAAAACGTCACGTGGGCGTATTTCTCGGTCTCGGCGATGCGCAGCTGGGTCAGCCCCTTTGAGGCGACATATTCGCCAAGCGTGTTGGGCAGATCGCCCGGAGCAAAGGCCACCGGTACACCCAGGTCATCGGAATACTGGGTCATGGACACGAAATGCATCTTCGGCGTGCGATCACGCTTGAAGCCGTCAAAGCTTGCATCGACCAGTGCGTGGGCAATCTCGCGGGCACGGTCAGCGCGGAAGTTGGCAAACAGCACCGCATCGCCATCCTGAATGGTGACCCGGTCATCATCACTCTCGCGCAGACTGGTGGCGGTCACGAACTCGTCGGTTTCATCCCGATCGTAGGCTGCCTGAAGGGCCTGCTCGACATCGCTTTCGACATGCTCACCCTCGCCGTTGACCAGCAGCTGCCAGGCGGCCTGAACGCGGTCCCAGCGGTTGTCACGGTCCATGGCGTAAAAGCGTCCGATCATCGAGGCGACTCGACCCACGCCCATCTGGCGCAGCAGGGCGTCAGCCCGCAGCAGGCTGTCCAGCGCGCTCTGGGGGGCGGTGTCACGGCCGTCGAGGAAGGCGTGGATATAGACACGCTTCGCACCGCGCGCCTGGGCCAGCTCGGCCAGCGCCAGTACATGGTCTTCATGGCTGTGGACACCGCCCGGGGAGAGCAGCCCCAGCACGTGGACGGCCCGATCGTCTTTGACGGCAGCGTCGATGGCATCGGTCAGGGCGGTATTGTCGCCCAGCTCGTCATCACGAATCGCCTTGGAGATGCGGGTCAGGCTCTGATAGACGACGCGCCCGGCCCCCAGGTTCATGTGGCCCACCTCGGAGTTGCCCATCTGCCCATCGGGCAGACCGACGTTTTCGCCGTCGGTATTGATCAGGGTGTGGGGGTAGTCTGCCTGCAGCCGATCCATGACCGGAGTGTTGGCGGCGGCCACGGCGTTGTTGGCCGAGTCCGGGTTGTGGCCATAGCCATCGAGAATCAGCAGGGCGACGGGACGTGGTTGCTGCGATGTGGACATGATTTCGCCTCGGGAACACGTACATGTAAGCCCCGATACCGGGTTGCGCTGCTGGCGTGCTCACGCAGCAAGCGGCGCTATCAGGGCGTCGAAATGGTGGTCATCATAACCCAGCCGGTGCATGCCAGCATTGATCATCGGGGACGGACGACGGCCGGGTGCTTGTGTATACTGGGCGCGCGCCGGATTCCAGCTGCCGGGCGGCTTCCCCGAACTCGCAGGGTAGACCAGGCATGACCGCGCGCCGAGCCATTTTAAACGACCGGGGTCAAGATAATTTCCATGATCGATCAGCTGCTGGAGTTTGCCCAGAATCACCCCTTGCTGGTAGGTGCCTTTGTTGTGGTATTGCTGGCCTGGCTGGCCTTTGAATCCAGGCGCAGTGCGTCCGGTGGTGTCAGCAGCGGTGAGGCGACCAACCTGATCAACCGCGAGGATGCCATGGTCCTTGATGTGCGCGAGATCAAGGAGTTCAAGGCAGGCCATATCGCCGGCGCCGTCAACGTGCCTGCCGGCAAGCTTGATACCAACATGCAGCGCCTTGAAAAGCACAGGGACAAGCCGATCATCGTGGTCGACAAGATGGGCCAGCACGGCGGAAGTGTCGTCACGAAGCTGCACAAGGCAGGCTTTGCCGGCGCCCGTCGACTCAAGGGTGGTCATGCACAGTGGGTGGCCGACGGCCTGCCCGTTGTGACACGCTGATGTAACCTCTTCAAGCGATGGTGCTTGCTGGCTTCAAGCAATAGTTCTTACTGGCTTCAAGCAACAGTTATTACTTACTCACAGACCGGGAAACGAGCATGTCAGACAACAACGCCACCAGTGAGCAGGCCAATATCCAGTTCGCGCTGCAGCGCATCTACGTCAAGGACATCTCCTTTGAGGCGCCCAACTCGCCGGCGATCTTTCAGCAGCAGTTCAAGCCGCGGGTCAAGCTTGATGTCGACAACGATCACCGGCAGATCGGTGAAGGTGTCTATGAGGTCAGTGTTCGTGTGACCGCTCACGTCTACAACGGTGATGAAGAGTCCACGGCGTTTCTGGCCGAAGTCCAGCAGGCGGGCCTTTTCGCCATTTCGGGGCTCAGCGATGCCCAGCTTGACCACACCCTGGGCGCTTTCTGCCCCAACGTGCTGTTCCCCTACGCGCGTGAGTGCATCGACAACCTGGTCGGTCGAGGCACCTTCCCGGCGCTGATGCTTTCCCCGGTCAACTTTGATGCGATCTATGCCCAGAAACAGCAGGGCACGCCGCAGGCCGACGCCTGATGCGGCGAGGTCGCGAGTAATTCCATGCGCATTTACGTTCCTCAGGCGCTCAAACCCGGCGCCACTTTAAGACTGCCCGACGCCGCTGCCCATCATGTGGCACGCGTCATGCGTCGCCGAGAGGGTGATCTGCTGGCGCTCTTTGACGGCAAGGGCAGTGAAGTGACCGCTCACATCGCGGCCATTTCAAAGCGCGGCGATGTGCAGGTTACCCTTGGGGAGCGTCAGCCGGCGCTGCCCGAGTCACCGCTGGCGGTGCATCTGGGGCTGGCGGTCGGCAAGGGCGACCGGATGGATTTTGCCATCCAGAAGTCGGTCGAGCTGGGCGTGGCCGCCATCACGCCGTTGTATACCGAGTTTGGCGATGTGCGGCTCAAGAGTGAGCGGGCGCAGAAAAAGCGCGATCACTGGCAGGCCGTGGCCGTGAATGCCTGCGAGCAGTGTGGTCGTGCCACCGTGCCCGTGATCCATCCGCCCACGTCGTTGAGTGACTGGTTGCAGGCGCGTGATGAGCCGCTCAGGCTGGTATTGCATCCCTACGGCGCCACCGCGCCCATGAGTGATGCAGCCCCTGAAAGCGCGGCGCTGCTGATCGGCCCCGAAGGGGGACTGAGCGACAGTGAAGTGGCCAGTGCTCACGCGCATCAGTTCATGTCGTGGATCATCGGACCGCGCATTCTGCGCATGGAAACCGCCCCGATCGTGGCGCTTTCGCTGTTGCAGGCGCGCTTTGGCGATTTTGCCTGAGCGCTGAGCGCCTGCTGCCGTGAGATCTCCTCCCTGTCTTCGGGTACGTACCGCAACGGAACGTATTCGAAGATATTCTCGCCTTGTACCCCACCTGCTTCGACGCCTATAGCGCCTGTGTATTGGCACAAGTGGTCGTGAACGTCTGTACTTGAGCCAGCATCCAACCATTGGCAGGCGTGCCCTACGCCATTGCCCATCCGCCACAACAGGGAGTGTTTCATGGCCGACTATAGCGTTGCCGATATGCTGGTGCGCACGCTTTCGCGCGCCGGTGTCGAGAATATCTGGGGTCTGCCGGGAGACTCCCTTAACGGATTGACCGAAAGCCTGCGCCAGCAGGACGCCATCACCTGGCGGGGCGTACGCCATGAAGAAGTCGCGGCACTCGCCGCCAGCGGCGAGGCCGAGGCGCGCAATGGACTGACCGTATGCGCCGGCTCCTGCGGGCCCGGCAATACCCATCTGATCAACGGGCTTTTCGAGGCCCAGCGGGCAAAAACGCCGATGCTGGCCATCGCCGCCCAGATTCCCTCCAGCGAAGTGGGCCTGGGCTATTTTCAGGAGACCCACCCGGAGCAGCTTTTCAAGGAGTGCAGTGACTACTGCGAACTGATCTCCACGCCTGCTCAGGCGCAGCGCGTGATTGAAACCGCCATGCGCACGGCCATTCTGGAAAAAAGCGTGGCGGTGATTGTCATCTCCGGTGACGTGGCGCTCTCGCCTGCCGTCGAGCAGAAGATGCAGTGGAGCGCGCCGGTGGCGCCTGTCTCGGTGCCGCCCGAGCCCGAGCTTGATGAACTGGCCGAGCTGCTCAACGACAGCAAACAGGTGGCGATGCTCTGCGGTGCGGGTTGTGCCGGTGCCCATGATGAGGTGATTGCACTGGCCGAGCGGCTCAAGGCGCCCATCGTGCATGCGCTGCGTGGCAAGTCGCACCTTGAGTACGACAATCCCTACGATGTGGGCATGACCGGCCTGATCGGTTTCAGTTCGGGCTATCACACCCTCAAGGAGTGTGACTTTCTGATCATGCTGGGGACCAATTTCCCCTACCGGGACTTCTTCCCCGAGCACGGCCGCATCGTCCAGATTGATCTGCGCCCCGGGCATCTGGGGCGGCGCAGCACGCTGCTCAAGGGGCTGGTCGGCGATGTGAAGGCAAGCCTTGAAGCGCTTTTACCGCGTCTTGAGGAAAAAACCGACCGCGCCTTTCTCGACAAGGCGCAGGCCCACTATCAAAAGGCACGCGCGGATCTTGATGAGCTGGCCGTGCCGGCCGCTGAAGGCAAGCCGCTGCATCCGCAGTATCTGACTGCCCGCATCAGCGCGCTGGCGGCCGAGGATGCCTGGTTTACCGCCGAGGTGGGCACGCCTACCGTCTGGGCGGCGCGCTATCTGAAGATGAACGGCAAGCGTCGCCTGACCGGCTCCTTCATGCACGGCTCAATGGCCACGGCCATGCCTCAGGCAATGGGCGCTCAGGCGGCCCAGCCCGGGCGTCAGGTGATATCGCTGTCCGGTGATGGCGGCATCAACATGCTGATGGGCGATCTGATGACGCTGGCCGAGCAGCAGCTGCCCGTCAAGGTGATCGTCTACAACAATGCGACCCTTGGCTTCGTGGCCATGGAGATGAAGGCGGCAGGCTATGTGGATGAGGTCACCAACCTGCCCAGCGCCGATTACGCCCGTCTGGCCGAGGCAATGGGGATCAAGGGATTGACGGTCTCAAGTTCCGAGCAGCTTGATGGCGCGCTTGAAGAGGCCTTTGCTCACGATGGCCCGGTCATCGTTGATGTGAAGGTGGCCAAACAGGAGCTGTCCATGCCGCCGACCATCGAGGCCGCTCAGGCGAAGGGCTTTAGCCTCTACATGCTGCGGGCGGTGATGAGCGGTCGTGGTGATGAGGTGATGGATCTGGCCAATACCAACTGGCTCAGCCGCCTGGGGCGCAAGAAGAAGTAGTCATCATCCGAGCGTAAGGACCTGCTTGCGCTCGGGCGTTCACATGACAGGCGACAGACGACAAAAAGCCCCGGCCATGCCGGGGCTTTTTCATGTGTGGAGGATCAGAGGCGAGCCGATCAGCTTTTCTCGTCGATCAGCTTCTGGCGCGCCTGACGCTCCTGCTCTTCCTGGTACGTCGGGAAGTCGATATAGCCGCGGGCATCGCCACCGTAGAAGGTCGACGGGTCAAAGTCGGCCAGCGGCCAGCCGTTTTTCATCCGCTCGACCAGGTCCGGATTCGAGGTATAAACGCGACCGAAAACCGGCAGATCGATGGTGCCTTCACTGACCAGCTTCTCGGCTTCTGCCTGATCCAGATTGCCGGCCAGCAGCAGATTACCCTCATACACCTCACGAAAGCGCTTCAGATACTCGCGTGGCATCGGGTCCATGCCCTGGCCACCCTGATCATGCAGATGGACGTAGGAGAGACCGCGCTTGTTGAATTCACGCGCCAGATGCAGATAGGTCTCGCCGTTGTCGTCGTATTCCGGCATGTCAAAGAGCGTGCCATGTGGCGACAGACGCACGCCAACACGATGGGCGCCAATGAGCTGGCTGACCTCATCGACGACTTCGATCAGCAGACGACAGCGGTTTTCACGCGAGCCGCCGTACTGATCATCGCGGTCATTGACGCCGGGGTTCAAAAACTGCTCGAAGAGGTAGCCGTTGGCACCGTGAATTTCGACGCCATCAAAACCGGCTTCGCGCGCATTGACGGCCGCCTGGGCGAAGTCACGCACGATATCGCGCACTTCATTCGTCTCGAGTCGGCGCGGCGTGCTGGCCTTGAGCATGTCGGGGGTGCCCTGCTCGTTATAGCCAAACGCCATGCCGCCGGGCTTGTCGCTCGGGCCTACGGGCGCGGCACCGGCGATCTGCACGGTGGTATGCGACACGCGCCCGACGTGCCAGATCTGGGCAAAGAAGACCCCGCCACGCTCATGCACGGCGCGCGTGGCCTTTTGCCAGCCTGCGATCTGATCCGGTCCATAGATGCCGGGGTTATAGAGATAGCCCGTGCCCTGACGCGAGACCGGCGTGCCCTCGGAGATGGTCAACCCGGCACTGGCCCGCTGGCGGTAATAAAGGGCGCCCAGTTCGGTGGGGATGTCGTCGGGAGCCCGCGAACGCGTCATGGGAGCCATGACGATGCGGTTGTCCAAGCGAATGCCGGCAAGGTCAAAAGGCTCGAAAAGTGTTGGCATGGGGTTCCTCCCTGATAAAAGCCTGAGCATCGCCATCCAGCGATGTCCTGTCCTGCGAAAGTCTAGTCGCTTGCACGGGTTGCCCTGATAGTTTCCGGCCATGTCAGCGATTGAAAAGGATAACCCTGCGTACATGGACACAGCAGGTTCAGCCCTGGTCGAAGAATGGGGCTTGCGTCATACTGACGCCATTGGCGGCCGCCATAACATCACACGGCCGTGTTCTGGAGTTTTAAATGAGTGAACGTGCATTGAAGATCGCAGTGGTCATGGACCCCATTGCCAATATCGCCTGGAAAAAGGATTCGACGCTGGCAATGCTGTGGGCGGCCAAACGGCGGGGCCATACGCTTTACTATCTCGAACCCGGCGATCTTTATCTCAAGGACGGGCGCGCCATGGGGCGTCTGCGTGCACTTGACGTGTTCGAAAACGACCCGGCGCATTACTACACGCTCGGAGAGGTCGAGGCCGGACCGCTGGCCGACATGGACGTGATCCTGATGCGCCAGGACCCGCCGGTGGACGTCAATTTTACCAATGCCGTGCACTTGCTGGGGTTTGCCGAACGCGAGGGCGTGCTGGTAGTCAATCCGACCCGGGCGCTGTTGACCTGCAACGAGAAGCTCTACGCCCAGCAGTTCCCCCAGTGTCTGGTGCCCAGCATCGTCTCCTCCAATGACCGTGTCCTGCGCGAGTTCCACGCCGAGCAGGGCGATACCATCTTCAAGCCACTCGATGGCATGGGCGGCACCGGTATCTTTCATATCGCCCCGGACGGTCGCAACATCGGCGCGGTTATCGAGCAGCTCACTCAGCGCGGCACCGAGCAGATCATGGCGCAGCGCTATATTCCCGAGATCAAACAGGGCGATACCCGCATCCTGCTGATCGATGGCGAGCCGGTGCCTTATGGCCTGGCACGCATTCCCTCGGCCGGTGAGGTACGTGGCAATCTGGCGGCCGGCGGTCGCGGCGAGGCCCGCGAGCTGACCGAGCGTGACTACTGGCTGGTCGATCAGGTCAAGGACTCCATCAAGTCGCTGGGCCTGATCTTTGTCGGCCTTGATGTCATCGGTGACTACATCACCGAGATCAACGTCACCAGCCCCACCTGCGTGCGTGAAATTGATGCCCAGAAGGGCACCGATATTGCCGGCATGCTGATGGATGCGATTGAGCGGCGCTTCACCTGAGTTGTGACGTCACACCGGTATGGGAGTGTTACCATGCGCGCATCAGCGCTGCTGGCGCACGGGTGACGGCAGGCGCCGTCATCTGCATGACCCCATCGATACGCGCTTCTGCCTGCCGGCAGGGGCGCACGCTTGCGTTAAACCTCAGGAGGCCCATGCAAGGCTTACGCGATCACTTCCTCATGGCGATGCCCCATCTTGATGATGAAAACTTCGCGGGCTCGCTGACCTACATCTGCGACCATGATGACAACGGCACTCTGGGATTGATGATCAATCAGCCCATGGAGCTGACGCTGGAGGCGCTGTTCGAACAGCTCGAAATCGATGTCAGCGAGTGCCAGGCCCTGGCCACACCGGTACTCAACGGCGGTCCGGTGCACCGGGAACGCGGCTTTATCCTGCACTCCGGCAGCCCCGAGCACTGGGATTCCAGCATTCGCACCGGCGAGAACCGGGCACTGACCACGTCGATGGACATTCTGCACGCGATCGCGGCCGGCCGCGGCCCCGAGCAGTTTCTGATCTGTCTGGGCTGCGTGGGCTGGGAGCCCGATCAACTGGCCCAGGAGATCAAGGACAACACCTGGCTGACCGTGGAGGCCAGCGATGAGGTGATCTTCAAAACGCCCGCGCCGGCCCGGCTGGAAACTGCCGCAGGCCATCTGGGCGTTGATCTAAGCCTGCTCTCGCGTGAGGCCGGCCATGGCTGAGATGCCCGGTCAGCGGCTGGTGCTGGCCTTTGATTTCGGTGTACGTCGCATTGGCGTGGCGGTCGGCAACGAACTGCTGGGCAGCGCCACGGCGCTGGATCCCTTGACAGCGCGTGACGGCATTCCCGACTGGGATGTGATTACCCGCCTGATCGAGGAGTGGCAGCCTGATCTTTTTGTGGTCGGGCTACCGCTGAACATGGACGATACCGAGTCCGAGATGAGCCTGCGCGCGCGCAAGTTCGGCAAACGGCTGCACGGGCGCTTTGGCAAACCGCTGGAAATGTTCGATGAGCGCGGTACGACGCGCGCCGCCAAGGCGATTGCCCGCGAGGCCGGGCACAAGGGCAACTACCGCCAGGAAGGCGTCGACGGCATTGCCGCCGAGCTGATCCTGAGTGGCTGGTTCGCGCAGCAGGCCGGTGGCGCGCGGCTTGATATCCCCGCGCCGCGCTGACTTGTATCGCTTTATCTGGCTGCTCTGAAGCGCAAGTGACTGCTTACTTCAGGGTGGCGAAATCAGCATCATTGACGCCGATCTTCTGTGGCGCCTGCCAGCCCACCTCCCGCAGATTGCGATCAAAGCTGTCGGCCACGCCCATGAGCGTGGCAAAGATCGCCATGCGCACCGGGATGCCGTTGTCGGTCTGGCGAAAGATGGCCAGCCTCGAATCGTCGTTGAGGTCCACGTTGAGATCATTCGCCCCGGGGCGGCTGTCGCGCGGCAGCGGGTGCATCACAATGGTATGGGCACTGCAGCGCTGATCCAGAAAGGCGCGATCAACGCTGAAATCACTCGATAGACTAAAGCCTTCCACCATCTCCTGGGTAAAGCGCTCCTTCTGGATCCGCGTGGCATAGACCACGTCCACGTCGCTGTAGTCAAACTGCAGCGTATCGCGCTGATGCACCCGGTGGCCGGCGTTTTCGGCCCGATCGATCAGCTCAAGGGGCATCTCGAGCCCCGGCGGTGACACCAGCGTGATCTGCATCGGCGGATAGAGCGACAGCAGCTTCAGCAGGGAATGGACGGTGCGTCCGTACCTGAGATCGCCGGTCAGCAGCAGATGTGCGCCGGCCAGTTGCTTGCCCAGGCGCTCGAACTCCTTGTTGATGGTATAGAGATCCAGCAGGGCCTGGCTTGGATGCTCGCCCGGGCCGTCGCCGCCGTTGATGACCGGCACGTGGGTGGCGGCAGCAAACTCGGCCACCGAGCCCAGATCCGGGTGGCGCATGACAATGGCATCGACATAGCCGCTGATCACGCGGCTGGTGTCGTAAAGCGACTCGCCCTTGGCCATCGAGGAGAAGGTAAAACCGGTGGTGTCGCAGACGCTGCCACCCAGCCGGCTGAAGGCCGAGTGAAAGCTCATGCGCGTACGGGTACTGGCCTCGAAAAAGAGATTGCCCAGCACGGCGCCTTCCAGCACCCGCGTGATCTGGCGGCGCTGGGCGATGGGTTCCATGCGCCGCGCGACATCAAAGAGGTGATCGACATAATCGCGGGACAAATTATCAACGGACAACAGATGGGCACTCATGGCACTCGCCTCTGGCTGGGTCGAGGAGGAATACCGCCACAGCCGGCGCTGTGGGGCGAAGACGTGCGCTAGTGTAGCGCGACAGGGCCCGTGTCTTCACCGGAAGCTGCCGTGGCCCTTCGGGATGGGCGAGGACCGGTCAGCGCGATACACTGCGCACGCTTTTTCCATCAGGGCGACAGCCCCGTGTCAGGACGGTCATTACACATGCAGGCACTGCTGGAATCCATTCTCGATGAGGTGCGTCCACTGCTCGGTCAGGGGCATGTGGCAAGCTATATCCCGGCGCTGGCAGGAGTTGATCCCCACCAGCTCGGCATTGCCATGCTGGGCACCGACGGTGTGCTTCATCAGGCCGGCGATGCCGATACACCCTTTTCGATCCAGAGTATTTCCAAGGTGTTCAGCCTGGTGCAGGCCATCTCGCATACCGGGGAAAGCCTCTGGGAGCGGCTGGGGCATGAACCCTCGGGCCAGGCCTTCAACTCGATGGTGCAGCTCGAGTTTGAAAAGGGCCGCCCGCGCAATCCCTTCATCAATGCAGGCGCCCTGGTCATCGCTGATATCAACCAGTCACGCTACGCCGCGCCGATCCTGTCCATGCGCGATCTCGTGCGCCGGCTGACCGACAACGTGCATATCATTTCCGATCGGGTCGTGGCGGATTCCGAATACCAGTACCGGGCACGCAATGCGGCCATGGCCTATCTCATGCAGTCATTTGGCAACTTTCACAATGACGTGGACGCGGTGCTCAAAAGCTACTTCCACCACTGTGCGCTGACGGCGAGCTGTGTGGATCTGGTGCGCGGTGTCTCGTTTCTGGCCAACGGTGGGCGCTGCCTGCACAGCGATGAAGTCATTTTAACGCCGCGTCAGAACCAGCAGGTCAACGCCATCATGGCCACCAGCGGGCTGTATGACGAGGCGGGCAACTTTGCCTATCGCGTGGGGCTGCCCGGCAAAAGCGGCGTGGGCGGCGGTATCGTCGCCGTGGTGCCGGGGCGTTACAGCATTTGTGTATGGTCGCCGGCGCTCAATGCCAGCGGCAATTCACTGGTGGGCATGGCGGTACTGGAAAGGCTCAGCGAGCGTATTGGCTGGTCGGTATTTTCGCCGCTGGCCTATTGAAGACCTGCTGAAAGGGGCGGTGCAAACGCGCCAGTCAGTCCCTTTTATCAAACCCTCCTTGAACGCTTTACAGAGCGCTCTACGCTTGGAGAGACGCGCGCCGGGCAGTCTGCGGCGCAAGAGTTAATCCATGTTTCAAAAGGAGTTTGAACAGTGGCCAATTCAACCGATGCACCCCAGTCACAGCCGGGTGATGAATACAGCATGACCCCGAAGCCCGAATATATCCGGGAGAGTTATCAGGGCACCGGCAAGCTCAAGGGCAAGGTTGCCCTGATTACCGGCGGCGACAGCGGTATCGGTCGCGCGGTCGCCGTGCACTATGCTCGTGAAGGCGCCGATGTGGCGATCAACTATCTCGAAGAAGACCGCGACGCCGAGGATACCCGTACGCTGGTCGAGGCCGAAGGGCAGCGCTGTCTGGTACTCAAGGGCGATGTCGGCAGTGCAGACTTCTGCCGTGAGATGATCGAAAAAACCGTCAGTGAGCTGGGTGGGCTTAACATCCTAGTCAATAACGCCGCCGAGCAGCACGACTGGGATGACATCACCAAAATTCCCGATGAGCAGATCGAGCGCACCTTTCGCACCAACATCTTCAGCCACTTCTACACGGTCAAGTATGCGCTGGCGCACCTGAAGGAGGGCGACAGCATTATCGAGACCTCCTCTATCAATGCCTTCAAGGGCAACGATACGCTGATCGACTACACCGCCACCAAGGGCGCGATCCAGGGCTTCATGCGCTCGATGGCCATGTCGCTGGTTGAACGCGGTATTCGTGTCAACGCCGTCGCGCCCGGACCGGTCTGGACCCCGCTGATTCCGGCCACCATGGATGAAGAAAAGGTGGAAAGCTTCGGCCAGCAGGTACCCATGCAGCGTGCCGGCCAGCCCAGCGAGATGGGGCCGGCCTATGTCTACCTGGCAAGCGAAGAGTCTTCCTACATGAATGGACAGACCATTCACCTCAACGGTGGCGTTATCCTTAATACGTAATATTACGGTAAATTTTACGCCAAGTTATCTTTCGCCCGTGCCACATTCCGTGGTGCGGGCTTTTTTATGGCTATCCACATGTCTCAGTGTCTCGTAATGAAAGCCTTCTACCTGATAAATGGCTGGTGTGCTGGGTAGCGTACCCTTGCCTTCAGAAGCGACGGTAATGCCAACAACTTCGCCGATGATGGCGTGATTTACCATTCATGGCCCTTCTTGTTGTAAAAATACGGGTTCATCGTCCCATAGGGGCAATATTTTCCCTTGGGCGTATTATCCGGCGTGCCATATGCAGGGCAAGTTATGCATTTTGTGTTCTGATTAAATTTTAATCTAATGTAATTTTATTAAATGATAAAAATTATTACGTAATAACGCTGTGCCTTTAGATACGAAACAGCCGACGGCTGTTATCACGAATGGTTTCGGCAATTTCCTGTGGCGACTCGTCACGAATGGCGCACAGACTCTGCCAGATGTTCCTGATCCGCTCGGGGCGATTGGGCTCGCCCTGAAACCCCTGTACGGGCATGTCCGGTGAATCGGTTTCCAGCAGCAGTGACGACAGCGGCAGACGGGAAAGCGTGCGGCGGGTCTTGGTAGCGCGCTCATAGGTCATGGTGCCGCCCACGCCAATAAAATACCCCGCCTTGATAAAGGCCTGCGCCTGCTGCTCGCTGCCGGCAAAGCCGTGCACCACGCCGCACCTGGGCAGGTCCAGACGTCTTAAGTGCATCGCAAGCTTGTCGTGCGTACGCCGCGAATGCAGGATCACCGGTAAATCATGCTTGCGGGCCAGCCGCAGCTGGGCATCCAGCAGGGCTTCCTGACGGTCAAACTGTGGATTGTCGATAAAAAGATCCAGCCCGATTTCGCCGATCGCCACCAGCTTGTCGGGACGCTTTTCAAGCCACGTTTCCAGCTGCGTCAGATGTTCCTCCCTGAACTCACCGATGGCCATGGGGTGAATGCCGAGTGCGGCATACACCGGATCAAAACGATCGGCCAGCGCCATGACGCCTGCGAAGCGGTCCGCCGCGACGCCCACCGCAATCATTTTCTCGACGCCAGCGTCCGCTGCTCGCTTCAGGCTTTGCGTTTCATTACCGCAAAACGGCGGAAAATCGAAATGACAATGGGTATCCACAAATTGCGGGGTCATGCCGGTGCTCTCCTGGTGTCAGTAAAATCGGTGTCATTAGCCTGATTGCCAGCCTGGCGAGCTGAAAAATTGCCCTCGATAACCCGTTGGGCAATCACGTGATCAGACGCTTGCTGGATATCCTGTCAGCATTCTAGCCATGCCGGCATGTAGTGCCCTGTAGCGAAGGGTGGATTGCAGGGCGCGCCCAGGCGTCTACGCTTTAGACATTCGTCGGAATACGACTGGCGCAGGAAGCGGATGGTCGTATTCATCAATGACATGTGGCTTTAGGCCAACCAGTGACAGGGAGATAGCGTCATGGCACAACAGATTCCCCCGCAAAAGCAGGACCATCAGCCCGGCGTTGAAGGCGAGATGACCCCGCCGGCTGAATTCATGCATGCCGACTACCAGGGCAGCGGCAAGATGCAGGACATGGTTGCCATCATCACCGGTGGTGACAGCGGCATCGGCCGCGCTGCTGCCGTGCATTTCGCGCGTGAAGGCGCTGATGTGGCCGTCATGTACCTGGAAGAACATGAAGATGCCGAAACCACGAAGCAGATGATCGAGGCCGAAGGCCGTAAAGCGCTGCTGATCAGTGGTGATGTCGCCGATGCTGACTTCTGCCGCGACTCGGTGCAAAAGGTGGTGGACACCTTCGGCAAGCTCGACGTGCTGGTCAACAACGCCGCGCAGCAGGTATTGCACAATCTTCCCGAGGAGACCTCGGACGAAGAATGGCGCCGCACCTTTGACGTCAACATTCATGGCTATTTCTACATGGCCAAGGCTGCTATCCCGCATCTGCGCGAGACAAGGGGCGCGGTGATCAATACGACCTCCGTCAACGCCTTTGCCGGCAATGCCAACCTGCTGGCCTACACCACCACCAAGGGTGCCAATGCCGGTTTCACCCGCGCACTTTCCAAAATGTGTGTCGGTGACGGCATCCGCGTCAATCAGGTCGCGCCCGGCCCGATCTGGACGCCGCTGATCCCCTCTACCATGGGGCAGTTTGACGAAGAGATGGTCGAAGACTTCGGCAGCCAGTCGCCGATGGGGCGCGCCGGTCAACCCTCGGAGCTGGGGCCTGCCTATGTCTATCTGGCCTGCCGCGACAGCAGCTATGTGACCGGCCAGACCATCCACGTCAATGGCGGCATGATCGTCAACGGCTGATGGAGGGGTCGCATTGCAGAGCGCATGTCTCTGCATGGGTGACCATGATTGCCCACGCTGATGGGCGGGCAGCAGTATCGCTCGCCTGTCGCCGCACCAGCTGAAAAGGGAGATTTCGAACATGGCAGATCAGTTTCCGGCACAGTCACAGGATCGTCAGCCGGGCCTTGAGCATGAAATGACCCCGGCGCCCGAGATTATCCGCGATGACTATCGCGGCAGCGGCAAGCTCGAGGGTAAAAAGGCCATTATTACCGGTGGCGACAGCGGCATCGGTCGCAGTGCGGCGGTGCATTTTGCCCGTGAAGGCGCCGATGTGGCCGTGATGTATCTTGATGAGCAGCAGGACGCCGAAGAGACGAAACGTCTGATCGAAGCCGAAGGACGCAAGGCGCTCCTGATCAGTGGCGATGTCAGCGACAGCGCGTTTTGTCAGCAGGCCGTTGACCAGGTGTTAAAGGAATTCGGCGAGATCAATATTCTGGTCAACAATGCCGCTCAGCAGGTGGTGCGCCAGGACATTACCGAAGTCCCCGATGAGGAATGGCGCTACACCTTTGACGTCAACATTCACGGCTACTTCTATATGGCAAAGGCCGTGCGCCCGCACCTCAAGGCCGGTGGCAGCATCATCAACACGACCTCGATCAACCCGTTCGTGGGCAATGCCATGCTGATGGCCTATACCTCGACCAAGGGCGCGATCACGGGCTTTACGCGTTCGCTGTCGGAGTCGCTGGTCGGTGAAGGCATTCGCGTCAACGAAGTTGCGCCGGGCCCGATCTGGACACCGATCCAGCCCTCCACCATGGGTCGTTTTGATCCGACCAACATGGAAACCCTCGGCGAGGGGATGCCGATGGGACGTGCCGGTCAGCCCAGCGAACTCGGCCCGGCCTACGTCTTTCTGGCCTCGAAGGACGCCTCCTATATCAGCGGCCACTCGCTGCACATCAACGGTGGCGCGATCATCAACTAGGGCGTCACAGCGCCTTGATTAAGCACTGAAAACCGCCTCCCGGCACTGTCGGGAGGCGGTTTTTTGTGGCGGGCGTTTTCTGGGGTGGAACGGCCTGAATCAGGGCGCGTTGCCGGGTGTTGCCTCGTTGGCCGCCACGCGCTGCTCATCCGATGCCGGAGAGGGCGCCGGGTCGCGCGCGAGCTTCCCCATCGCGACCACCCCTGTCGGCAGCGCCACACGCTGCGTCTCGTCAATCCCGGTGGCCGAGTCTGCCAGACTCACCCGATAGTCGCCGCCGGCAAGTTGCCACTGACGCTTGCTGCTGTCATAGCGGGCGAACTGTCGGGGGTCGATCTCGATACTCACCTCTCGGGACTGGCCGGGTGCAAGCTCAAGGCTCTTCCAGCCGCCCAGGCGCGCCGGGGAACCATCGGGGGCGTGCACATAGAGCTGCGGCGTGGTGCGGCCTTCGCGATCACCGGTATTGGTCACCGTGAAGTGCGCGGTCACGTTCTGACCATGCTTCTCAAGCCTTAACCCGTGGCGCTCGAAGGTGGTGTAGGAAAGCCCGTGGCCGAAGGGATACAGCGGCGTTTTGCCTTCGCGCTCGAACCAGCGATAGCCCACGTCGGCGCCTTCGCGGTTGTAGTCGACATCGAAAAAGGCGCTGTTGCCGATGGTGAGCCCCGGCACCTGCGGCCGCGGTAGCTGCTCGTCATTTTGCGGGAAGGTGACCGGCAGGCGCCCCGAAGGATTGTGCTGCCCGAAAAGCACATTGGCGATCGCCTCGCCGCCACGCTGGCCTGGATACCAGGCCTCGACAATGGCTTTAACGTCATCACGCCAGGGCATGGCCACCGGCCCGCCGGTTTCCAGCACCACCACCGTGCGCGGGTTGGCCTTCGCCACGGCCTCAATCAGCGCATTCTGCTCGCCTTCAAGCGCCAGCGAGTTCATGTCCATGGTCTCCGAGGTCCACTGCTGGGCAAAGACTATGGCCACGTCGCTCTCACGGGCCCGGCGCACTGCCTCGTCAATGTCATTGCCGGCGCTGAAGCTCACCTTCGACTCGGGCGCGTGCAGGCCGATGGCGCCCAGCGGTGAGGACTTTGGATACAGCCGCTGGGTGTTGACGCCCTTGGGTGGATTGAGATCCGGCAGGGCGTCACCATCCATCGGCACCACCGCCGCCGAGCCCCCGCCGGCGATCACGGCGCGGTCGGCATGCGCCCCGGTCACGCTGATACGCTTGTCCCGCGCGCCGTCCAGCGGCAGAACGTCGTCATCATTTTTCAAAAGCACCATCGCATTTTCGGCAATGGTCTGGGCGACGTCGGCGTTGGCCTTTTCATCAATGGGCTCACCGGCGGGTGGATGATCCACCAGCCCGGAGGCGAAGGTGCTGCGCAGAATACGAAAGGCCATGTCATCGATGCGCTCGCGGGAAACCTCGCCACGCTCAACGGCCTTTTCCAGCAGGGCGCCAAAATAGACCACACCGTCAAAGTCCTCGGCCGCCGACTGCTGATCAAGCCCTGCATTGGCCGAAGGGGCGCCTGAATAGACCGCGCCCCAGTCGGACATCACAAAACCCGGATAGCCCCACTCGTCCTTGAGCACCTGATTGAGCAGGTAGTTGTTCTGACAGGCGTAGTCGCCGTTGACGCGGTTATAGGCGCACATCGCCGCGCCCGGATGGCTGTGTTCGAGTGCATAGCGAAACGACAGCAGGTCGGACTCCTGCAGCGCCTGGTCACTGATATCGGCGCTCAGCTTGTGCCGCCCGGTCTCCTGAGCGTTCATCGCAAAGTGCTTGATGGTCGACATCACGTGCTGGCTTTCGATGCCGTTGATCTTGGCGGCAGCTGTCAGGCCCGACAGCAATGGATCTTCCCCCGGCATCTCGTAGTTGCGCCCGGCACGCGGGTCGCGTATCAGTCCGGCGGTACCGCCCAGCAGCACATTGAAGCCGTAATGACGTGCCTCGCGGGCAATCATCTCGCCGCCCTGACGAGAAAGTGCCGGCTGCCAGGTGGCGGCAGCGGCCAGCACCGAGGGCAATGCAGTGGCCTGGCGGTCCGGGTCGATCCAGCCCGGATTGGTCACGCCGAGATCGGCATCGGTCTGCTGCTGGGCCGGAATGCCCAGCCGGCTGACGCCCGGCACAAACCCGGCCGAACCGATGGCGCCGCGTACCCGCTGTGACGCATCCATGGGGGCGGCAAAATCCCCGGCTAGAAGCTGCATCTTCTCGGTGGTGGTCATCTCGGCCAGTGCCGCGCGGGCGCGCTCGTCCGGCGTGCGGGACTGATCCATCCACGGCGCCTGCGACAGGCGTTCGCTCAGGGCCTGCTCGGCCTGAGCCAGACGGCCGGGGCGCTGATCCGGCACCGGCGGCATCTGCGTGGCCAGCACCTGGCCGCTAAAACAGACGACAGACAGCGTGATCGCGGACAGGAAAGTGCGTTGGCGCATGCGTAGGGCGTCTCCAGATGATCAAGGCAGTCAACAAACGGACTACCTTAGTCGTATCGGGCGCGCCTGACTGTGTCAAAACGTCAGCATTTGCCAGCATCCATGAGCGAGTGTGAAGCGGCGTCAGCATGCGCAACACAAGGGTCATGACACTACTTTTACCTCACTGTCCGGGACGAAAGCGCCCTTCATGCAGGCTCTGTTCGATCTGCTCGAGACTTCGCCCCTTCGTCTCCGGCACCAGCCGCCATACGAACAGCACGCCCAGCACGTTGAGCACGGCGTAAAACCACATCGCGCCGCCGGTGCCGAGTGCATTGACCATGGTCAGCGCCGTGCCGGTCAGAATCAGGTTGGATCCCCACAGCGTTGCCGCATGCAGGCTGGTGGCCTGCTCGCGAATCGCCAGCGGATAGACCTCGGAGCCGATCAGCCAGCCCACCACCTGGATGCCGCCGGCATTGAAGATCATGAAGACCAGAATGCAGGCCACGATCAGCCAGCTGCTGGCACCGTCGCCGCCCTCATGCAGGCGAAACACCGCGCCCAGCACGAGCAGGGCAAGCGCTGCCCCCGGCATCATCAAAAGCGTCAGTCGCCGTCTGCCGAGCCGGTCCACCACCAGCTTTCCGGCCACGGTCATGATCAGATAAACCACGGCTACGCCCAGCGCCGAATAGAGCGCAGCGCTGTCGCCAAAGCCGGCGTCACGTAAAAAGGTGGGGGTGTAGTAGATCATCATCTCGATGCCCGAGAGCTGGGTAAAGGCCGCCACACCCAGCCCGGCCACCAGGGCCGGACGCATCTTCGGATGGAGCACGGCGCGCCAGCCGCCTTCCTGCTGCTCGCGGGTCTGCACCTGCTTGATCTCGTCGATCTCCTTCTCGATGGCGCGCTGATCTTCCCGTACGCGCGCCAGGGCCTGGCGGGCCTCATCCTCACGGCTCTGGCGCACCAGCCAGCGTGGGCTGTCCGGCAGCCAGATCATGCTGATCAGCAAAAGGGTGGCCGGCACCAGCCCCACGCCAAACATGACGCGCCAGCTCCAAAGATCCTGCAGGAAAGAGCCCACCAGCGCGGCGGCCAGAATGCCGATGCCGATGGAGACGTTGAACCAGGTCACCATGCGCCCGCGAACCCCGGCCGGAGCCAGTTCGGCAATATAGGTCGGCACGACCTGAGTGGCACCGCCCACGGCAAAGCCGAGCACCAGACGCGCCACGCCCAGCCACAGCGCTGTGGGAGAAAACGCGGCCCCCAGCGCGCCCAGGGCAAAGATGGCCGCCACGATCATGATGGTCAGTCGCCGGCCCAGACGGCGCGAGACTCGGGCACAGATCAGCGCGCCGATCACGGCGCCGACCAGAATGGCGCTGGTCACCATCTCCTGGCCGCGGTGTTCAAGTGAAAAATCATCGCTGATCTGCAACAGCGCGCCGGAGATGATGCCGGTGTCGTAGCCGTAGAGAAATCCCGAGATGGCGGCCACGCAGGCCACGATCTGAATAAAGCGGCCGGCATGGCCGGTATCCTGCGCGCGCGGGGACATGACGCTCCCTCATTGACGATGGTGTTGTAGCCCGGGGGCAGCCATCGGGCGTGTATCACGGCTGCCGGTGTGCGCCTCAGGATAGTCAGTGAGGGGACGCACGCCGGGCCGACCTGAGCGTTGCGTGGAGAGACCCGCCGCGAACGATCCCCTGAAATCAAAGGTCGGGTATATAAAAGGGGCGCCCCCGATGGTCGGGAGCGCCCCTGTTGGCTGCGAAGGATGATCGCCACAAGAGACGGCCTGCGCGAGAGTGATGCAACAGGGCCTAGATCATGGCGGCCAGACCGCTGAGAAGCTCTCGGGGTTCTTCCATCAGCGTGGCAATGGCGTAACACGCCATGAAGGCGACGGGATAGAACCACTGCGGGTGCGTCCGGCTGAATCCGGTCAGCCAGGCGCCGATGCGTCGAAAGGGCGTCAACAGGGCCAGCTCGATCACGACCACGCTCAGGATGCCGCCGGCGATGACGTCGGTGGCGAAGTGAAAGCCCATGTAGACGCGCGAGAAGGACACCAGTACGGCAAACACGATCGCCAGTACCCCCAGTGGGCGGCAAAAGCGCCAGACGACATAGCCCAGACCGATAAAGACGGCGGCATGGTCACTGGGAAAGGAGGTGAGATCGTGAAATTCCGGCGAGATATTAAACGGCGGCGTCATGCCGAGCACTTCATCCTGCAGGGGGCGCGGGTTGGCCGGGATGAAGATCTGCATCACGCGGCTGACCAGCGAAGTCACAAAGGCGGCGATGGTGCAGATCAGGATATCGCCGCGACGCGCGATCATCGAGGGCATGCACCAGATGGCACAGATGGCAGCCACTAGCGGCACGCCGGTAATCAGCTTTTGATAGGAGAACGCGTTCATGAAGTAATCCAGCAGGGCGTTTTGCTGCGCCGGCTGATTGATGAAGCTCATGAAGGCATATTCTACCGTCGTACCTGACAGTGCCAGGGGCGCAAGGATCACAAAGGCGATCAGCGCCACCACGATCCGGGGCCAGGAGGGAGCATCGGCGGCCAGTGAAGAATGGAGGCTGGCGCGATCAGCGTCAGATGAGGCGTTGGTAGCGGTGGTAGCACGAGATGACATGAGGACTCAATTGGAAGTTTTTTTTAAGGATGTCGAAGTATGGTTAACAAAACCGCTGATGACTGTGTCAACGAGATTGGCTTTGTATCATCGGGTAAGTAAAACCTTCGGGCGTAAAAAACCGCCCGAAGGCGGCGTGAGTTTTGACAGGGTCGAGGCTAAAGGATGAACCTCAGCAGGCCGCTGGCCAGCTGCCTGAGCTCTTCCACCAGCGTGGCAATGCCGTAACAGGCGATAAACGCCAGCGGGTAAAACCAGTGCGGGGCTGTCTGGCTGAAGCCGGCAAACCAGCCGCCGATGCGCTGAAAGGGCGTCAAAAGCGCGATCTGGACGGTCAGGATCGCCAGCGCGCCGCCGCCAATGATGTCGGTAATAAAATGAAAACCGAGATAGATCCGGGTAAAGCAGAGCAGGACAGCAAAGGCGATGGCCGCCATGCCAAGTTTTCGATGCATGCGCCAGATCACCCAGGCCAGCCCGATATAGACGGCGCCATGATCGCTGGGAAAGGAGCTGAAATCGTGCAGCGTCTGGGCGTCTACACCGGCCGGCGGGGTCATGTTCAGTGCCTCGTCCTGCAGCGGCCGCGGATGCGGTGGGGTCAGCTGCTGCATGATGCGACTCAGCGCCGCCGAGCAGAAGGCCGCCACGCTACAGGTCAAAAGCTCGGCACGCCGGGGCATCAGTGATGGCATGAACCACAGCGCCCAGAGCCCCGCGACCAGTCCCACCCCGGAAATCAGGTTCTGATAGGACAGAACGTGCATGATGTAATCAAACAGCGGGCTTTCACGGGCCATCTGATTGATGGCCAGCATGGCCTGTTCTTCCATGCCTAGGGGCATGATGAAAGTGATCAGGGTGGTGGTAATCACCAGTAACAGGGCGATCAGCGCTACAACGCTTTCACGAAGGGCGGACCGCCCGCTTTGATGGCCGACATGTTGAAGGGGAGTAGAGGACATTGGTTGCCAGATTAAGTTCACTTTAATATGACAGCATTATGAATATTAAATGACTGCGATATTGTGTTCATTCGTGCATGAGAAGGTAGTGCTTTGTAAGTTTGCGGCCTGCCAGTAATAACAGGCCGCGATGTTTTTAAACGCCAGTCAGGCGCTGTGACGACGTAGATAGTCGTGTATGGCAGCAATATCCTGCTCGCCCAGCCCGGCATCGACGGCCTCGCGCCATATCTCGCTGATGCGCACCAGTCCCGGCAGGTTGGTATCGCCGGCGGCTTCCAGAGCAAGCCTGGCGTCCTTGAGTCCCCATTCCAGTGCCATCTGAGCGCTGTATTCCTCGCCACCGATCTTGTCGAGCTTGGCCTTCACGTAGGGCGCGGCCAGCGGTCCGCCGTCGAGCACTGACCAGAGCTCATCGGGGGAAAAGCCAAGTGTCTGCGCCAGGCGTGCGCTTTCGGCAATGCCCTGCATCATGTGAATCAGCCAGGCGTTGACGACAAGCTTCATGCGCGACCCGCGCCCGGCATCCCCCAGCCAGACCACGCGTTTGGAGATGGCGTTAAATACCGTATCGATGCCCTCGGCGGCGTTTTGATCACCACTGGCCAGCACCGAGATGGTGGCCTGCTCGGCCGGCGCCTTGGTGCCGGAGACCGGGGCATCAATGAAGGTGATATCCGGGCGGGCCGTCTTGATCGCCTTGATCAGTGATTCGGTCTGCGCAACGCCGATGGTGCCCATCTGAATCACCACGCCGTTCTCGGGCAGGTGTTTCAGAGCGTTGCCTTCTCCCAGCAGTACTTCTCGGGTGGTTTCAAAATCCGGCAGCATGGTGATGACAAACCGGGCGCCGCTGACGGCCTCTGCGGCACTTTCAGCGTTGATGGCGCCCTGGTCGGCCAGATCATTCCCGCGCGAGTGCGTGCGGTTCCAGACCCGCACCGACAGGTCATTTTTCAGAAGATTGGCGGCAAAGGCGTGGCCCATGGCGCCCAGGCCGAGAACGGCAACGGTCGTGTTGTGTGACATGTGGCAATGCTCCATCGATTGTTCCGGATAGATCGCATCAGCGTAGCGTGACGCGCCTGAAAGCATGAACACAAAAACGCCCCGGCAGGGCCGGGGCGTCTTCCGGATCGTGGTCTGTGAATTACGGGGTCAGCACGATCTTTCTGCAGTCATCCTGCTTTGCATCAAACATGCGATAGGCTTCGGCGGCCTGGTCGAGTTTCATGCGATGGCTGATGATCGCCTCGGGCTTGAGCCTGCCTTCCTCGATGGCCTTCATCAGAGTGGGCAGATAGTCATGCACGTGGGTCTGGCCGCCCTTCATGGTCAGGCCCTTGTCGAAGAAATCGCCGATCAGAAAGCCGTTCACGGCGCCGGCATAGACGCCCGGAATGCTGACGCTGCCGCCACGACGCACGGCCGCCAGGCACTGATGCAGGACAATATCGCTGCTTTCGACCTCGAAGTTATCCATGGCCGGCAGCTGGCCGCCATGGCTTTTGGCCTCATAGCCCACGGCATCGATCACGGCGTCCACACCGCGACGGCCTTCGCTCATCTGAATGATGGCCTCGGCCACGTCATCGGTCTTGTCGAAGTTGATCGTCTCGACGCCGTAGGCCTTCCTTGCGAAATCAAGGCGATACTGCTGGTTGTCGATCATGACAATCTGCTCGGCACCTTCCATGCGCGCGCACGCCGCTGCCATCAGGCCGACCGGGCCGGCACCGAAGATCGCCAGGCTCGACCCCTGCTTGACGCCGGCGTTGAGCACGGCCTGATAGCCGGTGGGCAAAATGTCCGACATGAACAGTACCTGCTCGTCGTCCATGCCTTCCGGGATGGCATAGGGGCCGGCATTGGCCTGCGGAACACGCACGTACTCTGCCTGACCGCCGGGAACACCGCCGTACATGTGCGAAAAGCCGAACAGCGCCGCCGGCGCCGGGATCGACTTCTTGTTCAGCGCTGCGCCCTCATCGGGGTTGGTGGTCTCACAGGCGGCATAGAGCGAGTGCTGACAGAAAAAGCAGCTGCCGCAGGCGATCACGAACGGCACGACCACACGATCACCCTTTTTGACGCTGGTGACCGCAGAGCCTGCTTCTTCAACAATGCCCATGAATTCATGGCCAAAGATATCGCCGGGCTCGGTGGCCGGCATCGAACCGCGATAAAGATGGAGATCGGAGCCGCAGATGGCGGTCGAGGTGACCCGCAGGACAATGTCGTCATCCTGCTGGAGGGTCGGCTCGGGAACATTTTCAACGCGAACGTCGTTGCTGCCCTGATAAACCAGTGCCTTCATGCTGTCTCCTCCCTGAAATACCCGGCCACTTGTGGTCATGCAGGCGTGTGCTCATGCATGAGACAAGCGCCGCGCAAAAAATGATTGGCTGGCCGACATCCTGCCGACCCGGGGCTTAGCGTAGAAACGCAAGCGATAGGCGGCTAACGATTTATCGATACGTGTTGTAAACGCTCAGGGAAGACGGACAGCAGAGGGAAAGATGAAAGCAACGGCATCGCTTCTCATGACAACGGGCGCCCTGTAAAAGGGACGCCCGTTGAGGGACCGCTCACAACCTGTTTTTTGTATTTCAAGCCAGGGCGGCAAGGACAAAAAACAGCACCAGTACAATGGCGGCAACAATCACGATCAGAAGCCTCGGATCCTGCGTGGTGAGGTGGTCTTCCGGCCGGTTACTCACTGTCGGCCTGGGAGTAGAGCACGCGCGTGCGCAGGGTATGGTTGACCTCGCGCAGGGCATTGAGTGCCTGTTCCCCGTAGGCCTTGTCGACGTCGATCACCACGTAGCCGACCTCTTCATTGGTCTGCAGGAACTGGGCCGAAATGTTGATGCCTTCATTGCCCAGCACATGGTTGATCTCGGAGAGTACGCCCGGCACGTTGGCGTGAATGTGCAGCAGACGATGCTTGTCCGGATGCGACGGCAGGGCGACTTCCGGGAAGTTGACCGAGGTGATGGTCGTGCCGTTGTCGGAGAAGGTAATTAGCTTCTCGGAGACTTCCACGCCGATGTTTTCCTGCGCCTCGACCGTGGAGCCGCCGATATGCGGCGTCAGGATCACGTTGTCGAATTTGCGCAGCGGCGAGACAAATTCCTCGTCATTGCCCTTGGGCTCGACCGGGAAGACGTCGATGGCTGCACCCAGCAGCTTGCCGGATTCGAGCACCTCGGCGAGTGCCTCGATATCCACGACCTTGCCGCGCGAGGCGTTGATCAGATAGCTGCCCTGCTTCATCAGCGAAAGCTCGTCACGACCGATCATCCAGGTGGTGGCGGGCGTTTCCGGCACGTGCAGGGTCACGACGTCGGCGCGCGCCATCAGCTCCTGAAGGCTGCCGACCTGGCGGGCGTTGCCCATCCCCAGCTTGGTGATGGTGTCGTAATAGATGACGTTAAGGCCCACCGACTCGGCCAGCACCGACAGCTGCGCGCCGATGCTGCCGTAACCAACGATACCCAGCGTCTTGCCGCGGGCTTCAAACGAGTCGCTGGCGGACTTCAGCCAGCCGCCCTGATGGGCGCGAGCGTTTTTTTCGGGGATGCCGCGCAGCATCATGATGGTCTCGGCCAGTACCAGCTCGGCGACGGAGCGGGTATTGGAGTAGGGCGCGTTGAATACCGGGATACCGCGCTTGAGCGCCGCCGGCAGATCCACCTGGTTGGTGCCGATGCAGAAACAGCCAATGGCCACCAGACGCTCGGCGGCGTCCAGCACACGTTCGTTCAATTGCGTACGCGAGCGAATACCGATGAAATGGGCGTCGCGGATCCTGTCGATCAGATCCTCTTCGCTCAGCGACGTCGTCAGACGTTCAATATTGCTGTAACCGGCATTTTGAAAGTTGTCCACGGCGGACTGGTGGACGCCCTCGAGCAGCAGAACCTTGATCTTGCTCTTGTCCAGAGACGTTTTAGCCATGTGCGCATCAACCCTTTAATCGGCTGGCCTGAGGGAAAGTAAAAATAACGATAGCGGACGCGGCCCGATATCGACCGACACCGGATGGACATCGATACGACAGTGGCTGCCCTGATGGCCCGGCTCGGCGGGGCGCTTATTCTACCATGGTGGTACATGGGGCGCATGGTCTGCCAGTGCGCCCCTTATTGAAACCTCTGCGTCTGCTGGATGAATCCGGTGCATGTGATGCCCCCTCAAGACTTGCTGTGATCGGCCTTGATACGCAGCCCGGGCGGCGTCAAAAGCGTAACGGATGTGTATACTTGCAGGCCTGTCGGCGCGTAACGATGGCCGACATCGCTCTGATCTCAAGCCATGTACCGGCGCTCACAGGATTACGCATGACACAACGGCCCGAGTCCGCGCATTCAAATGACCAGACTGCCCCGGCGTCATCGACCGGGGCAGCGCAGAGCCCATCTGATTTTGCCGGCGCGCTGGCTGCGCTTGAAACGCTGGTCAGACGCCTTGAATCGGGTGATCTGAGCCTTGAAGCCTCGCTGGAGGATTTCGAGCACGGTATCGCGCTGGTTCGGGACGCCCGCGTACGTCTCGAGCAGGCCGAGCTGCGGGTGCAGCAGCTGCTGGAGCAGGGGGACGGGTCACTGATGCCACCGCCGCGGGATGACACATCGCGGGAGAACAACGACGCATGATGGGTGATACATGACTGTGGATACGGCAGGCGTGGATGTCAGCGCGCTGATGACAACGCTGCGCGACAGGATCGAGACGCAGCTGGGCATGGTGCTGGAAAATGCAGCCCCCGCGCAGGCCGGCCGGCTTGAAGAGGCCATGCGCTATAGCGTGCTGGGCGGTGGCAAGCGGCTGCGCGCCATTCTGGTCTACGCCGCCGGTCAGGCGCTGGATGCCGATGATCAGGCGCTGGACGCCCCGGCCGTGGCCATCGAGCTGATTCACGCCTACTCGCTCGTGCATGACGATCTGCCCTGCATGGATGACGACGACCTGCGGCGTGGGCGCCCCACCTGTCACCGTGCCTTTGATGAAGCCACGGCGCTGCTGGCCGGAGACGCCCTGCAGACGCTGGCCTTTGAAGTGCTGGCCGGAACGGGGCAGCCCCGGGCCGCCGAGATGGTCGCAACGCTTGCCCGCTGCGCCGGACGTGCGGGCATGGCCGGCGGCCAGGCGCTGGATCTGGCGGCCGTGGGTCAGCAGCTCGACGTGGACGCGCTGATGGCCATTCATCATCACAAGACCGGCGCGCTGATTGAAGCCGCGCTGTCGCTGGGCGCGCTGGTCGCCCCCAGCGTGCAGCCGGTGCATCTGCAGGCGCTGGGCGAGTATGCCCGGGCCATTGGGCTAGCCTTCCAGATCCAGGATGACATTCTGGACGTGACCGGCTCGACCGAAGTGCTGGGCAAGACCCAGGGGGCCGATGCCCTGCGTGACAAGCCGACCTACCCGGCACTGCTGGGCCTTGAAGAGGCGCAGCGTCGGGCTCAGGCCCTGCTGGATCAGGCGCTGGCAGCGCTGGCACCGCTGGGTGCGCGCGGCGAGACGCTGGCCGCCCTGGCCCGCTACATGATCGAGCGGGATCACTGAGACGCCCCCGGCTGCATGCCGAACAAGACACCCTTTGATGTCCCGGGGTACGACAGGACCAGGGACAGGATCCTGACAGGCCATTGAGGCGCTATGAAGCTGTTTGACGATATTCCTACCACAAGACCGGTCACGCCACTGCTGGACCGCATCGAAGCGCCATCCGACCTGCGCAGCCTTGATGAGTCGCAACTGCTGCGTCTGGCCGATGAGCTCAGGGCCTATCTGCTCTACAGCGTGGGCTGTACGGGGGGACACTTTGGCGCCGGCCTGGGGGTCATCGAGCTGACCATTGCGCTGCATCAGCAATACAACACCCCGCATGACCGGCTGGTCTGGGACGTGGGGCATCAGACCTACCCGCACAAGATTCTGACCGGCCGCCGCGAAGCCATGGACAGCATGCGCCGCTACCAGGGGCTGGCGGCCTTTCCGCGTCGTGAGGAGTCACCCTATGACACCTTTGGTGTCGGTCACTCCAGTACCTCCATTTCGGCAGCACTGGGCATGGCGCTGGCGGCCCGTACCCGCGGCGACAATCGCCGCGTATGCGCCATCATCGGTGATGGTGCCCTGACCGCCGGCATGGCGTTCGAAGCGCTGGCGCATGCCGGCCATGTCGATGCCAACATGCTGGTGGTGCTCAACGACAACGAGATGTCGATTTCGGAAAACGTCGGCGGCATGGCCACCTACCTGGCCCGCATTCTCAACAGTGGCCCTTACGTGGCGGCGCGCGAGGGCAGCAAGCGCGTGCTTTCGCACCTGCCCGGCGCGCTGGATATCGCTCGTCGCACCGAAGAGCACGTCAAGGGCATGCTCACGCCGGCGACGCTCTTTGAAGAGATGGGCTTTAACTATGTCGGCCCCATTGACGGTCACGATCTGCCGCTGCTGATTCGCACCCTGCGCGATCTGAAAAACCGCAAGGGGCCGCAGTTTCTGCATATTGTCACCCGCAAGGGCAAGGGCTTTGAGCCCGCCGAGGGTGACCCGATCGGCTATCACGCGATCACCAAGCTCGAAAAGGACAAGGTCAAGACGCCTGCGGTGCCGGCACCGAAGAAGTTCAAGTTCTGCAACGTCTTCGGCCAGTGGCTGTGTGATACCGCCGAACGCGATCCACGGCTGGTCGGCATTACGCCGGCCATGCGTGAAGGCTCCGACATGATCCGCTTTTCGAAGGAGTATCCCGAGCGCTACTACGATGTGGCGATCGCCGAGCAGCATGCGGTCACGCTGGCCGCCGGGATGGCCTGTGAAGACGTCAAGCCGGTGGTGGCAATCTATTCCACCTTCCTGCAACGCGGTTATGACCAGCTGGTTCACGATGTGGCCGTGCAGGGGCTGGACGTGACCTTTGCCATCGACCGGGCCGGCCTGGTTGGTGAAGATGGCGCGACCCATCACGGCACGCTGGATCTTTCCTACCTGCGCTGCGTGCCGGGCCTTGTGATCATGGCACCCAGTGACGAGCGCGAATGCTATCGCATGTTGACCACGGCCTATCAGTACGAAGGCCCGGCGGCGGTGCGCTATCCGCGTGGGACCGGGCCGGGCGTGGCCTTCGAGCCGGGGCTGGCGCCGCTGGAGATCGGCCGCGCCGAGCTGCGGCGTGAAGGCAAAAAGGGCGAGCAGGGCGTGGCAATGCTGGTCTTTGGCAGCCTGCTGACCTCGGCGCTGGACGTGGCCGAACGCCTGGATGCCACGGTCTATGACATGCGCTTTGTGAAGCCGCTGGACAGTGAGGCCATTCTGGCCGCGGCGGGTGAGCACGGTCTGGTCGTGACGCTTGAGGAGAACGCGATAGCCGGCGGCGCCGGCAGTGGCGTGGGTGAATTGCTGGCCACCTCGAACGTGCGCACGTCGCTGCTGCACCTGGGCATTCCCGATCTCTTTATCGAGCATGGCACGCCGGGCGAGCTGCTGGCCGAGTGCGGGCTGGATGCTGCAGGCATCGAGGCGTCAATTCGCCAACGTCTGGGTCACTGACTTCCTCCAATCAACCGGAAATAGAACCGTCTCATGCTGATTGTCACCCTGATTGCTGCGTTCATCGGCTACCTCATTGCCCGCCTGCCCGGGCTTTTGATCGGGGGCCTGCTGGGCTATGCGCTGGTGCGCTGGCTGCGCGCCAAGCTGATCGGGAAACTGGCCGAGCGCCAGACCCGCTTTCTCTCCGCCACCTTCTCGGTGATGGGGGCCATGAGCATGGCCAATGGCGAGGTGTCCGACCGCCAGCGTCAGAGCGCCGAGGCGGTGTTTGATCGTCTTAATCTCAACGGCGCCCAGCGTGACAAGGCACGCGCCGACTTCGAGCGCGGCCAGCAGGAGAGCTTCGACCTTGAGGCAGAGCTTGCCGGCCTGCGCCAGATCGTCGGCGCCCAGCGTGGTCTTTTGCAGGTCTTTTTCCAGGTGCAGCTTGTGGCCCTGGCCGCTGATGGCCAGGTGGATCAGGCCGAGCGCGACATGCTGGTACGTGTGGCAAGGGGGCTGGGTTGCTCGCAGGAAGAGCTCTCGCGTATCGAGGCCATGCTCAATGCCGCTGCCAGCGGCGGCGGCACGCAGGAAAGCGCCCAGCCGCTGGAAGAAGCCTACCGGGTACTGGGAGTATCATCGGAGGCCACGGACGCCGAGCTCAAGCGCGCCTATCGCAGGCTCATGAGTCAGAACCACCCCGACAAGCTCGCCGGCAAGGGCATGCCCGACAGCATGAAACGCATGGCCGAGCAGCGTACCAGCGAAATCAGCAACGCCTACGAGCGGATTCGCCAGGCACGCGGCCAGGGCTAGGCATGCCCCCGGGCCCCGGTCGCGCCTGACGCCGGGGCCATTGAGCGACTTTGCCAAGCCTTATGGAGCGCTTTCCTGATGGCGAATCTCGCGAAAGCGCTGCTCCATCTCACGGCGCAGTTCGCGGCGTCTGAGCCCTGATTCAAACCGCTGACGTTCAACGTCGGTGGCAGGCTCAAGCTGGGGGACTTCGACCGATTTACCATCATCGCCCACCGCCACCATGGTGAAGTAGCAGCTGTTGGTATGGCGGACCACGCTGGCACGAATATCCTCGGCAATGACCTTGATCCCGATCTCCATCGAGGAGCGCCCGGTGTAGTTGACCGCGCCCAGAAAGGTGACCAGTTCACCGACATGAATGGGCTGGCGGAACATGACCTGATCCACCGACAGGGTGACCACGTAGTGACCGGCCCAGCGGCTGGCACAGGCGTAGGCGACTTCATCAAGATACTTCAGCAGGGTGCCACCGTGGACCTTGCCGGAGAAATTGGCCATGTCCGGGGTCATCAACACGGTCATGGTGATCTGGTGACGCGGTGTATCCATTCCCTCTCTCGCTTCTCGTCATATTGTTGTGATGGTGCCTGTGGCCATCGAGCATACCGCATTCCCGATCATGACAAGCGTGGCTTTCATGGCAAATTACCCCCTGCATGACTAGCATGGCGTGCCGGCAGCCTGTCGAGGCGCCGACACGCCATCCATTCACCGGGGGATTCCATGAAGGTCACCGAGGCAAGATTCGAGCAACCCACCGCACGCTATTTATGGCTGTATGTGCTGATCGTGTGGGTCGGGCTCAATCTGCGTCCCTCGATTGCCGCCGTGGGACCGCTGCTGGATCGCATTCAGGAGGAGCTGTCGGTGGGCTATGCCACCGCGTCGCTTCTGACCACGCTGCCGTTCGTGGCGATGGGACTGGCCTGCTTTCAGGGCATGCAGCTGATCCGACGCTGGGATCGTCACCGCATCGTCATGGGGGCACTGACCCTGATCGGGCTGGCCTCATTGCTGCGATTGTGGGGTGAAAGCTTCACGCTGCTGGCGGCCTCGGCGCTGGCAATCGGCGCTGGTATCGCCCTGATTCAGGCGCTGATGCCGGCCCTGATCAAGGTCACGCTGCCCAACACGGTCGAAACCGCCACCGGGCTTTATATCGGGGCGATCATCGGCGGCGGAGCACTGGCCTCCGGCGTGGCGCCCTGGCTTGCCACCATGGGTGGCTGGCGGCTGGGACTGGCCGGATGGGCCATTCTGGTGCCCGTGGCACTGATGCTCTGGTATCGCCTGGGCAGCCAGATGCTGACCCCGGTCCCGCGCGAGCGTTCCTCCGAGGCCACACCGCTGTCGCATATTCCGCGTGCCTGGACGCTGGCGCTCTTTTTCGGCTTTGGGACGGCAGGTTATGCCTGCGTCATGGCCTGGCTGCCGCCCTACTATCTGGCGCTGGGCTGGCATGCCGGCGAGGCCGGGCTGCTGCTGGGATATATCACGCTTTTGCAGGTGGCCTCGAGCGTCGGCGCGCCCTTTCTGGTGCGCTATAGTCTGGACCGGCGTCGGGCGCTGTACCTAACGGTGGGCATGTCGCTGATCGGCTTTATCGGGCTGTGCGTCAAACCCGAAGGCGTTGTTTTCGCCACGCTCTGGGGGACGCTGCTGGGACTGGGGATTGGGGCACTCTTCTCGCTGTCGGTGCTGGTGCCCATGGATCATCACCGCGACCCTGCCCGCGTGGGCGATCTGGCCGCCTTTGTACAGGGACATGGCTATCTGGTGGCGGCGGTGGCCACGCTGCTTTCCGGGATTGCCCGTGACATGCTCTCAAGCTTTGCCACGGCCTGGGTGGCGCTGTCCGTGCTCTTTGCCATCATGCTGGTAATGAGCTGGCGCTTTGACCCGCACTATTACCCCCGCCATATCGACTAGCGCCAGCGCTATATCGACCAGGCCGTCGTCACCTCGTGCCCCGACCGGGACGCCCGAGGTGATGACGGGCCGGCTCAGGGATGTTCGCGGTCCACATCGCTGGCGGACTCAAACTCATCGAGTGCCATCATGTGACCGAGCTTGCCAGCCTTGGTCGACAGGTACTGCTCGTTGTGGGCATTGAGGCCGGTGGTCAGCGGCACGCGCTCACTGATTTCGATGCCGGCACTCTGCAGCGCAAGCACCTTGCGCGGGTTGTTGGTCATCAGCCGCAGCCGGGTGATGCCGAGCTGCTCGAGCATCGGAATGCAGATGTCGTAGCGGCGCATGTCGGCTTCAAAGCCCAGCGCCTCGTTGGCCTCGACCGTATCGGCGCCGCCGTCCTGGAGATGATAGGCGCGAATCTTGTTCAAAAGCCCGATGCCGCGGCCTTCCTGACGCAGATACAACAGGGCGCCGCGGCCTTCCTCGGCAATGCGCTTGAGCGCGGTCTGAAGCTGATAGCCGCAGTCACAGCGCATCGAAAAGAGGGCGTCACCGGTCAGGCATTCGGAATGCACACGACCGAGCACGGGTTCGCCATCGGCCACATCGCCCAGCGTCAGGACAATATGATCCTTGCCGGTCTCGTCATCTTCAAAGCCATGCATGGTGAAGGTGGCCCAGGGCATGGGGAGACGCGAGCTGGCGATAAATCTGATCGTCACGGTAACCTCAATGTTGTTGGCAAGCCGTCGTGGTGGCTGTAGGGGCTATCCTGGCAGGGCAGGTGGCGTTTATCTACATGCAGGGCACAGCGCTCTAAAGGACGCTCAAGGGAAAGGCGCGGCTGTCTATATTGCACCATGATGGACTCTCCTGCAGCACGGTTGTCTGCGCTACAATGAAGCGACATTTTTCTGCCGGATGATCTTGTCTGCATGACTCTCGTGAATGATCGCTTTTTGCGCGCCCTGGCGCGGCAGGACGTTGACCGTACCCCGGTCTGGATGATGCGCCAGGCTGGCCGTTACCTGCCTGAATATCTCAAGGTCCGACAGCATGCGGGCAGCTTCATGGATCTATGCCGCAACCAGGACATGGCCTGCGACGTGACGCTGCAGCCGCTGGAGCGCTTTGACCTGGATGCGGCCATCCTGTTCTCCGACATCCTCACCATTCCTGATGCGATGGATCTGGGGCTTTATTTCGAGCAGGGCGAAGGGCCGAAGTTCAAGCGCCCGGTGCGCGATGCGGCCGCCATCAATGCGCTAAAGGTGCCTGATGCCGAGCGCGATCTCGACTACGTGATGAACGCCGTTTCAACGATTCGCCGCGAGCTCAATGGCCGTGTGCCACTGATCGGTTTCTCGGGCAGTCCCTGGACGCTGGCCACCTACATGGTGGAAGGCGGCCCCAGCAAGGACTTCCGCCACGTCAAGGGGCTGCTCTATGGCCAGCCCGAGGTGCTGCATCAACTGCTGGACACGCTGGCCATCGCTGTTACCGACTACCTCAACGCCCAGATCCGCGCCGGCGCCCAGGCGGTACAGATCTTTGATACCTGGGGTGGGGCGCTCTCCACGCCCGCTTACAAGGCCTTCTCGCTGGCCTACATGGAAAAGATCGTACGCGGGCTGATCCGCGAACATGACGGCCGTCACGTGCCGGTCATCGTCTTTACCAAAAACGGCGGCCAGTGGCTGGAAAGCATTGCCGATATCGGTGCCGACGGCGTCGGGCTGGACTGGACCACCGAAATGAGCGATGCCCGTGCCCGCGTGGGCGATAAGGTCGCACTGCAGGGAAATCTCGACCCCTCGGCGCTGTTCGGCTCGCCGAAGGTCATTCGCGACGAGGTCGCGCGTATTCTTGAAAGCTTTGGTCCGGGCAATGGCCATGTGTTCAATCTGGGCCACGGCATTTCCCAGTTCACGCCGATCGAGAATGTGCAGACCTTCATCGAGGCGCTGCATGAACTCAGCCCCCAGTACCACCGCGGATAGCACCATCGCGGATAGCGCCACCGCTAAAGGCCGGAATACGCCCCCCGCTGACCCGGACTGGCCGGGTCAGCTGGTGGTCTTTGATGGCGAGTGCCCGCTGTGTCGTCGCGCGGTGCACGCCATCCTGGCTCACGAGGCGCAGCCCATCACGGGCCTGGTGGCCCTGCAATCCAGGCTGGGTCATCATCTGGGGGCGCACTTTGGTGAAGATGCCGATGATCTGGACAGCATGTGGCTGATCCGGGACGGTGCGCTTTATCGTGACAGCGACGGGCTCTGGCGCACGGCGCAGTCGCTGAAGGCGCCCTGGTCGGCGGCGGCCGGCCTGCGCTGGCTGCCCACGCCGCTGCGTGATGGTGTCTATCGTGTGGTCGGGCGCTATCGTAAAAAACTCGCCACCGACCCCGGCATGGGCGGTGCCGTGCAGGCACGCCTTCTCACCACGCTGACACACGCCCAGTGCGAGCGTCTTTCGCTACCGGCCACGCTGGCCGATACCTGATCCTTTTAACAGAACCATCCTTTCCCTCTGTCGTCCCTGTCGTCCCTGACGTTCTGCTCACCCGGTTTTTTTAATTCCTTTAACGCTTGCGCCTTCAATTCCCTCAAGCCCCGGCTTCGGGCGTCGTTAATCAGGAGATATCTTCTGGTTCATGACGCAACAAGAGGCCTTTTCATGCGGCGCTCCATCGGCACCCGTCTTCAGTTGATCTGTATTGCCCTGGTGGTCACCGCGCTGGTGGTGACCTGCACCACCATCTATATCGCCAGTCGTACCGCACAACTTCAGGAAGCACGACATAACGCGGCGGCACTGGGCGGCAGTGGCGCCGATGCCATGGCGCAGTGGTTTGAGGCCCGTCGCAACATCGTCAAGTCGATCGCCCATCACCTGGACGATGGCGATGTGATGGCAGGACTGGTCAAGGGTAATGACGCCGGCGGCCTGCTGGCGACCTATGTGGCCTGGCACGATGGTCGAACGCTTTTTTCCGATCAATGGGAGGCGCCAGCGGATTACGTCGCCAGCGAGCGGGACTGGTATCAAAGGGCCGCGGCGGCCGGGCGTACCGTCACTACCGAGCCCTATATCGACGCGACCTCCGGTGGGCTGGTCGTGACCTTTGCCACCCCGGTGGTGGAGAGCGGGCAGACTACGGCGGTGGTGGCAGCCGACGCGGTGATGAATCAGGTCAGCGCACAGATTCTGAAAATCCAGCCGACGCCCTCGAGTCTGGTGTTCATCACCGATGCCAATGGCCGGGTGATTGTCCACGCCGATGCCGCGCGCATTCTCAAGCCCGCCACCGAGCTGTCACCGGCGCTGAGCAGCGCGGCGCTGGCCGACATGGCACGCAACGACACGCTTGCCGATGTCAGTATCAGGGGTCACGACTATCTGCTCTCGGCCACACCGATCCCGGGTCTGGACTGGCAGCTCAATATCGCCCTTGATCGTGATGAGGCGCTTGCCGGGCTTGCCTCGATTCGCCATACCACCCTGGCGGCACTGGTCATCAGCACGCTGGTGGCGGCGCTGGTGCTGTGGCTGGCGCTCAGGCCGATGCTGGCACGCCTGCGCCGGGCTCACGAGGCGATGGAAAACGTGGCCAGCGGTGAGGGGGATCTGACCCGACGGCTGCCGGTCGAGGGCAGTGACGAAATCTCCGCCATTGCCATCGCCTTCAACGCCTTTGCCGATCGCATGAATGACACCCTGATCGAGATTCGCGATGCCTCAAGGCAGGTCCAGAACGCGGCCGGCGAGATCTCCTCGGGCGGGCATGATCTCTCCCGACGCACCGAGCATACGGCGGCCAATCTGGAAGAGTCGGCGGCGGCCATGGAGGAATTGACCAGTACCGTCGAGCACTCCGCGGCCTCTTCGAAAGAAGCCAATGGCCTGGCGCGTGAAACCGCTGCCATGGCCCGCAGCGGCGGCGAGCAGATGCAGAGTGTGGTCGCCACCATGTCACGCATCCGCGAGACCTCGGGGAAAATCAAATCGATCGTCGATGTCATCGACGGCATTGCCTTTCAGACCAACCTGCTGGCGCTCAATGCTTCGGTGGAGGCGGCGCGCGCCGGCGAGCATGGCCGCGGTTTTGCGGTAGTAGCCGAAGAGGTGCGTAATCTTGCCAACCGCAGCGCCCAGGCGGCCCGCGATATCAAGGCACTGATTACCACATCCAGTACCGAGACAGTCAGCGGCGCCGAGCTGGTGGATGCCGCCAGCCAGGCGATGAATGAGATCGTCGAGCGGGTCGGGCGGGTCAGCACGGTAATCGACGAGTTGAGCCGTGCCACCGGTGAGCAGTCTACCGGGATTGGCCAGGTCAATCAGGCGATCACCCAGCTTGATGACATGACCCAGCAAAATGCCGCGCTGGTCGAGCAGTCGGCCGCGGCGGCCGAATCGCTGAGTCAGCAGGCCCAGCGGCTGGCCAGCACGGTAGGTGCCTTCCGGCTGCGCGAGCACGGTATTCGCTGAGCGCGACGGCAGTTTTTCTGGCGGCCTTGTCATGCCCGCAGCCCCGTTACGGTGAACCCGTGGCGGGGCTTTTCAGTGTCGCCGTCCGTGGCTGTCGCTTCAATAACTGAAGAGGCGGCCGCCAGGGGTCAAGCCGGGCACCACTGGCGCCGTTATGACGGGATAGCCGGCCTGTGCCGCTTTTCTGTCAACAAGAGAGACAATCCAGTGCTGACATCCATTCGTACCCGAATTCTGGTGTTCTGTCTGGCGATCGTGCTGCTGGCACTGACGCTGACCGGCATCGCGACCTATCAGGTCACCGATCGTTATAACACCGAGGCCATCAGCCGTTCCCAGGCCGAAATCGCCGAAGGCTATACCATGGCGATCAGTGACTGGAGCCGCGCCAAAAAGACGGTGGTGGAAGCCACCGGACGCCAGGCACTGACCGAGGACGCCCTGTCGCGTTTCATTCTGGCTGCCGATGCCGGCGACATGATTACGGTCTATGCCGGCTTCAGTGACAATCGCTACATCACCAGCGACGTTGACTGGGACATTCCGCCGACCTATCAACCGACCCAGCGCCCCTGGTATCAGCAGACGCTGGCCGCCGGCCACACCATTGCCACGCTGCCCTATATGGACGCTTCCTCCGGCAAGCTGGTGGTGTCATTTGCCTCACCCATCGTGCGTGATGGCCGAACGCTTGGTGTAATCAGCTCGGATGTCGCCATGGACAGCGTGATCGAGACCGTCAACGCCATTGATCCCACGCCACACAGCCATGCCTTCATGGTCAACCATGACGGCATCATGATTGCCCATGCCGACAAGTCGCTGATTCTCAAGCCGGCCACCGAACTGGATGCCAGCCTGACGCCTGCGGCGCTGTCACGGATGAGCGGCACCGAAACACTGCGTGATGCCACCCTGCGCGGGCAGAAGGTGCTTCTGTCGGCGGTACCGATCGAGGGCACCAACTGGACACTGGTCATGGCGCTGGATCGCAAGGAAGCCATGGCCGGCATGGTGAGTCTGGTCAAGACCACCATCATTGCGCTGGTGGTGGTGGGCATCATTGCTGCCCTGCTGATGTGGGCGCTGCTGACGCCGATCTTCCGACGCATGCATGAGGTGCGTGATGCGATGCGCGATGTCAGCGAAGGCGAGGGCGATCTGACCCAGCGATTGCCGCTGTCGGGGCGCGATGACGAGGTCAATCAGATTGCCGGTTCGTTCAACCGTTTCGTGGATCGTATTGATCGGGTCATGCATGACGTGCGTGACAGCAGCGAAAACGTGCGCATGGCGTCTTCCGAAATCTCGACCGGCAGCATGGATCTGTCACGCCGCACCGAAACCACCGCAGCAAGCCTTGAGCAGTCGGCCGCCGCCATGGAACAGCTGACCAGTACGGTGGCCAACTCTACCGAATCCTCGCGTCATGCCGCGCAGCTTACCGCGCAGGCCACGAAGGCTGCCGAAGAGGGCGGCCAGGTGATGACCGAAGTGGTGGGGACCATGAGCGATATCAGTGCCTCGTCCAGCGAGATCGCCAACATCATCGGGGTGATCGACTCGATCGCCTTCCAGACCAACCTGCTGGCGCTCAATGCCTCGGTGGAGGCGGCGCGCGCCGGTGAGCAGGGGCGCGGCTTTGCCGTCGTGGCTGCCGAGGTGCGCACGCTGGCCAACCGCAGCACGCAGGCAGCCCAGGACATCAAGCAGCTTATTGATGCCTCGGTGACGAAAACCGTCAACGGCCAGGCACTGGTACAAAAGGCCGGCGAGCGCATGGAAGATATCGTGGTCCAGATCCAGCGGGTCAACGGGCTGATCAATGAGGTCACCACCGCCGCCAACGAGCAGAGCACCGGCATCTCCCAGGTCAACCAGGCCGTCACACAGCTGGATCAGATGACCCAGGAAAACGCTGCTCTGGTGGAAGAGTCTGCCGCCGCCTCGGATTCGCTTTCGCAGGAGGCGCAGCGCCTGTCACAGATCATTGGCGTGTTCCGGCTCAGCGAGCGCACTCATTCATGAGCGTAATCCTTCATGAACGTACCCTTTCATGACGGCATTGCCTGAAAACAAAAGACGGCCATTCGGGACCGTTTTTTATGGGTGTCCGGGTGTAACGGCATATCAAGTCGAGCGCCATCGGGGCCGTTATTGGCCTTAACCTTACACGCGGCGTTGGCCCGCACTTGCAACCCATGGTGATGCATCATGATGCAGTTCAAGTCCATTCGTACCTTTGTCACCATCACGGCAGGCGCCTGTCTGCTGGCGGTGGTGGTCGTGCTGGTGCTGTATTCGTTGCTCGCCATGACCCGCGCCCAGCAGCAAACGGCTGAGCGCACCGAGGCGCAGCTCGAGCAGGCCATTGAGGCGCGCCTGCAGGCGCTGGGGAGAGCGCAGGCCGGTGAGATCAGTGCCCAGCTTGATCAGGCGCTGCAGCTGGCCGAGGCGCTGGCGCAAACCAACGCCATGATGGCCCGTGACAGCAGTGGTGTTGCGGGGCTTTCCATCGATCGCCAGGACATGTCCCGCATCGTGCGCCAGCGCGTGATCGACAATCCCGAGCTGCTGGATGCCTTCATCGGCTGGGAGCCCAACGCCTTTGACAATGACGCCGACTACCAGGGCCAGACGGCGCTGGGCTACGGGGACAACGGTCGCTTCATGCCCTGGTGGTACCGCACCGCCAACGGCAGCGTTGACGTACTGGCGCTGGGAGAGACCATGGAGAGCACGGCCGCCCAGCCCAACGGCATCCGGGAAGGCGAATACTACCTGTGCCCGCGCGAAACAGGACGCCCCTGCGTGATCGACCCGGCGCCCTATGACTACAACGGGCAAAGCATTCTGGTGACGTCGTTCAACGCGCCCATCATGGTCAATGGCCGTTTTATGGGGAGTGCGGGTGTGGATCTGTCGCTGGCGTTCATTCAGGACATGCTCGTCGAGGCAAACCAGGACCTTTATAACGGCGCGGGCAGCATCGCGCTGGTCTCGACCAGAGGCACCGTTGTGGGTTACTCGGGCGATACGCAGGGCGCCGGCAGGCCGGCGAGTCAGGTATTTGATGACGCTACGGCCCGGCAGTTGACCGCTGGCGTGGACCGCGCGGTCATGGCCTCAAGCGGTGATGACCTGAGCCTGCAGCTACCGGTGGCGATCGGCGATCAGGTCCGCTGGCAGCTGCTGCTGCGCGTGCCGAAAAGCGCCGTTTACGCCGACTTCAACGCCCTGCAGGCAGAGCTTCAGGATCAGCAGCGTCAGGCGCTGGTCACCATGGCGATGGTAGGCATCCTGATCAGCGCACTGGGGCTGGGGGCGATCTGGCTGGTGGGCCGTCGTATCGCTCGACCGCTGAAAACTCTGGCCGAGCGCATGCGCCAGATTGCCAACGGTGATGGCGACCTGACCCAGCGACTGCCGGTGATGGGCCGCGACGAGCCCGCGCAGTTGGCCGAGGCCTTCAATCAGTTTGTGGATCGCATGGAAACCGTACTGATCGACATTCGCGACTCGAGCCATTCGGTGCAGCTGGCGGCTGCCGAAATCTCCTCGGGCAGCCACGATCTTTCCCGGCGCACCGAGAATACGGCGGCCAATCTGGAAGAGTCGGCGGCGGCCATGGAAGAGTTGACCAGCACCGTCGAGCACTCCGCGACCTCTTCGAAAGAGGCCAATGGCCTGGCGCGTGAAACCGCCGCCATGGCCCGCAGCGGCGGCGAGCAGATGCAGAGTGTGGTCGCCACCATGTCACGCATCCGCGAGACCTCGGGGAAAATCGAATCGATCGTCGATGTCATCGACGGTATCGCCTTTCAGACCAACCTGCTGGCGCTCAATGCTTCGGTGGAGGCAGCGCGCGCCGGCGAGCAGGGCCGCGGCTTTGCGGTGGTGGCCCAGGAAGTACGCAATCTTGCCAACCGCAGTGCCCAGGCGGCGACCGATATCAAGGCGCTGATTACCACGTCCAGCACCGAGACGGTCCACGGCGCCGAGCTTGTCAGCGCCACCAGCCAGGCGATGGGCGAGATTGTCGAACGGGTCGGACGGGTCAGCACGGTGATCGAAGAACTCAGTCGCGCCACCAATGAACAGTCCACCGGCATCGGTCAGGTCAATCAGGCGATTACCCAGCTTGATGACATGACCCAGCAAAACGCGGCGCTGGTCGAGCAGTCGGCGGCGGCGGCCGAATCGCTGAGTCAGCAGGCCCAGCGGCTGTCCACCACGGTGGGTGCCTTCAGACTGCGTGATCACGGCGTGTCCTGAGTTCATCCGACGTTTTACCGACCCGCCACGGTACACCGTGGCGGGTTTTCTTTTGATGGCAGCGCAGCTTTATCAGGGCTGAGGTCGACTGCGACCTTGGTCGAGTTTGATCAAGATCAAACTTTCTGCGCCGTTATCAACTGCAGGCACGACCGGTGGATCAACGCTCATCACCTGCCGGGCCGATATGCCCAGGGGGTTTTTATCAGCCGTTGAGAGCCATGGTGGTGCATCATGATGCAGTTCAGATCCATCCGTAATTTTGTCACCGTCACCGCAGGCGCCTGTCTGCTGGCGGTGGTGGTTGTGCTGGTGCTGTATTCGTTGATGGCCATGACCCGCACCCAGCAGCAGACCGCCAGTCGTACCGAAGCCCAGCTCAGCGAATCCATTCAGGCCCGCCTGCAGGCGCTGGGACAGGCCCAGGCCAGCGACATCAGCGCACGACTTGATCGAGCGCTGCAGACGGCCACCGAGCTTGCCAGAACCAACGCCATGATGGCGCAGCCGGCCATCGGCGAGGCGCTGCTGCCGATCGACCGGCAGGTGATGTCCAATATCGTGCGCCAGCGCGTCATTGATAATCCCGACTTTCTGGATGCCTTCATCGGCTGGGAACCCAACGCCTTCGATAACGATGCCGACTACCAGGGGCAGACCTCTCGGGGATATGGCGAGGATGGTCGTTTCATGCCCTGGTGGTATCGTACCGAGAGTGGCCGTATCGAGGTGCTGGCGCTGGGCAGCGGGATGGAAAGCACCAAAGTGATGGAGAGCGGTATCCGCGAAGGCGAATACTATCTGTGCACGCGTGAGACCGGGCGCGCCTGTGTCACCGACCCACACCCTTATGACTACAACGGCAAGACTATCCTTGTGACCTCGTTTAACGTCCCGATCATGGTCAACGGCGTGTTCCGCGGCAGTGCCGGGGTGGATCTGTCACTGGATTTCATCCAGAGCGTGCTTATTGACGCCAACCAGGAGCTGTATCAGGGCGTGGGCAGCATGGCGCTGGTGTCGGACGCCGGCACCATCGTGGGGTATTCGGGCGACGGCGCAAGCCCGGGTAAACCGGCCGGTCAGTTCTTTGATGCGCAAACCGCCCGGCAACTGGCCGGTGGCGGTGACCGCCCGGTCATGAGCGCGGTAGGCGATGATCTTTCGCTGCAGCTGCCGGTGCAGATCGGCGACACCACGCGCTGGCAGCTGTTGCTGCGCGTGCCGAAAAGCGCGGTCTACGCCGACTTCAACGCCCTGCAGGTAGAGCTTCAGGATCAGCAGCGCGGCGCCCTGATCACCATGGCGCTGGTGGGGCTTCTGGTCAGTGCGCTGGGGCTGGGCGCCATCTGGATGGTCGGTCGCCGCATCGCCCGTCCGCTTCAGCTTCTGGCCGAGCGCATGCGCCAGATTGCCAACGGTGATGGCGACATGACCCAGCGATTGCCGGTGATGGGGCGTGACGAGCCGGCGCAGCTGGCCGAGGCCTTCAACCAGTTCGTTGATCGCATGGAAGCGGTGCTGATCGATATTCGCGACTCGAGCCATTCGGTACAGCTGGCCGCCGCCGAGATTTCGGCCGGCGGGCACGATCTCTCCCGGCGTACTGAATCCACCGCGGCCAATCTGGAAGAGTCTGCTGCCGCGATGGAAGAACTGACCAGTACCGTCGAGCATTCGGCCGTTTCCACGAAGGAGGCCAACGGCCTGGCCCATGAGGCGGCCGGCATGGCCCGCGGCGGCGGCGAGCAGATGCAAAGTGTGGTCGCCACCATGGCGCGCATTCGCGAAACGTCCGGCAGGATTGAATCGATCGTCGATGTGATTGACGGCATTGCCTTTCAGACCAATCTGCTGGCGCTCAATGCCTCGGTGGAAGCGGCGCGCGCCGGCGAGCAGGGCCGCGGCTTTGCGGTGGTGGCCCAGGAAGTGCGTAACCTTGCCAATCGCAGTGCTCAGGCGGCAACCGATATCAAGGCACTGATCACCACCTCGAGCCGGGAAACCACCAGCGGTGCAGAGCTTGTCAGCGCCACCAGTCAGGCAATGGGCGAGATTGTCGAACGGGTCGGACGGGTCAGCACGGTGATCGAGGAATTGAGCCGCGCCACCAATGAGCAGTCCACCGGCATCGGTCAGGTCAATCAGGCGATCACCCAGCTGGATGACATGACCCAGCAAAACGCGGCGCTGGTCGAGCAGTCGGCCGCGGCGGCGGAATCACTGAGCCAGCAGGCCCAGCGGCTGGCCACCACGGTGGGAGCGTTCCGACTGAGTCGCTAGCGCCTGAGTGCATCAGGATCGAAGGCCACACCCGGGTGTGGCCTTTTTCATGGGCGGCGGTGTTTTATCAACAGGCAGGAGGGCGCATGTGCAGTGACGCCCGCAGGCGCAGTGTCTAGAATAGGCCCACTTATTCATTGCAAATGCGACCCATTGTCAGGGAGTCCTCCATCGTGTCCAGCAAGTTTGCTACCACCGAAGTCCTGAGCGTTCATCACTGGAACGATTCGCTGTTCAGCTTTCGCACCACCCGCGAAGACAGCCTGCGCTTCAAGAACGGCCAGTTCGTGATGATCGGGCTTGAGGTCGACGGCAAGCCGCTGACGCGGGCCTACTCGATCGCCAGCCCCAACTGGGAGGAGCATCTGGAGTTCTTCTCGATCAAGGTCCAGGACGGCCCGCTGACCTCAAGGCTTCAGCACCTGCAGGTCGGTGATTCGCTGCTGGTCAGCCGCAAGCCGACCGGTACGCTGGTGCTTGATGACCTCAAGGAAGGGCGCCATCTCTACATGCTCTCCACCGGCACGGGCCTGGCACCGTTTCTGAGCCTGATTCAGGACCCGGAAGCCTATGAGCGCTTTGACAAGGTCATCCTGATTCACGGCGTGCGTACGGTCAGCGAACTGGCCTATCAGGAGTTCATTACCCAGGACCTGCCCAACCACGAGTTTCTGGGCGAGGAGATCAGCGACAAGCTGATCTACTACCCGACCGTGACGCGCGAGGACTTCCATACCATGGGTCGCCTGACCGATCACATCCGCTCCGGCAAGCTGGCCGCTGATATCGGCCTGCCGCAGCTGGACCCCGAGCATGACCGCGCCATGATCTGCGGCAGCCCGGCCATGCTGGCCGAAAGCAGTGAAGTGCTCGATGAGCTGGGCTTTACCATCTCGCCGCGCATGGGCGAGCCGGGCGACTACGTGATCGAGCGCGCCTTTGTTGAAAAGTAGTCCTGCGTTGAGAAAGGGTACGGCCCCTGGCAGTACCCTCCGACGATAATGGACTGACGCGGCCATGAGTGCCGCGTTATTCGTTTTAATCGAATGAGAAATGGCAATTATTGCGCTTCACACTCGATTTGATGAACGTGTAAAGTCACCTCATTCGCTGCTTCAGCGCCATCCTTTCAGGACAATGTCATGTCAAAAGCACTGATTCTCAAGTCCAGCATTCTTGGTGAACACTCCCAGTCCAGCCAGCTGGCGGACTATCTGGGCGATCGGTTTGAAAGCCGCCACGGCGCCGGCAGCGTCACCGTGCGTGATCTTGCCGCTACGCCCGTCGAGGTGCTGGATGCCGAGCTGATGGCTGCCCTTCGCGGCAGTGTGGCCGAGCCGACACCGGCCCAGCAGGAAGCCCTGGCGCTGTCCGATACGCTGGTCGAGGAGCTGAAGCAGCATGACACCATCGTCATCACCGCGCCGATGTATAACTTCAACATCCCGACCCAGCTCAAGACCTGGTGTGACTTCGTGGCGCGTGCCGGCGTGACCTTCCGCTATACCGAGCAGGGTCCGGAAGGGTTCATTACCGGCAAGCGTGTGATCGTGCTGACCACCCGTGGCGGCCTGCACCGTGATACCGATCATGATCTGGTGACCCCCTATCTGCGCACTTTCCTGGGTTTCCTCGGCATGACCGACGTTGAATTTGTCTACGCCGAAGGGCTGGGCATGGGTGAAGAGGCCGTCAGCACTGCACAGAGTTCGGCCCGCGCCGAGATCGACGCGCTGTCGCTGTGAGCGCTCTCGCGTAAAAATGAAAAAACCCGCCGATTGGCGGGTTTTTTGGTATGACGGAGGAGTTCAGACCGCATCCTGACCGGTTTCGCCGGTACGGATACGGATGACCTGCTCAAGCGGGGCCACAAAGATCTTGCCGTCACCGATCTTGCCGGTGTTGGCCACCGTGGTGATGGCTTCGATGATCTGGTCGACCATGGCATCGTCCACGGCGACCTCGATCTTGACCTTGGGCAGGAAGTCGACGACGTACTCGGCACCACGGTACAGCTCGGTGTGGCCCTTCTGACGACCAAATCCCTTGACCTCCGTCACGGTGATCCCCTGAACGCCAACCTCGGAGAGTGACTCGCGTACGTCGTCGAGTTTAAAGGGTTTGATGATGGCAGATACCAGTTTCATCTTTCGTGTCCTCACCTGATCGTCATGGAATGGGTAGGGTTGCTGCCCTGTGGTTCAAGCATACAGTGCCGCTTACCGGTTGAAAAAACATGATTGTCACCGAGCTTCAGGTACCGCTGCATGTCGGCATGGTGCTGTTGTGATACATCATGACCCGACGCATGAAAAGGGCACCCTCGTCGGGTGCCCGAAACACTGCGGGTCAGGCAGGCAGCCTCCTAGCGCTTGCCGCCGGTGAATTCAGGATAGGCCTCAAGACCGCATTCAGCGACATCCACACCTTCATACTCTTCTTCTGCGCTGACGCGGACCCCCATGACGGCCTTGATCCCCAGCCACACGGCAAGGCTTGCTGCGAAGGTCCAGATGAAGATGGTCGCCATGCCCAGAAGCTGGGCACCGAAACCTGCAGCATCATCGGTCAGCGGGACGGCCAGCAGCCCCCAGATGCCCACGACACCGTGCACCGAGATGGCGCCGACCGGGTCGTCAATGCGCAGCTCGTCCAGCGCCACGATAGCCACCACCACCAGCAGCCCGCCCACGGCGCCGATCAGCGTGGCGGCCAGGATGCTCGGTGCCGAGGGGCCGGCCGTAATAGCCACAAGGCCTGCCAGCGCGCCGTTAAGGCCCATGGTGAGATCGGCCTTGCGAAACCACAGACGGGCCAGGATCAGCGCGGCAATCACACCTCCGCTGGCGGCGGCATTGGTGTTGGCAAAGACCTGCGCCACGGCGTTGGCGCTGTCGATGTCGGAAAGCTTGAGCTCCGAGCCGCCGTTAAAGCCCAGCCAGCCCAGCCACAGGATGAAGGTGCCAAGTGTGGCCAGCGGCATATTGGCACCGGGAATGGCGTTGATGGCACCGTTCTTGCCGTACTTGCCCCGCCGTGGCCCCAGCACCAGCACGCCGGCAAGCGCCGCTGCCGCACCGCACAGGTGCACGATGCCGGAACCGGCGTAGTCGCTGAAGCCGGCCTCGGAAAGGAAACCGCCGCCCCAGGACCAGTAGGCCTGGATCGGGTAGATCAGGCCGGTCATGAACACCGCAAACAACAAAAACGACCACAGCTTCATGCGCTCGGCCACGGCTCCGGAGACGATCGACATGGCGGTCGCCACGAACACGACCTGAAAGAAAAAGTCCGAGCGGGCGGCATAGTAGGTATCGCCACCGCTTGAAAGCACGTCGTCCACGCCATGCTCGGCACCGATCAGAAAGCCGAAATCAGGCAGGATGCTGCCGCCATCGCCCAGATAGACGATGTGATAGCCGATCAGCATGTACATGGTGCAGGCAATGGCAAACAACGCCATGTTCTTGGTCAGGATCTCGGTGGTGTTCTTGGCCCGTACCAGGCCTGCCTCCAGCATCGAGAAACCGGCGGCCATCCACAGCACCAGCGCGCCGCAGATCAGAAAATAGAAGGTATCGAGTGCGTACTGGACTTCTACAAGTTCATTCATGTCGTTATATCCTTGAAGCCGGAGCCTGGACGGCGTCAGCGCCACGTCTGCCATTACATGGCAGACAATGTGCCATCGTCATGAGAACGCTTTAAAAACAGGTATTTATTGAGAATCCAGAGTTTGGGTAAATTCATGTAAGCACCATGATCGCGCAGCAGGCGCATCGCAGTGCACTAAAATGGCATGAGAGATGATCGTGGCTGCCCGCTTTTGGTGCGGTGCGGTTTCTAGGCGTTCAGGCGACATGTTGCGTATCCTGTAGGCAGGTATTGTCGGCAGGCATGTCAGGTGTCATGTGGCCGACCCGCTCATTTTGGGAACGCAGACGATCAGAGGAAGAGCAGACATGGCAAAGCACGATATTTTTGGACGACTGGCGCAACAGGTCGGCGAGCGACTGCAGGATGTGTCCCGCGGCCCCGAAGAGATCCAGCGCACGGTGCAAAGCGCCATGCGCAGCGCCTTTGATCGCATGGAACTGGTATCGCGTGAGGATTTCGATGTCATGATGGAGGTGCTGCAGCGCACCCGTTCACGTGTCGAGGCACTGGAAAAGCAGGTTACCCGACTCGAAGCCGCGCTCGATGAGCGTGATGGCAAGTCGGCGGCCGGTGCCCCGTCAGAGATGAGTGCAGCGGCTGCCCCAGGCGGTGCGTCGACCACCGCCGAAGCCGAGCGCCTGGCTGGTGAGCATGACGCCCCGGCTGCACCGATCGGTTCGAGCGACAAGGCCGGCGGAACTGCCGGTACGGACACCACCGGCACGGTGGCCACCCATAAAGGCACGACCGGCTCGGCCACTTCCGGCACCGGCAATACCGGTGCTGCAGCGTCAAAGCCTGCCGGCAAGTCCACGCGTGGCAGCGGCAAGCGCGCCTCCGGCAGTGATGATCAAAGCGGGCAGGGCACCGCTGACTGATATCGCCAGTTAGTCTGGTCCTTTCAGTATTGCATTGTCAGCACCGCCATTCGGCGGTGCTGTTGTATCGACAGGCACGATGCAGGCCGCGGGACGCGCCGTATGGCCCGACGACGCAGCCGTCGGCCGACCCATGAAGTTACCTCTTTCTACGCTTGCTTATCGCAGCCTTATCGATGCAGGACAGTGTCATGAGACTTCTGGATCATGCGCCGCTCGTTCGTCCGCTATCCTTCGTGGGCCGTGTCCGAGTTTACGCATTCGACCAGAAGAGTCATGAAACATGTTTCATCTGTTTTTCGTCGTGCCCTGGGGGGTCATTGTTCTTCGCTATCTGCTGCCGCTGACGGCGCCGCTCTGGGTCAAGCTGGCCGTGGCGCTGGTACTTTTGATTGTGGCCGAGCAGCACCTGATCAGCCGCTGGGTCACAGGGTCGATCTTCTCTCCGGAAATCCATCGTCCCCTGTCGATGGTGATGAACGCCCTGCTGGGTGCACTGATCCTGCTGGCGGTCTTTCAGCTGCTGCTGGATCTAATCATGCTCCTCATCATGCTGGTCAGGCAGCAGCGCATGGCCGCACCGGACATGGCGCGCTACATCATGGCAGTCATCGCGCTGGGGCTGGGCATTCTGGGCGCACAGCAGGCTTCCCGCGTGCCGCCGGTCAAGGATGTCGAGATCGCGATACCGGGACTTGCCCCGCAGTTCGAGGGCTACCGGATCGTCCAGCTCACCGATCTGCACATCAGTGGGTTATTCCCTGAATCCTGGACCCGGGCCGTGGTCGAGCGCACCAATACGCTGGGCGCGGACGCCATCCTGATCACGGGAGATCTGATGGACGGCACCCTTGAAAACCGCCGTGATGACGTTGCCCCGCTGGCCGGGCTGCGCGCACCCGATGGCGTGTTCGTCAGCCCCGGTAACCATGAATACTATTTCGGCTATGAGCAGTGGATGCAGCACTACGTGAGTCTGGGTATGCAGCGGCTGTCCAATGCCCATGCCCTGATCGAACGAGACGGCGCGCGGCTGGCTATCGCCGGCGTCAACGACCCGGCCGGTGCCAGCCGCGGCCTGCCGGGCCCCGATGTGGCGGCGGCCATCGATGGGGTGCCTGATGATGTGCCGATCATTTTGCTTGATCACCAGCCCAAAAACGCCCGGGAAGCTGCGCGTGAAGGTGTTGCGCTGCAGCTCTCCGGCCATACCCATGGCGGCATGATTATCGGGATGGATCAGATTGTGGCGCGCGCCAACGAAGGCTTTGTATCGGGGCGCTACGACGTGGACGACATGACGCTCTACGTCAGCAACGGCACGGCGCTGTGGATGGGCTTTGCCCTGCGCCTGGGCAAGCCCTCGGAGCTGACCCGCATTACCCTGTACCGGAAGTAGGCACTGCCCTGATCCTGCTGCTGACCCGCCACGGCCCGAGCCGTCGTGGCGGGCTCTTCCACCGGGACAATCTGTATCAGCAACTGGCAATATGGCAACATCGGTTTCACAATGATGTCCCGATGTAGTGCCGACACCCGCATGACAGGCAAGCCTGCCTCGTTACCCGATGCCCCCGCCACTGCCTGACCGGTTGATATCCGACCCATGGCGTGCGGATGCCGACCTGCCAGAGATTCCCTGATGGTTCAGGCCCGCATGGCTGCCAATGGCGCCATGATGCGGCGATGTTGCGGAGATTTAATTGGCATGACGACCTGGCGCCAGACCCTTGATCCACACACCCTCGAGATGCAGCCCGCCGACAGTCCCGAGCGCGACGCGTTTCTCCATCGGCTTGAAACGATCGTGGGGCGTGATTTTGTGCTCAGTGACGAGGTCAGCACGCGGCGCTATCGCACCGGCTTTCGCTTTGGCACCGGCCGGGCGCTGGCGGTGGTGCGTCCGGGCACGCTGATCGAGCAGTGGCAGATATTGAAGGCCTGCATGGAAAGTGATCGCATCGTGATCACTCAGGCGGCCAATACCGGCCTGACCGGCGGCTCAACCCCGGATGGGGATGACTATGATCGCGAGATCGTGATTGTCAGCACGCTGCGCATGAACATCATCCAGCCCATCGACGAAGGCCGGCAGGTGATCTGCCTGCCCGGCGCCACGCTGGATCAGCTGGAAAAGACGCTGGCCCCCATGGGGCGCGAGCCGCACTCGGTGATCGGCTCGTCCTGCATCGGCGCCTCGGTATTTGGCGGCGTATGCAACAACTCCGGCGGCTCGCTGATCAAGCGCGGGCCTGCCTATACCGAAATGGCGCTCTATGCGCGCATGAACGAGGCCGGTGAGCTGGAGCTGGTCAATCATCTGGGCGTGCGGCTGGGTGATGATCCCGACACCGTGCTTAATCGTCTGCAGCGTGGTGACTACCGTGACACCGATATCGACAAGAGCGAGGCATCAGCCTCTGACCCGGATTACCACCAGCACGTGCGCGATATCGATGCCGACACGCCGGCACGCTTCAATGCCGACCTGCGCCGGCTGCATGAGGCAGCAGGTTCCGCCGGGCGGCTGATGGTGTTCGCCCTGCGACTGGACACCTTCGAGCAGGAGAAAAACCCGAAGGTGTTCTACATCGGCACCAATACGCCGTCAGAGCTGACCGAGCTGCGCCGGCAGATATTGTCTGATTTCGAGACGCTGCCGATCGCCGGTGAGTACATGCATCGCGACGCCTATGACATCGCCAGGGACTACGGCAAGGACACCTTCCTCACCATCCAGACTCTGGGCACCCATCGCCTGCCGGCGCTGTGGGATCGCAAGAACCGGATTGACGATTTTTGTAATCGACTGCGCTTTATGCCCGACTACGTCACCGATCGCGTGCTGCAAAAGCTGGGCCGGCTCTTTCCCGATCATCTACCCGGGCGCATGAACGACTATCGGGATCGCTTTGAGCACCATCTGCTGCTCAAGGTGGGCGAGGAGAACGTGGTGCGCACCCGGGCGTTGCTCGATGAACACTTCGCCACGCGCGAAGGCGAGTATTTCGAGTGCAGCGATGAGGAGGGCAAAAAGGCCTTTCTACACCGCTTCGCCGCGGCCGGGGCTGCCGGGCGCTATCGCATCATTCACGATGACGAGGTCGAGGACATCGTGGCACTGGATGTGGCGTTAAAGCGTAACGAGCGCGACTGGCTGGAAGTCCTGCCGGACGATGTCGATGCGCCAATGATCCACAAGCTCTACTACGGCCACTTCTTCTGTCACGTGATGCATCAGGACTACATCGTCAGAAAGGGCACCGACTGCCTGGCGCTCGAACACCGCATGTGGGAACTGCTGGATGCGCGCGGCGCCGAATATCCGGCCGAACACAACGTGGGGCATCTCTATCACGCCAAGCCGGCCCTGCGCGAGTTTTACCAACAGCTCGACCCCTGCAACTGCTTTAATCCCGGCATCGGCCAGACCAGCAAGCAGCGCCGCTGGGGCGCGCCATCTGAAGCCACCGGCACTTGAGAAGGCTGCCCTAAAAAAAAGTCCGTGCCCTCAGGGCACGGACTTCGAGGTGATCAGAACAATGNTGGCCGGTCTAGAAGGATTCCCACTCTTCCACATCATTGTGAGCCCTGGCGGCAGGTCTGGAAGGCTGTCTCGCCGGTGTTGCTGCAGGTGCCGGCGTTCTGGCGGTCGGCGCCGGTGTGCGAGCCGGCGCGCTGCTGCGAGGCGACGCGGTGGCAGGGCGTGATGAGACCTCCCGCTCACGCTCGCCGGTAAACCGGAAGTAAGCCACCTGCTGTTTGAGCATTTCGGCCTGCTGTTCCAGCGAGTTGCTGGCCGCGGCGGCCTGTTCGACCAGTGCCGCGTTCTGCTGGGTCATGCTGTCCATCTGGGCCACGGCCTGGTTGACCTGGTCGATACCGGTGGCCTGTTCCTGACTGGCGGTGGTGATTTCGGCCACGATATCGCTGACCTTTTCCACGCTACTGATAATCTCGTGCAGCGTTTTACCCGACAGGTCGACCAGCTCGGAGCCGTCCTCGACCCGCTTGACGCTTTCTTCCACCAGCCGCTTGATGTCCTTGGCCGCCGTGGCGCTTCGGCTGGCCAGGCTTCGAACCTCGGAGGCCACCACGGCAAACCCGCGCCCCTGTTCACCGGCACGGGCAGCTTCCACCGCCGCATTGAGTGCCAGCAGATTGGTCTGGAAGGCGATGTCGTCAATCAGACCGACGATGTCAACAATCTTGCGGCTTGAGGCGTTGATCTCGCTCATGGCATCGATGGTTCTTGAAACCACCTCGCCGCCCTTGCGGGCCTGATCGCGCACGCTGCCGGTCAGGTGTTTGGCATGGACCGCGTTTTCGGCATTCTGCTTGACCGTGGAGGTCATCTCTTCCATGGAGGCCGCGGTCTGCTCAAGGCTTGCGGCCTGCTCCTGGGTGCGGCGTGACAGGTCGTTGTTGCCACCGGCGATCTGGCGTGCGCCAACGCTGACGGATTCCGAGTTGCGGCGGACATCATTGACGATCTCGCTGAGCTTGTTGTCCATGCGCCGGAAAGCCTTGAGCAGCCGACCGATCTCATCGGTGCGTGTCGTTTCAGGCACGGCATTGAGGCGCCCCTCGGCAATGGCATCGGCGGCCATTTCGGCCTCACGCAGCGGGCCCACAATACTGCGGGAAATCAGAAATCCCAGCACGCCGGCCAGGATGGCGGACATGATGCCGCCGCCGAGACTGACCCAGAAGACATGGGCGCGTCCTTCGCGAGCCTGCTCCAGACGGGTAACGTTGAGTGCCTGCTCGGCCTCATCAAGCTCGGCCATCACCACCCGCATGCCATCCATCTGGGTCTTGCCCGTGGCCTGCTGTTCAAAGTCGACCACCGCCGACATGCCCGTGCCATCAGGCTGTACGGCGCGGCGCAGTGCCAGCGCCGGAGTGACTTCCACCTTCTGCCACTCTCGCTCCATGCTGCCAAGCCTTGCCAGACGCTGCTGCTGGGTCGGGTTGTCGGCAGTCAGTGTCGTCAGCAGGGCCAGAGACTTTTCGAAGACATCTGCGCCATGGTGATAGGGTGCCAGCGACGCTTCATCGCCGGTCAGCAAAAAGCCGCGCTCACCGGTTTCCATATCGATCAGGGCGCTTGCGGCATCGGCGAGCCTGTCGCGGACTTCAGTGCTGTGTTCACTCCACCGGCTGGCCTTTTCCAGGCCATGCGTGGTGATAAGGATGGTGGTCACCAGCGCGACCAGGATAAGGACGACAGCGCCAAAACTCAGATACAGGCGCTGACGAATACTCAGATGGTTCATGTCAAAATTCCCTGTAAGACGGCGCGCAAGCGACACCGGAGCAGAAATGAGATTTCCTACACCGATACAGCCGTAAAGCGGGAACCTCTGCTTTCGATGCTGCGGGTGGGGATGCGCTGCTTATCGTCGTTTCAGGAATCAAACTTGAGAACGTTAGTGTAATAATCATTCAAGCATGAGCAGGCCATGCCGATACACAAGGGATATCTAATGCATGCTGCGGAAAACGGCGTGCTGATTCCCCTGTCAGGAGCCCTGCATGCTTGCGATCATCCCCACCCGTGCCAGCGTTGGGCTTTCGGCCCCTGAAGTCGTCGTTGAAGTGCATCTCTCCAACGGGCTACCGGGGCTTGCCATCGTGGGGCTGCCGGAAGCTGCGGTGAAGGAGAGCCGCGAGCGGGTGCGCAGCGCGCTGATCAACGCCGGTTTCGAGTTCCCCGCCAAGCGCATCACACTGAACCTGGCTCCGGCCGATCTGCCCAAGGAGGGCGGACGTTTTGATCTGCCGATTGCGCTTGGCATTCTGGTCGCCTCCGGGCAGATCCCGCAGGAGGCGGTGGGCAAGCTGGAGTGCCTGGGAGAGCTGGCACTCGATGGCCAGCTGCGTGCCGTGACCGGCGTTTTGCCGGCCGCGCTGGCCGTAGCGGAGGCCGGGCGCCAGCTGCTGCTGCCCACTGCCAATGCCGATGAAGCGGCGCTGGCCGGGAATCTGGAAGTGCTGCCGGTTTCAAATCTTTTAGAGGTGGTGGCACACCTGACCGGCGAGCGGCGTATTACGCCGCACCATCTGGATGCACCGCCGGCCGCGACGCTTGCTGCCGCGGATCTATGCGATGTGCGCGGTCAGCATCAGGCGCGCCGGGCGCTGGAAGTCGCTGCAGCCGGTGGACATAACCTGCTCTTTGCCGGCCCTCCGGGTACCGGCAAGACCATGCTGGCCAGCCGCCTGGCGGGCATTCTGCCGCCGCTGACCGAGAGCGAATGCCTGGAGGTCGCGGCGATTCGCTCGGTCTGCGGGCTCGATATTCTCGAGCGCTGGGGACAGCGCCCGTTTCGCGCCCCGCATCACGGCGCCAGCCCCGCCGCGCTGGTCGGCGGCGGCTCCCGTCCCCGCCCCGGTGAAATATCGCTGGCCCATCAGGGCGTACTCTTTCTCGATGAGCTGCCGGAGTTCGACCGCAAGGTACTGGAGGCCATGCGTGAACCGCTGGAATCCGGTCGCGTTCACATCGCCCGCGCCAGCCATCAGCGCGAGTACCCGGCCCGTTTTCAACTCGTGGCTGCCATGAACCCGTGCCCCTGCGGGCATCTCGGCGACCCGCGTCAGCAGTGCAGCTGCACGCCCAACCAGATTCAGCGCTATCAGGCGCGGCTTTCCGGGCCGCTGCTCGACCGCATCGATCTACAAATTGAAGTCCCCGCGCTGCCTGCCGAACAGCTCACCGCCAAAGCACAGGGCGAAAACTCCGCGACCGTGCGCGAACGTGTGATGGCGGCGCGAAGAATTCAGTACGCTCGTGGCGGGCTCAACGCACACCTCTCCACCAGCGAGCTGGAAACCGCCTGCGCGCTGGGCGATGACGAGCGTGCCTGGCTCTCCGGCGTGCTGGCACGGCTGAATCTTTCAGCGCGAGCCTATCACCGCGTGCTCAAGGTGGCGCGGACCATTGCGGATTTAAACGGTGAGGCGAAGGTCGAGAAGGGCGCGCTGATGGAGGCGATCGGCTATCGCCAGCTGGATCGGATGATGGGGCGGGGCGTGTAGGTAAAGCATCGCCTGCCCCGATGTTCGAAAGGGTCAGGCGTTGATGGCGCGTTCCATGCGGTCAAAGACCGGCGCGCACTGGCCGTGCCAGTAGCTGTCGAAGTCGAAGCGGCCCTGCTCGCTTTGATACCAGCGATAGGCATCCGCCTTCAGGTTCGCCGCCTGGCGGCTTTTCATGTTGGCCCCTTTCTGCTTGAAGGCCGACTGCAGGATATCGAACGCCTCGGGTTCAAACCCCTTTTCGGCGCCGGTCACTGCACAGGTATAGATTGCGACCGCCTGACTGCCGGGGGTATTGAATTCGTCGCTGATATAGCCCTGTGCCATGACGTTAAGCGATGTCGTGAGCAGAAGGACGCCGGCCCATAGGGTTTTCATGGTCAGTTTCATGGTGTCTGGCCTTTGTGGTAAAGCGCGGTGATTCCTGACAGGAGCATTGATACGGCCGGGGGTGTCTGTGCATTTATCATGCATGCGCCCCCGCCGACCGTGCTGGTGTCCCTGTTGTTATCGGCGGCATGGATACATGTCTTTACGCAGACTTACACGAAATTGACAGAAGGCGGGTCTTTTCAAAGGCTCGAGCGTCTTTTGTGCTGCCAGGAAAGGTCTGAACACTTCGCCCAATGGCGAGTCGCGATTTGATAGGCGTGCGCTAATATGAATTCCGGCGCTGTAGCGGCGTTTTCAGACAACAAGGCGACAGGGACGGGAGAATCATCATGCAGGGAATGGCATCAAGGAGCGCGATAGGCCGCGTGCTGACAGGGTTGGCGCTGACATGCGTACTGGCAGGCTGTGCCAGTAGCGGTGGGACGAATGGTGATCCCAAGCTTGCCGCGCAGTCTCCGGAGCGCGCCTGGGGACCGGTCATGGTGGCCATTGCCGAGGCCGAGCTGTATGAGGATGAAAAGTCGGTGGTGGATCTGGTGCCCCGGCGTGACCCGAGTCTGATCGTGTCGGACTATCAATCGCGCACCAGCGACGGACCGCTCTCCCGGGAAGCGCTTGAAGACTTTGTGCGTGAGAACTTCGACGAGCCGCCCGAGAATGAGTCGCGCCTGTCCGAGGCGGCCGGCACGCCGATCGATCAGCACATCATCAACCTCTGGCCCTATCTGACCCGCGACCCTGCCGCCACCGATGAGGGGCAGTGGAGCAGCCTTGTGGTGCTGCCGCATCGCTATGTGGTGCCGGGCGGGCGCTTCAACGAGATGTTCTACTGGGACAGCTACTTCACCATGCTGGGGCTGGCGCACAGCGATCGCTATGACCTGGTGCGCGACATGGTCGACAACTTTGCCTGGCTGATCGATCAGTACGGCTTTATTCCCAACGGCACTCGTACCTATTTCCTGACCCGCAGCCAGCCACCGTTTTTTGCCTCGATGGTAGAGCTTCTGGCCGAACACGATGGCGACAAGGTCTATCAGCGCTACCTGCCCGAGCTTGAGAAAGAGTACGAGTACTGGATGCGCGGCGGTGATGCCCTCGCGCCGGGTCAGGCGCAGGAACATGTGGTGAGACTCGAGGATGGCACGCTGCTCAATCGCTACCACGGCAGTGAAAACACCCCGCGGCCGGAATCCTATGCCGGTGAAATCGCCCTGGCGCAGAAAGCGCCTGAGCGGCCCGCCGCCGAGGTGTACGGTGCGCTGCGTGCCGCGGCTGAAAGCGGCTGGGACTTCAGCTCGCGCTGGATGGCAGACGGCAGCCAGCAGGCCACCATTGCCACCCGCGACTTCGTGCCGGTGGATCTCAACGCGCTGCTGTTCCATCTGGAAAAGACGCTGGCGCACGCCTGGCAGCTCGAAGGTAACCGCGAGCGCGCCGAGCAGTTTGAGCAGCTGGCCGAGACCCGCCGCGAGGCGATCAATCGGGTGTTCTGGGACGCCGATCGGGGTCTTTATACCGACTACGACTGGCGCGAAAAGCGCTTGAGTGAGGTGGTCTCCGCCGCCATGGTCTATCCGCTGGCGTTTGAAGTGGCCGACCAGCCCCGCGCCGAGGCCACGAGCGCGGCCGTCGAGCGCGAACTGCTGCGCCCGGGCGGCATGGTCACCACCAACCGGCACACCGGTGAGCAATGGGATGCGCCCAACGGCTGGGCACCGCTGCAGTGGCTGGCGGTGGATGGTCTGACCCGTTACGGCCAGACCCGGCTGGCCGAGACCATCGCCCGACGCTGGATCGATACCAATCAGCGCGTGTATGACGAGACCGGCAAACTGGTCGAGAAGTACAACGTGGAAAACCCCGGCGTGGGCGGCGGCGGTGAGTATGAAGTGGTCGATGGCTTCGGCTGGACCAACGGCGTACTGCTGGATCTGATGGCGCGCTACCCCGGGGCTGCCCGCACTCGCTGAACCTTGCGTTATCCACACCCATCTCTATATAGGTCTGTTCCAGCGCCTGTGGATAGACAGGCGCCGGTTCAGGGCAGCATCGCACTTGTCGGTACGCTATCCTGCACGATCCGTTGACAGGGTACGGAGGCGTTGCGATGCAGCTGATTCATCTTCAGGGTACACAGATCCGGCAGTGGCTTGATGCGCTGGCGGCCCTGCGTATCCGGGTCTTTCGTGAATTCCCCTATCTCTATGAGGGCTCGCGCGACTACGAGCGCGACTATCTGGCAACCTACGCACAAAGCGATGACAGCCTCTGCGTGCTGGTGCTCGACGGTGAGCAGGTCGTGGGCATGAGCACGGCGCTGCCGCTGGCCCATGAGGATGAGGCGTTCATGCGCCCCTTCATCGAGCAGGGCATTGCTGTCGAGACCGTCTGCTATTTTGGCGAGTCGATCCTGCTGCCCGAGTATCGCGGCCAGGGGCTGGGGGTGCGCTTTTTTGAAGAACGTGAGGCACATGCGCGTACGCTTGCCGGCGTGTGTCATACAGCCTTTTGCGCGGTGGAGCGCCCTGAGGATCACCCCTTGCGCCCAGCCAGTTATCAGCCGCTGGACAGCTTCTGGCACAAACGCGGCTATACACCCCGGCCCGAGCTTTATGCCCACTATGAGTGGCAGGATATCGACGCCGAGGCGCCCGATCACAAGACGCTGCGCTTCTGGCTCAAGACGCTGGATTAAGTCGGGGCACTGCCTGCCTGGCACCACTTTCCGATCTTTTTTGACAAGGACTGCCCATGCACCTGGCCCTGTGTCAGTACGCCATCGAGCTTTTTGAACACCCCCGCGACTATCAGGCGCATCTGGAATCACTGATCGAGCAGGCCGCCCGCCGCGGCGCCGAGCTGCTGGTCATGCCGGAGTATGCAAGTCTGGTCATGACCGGACAGATGCCGCCCGAGGTGCGCGGCGATCTACATGAATCCATTGCGGCGCTCCAGCCGATGCTGCCGGGCTGGCTTGAACAGTGCGAGGCGCTGGCCAGGCGTTTCGGCATCTATCTGGTGCCGGGCAGTGCGCCAGTGCGCGATGACGATGGCATCTATCGCAACCGCGCCTGGCTGTTTGGTCCCAGCGGGCTGGTCGGCACTCAGGACAAGCTGATCATGACGCGCTTTGAGCGCGAGTACTGGGGCATCAAGGGCGGCAGCGGTCTGCAGGTATTTGATACCGCCCTGGGCAAACTCGGCATTCTGATCTGCTATGACAACGAGTTCCCCATGGCCGCGCGCCTGCTGGCCGAGCAGGGCGTGGACCTGATCGTCTCGCCGAGCTGCACGGATACCGAATCCGGTTACTACCGGGTACGTACCGGGGCCCGGGCTCGTGCACTGGAAAACCAGATTGCCGTGGCGGTCTCGCCGACGGTCGGCGAGGCGGCCTGGTCGCAGGCGCTCGATTACAACTACGGTCGCGCCGGGCTGTATGTTCCGGCCGACATCGGCATGCCGGCCAGCGGGGTGGTGGCGCAGAGCGAAAACATCACGATCGATCGCAGCTCGTGGCTGCACGTCGAGCTGGATCTGTCCGCCATTGCCAACCTGCGCGAGGACGGGCAGGTGCTCCTGCGTCGCGACTGGCCGGAGCAGTTCGACCCCGAGCGGATGTATATCATCGAGAAGTGATGTGGCCTTCAACGGCCTGAAACGTGAGCCGGGTCACGGCGTTGTAGCAGCAGCCGTGATCGTTCCATGGCACCTGCTCGGGCTGTTGGTGGCCCTGATCATCGGTTGCCCGAACGCTGAGGGTGTGCTGACCCGGTGATGGATCGCACTGCAGTGACCAGCACACCCAGGCGCCGGCAATATTGGGCGTGTGCAGCTCGGCGCTCTGCCATTTGCCGGTATCAATGCGGTAATCCACCCGGACGATCTGCCCCTCACCGGAAAAGGCCCGGCCGCGAATCACGGCCCTGCCGGCCTGAATAACGGCGCCTTCTTCCATGTCGATAACGCTCATGACCGGCATGGTGGTGATGGGGACGCCTTCGGCCTCGCCCTTGGCCGGATAGTCTGGTCCTGCCAGAATGTAGTCCTGCGTGTTCCAGTATGTATTGCGTGGCTGGCGCGAGACCTCGATGCGGCCCAGCCACTTGATGCTGGCCGCACCCAGCCAGCCGGAGACGACCAGCCGTGCCGGGAAGCCGTGATCGATCGGCAGCGGTTCGCCATTCATGGAAAGCGCAATGATGGTGTCATCGGCGAGCGCCTTGTCGATGGCCAGGGGGCGAGCAAAGCGGCCGCTGTCGAGCCCTTCGGGCAGGACATGGAAGGCATCGCTTTCAACGCCGGCCAGCGCCAGCACGTCGCGCAGACGGACACCGCTCCATTCGGCCACCCCGATGGCGCCAAGGTGCCACTGGGCGCCTTCGGCAGCCTTGCCAAAATCCCGGGCAAAGGAGGTGCGTGCATTGCCGGCGCATTCGATGGCTCGTATGACGCTGACGCGCGGCAGCCGTTCCAGCGCGGCCATGTCCAGCTTTAACGTCTGGTGCAGCGCATCGCCTTCAAGGGTCAGCGACCAGTGTTCCGACGAGAGTTCGGGAATATCAAAATGGCTTCGCACGTAAAACTGCCGGTTGGGTGTGAGATAGCCCGGCAGCCGGGACAGACGTGTCTCGACGTTGGTGGCGCCCCCTTCTTCGGGGTGGCGGAAGTACTCGGCAGGTAGCGGCTTGAAAATGCCGGGGTGATAGCTCATGACGAAACGCTCCGGACAGGCCGTGACAGGCGACTCTCTTGAGCGTAGCGGTTTTTATCGACAGGTCATGCCGAGCTATTGGCTTGAATAGAGCGGAACGTCGTCGGGCAGAACCGGATGGTTGTGCTCCCAGGCGATAGCCGGCACGTCGGCGTTTTTTTTCGAGGCGCGTACGTTCTGTTCCAGCCAGGGGCCGTCAATATTGACGGTAGCGGCGGTTACCAGCTTGCGACGCGAGAGGTTCTTGCTCAGTCGATAGCGCAAAGACAGGGCCAGCAGGGCATCGGTGGCCTCGTTGACGCCTGTCTCGCCGGCAATGCGATATTGCATGGCGCGGGCCTTGGCATAGAGTGTGGGGAAGTCCGCTTCATCGCGACCGTAAAGCTCACGCAGCATCTTGCCGATCTGCAGGGCGGTGGAAATCGCCGGCTGGGTGACCCCGGTCGTCATCCTGGCGCAGTCGATGGCCCGCAGCGGTGCCTGCGCATCCTGTGTGGATACCATCAGATTGCCAGTGTTGATATCCAGATGACAGATGCGGGCATGATGAAAGTCGCGCAACAGGTCTTCAAGGCGCTGCAGCAGCGATCGGCGCTGGTGGCTGTCGGCTGTATCAAAGGCCTCGCCCAGATTGATCCAGCCCTCGAGCCAGGGCTGAATCAGCAGCTGGCGGTCCGGTATGCCGCCGCGCAGAAGTTCGCCCAGACACAAGACCTCAAGGCCCTGCCCGGTACGTTCATTAAGCGTCAGGGTGTTATCCACTTCGGCACTGCCGTGGTCATGACCAAAAAGCCGGTTTTGCACGCCAAGTAGAGCGCCAAGGCGCTTTCGCAGCGACGGCAGGGCGATCTCCTTGGCAAACAGATCACCCTGTTCGGCCTTGAGGCGAAAGATGCTGCGTCCCTTGCGCTCACGCAGGGTCGTGATGCGATCGTCTTCACTGCCGCGCAGGTATTGATCCATGCGCTGCGCCGCCTCGTGCGAGCGCACGTCATCGGCCAGCCACCACTGCCAGGGGGAGCCGGCAAATTTGATGGGGCCATGAAAGTGGCGCTGAAGAACATCGGGACGTCCACGACGGCGCTGACGATCGGAAATATTCATGATGGGAAGTACCGGTACAGATCCTGGGCAAGCGATGGGATCGAGCACTGTGTCACGGTATTGAGGCAAGACTTCGTTAACAGGCTAAACCTTTCCTGCAATATAAGAACACTGTTCGCTTATGTCCAGAGCCTTTTTAACAAGTTCTTAACAATTTGGTGGTAGAGCACAGGCCGGTTGTCATAAAACCTGGCGTCAGGTCACAGACATGGCGGTGTGAAGGGTTGCTTTCTGCCCTTGAGGAAAGGGCAGAATGTGATGAAAGGGAGGTAAGGGAAATCGCTGTTTCAGCGCGCAAGCGCGCTTTCGAGTGCCGCCAGGCGACCCGGCATCAGCGCATCCTCGACGGCTGAAATACGCAGGACATTGGCCAGGCCCGGGTGAGGCGGGCGGTGAACGATAACGCCATCTTTCAGCAGGGCCTGCTGTGCCTCAAGGGTGCGCTCGGCATCCGGCAGGCGAATGGTCACGAAGTTGGTCGCCGAGGGTAAAACGTCCGCTCCCCACGCCAGTAGCTGCGCGGCCAGGCGCTCGCGTCTTTCGATGACGGCCTGAACATGCTGTTCGACCTCATCCTCATGGGTCAGCACGATCCCGGCGGCGGCAAGGGCTATCGATGAGACGGCGTAATGAATGCGCACCTTGTACATCACCTCGAGCAGTTCGGGCAGGGCGATGGCGTAGCCGATGCGCAGACCGGCCAGACCATGCGCCTTGGAGAAGGTGCGAAGGCGTATTACACCCGCCAGAGGCGTGCTGTCGCCGCGATCAGGGCGAAACTCGTGATAGGCCTCATCCAGCAGGAGATGACACGTTGGCGGCAGGTTGTCGACAAGATGCGCGATGTCGGCCTCGGTCAGGCAATGGCCGCTGGGGTTGTCCGGATTGGCCAGATACACAAGCCTTGCGTGATGCTGCCAGGCGGCCTGCAGCAGGGCATCGACATCGGGGGCCAGCCTGCCGGGCGCCTGATGATAGGCCACCTCGACCAGACGACAGCCGTGTCCTTCGGCGAAGTAGCGAAAGGTCGGGTAGGTGCCGGCACTGGTCACGACGGTGGCACCGGTGTCGCACAGGGCGCGAAGGGTCAGGGCAATCAGACTGTCGGCGCCGGCATCCACCAGCAGAGCCTCAATGGGTATGCCCAGTGTTGCTGCCAGTTGCTGGCGCAGATCAAATGCCTGGGCATCGCCGTAGGTGCGCGCCAGTGTGGCAATTGAATCGCCCAGTGCCTCGGACAGCGCCTGATGTGGCATGTCCAGCCCTTCGTTGGAACCCAGCTGATGAGGCAGCACGTGGCCCAGCCGGCGCTCCAGTGCCTTGCGTCCCGGGAAGGGGTTGTCCGGCCCTTCGCGATCCAGATGAGATGCCCGCACGAAAACACACTCCAGTTCATGAATGAACAATGATCAGATGAATGAACGATGCTCCGGTGGATGGTGATCAGGGCGCCGGGGTCACGGCTGCCGCCGACAGGGGCAGGCCACGCTCATCCAGCGCGCCATCGATCTCCTGCTGCCACCAGATATCGTCACTGCTGCCGCGTTTGAGCGTCAATGTCAGCGTATAGGGGTAGAGCTTTCGATCCGACAGCGTGATGGCCCCCAGTGGCGCCTGCAGGGTCGAAAAGAGTCGCCATTGGTTGGACGGGGCATCTGCCTGTGCGGGCGCATCGGCCACGGAAAGTATCTGTGGTCCCTGCCGGGCGCTGAGCAGCCGGCGGGTCAGAGCGTCATTGAAGCGCGCATCGGCCTGCTCGCCAAAGTCGACATCGGCCTGAACGGGCGTGACAAGAATGACGCGGCTGCCCGTGGCACCCTGCCAGGGCGGTTCATCGAGCACTTCAAGGGCGGCCGTCTCGCCCAGATTTTCCAGCGGGGTGCGATGGCGCGAGGTGTCGCTGTCCATTCCGGCACAGCCCACCATCAGCAGGGTCAGCAGCACAAGAGGCGCCCATCGCATCATCGTGAAGGGGGCTCGGAGGTGTCGGCAGTGGTGACGCATGAGCCTTCGGTCTGTGTGATCAAAAAATGATGCAGATCCCTGAAAAGGGTCTGGCGGATATCCGGTGATTCATTGACCAGATGGTGTCGGGCGTCCTGATGATAGACGATGTGAGCGGCGGGCAGCAGCCGACGCAGCACTCCGAGATTCCAGCGCCAGTCCACGGTGGCGTCCTGCTCGCCCTGCAGAATCAGCGTGGACAGATCCGTAGGCGGCAGCCGGCGAACATGGGACATCCAGTCGCGCATGGCCCCGACCCAGACCAGCGGCAGGGTGTCGGTCTGCAGCGGATCCTTGTGGTGCAGAAAGTCGGTAAAGGCCAGATGGGTGGTGTTGGGACGGTGACTGCGCGGAATGCTGCGAATAAAGGGTGTGGCCAGCCGATGCATCACACGCGAGCGCTGCCACTTGCAGGGGCGCACCAGCGGGGCCAGCAGTACCAGAGACTGCCACGGATGATGGCCTGAACGCTCCAGGGCATCGGTGGCGAGAATGGCCGCGCCGGTACTCTGTCCGATGCCGATCAGCGGCGCCGTCATCAGTCCTTTCGCCTCGATCTGCGTGAGCAGGGCGCGAAGGCACTGCGTATAGGTGGCAAAGTCATCGATGGCGGCGCGTTCGCCGCTGGACAGGCCGTGGCCCGGCAGGTCCCAGAGCACCACACGAAATCCGGCGTCCAGCAGCAGGCGCAGCAGGTGCCCGTAAAGCGCCAGGTGATCAAAGTAGCCGTGTACGACCACAATCGTGCCGCGAAGTGCGCCCTCCTGCGGGGTCCAGACCTGTGTCCAGAGACGGAACTCGCCCACCTGTACATGACCTGATTCGATCCCGCCGACCTGCGTGATCAGATCCTCCAGCCCATAATGACGAAAATACTGCGCCATCACGCCTGTGGGTGGCAGGGCAAGGGGCGCCAGCGGGCCGGCATTCAGCAGGTTGGAAAAATCGGGTAAGGACATTGTCATGAACGCTCATGCTCGCGCCACGCCGGTCGCGCAGCCAGAGGTCATTATGCGGGCTCGGGGCGTCGACGCAAGGCAGTCACCCCCAGCATGACCCAGCCGGCCATCATCACAAGCCCGCCCACGGGGGTGATCGGCCCCAGCAGGGCAGGGCCGCCCAGCGCCAGCACATACAGCGAGCCGCAAAAGAGCAGCATGCCGGCACCCCATAGTGCCAGCACGGTACGCTGGCCCTTGAGCGGCACGCTTTCCCGCCAGACAAGAATCATCATGAAGGCCAGCGTATGCCAGGCCTGATAGCGTACGCCGGTATGCCAGGCGTTGAGGGCCTGCGCATCCAGCCGATCGGCCAGGCCGTGGGCACCCCAGGCGCCCAGAACGACCACACTCAGTCCGGAGAGGGCAGCAACGAGCCAGAGAAGGCGCGATGGCATGGGAACATACTCCTATTGAATCGGGCATTTGGCCCTGAATCCGTGTATGGTCGCACGCACGCGCCCGAGCCACCAGGTAGCGCGCTCGGTTCGGTGGCTCTGATCAATAACACACCATAAGAGTAATGCCTCCGTGACAGTGAGGCATGGCGGGGATTTCCCATGGAATTTATCACTACCGTTGAAAACGCCATTTATGCCGTGATGAATCCGATCAGTGGCTTTATCTGGTCGTTCATACTGGTCTATCTGCTGCTGGGCGCCGGTATCATCTTTACCATCGCGACCCGATTCATGCAGTTTCGTCTGCTGGGACACATGGCCCGCGTGACCTTTACCAGCCGCGGCAGCGGTGAGGGCGTGAGCGCCTTTCAGGCCTTTGCCACGTCGCTTGCCGCCCGCGTGGGCACCGGCAACATGGCCGGTGTCGCGCTGGCGCTGTGGGTTGGCGGTCCCGGTGCCATCTTCTGGATGTGGATGACCGCCATCATCGGTCTGGCCACGGCCTTTATCGAGTCCACCCTGGGCCAGGTCTACAAGATCGAGCACAAGGACGGGGTCTTCCGCGGCGGGCCTGCCTATTACATCGAGCGTGGTCTGGGGCAGCGCTGGATGGGCTGTCTGTTTGCGGTATTTTTGATCATCGCCTTTGGTCTGGCCTTTTGCGGCGCGCAGTCCAATACCATCGCCCAGGCCGTCGACAGTGCCTTTGCCGTTCCGACCTGGATCACCGGGGTGGTACTGGTGGCCCTGACCGCGCTGGTCATCTATGGCGGGATCAAGTCGGTGGCGCGTGCCGCCGAAAAGATCGTGCCGGTCATGGCGATCGCCTACCTGCTGGTGGCGCTGTATGTGCTTTTTGCCAATATCACTGAAGTGCCGGAGATGCTGGCACTGATCGTCAAGAGTGCCTTCGGCTTCGGCCCGGCCATCGGCGGCGCGGCAGGCTACTCCATCAAGATTGCGATGGAAAACGGCATCAAGCGCGGGCTTTTCTCCAATGAGGCCGGCATGGGCTCGGCGCCCAACGCGGCCGCCACGGCCACGGTCAAGCATCCCGCGGCCCAGGGGCTGGTGCAGTCCTTTGGTGTGGTCATCGATACGCTGATCATCTGTACCTGTACGGCCGTGGTGATTCTGCTCTCCGGTGTCTATGACACGCTGATGACCACTTCGCCGGGGCAGTCGGTGGAAGGCATTACCCTGACGCAGGAGGCAATGGTGGATCACCTGGGCAGCTTCGGTGAAATCTTCGTTGCCATCGCGATCTTCTTTTTTGCCTTTACCTCGATTCTGGCCAACTTCGCCTACAGCGCGGTCAACGTTGAATACCTCTTCCCGCGTCACAGTGATCGTGCGGTGTCCGTCATTCGCGTCATGATTCTGGCCATGGTAATGATCGGCGCGGTGGCCAATCTGACGTTTGTGTGGAACTTTGCCGACCTGGCGATGGGGCTGATGGCCACCACCAACCTGATCGCCATGCTGCTGCTGGCCCCTGTGGCCCTGCGTGTGCTGAAGGACTATGAGCGCCAGCGCAATAGCGGGGTCAAGGAGCCGGTCTTTGACCCGGGCGTGCTCAAAAAACCCGAGCAGCTGGCGAAGGGTGTCTGGACGTCACCTGAAGGCGCGGCGAAACGGTAGGAGCGCCTTCGGCCTCGACGCTATAATGCGCTTTCCCGATGCCAACGCAGGATGTGACATGCAGCTATACATCAATGGGGAAGCGCGCCGGGTCGATCAGGTCAGCCATGTGGCTGACCTGATTGCCGTGCTGGGGCTGACCGGACGACGTATTGCCGTGGAAGTCAACGAGGTGATCGTGCCTCGTACCCGCCATGCAACAACGCCGCTCAATGACGGCGACCGTATCGAGATTGTTCATGCCATCGGTGGCGGCTGAAAGGCTCGCCCCGAAGGTGATCGCACCAGAGCCCGTCAGATGGGTTTGAGGAGAACATCATGAGCACTGATTCATCGTGGGACACCCCCCTGACCATTGCCGGGCGACGTTTCGCCTCGCGTCTGCTGGTCGGTACCGGCAAGTATCGTGACCTTGAAGAAACGGGCGCAGCCGTCCAGGCCAGCGGTGCCGAGATCGTGACGGTCGCCGTGCGCCGCTCCAACATCGGGCAGAACCCGGACGAGCCCAACCTGCTCGATGTCATTTCTCCCGAGCGCTATACCATTTTGCCCAATACGGCCGGGTGCTATAACGCCCGCGACGCGGTGCGCACCTGCCAGCTCGCCCGCGAGCTGCTTGACGGACACAACCTCGTCAAGCTGGAAGTGCTGGGCAATGATCACACGCTCTATCCCAACGTGATCGAGACCATCAGTGCGGCGCGTACGCTCATCGAGGATGGCTTTGATGTCATGGTGTATACCAGTGACGACCCGATCGTGGCCGCCGAGCTTGAATCGATGGGCTGTTGCGCGGTCATGCCGCTGGGCTCGCTGATTGGCTCGGGTCACGGCCTGCTCAATCCGCACGCGCTGTCCCTGATTATTGATAATGCACGCGTACCGATTCTGGTCGATGCCGGTATCGGCACGCCTTCTGATGCGGCCATGGCCATGGAGCTTGGCTGTGACGGCGTGTTGATCAATTCGGCCATTGCCCACGCGCGCCAGCCGATTCTGATGGCCAGTGCCATGAAAAAGGCCGTTGAAGCCGGCCGCGAGGCTCGACTGGCCGAGCGCATGGGCAGAAAGACCTATGCCGCAAGCCCCTCATCGCCCAGTGAAGGCCTGATTACCGGCTGATGTGCTGGGGACATACCCGTTCCACCGTTGTTGACGACATTGTGATGAAAGAAGAAGAGATAACGCAGGATGCCCAGGCCCCGCAAACGCCCCATCGTGGCGTCAAAAGCTATGTGGTGCGCAGTGGGCGCATGACCCTGGCCCAGCGTCGCGGCCTGGAGGTTGTCTTTCCACGCCTGGGGCTGAGTCTGGCACAGGGACGGCTGGATCCGGTGGCGCTCTTTGGCCGCCAGGCACCGCTGGTGGTCGAGATCGGCTTTGGCATGGGCGGTTCGCTGCTGGAGCAGGCTAGGGCCAATCCGGATACCGATTTTATCGGTATCGAGGTGCACCCGCCCGGCGTGGGCAAGCTGCTTGACGAGGTCGACAAGGCCGGCCTTGAGAACGTGCGGGTATATCGTGAAGACGCCCTCAAGGTGCTCGATGACTGTCTGCCGGCCGGATCGGTGGATACATTACAGCTCTTTTTCCCCGACCCCTGGCCCAAGAAGCGCCATCACAAGCGCCGGATCGTCCAGCCTGCCTTCATCGAGCGCGTGCACCGTGTTCTCAAGCCGGGCGGGCGTTTCCACATGGCCACCGACTGGCAGCCGTACGCCGAGTATATGGTCGAGGCGATGAACGAGACGCCGGGATTTACCACCCAGGCCCGGGAAGGCGACTACGTTCCGCGCCCGGACTTTCGACCGCTCACCAAGTTTGAAACCCGCGGCGAGCGCCTGGGGCATGGTGTGTGGGATCTGATCTATCAGCGCAACGCATAAGGTGACAGGTGAGGCTGCCGGGCAGGCTCGCCGTATGCCACATAAAAAAGCCGCCCAATCGGGCGGCTCAAGGACCGTGACTAGCTTGATGAGGAGATGAACCACTCGATACCTGACATATCGGGTTGTTCATGTGATGACTGGCGATCACCACATCTCAAAGATAACCATTCTCATTTGGGCGGTCAAGCCAAATGAGAATATTTTTTAAATGAATGTCTGCTGTTGTAGAGACTGTTACATCTGTCTTCAGACGTTACCCAATGCCTATCCGGTCACTGGATATCTGCCCCCATGTCGACGCCCGTGTCTTCTGCTCAACTACCCTCGCTTCGCTGGCTCAATACGCTGGTCATTGTCACGCTGATGACGGTCACCGTGGCCATTACCTACCTGGGCTATTACTACGTCGGGGCCGGCAACAGTTCGCAGGTGACCTGGTTTGCGCCCGAGCTTGCCTGCGAGCCACTGGACGAGCGTTGCTTCACCGCGCTGGGGCGCTTTGGCGATATGCACACGCAGTGGGATTATCAGAAAGGGCAACTGAGCGTGGACATGGTGCTGGGCGGTCTTGGCGCAAGCCAGGTCAGGGCGCAGCTTGAAGAGACCGGTACCCGTCGAGGAGATGCAGACATGGCGCTGACACCTGTGGCGCCCGGTCATTACCGCGGGACATTTGATCTTCCGGTGTGTGAGGGCGCAATCCATCGCGTGCGGGGCAGTCTTGTGGTGACAACAGACCGGGGCGTGCTGGGCAGCTGGTACGATCTGGCGCTACCGTGTCGTTAATGCACAACGGAGCGGGTGCTGAAACATGAATTTCCCTATTAATTATCCACACGACGTTGGGAATTTTTGCTTGACAGAAAGCAAAGCACCACAAAGTGGGTTTTCTGACGGCCGTTGGTCATGTTTTTCTAAATAATGATCAGAAACAGAGAGTTATACGTTCTACGACATTTTTCTTTGCCAGATGGGCTGTGAGCATAACAGCGTGGTGCGACATTTATGCACAGGCTGTAGGCAGGGGATAAAACAGTACCTCACAACCTTATCCACAAGCCCTTTCGGCAAGGTTATCCACCGGCTGTTAGAGTCCGTCAGACATTAAAAAGCCACCGGGCGATCAGGCCCGGTGGTTGATCAACCCTGCCATGTTCCAGCGTTAGCTGGCCGGCTGGGTCTCGGGATTGCTGGCCGGAGCGGCGTTGGTATCACCGCCTTCAGCGTTGATGGCATCATCGCCTACGCCAAGCAGTTCCACCTTGAAGATCAGGGTCTGATTCGGGGCGATCGGGCCGGTACCGGCTTCACCGTAGGCCAGATCAGAAGGGACGTAGATTTCCCACTTGTCACCCGGATGCATCATCTTCAACGCTTCCTGCCAGCCAGGAATCACCTGATTGACCTGGAAGGTGACCGGCTCGCCACGCTCATAGGAGCTGTCAAAGACTTCACCATCAATGGTGCGGCCTTCGTAGTTGACGCGGACCTGATCCTCATCACCGGGCTGTGCGCCACTTTCATCACCGGCTTCCATGACGCGGTACTGCAGACCTGAATCGGTGGTCTCCACGCCATCCTTGGCAGCATTTTCTGTCAGAAACTGCTGGCCGGCCTGAGCATTTTCCTCGGCTGCCTGCTGCATCTGCTGCTGCTGCTCGGCAATCATCTGCTGCTGATACTGCTGCAGGGCATCGCCAATCTGTTGATCGTTCAGGCGAATATCACTGCCGTCGTAGACGTCCTTGATACCACTGGTGAAGTGATCAACATCCAGATCCTCCATGTCTTCATGAAGATTGCGGGCAAGCGTCACACCCACGGCATAGGCCAGACGCGCCTGATCGGACTCGAAGTCGTCCTGCTGCTGGGCGCCTGTATTGTTGCCGGTCTGCTGGGCCTGCTCCTGCTGCGTGGCCTGGTCATCGGCGCTGTTGTCCTGGCTGTCGTCGGCATCGGAACAGCCGGTCAGTACGATCAGCGTGCTCAGAGTGACCGCGCTCAACAGTTTATTCATGAAAGCTCCTTGTACATGGTCATCAAGGGATGTTGGACAACATCCCGTGAAAAAAATCACGCCAATCCCCGAAGGAATTCAGGCTGTCTTTCAACAGACATATCAGCACGATGGGGGCGCCATATTCTCACTTTCAAGTCGCAGATGGGAAATCAGGTATTGATGACCGGTGGAAAGTGCTCCCGTTATCGGGTGCAAAAGCTTCTCGTCGGGCGGCTCGGGGACTGACATCAGAGAGGACGAAAGCGCCTCGAGCCGACGCAGGGCTTCGCGCTCTCCCAGCAGTTCGGCCTGCTTGATGTGCGTGCGCATCTGTTCGAGTTCGGGTTGGCCCACGGCCTGTGGCTTGAGATCGCGCCGCAGCTGACGCAGCGTCTGCGTATAGTGCTGCTGCCACTGGCGAATGGGGCTCAACTGCTTGTCGGCTTCAGCGTCCGGTGCCCGGCCATGAGCCAGCAGCCAGAGCCCCCACAGCAGCTCGCAGACATCAAGGCCTGCCTCATCCTGGAGTTGCAGCAGGGCCTCCTGTACACCCGGACGGGCATAAAGCGCCAGCGCCCAGGGCCAAAGCGGCGTGAGATTTCGGTTAGAATGGGAACCCATTGACTTGTTCATTCGACCACTTCATCGGCAACCGGCCGGACAGGATACTGCATGATCGCATTTCGCCAGCTTGAGCTCCAACGCGGCGGTGTCCCGCTGATCGAGTCCGCAGACTTCATGCTCTCGATGGGGCACCACGCCGGCATCGTGGGGGCCAACGGCACGGGTAAATCGAGCCTTTTCCAGCTGATTCTGGGGCAGTTGACGCCCGAGCGCGGTGAGGTGGCGCTCAATGGCGGCGTGCGCATTGCCCACATGAGCCAGGAGATCGTGACGCTCTCGCGCAGTCTGACCGACTTCGTGCTGGATGGCGATCACGCCCTGCGCGAGACGCAGGCCGCGCTGGACGCCGCTCGCGAAGCCGGTGAACACCAGCGGGAGGCCGAGCTGCATGGCACGATCGAGTCGCTGGATGGCTATACGGCCCGCGCCCGGGCCGAGCAACTGCTGGTCGGGCTCGGCTTTGCCCAGCGCGACCTTGGCCGTCCGCTGTCGGATTTCTCCGGCGGTTGGCGCATGCGCGCCAACCTGGCGCAGACGCTGTTCAAGCCCTCGGATCTGATGCTGCTTGATGAGCCGACCAACCACCTGGATCTGGACGCACTGTTGTGGCTCGAGCAGTGGCTGGTGCGCTACCCCGGCACACTTTTGCTGATTTCACACGACCGCGACTTTCTCGATGCGGTATGCGATCACATCGTTCATTTCGATCAGCGCCACGTGCAGCTCTATCGCGGCAACTTCACGACCTTTGAGCGCACCCGCGCCGAGCGTCTGGCCCAGCGCGAGGCCGAGCGAGAGAAGCAGCAGGCCCGCCGTGCCGAGATCGAGGACTTCGTGCGCCGCTTTCGCGCCAAGGCGACCAAGGCCAAACAGGCCCAGAGCCGGCTCAAGATGCTCGAGCGCATGGAAGACATTGCCCCGCTGCGCGCCGAGTCTCCCTTTCGCTTCCGGCTGCCCTGTTCCGACAAGGTGTCTCACCCGCTGCTCTCCATTGATCATGCCGCCATGGGCTACGGGGACGCGCCGATTCTTGAAAACGTGCGCCTGTCGCTGGCACCGGGCAGTCGCATCGGCCTTCTGGGCCCCAACGGCGCAGGCAAATCCACGCTCATCAAGGCGCTGACCGGCGAGCTTGCCCTGCTCAGGGGCGAGCGCACCGAAGGCGAGCATCTCGCCGTGGGCTACTTTGCCCAGCATCAGCTGGACGCGCTGGATTTGAACGCCAGTGCCTTCACCCATGTGCAGCGCATGTCGCCGCAGGCTTCCGAGCAGGTGATTCGCGACTTTCTGGGCGGCTTCGGCTTTCGCGGCGACGAGGCCTTCGAGGTGATTACCCGCTTCTCCGGGGGGGAAAAGGCGCGCCTGGCGCTGGCTCTGATTGCCTGGCAAAAGCCCAATCTGCTGCTGCTCGATGAGCCGACCAACCACCTTGATCTGGATATGCGCGATGCGCTGACCGATGCGCTGGCCGCCTTTGATGGGGCGGTGCTGATTGTCTCGCACGATCGTCATCTGCTGCGTGCCAGTGTCGATGAATTCTGGTGTGTGGCCGATGGCCGGGTTGCAGAGTTTGACGGTACGCTGGAGGACTACCGGCTGTGGCTGAAAAATCGTCTTGCCGAGACCACTCGAAGTGCCACTTCTGAAGCCGACGAAAGCGGCGCGCCGAAGGAAGACCGCAAGGCCGCTCGACGTGCCGCGGCCGAGCTTCGCGAGCAGCTCAAGCCCTTGAAGAAAAAGCGCGACGCCGCCGAACAGTCGATGGAAAAGGCCCAGAAGGCGCTGGAAGACATCGAGACGCAGCTCTCGGACCCCGCCGTTTACGGGGCCGATCAGAAGGCGCGGCTCACCGAGCTTCTGCGCGAGCAGGGCGAATGGAAGTCACGCCTTGAAAGCGATGAGCAGGCCTGGATGGAGGCCGAAGAGGCGCTCGAGGAGATGCAGGCGCAGCTCACCGCCTCCTGACGTGTGGGTTGGTTGGCAGGTGTGAGCAGCCGTCTACACTGAAAGCGTGTCCATTGACATCGGCTGACTTCAGGGAGGAGCAATGCCTTACGACAATCGTGACGACATTCCGGACAGTGCGCGCAAGGTGCTGCCACCGCATGCGCGTACCATCTACAAGGAAGCCTTCAACAGCGCCTGGGACGAGTATGCCAGCCCCTCCGATCGTCGCGGGAACGCCTCGCGTGAAGAAACCGCCCACGCGGTCGCCTGGAAGGCGGTCGAATCGAAATACAGCAAGGGCGATGACGGCAAGTGGCATCCGAAACACTGAAGTATTGCCACCTGATGTGTCTGCGGGCCGCCACGTTGATGTAGCGGCCCGTTTTGTGTCCGGCTGCCCCGAGGCGCGCTACTCGGCGTAGATCATCTTTCGGGTCATGCCGCCATCGACAGGGAAGTGCTGGCCGGTAATGAAGCCGGCTTCCGGACCTGCCAGAAAGGCGACCAGCGCGGCGATGTCATCAGGGTGACCGACGCGGCCGACCGGATGCTGTTGACGGTCGGTGTCGCTGTGAGACGGCGCCTCGCGATCGGCAGCCTTTTGATGCTCGCCGGTTTCAATCCAGCCGGGGCAGATGGCGTTGACCCGAATGTCGGGGCCAAGGCTTGTCGCCATGGCATGGGTCAGCGCCAGCAACCCACCCTTGCTGGCCGCGTAGCCCTCGCTTTCGGGCTCGGACTGCAGGGCTCGGGTCGAGGCCATGTGAATGATGCTGCCCTGGTGTTGACGCAGCAGGGGAATCGCCGCGCGCGAGCAGAGAAAGGCGCCAGTGAGATGGTTGTCCAGCCAGTGATGCCAGCGCTCAAGCGACAGCGACTCCAGCGGACCGCAGTACGGATCGGCCGGGCCTGCGTTATTGACCAGCAGATCCAGCCGGCCCTGCCAGCCTTCCAGCTGCTCGAAGGCCTCATTGACCGCTGCTTCGTCACTGACGCTGGCAGTGATGGCCAGAAGCTGTGCTTCGTCATGACGCTCGCGCATTTCCTGCACGGCATCATCATCGATATCCATGATGGCCACGCGCCAGCCGCGGGCGATGAGATAGTCGGTAATACCGCGCCCGATGCCCTGCGCACCGCCGGTGATCAGCGCCACGCGCGTATCGGATGAAGATGGGCTCATGGTGTGTCGCCTGTTCGAGAGGGTGAGGGTGGTCAGCTTTCCAATATGAAAGTGACAGGGCCATCGTTGATCAGCGAGACCTGCATGTCGGCACCAAAGCGCCCGATCTCGACAATCGGGTGCGCCCTGCGGGCAGACTCGACCAGATGGTTGAACAGCCGCTCACCGTCGGCCGGTGTCGCGCCGCTGGAAAACCCCGGGCGCAGTCCCTTGCGGGTATCGGCCACCAGGGTGAACTGGGAGACCAGTAAAAGCCCGCCCTGGGTGGTTGAAAGCCCCAGGTTCATGCGGCCCTGGTCATCACTGAAAATGCGGTAGTTGAGCATCTTGTGCAGCAGTTTTTCGGCGCGCTCGGGCGTGTCGTCACGTTCAACGCCTATCAGGGCCAGAAGGCCGCCTTCGATGGCGCCGATGCGCTCGCCATCAACATGAACGCTTGCCAGGCTGACGCGCTGAATCAGGGCCCGCATGGTTTCTCCGTGGTGAACATCGTTCTATTGATCAGGGGCGTGTAGCGCCTTCGGCTACCAGGTACGACAGAGCATCAGATCGCCGCGGGTTTCGGTGAGCAGGCGCTCCAGCAGGCTGTCAGTGGCGCGGCCGATGCCGACGCGGATATGGCTGCCCAGCGCCAGAAGATCGGGCGGCTGCTGGCACAGACGATCCAGCAGCACCTGGGAGGGATCGCCCTGCTGCAGGACCAGTTCCAGATCGGGTCTGGCATGCAGATCGCTCATCAACCGCTCGGTCTCAAGCTCAAGCTGCTGGCGCAGGCGCTGGCGTTCCAGATCGCGCCAGTGCTGATAGTTGGTGCCTTCGCAAAGCTCCATCGCCACCGGCATGTCCCAAGCGTGCAATAGCGTCAGGCGCACGTTGGGAAAGCGCGTCAGCACTTCCTTGAGGGTGTGGCGCGAGGCCAGCGAGAAGTCCACGGGGACCAGGATGTCCTGCCAGTCCGGCTCGCCGTCATGGGGGATGCTGACGACCGGACAGGGCGCCCGACGCATGACGCGCGACAATGTCGTGCCGCCGATCAGATCCGGCTGCCCCTGCTTGCGGTGGGTGCCCATGACGATCATCGAAGCGCTGCGCTCATAGGCCTCGCGGATGATTTCGGCATAGGGCACGCCGCTGACAATGTGAATCTCGGTGGCCGGGCGCGTCAGCTCATGGTGCTCGCACAGCGCGTTCAGCGTGCGATCGATCTCTTCCTCGATGGCATGGACCAGCGCCGGGAAGGTGTGCTCAGGCAGATAGGGGTCCACCACATGCAGGATATCCAGCCGCGACTGACTGCGCTGCGACAGGTGCAGCGCCCGTACCAGGGCTGCCTGACATTCATGGGAGAGATCAGTGGCCAGTAGCAGCGTCGTATTCATGGCTGAATCCTTGCCCGGTGATTGGGGGCGCTTGCAGATGTCGGTAATGGCAGGAGCACCGCTGAAATGATAGTGGTTGCCTGGCCCCACAGCTACCACCAGGCATGAAAGTGATGCACCGGCCCCTGGCCCTTGCCGATATCCAGGCGCTCTGCCGCCGTCAATGCCTGTGTCATGTACGTCTTGGCCTGCCGGATCGCCTCGATTGGCGTGTCATGTCGGGGTAGCAGTGCCGCAATGGCAGAGGCCAGCGTGCATCCCGAGCCATGTAGTGCGCGTGTTTCGATACGCGGCGCTTCCAGCCAGTGGTTGCCCTGGGGGGTGTGTACCAGATCATTGCTGGTCTCGCCATGCAGGTAGCCGCCCTTGAGCACCACGGTATCCGCGCCCAGCACGCTCAGCCCTGGCAGGAGGGCGGCCATTTCCTCATGACTGGCCGGAATGTCGGACTCCAGCAGGACCGCTGCTTCCGGCAGATTGGGCGTGATGACATCGGCAATGGGTATCAGCACATCTCGTACGGCGTGAAAGCCTTCACGGTCCACCAGCATGTCGCCGCTCTTGGCCACCATGACCGGGTCCAGCACTACATGGGCCGGCCGGTAGCGCTCGATGAACTCCCGAATCAGACGGGCCGTGGTGAGATCACTCACCATGCCGATCTTGACGCAGTCGATGTCGATATCCTCGAACACGGCGTCCAGCTGGGCGCGAATCACGTTCTCGGGCAGCGGCAGGACGCTGCGCACGCCGCAGGTGTTCTGGGCGACCACGGCGGTCAGCACGCTGGTGGCGTAGGCGCCCAGGGCGCTGGCGGTCTTGAGGTCAGCGGATTGTCCGGCACCTCCGCTGGGGTCGGTGCCGGCAATGCAGAGAAAGCGAGTCGCGCGCATGTCATGTCCTGGTATTGAAAACGTCATGTGACAGGGCCGACGACGGCCCTGACATCGACCGATTCAGGAAAACCTAAACTAAAGTCTAATGCCGTCGGGCGATATTTTCGTTGGATACACGAAGGCTACAGGGGGAGCATGCCAAAATCGATATCAAAAAAGCCGATGACGGTATTGGTAAAATCATGCATCGGCTTCTAATGTAACGATGGCGATCTCGAGGCAGACCTGACCTTCCGCAATCGAGAATTTCCTGTCATCCGGGCGTGGTTTCCGGATGGTCGAATAACGAAAGTTCCAGTCGATGCAATGTCGCTGGAGCAGACCGCGATGAGTGAGCGTCCATGGATCTGGCAACGCAGCTGGCCCAAAACTGGTCAGTCGGTGTTTTCATTGTCGCCGTACTGGCTTTGTGTACCTTCATGGTCACCGCCTCCGCATTGCTTGGCGGACGTGCCTGGGGACACAACAAGGAAACGCCCTACGAGTCCGGTATCGTGCCGGCCGGTAGTGCCCATCAGCGTTTCTCGGTCAAGTTCTACATGGTGGCCATGCTCTTCGTCATCTTCGATGTGGAAGCCCTCTATCTTTTCGGCTGGGCCATCTCCATTCGCGAGACCGGCTGGACCGGCCTGATTGGCGCCAGTGTTTTTATCTTCATTCTGCTGGCCGGTCTGATCTATGACAGCCGGGTTGGCGCGCTGGACTGGGTACCGAAAAGGCGTGTACAGCCGGATCGTGTTCACCAGCCCGCCCAGCGTGACCATACCGACGACTGAGTACTGGCCGAACATGCCAGCCGCCTGAACAAGGCTTCAGTATCGATCAATGACGTTTTTCGGGAGGACCCTGGATGTCCTACAAGCTTACGCGCATCGATCCCGATGCTCCCCAGAACAGCCAGTACCCGGTCGGGGAGCGACGCATTGTCGATGACCCCATGGATGATCAGGTGCACCGCAATGTTTTCATGGGCAAGCTCGAAAACATCATGCACAACGTCGTCAACTGGGGCCGCAAGAACTCTCTTTGGCCGTACAACTTCGGCCTTTCCTGCTGCTACGTCGAGATGACCACGGCCTTTACCGCGCCGCATGACATCGCCCGCTTTGGCTCCGAGGTACTGCGTGCCTCCCCCCGTCAGGCCGACGTAATGGTCATTTCCGGTACCTGCTTCGTCAAGATGGCGCCCATCATCCAGCAGCTTTATGACCAGATGCTCGAGCCCAAGTGGGTCATTTCGATGGGAGCGTGTGCCAACTCCGGCGGGATGTATGACATCTACTCGGTGGTCCAGGGCGTCGACAAGTTCCTGCCCATCGATGTGTATATCCCGGGCTGTCCGCCACGACCCGAAGCCTTCCTGCAGGGACTGCAGCTGTTGCAGGACTCCATACAGGAAGAGCGTCGCCCGCTGACCTGGGTAGTGGGCGATCAGGGGGTCTACAAGGCTGAAATGCCCTCCCAGCGCGACAAGCGGCGTGATGAGCGTATTGCAGTCACCGAACTGCGCTCACCTGATGAAGTGTAATGACCGGTACGGGTGCCACCACGCGGCAGCCAGATCCGGTTCACTGGCGATGGAAAACAACGGATGACGACCGAGACTTCACAGGCAGGCGATACAACCTTCGCCATTGTTGATGAGCTGAAGGCCCGCTTTGGCGAGGCGAATCTGGTAGTACAGCCCACGCTGACCGGTATGCCGGTGGTGTGGGTCGCGCGTGAGCGGCTCATCGAGGTCATGCAGTTCGTGCAGCAGGTCAGAAAGCCGTTTGTCATGCTCTATGACCTGCATGGCGTGGACGAGCGTCTGCGCATGCATCGAAGCGGATTGCCGCCGGCAGACTTCACCGTGTTCTATCAGCTGATGTCGCTTGAGCGTAACAGCGAGCTGATGATCAAGGTGGCGCTGCACGAGGATGATCTGCGCGTCCCGACCCTGTGCAACGTCTATCTCAACGCCAACTGGTATGAGCGTGAAGTCTTTGACATGTTCGGTATCGAGTTCACCGGACATCCCCATCTGAGTCGCATGCTGATGCCGCCGACCTGGCACGGCCACCCGCTGCGCAAGGACTACCCGGCGCGCGCGACCGAATTTGACCCCTATACGCTGACGATGGAAGGGCAGGACCGCGAGCAGGAAGCGCTGCGTTTCAATCCCGAAGAGTGGGGCATGAAGCGCCAAAGTGGCGATACCGACTACATGTTCCTGAACCTGGGACCCAATCACCCTTCGGTGCATGGGGTCTTTCGTATCGCGCTGCAGCTTGATGGCGAAGAGGTGGTCGATTGCGTGCCCGATATCGGCTATCACCACCGTGGCGCCGAAAAGATGGCCGAGCGCCAGTCCTGGCACAGCTATATTCCCTACACCGACCGAGTTGATTACACCGGCGGGGTCATGAACAACCTGCCCTATATTCTGGCCGTTGAGAAACTGGCCGGCATTACTGTCACACCGCGCGCTGAAACCATTCGCGTGATGATGGCAGAGATGTTTCGCATCAACTCCCACCTGCTGTTTCTGGGCACCTTTCTGCAGGATCTGGGCGCAATGTCGCCGGTCTTTTATACCTTCAGTGACCGTCAGCGCGCCTATCACGTGATCGAGGCGATTACCGGCTTTCGCATGCACCCGGCGTGGTTTCGTATCGGTGGCGTGGCACATGATCTGCCGCGCGGCTGGGACCGGCTGGTCCGCGAGTTTCTCGACTGGATGCCGCCGCGGCTGGATGAGTACGAGCGCGCCATGATGGACAACTCGATCGTGCGGGAACGTACGGTCGGCATCGCCACGCATACCACCGCCGAGGCGCTGACCTGGGGCGTGACCGGGCCCAATCTGCGTGCCACCGGTCTCAAGTACGATTTGAGAAAGGCCAAACCCTACTCGGGTTATGAGAACTTCGATTTCGATATTCCGGTCGGCACCAACGGCGATGTGTTTGATCGCGGCATGCTGCGTATCGAGGAGATGCGCCAGAGCCTGCGCATCATCGAACAGTGTCTGAAAAACATGCCCGAGGGTGATTACAAGGCCGATCATCCGCTGACCACACCGCCGCCGCGCCACAAGATGCTTCAGCATATCGAGACCCTGATCACGCACTTCCTGCAGGTCTCCTGGGGGCCGGTGCTCAAGCCCAACGAATCGTTTCAGATGATCGAGGCGACCAAGGGGCTCAACAGTTATTACCTGACCAGCGATGGCAACACCATGAGCTATCGCACCCGAATTCGTACGCCCAGCTTTGCCCATCTTCAGCACATTCCAGCCGTCATCAACGGCGGCTTCGTGCCGGATCTGATCGCGCATCTGGGCAGCATCGACTTTGTAATGGCCGACGTGGATCGATAACCATGACCATGGATACTCCCGCAACCGGCAATACCCGTACCAGCAAGGCCAGTCAGGGCAACCTGATTGCCAGTGCCGGACGCCTGAATGATTTCGAGCTCACCGATGAAGAGCGCCATGAAATCGAGCATGAAATGGGGCATTACGAGAACCCGCGGGCGGCCTCCATCGGGGCGCTCAAGATCGTGCAAAAAAGCCGCGGCTGGGTCTCGGACGGCGCCGTGATCGCCATCAGTGACGTGCTGGGCATCCCCTCCAGCGATATCGAAGGTGTGGCGACCTTCTATAGCCTGATCTTTCGCCAGCCGGTCGGGCGCCACGTCATCCTGGTCTGTGACAGCAGCTCCTGCTTTCTGACCGGCTACGACGAGCTGCGTGATGCCATCTCCAAAGAGCTTGGCATCGGGCTTGGCCAGACCACCGGGGATGATCGATTCACGCTGTTGCCGGTGTGCTGTCTGGGCGCCTGCGATCGTGGTCCGGCGCTCATGATCGATGAAGATCTGCATGGGCCGCTTGAACCCGGCGACGTGTCGGCACTTCTGGAGCGCTACACATGACCAGTCATCTCTTTTCCACCAGTACCAATGGCGAGACCCATCCGCTGACCTATCGTCTGCGCGAGGATCGCGGCTATGTGGGGCTGGACGAGTTTCAGCAAAAGGACGGTTACGAGGCGCTACGCACCACTTTGCGTGATCTGTCGCCGGATGATTTGATCGAGAACATGAAGACCGCCAACCTGCGCGGTCGCGGCGGTGGCGGTTTCTCGGCCGGCACCAAGTGGAGCCTGACGGCACGCGGTGATGAGCATCCGCGCGGTTACATCGTCTGCAACGCTGACGAGATGGAACCGGGTACCTTCAAGGACCGCATGCTGATGCAGGAGATTCCCCATCTGTTGATCGAGGGAATGATCCTGGCCGGCTACGCCAACAATGCGCGCATGGGCTACATCTTCCTGCGCGGCGAGTACGTGCTGGCGGCCGAGCGTATCGAGCAGGCGCTGATCGAGGCTCGCGAGGCCGGCATTCTGGGGCCGAAGGTGTGCGGTAGTGACTTTGACTTCGACATCTTCCTGCACACCGGCGCCGGGCGCTACATCTGCGGGGAAGAGACCGCACTGATCAACTCACTGGAAGGCCGGCGTGCCAATCCGCGTTCCAAGCCGCCGTTTCCGGGCCAGAGCGGGGCCTGGGGCAAACCGACGGTGGTCAACAACGTCGAGACCCTGTGCAATGTGCCGGCCATCGCCCTGCACGGCGGCGAGTGGTATCAGAATCTTTCCGGCGGTCGCAGCGAGGATGGCGGGACCAAGCTCTTTGGCGTCTCCGGCCGGGTGAAAAGACCCGGGCTGGTCGAGTTGCCGATGGGCGTGTCCGGCGCCGAGCTGCTCGACATGGCCGGCGGCATGCGTGATGGGCTGGAGCTCAAGACCTGGCTGCCGGGCGGTGGCAGTACCGGTTTTCTGCTGCCGGAACACCTGGAACTGCCGCTGGATTTTGATGCCATCGGCAAGGCCGGCAGCCGTCTGGGCACGGGGCTGATGACCGTGGTGGCGCACAACCAGAGCGTGGTATCGCTGACCCGCAATCTTGAAGAATTCTTTGCCCGTGAGTCGTGCGGCTGGTGCACGCCATGTCGCGACGGCCTGCCCTGGAGCGTGCGTCTGCTGCGCGCCATCGAGCATGGCGAAGGGGAGGAGGGCGATATCGACATGCTGTTATCGCTGGCCAGGGATATCGGTCCCGGCAAGACGTTTTGTGCCCACGCGCCGGGTGCCGCGATGCCACTGGAGACCGCCATCAAGCATTTTCGACACGAGTTCGAGGCCGGTATTCGTCACCAGAAGCAAGAGGCGCATGCCGAGCCAATACCGGTGGGCTCGGTGTAGTGGTCAGAAGTGCAGTGGTCGAGGTATCAGTGCCCGAACATGGCACAACGCGTGAGACAACGATCAAGGTGCCCGGTGATCGCCGGGCCGTGACAGGCAAAAGGCAAGCTTCATGGCAACCATTCATGTAGACGGCAAGGACTACGAGGTCGACGGCAGTGACAATCTGCTGCACGCCTGCCTGTCGCTGGGCCTCGACATTCCCTATTTCTGCTGGCATCCGGCGCTGGGCAGCGTGGGCGCCTGCCGCCAGTGTGCGGTCAAGCAGTACAAGGATGCCGACGATGAGCGCGGCATGCTGGTCATGTCCTGCATGGCGCCGATCAAGGACGATTCCTATATCTCGATCGATGACGAGGAGGCGAAAGCCTTTCGCGCCAGCGTCATCGAGTGGCTGATGACCAATCACCCGCATGACTGCCCGGTCTGTGAAGAGGGCGGTCACTGCCATCTGCAGGACATGACGGTCATGACCGGTCATGACCGCCGGCGCTATCGGTTCAAGAAGCGTACCCACAAGAATCAGTATCTTGGCCCCTTTATCGGGCATGAAATGAATCGCTGCATTACCTGCTATCGCTGCGTGCGCTTTTACAAGGACTATGCCGGCGGCGAGGACCTGGGCGCGTTCGGTGCCCACGAGAACATCTATTTCGGCCGCACGGTCGACGGCACACTGGAAAACGAGTTTTCCGGCAACCTGACCGAGGTCTGCCCCACCGGCGTGTTCACTGACCGTACCCACTCCGAGCACTACACGCGCAAGTGGGACATGCAGTTTGCGCCCAGCATCTGCCATCAGTGCTCCAGCGGCTGCAACACCAGCCCGGGCGAGCGCTACGGTGAAGTGCGCCGAATCGAGAATCGCTACAACGGCGATGTGAACCACTACTTCCTGTGTGACCGTGGGCGTTTTGGTTATGGGTACGTCAATCGCAGTGACCGTCCGCAGCAGCCGACCCTGCGTCATGACGATCAGGCCCCCGAGCTGTTAACCGTTGACAGTGCGCTGGATCGCACCGCTGCACGATTGAGAAGCAGCAGACGCGTCATCGGTATCGGCTCGCCGCGCGCAAGCCTTGAAAGCAACCATCTGCTGCGCGAAATGGTGGGCGCCGAGAATTTCTCGACCGGCATTGCCGGGCGCGAGCTTGAATGTCTTGAGCTGATCCAGACGCTTCAGCGCGAAGGACGCTGGCATATTCCGTCCATGCGCGAGATTGAGGAGCATGACGCGGTCATCGTGCTGGGTGAGGATCTGATCCAGAGTGCGGCACGCGTGGCCCTGGCCGTGCGTCAGGCCGCCAACGCCCGCGGTGGAGACCTGGCCGAAGCCAACGGTATTCCGGCCTGGAATGCCAACGCCGTGAATACCCTGCGTCAGGAACGTACCCGTCCGGTCTTCATTGCCTCACTGACCGAGACGCGTCTGGATGATATCGCGCGTGACACCTGGCACGGTGCACCGGAAGACATCGCCCGACTGGGCCAGGCGCTTGCCCATGCGCTGGATGCCTCGGCGCCTGCCATCGAGGATCTGGATGACGTGGCGCTGGCGCTGGTCGATACCATGGCCGAGGCGCTCAGGGGTGCTGAACGTCCCCTGGTCATCTCCGGGACCAGCCTCTGTGATACCGGCGTCCTGCAGGCGGCGGCCAATCTGGCGTACGCGCTGAGCACGGTGGGCAAGACGCCGTCGGTGTCACTGATCAGCGGTGAGGCCAACAGCACCGGTCTGACCATGCTGGGCGGTCACTCGCTGGAATGGGCGCTGGAAGCCATGCAGGCCGATGAGGGAAGCGCCGATGCGGCCGTCGTGCTTGAAAACGATCTCTACCAGCGTCTGGCCAGCAGCACCGTCCACCAGGCACTGACCTCGCTTGAAACGCTGGTGGTGATCGATCACCAGCGCACCCCCACACTCGAGCATGCCCATCTGGCCCTGCCAGCGGCCACCTTTGCCGAGGGCGATGGCACGCTGGTCAGCCATGAAGGCCGCGCCCAGCGGTTTTTCCAGGTCTATGACCCGAGCTATTACCGCCCCAATGATCTGACCCATGAAAGCTGGCGCTGGCTGCACGCGCTGCATACCACCATGGAAGGGCGGGGCGTTGACTGGACGCAGATTGACGATGTCACGGCGGACTGCGCGCGTGTGCATCCCGAGCTTGCCGGCATTCGTGATGCTGCCCCCAGCGCCTCGTTTCGTATCCGCGGGCAGAAACTGGCACGCTCGCCGCACCGCTCCAGTGGCCGTACGGCCATGCGCGCCAATCTCAGCGTACATGAGCCACGCACCCCGCAGGATACCGACTCCGCCTTTGCCTTTTCGATGGAAGGCTACAGCGGCTACGGTGAGCCCCGCTCGCAGGTGGCCTTTGCCTGGGCGCCGGGCTGGAACTCTCCGCAGGCCTGGAACAAGTTCCAGGATGAGATCGGGGGGCATCTGAGCGCCGGTGATCCGGGGGTTCGACTCTTCGATCAGCAGCGCAGCGAAGAAGGCCGCCGGACCTGGTTCACCGAGGTTCCTCGCGCCTTTGAGCCGCGCGATGACTGCTGGTATGTCGTGACCCTGCCGCAGCTTTTTGGTGGTGAAGAGACATCGGCGCGCGCCGAGCCCATCCAGGAGCGCATGAGTGAGGCCTTTGTGGTGCTGGGGCAGGAAGATGCCGACCATCTGGGCGTCATGCCAGGCGAGGCGATCTATCTACAGACCTCCGGCCATCAGTTGCATCTGCCGGTACGTATCAGCCGTGAGATGCGCGCCGGTCTGATCGGTTTGCCGCATCTGCCCGGCATTCCTCGCGGGCTTGCCGGGGAGTGTGCCACCGTGACCGTGGAGGTAAGCGCATGAGCTGGATGAGTACCGATGTGCTGCTTGCCATCGCGGTAGGCGTTTTGAAGGCAATCGTGATCCTGCTGGCGGCTGTGCTGTCCGGTGCCTTTCTGACCGTGGTCGAGCGCCGTCTACTGGGCCTCTGGCAGGACCGCTATGGTCCCAACCGGGTCGGGATATTCGGCTCGGCGCAGCTGATCGCGGACATGATCAAGATCTTTTTCAAGGAAGACTGGATCCCGCCGTTTGCCGATCGCAAGCTTTTCGTGCTGGCCCCGGCGATCGCCTTTGCCTCGCTGCTGCTCTCGTTTCTGATTATTCCCATCACCCCGACCTGGGGGGTGGCAGATCTCAATATCGGCATCCTCTTCTTTTTCGCCATGGCCGGCATCAACGTGTATGCCGTGCTCTTTGGTGGCTACGCCAGTGCCAACAAGTACGCCCTGATCGGCGCCATGCGTGCCTCGGCGCAGACGCTGTCCTATGAGGTGTTCATGGGGCTGTCGTTGATGGGGATCGTTGCCATGACGGGCTCGTTCAACATGCGTGACATCGTCAACGGGCAGGAGGGGCTCTGGTTCATCGTGCCGCAGTTCTTCGGTTTTCTGACCTTTCTGATCGCGGGCGTGGCGGTGACCCACCGGGCCCCCTTCGACCAGCCCGAGGCCGAGCAGGAGATTGCCGACGGTTACCACGTGGAATATTCGAGCATGAAGTTCGGCATGTTCTTCATCGGCGAGTATGTGGGCATCGTACTGGTGTCGGCGCTGTTGACGACCCTGTTTCTGGGCGGGTGGCACGGGCCGCTGCTGCCGCCGATTGTCTGGTTCCTGCTCAAGACAGCCTTTTTCATCATGCTCTTTATTCTGGCGCGTGCGGCACTGCCCAGGCCGCGCTATGACCGGGTGATGCAGTTCGGGTGGAAGTTCTGTCTGCCACTGACGCTGATCAATCTTCTGGTGACCGGTGTGGTCGTCCTGCTCACGGCCTGATCCCTTTCACCGAACAACGAACGAGGCAGAAAACATGCTGCATTCGATCATTAATGTAGTGACCGGTACCGGGACGCAGCTGCGTACCGGCTGGATGGTATTCAAGCATGCCTTCCACAAGCGAGAGACGCTCAACTACCCCGAAGAGCAGCCCTACCTGCCACCACGCTATCGCGGGCGTATCGTGCTGACCCGCGACCCCGACGGGGAAGAGCGCTGTGTGGCCTGCAACCTGTGTGCGGTGGCCTGTCCGGTATCCTGCATTTCGCTGCAAAAGGGTGAGAAGGAGGATGGCCGCTGGTATCCGGAGTTCTTTCGCATCAACTTTTCCCGCTGCATCTTCTGCGGCTTTTGCGAGGAAGCCTGTCCGACCTCGGCCATTCAGCTCACGCCCGATTTTGAACTGGGCGAGTACAACCGTCAGGAACTGGTCTTTGAAAAGCGCGATCTGCTGATTTCGGGGCCGGGCAAGGATCACAACTACAATTTCTACCGTGTCGCGGGAATGTCGGTGGCCGGCAAGCCCAAGGGCGCGGCGCAAAACGAGGCCGAACCGGTCGACGTCAAAACGCTGCTGCCCTAGGGCGCAGCAGCATCGGGGGATTTCGTCGTGGAAATTGCTTTTTATCTGGCCGGACTGGTCGCCATCGTCGCCACCTTTCGCGTGATCACACATACCAATGCCGTGCATGCGCTGCTGTATCTGATCATCTCGCTGATGGCGGTCGCGGTCGTGTTCTACAGCCTCGGTGCGCCCTTTGCCGCCGCGCTGGAAGTGATCGTGTATGCCGGGGCCATCATGGTGCTGTTTGTCTTTGTGGTCATGATGCTCAACCTGGGCAACCAGACAGCGCATCAGGAGCGCAGCTGGCTGGCGCCACGCATATGGGTTGGCCCCTCGATCATGGCCGCACTTCTGCTGGGGGTGCTGGTGTTTTCCTTCTGGCATGGCGGCAGCATCGGCACGATTTCCGGCGAAGAGCTTGGTGCCAAAGAGGTCGGTACCCGGATGTTCGGCCCCTACATTCTGGCGGTAGAACTTGCTGCCATGCTGCTGCTGGCCGCACTGATCACGGCCTCGCACATCGGGCGTAATGATGAGCCTCAGCTTGAGCGCGACATGAATGAACGCGAGCAGCGCGTACCGGCAGGCAACGATGAAGGGGGGCGGGCATGAGCGGCATACCACTGGAACATGGCATGGCGCTGGCCGCCATCCTGTTTGTACTGGGGCTGGCGGGGCTTCTGGTACGGCGCAACCTGCTGTTCATTCTGATGAGTCTTGAGATCATGATGAACGCGGCAGGCCTTGCCTTTATCGTGGCCGGCATGCACTGGGGCCAGGCTGACGGGCAGGTCATGTTCATCGCCATCATTACGCTGGCGGCGGCCGAAGCCAGTATCGGACTGGGCTTTCTGATTCAGCTGCAGCGCCGTTTCAAAACGCTTGATATTGACGCAGCCAGCGAGATGAAAGGATGAATATACTTTTCCTGACACCCCTGTTCCCGCTGCTGGGCGCGCTTGTCCTGGCATTCAATCCGCGTCTGCCCACACGGCTTGCAGGTCTGGTCGGCGTAGGGTCGGTCGGTCTTGCGGCGCTGGTCATGGTCTGGCTCAACGTGGCCTTTTACAGCAGCGGTGGCGAGGGCGTGACTCAGACGCTCTGGCAGTGGGTGGCGGTGGAAGACTTCCGGATGGGCTTCTCGCTCTATCTGGATGGCCTGTCGCTGACCATGATCAGCATCATCACCGGTGTGGGCTTTCTGATTCATCTCTTTGCGGCCTGGTACATGCGCGAGGATCTTGAAGGTGGCCCCGGGTTTGCGCGTTTTTTCGCCTACATGAACCTGTTCGTGTTCAGCATGCTGTTGCTGGTGCTGGGCGATAACCTCTTTCTGCTCTATCTGGGCTGGGAAGGCGTCGGGCTCTGCAGCTATCTGCTGATCGGTTACTACTACGAGAGCGAGGACAACGCCTGGTGCGCCTTCAAGGCCTTTATCGTCACTCGCATCGGCGACGTGTTTCTGGCCATCGGCATGTTCCTGCTCTTTGCCCAGTTCGGCACGCTCAATATTCAGGAGCTGCTGCGTCTGGCGCCCGAGGCCTGGGGTCGCGGCGATCTGATGGCGGAACTGGCTGCATTGATGCTGCTGGGCGGGGCGGTCGGCAAGTCGGCCCAGCTGCCGCTGCAGACCTGGCTTGCCGATGCCATGGCAGGCCCCACGCCGGTGTCGGCCCTGATTCACGCCGCCACCATGGTCACCGCCGGGGTCTATCTGATCGCCCGCACCCATGTGATCTTTGAGCTGGCGCCCTTTACGCTTGATCTGGTGGGTCTGATCGGCATGCTGACGCTGCTGGTGGCCGGATTTGCGGCGCTGGCGCAGACGGACATCAAGCGGGTGCTGGCCTACTCCACCATGAGTCAGATCGGCTACATGTTTCTGGCGCTCGGAGTTCAGGCTTGGGATGTGGCGATCTTCCACCTGATGACGCATGCCTTTTTCAAGGCGCTGCTCTTTCTCTCGTCAGGCTCTGTCATCATTGCCTGTCATCACGAGCAGAACATCTTCAGGATGGGTGGCCTGCGCAAGACGCTCAAGCTGCCCTATGCCTGCTTTTTGATCGGCGGGGCGGCGCTGTCGGCGTTGCCGCTGATCTCGGCCGGTTTCTACTCCAAGGACGAAATCCTCTGGCTCGCCTTTGATCACGGCCATACGTGGCTGTGGCTCGGGGCATTGTGCGGGGCCTTCCTGACCTCGGTTTATACCTTCCGCATGATCTTCATCGTGTTCCACGGGCGTGAGCAGATTCATCCGCATGCCGGTCGCGGGATCGCGCATCATCTGCCGCTGATCGTGCTGGCGGTACTCTCCACCTTTGTGGGCGCGCTGATTCATCCGCCGCTGGAGAACGTGCTGCCGGCAGGCCCGGATGGGCAGTTCGGCCACAGTGTGCAGTTGATGCTCGAGATCCTGGCCGCGGTCGTGGCCATCGTGGGTGTCGGCATTGCCGCCGGATTGTTCCTCGGCCGTCGTCGACTGGTGACCTCGCTTGCCCAAACAAAGGAAGGCGATCGCCTGTGGCGCTTTTTCAACAGCGCGTTCGCTTTCGACTGGCTCTATAACCGGGTGCTGGTCAGGCCGTTTCTTTTCATTGCCCGTCTGCATCGGCTTGACTGGGTCAATGGCCTGATGAACCTCTGGCCGGGGCTGGCTTTGCTGCTCAACGGCATCCTGTCTGATACCCAGAGCGGGCGATTGCGCTGGTATGCCGCGGTCATGACCGGTGGCGCCATTGCCACGCTGGTGCTTCTGCTGCTGCTATGAGAGGAGGTGACATGACCAGGTCGTTTCGATGCAGGGCAGTTGCCTTGGCGAGATACACCGCAGGTGACAGGGCTGTCCGGCTGCCTGTCTCCACTGTGCCCACAATAACGATCAAGGATGCGATCACGCCATGATGTTGCCCTGGCTACTCCTCATACCCTTTATCGGGGGGCTGCTGTGCTGGCAGTTCGAGCTGATCAGACCCAACACGGCCATGCCGCGCTGGATTGCCCTGATTTCGATGGTGCTGCTGCTGGTAATGGCGCTCGTTCTGTGGGTGAGCGGCGATTACAGCCTGTCGCAGGTGGTGGGCAATACGCCTGAATGGCAGAGTCAGTTTCAGCTGCCCTGGATTTCCGCCTTTGGCATTACGTTCCATCTGGCGCTGGATGGACTGTCGCTGATCATGGTCACCCTGACCGGGATTTTGGGTATCATGGCGGTCGTCTGCTCCTGGAAGGAAATTGATCGGCGTATCGGCTTTTTCCACCTCAACCTGATGTGGGTGATCGGCGGTGTGGTCGGGGTGTTTCTGGCCATCGATCTTTTCCTGTTCTTCTTTTTCTGGGAAATGATGCTGGTGCCGATGTACTTCCTGATTGCCCTGTGGGGGCATGAATCGGAAGGCAAATCGCCGGTATCGGCAGCCATCAAGTTCTTTATCTATACCCAGGCCTCGGGGCTTTTGATGCTGGTCTCCATTCTGGGGCTGGTGTTCATGCACTATACCCAGACCGGGGTGTTCTCCTTTGATTACGGCATTCTGCGTGAAACGCCGATTACCGGTGTCATGTCGTGGGTATTGATGCTGGGCTTCTTCATTGCCTTTGCCGTCAAGCTGCCGGTGGTGCCGCTGCATGGCTGGCTGCCGGACGCGCACGCCCAGGCACCGACGGCAGGCAGCGTGGATCTGGCCGGGATTCTGCTCAAGACCGCGGCCTATGGCCTGTTGCGTTTTGCGCTGCCGCTGTTTCCGGAAACCTCACAGGCCTTTGCGCCGATTGCGATGACGCTGGGGCTGGTCGGTATCTTTTACGGCGGTGTGCTGGCCTTTGCCCAGACCGATATCAAGCGTCTGATTGCCTGTTCCAGTATTTCCCACATGGGCTTTGTCCTGATCGGCATCTATTCCGGTACGCTGCTTGCACTGCAGGGCGTGATCCTGCAGATGGTGGCGCACGCCTTCTCGGCGGCCGGGCTGTTCATGATCAGCGGTCAGCTCTACGAGCGTCTGCATACCCGCGACATGCGTCAGATGGGCGGGTTGTTCGGCCGGCTCGGGGCGCTGCCGGGGTTTGCGCTGGCCTTTGTCATGGCCTCGCTGGGCATGCCGGGTACCGGCAACTTCATCGGTGAGTTCCTGATTCTGTTCGGGGCCTTTGATGTCGCGCCCTGGGTGGTCGTGATCGCCAGTGCGGGCCTGGTGCTGTCGGCCATCTATTCGCTGATTCTGATGCATCGGGTCTACTGGGGGCCGCCGCGCGAGAAGAGCACCATTGCGCGTCTTGATGGTCGCGAGTACGCCATGCTGCTGGGCACGCTGGTGCTGACCATTGCGCTGGGGCTTTACCCTCAGGTAGTGCTCGATATTTCGCAGGGCGCGATGCATGAAGTGCGTCACTGGTTTGCTGTTTCACCTTCGTTTGCGGGCTGAGCCGACATGAATCTGACCCTGTCACATCTGATCGCCCTGTTACCGCTTCTGATCGTGTGCGCCACGGTCATCATTGTGATGCTGGGCATCGCCTGGCGGCGCCATCACGTGGCGACGGCCTCGCTGACCACAATCGGGCTCAACGCAGCGCTTGTCTCGCTGCTGGCCGTGCTCACGGTCACGCCGATTCGCGTCACGCCGGTACTTTTGATCGATAACTACGCCGTGCTCTACATGGCACTGATCCTGATTGCGGGACTGGCCTCGACGACGCTGGCGCATGCCTATCTGGAAGGGTTCGACGACCAGAAGGAAGAGTTCTATATGCTGCTGGGCTGCTCGGTACTGGGCGGCCTGACCATGGTGGCCAGTGACCATCTGCTGTCGCTGTTCTTCGGGCTTGAGCTTTTGAGCGTGCCGCTTTACGGCATGGCGGCCTATGCCTATCGCACTCGACTGTCGCTGGAGTCGGGCATCAAGTACATGGTGCTGTCTGCTGCGGCCTCGGCCTTTCTGCTCTTTGGCATGGCGCTGTTGTATGCCGAGTCAGGATCGCTGGCCTTTGCCGATCTGGGTGCGCGGCTGACCGAAGGCGGCGGGCATGCCAGCTGGCTGCTGATGGGGATCGGCATGATGGTCATCGCGATGGCGTTCAAGCTGTCGCTGGTACCGTTTCATCTCTGGACAGCCGATGTGTATGAAGGGGCGCCGGCACCGGTCACGGCCTTTCTGGCCACGGTCAGCAAGATCGCGGTCTTTGCGCTTTTGATGCGTCTTTTCCTGAGTGCGCCGGTGACCGACATGGCCAGCCTGCACACGATCGTGGCCATTATTGCCTTCCTGTCGATGCTGGTCGGCAACCTGATGGCGCTGCGTCAGGACAACATCAAGCGCCTGATGGGCTATTCCTCCATCGGTCATCTGGGCTATCTGTTGACCGTGGTGGTCGCCAGCGACGACCTGGCGCTTTTGACCACCGGTATCTATCTGATCACCTATGTGGCAACGACGCTTGCCACCTTTGGTGTGATCGCGCTGGTATCGAGCCCCTGGCAGGGCAGCGATGTGTCATCACTGAAGTTCTATCGCGGCCTGTTCTGGCGCCGTCCCTATCTGGCAGCGGTCATGACGGTGATGATGCTGTCGCTGGCTGGCATCCCGATGACGGCAGGCTTTATCGGCAAGTTCTATGTGCTGGCCACCGGCGTGGAAGCGGGGCTCTGGTGGCTGGTGGCCGGTGTCATCATCGGCAGTGCCATCAGTCTCTATTACTATCTGCGTGTCATGGTGATGCTCTACCTGCACCCCATCGAGGAGCAGCAGTATGATGCTTCCAGCGACTGGGGCCAGCGGGCCGGCGGCATCATGGTCATTTTGCTGGCATTGGCGGTGCTGATCCTGGGCGTGTATCCGCAGCCCATGATTGTACTGGTCAGCGGTGCCACGCTGGGCTGACACTCGAGCTTTTCCGGCGTCATGCAAAAGCGCCCCATCCGCAGGGATGGGGCGCTTTGTCGTGTCTTTACCAAAACCGGGGGCAACGCGTGCGAAAAGGGCTAGCGCACGCTGTTCGGGGTTGTGCCCCCCAGTCTGGCGATGGAAATGCTGCGGGCACAGGGCAAGGGAAGGGTGACATCCACGGCCAGCGGCAAATGATCGGAAAAAAGCGGTGGCAGCGCGCGTAGATGATTCATCCTGAGCGAGGGTGACACGACAATATGATCCAGTGCGCGGGCAGGCTGCCAGGCCGGGTAGCTGGGAATGCCGCGGCCCTGTTCCAGCGCAAGCGCGCGGGAAAAGCGTGGATGTGACCTGAGCTTGTCGTAGGTACAGTTCAGATCGCCCATGATGATGACGTTTCTGAGCGGCTCGATCAGTTCACTGATGTAGTCCAGCTGAAGATGCTGGGTGCGCGTTCCCAGTGCCAGGTGCAGCACGAAAAGATGCAGCGCTTCAGGACCCTCGCCAAAACGGACATGCATGGCGCCGCGTCCCTTGGGACCGGGCAGGCGATGGTTGTCGGTATGGCTGATGGCCAGGCGACTGAGCAGGCCGTTGCTGTGCTTGGCAAATCGCCCGAAGTCGCGGTTGAGCTGCTGCGAGGCGTGGGGAAAGCCGGCCTGCGCGGCCAGATATTCCACATGGTTGATGTTGCTTGAACGAAAGCTGCCACCATCCACTTCCTGCAGACCGATAAGATCAAACTGGCGGAAGGTGTCGCACATGACATCCAGCCGGGTCGCCCGACCGCGATTGGGGAGAAAGTGCTGCCAGCTGCGCGTCACATAGTGATGATAGGCATGCGTATGAATGCCGACCTGCATGTTGAAGGTAAGCAGTTTAAGAGACGTGATGCGTTCGCTTTGGCTGTCGTCCTGCATTCAATCTTCCGGTTGGCAAGGCAGGAAGGCCCGATACGGCGCGTATCGGGCCACCGGCACAGTGAATCAGGGCGTGCCCTGTTCCTTTTGCTCCTGACGTGTTTTCTCGATCAGGGCTTCGGCAATGTTGGGCATGTTGTCCAGACCGTTGGCCGAACGCGGGGTAATGACATACTTGCCATCAACGATCAGCGCTGGCACGCCCATGAGCTTGTAGGCCTTCATGCGGGCGTTGGCCTGATTGAGCTGGCTTTTAACACCGAAGGACTTGAGCGCCTTGAGGGCCTCATCCTTGCTCACGCCATATTTGGTGAAGAACTCGGCGATGTCGTTGTCATCGGTCAGGCGCTGTCCATCCTTCTGGATGGCATCAAAGAAGTCACGATGAAACTGGGTGTCGAAGATATTGAGCTCACGGGCCGCGTAATAGGCCGTGGCATGGCGCATCCAGACCTTGCCCATGGTGGCGGGCAGACGGTCAAAGGTGACGTCATCCGGCAGGGTATCCACCCAGGTCTCCAGCGGGCCTTCAAGCTCATAGCAGTGCGGGCAGCCATACCAGAACACTTCCGTAACACCGATCTTGCCCTTGGGCAGACCGGTCGAGACCGGCTTGTCGAGTACCTCGTAATCCTGACCGGCGACCGGCTCGGCGGCCATGACCATACCGGAAAAACCACAAACGGCAACGGCGGCCAACAGCCAGCGCGCGCCTGGAAAGTGCTTGAGCATCACAATGTTACTCCCTGAACGGCAAACATGTTTTCAATGGTGCTTAAAAGCTGGTGTTATCAGCATGTTATTCAACGTTACTTTGAACGCCTGCTGGGCAAAGGGTTCCCTGCTATCCTGGCAGACCCGGACACGACTGACGAGCGGGGCATCAGGCGGGGGTGTTACACTCGCCCCATTGTCTCATCGTTGCCCATTGTCCCATCGTTGGAAGTTCCCCCATGTCGGATGTCATGCGTCATCATTTTCAGTCGGCCACGTTTTTGACCAGTGCGCCGACGCTGGCAAGCTGTCCGGCGGATACCGGGCTCGAGGTAGCCTTTGCCGGGCGCTCCAATGCCGGCAAGTCCAGTGCCATCAATACGCTGACCAATCAGAAGGCGCTGGCGCGTACCTCAAGAACCCCCGGGCGTACGCAGCTGATCAATTTTTTCACCGTGGGTGATCCACAGTACCGGCTGGTGGATCTGCCCGGCTATGGTTTTGCCAAGGTGCCGGAGGCCGTACGTCGTGAATGGCAAAAGCATCTGGCGCAGTACCTGCGTGAACGTCGCTCCCTGCAGGGCACGGTACTGGTCATGGATGTTCGCCACCCCCTGACCGAGTTTGATCAGATGATGATGGGCTGGGCCGATGAAAACGACATGCCCCTGCACATCCTGCTGACCAAGGCCGACAAGCTCAAGCGCGGCGCCGCCATGGGCGTACTGTCAAAGGTGCGTCATCAGCTCAAGGAGTGGGAAGACCTGATCAGCGTACAGCTGTTCTCCTCCCATGACCGTCAGGGCGTGGATATGCTCAATGAGCGCCTTTGCCAGTGGCTGACGCCCGCTGAACCGCCGCACGACCAGGCCTGAGTCAGCAAGGACCGTCGCGGTCTAGAAACTGTAGATCTGTCGGCCGGTGGGGTAGCGCATGCTCATTGAGGGGGCAGGTGTCTCCGGCTCGAGAAAAAGGCCGGGCACCGGCATGTTCTGCATCGGCAGGGTGTTACGGCCTTCCCGGTCGGGGTCAAAGAGCATGGGCTGTGACTGCGCCTGATCACCCTCGAACTGCAAAAGCGCAGCGGCATGCTGCTGCTGTCCCGGATAGTGAAGGGTTGTGCCATGTGTCAGGCTCGCGTCACTCGACAGCGTCGCCTTGTTGTCCGTCATGGGCAGGGCAATAACCAGTGCCATGGCACAAAGCACCAGCGTAATGCTGAGTATATCGAGAGGACGCATGATCCAAAGAGCCTATCAGGGTCGATAAAAAAGGGATGAACACCCACGTCAGGCAGTCATTATTATCTACAGGGGCATATCGCGATGCCCCGTGAACCGCGGTAAAAAGCGGGCTTATTATTTCATGTCCTAATAATAGGCGAGTGTTTTAAAAGGTAACTGAATTTTTCAATCCTTCAGTTGTCATCCGTGATCATTGTCCGCCTGTTCAAGACTTGCCAGCAGCGTTTCAAGCTCACGAATGTGGCTCAGGCGATGAATACCGGCCGGGCAGGCAGCAGGCAGCCCCACATTTTTGGCATCAATCCAGGCCACATGCATGCCAAGACGCTGAGCGGGCAGGGCATCCTCGGCCCATGAATCCCCCACGTGTACCGCTTCACGCGGCGACTGGGCGCCCAGTCGCGCCATGGCCGACAGAAAGCAGCGCGCGTCAGGCTTGGGTGCCAGCGCCACGCCGGCCTTGATGATGACGTCAAAGTGTTCGGCGATGACCAGCCGTTCCAGATCCACGTTGCCATTGGTAATGGCGCCCAGGCGTACCCCACGGGCGCGCAGCCCCTCAAGCATGGCCGGCACCTCTTCAAAGATGGCGACATCGTGGCGCAGCGTCAGCATGTGTTCGATGGTGTCATCCGCCCAGCGACCTGCCTCGTCCTGGGCCAGACCAAATTCAACCAGCATGTCGGTCAGGGCGCGATGACGCAGCCAGGTAAAATCGCCCCGTCGCAGCGGATGCTGCTGTGCCAGCGCCATGCGCCGACGCTGATACTCCTCCAGCGGGAAGTGCGCCGCATGGCCGACCCGCTCATCGAGCCATTGATAATGGCCGGGCTCAACCGCGGCCATGACCGGGCCGTTGTCCCAGAAGGTGTCGTCGAGATCGAAAGTGATGGCCTTGATCATGAGGGCGTGTCCTGATTGTCCGAAGGTCTGGAGGAAAACACATCGCTGGAAGCGGGTACATCGCGTGCGCCGTGCACTGCATCGGGCCGGCGACGGGCTCGTGGATGGGCGCGATCAAAGGTGTCTGCCAGATGCTGCCAGTCCAGCCGGGTGTAGACCTGGGTGGTAGAGAGATGGGCATGGCCCAGCAGCTCCTGTACGGCGCGCAGATCCTGGCTGGATTCCAGCAGATGACTGGCAAAGCTGTGGCGCAGGCGATGGGGATGCAGGTGCTCGGGCAGTCCGCGCTCGCGCCCCAGATGCGCCATGCGAAGCTGAATGGCGCGATGCCCCAGCCGCTGTCCGCGGGCGCTGACGAAAAGTGCCGGCTCATGAGGGCCGGCCAGCATGCCCCGCACCTTCAGCCAGGCCGCCAGTGCCGTGGCCGCGCGGCGGCCGATGGGCACCTGACGGGGCTTGTCGCCCTTGCCGCGCACCCGGGCGCGGTGCGTATCGATATCGGTCAGGTCGATGCCGGCAAGCTCGGCCAGTCGCAGGCCGCTGGAATAGCAAAGCTCCAGCATGGCCTGATCGCGCAGCGCCAGCGGCGAGCCGTCGTGAGGGGTGTCAAGAAACTGCCCCAGCACGTCGACATCCACCGGTCGCGGCAGGTGCCGCGGCATTTTGGGGGTATCCAGCAGCCGGGCCGGGTTGTGGCTCAAAAGGTTGTGTTCGATCAGCAGATCGCAGAAACGGCGGAAGGCCGCCTGACGCCGCGCCAGACTGCGCGCCGCCAGTCCGCGGGTGCGTTCGCGTCCCAGAAAGCGGCGCAGGTGATGGATATCCAGGGCGTCCCACGACGTGATCTCCTCGCGCGTCATGAAGGTCATCAGCGCCGTCAGATCGCGGCGATAGGCATCAACCGTGGCCGGGCTGTGCCGATGGCGCAGACGCTCGATGAAGGTATCGAACAACGGCTGCAGGTCGCTCATGAGGCGGTTCGAAGCAGAAGGCGCGCCATGACTTCGCCCAGATACGCCATGTTGTCTGCTTCCATGATCCACGGCAGGGCTGTTTCGCCCCGGCAGGCCAGTACCAGGTAGCCATGACGCTCGCCCAGCGCCAGTCGACTGATGCTGCACCGGCCACCCTGGTGCAGGGGTGCGCCGGGCAGCAGGCGTGTGGCGTCAGCGCTGTCCAGCGATGCACTGTGGCTCCGTGCTGCCAGCCACTGGTCCGTATCGTCATCGAGCCGGTATGTCGGCGGCTGGATCCATTCCCCGGGTGGCAGCTGCCGCCACAGGGCCAGATGATGCACGTTGAAGCGCTCGTTCAGCTCGGCGGTCAGGGTCTGTACCAGCGCGTCAGGGCTGTCGGCCTGCAGCAGCGACAGGGTCAGGGCGCGCATGGCCCCGGCCTGCTGATCAAACTGCCGCGCGGCGTTCAGGATCGCCTGGCGCTGGCCCTCGGCCTGCTCGGTGCGCGCTCGCAGGGTCGCAATCAGACGCTCGACCAGCGACACGGCGCCGCCGGTCTGTGGATGGGAAATCTGCATTGACGCCAGAAGCGCCTCGCGCCCTTCAAAAAAATCGGGGTGGCGTGAAAGCCAGTCGCTGACCTGATCGGCCTCAAGCGTCTCGTGGCGCTGGCGATCAGGCGCACTACTGTCATCCGTCATGTCATCTCCCGGGGGCTTTTCGATACAACACTGGGCTATACAGCGATACGTCCGTCAAAGACGCGCTCGGCCGGACCGGTCATGATGACCGACTGTCCCGAACCCGCCCATTCAATACTCAGTGATCCGCCGGGCAGGGTAACACCCACGTGCTGATCCAGCAGGCCACGACGAATGCCACTGACCACGGCGGCGCAGGCACCGGTGCCGCAGGCCAGGGTCTCGCCCACGCCGCGTTCGAAGACGCGCAGTCGGATCTGCTGGCGTGACACGATTTCCATGAAACCCACATTGACGCGCCGGGGAAAGCGCGGGTGCGCCTCGATCAACGGGCCCAGCGTGGTCACGGGAGCCTGCGCCACGCTCTCGACATCGAGGACGGCATGCGGATTGCCCATCGACAGGGCATCGAGATGCACCGTTTGCCCGTCAACGTCCAGGGCGTAATCGTGGCTCTGGGTGTCGGCCGTCAGCGGGATCTCGTTCGGAGCGAAACGCGGCGTGCCCATGTCGACGCGCACCCGGCCGTCGTCGGCCACCTTCAGCAGCAGATTGCCGCCGGCAGTCTGCACGGCAATCTCGCGCCGGGCAGTGAGTTTTTGATCCAGCACGAAGCGGGCAAAGCAGCGGGCGCCGTTGCCGCAGTTTTCGACTTCACTGCCGTCGGCATTGAAGATGCGGTAGCGAAAATCCATGTCCGGGCGTGACGGCGGCTCGACCAGCAGCAGCTGGTCGAAGCCGATACCGAAACGACGGTCAGCCAGTGCGCGGATGCGTTCGGGCTCAAGCCGGGCACGCTGGGTGACCAGATCGACCACCATGAAGTCATTGCCCAGACCGTGCATTTTGGTGAAATGCAGCATCATGAGGTCTGATTTCCCCGCGGTGCGATGGCCGCTTCCGGTAGCAGTGCTTCACCGGCCCAGAGCGTGGCCAGCGGTTCGCGCTCGCGCACCAGATGCATCTGATCACCGACCACCATGACCTCCGGCGGACGCGACCGAGTGTTGTAGTTCGAGGCCATGACAAAGCCGTAGGCGCCGGTGGAGTGCACCGCCAGCAGATCCCCCGGTGCAACGGCAAGCTCACGATCCTTGCCCAGATAGTCACCGGACTCGCACACCGGACCGACGATATCCCAGGGCTTCGTCTCGCGCGGCTCGCGTCGGTCCACACGGGTGATGTTCTGCCAGGCCTGATAGAGCGTGGGCCGGATCAGGTCGTTCATGGCGGCATCGACGATGGCGAAGTTTTTGGTCTCGCCCGGCTTTAAATACTCGACCCGGGTCAGCAAAACGCCGGCGTTGGCAGCAATCGAGCGGCCGGGCTCAAAGATGAGCTCGACCTCGCGGCTACCGATGCGCTGGCGCAGGGCGGCGATATAGTCCGCCACCGGCGGTGGCGTCTCGCCGGCGTAATCCACGCCCAGACCGCCACCCAGATCCAGATGGTCGATGTGGATGCCCTGATCCGAGAGGCGATCATAAAGTGTGAGCAGGCGATCCAGCGCATCCAGGAAGGGCGAGAGCTCGGTGAGCTGGGAACCGATATGGCAATCGATGCCTACCGGATTGACGTGCGTCAGTTCGGCAGCGCGCTGATAGACGCGCTCGGCATCGGCAATGGCGATGCCGAACTTGTTGTCCTTGAGCCCGGTGGAGATGTAGGGATGGGTGCGGGCATCCACATCCGGGTTGACCCGAATGGAGATCGCGGCCACCTGACCGCGCGCCTCGGCGACCTGGTTGAGGCGCTCCAGCTCTGCTTCGGATTCCACGTTGAAGCACTTGATGCCCACTTCCAGTGCCCGCGCCATCTCATCAATGCGCTTGCCCACGCCGGAAAAGACCACCCGACCCGGGTCGCCACCGGCAGCGAGTACTCGCTCAAGCTCGCCGACAGACACGATGTCAAAGCCCGCTCCAAGGCGGGCCAGCAGATTGAGTACGGCCAGATTCGAGTTGGTCTTGAGCGCGTAGCAGATCAGATGCGGCGTGCCTTCAAGCGGGCGAGCGTAGTCCAGAAAGTGCTGGCGAAAGGCCGCTGCCGAGTAGACATAACACGGCGTACCAAAGCGCTCGGCGACGCTTGAAAGGGGCAGCTGCTCGACGTGAAGCTGCTCATCGTGCCAGACAAAATGCGTGCTCATGAGCCCCCCTGACCGGAAACGGACGGCGCGGCAGGCGCGCCGGTCGAGGCCGCACCGCCGGTCGTGCCTGCCGTAGTGGTCTCGGGGCGGCTGTCACCCTCGGGAACGCCGGAGGTCTGCGCCGGTGCCGTACCTGTCGAGGTGCCCGGACCATCGCTTGTCGAGCCGGTGCCCTGTTCGGCATCGCTGCCGGCATTGTCATAGGCGCCCTGCGGGTCGTAGCGCTCGCGGGACTGCTGGTCATCGGGCATATACAGCGGGCCGGTCTGGCCGCAGCCGGCCAGCACCAGCGCGGTCATCATGGCGGGTATCAGGCGGGTCATTACGCGTGATCCTCATGGTCAGGGGCCGACTCGGGAAGGCGGGCCAGTGCCTCGCGGGCACGCTGCGCGGCAGCGCGGACCTGATCGGGGGCGGTGCCGCCGATATGGTTACGCGCGGCCACCGAACCTTCCAGGGTCAGGTAGTCGAAAATGTCATCATTGATGTGGCTGGAGAAGCGCTGAAGCTCTTCAAGCGTCATCTCGGAAAGATCACGGCCCTGCTCGATGCCAAAGGCCACCGCCTTGCCGACGATCTCGTGGGCATCGCGGAAGGCCACGCCCTGGCGCACCAGGTAGTCGGCAAGATCCGTGGCGGTGGCAAAGCCGCGCCTGGCCGCAGCGTACATGTTGTCGCTCCTGGCGCGAACCGCCGGGATCATGTCGCCAAAGGCGCGCAGGGAGCCCAGTACGGTGTCGAGCGTGTCAAAGAGCGGCTCCTTGTCTTCCTGGTTGTCCTTGTTGTAGGCCAGCGGCTGGGACTTCATCAGGGTCAGAAGGCTCATCATGTGACCGTAGACGCGTCCGGTCTTGCCGCGCACCAGCTCCGGCACATCCGGGTTTTTCTTCTGCGGCATGATCGAAGAGCCGGTGCAGAAGCGATCCGGCAGGTCGATAAAATCAAACTGGGCGCTGGTCCAGAGCACCAGCTCTTCGCTCATGCGCGACAGGTGCATCATCAACAGGCTGGCAAAGGCGGTGAATTCGATGGCGAAGTCACGATCGCTGACGGCATCCAGCGAGTTTTCGGCGGGGCGCTCAAAGCCCAGCAGCTCGGCGGTCACGTGACGGTCGATCGGATAGGTCGTCCCGGCCAGCGCCGCGGCACCCAGCGGCATGATGTTGACCCGCTTGCGGGCATCCAGCAGGCGCTCCTGATCGCGGGCGATCATCTCCTGCCAGGCCAGCAGATGGTGACCAAAGGTCACCGGCTGGGCGCTTTGCAGGTGGGTAAAGCCCGGCATGATGGTATCGGCTTCACGTTCAGCCAGCTCGATCAGGCCCTTTCGCAGGCGCGAGAGCTCGCTTGAGACCGCGTCGATGCCATCGCGCAGGTACAGGCGAATGTCGGTGGCAATCTGGTCGTTGCGTGAACGCCCGGTATGGAGCTTCTTGCCGACAATGCCGATGCGGTCGGTCAGACGCGCCTCGATATTCATGTGAATGTCTTCAAGCGCCACGGACCACTCGATTTCGCCACGCTCGATCTCGGCCTCGATCTCCTGGAGGCCGCCGACGATGGCGTCACGCTCGTCATCGGTCAGCACGCCCACGCGCGCCAGCATGGTGGCATGGGCAATCGAGCCGCGAATGTCATGATGATAAAGGCGCTGGTCGAAGCCGATGGAGGCGGTAAAGGCCGCCACGAAGGCGTCGGTCGGCTCGCTGAAGCGACCGCCCCAGGATTGATTGGTGGTGTTCGTCATCTGCTGGCGATCCTGCATCGAAAGGGTCGGGACCGGGAGGCCGGCGACTTGCCGCCTCCATGGGCGGGTCAGTGTAACAAGAAGTCGATGGCCTGTCGGCACGCCACGCGCGCCACGGCGGCTGCAATGACTGTTTTTATGCCGGGCACGACTGCTTTATCATGTACCCCCTCGTTTTGACCTCTACAGGAGCGCTCGTGTCCGACAGAGCCACGATCAGAATCGCCACCCGCAAGAGCCAGCTCGCCCTGTGGCAGGCGGAACACGTCAAGTCTCGTCTCGAAGCCCTGCACCCGGGTCTTGAGGTCGAGCTTGTAGGCATGTCCACGCGCGGTGATCGCATTCTGGACACGCCGCTGGCCAAGATTGGCGGCAAGGGACTGTTCGTCAAGGAACTCGAGGAGGCCATGCTGGCAGGCCTTGCCGACATTGCCGTGCACTCCATGAAGGATGTGCCAATGAGCTTCCCCGAAGGGCTTGGCCTGCACGCCATCCTCGATCGCGGCGCGCCCACGGATGCCTTTGTCTCCAACGACTACCCGAATTTCGACGCCCTGCCGCAGGGCGCACGCGTGGGCACCTCCAGCCTGCGTCGCGCCCTGCAGATTCGCGCTGCCCGCCCGGATCTGGTGGTGCTGAGCCTGCGCGGCAACGTGCAGACGCGCCTGGGCAAGCTTGATGCCGGCGAATTTGATGCCATCGTACTGGCGACTTCCGGGCTTGAACGGCTCAATCTGGGCATGCGCATTGCCGATCAGCTGGCGCCGGAAGTCATGCTGCCAGCCTGCGGCCAGGGCGCGCTGGGCATCGAATGTCGCACCGACGATGACACGCTGCGCGCCCTGATCGCCCCGCTGATTGATCAGTCCTCAAGCCTTCGTGTACGGGCCGAGCGCGCCATGAATACGCGCCTTGAAGGCGGCTGCCAGGTGCCCATCGGCGGTTATGCGGTGCTGGAAGACAATGACCAGACCCTGTGGCTGCGTGCGCTGGTCGGTGCCCCGGATGGTTCCCAGGTCATTCGCGCCGAGGCGCGTGGCCCCGCCGATGACCCCGAAGCGCTGGGCATCGAGGTGGCAGAAGAGCTGCTTTCCCGTGGCGCCGGCGCCATTCTGGATGCCGTCTACGCCGATGAGCGCCCGCCCCGCTGAGTGCCTGACATGCCTCATTCGTGTCCGACAGGTAATGCCATCGCCCTGATTGCCCGTCCCGGGGCGAGGGCTCAGGCACTTGAGCAGGCGCTTGCGCAATCAGGTCTCGTGCCCCGGTCGCTGAATATCATGACCCTGGTCGCGCGCGAGCCGGCGCCACATGAGTGCACGCTGTTGTATGATCTGGACAACTTTCGCCACGTTATCTGTACCAGTCCGTTTGCCGCGACCTGTCTGGTCGAGGCCATCGAGTCACGCTGGCCCCAGCTGCCTGTCGGCATCGATTTTCATGCCACCGGCGTCAGCACGGCCAGCGTGCTGGAAGCAGGCCTGGGGGTTGATGTCAGCGCCCCGGCACCGGGCAGCGGCAGTGCCAGCGAGGCGCTGCTGGCGATGCCGGGCCTTCAGGCCATTGGTGGCACGCGTGTTGCGCTTGTCTCGGGAGATGGCGGGCGCGAACTGATCGAGCAGACGCTTGTCGAGCGTGGCGCAGAGGTGTCACGGCTGGCACTCTATGAGCGTCGGCTGCAGCCGCCCGAGGCAGCGGCATGCGCGCTGCTCTCGCGGGGTGACTTTGCGCTGTTGATCGTGACCAGTCAGGAGCAGCTCGAGTACCTTGATCAATGGTGTACGCCGGCCACTCGACAGCGGCCACTGGTCGTTTCCAGCCAGCGATTGGCTACAATGGCAGGCAGGTATCACTTCGAATGTGTTTTCATTGCCGGCGATGCCACGCCGCAGACATTGGCAGAGACCTCGGCAGTGGCCTGGCAGCAGGCGCCGGGCATACCCGATTAAAAAAAGGGCAGCGATAAATGAGCAAGCAGGAAAACGATAACGACAATCGCAGCATCTCTTCTGACAGCACGCCTTCTGACGGTGCGCCGACGAATGTCGGCACCGACACGGGCGGTGCGGCAGAGAATGCCGCTGTTACCGGCGAGAGCACCCGCACCGGCAACATGACCGGCACCGCCTCATCGGGCGCCGGTGTCAGCAGCAGTGGCCGGCCGTTTGAGCCCGGTGACATGCGCCCGGAACACCGGCCGCGTCAGAAAAACGGACGTCGCTCTATCCTGCTGCCCATTCTGCTTGTCCTGCTGCTGCTGTCGCTTGCTGCCATCGGCTTTGGCGCCTGGCTGTTTGAACAGCAGCGCAATGAGATGGATCAGCTGCGCCAGGACGTCAATCAGGTCCAGCAAGGCAGCAGCCAGTCCTCCCGCGAAATCTCCGGCGCGCTGGATTCGCGCGATCAGCGCATCAGCTCGCTTCAATCCAGGCTTGAAGAAAACGATCAGGCACTGTCACGTGTGATGGAAGAGCTCACACGCAGTCAGCAGACCGACGAGCGTCAGTGGCAAAACGCCGAGATCGAATATCTGCTGCGCATGGCCAACCAGCGCCTGCAGCTTGAGCGCGACATCAACGGCGCGCGTTCGCTTCTGCAGACCGCCGATCAGCGCCTGAAACAGATCGATAACCCGGCCCAGCTGCCGGTGCGTCGCGCGATTGCCTCGGAGCTTTCTCAGCTTGAAAGCCTGCCGGACGTGGATCAAAACGGTCTGTTCCTGACCCTGTCGGCCATGGCCAATCGCATCGAAGAGCTGCCGCTTTCGCAGGAGAGTGAAGCGCTTGCTGCGCAGCAGGATGATGGCTCGCTCTTTACCGGCGGCTGGCGCGAGCAACTCTCCCGCATGGGCACCCAGCTCAAGGATCTGGTCACGGTACGTCGTCATGACGAGCCGCTGGAAGCCCTGATCACGCCGGCGCAGGAGGGCTATCTGCGCCAGAATGTGCGTCTGCTGCTCGAACAGGCCCAGCTGGGGCTGATGCGCAGCAACGAAGAGATCTACCGTGAAAGTCTTGAGCGTGCCGGCTCGCTGCTCACGACCTATTTCCGCACCGAAGACAGCAATGTCCAGCGTGTGCGCGATCAGCTCAACCAGCTGGGCCAGCGCAACATCAGCCCGGAGCTGCCTGATATCAGCGGCTCGGTTGAAGCCCTCAACAAGCTGCAGGATGCCCGTCGCAACGGTCAGGGAGCGTCCTCATGAGAAAGCTGATCCTGTTCATTGTCGTCGGGCTGGCCGCCGGTGCGCTGATCGGCCAGCTGATGATGTCCACGCCGGGCTATATCCTGATTCGGGTTGGCGACATCTCGCTGCAGACCTCCTTCTGGTTCGGGATGCTGCTGCTGTTTGCACTCTTTCTGGTGCTGCACTTTATCCTGCGTCTGCTCTGGCGCCTGCGTAGCCCGGTCAGCCGCATGAAGCTCTGGAATGCCCGTACGCGCAATCGCCAGGCCATGCACCGTACCGTCAAGGGACTGGTGGCCCTGGCGGAAGGGCGCTGGAAGCGGGCCGAACAGTCACTGACCCGTTCGGCGCAGGACTCGTCCACGCCGCTGGTCAACTATCTCTCGGCAGCGCTGGCCGCCCATTATCAGGGCCGTCACGAGCAGGCCGACGAGCTTCTGAAAAAGGCGCATCACAGCACCGAAGGCGCCGACAGTGCCGTCGGGCTGGTACAGGCGCAGATGATGCTGGATCGTCAGCAGTCCGAACAGGCGCTCGCCACCCTGACCCGGCTGCACACCCAGATGCCGGAGCACCCGCAGGTGCTCAAGCTGCTCAAGCAGGCCTATCTCAACGTGGAAGACTGGGAAGGGCTGCGCCGGCTGCTGCCAAAGCTTGAGCGCCATGATCTGATCAGCGAGGAAGAACGCCGGGTGCTTGAGCGACGCACCTATCTGGCACTGCTGACCCAGGCCGGCCAGCAGCAGGATACCGAGCGGGCCCGCACGCTCTGGGCCGAGATGCCTGAAACGCTCAAGGGCGAGGTAGACCTGGTACTGCTGCAGGCCAGCATTCTCGAGCGCGGCAATGACGCTGCCGAGGCCGAAAGCATGATTCGCCAGTCGCTGCGCAATCGCTGGGACAGCCGTCTGGTGGCCCACTACGGGCTGCTGTCGGTCGAGCCCGAGCGTCAGCTGGTCACCGCCGAGAAGTGGCTGCAGGAGCGTCCCAACGATCCGGAACTTCTGATGACGCTGGGCCGGCTGTCGCTGCGCAACGCCTACTGGGGCAAGGCGCAGGAGTACTTCGAGGCCAGCCATCGCCAGCGCCCGAGCGGCGTGGCCTGTGCCGAGCTGGCAAGGCTCTACGCAAGCCTTGGCCAGCACAGCAAGAGCCAGCACTACTATCGCAAAAGCGTGGAGCTGCTGGACCGCTCACTGCCGGCGCTGCCGCAGCCGAGCGAACATACCAGCTAGCCTTGTGGCTGAATTCATGGAGCGCCTGCGGGCGCTCTTTTTCATGGCGTCATCACCTCCTGCGTCGCCCCTGTGGCCAATGAGACGGCCCCCGGGGCCGCCGCGCAGCAACGTCGACGTGTCGGGAGGCAATGTTTTGGAGAGCAATGGGCATGCAGTTAACAGCCATCATGGGTAACGTCGGCCTTTTATGGCGTGCGCGCCTGTCTCGCTCGGGGCGCGGCCTGGCCGGGTTATGTCTGGTCATGGCCGGTATGGGGGCGGCCCAGGCGCAGGATCAACAGGATGACGTGCTGCGCACCACCCTCGACAACGGCCTTGAGGTCGTGATCGTGCACAGCGACCTGGCGCCGGTGGTCACCACCCAGGTCAACTATCACGTGGGCGCCAGTGAAGCCTCCAGCGAATTTCCCGGCACGGCGCACGCCGTCGAGCACATGATGTTTCGCGGCGGCCCGGGGCTTTCAAAGGATCAGCTCTCGGTCATTTCGGCCAACCTGGGCGGCAACATGAACGCCTTCACCGAAAATGATCGCACCCAGTATCACTTCACCGTGCCGGCCGATGATCTGGACGTGGCGCTGCATATCGAGGCCTCACGCATGAAGGCCATCGACATGAGCGAGGAAGACTGGGCGCAGGAACGCGGCGCCATCAGCCAGGAGGTCTCGGGGTCGCTGTCCAATCCGGCCTTTCGCTTTTACACCCAGCTGGTGCAAGAGCTTTATCGCGGCACACCCTATGCCTGGACGCCGCTGGGCACGCGTGAGTCCTTTGACAACACGACCGCGGCTGATCTGAAGGCTTTCCACGATCAGTGGTATGTGCCCAATAACGCCACGCTGGTGATCGCCGGTGACGTCGATCTGCAAAAGACGCTGTCCCGCGTGCAGGCGCTGTTTGGTGATATCCCCGAAAGGGCGCTGCCCGAGCGCCCCGGCTTTGATTTTAAACCGGTCGCGGCGCGCACCATCGAGCTGCCTACCAACAGTCCCTATGGGTCGATCTACATGGGCTGGCGCACGCCCGGGCTGCAGGACGAGGACTTTGCCACCACCCAGGTGCTGCTGGAAGCGATGGGCTCCGAGCGCGGCGAGCTGTCCGCCATGGGCTACGACGGCACGGCGCTGGCCGGTGGCATGGGCGGTCAGCTGCAGCCCCATGCGGGTCTGGCCATGGCCGTTGGCGTCTTTCCCCAGGGTGGTGATCCGGCCCCCATTCAGGCACGTATGCGCGCCATCATCGATGACGTGATCAAAAACGGGGTCGACCCCTCGCTGGTCGAGGCGGCAAGGCGCAGGATCATTTCAGGCGTGGATGCCAGCCGTGAATCGGTCTCGGGGCTGGCCAGCACCTGGTCCGATGCCCTGATCAAGCGCGGTCTTGACTCTCCGCAGGACATGAAGGCGCAGTATGAAGCGGTCACCGTCGATGACGTCAACGCGCTCGCCAAAAGGCTGCTGGTGCCCGAGCATGCCATTACCGCCGTGCTGACGCCGGAGGCCTCCGGCGCGCCTACCAGCAGTGAGGGCTACGGTGAGCCCGAAGAGCTGACCACAACGCCTGACGGCCCGGTTGAACTGCCGCCCTGGGCGGCGCACGCCTTTGACAATCTCGATATTCCAGTCTCGACGCTTGACCCGAAGGACTACCGGCTGGATAACGGCCTGCATCTGATCGTCCAGCCCGAGACGGCCAGCGATCGCGTCATGGTCAGCGGCGCCATCAAGACCAACGCCGACATGCAGACGCCTGAAGGGCTCGAAGGGGTCAGCGATATCCTGGAAGGCCTTTACGGCTACGGCAGCCAGTCGCGCGATCGCCTGACGCTGCGCGCCGAGGTGGACGCGCTTGGCGCCGAAGAGGGCGCCGGCACCCGCTTCGGGCTGGTCGTGCCAGGGGCACGTTTTGATGAAGGCCTGGCACTGCTGGCCGAGCATCAGCGCAACCCGAACTTCTCCGAGGACGCCTTTAATACCATCAAGCAGCAGAACGCTCAGGCGCTTCCCGGCAGTCTGAAAAGCCCGGGCTTTTTGAACGCCAACGCCATGCTCGAGGCACTGCTGCCCGAGGACGACCCGCAGCGGCGTCAGGTGTCGCCCGAGTCGCTTGAGCGCATCACGCTTGAGGACGTAAAGCAGTATTTTGCGCGTATTTCACGCCCGGACATGACCACGATGGTGGTGGTCGGCGATGTCGATCCCGAGCAGGTACGCGAGCAGGTCGAGCGCTACTTCGGTGACTGGCAGGCGCAGGGGGTGACGCCCGAAGTGGATTACCCGGCAGTGCCGCTCAACGGCCCGGGGGCCTATAACACCCCCGACAATGCTGCCAGCCAGTCACAGGTCACGCTGTCACAGCTGATCGATGTGACCCGTGACAGCCCCGAGCGATTTGCCCTGTTTCTGGGCAATCAGATTCTCAGCGGTGATTTTGCCTCGCGCCTGCATCAGGCCCTGCGCGAGCAGCGTGGACTGGTCTACGGCGTCAGCTCGAATCTGGACCTCAAGGCCAACCGCGGGCGCTTTAACGTCCGCTATGGCAGCGATCCGGAGAAAGCCGTTCTGGCACGCGAGCTGATTGTGCAAAACCTCAGGCGCCTGCAAAACGAGCCGGTCAGTGACAATGAGCTGCATCGGGCCAAGAGTATCCTGCTGCGCGCCATGCCGATGCAGGAGGCCAGCTATGGCGCGATCAGTGCCTCGCTGCTGGGCCTTGCCATGAGCGACAAGCCGCTGGACGCCACCACCCGCGCCGCCGAGCAGTTCGTGAAGCTCACGCCCGAAGAAGTGCAGGAAGCCTTCCGCGCGCATATTCGCCCGGATGGCTTTGTCACCGGCGTGCGCGGGCCGGCGGCGCAGTGATGAGGCGCCTTGTATGACAGTCGCAATGCACGTGTGATGAAACGCGCCGGGGCCATGCCCCGGCGCTTTTTTTACGTCTGACGCAACATCTCGCGCGCCGCCAGAAACAGCTGGCCATGACGCTCGGCCAGTGCGGCCAGGTTGCGGTCATAGCCCCCGCCGATCACGGCCGCGACCGGGATATGGCGCGTTCGACACTCGCGCAACACGAAAAGATCGCGCCGGTAGATGCCCTCAAGGCTCAGCTCGAAATGCCCCAGCCGGTCACCGGCGTGCACGTCGGCGCCGGCATCATAAAAGACCAGTTCGGGGCGCAGGCGATCCAGCAGGTCGGGGATTTCTTGCTCGAGCACGTCTTGATAGGCCGCATCATCCGTACCACGGGGCAGGGCAATGTCCCGATCGCTCGAACGCTTGGTAAACGGAAAATTGTCTGCGCCGTGAATCGAGCAGGTGAACACACGCGGATCATGACGAAAGGCAAACGCGGTGCCGTCGCCCTGATGCACGTCGCAGTCGATGATCAGGATGCTTTTTATGCCGTGGACGGCCATCGCCTCATGGGCGGCCACGCTCAGATCGTTAAGCAGGCAGTAGCCGCTGGCGGCATCGGGGTAGGCGTGATGGGTACCGCCGGCCGTATTGCAGGCAAGGCCTGTTTCGAGCGCGGCGCGCAGCGTTGAAAGCGTGCCGCCCACCTCCAGCAGGGTGCGCTCGACCAGCTGCGGCGACCAGGGAAAGCCGCTGCGCTTTCTGGCCATCGGGTCGCTGTCACCCAGATAGAAGGCCTGCAACCAGGCTTCCGTGTGGGCGCGCAGCAGCGCGGTACTGGTCGCCTGCGTCGGCGTGACCCAGTCGATCAGCGGGTCATCATCAAATCCCTGCGCCGAGAGCCACTGGCGCAGGGCGCGGAACTTGGCCATCGGGAAAGGGTGGCGCTCGGGCCACTCGAACGTATAGCCCGGGTGATGGATCAGCGGCAGGCGCCTGTCAGCCTCTCGCATTCAAATGCCCCTCGACCCATGCCCGCACCTGCGGGTATGAATGGCCCTCCAGCGCGGCGAATGTTCTGAGCCCTCTTGCCTTGAGAGGCGTGAACACCGGCATGGCCAGCCCACAGAGAAAATGTGTGACCCGCTCGGGCGTGGGTGCTCGCTGGAAATGCGCCTGATGGCGTTCGATAAAGGGCTCTGCCAGCTCATCGAAGTCGAGTTCATCAAGCGCTGCAGGGGCGGGCGGCGCCGGCAGTCGCGCCACATGGCCGTCACACACCGAGCAGTGGCCGCACTGCGCCGGCACGCGTGTATCGCCAAAGTGCAGCGCCAGACGCCGGGAGAGGCAGGTGTCGGTCTCAAACAGCGAGAGCATCTGCGAGAGTCGCTCGATATCGGCCTGCTCACGGGTGCAAAAGCCCTCGTGCAGCTCCCCCGCCATGGCCACCGGATCAATATCGGGCTGGCAGACCTCGAAGACATCCGTCATGCGCTTGCCTTCCAGCACTACCCAGCCCTTGTCCTGAAAGTACTCCAGCGCCGTGATCACGCGCGAGCGCGTCGCATCAATACCGGCGGCCTGGCCGGCCTGATGCACTCGCTCGAAGTCCACCGTGCCCCAGGTGCGCGCAATGGGGATGTTGTCGATCACCAGTCGGATGAAATCGGCGCGCTCGCCTTCAAATTTTGCGGCAAGCTCTGAGGGTGGCATCTCGTAGCGCAGGCGGTATTCAGCCAGATAGGTAAAACGCGGCGCGATCACTCCCATCATTTCAAGGCGCACCAGCAGGGTTTTCAGCGGCAGTGCCCGGATGTTGCTGTCCCGCGAAAGCGTATTCATCACGACCGGCCACTGGCGCTGCGGCGTCTGCCCGGCCGCCTGAATCTCCTCGAGCACCCGCTGGATGCCTTCGCGCTCGGGGGTATCACCATGGGTGAAGTTTTCCAGCACGCCCAGCCCGTCGCGACCGGCCAGCATCAGACAGGTCGAGGGAGCACCGTCGCGGCCGGCCCGGCCGATCTCCTGGCTGTAGTTCTCGATCGACTTGGGCAGGTCAAAGTGCACCACGTTGCGAATGTTGCGCTTGTCGATGCCCATGCCAAAGGCAATGGTCGCGACAATCACTGGCACCTCACCGTGCATGAACTGCTGCTGGATCTCATCGCGTATCTCGGCAGCAAGACCTGCGTGGTAGGCGCGGGCGCGAATGCCGCGCGCGGCCAGCGCCCTGGCCAGCGTCTCCGCCCCCTGCTGGAGAGTGACATAGATAATGGTCGGCGCTTCCTGCCCCACCACCTGCTGCGGCGCCAGCCACTGGATCAGTGCATCAACACGCTGGTGTTGCGCAATCGGGCGCACCTGCAGATTCAGGTTGGGACGATAAAAGCCGGTGGTGATCACATCGTCAGAAGCAATGGCAAAGCCTTGCTGCATGTCCTGGATGACGCCGGGTGTGGCCGTGGCGGTCAGCAGCAGTACCTGGGGGATATTGAACTCGCGCTGATACTCGGGCAGGCGCAGGTAGTCCGGGCGAAAGTTATGGCCCCACTCGGAGATACAGTGGGCCTCGTCGATCACCATCAGGGAAATCGGCACCTGATGAAGGAAGTGGCGAAAGCGTTCGTTGCGAAGGCGTTCGACCGACACCATCAAAATCTTCAGCTCGTTCTGGCGCGCGCGCGTCATGACCTCGCGCACGGCGTCGCGGTCCATGGTGGAGTCGATGCTTTCAGCGGCAATGCCGCGGGATTTCAAAAAGGCGAGCTGATCCTGCATCAGCGCCAGCAACGGCGAAATGACCAGCGTCAGATGCGGCAGGTGCAGCGCCGGCAGCTGATAGCACAGCGACTTGCCGGCGCCGGTGGCAAAGATGGCCGCCGTGGAGCGCCCGGCCAGGACGCGTTCGATGACCGGGGCCTGGCCGGTGCGAAAGTCTTCAAGGCCGAAGACCGTGTTCAGGGTATGGCGCGCGGTCTCGATCGCATCAGTGCGCATGCACAGGCTCCGGTCATGACTGAAAGGGAGCGATAGCCTAACGCCCGGGAGGCCGGACTGTCAGGGGCACAGTCATCATCGCCTGGCCATGGTTTGTGTCGCGTCGGCTGATATCGGTCGGATGATGCGTCAGGATGGTGCCCGGACGGGTACGTACGCCGCTTTTGCCCGGCAATTTGCCCTGTATCAAAACCGTCATCGCACCCCCTGCTAAAGTCGTAGGCAGTGGCTCACCAGAGCAGCCGTCATGTGGAGCGCATCATGAAAGTAACGCTTTATAGTGCCCAGCCCTACGATGAACGTTTTTTTGAAGAAGCCCGACTCGAGGGCTTCGCCGAGGAGGCGTTTGATCTGATCTATCAAAAGGTCGCCCTGTCGCGTCAGACCACCGCGCTGGCCGAGGGCAGCGACGCCGTGTGCGTGTTCGTCAACGACGTGCTGGATGAGGTCGTGCTGGAAGCACTGGCCGCCATGGGCGTGAAGGCGGTCGTGTTGCGCTGCGCTGGATTCAACAACATTGATCTGGCCGCCGCCGAGCGGCTCGGGTTTTTTGTCGCCCGGGTGCCGGCCTATTCCCCCGAAGCCGTCGCCGAGCATGCCCTGGCGCTGGCCATGACGCTCAATCGCCATACCCATCGCGCCTTCAACCGGGTGCGCGAGGGCAATTTCGCCCTTGATGGCTTGCTGGGCATGACCCTGCATGGCAAAACCGTCGGCATTGTCGGCACCGGACGCATTGGCCTTGCCACGGCGAGTATCTTCAAGGGGCTGGGGTGCCGGGTGCTGGGCAGTGACCCGTTCCCGGCCGAAGGCTTTGAGGCCATCGGCGAGATCGTGGATGTCGATACGCTGCTGGCGCAGTCCGACATCGTGTCACTGCACTGCCCGCTGCTTGATGCCACCCATCACCTGATCAATGAGGCGTCGCTTGAGCGCATGAAACCCGGCGCGATGCTGATCAATACCTCCCGCGGGGCGCTGATCGATACCTGTGCGGTGATCGAGGCGCTCAAGTCACGCCAGCTCGGGGCGCTGGCCATCGATGTCTACGAGCAGGAAAGCGGCCTGTTCTTTCAGGACCGCTCCTCGGAGATCATTGATGACGACGTGTTTTCACGTCTCATGACCTTTCCCAACGTGCTGGTCACCGGCCACCAGGGCTTTTTTACGGTCGAGGCCCTGCGCGAGATCGCCCAGGTCACCTTCAACAACCTGGTCTGCCTGACACGTGGCGCCCCCTGCAGCAATGCCCTGATGCAGGGCGACGGCGCCTCGCGCTGAAAGGATTGATCCCCGGAGGATCTGCTCATGTGGCAACAGCTCTATGATCCGCTGAATCAGCCGCTGCTGTCGGCGCTGGCAGCGGCTGTACCCATGGTGTTCTTTTTGCTGGCGTTGACCGTGTTCCGGCTCAAGGCGCTGACGGCAGCCGCCATTACGCTGGGCTTGTCCCTTATGATGGCGCTGTGGCTTTTTGGCATGCCGCTGCAAAAGGCAGTGATGGCAGCCCTTCTGGGCGTGGCCAACGGGCTCTGGCCAATCGGCTATATCGTGCTGATGGCGGTGTGGCTTTATCGTGTAGCGGTCAAAAGCGGCAAGTTCGAGATCATTCGCGGCAGTATCGCGACCATATCGGAAGACCAGCGCATCCAGGTGCTGCTGATTGCCTTCTGTTTCGGCGCCTTTCTCGAAGGGGCAGCAGGCTTTGGCGTGCCGATCGCCATCTGTGCCGCGCTGCTGGTGGAGCTGGGCTTCAAGCCGATCCGCGCGGCCATGCTGTGCCTGGTGGCCAATGCTGCGGCCGGTGCGTATGGGGCGATCGGTATTCCCGTCATTGTCGGAGCGCAGCAGGGCGGTGTGACCACAAGCGCGCTGGCGCCGATGCTGATCGCCATTTTGCAGCTCTCCACGCTGTTCATTCCGGCCATGCTGGTGATGATTCTGGACGGCTGGCGCGGGCTGAAGCAGACCTGGCCGGTGGTCCTGCTGGTGGGCGTGCTCTTTTCGGGCAGTCAGGCGCTGGTGCTGTTTCTGCTCGGCCCGGAGCTGGTGGATGTGGTGCCACCGTTACTTTCCATGGGCGCGCTGGCCCTGTTCATGCGGGTATGGCGGCCGAAACACATCTATCGCGAGCCCGGTGCGCCGCCGGTCAGTGCCACCCGCTGGCCGCTCAAGGCCGTGCTGCTGGCCTGGTCACCGTTTTATATCCTGACTGCCATCATCATGGTGTGGAGCCTGCCGGCCTTTCGGGCCCTGTTTGCAGCGGGCGGAGCACTGGCTGCCACTGTCCTGCAGCTGCCGATTCCGGGGCTTCATCTGCAGGTGCAGGAGCTGCCGCCCATCGTCACGGCGCCCCATGCGCTGGCGGCGCTGTGGAAGATCGAGCTGTTGGGAGCGGCCGGCACGGCCATTCTGCTCTCGGTGATCGTGACCACGCTGACCTCGAAAACCCTGTCGCTGCGCCAGAGCCTGGATCAGCTTTTAAGCGTCATGCGCGATCTCTGGCGCCCGCTGGCGACCATTTGTCTGGTGATGGCGGTGGCCTATGTTGCCAACTTCTCGGGCACATCCTCGACGCTTGGGCTGGCGCTGGCCGAGACCGGACGGGTCTTTCCGCTGATCTCCCCGGTGATCGGCTGGCTGGGCGTGTTCATTACCGGCTCGGTGGTCAACAACAACGTGCTGTTTGCTCATCTACAGGCCGTGACGGCGGGTCAGATCGGCACCAGCCAGACACTGCTGGTGGCGGCCAATACTGCCGGCGGGGTCATGGCCAAGGTCGTCTCGCCCCAGTCGATTGCCATTGCGGCAGGCGCTGTCGGGCTGGTCGGTCATGAGTCCGACATCATGCGCGCCACGCTGCGCTTTAGTCTGGCGCTTTTGGTGTATGCCTGCCTGTGGACCTTCGCGCTGTCCCTGCTGGTGTAGGGCGTCGGTATCAACCTTCGCGGTGCTGGCGCCGGATCAAAAGGCCCATGGCAGTCAGCGCCAGTGCCGCGACAATAAGGGAGAAGGCAATGCCGGCCGTGACCAGACTGGTCGCGGCCGCCGTCACGCCCAGCCCCACCACGGGCAGCGAGATCGCCACATAGATGACCACGAAGTAGGTCGAGGTGACCTCGCTCTTTTGATCCTTCGGGGATGCGCCCACTACCTCGCCCAGGCCAGCGCGCAGGGTCAGTCCCTGACCGGCGCCCGACATGGCGGCCCCGGCGAGCATCAGACCCAGCGAGGCCGTGCCGATGGCGCTGCCCACCACCAGCACGCCGGCAGCCAGAATCAGGCAACCGCTGGTCAGGCGCTGGCGTTCGGGAATAAGGCGCATGCCTGCCTGGCCCAGCGCCGAGGCGATAAAGAGCGTGATGACTACCACGCCGATCATGGCGAGATTGTCGATCGACAGGGTCTTTTGTACGAAGGAGGGGGCAGCGGCGGTGAAAAGCCCCAGCACGGCGGTGCCGGCAAAGCCTGCAATGCCGGCCGGCACGAAAACGCTGCGCACCTCATCGGGCACGCTCAGCCGCTGAATATGCAGGCGCACGCGCGCGGGACGTTCGATCGTCTCCGGCGCCCACCACACCCCGGCCAGCGCCACCACGCACAGCACGATGTGCAGGGCGTAGGGCAGATGCAGCGGCCAGATCGCGTACTGGGCCAGCACGCCGGCGACCAGCGGCCCCAGTCCGAGACCCATCACATTGGTGGCCGTGGCGGTGAGCGTCGCGCCCTTTTGCCACTCGGATGGGGCCTGCTCAATGACGGCTACCGTGGCCGTGCCGGTAAAGATGCCGGCCGAGAGTCCTGACAATACCCGGCCGGTCAGCAGTGCTGCCAGCTCGGGGCTGGAAAGAAAAACCAGGTCACTGATCACGGCCAGAACCAGCCCGGCCATCAATAAACGGCGCCGTCCCAGCTGATCCGACCAGCTGCCGAAACTAATCAGCGCGACAATCACTCCCACGGCGTAGGCAGCAAAGATCACGGTGGTCGTGATCTGTGAAAAGCCCATCCGGTCCTGATAGATCGGATAGAGTGAGGTGGGCAGGGTGGTGCCCAGCATGGCGATCAGAAAGGCGAAGGTGACCAGCAAAAACGACACGCGCCCGGGTGAACGCTGTGTTGTTGAGGTGTGGTTGGACATGGCATGACTCCCGAGTGTGGTGAGAGTCTGGTACAGAACGCGCGGTGCGTATTGCCCTGAGGACATAAAAACGGCGCCCGAAGGCGCCGCTGTCTCAGCAGTTGCCCTTTTTGGCCTGCCCGGGTGGACAGAAATTACCGTTACCCTTGCCATGGCCATGGTGACCATCATCAATGATCACCGGCGGCTTTGGGCTGATGCGGGCGGGCTGATAGCTGCAGCCTGCCAGCGTCACGGCCAGCAAAAGGGTCATCACAAGTGTGCGAGTCATGACGGTCATGTTGACGGGTTCCTGGCTGATAACGCCGGTCATGATACCGATGTTTGTCCGGGGCAATGGTGCAAACAATCAGACAATCCACGGTTATTTCAGATGGTGGCGGCCGAACCTCGCGGCTGCCTGCCTGTCCAACCGCGCAGGGATGAACATTTTCGGGCGCGTCAGCCCCTGGCGCGTCCCTTGCAGGAGAGCAGCGTTGAAAAAGACAATCGCAGTACTGGCAAGCGTGGGCATGGTGGGTATGTCGACCTCGGCGCTGGCGTTTAATCTAAATGATGTCAATCGGGCCATGGAGGCGATGAACAGCCAGAACACGCAGGCGCCACAGGCGCAGCCGTCAACGCAGCCGAACCCGCAGCAGCAGGGGCTCTCTTCACAGCTGGGCCAGTTTCTGAATCTGGAAAAGGCGCCGCGTCAGCAGCAGGCCGCGGTGGTGGGCACAACCGATAACAACCTGGGCCAGGCCTCGCAGCTCATTGAGCAGCTGACCGGGCAGCTGGGTGTCAGCAAGACCCAGGCCATTGGCGGGTCGGCGGCGCTGCTGGCGGCGGCCAAAAGCCAGCTGGGCGGTGATCAGTTCAACCAGCTCTCCAACCAGGCGCCGGGCGTGGACGGGCTGCTCTCCAGCGCTCAGGCGCTGTCCGGCAGTCAGTCGATGCTGTCAAGGCTCTCCGGCATGGGCGGCAACGGCCAGGGCGGCAACACATCGTCGCTGACCTCAAGCGCCTTCAGCATGCTGGGCATGGATGCCGGGATGGTCAGCCAGTTTGCGCCGGTCATGCTCAACTATCTGGGCCAGGAAGGCGTTTCCAATAATCTTCTGGGCTCGCTGAGCGGCATCTGGGGTATGGCCGGTCAATAAGGGCGCACCCGCAGGGCCGGCGTCTCGCGCCGGCCCTGCATGTTTTTGTCTACAGGCGCCTTGATATTTCTTCCCACAGATTGCGATAGGCCACGGCGGCGGCCGTTCGCGGCGCAAACTGCGCCAGTGGAGCCTGATGGCTGCCCATCTGCTCGACCGTGCTGGCATAGGGAATGTTGGCGGAAAGATGGGTTGGCCACGCCTGCCGAAAGCTTTCCATGCTCTCCTGATGCAGCTTGCGACGGCGGTCCACCAGGGTCAGAAAGGGCCACAGCGGGGTAGCAATATTTTCCTTGTCCAGATATTGCTGCAGCTGGGTCAGGGTTCTCATCGACAGCGTTGTCGGTACCACCGGCACCAGCAGGGCATCCACGCTGGAAAAGACCTGCTGCGAGAGCGTGGTCAGGCCGGGCGGGCAGTCCAGAATGATCAGATCATAGTCATCGCTGACCGGCTTGAGCACCTTGCGAAGGCGACTTGCCTTGCGGCCTTCCAGCAGGATATCCATCTCGCGCGATTCAAGACTGGCCGGCAGCAGATCCAGGTGAAGCAGGTCGGTGTCGCGAATGGTCTTGTCGAGTGTGGCCTTGCCCTTGACCAGTTTCTCCACGCCGCCGCCGCGAATCCTGGGCTTGTTGCGTAGATAAAAGGTGGTTGCCGCCTGCGGGTCCAGATCCCAGATCAATACCCGCTGCCCTTCAAGACTGGCCTGCGCGGCCAGGTTGATGGCCGATGCCGTTTTGCCCACTCCTCCCTTGATACTGTAAAGCGCCAGCATCTGCATATCAGCGTTCCTGTTAGTGGGTGACAGATCATGTCAGACAAGTTTGTGTCGGTGTGATGACAATTTGATGACGATGGTCGGGCATGCGCGTCGGCGTGGGTAATGATGATCTGTGTCATGATAGGCCCTCGGCGGCGCAAGACGCTCAGGTAATGAGAGGCAACGACATGAGCAACAACGTGACAGAAGAGACGCTTCACTGGGAGTGGGGCGGGCTGCCCATCGAGGTCGGCGTGACCCGCCGCGGGCAGGGCCCGGAAGTGCTGCTGCTGCCGGCGCTGTCGAGCATTTCGACGCGTCATGAAATGGAGGCGCTGCAGGCCGTGCTCGCCGAGCGCTTTACCACGCTCTCGGTGGACTGGCCGGGGTTCGGTGACCGCCCGCGGCCCTTCATGGAGACCGAGCCGCGCATGCTCACGGCCTTTATCGATTACCTGCTTGATGAGGTCGTCTTTCTGCCCGAGATGATCATCGCTGCCGGTCATGGCGCGGGTATGGTCATCCGGCATCTGGAGGAGCATCCCGACGCTGCCGATCGGCTGGTGCTGGTCGCGCCCACCTGGCGTGGGCCGCTGCCGACCATGGCCGGTGAGCACAAGCCCTGGTTTGGTCACCTTCGCGCCTGGTTTGACCGCCCCCTGGTCGGGGCAGGCATCTATCGGCTCAACGTCAGCGACTGGTTTTTGCGCCGTATGGCCGGGGAGCACGTTTATGAAGCGCCGAACTGGCTGTCAGGAGAGCGCCTGGCCGCCAAGCGTCGCGTGGCCCGCACGCCGGGTGCCCGCCACGGTTCGATTCGTTTCGTGACCGGCGGGGTGGATCCCTTCAGCAGTCGCGAGGCATGCGTGGCGGCACTCAAGGGCGCCAGTGCCCGCACGCTTTTGATCATGACCGAGAATATGCCGCCGCGCTCACGCGCCGAGATGCGCGCGCTGGGGGCGCTGTCGCAGGTCATTACGGTATCGCTGCCCCACGGGCGGCTGTCGGTGCATGAGGAGTATCCTGATGACGTGGCCGGCGCCATTCTGGCGTGGTATGACGATCAGACGTCGTCTGCCTGAGACCTGGCCGCTGCAGGGGGAAAGCGCTATCCCGCCGTGACACGGGGTATGGGAGATCCTGGTATGGGCCGACTGTGCCGAGCCGTCCTTCCTGCGTGAAACGACCTGGCACCCGGTGTATTCTTGGCTGGCTGAAACCTCAAAAAGAAGAAGGGCTTCCAGCTCTGGGAACATGATGTCAGGGGGTAATATGCTTATTGGCGATGTCCGCCTCAAGCGGGTATATCAGCATTCAACGCATCATGATGGTGCGCGCTGGCTGGTGGATCAGGTATGGCCACGCGGCAAGCGGGAAGAAGAGCTCTCTGTCGAGCAATGGTACCGCGCGGTGGCGCCATCACGTCGCCTGCGACATGCATGGGAAAGTGGTCGAATCGATCGCACGACCTTTGAACGCCGCTATCGTCTGGAGCTCAACCCGGGTGATCTCGAACCGCTGTTGGCGCAGGCACGTCAGCGTCGGCTGACACTGGTCAGTGCCGTGCGTGATCTGGAAGGCTCGCACCTGCCTATCCTGCGTGACGTGATTCTCGAGGCGCTGCGCGAAGAAAACGTGGTCAGCGAGCCCGCAGTGGTCGCCGAAGCGCACTGACAGACGCATCACACGACGACAGAATACAAACGCCCCGACCCTGTCGGGGCGTTTTTTGTGGTCGGGTCAGGCGAGATGGCGCTCGCCACAGCAGGGCGCAATGATGCCGGCGCGCTCGCTCAGGGCGGCCATGTCCACGATCTCCACGTGACGGCCCTGGATGTTGAGCAGCCCCTGCTGCTGAAAGCGCCCCAGCACGCGGCTGATGGTTTCAATCGCCAGCCCCAGATAGGTGCCGATATCGCTGCGTGACATCGGCAGGCGAAAGCGCTCGGCGCTGTGGCCGCAGCGGTCAAAGCGTACCGAGAGATTGCGAAAGAAACTTGCCAGGCGTTCATCGGCCGTCTTGCTGGATAAAAGACGCATCAGGCGGCGGTCATCAACGATTTCACGGCTCATGCAGCGATAGAGCTGATGGCGAAGCTCGGGCAGATGCTCGGAAAGGCTTTCAAGGCGCTTGAAGGGAATTTCACAGACCGTGGTGCGCTCAAGAGCGGTCAGAAACCCCGGATGGGTGGCGCTGTCGATGCTGTCGAGCCCTACCAGTTCACCGGGCAGATAGAAGCTGGTGATCTGCTCCTCACCGTCGGCCTCGATGATGGTCTGCTTGAGGCTGCCGCTGCGTACGGCGTAGACGTTTTCAAAGGTCTCGCCCTGCATGTAAAGGGTTTCGCCGCGGGTCAGCGGCGCCCGCCGCCGCACGATCGTGTCGAACTGTTCAACATCATCAAGAGACAGGGAAAGCGGCAGGCACAGCGAACTCAGCGAGCAGGTCTGGCAGCGCGTCTGGTGAAGATGAGAAGTGTTCATTGACCTGGCATGTTCCTTTGCATGTGTGTGAGACACCGGACACTTTGAGAAAAGGCTGCCGGTGCCTGTCTCCCCTTGCCGGTGGCAGCATCGGGAGTCAGTCCTGCCGATCGATCATCCCCTAGAGGATGCGCGAAAACCGCTGGCGTCCTTCGGCTGTCAAGCGGGTATCAAAGGCCATGGCCAGCTGGCGTATCAACAGTCGTCCCATGGGGGTCACCATCAGCGAGTGCTTATCATATTCGATGAGGCCGTCTCGTCGAAAGGTGGCAAGCTTTTCAAACACGTTTTCAAAATAGTATGACACGTTGATGCCAAAGGTGGCTTCAATGGCGTCAATGTCAAGGCGCATGTCACACATCAGGCGATGAATCACGTGACGACGCAGGCGGTCATCGGCGCTCAGACGCACCCCGCGGCAGGTCGCGAGCTGCCCGCTATCAATGGCGCCCTGCCAGGCCTCCAGCTGGGCCGCGTTCTGGGCATAGGTATCATCGACCTGGCTGATGGCTGATACCCCCAGACCGATCAGGTCACAGTGGGCATGAGTAGTATAGCCCTGGAAGTTGCGCTGCAGCTGCCCTTCCCGCTGTGCCACCGCCAGGCTGTCGTCAGGTCTTGCGAAGTGGTCCATGCCGATATGCACGTAGCCGGCCTGCGTCAGCTTTGTCACCGTCATGCACTGGATGGCCAGCCGCGTGGCCGTATCCGGCAGATCGGCACTGTTGATGCGCCGCTGAGGGAGAAAGCGCTCGGGCAGATGGGCATAGTTGAAAATGGACAGCCGAGCCGGAGCCATGTCGATGATCTGATCCAGAGTATCGGCGAAACTGGCCACGCTCTGATGGGGCAGGCCGTAGATCAGATCCAGATTCAGCGAGCGAAAGCCCAGTCGACGCGCTTCATCAATCAGGTTCTCGCTCAGCTCGCGCGGCTGAACCCGATTGATGGCCTTTTGCACGCGCAGATTCAGGTCCTGTACGCCAAGGCTCAAGCGATTGAAACCCAGCGATTGCAGATGACGCAGGGTATAAACGTTGGCCTCGCGTGGATCAATCTCGATGGCAAAGTCGCGGTCGGGACGATCGGAAAGGGTGAAGTGCGCACCCAGGGTATCAATCAGCCGACTCATCTGATCCAGATTGAGAAAGGTCGGGGTGCCGCCGCCCCAGTGAAGCTGCTCGACCATACGGTCACCGTCCAGATGACGACGCATCAGGGCCATCTCGCGGGTCAGCCGCTCCAGATAGGGTTCAGCCATCGCGGTCTGGCGGGTCGCAATACGGTTGCAGCCGCAGTAAAAGCAGATGCGCCGACAAAAGGGGATATGCACATATAGTGACAGTGCGCGGCCGGGGGCATTACTGCGCGAAAGCGCCTGCGTCAGCTGGTCAGGACCGAAATGATCGGTAAAGGCCGTGGCGGGCGGGTAGGACGTATAACGCGGTCCGGCACCGTCATAACGCTGAAGCAAGGCAGCGTCCGGAGCAAACAGGGCATCGGGAGAAGCGGGGCGAGGAGCAGATGACAACATGGGCGATGCTCGTGGCAGGCGGTGATGGTGCCATGCTACGAGCATCGCCATGCTCGGGGTCTGATCCAGGTCAAATCAGGGCAGCGGATTGCGCCGCCCAGAGGCGATCAGCCGAAGCGGACGTCGCTGTCCATGTGACGGGCCACACGTGACATGGTGCTGGTCAGTTCGATGGCCAGCGTCAGGTCAGCCAGTTCACGCGGGGAGAAGGTATTAATGGCCATCATGCGAGTGCTGGCATCGACCGGGCGGAAATGGGTAAAGGATTCACACCAGGCAAGCGCGGCACGTTCGCGGGCGGTAAAGCGGTCGGAGTCGGCCCAGCGTGCCAGCTCACGAAGCTTGTCGGCATCGATGCCCAGTGCCTCGGCCTCACTGACGCGAAGATTCTCGCAGTTGTCGCAGCCGCCGTTGATCTGCGAGGTACGAAGCTCTGCCAGACAGCGAATGGAGGGGTCGAGACTGCAATGTCTTACCGCACGGGTAGTGTGGTAGATATCGGTCGCATCGATTCGCTTGGGTCGTTCACTGGTCATGAGTGCACCTCAAAATGGTATGAATCTGGTCCTATTTAACGCTCCTGGCAGAAATTAATCCACAGCCTGCCTTTACAAAGTTGAGCGCGGTTTAAACTTTTATAATTTCGACAACTATTTGTGCTGCTTAATGTTTTGCGCCGCCCTGTCAGGAATGGGCGGCGCATGATCTCAGGACGCCGCTGATGTTGCTTGATAATCAGTGTGATCCGCTCGACGCCGTCGCTGCAAGTAGACGATCAGCGCCAGCACCAGAAGCGCCGGTATCCACAGCCACTCCTTGGCAAACCGCTCGCGGGGCAGGCCCACCGAGGTAATCGTCTGGTCCATGTCAAAGCCCAGCCGACTTGCCTGACTGCCCCAGCCGACCATGTCCACAAGCGTGGTGTCGCCGTCCTGTCGAAGCGTCAGGCCCAGATTGTCCAGTCGGGTCTGGCCGTCGCTGCCCTCGACCACCGGCACTTCAATGACCAGGCGCATTGGCGCGCCGTACTCGTTGATCCCCTCAATGCCGACGCGCATGGATTGGCCATCACCCAGTTCGCCATAAGCCTGCGCGAACTGCGCCGGGGGCATCTCCTCATAGGGCGGCACGATCATGTCCTGCCAGAAGCCGGGGCGAAAGAGCGTGAAGGCGATCAGCAGCAGCAGGATAGTCTCATGCCAGCGGTTGCGCACCATAAACCAGCCCTGGGTCGCCGCGGCAAAGACCAGCATGGCGACAGTCGCCACCACGAAAATGATGATGCCGTGCCAGAGATCGACATTGATCAACAAAAGATCGGTATTGAAGATGAACAGGAATGGCAACGCGGCGGTGCGCAGGCTGTACCAGAAGGCCTGAAAGCCGGTGCGGATCGGGTCGGCGCCCGAAATGGCAGCGGCTGCAAAGGACGCCAGTCCCACCGGCGGGGTGACATCGGCCATGATGCCAAAATAGAACACGAACAGATGCACCGCGATCAGCGGCACGATCAGCCCCTGCTGCTGGCCGAGCTGCACGATGACCGGCGCCAGCAGCGCCGACACCACGATGTAGTTGGCCGTTGTCGGCAGCCCCATGCCCAGAATCAGGCTCAAAACGGCGGTGAGCAGCAGCATCAGAAAGAGACTGCCCATCGAGAGATGTTCGACCAGATCGGCCAGCACCAGCCCGACGCCGGTCTGGGAGACGGCGCCGACAATGATGCCCGCCGTGGCGGTGGCAATGCCTATGCCGACCATGTTGCGCGCCCCGTCGACCAGTCCGCTCCAGAGATCATGAAGCCCCTGGCGCAGGTTCTCGCCCAGGGCCAGCCGGCCGCGAAACGCCGCGCTCAGCGGGCGTTGCGTGACCATGATGATCATCATCAGCACGGTCGCCCAGAAGGCCGACAGTCCCGGCGAAAGACGCTCGACCATCAGACACCAGACCAGCACCACCACCGGCAGCAGATAGTGTAGCCCCACCATGACAGTGGGTCGGGTCTGCGGCAGGGTCGTGATACTGGTATCGGGCGTGTCGGCTTCAAGCTCCGGATAGCGGGCACCCAGTTTCAAAAGGCCAACATAGATCACCATCAGCGCCATCGAGACCACCCAGGGGGTCGATTCACCCAGCACCGGCTTGAGCCAGCCAAGCCCGTAATAGACCACTGCACTCAGCGCCATCAGGCCCACCAGTCCGGTGGCAAAGCCCAGCAGCTTGAACAGCCACGGCCGCGGTGGATTGGCGCTCTTGAGCCCCTGCATGCCCGCTTTCATGGCTTCCAGGTGCACGATATAAAAAAGCGCAATATAGGAAATCATCGCCGGCAGAAAGGCGTGCTTGATCACCTCGACATAGGGGATGCCGACGTATTCGACCATCAAAAAGGCGGCCGCGCCCATGACCGGTGGCATGATCTGACCATTAACCGAGGAGGCGACCTCGACGGCGCCGGCCTTGGTCGAGGAAAACCCGACCCGCTTCATCATCGGGATGGTGAACGTGCCGGTAGTGACCGTATTGGCAATCGAGGAGCCCGAGATCAGACCGGTCAGCCCGGAGGCCACCACGGCGGCCTTGGCCGGCCCGCCGCGATAGTGGCCCAGCATCGAAAAGGCCACCTTGATGAAATAATTGCCGGCACCGGCCTTGTCGAGCAGGGCGCCAAAGAGCACGAACAAGAAGACAAAGCTGGTGGAGACACCCAGGGCGATGCCGAAGACGCCCTGGGTGGTTAGCCACTGGTGGTTGATCAGGGCATCAAAGCTCACGCCGCGGTGGGCCAGCATGCCCGGCATGTATGGCCCGGCCAGTGAATAGCCCAGAAACACCAGCGCCACGATCATCAGCGGCGGGCCCAGTGCTCGGCGTGTACCTTCCAGCAGCAGTACCAGACCCATTACGCCGACGATGACATCCTGCAGAATCGGATTGCCGGGACGGTTCGAAAGCTGGGCGTAGAACAGATAGATATAGAGCGCGCAGAAGGCCGCCACCGCTGCCAGTACCCAGTCCGTGACCGGAATGCGATCGCGCGGTGAGCGCTTGAGCGCCGGCCAGGAGAGAAAGGCCAGAAAAAGCGCAAAGCCCAGATGGATCGAGCGGGCCTCGGTAGCGCTGAAAACACCAAAGCCCATCAGATAGGGCAGAGGTGAGGTAATCCAGAGCTGAAACAGTGACCAGGCAACGGCCACGATCAGCAACAGGCGTCCGGTGGCACCCTGTGGTTGACGGCCCCCGGTATCGGCAACGGCGGCCAGCTCCCTGGCGTCAACGGCCGGGCGCTCGTTCGGGGAGGGAGTCGTGTTCATGTCCGCATCCTCTGGCGGCAAAACCTCTCCGGAACAGCAGCCCGGATCGGAAATGACGCAACGCCCCCGGTTGGGAGCGTTGCACTGTAAACAATGGCAGGCGGGCCGTGATCAACATGACCCGACTCGGGTCGGCTTACTCGTTGAGCCAGCCCTTTTCCTGATAGTAGCGCTTTGCCCCTTCGTGCAGCGGCGCCGACAGGCCCTGATTGACCATCGTTTCCGGATCCAGCGTGGCAAAGGCAGGATGGAGCTTCTTGAAGCGATCAAAGTTGTCGAACACGGACTTGACCGCGGCATAGACCAGATCCGGATTGACCTTCTCGGCGCTGACCAGCGTGGCCCCGACACCGAAGGTCTTCACGTCATCCGGATTGCCCTTGTACATGCCGCCGGGCACGGTATAGAAGCTGTAGTAGGGGTGCTCCTCGACCAGTTTCTGGATCACTTCACCGTCGAGCGGAATGATACGGGCATCGACCGTAGTGGTCGCTTCCTGGATCGAGCCATTGGGGTGACCGGCGACAAAAACCATGGCATCGATATTGTTATCCGCCAGTGCCGAAGCCTGTTCGGCGCTATCGAGCTCCGAGGTCAGGGAGAAATCCTTCGTGGTCCAGCCCTTGGCGGCCATCACGACTTCCATGGTCGCGCGGTTACCCGAGCCCGGGTTACCGATGTTGACGCGCTTGCCCTTGAGATCATCCAGCGTCCTGATGCCCGAATCAGCACGCGCTACCAGCGTGAGCGGTTCACCGTGCATGGCAAAGACCGAGCGCAGGTCCTCATGAGCCTTGCCTTCAAACTGGCCTTCACCGTGGTAGGCGTTGTATTGCACGTCGGACTGGGCCACGCCAATGTCCAGATCGCCGTTTTCGATACCGTTGACGTTGGCTACCGAGGCACCGGTCGAGGGTGCATTACAGCGATAGCCGCTGTCGCCCTGATTGACGAAGCGACAGACCGACTGGCCCACCACATAGTAGACGCCGGTCTGGCCGCCGGTGCCGATGGTCATGAACTGCTGCTGACCGGCCTGCGCGCTGGTCGTGGACAGCGCCATCGCGCCCAGCGTCATGGCGGTTGCCGACAGCATCGAAGCAAGGGTCTGGCGTTTGATCATGGGTAAGGTTTCCTTTTTATGACTTGTTATTCCTTGTGACAGACACCCTGTGCCCTTGTGACAAGCAGCGCCTGACAGGTGACGCTACGTTACTGCCGGCGTGTCAGGACTGCAAAACGACCAAGGCATTGGATTAAGTTTCATCAAAGATTTGGTCATGCAGCGTTCTGTCTCCTGCCCTTCGAGGCGATGATAAAAATCAATCTCCCAAAGACTCGCGCTGCAACCATGGTTTCCTATAGCATCAATATGAAACGATCGTAACGAGGTTGCCTGCCATGTCCCATGAGTCCTTCAATCCCCCGACACGCCTTCTGATGGGCCCCGGCCCGATCAACGCTGACCCGCGCGTACTGCGCGCCATGTCCGCGCCGCTGATCGGCCAGTACGACCCGGCGATGACCGCCTGCATGAACGACACCCAGGCGCTTTATCGCGATGTCTTTCGCACGACAAACGATGCCACGCTTGTGATCGACGGCACCTCGCGCGCCGGCATCGAGGCCGTACTGGTGTCGCTGATCGAGCCGGGCGACCGCGTGCTGGTGCCGGTGTTCGGCCGCTTTGGCCATCTGCTGCGCGAAATCGCCGAGCGGGCCGGTGGTGAAGTGCACATCATCGAGGTCGAGTGGGGTGAGGTCTTCACCCCCGAGCAGGTCGAGACCGCCATTCGCGAGGTGAACCCGAAGGTGCTCGCCATGGTGCAGGGCGATACCTCCACCACCATGTGCCAGCCGCTCTCGGAGATCGGTCAAATCTGCCGCACGCATGACGTGCTCTTTTATACCGATGCCACGGCGTCGCTGGCCGGCAATACGCTGGACACCGATGGCTGGCAGCTTGATGCCGTCACCGCCGGGCTGCAGAAGTGCCTGGCCGGGCCGTCCGGCAGTGCGCCGACGACGCTCTCCCCGCGTGCCGTCGAATGCATCCGCGGACGTGCCCACATCGAGGCCGGGCTGGTGGGTGACGGCCATGATGCCGGACGCGGCGTGCGCATCCGCTCGAATTATTTCGACCTGTCGATGATCCTGGATTACTGGGGCCCGTCGCGTCTCAACCACCACACCGAAGCCACCAGCATGCTGTATGGGGCGCGGGAGTGCGCTCGCCTGCTGGTCAATGAAGGCATGGATCAGGCCGTGGCCCGTCACGCCCTGCACGGCGGCGCGCTGACCCAGGGGCTTTCGGCCATGGGGCTCAGGCTGTTCGGTGATCAGGCCCATCGCATGAACAACGTGGTCGGCATCTACATTCCCGACGGCGTGGAAGGCGAAGTGCTGCGTCGCACCCTGCTGGAGGACTACGCCATCGAGATCGGCACCTCCTTCGGGCCGCTGCACGGGCGCATCTGGCGCATCGGCACCATGGGCTATAACGCCCGTCGCGATACCGTCATGACCACGCTGGCCGCCCTTGAAGAAGTGCTGCGTCAGGCCGGCGTCAGCATCACGGCCGGCAGCGGTGCCGGCGCGGCGCGCGAGTTCTATCAGCAGAACCCGCAGCAGTCCCTGCAGCAAGGTTCGGGGAGCGCCCATGTATAACGGCGACGCGATCGTTGCGGCCTGCGATCAGCTCGCCGCCATCTCGGCCGATGAGGGTCAGCTCACGCGCTGCTACCTGACGCCGGAACACGCCCGCGCCAACGCACAGCTGGCGCAGTGGATGCAGGATGCCGGCATGCAGACCTGGCAGGACGCCGCCGGCAACCAGTGGGGGCGGCTGGAAGGCAGCGACCCGTCACTGCCGGCGCTGCTGCTGGGTTCTCACTCTGACAGCGTGATCAACGCCGGGCGCTATGACGGCCCGCTGGGCGTGCTGCTGGCCATTGGCGTGGTGGCGCGCTTGAACGCCGCCGGTCAGCGCCCGACCCGCTCGGTGGAGGTCGTTGCCTTTGCCGATGAAGAGGGCACCCGTTTCGGTACGGCGCTGCTGGGCAGCCGCGCCGTGGCCGGCAGCTGGGATCCCGCCTGGTGGGAGATTGTCGGGCGTGATGGTGTCACCCTGCGTCAGGCGTTCATTGATTTCGGGCTCGATCCCGAAAGAGTTGGTGAAGCTGCCCGCGCCCCCGAATCCGTTGCCGGCTATCTGGAAGCCCACATCGAGCAGGGCCCGGTGCTGGAAGCCGAGCGTCGCTCGCTGGGTGTCGTGAGTGCCATTGCCGGCGCGCGCCGTTTTGCCATCACGATCAGGGGCGAGGCCGGCCACGCCGGCACCACGCCGCTGGACCTGCGTCGCGATGCGCTTTCCGGTGCCGCCGAGGCGATCGTGGCCATCGAGACACTGGCGCGCGCCGCCGGCATTGTGGCCACGGTCGGCTCGCTGGAGACCTTTCCCGGCGCGGTCAACGTGATTCCCGGTGAGGTGCGCATGAGTCTGGACATTCGTGCCGAGCGCGATGAGGATCGCGACCGCACGCTGGACGCCATTCGCGAAACCTGTGATCGCATCGGCGAGGCTCGCGGGCTGGCCTGGTACTGGCAGGAGACCCACTCGGCACCGGCGGTGGCCTGCTCGCCGCAGCTGGTCGAGGCGCTTTCCGATGCGATCAGCACCGTCAGCGGCACGGACAGCGGTCCGGTCATGCGCCTGGCCAGCGGTGCCGGACATGACGGCATGGCGATGGCCGGCATCTGTGATATCGGCATGCTGTTTGTGCGCTGCGACCGCGGCATCAGCCACCATCCGGACGAGTCCGTTCAGGCGCGTGACGTCGACGATGCCCTCAATGCCATGAGTACCGCCGTGTCGGCGCTCATCGCCTGATATGTGCCTTCGCTGTACGGCCCGGGCAGCACGTCGCCCGGGCCGCGATTTGCGAATCCCCTCTTTCGGAACACCTTATTCAGGAACACCATGGACCAGCATCTGGGTCAGCGACTGCGTCAGCAGTTTGACCAGCTCACCCCCCATGAGCAGAAGGTGGCGACCTTCATTCTGGATCACTTCGATGATGTGGCCGTCTACAGCGCCGCTGAAATCGCCCGGTTGACCGGCGTTTCCAAGGCCACGGTCAGCCGGCTCTTTCGGCGCCTGGGCTTTGCCAGCTTCAGCGAAGTGCGCCAGCACGCCCGCGAGCTGCGCTACCATGGCGTGCCACTGGTCACCGATGAAAGCGCGCTGGGCAGCGGCCTGGAGCGCTTTCAGCGTCACTTCGAGCGCGAGCGCGATAACCTGCACCAGATGCTGGCCGCCATCGACGCCGACACCTTTGATGCGCTGATCGAGGCGCTGGATCAGGCACCCGAAGTACTGGTGATTGGTTATCGCAACGGCTATCCGCCGGCCCTGCATCTGCGCCAGCAACTCATCCAGATTCGCCCGAACGTGCGGCTGGCGCCGCTGCCCGGGCAGTCGCTGGGCGAGGAGCTGGCCGGCGTACCATCGGGGACGCTGGCCATCGTCATGGGCTTTCGACGTCGCACGCACGGCTTCTCAAATCTGGTCGAACAGCTCGCGACCAGCGGTGTGGATACGCTCTTGATCGGCGACCCCACACTTGCGGCAGCTGGCGTGTCACCGACCTGGCAGCTGGAGTGTCCGCTGGACAGCGTCTCCGCCTTTGACAGCTACACCTCGGTGATGAGTTTGATCAACCTGCTGGCCAACGCGCTGCTGCACCGGCGCCTGGGCGACGGGCGTGCGCGTATTGACGCCATCAGCGGGGTCTATTCAGACCTTGATGAACTGGCCTGATTCAAGCTGTGGTGTCACCACCAAAGGCGGCCTTCGGGCCGCCTTTTTTGCGTCCAGATGAGTGCGCAGGGAGGCTTTCCTGCACCGGGGGCGTGCATGTCATCGACCGTCATGCGCTGATGTCATGTCACCCACAGGTGCCTGTACCCGCCGCAGGCGGCATCTGTCCCGATCTGGCACGAAGGTTGCAATCACCTGGTGAAATCCTCAACAGCGCCGGTCAGGCCAGGGAGTGCACATGAGTGACATCATCGAGCGTGTGGATCGCAGCGTCTGGGTCAAGGGGCGCCCCGAGAACAACGCCACTGTCATGGGGCACGGCCCGCTGGCCGGGCAGCGCCTGGCGGTGAAGGATCTTTTTGATATCGAAGGCGAGGTGACCGGCGCGGGCAACCCCGACTGGGCTGCCGCCCAGCAATTGGCCCGACGTACCGCGCCAGCCGTGCAGACCCTGCTGAACGCCGGCGCTGGACTTGCCGGCAAGACCCAGACCGACGAGTTCGCCTACAGCCTTAACGGTGCCAACGTGCACTACGGTACCCCGATCAATCCACAGGCGCCCGACCGCCTGCCGGGCGGCTCGAGTTCCGGCTCGGCGATCGCCGTGGCACGCGGCGAGGCCGAGATCGGGCTGGGCACCGACACCGGCGGCTCGATTCGCATTCCGGCCAGCTACAACGGCCTGTGGGGGCTGCGCCCTTCGCACGGCGCGGTCAGCTGCGACGGTCTGCTGCCGCTGGCGCCGTCGTTTGATACGGTGGGCTGGATGTGCCGCGATCATGACACCCTGGCCGATGTGGCCCGCGTGCTGCTGCCCGCCGCACAAGGCAGCGCGCCCGAGCGCGTCATGACCCTGCTGGTGCCCGAGGCACTGGCCAGCGAGGCGTCACGCTTTCACCAGGCACTGGGGGCAAGACAGGATCTGCTGGTCCAGTCGCTCCTAGGTCAGTGGCTGGCCCATCTGGGGCGCACCTTTCGGGTGCTGCAGGGGCGCGATATCTGGCGGGTTCACGGGGAAATGCTCACGCGCGAACCGCCGCGGCTGGCGCCGGATATCAGGGCCCGCTTTCAGTGGTGCGCCACGTTGACTGATGCTGACGAGCTGGCGGCACAGAAGGCGCGCAAGGAGATTATCGATGCGCTGCGTACCTTCAGCGATGACGGCGCGCAGCTTTTGGCCCTGCCCACTGCGCCGGGCGCTGCGCCGCTTCTAGGGCTGACCGGTCGGCCACTTGAGACCTATCGTGAGCACCTGATGGGCATGACCGCGCTGGCCGGGCTGTGGGGCGCCCCGCAGCTCTCCATGCCGCTTTTGTGTGACGACCGGGACGGCGGCGGCCATGCGCCCTGGGGGCTGTCGCTTCTGGGCGCGCCCGGTCAGGATCACTATCTGATCGCCCGGGCCGGTGCCCATGGCGCATGGGAACGAGCCGGCATGAGGGGCGAGCGCACATAGGCACGAGACGCCCCGGTGGTTATGATGCGAGGCTGCCCGGGCGCCTTTTACCCCATCCGCGCCATGGGACCATGAACCAGGGAGTGCCCATGACCGCCATACTCGCGATCCTGCCCATCTTCACGCTGATCGTGGTCGGCTATGTGCTGGGCTGGCGGCAGTGGTTGACGCCGTCCAGTGCGGGTGGACTTTCCTGGGTGACCTTCAAGCTCTTTCTGCCCTGCCTTTTGCTGACCGGCATTGCGCGTGCCCCGCTGGGAGATGCGCTCTCGCCGCTGCTGCTGGTGGTTTATTTCGTGCCGGCGCTGCTGCTCTTTGCCGGCTTCAATCTCTATATCCGTCGGCGGACGGGACAGGCGTCTGCCATCGGGCTGTCGGCGAGCTATTCCAACAACGTGCTGATCGGCATTCCACTGGTCACGGCGCTGTTTGGTGCCCAGGGGCTGGTCTATCTCTTTGCGCTGCTGGCGGTCCACAGCCTGATCCTGTTTTCGACCCAGTCGCTGTATGCCGCGCTTGGCCAGGGCCGTGAGCAGCGGCCAAACGTGTTGAGCCTTCTGAAAACGCTGGCCAATCCGCTGGTGGTGGGCCTGCTGCTGGGGGGGTTGATCAACGTGACCGGGCTATCGCTGCCCGACCCGCTATGGCAGGTGCTGGACTGGCTGGCGCGTGCAGGCCTGCCGTGTGCGCTGATCGTGGTCGGCGTGGGGCTGACCCGCTATCGGCTTCGCACCTCGCCCACCATCTGGGCGGTTTGTGTCGGCAAGCTCATGATCTTTCCGTTGATGGTACTGGCGCTGGGCAGTCTCATGCCGGGGCTTTCACCGCTGGCGCTGCATGTTCTGGTGCTGGCGGCTGCCGGGCCGATCGGGGTGAATGTGCTGGCCTTTGCTCAACCCGGCGAGGAGCAGCACACCGTGGGCGCGAGCATCTTTTTGTCGACGCTGCTGGCCGCGGGCACGCTGCCGCTGTGGATGCTGGCGATGGGCTAGCCCGCCGCACCTGCAGCGGGCCAGAACGTGGTGCGAAAACTCAGCGCGGCGTCAGCGCGTGATGCTCGTGCCAGTGGCGGGCGATATCCACGCGGCGGGTGACCCACACCCGGTCGTGCGCCTCGATGTGATCAAGAAAGCGCTGCAGGGCGCGAAAGCGTCCGGGCCGGCCGATCAGGCGGCAGTGCAGGCCGACCGAGAGCATCTTGGGTGACTCGGCGCCTTCCTCGTAGAGCACATCAAAGGCGTCGCGCAGATAGGCAAAAAACGGATCGCCGTAGTTGAACCCGCCTGCCGAGGCAAAGCGCATGTCGTTGGTGTCCAGCGTGTAGGGCACGATCAGATGATCACGCGCCTCACCCTCGGCGTTGCTGACCCTTGTCCAGAAGGGCAGGTCATCACCGTAGTAGTCCGAGTCATAGAGAAAATGTTCATGCTCGCCTACCAGAGCGCGGGTATTGGGGCTGTCACGCCCGGTATACCACCCCAGCGGCAACTCTCCGGTCAGGGTCTTATGCAGCTCGAGCGCCTGCACCATCATGGTGCGCTCCTGCTCGACGCTCATGTCCTGATAATGAATCCAGCGCAGGCCGTGACAGGCGATCTCGTGGCCGGCCTCCTGAAAGGCGCTGACCACTTCCGGATGGCGCGCCATCGCCATGGTGACGCCAAAGACCGTCAGCGGCAGGTTACGACGCTCGAATTCGCGCAGGATGCGCCACACGCCGGCCCGCGAGCCGTACTCGTAGAGCGACTCCAGACTCATGTGGCGATCGGGGTAGGGCGCGGCACCGATGATGTCGGAGAGAAACGTCTCGCTGTGGGCATCGCCGTGCAGCACGCTGTTCTCGCCGCCTTCCTCGTAGTTGAGCACAAACTGTACCGCCACCCGGGCGCGTCCGGGCCATTTCGGGTCCGGCGGATTGGCGCCATGGCCGTGCAGGTCGCGGGGGTAGTTGTCCAGGTAAAGGTCGTGGTTCATGAAGTGCTCCGGCTCAGGTGTTCAAAGGCGCCGTAGAGGGGCTTGGCCAGCGGGGCGGCGCGGTCGCCGCGTTTGGAGACCGGGTAGCCGGTGGCGCTGACGGCCTCCAGCAGGGCCACGCCTGCCGTGACACCATCAATGACCGGCACACCCAGCGTTTCCCCCAGCCGCTCGGCCAGCTCACTCATGCCGGCACAGCCCAGCAGGATGGCGTCGCTGTCATCCACCTCAAGTGCGGCGCGACAGGCGGCCAGCAGCGTCTCATACACGCTGTCATCCTCGGATTCAAAGGCAGCTACCGGCAGCTCGCAGGCGTGCAGCCCGGCGCACTGCTCGCGCTTGCCATACTCGTGCAACAGCCGCTCGGCAATGGGCAGCGTACGCGCAAGCGTAGTCACCACCGAGAAACGCCGCGCCACCATGGCCGCCATCTGCATGCCGGCTTCTGCCACACCCATCACCGGCACCGGGGAAATCTCGCGGGCGGCGGCCAGGCCCGGGTCGCCAAAACAGGCAATCAGGTAACCATCGACGCGGGTGTCGCCGTGTTCGGTCTCGATCATGCGCTCTAAAAGTCCCGGGACGGCAATGGCCTCATCAAAGTGGCCCTCAAGGCTCGCCGGGCCGTGACGCGAGGTATGCATGATGATCTCGCCGCGCGACACGCCTCGGGCGCTGGTGGCAATGCCTTCGCTCATGGCAGTGCTGGTATTGGGGTTAATGACACAGATGGTCGGGGGTTGAGACGTCATGACACGTTTTGCTCGCGGTGGTGGCCAAAAAGATGTTCAAAGTCGGGCAGGGCATCGCCGCTGGCGGTGAAATCAAGGCTTGCCTCGATGTCGGCCAGGTGCTGATGCATCCAGTGCTGCACGGGGGCCAGCGCTTCTGCCTTCAGCAGCTCGATGAGGGTCTGATGTTCGCAGGGGCAGCCGGCCTGCCCGCGCCCATAGACGGCAATGATCAGGGAGGTACGCGATATCAGCTGGGAAAGTGCGTCCGACAGCGAGGCATTGCCGGCAATGGCCATCAGCCGGGTGTGAAAGCGGGCCGACAGGCGTATGGCCTGCTCGCGGCTGGCGTGGCGCTCCTGCTCGGCAATCTGCTTGAGTGCCTGCACATCTTCCAGGGTGATATACCTCATGACCTCGGCCAGCAGCGCCCCTTCAAGCACGCGTCGCGCCCTGAAGACGTCACGCGCCTCACCAGGGGTGGGGCTTGTGATCTGGGCGCCGCGATGGGTGCGAAGCGTCACCAGCTGCTCCAGCGCCAGACGCTGCAGTACGCGCCGCACGGTGGTACGACTCACCCCAAAGGCGCCGGCCAGTGCATCTTCCGGCAGACGGGCGCCCGGGGAGAGACGATGCTCCACGATGGCCTCCCACAGTGCCTGATAGATCGCGTCATCGCTGCGCGCGTCACGTCCGGTGGCAAGACCGGCCAGCAGATGAAACTGACGGGTATCGTTCATGAGGCTCCTGTCATGCTGTTCCTGTCGGATAGCTGCCTTGAGATTGTATACAAGCATTTTCCATGCCACTGCCTTCAAACGCCTGTCGCGGACAGATGATGCAGAAAAGGGCGCCCTCAAAACGAGCCGGTGCCAGCACAATGACGACCAAAAGGGCGCCTTTTTGGTGCATATCGTGACGTTGTAGCACTTTTATGGTGCACGCATGATGCGGCCTTTCGACCTTGGTCGTAGCCCTCTGGCGCACTGGAAACGCTCGGCAAGCGGCCTCGTCAGTCAAAAAATATCGACACAACAACACCTTGTGGCCCGAGAACAAATTTTTACCTGCGTTGGCGTCAATCTGGCACGGGGATTGTATACGAATGAAGTGACAGACGATGTCGGCCATCCGGCCATCGCAGGGCTGCCCGCGGCAGCGTAACGATCCTTCATGGAGTCGCTCATGAACAGCATCAAGACCGAGGGGCAGATGCCCGCAGCGCCCGATCCGCACCTCTATAACGAGGATCTGGCCCCGGCCCGGCAGAACTGGAACGCCTACAATATTTTCGCCTTCTGGATGGCCGATATTCACAGCGTTGGTGGCTACGTGCTGGCGGCCAGTCTGTTCGGCCTCGGGCTGATGGGCTGGCAGGTGCTGATTTCCCTGCTGGTCGGCATTCTGGTGGTGCAGTGCTTTGCCAACGCCGTGGCGCGGCCCAGCCAGCGCACGGGCGTGCCCTTTCCGGTCATCTGTCGCATGGCCTTTGGTACGAAGGGCGCCAACGTGCCGGCGGTCATTCGCGGCATTATCGCGGTGGTGTGGTACGGCATTCAGACCTGGCTTGCCTCCAACGCGCTGCTGCTGGTATTGCTGCGCTGGTTCCCGGGGCTCGAGTCCTGGACCCAAGTGAGCTTTGTCGGTCTGTCGGCGCTGGGCTGGTTCTGCTTTGCACTGATGTGGGTACTGCAGGCGCTGGTCTTCTGGCGCGGCATGGACACCATCCGCCGTTTCAACGACTGGGCGGGCCCGCTGGTCTACGCCGTCATGTTTGCCCTGGCCGGCTGGATCGTCTGGAGTGCCGGTCCGAGCAACATCAGCCTGTCGCTGTCGAGTCAGACACTCAGCGGTGGTGAAGCGCTGTGGCAGATGGTGGTGGCGGCGGTGCTGGTGGCCGGTTATTTTGCCGGTCCGACGCTCAACTTTGGTGACTTCTCGCGCTACTGCGCCACCGAGAAGGCCGTGCGTCGCGGCAACTTCTGGGGCCTGCCGGTCAACTTTCTGGTGTTCTCCATCATCACTGTGGTGGTGGTCTCCGGCACGCCGCAGATCTTTGGTGAAATGTTGACCGACCCGATCGAGACCGTGGCCCGCATCGACAGTGCAACGGCCGCCGTACTGGGTGTCTTTGCCTTTGTGGCCGCCACCATCGGCATCAACATCGTGGCCAACTTTGTCGCCCCGGCCTTTGACTTCTCCCACGTTGCGCCCGAAAAGATCAGCTGGCGCATGGGTGGGATGATCGCCGCGGTCGGCTCGATCTTTCTCACGCCGTGGAATCTGTTCAACAATCCCGAACTGATCCATTACACGGTGGGCGTGCTGGCCGGTCTGATCGGGCCGCTCTACGGCATTATCCTCATGGACTTCTACAAGGTGCGCCGCCAGAAGATCGATCTGGATGCGCTCTTTTCCTCCGATGCCGCCAGCGCCTACCACTACCAGGGTGGCGTCAATCCGGTCGCGCTGCGATCCCTGATCATGGGCGGTCTGGTGAGTATTCCGATCAGCCTTGCACCGCTGGGTGATATCAGCAGCTTTGCCGTGTTCTTCGGCGGCGGTGTGGCGGCGCTGGCTCACGGCTGGCAGTCCGGACTCTGGCGTCGCAACGCCGCCGGAAAGGCCGCCGCCTCACGTTCATAGGCGTCAGGGGGCTGCGACGGGCATCAGGTGTTACACGACACCTGATGCCCTTTTTTATGGGCAGCTCCCGGGATGGCCGGGCCAGAAGCAGTTATTCGACTTTAGCCGTAAAGGGTCGGTGTCTATACTGCACGGCTCACAAGGTGCCCACTGTATTTCGAGGTTGTCATGTCACTGCCCCTGATCGCTCTGGCCATTGCCGCTTTCGGCATTGGCACGACCGAATTCGTGATTCTGGGCCTGCTCACCGGCGTGGCCGATGACCTGGGGGTCTCGGTGCCGGCGGCCGGCTATCTGGTGTCGGGCTACGCCATGGGCGTGGTGGTCGGCGCGCCGCTGTTGGCGGTCATCACGTCGAAATGGCCGCGCAAGCCCACGCTGATCATGCTGATGGGCATCTTTATCGTCGGCAACGTGCTGTGTGCGCTGGCACCGGACTATCTCAGCCTGATGGCGGCGCGCGTGGTGACGTCGTTTTCCCACGGTGCCTTTTTCGGTATCGCCTCGGTTACGGCAGCAGGTCTTGTGGTGCCTGAAAAGCGCGGACAGGCGATCTCGCTGGTGTTTGCAGGGCTGACGCTGGCAAGCGTATTGGGCGTGCCGCTGGGCTCGGCGATCGGTCAGGCGCTCGGCTGGCGCGCCTCCTTCTGGAGCGTGGCGGCCATCGGCGTGGTGGCCATTCTGGCGCTCTGGCAGTGGCTGCCCTTGAGCCTGCCGCGCAATGAAGGCGGGATCATGGGCGAGTTTCGCGTGTTGAAGGAAGGGTCGGTGCTGCTGGCACTGGGACTGAGCGTGCTGGCCTCGATCTCGATGTTTACCGTCGTGACCTATATCGAACCGATGCTCTCGACGCTGACCGGCGTCGGCGGACTCTGGATCACGCTGATCATGGCCATTTATGGCCTGGGGCTGACCGCCGGCAGCATTCTGGGCGGACGCCTGGGGCATCGCGCCCTGATGCCGGTACTGATGAAGCTGATGCTGGGCACCGGGGTGATTCTGGTGATCATGTCGTTCACGCTCTTTTCGCTGGTGCCGGCGATGCTGACCATTTTCCTGTGGGCGGCCATCTCCTTTGCCATCATGCCGCTTTTGCAGCTGCTGGTGGTGGACCAGGCCGCCGAGGCGCCCAACCTGGCCTCGACGCTCAATCAGAGTGCCTTCAATCTGGGCAATGCCACCGGCGCCAGCGTGGGCGGGGTGGTCATCAGTGCGGGCCTGCCGATGCACACTATCCCTCTGGCCGGCGCCATCGTGATCGTGGCCAATATCGGTCTGACGATGCTGGCCTGGCGGGTCATGCAGCGGCGCAGCGCCCGGCGTCAGGCCGAATACGATGCAGCGCACGCCGCTGCCACGGTGTCGTAGGCTCAGCCGCTCTCGGGCCCGAAGGTCTGGGGCAGATACAGGATCAGGTCGGGGAAGAAGATCAGCGCCACGATCACGCCCAGCATCACCAGCAGATAGAGCATGGTGGTGCCCAGTGCCTGCAACAGCGGTATGCCGCCAATGCGTGCCGAGATCATCAGACACAGCCCGTAGGGCGGCGTGATCAGCCCAAGGCCGAGTGCCATGACGCTGATCACGCCAAACTGCAGCGGATCGATCCCCGCCTGAGCGGCCAGCGGCTGGAAGATGGGTGCCAGAATCGCCATCGCCGGCAGCGAGTCCATGAAGGTGCCGACCAGCAGCATGACCAGGGCAATCACGATCAGGAGCACGGTCGGGTCGGTGATCTCAACGCCCACCATCAACTGCGGCGGAATGCGGTAGAAGCTGATCAGATAACCAAAGATCGCCGCGCCCACCAGGCTGAACAGCGACAGCGAACAGAGCCGGACGGTATCGGTCGAGGCGTCCAGCACACTCTTGAAGCTCAGCTCGCGATAGACCACAAACCCCAGTACCAGCGCATACAACACCGCCATCACGGCTGCCTCGGTCGGCGTGACGATGCCCAGCGTGATGCCGCCGATGATCAGGATCGGAATGCCGGCGGCCAGCAGGCCATCCTTGCCGGAATACAGAATTTCCCTGAACGTGGCGCGCTTGCGAGTGGGCACGTCATAGCGGCGCACGTAGCCCAGGTTCATCAAAAGCTGCGTGATGGCAATCAGGATGCCGGGGATGATGCCGCCCAGAAAGAGCCCGGCGATCGAGGTGCTGGTCAGCGCGCCCCAGACGATCATGTTGATCGACGGCGGAATGATGATGCCCATCACCGACGAGGCGGCCGTCACCGCCACGCTGAAATGCGCCGGATAGCCTTCCTTTTTCATTGCCGGAATCAGCACTGTCCCGATCCCGGCGCTGTCGGCGGTCGAGGAGCCCGACACACCGGCAAACAGCATGCTGACCAGCACATTGACGTGCGCCAGTGCCCCCTTTACATGCCCGACCAGATTGAGACACAGCGTGATCAGGCGGTCGGTAATGCGCGCGGCGTTCATCAGATTGCCGGCCAGCAGAAACAGCGGCACCGCCAGCAGCACAAACGAGTCCATGCCGTAGTACATGCGCTGGAACAAAATCCAGGGCGTGAGACGCGGGTCGAGCGCGATGATGCCAAACGAGGTCAGCACCAGCGCCATGGCAATGGGCACGCCCAGAATGATCAGCACGCCCAGCAGTACAAACAGAAGCCACGGCAGCAGAAAAAGCCAATCGGCCGTCATCATGGGCGTGTCTCCCGTTGGTCGGTCTGTGGGGTATCAATGTCGGTGGTGGGCGGTGCCGTCTCATCGATGTCCGAAGGCGTATCGAGCTCGCGCTCCATGGCGTCCAGTCCCCGGGTGGCGCTGAGCAGCAGGCGCTGCAGGCTGAACAGCACGATCAACACGCCGCAGACCAGAAACGCCGAGTAGGTCACCACCATCGGCAGCTGTGAGGCGCTGGCGATGCGGTTGAAGCCGGACCACGCAAACGCCTGGCCGAAGACGATGAACACCACGCCCACCATCAGACAGGCCAGATCGCGCAGCGTCCGGGTGAAGCGGCCCATGACGCTCTGGCGTGCAAAGGCCTCGAGCACGAAGTGATCGGCGTGCAGCACCCCGATGGCGGTGCCCAGCATGATCATCCACTGGAAGGCGAAGCGGCTGAGCTCCTCGGTAGCGTAGGCCGCCGGCAGGAACGTCAGGTTACGGCTGGCGATCTGATAGATGATCAGCAGGATAAAGCCCGCCAGCAGCAGCAACAGCACGACGTTGAGCGCCCGCTCAAGGGCGCGGTTGAACCGGCTCAGGGCCGCGATAAATCCCATGGCACGTCTCCTCAATCGGTGTTGATGATCAGCGTCAGTCGGTGTTGATGATCATTTCAAAGAGATCACGCAGGTCCATGTCATCGATGATCTGACCCAGCGGCTCGGCGACCATCTCCTGCATGCGCTCGCGATCCATCGGGTAGAAGGTGGCGCCTTCCTCCCGGAGCGCGTCGCGGGACGCCTGATCCAGGCGAATCTGCAGATCGCGGGCGTACTGCTCGCTCTCATCGGCGGCGGCCTGCACCTCGCGCTGCTGCTGGGGGGACAGCGACGCCCAGGTCTGTGACGACACGGTCAAAAGCCGCACGGTAATGTCGTGCTCGGAAAGTCCGATATGCGGTGCCACCTCGTGAAAGCGCATGCGGTGAATCCACTCGGCCTCGTTGAGCAGCCCGTCAATGGCGCCCAGCTGCAGCCCCGTGTAGATCTCGCGATAGGCCATGACCGTGGGGCGAGTGCCCAGCGCTGCCCAGGCGGTGATCACCGGTCGGGTCGGGTTGGTGCGAAGCTTCATGCCTTTCAGGTCATCAAGGCTTTCCAGCGGCCGGGTGCTGACGATCTGGCGGGTGCTGCCGCCGTAGTAGGCCAGCACCTTCACCCCGGTCTCGTCCTCGATGCGCCGGGCGATTTCGCGACCGGCCTCGCCGTCGAGCACGTGCTGCCAGTGGTCGATGTCGCGGTAGAGAAACGGAATCGAGAAGATGCTGGCAGTGTGGGAAAACTCCGAGATCAGCCCCGGATTGACGATTGAAAAATCCAGCGCCCCGGCGGTCTGCTGCTCGAACATCTCGGTTTCATGCCCCAGCACCGAATTGCTGTAGAGGCTGACGGTCAGTTCGCCGTTGCTCCTTTCCTTCAGGAGTTCGCCAAAGCGCTCGGCGCTGGCATGGTAGGCCGTCTCCTCGGTGGCGCCATGGCCGAAGATCAGCTCGCGGGCACTGGCCTGTGACGGGGCCAGTACCGCAAGCCCCAGACAGGCAACGGCCAGCAGCAGCGTACCGCTGCGGCGCAAAAAAGGCAGACAGGACATCATGACAACTCCCATAAATGGCCGGACGTGGGATCGGTACTGGCGCGGACCTGCAGCGACGTGTCCAGCACGATGCGCTGCGCGTCACCGCCGGGGCCCCTGAGGCAGGCGAGTGCCAGTCCGGCGGCGGCCTGGCCGATGGCGTGAGGGTGCGTGGCGATGCTGCTCAGCGCCGGCTCGCCGAGCGCGGCTTCATCGCTGTCATCGATACCCACCACTGCGCAGTCGATACCGGGCATGAGGCCCAGACGATTCAGCGCCAGCAGGGCGCCCAGCGCCATCAGGTCGTTGTGACAGATCAGCGCCGTGGGCGGTGTGGGTGCCTTCATGATCTCGAGCGTGCGCACAAGTCCGGCGCGACGGGTCAGGTCATTGCTGCCGGTACGAATGTCGGGCGCGAGACTGGCGGCCTGCATGGCCTCCCGATACCCCGCCATGCGCTCGCGATCGGCGGAGCTGTGGCCCGTGCCGGTCACAAGCGCGATGCGTTGATGTCCCTGGTCGATCAGATGCGCCACGGCGCGGGCCAGACCAGCGCGAATGTCGGCGCCGACGTAGTGGCCGCGGGGCGTGTCGCCGACATGGCGCATGACCTCGATGCAGGGCAGTCCCCAGTCGGCAATGGTGTCGATCAGGGCGGCGGGGGTGGCTTCGGCCGGACACAGCAGCAGCGCATCAACGCGCTGCTCGCGCAGGCGGGTGATCAGGCGCTGCTGACGCGCCACACTGTTGCCGCTGCTGACCAGAAAGGGCACGTAGTCGGCGTTTTGCAGGGTCTCATCGATGCCGGCCACCATGGCGCCGAAAAAGGGATTGGCGATGTCGTGGACGACCACGCCGAGGGTGGCGGTGTGGGCGCTGCGCAGTGTGGCCGCGCCGCGGTTGTAGACATAGCCCAGCGTCCTGGCGGCGGCCATCACGCGCTCGCGGGTGCGTCTGGCCACCAGCGGGCTTTCCTGAAGTACCAGTGACACGGTCGAGCGCGAGACGCCGGCATGGGCGGCCAGTTCCCTGAGCGTGACGTGTTTTCCGGACTGGGGCATGTCGTTTACCTGCCAGATCAGTGTTTTGGATCGATCCAAAGACTGCTGGCAGGCTAGCGCTGTATCAGGGGCGACGCCTATTGCGCTTTAGGACTACGGCTAACGTCCAGGAGGGGGCGGGACAGCACCGGCCATGAAGACCACGCGGGCCAGCGTGCCGCCGCCTGCGGCCTCATGCAGCGAGATATGTGCCCCGAGCGCGGTACAGATCTGGCGGGCAATCGCCAGCCCCAGCCCGGTGCCGCTGATGGCACGTCCGGCGTCTTCGGTCAGCGGGGCATCCCGGTGGGCCCGATAAAAGCGCTCGAAAACCCGCTCGCGCTCGCTCTCCGGGATGCCCGGACCATCGTCTTCGACCTCAAGGCGAGCGCCTTCGAGAACGCGCACCGTGATATGACCGCCGGCAGGGGTATAGGCCTGGGCGTTGCCGATCACGATCGCCAGCAGCTCGTTGATCAGTGCGCTGTCGGCCTGCACCCACACTGGCTGCTCGGCCTCAAGCGCCAGCGTCAGCCCGCGCTGCCAGGCCAGCGATACCATGCTCATGCAGAACTCCCGCGCGGTGTCGCTTAAATCCAGCACCCCGAAGTCACGCCGGCGGATATCGTTTTCCACCCGGGCAAGAGAGAGCAGCCGATTGGCCAGCAGGGTCAGCGCTTCCAGATCCCGCTGGGCGCTTTCCAGCGTGATTCTCAGCGTGTCGTTGTCGTGGGTCTGCATGCCCAGCTCCAGGCGCGCACGCAGGGCAAACAGCGGGGTGCGCAGCTCGTGGGCGGCGTCGGCCACGAAGGCGCGCTGGGCGCGCAGGGTGTCATCCAGGCGCGCGGTCAAATGATTGACGGCGTCGATCAGCCCGCGCACCTCGCGCTGCACGTTGTCGGTCGGCAGGGGGTCAAGATTGTCCGGCGAACGGCTGGCGACCATGTCGGTAATACGCTTGAGCGGGCGCAGGGCGGCATCGATGGCCAGCACGAAGAGCAGGAAGGCGCCGATGGCAAACAGCGTCAGGCGCATCAGCGAATCTCCCAGCAGATCGCGCATCAGCTGGGCGTGAATATCGCGATGCTCGGCGACCCGGATCTCGACCATGCCCTGATAGCCCGGCTGGCTGACCGGCACCAGAAGCGACACCACGCGCACGTCACGCCCGCCGTAGGTGGCGTCATAAAAGCGCGCCAGCGACGGGTAGCGGCTGGTCATGGCCGCGGCGGCGGGTGGGGCGGGCAGGTCCTCGAAACCCGCGATCGACCCCTGCTCGGGGGTAATGACCTGATAAAAGGCGCTGCCGCCACTGTCGAGCGAGAACGGATCGAGCACGGCACGCGATACCCGTACCTGCAGTTGGCCGTCCCGGACGGTGAGGGACTCGCCCAGCACCCGGGCGGCGATCAGCAGCGGTCGGTCGTAGGCGCTGCTGGCCACCCGCCAGGCATCCAGCCAGGCGCCGGCCACGCCGACGGTAATCAGCAGCAGCAGGGCACCACCGATGCGGCGGGTCAGGCGACCGCGCAGGCTGCGCCGCGACAGGCTGGCCTTCACGCCGGCGCGTCCGACGGCGATGTCTCGAGCTGATAGCCCAGGCCACGAAAGGTCACGATACGCACATCACTGCCGTCGAGCTTGCGGCGCAGGCGTGACACGTAGACTTCGATGGCGTCGAACGAGCTGTCTTCCTCCATGGAAAACATCTGCGCGGCCAGGTGTTCCTTGCTGACCGTGCGCCCGACGCGCGCCATCAGTGCCTCCAGCAGCGCCAGCTCCCGCGGTGGCAGGGGAAGCGGCTGTTCGTGCAGGGTGAAACTGCGCGCGCTGATATCAAAGGCCAGTGCGCCGCAGCGATGAATCTGCTGGCCGTCATGGCGGGTGCGGCGGATCAGGGCATTGATGCGCGCCTGCAGCTCGGACAGCGAGAAGGGCTTGATCAGGTAGTCATCCGCGCCCAGGTTGAGGCCGCGAACGCGGTCGTTGATGCTGCCGCGGGCGGTCAAGAGCATCACCGGCAGGCGTGTGTCGCGCTTTCGAAGCCAGCTCAGAAGCGTGAAGCCATCCATCTCCGGCAGGCCGATATCCAGCAGCAGCAGCGCATAGCTTTCGGTTTCAAGGGCGGTGCGCGCCGAGACGCCGTCATGCATGACATCCACGCGCCAGCCGGCGGCTTCCAGCGAGCGCTGGATGCTTTCGGCCAGTGACGGGTGGTCTTCGACCAATAGCGTACGCATTGCCGCTCCGGTGAAAGGTTGTTGAAAGGCTGCCGGATTATCGTGCCAGCAGGCGACGCCCGACCCCATGACGCCACGCGACAGCGCACAGGCGTTTCATGAGCGCAGTATGCACGGCCACCGGCCGGTGACCAATCCACCGACCGGTCCGGGGCGTCGGCATCGGGGCCGTCGCAGGCCATAACGGCTTCATAACGATTCCATAACAACAGCGCCAGGCACGCTGCCGGGCAGACGTGAGGAACATCCGACATGACCATGACACGACGACTTTCCGGCAAGGGCCGCATGGCGGCGCTGGCGCTGATGGGTGCCCTGAGTCTGGGGGCTGCCCTTCAGGCGCATGCCGCAGGCGAGCCGAAACGGCCCGAGTGTATCGCACCGGCGGCGCCCGGCGGCGGTTTTGACCTGACCTGCAAGCTGGCCCAGAGCGCGCTGGTCGAAGAGGGCATTCTCTCCACGCCGATGCGCGTGACCTACATGCCCGGCGGCGTCGGCGCGGTGGCCTACAACACGGTGGTGGCCCAGCGCCCCTCGGATGCCAATGCGATCGTGGCCTGGTCCAGCGGTTCGCTTCTGAACCTGGCCCAGGGCAAGTTCGGCCGCTTTGACGAAAGCGCCGTGCGCTGGCTGGCGGCGGTGGGCACCAGCTACGGTGCGGTTGCAGTGCGCGCCGACTCGCCCTACAAGAATCTCGATGATCTGGTGCAGGCGCTGCGCAAAGACCCCAGCAAGGTCGTGATCGGCGCCGGTGGTTCGGTGGGCGGTCAGGACTGGATGCAGACCGCACTGCTGGCCAAGGCAGCCGGTATCGATCCGAAGAGAATGCGCTACGTGGCGATGGAAGGCGGCGGTGAGCTGGCCACCTCGCTGCTGGGCGGACACATTCAGGTCGCCAGTACCGATATCGCCGACTCCGTACCGCACGTGCAAAGCGGTGACATGCGCATTCTGGCCGTGTTCTCCGAAGAGCGGCTGCCGGGCGAGGTCACCGGTGACATTCCCACTGCCATCGAGCAGGGCTATGACGTGCAGTGGCCGGTCATTCGCGGCTTCTATGTCGGGCCGAAGGTGAGCGACGACGCCTACAACTGGTGGAAGGATGCCTTTGACAAGCTGCTGGCCTCCGATGACTTCGCCAAACTGCGTGAAAACCGCGAGCTCTATCCCTTCTCGATGACCGGCGACGAGCTTGATGCCTACGTCAAAAAGCGCGTGGGTGAATACCGCGAGCTGGCCGGTCAGTTCGGTCTGGTCCAGTAACATCGACTGCGGCGCAGGCATCCTTTCGGGTGACCTGCGCTGCCGGCCGTCTGTCCGGAGCCTGTCATGATCTACCAACGTCTTTTTCTGACGGCCCTGCTGGTCGTCTATGCGGTGCTGGCCTACGCCGCTACCACCTATGAAGCGCCCTTTTCCTACGAGCCGGTCGGGCCGCGCGCCTTCCCGCTGCTGCTGCTGATTCTGCTGGCGGCCGGCACGGTCTATCTGATCGTTCGCCCCGGCCACATGGCAGAAGAAAACGCCGACACGCCGCTGACAGGCCACGTGCTGGGCCGGCTGGTGCTGTGCGTGGTGGCACTGTCGCTGTTTGCGTTTTTCTTCGAGCGGCTGGGGTTTGTGGTCTCGGCCTTTTTCTTCGCCATCATCATGTGTCGGCTCTACAACGGGCGCTGGATCACCAGTGTGATCACCGCCGCCGTCATGGCGCTGGCCTTTTATGGTCTGTTTGATCGACTGCTGGATGTGCCGCTGCCGCTGGGCGTGCTGTCAGGACTGGGGGGCTGAACCATGGAAACACTGGGATATCTGGGCCAGGGCTTTGGCGTGGCCACCACGCCGCTGAACCTGTTGACGGCCCTGTGTGGCACGCTGATCGGCACCGTCGTCGGCCTGTTGCCGGGACTGGGACCGATCAACGGCGTGGCGCTTCTGATTCCGATCGCCTTTGCGCTCGGGCTGCCGCCGGAGACCTCGCTGATTCTGCTGGCAGCGGTCTATCTGGGCTGCGAGTACGGCGGGCGTATCTCGTCGATTCTTCTCAACATTCCCGGTGAAGCCTCTGCCGTCATGACCGCGCTGGATGGCCATCCGCTCGCGCGTCAGGGCAAGGGCGGCATTGCGCTGTCGATTTCGGCGGCCGGCTCCTTCATGGGCGGTCTGATTGCCACCATCGGGGTCACCATCTTCGCGCCGCTGCTGGCAAAGTGGGCAGTGGCGTTCGGCCCGGCCGAATACTTCGTGATGATGGTGTTTGCCATTACCTGTCTGGCCGGCATGGCCGGCAACAAACCGATGAAAACGGCCGTGGCCTCGCTGATCGGGCTGTTGCTGGCCTGTGTGGGGATCGATGCCAACAGCGGCGTCTATCGCTTTACCTTCGGCAGTCTGGGGCTGGCCGATGGCATCCAGTTCGTGGTGCTGGTGCTCGGGCTTTTCAGCATCAGCGAGATTCTGGTGCTGCTCGAGCGCACCTATTACGGGCAGAGCGCGCTCAAGACCAGCGGGCGCATGATGTTCAACATGAAGGAAGCCATGCTGGTCAAGTGGACGGTGCTGCGCAGCGGCGTAGTGGGCTTTTTCATGGGCATCCTGCCGGGGGCCGGGGCGACCATGGCCAGCGCCGTGGCCTACATGAGCGAAAAGCGCATGGCCACCCGTGACAACCGCTTTGGCGATGGCGATCTGCGCGGTCTGGCCGCGCCGGAAACCGCCAACAGCGCCGCGGCGTGTGGTTCGATGGTGCCGATGCTGACCCTGGGCGTGCCGGGTTCGGGCACTACAGCAGTCATGCTGGGCGCGCTGACGCTTTACAACATCACGCCCGGGCCGCTGCTGTTTCAGACCGACCCGCAGCTGGTGTGGGGTCTGATCGCCTCGCTCTTTATCGCCAACGTCATGCTGGTGGTGATGAACATTCCGCTGATTCGCGTATTCACCAAGATTCTGGCCGTGCCCTACTGGGCGCTGGTGCCGGGCATTGCGATCGTCACCGCCATCGGGGTCTACGGCGTGCACGCGACTACCTTCGATCTTTTCCTGATGATCGTGATCGGCGTGGTGGGCTATATCCTGCGCAAGTTCGACTTCCCGCTGTCTGCCGTGCTGCTGGGCTTTATTCTGGGCGGCATCATGGAGCAGAACCTGCGTCGGGCGCTGTCGATCTCCAACGGCGAGCTCTCGATTCTGTGGTCGAGCCCGATCACCTGGGGCGGCTGGGCACTGGTGGTACTGATGGTGGTGCTGCCGATGTATCGCGGCTGGCGTCGCCGCCGTACCGCGGTGCCGTCCAATCCCTGAGTCCTGCGCATTCAACGCAAAAGGCCCACCATTGGCGGGCCTTTTTAATGGCATCGGCAGGCGTATCGATCAGCGCGCGCCGGAGCCGGTGAAGATGGTGCGAATGGTGCGAATCACCACCAGCAGGTCCATCCAGAACGAGAAGTTGCGGATGTAGTAGAAGTCATGCTCGAGCTTGATGCGTGAGCCCTCGACTTCCGAGGCGTAGCCCTGCTCGACCTGCGCCCAGCCCGAAATGCCGGGCCTGACCACATGACGGTAACGAAAAAACGGGATGTCGCGCTCATAGGCCTCGGTCAGCGCCGGCGTTTCGGGGCGCGGGCCGATCAGACTCATCTCGCCCTTGAGCACGTTGAACAGCTGCGGCAGCTCATCGATGCGGTACTTGCGCAGGTACTTACCGACCCTTGTGATGCGCGGGTCCTCGCCTTCCTGGGTGGGTCGCACATCGTCAGGGTTCACATACATGCTGCGCATCTTGTAGACGTCGAACTCTTCCCCCTGAAAGCCCGAGCGGCGCTGGCGGAACAGAATCGGACCCGGGTCGTCGCGCCTGATCATGATCGCGGCCACGCCCATGATCGGCAGCGCCACCGGCAGCATCAGCAGTGCGGCAACAAGATCGGCCAGACGCTTGAAAAGCTCATAGCTGGTTCTGGGCATCAGCGAGCCGTAGCGATTGGCGTGAATCTGATCCAGCCCGATCCGGCCGGTGCTGGCCTCGCCAAAGCGGCGTGCGTCATGGACCGGAATGCGCTTGATCGTGCAATCGGCCAGAAAACGCTGCCACTCATCGCTCAGATCACAGGAGAGATCGGCAATCACGCCATCCACGCGCAGGTTTCCAAGATCCGGGCCTTCCAGCCAGCGCTGATCGATGTCCTGGTGATCAAACCACGACATGACGTTGCCCAGCGGCACGATGGCCATCTTGCGCCGGCGATAGCGCCGGGTCACGCGGTAGCCCGCGTAGCCAAAGATCAGCGCCAGCACGCCGGAAGCCACCAGCTGCCAGGGCGAAAAGGGAATGGATAGTAGCGTCAGCAGGGCCAGTATCATCAGATAGACCGCGATGACCACGGGGATGACGTAGGTATCAGGCGCCGCGCCCGGATGGCGGGAAAGCTGGCGTACGGTTCGAAACGCCACCATCCAGGCGATGGCGCTGGCCAGCAGGGTGGTACCGGCGTCGTGGTTCTGCAGGGTCCAGACAGACCAGCCCCACTCCCACAATGCCGGCAGGGAAACGGTCAGTATCAGGCCAAGAAAATAATGAATCCGAAAGCTTAGAAGAAGGCGTTCATACCATAGGGAGTGCCGGTGATTGCTGCGTACCGGTCGTGTTGTCATTTCCATGCCCTGTTCCTGAATGAATATATTTTTATTCATTGATAAGGGGTTTTTTTAATGCATCAGACACCTGCAAAACGACTGTCATTTTTTGGCAGGCAGTGCCGGGCAATACTGATGTAAGCAGTAACATCGTTCTATTTGGTGGGATTATCTATGCAATATTGTGCATTGATAAAAAGGTTGAGAGTTACGGTCTTTGGGGAGCGCTAAAAGGCGTTTTAGTATTAGAAGATCCAAAATCAAAAGTGTGAGTTTTGTTATCCTTGGGAAACATTTTGTTTGCCAAAGCGCTTTAGGAACTGTCTGATCGGTCGACGAACATTCGGATTCCCCTGTTGAGGCCTTTCATGGCTGATTGCCAGGTACGCCAGAAAATTACATTATGTTACTTTAAATAGACCTTTGGGTAATCTCGCTGCTTACGGATGTCAGGCATGATGAATGTGTCGATTGTATGACGCGGACTGAATATCGGATGATTTTATTGCTTTTAATAAATATCAGTTTGCTGATTTCAGTAATTGTCCTTGTTGCCTTTGAATATAAAAATAACAGGATTGTTGAGCGGTCCATGAATAATAACAGTGGCCCGGCCATCATCTAATATCGTGATTAACGCGACCAGGGAGTAACGTCATGGGAATTCTGATTGCTTATCTTGTCATCACAGCACTGGCTGTCATTGCCATATTCTCTGCCATGGGTGTGGCGGCCAACAGTGGCCACTTCATGGAAAGCGCACCGGCCATCAATGATGAAAGTCAGCGCCTATAGGCCGCTGGTGCCCCTGTTATATTGACAAGCCTTCCTGACACCCGGCCGCGCGCCGGGTGTTCTGCTTTTGGATCACGCTAAAGGGGCTGTCAGGTACTGGATGCAGGGGCAATGGGCAGCCACTTGAGCACGCGCTGAATCTGGCGGTCCCAGTAGCGCCACTGGTGATCTCCCGGGCCGTCATGCCAGTCCAGCTGTAGTGCGCTCTTCTGTGCGGCCTCTTTAAAGCGCAGATTGGCGTCATAAAGAAAGTCCTCCCGACCACACCACTGAAACAGTGCCGGCTGACACGCCTGCGGCGTGTCATAGCGCTTTAAAAGCGCAAACAGGTCATCGTCGGTGCCTTGCGGTGAACCATCAAAGATCAACGGATACTCCGGCGGCGGCGTCTCGCGTTGGCCCACTGCCACGATATCCAGCGAGCCTGACAGGCTGGCCGCCGCGGCAAAGCGCTCCGGCTCGCGCAGCGCCCATTTGAAAGCGCCGTAGCCACCCATGGAAAGCCCCGCCACAAATGTATCCTCCCGACGCGTCGAGATGGGAAAAAGCCGCTCGCTGATGAGGGGCAACTCCTCGCTCAAAAAACGATACCAGTCGGGACCAAACGCCATGTCGGTGTAATAACTGCGCCCCACCTGCGGCATGATCACGACAATCCCGTAGGCTTGCGCGTAGCGCTCGATGGCACTAAAGCGCTGCCAGGCGCTATCATCGTCTGACAGCCCATGCAGCAGATAGAGTACCGGCGATGGCGCTTTGGCGTGCTCCGGAACAATGGCGCTGAGCGACAGCGTCACATCCAGAATCTGTGAGGCAAAGCGGCAGGTCAGCTGTGCCATGATGGGCTCCGGCGGTCTGGTCAGGTGAACGTATAAAGGGGGCGGGCGGCGCTCTGTCTATAGACGCTTCCCTTGATCAGCGTGCGACATTCGCCAGTGGCTGTCACGTCGGCGCGCTTTCTTTCATGAGTAGAACGAGTCCACATGCCTGCCAGCCGGAACGTCACCATTGCCGATATTGCCCGTCATGTCGGGATGACCAACATCACGGTCTCGCGCGCGCTCAACAAGCCCGAGCTGGTCAAACCCGCCACGCGTGAGCGCATCGAGCAGGCCGCACGTGAACTCGGCTATGTGCCCAATGCCTTTGCCCGCGGCCTCAAGCGCAGTGACAGCCGCCTGATCGGCGTGGTCACGGCAAGCCTTGATAACCCCTTCTACGCCGAGATGATCAAGGCCATCTCGCGCCACGCCAAGCAGCATGACTACGCCATCATGCTCTTTGATACCGACGGCGATCCCCGCCTTGAGTCCACGGCCATCGACACCCTGTTAAGCTATCAGGCGGCCGGTCTCATTCTCTCGCCGGTCTCTGATGAGCCTGACTACCAGCCCGATTATCTGACGCGCCTCAAGGCCAGCGACATCGCTGTGGTGCAGCTGGATCGCACTCTCCATGACAGCGGCTTCAGTGCCGTGGTGCTGGATAATCTCTGGTCCGGGGAGCGCGTCGCGCACTATCTGCTGACTCATGCCTTCACGCTTGAGCAGCGCACTCCTCATGACCGTTTGCTGGTCGTCGCCGGCCCCGAATATTCACGCATTTCGCGCGAGCGGTTGCAGGGTGTGCAGACAACGCTGAGCGCCCAGGCGCCTGACGTCATGATTGATGTGCTATGGGGGGACTACACACTGGCCCCGGCCGTGGAACAGGTGCGTGACCATCTCGAGCAGCACGGCGTACCGCGCGCGATCTTCGGGCTCAACCAGCTGATCACTCTGGGCGCCCTCAAGGCGCTGCGTGAGGCCGGCATCGATCGGGAACAGCTGCACGTGATCGGCATCGACCGGCTGCCCTATCTGGAGATTTTCGATATCACCGTGCCGTGCGTGGTGCACGACGGTTATCGCGCCGGTGCTCAGGCGCTTGCGCAGCTACTGGTGCAGATGCGCGACCCGCAGGCCGCGCCATGTACGCTGACCGTGCGCGGCGAGCTGGTGATGTGATGCCTGCGGCCGCCTTCGATGAGCGTGGTTCACAGTGCTTGTAACGCATCTTGTCTGTCAGGAGAGTTGATGAGTAGCGACTCTGGATAATCCAGTGCTGGCGTCGATTGATCATGACGAGCGGCCGTTGATCGCAGGATGGCGCAGAGCTGCTGCATCGGCTCGCTCAGTGGCTCTTCACGGCGTGTCATGATGCCGTAGGGAGGCAGTGTCTTGCCCAGTGATAGTGGCAGGGCGGTCACCGTCTCCATCTGCAGATAATCCCGCAGCACCGACTCGGCCAGCACCAGAATACTGTTACTGCGTCTGACCAGCTGTAGAGCAGCGAAGATCGAGCCGCATTCAATGATATCGCGCGGCGACATCAACCCGGCAAGCTCGAACTCCTTCTCCAGCGCCTGCCGGGCCGGGCTCTCGATTGGCTGGAGTATCCAGGGCCACTGCTCCAGAGTCTCTGCCAGAGACAGTTCGCGCGCGTCGATCAGCGGGTGCCCCTGGCGTACCACGGCCAGCATGCGCTCATTGCCCAGAGGCTCGAAGTCGAACAGGTTGTGTTGAAGCGCCGTTACATGGCGGGCGATGGCCATGTCGATGCGGTTATTGATCAAAAGCTCGATCAGCTGATCGCTGGTTTCTCCCAGTAGCCGTACCTGCAACAGCGGACGCTGGCGTTTGATCTCCGTGATGGCTTCCGCCACCAGATCCGGCGCGGCGCCCATGATCGCTCCGACCGCCAGCTGCCCCTGGTCGCCCAGTTGATGACGCTGTAGCGAGGTCGCACAGCGATCCAGCCGATTGAGCGCGCCATGAGCAAACTCGATCAGCACCTCGCCGGTGCTTGTGGGTTGAACGCCCCGCGAGGTGCGCTCGAACAGATCGCAGCCAAACATGCCCTCGATCTCGCGCAGCATGCGCGTCGCTGCCGGCTGTGACATGTTCAGGATTTCCGCCACCCGATGCAGATTGCGCTGTTCATCCAGCAAGGCGATCAGGCGCAGGTGCTTGTAGCGTAACCGATTAAGCAGCGCTGCCTGTCTGTGGGCATCCGTCACGTGAACATCTCCTGGGTTATCTTCGACTACAGCGTATTGATAACGCAGGCGCATGGCAGCTACCGGCCATAAGACATTGGTCCAAACAGGACGTTCTTTTTTTATCAGCCAAAACGAAGGGTTAGCGACGCAAGGCGCTTTACGCATGGTGATAACCTCAAGGTATCGGATGCGCCGTAGCCTGCATTAGTCAGCACTTTTATTTCCCGGTATTTCTTTTTGTTCTCTGACCCGGACTGCAAAAGGTAAATGCCATGTCGATGCCCACCATCAAACAGATACGCGCTTACACCGTCCGTGGCGGGGGCGCCGATTATCACGATCAGGGCGAGGGGCACTGGATCGATAGCCAGATCTCGACGCCCATGAGCAAGTACCCCGATTACCGCATGACGCGTCGCAGTTTCGGTCTCAACGTGCTGGGCACGCTGGTGGTCGAGGTAGAAGCCAGTGATGGCACGGTGGGCTTTGCCGTCACCACTGCCGGCGAGATCGGTGCCTTCATTGTCGAAAAACATCTGGCCCGATTTGTCGAGGGTCAGCGTGTGACCGATATCGAGAAGATCTGGGATCAGATGTTTCACGCCACGCTGTTCTACGGCCGCAAGGGCGTCGTACTCAACACGATTTCCGGTGTTGATCTTGCGCTCTGGGACCTGCTTGGCAAGATCCGCGACGAGCCGGTGCACGCTCTGCTCGGCGGACCGGTGCGCGATGAACTGCAGTTTTACGCCACCGGTGCGCGCCCGGATCTGGCAAAAAAGATGGGCTTTATCGGTGGCAAGATGCCTCTGAAACATGGCCCGGCCGAAGGTGATACAGGACTTGAAAAAAACATCGCTCAGCTGGCCGAGATGCGCGAAAGCGTTGGACCGGACTTCTGGCTGATGTTCGACTGCTGGATGAGTCTGGATCTCGACTACGCCACCCGGCTGGCCCAGCGCGGTCGGGAGTACGGCCTCAAGTGGATCGAGGAGGCGCTGCCGCCGGATGACTACTGGGGCTACGCCGATCTTAAAAAGCGTGTGCCGCCTGGCATGCTGGTGACTACAGGCGAGCATGAGGCCACCCGCTGGGGCTTTCGCATGCTGCTGGAAATGGGCTGCTGCGACATTATCCAGCCTGATGTGGGCTGGTGCGGCGGCGTCACCGAGCTTTTGAAGATCTCTGCGCTGGCCGATGCCCACAACACTCTGGTCGTGCCGCATGGTTCCTCGGTCTACAGCTACCACTTCGTGGTAACCCGCACCAACAGTCCCTTCTCCGAGTTTTTGATGATGGCGCCGCAGGCCGACGAGGTGGTGCCGATGTTCAATCCGCTGCTGCTGGATGAGCCGGTGCCGGAAAACGGCCGCATGCGGGCCTCGAGTCTCGATGCGCCGGGCTTTGGCGTACGCCTCAATCCCGACAGCGATCTGGCCCGACCCTATACCCACTGAGCATGATCGCCACGGCCCCCGTGAGGGCGCCGTGGCGAGGCGATCGACAGCGATAACCACAACAGGTCGGCAGCTTCACGGGGGGTGTCATGGAAATACTGCATCTGACAGTCACGATCGGTCTGATCCTGCTGCTGATTCTCTATCTAAAGCTCAACCCGGCGATCAGTCTGATCGTAGGGTGTCTCTATCTGGGACTCACCATGGGGCTGGGCATGACCACCACCGTCGAGGCCATCGGCGGTGGTTTTGGCAACATCATGGCGGCCATCGGGCTGCCCATCGGTTTTGGGGTCATTATCGGGCAATTGATGAGCGATTCCCGCATGGCCCATCAGATTGCCCATACCATGGTCAAAAGCGCGCCGCGCGGCGCTGGACTCTATGCGCTGGGGCTGACCGGCTTTCTGCTCTCCATCCCGGTGTTTTTCGATGTCACCTTCGTAATTCTGATTCCGCTGGGCATTGCACTGGCTAAAACGCTTGGCAAACCACTGCCTTATGCCATCGGCGCACTGGTGATTGGTGCTGCCACCTCGCACACCATTGTCCCACCGACGCCCAATCCGCTGGCAGCCGCCTCGATTCTGAACTTCGATATCGGCCTGATGACGCTGGCCGGGCTTGGCGTAGGGCTGATCACGGCACTGGTGGTCATGAAACTCTACTTTCTGGCACTCGATATGGGGCTCTGGAACGCCGCGAAGGATGAGCTGCACATCGACAACCGAGACACCGTCGCCGACGAAGAGATCTCGCTGCCGGACCTGCCGCTGTGGCAGGCGCTGCTCCCCATTGCCCTGCCGATCGCCCTGATTCTTTCCGGCACGCTCTACGACTATGCCCAGCAGACCGGCATGGTCGGCGGTGAAGAACTCCCGCCCTTCGTGGCCTTTGTCAGCGATCGAATCGTGGCGCTGCTGGCCGGTGCGCTGGCCGCCTATGCCGTTGCCGGGCGCCTCATGAACCGCGATGAATGCGACCGCTCGGCATCAAAAGGCCTGCAGACCGCTGGTCTGGTGCTGCTGGTCACCGGCGCCGGCGGCTCGCTGGGCAGCGTCATTCAGGAGACCGGTATCGGTCGGTCGCTGGTAGACAGCCTGTTTCAGGAAACCGGCTCACCGCTGGCAATGATTCTTCTGACCTATGCGCTGGCGCTGGTGTTTCGGGTTGCGCAGGGCTCCGGCACCGTGGCGGGCATTACGGCCATGACCATCATGGCTGGCGCTGCCTCTACCGGTGTGGTCGACCCGCTCTGGATCGCCCTGGCGGCCCTGTCGGGCGGCATCAGCATCGGCCACGTCAACGACAGCGGCTTCTGGATCACTACCCAGCTCTCGGGCTTCAGCGTACGCGGCGGCTTCAAGACCTACACCCTGGCCGAGCTGATGGTATCGCTGACCATCCTGTCGCTGACGCTGGTAGGAGCGCTGATATGGCCGTAATGCCCCAGACCAACAGACCCGCACTTCGTCCACCCCAACGATCAGGAGGGCCGACATGATCGTTCGCGCCTTTCGCATGACGCTCAACCCCGGCTGTGAGGCCGAGTACAAAAAACGCCATGACGAGATCTGGCCGGAGCTGACCGATGCCCTGAAGGATGCCGGCATTCAGGAGTACCGCATCTTTCTGGACCCGGCATCACATCATCTGTTCGCCATCATGTGGCTTGTGGATGAGCACCGCGTCGATGCGCTGCCGCAGCTGCCTATCATGCAGCGCTGGTGGGCGACCATGGCCGATCTCATGGTGACCCATGACAACAAGGCCCCGGTCGAGATCGCACTCGGCGAGATGTTTTCGCTGACAACCGGTTTGCCAACGACAGATTCGCTGACAACAGGAGAGGCACCATGCAGGTAATCGACCCCCACGTGCACTTCTGGCAGATCGCCTCCGGCAATCAGCCCTGGCTGTCAGAGCCGGTGCCCAATCTGCTGGGGGATTATTCCCCCATGGCGCGGGACTACGGCCCTGCCGATCTGCGTGGTGAGAGTGAGGCCATCGAACTGCTCGGGGCGGTGCATGTTGAAGCCGATGCCGTCGATCCGGTCGAGGAGACCCGCTGGCTGGCCGGGCTTGATGACAGCGGTACGCCGTCGTTACCCACGGCGCTGGTGGTGGGTACAGACCTGTCACGTTCCGATGCCGCTGACATTCTGGAACGTCAACTCGAGCTGAGCGATCGGATACGCGGCGTGCGCCAGATTCTCAATGTTCACGCTGACCCGCTGTTTGACTACGCCGGCCGCCACTACATGAATGAGCCCGACTGGGGGAAGAACTTCGCGCTACTTGCCCGACACAGGCTCTCCTTTGATCTGCAGCTCTACCCGTCACAGATGCCGCGAGCGGCCCAGCTTGCCGCCGAGCATCCTGAAACGCTGTTCGTTATCAATCACGCCGGTATGTACGTCGACCGCCAGGGCGTGGCCGGCTGGCGCGCCTGGCGCGATGGTCTGCGCGCGCTGGCAGCGCGGCCCAACGTGGTTATCAAGCTCTCGGGCTTTGGCATGCTTGACCACCGCTGGACGGTGGGAAGCCTGAGACCGCTGATTCTGGAAGCGATCGACGCCTTCGGCACCGAGCGCGCCATGTTTGCTTCCAACTTCCCGGTCGACGGCCTTTACGCTCGCTATGACGCGCTCTGGCAGGCCTACGCCGATGTGGTCGCCGATGCCTCAAACGAAGAAAAGGCGGCGCTGTTCGTTGATAACGCCCGGCGCACATATCGTCTCCCAGCGGCCCACGTGTCGCCTCTTCACGACAATAACAACGGGAACGATAAATGAGCGACGCAAGGATGGAACGAACAGGCTACTCCTGGGCCACCACGATCCTGGCCGGCATGGCCTCCTATCTGGATGCGGCGGCCATCGTGGGGACCGGTATTGCACTGGTGCTCTTTCGTGAGGGGTTTGCGCTTGGCAGCGGGGATATCGGCTTGCTGTCGAGCCTTCTGACCATCGGGATTGCCGTTGGCGCGGGATTCGGAGGCAATCTGGGGGATCGCTTCGGTCGCAAGCGGGTCTTCATGTTAACGCTGATGCTGTTTCTGGTCGGGCTGATCATCGCCATTTTTACCCCGAACAAGATCGGGCTCTTTGTTGCCCTGCCGCTGATTGGACTGGCGGCAGGGGCCGACCTGCCGGTATCGCTGGCGATGATTGCCGAGGCCGTTCCGGAAAGGAAAATCGGCAAGATGATTACCTTTACGCATGTGCTCTGGATGCTGGGCATCATGGCGGCCCATGTCATCGGCATCATCGTCGGCGACATGGGGGATACCGGCGCTCGTATCATGTACGCCCACCTGGCCGTGATTACGCTGATCGTTCTGGTGCTGCGCTCCTTCCTGCCCGAATCGGCGAAGTGGCAGGCGCTGCACAAGAGCAGCCAACAGGCCGACGGCACCCGCGTCAATCTGGGCTCACTCAAGGCCATGGTACAAAACGCCTATCTGGCACCGCTGATCGCGGTCAGTCTTTTCTATGCGCTGGTCAACATCCCGGCCAATACCATGGGCCAGTTCAACACCTATCTGTTCGTTGAAGCCGCCGGGTCTACCGTTTCCCTGGCCTCGACGGTCGGATTTTCGACGGCATTTCTCTCGCTGGCAGCCACTTTTACACTGATGCGGCTGGTGGATACTGCCTATCGCCGCATCGTGTTCATTGTGGGCATGAGCGCCTCGCTGTGTGCCTTCATTATCCCGGTGTTGCTGGGCGTCAGCACGGCCACGCTGATTGCCATGTCAGTCCTCTATGCCATGGGCGGCATCATTGGCGGCGAGCCGATGTTCAAGGTCTGGGCGCAAGAGCTTTTCCCGACCGAGTACCGGGCCAGCGCCCAGGGCATTGCCATCTCCTTCACTCGGGTCGTGGCCGCCATTACAGGCGGTATCACCCCGCTGATCATCGCCTACAGCGATAAATTGATCTTTGTCTTCGTGTTCGGGGCAGTACTGATCGCTGCCGGCATTGGACTACTGTGGATTTCACGCTTTGAAAAGGTGCGCGCACGCTAGCGTGCCTGAATCGTCATCAATACAGGGAAGCTGTCATGTCATCAGACAATATCCATGTTCATGCGCTGCGTGCGGAGCTTTTGACGCGCGCCATCGGGATCGATCATGACCGGCCGCGCCTGTCCTGGAAGGTCATGGCGCCGGAGGGCTGGTCGCCGGCACGCCATGAGATCGCCATCACACGTGATGGGGGCACCGAGACCGTCTTCAGCGTGACCGACCATCATCTGGTGGCCTGGCCCGATGCGCCGCTGGCCCCACGTGAGCGGGCCGAGGTTCGGGTGCGCGTCGGCGATGCCGACGGCGGCTGGTCGCCGTGGAGCGCGCCTCTGGCGGTGGAGCGTGGCCTCGAACGCAAGGACTGGCCGCGTCAGGCGGTCAGTGTGCCGTGGGCGGAGCCCGACCATGATCGTCAGCCGCCGCTCTTTCGCCGCGCCTTCGAAGTACCGGAATCCATTGAACGGGCGCGGCTCTACATCACCGCACACGGCATGCTTGAGCCGAGCTGTAATGGTCAGGCCGTGACGTGCGATGCCTTTCTGCCCGGCTGGTCAAGCTACGACAAGCGACTGCGCTACTGGACCTACGATGTGACCGCACTGCTGGAGACCGGGCGCAACGTGCTGGGCGTTCGCATGGCGGATGGCTGGTACCGGGGACGGCTGGGCTTCGAGGGCGGGGCGCAGGATCGCTACGGCAGCGAGCTGAGCCTGCTGGTGCGGCTGGAGATCCTCACGTCGAACGGCCAGCGCCACATTATCGAGCCCGACAGTGACTGGCAGGTTGGCACCGGGGGCACCCTGTCCTCGAGCCTTTATGATGGCGAGACCTTCGATGCCCGCGCCGAGCCCCGGGACTGGGACCGGGCCGGTTTCGACGCTGCCGGCTGGCAGGCTGCGCGCCTTGTCGACTTTGATGTCGAGCGGCTGGAGGCCGCCCAGGGGCCGGCAGTACGCGCCCAACAGTCTCTACAGCCGATCAATCGGGAGCGTCTCGCCCACGATCGGCTGCTGCTCGACATGGGGCAGAACATGGTCGGGCGTGGACGCGTCACCTCATCAGGAGCGCCGGGAGAGACGGTGACCCTGCGCCACGCCGAGGTCCTGCAGGGAGGTGAGCTTTACACCCGGCCGCTGCGTTTTGCTGCAGCCACTGATCACTATCGTCATGAGGGCGGCGGTCGCGAGGTCTGGGAGCCGCACTTTACCTATCACGGCTTTCGCTATGTCGAGGTGACGGCACCGCCTCAAACACTGGATGACCTTGAGTTCGAGGGCGTTGTCTATCACTCCGACATGGCCCGCAGCGGCTGGTTTTCCTGCGCGGATCCGGCCATCAACCAGCTGCATCAGAATGTGCTGTGGTCGCTCAAGGGTAACTTCTTCGATATTCCCACGGACTGCCCGCAGCGCGATGAGCGCCTCGGCTGGACCGGCGATATTCAGGTGTTCATGACCACGGCCGCCTTTCTCTATGACTGCGCCGGCGTCATGCGTTCGTGGCTGCGCGATCTGGTAGCGGATCAGCTCGAGGACGGCACCGTGCCGCCCTATGTGCCCTATATCGAAACCACCGAGACCTGGACGCCGATGGCGCCACTGGCAGCCTGGGGCGATGCCGCGGTCATCGTGCCCCATGCCCTGTGGTGGGCTACCGGCGACCGCCATTTTCTGGAGCAGCAGTGGGCCAGCGCCCGGGCCTGGGTCGATCTGATGGATCGGCGCGCCGGCGATAACCATCTGTGGCAGGGCGATACGCAGCTGGGCGATTGGCTGGACCCGTCGGCGCCGCCGGACGACCCGGCCGCCGCCATGACCGACCGCGAGCTGGTCGCCAGCGCCTGCTTTGCACGCTGCGCCCGAGTGCTCTCCGAGATGGCCGAGGCGCTCGAATATCGCGACGAGGCGACGCACTACAACAGGCTGGCCGATGCGGTGGCCCGGGCGATTCTCGAGCATTACACCGACCCGGCCACCGGGCGGCTGCACCAGGAGTCACAGACCGGCTACGCCATGATCATCGCCTGGCGGCTCAGCAACGACGAGGCGCTTTTGAAACGCATGGGTGACCGGCTGGCCGAACTGGTCATCGACGGCGACTACCGCATCGCCACCGGGTTTGTCGGCACGCCCATCATCTCCCGGGCATTGACCGATACCGGCCATTTCGACACTGCCATGCGACAGCTGCAGGAAACGCACTGTCCCTCGTGGCTCTATCCGGTGACGCAGGGCGCCACCACCATCTGGGAGCGCTGGGACAGCCTGATGCCCGACGGTCGCGTCAATCCGGGCGAGATGACCTCCTTTAACCACTATGCCCTCGGCGCTGTGGCGCAGTGGCTCCATGAGCAGCTGGCCGGACTGGCACCGGCCTCGCCCGGCTATCGGAACATCCGGTTTGCGCCGCAGATCCCGGCGTCGCTGCCGTGGGCGGCGGCCGAGCATGAGTCACCGTACGGCCGAATTGCCATTCGCTGGACCCAGCAGCCGGACGCCGTGCTGTATGACCTGACTGTCCCCACCGGCTGTCGCGCCGAGCTGACGCTACCCGATGGGCGCCTCCAGACGCTGGAGGCCGGCCGTCATCATCTCTCCTTTGACCGCACCTCCGGCGCGCTGGGCACACAGCCCGGTCCGGACGAGCCCACCCATTCATGATTCAGGAGGCTGTGATGCTGTTGCAGAACAAGCGTGTGTTTGTCACTGGCGGATCAAAGGGCATCGGTCGCGCCATCGCCCTCAAGTGCGCCGAGCAGGGCGCCCACGTGGCGATCAGCGCCGAGGACACCCCCGAGTCACGTGAGGCCCTCGCCGCCACGGCCGATGAGATTGCCGCCTTCGGCGTGCAATCGGCCTGGATTGCGGCTTCGGCGCAGGACCCGGCCACCGGCGAGCGGCTGGTCGAGACGGCGGTGACTGCCTTCGGGGGGCTCGATGTGTTTATCAACAACGCCGGTATCTGCCCCTTTCATTCGTTTCTCGACATGCCTCGCGACACTTACCTTAAAACGGTCGATGTCAATCTGAATGGCGCCTTCTTCGCCGTGCAGGCCGCTGCCAATCGGATGAAGGACCAGGGCAGCGGCGGGTCGATCATCGCGGTGAGCTCGATCTCGGCGCTGGTCGGCGGCGGCATGCAGACCCACTACACGCCGACCAAGGCCGGCGTGCTGTCGCTGATGCAGTCCTGCGCGATCGCGCTCGGACCTTACGGCATCCGCTGCAACGCGCTGCTGCCCGGCACCATCGAGACCGACATCAACCGTGATGATCTCGCCGACCCTGACAAGCGCGCTTATATGGAAGGGCGCACGCCGCTGGGCCGGCTGGGAGCGCCGGACGATCTGGCCGGGCCGGCGGTCTTTCTCGCCTCCGACATGGCGGCTTACGTGACCGGCGCCTCGCTGCTGGTCGACGGCGGCATGTTCGTCAATCTGCAATAGGAGCATTGTCCATGGAACTGCCGATCAATACGTTCAAACGCTCGCTGGATGGCACAACGCGCTATGGCTGCTGGGCCGGGCTGGGCACGGCGTGGGCGGCCGAAATTCTGGCCACTACCGGTTTTGACTGGCTGCTGATCGACGGCGAGCACGCGCCCAATCCGCTGCCGGCAGTGCTCGGCCAGCTGCAGGCGGTGGCGCCCTACGACAGTGCCCCGGTGGTGCGGGCTGTCAATCACGACCCCGCGCTGATCAAGCAGCTGCTGGATATCGGTGCCCAGACTCTGATGGTGCCGATGGTCGACACGGCCGAGCAGGCCGAGGCGCTGGTGCAGGCCACGCGCTATCCGCCGCACGGCATTCGCGGCGTGGGCGGCGGCCTGACCCGCGCCACCCGCTGGGACGCTATCCCTGACTACATCGACAGCGCCCACCGCGAGCTGTGTCTGATCGTGCAGATCGAATCGCCTCGCGGGATCGACAACGTCGAGGCGATCGCCGCCGTAGACGGGGTCGATGCGATTTTTGTCGGCCCGGCCGATCTCTCCACTGGTGCCGGCCACATCGGCAACCCCGGGCACCCGGACGTCCAGCACATGATCCGCCGCGCCCTCGATGCGGCCAAAGCCAACGGCAAGGGCGCCGGCATTCTTGCGCCCGCGGAAGCTGATGCCCGCGCCTACGCCGAATGGGGCTTCGATTTTATCGCCGTGGGCATCGATATCAGTCTGCTGCGCCAGGGCGCGCTCCAGACACTGTCGCGCTACCGGGATAATCAGAACGATGCAGGCGCGTCTCGTACTTATTGAGGCTTCACACCTTCCGATGAGGCTTCACACCTCTCGAGACGCATTGGTTGAAAGACTGTCATGACAAGGAGAAACCCCATGACTCAGAACGTCACCACCTGGCAAAACTACATCAACGGCGAATTCGTCAGTGCCCATGACCATCTTGACGTCTACAACCCCGCCAACGGCGCGCTGCTCTCCCGCGTGCCGAATTCCTCCCCGGATGAGGTGGATACCGCGTTGAAGGCAGCCCGCGCCGCGCAAAAATCATGGGCGGCGCGCCCGGCGGTAGAGCGTGCCGGCTACCTGCGAGCGCTGGCCGAGAAGATTCGCGGCGAGGCCAAAAAGATTGCGCAGGTGATTACCCAGGAGCAGGGCAAGATCGCCTCACTGGCCGAGGTCGAGGTCAATTTCACCGCCGACTATCTGGATTACATGGCCGAGTGGGCGCGGCGCATCGAGGGCGAGATTATCGAAAGTGATCGTCCGGGGGAGAACATCTTCCTGTTTCGCAAGCCGCTCGGCGTCGTGGCGGGCATCCTGCCGTGGAATTTTCCGTTCTTTTTGATCGCCCGCAAGATGGCGCCGGCGCTGGTGACCGGCAACACGGTCGTGATCAAGCCCAGTGAGGAGACCCCCAACAACTGCTTCGAATTCACTCGCCTGCTTGACGGCATCGGCCTGCCGCCCGGGGTGTTCAACGTGGTCAGCGGCGGCGGCGCCAGTACCGGCCATGCGCTGAGCGCCAGCCCGCTGGTCGACATGATCAGCTTTACCGGCAGCGTGGCGACCGGCACGGCGATCATGAAGGGCGCGGCGGACAACATCACCAAGCTCAACCTGGAACTGGGCGGCAAGGCGCCGGCCATCGTGCTGGATGACGCCGATCTCGACCTTGCCGTCAGTGCCATTCGTGCCTCGCGCATCATCAATACCGGGCAGGTGTGCAACTGCGCCGAGCGGGTCTATGTCCAGCGTGGCGTGGCCGAGGCCTTCAGCCAGAAGATCGCCGCGGCGATGGCCGATACCCGCTATGGCGATCCCTCCGAGCAGCCGGATATCGAAATGGGGCCGCTGATCAACCAGCAGGGGCTGGACAAGGTCGCCGCCATGGTCCGCCGGGCGATTGATGAAGGCGCTGAGCTGGTCACCGGGGGCGATGTGGCCGACCTTGGTGCCGGGTTTCACTACCAGCCCACCGTGCTCAGTGGCTGCCGGGAAGACATGGAGATCATGCGCCACGAGATCTTTGGCCCGGTACTGCCCATTCAGATCGTCGAGGATCTGGACGAAGCCATCCGGCTTGCCAATGACTCCGACTACGGCCTGACCTCCTCGATCTATACCCGGGATCTGGCCAGCGCCATGCGCGCCTGCCGAGAGCTGGACTACGGCGAGACCTACATCAATCGCGAGAACTTCGAGGCGATGCAGGGCTTTCACGCCGGTGCCCGCAAGTCAGGGATAGGCGGGGCGGATGGCAAGCATGGCCTCTATGAGTACACCCGCACGCACGTGGTTTATCTCGATACCTGATGACGACGTTGGCCCTTTGCCAATAACACCTTTTCCAATAACAACAGGGGAGTACGTCATGAGTGATGCAACGTCCGACCCCGCCGCGACCGGCGGTGAATACGAGCGCCAGCCCGTGCCCGAGCGGGCACGACTGGGATTTCGCAGCTTTATTGGCATGTATGCCGGCGAGCACACCGCCGGCACCGAGCTGATGATCGGTCCGCTTTTCGTGCTGGCCGGGGTCTCGGCGTTTGACGTCGTGGCAGGGCTTTTGATCGGCAACGTGTTGGCCGTGTTGAGCTGGCTGTTGTTGACGGCGCCCATCGCGACCCGGGTGCGCCTGACGCTTTACTACCATCTGGAGCGCATCGCCGGTCGGCATACGGTGATCCTCTATAACCTGGCCAACGGCATCGCGTTCTGCTTTCTGGCCGGGGCCATGATTACGGTGTCGGCGACGGCACTGGGGGTGTGGTTCGGCTTTGAGCTGCCCACACTGTCCGACATCGCACCCAACAGTGTGGGCTGGGTGCTCAGCGTGCTGGCGATAGGCCTGGTGATTACACTGGTGGCCGCCTGGGGCTATCGCTTCGTCTCCTGGTTTGCCAACCTGGCCGCGCCCTGGATGGTACTGGTGTTCATCGGCTTTGGCGTCGTGTCGCTCAAGTGGTTTGTCGATGCCACCGGTACCACGCTCGACTCACCAGGGGCGCTCTGGACGCTGGCCGAAACGGCCATCTGGACCGGCGTGCAGGTGCCCGGTCAGCCGGCCTTTACGATCTGGCATGTCATCTTCTTTGCCTGGTTTGCCAACATGGCCATGCACGTGGGCATGTCGGATCTCTCCGTGCTGCGCTTTGCGCGCAAGAGCTGGTACGGCGTGGCGTCAGCGGCCGGCATGTACGTGGGCCATTTCGTGGCATGGCTGGCGGCCTCGATGATGTTTGCCTTTCAGATGTACGATGCAGGCCTGACCAGCGAGGCTGCCATGGTCGCTGCCGCCGATGCCGGCACCATTCCTGCGCCGCTGCCCGGGCCACTGGCCGATCAGGCGCTGGGCGTGGCAGGGCTTTTATGCGTGATCATTGCCGGCTGGACCACTGCCAACCCCACCATCTACCGGGCAGGGCTCGCCTTTCAGGCCATCATGCCGCAGCTCTCGCGTTTCCGGGTGACCATCGGGACCGGGCTTTTGACCACCATGGTAGCGATGTTCCCCGGTGTGGCGATGCAGATGCTCGGGTTCGTCGCGCTCTATGGTCTGCTGCTGATGCCGATCGGGGCCATCATCGTGATCGACTACTGGCTGCTACCGCGGCTGGGGCTCAAGAGCTTTTACGCCGAGTATGCCGGTCGTCGTCTGACCCTGCCGGTGCTGGTCACCTGGCTTGTCACACTGGGAATCTGTCTGGCGCTGGTGCAGTTTGCCGGCATCGAAATCTTCTTTGTAGCACTGCCTGGCTGGTTCATTGCCGCCGTGCTGTATATCGGCCTGAGCATCATGACCCAGAAGCGCTCGGCGCCTGCTCGTGATCCCGTTCGCAGAAAGGAGGGCACCTCATGATTCGACTCCTCAAGCTGATCTCGGTCCTCATGCTGGTGCTGGCGGCGCTGCTGCCGCTACTGTATCTGTTCGACGTGCTGGGCGAGGTGACCATGAAGTGGTGGATGCTGGCGGTCACGCTGGGCTGGTTTGCCGTGACGCCCTGCTGGATGGGGAGAGAAGAAGCTCCGGTGGCATCGGAGGGTGGACACGACTGACAGAGGCGCCTGAATCTGGAAAGGGCGTTGCGTCTGGCAGGCCGCGCCCTTGCTCCTTTACCATGCCGAAAGCAGCTTCTGCGCCGAGCATTCTCTGGAACGTAACGTCAGCGATCCGGACAACACCTTCGAACATCGCGATCGGGTACGGACGCAGGGGGCCTGCCTTTCCTTGCACTTTCTTCACCACCGCCCCGGCTGCGCTTTATCATGGAGATATCCAGGCGCCATGGGGTGACCAAATGCCCTTTTGACCCAGCCCCCGGGCGGCGCTATACCTGGCCCATCATTGATATCGAGACCCCATCTCAAGGAGAGCCCATGCCGGCCCAGTTTCCGCAGGCCCGTCTTCGTCGCCTGCGTTCAAGCGACGCCCTTCGCAGCATCGTGCGTGAAACCTCGCTCAAGGCAGAACACCTGGTTTATCCGATTTTTGTCGAGGAAGACACCGATGAGTACACGCCCATTGAGGGCATGCCCGGGCAGCGGCGCATCCCGGAAAGCAAGCTCGGTGAGGAAGCCAAACGCCTGAGCGCGCTGGGGCTGAAGAGCATCATGCCGTTCGGCATTTCTCATCACAAGGACGAGACCGGCAGTGATGCCCTGAAGGAAGACGGCATGGTGGCGCGCATGGTGCGCATCATCAAACAAGCCGCGCCGGAGCTGGTGGTCATTCCGGACATCTGCTTCTGCGAGTACACCAGTCACGGTCACTGCGGCATTTTGAAGGGCAATACCGTCGACAACGACCTGACCATCAAGAACCTCGGCATTCAGGCCGTGCAGGCCGCGAAGGCCGGTGCCGACATTATCGCGCCGTCCTCCGCGCAGGATGGCCAGGTCGCGGCCATCCGTGAAGCGCTGGATGAGGCGGGCTTCACCGACATCCCCATCATGGCGTATTCCACCAAGCTCGCCTCCGCGCTGTACGGCCCGTTTCGTGAAGCCGCCGGCACCGAGCTAAAGGGGGATCGCAAGACCTACCAGATGGACCCGATGAACCGTCGCGAGGCGCTGCGTGAATCGCTCGCCGATGAGGCCGAAGGCGCGGATTTTCTGATGGTTAAACCGGCGCTGGCGTATCTGGACATCATGGCCGACATCCGCCGCAACAGCCTGCTGCCGCTGGTGGCGTATCAGGTCAGCGGCGAGTACGCGATGATCAAGTTCGCCGCGGCACAGGGTGTGATTGATGAATCCGCCGTGGTGCGCGAAACGCTCGGTTCCATGCGTCGCGCCGGCGCCGATCTAATCATGACCTACTTCGCCCCGCAGCTGCTGGAAGAAGGGCTGTAAGCACCGCCTTTTAAAAAGTCTGAAACGATAACCGCGCCTCGGCGCGGTTTTTGGTGGCGTTGTCTTCGGGCAACCCTGACAGGATGATGGGAACAGTGCTGCCTACGCTTATTTTGATCCGAGTGGGTCAGGCTCACCCCGGTTGGAATGCTCGAAAAAGGCGTTCGGCATAGTCCCGGTACTCCATCCCATAACGGCACAGGTGCTGACCGAGAAGCCGTTCCAGCCATACAAGCGTCACCGCCGCTCACCATCCGAGCTGTGTTTGCTGATATACGTTTCGGGAAAGCTGAGCATTTCCCGGACACTGACGAAGAGATCCATCATGGAAAAGTTGAGAATTGACCTGGTATCCGATGTCGCCTGCCCGTGGTGCGCGATCGGCTATCGTCGCCTGGAGCAAGCACTGGAAACGCTTGATGGCGAAATCGACGTTGAGCTCGTCTGGCAGCCCTTTGAGCTCAACCGGGATATGCCGCCCGAGGGTGAGCCGATTCTGGAACACTTGTGCCGCAAGTACGGCAAGGATGCGGCCACCATGGAGCAGTCCCAGCGTGAGATCATGGCGGTAGCTGAAGAGCTTGGATTGAATTTCCGTGGCGCCGTTGAACGTCGAGCGAACAATACGTTCGATGCCCATCGCGTGCTGGCGTGGGCCGCAACCCAGAACCGCGAGACACCCCTGCAGCTGGCACTGTTTGAGGCCTACTTCGGTGAGGCGAAAAACCCGTCTGATCCGGAAGTGCTACGCGAAAAGGCGATTGCGGTTGGGCTTGACGGTGACACCGCTGAGGCTATCGCACGCTCTGATCAGTACGCGGACGAGGTTCGCGCGGCACAGCAGCAATTTATGGAGGCAGGCGTGAGCGCCGTGCCGGGCTTCATACTCGATGGCCGCTACCTGATTTCCGGCGCCCAGCCCGCCGATGTACTGGTCGATGCGCTTCGTCAGGTGGCGGAAGAAAACGCTAACCGCCAATGATCCAGAAGCGCTAACCCTCTCCCAAGACACACCCCCCTCAAATCCGGATAATGGCGGGCAATTCGCCTTGCGCGACACCCGCCACCAATCCGGTTCTGCCTCATGGAAATCAAGGTCAACTATCTCGACAACCTCCGTCAGGAGGCGAAGTTCGATGACTTCACCGTCATCACCGACCAGCCGATTCGCTACAAGGGCGATGGCTCCGCGCCCGGTCCGTTCGACTACTTTCTGGCCTCCACGGTGCTGTGCGCGGCCTATTTCGTGCGCGTGTACTGCAACGCCCGTGAGATCCCGACCGAGAACATCCGGCTCTCCCAGAACAACATCGTCGACCCGGACAACCGCTACAACCAGATTTTCCGCATTCAGGTCGAGCTGCCGGATGACATCTCCGAGAAGGACCGCACCGGCATTCTGCGCTCGATTGAGCGCTGCTCGGTCAAGCGGGTGATCCAGAACAACCCCGAGTTTCAGATCGAGGTGGTCGATAACATCGACGAGGACGCCCAGGCGCTGCTGATGGGCGGCACGGTGGAAGGGGAGAGCACCTGGATCGAGGGCAAGGACCTGCCGCTGGAGCAGACCATTGCCAACATGACCGGCATTCTCGAGCGCCTCGGCATGAAGATCGAGATCGCCTCCTGGCGCAACATCGTGCCCAACGTCTGGTCGCTGCACATCCGCGATGCGGCATCGCCCATGTGCTTCACCAACGGCAAGGGGTCGACCAAGGAAGCCGCGCTGTGCTCGGCGCTGGGTGAGTTCATCGAGCGCCTGTCCTGCAACTTCTTCTATAACGATCAGTTCTTCGGCCCCGAGATCGCGGGCAGCGATTTCGTCCATTACCCCAGCGAGCGCTGGTTCCAGCCGGGCGAAGACGATGCCCTGCCGGAAGGGCTGCTGGATGATCACTGCCTCGAGATATTCAACCCGGACGGCGAGCTGCGCGCCTCACACCTGATCGACACCAACTCCGGCCGTTGTGATCGCGGCATTGTCGCGCTGCCGTTCACCCGCCACTCGGACGGCGAGACGGTGTGGTTCCCCTCGAACCTGATCGAGAACCTGTACCTCAGTAACGGCATGAGCGCGGGCAACACGCTGGCGGAAGCCCAGGTGCAGTGCCTCTCCGAGATCTTCGAGCGGGCGGTGAAGCGCCAGATCATCGAGCAGGAAATCGCCCTGCCGGATGTACCCGAGGAAGTGCTCGCGCGCTACCCCGGCATCAAGGCCGGCATCGATGCGCTGGAAGCCCAGGGTTTCCCGGTGCTGGTGAAGGATGCTTCCCTCGGCGGCCGCTACCCGGTCGCCTGCGTGACGCTGATGAATCCACGCACTGGTGGCGTGTTCGCCTCGTTCGGCGCGCACCCGAGCCTGCAGGTTGCGATCGAGCGCAGCCTCACCGAGCTGCTTCAGGGCCGCAGCTTTGAAGGCATGGACGATCTGCCCCAGCCGACCTTCAACTCTCAGGCGGTGACGGAGCCGAACAACTTCGTCGAGCACTTCATCGACTCCTCTGGCGTGGTCTCCTGGCGCTTCTTCAGCGCCCGCGCGGATGTTGAGTTCTGCGACTGGGATTTCTCCGGCGCGACAAGCGAGGAAGCCGAGCGGTTGTTCGGGATTCTGGCCGAGGACGGCCATGAGGCCTATGTGACCCACCATGAGGATCTGGGCGCGCCGGTATGCCGCATTCTGGTGCCGGGCTACTCCGAGGTCTATCCGGTGGATGATCTGGTGTGGGACAACACCAACATGGCGCTCAACTACCGCGAGGATATCCTGGGCCTCCACGCGCTGGAGGAAGACCAACTCGCCGATCTTCTGGAGCGGCTGGAGGAGAGCGAGCTCGACGAGCAGATGAAGATCGTCACGCTGATCGGCATCGAGTTCGACGACAACACCGTCTGGTCGGAACTGACGATCGCCGAGCTGAAGCTCCTGATCAGCCTCGCGCTGGGGCAGTACGAGGACGCACTCGACCGCACGCAGATGTTCTTGCAGTTCAACGACAACACCCGCGACCGAGGCCTATTCTATCAGGCGCTCACCGCGGTGCTCGAGATCGCACTGGATGATGAGCTCGAGTTCGAGGACTACTACAAGAACCTCTCGCGCATGTTTGGCGAGGAGAAGATTCTCGCCGCGGTGGGCTCGGTTAATGGTGATGTACGCTTTTACGGCCTCACCGAGACCGGCATGAACCTGGAAGGCATCGACCGGCACCAGCGGTTGATCACCAGCTATCAGAAGCTCCACGCCTGGCGGGCGGCGAATGCCGAACGCTGATTAGAGCGTCAGCATGTTGTGCACAGCGCCCACCAATGAGTGGGCGTTTTTGTTTTGGTTGTCGCTATACGCCGAGCCAACACCTACTTTGTCGATCCTGCCATAACCTACTAGGAGGAATTGCTAACGCATGGCAGTAGCGGTTCTACCTCATACTTTGGTTGGCGTTGCCCCTAATGTATTGGCTGGTTACCGTAAGCAAAGGCCATTTAAGATGGCTTGGACGGCCAAGACATATGCAGGGACTATCGCATAGAAGGCATCAGACCATTGAAGCATGCACAGGTAGGGGCGGTAGCGTGGCTGAAATTCCTTTCTTGCTGTAATGATCAAAATCGATATCTCTTATCCTTGGCCGATACCGCAGCCAAGAGCCATACATCACGACATTAGGTGCATTGGGCCTGATAACCAATTCTGCACGCGTATGACGTCCATGGGATAACGCCACTAGCAGGGATAAAGGAAGACGGAAGCATTCAAAGCCTGATTCTGTGTGGCTGCTGCAACATGACCTTCCAACGAATGATGCTAGTGGAATGCCTGAGACCAAGTGGTTTTATGCAGAACAGATAGCGTGCGCTATAAAAGCGAATGTCATGTTTTATTAAGTAGTAATGGGTTTTCAGAGCTTTGCGGTTTGCAGACTGAAACGTCTCAAACACATGGTGGCTGGCACATGATTAATCAGCTTGGATGGTCGGCCGAGCATGGCTACGTTCCCTTCCACGAAAATTTTATCCAAATTATACAATGACGCTGGATAAATAAAACTATCACACGTGCGCACGTATTCAAGTTAACAAACGAGCCAACAGTCTAAAATGCTGTCAATGTTTTGAAAGGATAAGTAATGAATTTGGAAGATAAGCTATCTGGATGGACAGGCCCCTCAAGTAATACGGAGCAGGAAAAGCAGGATAGAACAGAGCGAATGATTCGCCAAGCAATAGACGCACATGAACCATTCAATAATTGTTCATTGAAGGTTTTCGCGAAAGGGTCTTATGCTAATAATACTAATGTGCGGTCAGATAGTGATGTGGACATAGCGGTAGAGTGCACTGAATGTCAATATTGGGAAGAACATGAAAAAGGTGATCATTTACCTAGTGGAGCATATGAGGGAATTTGGACCCCTGAAAAGTTAAGAGCAGAGGTTCTTTCTGCTATAAATAAAAAATTTCCAGGTGAGGTAGACTCCTCAGGGTCTACCGCAATACAAGTGAATTCTAACTCAGCCCGCGTAGATGCTGATGTGGTTCCATGCTTTAGTTATCGCTACTACATGGGCCATGAATCGAGAGATGGAACAATGTTGTTCAAAGCCGATGGCAGTAGCATCGTTAACTATCCAATTCAGCAAAAGGAAAATGGAATAGCAAAAAACAACCGAACTGGATATGCCTATAAGAAGGGGGCGCGCCTGCTAAAGCGTATTGAAAACGCAATGGCACAAAATGGTACGTTTCGTGAAATGCCATCTTTTTTTATGGAATGCTTGGCTTATAATTGCCCAGATAGTGCATTTGCTCACCCGACGTGGACAGAACGACTTCAAGCTATGCTTATTTATATTTTTAATAATCTTCAAGGGGATGGAGAGCCGGTCTCTGGCCGCTGGGTGGAGGTCAATGAGTGCTTTTTCTTGTTTCGCAACAACCAAGAATGGACCCGAAGGGATGGCCGAGATTTTGCTAAATCAGCGTGGGACTATTTTAGGTTCAAATAATGCGCAACGTAAAAATAAAAAGCTCTTTGTATCTGTTGGTGGGAATATCAGCAGTCGCTTGGGTTTTACTTGCTCACTTTAGCGGGCTGGATCTGTCAGAGATAAAAGATTTTTTGGGGCTTGTTCCGAAAGTGGTAAGTATCGACTTATTTGTGGTGGCAGTTTTTGTAAAATGGGGCTGGAAGTTTAAGATATTTAGAGGATGGCTTGTTTCTTTTCCCGACCTTAGCGGGAGTTGGGTGGGTTTCATACATTCCGATTGGAAGGACCCAAGGACAGGAGAAAAACCGAACCCTATCCCCGTGATGCTCACCATAAATCAGTCCTTCTTTCATATCAGTTGCAAAATGACTACAAGCGAAATGGAGAGCTCTTCATACTCTGAAGGCTTTATTATTGACCCTGATCGGCAGGTCAAAAACTTGGCATATTCGTACAATAGTAAGCCAAGGCTTAGTTTGAATCAACGTAGCGTTCCTCATGATGGGGCGGCAGTGTTCAAAATAATAGAACGGCCATGGTTGAGACTGGCAGGCAGATATTGGACGGAAAGGTTAACCAAAGGTGAAATCGCTCTTGAATATCACTCAAAGGATTTGCTAGAAGAGCTTCCTGAGGATTTAGGAGAACATCCGGTGACAGAGGAAGAGAATCGACGATAATAAATTATTTTGAGGCAAGGAAAGCAGTTAATATCTAGTTTTGGCCAATCAATTTAATGAATTGGAAAACTGCCGCCTGAAAATCCGTGAATTAAAGTCTGCAGCTAAATTGCAGTAATAAAGCACACCTGATAGACGAATTTTTCGCTGCTTCTCAGGTTATTTAAAAAGCAATGAGTTAGCTCTTATTGATATGAGATTTTCAGATTTCGTTGTAATGCTTGGCGCCATTTCCTTCTTCTGGTTCAACGAGGGGGTTGTAGCTAAGTCCCCTCGCTGGCAGAAATTAGTCAGTGTAACGGAGTTTGGCGTTCTAAAAGCATTTACATGGCGCGCAAATGCTGATGTTCGAGCGGAACTGGATGTTCTGATTTCTCATTTTAAAAAAATTTCGATAGCTACAGGAATACTGACAGCTGTTGCAGTTTTTTCCAAATCACAGGCTCTAATTTTGTGGACGTCAAGTGGTTTTTTTATATGTTTCCTTGCTTGGTTCTCTTTCGAATGGTGCTTCAAGCACAGTAAGACACTGCAACCATTGGTTCCTATGGTAGGTTGGTCGCTATTTGGACCTTGGGCCATTTTACTGCTTGATTATTTTGAGCCTAAAGCTGGATTAATGCGTGCTTTTTATCCGTTTTTTCAAATGATTGGGCTAGTGCCAGCATCCAGTATTGAGGCTGCATGGTGGATGTTTTTAGGGTTTCTGATCTTCTTTAGTATCTATTACATTTTTATTTGGGTGTTTGTAACTCCTTTTGCTTACAGTATCCTCATCGCATTAAAGGTAAGCGCCATGTTGTCAAAATGGGTACTTTCTCATGTGAAGAGATCACTGGTTTATGACGTATCGGTGGCCATTCAAGTTTTTGCGTTTTGTTACCTTTATTGGATTGGCCGATAAACTAGTAACCCCGTCAGTATTGATTGATTTTCAGTTGCTGCTAACGTCTCTGCTCTAAATGTGGCTACCAATGCGAAAACCTACCCTCAAAACCTCTATCCCAAGGCAAAAGAATAAATCCTACCTCGCCGTATACCCCCCATCGATCGGCAGACACACCCCGCTGATCATGGCGGCGCCGTCGCTGAGCAGAAAGAGGATCGGTTCGACCACATCGGCAAGCTCGGCAAAGCGGTGCAGCGGTATGGCCGCCAGCAGCGGGTCACGCTTTTCCGGTGCGGACCACACCTTCTGCGCCATGGGTGTGAGCGTGACGGTCGGGTTGACGCTGTTGACCCGAATCTCATGGGCGCCCCATTCCAGACACAGCGACCGCGTGATGGCGTCCATCGCCGCCTTGGAGGCGCTGTAGGCCAGATGATCATCCAGCCCCACAAGGGAGGCCTGACTCGAGACGTTGACGATGCTGCCGCCTTTATTGGCCTCGATCATGCTGCGCGCCACGCAGCGCGCTGCCATGGCAGCGGCGCGGGCGTTGGTCTGAAAGACCTGATCGATCGCATCGGCCGGCAGGGTCAGAGCGGGCTCGACGTGGGTGATGCCGGCGCTGTTGACCAGTCCGTCAAAGGGGCCGTATTCACTGATCGCTTGCTCAAGTGCGTCGGTGTCGGTCAGTTCCAGCGCGCAGGTGGTGCAGCCGGCGGCATCAAGTGCGGCCAGCGCATCAACGTTGCGCCCGAGTGCAACCACTTCGGCGTGCTGTTCGCGCAGGGCCAGCGCCACGGCCTGGCCGATGCCGCTGGTCGCGCCGGTGACCAGATAGCGCCGGCCTCTGAGGCCGGCGTATTGCGTAGTCGTCAGAGTCTCGCTCATCTTGGCCTCGCTTACGGTACCAGCAGCACCTTGATGGATTCAGCGGCGGTCGCCATGCGGAAACCTTCCTCGAATTCTGCCAGCGGCAGCTCGTGGGTGACGATGCCGTCGGTGGTCACCAGCCCGCGCGCCATCAGATCGATCGCCACCGGGAAGGTGTGCGGGGAGAGGTGTGCGCCGCGCACGTCGAGCTCCTTGCGATCGCCGATGATCGACCAGTCCACCGTGGTCTCCTTGCCGAACACGCTGAACTCCACAAAGCGCCCCAGCTTGCGGATGATCTCAAGCCCCTGACGCACGCCGCTGGGCGCGCCGGTGGCTTCGATATAGACATCGCAGCCGTAGCCGCCGGTGAGCTCCTTTACGCGGGCGTTGACGTCATCCCTTGAGGGGTTGAGCACCACATCGGCGCCAAACCGTTTGGCCAGCTCAAGGCGCTCATCGATCATGTCGACCACGATCAGCTGCTTCGGCGTCTTGAGCAGTGCGACCTGCACCATGGCCAGGCCAATCGGGCCGGCACCGGCGATCACCACCGTGTCATCAAGCTGAATGTCGCCGCGATTGACGGCGTGAATGCCGCAGGCCAGCGGTTCGATAAAGGCGGACTGGGCCAGGTTCAGGCTTTCCGGGATGCGGTGCAGGCGCGCCTTCGCCGGAATGCGCATGTACTCGGCCATGCCGCCCTCGGCGACCTCGTGCTGAAAGCCCAGAATGTTGTGCACCTCGCACATCCAGTAGTGGCCGCTGTCGCAATAGCGGCACTTGCCGCACGGCACGATCTGTTCGGCAATCGCCTGATCGCCCACACGCACGTCAAAGTGTTCCTCCGCGCCCGGGCCCATCTCGATCACTTCACCGAAGAACTCGTGACCGGCCACCACCGGCGCCTGCACCCAGGCGGGCTGGCCGTTGCCGCCCCAGAACATCTCGGCGCCGCCGCGGCACTTCACGTCGCTGGCGCAGATGCCGCAGGCGCCGATTTTCAGGATCACTTCCCCCGGCCCGGCGGTCGGGCGGGGCACCGACTCCAGCCGGTAGTCATTGGGGGCGTGGCACACCACCGCCTGCATGGTGGCACTGGAGGTTGCGGTTGCATCGGTCATGGTCGGACTCCGGTGGCAGAGAGGTTGCAGATAAAAAGGAAGGCGTTCAGGCACTGCGCCCGCGCCCGATATAGATGGCCAGCAAAATGATGCCGCCCTTGACCACATCCTGAAGGTAGGGCGACACGCCCATCAGGTTGAGGCCGTTGTTCAGAATCGCCAGCAGCATGGCGCCGACCAGGGTGCCGAGAATCGCGCCGCGTCCGCCGGCAATTGCCGCGCCGCCCAGCACCACCGCGGCAATGGCATCCAGCTCGAATCCGGTGCCGGCGTTGGGCTGGCCGCTCATCAGGCGCGAGGTGATCACCAGACCCGCGATCGCGGCGGTCAGGCCACTGATGGTGTAGACCAGCAGCTTGTAGCGCGGCACGCGGATGCCGGTCAGGCGGGTGGCTTCCTCGTTGCCGCCGATGGCATAGACGTAGCGGCCAAAGGAGGTGTGATGCAGCACGATGTAGGCGACCAGATAGACCAGCAGCATGATCAGGATCGGTACCTGAATGCCCATGACCTCGCCGCGGCCGAAAAAGGCAAAGCCGGCCGGCAGCCCGGAGATCGGGTAGCCACCGGTGTAGATCAGCCCCAGCCCACGGGCGATGCCCATGGTAGCCAGCGTCACGATAATCGGCGGCATGCGGGCAAAGGCCACGCAGGCACCGTTGAAGGCGCCAAAGGTCATGCCCAGCAGCAGGCCCACGATCACCGCCACGGTGGGCGGCCAGCCGGCGGCCATCAGCCCCGCCATCAGCGTGCCGGAGAGTGCCATCACCGGCCCGACCGAGAGATCGATGCCGCCGGTGAAGATCGCAAAGCTCATGCCCACGGCGATGATGCCGATGATCGCGCCCTGGCGGGCGACGTTGGTGAGGTTGTTGGGCAGCAGGAAGTTGTCATTGACCAGCGCCATGACGATGAACACGGCAATAAACCCGACCAGCGGGAAAAAGACCGGCGAATGCAGCAATCGCGAGGCGCGCGAGCGGCGCTGGCGTCGGGGTTTGGGGTTGATCGCTGAAGTAGAGCTCGGGGTGGTCATGAGGCGCGCTCCAGGTGGGCCGCCGGCTCGGCGGCACCGGTCGGGTTGTCCAGTGAGATCTGGCGGGTGGCGTGGGTCATGATGGTGCCGGCCTGAATGTCATCACCGGCAAGCTCGGCCACCACGTGGCCGTGGTTGAACACCAGCACGCGGTCGCACAGGCCGGTAATCTCGGGCAGCTCCGAGGAGATCATGACAATCGAGATACCCTGGGCGGTGAGGGTTTTCATCAGCGCGTAGATCTCGGACTTGGCGCCCACATCGATGCCGCGGGTCGGTTCATCAAAGATCAGCACCCGACAGCCGCGCTCCAGCCAGCGGGCGATCACCACCTTTTGCTGGTTGCCGCCGGAAAGCGTGCCGACCACGGTGTCACTGCCCGGGGCCTTGACCCGTACCCGGTCCATCAGCGCCTCGGCCGCCTCACGCTCGCGGCGCCGGCTGATCAGCCCGGCAGCGGTGTGAAAACGCGACAGATGGTTGATCGAAATGTTGTCCGCGCAGGTGAAAGGCAGGATCAGCCCCTGCTGCTTGCGGTTTTCCGGCAGCAGGCCAATGCCGCGTTTGAGTGCATCAGCGGGAGACTTGAGCGTCACCTTGTGGCCTTCAAGCGTCATGCGCCGTTCGGCCACCGGATGCGCGCCGATCATGGCCAGCGCCATTTCGCTGCGCCCGGACCCCACCAGCCCGGCAAACCCCAGGATCTCGCCGCGCCCCAGCCGGATATGGTCGGTGTGCCGCCGCCCGGCCATGCGGATATGTGCCTCGAGCACCAGATCGCTCTTGTCGGGGGCTGGCTGGCGTTCGGGGAAGATGTTGTCGACCCGTCGGCCCACCATCCTCTCGACCAGCGCGCCGGCATCGGTGTCGGCCACGTTAAGCGTGGCGACATACTCGCCGTCGCGCAGCACGGTGACGCGATCGCAGATCTCGAAGATCTCTTCCATGTGATGGGAGATGAACACCATCGCCACGCCCTGGGCACGCAGCTGGCGCATGATGGCAAAGAGTCGCTCGACCTCGGTGGGGGTAAGCGGGGCAGTGGGTTCATCGAGCACCAGCACGCGGGCATCGAGTGACAGCGCCTTGGCGATCTCGACAAACTGCTGATCGGCCACGCTCAGATGATGCACGCGAATCTGCGGGTCGATATCGATATCCAGGCGCTCAAACAGCGCGTTGGCCTGTTTGAGCATCTCGCCATGGCGAATCAGTCCCAGGGCGTTGCGCGGCTCGCGCCCCAGGAAGATGTTGTCCACCACGGACAGCCCGGGGATCAGGCTGAATTCCTGAAAGACGATCCCCACGCCCGCGGCGCAGGCGCGACGGTAGCTGGTGAAATGCTGTGGCGTGCCATCGATGAGAATCTCGCCGCTGTCGGGCTGGTGGATGCCGCAGAGAATCTTCATCAGCGTCGACTTGCCGGCGCCGTTTTCCCCCAGCAGGGCGTGAATCTCGCCGGCTTCCACATGCAGGCTGACCTCATGAAGGGCGCGCACGCCGGGGAATGTTTTGCTGACCTTCTCCAGTGCAAGCAGGGCCATGGGAGCCTCCAGAGCGCGCCTTGTTCAGGGCGCGCCGGGGTTGCAGGGTTACCAGGTGAAGTCGTTGGCGTTGTCGGCGGTGACCAGCGTCACGTCGATCGGCACCTCATCGGGTGACTCCTCGCCGCGATACTTCTTCACGGCAAGCTCAAGCGCCTGAGTGACCATGGTGGCCGGGTGCTGGGCGGCAATCGCGATCAGCGGCGAGTTGGGGTGGGCCAGCGCCTTGACCGCTTCCGGGTTGCCGTCAACGCTTGCGAGCTTCACATCCATGCCGGAGGACTGGATGGCGACCAGCGCACCGAGCGAGCCCACGTCGTTGACGCTGAAGATGCCGGCCAGATCCGGATGGGCCTGCAGCATGTTCTCGGTCACGTTCATGGCGGTGGAGCGGTCCTGGTGGCCATTCTGCTTGTCGACCACCTCGATACCTTCAAACTCGCCCAGCGCCTTCTGGCAGCCCTCGACGCGCTGCAAAATGGGAATGACCGGGATGCCGTCAAGAATGGCGACCTTGCCTTCGCCGCCGAGCTGCTCGCCCATGTAGTGGCAGGACTGGTAGCCGGCATCAAAGTTTTTCGAGCCTACAAACCCATCGATCGGCCCTTCGGCCTGAGCATCCACCGCGACCACTGGCACGCCGGCGTCATGTGCCGACATGACCGCGGACTGAATGCCCACCGAGTCGGTCGGGTTGAGCAGCAGAATATCGACCCCGCGCTGAAGCATGTCCTCGACGTCATTGATCTGCTTGGCAATGTCGTGGCGGGCGTCGGTGAAGACGAGACTGGCACCCATCTCGTTGACCGCCGCTTCCAGCGCGCGCTGCATGGTGACGAAGTAGACGTTGTTGAGTTCCTGAAAGGACATGCCGATGACGAGTTCATCGTCGGGCTTGTCATGGGATGGGGCGGCTTGGGCTGCCGGTACGGCAAGCAGCGTGCTGACAAGTGCAGCACTCAAAAGGCCTCTGGCGCGTGGCATCGTGATAGGCATGGCATCTTCCCCGGCTGATCATGAAGGCATGGCCCGTGCCATGCGCGGTGGATAACGCGCGGGCCCGTGTCTGCATGCTGCCGTGGGCGATCGCGCCAATGTTAACGTTGTCATTGGCCATTTAGCGGGGTTTTGCACACACTGACAATTCGCCTTTGGGTGATTGGACCAAGGTCGGCAGGGCAGGTCTTTTGCAATGTGGCAGGGTAGCGCCACGCCATTATCAGGGAGCCGTCATGAGCGCCTATTACCTGGGAATCGATGTAGGGTCGGCCAGCGTCAGGGCCGGCGTGTTTGACGCACGCGGGCGCTGTGTGGCGCAGGCGGCCTGCGAGATCGCGCAGTACCGCCCGCGGCCCGGCTTTGTCGAGCAGTCCAGTGACAACATCTGGTCGCAGTGCGTGGTGGCGGTGCGTGCGGCGGTAAGCCAGGCCGGCATCAGCAGTGAGGCGGTCCGGGCGATCGGCTTTGACGCGACCTGCTCGCTGGTGGCGCTGGGTGAAAAGGGCACGCCGGTGTCGGTGTCGCCGGACAACGATGATGACCACAACATCGTGATGTGGATGGATCATCGCGCCATCGAGGAGGCCGATGAGATTGCCGGGACCCAACACCCGGCGCTGGACTACATCGGCGGACAGGTCAGCCCGGAGCTCGAGCTGCCCAAGCTGTTGTGGCTTCATCGCCACCGGCCGGATCAGTTTGAGCGCGCCGCGCTCTTTCTCGATCTGGCCGATTTCATGGTGGCGCGTGCCATTGGTGATCTGGACGGCACCCATGAGCCGGAGCGCAGCGTGTGCACCCAGGTGTGCAAGTGGCTTTATCTCGCCCATGAGGGGCGCTGGCCGGAGGATCTGCTCGAGCGTCTCGGCCTGGATGAGCTGATGTCGCGCCCGGCGATGCAGGGCGAGATTCGTGCGCCCGGTTCCAAAGCCGGCACGCTCTCAAGGGAGGCGGCCGAGGCGATGGGGCTCTCCCCCCAGACGGTGGTGGCCACCGGCCTGATCGATGCCCACGCCGGTGCGCTCGGCATGCTGGGGGAGGACCCGGAGGGCAGTCTGGCCGTGATTGCCGGCACCTCGGCCTGTCATATCGCCTTCTCTCATGAGCCCTGCTTTGTGCCCGGCGTGTGGGGCCCGTACTGGGGCGCGGTGCTGCCGGATGGCTGGATCAACGAGGGCGGACAGAGTGCGGTGGGCGCGCTGATCGATCACGTGATTGCCGACAGCGGGGCGGTTGAGGCGCTGATGAGTGAGGCCGAGACGGCAGGGGTCAGCCACTTCGAGCTGCTCAACCGCCGGCTGGATGCACTGGAGGAAGACAGCCGCGACGAGCTGACCCGGCATCTGCACCTGCTGGACTATCACCACGGCAATCGCTCGCCGCTGGCGGACGCCTCGCTCAAGGGGATGGTCAGCGGGCTGGATCTGGGTAATGACATCGATGCGCTGGCACTGCGCTATCTCGCCACGCTGCAGGCGGTCAGCCTGGGCACGCGCCATATTGTCGAGACGCTTAATGCCCATGGCCATGACATCAAGCGGCTGAGGCTGTGCGGCGGGGCGCTCAAGAACGCGCGCTGGCTCCAGGAGTTAAGCGATGCCACCGAGCTTGTGATCGAGCTGCCCGAGGAGCGCGAGACCGTGCTGCTGGGCAGCGCCATGCTGGCCGCCACCGCCTGCGGCGATCATGCCGGACTTCGTGAGGCGGCCGCGGCGATGAGTGCCACGGCCCGTACCATCCACCCGGACGTGACCCGACAGGCGTTTTTTGAGGCCAAGTACCGTGTCTATCGTCAGATGCACGCCGATCAGCTGCGCTATCGCGAGCTGATGGAAGCCCGCGCTGAATGATGCGGTGCGCTATCAGGTGGCGGCCGGCGCGTTGCCGGCCAATACCTTGCGCAGGAAGCTGCGGGTGCGCTCATCCTTCGGATTGGTGAAAAGCTCCGACGGGGGCGCCTGCTCAACGATGCGCCCGCCATCCATGAAGACCACCCGGTCGGCCACCTCGCGGGCAAACTGCATCTCGTGGGTAACCACGATCATGGTCTGCTGCTCGGCGGCGAGCTGTTTCATCAGGGCCAGCACTTCCTCGACCCATTCCGGATCAAGTGCCGAGGTTGGCTCATCAAACAAAATGACTTCTGCTTTCGCTGCCATGGCGCGACCGATGCCGATGCGCTGCTGCTGCCCACCGGACAGCGCCGCCGGGTAAGCGTCCGCCTTGTCGGCCAGGCCAATGCGCTCGAGAATCTCGCGGGCACGCGCATGCGCATCATTTTTTGACAGCCCTTCGACCACGATCATGCGCTCGGCGATGTTCTCCAGTGCCGTCTTGTGGGCAAAGAGCGCATAGTTCTGAAAAACGAACGCCGTGCGTCGGCGCAGGCCCAGAATGTCCTCGTTTTTGGCGCGGGCGGCATCCACGCTCAGATCACCCACCTTGAGCTGTCCGGCATCCGGGCGCTCAAGAAAGTTGATACAACGCAGAAGCGTCGACTTGCCGGTGCCGGAGGGGCCGATCACCACAATGATCTCACCGCGCTCAAGTGACAGGTCGATCCCGTCCAGCACGGTGTGTTCGCCAAAACGTTTGGTAATGCCCTTGAGTGCAATCATCGCTGATAAGCCCGGTTGAGACGTTTTTCCAGCCGCTTCTGACACCAGGAGAGCGCCTCGACAATGATCCAGTAGATCACCGCGACCACCAGGAAGGCTTCGAAGTAGAGAAAGCTGCTGGCGGCTTCCTTCTGGGTGGCCCCCATCAGCTCGGTCACGCCCAGCGTAAAGGCCAGCGAGGTCGACTTGATCATGTCGATGAAGTAGTTCATCAGCGTGGGCGTGGCGACCCGGGTGGCCTGGGGCAGGATGATGCGGCGCATGGTCTGGGCATTGGTCATGCCGATCGACTGGGCGGCTTCTGTCTGGCTGCGGTCAATGCCGGTAATCGCGGCGCGAATCGACTCGGCCATATAGGCCGAAAAGTGCAGTGTCAGCCCCATGATGGTGGCGGTGACGCCGTTGATCGAGACCAGAAAGGAGAGAAACTGCGGTAGCCCGTAATAGAACAGGAAAAGCTGTACCAGCAGCGGCGTGCCGCGGAAAAACGAGATGAAGACCTGGGCGGCCTGATTTAAAACCGGCAGGCGGGAGACACGAATGACGGCCAGGGCGCATGAGAGTATCAGGGCACAGACCATGCCCGCGGCGGCCATGCCCAGGGTCAGCGGGAGATAGCCCAGCAGGATGGGCACCAGCCCGAGCATGTAATCAAGGTTGAGTGCTTGCATGGCGATGTGCTTTAAAACGAGCGACCCGCGTTAACAGCCCGCGAGGCACCTGAAGGGTGGAAAACAAAACGCCCCGGACATGCCGGGGCCATATGGGCAGATCATAGTCCTGATCAGGTGTCGCTGCCGGTCTTTTCCGACTGTTCGGCACTCGGCAGGCTGGTGATGTCGTTGCCAAACCACTTCTCCGAGATTTCCTTGAGCGTGCCGTTATCGCGCAGGGTATCAAGGGCCTCGTTCACGCGGTCGCGCTGTGCGCGGCCGGCGTCATCATTGCGAAACGGCAGGGCGTTTTCAATTCTCGAGAAGGGCTGACCGGCCAGCTGCAGCGGCAGCGGCTTGTCCTTGATCACCTGTGAGGCGCTGGTGCGATCCATCACGAAGGCATCGGCGCGGCCCAGGGCCACATCCTGCTCGATGTTGGACTCGTAGGTCTTGAGATTGATCTCATCGGCGTAGGGCAGCGATTTGAGCAGGGTCTCGTAGTTCGAGCCCAGGTTCATGATGACCGTCTTGCCCTTGAGATCCTCGACCCCGTGAATGCTGTCGTTGCCCTTGCGGACCACCACCTGGGCACCGTCATACACATAGGGCTCGGAGAAGGCGTATTTCTCCTGGCGCTCCGGCGTGATGGTGATCTGGTTGGCGATGGTATCCACACGGCCGGAATCCAGCATGCCGGCCAGACCGGAGAAGCTGGCGGTGACGAACTTGATGTCATCGCCGGTCTGCTCGCCGATGGCGTTGAGCACATCCACTTCAAAACCCTGCAGCTTGTCACGCTCCACGAAGGTAAAGGGATAGTAGCTACCGGACATGCCCACGCGCAGTGTGTCGGCCTGCGCCGCCGTGGCTGCGCCCATAAGTGTCGTCATTCCCAGCGACGTGATGGCCAGCGTCCGGGCCAGTGTCTTGAAAGCCGTCATGTGCTTCTCCTGAAAAAGCAATGCGCCCATGGGCGCCGAATACGTCTAGCGTACCGCAACCTTCCTTAAAGGAATAAGAAAAAGTTTTTATATGCCAGTCGGCTTTTAACTATAGCGTCAGAAGTGCACAACATGACCGCAGCAGGGGCCTGGATGACGCCCGAGCCTGGCATGGTGTGTCTGACAGCCATTCAAGCCAGGGGGCGTTTCCTGCGCTGATGGCAAAAAACGCCCTGGAAAGGGAATAACGGCCGGAAGGGAGAAAAAAAGAGGGTTAGAACGACGCCAGGCTGGGGTCGGATTCATTGTTGAGCTGGTTGGCCAGCACTACCTCAATGAAGTCCGCGATGATGTCCTGCACCCTGTCCCGGGTCAGATCCTCACAGGAAATCCAGGATTCACCCTGCTCTTCATGGCGATGCTGTTTCATGAAGCTTCGATCAATGCGCAGACCGTCATGATCGGGATCATGGCTGATACGCAAATGGTTGAGGTTGGTGAAACCCTTTTTCATGGTGACGTGCTGCACCGGCAGCAGATGAAACTCCACCGACTCGATATTGCGCGTACCCGACTCGTCCTGACAGTGCACGTGAATCTCGCTGGCATAGTGATTGCCACTGGCGATATCGCGCGCCCACTCCATGGCAGGAATAAGGACCCGCTGGGCGATCTCGTCAAAGCTTGCCGGCTCTTCAGGGTCAGCATCATTACCCTGTTCCTGAACGGAATGCGGGTGCAGGGAATGTTTGCCGCTGACCTGCTGCTGATAGTGTTTGAATACACGGTTCAGGTCTTTCATGTTCCTCTGCCTTCTGTGCACCGCAAGCGGTTCGAGTGTCTGATAAAGAAGTGAGGGGGAGATGCCTGCGTTGAACGATTCAAGAGCGTACCCAAGGGAGCAATAGCCCCTTTCATGACGCAAGGTTGTATAACGCAAGGAGAAGTTCAGGCATTGATATCACGCTTTAGGTCAGGAGGCTACCGTCAATGACCCCCTGGCTTCCTTAACCCAGGTTATTAATATGAGCGGCTTCCAGCCACCATAAAGCGTTGCGAACCAGAGGGATGGCTATCGGGAGTATTTTCTCGATTCGCAGGCCCCGATGTCATGAACATGGGATAAGTGAGGCGCTTTTTTAACGATCAAAAAAGAGGGTGATGACATCATCCAGATGCACTGCCATGGCGCGTCGAGGAAGTGGCCGCCCTGATGGCCTGGCTTGCCGGCGATGAGGCTGCCTTATTACCGGCACCACGCATATGATCGACGGCGGCTGGTCAACTGATCACCGCTATGGATTTGATCACTTCACCATGGAGAACGGCATGAAACTATTGCGCTTCGGGCCGAAGGGCCTTGAAAAACCAGGGATCGTGGCGGCTGATGGCAGCCTGCGGGACCTGTCCGGTCACGTGGATGATATTGCCGGTGAGGCCCTCTTGCCCGAGCAGCTTGCCAGGCTGTCACAGCTGGATGTAGAGACGCTGCCGAAGGTTCAGGAGGGCGCGCGCATCGGTCCCTGCGTGGGGCGGGTTGGCAAGTTCATCTGCATCGGGCTCAACTACGCTGATCACGCCGCCGAAGCCGGCGCCGAGCTGCCGGCCGAGCCCGTGGTGTTCAGCAAGTGGACCAGCGCCATCTGTGGGCCCAATGACGACATCGAGATCCCCCGTGATTCCAGCAGTACCGACTGGGAGGTCGAGCTGGGTGTGGTGATCGGCAAGCCCGGGCGCTACATCGACGAAGCTGATGCCATGGACCATGTGGCCGGCTATTGCGTCGTCAACGATATCTCCGAGCGCGAGTTCCAGCTTGAGCGCAGCGGCACCTGGGACAAGGGCAAGGGCTGCGATACCTTTGGCCCGCTCGGCCCCTGGCTGGTGACGGCCGATGAGATCGGTGATCCGGGCAATCTTGCCATGTGGCTGGAGGTGGACGGGCATCGCTACCAGAACGGCTCGACCAGCACCATGGTCTTTGGCGTGGCGCATCTGATGGCATATCTCAGCCGCTTCATGAGCCTGCAACCCGGCGATGTGATCTCGACCGGAACACCGCCCGGTGTGGGCATGGGGCAGACCCCGAAGGTGTATCTGCGTCCGGGGCAGACCATGCGGCTGGGCATCGAGGGGCTGGGCGAGCAGTCCCAGCGCACCATACAGGCCTGACGCCCTGACGGTTCAATAGCAGCGTTCCCTGTGGCGGGGAGCGCTTTTATCACGCCTTGCCGCGACCCTTTCGGGCGGGATGAGCGTGCCTGTGCCCGTCAGCCTGCCTTGAGCGGCCAGTCGTAATCCAGCCAGTGCTGGAGTTGCTCGTCAAACGCGCCGCTTTCCTTGAGCTGGCGCAACCACTGGTCAACGAAAAGCTTGAGGTCCATGTCCTTCGGAAGCAGGACGGCCTTCTCGGAAAAGTTGAACGGCTTGTCGGGATGGATGGCGCACAGTTCGGGATGCAGGTTGGCCTGCAGACGCGTTTCGATGGCATCCGTCATCATCAGATCCGCCTTGCCCTGCACGATCTGATCGAAAATGGTGACGTTGTCGTCGTAGTCAACAATCGTGGCCTTTTGCAGATTGTCGCGTGCAAAACGCTCGTTGGTGCCACCTGGATTGACGATGACGCGAACGCCGGGCTGATCGATCTGCTCAAGGGTCTGGTAGTCCGCCTGATGCTCGCACAGTGCGATGGGGGTCTTGCCATCGCGCTGGTAGGGTACGGAAAACCAGACGGCCTTCTGGCGATCAAGGTTGACCGAAATACCGCTCATGGCGATATCAAAGCGGTGGTCCTGAAAGTCTTTCATCAGGGTGGGCCAGCTGGTGGGTATCAGCTCAAGTTCGACGCCCAGCGTTCTGGCAAGGTCGGCGGCCATGTCCGGATCAAGACCGATAAAACGATCATCACCGGTGCGATAGCTGAAAGGCTTGTAATCGCCGGTCGTGCCTACCCTGAGCGTGCCGCGCTCGATGATCCGGTCCAGTGCCGACGGTTCGGTTGTATCGGCCGCTTCGGCGTGCGGAGACAGACAGACGCCCAGCATCAGGGTCAGTGCGGCAATCCACAGCAGTGCCGCGAGCAGGGCAGAAGAAAGACGACGCGCCGGCAGGGTGCGGGCATGTGCGCGAATCAGTCGAACCATGAGATGTTCCATCGCAGATGAGTCCGGGCATGGCACCGGACAGACGGTGTGTGGCCAGAGCGTATATGGCCGCAACATGTATCGACGCGGGAGGGTACGCTGATTGCGCATCAATGGCGACCCCGCCTGGGCTAATGGCTGAGACTCACATTGTGGCGATGTTCGAGAAGATAAAAGGAGATGCGCCATGCAGGGGATTGATCTCTCACGTGTCTGCCTGAGACAGCAGTTCGGCATCGGTGCGTTGATGCGCTATCTGAATCATTGAGCCCGCACATCATCGCTCAATGAAAAGGCCGCCCTGCAATAGTGCAGGGCGGCCTTTTCTGATGAGCCATCATCTCGGTCACGCTACCCGGAACTCGATCTCCTCACCGCTTGCCGAGCTGCTGCCGATCTGGACCCGGAAAAGCCCGGGTTCCTGCACGCGTTCGAGTCCGGCGTTCAGGAAACTGCGCATCTCGGGTGTGATCCGAAAGGTCACACGCTCGCTCTGTCCCGGCGCCAGCGAAAGGCGCTGGAAGTCCCTGAGCTCGCGAATCGGGCGCACGACGCTGGCATGTACGTCCTGCAGATAGAGCTGTACCACTTCGATGCCGTCACGTTCGCCGGTGTTGGTCACGGTGAGGCTCACCTCGAGCGTGTCCTCCAGGCCAATCTCCGTACAGGCGGATTTGATCGCGCCGTACTCGAACGTGGTGTAGGAAAGCCCGAAGCCGAAGGGATAGAGCGGGGCGTTGGGGATGTCCAGATACTGCGAGGCGTACTTGGGGTCGACGCCCTTGGGGCGGCCGGTGTTGAAGGCGTTGTAGTAGATCGGGATCTGACCGACGCTGACCGGAAAGCTCATCGGCAGCCTGCCGGAGGGGTTCACGTCGCCGAACAGCACATCGGCCACCGCGTTGCCGCCTTCGGTGCCCGGCCACCAGGCTTCCAGAAGGGCGGGAGCCATGTCATCGAGTTCAGTCAGCGTCAGCGGGCGGCCGTTGAAGAGCACCGTAGCGACGGGCGTGTCGCCGGCCTCCGCCAGTACGCGGCGGGCCAGTTCGAGCTGCGGCCCCGGCAGGCCGATATCGGCGCGGCTGGCGGCCTCGTCGGCATGGGCCTCGTCTTCGCCCAGCGCCAGCACCACGGCGTCGGCCTGGCGCACCAGCTCCAGTGCGTCCTCGATACCGGAAGTATCGGTATCGCCGATCTCGTTGGATACCCCCTGGGCGCAGAGGATCACTGCGTCTTCGCCGAGGCGATTAATGATGCCCTCGCGCAGCGTCACGGTGTCGTCGTGATCGCCGTCGGCCCGCCATGAACCCAGCAGGCGCGGCGTGTTGCCCAGTGGGCCGATAAGGGCGACCTTTTGGTGCTGATCGGACAGCGGCAGCACAAAGCCCTCGTTTTTGAGCAGTACCATCGACTCACACGCCTGCGTGCGGGCGGCGCGGCGGTGTTCATCGGTGAGAATGCACTGCGTTTCGCGCGCCTCATCGGCGTAGCGGTATGGATCGTCAAACAGCCCCAGCGCGGCCTTGAGCCACAGCACCCGGCGGGCAGCCTCGTCGATGCGCGCCTCATTGACCTGACCGCAGCGGACCAGTTCACTCAGTGTGTCGATGAAATAGCTGGACTGCATGTCCATGTCGACGCCGGCGTTGACCGATTTGCGGGCCGCCTCGGCGGCATCCGCCGCCACGCCGTGCTGCTCGAGTTCCATGATGGCGGTGTAGTCGGTGACCACCATGCCCTCAAAGCCCCACTCACGACGCAGGATCTGATCGAGCAGCAGCGGGTGGCAGGTGGCCGGGATGGCATTGAGGGTGTTAAACGCCGTCATGACGGTGGCGCAGCCTTCCTCGAGCGCGGCCCTGAAGGGCGGCAGGTAGTGCTCGCGCAAGCGCCACTCGGACATGTCGACGGTGTTGTATTCGCGCCCGGCCTCGGCGGCACCATAGGCGGCGTAGTGCTTGACGCAGGCGGCCAGGGTATCGACCGCGTCCGGATCAGAGCCCTGAATGCCGCGTACCTGGGCGCGGGCGATCAGCGAGGTCAAAAGCACGTCTTCTCCGGCACCTTCCATGACCCGGCCCCAGCGCGGATCGCGGGCGACATCCACCATCGGCGCGAACGTCCAGTGCACGCCGGCCGCGGCGCCTTCAACGGCCATGATGCGGGTGGCCTGCTCGATGCCTTCCAGGTGCCAGCTGGCGGCCTGCGCCAGCGGGATCGGGAAGATGGTGCGAAAGCCATGGATGATGTCATAACCAAAGAGCAGCGGGATGCCCAGCCGCGAATGCCCTACCGCCTGCTGCTGCAGCTCACGGGTGAATTCGACCCCAAAGGCGTTGAACACCGAGCCGACCCGGCCGGTGCGCACGTCCTCCTCGATCTCGGTATTGGCCGGTGCCCCGGTCGTATCACGGCTGCCGGCCACCTGGTTCATCTGGCCGATCTTCTCCTCCAGCGTCATCTGACGCAGCAGGGTCTCGACCTGCTCATCGAGGGCCTGATAGCGCTCCGGGCTCACTCCAAAGGGCGTGCCACACGGCTGGTTCGTCTTCCGGTCTGGTATCGCTGACATCCTGCGCTCCCTCAAGCCGAGCGTTCGAAGTAGTGCACGTCAAAAAGCGCCTGGTCGTCACACCAGTGCTTCCGTGGGGTAAAACCGGCATGACCGGCCAGCTTCTCAAAGCCTTCGCGACTGTATTTCCACGAGTTTTCGGTATGAATGTGCTCGCCTGCCTTCAGGGCAATGGTCTGCTCGTCCAGGGTGAAGGTCTGGTCGCGCTGGCTGACCAGATGCATCTCGATGCGCGAGGCAGCCTCGTTGTAGAAGGCCAGATGCTCGAAATCCGTCGGTGACACCTCGGCGCCCAGCTCATCGCGCAGGCGATGGATCAGGTTGAGATTGAACTCGCGCGTCACGCCCGCGGCGTCGTTGTAGGCGGCTTCAAGGCGGTCACGGTCCTTGATGCGATCCACCCCGATCAGAAGCCCGCCGCCGGGCGGCAGCTGGTCATGCACACGCTCCAGCAGCTCGCCGGCCTCGCGGGGGGTGAAGTTGCCGATGGAGGAGCCGGGGAAGAACACCACCGGGCGGGCGTCGCCTTCAAGCGCGGGCAGGCTGAACGGCGCAGTAAAGTCGGCGCACAGGGCATGGACCGACAGCCACGGGTAGTCATCGGCCAGGCGCTGGGTGCTTTCCAGCAGGAAGTCACGCGAGATATCCACACCCACATAGTGATGCGGACGCAGGGCATCGAGCAGCAGCCGGATCTTGTGAGAGGCGCCGCTGCCCAGCTCGATCAGATCGATATCCTCGCCCACGCAGTCCGCGATGGCATCTACCGAGCGCTCCAGAATCATTTCCTCGGTGCGGGTGGGGTAGTACTCCGGCTGCTGACAGATCTGATCAAAGAGCTCGGAACCGCGGTGATCATAAAAGTGCTTGGGCGAGATCCAGCGCGGCGAATCGGTCAGCCCGACCGTGATCGCCTCCAGCAGGCTCTGCTCGCTGGCAGGATCTGCAAGCTGATCGTGAAACTGTACCCGGTGACGATTGCTCGGAGAGGAGAACGCAGAGGAAAGTGCCTGTGACATGACAGCCGGTCCTTTTTAAGGAGTTCCAGAGCTCAGGGGATTCAGACCGGGCCGCTTTTGTCGCAAGCGGCCCGGACAGGGTCAGACATCACGCGCCAGTCGGATGCCGGAAAAGGCCCAGCGCGCCTGAGGCGGGAAGAAGTTGCGATAGCTCGCCCGGATATGGTCGCCGGGCGTGGCACAACAGCCGCCGCGCAGCACCATCTGGCCGGACATGAACTTGCCGTTGTACTCGCCAAGGCTGCCTTCCAGCGGCGTGAAGCCCGGGTAGGGCAGAAAGGCGCTGCCGGTCCACTCCCAGACATCACCATAAAGCTGCTGCGGACCGTCACCGGCACGCTCATTCTGAGCGGCGGGCTGAAGCAGGTCGTTTTCCACGAAGTTGCCCCTGATGGGCTGATCATCCGCCGCGGTTTCCCACTCGGCCTCGGTGGGCAGGCGGGCGCCGGCCCAGCGGGCGTAGGCGTCGGCCTCATAGAAGCTTAAGTGACACACCGGGGCATCGGGATCGAGCGGCACCAGTCCGCCCATGCTCATGGTGTGCCAGCGGCCATCCACCTTCTCCCAGTACTCGGGCGCCTGCCAGCCGGTTCTGTGGATCGTGCTCCAGCCGTCCGACAGCCACAGCTCGGTGCGTGAGTAGCCGTTGTCCTCGATGAACCTGATGAACTCGGCGTTGGTCACCGGTCGGTCGGCCAGCTCGAACTCGGCCACGTACTGGCGGTGGCGCGGCGTTTCGCTGTCAAACACGAAGCCCTGACCGTCATGCTCGCGCGCCGGTTCGGTGGGATAGTCGATGCCGATCTGGCGCACGCCGGCGGCGTAGCGGTGCCAGCGCGGTGCCTTGTCATTGAAGGTCTGGTCTGCCGGCGCCTGGTCGGCATCCGCCAGCAGCCGCTCGCGGATATCCTGACGATAAATCGGATGCAGCGGGTTGCAGGAGAGGATGTGCTTGATGTCCATCACCAGCAGCTCCTGATGCTGCTGCTCGTGGTGCAGGCCGATCTCGAGGCGGTCGATGATCTCGTCGAGATGCTCCGCAGGCGGTGCGCTCAGCAGTCGTTCCATCTCCTGATCGATATGGGCGCGAAACTGATAGACCTGCGCCACCGTCGGACGTGAGATGGTGCCGCGCAGATGACGCGGGAAAGGCTTGCCGTGGGTCTCGTAATAGGAGTTGAACAGGAAGTCATACGCCGGGTCGGGCGTTTGATAGTCATCAAGATAGGGCGAGAGGATGAAGGCTTCGAAGAACCAGCTGACATGGGCCAGATGCCACTTGGGCGGGCTGACATCCGACATGCTCTGGACCATGTAGTCCTCGGTTTCCAGCGGCGCACACAGGGCTTCACTGGCGTTACGGACGCGCTGAAAGCGGCGCAGCCATTCGCGGGTATGAGCGCCTTCGGCGGTCTCGATCGGCGCTCGGGTCGTCTGGGTCATGATGTGTCCTCGAGGAGTTCGCATCAAACATGGAGCGGTGAACGGCCCGACGCTGATGCCGGCGCAGGGCCATGATTACCTTCAGCGTAGCAACGCCTTCCCGACGTGCCCGGTCCAGTGTCTGTAAATTTTGTGACGGTGGGTAAGGGCAGGCGGGGCCGTGAGCGCGCGCCACGGTGCTAGACTGCGCCTCTCGTTCTTTTGTCTACCGGTGCCCAGGCCTAATGTTGCGTGTTCCACGTCTGTCCGTTTCCCTTTTGTGGCTGTTGGCCTTTGGTCTGGCCGCCATCAACCTGCGTGCGCCCATTGTGGTCATCGGCCCAGTGCTCGAGCCGATCATGGCGTCCCTTGAGATCGGGGCCAGTGCGGCGAGCCTTTTGACCACCGGCATGATCCTCTGCTTCGGGCTGCTCTCGCCTTTCGCGCCGACGCTCTCGGCCCGGCTGGGGCTGGATCGGGCCATTGCGCTGGCGCTGCTTGCCGTGGCGCTGGGTAGCGTGCTGCGCGGTGTCGAGCACTTCCCCGTCATGTTGGTCGGAACGCTGCTGGCCGGCCTGGGGATCGCCTTTGGCAACGTCTTCATGCCGAGTCTGGTCAAGCGTGACCGCCCCGACCGGCTGGGGCAGACCATGGGGCTTTATACGGTGGTGATGGGCATCGGCGCGACGCTGGCGGCGGGGACGGCGGTGCCGCTGCTGCAGGCTACCGGCCACTGGTCGACTCCGGTGCGGCTGTGGGCCTCGCTTGCCGTGGTCGCCGCGCTCTGCTGGCTCTGGCTGGCCTTTCGTCGCGCAGTGCAGCCTCAAACGGGTGGGCCGGTGCGCATGACGGCGCTATTCAAAAGCCAGGTCGCCTGGATGCTGACCATATTCATGGGCATGCAGTCACTCGGGTTTTACACCCTGCAGACCTGGATGCCGTCGGTGGCCATCAGTGCGGGCGTATCGACCACGATGGCCGGCAACATGGTGTCGCTGCTCAATCTGATGAGCATTCCGGCCAGCTACGTGATCGCCCGCATCGCGGCGCGCATGCACCATCACAGCCTGCTGGTGCTGGGCATGTGTCTGCTGATCGCCGCTGGCCTTGCAGGGATTTTGCTGGCGCCGACGCTGGCACCCGCACTGTGGGCCATCTTGCTGGGCGCCGGCCAGGGCGGCTGTTTCAGCTTTGCACTCACCATGATCGTGCTGCGCACGCACAAGGCGCAGCACGCCGCAATGCTCTCGGGCATGTCGCAGAGCGTGGGGTATCTGCTGGCCGCCAGCGGCCCGCTGCTGTTCGGTGCGCTGCAGGGGGTGACCGGCGGGTGGGGGGTATCGATGATCCTGCTGCTGGTGCTTCTGGGGGTGCAGACCGTGACCGGTATCCTGCTTGGCCGGCCGCGGATGGTGACGCTGCGCGAGGGCAATCGTTAATCAGTTGCAGGCCTGCGCGACCAAGGTCCAGGCGCCATCGCGCGCGCAATTGATCACGATCAAACAGGGCCGGGACGCGTTGCTGGATGCTGACCGGGTCTGATGGCGCACTCTGGCGCCATCCCTGCCACCGGAGGATGCGCCATGTTTACCTCACTGCTCGTACCCGTGGATGGTTCGGTTCATGCCCTCAAGGCCCTGAGCATCGCCGCGCAGCTGGCGGCGCCAAAGGCCACCCTGCACCTTTTATACGTGCGCGAGCTGCTGCCGCACCTGCATCACGGCAGCCTGCTCAGCCTTCAGGAGGCCATCGCGGCCTCGTCGCCGGAAAACGCCGAAACGCAGATCAGGGAGGTGCTGGAGCAATCTCAGGCCCACCTTCGTCGCCGTTTTGACGGACGCATCGAAACCCACGGCCGCCACGGCGACCCGGCGCGGGTCATCGCCCATGAGGCCGATGTACTGGGCGTACAGGTCATCGTGATCGGCAGCCGTGGCCTGAGCGACTGGAGCGGCATGATCATGGGCAGCGTCTCGCACAAGGTCAGCCACATTGCCTCGTGTATGGTCATCAGCGTGCATGACGACGAGGACGCGGCCCTGCCGGATGAGATCGACGACAACCCTTATCAGGGGCTGTAGTGACCAAGAGCCGTAGTCATCAGGGCCTACAGTGATCAAGGGCATCGCCGTGCCAGGGCTGCGCCTACCGTCGGGCGCGCACCTCGCGAAGGATCATGCCGCTCTCGGGCAGGGCCGGGATCTCGCTTAGATCGATCTCGAGATTCTGCTCGGGCACCTGCCAGTGCATGCTGCCCAGCCACTTTACCGTCTCTTCCATCAGGCGAATGGTGATCCACTCACCGGGGCAGCGGTGGTTGATGTGATGATCACCTCCGCCCTGGGGGATCAGCTGCCAGGCATCCACCTCACGATTCATAAAACGCTCGGGATTGAAGGTCTCGGGCGCCTCCCAGCCCTCGGGGTCATGATTGGTGCCGTACAGATCCAGCAGCAGGCGCGTCCCGCCGGGCAGTGAATAGCCCTGCCACTGCGTGTCCTGGCGAAGCCGGGCCGCCGCCACCGGGAAGAACGGATAGTAACGACGCACTTCCTGCACGAAGGCGTGGACGGCCTCGCTATCGTCAAGTGCCGGGCGGGTCTCCGGCCAGCGGTGCAGGGCGTGGGCGATGAAGACCATGTAGCGCGATACGGCCAGCGTCGGGCGCAGCACGTTGAGGATTTCCACGGCGACCACGTGAATCGGCAGCAGCTCGCCGTGCTCATCGCGGTGCAGCGAAAAGCGAATCAGCGCGCTGTCTGTCTCGCCGTCTTCATAATCCTCGGGGGCGCGCCGAATCTTCTCGACCAGCTTGCCGATCCAGTTCTCGGCGTCAGTACGGCTGCGGCGCGCCTGCCAGTGGCGCGGGCCAACGGTGCCGGCGCCGTCGATCATCGCGGCCAGCTGATGGGTGCGTCGCTCGACGTCTTCTTCGGGCAGCGGCACGCCGGCCCAGGCGCACACGGCGCGACAGAGAATGAACTGACACTCCTTGAACAGCACCACCTCTGCGCTCTTTTCCCACTGACTCAGCGCGCGCTGCCACTCGGTATTGACCCGCGCGACCAGCGCATCGATACCCTCCGGTGACATCAGATCCATGAACATCGCCTTGCGATGGCGATGCGCTTCGCCATCGAGCCCCTGCACGCCGCCCGCGCCAAAGAGCGTTTTCTGCAGACGCACCGGCGCCGCACCCTCGCGCCGGCAGGTTTCGGTGTTGTAGAAAAGTTTTGCGGCCTCGGCGCCGCGCAGGCACAGCGTGTTTTCAAACAGAATGCGGGCCCTGAAGATGGGGCTGTCGTGCTTCTGGCAGTGATTGCCAATGTAGAGATAGCCCTCGCCCATCAGATCCAGCGTGCTATCCAGGCGGTGTTCGGCAGGAATGTCGTTCATGGCATGTCCCCGTGGCAACAGATAACGGGATCGGCGAGACGAGGAGCGTGCCTCGGTGACCCCAGCTGACCTTCAGCATAGGAGAGCCTGCTTGACAGGGCTTTAACGCAGGCAGAAGGCCGCTCGTCACGTGACGAGCGGCCCGGTATTCAGGCTTTGATCTCAGGCAACGCGCGACAGCCCCAGTGCCGCCAGACAGGCCGCAAGCGAGCGTTCGCTGCGCTGCTCGTAGAGGGCAAACTCGTCTTCCACCGCGACCCCGAGCGCAGCTTCAAAGTCACCACGGCTGTCGGTGGTGGCGTAGTGCTGCGCGCTGCTCTCGCCCAGATTGGACTGAAAGATGCCCGCGGCGCTGACCGGCAGAAAATCCTCGTAGGTGATCGGCCGTGCCCGGATCACGCCCTGCTCGATCAACGCTTCGATGAGCGCGTCGCGCTCGCCGGGCAGGCTTGCCGGGTCTGCCACACGGGCGCCGTCGGCCAACTGATAGTCAAACCAGGCCAGCCCCTTGCGGCGCAGGGTCGCCTCGTCATCGGGGAAGTCATGAAAGGCCTCCGCCAGCGCGCGCTGATGAATCTCGCCTTCCAGGCCGTGGGTGGCCTCCCGTGAGGCGGCCAGCAGCTGGTCGTACAGCCGGCGACCGCGCCGGGTCAACGCTGCACCGCGCTGCTCGATCTCGCCAAAGCGCGCCGTGTGGGTGCCGGCTTCCTCGCCGGCCTCGCCGCCGCTCTCATCGACATGCTCGGCAGGAAAGACGATCGGCTCCTCCAGCGCCTTGAAGCTGGTCTGGCGCAAAAGGATCGGGCAATCACGCCGCGGCGGGCCTTCGATGGTCGCCTTCGGGGTGATGCCCCACTCGGGCATGGCCTGCTGGGTGGCGTCGATGTCCAGTGTGCGTGGCGTGAGGTGGTTGATGTGCGGGCCGTGAAAGCACACCACATCGGCGATCAGCCGGTGGGCCTGATGAAAGGCGTGATAGGTGTCGGCATCGACCGTGGCGTGGCTGTGCCAGCGAAAGGTCTCCAGCGCCTCGATCACAAAGGCAGTAGCGTCCTCATCATTCAGTCCGCCTTCGGCATCGAATCTATCCAGCAGGGTCAACAGGCGGTCAGTGAAGATCTGCCGGCGCTCCAGAATGGCCGCGGCCCGCTCGCGCAGGTCCTCATCCTCGATCAGCTCCAGGCGCAGCAGCGAGGTGAACACCCGAAACGGATTTTGGCTGAGCGCGTCATCCTCCACCGGGCGAAAGGCGGTGGCGTGCACCGGCATGCCGGCCGGCGCCAGATCGTAATAGCCCACCGGGAACATGCCCATCACCGCGAATACCCGGCGTATGGTGTAAAGCTCACTCGCCGTGCCCAGGCGAATCGCGCCGTGGCGCTCGATCTCGATGCGCGCCAGCTCGCTGCCGCCGCGGTCGGTCAGGGCGTCCTGTCCGTGAGCGTTGTGATAGAGCGTCTGCGCGTTGATATCGGCGACGAGCTTTAACAGCGTGCCGTACTGGGGCACCTCGGCGCGGTACATGTCGGACATGGCGTGGGAAAAGCGGGTGCGGATATCGTCACAACTGACGTGCCGGGCCATGAGGGTGCTCCGTGGCAGCGAAAAGGGTTCCCCGATTTAACGCCTGCCGCCCGGCAGGGTTCAAGCGTCATGATGGCTCGTCCGGCCATCCTTTAGTGCATGAGCGCCCCGAGACGGGCAAGCAGTTCCCCGTGATAGAGCACGCTTGCCGCGAGACCCACACCTACAAGGGCGACGGTCAGTGCCGTCACCCGCATGGCCCAGGTGGCCGACACGGTAACAGGCGCACTGCTGAGGGTGATCACCCGAAGGCGCACGCCCGCCCAGGCATAGGTGGCGCCGGTAGTGACCAGTAGGGCCACGCCCGCCCAGGCAAGCATCGGTTCGTGATGGGCAAACCCGCCGCGCAGCAACAGCGCCGAGAGCAGCAGCATCACAAAGGCGGTACGCGACCAGGCAAGGCCGGTGCGCTCGGGCTGCAGGCCGGGGTCACGATCAAGCGCCGGTTCAGGCTTGAGCATGCGGCTAGCCCCACATCAGCAGCAGGCCCAGCACCAGCGCCACGGCCGCAACAAACAGCGCCAGAATCAACAAAAGCCGCGTATAGGGCAGGGCGGCATCAGTGCGCATGGCGCGCTCGTTGCCCGCCCAGCGGCGATAGGCCGCCAGAGAGAGTCCGGCGCCGGCGGTCGAGAGCAGCACCGCGACCGCCTCGCGCGCCCAGGGCGTGGCGACATCCGGCGCGAACTGATAGATACCCACGGCACCGGCCATGAAGGCCAGCGCGGTGCGAATCCAGGCCAGGAAGGTGCGCTCATTGGCCAGCGAAAAGCGATAGTCCGGATGATGGCCCTGGCGCTGCCAGCGGGGCCGGAAGGCGCGGCGGCGGTTGGGATCGTGAGAGGGTGTGGTCATGGTCGAGACAGTGTCATCGGTGGTGTCCAGGGGAGCGATTCGGCGTCACCGAACGCTGGCGGGGGCGTGGTGCGCCCCCTACGATAACGGTTCATGGTAGCAGGAGACAGGCATGACCCTTCTCACACGAAGCTGCGCCCTGGGCGCATTGCTGCTGCTGGCGGGCTATCTCTTTGGTGCCCTGTTGCAGGATAACTGGGCTTTCATGCACTGGCCGCTGCCGGTGCAGCTCACGGTCATCGTGTTTGCGCTGGCTGCCGTGGTGGTGTGGCTGCTGGTGCATCTGCTCGTGCGTGATCAGGACTGAGCCTGATACCCCACCATGATGACCAGGGCGCCGGCCAGCGCCAGCCCGCCGCCCAGATAGTCACTCATCTGCAGCGACTGGCCATCCACCAGGCGCAGCCACCCCAGCGCGGTAATGAGATAAACCCCGGCGTAGGCAGCATAGATGCGCCCGCTGGCGGCCGGGTGCAGGGTGAGCAGCCAGGCAAACAGCGCCAGCGACACCGCCGCCGGCACCAGCCACCAGACGCTGTGACTCAGCACCCACCAGCGATAGACCAGGTAGCAACCGACGATCTCGGCCAGCGCCGTCACGATAAAGAGCAGGGTGGTGATGACAGGGGCCATGGGCGCTCCGAAGTCGAACAAAGGGCGCCTACTCTGACACAGGGGCTGGGCAAGGCAACAAGCCAGCGCTAGAATCCACCTCGGGTTCGCCGGTATAGCTCAGTTGGCAGAGCAACGCATTCGTAATGCGTAGGTCGGTGGTTCGAGTCCACTTACCGGCACCCGCAGGATTTCAAAAGGCCCGGCGCATATGCGCCGGGTTTTTTTGTTTGGGCATTCTTTAGAAAACTTCTCGAAAAATCTGCTGGCTGTCATCGAGCATTTTTCGCAGTATGCTGATCGGTTAGAGGAAGCTTATGTGCTGGGCGAGATAATGCAGACTTCGCCCGGGATACAAAGGACGCGGGATCGTCTAAAGCCGACAGGAACGGATACCGAGTCGCAAAACGGGTAGCGGAGAAGTGGTGCAGGGGAACAAGGAGTTAGTTATTGGTAAAAATAAAATGATAGTTAGTATTGATTAATTTTTTTGATCGAGTATGAATGTTTCATTTCTTTACAAAAAGTTTCATATGGAATAAAAAGGAGGTAAATATTATCTAATATAGGTGTGAGGAAGGAATGAGAGAAGTTATACAAAAATATGGTATTCAGCATGTTTGGCATTTCACAGAAAAGTCTAATTGTCGATCTATTAGAGAGAATGGTGGACTTTGTTCTTTAAGGGAGTTAAGGCAACGTGGAGTAACCGAATTTATTCCGGGCGGAAACGAATGGAGCCACGATGCAGATAGATATAAAGATGTAGATCAATATATTCATCTTGCCTTCTTGGATAATCATCCAATGCTATATTGCATAAAGAGAGAGGGTAGGATAAAAGAACCAGTTTGGTTGCAGATCGATAGCTCTATTCTTTTTGAAGAAAATGTTTTTTTTACAAATAAGGTTTCCAACGCGAATGATGCCATATTATTAAGCTCTGAGGAAGCACGGCAGGCAATAGACTTTGAAGTTCTTTTTGCGCGAACCGACTGGACTGATCCAGATATAAAAGCAAGAAGGAAAGCTGCTATGAAGTCAGAAATCCTATATCCAAAATTTATTCACATTAGCAAAATAAAAGGATGGAAAGATGGCTAAACGGCCTGTTTTTGTCAGTGGTCAGAAAATAGGAGGAAGTGTAAAAAGGTATTTTTTCGATTTTGAATGGAGTCCCGGTTTTTCCGAAACGCAAAAAAGGAAGAATATAAATAAGCTGCATGAGGCGGCATATTTAAATGGATTTCGTAACCTTCTTGAAATTTCGACCAAATCGGAAAGTTCTTTGGGTGTGGCTTTAAGCGCCTTTAATCTTCAAGTCGAAACCGAAGAAGGGTTCATAACAGTTGAATCGATATTTCAGGGAAGTAAAGTTTTTGAGAAGGGAGGGCCATATACAGATTTGTATTTTAAAACTAGCAAAGAGGCTAAGCGTGACGAAAGAATTAAAAGCTCTGGTAGATTAACCGGGTTTAATTTTTTAGGTGATGAATGGCCTTTGGAACCTAAAACAGCATTCTATGACTGGGTTTATATACATGCTCTTGAAAGTAACCCAAAGTACGCAAAAAAAATTATGAACTACGATGGTTTTACCGATATAGAGTTTAATCCTGAAAAGGCTATCAATTGTCAAGCCGCTACATGTGCGCTTTATGTTAATTTGATGCGCAGTGGGAAGTTGAAAGACATCATGTCTGATAAAGAACGTTTTATAAAATTTGTTTATGGAAAAAGTGGTTTAAGCAGCGAAATTAGTCGATCTAAACAGATTTCGTTTATTTGAAAATTTTTGAATATTTTGTCGACTTTTATAATTATAAGATTGCCTTGGTTTTGTCGCCTATTATATTGAAAATTAGGGTTCTTTTCTCGAAGAGATGATTGAAAGATTACGGTGAGTTAAAAGGTATTTATCGTTTTTCTATGAATTTTATTTTTAATAAATAGGTTTGAAAAAACGATTTTTTTATTGCGCTCCTAATATCTTGCGATATTTTTAAACGTATGTGTCAATATAGCGACAACAGTACTGGCGTTTAAAGTACATTTATTGGTTGTCTTTGGTTATATGTGACTTTTTAATATAAGAAGACTGGCGTTGACGCTTTCGTGGTGGTTTTCGTAATGCGTAGGTCGGTGGTTCGAGTCCACTTACCGGTACCCGTATGATTTTAAAGGTCCGACGCAGATACGTCGGACCTTTTTTGAGTTAGAAAAAACTTCAAGAGTGTATGGTTGATGCGTTTATTAAGTGTATTTATTACTATTCTAAGTCTAATGACGGCTTTGGCATCCTTGTATGTATCGTGGGCATCAAATAAATCTTTTGAAGAGTTGACTAATAAGCAGCTTGCTTTGCAAGCTGCTGAGTATGAGCCTGTTTTTTCGTATATTTGGGAGGAAGGTTATCGATCTAATCATATAGATCGAGATTATGGGCAGCCTGCTTTTGTTATCGCAAACAATGGTGGGGCGGTTGTTTTGGATGGAGTGTTCTCTACTGTTTATCTTGCAATGTATTATATGTGCGATTCTAAAGTAAAGGACGCTTCTGGTTTGCCAGAATACATTAAGGAAGAAGCTCTTGTAGAGCCGCACATGTTTTATGTAGTGCTGGCTAATTATTTTTATAGTAAAGAATACATGTCTAAAGCATCCGGTAGTATTGGTTTTTTTAGTAATGCTTCTAGGGAAGATATTACCGATTTATATTCAAGGTTAAAGTCACCTAATGGATATGTGCAAGATTTTGTTCCACTTACTGTGAATGTAATTTCATCTATAGAATATACCAATAGATTAGGGGAGAAAAAATATGCATATCTTGATGCTGGTAAAGTTATCGGCAGGGGTGAGTACGACAAAAGATTTTCTAGAGTTACTAGCGGTAAACATTTGAGGGTTGATGACGTTTCTGTTGAAAAACTACAAAGCTTTATTGTTTGCGATGAATCAAATCGGGTTAATAAAGATGAGTTTTCAAATTTGTTAGATAAATATATGAAGGGTGTGTGAAGCGGGAGTTTCAAAGTGTTAGGGCCAAGTGTTTTGATCACTAGGAATGGTGCGAGTAATAGCATCGAAAGAAGGTGTTTAGTCTTATTTGATCGATGATGAGGCTAATCTCGCGCGGCCCTACGCTTTCCTTAAAACTCCACCATAAACCTCCGTACTCCTCATTACTCCCTCCCTGCACGACGCCATCAGTTCCTTCACCACACGCCTCTCACGGGTCTTGATGCTGGTTTCCCTGTCCCGATAGTGCGCATTCGCCAGCCAGTTGAAGCTGCCGACGATGGCGTAGCGCTTATCCACAATCAGACACTTTTCATGCGACTTGCGATCCACAATGGTCAGCCGGCCCTTGCGACTCTGCCTGCCCGTCTCCTTTAAACGCTCCAATGCTCTGAGCGCCGTGTCGGAAAGCGTGTGCTGTCCGTCTCGATCACTCGCGCCGTAGGCGATATGGACGTTGACGCCGCGCTTGAGTGCGCTTGCGAGCAGGTCACAAAACTGATCATTCACGACCCGGTCGGACAGCCAGCCGGAGGCGATCATCAGGTCCTTTCTGGCGACCTGGAGCGCATGGGTCAGCTCATCGTGATGATCGCGGCCCTGTACCAGATGATGTCTGGAAGCGGTGCTTTTGGTGCTGGGTGCTGCCTTGTTGTCGGCGGTTTGAGGCGCATTGCCGGCTCGCGCTTTCTGCCTGAGGAAAAACAGGGTGCCGTACCAACTGATCCAGGCGGTGAAGGTCTGTACGGCCATGAAGGGCAGCCCTGCAAGCGTGGCGACCGACCACAATGTCCAGACAAGGGCTGCGACCGCGCCGAGTGTGCGGTGAAGCCGTGTCAGACACAGCACCGAGATAAAAATGATCAGCTGGTAATGCAGAAAGGTCATCAAAAATACTCATGAAAACCAGCATGTTATCTGTCGCGGCCTGAATAGGCCATGCGCGGTGAGATTTGATGACGCGCGGGGTGCCTTTCCCATGGGCCTGCGAGGGCTACACTCCACTCATGTGCGGACGATACGTATTTTTCACCCAGCGTCAGAAAGCAGCTCGAGAGCTGTCGTTTGACGTGCGCGATCTGATCGATGGCGCCGAGCGGCCCCGCTATAACGTGGCCCCCGGCACCCATGTGCCCGTGATCCTGCATCGCGAAGATGAGGCGGCGGCGAGTTTTGAACACGTCTGGTGGGGCTATCACCCGCACTGGGCGGGGGAGAAGGCGCCCACCCCCATCAACGCCAAGGCCGAGAAGGTCGCGACGTCGAAATACTATTCCGGCGCGTTCTCTCATCACCGCTGCCTGGTGCCGGCCGATGGCTGGTATGAATGGCTCAAGACGGAGGACGGCAAGCAGCCGCATTTCATCTGTCGGGAGGATCGGGCGCTGATCTGGCTGGCCGGCATCTGGTCAACGCGCCCGGATGGCGAAGCGGGGCTGGCCATCATCACCCATGATGCCCGCGGCTCGGCGCGGGATGTGCATGACCGGATGCCGCTGGCACTGGAGGATGACTGTCTCGAGGACTGGCTCGACCCGCACATGACCGAGCGGGAGACGATCCGAGCGCTGATCAAGCCGGTGCCCGCCAAAATGATCACGCACTGGGCGGTGTCGAGAGACGCCAATCGGGTCGGTAACGATCGCGCCGAGCTGGTCGAGCCGATCAACCCCGCATAACAGGCGCGGTTGTTTCCCTGTCTGCGCGACCCGTGGCAACGCTTCCCTTTCATGTCAGTGAGGATTACGTATGCGCGTGGCGTATCGAATACCCATGCCCACCATGGTGCCCAGAGGCGAGCAGGACCTGGCTTATAACCCGGCGGCTGACCGCTGGCAGCAGTTTTTTGCCCCACATTCGCATCTCACCTTTCTGGCGGAAGTGGTTCAGGATGATGAGGCCATCGATCCCTGGCAGGAGGGCGACTGGCTGGTCGTCGATCAGATGCGGTCACTGCGCGATGGCGTGTTGGTGGTAGTCAATGTCGATGAGGCGCTGTACGTCTATCGCTATACCCATCGCATCAACCTGCCCGTGCTGGAAGGGCTCGATGGCCAGCTGTGGACGGGAGATCTGACCAATGTGGAGGTGGTCGGGGTGGTGTCACATCAGGTGCGATCGGTGTATTGATCCAGGGATGTTTTGACCCACCAGGTGTGGCCGCCAGCCCTCGGCTGGCGACCACTTTGACGCAAGCATCAGGGCGTTAATTACTCCGCCGGCATCACCCGCAGTATCCGCCCTTCGGGATTATCCGTCAGCAGATAGACCGTGCCTTCCGGGCCGGTACGTACATCGCGAATGCGCTCATCAAGCTCGCCAAAGAGCCCCTCGACATCTTCCGCCTGCGTGGCATCTTCCGAGAGCGTCACGCGGCGTACCTCCTTGCTCGCCAGTGCGCCAACGAGCAGATCACCCTGCCACTGGGGAAACAGTTCACCGTCATAGCGGGTCATGCCGGACGGGGCGATCGAGGGCGTCCATTCATACAGCGGCGACTGCATGCCGGGGTATTCTTCGAAGGGTGTGACACGGGCGCCGGTGTAATCGAGTCCGGTGGTGGCGACCGGCCAACCGTAGTTGGTGCCGGCCGTGATGATGTTGATCTCGTCGCCGCCCTTCGGGCCGTGCTCGTGGGCGATGATACGGTCCTCACCATCCACGACCAGACCCTGCACGTTGCGGTGGCCGTAGCTCAGGATTTCGGGCCGGGCGGTGTCATCATTCACAAACGGGTTGTCCGCCGGGATGCTGCCATCCGGGTTTAACCGCACGATCGCGCCGATATGGTTGCCGGTATTCTGGGCCTGCTCGCGGTAGTCAAAACCATCGCCGAGCGTGAGGATCAGCGTGCCATCCGATAGCCACGCCAGGCGACCGCCAAAGTGGGCGTCGCCCTGCTTGGCCATATCCACCCGAAAGATCTCCTCGACCTGCTCAAGCCCGGCATCATCAAGGCGCGCTCTGCTCAGACAGGTGTGATTGGCACTCGGTGTGCCGCAGGCGTAGGCGAGAAAAAGTGTCTGATCCTGCGCGAAGTCGGGCGAGAGCAGCACATCGAAAAGCCCGGACTGGCCCGAGGCAAAAACGTTAGGGACGCCCTCGAGCGAGGCAGTAAGCGTGTCGCCCTCGGCGCTTAGAAGCCGCAGCCGGCCGGGCCGCTCGGTTACCAGCATGCGCCCGTCAGGCAGAAAGGCCAGCGACCAGGGGTGTTCCAGCCCCTCGGAGACGGTTTCGATTCGGTAATCGGCGGCCTCGGGCTGCGCCATGGCCTTGGAGGCAGGCGCCATGCCCCCAACCCCTGCTGCGAGCAGGGCCACCACCATCGTGCTGGTGGTCCCGCTTGAAACGCGCCGATGATCGGCATCTCTCAACAGGGCCAGCACTACCCCCGCGATGGCGGCGCTTAACAGCATGGCTACCATCCCGGCTGTCGTGCGGGTGGCGGCAATCAGCGTTGGCATGGGCGCGAAATGGTTGACCAGATGGAAGGTGGCCCATAGCGCTACCATGGCCAACAGCGCACAGAGCACGGGCTGATGGCGACCGTTCCAGAGCCGGTGCGAGACCCACAGCGCTACGCCCTGCGAGACGACAAACCCCACCGAGAAGAGCGCGGCATAGACGGGCGAAAACGTCACCAGATCCCCGAGGGTCGTCGACAGGCGTTGCGCCACCGGGATATCCACACCCATTTGCTGCAGGGCTGCCAGATTCATCTGGGTCTGCACGATGCTGCCCAGCAGCGTCCCGACGAGCAGGGCAATGGCGAAGTGAATCACGGTGGTGAGCCGAGCCGGCCGATTGCGCATGGTATTGACCCTTGAGCCGCAAGTAGCGACAGCGGCGAGGTGCCTCTGTCGTTAATGGGCTCAAGCGTACCCTGCTTTCCTCAGTTCGGGTTTAAGGGGCAGAGAGGTTGAAGGGCCGCCCTGGTCGCTATCTGATATTTTGGGCGCCTCATGAAGAGGGTTCTGAAGGACGGCAGAGGCAGGCGCGATGAAGATCAACGTGGTCGGCACGACAGGTGCCGGCAAGAGTACGCTGGCGCGCAGGCTGAGTGAGGCGCTGTCATTGCCCTATATCGAAATGGATGCGTTTCTCTGGCTGCCGAACTGGCAGGAGAAGCCTGACGCACAGTTTCTCGCAGAGATTGAAGACGTTCTCACCGCCTCACCCGGCTGGGTGTTGGATGGCAACTTCGATCGCTCCCGCGCGATCAAGTGGCGCGATGTGGACATGGTGATCTGGGTCGATACCGGGTTCTGTCGCACGATGGTGCAAGCGATTACCCGCGCCGTGCGTCGCGCCTGGACGCAGCAGGAGCTGTGGCCCGGCACCGGCAACCGGGAGAGCTTCAGGAAGAGCTTTTTCAGCCGGGATTCCGTTCTGCTCTGGACGCTGAAAACCTGGCGACGCAATCGCCGGCGTTATGTCGCGGCCATGGCAGACCCGCGGTACCGGCATATCCGATTTGTACGGCTGTGCAATCGCGATGAAATCGACAGGTTTGTTCGAGTCATTACCGGACAGCCTGCATGCAAGCGCTAAAGCGCCATTCTCCCTCGTTTCACTACTGCCGTATCACTGACGCGCCTGCCGCATGAGCATGAACAAGGCGCCCTGGGTCAGGGCCATGTTTGTCAGGTGTTGCCCCTTGTCTGTAACCCCGTGTCGCTCCTGGTGTCGGCGCGTCAGGTACAACTGTTGTTTGCGACATCGACTGTTTTAAAAGCGACGCTTGCAACTTTCGGAGGGCGATACAGTGTCCATAAAACCGTGTATACGTGTCTGTTAGCGACAAATAAGAGGCGACTGTTAAAGCCGGCATGAGGCATGATGATTCATGGCAACCGCGTTTTCGACAGATCGTAGACGAGTCTGCCAAAACAATGACAAGAGCAGGAAAAGTTGAGGAGGCATGACGCCATGTTACCTGACCATAAAGCAGGCCCCGTACCGGGTGCCAGCGGCCTGGGCACGCCGCAAACCATCGGTTTCTTATTGCTGGATAACTTTACGCTGATTTCGCTGGCCTCGGTGATCGAGCCGCTGCGCATGGCCAATCAGCTGGCCGGGCGCGAGCTTTATCGCTGGTACACCCTGACCCATAACGGGGCGCCGGTGCGTGCCAGTGATGGTCTGCAGGTGACGCCCGATGTCTCGATTACCGTGCCCCTGTCGCTGGACTGGGTCGTGGTCTGCGGCGGTGTGGCGCCCCAGCATAGTGTCACGCGTGAACACGCGCACTGGCTGCAGGCGCAGTCACGTCAGCTGCGACGCATTGGTGCCATCTGTACGGGCAGCTGGGCACTGGCCAGGGCAGGGCTGCTGGATCACTACGAGGCCAGCATCCACTGGGAGTGTCTGGCCTCCATGCAGGAAGCCTTCCCCAACGTCACGCTGACCACGCGACTATTTTCAATCGATCGCGACCGGTTCACGGCCTCTGGCGGTACGGCGCCGATGGACATGATGCTTAATCTGATCGCCCGCGATCATGGCCATGAGCTGTCGGCCGGCATCTCCGAGATGTTCATCTGCGAGCGCGTGCGCAACGAGCAGGACCACCAGCGCGTGCCGCTCAAGCATGTGCTGGGCACCACCCAGCCCAAGCTTTTGGAGATCGTGGCGCTGATGGAGTCCAACCTCGAAGAGCCCATCGAACTTGATACCCTGGCCCGCTACGTCAATGTCTCCCGGCGTCAGCTCGAACGGCTGTTCCAGCGCTATCTGCACTGTTCGCCATCTCGCTACTATCTCAAGCTGCGTCTGGTGCGCGCGCGTCAGCTGTTGAAGCAGACCTCGCTGTCGATCATCGAGGTGGCCTCGGTGTGCGGCTTCGTGTCGACGCCGCACTTCTCGAAGTGCTATCGCGAATACTTTGGCGTGCCGCCCAGAGGCGAGCGCTCGGGCAGCAATGTCTGGTATGGCCGCAACGCCAGCGCCGCCACGGCCCTGCAGCAGGGCAAGATCGTGGCCGTTGAGCCTGCTGCCAGCGAGCCGATGTCGAGTGCGCTGATGTCGCTGGTCTACGCCCAGGGCGAGCCGACGTTTGCCAGCGTGCCGCTAACGCGCTGACGCTCGATCACCCCGAAGGCGGCTGCGATACGCCGCGCAAAAAGGAGCTGACCCCACCGGGCAGCTCCTTTTTCATGTGGGCTTGTTGGCGGTCGGTAACGGCCACGGTCCGGCGCCCCGTGTTTTATCTGTCACGGCGTGTGCGGGCATGGCCTGCAGTGACACTGTTTGACAGGCAATGACGCTTTTTGGATTTTCCCCGTCGTTTCCAGGCGTCGGATGATGTCGGGGCAGGGATATGCTCCTCGCATTAGCCACAATCTGGAGCCTGATCATGACCCCTGCCGAACTGCATGACGACGCCATCATCATCGATGGCCTGATCATCGCCAAATGGAACCGGGAACTGCTTGAGGATATGCGACGCGGCGGCCTGACCGCGGCCAACTGCACCGTCTCGGTCTGGGAAGGGTTCAAGGCAACCGTCGATAATATTGTCGCCTCCAAAAAGCTGATGGACGAGTGCAGCGACCTGGTGCGCCCGGTACGCACCACCGCCGATATCATCCGCGCCAAGGAAGAGGGCAAGACCGGCATCATCTTCGGTTTCCAGAACGCGCATGCCTTTGAAGACCAGATCGGCTACGTCGAGGTTTTCAAGCAGCTGGGCGTGGGCATCGTGCAGATGTGCTACAACACCCAGAACCTGGTCGGCACCGGTTGCTATGAGCGTGACGGCGGGCTGTCCGGCTTTGGCCGCGAAATCGTGGCCGAAATGAACCGTGTGGGCATGCTGTGCGATCTCTCCCACGTCGGTGCCCAAACCTCCGAAGAAGTCATCCTCGAGTCCAAAAAGCCGGTGTGCTACTCGCACTGTCTGCCGTCAGGCCTCAAGGAGCATCCGCGCAACAAGTCCGATGAAGAGCTCAAGTTTATCGCCGACCACGGCGGCTTTGTCGGGGTCACCATGTTCACCCCGTTTCTCAAAAACGGTGTCGATTCCACCATCGACGACTACTGCGAAGCGATCGAATACATCATGAACATCGTGGGTGAGGACGCCATCGGTATCGGCACCGACTTCACCCAGGGGCATGACCAGAACTTCTTTGAGTGGCTGACGCATGACAAGGGCTATGCCCGTCGCCTGACCAACTTCGGCAAGATCATCAATCCCGAGGGCATTCGTACCGTCGGCGAATTCCCCAACCTGACAGAAGCGCTTTTGAAGCGCGGCCTGAGCGAATCTCAGGTCAGAAAGATCATGGGCGAGAACTGGGTCCGCACCCTGAAGGATGTCTGGGGCGAATAAGCCTCTACGGGGCGCAGCGGTGCCTGAACCACTGCCTGCGCCTTCCTTTCCCATCGCCCCTTGAGAGCCGGGCCGGCTCTTGAATAACGACAAGTTTGAGGAAGATGACCGTGACGAAACAAGCGCCCGAACTCCCGATTGAAGTCGACAGCGAAACCGGTATCTGGACAACCGATGCCCTGCCGATGCTTTACGTGCCGCGCCATTTTTTCATCAACAACCATGTGGCCATTGAAGAAGCCCTGGGCGCCGAAAAATACGCGGAGATTCTCTACCACGCCGGCTACAAGAGCGCCTGGCACTGGTGCGAAAAGGAAGCCGAACTCCATGGTCTGGAAGGCGTGGACGTGTTCGAGCACTACATGAAGCGCCTCTCCCAGCGTGGCTGGGGGCTTTTCATCACCGAAGAGATCGATCTCGAGGAAGCAACGGCCCGCGTGCGTCTTGAGCACAGCGCCTTCGTTTATCAGATGGGCAAGGTGAATCGAAAGATCGAGTACATGTTCACCGGCTGGTTTGCCGGCGCCATGGACCAGATTCTGGAGGCCCGTGGCAGCGATAAGCGCACGGTTGCCGAGCAGACCCAAAGCGGCGCCGAAGAGGGCTGCGAGCACGGTCTGTTTGTTGTCACGCCCAGGAACTGAGGATCGTCGATATGGCATTTGAGGCACTGTTCAAGCCGATCCAGATCGGCAAGCATACGATTCGCAATCGCGTGGTCAGTACGGCCCATGCCGAGGTGCACGCCACCGATGGCGGCATGACCACCGAGCGCTACGTCAAATACTATGAAGAGAAGGCCAAGGGCGGTTGTGGCCTGTGTATCTGTGGTGGCTCGTCGGTGGTGTCCATCGACAGCCCGCAGGGCTGGTGGAGTTCGGTCAACCTGTCGACCGATCGCATCATTCCGCACTTCCAGAACCTGGCCGATGCCGTGCACAAGCATGGCGGCAAGATCATGATCCAGATCACCCACATGGGCCGTCGCTCGCGCTGGGATGGCTACGACTGGTCGACGCTGGTGTCGCCGTCGGGCATCCGTGAGCCGGTGCATCGCTCGACGTGCAAGACGATCGAGGTCGAGGAGATCTGGCGCATTATCGGCGACTTCGCCCAGGCCGCACGTCGGGCCAAGGAAGGCGGGCTCGACGGCGTTGAGCTTTCTGCCGTGCACCAGCACCTGATCGATCAGTTCTGGAGTCCGCGCGTCAACAAGCGCACCGATGAGTGGGGCGGCAGCTTTGAAAACCGCATGCGCTTTGGCATGGAAGTGCTCAAGGCGGTGCGTGCCGAGGTCGGCGACGATTTCGTGGTGGGTCTGCGCATCACCGGCGATGAGTTCCACCCCGATGGTCTCGATCACGAAGAGATGAAGCGCATCGCGGCCTACTTTGATGCCACCGGCAAGATCGATTACTTCGGCGTCGTGGGCTCGGGCTGTGATACCCACAACACCCTGGCCAACGTCATCCCCAACATGTCCTATCCGCCGGAGCCGTTTTTGCACCTGGCCTCGGGCATCAAGGAAGTGGTCAGTGTTCCGGTCATTCACGCCCAGAACATCAAGGACCCCAACCAGGCGCAGCGCATTCTGGAAGGCGGCTACGTGGATCTGGTCGGCATGACGCGGGCCCACATTGCCGACCCGCACCTGATTGCCAAGATCAAGATGGGCAAGGTGGACCAGATCAAGCAGTGCGTCGGGGCCAACTACTGCATCGACCGTCAGTACCAGGGTCTGGACGTGCTGTGTATCCAGAACGCGGCGACCTCGCGTGAATACATGGGCCTGCCGCATATCATCGAGAAAAGCGAAGGCCCCAAACGCAAGATCGTGGTGGTCGGCGGTGGTCCTGCCGGCATGGAAGCGGCACGCGTGTGCGCCGAGCGCGGTCATGACGTGACGCTGTTTGAAGCCCTCGACCAGATTGGCGGGCAGATCACCATTGCCTCGAAGGCGCCGCAGCGCGATCAGATTGCCGGCATTACCCGCTGGTATCAGCTCGAGCTCAACCGTCTGGAAGTCGATCAGCGCCTGGGTACGAAAGCCGATGAGGCCACCATTGCCGATCTGCGCCCGGATGTCGTGATTCTGGCCACCGGTGGACATCCGTTCCTCTCGCAGGTGCCGGAGTGGGGCTATGACGAGGACAAGGGCAAGAGCCTGGTGGTCAGCACCTGGGACATCCTCAACGGCGATGTGGAGCCCGGCAAGAACGTCCTGATCTTTGACACCATCTGCGAGTTTTCCGGTGTGTCGGCGGCGGATTATCTGGCCGACAAGGGCGCCCGCGTCGAGATCGTCACCGACGACATCAAGCCGGGTGCAGCGGTGGGGGGAACGACCTTCCCGACCTATTACCGCAGCCTGTACGAGAAGGAGGTGATCATGACCTCGGATCTCGCGCTGCATAAGGTCTACCGCGAAGGCGACTCCCTGGTGGCGGTGCTTGAAAACGAGTACACCGGCGCCCAGGAAGAGCGGGTGGTGGATCAGGTGGTGGTCGAAAACGGGGTACGTCCGAACGAGTCGCTGTACTACGCCCTCAAGGAACGCTCGCGCAACAAGGGCCAGATCGATATCGAAGCGCTCTATGCGATCCAGCCGCAGCCCTGCATGAGCGAGTCCGGTGACGGCTTCGTGCTGTTCCGCCTGGGGGATTGCACCGCGCCGCGCAACACGCATGCTGCCATCTATGATGCGCTGCGGTTGTGCAAGGACTTCTGATCACAATAACGCTGTAAGCGCAGCGTCACGGGCCTCGCGGTCCGTGACGCTGGGTCCTTACGGTGTCTCCGAGAGGAGAGACGCCATGCTCGATATCCTGTTACCGATTCTGATTTTCTCTGCGCTGCTGCTGACGGTTATTGGCGCCGTGCGTCGTGTGCGCCTGTGGCGTCAGGGGCGGCCCTCTCCGGTGGATGTGGTCGGCGGCCTGCTCAAGATGCCGCGTCGCTACCTGGTGGATCTTCACCACATCGTCGACCGCGACAAGTACATCTCCAAAACCCACGTCGCCACGGCGGGTGGTTTTGTACTGGCCGCACTGCTGGCCATCATCGTGCACGGCTTTGGTCTGCACAGCCGCATTCTCGGCTGGGCATTGCTGGCTGCCACGGCCTGCATGTTTACCGGCGCGCTGTTCGTGGCCAACCGTCGGCGCAACCCGCCGGCGCGGCTCTCGAAGGGCCCCTGGATGCGTCTGCCCAAGAGCCTTCTGGCCTTTGCTGCCAGCTTCTTTATCGTCACCCTGCCGGTGGCCGGCATCCTGCCGGCGGACTTCGGGGGCTGGCTTCTGGCAGCGGTGCTGGCGGTCGGCGTGGCCTGGGGCGTATCCGAAATGTTTCTGGGCATGACCTGGGGCGGCCCCATCAAGCACGCCTTTGCCGGCGCCCTGCACTTGGCCTGGCATCGTCGCCCCGAGCGCTTCAGCACGCCGCATAACGCCAGCGCGGCGCGCTCCAGCGGCCTCAAGGCGCTCAAGCTTGATGATGACAAGGCAAAGCTTGGCGTTGAAAAGCCCGCTGACTTCACCTGGAACCAGCTGCTGGGCTTTGATGCCTGCGTGCAGTGCGGTCGCTGTGAAGCCATGTGCCCGGCCTTTGCCGCCGGCCAGCCGCTCAACCCCAAAAAACTGATTCAGGACATGGTCATCGGCATGCGCGGTGGCACCGATGCCGGCTACTACGGCTCGCCCTATCCCGGCAAGCCGATCGGCGAGCACGAAGGCCATCCAAACGGGCCGATCGTGAACCGCGCAGGCGGTGCGCTGGTGGATGCCGAAACGCTGTGGTCGTGCACCACCTGTCGCGCCTGCGTGGAAGAGTGCCCGATGATGATCGAGCACGTTGACGCCATCGTTGACATGCGCCGTTTCCTGACGCTGGAACACGGCAATACGCCCAACAAGGGCGCCGAGGTGCTCGATAACCTGATTGCCACCGACAACCCCGGCGGCTTTGATCCTGATTCACGCCTGCACTGGGCGGCCGATCTCAATCTGCCGCTGATGGCCGACAAACGCGAGGCCGATGTGCTGCTGTGGCTGGGCGATGGTGTCTTTGACATGCGCAATCAGCGCACGCTGCGCTCGCTGATCAAGGTGCTGCGCGCCGCCGAGGTCGACTTTGCCGTGCTCGGTACTGAAGAGCGCGACAGCGGTGACGTGGCGCGACGTCTGGGCGATGAAGCCACCTTCCAGACCCTGGCGCGGCGCAATATCAGGACCATGAGCCAGTATCGCTTCTCGCGCATCGTGACCTGTGATCCGCACAGCTTCCACGTGCTCAAGAACGAGTACGGCGAGCTGGGTAGTGCTGACATGCCGGCCAACTATGAGGTCTATCACCACAGCACGTTTATTAATGAGCTGGTCAAGGCCGGCAGCCTCACCTTCAAGGAATGGAAGGGCGGTAGCGTGACCTATCACGACCCGTGCTATCTGGGACGCTACAACGGGGAATACGAGGCCCCGCGTGATGTGCTCAGGGCGCTGGGGATCGACGTGCAGGAAATGGCCCGCTCCGGCTATCGCTCGCGCTGCTGTGGTGGCGGTGGCGGTGCACCGATTACCGATATTCCCGGCAAGCAGCGTATTCCCGATATGCGCATGGAAGATGTCCGCGCCACCGGCGCCGATACGGTAGCCGTGGGCTGTCCGCAGTGTACGGCCATGCTGGAAGGCGTGGTGGAACCCCGCGCCGACATCAAGGATATCGCCGAGCTGGTCGCTGATGCCCTGGTCATTGGGCAGTCGACCGGGAAAACCGCATCGAGCAAAAGTGCGCCGCAGCCGCAGCGCACTGTCGAGGAGGTAACGCCATGAGCGAGCTTGTTCGCCGTGATCCTCGCAAGGAATGGATCGCCCGTAACCGCCTGCATCCGCAGCATCTTGAAGTGCTGGCCGAAATCGGCGGCAACGCCGTTGCCACCGAGTGGATGGGCCCCAACGGTCTGATGCGGCGCAATCCGCATGCTGTGGGTTTCATGGGTCCCAACGGCATTCGCCGCATCGATCGCAGTGGCGCCTCGCACGCTGCGCATACCAATGCCCGCAGCACACAGAGTCAGGATTCGCGCCGTCAGGTCACCATCAATACGCCCGCCTTCATGGTGGCCGTGGTGCCGGACATGGCCGGTGGTCGCCTGTCGCCGCACGATCGTGACCTGCTGGGGCTGGCCCGTCAGCTGGCCGACGCCGATCCGGAAAACCCCGGCGCGGTGCTGGCGATCATCTATGGCGAGCACAAGGAAAACGCCTTTGGCGAGGCCGGCGTCGATCGTCTGCTGTCTCTGGAAGGCGAGCAGTTTGACGGCTATACGCCGGAAAACCGTATCGCCGCCCTGCAGGGCGTGGATCGCGAAATCGCACCGCGTTACTGGCTGCTGCCCGACTCCACGGTGGGTGGTGGCGAGCTGGGTCGACGCCTGAGCGTGCGGCTGGGCGAGCGCGCGGCCACCCAGGTCTGGCAGGTCGAAGCCGACAGTGACAGCGACACCGGCTGGCGTTGCACGACCCGCGGGGCGGCCGGCACGACCGATATCGTTCGCGCCCTGCCGCGCGTGGTGCTGGCGCTGGCCGAGTGCGCAGACCCTATCAGCGAAACCCGTCATGCCGCCGAGCCCATCGAACTCTCCCGGGGGCTGCCCAACGTGCTCGGTCGTATCGAGGACATCGGCGAGGTGGCAGTCGACCCGGCCAGCGTCTCGCTGGCGGAAGCCGAGTTCATTCTCTCTGCCGGTAACGGGGTCAAGGACTGGGACAACTACCATCACGCCGCCGAAGTGCTCGGTGCCACCAAGGGCGCCTCGCGTGTGGCGGTCGACGATGGCCACATGCCGCGTGACCGTCAGGTCGGCGCCACCGGCACCTGGGTGTCAGCAAAGGTCTATGTGGCGGTGGGCATCTCGGGGGCCATTCAGCACCTGCAGGGCATTCAGAGCTGTGAAAAGGTCGTGGCCATCAACCTCGATGAAGGCTGTGACATGGTCAAGCGGGCTGATCTCGCCGTGATCGGGGATGCCAACGCCATCCTGGCGGCGCTGGTCACGCGCGTGGAGCAGTACCGCGCCGAGCAGGAGGAGAACCGCGATGCCGCCTGATGCTCAATCTTCAAGTGCGACCGGACTCAACGTGGCCGTGCTGGTGTCGATCGGTCGGCATCCGCTGACGGCGCGTACGCGCCGCGCCGATCAGGACGCGCGCGCCGTGGAAATGGCACTGACCCTGTCGGGTGCCTCCGTCAGCCTGATGCACGCCGGTCAGCATGACAGTGACAATGAAGAGGCCATTCGTGGCTATCTCGGCATGGGCATCGACGAGGTGCGTCTGCTCGAGCAGATGCCCCAGGCCGATGTGGTGCCGGTGCTGACCGAGGCCCTGCGTGCCAGCGCCCCGCAGCTGGTACTGACCGGTACGCGCGCCGAAACCGGCGAGGCTTCGGGCATTCTGCCGTATCTGCTGGCCGAGGCACTGGGCTGGCCGGTGATCAATGGTCTGGCCGCGGTGGAAAAGGTCGAGAAGGGCGTGGCCACCGTGCTGCAGGCCCTGCCCCGAGGCAAGCGACGGCGTCTGCGCGTGCGCCTGCCAGCGATCGCCACGGTGGATACCAGTGCGCCCGCGGCGCGTCAGAGCGCCTTCGGCCCGGCCCGGCGCGGTGAGTTCGATGTTCAGCCGCATGCCAGCGAGGCCGATTCAGCGCTGACCCAGTGGCAGATTCAGCCGGCGCGCAAGCGCCCCAAACGTCTCAAGATCGTCAAGTCGTCGTCTGCCCGTGACCGCTTCAAGGCAGCCGCGGCCAAATCCGATGGCGGCGGCGGACAGACCCTCAACGATGTCACGCCGGAGCAGGGTGCCGAAGCCATTTTCAAACTACTCAGGGAAGAGGGTGTGCTGCGTTGATCGTCGAACGCCGTCTGCCATCGGCAGGCGGTCATGGTGACCACGGGCACGGGTGATAAAAAAGGGGAACACCACGAGCGTCTTGTGCCTCGCCATCATGGCGGGGCGTTTTATTGTGGGGCATAAAATCCGGACGTATCGAGGGGCAGTTCAGGCAGGGAAACAGGTCCTTGGCCGGCCCATGCGGACCGGCCGAAGGGCCCCTTACGAATGGGCGGCCTGCAGGTTTGCTGTCTGTCCTCTTTTGCGCACCACCCAGTAGCCCACGCCGCCAGCCGCCAGCAGCATGGCGCCGCAGCCTGCCGCCAGCAGGTAGCCACCCAGCGTTGCCTGCTCGGGGACATTGAACCGCTCGGCCAGTGAGGCCAGCGTCGAGGCGTACTGAAACCACAGAAAAATCCCGATGGCGACGCCCGACAGCATGGTACATGCCGCAATGACGCGTGTGCCGGAGATCCAGGTGGCACTGACCTCGCGGTCATGCTCATGCAAAAAGGCGCGATACGCCCGCTGTATGTCGGTGACCCGGGTCAGTCTGGAGGCCACGACGATCGCTACCAGCGCGGCCAGCGTGCTGATCACCACCGGGTGCAGATAAACGGGCAGTGAGATCCACTGCGCCTGATCCATCAATGACAGCGCGATATTGCTGACAAAGCCCACCGTCAGCCCCCAGCCAGCGCCCGCGGCGGTAATCCGGCGACTCCAGATGCTCATCAGCGCCACCGGTCCCCAGGAGGAAGCAAAGAGCGTGGCGGCAAACCAGACCACTGCCATGACGGCCGGCGACTGGAAAAGCGCAATGATCAGCGAGACCACTCCGGCGCCCAGGATCGACAGGCGGCTGGCACGCATGGCGGCCTTTTCGCTGCGGTTGGGCGGCAGGATGTCATTGGAAATGCTGAAGCCGATGATCGACAAAAAGGTCGAGCATGATGAGAGCCCGGCGGCAAAAACCCCGGTCAGAATCACCACGCCCAGCCATGTCGGCAGAATGTTGAGCGACGCCCACACCATGGCGCGTTCGCCGTTGAGCTGGCTGTCATAAAGATTGATTGCTGCCCCGGTCATCATCATGAGGGCGTAAAACACGGCCAGCGAGACGGCGGTGAGCATGGCCGAGCGCATGACCACGTGCTCGTTGCGCGCCATGAGATAGCGGCTTGACTGCCACGGGCTGGCAGCCAGTACGGCGGCCCACACCAGTCCGAGCGTCACGCCCCAAGTCAGGGCTTCGCCCGGCGTCGAGAAGGTGGCATCCGGTCCTTCCAGCACGCCATGCCACAGCGCGATGTCAGGCTTGTCGGTCTGGGAAAGCAGGCCCTCGATCACACCATGCCAGCCGCCAAGATCCTGCAGGATGTAGAACGAGCCGCCAAGTGCTGCCAGCGAGAAGATCACGAACATGATGGTGTCGGTCACCATTACGCCGGGGGAGCCGGAGTAGAGGATAAAGCCGGTGTAGGTCAGCCATACCAGCACCAGCCCGGTCCAGTAGGGCATGCCGGTCAGCTCGGAGAACATGATGCCTGCGCCCTGCATCACACCGACCAGATAGGCACCCAGTCCGACGATCGTGGTCAGCCCGGCAATCATCTGCACGCGTCTGGAATCAAAGCGCTTGCCGAAAAATTCCGGCACCGTTCTGGCTTCGCTGCGGCGCAGGTAGCGGCCGAAGGCCAGCGCGCCGAGCAGGCAGCCCGAGGTGCTGATAGCGGCAAAGATCAGCATCACGAAGGGGTAGCCGTCGTAGGCAAAACCGGTTTCGCCCAGAAAGGCGCTGGTACTGGTATAGCTGGCCACCAGGGTGCCCAGAATGAAAAAGGTCGGCGCATTGCGTCCGGCGACCAGATAGTCATCAAGATGTTTGACGCGACGCCCGGCCAGATGGCCGATCAGGAAGTAGCCGACGAGGCTGCACAGGATGGCGATGGTATAGACCATGAGGGGCTCCGGCATTGTGGGTCTTGTATGAGTTGTATTGAAAGCATGTCGCGAGCGATTCGGAGACTCATGCTTGCCAGCGTCACGGCAAAGGACATTTGCGACACGGTGATTCCCCAAAAAACAGGGCCGCCTCGAAGGGCGGCCCTGTCTTTCACCGTGCAGGTTGTGCGTTTGGTCCTAGAGCGTCTGGGCGGCTCGGGTAGGCGCCTTGGGGCCATAGAGCTCCCGATGCAGGCCCATGTAGAGACTGCAGCACATCAGTACCAGTACCACGGTAAAGGGCAGTCCGGTGGCTACGGCGCCGGCCTGAAGAGCGCTCAGCGCGGTCGTACCGCCACCGTAGAGCAGCACGCCGGCAATTGAGCCCTGCATGGTGGCCCAGAACACGCGCTGGCCGCGCGGGGTGTCGGTCTTGCCGCCGGCGGTGATGTTATCGATGACCAGTGAGCCCGAATCCGAAGAGGTGATAAAAAACACCAGCACCAGCACGATCGCCAGTAGTGACGTCACGCCGGACAGGGGCAGCTGCTCGAGCATGTGGAACATGGCCAGTGATACATCATCGATGCCGCCGGCCAGCTTGCCGATGTTGTTGGTGACCTGATAAAGCGCCAGCCCGCCGAAGGTGCTCATCCAGACCAGGGTGACCAGCGTCGGAATGACCAGCACGGCCACCAGGAATTCACGTACGGTGCGACCTTTTGAGACACGCGCAATGAACATGCCGACAAACGGAGACCAGGAGATCCACCACGCCCAGTAAAATATTGTCCAGCCATGATACCAGGTGCCGTCGTCGCGACCGATCCAGTTCGACAGCGGCAGGATATGGGTCATGTAGGACATGGCCGTTGTGCCAATACCGGCCAGCACGGTCAGGGTAGGGGCAACGGCAATGACAAACACCAGCAGCAGGGCGGCAATGAACATGTTGATGTTGGAAAAGAGCTTCACGCCGCCATCAATACCGCGCCAGACCGAGATCAATGTCAGCACGCTGACCACCACGATAATGGCCAGCTGGGTGCCCAGCGTGTTGGGGACATTAAAGAGATAGGCCAGACCGCCGGCCGCCTGGGAGGCACCAAAGCCCAGCGAAGTGGCAAGACCAAAGACCGTGGCCAGCACGGCCAGAATGTCGATGATGTGGCCGGGCCAGCCGCGGGTATGCTTGCCAAGAATGGGATAAAAAGCCGAGCGAAGGGTCAGCGGCAGGCCGCGGTTATAGGCGAAAAAGGCCAGCGATAATCCCACCACGGCGTAAATCGCCCAGGGATGCAGACCCCAGTGGAACATGGTGGCCCCCATGGCAGCGCTCGCGCCTTCAGGCGTGCGGGCCGGTGCGTTAAGCGGTGTGCCATACCAGTCGGTATAGTAGGCCACAGGCTCTGCCACACTCCAGAACATCAGCCCGATCCCCATGCCGGCCGCGAAGAGCATGGCAAACCAGGACATGCGGGAAAACTCGGGTCTTGCATCGCGCCCGCCCAGTCGAATACGACCGACCGGCAGCACGATCAATGCCAGGCAAAAGAGGACGAAAATGTTGCCGGAAATCATGAAAAGCCAGTCGAAATGTTCGATCGACCAGTTCTTGGCCAGGCCCAGCTGCGCGTTGGCCATATCGGGATAGATCAGGGCATAAATCAGAAAGGCGAGAATGGCGGCGGCAGACAGCGGAAAAACGGGATGGTGGAAATCCATGCCCATCATCTGCTTGTTGTCCTGGCCCGACGTCAGCAATGAGTTCTGGTCATCCATACGCGGTCCTCTTTGTTGTTGTACAAAAAGTGGTGGTGCAACCAGCCCCCCAGTTGGCTGTGATTTATTCTTTGTCCGACCCCTCAAAGCCATTTATTTAAAAGCGACGCCAACATATCCAATGCCGCTCGGGCGGGCGCGCCATTCGTCTATTGCCTTTAATATCGATGCACAGTAGTCAATCAAAGAGCAACAACAAGAGGGCGTAAAGATGATGATTGTCGATCTGATTGATGGCGATGATTTTCGGGCGCGACTGGTGGCGCTTGGCGTCCATATACCCGAAGGCGCAGGGCCGGATACCTGTGCGCGAATGGCGCTGTGCAAGCATCGAGGCGAGGGTGTCGAAGGGTTGAAGGAGCTCGTGGATGAACTGGTCAGGCGATCCGATATCCTGCTGCCCTCGGTGCGACAGGCCATTGATCATTACCTGCTTCCAGCACTGAATTAAAAAAACCGGATTGACCGACATAAAAAAGGGACTGGCTCACAAGTCGTGGCCAGTCCCTTTAACGTTTTATACTGCCTTTAAACGCTCAGTGGCGTGATTCCCGGAATCAGCCCTTGGCCAGATGCAGGGCGGGCGCTTCCTGACCCAGATGGCTGAGCATGCGCTCGCTGTACCAGTTAACAAAGTCGATCACGCCAAACTCGTAGGTCTCGGAGTACGGACCAGGCTGATAGGCCCTTGAGTTGATACCGCGCTGATTTTCCTCGGCCAGCTGACGGTCCTGGTCGTTGGTAGCGTCCCAGACGCGGCGCATATTTTCCGGATCATAGTCCACGCCTTCGACGGCATCCTTGTGCACCAGCCACTTGGTCGTGACCATGGTCTGCTGCGGCCCGATCGGCAGCACGCGGAACACGATGGAATGATCACCCATGAAATGGTTCCATGAGTTGGGCAGGTGCAGAATGCGCAGCGAGCCCATGTCCGGGCTGGTCAGGCGGCCCATGAGCTTGTTGCAGGCCGGCTTGCCGTCCATGGTCATCGAGACCACGTTATCGAGCAGCGGCGTACGGGTCAGGCGGTTGCGCTTGCCAAAGCGCTTGAGCTGCCAGGGCACCTGCTCACGGTTCCAGTCGGCCTGCTTGCGGGTGACCAGATCCTTGTACTTGTCAGTGGCGCGCGGGTCTTCGGTGTCATCGAACTCGATCAGTGAATTCAAGAGCTCCGGGTGCGCGCCATTGCAGTGATAGCACTCGCGGTTGTTCTCGATGACCAGCTTCCAGTTCGCCTGCTCAACGATGGTGCTTTCCACTGCCACCTTGACGTTATCCATGTCGTACGGCTCGAGATAATGCTCAAGCGTGACCAGGAAGTCGTCGATGGCCGGGGGTTCTTCACTCAGATTGATGAAGATAAAACCGCCGGCGGTACGGGCATTGACCGGCTTGAGGCCGAACTGGTTGAGATCGAAATCGGCGCCCATGTCGCTGCCGGCAAACAGCAGCCGACCATCAAGTTCATAGGTCCACTGATGGTAGGGACAGACCAGCTTGGCGACCTTGCCCTTCTCCTTCGTACACAGCCTTGACCCGCGGTGACGACAGACGTTGTGGAAGGCATGTACTGCACCTTCTGCGCCACGAACGATGACGATCGGGTTGTTGCCGATCTCCAGCGTCATGAAATTGCCCTTGGCGGGAATCTCGCAGGTCATGCCCGCAAAGAGCCACTCCTTTTCGAACACTTCCTGTATATCGAGGGCGAAAAATCGCGCATCGTTATAAAACGGCTGCGGCAGGGAGTAGGTGGGGTTTCTGTTCTGAAGCAAATCGGCCGCGGCCTGGCGTGCCTGGTTCAGAACATCATCAGGTCCATATGAAGCAGTCATGTCCATACCAAATATCCTTTTTATTGGCGTCTTCCCGCGAAGACGACAACTCGGTTGAGCGGATGTTATTTATGTTGTGTGACCTGGTATTCATGCATGGGAAAAAATCGATCCATCTTGATTGATGGCGATTGTGGTATACGGATGTGGCTTATGGTTGTCTACCCGCGACATGAAAGAGTGTCACGGCGACCTGATGGGTCAATGACAGACAGAAAGTGGGGATGAAAGGTATGCGCGTGTCGCTGACAGACAAGCCCTGCGTGAGATGCGTCACCAGAATGCCAAAATGAAAGGGTGTCGGACCGTGTCGTCAACACGGATCGGCGAGCGAATAGCTGTGGCACTGCCAGGCAGAGAACATTATGACAATGAACTTTTTCAATCCGGTTACAACCCAGACCTGGACCAACGGCCGCCACGAGGTGCGATGCGTCAAGATCATCCAGGAGACCTGGGATGTACGCACCTTCTGCTTCATGGCCGAGCAGCCCGTAATGTTCTTTTTCAAGCCCGGTCAGTTCGTGACCCTTGAACTGGAGATTGAGGGTGAGCAGGTCATGCGCTCCTATACCATCTCCAGTTCGCCATCGATTCCCTACAGCTTTTCGATCACCGTCAAGCAGGTGCCCGGCGGCAAGGTCTCCAACTGGCTGCATGCCAACATGAACGTGGGCGACAAGATTGCCGTCCATGGCCCGGTGGGCAATTTCAACTCGATCGACTTCCCGGCCGACAAGGTGCTGCTGTTGTCCGGTGGCGTGGGTATCACGCCGCTGATGTCCATGACGCGCTGGTTTTTCGATACCAACGCCAACGTGGATGTCGAGTTCATCCACAGCGCCCGCGCACCGCGCGACGTGATCTATCACCGCGAACTCGTGCACATGTTCTCGCGTATCCCTGAGTTCAAGCTGCATATCGTGTGTGAAAAGAAAGAGGACATCGGCGAGGCGTGGGCCGGTTACCGGGGCTTTCTGACCCAGCCCATGCTCGAGCTCATGGCACCTGACTTCCTGGAGCGCGAGATCTTCTGTTGTGGCCCGGTGCCCTACATGAACGCGATCAAGGCAATCCTGCGCGAAAACAACTACGACATGGATCACTACCATGAAGAGTCGTTTGGCGCGACGCCGGCCGACGTCAAGGAGGATGCCCTGGAGCTGGCCGAAATGGCCGAGGAAGCCGCCGAAAACGTCGACGAGGCCGATCTGGTCACCGTCGAGTTTGCTGCCTCCGGCAAGAGTGTCCAGGTACAACCCGGCGAGACGGTACACAGTGCGGCGGCCCAGCTGGGGCTGCATATTCCCAAGGCCTGCGGCATGGGCATCTGTGGTACCTGCCGGGTCGAGCTCAAGTCAGGTGAGGTCGATATGGATCATAACGGCGGGATTACGGATGAGGATATCGAGGAAGGGTACATCCTGTCGTGCTGCAGTCGCGTCAAGGGTGATCTGGTGGTGGACTTCTAGGCCGCCGCAATGATGGATGGCGACAACGTCGCCATCCGGTCTGCATGTCCTGTATGACAAGGGCCACCATAAAAAATGGCCATTAAAAAAACGCTCATGGGCAATGACCATGAGCGTTTTTTGTCGTGTCCTTCAGGCCATTACACGCCTGTCAGACGCGTTTTCAGGCAACGCCCAGCATGCCGTGCGGGTCGAGGACAAACTTGCTGGCCACGCCCTTGTCGAACTGCTCGTAGCCCTGGGGCGCGTCTTCCAGCGAAATCACCTGAGCGTTGACGATCTCGGCGATGTTGAGACGACCGTGCAGAATGGCCTGCATCAGCTGGCGGTTGTACTGCACCACCGGGGTCTGGCCGGTATGGAAGGAAAGCCCCTTGGCCCAACCCTTGCCAAAGCGCAGGCTGAGGCTGCCGGTCTGCGCCGCTTTTTCCGCAGCACCCGGGTCTTCGGTTACGTAAAGCCCCGGAATACCGATGGCGCCACCTTCACGGGTGATGTCCATCATCTGGTTGAGCACCACCGCCGGCTGCTCCTTGCCACTGTGTCCCACTGCCTCGAAACCGACGGCGTCGATGGCGCTGTCCACGCTCGGCTCGCCGACCACGGCGGCAATCATCTCGCCCAGACGGTCGTGGTTGTTCAGATCGATCGGCTCAAAGCCCATCTTGCGCGCATGCTCCAGACGGTCCCTGTTGAAGTCACCGATCATGACCACCGCGGCCCCCAGAAGACGGGCCGACGCTGCCGCTGCCAGACCCACCGGGCCTGCACCGGCAACATACACGGTCGAGCCTGCGCCCACGCCTGCCTTGAGTGCACCGTGGAAACCGGTCGGCAGGATGTCGCTCAACATGGTCAGGTCGCGAATCTGGTTCATCGCCTGATCGCGGTCCGGGAACTTGAGCAGGTTGAAGTCGGCGTAGGGCACCATGACGTAACGGGCCTGTCCACCGACCCAGCCACCCATGTCGACGTAGCCATAGGCACCGCCGGCACGGTCATCATTGACGTGCAGGCACAGGCCGGTGTGGCCTTCCTTGCAGGTGCGGCAGCGGCCACAGGCCACGTTGAAGGGCACGGAGACGATATCGCCGATGTTGAGAAACTCGACGTCACTGCCCTTCTCGATGACTTCGCCGGTGATCTCGTGACCCAGCACCATGCCCTGGGGCGCCGTGGTACGACCACGCACCATATGCTGGTCAGAGCCGCAGATATTGGTGGATACCACCTTCAGGATGACCCCGTGATCAATGGGTTTGCCGTTGGGCGTTTCCATTTTCGGGTAGGCAATGTCCTGTACTTCAACCTTGCCGCCACCGATGTAAACCACGCCGCGATTGTCTGACATGCTGGAACCTCCTGGTGCCATCCGTGTATTGAAAATACCAGGCCAGCGCGGCGCGCTCTCTGCACCATGATGGTGCGCAAAACGCCCGGGACGGAACCTGGAGCACTAGAGTGGAACAGGGGCGAGGGGGAGAGTTATCCGTGGGCGACGTCATAAGGTGGCTGGGCGACGTCGTTATCCAATGGTCGTATGACTGTCGCCCAGGGACAGGCATGTCGCAAATACACCAGGCAGTGACGTCGGCAAGCATTTCGGGGTGGGGGAGCAGCGATACCATCGCAACATGATAGCGTGCGATATGAACACTCGGCGCTGCATTCGATTCATTCCAGATAACAAATGATTTGATGATAAGGAGGCGTGATGCTTCATCATGGTTTCTCTCCCAGCGCGCAACTGTCTGATTACGACGACGCCCTGGCCGAGGCGATCGCTGAAGAAACACAGCGACAGGAAGCGCATATCGAACTGATCGCTTCCGAAAACTACACCAGCCGCTACGTCATGCAGGCCCAGGGCACGCAGCTGACCAACAAGTATGCCGAAGGCTATCCGGGCAAGCGCTATTACGGTGGCTGCGAGTTCGTCGACAAGGTCGAGGCCATGGCGATCGAGCGGGCCTGTGAACTCTTTGGCGCCCACTATGCCAACGTACAGCCGCACTCCGGTGCCCAGGCCAATGCCGCGGTGTTCATGGCGCTGGTCAAGCCCGGCGACACCATCCTGGGCATGAGCCTGGCCCACGGCGGCCACCTGACCCATGGCGCGGCCCCGAACTTCTCCGGCAAGTATTACAACGCCGTGCAGTACGGCCTGAACCCCGAGACCGGCCAGATCGACTACGACGAGGTCGCGGCACTGGCGCGTGAGCATCAGCCGAAAATGATCATCGCAGGCTTTTCAGCCTACTCGCGCGTGATCGACTGGCAGCGCTTTCGCAGTATCGCCGATGAGGTCGGCGCCTATCTGATGGTCGACATGGCCCACATTGCCGGTCTGGTCGCCGCCGGTCTCTACCCGAGCCCGCTGCAGCATGCCCATGTCGTGACCACGACTACCCACAAGACCCTGCGCGGCCCGCGCGGTGGCCTGATCCTGTCGGCCGAGACTGACGAGACGCTGTACAAGAAGCTCAACGGCGCTGTCTTTCCGGGCCAGCAGGGCGGTCCGCTCATGCACGTGATCGCGGCCAAGGCCGTGGCCTTCAAGGAAGCCATGAGCCCGGATTTTGTCGACTACCAGCGTCAGGTCATTGCCAATGCGCGTGCCATGGCAAAGGTGTTCATTACCCGCGGTTTTGATGTGGTCTCCGGCGGTACCGATGACCACCTGTTCCTGGTCTCGTTGATCAAGCAGGGCGTGACCGGCAAGGATGCAGACGCCGCCCTCGAGCGCGCCCATATCACCGTCAACAAGAACGCCGTACCCAACGATCCGCAAAGCCCGTTTGTCACCTCGGGGCTGCGTATCGGCACGCCGGCGGTCACTACACGCGGCTTCCAGGAAGAGGACTGCCAGCAGCTGGCGTCCTGGATCTGCGACATTCTGGATGCGCTGGCCGGGCAGAGTGATACCGGCGCGGTAGAGCGCGAGGTCCAGCTCAAGGTAGAAGCGCTGTGCGCACGTTATCCGGTTTATGGTCAGGCCCGGACCCATGCTGATGAAGCGCGTGAAAGCGAAGCTTCCGTAGTCTGAATCACGGCCGACAGCAGGCTCCGTCGGAGCCGTTAAAGGAGAGAGTCAATGCAACGTTATTCCGGCTTCGGACTGGTCAAACATGCGTTCGGTCATCACGAGAACTGGGAGCGCCAGTGGCGCAACCCCGAGCCCAAGAAGCGTTACGACGTCATTATTGTTGGCGGCGGCGGTCACGGGCTGGCGACAGCCTACTACCTGGCCAAGGAGTTCGGCATCAAGAATGTCGCCGTGGTCGAAAAGGGCTGGCTGGGCGGTGGCAATACCGCACGTAACACGACCATCGTGCGTTCCAACTACCTGTGGGACGAGGCAGGGCGCCTTTACAACCACTCGCTGGATCTGTGGAAGAACCTGTCGCAGGACCTGAACTACAACGTGATGTTTTCCCAGCGTGGCGTGCTCAATCTGGGCCACACCCTGCAGGACATGCGTGACATTCAGCGCCGCGTCAACGCCAACCGCCTCAACGGTATCGACAGTGAGGTGGTCACGCCGCAGCAGATCAAGGAGATCGAACCCGAAATCGATATCTCCAACCGGGCGCGCTATCCGATCATGGGCGCCTCCTGGCAGAAAAGCGCCGGTGTGGCACGCCATGACGCAGTCGCCTGGGGCTTTGCCCGCGGCGCTGATGCCCTCGGCGTGGACCTTTTGCAAAACACCGAAGTGACCGGCTTCAAGATTCGCGACGGCAAGGTGCTCGGCGTTCACACCAACCGCGGTGATATCGAAGCCCATACCGTGGGCTGTGTCGCGGCGGGTAACTCCGGCGTTCTGGCGAAGATGGCCGGCATCAAGCTGCCGCTGGAGTCTCATCCGCTGCAGGCGCTGGTATCCGAGCCGCTCAAGCCGATTCTCAACACCGTCACCATGTCCAACCACGTTCATGGCTACGTGAGCCAGTCCGACAAGGGCGATCTGGTCATCGGTGCCGGCATCGACGGCTATCTGGGTTACGGTCAGCGCGGCAGCTACCCCACCATCGAGCATACCCTGCAGGCCATCGTCGAGATGTTCCCGATGTTCTCAAGGGTGCGCATGAACCGTCAGTGGGGCGGCATCGTGGACACCTGCCCCGATGCCTGTCCGATCCTGTCAAAGACGAAGGTCAAGGGACTTTATTTCAATTGCGGCTGGGGCACCGGCGGCTTCAAGGCCACCCCCGGTTCAGGACATGTGTTTGCTGCCAGTCTGGCAAAAGGTGAAATGCATCCTATCGCGGCACCCTTTTCCATCGACCGTTTCCACACCGGTGCCCTGATCGATGAGCACGGCGCTGCTGGCGTGGCGCACTGAGGAGAGCCCATCATGTTTTATATCTTTTGCCCCTACTGCAAGGAGCACCGCGAGGAAGAGGAGTTTCATCCCCGCGGTCAGGCCCATCTCATGCGTCCTGCCGACCCGGACAACTGCGACGACGAAGAATGGGGCGACTACCTGTTTTTCCGGGATAACCCGCGTGGCATTCACCACGAGATGTGGGTGCACTCGGTCGGCTGTCGCAAGTTTTTCAACATCACCCGCAACACGGTGACCTACGAGATTCTTGAGACCTATCCGATGGGCGAGCAGCCGACCATTACGGCTGACGATCCCTCCGTTCGTCATGAGCAGGGTGTTCAAACGGCCGATGGCGGCTGGCAGACCGTCGGCGCGCAACCCGAAAGCCAGGCGCTCAACGAGGAGGCCTCGTCATGACCCAGACCAATCGTATTGCGGCAGGCGGGCGTATCGATCGTTCGCACGGCCTTGAGTTCACCTTCAATGGTCAGCGCTATCAGGGCTATGCCGGCGACACGCTGGCCTCGGCGCTGCTGGCCAACGGCGTGGATATCGTCAACCGCAGTTTCAAGTACTCGCGTGCCCGCGGCATCGTCGCCGCCGGTGCCGAAGAGCCCAATGCCGTGGTGCAGCTGGGTGCCCGGGAAAATACCCAGGTCCCCAACGTGCGTGCCACGCAGCAGGGGCTCTATGACGGTCTGGTCGCGCGCAGCACCAACGGCTGGCCCAACGTTCAGCGTGACGTGATGAGCTGGGTCGGCAGGCTGGGCGGCAACTTCATGCCGCCGGGCTTTTACTACAAGACCTTCATGTCACCGGCCTCGATGTGGATGACCTACGAGAAGTACATCCGCATGGGCGCAGGTCTTGGGCGTGCCCCGACCGAATCCGACCCGGATATCTACGACCACATGCATCACCACTGTGACGTGCTGGTCATCGGTGCCGGCCCGGCGGGCCTTGCCGCAGCATTGAGTGCTGCCCGTGGCGGTGCACGCGTCATGCTGTGTGATGAGCAGGAAGAGATGGGCGGCTCACTGCTGGACAGCCGCGACACGCTGGATGGCGTATCAAGCGTGCGCTGGGTCGAGCAGACGCTCAACGAGCTGGCCGCCATGGAGACCGTGACGCTGCTGCCGCGCACGACCGCCAACGGCTATCACGATCACAACTTTGTCACCCTGCACGAGCGGCGTACCGAGCACCTGGCCGATACCGCCAGTGATGCAGGCTTCCCCGGACAGGCACGTGCCCGCCTGCACCGCGTCCGCGCCACACGCGTGGTGCTGGCCACCGGCACCCATGAGCGTCCGCTGGTCTATGCCAACAACGACCTGCCCGGCAACATGGTCGCCGGCGCCGTGTCGACCTATATCCGCCGTTACGCGGTGATGCCCGGCAACAACCTGGTCATCACCACGACCAATGACCACGCCTATCGTGCCGCGCTGGACTGGCAGGAAGCCGGGCGCAAGGTGGTGGCCATCGTGGATGCGCGTCCCAGCCCGGACGGTGATCTGGTCCGCCAGGCCCGTGACAGCGGCATTCGCGTCATCACCGGCAGCGCCGTGATCGAGGCGCGTGGCAATCAGCGTGTTACCGGTGCCCGCGTATCGGCCATTGATATCAACCATTTCGTGATTACCGGGCGCATCGAGGATCTGGAGTGCGACACGATCGCAAGCTCCGGTGGTTACAGCCCGGTGGTTCACCTGTCCTCGCACACCGGCACGCGTCCGCAGTGGCATGAAGACCTGCTGGGCTTTGTGCCCGGTGAGGTCAAGGGCATGATCCCGGCAGGCGGCGTGGCAGGCCACTATGCGCTGGGCGAGACGCTCTCCGACGGCGCCCGTGCCGGGCGTCAGGCGGCCATCGACAGCGGTCTTGAAAATGTCGCAGAGATCAAGCTGCCGGAGACCAGGGCGCGCCGCGACGGCCCGGCCTGTGCGCTTTATCAGGTGCCGCACGAAAAGAGTGCCCTGCGCGCACCCAAGCAGTTTGTCGATCTGCAAAACGATGTCACGGCCTCGGCCATTGAGCTGGCCACCCGTGAAGGCTTTGAGTCCATCGAGCACGTCAAGCGCTACACCGCGCTGGGCTTTGGTACCGATCAGGGCAAGCTGGGCAACATCAACGGCATGGCCATTGCCGCACGCTGTCTGGGCCGCTCCATCCCTGAAGTGGGCACCACGGTGTTTCGCCCCAACTACACGCCGATCACCTTCGGTGCGATCGTCGGTCGTCACTGCGACGAGCTGTTTGATCCCAAGCGCTATACCGCCCTGCATCAGTGGCACGTCGAGCATGGCGCCGAGTTCGAGGACGTGGGCCTGTGGAAGCGCCCCTGGTACTTCCCGCGCAACGTCAACGGCAAGAAGGAAAGCATGCACGACGCCGTGGCGCGCGAGTGTCTCGCCGTGCGCGAACGTGTGGGCATTCTGGATGCCTCGACGCTGGGCAAGATCGACATTCAGGGCCCGGATGCCCGTGAGTTTCTGGGGCGTGTCTACACCAACAAGTGGGCCAAGCTGGAGCCGGGTCGCGTCCGTTACGGACTGATGTGCAAGGACGATGGCATGCTGATGGACGATGGCACCACCAGCTGTCTGGGCGACAACCACTTCCTGATGACCACCACTACCGGTGGTGCCGCGGCGGTCCTTGAGTGGCTGGAACTGTGGCATCAGACCGAGTGGCCGGAGCTGCAGGTCTATTTCAACTCGGTCACCGACCACTGGGCCACCATGACCGTGACCGGACCCGACGCGCGCAAGCTGATGTCGGAAGTTACCGACATTGATCTTGATCGCGAGAAGTTCAAGTTCATGGACTGGAAGGAAGGCAACGTGGCCGGGGTACCGGCGCGCGTGTTCCGGATCTCGTTTACCGGCGAGCTGGCCTATGAGATCAACGTCCAGGCCAACTACGCCATGCAGGTCTGGGAAACCCTGTTCGAGCACGGCAAGAAGTATGACCTGACACCCTACGGTACCGAGACCATGCACGTGCTGCGTGCCGAGAAGGGTCTGATCATCGTGGGGCAGGATACCGATGGTTCGGTCACGCCCGAGGATCTGGGCATGCAGTGGGCGGTCGGTTACGACAAGCCGTTTGCCTGGATCGGCAAGCGTTCCCTGACGCGCCCGGACACCATGCGGGGTGATCGCAAGCAGCTGGTCGGGCTCAAGCCGAGGGATCCGAATGTGGTACTGGAGGAGGGCGCGCAGATCGTGCTCGATCCCAATGAGTCGATTCCCATGAGCATGGTGGGCCATGTGACCTCAAGCTATTACAGCCCGACGCTGGAAGGCAGCTTTGCGCTGGCCGTGCTGAAAAACGGCCGCGAGCGGATGGGCGAGACCGTCTATCTGCCCATGTCCGATGGCAGGACACATGAGGCTGAAGTCGTCAGCACCGTCTTTATCGACCCCAAGGGAGAGCGCCAGAATGTCTGACGTTAAAGAGTTCGAGACCCGTCCGGCCGACACCTCAAGGGCAGAGTCACCGCTGACATGGTCGCTGCATGAGCAGAAATCGCTGCCCCATGCGTCCAACCCGGGCATCATCCTGAGCGAGAAGCCCTTTCTGGGCCATCTGGTCGTGCGCGGTGGTGCCATCGTGCTCGACGAGGCGGTGCGCGAGGTAATGGACATGGCCCTGCCGGCGAAGCCGCACGCGCTGGTCAGCGATGACAGCGGCGAGCGCACGATTCAGTGGCTCTCGCCCGATGAGTGGCTGATTATCGTGCCCGGCGGTGAGGAGTTTGCGCTGGAACAGAAGCTGCGCCAGTCGCTGGGGCAGTCCCATTTCAGCATCGTCAACGTCAGCGGCGGCCAGACGGTATTGTCGCTCAAGGGCAAGTGGGCACGTGAGGTGCTCATGAAGTCGATTTCCTACGACGTGCATCCGCAGGCGTTTCCGGTCGGCAAGGGGGTTTCCACGGTCTTTGCCAAGGCCACGGTGATTCTGCGTCGCGCCGAGGAAGATGGCTGGGAGCTGGTCATCCGCCGCAGCTTCGCCGACTACTGCTACCGCTGGTTGCTGGACGCCTCAAGCGAGTATGGCGTCAGCGTCACACGCTAGACCCTGAAGGGCCGAAGGCATACGCCTTCGGCCCTTTTTTATGGGCTACAAGACATAACAAGAGAAACGCCATGACCCGAACCGCCGATACCTGGATCCTTGCGGCGCAGTGCCCCAGCATTCTGGGCACCGTGGATGTCGTCACACGCTTTCTCAAGGAGCAGCGCTGCTACATCACCGAACTCAACTCCTTTGATGATCGGTTGAATGAGCGCTTTTTCATTCGCGCCGAGTTTCGCCCGCTGGAAAGCGACTTCAGCAGTGAGGCCTTTGAAAGAGACTTTGGCACGCGGGCGCTGGATTTCGACATGTCCTTTGAGCTGACGCCGCCCAACAAGCGCACCAGGGCCGTCATCATGGTGTCAAAGGCCGATCACTGTCTGAACGATCTGCTCTATCGCTACCGCACCCATCAGCTGCCGCTGGAGATCTGTGCGGTTGTCTCCAACCATCCCGATCTGGAGCCGCTGGCCCAGTGGCACGGTCTGCCCTGGCACCATCTGCCGGTTACGCCGGAGACCCGGGAGCAGCAGGAACGCCAGATTCTCGACATCATTGAGCAGACCGATGCCGAACTGGTGATTCTGGCGCGCTACATGCAGGTGCTCTCGGCGCGCATGTGTGATGTGCTGGCCGGGCGGGCCATCAATATTCACCATTCCCTGCTGCCGGGCTTCAAGGGCGCCAAACCCTACCACCAGGCCTATGAGAAGGGCGTGAAGCTGGTCGGCGCCACGGCGCACTACATCAACAATGATCTTGATGAAGGCCCTATCATCGCTCAGGGGGTGGAGCCGGTGGATCATGCCCATTATCCGGAAGACCTGGTGGCCAAGGGGCGCGATATCGAGTGCCTGACACTGGCGCGTGCCATCGGTTATCACCTCGAGCGCCGCGTCTTTCTCTACTCGGGTCGCACGGTGGTCCTCGGCCACTGAGTCTTTTCGGAGCGGACTGTGCGCTGTCGCGGTTCGCTTTTGAATCCTGATCAGGCTGTCGATGCCCGCCGGACGTCATGTCCTTTTCATCGCTTCTGCCCGCGCGATATCAACACGATGTACCGGCTCGAATCCGGACCGTTGTGGCAGGCCTTTCGGAAGCTGCGGTTATTTCATCTCCTATACGGCTTCGTCCGGGGCGCGCCTGCCGTGGTGCCTTTCCTCCACATCAGGCGTGAACCAGCGAGGCCAGGAGCTTTGATGGCGAACGTCGGCATCCACACACGGGATCAAACGCTCGGTCAGGACATGGGTCTGTCCTGTGGTTCTGGCCGTTCGGTATTTGACGCTGTGAATGCATTCTCGATCGCCAAACTCACAGCGATTGAGTCGGGTACCGCCGCAGGGGCCGTTGGCAAGTCCCTTGGGGCAGGTCTCGGGGCAGATGTACAGGGTCTCTTCAAGGCGGCAGCTGCCGCAGGTATCACACCCTGCGACCGGCCCTTTCAGGCGACGTTCCAGCTGGTGCAGCCAGCGAGCGCCGCGCGGTGTGCGCCAGAGAGGGCGTCTGCAGAGCCAGCCAAATCCTCGGCTCACCGGGTTGTTGCGGCTGAACAGCAGGGCGTGAAGGGCCGACAGCATATGGTAGCGACACTGCTCCTTTCCGGTGGCCCGGACACCTGATTCGCCCAGCTGCCAATCGGCATGTGCCGGGTGGAAGCTTACGCTCGCAAGACCAGGCATCTGCCAGCTGGCGTCCCAGGCCGCAGACCATTGTGACAGTGTCTGGATGTCCGAAAGCCGATTGGTGATCACCTGCTCCAGGGCCTGCAGCTGCTCCGGCGTGTGAATACCTGACAGGTGGATGCCGGCATAGCCCATCAGGCGCAGACCGATGATCTGCAGTCCGAGGCGGAAAAGGCTGCGTTCCCGGGCATACGCGCGCGAGACGGCCGCCTCGGCGGCCAGCAGATCGCGCATCGAGGCAGTCACCACCACACCGGGGACCTTTTCCAGCAGGGTGGCGTTTTTGAAGGTCAATGCCATGACGCAGGCCAGCAGCGGGACAGGCGCGGCCTGTTGCTGCATCCACTGGTGGGCCTCCCGATGCTTTTGTGCATCAAATCCCAGCTGCAGGGTGAGAAAGTCCGCGCCCGCCGCGAGCTTCTTTTGAGCCTTGAAATATTGCGCGCCGCCTTCCTCCTCATGGTACTTGAACGGATTGAGGGCAGCGCCGAGCAGCCAGGTCGGCCTGGCCTGCCGGACGATCTGCAGGGCAGGCACCGATTCCAGATAACGTATCGGCTGACCGGGCTGGTGACCGGGGAGGCGATCACCACTGAGAAGCAGAAGCTGGTCCAGGCCGGCGGCGTCCATCTGTTCCAGCTGCCTCAGCAGGTCATGGCGTTCCCGATCCTTGCCGGAAAAGTGAAGCAGCGTCGGCAGGGGGCGCGTCAGCCTTGAGCATGCCGTCAGTGGCGAGAGATCCTGACTGCTGCTGACCCGATCCGCGACTGCGGCGACCATCGGCCAGCCACACAGCTGCGCGCGCTGCATCATTGACTCGAAGACAGCGCAGCGCTCACCACAGCGTCCGGGGACGAACTCCACAACGCAGACAAAGCGTTGCTCTCGCAGTGCTTCTCTTAACATGCTCAATTTCCCTCATCGTGCCCGGTTCCTCTCGACACGATCATCACTTTTTCAGCGTCAGGCGCCTCGCGGCAGGGCTCCCCATGGCAGGACATGACGCCACTCGACCATGAGGCAAATTTGTAATCATCATGAGGATATTCAGTTTGTTTCATGATCAAGAGCCGCCGACAATGCTTCATCAAATGGTCAACCAGGCACTGTCCATCATGCCGGAGCGGTCCTGACGGTCTGGCGGCTGAGCGCACTGCGCTGCTGCGCCACGCCATGGTTGTGAGGCAGTCTCCGGTCGGCAGGCAGGGGTCTGGTGGGTATTTCGGAAATCAGGGTGGCATGGCGCAATGAACGAAACGTTTGCATTTACCATTAAAAGTACGGGTTTCGATGAAGATTATCGACCGTCGGACAATACTCGCATCACCACCAATTTCGCCAACCTGGCCAGGGGCGAAAAGCGTCAGGAGAACCTGCGCAATACCCTGAAAATGATCAATAACCGTTTTAACACGCTGGCACACTGGGACAATCCTGAAGGCGACCGTTACCGCGTCGAACTCGACATCATTTCCGTTGAAATGGCGCTGGATGCTACACGTCCCGACAACGCGCTGCCGCTGATCGAAATATTGAAGACCCGTATCATTGATTTGAATACCGATACCTCTATCGAAGGTATTGCAGGCAATAACTTCTCTTCCTACGTGCGCGATTACGATTTCAGCGTTCGCCTGCAGGCGCACAACAGGGGGAAGCCGGGCTTCAGCGTTCCAGAGAATTTCGGCGAGTTACACGGCAATCTGTTCAAGCGCTTCGTCAACTCAAGCGTCTACAGGTCGCATTTCAATAAACCGCCTGTCATCTGCATCAGCGTCTCGAGCAGTAAAACCTATCATCGCACCGATAATCACCATCCCGTGCTGGGTATTGAATATCGTCAGGACGAGTATTCCCTGACCGATGAATATTTCCAAAAAATGGGATTAAAGGTTCGCTACTTCATGCCAAAGGGTAGCGTCGCACCTCTGGCGTTTTATTTCTTTGGTGACCTGCTCAATGATTACACCAATCTTGAACTGATCAGTACCATCAGCACGATGGATACCTTTCAAAGGATCTATCGTCCCGAAATCTACAATGCCAATTGCGCCGCAGAAAAAACCTGGCAGCCGAGTCTGGAGCATCAGGATTATTCGCTGACGCGCATTGTTTATGATCGGGAAGAGCGCAGCCGACTGGGGATTGAGCAGGGCAGGTTCGTGGAGGAGCACTTCATCAAGCCCTACCAGGCACTTCTTGAGCAGTGGTTTCTCGCCGACGCTCGTTGATCCACCCGGCAACAAGGCTATTTATCATGAAAAGGTTATTACCCACGTCAACGGCCGGCAGCCTGCCCAAACCTTCCTGGCTTGCCCAGCCGGAAACGCTCTGGTCTCCCTGGAAGCTGCAGGATCAGGCGCTGACGGAGGGCAGGGAGGATGCGCTGCGTCTGTCACTGCATGAACAGCAGCGGGCCGGTATCGATATCGTCAGTGATGGTGAGCAGTCGCGTCAGCACTTTGTCACCACGTTTATCGAACACCTTGACGGCGTCGATTTCGAACGGCGCGAGACCGTCAAAATTCGTGATCGCTATGAGGCGAGCGTGCCTACGGTGGTGGGGGCCGTGGCCCGCCAGAAGCCCGTTTTTGTCGATGATGCCAGGTTTTTGCGCCAGCAGACCGAAAAGCCCATCAAGTGGGCGCTGCCGGGGCCCATGACGATGATCGATACGCTGTATGACAAACACTATAAAAGCCGCGAAACGCTGGCCTGGGAGTTTGCCGGGATTCTCAATCAGGAGGCCCGCGAGCTGCAGGCTGCCGGCGTTGATATCATCCAGTTCGACGAGCCGGCCTTTAATGTCTTTTTCGATGAGGTCAACGACTGGGGCATTGCGGCGCTTGAAAGGGCAGTGGAAGGACTTGAGTGCGAAACCGCCGTGCATATCTGCTATGGCTACGGCATCAAGGCCAATACGGACTGGAAAAAAACGCTGGGCACCGAATGGCGCCAGTACGAGGAAATTTTTCCCAGACTGCAGACATCCAGCATCGATCTTGTTTCTCTTGAGTGTCACAACTCCCATGTCCCGATGGATCTCATTGAGCTCATTCGGGGCAAAAAGGTGATGGTGGGCGCGATCGATGTGGCCACCCATGCCATCGAGACACCGGAAGAGGTGGCCAATACCCTGCGAAAGGCACTTCAGTTCGTGGATGCCGACAGGCTCTACCCCTGCACCAACTGCGGCATGGCGCCCCTGCCGCGTCATGTGGCAAGGGGCAAGCTGAATGCCCTGAGTGCTGGCGCCGACATTATCCGCCGGGAGCTCTCTACCTGATATCGAGCCCGCAGCGGGCATAACCATTTGAGGATGCGCTGGCAGGGCAGGACCGGCCTTACAGCTGGCCCAGCTCATGTCGCCAGCGGCGAAGGGTGCGCCGCTGGCGGCGTGTCACGAACTGTTCGGTATGGATGGTTTCAGGGGCCAGGAGAATACGGCCGTCGTCGGTCTTTTCCATGTGAAAGGTGCGTCTGGCGCCTATGGGGTGTTTTTCGGCGCCAAAGGTAGCAATCAGGCTGATTTCCACCGAGACCAGCTGGTGTTCTCCATCGGCGATATCGTAGTGCTCATTGAGCTTGAGACCCTGAGCGAGGCCTACCTGGCGGATCATGTTGCCAAAGGTGCCGGCTTCCAGATAATCGCCCGGCTTCATCGGCCCCTGGCGGGTGAAGTCATGCAGCCCCACGTCAGTGCCATTGTCGGGCGGGTCGATATCCACCGCCTTGCCGGCTTCATCCACGATATCGGTCACATCGCAGTACCACTGCTCTTCCGAAGTCCTGAGTCGCGCCATGACAAGGTCAATGAAGACACTTTGCTGACTCATGTTGCTGAACAGACAGACCGAATTGATATCGCGCCCCTTGCCGCGATTGATGATGATCTGCGGGCGACGCTGCATACGAAAGTTGTGCAGCATCAGCTGTAAATAAATTGCCCAGATGAGCAGCATGCCAACGCTGGTCAGGCCGCTGAAAACGGTGGCATTTTCGGTAATCCAGTGCCACAGACCACCCAGCGATGAAAACATTGAAAGGCTCTTTGATCATGACGGATTGATGTTTGGCAACAATACCTCATGAAGCCAGTCGTAGACTGACCGGGATTTTCCCATTGAGATGAAGATAATCATTATCGAAGTCGGCAAATTCTGCCAATTGCTTCCAGTCAGTAATCGTCAATGTCTTTTGACAAAGGGTCACCAGCTTCTCATGCCTGAGCAGTTGCAGGGAGCGGTTAAGGTGTACAGGCGAAAGCCCCAGCGCTTCGCTGAGCGCGACCTGCGTCAGCGGAAAATGCATGCTGTTGCCCTCCGTCTTTCCAATAATGAAAGAGCGGGTAAAAAGCTCACACAGAAGGTGGGCCAGACGCATGGCCGCCGGGCGCCGGGTAACATTCAAAAGCCACTCGCCCATGATGGATTTATCCACGATCGATGACCAGGCAAGGCCCTGTGCCAGCCCCGAGTCGGGCTCAATGCGCGTGAGCAGCTTCTGCCGGTCTATTCGGGTAATGCGCACATCAGACAGCGCCTTGATGGAGTGATCAAGCCGGCTTTGTACGCTGGAGATCTCTTCACAATGATCACCCTGCAAAATAAAGGAGATCACCTGGTCTGTACCGTCGTGAGCGCTTTTGAAACGGCCTGCCCAGCCATCGGTCACGATATCGATCCTGTCGGATCTTTCGCCCGCTTTTGCCAGTGTCTGCCCCTTGGCAAACAGATGCTTGCTCTCGACACACTCCTGAATAGCGGTTTTTTCTGCCTGGGTAAGACAAGCGTAAAAATTCATTTTATTAATAAATGAGTACATTGATTTCCCCATGCTTTCCCGGCTGAACAGGTCCATTTAATATCCGACAGGAGGGAAGGCAGTGGCCTTCCCTCCCCAGGTTGACATCCTTGTCAGTCATGCATTTCTTACCTGGCTCCAGTGATGGTTGTTTCCTGTGTTCTGAGCACCTTTCCTGCTGGACGCTGATATCCGTTCAGGATCATCAATGGCATGTCGCCACCATGAAGACCGTCGTACTACAGCCCGGCCTCGAATGGCCTTTCACGATTCGCGACAGTTGCCATATCATTCACTCGGCCATGCGGTCCCGCGGTATAAAAAAGAAACACCTTGCAGTACCGTGTACGGCAAAATAAATCTTTTGGTAGCAGTAAAAAATTATTTTCCAGGGGCCTGGCTTTTAATTAGCCCGACTGCTGCTTATTAGCGCTTCCGATATGGTCTCCGGGAAGCTGTTTGTTGGGAATAACTCATGTTATTTTCAGGATCCTTGATCAGCATTATTTGTCTGATTGTTGTAATAGGATGTTACCCCCTTGTATTAAGGTCGGGGGTTGATTAATGAAATATTGGAATACGCCACATTTTCATGATTTGCAATTAATTTGCCAGGGGTAAGCGTATTAATTCTTCTAGCTAAAAATAATATGGAAGTAAATGCGCGTTGTTTGTTCGAGATTAATGATCCAGGTCAAATTTTTCGATTAATGGCAAGGGTTCCATCGTGAATAAAGCTGTCATTTGCCATGGAATCATGCTGCAATGTACGGAATTTTTCGGAGTTTCTTAATGTTCGATCCACTGCTCAAGAAGCTTCAGCACTATACGGATCTGGGGAAAAAAGAAGTCAGCGTGCTGTGTTCAGCGCCCGAGAAAACAAGGCAATTCGACAAGGGCGAGCACATCATCAGTGAGGGGGAGAACCCGGTTGTCGTCCACATGATGGTGGAAGGCTGGGCCTGTCGCTGCAAGATGCTTTCCGATGGCCGCGAGCAGATCATGGGCTACCTGATCAAGGGGGATATGTGTGACCTGCATGTCACCCTGCTCTCGCACATGGATCACTCCATCCGCACCCTCACCTCTGCCACTGTTGCCATGATCCCCCAGGAAAGTATCGAACAGATCTTTGAGGATTATCCGCGCCTGGCCAGAGCGCTTTCATGGTCCATGACGGTAGATGAAGCCATCACCCGACACTGGATACTCAATGTTGGATTACGCAGCGCCGAGGCACGCGTTGCACATCTTTTTTGCGAGATGCTTTTGCGTTTTCAGACAGCAGGGCTCACCTCGGATAATACGATCGATATGCCCTTGACCCAGACCAATATGGGTGAGGCGCTTGGCCTGACCCCGGTCCATATCAATCGGGTATTACAGCGCCTGCGGCAAAAAAATCTCATTACACTGGCGCATAAAAAGCTGGTGGTGCTTGATCTGGAAGGACTTAAAGAGGTTGCCGAATTCGATGATGCCTACCTGCACATCAGGTGATCAGCAGTAGCAGAAGAGTCGTTGATAGCGGGTAAAAATAAAAAAGAGGAGCGAATCCTTTCGCCCCGCGTCTTTTGCCTTCCTTGACATGCTCGTATTGTCACTCTGTTGATTTGAACGGTACATAAACTGGATCAAGTCAGTGTCGTTATTTCACATCAATTGATTGCTGCTTAATGTGCGTTGGCATATGACACAACGTTACATGATTAATGTTGTGTCTTGTCGATCAATGATGGTGTTAAACAAGCGTTATAAAGTAACCGGATATTCAATGCAGGCTCATGTGTTGTATTCAGCGTTATTGGCATTAAAAACCGTGGTATTGCCTGACAATATAATATTGAAATGGCGCAGAGAAAGCCGGCCGTACGGCAATAGGCTACCCTTGTGGCGATAGCGCCAATATTGAATATGGCGTGAACATGGGCACGGCTGGGCGTCCAGAGGCAGCCTTTGCTGACAGCGATACAAGCGAAGCTTCCACGCATGGAAGCTTCGCTTTTTTATGGCGTCGGGATCAGCCGTTTCAGGCGCGCTGGGTTCGCCAGGCTCTAACGCTCAATACCACCAGCGTGACCGCGGTCAGGGGCAGGGCGTACATCAGGACGGCGTCGCCCAGCAGCGTGGCGCTGTCGTGTTGGGTCGAATAGAGTACCAGGTAAGCGGTGTAGGCAATGTAATAGACCAGAAACAACAGCCCTTCCCAGCGCTCGATCAGATAGCCGGTAAAAAAGATCGGCAGGCAGGCCAGCGACACGGCAATCATGACCGGGAAGTCAAAGGCCAGCGCATTGGCGGCCACGGGAATACCACTGGGGGCTACCAGCGCAGACAACCCCAGCACGCACAGCAGGTTGAAAAGCCCGCTGCCCACCACGTTGCCCACGGCAATATCACGCTCACCCCGCACGGCAGCCAGAATCGAGGTAGCAAGCTCCGGCAGGGAGGTCCCGACCGCCACAACGGTCAACCCGATCACCAGATCCGATAGCCCCAGTGCCCGCGCCAGTGCGGTGGCACCTTCCACCAGAAAGTGGGAGCCGGCCACCAGTAGTGCCAGGCCTGCCACGATCATGACCAGATACCAGAGCCAGGCCATCGGGCCGCGCGAGGGCGCCGGGTCGGATTCAGGGTTTTCCAGGGCGGCTGCCTGCGCCTCCTTTTTGCTCGCACGCATGCTGCTGATCACCATGAACATCGTATAGGCCACGATGCAGGCAAAGAGCAGCGCGCCATCGAGTCGGCTCAATACCCCATTGGCGCCCAGCGCCCAGACCAGCAGCCCGGCCGCGATCAGAAGCGGCACATCCAGGCGAATCAACTGGCGCGAGACGATCAGGGGCGCCACCAGCGCCGTCAGGCCCAGAATCAGCAGCACATTGGCAATATTGCTGCCGACCACGTTGCCCAGTGCCAGGTCACCGCTGCCGCTGAACGCCGACTGGACGCTGACCGCGGTTTCCGGCGCGCTGGTGCCAAAGGCCACGACCGTCAGGCCGATCACCAGCGAGGGAATACCAAAAAGCGCCGCCAGTTTCGAGGCGCCACGGACCAGCACTTCGGCCCCGCCCATCAACAGCACAAGGCCGGCAGCAAGATAGATAAGGGTCATCAACGTCATGTCAGACGCTCCTGGCAGGTTGTTGTCATGGACGTATCGTTAACACGGTCATCAAGGCAACGATAATGGTCGATGATGGCCAATCATACCAGGGTATATCGTATATCGTTGATATAGTCATGTATGAAAGAGACCGACAATAAAAGGGGTCCGATACCGTGGTATCGGACCCCTGAACAGCGCTGAAGCGAGAGAAAGGGCGTTAGCGCTTGGCGGTGGTATCTTCCTGCTCGGAGCGCTCAAGGAAGGCCTTGGTGACGGCGGGAAGATTGTCTTCCAGCCACTTCGCCATGGCCTCTTCTTCCTTGAGGATGCGTTCACAGGCCGAGCGGATCTCGGGTTCGCCGAGATAGTCGGCGGCACCGATCAGCGCGCGATAGTTGGCAATCTCGAAATGCTCGAAGGCGTAGCTGGCCGAGCCGCCCTTGACGACTTCATCACTGGTGAACATGCCACCCATGCCCTGGGCCGTGGCGGCCATCTTGCCACCCATGTCCTTGAAGCCGGAAGTGCTGCCATGCAGACGCTGGATGCACTCTTCCAGCAGTGCTGACTGCCCCTGGGTTTCCTCGATATGCTGCTCGATGCGGGCATGAAGCTCCGGGTAGTGCTCGATACGCTTGGCCTGGGCCTTGAGCATGGTCTCTGCCTGCTGCTCCATGGCATGGGCATCACGCAGCCAGTCCATCAGATGTGCTCTTGCATCCGTTGCCATATCACTTCTCCTTTCGCTGACAAACATATTGCCGCCGATCCGGCACCGATATCACCGCTGACGGCGATATCGGTGTTCAGTTTTCCGGTTCGCTACCCTTGAGCCTTTAGAGCTGTTCCTTCTGGGCACCGGAGCCGGGTCTGGCCTTGCCAAGCGTGGGCACCTGACCCTGCGGCTCGGGCTGCTGCTTGAAGCTGAAGTTGCTGCGGCCATCCAGCGACGGGCCTTCGCTCCAGCGACCCTGAGGCGCTTCCTTGTCGAGCAGGGTATTGAGGAAGTAATAGGAGTGCTCGGTGGCCTCATGCTCCTGGGGCGTGCTGTTGGGAATCGGCAGGCTGGCCTGCAGACCGCCCATGTCCTCGATGACGGCCAGCCACTGCTGCTGGTGATAGGTGTCACGGGCGATGAGGAACGACAGGAAGTCCTTCATGCCCTTGTCATCGGTCCAGTTATACAGACGGCTGGCGAGTACGCGGCCGCTGGCCTCTGCCGCCACGTTGGCCTGCATGTCAGCGGCAATGTTGCCGGTGGCATAGATGTGGCTCATGTCAAAGGGCACGCCATTGGCGTTGACCGGCATGGCAGAAAGCCCGGAGGAGAGCAGGTGACGCGGGTTGGCCCCACCCAGAATCGCGTTGATGACGGGATCCTTGGCCGACTCTTCCTGATAGGAGACGGGTGCGCCTTCCAGATTGAGTGCCACGGCATGGCCCAGCATCTCGATGTGGGCGAGTTCTTCGGTGGCCGTGGACATCAGAAGGTCACGAATGCGGTCATCACCCCGGGCGCCCATGGCCTGGAAGAAATACTGCATGGCCACGCGGATCTCGCCTTCGACGCCACCGATGGCCTGCTGAAGCAGCATGGCAAACTGCGGATCGGGCTTGTCGACACGGACCGGATACTGAAGCTTTGAAGAATGATGGAACATGAATGCCTCCCTGCATGATGTTCAAAAAAACGGAAAACGATGAAGGAGCCGGCATGACAGGTGGGTATTCAACAATCGCGCCCTTCGTGAATGAAGCGCCCGATGGTCAGGTACCCACGCATGATCATCATGCGGGCTACTGCATTGAGCGTGGGCAGAAAGGGGAAAAACAGCAAAACTTATAAGGTGTTTTAATATATAAAAATGTGTCGTTTTTTGATGCATTAATGTACATCAAGGTGCTTTGATGAGGATGAACTACGCGGGGAGATTTTAGGCAGGAAAGGTTAATACATGTTTTACAAACGCTGATGGTTTATCAAGTCATTTTTTAAATAATGACCTGTTTATATGCACTTGTTAAACCATGAATTCATGCGTTAAAGGTAAGAGACATCCTTTCAGGTACCTGGTTTACAGGCCTTCAATATTGATGTGCTGACGCCAGCGATTGAGCTCCCGGCGCTGGCGCCAGGAGCGCAGCTGGTGGGTGCTGTTGTCTTCCGGCACGATCAGCACCTGACCGTTATGGCCATGGACTAGGTTGAACCGGCGTCGCGCGCCGATCGGGCGCTTTTCCGTGGCCTGAATGGCAATCAGGTTGATCTCGATGGCCTTGAGAGTCTGGTCGCTGCCGGCAAGGGTGTAGTCATCTTCAAGCGTCAGACCATGATGCCGGGCTGCATGGGTAATAATGCGATCAAAGGTGCTGGCCCGCAGGTACTGCATCGAATTGAGCGGCCCCATGCGTGTGACCAGTTCGCCTTCCTCCTCGCCGCCACCCTTGCCTGGCACGCCTTCTTCAGGGGTTTCCTCACCCGGAGAGGGAGTCTGCTGTCGGGTGTCCTCATCGGTGAGTTCGGTAATATCGCAGGCCAGTGTCTGCTGATCGGTTTCAAGGCGCGCAATGATGGATTCCACGAAAACGACGCCATGCCCCATGTTGCTGATCACACAGGGGCTATCCAGTCGACGGGCCTTGCCGTGCTTGATCAGAATACAGGGGCGGCGCTGGGCATGGGCATCACTGACGGCGACCTGCATGGCAATGCCCCAGATCAGCACGTGGCCGATACTGGTCAATCCACTGAAAACAACCGCATTTTCGGTGATCCACGCCCACAGGGCGCCTGGCTGGCTCAGCATGCCGCCCTCTCTTGATAGGCATGGAAGATATCTGAAGCGTCATGGTAGCAGAGCCCGCGGGTCAGCCCGTCATCGGGCGCACTCTTCTCGTCCCCTGATGAGACGGATGCCGGGCTGTCAGGTGCGCCTGCAATCGTCAAAAGCATTCGAGGGCAGGGCGCATGAAATAACTTCCGGCGGCTTTTTCAGCCTCGGCTCGCATTGAGGCTGACTCTTCAGGCGGATGTCAGCCGCAGGCCGGCAAACATTGGAAGGGCACTCGCAGGGTACGGATCTGTACCAAAAAATGATATTTGATGCAGAGTTTAACCTGGGCTAACGTTTCAGTTGTCTTCAGCCTGGTTTCAGAAAGCGCCTGCACGCCCTGTGACGTCCCGGTGTCTTGTCTGACGCCGGTGATGATATCCCTTCACAAGCAATGGAGTGCTTGACATGTCATCTGGCGTACAACTGTCCTTTACGATCGGCTGGATCGCGATGCTGTTGGGAGGCGTACTGTTCTGGCTGAGCAGCCGCCGTCTGCCGCAGGTCGAAAAGCGTCACGGCGTGGCGGCCATGACCATCGTGTTTGTGGCCTTTGCCAACTATTTCGCCATGTCGCTGGGGCAGGGCGATCTCTTCTTCAATGGCCGAACGGTCTATTTTGCCCGCTATACCGACTGGGCCATTACCACACCGATTCTGCTGGCAAGCCTTGCGATGTTTGCTGCTCGCTCGCTGGGGCGTATCGCGACGCTGCTGGCGGCGCTGATCGCCGCCGATGTCTACATGATCGTGACCGGTCTGGTCGGTAATCTCTCCACGGCACCCTACAACTACTATTGGTGGTTTATCAGCATGGTCGCCTTTCTGGTCGTGCTGGCGCTGGTTTGGGGGCCGCTGCGCCGTCACGCCGAAGAGGAGGGACAAATCGCCCCCTACTCGAAGCTGGCCGGCATGCTGACAGCACTCTGGGTGTGCTATCCCATCGTCTGGCTGGTAGGCAGCTCCGGCGTTGGCATGATCTCTTTAAGCGTTGAAAGCTGGCTCTATCTGGTGCTGGACGTGACGGCCAAGGTCGGCTTTGGCGCGGTCGCGCTCAACGCCGCTCGTCAGAGCCGGGCACGCTGATGTCATGGCCGGGCCGCCCCGTGCGGCCCGGCCAGTATACTTTCAGCGGCTCAAAAGGGGCACGGGCTCATGACCTCCATCAAGGCGATACGCACTTCAAGGGCCGATACCGGCACCATCCGGGGGCGCCTCATCTGGCTGATGGCCGCTGCCCTGATGCTGGCACTGCTGGGAGAGCAGGGGGCGTCCGCCGGCACGCTGTCACTGCTGGTGCTCACACTTGGCGTTGCGCTGCTGGGACTGCCTCACGGTGCCTTTGATCATCTCACCGGTGCCCGGCTGATCGCGCACTACCTGCCAGGCGCGCGGCATCCGCGGGCCTGTCTGGGCGTTTTCATGCTGGGCTATACCCTGCTGTCGATCACGCTGCTGTGGTGCTGGTATCACCGGCCTGCGCTGGGGTTGACCCTGTTTCTGCTGCTCTCGGCGGCGCATTTCGGGACCGACTGGCGCGGTCAACAGCCGCTGGGCTGCCGGCTGTGCTGGGGCGCACTGGTGATTGCGCTGCCGTTTGTCTGGCGCCCCGAAGAGGTGGCCGACATCATCCAGAAACTGGCTGTTGCCGACCCGGCGCCCTTTCTGTCGACGGCCCGCCCGATAATGGCGTTGGCACTGGGGATCGTGCTTGTGGGCGTTCGCCGTCGCGGCGTGGCGTTTTTATCGGCGACCGGGCTTTTGCTGCTGGGCGCTGCTGCACTCAACCCGCTGGCCTATTTCGTGTGTTACTTCTGCTGTTTTCACAGCCCGCTGCATCTATCGGCCATTCGGCATGAGCATGGTCTGATAAGGCGCCGACGGATGCTGACGGTGGCCGCACCGGTGGTGGTGCTGACCTGGCTGGGCGCCGGGGCCGGCTATCTCTGGATGAGTCACGACCACGTGGCGGGCGCCCTGATCAAGACAATCTTTATCGGACTGGCCTGTCTGACAGTGCCGCACATGCTGGTCGAATGGCTGGGCGAGCGTATTGCCCACAGGCCTCCTGAAGCCGTCCATGGCTGATCCCGTTTTTCGCCGGGCACAGCGCCCGGCGCTTTCCGGGGCACCACACCCGAGAATATCCCTGTAAACTACGCCGCCTCGTTATCAATGGCATCAGGTAAAAACCGACGTGAATGTCCTTTCTTCCCGGCTGCGTGGCACGCTGGCCTTCGCACTGTGTCAGCTGCCGCTTGTCTGGCTGGCGGCCCTTCGCTATGTCCCCTTTATGGAGGTCCCGCATGAAGGCTGGGGTATTGTCTATCTGCTGCTGACGTGGGTTGGGCACTTTGGGCTGCTGGTACTGCTGGGCTGGGGACTTTTGATGGCTCCGGCCTGCGTACTGCCCCGGCGTTATCTCTGGCCAGTAGCTGCGCTGGTGGCCACCCTGGGACTCGGCGCCCTGCTGGTGGATACCGTGGTCTATGCCCAGTATCGCTTCCATGTGAACTACTTCATGGTGTCGCTGTTTTTAAACGATAAAAACGGCGAAATATTCAGCTTCTCCCTTGAAACATGGGCCGTTGTCATTGCCGTATCACTGGCACTGCTGATCGCACAGGGGTGGCTTGCCCACAAAATGATCGTGACCGGCTGGCAGCGGAGTATCCCCACCGGGCGCACGGTCGGCGTGCTGCTGGTGGCGCTGTTTGCCGGGCATTTACTGCACATCGTGGCCGACGCCCGCTACATGCGAAGCGTCACCCAGCAGACCAGCGTCTATCCGCTCCTCTTTCCCGCGACCGCCAAGGACTTCATGGCCGAGCACGGCTGGCTGGACCCGCGGGCCGCCCGCGGTGAGCGTGCCAATATCGATGCTCGCGAAGCCGATGAACTCGAATGGCCGCTGAACCCCTTGCAGTGCAGCCCGCAGTCCTCTCCCAACATCATGCTGATCATGATTGATTCCTGGCGCCATGATGAATATGACGCGCAAACCACGCCGCATCTTTACGCTGCCCTGCATCAGAACGGACGGCGTTACACCGAACACTATAGCGGTGGCAACAGCACCCGAACCGGTGTCATGAGCCTTTTCTATGGGTTGACCGGCAATTATTACGCCTACATCAACAATACCCAGACGCCGCCGCTGCTGGTAACCGAAATGCAGCGTCAGGGCTATGCGCTGGGCATCTTTGCTGCGGCAAGTCTTGATAGCGTCGGCTTTGATCGCACCGTGTTCTCATCTGTTTCGCCGCTGCGCATGGGAACGCCCGGGGAAACGCCTCACGAGCGTGATGCCCGCATGACCGATGACTGGCGCCAATGGCTGGATCAGCATGAGCAGACCAGCAGCAGCAAGCCCTGGTTTGGCATGCTGTTTTACGATGCCCCGCACGGTTACAGCGTGCCGGAGGGAGCTGACAAACCCTTTCAGCCTTCTGCCAGTGAGATGAACTATCTCGAGCTCGGGCCGGAAACCGACCCGCAGCCCTGGGCCAATCTGCACCGCAATTCGGTGCACCATGACGATCAGTTGATCGGGCAGGTGATTGACGATCTCAAGGCGCGGGGGGAGTGGGACAATACCGTGCTGATCGTCACCGCCGACCACGGCCAGTCCTTCAATGACTTTCACAAGAACTACTGGGGCCACAACAGCCACTTTGCCTCACCCCAGACGCATGTGCCGATGATCCTGCATGGCCCGGGCATTACACCCGGCGAGCAGACGGGCATGAGCAGCCATCTGGATGTTGCGCCCATGCTGATGCGCCATGCGCTGGGATGCAGCAATCCGCTGTCGGATTACGCCCAGGGCGGTGATCTGCTGGATGCGCAGCTCGATCACCCCCGGGTCATTGCCAGCAGCTATCTGGATTACGGCATTATCGAGCCGGACCGAATTACCGTGGTGGATGGTACCGGCAAGTGGAAGATTCTGGATCGTCACCTTGATCCGATCGAGGATGCCGACTTTTCACCGGCGGTCTTCAATGCGCTGGGGCTGTTTCGCCAGTTCTATGAAAAATAGCCCCATCGGGAAGGCCGGCGCCCCCGGGCAGGGCGCCGTTCATGATGGTGGGCGTCTGCCTCAATGCTCGTCGGTCTGGTCATCCTGCTCACCCGCACGGGCCGGCGCGACATTGCGTCCATGCCCCGAGGGGAACCGGTGGGAGCCGTAACGCACCACCAGAATCGACAGGGCCAGCAGCAGGATCGAGCCGGCAATATAGATGATGCCCATGTCCGGGCGATGGTGATGCTGGATGTCCCCGATCATCATGCGCGTCAGCGCGGTAATGGCCACATAGATCAGAAAGCGCACCGGCATGTGGTTGGTCTTGAAATAGATGCCGACCATTGCGCCCAGCTCCAGATAGATAAACAGCAGCAGCACGTCATCAATGCCTGCCTTGCCGTCTCCGATCATCTCCAGAAAGGCGCCCAGGGCCGCCCAGGCAATCACGCCGCCAATGGCAAAAAGCGCCAGAAAGTGAAAGGTGCTGACCAGGAAGTTGCCCAGTCGGTCGGCCTGTTGATGCAGCCGCGCACCTGCAGGGCCCTTGTTCTTTAACGCCATGAATATGTCCTGAAAAACAGTGAAGTGAGTTGAATAAAGGGAAGTGGCATGATGGCCGGGCCTGCACGTATCAGCGAGACGACGCGCATCAGGGCGTGAATGTGCCATCCTGACGCCATCAGGGTGTGTGCATCATGCCCTGATGCACAGCAGACGCAACGGGAAAGACCATGACGCAGGATCAAAGGCAGCACGGCCCTCACGGGCACGACCACCATGGTCACAGCCACCATGGCCATCATCATCACGGCACGGACAATGAGCGGCGCCTGCTCTGGGCGATGATACTGACCGGCGGCTTCATGGTGGCGGAAGTGGCCGGCAGTCTTGTCACCGGGTCGCTGGCGCTGCTGGCCGATGCCGGTCACATGCTGACCGACAGTGCCTCGCTGGCACTGGCCTGGGTCGCCGCCCGGCTGACGCAGCGCCCGGCCAATGCCCGCAAGACCTACGGCTATCATCGTGTGCAGGTGCTGGCCGCCTTCGTCAACGGCCTGGCGTTGCTCTTGATCGTGGGCTGGATCCTGTTTGAAGCCGTGCGCCGGCTGTGGGCGCCGCCCGAGGTCGCCGGCACCGGCATGCTGGCCATCGCCATTGTCGGGCTGGTGGTCAATATCGGCGTGTTCTGGCTGCTGCACAGTGGGGATCGGGACAACATCAATATTCGTGGCGCGCTGTTGCACGTACTGGGGGATCTGCTGGGCTCGGTGGCGGCCATTGCCGCGGCCGTGGTCATCATGCTGACCGGCTGGATGCCGATCGATCCGCTGCTCTCGCTGCTGGCCGCGGCGCTGATTGCCCGTAGTGCCTGGAAGATTACCAGCCAGTCGGCGCATATCCTGCTCGAAGGGGCGCCTGCCCATATCGACAGTGCGCAGCTGATGCATGATATTCCACACGCACTGGATGACATCCACAGCGTCCATCACGTGCATGTCTGGTCGCTGACCCCGGAGCGCGTAATGATTACCCTGCATGCCGTGCCCCATGACGGCGTGGATCAGGATCATGCGATCATGGTCATCAGGGAATACCTCAGGAAGCACTTTGACATCGCACACATCACGGTACAGATCGAGCGCCAGACATACTGCATTGAACGCGGCCCCGGCATCGGTGAAAGGACCCACGAACACGGCGGCCCACGGCACGCCAGGGGAGCACCCTGATGAGTGATATCAGTCCCCTGGAGATGTCGAATGCCCCGCGGCCTGCGCCGGTCGCCCTTGCATGGATCGTGCTGGGCCTTGCCTGGGGCGCCTTTCTGCTGCCCTGGGCGGGCTCGGGGCTACTGATCGGCTGGCCGCTCAACCTGGTCGCCTTTTGTCTGGCCATCGTGATCATGGTGCGCGGGCGCACCGTCGCCGGACTTCTGGCGCTGGCAGCGTCCGTGGTGATATCACCGCTGGTCTATCTGCTGGGGCTTTTGCTGCTGCTGATCACCACGGCCTTCAGCGATGTCGAGATCGACATTCAGGAATCCGGCCCGATCCATGAGCACCATGCGCCGCCGCCACGGGTCGAGAAGCCCCCCTCGCTACAGATGACCGCGCTGTCACCGGATCAGATGGCTACTGACGCATCCGATGCCGATGCGTTAATGAAGGCGCATGGCTAATCGACCATAACCCTAACGCAGGTCATGGCAGCCATGACCGGGGCGCTCTATGCTCTTTTTTTCATGGAAGAGAAAGAGATTCAATGAAGATGATTCGGGTTGTATTTTTTCAAAACGACGCACCGATTGATCACTCCTACTGCAATAGCTCAGGTGTCATGGCGCTGCCGGCGGTTCCCCGCGTGGGGGAAGACATGATGTTTGATGGCAAGCCGGTCAAGATCATCAATGCCACCTGGATGCTGGGAGAAGAGGATTACGATATCCGTGCGGATCTGGTGCCCATACCCGTCGAGTGACCCCGATGGCCCGAACATGCCGATCAAAAAAGGCGCCCCTCGAGTGGCGCCTTTTTGTTGCCTTTTACCGCCCCGGCCCTGCCATGTCAGAAGCACGACGCCAAAAACCCGGGGCTGGTCACGGTGGCATCACCGGTGATCGACGCGTTTCACGCCTCATCACCGGGGTAGTCGGTATTGACGCTGGTCTCACGCCACTGTTCGATCTCCTCCAGGGTCTGGCGCAGATGCGCACTGACCTGATCCACACCCCAGGCGCCGAGCACCAGATGCTGCGGCGGGTGGGCATGTTCGACAATATCGATCATCGCCTGGGCTGCGCGTACCGGGTCACCGGGCTGGCGGCCGCTGCCTTCGGCAGTACCTGACATGCGCGCGCCGACCGTGTCGCGGTAGTCGTCAAGCTCGGTGGTGGTCTGCTGCAGCGAGCGTCCGGCCCAGTCGGTGCGAAAGGGTCCGGGGGCGACGCTGGTGACCTTGAGCCCCAGCGGCGCGACCTCGGCGGCAAGCGCCGTGGAGAAGCCTTCAACGGCGTGTTTGGTAGCCGCATAGTAGCCCGAGCCCGGAAAGCCGATGAAGCCCGCCACGGAGCTGATATTGATGATGTGGCCCTGACGGCGCTCGCGCATGCCGGGCAGCACCAGACGGGTCAGCTCGAAAAGCCCGAAGACATTGGTATCAAACTGGGCACGCACCTGCTCGTCATCGGCTTCCTCGACGGAGGACTGATAGCCATAGCCGGCATTGTTGACCAGTACATCGATACGCCCGAACTGCTGCTCGGCACTTTTGACCACCTCGCGCAGCTGCTCGCTTTTGGTGACATCCAGCCCCAGTGCCAGCACGCGGTCCTCGCGCCCTTCGGCCAGATCGGCAACCCGCGCCCGATCACGGGCGGTCACCACCGCCTTCCAGCCTCGATCAATGACCAGTCGGGCAAGTTCGCGACCAAAACCGGTCGAGCAGCCCGTGATCAGCCAGACAGGATTGCTTGATGCACTCATGTGTCTCTCCTTCAAACCAGGTAACGGCCTGTCAATGCAGTGGGCCATGATCAACAGGGGGCTGGTCACTATAGGACAGTCATGCAAGGCGCATTATTGAATATATTGATACCGGGAAAATCGACCGGGTGGCCGGTCATCATCACCGTCATTGTCAGCGGGTTAATGGCAGAAGTTTAAAAAAAGTCGCCATCTGGCAGGCAGGTTTTAATTTTTTAATGGCCATTTAATGACGACCAAAAGGAAACAATGCACTACAAAATCAAGACACTGAACTTATCACGCTTAAGACCGGGTGGTTTATAAAAGGGGCCATTAAACAACCTCATAACAGGAGTGGTCGCCATCAACAGCTTCAGTGCCTCCTTCATGGATATGAAGGCGCAATATCGCTGCATCGAACAACGGCTCGGGATTGAAATGGAGGAGGTGCTGTCATCGGCGACCTTCATCAACGGGCCGAAGGTGGCTGCTCTGGAGCAGCAACTGGCCGAACGCTGCGATGTCGCCCGATGCGTGACCTGCGCCAGCGGCAGCGATGCGCTGGTACTGGCGCTGCGCGTGCTGGATATCGGTAGCGGTGATCGCGTGCTCTGCCCGGCCTACACCTTTGCCGCCACGGTTGAAGCCATTGTCCGGGTCGGTGCCGAACCGGTGTTCATCGATATCGACCCGGCCAGCTTCAACCTGGATGCCCAAAGCCTTGAGCGCTGGCTGGAGGCACATGGCAGTGCCCGCGTACGTGCCATTATTGCCGTGGATATCTTTGGTCAGCCGGCCGATTATGACCGGCTCAATGCCATCGCTGCGCGTTTTGATCTTCATCTTGTCGCCGATGCCGCCCAGAGTTTTGGCGCTGACTTTCATGGGCGAGCGGTGGGCGCGCTGGCCGACATCACCATCACTTCCTTTTACCCCTCCAAACCGCTGGGCTGCTATGGCGATGGTGGCGCGCTATTCGTGCGTGATGCCGCCATGGCCGAGCGGCTGCGGTCACTGCGCAACCATGGCGTCAGCCGTGACCACGCCCGTCATGACGAGATCGGCATGTGCTCGCGGCTGGATGCCCTGCAGGCCGGTGTACTGCTGGCCAAACTGACCATCTTTGATGACGAGCTGACCCGCCGCGAGCGTATCGCCCAGGCCTATCAACAAGGGCTTGGGACGCTGCTTGCCACGCCCGTCACGCCAGCCGGCTGCCGCTCGGCCTGGGCACAATATACCGTGCGCCTGCCGGAAGAGCCCGGCGAAGACAATGCCGCACTGGGGGCGCGTCGTGACGCCCTCATGACGGCCCTTCACGACCGCGGCATTCCGGTACGCTGTTACTATTCGCCGGCGCTGCACCAGCACCCGGCCTGGCAGGGTGTTGTTCAGGATGGCCTGATCCGGACCGAGCGGGTGGCGGCCAGTACCTTCAGTCTGCCCATGCATCCCTATCTCGAGGATGATCATGTCGAACAGGTCTGTCAGGCCGTAAGAGATGCCTGCCATGGCCGCTAGTGCCGCGCGGGTGCTTCACGTCGCCGTGGCCGGGGCAGGGAAGATGGGGGCCCGACACGTGCGCACCTTCAATGCGCTGGCAGGGGTAGAGGTCAGCGTGATTTATGACCCTCTGCCGGCGGTCGAATGTGATCTGTCAGCGCCCATGCAGCGTCGCTGCACCCAGAGCTATCGGACCTTTCTTGAGCGGGCTCGCCTGGCCGACATGGCCGTAGTGGCCAGCCCTACGGCCACACATTTTGGCGTCACGCGTGATCTGATCAGCTGTGGCCTGCCGTGTCTGGTGGAAAAGCCCATGACCGTGCGCCCGCCGGAATGTCTGAGGCTTTGTCAGCTGGCCCGGGCGCATGGCACCGGTCTCTTTTGCGCTCATGTCGAGCGCTTTAATCCGGCGCTTCAGGCCACGGCCGGGGTGTTGCGATCCCTTGCCTGGGAGGAGGTCAGCATCACCCGGCAAAACCCCGGCAGTGCGCGGCTTGCCGGGGACTCCATCGTGATGGATCTGATGATTCACGATCTGGATATTGTGCAGCACGTCATGGGCCTTGCCCCCCGGGCCCTGCTGGCGGTCGAGGCCGGTCCCGATGCCCGGCGTCAGGCCGCGGGCGAGGGCGCCGATCAGGTGACGGTGCGTCTGCAGACCGATGCCGGCTACCCGGTCACCCTGAGCACCGGGCGGCTACCGGATCCTCGTGCCCGCACCATTCATGCCCGTGGCGCGCAGGGGCATCTGCATGTGGATCTGCTCAATCACCGTCATGACATGCAGCTTACCGCTGAGAACCGGACGCTGGCGCCCCCGATCATCACGGCAACGGATGCCCTGACGCATCAGGCCCGTGCGATGGTCGCAAGCGTCATGAATGGCGGTGCCCACGGGCTTGCCAGTGCCGAGCAGTGCTGGCAGACCCTGACGCTGTGTCAGCTCATCGAGCAGCGTTTGCGACTGGGCGCATACCGGAGCAGACACCTGCACTGAAGCACCATGGCGCCAAATGAACAGGGGGTGCTACAGTCATTGACACGCGCCGCCGGTCGGCCGATCACACGGGAAATGAATACCATGAAACGCATGACACTTTTGATGCTGGCAATGCTGTTGTCTGTAGGCGTACTCGGAGGGTGCAATACCATGCATGGGGCAGGCGAGGACATCTCTGACGGTGGCAAGGCCATCCAGAACGCCTCTGACTGAGACCGCTGTATCAAGTGCAAGGGGCCCCGCAGCCATTCGGCTGCGGGGCCCTTTCGTGATTCGTCAGTGTCACGTTTGGTGGTTCGCCGGTGCCTTACATGGCGTGCTTGATGCCCCTGTTGACCAGCAGCCAGTTGGCCGGCCAGGAGGTCAAAAGACCCACCAGCATGGCGATCTGCATCATGAACCAGAATTCGGGTGTGGTGGCCTCCATCCGGCCGCCCAGAAACAACGGCGTGGCGATCATCATCCAGAGAACCATGCCGGCCTGAAAGGCGATCAGCGACAGCGTGTCGGCCTTGATGGCATTGACCAGCGCGCGACGCGGCGAGCCTTCACCCATCTCGCGGATGGGCAGATACTGAAACAGGATTCCAAAGACATAGGCGGCCACAAACGCCAGTAGAAAATGGCCGGCCATGTGCGAGCCGAACAGGGTAACACCCAGTGCCGTGGCCAGCGGCGCGGCGATGATATCCCCCAGCGTACACCCGCCGCCGCAGTGTGTGGCCGAGACAAACACTCCCTGCCATTGGGGCTTGTCGCCGTGATGGTGATGGCTGCCGTGATGCTCATGGTCACCGTGCTGATGACTTTCATCGGCGCTCGCTGCCCGCCCCATTTTTTGATAGACCCACCAGCCCAGCACCGGAATGTAAAGCCCGGTGATCGGCCAGGTGACGTTCATGATCGCCATGTGCTGCGGGCGGCGGCGCACATCCACGGCAATTAGCGCGCAGGTAGCCGCGCCCAGCAGCAAAAATACCCACGACCAGATGGTCAGCATGGCAACACTCCCTGTAGCCTTCAGTTTGAATTTACTGATGCCACCAAGGGTTTAGCGCAGCCAGGGCCAGTCATCAAACCCTGGGGTGGGGGCATGGTCAGCCCTGTGTCACCTGTCGCTGCGCCCGCAGGGTATCCACGGTATAGATCGCAAGGCCGGCCCAGATGCAGGCAAAGGTGATCAGGTTGGCTTGGTTGAAGGTTTCACCAAATACGAACACGCCGGTGAGCAGGTGCAGGGTGGGGGTCAGGTACTGGATCAGCCCCAGCGTGCCGAGCTTGAGCCGCCGCGCCCCCATGGTAAAGAGCACCAGCGGCAGTATGGTGATCAGACCACATCCGACCAGCAGCGCATCCGTGAATACGCTGCCCTGCAGAAAAACCGCCTGCTGCTGCATGTACAGGCTACCGAGCCAGAGCAGGGCAAACGGCAGCAGCAGCATGGTTTCAATATAAAGCCCGGTGATGCTGTCGACGGCGATGCGCTTTCGGATCGCGCCGTAAACGCCGAAGGTACCGGCAAGAATCAGTGACACCCAGGGCACCCGCCCAAAGCCCACCACCATGATCAGCACGCCGGCGGCAGCCAAAAGCACCGCCGCGATCTGCAGCGGGCGCAGCCGTTCGCGGAAAAAGATCAACCCCAACACCACGTTGAGCAGCGGGTTGATGTAGTAGCCAAGGCTTGCCTGCAGCACGTGATGGCTTGAGACCGCCCAGATAAACACGCCCCAGTTGCAGCTGATCAGAAGCGCCGAGGCCATGAGGGTGAGCAGCAGACGGCGCTGACGCACAACGGCCATGACCCTTTCATGACGACGGGTGATCAAGACAAACAGCGTCAGCAGGACCGCCGCCCACACCATGCGCTGGGTCAGAATCTCCCAGGGAGAGACTGCCGGGCCGATCAGATGAAAATAGAGCGGCAGCACGCCCCACATCGAAAAACAGCCCAGGGCGGCCAGAAGCCCTGCGGTGTGTTCACGCTTGTCCATCATCGCCTCGGCCCTTCAGATAAAAGACAGCATCATACGCGCGATAGCGTGTTGCGGCGACGAGCAACGCTTGACCTGGTTTTGTCATGTCCATATTTTTGGACGTATGGACAATACAACGACTATCGAACTCTTTGCTGCGCTGGCCCAGAGCACCCGCCTGGACGCCTTTCGCCTGCTGGTGCGCCACGAGCCCGAGGGGCTGGCGGCCGGTGAGCTGGCACGTCAGCTGGATGTACCGCACAACACGCTGTCGGCGCATCTGAACGTACTGTCGCGGGCAGGCCTTGTGGTCTCGCAGCGCCAGAGCCGCTCAATCATCTACCGCGCCAGCCTTGCGCAGATGCAGGCCACGCTGGCCTTTCTGGTGCGTGACTGCTGTGCCGGGCATCCCGAACTCTGCGTGCCGCTGCTGGAAACCCTGCAACCCTGTTGTCTGGATGAGGAGAAAACGCCATGACCGTCGTGATCTATCACAACCCCGCCTGCGGCACCTCGCGCAACGTGCTTGAAATGGTGCGTCAGTCCGGCGAGACGCCGGAGGCGATCGAGTACCTGGAGACGCCGCCCACCCGGGAGCGGCTGGTGGAGCTATTGGCGGCAATGGCCATCACACCCCGCGAACTGCTGCGCCGCAAGGAGCCGCTTTGCGCCGAACTGGGGCTTGAATGCGAGACGACCAGCGATGACCAGTTGATCGACGCCATGGCGTCCCACCCGATTCTAATCAACCGGCCGATTGTGGTCACCGATCGCGGTGCACGCCTGTGTCGGCCCTCGGAACAGGTGCTGGCCCTGCTGGACAGGCCCGTGAGCGAGTTCACGAAAGAGGATGGGGAAGTGGTACGACCGGGAGTGTCTGACGCATGAGTGACACGCTGCCCCATATTGATACCGATCAACTCGAGCCCATCGATGTCGAGGCGCTGATTCATCCGGATGACCCGCGCCATCCGCCGCGCATGCTGGTGTTGTACGGCTCGCTGCGTGAGCGTTCCTATTCCCGACTGGTGGCCGAAGAGGCCGGCAGGCTGCTGCGCTGGTTTGGCTGTGAGGTGAAAACCTTCAACCCCTCGGGGCTGCCGCTGCCCGATGACGCCGACGTCGATCACCCGAAGGTCGCCGAGCTGCGCGAGCTGGCGCAGTGGTCAGAAGGCATGGTGTGGGTCAGTCCCGAGCGCCATGGCGCGATGACCGGCATCATGAAAACCCAGATCGACTGGATTCCGCTCTCCCTGGGCGGCGTGCGTCCGACCCAGGGCAAGACGCTGGCGGTGATGGAGGTCTCCGGCGGCAGCCAGAGCTTCAATGCGGTCAATCAGATGCGCATTCTGGGGCGCTGGATGCGGATGCTGACCATCCCCAATCAATCCTCGGTGCCGAAGGCCTTCAACGAATTCGATGACGATGGACGCATGCGCGCCTCACCGCTGTATCACCGCATCGTCGATGTCTGCGAGGAGCTGGTGAAGTTTACCTGGCTGACGCGCGGGCGCGCCGGCTATCTCGTGGATCGCTACTCCGAGCGGGTCGAAAGCGCCGAAGAAGTATCGAAACGCGTTAATCAGCGCACCCACCGCGCGTGAATCAATAGGCGAGAGTCAACATGCTGGCACTGATTATTTTCGTGATCACCCTGGTGCTGGTGATCTGGCAGCCGCGGGGGCTGGGTATCGGTTGGAGCGCGCTGGGTGGCGCTGCCGTGGCGCTTGCCACCGGTGTGGTGGGGTGGGGCGATGTGGCTACCGTCTGGGACATCGTCTGGGACGCCACCTTCACCTTTGTGGCACTGATCATCATCTCGCTGATCCTCGATGAGGCGGGCTTTTTCAACTGGGCGGCGCTGCATATCGCCCGCTGGGGCACCGGGCGCGGGCCGCTGCTTTTCATGTTGATCGTGATGCTGGGGGCAGTCATTGCCGCACTGTTTGCCAACGACGGCGCCGCACTTCTGCTGACACCGATCGTGCTGGCGATTCTGGTACGTCTGGAGTTCAGCGCTCGCGCAGCGCTGGCCTTTATCATCGCCACCGGTTTCGTCGCCGATACCACCAGCCTGCCGCTGGTGACCTCCAATCTGGTCAATATCGTTACCGCCAACTACTTCGGGATCGGCTTTAACGATTACGCCCGGGTCATGGTGCCGGTCAATCTGGTCTCGCTTATCGCCACGCTGGCCGTGCTGTGGCTCTATTTCCGCCGCGAAGTCCCAAGGCGCTACGATCGCGACAGGCTGGAGGCGCCCGCCAGTGCCCTTGTGGACGCTCGGGTCTTTCGCGCTGCCTTTCCGCTGCTGGCGGTGCTGCTCGTCGCGCTTTTTGTGACGGCCCGCTGGCAGGTGCCCTTTGCCTTCATCATGGGCACGGCCGCGCTGGTACTGATGGCGGTTGCGGGGCGCTGGGGCAGCGCCGGCACGCCCGTGATCTCGCTGAACAGGGTGGTCAAAAACGCGCCCTGGCAGATTGTGCTCTTTTCAGTGGGCATGTATCTGGTGGTGTATGGACTGGGCAATGCCGGGCTGACCGATATCGCCGCCGGCGCGCTGACCTGGCTTGCCGAGCAGGGCACGTTTATCGCCACCCTGGGCACCGGCGTGGCGCTGGCGGTGCTGGCCTCGGTCGTCAACAACCTGCCCTCGACTCTGATCGGGGCGCTGGCGATCGATCAGGCGCAGGTGCCGGCACTGACGCAGCAGCTCATGGCCTACTCAAGCGTGATCGGCAACGATCTGGGGCCCAAGTTCACCCCGATCGGCAGTCTGGCAACGCTTCTGTGGCTGCACGTGCTCGCCGGCAAGGGCCATCGCATCGGCTGGGGGCAGTACATGAAGGTGGGGCTTTTGATCACCCCACCGGTACTGCTGGCCACGCTGGTCGCGCTGGCAGTATGGGGGCCCCTGGCCATTCGGCTCGGCAGTTGATCTCTTTGGGAGCGGCAACAGGATGTGCCCGAATGTTGTGGCATGGCGCATCTGCTCGAGTAGATGAGTATCAGATAAAGCTCAAGAGGAAGATGCGATATGCCGATGCTGGTTTCGTCCCCCATTTGAATCGCAGCCACCTGAAGACGTCGGCGGCACTGCCATGGCAGGAGTAACACCATGTTTGGAACCAGACCTTCTCGCCAGCGTGAGCCGCTGATAAACGCCATTCATCGTGCCATGGCCGTCATCGAGTTCGACCCGCAGGGCAATATCCTGTGCGCCAATCCGACCTTTTTCGAGGTCACCGGCTACCGCGCCGAAACCCTGATCGGTGAGCACCACAGCGTGCTGTGCCCGCAGGCTTACGTGGAAAGCGTCGAGTACGGCGCTTTCTGGGCACGTCTGCGTGACGGCGAGTTCAACAGCGGACGCTGCAAGCGGCTGCGTCAGGATGGTACGCCCTTGTGGCTGGAGGCGACCTATAACCCGATTCGCAACCGGCGCGGGAAGGTGGTGCGCGTGATCAAGCTGGCCACCGATATCACGGCGCAGGTTCGCCAGGAGCAGGAGATGGAAAGCCGCCTGCGTGCCATCGACCGCTCGATGGCCGTCATCGAGTTCACCCCTGATGGCCATATCCTCACTGCCAATCAGAACTTTCTGGATACGGTGGGCTATCGGCTTGAGGAGATCGAGGGCGCGCATCACCGCATCTTCTGCGGTAAAACGCTGGCGGCAAGTCCCGAGTATCGGGCGTTCTGGGCACAGCTCAACGCCGGGGAGTTCATGTCCGGCCAGTTCAGGCGCTTTGACCGTCAGGGGCGTACCCTGTGGCTGGAAGCCACCTATAACCCGATCTTTGATGACGAAGGCCGGCTCTACAAGGTCATCAAGTTTGCCAGCAATATTACCGAGCGGGTCGATCGGGAGACCGAGAGCCTGCGCATGGCCTGTCGCATTTCAGCGGATACGGAAAATACCGCCGGCGAGGGCAGCCGCATCATTGATGAAACCGTGCGCGAGATCCGCAGCATTGCCGATCGGGTCGAGGCCACCTCCAGACTGCTGGGGGAGCTGACAGATCAGGCAGCCGGCATTACGGCCATTGTTGAAACCATTGAGTCCATCGCCTCCCAGACCAACCTGCTGTCCCTGAACGCCGCCATTGAAGCGGCCCGCGCCGGCGAGCACGGGCGCGGTTTCTCGGTCGTGGCTCATGAGGTGCGCCAACTCGCACGCCGCACGGCCGAGGCCACCAGCGATATTTCCGGCACGATCGGTACGCTGCAGCAGCTCTCCCGCAATGCCACGACCAGCATGCATACCTGTCGCGAGAGCGTTGAAAAGGGCGTGGGCATGGCCGGTAATGCCGGTGAGGCGATCGTGCGCATCAGTGCCTGTACCAATGACATGGTGACGGCCGTGCGCAGCATGGCCTCCACCGTGGACATGAATGATGAGGCAGGTGTGGTGCATCAGCAGCTGGCGTATGAGGCACTGCCATCATGAGCCCTGCCTGCCGGTATTTGCCGGGAAGTGTCTGACAGCCCGTCCGGCCATGTTGACACCGGCGACATCGCCAGGATGTCAAAAGGGGCGGCTGAGGGCCTGATCAATTGTTTGAAATGGAAATATAAAAATTACTTTTTATTCCTTTTGAGAATTAAAAGACGTGGGTAATCTCTGCTGATGCCTTCTCAAGGAGATGCCCCATGCCCGTGCTGTCCTTCCCGCGTTTCTGGTCATCCGTTGCATTGACGGCGTTGCTGCTGCCTGGCGCCGCTTATGCTGAAAAAATCAGTCTGCTCAATGTCTCTTTTGATCCGACCCGCGAGCTTTACGCCGACTACAACCAGGCGTTCAGCCAGTGGTATGAAAAGCAGTCCGGTGACCAGGTCACCATTCAGCAGAGCCACGGCGGCTCGGGGCGTCAGGCGCGCTCGGTCATCGAGGGCAACCCGGCTGATATCGTCACACTGGCACTGGCCGCAGACATCGATGTGATTGCCGAAAGGGGCAGACTTCTGCCCACCGACTGGCAGCAGGCCTTTGCCGATGACAGCACCCCCTATACTTCCTCGATCGTCTTTCTGGTGCGCAAGGGCAATCCAAAGGGCATCCATGACTGGGATGACCTGACCCGGGACGGCGTCGAGGTGATCTCACCCAACCCGAAGACTTCGGGTGGGGCGCGCTGGAACTATCTGGCCGCCTGGACATGGGCACTCAAGCGCGAGCTGGGGGATCTGAATCGACTACATGACCCGGCGGCAAAAGAGGATGTGGCGAAGGCGCAAAAGGCGGCCGAAGCGTACGTGAAGGCGCTCTATCAACATGTGCCGGTGCTTGATACCGGCGCCCGCGGGGCCACCAACACGTTTGTCCAGCGTGGTCTGGGCGATGTGCTGCTGGCCTGGGAGAGCGAGGCGCTGCTGGCGATCAATGAGCTGGGCCGGGATGACTATGAGATTATTACCCCTTCAGTGAGCATTCTGACTCAGCCGCCGGTAGCGGTGGTGGCCGACAACGTCAGGAAAAAGGGCCCGGCGGCCGAAAAGGCTGCACATGCCTATCTGGAACACCTCTACTCACCGCAGGCGCAGCAGCTGGTCGCACAGCACTACTACCGGCCGATCAATCCCGAGGGGGTCGATCCCGAGCTGCTCGAGCAGTTCCCGAAGATGGATCTTTACAATATCAATGACGTTTTCGGCGGCTGGCGGGAGGCACAGCAGACCCACTTTGCCAACGGGGGCGTCTTTGATCGCCTCTCGGCGTCAGGACGGTAGTGACCGTTCACCGGCGATCATAAACATGACCCGGCAACGGCCATGCCATGGCGGTCGCCGGGATGCCGGTCACCCATTATGCTGATGCCCATGGCTGACCCCTTGTTCAGGAGACCGCCTTGCCCAGTATCGATATCACTCTCAACCTCAGCGCCGAGCAGTGCCGCGCCCATTACGCCGGCGCGGCCGACAGCATCCGTACCCGTACGCTCGATGGCCGCAGCGTCCTGCTGCCCTCGCGCGTGTTGCACCACATCATCGGGCGTGATGGCGTGCATGGCACCTGGCGGGTCACCTTTGACGACAACGGGCGGTTCGTTTCGATTCGCCCGCTTTGACACTGCTATTGCCGTGTTCGGCTCCTGAAAGCTCCCCTCCTGGCACATAAAGCCGCTGACGGCGCCGCCGATATCATGTCACCCGGCGCCATGGTGATCATGGCGCGACCTGTTTCGAGGCGCCCATGTCGTCACTTCTCTCATCTATTGTTCTGCATCGGACCCTGCTTTTCACGGCTTTGCTGATCCTGTCGAGCCTGGCGCTTGCCGGGAGTGTCCAGTTTCAGTCAACGATGACCGTGCGGCCGGGGTGCTCTGTGATGGAGCGCCCGGCCGGGGATCCGGGGATGGGGTATCTCTGCAGTCCCAATGTGGGAGACTTTCGCCTGACGCTGGATGGCGGGCGCAATGGTGACGGCGTACAGCGCTATCTGTCGGATGGTCAGACACGTATTCCTTATCGACTACAGGTGTTCACCGGGCAGGGAGAGCGCCTTCGCGCCAATCGGGTGCTCTCCATCAGCCTGCCTGAGGGCGTGTCGTCCCTGATGCTGCAGGCCTTTAACACGCCGGTGGCAGACATGCCGCCGGCCGAAGTTGGCTCGCCCAGTGATACGGTATTGGCCACCTTCGAGTATTAGTCCTGCTAATCCTTTATGCTTTGAAATGTATGAGATTGGTTAGATAAAGCTAATCTGTGTTAGTGACTTGATTAGGAAACAGTGGTCATATTGCGTCGATTTAATACAGGGCCGGTTGCCACGTCGATTACCATCAGGAAATTGCCAGAATGCGAATGTTATCTCCCATCAGCGCCGTCACGGGTGCACTCATGCTCTGCGCTGCGCTGTCCGCTCAGGCAGAGGTATCCGGGCAGATCGACGCCACGCTCAACGTGGAACCGGGCTGTCTGATCGATAGCGCCGGCACTCCTGATGGCAGCGCCGGCTACAACTTCGGGACGCTGGACTTCGGCACCGTCTCCACCATCTGGACCAACCCCCTGCAGGCAACGCTGAGCAGTGGCGGTGGTCAACTGTCCGTGACCTGCAGCCCCGGCGTGGACACCTTTACGGTGACCATCAATGGCGGCACCAGCGGCAATGGCGCTACCCGCAATCTCGTGTTCGCCGACAGCAATGTGCCCTATCAGGTATTCCGCGACGCCGGACAAAGTCTGCCCTACGAGATCAACCAGCCCGAGTCCTTTACGGTTGCCTCGGCCGGTGAGTCGATTGCAGTGCCGGTCTACGGTCTGGTCGCGCCCAATCCCGAAACGCCGGTAGCCGCCGGTACCTATGTCGATACGCTGACCCTGACCTTCAACTTCTAGACATCGTCCGGCTCGCCCGTAGGGCGCCTCGCCATTCGGTCCATTGGTGATCGGGAGCGATCATGCGCAAGTGTCGAGCGTGGTGTCTGATCGGGCTGTGCCTGATGTTATGGCATGCGCAGGAGAGCCCCGCTGCTGCTCAGGACAATTTCGAGGTCAGCGCCACGGTCATGCCCGGCTGTCTGGTGCAGGGCGGCAGCGCCCGGGGCAGTCGGTGGGGCGTGCTTGATTTCGGCACTCACAGTGCCCTGAGCAGCCCGGTCGTCACCACTGCGCTGCTCCCTTCCGACACCATTCGCCTGCAGTGCACCAAAGGACTGACGCTGTCGATGTCCATCAATCAGGGGCAGCACTACAGCGATGGCTTGCGACAATTACAAAACGCTGGCGGCGCCGCCGTGCCCTATCGCCTTTACAGCACCAGCGCTTTGAGCAACGAACTGTTGCCGGGGCAGGCGATGTCGCTTGCGGCGCCCAACGATGGGACCGACCTGCAGCTACCCATTTATGGCCGGCTGCAGTTGCGCCCTGATGACCCCCCGGGCCGCTATACCGATCAGCTGATCGTGACGCTGTCCTGGTAGTCACCGAGGAGAGGTAACATGACAAGAATCCTGACCGGTCTTTTAACCGCTGTAGTGCTATCAAGCCTTTGGCTGACAGCGCCTGTTACGCAGGCGGCAAGCTCGATCCTGATCTGGCCCATTAATCCTGTCCTGAGTGCCGGGCAGGGCACCCGGCCGCTGTGGCTTGAAAACCAGGCCAATATGCCCGCCACCCTGCAGATTCGCATTCTGCGCTGGCAACAGTTGCAGCACCACGACAGCTACCAGCCTCAGGAAGAGGTACTGCCCAGCCCGCCGATAGTCACCATTGCGCCCGGTGATCGACAGCTGGTGCGTCTCACCCTGGCCGGTGCCGCGCCGGATGCCGGAGAGCAGGCCTACCGCATCCTGATTGACGAGATCCCCGACGCACAGCAGCAGGCGTACGAGGCCCAGGGGTCACGCGTGAACTTTCGCATGCGCTATTCCGTGCCCTTGTTCGTGACCTCGGGTGAGGCCCCGGAGGATGCTGAACGCGTTGCCCAGGCGCTGCGCTGGGAGGTCATCAAGGAGGGCAACAAGCGTTATCTGCGTGTCCATAATGACAGCCGCAACCATGCCCGGCTGACCCGGGTCCAGATGGACAGCGCCATGCTGGCCGAAGGGCTTTTGGGCTACGTGCTGGCCAATGCCAGTCATCAGTGGCCGCTACCGGACAACATGCGTGCCGGGGAAAATCTGACGGCTACCGTCAACGGCGCCGAGCCCATCAAGCTGCGTCATGTCGAGCTGTAATGCGTCGGGTTGTCAGGCGGCGCCGGCACTGGCCGGGTTTCGTGCTGTGTCTGGGAGTTCTGAATGGCCATGTGCTGGCCGGCGAACTGCCGCCGCCCCCCGAGGCGGTGCCCGATATGATCATGACGCTGGAACTGGCGCCGGTCGTCAATGGCGCGGCCCGAGGTAACACCATTGCGGTGCGTTATCATCAGGGGCAGGCAACGATGCGCCGTGAGGATCTCATCAATGTAGGTGTGCCGGTGCCGCGTGGTGACGAGACGTGGCTGGATGAGGGTGCGCTGACAGATATTGATGTCGAATACGACGCGCCGCGCCAGCGTCTTCTGATCACGGTCCCCCCGGAGCAGCTGGAGCACCAATACATCGGTGCTCCGGTGCGTCAGCGCCCGCAGGCGCAGGCAGGGCGGGGAATGCTTTTTAATTACGATCTCTACTCAAGCCACCAGAGCGACTATCGCTACGCCAGTCTCTGGCACGAGGCGCGCGGTTTTGGCGAATATGGCGTGGTCTCTACCACCGGGCGCTGGTGGCGTACGCTCTCCGGGATGAATACCGGGGAGTCGAGCTATCTGCGCCATGACAGCTGGTGGCGCTATCACGACCCCGAGAGCCTGCACACCTGGCAGGTAGGCGACATGATCAGCGGCTCACTCCCCTGGAGTCGTTCGGTACGCCTGGGTGGGGTGCAGTTCTCGCGCAACTTCTCGCTGCGCCCGGATCTGGTGACCTATCCGCTGCCCACCTTTGAAGGCACCAGCGCCGTACCGGGCACGGTCGATCTGTTCGTCAACGGCTATCGCTCCCGCTCGCTGGAGGTCGACCCCGGCCCCTTTACCCTGACCGATGTGCCCTATATCAACGGTGCCGGTGAGGCCGTGGTGGTCACCGAAGATACCCAGGGGCGACGGGTGGCCACCACGGTACCCTTTTATGTCACCAGTGAGCTGCTCGAAGCCGGTCTCGCCGACTACGAGCTCTCGATCGGCGCACTGCGACGCCACTACGGCCGGCGCAGCATGGATTACGGTCAGCCTGCGGCCAGTGGCGTCTATCGCTATGGCCTGAACGATACCCTGACGCTGGAAACCCACGGCGAGCTGGCCGATGGGCTGAGCCTTGCAGGTGCCGGCAGTGTCATGCGCCTGGGGCAGCTGGGCGTACTGAACCTGGCCGTCAGCGGCAGTCAGCACGAAGGAGATGGCGGCTGGCAGCAGAGCGTGGGCTATCAGTACACGCGTCCCGGCTTCAATGTCGGGGTGCAGCACAACCGGCGCGAGACGGGATTCAGTGATCTTTCCGGTATCGGTCTGGAAGAGGCCGTTTACGGTCGCAGCAGTACCCAGGCCACCATCAGCACTGCTCTGGGGACGCTGGGCTCGGTCGGTGGTGGTTATTTTGATACCCGCAGTGTTGATGACACCCGCACCCGGCTGGTCAATCTGTCCTGGAACCGTGCGCTGTGGCAGCGCAGCAATCTGTTTGTCTCCGGTAACCGGGCGCTGGATGGCGGCCAGGGCTGGAGCATTACGACACAGCTGGTGATCTCCCTGGGCCAGCACGGCACGCTGGCCTCTGGCGTGGAGCGGCTGCCGGGTGAGGGCGGCTCGCGTCAGCGCCTTGAGTACAATCGCCCCGCACCGGTCGATGGCGGCGCAGGCTGGCGGCTGGGTTATGACCGGATCAGCCAGGGGGAAGACTATCGTCAGGCAGAACTTTCATGGCGCGGCGATCGGGTCGAAACCCGGGTGGGCGCCTTTGGTGATCGCGACAATACGACCTGGTGGGGCGAGGCTACCGGGGCGGTGGTGGCCATGGATGGCGACGTGCTGCTGTCTCGCCGGATCAACGACGCCTTCGTGCTGGTCAGCACTGAAGGGCAGGTCGGCATTCCGGTCAATTATGAACACCGCATGATCGGGCGTACCGATGACCGCGGCCATCGCCTGATCCCCTGGGTGACGCCCTGGTATCAGGCGATGGTGGACATTGACACCATGGAACTGCCGCCTGACATGCAGGCCGAGCGCGTGCGCCAGCCGGTCAGCGTGCGCGCTGGCAGCGGCTATCTGCTGCGCTTTCCGATCCGCCAGGTCCGGGCCGCCGGTATCCGGCTGGAAATGCCCGATGGTGAGCCGGTCGCGCTGGGCAGTATGGCCACCCTTGCCGACAGTGGCCTCCAGGCGCCGGTGGGCTATGACGGGCTGGTCTACTTCGAGCAGCTGGCAGCACGTGAACACCTGCGCATCACAACGCCAACCGGTCAGACCTGTGAGATCGAAATCACGCTGCCCGAGGATGACAATATGTTGCACACCCTGGGCCCGTATCGTTGTCAGCCGATGGCTCTTGAGCGCGAACAGGCGCTTTGGGAGAAGACGCCATGACGTGTCGCCAATGGCTGTGCGCCCTGATGCTCTGTGCGGGAGCGCTCTGCGCCCTGTCGGTGCAGGCAGACTGCAGCATCAGCAATCCCGTCGGTAGCCTGGGCAGCGTGCCCTCCACCCAGACCGGCCAGCCCTACCAGACCCGGGTCGCCGGTGGATTGAGCTGCACGGGGACGTCCCTTCAGCTTCGAGCGGCAGCCCGCGCCCGGGCGACCATTCTCGACACGAGCAACAACTTTGCGCTGGTCAACGAGGCAGGGGATCGCATCGCGTATGGTCTCTACAGCGATGCGGCCTTCAACAATCAGCTTTCGGGTAATACGCCATACGACTTTGTCGGATTGTATTCCTCCAATCTGCCCGAGCTTTTCAGCGGCCCCGGCGGCAGCGTACCGCTTTATGTTCGTACTCGACCGACCCAGCAACTCTCGGCCGGTACCTATCGCGACGTGGTCAGGATTCAGTGGGAATACAACGAGTGTATACAGCTCAGCCTGGCGGGGATCTGCTTGTCGCGCGGCACGACAAGAACGGCCATGGCACTTCTTGAGCTGAGTATGGAGATCACCCCGGACTGTCTGATCAGCGCGCCAAATATTCGCTTTGGCACGGCGCCACTGGTGGCAGGCTTCAGCACCGTCAGTCAGTCACTGTCACTGTTTTGTACCAAAGGCAGCAGCTTTCAGGTCGGTCTGAGCCCGGGCAGCAACCCCCTTGGTGGCGAGCGTCATATGGTCAGCAGCAGTGGGGAGCTGTTGCGCTATCGAATACTGAAGCCTGACGGCACCCCCTGGCGAGGCATCGGCAGCGGCCTGGCCCGCGGCCATCTGGATGCCGATCTCAACCCCGGGCTCGGCCTTGGCGGCGGCCCGGGCATTGGCGGTAGCCAGTCTCAGGGGTTCAGCTATCGCGCCGTGATCGACCCCGACCAGCCCACGCCATCACCGGGCACCTATACCGACCAGGTCGTGATTACCGTGCAGTTTTGAGATAGCAGTAAGGGTCGCTGCCGAGAGGTATTGATCCAAACGGGGGTTGGTGGAATGATTTCATCGGTTTTTCCTTAAAATCAAACCATTGATAAATCAGAAAAAATTCTTGTGTCTCGGAAGGCGAAACGCTGGTAGGAAAAGGGCGTTTCTTTTTGCTCTTTAAAAACAATAGTTTATGGTTAGGGCGTTCCCCGCACCCGCGGGGATGAACCGCATGTATTACTCTTGTTTTACAGTCGCGCAACGCGTTCCCCGCACCCGCGGGGATGAACCGTTTCGATCGTTGGGGAAGATGGCCTGCAGGGAGCGTTCCCCGCACCCGCGGGGATGAACCGGCGTATTGACTGGCCGTATTGGCGCTATAGCCGCGTTCCCCGCACCCGCGGGGCGAGATCGAACGTCAGGACGCCAGCCTTGCCCGATGCCGTCTCATCACCGCATGCCCCGCCGTAAACATCGCGCCGAGCGTCAGCATGGCGGCGACGGCCAGCAGGGCGTGCCGGCCCAGATGCTGATCCAGCGGGATGGCCAGTGCCGCCCCTGCCACCAGCGCGCTCCAGCGCACCAGCCCGTCAAACCAGGCCGAGAAGTTGCCCTCGGCGAAGGCACGTCCGGTCTTGACCAGCATGCCGGTCAGAAACGTGACCCCTGATTCCTTGCCACTGACCTGGTTGAGCACGCCCATGGCCGCGGCGATGAAAAGCACGGTGGTCAGGGGGTAGCCTTCACCCCGGGCAAAGGGTGTGGCAGCGCTCATCAATAGCGCCGTGAGCAGCAGGATCACCGTGGGGCGCCAGTGGCCCACCCGCATGGCGATCCAGGCGCCTGCCGTGGTCGCCGTAAAAAAGGTGGCAATGACTGCCAGCAGCGGTTTGAGATCGCCCCACACCCCATCACCAATGTCCCGCCCGATATGCGAGCTGTTGCCGGTCATGTAGACCGCCAGCAGCTCACGGCTGTGCAGATAGATCAGGGCATCCGTGGCGCCGGCCACCATGAACAGCAGGGCAAAGGCCGGAAAGGGAATCTTTCTGTCAAACATGGGGATACCTGCAGGCGATCATGACACGTCCGAGTGTAATGCCTATCGACCCAAAAGCGTTTGAGCAATGAACGCCAGGCCGCGCCTGATGAGCTGTCGTTCGATGATGGCTTCGACCTTCGTGGTGAAACGACCTTGGGGTCGGTGCAAGGGTCATAATGAACAGGGGCAGCGGGCGTGGGGCACAGTACACTGCCTGAAGGGTGTGTCACGTTCGATGGAGGGTGTCATGGCTTATCGCCTTGAGATGTCTGAAAGTACCTCAAAGGGGTTCGCGCGCATTGCCGCCGAGCAGATCGATCGAGCGCGTCGCGATATTGCAAGGCGCGATACGGTGGAGGGCATTCACAAGCTGCGCCAGCGCTGCAAGCGCGTTCGGGCCATTTTGCGCCTGGCGCGGCCGGCGCTGGGCAAGCACTACGCTCGGGAGAACCGGCGCTTTCGCGATCTTGCCCGTGCGGTGGGTGGCCCGCGCGATGAGCAGGTGTTGATCGATACCTTTGATGCGCTGATGGCCGCCCACAAGGGCCGTGTGGACCGACGCCAGTTCACCCCGACACGCCAGCAGCTGCTCAAGCGCCATCGCCAGGCGTTGGAGACATCCGCCCTGCCGGACATGGCATGGCTGGCAGCCGAGCTTGAAACGGCCCGTGACGCGGTTGATGACTGGGCGCCGGCCATCGATCGCTTCAGGACGCTGCGTGAGGGAATGGCCGAGACCTGTCGGCGCGCGCGTCAGGCGATGAAGCAGGCCGAAGGCGCCGATGATGAAGTGTACTTTCACGAGTGGCGCAAGCAGGTGAAATACCACCGCCACCACTGCGAGCTGCTCGTCAACGTCTGGAAGGCCCCGATGGAGGCGCGTGCCAAAGAGGTTCACCGGCTGGCGGACCTGCTCGGCGAGGAACATGATCTGGCCATGCTGGCTTTGGCGCTTGGTGATCCCGAGGCGGCAGCGCAGGGTCAGGACAAGGCAGAAACCCTGCTGGAGATGATTGCAAAACGCCGTGTGACGCTTCAGGGAGAAGCGCTGCTGCTGGGCCGGCGACTGTTCGCTGAAAAACCCGAAGCGCTGGCCAAACGGATCGGGCGTTACCGGGCAGTGGCACGCGAGGAGGCCCGGGAGGTCAGATCGACGGTCTCATGATCGACGCTGTCACTCAAAATGGCGATGATGAGCCCCCACTCATGAGCGCGGAGCCGACGGCATGGCAGGACAGCAGCATCACTATCAGGTGACGGTACTCTGGCAGGGCAGCCGCGACACTGGCACCACCGGCTATCGCGATTATGGACGCGAGCACGAACTGAGCGCATCCGGCAAGGCGCCCATTGCGGGCTCCGCCGACCCGGCCTTTCTGGGCGATGAGGATCGCTGGAACCCGGAGGAGCTGCTGGTGGGGTCGCTGTCGGCGTGTCACAAGCTCTGGTATCTGCATCTGTGCGCCGAGGCCGGTGTGGTTATTCTGGCCTACGAGGATCATGCCGAAGGCGAGATGGATGCCGCGCAGGGGCGCTTTACCCGCGTCACCCTACGCCCGCGGATCACCCTGAGCCGTGACAGCAGTGAACAGCGCGCGCTTGAGCTGCACGACAACGCCCACGAGAAGTGCTTCATCGCCCGCTCGGTCAACTTCGAGGTGGGTTGCCAGCCCGAGTTCACTCGACAGGACGCCTCCCATGGGTGAGCAGACCATCTGGTATCTGGAGATGCGTGACCCGAGCGAGCATCACGCCCGGGCACTGCCGGCGGCGCTCAACGTGGTCGAATGTGAGCTCCCCCGGTTTGCGTTCAACCGCTTTTTGTATGAGCTGGTCGGGGCACAGTGGCAGTGGAGTGAGAAGCTCGAAGGGGATCAGGGCGCGTGGCAGGCCATGGTCGAAAGTGATGCCCATCGCACGTTCGTGGCGTACTACCGCGGCGCCATCGCCGGCTACTACGAGCTGTATCGGCCCGATGGCGTCAACGTCGAGATTCTCTATTTCGGGCTGGTGGCCGAATGTATCGGCCAGGGATTTGGCGCCGGACTTTTGAGCCACGCCATCGAGCAGGCCTGGGGCTGGGCGGGCACCGAGCGGGTATGGCTGCATACCTGCTCGCTGGATCACCCGGCAGCGCTTGCGAACTATCAAAAGCGTGGCTTCAAGCACTATGACGAAGAGATCGCGCCCTGTTGACCCGCTGTTCCGGCAGAGCGGTTATGATGGGATCTGAATCGCCTCTGCCTTGATGATCGTTTCGAGATAAATCTCCATGTCGTCCGTGCGCGCCCCCGTCCTTCAACGCCTGCTGCCGGTCGCTTTGCTGGTGGTGGCCATGTGCTCGATCCAGAGCGGCGCCTCTCTTGCCCAGCAGCTTTTTCCATTGATTGGCGCCTCCGGGGCCACCTCCATTCGCCTGCTGCTGGCCGCTTTTCTGATGCTGATCATCTTTCGACCCTGGCGTCGACCGCTGACGCGCCAGGCCTTCAAGGCGATTGCCGTCTACGGTGTGGCGATGGGCATGATGAACTTTCTGCTCTATCAGGCGCTGGTCAGCGTGCCGCTGGGGATTGCGGTGGCGCTTGAGTTCACCGGGCCTCTGGCAGTGGCGGTGTTCACCTCGCGGCGGCCGCGCGATCTGATCTGGATTGCGCTGGCCATTGCGGGGCTGGCGGTACTGCTGTGGCCGGGCAAAAGCCTCGAGCACGGCATCGACCCGCGCGGGGCACTGTGTGCGCTGGGGGCCGGCGCGTGCTGGGCGCTCTATATTCTGTTCGGGCGCCGGGCCGGCAGCGGCAGCGGCACCCAGAGCGCGGCGCTGGGCATCACCATTGCCGCCGTCGTCATGGCGCCGATCGGGCTGGTCGAGGCCGGCACGGCGATCTTCTCCCCGGCGGTGCTGCCCATCGGGCTGACGATTGCGGTGCTCTCCACGGCGCTGCCCTATACGCTGGAAATGTTCGCCCTGTCGCGGATGCCGACCCACATGTTCGGCACGCTGATGAGCCTGGAGCCGGCCATCGGCGCGCTGTCGGGCCTGGTCTTTCTGGGCCAGCAGTTAACGCCCCTGCAGTGGCTGGCCATTGGCACCGTGATTGTGGCCTCGATGGGCACCACGCTGACCGCCCGCTCGGCGGCGCCGGCCCAGAGCTGATTTTCAACTGCCTGCTACGCCACGGGAGGATTCATGGCCGCAGTACTGCCCGTACCCCTGCCGCTGATCCAGGCGCCGATGGCCGGCGTCTCCACTCCGGCGCTGGCCGCCGCAGTCAGTAACGCCGGCGCGCTGGGCTCGATCGCCATCGGCGCTACCACGGTCGACAACGCGCGCGACATGATCGAGCGTACCCGGTCGCTGACGGACCGACCCTTCAACGTCAACGTGTTCTGCCATCGCACACCGGTCATCGATGTCGAACGCGAGACAAACTGGCTGACAGGGCTGGCACCGCTGTTTACCCGCTTTGGGGCCGAGCCGCCCGAGCGGCTGGACACGATCTATACCAGCTTCAATGACGACCCGGCCATGCAGGCGCTGCTGTGCGAGCAGCAACCGGCGGTGGTGAGCTTTCACTTCGGGCTGCCACCGCAGTCGGTCATCGATGCGCTTAAAGCGCGCAGTATCACGCTGCTGGCCACGGCGACCACGCTGGCCGAGGGTCGGGCGATCGAGGCGGCCGGTATCGATGTGATCGTCGCCCAGGGCAGCGAGGCCGGCGGGCACCGCGGTGTGTTCGCGCCCGAGCGGGGCGATGCCATGCTGGGGGTGCTGCCGCTGGTGCGCATGCTGGTGCAGGACACCTCCATACCCGTGATCGCCGCCGGAGGGATCATGGACGGGGCAGGCATTGATGCGGTACTGGCAGCGGGGGCGTGTGGTGCCCAGTTGGGCACCGCTTTCATCGCCTGTCCGGAGTCCGCCGCCAGTGACACGCACCGCGCCTGGCTTGCCGGGGCCCATTCAGGTGAGACAGTAGTGACATCGGCCATCTCCGGGCGCCCGGCGCGAGCACTGGTCAATGGCCATACCCGCGAGATCGCACCGATCGACATTCCTGACTATCCGCGCGCCTATCTGGCCGGCAAGGCGCTGTCTGCAGCCGCTTCAAATGCGGGCGGAGAGATGTTCAGAGTGTGCTGGGCGGGACAGGGGGCGGCGCTGTCGCGTGCACTGCCGGCGGGTGAACTGATCACACGGCTGTGTAATGAAAGTAAATCTATCATGTATTTATTAAAATACTCTTGAGTAAATAAGCGCTTATATAAAGAATGGGCTGTCCGGCGGTGGGCGACAGCATTCTTGTGATGAAGGGTATTGCCGTATCGAGCCGTCGTGAATCCTCATTTGATGCAGGGAGTAATCATGACAGGCCGGGCCCCGCAGGTTCGAGAAGTGCACCACGACGTGGTCGTGATAGGGGCCGGCGCTGCCGGCATCGCCATTGCTCAGGGGATTCGACGGCGTGCTCCCCGCCTGAATATCGCCATCATCGACCCGGCAGACCATCACTATTACCAGCCGGGCTGGACGCTGGTCGGCGGTGGGGTCTTCGAGGCCGAAAGTACCAGACGCGCCATGGCCGATGTGTTGCCCGGGGGCATGGCGCATTATGCGCAGCCGGCAGTCGCCATTGACCCCGACAAGGGCGCAGTGCTGCTGGGTAATGGCCGCTCGCTCTACTATCGCGCGCTGGTGGTGGCGCCGGGGCTCGAGCTTGACTGGGACGCCGTGGAAGGGCTGCCGGAGGCGCTCGGCCAGTACGGTGTGACCTCCAACTACCGCTTTGATCTCGCCCCCTACACCTGGTCGCTGGTGCAAGGGCTGCGCCGGGGGAAGGCACTCTTTACCCAGCCGCCCATGCCCATCAAGTGTGCCGGTGCGCCGCAAAAGGCGATGTATCTGGCCTGCGATCACTGGCAGCGCCGCGGCGTGCTGGGCGATATCGACGTCTCCTTTCACAACGCCGGCGGCGCGCTGTTCGGGGTGCCGGCCTATATTCCGGCGCTGATGGCCCATGTCGAGCGCTACGGCATCAACCTTGCCTTTCATCAGCAGCTGGTGGCCGTCGATGGGCCAAACCGGCAGGCACACTTCATGATTCAGGGCGCAGACAGCCGCCAGCGCGAGCACGTCGAGTCCTTTGACATGCTCCATGTCGTGCCTCCCCAGCGCGCGCCCGCGTTGATACGCGACAGCCGGCTGGCCAACGATGCCGGCTGGCTCGACCTGCACCCCAACACCCTGCAGCATCAGCGCTACCCATCCATCTTTGGTGCTGGTGATGTCAGTGCCACCCTCAATGCCAAGACCGCGGCGGCCGTGCGAGTCCAGGCGCCGATCGTGGCTGACAATGTCGTGGCGTATCTGCAAGGGCGCGAACTGTCAGCGCGCTATCAGGGCTACGGCGCCTGCCCGTTGACGGTATCGCGCGGGCGGGTGGTGCTGGCCGAGTTCGGCTATGGCGGCGAACTCATGCCGACCCTGCCGGGCTGGCTCAACGACGGCCAGCGCGCCACCAGCCTGGCCTGGCAGCTCAAGGCTTATGCCATGCCGACCATTTACTGGCAAATGATGCTGAAAGGGCGTGAATGGATGGTGTCCTGAGGCCCGCCATAATCTTTTGATCATGTTGAATGACAGGGGGTGCTTTAAGCTGCCGGCCACCGCTCTCAATGAGGATGCCCCGTGGCCGCTGGTAGTCTGTTAACCCTGCTTGATGATATTGCCACCCTGATGGATGACGTTTCCGTCATGACGAAAGTGGCCGCCAAAAAAACCACCGGCGTGCTGGGTGATGACCTGGCACTCAATGCCCAGCAGGTCACCGGGGTGCGTGCCGAGCGTGAACTGCCCATTGTCTGGGCGGTCTGCAAGGGCTCTTTGCTCAACAAGCTGATGCTGGTACCGGCAGCGCTTCTGATCAGTGCCTTTGCGCCCTGGCTGGTCACGCCGCTTCTGATGCTGGGCGGGGCTTATCTGAGCTATGAGGGCGTGGAGAAGCTGGCCCATGCCTGGCACAAGCGCCAGCACCCGCACACCGGAAAAAAGGACACCGCATCTGTTGAGCGCTCTGCCGAGGAGCAGACAGCCCTTGAGAAAAAGCGTATCAAGGGCGCGGTGCGTACCGATTTCATTTTGTCGGCAGAGATCATTGCCATTACCCTGGGCACGGTGGCCGATGCGGCCCTCATGCAGCAGGCGCTGGTGCTGTCGATTATCGCCGTGGTCATGACGCTGGGCGTGTACGGACTGGTGGCGGCCATTGTCAGGCTCGATGACGTGGGACTTTACCTCTGCCGCCGCAGTGCCGGCGTCGCACAGGCGCTGGGGCGTGGCATTCTGCGTACCGCGCCGTGGCTGATGAAGTTCCTGTCCATTGCGGGCACGGCGGCAATGTTCATGGTAGGCGGCGGTATCCTGACCCATGGCATACCGGTGCTGCACCACGCCATCGAGACGCTGACGCTGGCCGAAGGCGATATCCCCGGGGTGGGCGCCATTTTACAGCCCATTACGCCTACGCTGATCAATATGCTGGTGGGACTGGTGCTCGGCGCCCTGGTGCTGGGGGCGGTGTCGCTGGCAAGGAAAATGCGCGGGGCCCACTAGCCTCGGCCCCTTGAGACGATCATCGTCAAACGGATCAGTCCCCGTTGGCTGCGGGGGCTGTTATCACAGCAGGAGAAAAGCATATGACCATACCCGATAGTGTCGTTCCCGAGCGCAGCGAACTCGATGCCAGCCAGGAGCCGGTAGTCGTGGAATTCGGCACGCCATGGTGTGGCTATTGCAAGGCCGCGCAGCCGTTGATCAGGGAGGTGATTGATCAGGCAGACGGGGTGCGCCATGTCCGTGTCGAGGACGGCAAGGGCAAGCGATTGGGTCGGTCGTATCAGGTCAAGCTCTGGCCGACGCTGATCTTTCTAAAGGATGGGCAGGAGCGTGCACGCTGTGTGCGTCCTGACACGCGTGAGGCGCTGGAAGCCGCGCTGGCCAGCATTCTGGAATAAGAAGGGTGTATATAAAAAGAAGGTGACCCGGCATTTTCATCCATGAAAACCATGGCATCCTGCCATGTCGCTCGTCCATGAGCGTTGCCGGGTCGACGCTGCCTCCATGCAGTGTCCTTTCTTCCCTTGGCGGCCACCTTCGGGTTACCCGGTCAGGTGCCGGGCGTGAGCAACATGATTCCTTTCATCAGCCAGGTCCTTCTGTCCGGGGCCTTCCTGGCGCCGCCTCAAGCCACAGGCAATATAACGGCTTTGCCAAACGCCCAATAGATACAGATGCACTAGTGGGCTGGGTACATTTGCAGGGCGTGTGATGTCGTTGTTCAGCGACGGATCATCACCTCTCCTGAGGGTCCGGCCCGGTATCCAGCCCCTGCTGACGGGCGACGATAATGGCCTCGCTACGACTGTGAACATCAAGCTTGCGATACAGCGAGGCGACGTAATTGCGCACCGTGCTGTGCGCCAGTGCCAGTTCAGCGGCAATCCGCTTGTCGGACAGGCCCTGGCACAGCAGGGTCAGCACGTCGCGCTCGCGCAGGCTGAGGCTGATGGCAACAGGCACCGTGGCGGTGTCAGAGCGCTCGGTATTGCGCACGCTGGCCAGTTTTTCAACCAGGGTGCGGGTGAACCATGACGCGTCCTGCATGACGGTATCGATGGCCGTAAACAGTTCGGCTTCGGTGCGCTTGTGCTCGGTGATATCCACTAGCGTCATCAGTACCCGGTCACACTCCTCGATACGCACGATCGTGGCCGAGATCAGACAGGTCAGATGCTCGCCGTGCTGGTTGGTGACCTCACTTTCAAGGGCGCGCACGGGGTCGCCGGTCTCCAGCGCGGCAAGAATGCGTCGGCGGGTCTGAGGGTTCAGCTCTTCGAGTTGTCCGGTGGCGGGCACTGCCGGGTCGTGCCCCAGGGTAGTATTAAAGGCCTCGTTGACCTCAAGCAGCGCCAGTGTCCGGCAATCGGCCAGCGCCGTGGCCACCGGTGACAGGTGAAAAAGCGTTGAAAACTGCGCCTCGCTGCGACGCAGCGCGCTCTGGGCGCGTCGGGTCGGCTCCAGGTCGGTAAAGGTCAGCAGCATGCAGGCATCATCGTTGAACTCGATGGGCTGTCCGGCGACCACGACACATTTGCTGCCCCCCGTGGTGCCCGGATGCAGCACGGCCTCCATCTGCGGAATCATCAGGCCTTCACCAAGACGGCGAATGGCCTGATCGCGCCGGTCGGCGCCGGCAAAGACATCCAGCTCATAGATGGAGCGCCCGAGCACGTGACCCTCCTCAAGCCCGGTCATTTCCAGAAAGCCCTCGTTGACACGGATAAAGCGCTGATCGGCGAGACGGCATATCAGGGCAGGGGCCGGATTGATGCTGAAGGACTTTTCAAAGCGTTCCTCGGCGCTGACCCGCTCGGTGATGTCCTCGACCAGCAGGGCCGCCACGTGAGAGCCATCGCCGTCGGACAACACCCGCCCCCGAATACTGTGCACACGCATGGCCTCTTCCGGGCCCGGCAGCATGATGTCGACACTGACTTCATCAAAGGGGATGCCTTCCAGCAGTGCCACCACAGGTGTGTCCTCCTGCGAATGAGGCGGTCGGAAGCGCAGCTGAAAGCGCTCCCGGTAACCGGCAAGGTCAGCGCCCAGTGCCTCGATGCGCGATACCTCATGCATGGCAAGCACGGCCCGATTGGCCCAGCGCAGCGTGCCATCACGACCCAGCAGGATAACGCCTTCGCGCATCTCCTCGATCAGCTGATAAAGCGGTGAGTGAGACGTGTCACCGGAAAGGGGAATGTCAGACATGATCAATCCTGCGCGAGAGAGCCTGGAAGGGGGAAGGGCGCCATGATGATATGCGACCCCGGGCCTGAAAAGTACCGGTCAGTGCGCTGTGGCCACTATGCTGTGTCTGATCCGGCGTTCAATACACGCCATCCATGGCCGATACAGGGACGCAGACACCATGACAGATAACACAACGCCGATCTGGCAGCACCGACTGAGCGACTTTCGTGACACCGTGGCTCGAGAGCCGATGCCGGGCTGCGGTGCCGTGGCCGTGGTCAGCGCCGACCTGGGCCTGGCGCTGGTGCTCAAGGGGCTGCATCTGAGTCAGCAACATGACGCGACAGCGCCGCGTCAGGCATTGATCGATGAAGGAGAGTCACTCAAGCAGCGTCTGGCACCGCTGGCCCGGGAGGATGTGGAGGCCTTTGAAGTGTTCATGGCCGCCGTTGGCCGTGACCAGGACGATGAGGAGCGCTCTGATGCCATCCATACTGCCGCGGCCAGCGCCGTCGAGGTGCCGCTAAAGACCGCGCAGCTGTGTGACGCAGCGCTGGCGCTGGCGCAGCAGGCCGGTGAACACATCGAGCAGCAGTTTGTCAGCGACGCCATTGCCGGTGCCCGGCTGATCCATGCGGCGCTGCACGGTGTGCTGCTCAATGTGGATGCCAATGCCGGACAGCTGGGCAGTGACGCCGCTCGTGACCGGGCAAGGCTTTCCCGCGATGGCTTGGCACATCGCGCCGAGATGCTGCTGGCGGCCATCACGGCGAGCGCCCCGGCCTGAGCCGCGGTCAGCCCAGCGCCCGGGCGCGTTGTCGGCGCTGGGACAGCGCCACCGCGCCATCGATCAGGATCAGCAGTACCAGGCTGATGCCCAGTACCGGCAGGGCCAGGCCGAGCAGCACGGCGCTCACCACCACGGCCAGCGCTGCCGGGCGCGGCGCCCGGGCCAGCGCCTGGCCCAGCGTCACGGGTGTCATGGCGGTACTGGCGCGGGTCGGACGGCGGCGCCACCACATGGCATAGCCCAGCACCAGCATGATCACCAGCGCGCCGGCAAACACCACCAGCGCCAGCTGATTGAGTACGCCAAACAGCACGCCCATGTGCAGATCCACGCCCCAGCGGGTCAGTTTGGCGGCGAGCGGAAACGTTTCAAAGCGGGTGCGATCGATCACGGTCAGGGTGGTCGGATCGATGGCGGCCTCATCCACCTCGGTAGGCCACTCCCGGCCTACCTCACGCACCTTCCAGGCGCTGCCCGGTCCGGCGGCCGGCACAATCTCGATCTCGCCAGCCTCAAGCCCTTCGTCACGCGCGGCAGACAGCACCTGGTCAAAAAGGGTCGGGTCAAGGGCGTGATTCATCATGGCCATGCCATGGCCGGCGTGTTCTGCGTGATCGGCATGCTCGGCGTGCGGTCCCTGTTCGGCAGGGGTCACGCCGTCCAGATGGGTCGAGACCGTCGGCGTCTGCCAGCCGAACATGTGACGCAGCTCGCCGATATTGCCCCCGGCATACTTCGACCAGGTCAGCCCCGTGGCGGAGAAGAACAGAAAGCCGATCAGTGCCCAGGGGCCCAGCCGGTTGTGCCAGCGACTGGCGCGCTGGCCGGCGCTGTCACGCAGCATGCTGCGTCGACGCTTGAACCAGAGCGCCAGCCCACCAAGTGCGGCCACCCACAGCCAGGAGGCGGCCAGCTCACTGTAAAAGCGCCCTGGCTCGCCCAGCAGCAGGCTGCGGTGAAACTTGTCGATGGTGATACGAAACGCCGAAATGCCGCTGGTGCCATAGACCGGCAGGGCGCCGCGCACTTCACCGGTGACCGGATCGATAAAAAACGCCAGGTGCTCCCATTGGCCGACGCTCGGGTCCGAGAACATGACCCGGGTGGTCTCACCCGGCGAGGGTGCCGGGCGCACTGCGATGGGCGTGTCATCGCGTCCCAGTGACTGCTGGGCGGCGCGGATCTGATCGGCCAGCGGCAGTGGGGTGCCGCCATCGCTTTCGGTATAAAACTGCTGGTGATAGAGCGCCTGTTCGATCTGCGGCGTCAGGGCATAGAGGATGCCGCTGAGCGCGGCGGTCAGCATAAAGGGGCCGACCAGCAGTCCAATATAAAAATGCAGTCGGGCGATGAAGGCCCATCCCCACGGCTTGCGCACGGTCGGCGCAGTGGCGGTGTCGTGTGTCATGAAAGCACCTGTCATGGCCATGAATGGATATTCATGGCGCGTTCATTGATCAGCCTCTTCCGGTCAGAAGAGGGGGGAGAACGTGGTCTGGTTGTGCTTCAGACGGACAGGGGTGGGGCGCGCGACAGGGCGTTGGGGAAATGGGGATGCCGGGCGTGGCCCTGCAGAAGAGAAGGAACAGGCGCGGTGTCGGGCCCCGCACGACTGGGGGGCAGCGCCAGGGCGGCCTCCACCATCAGTGGGGTATGGGCCAGAAGTGAGCAGTAGCCACACTGGGCGAGATCCATATGGCCTGCCGGATGGGTCTCCCGGTATTGAACAGTGCCGGCCTGATGCGCTTCAAGGGTCTGCAGCCCGGCCATGACATGCCCGGCATGCATGCCGGACGTCTGATCATGCCAGGGGGGAGCGGGGTTGGTGCGCTCACGCTCATGGGCCAGCGCCAGTGTCTGTGAGAGCACCGGCGCCATGAAAATAACCAGCATTGCGGCCAGAGCCAGCCAGGCCGGAAACGAGCAGCGCAGACGAGTCATGGGTGGGCGAGGGTAGCGCCTGAAAGTGTACGGTTGAGGCCTGAGACCTTAACGCAAACCGACGCCCGGGGACATCCCGACAGGCAGTTGTGGCCTGGGTGATACTGAAATTCGGCAGGCGGCGCCGGTATGGCACGATCCGGAAGCCGGCCGGCGCAGGGGGCGCCTACTCTGGCGAAGGCGTTCCGTTGGCTTTCAGCGGCGTAGCAGGTGACGGCGTGTCGCTGTCATCGATCACCCTGAGCGCCACCGGCGTGTGAAGCGCCACGGTGCCATGGGGGAGATCAAACGGTTCATTGGCCGCACCGGTAATCAGGCGACGGCGCTCAAAGGCCACGTCGCTGCGACGGCCCAGATAGGTATCACACTCCCGGCAGTGCACGGGATCCTCGACCGGGCGCATATGGCCGGATCGGATGGTAATGCGTCGGCTGCCACAGTGAAAACAGCGGACATTGAGCTCTGTGGGCCTCATGAAACACCTCTGTAATTTATATATCCATGTTATGTGATAACGCTCGCTCTCCCTAGCATGAAATTGCCTTTTCATACTTCAAGCTCAGGCACTTGAGCCGTCCATTTCATGTCTTTAATGGTTTGGTCCGTCGTGCCCCTGATCATGTAATGCATCAACGCCGATGAGCTGCCCGTCCGGCGTCGGTATGCCCTTGCGGATCAGGGCCGGGAAGTCGGAAAAGGCATGCCCCCCGTTATCGGCCGCAAGCGCGCGGGAATTGATATGACCACGCGACTTTAGTTCGGAAAGCGCCCGGGAGGTGTCCAGTGCTTCAAGATCAAACAGATAGTCGGGCAGATAGCCCGACAGCAGCAGTCGATAGTCGACAGGCAACCCCGGGATGATGCGTTTCACCATGTCAAAGACCAGCGTGGTGCAGTTGCTGGTCAGGGTGTTGTAGAAGGCCGGCGTTCTGCGCAGGGTGTCTGCCTCAGCAAGGTAGGCCAGAAAGAGTTGACGGGCGGCGTCATCGGGCAGGGCCACCCGATAGAGATAGACGTCCTCATGACGCACGTTGGTGCGGGTGCGCACGATGTCATGCTCATCGGCGGCGATAAGGGCCATTTCGAACTGCTTGAAAAAACCACCGATGGCCGAGAAGGCTTCATTGCGCTGACGGCGAATCTCGACGGAAAACACCAGCTGCTGACCGTCTTCAAAGCCGAAGCTGACCAGCGTGTGGGCGATCATTGGGCCCATCCAGTAGGAGACGATCAGGTCGGTGGATTCAAGCCTGGAAAGATCGTAGGTGCGCGTTTCCCAGCGCTGGGTATAGCGATCCCGACTGTGCCAGTCGAAGTTGCGCACGTTCTCGAGCGTGACCTGATCCCCTTGGATCTCGGCGCGCGGCAGGCGCGCCACATCATCGGCCCAGTCACGATCTCCCCGTGGCGTGATGGTCTGCCACCAGACCAGCAGGGCCAACGCCGCGACAAGCCAGACGCCCGGTATACCGCGAGGCCAGCGTCGAAAGAGGGGCAGTCTCAGCGCTGCAAACGCGGCGCCCAGCCCCAGCAGGCCCCAGCCGATCATGACAGTGACAACCAGCGTCATCGGCCCGGGCAGCTGGTACCACAGGGCCAGGGCGCCCCACGCGGTGGTCAGCATGATCAGGAACGCACCGAGCGCGCGGCCTGTCCCGCGCAGTACAGGACGCCACCAGCGTTTCAGGAAAGAGAGCATGGAAGGGCTCCGGTGGTCGAGATCAGAGAAATTTTTGATCCGGGCATGATGTCGGATCCGCCGTCATGCGCCAGGCTTGAGGCCACGATAACGCATTGTCTGCATCAGAACCTGTCAGGAGAGCGCCATGGCCGTCCAGCCCCCCGTTGCCCAGGATGTTCGCCGCACCATGATCGCCGCCATTTTGCTGGGTATCGGCTTCATGGCGGCCATCGACGAGATCATCTTTCACCAGCTGCTGGCCTGGCACCACTTCATTGATACCGGCTCCACGGCGCTGGCGCTGGCCTCCGACGGCATCCTGCATACCATGGAGCTGGTGCTCTTCATTGTGGGTGCGTTCATGATGATCGAGCTGCACGGGCGTCGCGCCCAGGCCCCCGGCTATCGCGGTCCGGGCTTTCTGCTCGGCATGGGGGGCTTTCAGACCTTTGACGGCATCGTCGATCACAAGATTCTGGGACTTCATCAGGTGCGCTACGTCGAGCATGTCTGGCTTTATGACATTGCCTGGATCGGTGCGGGCCTGATCCTGCTGGCGATTGGCTGGAAGCTTTTGCAGCGCGCCCGTCAGGGTCAGGCCACCAGCCAGCACTGATCCGGCAGGGGCCTGCCCGTGACGTCACACTCGAGTCTGCACGACACCACCATGACCATGGGCGCGACCTCGGCGGTCGCGCTTTTGCTGATCGCGCTCGTGTGGCTGGCCTATCTCTCGGGCGTGTGGCGAACGCGCCGGCAAAAGCCCTGGCCCTGGTGGCGCACGCTGTTGTTCACCGCAGGCTGTGCAACGCTTGCCGTAGCCTTTTGGCCCTCACTGATGCACGCCGCGCATCAGGACGTGCGGATGCACATGGTGGTGCATCTGTTGCTGGGCATGTTTGCCCCGCTCGGGCTGGTGTTTGCAACACCCATGACGCTTTTGCTGCGCAATCTGCCGTCCGGCGGTGGCCGGCGGCTGGTGCGCTTTCTCGGTACGTGGCCGATGCGTGTGCTGACCCACCCCGTGACGGCCGCGATACTGGATATCGGCGGCATGTATCTGCTCTACATGACCTCCCTTTATGCGCACAGCCTGCACACCCCCTGGCTTTCAAACGTCCTGCATCTGCACTTCGTGATCTCGGGGGCGCTGTTTACCTGGGCGATTGCCGGGCCCGACCCGGCGCCGCATCGCCCGGGCTGGCGCACGCGCATGGCGGTGCTGTTCATTGCCATGGCCGCGCATGCAACGCTTGGCAAGCTCCTGTATGCGTTCGGCTTTCCCCGCGGCACCGGCGCCGATATCGAGGAGCTTCAGCAGGCGGCGGTGTGGATGTACTACTGGGGCGATCTGGCCGAGGCCGTGCTGGTGGCAGTCTTGATGCTGGCCTGGCTGCGCCGTCGCCGACGCATGGCGCGTCCTGCCGGTGCAGCATCTGACATGCGTCCGAGCTGAATTGCACCGTGGCGGGTCGATGATCGCGGCAAAATGGCGTAGACTGCGCCGCAAATTCCTTACCCCCTTTATGACCCGTGCGCCAGCCTGACACTGCGCGCGATCATGACGATACCGTGCGGGCCCCGTCTTGCAACTCGACACCCTAAAGCTTGGCTGCGAGCGCGATGAGCGCTGGCTCTTCAGCGATCTTGACTGGCAGATCCGCTCGGGGGAGCTGTGGCGGATCGAAGGCCCCAACGGGTCGGGCAAGACCACGCTGTTGCGCATTCTTTCCGGTCAGATGGCAGATTATACCGGCACGCTGTTATGGCAGGGCGAGCCGCTTGCCCGTTGTCGCGAGGCCTTCATGGCCTCGATGCTCTACATCGGTCATCGTCCGGGGATCAAAAAGGCCCTCACCGCGCTGGAAAATCTGGACTGGTATCAGGCCATGAGCGCGTTTGAAAAGCGTCGTGGCGTACGCCGCGACGCCTGCTTTCAGGCGCTTGCCGAGGTCGGGCTGGCGGGCTTTGAAGAGACGCCGGTGGAGAATCTTTCGGCCGGTCAGCAGCGCCGCGTGGCGCTGGCCCGACTGGCGCTGGGGCATCAGCGGCTCTGGATCCTCGATGAGCCCTTCACCGCGATCGACCGTGCCGGTGTACGCCAGCTGGAAGGCTGGATGATGGCGCACTGTCGGGCCGGCGGCAGCGTCGTGGTGACCTCGCATCATGACAGCGGGGAACTTTTGCCCTCTTCAGGTGTTCTTAAGAATCTTCGTTTTGATGGTCAGGGGGGCGTGCACGTTGACTGCTGAGCGCGCCGATACTGATCGTGTCCTTGATGCCCTGCCGGGGCTCTGGCAGGGGTTTTCGGCCACGCTGATTCGCGACTGCCGGCTGCGCTTTCGACGGCGCAGCGAGCTGGCCAATCCGCTGATCTTCTTTGCGCTGGTCGTCACGCTCTTTCCATTGGGACTGGCGCCCGACAGCACGCTGCTCTCCGGTATTGCCCCGGGGCTTTTGTGGGTGGCGGCGCTGCTGGCGGTACTGCTGTCGCTCGATGGTCTGTTTCGTGATGATTTTGACGACGGCACGCTCGAGCAGCTGTTGCTGGCGCCACAGCCGGCGGGCGTGCTGGTGCTGGCCAAGATCGTGGCGCACTGGCTGACCACCGGCCTGCCACTGGCGCTGGCCTCGCCGCTGCTGGGCATCATGCTCTCGCTGCCGGGGCACAGCATGGGCATCTTGATGAGCACGCTGCTGCTGGGCTCGGCCACGCTGAGCCTGGTCGGTGCCATCGGCGCGGCACTGACCGTGGGGCTCAGACGCGGCGGCGTTTTGCTGTCGCTGCTGATTCTGCCGCTTTATACGCCGGTGCTGATCTTTGGTGCCGGTACCGTGCGGCTGGCGGTAGAAGGGGCGCCGCTCGCCCCCTGGCTGGCGCTCATGGGCGCCATGCTTGCCCTGTCACTGCTGGCTGCCCCCTGGGCGGCGGCCGCTGCCCTGAAACTCTCGCTTGATGGCTGATCCAGCCCGAGCCGACCTGAACAACGCTGACCGATAATCATGTGGCCCATCATTCATAAACTTGGCTCCCCAAAATGGTTTTACACCATGAGCGGGCGCTGGCTGCCGTTTCTCTGGGGAATCGGTGCGCTTCTGATCACCGTTGGCAGTCTCTGGGGGCTGGCGTTTGCGCCGCCCGATTACCAGCAGGGCGACAGCTTTCGCATCATCTATGTACACGTGCCGGCCGCCATCGTGGCGCAGTCGTGCTTTGCCATGATGGCACTGTGCAGCCTGATCTTTCTGGTCTGGCGCATCAAGCTGGCCGACATGGCTGCAGGCGCGGCCGCCCCTCTTGGCGCAGCGATGACCTTCGGGGCGCTCTTTTCCGGCGCCATCTGGGGTGTGCCGACCTGGGGCACCTGGTGGGTGTGGGACGCGCGTCTGACCTCGATGCTGCTGCTGCTCTTTATCTATCTGGGCATCATGGCGTTGCGTGGCGCCTTTGCCAGCCGCGATGGTGGCGCGCGGGCGGCCGCCATTCTCACCCTGGTAGGCGTGATCAACCTGCCGATCATCAAGTATTCGGTGGTGTGGTGGAACACGCTGCATCAGGGCGCCACCTTCAGCATTACCGAAAAGCCGGCCATGCCGATGAGCATGTGGCTGCCGCTGCTGATCATGGTGCTGGGGTTCTATCTGCTGTTTGCCGCCGTCACGGTGGCGCGCACGCGCAACGAGATCATCAGACGCCAGCCGAGTGCCCGCTGGGTGCGTGCGCTGGCAAAAGGAGGGCGTCATGGCCTTTGATTCCCTGGCCGACTTCTGGGCGATGAACGGCTACGCCGCCTATGTCTGGCCGGCCTTTATCGTGGTACTGGGCGCGCTGGTGACGTTTGCCCTGGTGAGCGTTATCGAGCAGCGCCGGCTGCTGCGGCATGTGGCAGCACTGGAACGCCGCGAGGCGCGACGTCCGGCGCGATCAACGACCGCGACCGATGAGGAGATGTCATGAATCCGCGCCGTCGACAACGCTTGATCATCATTGTGGTGCTGGTGGCACTGGCAGGCATTGCCATTGGCCTGACGCTCTATTCGCTGCGCGCCAACATGAACCTCTTTTACTCCCCGACCCAGATCAGTGCGGGCGAGGCGCCCGTCGGGCGTTCGCTGCGTGCCGGCGGCGTGGTGCGTGACGACAGCGTCCAGCGCGACCAGCAGACGCTGGATGTGACCTTTACCGTGACCGACTTCGAAGAGGATGTGCCGGTGCACTATCGCGGCATCCTGCCGGATCTCTTCCGGGAAGGGCAGGGGGTGGTCATCGTCGGTACGCTCAACGAGCGCGGCTGGCTCGAGGCCAGTGAGGTGCTGGCCAAGCACGACGAAAACTACATGCCCCCGGAAGTGGATGGCGCGCTCAAGGCCGCCGAGGCCCGCAAGGCAATTCCCTCCGAGGCATTGTCGAGTACCGCTGCCACGACAGGCGGCAATGATGAACGTTTTTGAGATACACCCGCCATGTTGATTCAGATTCTGCCCGAGATCGGGCTTTACGCCATGATACTGGCGCTCGCCATGGCATTGGTGCAGGCCATCGTGCCGCTGGCCGGCAGCGTGACGCGCCGGGCGCTGTGGATGAGCTATGCCGGCCCCATGGCCTGGGGGCAGGCACTTTTTCTGCTGGTGGCCTTTGTCTGTCTGGCGCTGGGCTTTTTGTTCAATGATTTCAGCGTGGCCTACATCGCCAACAACGCCAATTCAAACCTGCCCTGGTATTATCGCCTGAGTGCGGTCTGGGGCGGTCATGAAGGCTCGGTGCTGCTGTGGTCGATGATGATGGCCTTCTGGGGACTGGCCGTCAGTCTCTTTTCGCGCAACCTGCCGCGCGACATGCTGGCGCGCGTGCTGTCGGTACTGGGCATGATCAACGCAGGCTTTCTGCTGTTTATCCTGGTCACCTCCAGCCCGTTTGAGCGCATCCTGCCGGTGCCACCACTGGACGGCGCCGATCTCAATCCGCTGCTGCAGGACCCGGGGCTGATCGTGCATCCGCCGATGCTCTACATGGGCTACGTGGGTTTCTCGGTGGCCTTTGCGTTTGCGCTTGCAGCGCTCATGGGCGGGCGCCTGGATGCGGCCTGGACGCGCTGGGCGCGCCCCTGGACGAATCTTGCCTGGGCGTTTTTGAGCGTGGGCATTGCGCTGGGCAGCTGGTGGGCCTATTACGAGCTGGGCTGGGGCGGCTGGTGGTTCTGGGACCCGGTCGAAAACGCCTCACTGATGCCCTGGCTTGCCGGCACGGCGCTGATGCACTCACTGGCGGTGACCGAAAAGCGCGGCGGCTTCAAGAGCTGGACGGTATTGCTGGCGATTGTCACCTTCTCGCTGTCACTGCTGGGTACCTTTCTGGTGCGCTCAGGCGTTTTGACCTCGGTCCACGCCTTTGCCAACGATCCTTCCCGCGGCACATTCATTCTGATTCTGCTGGGGCTGACCGTGGGCGGCTCGCTCGCGCTTTATGCCCTTCGTGCGCCCAGGGTCAAAAGTCCGCTCGGCTTTGGCTGGCTGTCGCGTGACGCCATGCTGCTGTTCAACAATATCCTGCTGCTGGTGATGACGGTGACCGTGCTTTTGGGCACGCTCTATCCGCTCATTCTCGACAGTCTGGATCTGGGCAGGATCTCGGTGGGACCGCCCTATTTCAACGCCCTGATCGTACCCCTGACCGTAGCGCTGGGCCTTTTCATGGGCGCAGGACCGGTAGCACGCTGGAAGCAGATGAATGCGCGGGAACTGATCCGCCGGCTGTGGCTGAGTGCGATCGTGTCGCTTGTGTTCGCGCTTTCCATTCCCTGGCTCTATGACGGCGCCTGGTCGCTGCCGGTCAGCCTTGGACTGCTGGTGGCGGCGTGGATCGTGATCCCGCTGGCGCGCGAGCCGCTGACGCTGATACGCCGCTTTGGCCTGCGTGGGCCGGGCAAGCTCTCGCGCAGCCACTACGGCATGGTGCTGGGCCATATCGGCATGGCAGTGACCATCGTCGGGGTGACCATGGTGTCCAACTACGATCATGCCGACAACGTGCGCATGAGCCCGGGGCGCTCGGTCGAGGTGGGTGGCTACAGCTTTACCATGACCCAGCTCAACGAGACGCGTGGCCCCAATTACGTCAGCGACCGCGCCACCATCAGGGTCACGCAGGGAGACCGGCTGGTGACGTTGCTGCATCCGGAGAAACGCTTTTTCACCACCCGACGTCAGGCGATGACCGAAACCGCGCTGGACAATGGCCTGACCCGTGACCTTTACGTGGCGATGGGCGAGGCGCTGGATGACGGCGAGTCCTGGGCAATGCGTATCCAGGTCAAGCCCTTCGTGCGCTGGCTGTGGCTGGGAGCACTTCTGATGGCGGCAGGTGGCATTCTGGCCGTGTGTGACAAGCGCTATCGCCACCGCAGCCGAACCCGGCAGACCATGGAGGCCCGCACATGAAGAAACGCTACTGGCTGTTCGTACCGCTGATGCTCTTTGTGGTGCTGGCACTGCTGCTCTGGCAGGGACTGGGGCGTGATCCCTCGACGCGTGATTCGGCGCTTCTGGAAAAGCCCTTTCCGGCGTTTTCGCTGACCACGCTGGAAGACCCCGACAGAGTGGTGGATGCCTCGCTGCTGGAAGGACAGGTCACGCTGGTCAATGTCTGGGGCGAATGGTGCCCGACCTGCAAGCGCGAGATGCCGCAGCTGCTGGCGTTGAAGGAACGTGGCGTACATCTGGTCGGGGTGGATTACAAGGATACCCGCGAGAAGGGACGTGCCTTTCTCGACGAGTTCGGCAACCCCTTTGCGCTCAATATCTTCGACCCGGAAGGCGGGCTCGGCTTTGATCTGGGCGTCTATGGCGCGCCGGAGTCCTTTGTCGTCGATGCAAAAGGCAACATCCGCTATCACCACACGGGCTATATCACGCCCGAGGATATCGATGACGTGATCATGCCGGAGATCGAGCGATGGCAGTAACCCCGAGAGGGCTGGTGCTGGCCCTGGTCGCCGCGGCGCTGGTGCTGCTGGCCGGTGGCGCCGGGGCGAATGACCTGCACCGCTTTGACAACCCGGCCCTGCAGACGCGCTACGACGATCTGACCGCGACGCTTCGCTGTCCCAAGTGTGAGAATCAGGCGATCGGTGATTCCAATTCGCCCATTGCCGGTGACATGCGTGGCTATGTGGCGCGCGCGCTGGCGCGTGGCGACAGCGATGACGACATCCGCCAGGCCATGGTCGCGCGCTTTGGCGACTACGTGCTGTATCGCCCGCGTCTTGAGTGGCGCACCATCGCCCTCTGGGCCGGTCCCGGCGTGGTTGTGCTGCTGGGCCTTCTGGCCATTGGCGCGCTGATCCGGTCGCGTCGCGGCGAGCGTGTTGAAGCCCTCAATCGCGAAGAGCGACAGCGGCTCGAGACGCTGCTGTCGCGCCATCAAAGCCCGGACGATCAGGACAGGAGTCATCAATGACAGCGTTATGGGTAGGCCTTGGTCTGTTGCTGATGACGGCCATTATTCTGTTGCTGCTGCCGCTGTGGCGCAGTCGGCGTCTTTTGGCGGCGCAGTCGGCGCTGGAGGCGCACGACGATGATGCCCGCGACAACGTCAGCGTCTTTCGTGACCGGCTGGCAGGACTGGATGAGGAACTCTCGCATGGCGAGATCGATCAGGCGCGCTATGACACCCGGCGCCTGGAGCTTGAGCGCGATCTGCTCGCCGATACCGAAGGGCAGACGCCCCGGGGGATGAAGTCGGCCTACAGTGGCCTGTGGCTGACGGGCATTGTGGTCGTTGTCGTGGGCTTTGGTTCGCTGTACGCCTATCACCGTGAGGGCAGCGTGGATGATCTCCTGCTGTATCAGGCCCGTGCACAGGTGGAGCAAGACGGCGGCCAGCCGGCGCAGTTTATCGCACGCTTTGAACAGGAGGCGCGCAGGCAGCCGGACAATCCCAACGTCTGGGGCGCGCTCTATCCGCTTTATCGCGACAGCCAGCAGTATGGCAAGGCCGATCATGCCCTGATCCGACTGATCGAACTCAAGGGCAGGGAACCGGCTCTATTGTCGGAGCTTGCACAGATTCGCTTTGTTGAAAACGATCGTCGCATGAATGACGACATCCAGACGCTGACCGACGAAGTGCTGGCCATGGATCCGCGCCAGCCCACGGTGCACGGGCTGCTGGGCTTTACCGCCTTCAGTGCGGGTAACTATCAGGGCGCGATTGATCACTGGCGCACCGCGATCGCGGGCAGTGATGATGAAGGCAGTCAAAAGGCGCTGCGTCAGGCGATGGCAACCGCCAGGCAGAGAATGGGACCGGTCGCCGATACTGATGCGGCACAGTCATCCGACGAATAAAGCAGTAAAAGGCTGCCTGTGAAAGGGCATGATTTAATGAAGTGACAGGGCGTTATTGCCGCCAAAAATAAAAAGTAACAGACAATAAAGGGAAGGAATTATCACTTTATGACAGCGATAAAGGGCAGGCCGGACAGCGCCGGCCTGCTCCTGAAAAATATCAACCGGCCTTCTGGTTGACGTCATTTTTGGCCAGCGTGCTCAGCTTTTCATCCGTGCTTTCTTCTTCCTTGAGTGTCTCTGCCAGCAGGTTCTTGGCATCCGTATAGCCAAGCTGTCCTGCCAGCGCACACAGGGTGCCGTAGGCGGCAATTTCAAAGTGCTCCACCTTCTGTACGGCACCAATCAGGGCGGCGTCCAGCAGCGGGCCGCGCTCGATGTTGTCGATCAGATCCTGTGATTCTTCGATCAAGCTTTCCATTGGGTAGCACTTGATGCGCTTGAGACGCAGGCTTTCTACGCTATCAACGACCTGCTCAAGACGTTCGACCTGGCCGCGCGTCTCTTCCAGATGCGTCTGGAAGGCTTCGGACAGCTGTTGATTGTCGGTCGCTTTGGCAAGCTTTGGCAGCGCTTTGGTAATCTGCCTTTCAGCGTTGTTAACTTCTGACAATAAACGAATAAAAAGCTGCTCGGCATTTTTAATCTGCATGAAGCTCTCCAGTATTTAACCTGTGTTTTATAAGGGCACAAGCCCAGGGTACAGATAAAACATGGCAGAAAAATGCGGCAAATAAAGCGAACGTGATCCGAAATCTTCTTTTATAGAGACAGGTTAATGTGCTGGCAAAATCACTTTCAATGGCGTCGGTCATTGCCTGCCAGAATCAGAGTCGTGTTGTCCGTGGGTCGCCTTTGCTGATGATGCGGGCTTTAACGTTGCGCCCTGTCAGGCCTTCTGTGCGCTAAAGGAGGAGGTATCCTGGCATGCGCATTCCAGCGTGTGCAGCAGCGCGCCCAGCCCTTCGGGGGCGCGTGCCTGGCAGCGGGCACTGGTCATGACGCGAAGCGAGTGGGCCCAGGTGATGCTGCCCTTGCCTGCCTTCAGGCGCTCGATCAGATCCACGTCCTCATGGCAGCGCAGCGGGCGAAAGCCGCTCAGCGCTTGATAAGCGACCATGCTGATGCCCAGGTTGGCGCCGTGGACATGTTCACGCCTGATATTTTGCCGCTGATGCGCCAGATAGCGTGCACGCAGCGCCGGTGGCAGGCTCTGCCACTGACTCAGATACACCCCACCGCACACCGCATCGGTGCCAGCACCACACTGGGCGCTCAGCCAGTGTTCGGGCACGCAGGTATCGGCATCGGTAAAGGCCAGCCAGTCGATGCCTTCCGGCAGGGCCAGCACACCGGTATGGCGGGCCATGCCCACATTGCCGGCGGCCACGCTTACGGTCTTGATCCCGTATTCGGCGGCAATCGTGGCGGAGCGATCCCGGCAGCTGTCCAGCACCACCACCAGCGTGACCTCATGGCCCCTAGACCGGGCATGGTCGGCAGCACGTATCAGCGCCTGCAGGCAGTCAGGCAGATGCTGCTCTTCATTGTGGGCCGGCACCACCACGCCGATATGTGCCATATCATGTCCTGTCGTCATGGCCGCACTCCTGACGAGAGGCCACGGGAGAGGAAGTGCGCTGCCACAGATCGATCAGGGTGTCGCTGTCTTCGTAATGACCGTGCCTGAACCAGCCCAGGCGCCTGTCCAGATACTCATGCACGCTACAGGCCTCCAGGTCGCTGCCGTCAATGGGATGACGCCAGTGGCAGGCCAGCAGCTCGCCGTCATCGCTCAATGAGGTCTCGATGCGCTCACACAGTGTTTCCAGCGCATCGGGGCTCATGTAATACCCCACTTCGCTGATCACGATCAGATCAAAGCTGCCGGGCGGCCACTGCTCGGGGATGGCGCCCTGGGTGATGCTCACATGGGGCTGGTCCTCCAGGGTCTGGAGGGCGCGGGCCACGGCGCTGTCGCTGACATCCTGTATCCACAGGGCGTCACAGCGTGTAGCAAGCGCTGCGCTGAGCACGCCAATTGAACAACCGGGCTCGAAGGCGCGGCGATAGCGCTCGCGGGTCAGCATCGCAAGCGTCAGCGCGCGCTTTCGCTTTTCATACCAGCGGGTGTGGTAATGCCACGGATCGGCGTGTTGCGCATGTAACTGCTCAAAGGCCTGGGCGTCCAGACGGGGTTTGTCAGTCATGCGCAGCATCCTGTGGCGGTGCAATAAAGAACACTTCATAAGAACGGGTCAGGCGTGAGAGCACATGGTCAGGCAAAATCGGCGCCTGGCCGGTGTCCGGGTCCACCTTCAGCTGGCTCTCATGGGCCTGGATGGCCGCCTGTTTTCTGGTCCGCATGTCGGCATCAAGCCCCAGGCGTCTGGCCCGATGCCAGGGCACACGGGTATCTCCCGGGGCGGCCCAGTGCCAGCACCAGATCGGAATTTCGATCAGGTGGGCGCCGCTGAGCTCACACGCCCGCGCGCAGGCGCGCCCTGTCGCTTCATGGTCAGGGTGACCATCGCCGCGCCAGGTGGTCAGCACCACATGATTGGAGGTGAGCTGCGCGGCCAGATGATCGGCCAGCGCTGATTCATGGTGTGCCACGGCGGTATCCGGCAGCCCCAGGCGTTCCACGCTGGTCTGCTGTTCACAGCCCAGTCGCGAGAGCGCCTCGAGGCTTTCCTGCGGACGCTGGCGGGCCAGACGCTCGGCGCTCCAGTAGGGCGAGCCGGCATGGCTTGCCGTGCCGTCGGTCACGGCGATCAGGTGCATGGCGTGACCTGCCGCCGCAAGCTGGAGCATCAACCCGGCAAATCCCAGGGTTTCATCATCGGGGTGGGGGGCCACGATCACGGCGTGCTGGCCCGGTGCCACCAATGTTTCATGCGTGATGCATGCCATCGCTTCAAGCCCACCCCAGGCCTGCCAGGCAGATTCGGGCGTGCCTTCCCCTTTGATACGACGATCGTCCTGAGTCATAACAGCCACTCGCTGTCGGGTGCGTTGCAGAGGCGGCCGAGCGCGGCAAGGTCGCGCTCGGCGTGGCTCTGACGCAGATAGACGGGAAGATCAGCCATCATGTGAGCAAAGTGATGATCGCGGCAGAAGGGGCCGGCCCCCAGGGCACGGCCGCAGTGGGTGATGATCTGCTCAACGCTTTGTTCGACCAGCGCTCGGGTGCGCAGGGTCAGCGCCTGGCTGTCTTCATGCGGGGCAGCATCGATGGCGGCGGCGGCCTCGCGAAGCCCGGCAAGGCCGGCATGAAGGGCGACATCAACATGGCCCAGGTGCGCCATCATGAGAGCGTCGTCGTGGCGATTCGCTGCCTTCGCCTGCAGTGTCCGGGCCAGAGCGTGCGCGCCGCCCAGCCAGCAGGCGGCAATACCGGCCCCACCCTGCCAGAAACCGGGGCGGTCCAGATAGGCATTGGGTGGGCCGACGAGCGTGGCGCGGGCGTTGTCAAAATCGACGTCAACGCTGGCGGTAGCCTGCATGCCCACGGCCTGCCAGCCCCGATCGGTCACGGTAACGCCGGGCTGATCCAGCGCCACGGCGGCCAGGCGCTGCTGGTCACCCTGCCAGACGGTCATCAGGGCGTGGCTGACAATCGGGGCGCCCGAACACCAGGCCTTGGTGCCGTGGAGCGTGACCTGCTGCGTATCGCCGCCGCTGACATGGACACGGGCCTGCGGCGGTTCGGCGGCCCACATGGCCCAGCGGGCGTGTGTCGGTGCCTCGGGGGTAATGCCAAGCTCTGCCATGATGGCAAGGGCGTCCTCATGACCTTCATAGAGCTTGATGAGCGCCAGGTCACAGCCTGCCACGCGATAGAGGGCATGCCAGCGTAGTAGCGTGTCGCCCGAGCCGGGCAGGGGAAGTGGCCTCAGCGCAATCAGTTGATCCAGCGGTGCGGCCAGGGCATCGATGCGCTCGGCGGGACTGTCGTGACAGGCCAGCGCTTCGTCCAGGCGCCTGGGCAGGGAGGCAGCCATGAAAACTCCTTTTTATGAGACCTGTCAGGCGGTCCGTGCCTGACTTCTATCGCAGGTTATTGCCCTAGGTTAGTGACAAGCAGGGTGAGCGACGTTGCTGCAGGTTAAAGAGTTGCAGTTGGATACAAAAAGGGCTGCCCGAAGGTAGCCCTGATCCGCAGGCCCATGAGAGGTCACGATGCCGCATTGCCATATGACGCTTTCATACCGGCGCGGTAGGTCCGTCAGGCGATTACTGGCGAATGCCTTCCAGTGACATGTACAGATGCACCGTTTCGCTGGCCGAGCCGAGATGGTTGTCCGGGTCGATATTGAAATCGGCCAGCTTGAACTCGGTTTCGCCTTCAAAGCCCTGGCGATAGCCGCCCCAGGGATCATCACCGCCGCCGATCCGGGTGACCTCGATGGCCACGGGTCTGGTGACGCCATGCAGGGTCAGATCGCCCTTGAGCACGCCTTCATCGGACTCACCCTTTTTGGGCTCAAAGCCGGTGGAGACAAAGCGGGCTTCCGGGAATGTGGACACGTCCAGAAAATCGGTGCTTTTAAGGTGCTTGTCACGTTCGGCGTGGTTGGTATCCAGACTGTCAGTATGAATGGTGACCTCGGCGGCGGACGCTGTCAGATCGTCCGGGTCGTAGCTGAAGCTGCCGTCGAAATCGCGGAACTGGCCCAGAAGCCAGGAGTAGCCCAGATGTTGAATGCGAAATTCGATAAAGGCGTGCTGGCCTTCCTTGTCGATCTGGTACTCGGCGGCGCTGGCGGCCGGACTGACGGCCATGGCCAGCGGTGAAAGGGTAATGGCGGCAAGGCCTGCAGCAAGTAGCTTTTTCATGCGTTTTTATCCTTGAATAAAGGCGCTGGAAACCAGCGGTTGCAAGCTGAAAAACAGGGCATCAAAGGCAACGCCTCCGCCATGCAGGCCAGCATGGGCCGATCAATGCACGGTGGCAGCAATGTCAGGGATTCGAAAAAATGCATTCGCTCACGCCGTGCCCTTCAGCCATCGATATCAGATCACCGGCATGCAGATGTCCCGGTCCCGGCGAATGCACAAGCGCGATACCCGCTGTCTACACAAAAGGCTCGGTCCCTTGAGACGTGGCGGCATCGTGCCGCACTCCCCGTATGCGGAAAAGCGAAAATACTCAGCGCCATGATTCGAAAAAATCGAATCATGGCCTTAAGGATTGGCGGGAAAGCAGGGGTAGCCTTGCGGACGGTGCCGTGTAGAGGGCCGTCTTTCAGGAGCGCGCATCAGCGCGAGGCGAGCTGGCGCACGGTATCGCCGGTCAGAAGGCGCCGCGCGCCCAGGTAGTGTTTCTGCCAGTAGGCGCCATCGAGTGAGCTGATGCGGATGTTCTCACCGGTGCGCGGCGCCTGGATGAACTTGCCATCGCCCAGGTAGACACCAACGTGATCAGCGGCACTGGCGGCTTTGATGCGGAAAAAGACCAGATCGCCGCGCTTGAGGGCATCGGGAGTGACCGGAGCCGCCTCGGACCAGTGATACATGCCGTTGGCTGTGCGCGGCAGCTCCTTGGAGAGCAGATCACGAAAGGCGTAATAAATCAGTCCGCTGCAGTCAAAACCGGCCTGTGGGGTGGTCCCTCCCCAGAGATACGGCCGGCCGAGCTGGTCGGTAACGGTGTCCATGGCGCGGGCCATGGCGACGTCCCCGGGCCGATCAATCTCTTCGTTGAAGGCGTATTTCTTGTAGTTGAAGTTATCCACACCCGGTGCGATGCCCTCAGGCAGCAGCGAGCGCCCCTGGGCGATGGCGCGCTTGCGCTCCTGCTCCGACATTCCCAGCCGCTCGACACGTGCCTTCTCGCGCGCTCGTTTGGCACGCAGCTCGCTGGCCGTACCATGTTCGGGCTGGATCAGCTGTCGGGCCTGGGCCTGTTCAACGGCCACAGGCAGGCAGGGGCTGAGCAGCAGGGTCAACAACAGACCCAGTGCGCCCTTGCGGGTGGCCTGGCGTGAGAAGTTCGGGTGTGGCATGTGGATGCTCATTCGATCGATGTCGTGTCAGAGGATAAGCCTGCGCCATGGTGGGCGAGCAGTCTGACGATCACGGCAGGGGCATTGATAACATCCAAGGTGGGGGAGCGAACATGATCAATACGCGCATTCTAACACTGAATGCGGCACGGCTTAATAAACGTAACCTGAGTTATGGCAGACAGGATGTCCTCATGTTCACGTGTGCCTTCCTGAACGTCGCATCAACGCGTGGTGAGGCGGCGTTCAGGCACACCTGAAAGGCTCGGGTGATGGCCATGAACTGCCGGCGTTGCAGGACCCACAGCATGTATCCGCAGGCGTTGTCGGCGCAAGGATACCCACCGCCCCGTCAGGGGTGACGTCAGGCAGGAAGCCGTCGTCTTTATATTGATCAAGGAGGACACATGTCAGCCGTACATGCACAGCGTCACACGCTGATGGAAGACCCGTACCCGACGCGCCTGGCAACACCAGCCGAGCGCAACTGGCTGCCGCGTCAGGAAGAGGTGCTGCGCGGCCCGGAAGAGGGGCCCTTGAGCAGCGAGCAGCGCGAGGAATTTCGCCGGAAGGGGTTTGTCTTCATCCCGAACTTTCTCGATGAAAGCGAACTGGCCGAGTATCAGCGCGAGCTGGAGGCGCTGCTGGCGCGCGATGACTATCGCGACCAGGACTTCACCATCACAGAGCCGAGCAGCAACGAGATCCGCTCGATCTTTGCCATGCACTTTCTCTCCGAGAAGTTCGGACAGCTCGCCGGTGATCCCAGGCTGGTCAAAGGCGTCGAGCAGCTGATCGGTGAGGATGTCTACGTGATGCAGGGGCGCATCAATTACAAGCCCGGCTTTGAAGGCAAGGGCTTTGACTGGCACTCGGACTTCGAGACCTGGCACGCCGAGGACGGCATGCCGCGCATGAATGCCGTGAGCGCCTCGATCGTTTTGACCGACAACCACGAATTCAATGGCCCGCTCATGCTGATTCCGGGCTCGCACGAGAAGTTCGTGCCCTGTATTGGCGAGACGCCGGAAGACAACTACAAGCACTCGCTGAAAAAGCAGGAAGCGGGTGTGCCGAGCCGGGAAGCACTGGCCGAGCTGGTGGCCGAGCATGGCATCGAGGCGCCCAAGGGCCGCGCCGGTGGTCTTTTGCTGTTTGACTGCAACACCCTGCATGGCTCCAATGCCAACATGTCGCCCGATGCGCGCAGCAATATCTTTTTTGTCTTCAACCGGCGTGACAACGCGCTGGGCGAGCCGTTCGCGGCCAAAAAGCACCGCCCCGACTTTCTGGCCCATACGCCGGATGGTCGCTGGCGCGATCTAAGCCTTTGAGTCTGTCTGATCCAGACGGTATCGCGGCCGTGGACACACGGAATACCCCCGCGATACACAGGGACTGACATGACATGACATGACAGGCAGGCGGCGGGGCGCCATCGCGCTTTGCCGCTTTTTTACGGATGTGATAAAGCCTGGTTGATTCAATAAAAACGCATTGATCTTCAAGAGGAACAGATCATGACCTTCCAGCCCGGATTCACTGATGGACGTCCTTTTGCCGCGCCGCTGGGCAAGATTGTCTGTGTGGGGCGCAACTACGCCGCCCATGCCAGGGAGCTCAACAACGAGGTGCCCACCACCCCGCTTTTGTTCATCAAGCCGGCCTCCAGCGCCACCCCGATGAAAGAGCGCATTCGCGTGCCGCGCCATCTGGGTGAGGTGCACTTTGAAGTCGAGGTGGCGCTATTGATCGGTACCCGACTGTCCCGCGCCCGCCCGGAAGAGGTGCTCCCGGCGATTGCCGGCGTGGGGCTGGCGCTGGATCTGACCCTGCGCGATGTCCAGTCACGGCTCAAGGACAAGGGGCACCCGTGGGAGCGGGCCAAGGGCTTTGATGGCGCCTGCCCGATGAGTGACTTCGTCCCCTTTGATCCCGGGACGATGCCTCTGGATGATCTGCGCTTTTCCCTGACCATTGATGGCGAGCGTCGCCAGACCGGCCATACTGCCCTGATGCTGTTCAAGGCAGTTGAATTGATTGTCGAAATGTCGCGCTCGTTTACGCTCGAGCCCGGGGATGTGATTCTGACCGGCACGCCGGAAGGCGTCGGGGCGCTGCCCGAGGGCGCGCGCCTGGAGTTCTCGCTTGACGGACATTTCGAGATCACGGCCCGCAGCTGATTTCATGCACAACCGGTCAGGGCGTATACTCGATACCCTGTGCCGGGCCTGACACCCGGTCGCGCTATCCGCGCAGTGTGGGTCGTTCGCTCCTGAGGATCCGGGAGGCCGGAGCGGCACACGCCTGTCGATATCCAATGCGTCATGAGCACGCGGCACAGCGCCTGCGCCGGAGCGATATCGACAGCGCTTTCGTTGGTTTCGGGCCCGTACCGTCCCTCTCACGGTCTGTCCCGGGGCCTGTTCGTATTCATTACCATTTAAAGTGATCAGATCATGAGTCAGGAAGACCGGCCGGATAGCCCCTCCAAAGCCTCGCTTGCCAATGACAATGCCCACACCCGTCGTCACTCGTCACTGGTCGTCGACGGCCCGGGCAAGGCCGCCAGCCGCGCCATGCTGCGCGCCGTGGGTTTCAGTGATGAGGATTTCAAAAAGCCCCAGATCGGCATTGCCTCGACCTGGAGTCGCGTCACGCCCTGCAACAGCCACATCAACGTGCTGGCGGACGCCGCCAGCGACGGCGCCGATGAGGCCGGCGGCAAGGGCGTGGTGTTCAACACCATCACCATCAGTGACGGCATCGCCAACGGCACCGAGGGCATGAAGTACTCGATGATCTCGCGCGAGGTCATCGCCGATTCCATTGAGACCGTGGCCGGCTGCGAAGGCTTTGACGGCGTGGTCGCCATCGGTGGCTGCGACAAGAACATGCCTGGCTGCATGATGGGTCTGGCCCGTCTGGACCGCCCCGGCATTTTTGTTTACGGCGGCACCATCCTGCCGGGCGAGGGCCATACCGACATCGTCTCGGTATTTGAAGCCATGGGTGCCCACTCCCAGGGCAACATGGATCTGATCGACGTCAAGCGCATCGAGGAGACCGCGATTCCCGGGCCCGGTTCGTGCGGCGGCATGTACACCGCCAACACCATGGCGTCTGCCATCGAGGCGCTGGGCATGAGCCTGCCGAACTCCTCGGCACAAAATGCCGTGTCGCAGACCAAGCAGGACGACAGCCGCGAAGCGGGTGCCGCCGTGCTCAAGCTGCTTGAGCTCGACATCAAGCCGTCCGACATCATGACCCGCAAGGCGTTTGAAAACGCCGTGACCGTGGTCATCAGCCTCGGTGGTTCCACCAACGCGGTACTGCACCTGATCGCGATTGCCAACACCATCGGCGTTGAACTGACGCTGGATGACTTCACCGAGATCGGCAAGCGCGTGCCGGTGGTGGCGGACCTGCGCCCCAGCGGTCACTACATGATGAGCGAGCTGGTCGCCATCGGCGGTATTCAGCCGCTGATGAAGACCCTGCTGGACGCTGGACTGCTGCACGGCGACTGTCTGACCGTGACTGGCCAGACGCTGGCCGAGAACCTGGCTGATGTCGCGCCCTATCCGGATGGCCAGAACATCATCAGGCCGCTGGACAACCCCATCAAGGCCTCCAGCCACCTGCGCGTACTCTACGGCAACCTGGCCCCGGAAGGTGCTGTTGCCAAGATTACCGGCAAGGAAGGTACCCGCTTTACCGGCACGGCGCGCGTGTTCAACTCCGAAGAGGAGGCCCAGGCGCGCATCAACGACCTGACCGTGGTAGCCGGTGACGTGCTGGTGATTCGCTACGAAGGTCCGCGCGGTGGCCCGGGCATGCGTGAGATGCTCACGCCGACGTCTGCGATCATGGGTCGCGGGCTGGGCGACAAGGTAGCGCTGATTACCGACGGGCGCTTCTCCGGCGGCAGCCACGGCTTCGTGGTCGGTCACATCACGCCTGAGGCCTTTAACGGCGGCCCGATCGCGCTGGTCGAGGATGGCGACCAGATCACCATTGATGCCGAAAACGACGTCATGACGTTGCATATCGATGAGGCGGAAATGACGCGTCGCCGCGAGGCCTGGCAGCGTCCGAAGCCGCGCTACACCCGCGGCGCGATGGCCAAGTACGCCCGCACGGTCAGCTCGGCCTCCCTCGGTGCCATCACCGACCTGCCGGAAGCGACCGACGATCTGAGCTGATCCTCGAGCTGTCCTGCAACAGAACAAAACGCCCCGGCCATGGCCGGGGCGTTTTTTGTTGCTGGTGCCTTTCTCCTGAATGGCTTTAGGGCGAGAGCGGCTGCGTCTTTTCGGAAAGCCAGGTGCGGGTCTCATCGTCCAGCTTTGGCGCCAGGCGCTCGAACACCGTGCGGTGATAGTCGTCCAGCCAGGCGATCTCGTCATCGCGCAGCAGCGCACGCTCGATCAGGCGAGTATCGATCGGGCACAGGGTAAGCGTTTCGAACTCGAGGAAGGCGTCACCCTCAAGGGTGTCAACGTCCTTCACCACGCGGTTGGCGACCAGATTTTCGATGCGAATGCCCCACTGATTCGGACGATAAAGGCCGGGCTCGATCGAGGTGATCATGCCCTCGCGCATGGCGGTCTGTGGCGTGGGCGCGGCACCGCGGGAGATGACCTGCGGGCCTTCGTGCACGTTGAGGAAATAGCCCACCCCGTGGCCGGTGCCGTGACCGTAATCGAGACCTGCTTCCCATAGCGGGGCGCGGGCGATGGCGTCCAGTCGCGGCGCTTCAATGCCTGCCGGGAAGCGGGTGCGCGACAGCGCCATCATGCCCTTGAGCACACGGGTATAGTCGGCCTTCTGGGCGGGCGTGGGCTCGCCGACCGGAATAACCCGGGTAATGTCGGTCGTGCCATCCAGATACTGGGCGCCGGAGTCGATCAGCAGCAGTCCCTGGCCTTCGATGCTGGAGTGCGCCGATTCGGTGGCGCGATAGTGGGGCAGGGCACCGTTGGCATTGAAGCCGGCAATGGTGGGAAAGCTGCGCGAGATGAAGTGTTTCTCCCGCACGCGCTCGGCGGTCAGGCGCGCATCGATGGTCAGCTCATCAAGGTCGTCGCCACTGGCAAGCGTTGCATCGAGCCAGCACAGAAAGCGGCACAGCGCCGCGCCGTCGCGGGTCATGGCATTGCGAATGTGGACGATGTCAGCCTCATGCTTGCAGGCCTTGGCCAGCGTCGTCGGCTGAAAGGCCTCTACCAGGGTGACGTGTTCGGGCAGCGCTTCCACCAGCGAGAGCGTGACCCGCGCCGGGTCGATCAAAAGGCGGGTGGCCTCGGGCAGGCGTGCCAGGTGATCGCGGATCTCGGCGTAGTCGTGCAACACGACGCCGTCATCTGCCAGCGCCTCGTGAAGGGTGTCCGATACCTTGTCCCGGTCGATGAACAGCCGGGTATGGTGGGCATCCACCAGCGCGTGGGCGAGAAAGACCGGGTTGTAGTCCACGTCGCTGCCGCGCAGATTGAACAGCCAGGCAATATCATCGAGTGTCGAGATCAGATGCGTATCCGCATTGGCCTCGTTCATGGCCTGGTACAAGCGGGTCAGGCGATCAGAGCGGGTCTGGCCGGTAAAGGCAGCGTCATGGGCCGTTATGGATGCCTGTGGCAGGGCCGGACGATCGGGCCAGATCTCTTCCAGCAGATCCCGGTCGCTTTTGATCGTGACGCTGTCACCCAGACGTGTCCTGAAGGCGCGATGGGCGGCCAGCGGCAACACGGCACCATCCAGCCCCAGGGTGACAGGCGCGTGGTGATTGACGGCCAGCCAGTCGATCGGGGCGAGGATCTGCTGACCCTGCGCCACCTTCATCATGTCGATGCCGCTGCCGGAGAGCTCCTGGTCGGCCTGCACCCAGTAGCGGCTGTCGACCCAGAGGCCGGCAAAATCGCGGGTGACCAAAAGCGTGCCGACCGAGCCGGTAAAGCCCGAGAGCCATTCGCGCCCCTGCCAGTGGCCGGGCAGATACTCGGACAGGTGAGGGTCGGAAGACGGTACCAGCCAGGCATCAATCCCCTGTTCTGCCATGACCTGTCGCAGGGCGTGAAGTCGCTGTGCCGGTGTATCGATGGAAAGCGTCATTTACGAGGTCTCCTGAGTGCCATGTCCGGCATCTTCATGGGCGCCCTTGCCGAGCAGATGGCGAATGGGTCGGATCAGTATCATGAGTATGACTGCCCCGATCAGCAGCGCCAGCGCACAGCGTCCGAAAAGCTCGGGCAGCTGGGCAACATGTTCGGCACTGACATGACCACCGATCAGCCCGGCGACCAGGTTACCCAGCGCCGTGGCGGCAAACCAGATGCCCATGATCTGCCCGCGAATGGGCGTGGGTGCCAGCTCGGTCATGGTCGAAAGCCCCACCGGGCTCAGGCACAGCTCGCCCAGGGTGAGCAGCAGAAGGCTGGCCGTGATCCATAGCGGGGAGACCTGACCGGCACCTTCAACGATCTGCCACGCGGCCACCATCATCAGGCCAAAGCCTGCTGCGGCAAACAAAAGCCCCGCGCTGAACTTGGTCGCGCTGGAGGGCTCAAAACCACCCCGTGCCATGGCCGGCCACAGCCAGCCAAACAGCGGCGCCAATACAATGATGAACAGCGGATTGAGCGACTGGAACCAGAGCACCGGAATGTCCATGCCCAGCACATTACGGTCGGTGTAATCGGCCGCAAACAGGTTGTAGGAGGTGGGCTGCTGCTCAAATGAGGCCCAGAACAATGCGGCGGCCGCAAAAAGCACCAGACAGACGATGACGCGGGCGCGGCCGGCACGATCCAGGCCGCTGAAAAACAGCAGATACATGAACCAGCCCAGCACGCACAGCCCGACGACGTAGCTCATGGTGGTGGCAATCATGATCGGGTTGAAGGTGATGATGCCGGTCAGCCCGAGCGCCATGATCAGCGCAATCAACACCAGACAGACCGTAACGCCGGTGCCGACATGGCGGCGCCGGTTGACCGGAGCATCCCAGCTTGATTCGCGGCCATGCTCCCGGTCAAAGCGCTTCATCGAGGGAGTGGCAACCATTCTAAAGATCGCCAGGGCCACCAGCATGCCAATGCCGCCGGCGCCAAAGCCCCAGTGCCAGCCGCCGGTGTCCATCGCCAGACCGGTGATCAGCGGGGCGATCACGGCGCCCAGGTTGATACCCATGTAGAAGATCGAGAAGCCGCCGTCGCGACGCGCATCGCCTTCCGGATAGAGCGTGCCCACCATGACCGACATGCAGGTCTTGAAAATGCCCGAGCCCAGCACGAGCAGGATCAGACCGATATAAAACATGGGGGCGCCCCACAGCGCCGAAAGCGCAATGGACAGATGCCCCAGGGCGATCAGGATCGAGCCATACCAGACCGCGCGGCGCTGGCCCAGCCAGTTGTCGGCCAGCCAGCCGCCCGGCAGCGCGCTCAAATAGATCATGCCGCCAAAGATGCCGACGATGGCGGCGGCCGTGTCGCGCGGGATGCCCAGCCCGCCTTCGGCAAGCGTTGCCGCCATGTAGAGTACCAGCAGCGGGCGAATGCCGTAGAAGGAGAAGCGCTCCCACATCTCGGTGAAAAAGAGCGGACCCAGTGGGCGTGGGTGGCCAAAAAAGCCGCGTTCAGAGGAGGTTGCCATGAAAGTATCCAGCAGATAAGACACGGGATCGAAACGGCAGACAGATGCCGATGATAAACGTCGTGCACCATACGAGCCTGTCGACAGGGGTGCAAATCATCATTTGACTGCATTGTGGCGGGCCTGAGGGGGAACAGCAGGCTCGAGCAGCCTGAAACAATACCAGGTAAGTTGCGCCATGAGTTTCTACACTCAACAGGAAGCCAACCGTCAGGGATGAATCATGAAAGTACACAAGGGTATGTGGTGCGCCGGTGTGATGACGCTGGCAATGGCAGGCGCCAGCCAGATGGCACAGGCCTCGGTAGAAGAATCTGCTGACGTGCCGCAGGAAGAGCGCGAGCTGGTTCAGCAGTGTCATGATGCCGCCATGGCCAGCAAGGATCGTGACACCTTTGAAAGCTCGCAGCTTTTGATGGATCAGCAAAATGCCGGCGATTATGAAAAGGGCGAAGAGCTGCTGCTTCATATCAACATGCTGGGCCACGGCACTACCATCTACAACGTCAGCTGCAACGTGGATGAGCAGGGCAACGTGACCTATGAAGAGTACAAGGAGGCCGGCACGCCGGCAGGCTCCACGCGTTGATCACCGTTTGAAAACTGCATATCAAAGGCCCCATCCGGGGCCTTTCTGCTGTCAGGAGACGGTTTTATCAGGAGACAGCCTCATGACGCTTTCACTGTGTGACCGCACGCTTTTTTCCATCGATACGCCCGTGGGTATCATCAGCGACACTCATGGGCTCTTGCGCGATGAGGCGCTGTCGACGCTGGAAGGCTGTGGGCTGATTTTGCATCTGGGCGATGTCGGTGACAGGGCCATCCTTGAGCAACTTGCCGAACTGGCGCCGCTGATCGCGGTGCGCGGCAACATCGATCGGGACGACTGGTGCGAGGCGCTGCCCCTGCAGCGCGATATCGTGGTCAACGGCTGGCGGCTGCATCTGGTGCATGACATTGCAGACTTCAAGGCGGGCACTACCTGTGATGCCGTGCTGCATGGGCACTCTCACAAGCCGCGTCAGCAGTGGGTCGACGAGGAGACAGGGCGACGGCTCTACTTTAATCCGGGCAGTGCCGGCAAGCGCCGTTTTACATTGCCGATCACGACCGGCAGGCTTCAGGCCGACGACGATGGCCTGCGCAGCGCTGTCATGCATATTCTGCCGGCCAACTGATTGGGCCAATCAGGCTGAAAGGCTCAGGCAGGTCATGAAGGGCAGGGCGCCTGCAAGCGGCAGGCGCCTGTCAAAAATTACTGGCCGGGGTCACCGGCGCGCCAGGCAACCGATGTAATAAAGGAAGATGAGCCGCTGATCAGGGCTTCGGTGACACCACATTCGGCGCACCACGTTTCACCCGAAGCCATGCCCAGACGGGCATTGGTGGTGCGAATCGACTGACTGTCGTTGTCGATATAGATGCATTCCAGTGGTGTATCACGCGGCGGGGCCTGCTCGGATGTCAGGGTGTAGCCGCCCTTGCGTACAACGTCACGATAGTTGCTGACAATACCTTCCATGGTACTACTCCTTGAAGCATGTAACGGGTTCTGCAGATCATCTCGCCTTCAATGGCCATGATGACTGTTTCTTATACAAGCATTTGACATGTGGTGGCGCCATAACATGTGTTGATATTGATTCAACCCCTCTATTGGTCAAATGCCTTACTGATCAATGTAGTGGAGGATGGCGTGCATTGATGCCGTCATCGTCTATATTTTTATCCAGTATGTATGTGGCACCCTACGGAGAGAGCACCATGACCAACCGCACGGAAGACCCGAGCCATAACGATCAGGCCAGCAATCTCGAGAAGGACCCCAATGACTGGGCAACCGGTGATGAAAGCATGACCGGTGCACAGGCTTCCTATCTGCGCACGCTGTGCGAGGAAGCCGGGGTCGATTTTGACGAGACGCTCAACAAGGCCGATGCCTCGAAGATGATCGATGAGCTTCAGCATCAGACCGGGCGCGGCGAGAACCACTGACGCTGCCATTGCCGGATAAAAGCGCCTGCGGGCGCTTTTTTCATGTCCGGCTTTTGCCATCATGCCCGGTCGTGCCAAACCCGAAGCGCTGGCGTATGATCGAGACTCGGCCTGAGCGAAGGCCCGGCTGATCCAACAATCCAGAACGCTTGAGCTTCGAGTCTGCCCGTGTCCCTACTTGCCCGTCTCAATATCGACAAGTTCCTCCTTTATCTTGTCTGCACTGTGGTGCTGGCCTCGCTGTTACCCATTTCAGGCCGCTACGCCGAGTGGTTTTCAATTGCCACCACCATTGCCATTGGCATGCTGTTTTTCCTTCATGGTGCGCGGCTGTCGCCCCGAACCGTCGTGCAGGGCATGACGCACTGGCGTCTGCACCTGGTGATCTTTCTGACCACCTTTGCCCTTTTTCCCGTGCTGGGGCTGGCCATCGGGCTGCTGTCACCGGCACTGTTATCACCGGCGCTCTATACCGGCGTGCTGTTTCTGTGCGTGCTGCCTTCGACCGTACAGTCCTCGATTGCCTTTACCTCGATCGGTGGTGGCAACGTGGCCGCCGCGATCTGCTCGGCCACGGCCTCCAACATCCTGGGCATGTTCATCACGCCGATCCTTCTGGGCCTGGTGCTCAGCGTCAACGCCGATGCCGGGGCCGGCCCGTCGCTGGGGGCGATCGGTAATATTCTCCTGCAGCTTTTGGCGCCCTTTTTGCTGGGCCAGCTCCTGCAGCCCTGGATCGGGCAGTGGGTCCGCGAGCACAAGGCACCGCTGGCCATTGTCGATCGCGGCTCGATTCTGATGGTGGTCTATCTGGCCTTCAGCGAGGCGATCGTGGGCGGTCTATGGCAACAGGTCGACGGTGTGAGCATCGCGACCATGGTGGTGGTGGACTGCGTGCTGCTGGCGCTGGTACTGCTGATCACCCGTACCGTCAGTCGTCTGATGGGCTTTTCCCGCGAGGATGAGGTGGCCATTGTCTTCTGCGGTTCCAAAAAGACGCTGGCTTCCGGCGTGCCCATGGCCAACGTACTGTTCCCGGCCTCTCAGGTGGGCAGTGCGCTGCTGCCGTTGATGCTGTTTCACCAGATTCAGCTGTTTGTGTGTGCCATGCTGGCAAGGCGCTATGCCACACGCCGCTCGGCAGCGACTGCCAGCGCCCAGGCGAGCCCATCATCGAGCGCCTGATCGGGCGACAACGTGATGAACGATGTTTGATCACTGACCATCAAGCGAAGGAGAAAGCACGTGACGAAAAGCGTTTTCATTACCGGCGCCACATCAGGATTTGGCCGCGCCGCCGCCCGTCGCTTTGCCGAGGCCGGCTGGTCGCTGGTACTGACCGGACGGCGCCGCGAGCGCCTTGAGGAACTTGAAGGAGAGCTTTCCGACCGGGTGGCCGTTCATGTCGTCGAACTCGACGTGCGCGATGAAGCGGCAGTGAAACAGGCGGTCGACGCACTGCCGCAGGCGTTTTCTCCGGTTCAGGTGCTGATCAACAACGCAGGACTTGCGCTGGCGCCGGAACCGGCCCAGGAGGTGGCGCTGGAAGACTGGCATACCATGATCGACACCAACGTGAAGGGGCTGGTCAACGTCACCCATGCGCTGCTGCCGAGCCTGATCGAGGTCGGTGCAGGCGCCAGCATCATCAACGTGGGTTCCACCGCCGGTAAATGGCCCTACAAGGGCAGCCATGTGTACGGCGCGACCAAGGCCTTTGTCGAGCAGTTCAGCTATAACCTGCGCTGTGACCTGCACGGCACCGGTGTGCGGGTGACCGACATCGCCCCCGGCATGGCCGAAACCGAATTCACCTTGGTGCGCACAAAGGGCGATCAGGCGGCCTCGGATCAGCTTTACAACACCACCACGCCGATGACGGCCGAGGATATCGCCGAGCAGATGTTTTATGTCGCCACGCTGCCGGCTCATCTCAATATCAACTTTCTCGAGATCCAGCCCGTGCGTCAGGTCTGGGGCGGGATGGTCGTTGATCGCGACGAGTGATTTGATCGCGCGATAAATGAAAAACGCCGGCCCTCGGGCCGGCGTTTGACGTTTTGACGTGCGCGTTTCAGGCAATGTCAGCCGCGCCCGGTACTGGATTCATACTGATCATCAATGATCTGACCATCGGAGAGCGTGGGCAGCTCGGCATCGCTGGTGGGCTGCTCGTCATCGCTCATGCGGGTGACGCGAAAGCCGATCAGGGCGTAGAGCACCGCAATGCCCAGATTGATCAGGTTGAAAAAGGCAAAAGGCGCATAGCTCAGCGTCGCCACACCCAACGTGGCCGCCATGTAGGCCCCGCAGCTGTTCCACGGGATCAGTGGCGAGGTGATGGTGCCGGAATCCTCCAGCGCGCGGGAGAGATTGACTGGCTTGAGCCGGCGGCGCTGAAACTCCGCCTTGTAGATGCGCCCGGGCAGCACTACCGACAGGTACTGATCACCGGTGACGATATTGGTGGCCAGGCCGGTGGCCAGCGTCGACAGGATCAGCGACGAGGTGCTGCGCGCCACGCGCAGAAGGCCGCTGACGGCGCGCTCCAGCAGCCCCAGCCGCTCGATGACACCGCCAAAGGTCATGGCCGAGAGAATCAGCCAGACCGTGGTCAGCATGCTGGCCATGCCACCGTTGGTGAGCAGCGCATCGATGGCCTCATTGCCGGTATGGGCGCTGTAGCCGTCATACAGGGCGATCCAGCTGCCCTTCAAAAGCGCCATGGCGTGTCCCAGGGAGGGAGTATCGGCCAGCCCGATCACCGCCTCGCGCTGAAAGATCAGCGCAAATACCACACCCAGCATGGCGCCGATGAAGATGGTCGGAAACGCCGGCATCTGGCGCCATGCCATGATCAAAAGCGCCAGCAGCGGCAGCAACAGCCAGGCACTGATGGTGAAGTGATCGCTCAGGGTCTGCTGAATGGCGGTGATCCGCTCGGGGGTGGCGACATGCTCGGGGCCGCCCAGCCCCAGGATCAGAAACAGGACCAGTGCCAGGATCAGACTCGGCGTGGTGGTCCAGAGCATGTGGCGAATATGGGCAAAAAGCTCCGCTTCTGCCGAGGCCGGTGCCAGGTTGGTGGTGTCGGACAGCGGCGACATCTTGTCGCCAAAGTAGCCGCCGGAAATGATGGCGCCGGCCGTGATCGCGCTCGACAGCCCCAGCCCGTTGGCAATGCCGATCAACCCGATGCCGATGGTACCGGCCACCGTCCAGGAGCTGCCCACCGAGACCGACACCAGCGCGCACAGCAGGCAGGCGGTGGCGTAGAAGTAGTGGGGCGAGAGAATCTCGAGCCCGTAGTAGATCATCGTGGGCACCACGCCACCCAGCGTCCAGGTGCCGATCATTGCGCCGACCGAGAGCAGAATCAAAATCGCGCCCAGCGACAGATGGATGCCGCGATTGATGCCTTCCTCGATGGCCTGCCACTGATGGCCGTTTTTCAGGCCCACCACGGCGGCCAGCATGGCGCCCATGATCAGTGCGATCTGGGTCGGGCCGGCAGAGGAGTCGGCGCCGAAAAGCGTCACACTCAACGCCAGCATGACAATCACGGCCACAATGGGAAAAAGCGCGTCCAGCATGCCGGGCGCCCGGGGCAGGGTACTGCCATCCTCATGACGGGAAAGGAAAGCCATCGTCTCTCTCTTTGCTGCAACCCAAAAGGACAGCACCCCGTCGATGGTTCGACGGGGTGCTGTTGTCGTAATGGGCGCGGATTATTCCAGAATTGCGCGCCCCTGTCCGCCTACAGCAGGAAACGAACGCCCTCACGTCCTGTTTGAAGGGACGCAGGGGCGTTGATGGCGCTACTCTACCAGCGGCAGCAGGGCGTTCAGGCTTTCTCTGGCATCGCCGTAGAACATCCGGCTGTTGTCCTTGAAAAACAGCGGGTTTTCGATGCCTGAGTAGCCAGTGCCCTGGCCGCGCTTGGAAATAAACACCTGCTTGGCCTCCCAGACCTTCAGCACCGGCATGCCGGCAATGGGGCTATTGGGGTCTTCCTGCGCAGCCGGGTTCACGATGTCATTGGAGCCGATGACAATCACCACGTCGGTGCTGGCGAAATCATCGTTGATCTCGTCCATTTCCAGCACGATATCGTAGGGCACGCGGGCCTCGGCCAGCAGTACGTTCATGTGCCCGGGCAGGCGCCCCGCGACCGGGTGAATGGCAAAGCGCACCTCCTTGCCGGCCGCGCGCAGCTTGCGCACCAGATCGCTGACCGCGGTCTGGGCCTGGGCCACCGCCATGCCATAGCCGGGCACGATGATGATGCTCTCGGCGTCGTTGAGGGCACTCGCCACGCCGCTGGCGTCAATCGCCACCTGCTCGCCCTCGATCTCCGCCGCCGGGCCCTGGCTACCGCCAAAACCGCCGAGGATGACGTTGACGAAGTTACGGTTCATCGCCTTGCACATGATGTAGGAGAGGATCGCCCCGGAAGAGCCCACCAGCGCCCCGGTCACGATCAATAGATCGTTGGAGAGTGTGAAGCCGATGGCCGCCGCCGCCCAGCCGGAGTAGCTGTTGAGCATCGACACCACCACCGGCATGTCGGCGCCGCCGATGCCCATGATCAGGTGATAGCCAATGAAAAACGCCAGCGCCGCCAGCAGCAGCAGTGTCCAGAAGCCGGCGCCACTCAGATACAGGATCGCCAGCAGCAGCGACAGCACCGCAGCACCGGCGTTGAGCAGGTGACCCCCGGGCAGCTGGCGTGGTTTGCCATCCACCTTGCCCGCCAGCTTGCCAAAGGCAATCACCGAACCCGTGAATGTCACCGCACCGATAAAGATCCCCAGCACCACTTCGACCTGCAGAAACGTCAGCTCATCCGGCGCCTTGGTGGCCACCAGCGCGGCGAACGCCGAAAAATCATGCATTGCGCCGTCGACGGCGCGGGCTGCCAGCACCCGGCGGCGCTCAAGATCGGCGCTCCAGGCCACAAAGACGGCCGCCAGGCCCACGCAGCTGTGCAGTGCTGCCACCAGCTGGGGCATCTCGGTCATTTCGACCCGGCCGGCCATTCGGGCACCGATCACCGCACCGATGATGATCATCGGGATCATCAGCCAATAGCCGCCGATACCGGGACCAAAGGCGGTGAAAAAGACCGCCACGGCCATCCCGATAATGCCGTACCAGACGGCGCGCTTGGCCTTTTCCTGATTGCTCAGCCCGCCCAGTGACAGGATGAATAACACACTTGCCGCAATCGCTGCGGCAGATACGAACCCTTGACCCAACATATCGTTTCCCGCCGCTCAGGATTTTTGGAACATGGCCAGCATCCGGCGTGTCACCAGGAAGCCACCCACGATATTGATGGTTGCAATCAGCACCGAAATCGCTGCCAGAATGCTGACGATCGCGCTACCCGAGCCGATCTGTAGTACTGCCCCCAGAATGATGATGCCGGAGATCGCGTTGGTGACCGCCATCAGCGGCGTATGCAGCGAGTGACTCACCTTCCAGATCACCTGGAAGCCGATGAAGCAGGCCAGCACAAAGACGATGAAGTGCTGCATGAACGAGGCCGGCGCCACCTGGCCCAGCAGCAGCATCAGCGCGCCACCCACGGCGAGCATGCCCACCTGACGTTTGGTCTGCGACCTGAACTCGGCGGTCTCAAGCGCCCGTTTTTCCTCCGGCGTGGGTGCCTTCTCCTTCGGCTTGGGTTTGGCAGCGCCAATCGCCTTCACCTTCGGCGGCGGCGGTGGGAAGGTGATTTCATTCTGATGGGTGACCGTTGCCCCGCGAATGACGTCATCATCCATGTTGTGGTTGATCACGCCATCCTTGTCCGGCGTCAGGTCGGTCAACATGTGGCGGATGTTGGTGGCGTACAAAAGCGATGACTGGGTCGCCATGCGCGAGGGGAAATCGGTGTAGCCGACCACGATCACGCCGTTATCACTCACCACGCGCTCGTCGGCTTTGGTCAGATCGCAGTTGCCGCCCTTCTCGGCGGCCAGATCCACGATCACCGAGCCGGGTTTCATCGCGGCGACCATGTCCTCGAGCCACAGTTTGGGCGCCGGGCGGCCGGGAATGAGCGCGGTGGTGATGACGATGTCCACGTCGGGCGCCTGCTCGCGGAAGCACTCGAGCTGCTTTTCTCGAAACTCGGGGCTTGAGGGGGCCGCGTAACCGCCGCTTTCCGAGCCATCCTGGGCGTTGTCGAAATCGAGAAACAGAAACTCGGCGCCCATGGACTCAATCTGCTCGGAGACTTCCGGGCGTACGTCAAAGGCCCGCACCACAGCGCCGAGGCTGGTCGCCGTGCCGATGGCGGCAAGGCCGGCCACGCCGGCGCCGATCACCAGCACCTTCGCCGGCGGCACCTTGCCCGCCGCGGTCACCTGACCGGTAAAAAAGCGCCCGAAGTTGTTGCCGGCCTCGATCACCGCGCGATAGCCGGCGATGTTGGCCATCGAGGAGAGCGCATCCATTTTCTGCGCCCGTGAGATGCGCGGCACCATATCCATGGCGATGACGGTGGCACCCCTGGCGCGGCACTTTTCCAGCATGGCTTCGTTCTGGGCCGGCCAGAAAAACGCGATCAGCGTCTGACCGTCATGCAGGCGCTCGGCTTCCTCTTCGGAAGGCTCGCGCACCTTGATGACCACCTCGGCCTCCTCGAACAGTGCCCGAGCGCTGTCGACGACCGTGACGCCCGCCTCGCGATAGGCGTTGTCATCAAAGCCGGCGGCACGACCTGCGCCGGTTTCGATCAAACACGCATGGCCTAGCTTCTGGATCTGTTTTGCGCTCTCGGGGGTCAGCGCGACCCGTGCCTCCCCCTGAGCGCTCTCTTTCGGTGCGCCTATCTTCACTCGTGTTCCCCTTTGGTGTGAAAAGCGGGCCATTTGCCTGGATTGTCGGCTTTTATTGAAATTACAGCCCTATGGAAGCAGGCGTACCCTGGCGGTCGCGCCCTTGCTCAAACGGGCTAGGCTCGCATGGCATTCGGCAAAAAGCCGTTCGACCTTTGATTAATAAACAAAGGTTGTGTCGTGGATCGAATGATCGAGGTCGTTCTTCGTCGAACAAACACGTCCAATCACTCGAATGACCGGCCAGAGGTGCACAAGCGTCCTGTTTTAAACAGGAGTGACAGCGAAGGGAGAAGCAGGGAGAAGAAGCGAATGAGGATGACGCGAAAGAGAGCGGCGCCTCGCCCGGAGCAGGTGCCCGGGCGAGACGGATAAGGCGATGTGTGTTTATTCCAGGTAGGTATAGCCTTCAAGCCCTGCCTCGAGCTCTTCCAGAAACATCTCGCGTTCCCGGCCGGAGACATCGCTGCGCAGCAGCTGGCGCTGGAAGCGCCCCTTGAGACGATCGGGATCGAAGTTCACGTAGCGCAGCACGTTGGCCACACTGTCACCGACGATCGGCGTGCCCAGCTGCCAATCACCGTTGTCATCAAGGCTCACATCAATGGAGTCGGTATCGCCAAAGAGGTTGTGCAGATCGCCCAGAATTTCCTGATAGGCACCGACCAGAAAGAGCCCCAGCAGCCTGGCCTCGCCGGACTTCCACTCCGGCAGCGGCAGGGTGCTCTCCACGCCCTGACCGTCGACGTAGCGCTCAATACGCCCGTCGCTGTCACAGGTAATGTCCTGGATGACGCCCCGACGGGTGGAGGGCGCATCGAGATTGGACAGCGGAAGCACCGGGAAAATCTGATCAATGCCCCAGACGTCCGGCAGCGACTGAAACAGCGAGAAATTGACGAACAGCTTGTCGGCCAGTTTCTCGTCCAGCTCATCGAGGATTTCGCGATGGGCACGGTTGCGCCGGTCAAGCTTGGCACGCAGGCGCTTGCAGGCGGCGGTGTAGAGCGCCTCGCCCTCGGCGCGCACGCCCAGCGTGGCGCTACCCAGCACGAAACGGTCCTGAATATCGATCATGGCCTGATACAGGTCATGATAGTACTCGACCAGAAGGCGCGGCTCGGCAGGCTCGGCCAGCCAGTCATAGGTCTGCCACAGCACATCCAGATGGGTATCGCCCTCATGCTGACCGCGCTCGGGCAGGGCCACCTCGTGGCGTTCCTCGTCGATCACGTTGGTGATCAGCACCGCATGATGGGCGGTCAGGGCGCGACCGGATTCGGAGATGATGTCCGGATGCGGAATGTCCATGCTCTGGCACAGCTGGGAGAAGGCGCCGACCACGTTGTTGGCATACTCGGCCATGGAGTAGTTGGTCGAGCAGTAGCTGCGTGAGCGGGTGCCTTCATAGTCCACGCCCAGACCGCCGCCGACATCTACCACCGCGACCGGTGCGCCGACATCGCGCAGGCTCTTGTAGAACTGGGTGCATTCGCGCAGGCCGCGCTGAATGTCGCGGATGTTGGCAATCTGCGAACCCAGGTGGAAGTGCACCAGCTGCAGGGCTTCAAGACGGTCATGGGCGCGCAGGTGATCTACCACGTGCTGGATCTGGCGGGCGGTCAGGCCGAACTTGGACTTGTCGCCGCCGGTGCTTTCCCAGTTGCCCTTGCCCACCGAGGAGAGCCGCGCGCGCACGCCGATGCGGGGCATGACGCCCAGGTTGTCGGCTTCTTCGAGAATCAGCTCAAGCTCGGCCTGCTTTTCGACGACCAGAAAGACGCGGTGACCGAGCTTTTCGCCCATCAGCGCCAGGCGGACGTATTCGCGGTCCTTGTAGCCGTTGCAGACGATAGTCGAGGTGGTTTCCGAGGACAGCGCCAGCACGGCCAGAAGCTCCGGCTTGCTGCCGGCTTCCAGGCCCACGCGGCCGCGACCACGTTCGGGGGTGGCCAAAAGCTCCTCGACCACGCGGCGCTGCTGATTGACCTTGATCGGATACACGGCCGTATAGCGGCCCTGGTAATCCAGCTCGTCGATGGCGCGATCAAAGGCCTGGCACAACTGCTCGACGCGGTCATGCAGGATATCGGTAAAGCGCACCAGCATCGGCAGGCGCAGACCGGCGCCCTGCAGCTTTTCGACCAGTCCCTTCAGCGGCAGGGCAGGGCCGTCCTGGCCGTCGGCATCACCAAAGGGTCGCACCACGGCCAGGCCCTGGTCGTTGACGTCAAAATAGCCACTGCCCCACTGATCGATATTGTAGGTGCGGCGGGCCTCCGACTGGGCGTGGGCCTGGTCGGATACGGATGAAGCGTTGGACATGGGCAGACTCCGGTCAGAACTGGCCGCAAACGACATTCTAAAAGTAGTAACACGAAAAGAAGGGCAGCCCGAGCTGCCCGGTGCGCATTCTAGCGCCTTTGCTGTTTCGGCGGCAGGTGGCCAAAACAATTGTTGCCAGTGTAGACCCTGTGTGCCGGGACGCGATGCCGATCCAGAAGCGGGCGCCGGCACTGGCATGTATCAGCGATGACGATACCGACAGGCGCCGGTATCGAACACCGCCACGGTCAGGGCAGTGGTGCGGGTGGATGGGCAATGCGTGAGGTCAGAATCCGGCGATACTGGGCCGGATCCTTGGGCGTCAGGGCATGGGCGGGCGGGTCGACATAGACCACCAGCAGACGCGACAGCCAGTAGCGCAGCGCCGTCAGCTCCAGCATCGTTGGCCAGATCCGGCGCTCCTGGTCGGTAAAGGCGCGCTCACGGGCGTAGGCCTCGATGATGGCCTCATAGCGCTCGGGGATCAGCGCGCCGTCGTCGTCACTGCACCAGTCATTGATAACGATGGCCAGATCAAACAGCAGATCGCCGGTACAGCCGTTGTAGAAGTCGATCACGCCGCACAGCTGATCGCCTTCATAAAGGGTGTTGTCGCGAAAGAGATCGCCGTGCAGGGCGCCCTGTGGCAGGACAACATTACTTAGTCGGCTGTCCAGTGCGTCGATGCGATCGCGAATCAGGGTCTGGTCATCGTGTCCCAGATAGCTCATGACCCGCGAATGCACGGCGTGCACCCAGCGCAGATCGCGCGGGTTGGGCCGAATGCCCTGAAATCCCTGCGAGACGCGATGCATCTGGCCCAGCACCTGACCGATGGCGGCGCACTGTGTGGGTCGGGGCTGCTCGGGATGGCGTCCGCGCAGGCGTGGAAACAGCAGCGCCGGACGATCGGCCAGGCGCTGCAGGGCGACGCCTTCGCGATCAAACAGCGGCCCGGGTACCGGCAGCTGATGCTGATCCAGCCAGGCCAGCAGATCGACGAAAAAGGGCAGCTCTTCCTGCTCGCCCTGTTCAAAGAGTGTCAGGACCAGCACTTCGCGGTCAGTAGTGACAAAAAAGGTGCTGTTTTCGGTGCCGCCTGCCACGCCCTCGACCGCAAGCAGGGTGCCGACATCGTAACGCTTGAGAAAATGAGCGACCTGTTCATCGCTTAAAGGGGTAAAAACCGCCATGTTGCTCCTGCCGCGCTGCGGATGCGCGCATCGTGCTGGGGGACAAAAGAGGCGACCAGTCTCCTGATCGACGACAATGACATGTTCAGGCGCCAGGGGTCGGGTCACACGGCGCTTTTCGGGTGGCCTGATCCTGCGCAGCGCGGAGTCTATCACCGAAGGGACATATTCTGCCTGTCATGTGTGGTTCAGACAGAAAACGTCATCACTGCGCCGACTTCCCGGTCCATGATGGCGCCTTGATCTCGGTATCAGCGGGCTGGCGTCGGAAGTTGCCCTTGCCATCGGTGTCCAGCAATACCGTACGCTGGCCCTTGTCGATAACTTCAATGGCATAAAGCTGACCCTCAAGGCGATACTCCCGCACAATACGCTCGCCGTCTTCCCGCGTTGTCACCTCACCCTGTGATTCGGCCAGCGCCGTACTACTGATCAAACCGGGCATCAGCAGTGCTGACAGCACCAGAGCCGGTAGCATCCGTCCAATGGTCATGATGACCTCCAAAGGCTGCGCTGAAAGACAGGGGGCCGGCGGACAGCCATGGCACCGCCTGTCCCCGTAATGTTGCATAGTGTAAATCGCGTGGCCGTAAATAGCAGCCACGGCGGGGAGCGACATCGGGATGGACGCTTTCGCCACTGACGCCAGGGCAAGGCTTGCGTATCATGACGGCATATTCGAGTCGTTAGCTGGAGCTTCCATGGCCGCTGCCCCGATCGTCCTCGTTGACGGTTCTGCCTACCTGTACCGTGCATTTCACGCCCTGCCGCCCCTGTCGACCTCGACCGGTGAGCCGACCGGCGCCGTTCGCGGCGTGGTCTCCATGCTCAAGAGCCTGATCCGCCAGTATCCTGACAGCCCCATGGCGGTGGTCTTTGACGCGAAGGGCAAGACATTTCGTGACGAGCTCTTCGAGCAGTACAAGGCCCATCGCCCACCCATGCCCGATGAGCTGCGCGCCCAGGTGGCGCCGCTGCACGAGTGCGTGCGCGCCCTCGGCCTGCCGCTTTTATGCATCGAGGGCGTCGAGGCCGATGACGTGATCGGCACGCTGGCGCGCATGGCCACCGAAGCCGGACGCGATGCGATCATCTCGACCGGCGACAAGGACATGGCGCAGCTGGTCAATGAGCACATCACCATGGTCAACACCATGAAGGACGAGACGCTGGACGTGGCCGGCGTAGAGGCCAAATTCGGCATTCCGCCGCATCTGATCATCGACTATCTCGCCCTGATGGGCGACAGCGTCGACAACATCCCCGGCGTGCCAGGCGTGGGCCAGAAGACGGCGCTGGCGCTTTTGACCGGCATGGGCGGTGGGCTTGAAACCATCTACGGCGATCTCGAACGCGTAAAGACGCTCTCCTTTCGCGGTGCCAAATCGATGCCCAAAAAGCTCGAGGACAATCGCGAGCAGGCCTTTCTCTCCTACGAGCTTGCCACCATCCGCACTGACTGCGAGCTGCCGATCGGGCTGGACGGGCTGGATATCGCCCACCCGGATCGCGAGGCGCTGCTCGCGCTCTACCAGCGCCTGGAGTTCAAGGGCTGGCTCAACGAGCTGCTCGAAGGTGGTAGCGTCGGCGAAGCCTCACCGGATGTGCCCACCGGCGAGGGCGATCTCGACGGCGGCGAGTCCGGCGATGAAACCTCGGCGATGGCCGGCGAGCATCGCGACTATCGCGCGGTCTTCGAACAAAATGATTTTGATCGCTGGATCGAGCGCTTAAAGGACAGCACCGCCTTCTGTTTTGACCTGGAAACCACCAGCCTCAACTACATGGAGGCCGAGATTGTCGGCATCGGCCTTGGCATCACACCGGGTGAGGCGATCTATGTCCCGGTGGCGCACGACTACATCGATGCCCCGGATCAGCTTGATCGCAACGCCGTGCTGGCCGCGCTCAAGCCGCTGCTGGAAGACCCATCGATTGCCAAGATCGGTCAGAATCTGAAGTACGACATCGAGGTGCTGGCGCGCTACGACATTGGCGTGGAAGGCGCACTGCTTGACACCATGCTGGCCTCCTACGTGCTCAACTCCACCGCCACGCGCCACGACATGGATTCGCTGGCCCAGGCCTATCTCGGCCATCGCACCATCTCCTTTGAGGAGGTGGCCGGCAAGGGGGCCAAACAGCTCACCTTCAACCAGGTCGGGCTGGAAGAGGCCTCCGAATACGCCTGCGAGGACATCGATGTCACCCTGCGGCTGCACGCGCATCTGCGCCCGCGCCTTGAGCAGGAAGGCCGGCTGGCCACGGTGCTGGATGATCTGGAACTGCCGCTGATTTCAGTACTTACGCGCATGGAGCGCACCGGTGTGGCCGTGGATACCCAGCGTCTGGGCGAGCAGAGCCGGTCGCTGGGCGAGCGCATGACCGAGCTTGAACGCGACGCCTTCGAGCTGGCCGGGCGCGAGTTCAACCTCGGCTCGCCCAAGCAGCTCGGCGAGATTCTGTTCGAGGAGCAGAAGATTCCGGTCATCAAGAAAACGCCCAAGGGCGCGCCGTCCACTGCAGAGGCCGTGCTCGAGGAGCTGGCGCTGGACTATCCGCTGCCCAAGGTGATCATGGAGCACCGCGGACTCTCCAAGCTCAAGTCGACCTACACCGACAAGCTGCCCCAGCTGATCAATGCCACCACCGGACGCATTCACACCAGCTATCATCAGGCGGTGACCGCCACCGGGCGGCTCTCCTCAAGCGACCCCAACCTGCAGAACATTCCGATTCGAAGCGACATTGGCCGGCGCATCCGTACCGCCTTTGTCGCCACGCCCGGCTATCAGCTGGTGGCGGCGGACTACTCGCAGATCGAGCTGCGCATCATGGCGCATCTGTCGGGTGACAAGGGGCTTCTCACCGCCTTTGCCGAGGATCGCGACATTCATACCGCCACCGCTGCGGAAGTCTTCGGCACATCGCTTGACAAGGTCAGTAATGACCAGCGTCGCAGTGCCAAGGCGATCAACTTCGGCCTGATCTACGGCATGAGTGCCTGGGGACTGGCGCGCCAGCTTCGCGTCGAGCAGGGCCAGGCAAAGACCTATATCGAGCGCTACTTCGAGCGCTACCCGGGCGTGGCGCGCTACATGGAGCGTATTCGTACCGAGGCCGCCGAGAAGGGCTATGTGGAAACCGTCTTCGGCCGACGTCTGTACGTGCCAGAGATCAACTCGCGCAATCACGGCCGCCGGCAGGCCGCCGAACGTACCGCCATCAATGCACCGATGCAGGGCACCGCGGCGGATATCATCAAGCGCGCCATGATCGATGTGGACGCCTGGCTGCGCGAGGGCGAGTTCGACGCCATGATGGTCATGCAGGTCCACGATGAGCTGGTGTTTGAAGTGCGTCGCGAGCAGGTCGAGGCCTTCAAGACCGAGGTGGTCAATCGTATGCAGGCTGCCGGCCAGCTGGACGTGCCGCTGATTGTCGAAGCCGGCCACGGTGATAACTGGGAAGAGGCGCACTGATACCGAACGCGACAGGGAGTCACGCATGATGATTTTCAAACAGGCAATGGCCGCATCGGTGCTCCCGGTAGTGCTTGCGGCGAGTCTGGCCGGATGTGCCGGCAATGCAGTACAGGAGAGTGCAGCGCCTCAAAACGACGGGGCGCTGAGTCAGGCCACGCTGAGCTTTGATGGTCACCGCGTCAGCGGCAGCGGCGGCTGCAATCGGATCCTTGGCCCGGCGCGTGTCGAAGAGGGCCGGCTGATGGTCGGGCATCTGGCCTCGACCCGCATGGCCTGCACCGACGAGCGCGCGAAAGGCGATCAGGCCCTGATCGATTTTCTAAAGAGCCGGCCGCGCCTGATTCAGGGCGACAACGATGAGTGGCGTCTTGAGGGGGAGTCGCAGCAGATGAGCATTGAGCGGGTGCCCATGCAGTAGACGGGGCACCCGGAGCGCTATCCCATCGGCGCTTCACTGTCGCTGGCATCGACCTTGAGCATGTGGCTCAGATCGAGCTGGATGTAGGTTTCGTCAAACTGCGCTTCGCGATAGAGGCGTTCGTAGTCGAGAATTTCCAGCATGCGGCGCTGTTTTCTCACCATGCCGTCCCGGGCCAGTTCGCTGAGCATGCGGCTGACATGCACGCTGGTCAGCCCAAGAAGGCTCGCCATGAGCTTCTGGTTCAGGGGGAACTCGAAGCGAAGACCCATATCGGGGCTGGTGTGCTTCAGGCGCAGATACATCTCGACGATGAAATGGGCGATTTTCATGCGCGCGCTGCAGTGCATGAGACTGGCGACACGCTCGGTCATCAGTGCCTGATCCCGCGAGGCGGTAGCAAAAAAGGCCGCCGAGAGCGCGCGTGACTGCTGGCAGGCCTCCAGGATGTAGCGATAGGGGAAGGCACAGACGGTGCCATCGGTCATCATGCGCACATCGGTCAGATGGCGACCGAAGGTGAAGTCACGCAGCCCGATGATGTCGCCGGGCGTGAAAATCTCGACCACCTTCATCTCGCCCATCAGGGAAATCTTGTAGGCATAGGCCCAGCCGCTTTGCAGCGTGTAGAGGGTTTGCGTGGGCTCGCGAAAATGCCAGAGACTCTCGTGCCGCCTGACGTTTCGAGCGTCCCTCTCAAACTGTGCCAGTATGTCCTTTTCGTGGTCGCTGAGTGCAATCAGATTGTTGAAGTTTTCAACGATACAGCCATGACCCATCGTCATCTCCTGCTGTGTCCGCCCCGTGTGAATGATACGTCCAGGTGAGGGTGTGACGGGTGATCGTGCAGGGCTGGCTCGCGTGTACCGTGAGCCTCTTTCACTTTTGTTTATGTAGATTAGTTTTTTTTATATTGATCATGCATTGAGCATGGCCCATGTAGCACAGGTTCACCACCTCTGAGGTTATGAGGATGACGAAATGATCATCCGTGCGTAGTTTGTGCACCTTTGGGCAGGGACAATCGCGACGCGCTCTGCCAGACTGGCCTGTCACCGTGTTCGCGTGGCACATTCTTCAAGCGACAGCATGCTGTCCATCCCCCTGTGGGGCATCAGGACGCGTAGCAGTGCCGCAGCGCTGGTAACGTGTCGTAGTTCAATGACTGCTGGAGTAGTGAAAGGCAATGACCAGACAACAGATTGGTGTCATGGGAATGGCAGTAATGGGGCGTAACCTGGCGCTCAATATCGAAAGCCGTGGTTATACGGTGTCGATCTATAACCGTTCCTCTGAGAAAACCGACGAAGTGCTGGCTGACAATCCCGACAGCAAGCTGGTCCCCTTCTATGACATCGAGACGTTTGTAGCGTCTCTGGAGAAGCCGCGACGCATCCTGCTGATGGTGGCTGCCGGTGCGCCCACGGACAAGACCATCGAGTCCCTGAAGCCGTATCTGGATAAAGGCGATATCCTGATCGACGGGGGCAACACCTACTATCCGGATACCATCCGCCGTAACCGCGAGCTTTCCGAGGCAGGCCTGAACTTCATCGGTACCGGCGTTTCCGGTGGCGAGGAAGGCGCGCTCAAGGGCCCCTCGATCATGCCCAGCGGTCAGCGCGAAGCCTATGACATGGTCGCGCCGATCCTTGAAAAGATCGCCGCGCGCGCCGAAGACGGCGAGCCCTGCGTCAACTATGTCGGTCCCGACGGCGCCGGTCACTACGTCAAGATGGTGCACAACGGCATCGAATACGGTGACATGCAGCTCATCAGCGAAGCCTACGCCATCCTCAAGGACGGCCTGGGGCTGTCCAACGACGAGCTGGCCGATGTCTTTGCCGAGTGGAATGAAGGCGAGCTCGACAGCTACCTGATCGACATCACCGCACGCATCTTCAAAAAGCGTGACGAAAACGGCGAGTACGTGGTCGACACGATCCTTGACTCGGCAGGGCAGAAAGGCACCGGCAAGTGGACCAGCAAGAGCGCGCTGGATCTGGGCGTGCCGCTGCCGCTGATCACCGAGTCCGTCTTTGCCCGCTTCATCTCTTCTCTCAAGGAAGAGCGCGTGGCGGCATCAAAGGTCCTCAAGGGCCCGGCCGAGAAGCCCTTTGAAGGCGACCGTGCCGAGTTCATCGAGAAGGTGCGTCAGGCGCTTTATTTCAGCAAGATCGCCTCCTACGCCCAGGGCTTTGCCCAGATGCGTGCAGCAAGCGATGATTACAACTGGAATCTTGATTACGGTCAGGTGGCCAAGCTCTTCCGCGCCGGCTGCATCATCCGTGCCCGCTTCCTGCAGAAGATCACCGATGCCTATCAGGAGCAGCCGGCACTGGCGAACCTGCTGATGGCGCCGTATTTCTCCGACATCGCCGACCGCTACCAGCAGTCGCTGCGTGACGTGATCAGCCATGCGGTGCAAAACGGCATCCCGGTGCCGACCTTCTCCTCTGCCGTGGCCTACTACGACAGCTACCGCAGCGAGAAGCTGCCGGCCAATCTGGTCCAGGCCCAGCGTGACTTCTTCGGTGCCCACACTTACAAGCGTCTGGATCGCGAAGGCGTCTTCCACACCGAGTGGCTCGACAAGTAAGCTCAAGGCGCTTTTGTGTACTCAAACCCCGCGGTGCGCCGCGGGGTTTTTTTATGCCAACGCCAGGGCATCACTTCGGCCATGGGCCATCAGGGCCTCGATCAGCGCCACGCCACCACCGGGCAGAGCGATGACGCGCGCCTTGTCATCAATGCAGCCCTCAGTGGGGTGCGCCCGGCGGTCTGCGGCGCTTTTTCAGTGCCATCCCCATGGCGGCCAGCAGCGCGATGGTCGCGGCCAGCACCAGCGCCCATGTCGGGTCGCTGTCGGCCCTGAGCAGATAGCCTGACCAGGTGCCCGCCAGCATGAAAAGCGAGGCCAGTGAAAAGGCGATGCCGACCATGTCGGGATATCGTCTGCCGGCAAAGCGTTTCTGTCGGGCACAGAGGTTGGCCACGTTGCAGTAGGCGGCCGCGAGATAAAGCAGGAAATTAAGCAGCATGTAGACGCAAAGTACCGGCAGCGACAGATCATTGCCGTACACCAGCACCATGACCAGCGTGATCAGCTCGTCGATCGCTACGATGAACAGGGCCACCGTCACGTGCCGGCGATAGCGCCCCAGGTGTTTCAAGGCATAAAACAAAAGCGGCCCGACCATTGAACCCAGCCCGCCGAACACGCCCGCCACGGCCACGATCCCGCTCTTGTTGTCGGCCCCGGCGGCCAGCCACAGCGGTATGTAGTAAAGAAAAAGTCCCATGGACAGGTAGACCAGCGGCGTGGTCATGGGCGAGCTGGCAGACAGACAGAATATCCGGCCGCGAAAATACCTCAGCCCTTCAAGCAGATTGAGCCGCGATGCGTCGCTGCCTTCGAGCGCCTGTCGAGGCTGGCCGGTGGTCAGGACGGTATCGCGCTTCATGGCCGCCCAGCGACAGACAAACGAGACCAGCGTCATCGCCAGATTGATGCCAAGCACCAGCGTAATGGAGTCATCAATCAGCCAGCTCCCCAGCGGTCGGCCGATCACCAGTGTGGCAAGGGTCAGAAAGCTCAGGGAAAGGGCGTTGAAACTGACGGCGGTTCGTTCCGATTCAAGCAGCAGGGCGCCGGCGTAGGTGCCGTTGGCGATGCTGGTAATGACCGGGATTACGGAGGTCAGGATGATGTAGGTGATCAACACGATCGACGTGGACAGCGACCCCTCATACAGCAGCCACAGCGCCAGAATCGTGATGACCATGTCGTAGACTTCACAGATCAATAACACCCGGTAGGGCGAGTAGGGACCGAGCAGTCTTGCCATGACATAGGCGCAGGCGCTGATGACCCGGGAAAAGGTGGTGTACAGCGCAATCCAGGCCGGGGAGAGCATGCCCACCGCGACCAGCGTCGGAACGGCACCCTCAACAACGGATGAGCCGGAATAGGAAAACATCAACCCCAGTAGCATGAGTACATGGGGTTGTCGTAAAAGCCCTGACAGTGTCGGACGGGATGGCTTACGGATGGGCCCTGCCCTCGCGCCAGTAGCCCATGGCGGACACCTGTCGTTTGGGCAGGGCCAGCTCATCGATCAGATAGCGGCGAATATCGAGACAGACCCGGGATTCGGAGGCGATCCAGGCATAAAAGCTGTCGCCGGATTCGGGCATGGAAGCCTCCCAGAGGACCTCTTCATCGATATCGATGGCGAGCTCGGCGCTGGCAGCAGACGCCTCCGAGATCGATGGCTGCTTCAGCGGCAGGGTGCGCACGGCCCGGCAAAGCCCTTCGCCGTGACAGCACCGGGTCTCCTCCCGCGGCAGCCAGACGGCATCGATCCACTGCGGGATACAGCGACAGTCCGCTTTCAAGGGCACCTCGAGAAGCGCCTGCACCCGGGGCTTGGGCGCATCGGCAAAACGCGCGTCGAGCTCCTCGATGATCCCCATGACAGCAGGCAGGGCAGTTTCATCGGCGACCAGCAGAAGATGCTCGATATTGGCAGGCGGTCGCCACTCGCAGCCGATGGCCCTGCCGGTGTAGTGGATACAGGGGGCATTGATCGAGAGGGCATCCCCCGGACGGGCTCTGCTTGCCCAGCGCGAGGCGGGGCCGGTATCGCCGTGCAGCACAAACTCGATATCCAGCTCCTTTTGCTCCGGGCGGACCGCGCGAATCGTATAGGTTCGCATGGGCGGGCGCTGCTCGGGCGCCATGGTTTTATAGGCGCTGTACCAGTCCTCGGCCTCGGCAAATCGTGCCGCCATGCCGGTACTGCCTTCACCAGACGGCGGAAAAAAGAGCTTCACCCGCTGATCCGGCGCAAACGTCGTGGCAGTATCCAGATCACCGGCCGTGAAGGTGAAATTCACCATGGACGGTGAGATCTGCTCTCGTCGCTTGAGCGTCATGTCAAAAAGCCGGTAGGCCGTCGTTGCTGGCATGTTGGTAACACCTGAGTGTAGGGGGCCGCATCGCCTGAAAAAGAATAATAATATTTCTCATTTGGGTTCAAGGCATTGGCCATGAAATTTAACGCTGTCCGAGTGCTGACAAGAGTGCTGTCGCGTCATCACTGGCACCGTGTGCGCCGCCGGGCATCGTCACCCGACGGCGCTTTTGAGCGTCGGGTCAGCCCCTCCATGCGATGCTGGAGCAGGGCATGGCGCTCAAGCAGCAGCAATGACCATTGCACACAAATGATAATAATTATCTTTTGCAAACGCGTTGAATAACGATTAAAAGAGGGCCGGCATTGAGCAACGTATCTTTCTCAAGTCAGGGGAGCCGTCCTTCCAATGTTATCCAGCAGGTACTTCAGGGGATCCGTGAAATATCTTTACCGGGCGCCGCTTTTTGCCGGTGTCGTGCTGAGCGGATGGACGGTCAGTGCACTGGTCGGGTCGGCGCAGGCTGACGATCAGGACGCGGACACCATGGTGATTACCGGAGACAACCTGTCGGATGTCGACGGCCCGACCCGGGGGTATACCGCGCAGGCCAGCGAGGCCGGTACCAAAACGGCCACGCCACTGGCCGAGACGGCGCGCACCATCAACGTGGTCACGCGTCAGCAGCTCGATGATCAGGGCGTGAACAACGTCAACGACGCCCTGCTCTATACGCCGGGCGCCTTTACCGGGCTTGCAGGCGCCTCCAAACGTTCGGACGTGGTGTCGCTGCGCGGTTTTCACGGCGGCGACGTGGACAACACCTTTCTTGACGGGCTGCGACTGCAGTCGGACCCCGGCGCCTACTCGGCCATGCAGATTGACCCGTTCTTTCTGGAGCGCATGGACGTGGTCAAGGGGCCGGCGTCCTCGCTGTATGGCCGGACCATGCCGGGCGGCATGGTGTCACTGACCACCAAAAAGCCGCAGTCAGAGCAGCAGGGCCTGTTTCGACTGTATGGCGGCAGCTTCGACACCTACGGGGCCGGGATCGACATGACCGGTCCCCTGAGTGATCCAGGCCAGGGGGCCTATCGCGTCACGGCACTGGGGAGTAGTTCCGATACCCAGTTCGATCTTGCCAAACGCGAGCGCTACGCGGTCATGCCACAGCTGACGCTTTATCCGGATGACGACACCGACCTCACGCTACAGGCCTATCTTCAGCATGACCCGGCCGGCGACTATCACGGTGCGGTGCCCTATGACCTGAGCGTCAGCGGCGCGCGCTTTGGCGGCACGGTTGATGCCTCCTGGTCGGATGCTGACCCGGCCAACGACGTTTTCAGGCGCAACCAGCGCCTTTTCTCCTATCAGCTGCAGCACCGTTTCAGCGATAACCTGACGTTCAATTCGCGCTCGCGCTACACCAGCATGGATGTGACGGTGGGGCAGGTTTATCAGGCCGGTTTCACGGGCAACGGCGCGGAACTGGCGCGCTATTACTCGGGGGCGGATGAAGATCTGCAGGCCTTCTCGACGGACAACAATCTGCAGTACGAGCTCATGACAGGCGAGGTAGCGCACACGCTGCTTGCAGGCGTTGACTATCAGCGCCGTAAAAATGATGTGAAATTCAGTAGTGCCGGCGCCAGAGCACTTGATCCCTTCAGTCCGGATTATTCGGGCAATGCCCTGACCACTGCGCCGAACAGGGATAGCGACGACACTCGCAGGGTGCAGCAGGGCGGGGTCTATCTGCAGGATCAGATGCGCTGGAATCGCTGGGACCTGACGCTGGGTGGCCGCCAGGACTTTCTGGATCGCAGGGATCACTCGCATCTGAGTGGCGCCACCGACAGCCGCAGCGACAAGGCGTTCTCGGGCAGCGCGTCTCTGATGTATCGCTTCGATTCAGGGGTGGCGCCTTATTACTCCTACAGCGAGGCGTTCAATCCCAGCCCGGACTCCTCGGTGGACGGCGCCGTGCCGGACCCGGTGAAAAGCCATCAGCACGAGATCGGCGTCAAGTATCAGCCGCCCGGGACGCGTGATCTCTATCAGATCGCCTTTTATGACCTGACCCAGGAAAACGTGCAGCAACGTACCAGTGTCAGCCCGGTGACCTATATCAGCGCCGGTGACATTCGCTCGCGAGGCGTTGAGCTTTCTGCCAGCGCGGCGCTCACCGAGCGGCTGAATGTGCTGGCGGGATACAGCTACAACGATATCGAATATCGCGACAGCGTCAGTCAGGGCGGCGTCAATATCGAATCCGGCAGGACCCCGGTGCTCTCGCCCGAGCAGACGGCGTCACTGTGGATGCAGTACGACTTTCCGCGCGGCATTCGCGGCGGCGTTGGCGGTCGCTATGTCAAGGGCAGCTACGCCAACGCTGAAAACACGCGCAAAACCGATGACTACACGCTGGCCGATGCCTTCGTGAGTGTCGATCTGGGCGAGTTCTCCCACGAGTTGGATGGCGCCACGCTCAAGCTCAACGCCACCAACCTGTTCGATAAAAAGCATGTCACGGGCTGCTTTAACGAGAGCTACTGCTATTTCGGCGATGAGCGCCAGGTGACCGCGACGCTGGACTACCGTTTCTAGGTCATGCGTGCCCCGGCACTGGCGCCGGGGCGGCGTGGAAATGCCATACTGGGTGCTTGTGTTATCCACACCTGATGAGCCCTGTCATGACCCGATTTCTTGTCCTTGTGCTGACGGCCGTACTGGCCGCCGGTGCCTTTGCGGCTGCCGCGACGGCAACGCCTTTTGAATCGCGATTTCTGCGCGCGTCCGCCGCCGATGCCCTGCCCGACACGGTGGCGCGCACGCTCAATCATGAATCCGAGGCGCTCAATACCCTGTTTCTGGCCTGGGCCGACGATCAGGCGCTGGTCTTCAACGGTGCACTGGCGCTGGCCCGACATGGTGACACTGCCCGCGAGGTGCTGACCGAGTACGGCTTCGAGCCCGGCTTTCAGGACATCCTTGCCCGTTTCGGGCCCGATGCCGTGCTGCCGGTGGCCTGGTTCCACGACAACGAGGTCCCGACCCTGACCGCACGCCACTGGGCGACGCAGCGCTACCGTGAGGCGCGTGATGTTGTCACCGGCTGGTGGAATGACAAGGGCGCGCAAGACGTTACCTCCTCGGATGTGGACGAGCAGCGCGGCCTGACGCCGTATCAGCGCGGTCTCTACGCCGTGGCCTTTTTACAGGAGGAGGGCTACGGCTTTCTCTATCAGTTCGTGGTCGATGAGCACAACAGGGTGCACTGGCTGCAGGGCGAGCGACTGGTGGCAGGCGTGGGCGATTTCTTCACCGGCGGGCTGCGGGATCTGGAGCGCACCGTACAGGGCCCGGCCACCGTGGGGCCGGCCGACATCGCCTGGGCCGGGGTCGATGTTGTCATGATGGCCGGCGCCATCAAGTGGCTGCGGGCGAGTCGAATGGCGCGCGCCGGTGTTCTGGAGAGTCGGGCAGCGGCAGGCGCCAGCGGCGAGCTTCGAAGCTCTCGCGCGCTGGTGCCTGCCGGGCTTCGCTTTACCCGGCTGTCACGGCCGGCAAAGCTTGCCGCCGTCGGCGCCACGGCCTGGGTGGTGGTGCGCCATCCCGACCTGATCAACGGGCTGGGCGCCAATCTGGCCCACTGGCTCGGTTGGCCGGTAAAGCTCGGTCAGTTTGTGCTGTGGTTTGCGATTGCGCTGCCGTTGCTGTGGCTGATCAACCTGGTCTGGCGCTGGCTGATTCGCCCGCTTTTGTGGGTTCTGCTCACCGCGAGCCGAGGTTCCAGGCGGCTCGATACCAAGGTCTAATACGTTTTCTACCGCAAACGGCCGTATATGCACTCATGCCGGGCATTACCATCCCACCAGGCCCGGCGCCTTCCCGGTCTGTTGCGGAGAACACCACCATGTTTCATACCTCGCTCGGTCGTTCACTGAGTCTTTTCGGCGCGGCCTGCATGCTGGCCGTCGGCAGTCATGCCATGGCCGCCGATGCCCCGATCGTGATCAAGTTTTCCCACGTGGTGGCGGACAGCACGCCCAAGGGGCAGGGCGCGCTGATGTTCCAGAAACTGGTCAAGGAGCGCCTGGGCGATCGCGTGAAGGTCGAGGTCTATCCGAACTCGTCGCTCTACGGCGATGGCAAGGAGATGGAAGCGCTGCTGCTGGGCGATGTGCAGATGCTGGCGCCGTCGCTTGCCAAGTTCGACAAGTACAACGAAGCCCTGCAGATCTTTGACCTGCCGTTTCTCTTTGACGATCTGGCCGCCGTCGACCGCTTCCAGGCAAGCGATGAGGGCAAGGGTCTGCTCACCTCGATGGAAGACAAGGGCATCATTGGCCTTGGCTACTGGCACAACGGCATGAAACAGCTCTCGGCCAACAAGGCGCTGCATGAGCCGAAGGACGCGCGCGGGCTCAAGTTCCGCGTTCAGGCCTCCAACGTGCTCGAAGAGCAGTTCAAGCAGCTTCGTGCCGTGCCGCGCAAGATGAGCTTTGCCGAGGTCTATCAGGGCCTGCAGACCGGCGTGGTCAACGGCGCCGAGAACCCCTGGTCGAATATCTACAGCCAGAAATTCTATGAGGTGCAGGACTACATCACCGAGTCCAACCACGGCGTGCTGGATTACATGCTGATCACCAACGCCAAATTCTGGAACGGCCTGCCACAGGACGTGCGCACCGAACTGACCGGCATTCTCGAGGAAGTCACCACCGAGGTGAACGATCAGGCGCGTGCCATTAACGACCGCGACCGTCAGGCGATCATCGATGCCGGCACCAGCGAGATCATCGAGCTGACCCCCGAACAGCGTGATGACTGGCGTGAAGCGCTGCGTCCGGTATGGAAGAAGTTTGAAGGCCAGATCGGTGCCGATCTGATCAAGGCCGCCGAAACCGCCAACAGTGCGGGCTGAGACGGCGATTGCCTCTGGAGTCATGGCAATGAAGACCCTGCTCACTCTCTGGAACCATCTCGAAGAGGGCCTGGTGGCCCTCTTTCTGACGGCCATGACGCTGATCACGTTTGTCTACGTGATGTTCAATAACCTCTATGTGGTGTTCTACGTCGGCGCCGATGCGTTCCCGGCGCTGGAAGGCCCGCTCTTTGCCATCGGTGATGTGCTGCTGGACACGGCCCAGGCCATGACCTGGAGCTCGGCGATGACGCGGGCTTGTTTCGGCTGGCTGATCTTTTTAGGCATTTCCTACGGCATTCGCACCGGTGCCCACATTGGCGTCGATCTGCTGGTACGGACCTTCAGCGCACCGCTCAAGCGCGTGTGTTCGATACTCGTGCTGCTGATCGTGCTGGGCTATGCGGTGCTGATGATGGTATCGAGCTATGACTGGGTGAAGGCGCTGCATGATGCTGGGCTGGGCGCGGAGGATCTCGATGGCTTCCATATCATGCAGTGGCATATCACGATGATCGTGCCGCTTGGCTTTGCTCTGGTGATCGCGCGTCTGGTGGAAGCGTTTGTGCTGACCCTGCGCGGGAAACAAAACGGTCTGCAGATGGCGGATGAAGCCGCCGATGCGCTCAAGCTGGCGACCGACGTCAACCCTGACGTCGCGAAGGAATCACGGTCATGACCATCGCCTTTTTGTTTGTAGCACTCTTCGTACTGCTGTTTTTAAGCGTGCCGATCGCGGTGTCGCTGGGACTTTCGGGCGCACTGACGATTCTGCTGTTCAGTCAGGACTCGATCCGCTCGCTGGCGATCAAGCTTTTCGAGACCTCCGAGCACTACACGCTGCTGGCGATTCCGTTTTTCCTCCTCTCCGGCGCCTTCATGACCAGCGGCGGTGTGGCGCGGCGACTGATCGACTTTGCCAACGCCTGCGTGGGCCACTTTCGCGGCGGCCTGCCGATCGCCTCGGTCATGGCCTGCGTGCTCTTTGCAGCACTCTCGGGTTCTTCCCCGGCGACCGTCGCCGCGGTGGGCTCGGTGGTGATCGCCGGCATGGTGCGCTCGGGCTATACGCAGTCGTTTGCCACTGGCATTGTCTGTAATGCCGGCACGCTGGGCATCCTGATTCCGCCATCGATCGTGATGGTGGTCTACGGTGCGGCCACCGAGACCTCGGTGGGCAAGCTCTTCATGGCAGGTGTGGTGCCGGGGCTGATGCTGGGGCTTCTTTTGATGATCGCGATCTACATCATCGCGCGCATCAAGAACATGCCGGCGCTGCCGCGGGTACCCTTGAGAGAGACGCTGGTGCTGGCGCGCAAGTCCTTCTGGGGGCTGTTGCTGATCGTGATCATTCTGGGCGGCATCTACACCGGCATGTTCACGCCCACCGAAGCCGCTGCGGTGGCGGCCGTGTATGCCGCGTTCGTGGCGCTGGTGGTCTATCGCGACATCAGCTGGCGGGAATGCCCGAAGGTGGTGCTGGAGGCGGCAAAGCTGAGCATCGTGCTGATGTTCATCATCGCCAACGCCATGCTCTTTGCCCATGTGCTCACCACCGAGCAGATTCCGCAGGCGATCACGGCGTGGGTGGTGGATCAGCAGTTCTCGCCGATTACCTTCCTGCTGGTGGTCAACATCATCCTGCTGGTGGCGGGCAGCTTCATGGAGCCCTCGGCGATCATTCTGATTCTGGCGCCGATTCTCTTCCCGATTGCCATGCAGCTGGGGATCGATCCGGTCCATCTGGGCATCATCATGGTAGTCAACATGGAGATCGGCATGCTCACGCCACCCACCGGGCTCAACCTGTTCGTGGCCTCGGCCGTGACCGGTCAGCCGCTGACCGCGGTCATTCGTGCCTCGAGCCCGTGGCTTTTGCTGTTGATCAGTTTCCTGTTGCTGATCACCTACGTACCCTTTATCTCGCTGGGACTGCCGGAACTGCTGGGCATGTAGAGACCCGCCAGCGAGTAGCAGGACAGCACACCGGGGCCAGGCGCCCCGGTGTGTGTTTTTGGATCATCAGCACTGTCGATCCATCAGGACTTTCGAGCGCCATCCTTTGAAACGACCGGGGATTTCTGCTGCTTGAGCGAGTCCATGAAGGTGTCGTCCAGCCCCAGATGCGCCTTGACCAGCTCCGGCGGCGTCAGCGCCAGCCACTGGTTCAGCGAAATGTCGGCGTAGTGATCGCTTTTGAACAGCTCCAGAAAGCGCATCGTGGTGTCGCCGGTGTTTTCGATGTAGTGGCCCATCGCAAACGGGATGTAGCCCACATCACCTTCGTGAACGTCGTAGGTGCGCGCCTCGCCCGCGCCGGCAAACACGCCCAGCCGGCCGGTGCCGCTGAGGTAGTACTGCCACTCGTCGTTGTTGGTGTGCCAGTGCAGCTCGCGCAGGCCGCCCGGTTCCAGCTCGACCAGCGCAGCGGCGATGGTTTTTGACACCTTGAACACGGAGGAGTCGGTGATACGCACCGTGCCGCCGGGCGTCTTGATCGGCTCCTGCTGGAGCATCCGGTGGCTGAAGGGCTCCGAGACCTCATCGGCGCCTTTCGGTTTCACGCTGTCCAGCGAGCCCGGCACCTTGCCGGCGAAGATGTACTCCTCGCTGGGGTCGGGCGTGTTGCCGACATGAGAGGGATCAATGCCGAAGTTCTTGGCCAGCACCTCCTTGGGGATGTGCTTGAACCAGTCGCTCAACAGGAAAGTGGAGTTTTCATCAAAGCCGCCGTCATCGAAGGCCAGCAGAAACTCGCAGCCGTCCGGGCCCAGGCCCTGGATTGAGTGGGGGATGCCTGGCGGGAAGTACCACAGGTCGCCGACTTCGACGTCATCGACGAAGTAGTTGCCATCGGTGTCCACAGCGGTGATGCGCGCCTTGCCGTAGGTCATGTAGGCCCACTCGGCTTCCTTGTGCCAGTGCAGCTCGCGAATGCCGCCTTCGTTAAGGCGCATGTCGACGCCGGCGATGGTGGTGGAGACGGGCAGCTCGCGCTCGGTGACCTGGCGGGTCCAGCCGCCGCTTTCCTGACGCACGTGGGCGTCACCAAAGGGGAATCGCAGGTTGGGCAGGGTGCCGCTGTCGGTGGACGGCGGGTTCATCAGGGTGGGGTTGTCACGGTCAATGGTGGTGTTGCGCGGCCCCGGGTCATCGCCGCCGACGCCGTCCTGGCGTTGAGGTTTGGGAACGGTCTGGGCGTAGGCGCCGGAGGCGACCGCCACGGTACTGAACATGCCGGCAGCCACGAAGCTGCGTCGCGTCAGATTCTTCATCGCTAAATCCTGTCCTTTGAACCGGAAAAAACGGACCAGATGCATGGGATGGCCTGGCCCCTGCTGCACCGCCTTGTCGAACGCTGTTCGATGGGGTCTCTACACACTTAAGCCATTCTTAAAGCGATCGCAAATTTTAAACATGGATTAAGTGTTAATTTTTGTTTCCGGTGATCGCTTTATCAGCAATGTCTTTTCTGCAGGCTCGGGCGCGTTGATGGTGCCGGCTGTACGGCAGGCGTATGATGCTGACCGCCGGGGGCTCACTTCGACCGGATGACGCGCCAAAAAAGTGCGTCGCTTGAGAATCGAAAGGAACAAGGAAAAACGCTTCATGACCGTGATTCGCCAGAATGACCTGATCGACAGCATCACCGACGCGCTGCAGTACATCTCCTATTACCACCCGAAGGATTTCATTGACGCCATGCATCAGGCGTATCAGCGCGAGGAGAACCCCGCGGCGCGTGATGCCATCGCCCAGATCCTGATCAATTCGCGCATGTGCGCCACCGGCCACCGCCCCATCTGTCAGGACACCGGCATCGTCACCGTGTTCATCAACGTGGGCATGCAGGTGCAGTGGGACGCCGACATGAGCCTGGATGACATGATCAATGAGGGTGTACGTCGGGCCTACAATCATCCGGACAACATTCTGCGCGCCTCCATTCTTGAAGATCCGGACGGCGCGCGGCGCAACACGAAGGACAACACGCCGGCGATCATTCATCACCGGCTGGTACCGGGCGATCAGGTCGAGATTCACGTGGCGGCCAAGGGGGGCGGCAGCGAGGCGAAGTCGAAGTTCGCCATGCTCAACCCCTCCGACAGCGTGGTGGACTGGGTGCTGGAGCAGGTGCCGAAGATGGGTGCCGGCTGGTGTCCGCCGGGCATGCTGGGCATCGGGATCGGCGGCACCGCTGAGCAGGCGATGAAGATGGCCAAGGAGTCGCTGCTCGACCCGATCGATATTCAGGACCTGCAGGCCCGCGGTGCCTCGAACCGGCCCGAGGAGCTGCGCCTGGAGCTGTTCGAGAAGGTCAACCGCCTTGGCATCGGCGCCCAGGGCCTGGGCGGGCTGACCACAGTGCTGGATATCAAGGTCAAGGACTGCCCGACTCACGCGGCCAACAAGCCGGTGGCGATCATCCCCAACTGTGCGGCCACCCGCCACGTGCACTTTCATCTCGACGGCAGCGGCCCGGCGCGCCTGCCGGTACCGGAAATCGACGACTGGCCGGAAATTGCCTGGGAGGCGGGCGAGGGCGTCAAGCGCGTCAATCTCGATGCCATTACGCCGGAAGAAGTGGCCACCTGGTCACCGGGTGACACGCTGCTGCTCTCCGGCAAGCTGCTGACCGGACGTGATGCCGCGCACAAGCGCATGGTCGACATGATCTCGAAGGGCGAGCCGCTGCCGGTCGATCTCAAGGGCCGCTTCATCTACTACGTTGGCCCCGTCGATCCGATGGATGGTGAGGTGGTGGGGCCGGCCGGACCGACCACCGCCACGCGCATGGACAAGTTCACCCGCACCATTCTGGAGGAGACCGGTCTTCTGGGCATGGTGGGCAAGTCCGAGCGCGGGCCGAGTGCGATCGAGGCCATTCGCGACCACGGCGCGGCCTATCTGATGGCCGTCGGCGGGGCCGCCTATCTGGTCGCCCAGGCGATCAAGGGCGCGAAGGTGCTGGCCTTTGAGGATCTCGGCATGGAAGCCATCTACGAGTTCGATGTGAAGGATATGCCGGTGACCGTGGCGGTAGACGCCCGCGGTGACAGCGTGCACACGCTGGGGCCGGCCAAATGGCAGGAGATCATCGCCCGGCGTTGAGCCCTGCGATTGTCATATCGGCCTGCTGCGCCGCCCCTGTCCGGGGCGGCGCTGTCGTATCGGGCATGGTCATTGAGCGGGCGCACTTAACGTGTCCGGATGACGATGGTCTAATAACGGTCTTTATCCTTACCCTTCAAGCGAGGCAGCCATGGCCGGTCATCACGGCAACAACGAGGACCCCGGTGCAGCACTGGGATTCATGGGGCGACTCAGTGGCGCCATGGTCGCGCCGGTCGCGGTCTACATGCTGCTGTGGCAGGTGGGAATGGGGCTGGTCAACGAGTACGCCGGTTCTGCACAACAGGCGACGAGAATCAGCATCCTGTCCGTGGCGATCCCGGCATTGGGGGTACTGGCCTCGGTTGTCATTGCTGGTCGCCGCTCCGGCGTGCTGCTCGGTGGCGGCGTCATGCTGTTCTTTTTTGCCTATCTCTATCTTTCCACGGCGGCAACGCTTGAGTGGAAGCCACCGCTTTTGACCCTGCTGGGTGTGGCGCTGGCCGCGGTGTTTGCACGCTGGTGTCCGACCATGGGTGAGGAGCTTTTCAACCTGAAGCGGCACTAGCGCAAGTCGCACTGTGCCATCCTGATATTATCCCTTGTGCTATAGACTTAGGTCTGATTCCGGGGGGTGTCCCCTCCTGTAAGATGCCTCGAGCCGTAACGTTCGTTACCGGCAGGGAGTCGTTCAAGGGGACAAAAAATGGATGGTTGGACACAGACAATGACGGCTGGTCCCCTGCTGGGGATCGCTGCGGCGGCCATCGCTGCGCTGCTGATACTGGTGATTCGTTTCAAGCTGCATGCCTTTCTGGCCCTGATTCTGGTCAGTCTGATCACCGCCTTTGCCACCGGCATCCCGGTCAATCAGATCGTGCCGACGCTGGTCAACAACTTCGGCAAGACCCTGGGCGCGGTAGCGCTGCTGGTGGGTCTTGGCGCCATGCTGGGGCGGCTGGTTGAAAACTCCGGCGGTGCCCGGGTGCTGGCCGATCGCATGATCGAGCTGTTCGGCGAAAGGCGCGCGCCGCTGGCGCTCGGGGTGGCCTCGCTTCTGATGGGCTTTCCGATCTTTTTTGACGCCGGTCTGATCGTCATGCTGCCGATCGTCTTTGCCGTGGCGCGTCGTCTGGGCGGGCCGATCCTTTTGTATGCCATCCCCACGGCAGCGGCGTTTTCCGTCATGCACGTGTTCGTGCCGCCGCACCCCGGGCCGGTCACGGCCTCCGAGCTTTACGGCGCCAATTTGGGTGTTCTGATGCTGGCCGGCCTCGTGATCGTTTTGCCCATGTGGTATCTCTCCGGCTACCTGTGGGGCAAGTTCTGCGCGAAACACTACAGCTTTCAGCTCTCCGAGAGTCTTTTCGGCAAGGTCGACAATGACGAGATCAGAAATCCGCCGACGGTAGGTACCGTTATCGCCATGCTGCTGCTGCCGCTGGTGCTGATCTTCATGAATACGGGCCTTGATTTCCTGCGTGCCGCCGGCATGGCCGATCCTGATCAGACCTGGTTTCAGGTACTGTCTACGCTGGGCAGCACACCGATTGCGCTGTTGATCTCGGTGCTGGTCGCCACCATCGTGCTGGGCACGCGTCGCGGTGAAAACGGCAGTGCGATCGAAAAGATTCTGGAAAGCTCGCTGGGGCCGATCTGCTCGGTGGTACTGATCACCGGTGCCGGCGGCATGTTCGGCGGCGTCCTGCGCGCCTCGGGGATTGGCGATGCGCTGGCGGATTCCCTGGGTGATCTGGGACTGCCGGTTATCGTGGCGGCCTACGTGGTGGCCGTGGCAATGCGTCTGGCCCAGGGTTCCGCGACCGTGGCGCTGGTGACGGCGGCCGGCCTCATGGCGCCTGCCGTGGCAATGGGGGATTACAGCACCATGCAGATTATTGCGGTGACCCTGGCCACGGCCGCCGGCTCCGTGTTTGCCGGTCACGTCAACGACTCGGGCTTCTGGCTGGTCGGGCGTCTGCTGGGCATGGATGTGCGCACCACGCTCAAGACCTGGACCGTTCAACAGACCATCGAGTCAGTGGTTGGCTTCGTGCTTGCCTATATCATGTTCATTATTTTCTAAAGGAAGTTTCCATGGCGGTTAACCCGTTTGACATCAAGGGAAGACTGGCGCTGATTACCGGCTCCTCGCGCGGGCTGGGATACGCCCTGGCCCACGGGCTGGCCGAGCAGGGCGCTCGCGTGATCATTCACGGGCGCAGTGAGGACACGGTCAATCAGGCCGTGCGTGCCATTGCTGATGCCACCGGCACCGAGGTGTTCGGGGTGACCTTTGATGTCACACGCAGTGAAGACGTCAGGGCGGCACTGACCGACCTGGTCGACACCCATGGCGTGCCGGACATTCTGGTCAACAACGCCGGGCTTCAGCGTCGCGCACCGTTTACCGAGTTTGATCCCGACGACTGGGATGCGGTGATCGCCACCAACCTGTCCAGCACGTTCTATGTGGCCAATGCGCTGGGGCGTCACATGGCCGAGCGCGGCAACGGCAAGATCGTCAATATCGGTTCGGTACAGTCGATGCTGGCCCGCCAGACCATTGCCCCCTACTCGGCCTCCAAGGGCGGCGTTGTCATGCTGACCAAGGGCATGGCGGCGGATCTGGCGCGCTTTAACATCCAGGTCAACTGCATCTCGCCGGGCTATTTCAAGACCGACATGAATACGGCGCTGTGGCAGGACGAGGCATTCAACAACTGGGTCGAGAATCGCACGCCGGCGCAGCGCTGGGGCAATGTCCAGGAGCTGGTCGGCACGCTGCTCTATCTCTGCTCGGACGCTTCAAGCTTTGTCTCGGGACAGAACATCTTCGTGGATGGTGGCATGACTTCGGTGGTCTAACGTTTTACAGCAGGGGCCTTCAGGCCCCTGCGCTGTCTTTGTCCCCCCTATTTTGCATGTGTAACGGAGCATGACGATGAAAGCACTGGTCATTCATGGCAAGCAGGATCTGCGCGAGCAGGAGTGGGAAACCCCCGAACCGCAGGACGGACAGGTGCGGGTACGCATCGCCTGGGGCGGCATCTGCGGCTCCGATCTGCACTACTACCACGAAGGGGCCAACGGCGCCTTTGTGGTGCGCGAACCGCTGATTCCGGGCCACGAGCTTTCCGGCACTATCGATCTGGACCCGTCGGGTGAGCTGGCGCCGGGTACGCCGGTGACCTTCCATCCGGCGACCTTCGGCGAATGTCAGCCGGGTCTGGAAGCGTTGCCGCACCTGTGGCCGAAGGGCGCCTATCTGGGCTCGGCCTCGACCACACCTCATACCCAGGGCGGCATGAGCGAATACCTGGTGGTGACGCGAGGCATGATTCGCGTACTGCCCGAGGGGCTCTCGCTCAAGCGCGCCGCACTGACCGAACCGCTGGCCGTGGCGCTGCATGGCATCAACGTGGCTGGCGGTGTCGAGGGCAAGCGGGTGCTGGTGTGCGGCTCCGGCCCGATCGGGCTTCTGACCGCTGCCGCCGCACTGGCAAAGGGCGCGCGTGAAGTGACCGCCACTGACGTGTTTGAAGGCCCGCTTGAGCGTGCGCGTGGACTCGGTGTGCATCACACCATTCGCATCGGTGAGCAGACGCCCGAGGCTGAAGCCTATGATGTGGCGCTGGAGTGCTCCGGCGTGCCGGCCTCGATCGACACCGCCATTCGCGCCGTGCGTCGGGCAGGGGTCATCGCCCAGATCGGCATGATGGGCGCCGGTCCCCAGCCGCTGGAGCTGGCCATGCTGATCTCCAAGGAGATTCAGCTCAGGGGCTGCTTCCGTTTCAATCAGGAAGTGGACGAGGCCATCGAGCTGCTGGCGCGTGATGATCGCTTTGATCAGGTCATCACTCATGAAGTACCGGCCGACCAGGCCATCGATGCCTTTGCCACGGCGAAGGACGCTCAGGTCTCCGGCAAGGTACTGGTACAGCTCTGGCCGCAGGGCTGAGAGACGTACTGACCGGTGCCGACCGCATGGGAGAGTGAGATGCACATTGTCATTACCGATTGCGATCACGAAAGCGTCGAGATCGAGCGCGAGTGCGTCGAGGCTGCCGGCGGTCGCCTGACGCTGTGTCAGGACGTCACGCCCGAGGGCATCATCAGCAATGCCGGTGATGCCCAGGGGCTGATCGTGCAGTACGGGCGTATCACCGATGAGGTGCTCGCAGCGCTGCCTGAACTGCGCGTGGTGTCGCGCTACGGGGTCGGGGTGGATACCGTCGATGTCGAGGCGGCGACCCGCCACGGCGTGGCGGTGTGCAACGTGCCGGATTACGGCACCGAGGCGGTGTCTGACCATGCCATCATGCTGGCGCTTTCGGTGCTGCGCGATGTGACGGGGCTGGATCGGCGTCTGCGCCAAGGAGAGCCGTCACTGGCGCCGGCGCAGCCGATCTTTCAGCTGCGTGGTCGGCGCTTCGGCGTGGTCGGGGCCGGTGCCATCGGCATGGCCACGGCGCGCAAGGCCGCAGGGCTGGGCTTTGAAGTGGTACTGTGCGATCCGCGCATGAACCCGGGGGAGACCACGCCCGAGGGCTGGACAGCGGTGTCATTCGAGGACCTGCTGGCCTCGGCACAGGTGATCTCGCTGCATTTGCCGCTGATCGAGCAGACGCATCACCTGATCGATGCGGCGGCACTTGGTGCCATGCGCAAGGATGCCATCCTGATCAACACCGCCCGCGGTGGGGTGGTGGACACCGAAGCGCTGGTCGAGGCGCTCTCCCAGGGGCGTCTGATGGGCGCTGGTCTTGACGTGCTGGAAGAGGAGCCGCTGGCGGTGGACCACCCGCTGACCCGGTTTGAGCGCGTGATTCTCACCCCGCATGCCGGGTTTTATACCGAGGAGTCCTACGCCGAGCTCAAGGCGCGCACGGCGCAAAACGCGATCGATGTGATTGCCGGGCGACGGCCGCGCAACATTCTTAATCCCGAGGTGCTGGCGCCATCCTGAGAGACGGGCACAGCCGGCAGGCGCCGGCTCGATAGCGTTGATGGCACGTCGCATCACGAAGCGGAGAAGCGCCCGGCGTTTCTCCGCTTTTTTATGTTCCTTTTCAATTGATGCCCCCCGTCAATTTATATCCCCCTCCAATGGCATTGATCGCTTGTCGGATATTGAATCCTTGCCATGCTGTTAGCCGGCTAATTTGAATAATGGCCGAGTGAGTCGGCCATTATCGCAACAGGGAGGGCGTTTCATGGACTATCGCAATCTGGGCCGTACCGGACTCAAGGTATCACCGCTGTGTCTGGGCACCATGACCTATGGCACGCCGCAGTGGCGCGACTGGGTACTGGATGAGCAGCAGAGCCGGCCCTTTATCGAGCAGGCGCTCAATGCCGGTATCAATTTTTTCGATACCGCCGACATGTACTCCGACGGGGCTTCTGAAGAGGTCGTGGGGCGGGCGCTGCGCGATTTTGCCCGCCGCGAGGAGGTGGTGCTGGCCACCAAGGTCTATAACCCGACCGGCAATAAAACGCCCAATGAGCAGGGGTTGTCGCGCAAGCACATTCATCACGCCATTGACGCCTCGCTCACGCGGCTGGGGATGGACTACGTCGATCTCTATCAGACCCATCGCTGGGACTACGACACGCCCATCGAGGAGACCATGGAGGCGCTGCACGAGGTCGTGAAGGCCGGCAAGGCGCGCTACATCGGCGCCTCCAGCATGCACGCCTGGCAGTTTGCCAGGGCGCAGCACGTGGCAGAGAAAAACGGCTGGACGAAATTTTCCACCATGCAGCCGATGGTCAATCTCATCTATCGCGAGGAAGAGCGCGAAATGATTCCGCAGTGCATCGATCAGGGGGTGGGCGTGATCCCCTGGAGCCCGCTGGCGCGCGGCATTCTGGCCGGCAGCAAGCCGGTGGGCGGCGAAGGCCAGACCACGAGGGCCAAAAGCGACGAGCAGATGCGGGCCTGGAAGCTGGGGCTTGAGCGCGACACGCCCGTGATCGAGGCGCTGCATGAGGTGGCCGGGGCCCGTAATGTCTCTCCGGCACAGATCGCGCTGGCCTGGCTTCTGCAAAAGCCGGGCATCACGGCGCCGATCGTGGGGGCCAGCAAGTCGCGCCACATGGATCAGGCGCTCGGCGCGCTCGAGATCACGCTGAGCGAGGCCGAAATCGAACAGCTTGAAGCCCCCTACGTGCCCCATGAGGTGGTCGGGTTCGTGTAGGTCACGCCCCACGCCCATGATATGCATGAATTGAAAAGCCCCGGCATTGCCGGGGCTTTTGTCTGAAAGCCATGATGAATCAAATAAATACGCGAAAGGGTTTGGCAGCGGCTGCCCCGATCCCTAGACTTTTTTCCCGTTACAGGGCCGATATCTGCCGTTCGAGCCTTGATCATTAAAATAGTCAACAACACCCGCGCACCGCCCGGGGCAGTCTCAGGGAGAGAGGATGGAAAACTGGAATCAGACCATGTCGGCAGGGCCATTGCTGGGGATCGCAGCGGCCGCCATTGCAGTGCTGCTGCTCATGGTCATCAAGTTCAGGGTGCATGCGTTTGTGACCCTGATTCTCGTCAGTCTGCTGACCGCCTTTGCCGCCGGTATTCCCGTCGATCGGATCGTGCCGACGCTGGTGGAAAACTTTGGCAGCACGCTGGGCTCGGTCGCCCTTTTGATCGGCCTGGGGGCAATGCTGGGCAAGCTGGTGGAATCTTCCGGCGGGGCGAAGGTGCTGGCCGATCGCATGATTGCGATTTTCGGCGAGAAGCGCGCCCCCTTTGCACTCGGCGTGGCGTCACTGCTCATGGGTTTTCCCATCTTCATGGACGCCGGTCTGATCGTGATGCTGCCGGTCATCTTTGCCATTGCCAAACGTCTCAATGGGCCCATCATTCCCTTCGCACTGCCGGCCGCGGCGGCCTTTTCGGTCATGCACGTTTTCGTGCCACCGCATCCGGGGCCGGTGGCGGCGTCCGAGCTCTACGGCGCCAACCTGGGCCTGGTGATGATGACCGGGGTGCTGATCGCCTTTCCGCTCTGGTACCTGTCGGGCTATCTCTGGAGCCGGTTTGCGGCCTCGCGCATTACGCTTGAGCAGGTCGCCGGTGGCATGTTCGGTGACAGCGATGAAGAGGAGGTCACCAACCCACCCTCGATTGGCGCGGTGCTGGCCATGCTGTTGCTGCCGATGGTGCTGATTTTCATGAACACCGGGCTGGATTTTTTGCGCGCCGCCGGCATGGCGGACAGCGATGCCGGCTGGTTCAAGTTCTGCTCGGCGCTGGGCGAAACACCAATTGCGCTTCTGATCTCGGTGCTGGTGGCGCTTTGGGTGCTGGGCGGTCGTCGCGGCAAGTCGGGTACGGCGCTTGAGAAGGTACTGGACTCCGCACTGGGACCGATCTGCTCGGTCGTGCTGATTACCGGCGCCGGCGGCATGTTCGGCGGGGTGCTGCGTGCCTCGGGCATTGGTGATGCGCTGTCAGGCTCGCTCGAGAACCTGGGGCTGTCGGTCATCATGGCCGCCTATGTGGTGGCGGTGCTGATGCGCGTGGCGCAGGGGTCGGCAACGGTCGCGCTGGTGACGGCGGCAGGGCTCATGGCGCCCGCCGTGGAAGCCGGGGATTTCTCGACCATGCAGGTGGTGGCCATTACGCTGGCAACGGCTGCAGGTTCTGTCTTTGCCAGTCACGTCAACGACTCCGGTTTCTGGCTGGTCGGACGACTCATGGGCATGGATGTGAAAACCACGCTCAAGGTGTGGACGACGCAGCAGACACTGGAATCCGTGCTGGGCTTTGCCATGGCCTGGGCCGTTTTCATGCTGTTCTAGTACGCCCGCGAGGGATCAAAAAAACGACGCCCAAGGGCGTCGTTTTTTATGGGATCAAACCACAGCGTTAGCTGCGCGGGCGTGTGCTGCCCGGAACATGATCCGTTGACGTGCTGCTGCCGGAACGTGGCTCGGCGTTGCTGCTGTCTGAGGATGACTGGCTGCGACCGCTTGAGGACTGCTGGTCACGACTGGTCGAGGACTGCTGATCACGATTGTTCGAGGACTGCTGATCACCATTGCTCGAATCATTGTCATCGGACATCTTCTGCTCAGCGGTTTCCTTCGCCTTGTCAGTAGCTTCCTGCGCCTTTTCGCTGGCACGATCAAGCTGCTCGGAGCCCATCTCGCTGGCCCGGTCGACCAGCTGGTCACGCGTCTCGCCCATGGCGCGCTGTTCGGCACGCGAGGTGGGGATGAGTGAGCCCAGCAGGGCACCCGCGGCCAGACCCAGTGCGCCGGCGGCGACCGGATTGTCATGGGCCATGTCGCTGATCCATGAGCCGGCATCACGTGCCTTGGAAGAAGCATTGCCAAGACGATCGCTGGAACCCTGTTTCATGCGTTGCATTCTGTCTCCGGCACCGCTTTTCATGTTTTGCGCACGCTCGCCTGCACCGCCTTTCATATTGCGCGCCTTGTCACCGACATTGTGCAGGGCATCGCTGGCACGCTGACGCAGGCCACCGCTGTCGCTGCTGCCCGAGGACTGCCCGCGGCGATGCTGATCGATGGAGGCGCCTTCACTGTAAAGGGGCTCATCAAAGAGCGGCTCGTCATAAAGCTCGTCATATTCGTGGGTCTGCGGCGTTGTTTCGGCTGCCGCATGACGCGCCCGCTTCTGACGCTTGTCATTGAAGCTTGTGGGCACATCACCACTTTTGGAGTCTGAATTGCTGGAGTAGATCAGCCAGCCAATGCCCACGCCGATCAGGGCTGCCGGCATCGGGTTGTCACGTACCGAGCGGCCCAGATTGGAGAAGTAATCCCTGGCGGAATCGCTTTTCACGTATTCCATGGCGCTGTGCATCATGCTGTCAGATGAAAAGCGCTCCTGGAAATCGCTGAGCGTGTCATCCAGATGAGAGCGGGTCTTGTTGATATCGGCCTCGATCTCTTCGGGACTGCGCGTATCCTGCTGATCCTGATTCTGGTCGTGATCGCTCATCGTGTTGTCTCCCCTTCCTTGTTGCTGCTGGCATGTTCCTTGAGCATGTCCTGATCACGCTGCAGGCTGTCCACGGTACGATCCGGGGTCATGGCCTGGGCGCTCAGGGTGTCACGCGCCTTTTTCATCATGCTCATGCCGATGACGGCGACGACAGCACCCACGATCAGGGCTGAAAGCCAGGGATCGAGCACGTGACTCAGGCCCAGTACGGCCGAGGCCAGAAGCACCAGCAGACCCGCATTGAGGACGGCACCTGCCACCACGATGGAGGCGATGGCCGCCCCGGCGCGCTTGATGTTCTGCTGCATCTCGGCCTTGCCGAGCGCAATTTCCTGACGTACCAGCGTGGTAACGTCATTGAGCAGCGAAGAGAGCATGCCTACCATGCCGCGCGACTCGCCGCCGCTTTCTTCGGCGTGTCGACGCTCTTCGATGCTGGGGTCCTTATGACCTGAAGGTTGTGTCATGATCGAACTCTCCCTGTTGATCCGAACAATTCAAGATGGAATACCTGTCGCACTTGCCAATCAGATGCGTGATCAGCGGTTGGAGCTTTTCAAAAAGCGCGACAGCAAAAAGCCGCCTGCGACCATGCCGCCGATAAACAGTGCCGGTTCACGGCGAGAGAAGTCCTGTGCCTGTTTCAGCAGGGATTCGCTGTTTTCATCACGCAGATGGTCCGCGAACGAGTCGGTCTTGTCTGCCAGGCGGTAGGTGTAATCGGCCAGCGACACCTGATCCTGATCCTTGAACTGCATGGCCATGCTGCGCACGGCTTCAGAAAAGTTCGAGATCTGATCGGCGACAAAACCCTTCTGGCTGTCAGCGCGGCGCAGGGCTTCATCACGAGCCTGATCGGCTGTTTCCTTTGCCTTTTGCTGCGCCTGCTCCTTGGTCTGCCGGGCCTTGTCGCTGCCCTGTGAGCCGCCATTGCCGGTGCTGGTATTGCCGGTATTGTTTTGCTGGCGGTTATCGCCATGCATGAAACGTTCATCCGTGTCGTTCATGATGTGCACCTTGAAGCAAATAAATTTAATCTGAGTTAATAATGCCGTAATGCACAGAATATCTTCATGTCCTGTGTCGGCAGCCACACTAAAACAGTAGATTGGAAGCGCCAAACGTCAAGGAGATCGACACATTATAAATTCAGGCGGTCACAGGGATATTTGTTAGGAATGGCTTAAATTTAATGCAGGTTAAGTGCAGCATTTAGGTGATTTATAAATGTCAGAATTTCAGGCGCCATGCCTTCGATACGGGAAAAGGCACAGGGCATTCATGAGGTGAAATGGCTACAAAAAATCGTTGAAATCGAAACGAGAAAACGGCGGGAAAGCGTCATAAAGCCCTGTCAGGACACAGGGCCGTGCTGCCAGATCACCACGCTTTCAAGCAGCGTACTGACCATCTTTTCACTGTCATTGGGCAGTTCAAAAAGCGACTGTTTTAATAACCAGTCCGTCACCATTCCCTTGATGCACGAGAGCAGCATCGACGCTGCCATATCAGGGGTCAGGTCGTTGCGAAGGGTAATCTCGCCACAGCTCATGCCACGACTGAAGGTTTGGCTGATCATGTCGCGACACTCGCGCATATGCAGATCAAGCTGGTCGTTGACCCAGGCAAATTCCCCGATGAACTCATTGCGTGACGAGGTCAGCAACAAAATACGCTGAAGCCGGGTGTCACGTGCCAGTGATTCGAGATCCTGCACCAGCGTCAGACGCATGATGGTGACCGGGGTGTGGGCCAGCTGCTCGCACTGCGACAGATGCGCGGCCAGTCGCTCGGTCATCTGTCGCTTGCGCTCTAAAAGCGCGGCCAGAATGCTGGTCTTGCCTTCCGGGAAGTGCCAGTTCAGCGCACCGCGGGTGACACCGGCACGCGTGGCGATGTCATTGTGCGTGGTACGACTGAGCCCCTTTTCGATGAAAAGATGCTCGGCGGCATTCATCAGTGACTGCCGCGTCAGTTCCGCTTCTTCCTTGGTCTTTCTCATGGACGTCGTCTCGACGTTAAACCTGTCATAAAAAAGGCATGGCCGCGTGGACAGGGCATTTCACGCAGGCGAGCGCACCATAATGCATACATGCGCGATTGTATATTTCCGACAGACGATCATGAATAGATCGTTGGTCTTCTAAAGAAATTTCATCGCTTGAGCATGGTTTCGGGCGATGGTCCTGACAGTGCTTCGGCCGTTGCCGGGTTGCTGCCCCCGATTTCGTTACCTACCTTATAAACTCCTGACAGCACGCATAAGGCACATGACAACGCATCATGTGCCACGGCAGCCCTCCACGGAGACTGCCCTGAACATGACACATTGAATCAATACTCATAAAAAAGCGTGATCCGATGCCTGCCATTTCGGGCACTGAAGCGATCACGATGATGTAACGACCGTACAAGACTACCGATGAGGACCTGACTCATGGCACCTGTTATCCGTCATTCGACGGGCGTGGGGTTTTGCACCCCCGGCGCCCAGGCAGACATTGCCGAACGTCCCAGTGCAGTTTCCGGCAAGACCTCCGAGACCCGCCGCATCACCCTGACCGTCAATGGTCAGCAGCACGATCTGCAGGTAACCCCCAACGCCATTTTGCTGGATGTTCTGCGCGAGCAGCTGAACCTTTTTGGCACCAAGAAGGGCTGTGACCACGGTCAGTGCGGCGCCTGCACCGTTCATGTCAACGGCCAGAGCGTCAACAGCTGCCTGCTGCTGGCCTGCATGCAGGAAGGCGTCGACATTGTCACCATTGAAGGTCTGGCCGAAAGCGCCGGCTTCGAGCAGGGGCATCACCCGGTGCAGGAAGCCTTTCTCGAGCATGATGCCTACCAGTGCGGCTACTGCACGGCCGGACAGATGATGACCGCGTCTGCCGTGATCAACGATGACACCATCGATGGTGATGAGGTATCGCTGCGTGAAGCGTTGAGCGGCAATATCTGCCGCTGCGGTGCCTACAAGAACATTCTTGATGCAGTGCAGAGTGCTCGCGGCAAGATGCGGGGAGGGCAGTAACATGCGTCAGTTCGAACTTGAAAGCGTTGAAGCCATTGATCAGGCCGTCCGCCATCGCCGTGTCCATGATGGCCAGGCCTTTATTGCCGGCGGCACCACGCTGCTGGATCTGGTCAAGCTTGATGTCATGCAGCCCGAGAAGGTGGTCGATGTCACCCGGCTGCCGCTCAAGCGCATCGAGCTGCTTGATGATGGTCGTCTCAAGATTGGTGCGCTGGTCTCCAACACCGAGCTTGCCAAGCACGAGATCGTGATGCGCGACTACCCGGTCATCAGCGAAGCGCTGCTTTCCGGTGCCTCGACAGGTCTTCGCAACATGGCCTCCACCGGCGGCAACGTCATGCAGCGCACCCGCTGCCCCTATTTCCGTGATCCGGACATGCCGTGCAACAAGCGCGAACCGGGCACGGGCTGCTCGGCCATTGATGGCATCAACCGCAACCACGCCGTTCTTGGCACCAGCGAGCAGTGCATCGCCACGCACCCTTCCGACATGTGTGTCGGCATGGTCGCGGCCGGCGCCACGCTGGTACTGGAAGGCCCTGACGGTCAGCGTGAAGTGGCCTTTGAAGACTATCACCTGCTGCCGGGCGATACCCCCGAGCGCGAGCATGATCTGAAGCCGGGCGAGCTGATTACGCATGTGATCCTTGATGCCCCGCGCGGTGGCGGCCAGCACTATCTCAAGCTGCGTGATCGCGCCTCCTACGAGTTCGCACTCGCCTCCTGCGCTGCGGTCGTCAATCTGGACGGCGACAATATCGGTGAGGCGCGTCTGGCGCTGGGTGGCGTGGCGACCAAGCCCTGGCGTGCTGACGCTGCCGAGGCAGCACTCAAGGGCCAGCCGGCCACGCAGGAAAGCTTTGAGCGCGCCGCTGAAGCCGCCTTCAGTGATGCCGTGGCCTACAGCCATAACGGCTTCAAGATTACGCTGGGCAAGCAGGCGATCGTGCGTGCGCTCAGAGACGCTACCGCCCGTGCGCGCGCCTGATCAGGGAGAGATCACATGACTACAGAGACCAGAAATCCCCAGCGTCAGGATGAGACGCTCAACAGCATCGGCATCAAGAAGCCACGCATTGACGGCATCCTCAAGCTCACCGGCGGTGCCGATTATGCCGCTGACCGTAATCTGCCCAATCAGACCTACGGCTATCCCGTTACCAGCACCATCGCCAGCGGTGAGCTGACCGGGCTGGATCTGGAGGAAGCGCTCAACATGCCGGGTGTGCTGGATATCTTCCATCACGACAACTTCGACAGGCTCAGCCGCTCCCCCAACGACTTTGCTGCCGAAAACAAGGTCGGTGAGCCGCGCCTGCCGTTTGAAGACAACACGATCTACTACCAGGGCCAGTACATTGCCTTTGTGGTCGCCGATACCTTTGAGCATGCCCGCGCGGCGTCACGCAAGGTGCGTGCCCACTACCGAAAAAACGATGAGCAACTGACCGATATCGCGACGCTGGACAGCGGCGAAGGCGAGCTGCCTGGTGAGGATGTGCCGGGAGATGCCTCCTCGATCGGGGATGCCGACACCGCCTATGCCGGTGCCGCGGTCAAGCTCGATCAGCGCTACTCGATTGCCCAGGAAAACCACAGCGTGATGGAAATGCACGCCTCGGTGGCGCACTGGGAAAACGATCGACTGACCATCTATGAGTCCTCCCAGGGCGTGGTCTTTCAGCGCAATGCGCTGTCCAACATCTTCGGCATGCCGCTTGAAAAGGTGACGGTGATCTCGCACTTCATCGGCTCCGGGTTTGGCAGCAAGCTCTTCATGTGGCCACATGCCGTCATGACCGCCGTGGCGGCCCGCCGCCTTGGCCGACCGGTCAAGACAGTGCTGACCCGTCAGCAGGAATATCTCAACACCGGCTATCGTCCCAAGTCGCTGCAGCGCGTGCGTATCGGCGCTGATCAGAGCGGCAAACTGCTGTCACTGCACCATGACGGCTGCAATGAAACATCACCGGCCGGACTTCATGACGACACCGTCAGCGCCTCGTCCATGAAGATGTATCACTGCGAAAACGTGTCTGCCACCAACCATCTGGTCACGGTCAACAAGTGTGCGCCGACCTCCATGCGCGCCCCGGGTGAAGCCTCGGGCAATTTCGCGCTGGAAACCGCGCTCGATGAGCTGGCCATCCAGCTTGAAATGGATCCGCTGGAGCTGCGTCGTCGCAACTTCGCCGAGACCGATCTTTCCGTGCAGCTGCCCTGGTCGAGCAACCATCTCAAGGAGTGCTGGGATAACGCCGCGAGCCGCTTTGGCTGGGACAAGCGCAATCCCACGCCGGGCGCGATGAAGGATGGCGACGAGATCGTCGGCTACGGCATGGCCACCCAGAGCTGGGAAGCGATGCGCCAGCACTGTGGCGCCCGTGTCGGTTTCCGTGATGACGGCACCCTGCTGGTCGCCTGCGGCACCCAGGACATTGGTACCGGCACCTATACCATCGCCGCGCAGACCGCCAGCGAACGTACCGGCATTCCGGTGGAAATGATCGACGTGCGGCTGGGGGATTCCTCGCTGCCTGCCGGTCCGCTTTCCGGCGGTTCCATGGCCACGGCCACCGTGCTGCCGGCCGTATCGGCTGCGGTCAGGGAAGCCGTGGAAAAGCTCAAGGAGCTTGCCACGGCAGAAGGCGGGCCGCTTGAAAATGCCGAGTCCGACAGCATCGAGATCAAGGATGGCAGGCTGGTCAGCGGTGATCGCAGCATCGAGGTCGCCGAACTGCTGCGCCAGAATCGGGTCGGCATGATCGATGGCGAGGCGCATACCGCACCGGGGGATGAGAAGAACCAGTACAGCTTCCGCTCCTGGGGTGCCGTATTCGTGGAAGTGCGCTGGGATCCGGGTATCTCTCGCCTGCGCGTGGCACGCGTGGTCTCGACCATCGATGCCGGACGCATCATCAACCCGCTGACAGCGCGCAACCAGATCGAGGGCGGCATTGTCATGGGGCTGGGCATGGCCATGTTCGAGGAAACCGAATATGACCCCCATGGCTACCCCTACAACAACAATCTGGCGGACTACATCGTGCCGGTGAATGCCGACATGCCCCAGGTCGAGGTTGAGCTGCTCAATCATCCCGACTACCTGCTCAACGAGTTTGGCGCTCGCGGACTGGGCGAGATCGGCCTGACCGGTGTGGCCGCCGCGGTTTCCAACGCCGTTTACAACGCCACCGGCAAGCGCATTCGTGACATGCCGGTCTCGATCGAGAAGCTGCTGTCCGCCTGATCGCGAGCCTGCTTTTCCAACAGCACAGGGCCGGTCTTCACAAGAAGGCCGGCCCTTTATGTCAATGCCCTCAGCCCCTGCCGACGTCCTCAATGTCGATGCCCTGACGTTCTGTAAAGCGCTGCCTGAATGGGGTCTGAAAGGCCGGAACATGGCCTGGCAATCTCACTGGCGCCGGTCCAGGCTTGAATCGTTCGTCGGCAAACGATATGCCCGGCAATCACTGATACTCCCCACGATTTTCAGAGCGCCTCAAGGCGCCACTATCGGTGGCTGGCACCACCGAGACCTTTTCAGACCGTGACGATACAGGGCGCGATACAACACCAATGCCCTGATGCAATGAGGAATGACACATGAGTGATCACCACAAGGGTGATGGATCGGGCGTTGAGACCTTCGATGCCCGCTCGCCATCAAGGCGACGGTTTCTCAAGACCATGGGCGCATCCAGCCTGGCCGCGGCCACCGCACCGGCCTGGGCGCAGATTGCCCAGGCCGGGCAGCAGCAGACCGAGCCCGTTGAGCCGCGCGACGATGGCGCACCCGCCGAAGGCGAGCAGCAGATCCGGCTCACCGTCAACGGTGTGGAACACACCCTGAACGTCACCCCCAACGCGGTGCTGCTTGATGTACTGCGTGACCGCCTGATGTTGACCGGTACCAAGAAGGGCTGCGACCAGGGACAGTGCGGCGCCTGTACGCTACTGGTCAATGACACGGCGATCAATTCCTGCCTGTCGCTGGCTGTCTCCCACGATGGGGACCGTGTGACCACCATCGAAGGGCTCTCCAGTGGGGATGAGCTACATCCGGTACAGGCCGCCTTCTGGGAACACGACGCCTACCAGTGCGGCTACTGCACCTCGGGGCAGATCATGAGCGCGGTGGCCATTCTCAACGATGACAACATCGGCTCGGACGACGCCTCGGTACGCGAGGCGATGAGCGGCAATATCTGCCGCTGCGGCGCCTACAAGAACATTCTGGCCGCCGTGCAGGATGCCCGCGGCAGGATGAGGGGAGCGAGCTGATGCGCGAATTCAACTATGCACGTGCCGACAGTACTCGGCAGGCAGTGTCCACCCACGGCCGGAATGATCAGGCGGCCTACCTGGCCGGTGGCACCACGCTGCTGGATCTGGTCAAGATCGACATCATGCGCCCGGAGCAGGTGGTCGATATCAACCGGCTGGATCTGGGCGGCATCGAAACGCTGGATGACGGACGAGTGCGCATCGGCGCGCTGGTGACCAACACGGCCCTTGCGCGCGATGAGCGCATCCAGCGCGACTACGCCGTGCTCAGCGAGGCGCTGCTGTCAGGAGCGACCACGCAGCTGCGCAACAAGGCCACCACCGCCGGCAACGTCATGCAGCGCGTGCGCTGCCCGTACTTCCGCGATGGCGTCTCAAGCTGCAACAAGCGCGAGCCGGGCTCGGGCTGCGCGGCGATCGAGGGCCACAACCGCAGCGTGCACGCTGTACTCGGCACCAGTGAACACTGTATCGCTACCCACCCCTCGGACATGTGCGTGGCGATGGCTGCCATCGGCGCCACCATCACCGTCGAAGGCCCGGATGGCCGGCGCGAGATCGACTTTCTCGACTTTCACCTGTTACCAAACGATACCCCCGAGCGCGAGCACAACCTGAAGCCGGGTGAACTGATCACCCATGTCACGCTGGCCGCCCCGCTTGAGAATAGCCGCTCGGGCTATCTCAAGCTGCGCGATCGCGCCTCCTATCAGTTCGCGCTGGCCTCGAGCGCCGTGATCGTGACACTCGATGGCGACACCATCGTGGAAGCCCGCGTGGCACTCGGAGGCGTAGGTACCAAACCCTGGCGCGCTTTCGATGCCGAAAAGGCGCTCAAGGGCCAGCAGATCAGCGAAGCGACCTTCAAGCGCGCCGCCGAGATCGCCCTGCAGGGTGCCACGCCCTACGCGCATAACGCCTTCAAGATTCCATTGGGTCAGCAGGCCATCGTGCGCAATCTCACCACCCTGACCGCCTGAAGGCGTGACCAGACAGGAGAACGTCATGAGTGACAGCATCATTGGCGCCGGTCCGAAGCGCATCGACGGCCAGCGCAAGGTGACAGGCGAGGCCCCCTACGCGGCCGACCATCATCCCGACAACATGGCCTATGGCTACGGGATCTTCAGCACCATCGCTCGCGGCACCGTCACCGGGCTGGAACTGGACGCCGCGCGTCAGTCTCCCGGGGTGATTGATATCTTCCATCACGGCCACTTCCCCGAGCTGCACCGTTCGCCGGCCTCGATGCCACAGGGCAACAAGGTCGAGGAGACCCGCCTGCCGTTCGAGGACAATCACGTTCATTACGAGGGCCAGTTTGTGGCGCTGGTGGTGGCCGATACCTTTGAAAACGCCCGCGCCGCGGCGCGCAAGGTCGTTGTGAGCTACCAGGCGGATGACAACGCCATTGCCAATCTGGACCAGGGTGTAAAGGCCCACGGCACGAAAAAGGGTGGAGACAATCACGAGCGCGGCGATGCAGCAGGAAGTTTCGACGGCGCCGCCCACAGCATCGATGTGACCTATACCACGCCGGTCGAGACCCACAACCCGATGGAGATGCACGCCTCCGTCGCGAGCTGGGAGGGCGATCGCCTGACCATTTATGAGTCCTCCCAGGGGGTGGTACAGCAGCGTGGGGCGCTGTCAAAAATCTTCGGCATCCCCCAGGAGCATATCCGGGTCGAATCACCGTTCATCGGTTCGGGCTTTGGCAGCAAGCTCTGGATGTGGCCGCATGCGGTGGCCGCTTCTGCCGCCGCACGCGAAACCGGGCGCCCGGTGCAGCTGGTGGTACCGCGGGAGCAGATGTTCACCACCACCGGGCATCGCCCGGAGACGCGCCAGCGCATGCGCCTGGCCACCGACGACAGCGGTCGGCTGGTGTCGCTGCGTCACGAGTCGATCAACACCACCTCGTTCACCGATCAGTACGTCGAAACCTGCGGCAGCGTGACCAAAAGCCTCTATTCGTGCCCCAACCTGTTGGTCAGCCACGAGACCACGCAGGTCAATCGCGGCACGCCCACCTCAATGCGCGCCCCGGGGGCAGCACCAGGGCTCTTTGCGCTGGAATCGGCGATTGATGAGATGGCGCATGAGGCCGGCGTTGATCCGCTCGAGTTTCGCCTGAACAACTACGCCGACCGCGACGAGAGTCAGGATCTGGATTTTTCCAGCAACCACATCCGCGAGGCGACACAAAAGGCCGCTGAACAGTTCGGCTGGCATGACCGCAACCCGGAAATCGGCTCGATGCGCGAGGGTCACGAGATCATCGGCTACGGCATGGCAGCCTGTAACTGGGAGGCGATCAAGCGCGAGTGCGAGGCGCGGGTCTCGCTGCGCGCCGACGGCACGGCTCATGTGACCTGTGCCACCCAGGACATCGGCACTGGCACCTACACGATCGTGGCCCAGACGGTGAGTGACATTACCGGCCTGCCGCTGGAAAAGATCACCGTGCGGCTGGGGGATACCAGCTACCCGGCAGGGCCGGTCTCCGGCGGCTCCTGGACCACGGCCACCACGCTGCCGGCGGTCGCTGCCGCCACCCGCGAGGCGATCGAGGAGCTCAAGGGCTATGCCACCAGCAAGAAGGGCGACTTTGCCGACGTCGACAGCGATAGCCTCACGTTCGAAAATGGCCAGCTGACCCATGACGGGCAGGGCGTGGATTACGTCGACGTGCTCAAGGGCCAGCGACTTGCCAGCGCCGACGGTCACGCCCACACCCAGGGGGCCGATGACCGCTACTCTTATCGCTCCTTTGGCGCACACTTTGTGGAAGTGCGCTGGGACCCGGGTATCTCGAACCTGCGCGTCTCGCGGGTGGTCAGTGCCATCGATGTCGGGCGTGTGATCAACTCGATGACGGCGCGTAACCAGGTCGAGGGCGCGATCGTGATGGGTCTGGGCATGGCCCATTTTGAGGCCACCGATTATGACGCGCGCAACGCCCGACCGGTGAACAACAACTATGCCGAGTACGTGGTGCCGGTGCATGCCGATCAGCCGCCGGAGGTCGATGTGATCCTGCTCGACTATCCTGATCTGGAATTCAACGAATTCGGCGCCCGCGGGATCGGCGAAATCGGGATTACCGGCATGGCAGCAGCGGTGGCCAATGCGGTCTATCACGCCACCGGCAAGCGCATCCGGGATCTGCCGATCTTCAAGGAGAAGCTGATGGAGAACGTGCCCGAGGTGCAGTCCGCCTGAGCGGTTGCCCCGGCGACCTGCACGCCGGCGTCTCCTCGGGAGGCGCCGGCGTTTTGCATCTCATGACCCCATTGACTCGATCATCCGCACATAGGCCTTTCATGCCCATCAATCATCTGCGTCATCATGAGCGTTTCGACTACCGCCCGATCACCGACCGGGATGATTTTCGCTGGCCCGGCGATACCCGTCTGGCCGTGTATGTCGGCGTCAATCTGGAACACTTTGCCTTTGGCGAGGGGCGCGGCCCCGGCATTGCGCCAGCCGCGCCGGAAGGCGAGCCGGACGTGCTCAACTACGCCTGGCGCGAATATGGCAACCGCGTGGGCGCCTGGCGCTTTCTGGAGATGCTCGATGAACTGTCGCTGCCGGCCGGCGTGATCGCCAATACCTCGATTCTCGATCACTGCCCCGAGCTGCTGGAAGCCTTCATGGCCCGCGGCGATGAGCTGATCGGCCATGGGCATACCAATGCCGAACGTCAGGGGCAGATGCCGTCCGCCGAGGAGGCAGCGCTGATTGCACGCTGTCGCGAGCGGCTGGCGAAACATTTCGGCACGGCCCCCGAGGGCTGGCTGTCGCCGTGGATATCGGAGAGCGATCGCACTCCGGACCTTTTGCAGGAGGCCGGGTTTTCCTACACGCTCAACTGGTCGCACGACGACCGACCGATTTCCATGCGTACCCGACACGGCAGACTGCTGTCGATCCCCTATCCGCAGGAATTGAACGACATCCCGACCATCTCGACGCATCGGGTCAGCATGAACGAGTTTGCCACCATGATGCGCGATCAGTTCTTCGAGCTGCTCGAGCAGTCGCGCCATCAGCCGCTGGTCATGGGGATTGCCCTGCATCCCTGGCTGACCGGCCAGCCCTTTCGGCTGCGGCTGCTGCGCAAGGTCTTGAGTGATCTGGCCGGCCATCGCGAGGCCGAAGGTGTGTGGTGGACCACACCCGGCGCGATTGCCCGTCACGCGGCCCGACAGATCGTTTAACGCAAGGGAGACCCCCATGAACCATGACCCGCAGATAACGCCCCGTGTGGCGATGATATCAGGCGCCAGTCGCGGCATTGGCGCCGCGATTGCCCGGCGTCTGAGAGCGGAGGGCTGGCAGTTGAGTCTGGGCGTGCGCCGACCTGATGACATCGCCCCGGCCCTGACCGGCGAGCAGGTACTGGTGCATCACTATGACGCCGCCGATGCCGGGCTGGATCAGGGCTGGGTCGAGGCGACGGTGGCGCGTTTTGGGCGCATCGATGCACTGATCAATAACGCCGGCATCATGATCCCCAAAACGGTGATCGAGGCCGAAGACGCTGATATCGACGAGATTTTCGACATCAACGTCAAGGCGCCGCTGCGGCTGGCCCGCGCTGCCTGGCCGCATCTGAAACAAACCGGTGCCGGGCGCGTGGTGTCGGTGGTGTCGCTGTCCGGTCATCGGGTCAAGAGTCCGCGCTCCGGGCTTTATGCGATGAGCAAGTTTGCCGTTCTTGCGCTGTCGCATGCGCTTCGAAAGGAGGGCTGGGAGGACGGCGTGCGCGCCACGGCGCTGTGTCCGGGGCTGGTCGCCACCGACATGGGGGAGTCGGTGGGCAATATCTCCCCTGCGCAGATGACCCAGCCCGAGGATCTGGCGCGGCTGGTGTCGATGGCACTCGACATGCCCAACACGGCAAGCCTTGCCGAGCTCAACGTCAACGCCTCGCTGGATGACTATTATTGAGCCCTCGCTTGTCTCGATATCTGGCCACCGGGCGTGCCGGCCGCTGAGACGTTCGGCCGCGCTGTCTTTTCAGCGCTTGCCAACACGGCGACAATGATCCTTCGGGGCTGCCCGGCGGCCTCATCCTTCCAACATGATCTGCTCTGGAGACTCCCATGACCCGCCTGCAACGCTGGATGGCGCCGCTTTTCCTGCTGGTCCTGACCGCTTTGAGCACTCAGGTGCTGGCCCATGCCCACCTCAAGGACGCCTCGCCCGGTGAAAAGGCAAGCGTTTCCGACCCGCACGAGATCAGTCTGACCTTCAGTGAAGGCCTTGAGCTGCCCTTTAGCGAGGTCGATGTGGTGAGCACCGATGGCAATTCGGTCAAGCTTGACGAGGCCCGCCTGCAGGATGGCGGCAGGACCCTGGTCACGCCGATCGGCGAGTCGCTTGAAAGCGGCAGCTACGACGTTCACTGGCATGTGCTGTCGGTTGACGGCCACAAGACGCAGGGGCAGTACCGCTTTGATGTGACGCCGTGATCGAGCCGGCATCAATGCTGCTGGTGGCACGCCTTGTCTTCAATCTGGCCGCGCTGTTGCTCTGGGGTGGCAGTGTCTGCCTGCTGCTGATCGCGGATCGATCGCTGCGCGCGGCGTTCTGGCAGCGTCTGTTTCGCTGGGGTGTGGGCGCTGCCGCACTGGCCGGGCTCTCGACGTTTGTCACGCTGCCGATGCTGACCGCCTCGCTCGGGGGTGGCTGGAAAGAGGCGCTGGACGTCAACATGCTCACCCTGGTCGTCACGCGCACCGTAGTGGGCAGCGCCTGGGGCGGGCAGCTGGCGGCCTGTGTGGCGCTGGGCGCGGTACTTCTGGTTCGCCCGCTGCGCCGCCCGGCAGGCGTTGGCGTGGCCTCGGCGCTGATGCTGGCCACGCTCACCGTGTCGGGTCACACCGCAATGCACGACGGCGTGATCGGCATGCTGCACCGCTTCAACGACTGGGGCCATCTGCTGGCCGGCGGCTTCTGGCTGGGCGCACTGGTGCCGGTCGTGCTGTTGCTGCGCTGCCTGAAAGCGGCCGATACGCGTGCCGCGGCGATTCAGGCGCTGATCCGCTTTTCCAGCGTCGGCCATCTGGTCGTGGCGCTGGCAGTGCTGACAGGGATCATGAACACCTGGCTGGTGGTGGGGGGGCTGCCGCTGGATAGCGATGTGCTCTATCAGCGCTCGCTATGGCTCAAGGTCGCGCTGGTGGCGCTTTTGATCGTGATAGCGCTTTACAATCGCTATCGCCTGGTGCCACGGCTCTCTCGTGACCCCGGCGCGCTTGCCATACTGCGCCGGGTTTCCATCGCGGAAATTGTCATTCTGGTCATGGTGGTCGCACTGGTGAGCTGGTTTGGCACGCTCTCGCCCGGCCATGGCTGATCCTGCCGATTTGTCCGCTGGCGTCCGGCGGTTGCGGTTCGCAAGCGGAGATGACAGGCGGCAGGTTCAGTCCCATGCAGGAAAGGGGTCCCTGAGCGTGGCTACCCTATTGGCTGCGCCATCAGCGGGCAGGTCGATCAGGCAGCCCTCCAGTGCGGCGCGAATGGCGTGCTCATCCATGTGCTGGCCGATAAAGACCAGCTCATTGCGCCGGTCGCCGTACTGCGGATCCCAGTAGCGTTGCATGGCGTTTCTCCATGACGGATCGTCCGGCCAGCGCGCCTCGGGCATGCCGGCCCACCAGTAGCCATGGCGTTCGGTACGAATGAAGGCACCTGCCTGGCTCATGACGCCGACATGTGCCGGGCGCGTCGCCAGCCAGAAAAGCCCCTTGGCGCGTACCACGCCGGCCCAGCAGTCGGCGTCTTTGATAAAGTTGTCCAGACGTGCCGGATCAAAGGGGCGTCTCGCACGAAACACGAAGCTCTTGATGCCGTATTCCTCCGTTTCCGGCGTATGTGCGTGGAAGTCGTTGAGCTCGCGGTACCACAGCGGGTGCTGATGCGAGCGCCGGGGATCATAAAGCCCGGTATCGAGCAGCTGATTAATGGCAACATCGGCGTAGTCGGTCTCGACGACATCGGCGCCGGCGTTAAGGCCATGGATAATCTCGCGCACCGCTACCCGGGTGGCCGGTGAGGCATCGCTGATCTTGTTGAGAATGATGCGATCGGCAAATTCGATCTGATCAACCATCAGATTCACCAGTGTGCGTTCATCACCTTCGCCATTGACTTCACCGCGCTCCTGCAGAAATTCGGTCGAGGCATAGTCCCTGAGCAGGCTGGCGGCATCCACCACCGTGATCATGGCATCAATGCGGGCAATATCGGCCAGCGAAAAGCCGTGTTCGTCGCGAAATTCGAAGGTGGCCGCGACCGGCAGCGGCTCCGAAATGCCGGTGGATTCAATCACCAGCGCGTCATAGCGCCCTTCACCGGCCAGACGGCTGACTTCCTCGATCAGATCGCCGCGCAGGGTGCAGCAGATGCAGCCGTTGGTCATCTCCACCATCGTCTCTTCGGTACGTGACAGATGGCTGTCGCCGCCGCGGACCAGGTCGGCGTCGATGTTGACCTCTGACATGTCGTTGACGATCACTGCCACCCGCCGGCCCTCGCGGTTGGCCAGCAGTCGATTGAGTAGGGTGGTCTTTCCCGCCCCCAGAAAACCGGAAAGAATGGTGACCGGGAGTCGGTTGCTGACAGTCGCTGTCGTCATGATATTTCTCGCAATGATATATCGTAACATTAAAGGGTGAGATTGCTGCCCGGGCCGGCTCATCATGATGATGCCGATATGCCTGCTCGCGGTTCGGGTCAGCCGTCGAGGAAGTCGCCCAGGGTCATCTCCAGGGTTTCTCTGGGGATGTCGCGGGTAATGAACACCAGCCGCGAGAAGCGCTCGCCGCCCGGCCACGCCTCAAGCTCAACCGGCGGATGAAAGAGATGCTGCACGCCGTGGATCACCAGTGGCTTGTCGCGGCCCTCGATATCCAGCATGCCCTTGATGCGCAGCATGTCTTGGCCCATGAGGCTGGTGATCAGCGACAGCCACGCCTCCAGCCGTGAGGCCCTGATCGGGCGCTCGAACACGAAGCAGTGCGCGCGGATGTGATCATCGTGGCGGTTGAGGTCGCCTGCGGGGGCCGCCGGCATCACACCGGCCTGAACCTCGGCCCGGTCAACGCTTGCAAACATCGCTTTCGGGGAGAGCGTGGGTGAATGCGGGGTAGCGGCATTCGAGGCGGCCTCGCCCAGCCAGCGCTGGATATCGGCGCTGCGCGCGTCCATGTCTTCCGGTCCCAGACCCAGGAGCTCATCGGCCTCGATACGGCCGTGATCCAGCAGCCTCTGCGTCGCCCCCGGATTGATCGCGGCGAGCCGCTGATGCAGGGCGTTCAGCTGCGCCTTTGAGGCCACATCCTGCTTGGTGATCAGCAGCATGTCCGCCATCGCCGCCTGGCGCAGGGCTTCCTCGTGGCGATCAAGGGTCGTGCTGCCGTTGGCAGCGTCCATGACGGTCACGATGCCATCGAGCGCATAGTGGCGCGCGACCTTCGCCTCGGTCATCAGGGTATGGACGATGGGCGCCGGGTCGGCCAGCCCGGTGGTCTCGATGATCAGCCGGTCAAACTGGCGCTGGCCTTCGCGGGCAAAGCGCCACACCGCATCCTTTAGCGTGCGGGCAAGGTCGGTGCGAATCGAGCAGCAGATACAGCCGTTGCTGAGCTCGATCTGCTCACCGTCGGTGCTGGCGGCAAAAAGCTGATGGTCCAGCCCGATCTCGCCGAACTCGTTGATGATGACCAGCGACCGTGACATGGCCGGCTGCTGTACCAGTTGATTGAGCAGGGTGGTCTTGCCACTGCCCAGAAAACCGGTCAGCAGAGTGACGGGAATACGATGTGTGGGCGTTGAAGGGCGATCAAGATAGGACATGTCATGGCCTGAAAAAGCGGTGAGCGACTCACGTGATCAGTCAATAATGTTACTTTATAACACTTTGGTCAACTCGGTATCGCGATTACCGGCTCACTGCCCCGTGCCGGTCAAACACTGGTCGGGGTATCGGCTGAAGTGTCGGTCTTACGCGTTGCGGGTACGGGAAAGACCACGTCATAGACCCAGTTGAAGACAAAGGCATACACCACATAAAAAAGCGCCAGCGAGGTCACCAGCGGGGCGGCCTGGGCAAGCGTCTGACCCAGATAGAGTGCGATCAGCGGCAGCAGCACGCAGATCAGGCCCAGCTCGAAGCAGATGGCGTGAATCACGCGCATGATGACGTTTTTATGCACATGGCCGCGCAGGCGCTTGAGCATGTGATCCACGCCCAGGTTGTAAACGTAGTTCCAGATTGTGGCGACCACGGCGCTGATGATGCCGACCATGCCCATGTGGGTCGTGTCCAGTGAGAAGAGCAGATGGCCAAGGGGAATGACGATCAAAAGGCCAATGATTTCAAACATCAGGGTGTGGCGAATACGGTCAAGGGTAGTACGCATGGCAGGAAACTTCCGGTTGGTGTTGCTACGCACTATCATTCATGAAAGTGCCAAACCCAAGTTGGAATCCATCTGTTTTATTGATGGATCACAAGTCAATGTTGTCCTGCAGAGTGCGTCATGACCCCAACCCTTGAGCAGCTCAGCGCGCTGGTGGCCACTGCCGATACCGGCTCCTTTTCGGCAGCGGCACGACGTCTTGGCAAGGCGCAGTCGCTGGTCAGTACCCACGTGGCCAATCTGGAACTGGATCTGGGCCTGACGCTCTTTGATCGCAGCGCCCGCCTGCCGGTGCTGACCGCAAGCGGCGTGCGCATGGTCGAGGAGGCCCGGGGCGTGCTGGCCCGGCGTGAGCGTTTTCTGGGCGTGGCAAGACGTCTTGAAGCCCATATCGAGCCGCGTCTGAGCCTGGCCATTGATGAGTTCTATCCCGAGCATCTGATTGGCGCGCTGATGCAGGATTTCGCCCGGCACTATCCGAGCGTGGAAATCGAGATGCACTTTCCGCTGCTGGAGGACGTCGGGCGCATGCTGGAGTCGGGACAGGCGGATCTGGGCGTGATCTGCCGTCCGCAGCCCCTGTTTCCGTCACTCGAGACCCGCCCGCTGGGGCGTGTGCCGCTGAGGCTGGTGTGCGCTCAAAATCATCCGCTGGCGAATGCGGCAAGCGTGACGCCCGAGTGTCTGCGCCAGCATCGGCAACTGATCGTGGCCACCCGCGGTCAGCCCGGCTCACGGCTGGCCGAGCGTATCGGGGCGGATGTGTGGTGGGTGGAGAGCCACTTCGTGATGCTGGAGCTGGTCAAGCACGGGGTCGGCTGGACGCTGATGTCCGATCACGTCATTGCGGCCTCACCGGCGCGGCCATCGCTGGTCACGCTCACCGCACCGGCACTTGAGCGCTGGGTGGCACTGGAGCTGGGCTGGCATGCCAGTCGCGGACTTGGCGTGGCGGGCAGCTGGCTGCGCGATCGCTTTCTCGCCCAGCCCCTGACGCCCCCGGTACCACTGGAGCGCGGCTGACGCCGTCACCAGGGTGTCAGGCCAAAGCCTGCGGGGCGCATCAACCCTTCCAGCGTCCCCAGCTGGGCAAAATCGACCCGGCTCAGGATGTCGTTCATGGTGCGTTCCTCGCGCTTCAGGTTGCGCACCACGCGCACGCGTCGTGGCTGGCCGCTGTCATCAAGCTCCATCACCCAGGCCAGAAAACCATAGGAAAACTTCACCAGACTACCGATCGGGTAGAAGCCGTGGCGCTGGACATAGCGCGTGACCCAGTGTTTATCGAAACTCTCGGGACGATGATAAAGATAGCGATAGGCCTCGATGGCCGTTTTGCCCGGCCGGTCGCCGCGTGTACGCATCATGGCATCGACGGTATCAACCACGGCTGCCATGCGTGCGATCGGCGTGAGTGAATCGCCCTTGAGCCCATGGGGATAGCCGCTACCGTCCAGACGTTCATTGATGCATTGGATCACGTCATGGTGCATGGCCGGCGCCAGCCAGTCGACACCATCAAGCGCTTCCATCAGTACGGGCACGTGGCTGCGCAGGCGATCGCGCTGGCGGGTATCCAGACGCCCCTCGATCGAGGGCAGCGTATCGTCCACCAGCATCATCTTGCCCATGTCATGCACCAGTGCGGCCGCGACCGCATCGCGGGCATGCCGGGCATGCTCGGGCTCGGCCTCGATCAGATCGCCCAGCCGTACGGCCACATTCAGGGAGTGTTGTACCCAGGTCGGCTGCTGATGCAGGCAGTGCAGGGCATAAAAGAGATTCTGGCGTTGCTTGTTTAAAAGCCTCAGCAATATGTCGGCACTATCGAGCACGCAGTTCGCCGGCAGTGGGCGCTGATTTTGCAGGGCCAGCAAAAAGATATGCAGCTGACGGGCCACTTCGAGCAGGGCGCCCACCATGGGGGCCTGATCGGACTTTTGCCGTTGTCGCTTCGCGTTGCGCTTGTAGCCGGGCTGCTGGGAAGTATACAGCGGTGACGGGAAGCTCATGCGCCCGCCCTCGCCGGTGCGATAGGCCGTTTCCCGTTCGGTTTCATTGACCAGATACATCAGGCGCTGCTCGTGAGCGCGATCCGTATTGATAAAGATCACCCCAATGGCGGCGAAATGCGAACGCCCGGCCGGGTTGATGTGACGAATCTGCCCCATCGAGGTGAACATTTCCTCATTGGGAAAGGACAGCTCGAGCCGGGCAATGAACTCATCGATTTTCAGCGGCGCGCTGGCAGCCAGAGGCACTTCCAGCAGCGCGCCACCGATCGAGAGGTTACGCAGTCGCCCGATGATGGGCGGCTGGTTTTCATACAGGGTAATCGCGGCCTTCACCTGCATGCCTTCCAGAAGAGGCACGCGGGTACTGTTGCGCTTGGCGGTGGTATATAGCACCTGGGGCAGCAAGCAGCGGATCTCGAGCAGATCGTTATTGCGCACTACCTCAAGCGCCATCATGGCCTCAAGACGCAGCGTCTCGGTATCACCTTCGGCGTTGAGCGTCAGCGCCTGATCGACAAGCTCGGCGGCATTGAGGCTCTGGGCATCGAGCAGGGAGAGCGACAGGATTCGCTCCCTGTGATCGACCCGATGCAGTGTCACCGGATATACGGCCGAAGAATCGCTCGGGCTGATGGACAGCGCATGGGTGTGATAACTCAGGGCCTCCATGACACCGGCGATATGCTCGGCGTCGCGGATTTCAATCTGGGGTGGTGGTTCCGGCGCCAAACTTTCCATCGAAAGGCCTGCTCAATATAAGTAGTTCGCGACTTGATAGTGCAGCTATCAAGGTTATATCGGCCACAGCAGGCGTTAATTTAGATTAGTGCGTTACCCGGCGGGTGACAGGGACAACCGTGGAGGTCATGTCGTGGCATCACAGGACATAATGAAGTGGCTGATAGGCAGCGCTGCGTGATCGGGCTCACTGCACGCAACCCCTGTCTGCGGGCGTCCCGTGCAGTGATCAAGATCGTGTCAGTCCCATTCGGGGGCGAGGTTGTCGGGGCTGACAATGCGGCTGCCGGGGCGTGCCAGCGCCTGAATGGTCTGCATCTCCTCGTCTGACAGCTCGAAATCGAAGATATCGATATTGCCGGGGATGCGCTCGGCCCGGGTGCTGCGGGTCAGCGGCACATCACCAAGCTGATGCACCCAGCGAAGTGCCACCTGAGCGGCACTCTTGCCGTGTCGGCGACCGATATCGGCCAGCGCTTCATCCCTGGCAGCCTCTCCCATGGCCATCACGAAAAAGCCCGTAAGCGGCACCCCCAGTTCGTGGGCGCGGCGGCGCAGCACGGTCTGATCAAGGTAAGGGTGAATCTCGACCTGGTTGGTCGCAATGGGCGCCTCGCTGAGTGCCACGGCGCGGGCAAGCTGCTCGCTGTTGTAGTTGCTGACGCCGATATGGCGTGCAAGGCCCCGGCTGCATGCCTCGTTCAAAAGCTCAATCTGGCGCTCGATGGGCATGGTATGCCCCGGCCAGTGCACCAGCAGCAGATCCACCTGCTCAAGATCGAGCCGCTCAAGGCTTTCTTCTACCGAGGCCAGAAAACGGTCCTCGGTGAAATGGCGGTTCATCACCTTGGTGGTGACAAATATCTCCTCGCGCGGCACCTGAAGCGTTTTTATGGCGCGTCCCAGTGCGGCCTCGTTGCCGTAGAGCTGAGCGGTGTCAAAGGCGCGAAAGCCGGCGTGCCAGGCCGCCGGGATCAGCTCGGCCACCTGCTGATCGTCGAGTTCGTCCAGTCCAAAACCGATAGGGGGAAGAAGCATCTGCATGAACGTTATCTGCCATCAGGAAGTGATGGCAGAAGCATAGAACCAGGACAGATCCGGTCAAATGGGCCCTTCAGACCCGGCTCAGGGCCCGTTGCGCTATTGGAACAGGGCCCTGAGGTCACATTGGCAGGATCAAAACGGTGCGCTTTACCGGGTGGCCTCGCGCCTCCCGGCCTCTGGCTCAGCGCTCCACATGCTCCGACTTCAGGCCGTCTCCTCCCGGCGCTCGCCGTCCAGACGTCGCCTGGCGCCCGGGGAGCGACAGGCTGCGGCGGTAAAAAGCACGTCGGTCGAGGAGTTGAGAGCGGTCTCGGTGGAGTCCTGCAGCACGCTGATGACAAAGCCGACGGCGACAATCTGCATCGCGACGTCGGCGGAAATGCCAAACAGACTCGCCGCCATCGGAATCAGCAGCAGCGAGCCGCCAGCTACCCCGGAAACGCCGCAGGCCGCGAGTGCCGAGACCACGCAGAGCAGAAAGGCCGTGAGAAAATCGACACTCAGACCCAGCGTGTTTGCCGCAGCGAGTGTCATCACGGTGATGGTGATCGCCGCGCCGGACATGTTGATCGTCGCCCCCAGCGGGATCGACACCGAATAGGTATCGCGATGCAGGTCGAGGCGTTCGCACAGCGCCATGTTGACCGGGATGTTGGCCGCACTGCTGCGGGTGAAAAAGGCGGTGATGGCGCTGCCACGCAGGCAGGTGAAGACCAGCGGATAAGGGTTTTTGCGCGTATGGGCGAACACGATGAGCGGGTTGGTCACCAGCGCTACAAACGCCATGCAGCCCAGCAGCACGCCCAGCAGATGGGCGTAATTGGCGAGTTCTCCAAGGCCGGTCTCGGCGAGCGTATTGGCCACGAGCCCGAAGATGCCCAGCGGGGCAAAACGGATGATAAAACGTACCAGCCCCGATATCGCATCGGAGAGATCACCCAGCGCGTTGCGGGTAGTGTCGCCCGCCTGGCGCAGCAGCAGCCCCAGCCCCACTGCCCAGGCGAGAATACCGATGAAGTTGGCTTCCATCAGCGCATTGACCGGATTGTCGACGGCGCTGAGGGCAAGATTGCGCAGTACCTCGATGATGTCGGAGGGCGGTGCACCATCGGCGGGCGGGGCGTTGATCGCCAGCGTCGTTGGAAAGGCGAAGCTCGCCACCACCGCCACCAGCGCGGCTACCAGCGTGCCGACCAGATAGAGTCCGAGAACGCCATGGACCTGCGTCGGCCGACCGCGCTGATGCGCGGCAATTGCCGCCATCACCAGCACGAACACCAGGATCGGCGCGATCGCCTTCAGGGCATTGATGAAAAGGTCACCGAGCAGGGCAAACGACTGTGCGACGTTCGGCGCCCAGAGTGCCAGCAGCGTGCCGGCGACGATGCCTATCAGAATCTGCGGAATCAGCCCCAGGCGGGGCAGCGATGCTCGAGAGGAGCGACGATCGGAGCTGGCGGACATGGAGCACTCTTGTAGGCCGGGAGGTGTGATGCACAGGCGCCGCGCGGGCGCCCGGGAAATCTCGATGAGCGTACGCGAAACGGCGCATTCTAGCACCGCCACGCCGGCCATACGCCATCGCTTGTGTCTACCGTCCCAAAAGCGCTACTGCGTCGACCAGCTGCGCCCGCCGGGCGGGTTGGCCTCGCCGTCCTCGCAGGTCATGCCCGAACTTGAGTAGCTGCGCGAGCCGTCACTGTGGCGGCAGACGTTGGCCTCGCCCTGGCGGACGCCGTCATAGCCATTGAGCCGATAGCTGTCGGGCACGTAGTTGCTGCGCCAGTGTTCGAGCTGTTCAGGCGGCAGGATGACGCCAACGTCCACATCGCGCACGGGGTCAAAGCGCTGCGGGTCGCGAATGCCAAACGGGGGAAAGCGCCGAGGCGGGCGGTGGTCCAGGTGCGGGCCGCGATGTTCCATGATCACCGATTCGCCGGCAATCGCCATGTGAGAAGGACCTGCAAGCATGAACGCGGTGACAAGACCGGTTAGAAGGTGGCCCGATATGGCGATCCTTGATGGTCTGCGCTGCATGGCGTCTCTCCCTGTGCCTGAGCCGCAAGAGAGCGGCCCTGTACGGCCTTATCGGCGCGATGGTCGCGTTCTGAAGCCTTGCAGCACTATAGCGCGTTCCGGGGGCGACGACGCAGCAGGCGAAGAATGATCGGCAGGGCCATGACGGCGGCCACCCCCAGGATGATGATCTCCAGATGGTCGCGCAAAAAGGGGACGTTGCCCAGAAAATAGCCCAGCGATACCAGTACGCCGGTCCAGAGCAGTGCCCCCAGCAGGCTGAAGCCGATAAAGACGATCCAGGGCATGTGGCTGATGCCGGCCACGAAGGGTGCGAAGGTGCGCACCAGCGGCACAAAGCGTGCCAGCATGACCATTTTGCCGCCGTGACGGGCGTAGAAGGCCTCGGTCCGGGCCAGATGCTCCCGGCGCAGCCAGCGCGAGCGTTCATTGAAAAGCCTTGTGCCGTAGCGCCGCCCGATCCAGTAGTTGAGGTTGTCTCCCAAAAGTGCCGCAGTGGCAATGAGGACGCCGGCCATCCACGGATTCAGGTGACCGCTGCCGGCGAGGGCGCCGGTGATGAACAGCAGCGAATCACCGGGCAGAAAGGGCATGATGATCAGCCCTGTCTCACAGAAGATGACGGCAAACACCAGACCGTAAATCCATACGCCATGCTGCGTGACCAGGGTCGTGAGATGCTGATCCAGATGCAGAAAAAAATCGAGCAAGGCTGCTGCCCCTGAGGATAAGTGGCGGCCAATACTGCGCCCGGGGTACAACAAAAGGCAATGATCGCCTGTGACGCATGATCAGGTCACACTGAAGGCCTTTACGGTATGCCCTGTCGTGATGCTGTTGATGTTTTGCCTGTGAGGTTGTCTTGTTTGACGATGATATGAACGCCCTGCGCCAGTGGCGCCAGACGCTTGAATCTACCCGCCACCGCGGGCTTTTGTGGCTCGCCGGCCCGGCGGAGATGGTGCGTGCACGCGCTGATGCCGTGCTCGGGATGCTGGCGCTGTCGGAGATTCTATGGGTGGGCCGGCCGGCGTCAGCCATCGTCGACACCCCGGCCGAGCCCTTGATGATGAAAAAGGCCCGCACCCGACTGGGCACCGAGCAGGGCGCGGTGGTATTTGACGCCTTCGACGGCTTCGCCCCGGATGCCCTTGGCGCGCTGGCCGGTACCGTGCGCGCCGGCGGGCTTTTGATCCTGCTCACCCCCGGCGACTGGGGCGAGGCGCCCGACCCCGACTACGCCCGCCTGGCCGATCACCCCGCTGACTGGTCGACACTCTCTTCACGCTATCTGGCCCGGCTGGCGCGTCTGCTTGAGGAAGATGTGCAGGTGGCGCGCTGGGCAGAGGGTCAGCCCCTGGTGCTGCCGAGCAATGGCGCGGAAGCAGTGGCAGCACCGGCCCCGGTCGAGGACGGTGACTGCCTGAGCGCAGACCAGGCCCGGGCGGTGGTCGCCATCTCGCGTCTTCGCCGCCGGCGCCCGCTGGTGCTTACGGCCGACCGCGGTCGCGGCAAGAGTGCAGCACTTGGCATCGGGGCGGCGCGGCGGCTGATGCAGGGCGACAAGCAGATTCTGATTACTGCGCCGCGTTTTGACAGCGTGGCACCGGTGTTCGAGCGGCTGGCAGCACTGCTGCCGGAGGGCGCCCTGCAGGATCAACGCTTTGTCTGGCAGGGGCGCGAGGTCTGTTTCGTGGCGCCCGACCGGCTGGTGGAGAATCTCGAGCAGTGGGGCGGTGATGGCAGCGTGCTGCTCATCGATGAGGCTGCTGCCCTGCCGGCATCGCTGCTGCATGGCGCGCTGCGCCATTTCCCCCGCGTGGTCTTTGCCACCACCGTGCATGGTTATGAAGGCAGCGGCCGCGGCTTTGCCCTGCGCTTTCGCACTCGGCTGGGGCAACACACGCCGCAGTGGAAAGCCCTGACACTGGCAACGCCCGTTCGCTGGGCAGCGGCAGATCCGCTGGAGCGCAGCGTGACCCGGCTGCTGGCACTGGCTGCTGAAGCGCCTGCCAATCACGATGCTGATACCACTTTTTATCACCACCGCCTCGACCGGGACGCGCTGGCCCTTGATGAGACACGCCTCGAGGCGCTGTTCGGGCTGCTGGTACAGGCGCACTACCGCACCTCGCCTGCGGATCTGCGCACGTTGCTTGATGGCCCGAATATCGGTATCGAGACGCTGGAAAGTGATCCCGTAGCGGGGCAGGGTCGGCTGCTGGCGGTGGCGGTGGCGGTAGACGAGGGCGGCTTTGACGAGACGCTTGCCGAGCAGATTGCTCGCGGCGAGCGTCGCCCACGCGGGCACCTGATGGCACAGTCGCTGGCGCTGCATGGCGGGGTAGTCGAGGCCGCCACGCACCGATTGCGGCGCATCATGCGCCTGGCCGTACATCCGCAGTGTCAGCGTCAGGGGCTGGGCCAGGCACTGGTCAAACGGCTGGCTGACAGTGCCCGAAAGGATGGCATGGCGCTACTGGGCGCCAGTCTGGGCGCCGAGCCCGGGCTGATGGCCTTCTGGCAGCACTGTGGACTGTCGAGTGTGCGGCTGGGGCTGCATCCCGAAACCTCGACCGGTGAGCACCCGGTGATGATGAGCCGGGCGCTCAACGAGCGCGGCGAGGTGCTCCAGCATCAGCTGCGTGTGGCGATGCGCGCCCAGCTGCCGGGGCTGCTGGCCTTTGAGCTGGCCATGCTGTCGCCTGCCGTGGTCGCTCAAACGCTGCGTGATCAGGAGGTGATCTCTCCTGTGGCACCGGAGGCCGCCCGCGAGCAGCTTGAGCGGCTGGCACTGGGGCAGGCGCCGCTGGTACCGAGCCGTCCGGCGCTGGTCTGGTACGTGCATCAGGCCCTTTGCAATCGAGAGGGTTCAGCCATTTCTTCCGAGCTGGTCACCCTGTGCGGGCTTTTGTGGCAGGGGCGCTCGATGACCTGGCTTGCCCAGCGTGAAGGGCTGACCGGCAGCGCGCAGGCGATGGACTGGGTACGCCGGCAGGCGCGCGCGCTGCTTGAGGCGTCGTCACCCAGGTGAGCGCCAGGGCGCCGGCAGGGTTGAAGGGGAGAAGCTGAAGGAGAAAGACGAATGGCGTATTCTTGAAGGCAGCCATCGAGTCATACCCCATCGGGAGAGTCTGCGTGAACGAACATCTGGATACACTCGAACCCACAAACCTGTGGCGCCACTTTCGTACCTTCTGTGAGGTGCCGCGCCCGTCGGGCAGGGAAGAAGCGCTGGCCAAACGCCTCGAGGCCTGGGCCACCGACAAGGGATTCGATTACGAGCGTGATGAGGCCGGCAACCTGTTGATCCGCAAGGCGGCTACTCCCGGTCATGAGGACCGTCCCGGCGTGGTGTTACAGGGCCATCTGGACATGGTCTCGCAGGCGGCGCCCGGCGTGACCCATGACTTTGATCGCGATTCGATCGACACCGAAATCCGGAACGGCTGGCTCTACGCCCGCGGCACGACACTGGGGGCGGATAACGGCGTGGGCGCCTGCGCGGCGCTGGCGATTCTTGAGGAAGAGGGGCTCACCCATGGCCCGCTGGAAGCGCTGATGACCGTCGAGGAAGAGGCCTCGCTGGTGGGCGCCATCAACCTCAGGGAAGGCTGGCTCAAGGGGAAATATCTCCTGAACCTGGACTCCGAGGATGAAGGCCAGGTCTACATCGGCTGCGCGGGTGGGGCCTCTGTGAGCACCAGCGCCACCATGCTGGATGCCACCTTTGATGGCCCGATGGAGACGCTATCGATCAGTGTGCATGGCCTCAAGGGCGGCCATTCGGGGCTGGACATCCACCTGGGTCTGGGCAACGCCAACCGCCTGCTGTCGCGTCTGCTGCACCGGCTCTGCGAGTACGGCCTGCGCCTGTCGGACTATGACGGCGGCACCATGGGCAATGCCATCACGCGGGAAGCGCGTGCCACGGTCGCGTTCCCCAGGCAGCATCATGACGCCGTCATGGCCGAGATCGAGCGCTATCGGCGCATCTATCAGGAAGAGCTGGCCGGCATTGATGATGGCGTCACTGTCAGCGCTGAGTCGGCCCACGCCGAGCGCGCGCTCTCCAGCGAAGACACCTATCGCCTGATGGGGCTGATGCATGGCCTGCCTTACGGTGTGGCCGGCATGAGCCGCTCGGCGCCGGGCGTGGTGGAAGCCTCCAATAACCAGGGCATCGTGCGCCTCAAGGACAGCAAATTCTCGATCCAGCTGATGGTGCGCTCGCTGCGCGATTCCACCCGTGATGAACTGGTGGCCCGCATTGCGACCCTGATGCGCCTGACCGGCTTTGAACCCAAAATCAGTGAGGGCTATCCGGGATGGACGCCCGAACCCGAGTCCGAGCTGCTGGGGCGCTTTGAGCGCGTGCATGAAGCCGTCACCGGTGTAGTGCCCGAGGTCAGGGTCATCCATGCCGGGCTCGAATGCGGATTGATTGGCTCGAAGAATCCGGGCATGCAGATGATCTCGTTCGGCCCTACCATCCGTGGTGCCCATACCCCCGATGAGCGGGTAGAGCTCGCCGCCGTGGAAAACTTCTATGGCGTGCTCAAGGCCATGGTCGAGGACCTGGCCCAGCGTTGAAAGCGCATGAGCGTCTGATGAAAGGGGGCCTTCGGGCCCTCTTTTTTATGCCTGTAGCAGACGGCATGGGTCTGCCATGACAGGACAGCTTCTGGCGCCCTCGCTAATATAGGCAGCAACCGGCCGCACCGAGGGCCGCATCATGTTCACGACCATCACAACGATAAAAGGGCATTTCATGTTGACCCGTTTTCTCTCTCACCCGGGCGCGCTGGCGACCTTCGTGACACTGGGTTTTGGCGCCGGCGCTTTACTGATGGCTGCGCCGGCCGAGGCCGACAGCGAGCGCACAAAGCGCACCGCCGAGCTCATGGAGGACATTCGTGACCAGCCGCCCAGGCTTCGCATGTTCCTGCAGCGCATGCCCAAGGGTGGCGATATTCATCATCACCTGTGGGGTGCGCCCTGGCCGGAAACCCTGCTGGCCGAGGCCGGAGAAAAGGGGCTTTGCGTACACGCCGATGGCTCGGCCATTGCGCCGCCGCCCTGCGACGGTGATGAGCTGATATCTGCGGAAGGGCTGGCCCGTCATGACAGCGGCCTCTACGCCGAGCTTTTGAATGCGCTGTCGATGCGCAACACGCCCAATGGCCCCGGTACGCCGCCGGTCGAGGGGCATGACCAGTTCTTTGCCACCTTTGATCGCTTCGCGCCCGTCGCGGCAGGTTCGCCCGGCGCACTGCTGAGCGCCACAAAACGGCTAGCGGCGCTGGATCACCTGGGCTACGTGGAAACCATGTCCAATCCGGGCGCGCTGCACGCCTTCGGCGCCATGGCGCAGTCACGCGAGCTGGATGCCGATGACCTGGACGCGGCCTTCAAGGCGCTGTCGTCGGAGATTGCGTCGCCCCTGGCAGACGCTCGTGAGGAGGTTGACGCGATGTTTTCTGATGCCGACTCACGGCTGGGCTGTGACGGCAGGGACGCCGCGCCTGGCTGTGACGTGACGGTGCGGCTGCAGGGCTTTGCGGTGCGCACCCAGGCGCCGATGGCGGTCTTTGGCGAGCTGATGATGGCCTTTGCGCTTGCCGATGCCGACCCGCGCTACGTGGGTGTCAACCTCGTGGCACCGGAGGATCACCCGGTGGCGCTTGAAGACTACGATCGCCACATGCAGATGCTGGCCTTTCTCTCGAAGCAGTACCCCGAGGTGCCGCTGGCGCTGCACGCCGGTGAGCTGACGCTGGGGCTGGTACCGCCTTTCGAGCTCCAGGATCATATCCGCAAGGCCATCGAGGTCGGCGGCGCCCGGCGCATCGGCCATGGCGTGTCGATTGCACACGAACAGCACGCGCCGCAGCTGTTGCAGGCCATGGCCGAGCAGAACGTGGCGGTGGAGATCAACCTGACCAGCAATGACGTGATTCTCGGCGTACGCGGTGCAGATCATCCGCTCAACCTCTATCGCAATACGGGTGTGCCGCTGGTGCTGGCCACCGATGATCAGGGTGTCTCACGCATTGATCTGACCCGCGAATATGAGCGTGGTGTCACCGAGCACGGCCTGGATTATCCGGCGCTGGTCGAAATGGCGCGCAACAGTCTCGAGTACAGCTTTCTCACCGGGGAGAGTCTGTGGGCCGAAGGTGAGGTGGGCGAAACGCGCGTGGCGGCCTGTCAGGATGCCGCGCTCGATGCCACGCCCGGGGGAGACTGCGCCCGTCTGATCAAGGAAAGCGACCGCGCCCGGCTGCAGTGGCAGTTTGAGCAGAATCTGATGGCCTTTGAGGCAGACGTGGCGCAGTGGCCGCAGTGGCTCGGCGGTGACAGACGCTGACGCCCTGCCAGGGCAGGGGCCTCGGCAGCGGCGGTGAAAACTTTAGGGTGAATGTCGAATAGGGCATGAATTCATGCCCATTCCCGCTCATTGACCCGGACGCTGTCGTGGCACCCTTGGCGCCAGAACATGAGAGGCCAGAGGCGTGATTCGCCGGGTCTGCAACGCCGCCGCCCGATCAGGAGAGGACAGGCATGGGGGTACACCGCTTTATCGGCACCAACGCACGCGATGCCATGCGTCAGGTGCGTGAGTCTCTGGGGGATGACGCCCTGATTCTCTCCAACCGCCAGGTCGAGGGCGGCGTCGAGATCGTGGCGATGCTCGATGCCGATCAGGAACATCTGACCGGCCACCCGGCCGAGCCCGCACCCGCAGTGTCTGTGCCTGTTGCGCCGGCGCCCGCTACGCCAGCGCCCGAGCCGACATCGCCTTCAACTACTGCCTCCGGGCAACAGGAGATGCAGGCCTTCAGCGCCCAGCTGATGAGCGAACTCTCCGCCATGCGCGATCTGCTGGATACCCGGCTGACGGCTGCTCCAGCGGTTGAAGCGCCGGGCGCGACACCAGCGACCCGACTGCGTCAGCGCATGATTGGCGTGGGCTTTAGCCAGACGCTGGTGCGCGAGCTGATCGCGCTGCTGCCGGCCGAGTTTGCCGACACGCCTGACGCCGAGATCGATGAGACACTCAACGGCTGGATCAGCCGCCAGATCGCTGCCCGTCTGGAAACGCCCGAGGACAACGACGATCTGTTGGCTGCAGGCGGCGTCATGGCGCTCATCGGCCCGACCGGGGTGGGCAAGACCACCACCACCGCCAAGCTGGCCGCACGCTATGTGATGGCTCACGGCAATCGTGATGCCGCGCTGATTACGACCGACAGCTATCGTATCGGCGCCCAGGAGCAGCTGCGCATCTATGCGCGTCTGCTGGGCGTGGAAGTACACGCCCTTGAAGGCGATGGCGATCTGGGCGTGCTGCTGGCGCGCCTGATCACGCCGCGCCGGGCGCTTTTGCAGATGCAAAAGGCCACCCCCAAGCGCACCATCCTGATCGACACGCTGGGCATGAGTCAGCGCGACCCGCGCCTGGCCACCGAGGTAGCGCGCCTGGGAGAGGCGGGGGTACCCATTCAAACCCTTTTGGTGCTGGATGCTGCCAGCCACGGCGATACGCTCGAGCAGGTGGTGGCAGCCTACCGGCAGGCGGCACTGCAGGCCGGTACGCCCATTCGCGGCTGCATCATTACCAAGCTTGATGAGTCCGCCCGTCCGGCGACCGTGCTGGACATTCTGGCGCGTCACCGCCTGCGGGTGCTCTATGTAGCCAACGGTCAGCGTGTGCCGGAGGATCTGGCACCGGTAGATATCGAAGCGCTGGTGCACTCGGCACTCGCCGCCGATGACGCCTCGCCCTTTGGCTATGACGAGGCCACGCTGGCCGAGATGGCCGGGCGCTCGCGTGAATCAAAAGCCCGTGCGCTGTCACGCGATGTGGTCAGCCACGGCCGCTCACTGCATGCCATGTTTGATACCCTGGTGCGTCAGGCCCCGGGCACCGCGCAGCTTGAACAGCTGTGGCGCCATGGGGCGCGTAATGTGGCCGGGGAGAGCTTTGCCGCCCGCATGGCCGAGCTGACGACAGAACAGGTCGACGAGCAGGCGCTGTGGTGGTCGAAGGAGGGCGGTACGCGCAACGCGGGCTGGCATATGCCGCTGGTAACGCTGGACGATCACGGCCTGCCGCTGCCCCGGGTCTGGCTGCGTCATCGTCTGCCGGCCTCTGAAGCTGCCCGCATGGGCTGGGCGCGCGAAACGCATCACAGCGCCTGGCATCTGATGGCGGCGCCGCCGGCGCAGGAGGAAATGCATCGGCTGAGCAGCGACAAGTGCCTGTGGATGGCCTCGGTAACGGCATCAAGGCGGGTACGCCATCACGGTGAGCGTCAGCGCCTTGCCGATCTGGCAGGGCTTGCCGAGGAGATCGATCAGCGCACATGTCGCTGGCGCGGTCGCACGGTCAATCTGGTGCTCTCGTGTCTGCCGGCGATGCATGAGGCGCGTGGCAGTGCCGCACCCGCCGAGGTACTGGTGTGGTTTGCCCGTCTTCACGATGTTGACGACAACCGGCTGCTGGCGCGACGCTACTGGCTCTCCAACGCCGTGACCGGACGTGATGTGGCCTCGCGGCTGGCCCGTGCAGTGGCGCTTGAGGGGCTGGAAGGCCTGACGCGTCAGGCCATGCACCGGCTGGAAGATGCCAGTGTGGCGCGCAGCGATCGTGAGACACGTCTGCAGCTGGCAGCCGGGCTTGCCGCGCTGGCCACGCGACTGGAGCTTTGCAGCGAGGACTGGGCGATGGATGTGCGCGCGCAGCTTTTCAATCTGGCCGGCGGCACACGCCGGCGCACGGGAACGGTACTTCTCGAGGCGCTGCTGCAGGCCTTCATGGCCCGCGACGCGCTGGCCGGCACCGGTGCCGAGCGCACGTGATGGCTGTCCATGGCGGGAGCCGCGTCAATGCAGGGTGATCAGGCCAGCGGCCTGCGTCAGTGGTCCCAGCGAGGCGCCGCGAGTAATGCGCCGTCGTCAACGGAGCTGGTGGTCATGGTTCCGCCCCGTGAAGAAGGCGATGCCGAGGTCCTGTCACTGCAGCTGGCACAGCGGCTGGCACTGCCCGAGGGGGCGCAGCGCTGGCAGCCGCGTACGCTGGTATTGTCCGAGCCTTTGCCCGATGTTGTGTCGGCCTCGCCCTGGTGGGTGCTCCATCTGCCGGAAGTACAGGCACGCAGTGCTTCGCTGCTGGCCAGTGCGCTGCGCACGCTTCATCACGCCGGCATGCCGCAGACCGTACTGCTTGCAGCGCCCGATCATCTGGCAGTATCGGGGCTGATCAGGGCTGCGCACGCGCATCTGGGCGTGGCGCTCCTGCAGGAGGTCACGGCCTGGCAGCAGGCTGTCATGGCGCGCCTGTCATCGGGTTAAGGTAGACGTCAGGTCCGGGTTGATGAAATACTTCGCACCCTTACGTTTTTTCCTCACGCATGCCGTCTTCCGCCTCTGGGCCCTGCTGCCCGTCGGCGGCATGCGTCGTTCATGATGCCGATCATTTCTGATGAGAATCCTTTCAAGCATTACCGGTGATCACTGGGTGCTGGCGCTGCGGACTGTGCTGGCCGTGTGGCTGGCACTGTACGTGGCCCTGCGTCTGGACCTTGCCCAGCCGGCCTGGGCAATCCTTGCCGTCATGATCGTGACGCTGCAGCCGGTCATGTTCACGAAGGGCACGCCGCCGCTGGGCATCATCATTCATCGCTGCATCGGGCGTCTGATCGGTACCTTCCTCGGTGCGCTGATGGGGCTGGTGCTGATTGCGCTGTTCGCCCAGCAGCCGATGCTCTATCTGCTGGCCGCCGGCGGCTGGCTGGCCTTTTGTACCTTCTGCGTGATGCTTTTAAACGATGAGCCGGCCAGCTACATCATGATGCTCAGCGGCTATACCGCCACCCTGGTCTCGCTCACCGCGATCGGTACCGGGGTGGATAACGTCTTTAGTCTGGCGCTGGCACGTACGACCGAGACGGCGCTGGGCATCGGCGCCGGTTTTTTGATGCATGTGCTCATTGCCCCGCGTTTTGGCAGCTACGCGCTGCCGGCCACGCTGCAGGCGCTGATCGCGGGCGCCGCGGGGGAGGCCCGCGTGGCACTGGTGGAAAAGCGCTCGCGTGCGGTACTCAACGAGCGACTGCGTGCGCTGATGGGCAAGCATCAGCAGTTCGAGGCGCAGCATTCTCTGGCGCGTTTCGAGTTTCGCCGCTTTCGTCGGCTGCTGCCGGCACTGGATCGTTTTGCCGGCGACAGCCTGGCGCTGATGACGGGGCTGCGTGAGCTGGAAGAGGCCATCGATCGGCTGTCGCACTGCGAGGGCGCAGAGACGATCATGGCGGTCCTGCGTGACCCGACGCTGCCCTTTCTGGCGGCGCTGGAGCAGCAGGGCGATGAGCTGCCACCGCTGCCGGTCCTGCCCGATGACACCTCACTGGTGGCATCAGGGGATTGCGTGGTGCTGGTGCGAGCCTCCCTGGTGCGCGAGCGGCTGGGTGAAGTGCTCAAGCTCCTGCACCATGGCCGGGCGCTGAGCCTTGCCATGCGCCATCACCGCCACGCGCGTCTGGTACAGCTGACCGGGCGCCGCCCGCGGCGGTCCTGGCATCCGGAATATGGCGTGGCGCGCTACAATGCCTTTCGCGTCTTCATTGCCTTTGAGCTGCTGGGGCTTTACTGGATTCACAGCGGCTGGCCCTCGGGGTATCTCTCCATGATGCTGCTGGGGGTCTTTATCGTGCTCTTTGCCAAGGCGCCTGACCCGGCCGCCGTGGTGCGCCAGTTTCTGACCGGTACGATCTGGGCGGTCATCATTGGCTGCGTGTTTTCCTATCTTGTTTTTCCGGCCATCACCGGCTTTCCGCTGCTGGCGCTGAGCATCGGCGTGCCGGTGGTCATCGGGACGCTGATGACGCCGCACATCCGCTACGCCGCCGTGGGGCTTGCCGGCGCGGTGACCCTGATGACGCTTTTGAACCTGCACCGCACCTACGAATTTCATCCGACCCAGTTCATCAACGGCGGGCTGGCCTCGATTCTGGGCACCATCGTGACCATGGTGACCTATTCACTGTTTCGTCAGCGCACGCCGGCGGCGCGTCTGGAGGCGCTGCTGGCGGCCTACTGGCGCGGGCTTGAGCGGTTGACCCGAACGCGTCGACTGCCGTCCCGGGCATGGCTTGAAAGCCGGCTGTATGACCGGCTCGGGCGCCTGCTGGCGCTGGGCAGTGGCGAGCCGATGCTGCGCGAGGCCGTCGATCTGCACGCGCTCGCCATGTGTCTGTGGCGCCTGCGACGGCTGGCCCGCGGCGGGGGGGATGATCAGCGTGAGATCAGGCACTGGGTCGCTGCGCTGGGCCGACAGCTGCCCCATGCCGGACGTGATGAGCGCGCCTGGCAGCGTCTGGCTGATGACTGTGAAGCCCGTGCCACGGCGCTTTACGCGCTCCGTCCGCTGCCCACGGCGCTGATTGGCGAGTTCGAGATGCTCGCGCATCTGCTGCGTGACATGCCGGGTGCCGAGGCCCAGGCGCGTGAAGCGCTTTCAGATGCCGACAACGAGGAGGGAGCCCTGGATGCTCGATGAGTGGTCATTTCTGGGGTTTCTGACGCCGCCCCTTTTCGTGCCGGTATTTCTGGCGCTGCTGCTGTTCTGGGGCGTGCGGCGCGTGATGTCACGCCTTGGGTTATACCGGTTTTTCTGGCAGCCGGTGCTGGCCGACATCGCGATTTTTACGCTGCTGTTATGGGCGGTGCTGATGTTGAGCGGGGCACTGCCGGCGGGAGGGAGAACATGACGGACAAGGAGTCGGGTATGAAAGGGGTGTCTGCAGTGGCAGGGCGGGCCCTGCGCATGGTGCTGACGCTGGTGCTGGTGCTGGCCGCGCTGCTCGCTGCCTGGTGGATCTGGCATCACTACATGCATGATCCCTGGACGCGTGACGGGCGTATTCGCGCCGATATCGTTCAGGTTGGCGTGGATGTCTCGGGGCTGGTGGATACGCTTGAGGTGCATGACAACGACCTGGTCCAGAAGGGCGATGTGCTCTTTACCATCGACCAGGCGCGCTATCAGCTCGCCCTGGATCGGGCGAAGGCGGATCTGGCGCGTCTCAAGGAGCAGCGCGATGAAGCGAAGGCGACCAGCAGCCGGCGGGATCGGCTCAATAACTATGTCTCGCAGGAAGCGCGCGACAACGCCCGCTTTGAATACCGCTCGGCCCAGGCCAGCGTTCAGAATGCCGAGGTGGCCATCCGCGCGGCGCAGCTGGATCTTGAACGTTCGAAGGTACGTGCGCCGGTGGATGGTTTTATTACCAATCAGCAGCTGCGTCCGGGGCAGTACGTCAGCGCCGGCTCCCGGGCGATGACGCTGGTGGATCAGCACAGCTTCTACGCGCTGGGCTATTTCGAGGAGACCAAGCTGGGCGGCATACGCCCGGGCGATCCAGCGCGCGTGCGTCTTCTGGGGCGTGATCATGACCTGTATGGCCATGTGGATTCGATTGCCCGCGGCATCGTGGATAACAGTCTGACCGGCGAGTCCGGCGGGCTGGCCGCGGTGAACCCTTCCTTTGACTGGGTGCGCCTGTCCCAGCGGATTCCGGTGCGTATCACGCTTGATGAGATCCCCGAGGAGATGGTGCTCTCGGCCGGGCAGACGGCCACCATCTACGTCGATGCGCCCGGCCATGAGCCGCAGGAAAACGGCTGGGGCGCAGGGCTGCGCCGTCAGCTCGAAACCCTGTTTGATCTCTAGCGACTGTAGGGCGTCGCCGGTGCCGGCCCGCGCGGGTCCGAGTAGAGATCCACGCCACGGCCTGCTTCATTGAAGGCAGGCGGGCGTGACTGGCCGGGCAACGGGTAGCCATGCGGGGGCAGCGGGTAGCCGGCTGCCGGTGGACGATAGTTGCCCGGGGCAGGATAGGGTGAGGGCTGCCACTGATCGGGGCGGTAAAACCGATCCGGGGTTACGCCGTAGATGGTCTCCTGACGGGTGCGATCAAACTGGCGGCGCTCGATATCATAAAGACGCTCGTACTGACGCCTCAGGCGCTCGTCGGGGTCGATACGCTCCGGGCGATGCCAGCCAAATCCCGGCCGGCCATCGTAGCCCCACTGGCCGTTGTACACCGGCGGATTGTGATATCCCGGTCGACCGTCATATCCTGGCCGATTGTCAAAACCAGGGCGGCCATCAAAGCCGGGGCGACCATCAAAACCGGGCCGGCCGTCGAAGCCGGGGCGGCCGGGCTGGTGCCAGTGGCGTTCAACGACGCCGGCATCGTGACGAAAGCGCGAGCGGTCCTGCGAGAAGTGCGAGCGATCCTGTGAAAATTGTGAGCGTATGGGCGCCTGATTATCGGCCAGTGCCATACTGCCCAGCGTTGACACAACCAGTCCTGCGACAAGCCCTGCCAGTAACGGTGTCATGACGGCCCCTCCCGGGAGTCGTTCGGTGCAGTCTTCATTCTAGCCTGACAGGGCATGAACCGCGCCATGCCGGGATTACTCTCCGGTCGTGGCCTTTTTTGCGGCCTTTCTTGCTTCCTGACGGCGCAGCTGTGGTGTGGCGATGCGCAAACGCCAGTGCGCGTCGCGATGCTCGGGCTCGGCGTAGTCGATACCGATGCGCGGCCCCAGGATAATATCGTCGTCGCTGACCGGCGTGCCCGGCTCGATCCATAGACGCTCGCCGCTGCAGAGATCGAGATGGTTAAAGTCCGCCTTGGTGATCCCCATGGCGCGGGTCAGCTTGCCGGGGCCGTTGAGCATGTCGCGGCCACGCCGGCCGTTGCGCCGCGCGACCATGGTCTCTTCACCCTGAACCGGTTCGATGGCACGGATCAGCACCGCACAGGGATCACCCACGGCTTCGGTCACCAGATTGAGCATGTCGTAGATGCCGTAGATCAGATAGACATAGGCATGACCCGGCGGGCCGAACATGATCTCGGTACGCGGGGTGCGCCCGTGGGAGGAGTGACAGGCGGTGTCCAGAAAGCCGAGATAGGCTTCTGTCTCGGTAATCCGGCCGATCAGACGCTCCTCGCCGTCATCGACGACAAGATGACAGCCCAGCAGGTCGCGGGCGACCTCAAGCGTGGGGCGGTCGTAGAAGCTTCTGGGCAGCGGGGCCGGTGTTGATGCTGCGGGCATTGAACCTCCTTGTGGATGATACAGGCGCGGTTGACGTCGTTGTCTCCCGGGTCAAATGATGCGATAGCATGGCCCCAATGATGGACGAGCACGGTGCGCTTCGCCGCCCTGCCGGGTCCGATTTTTTCATTTATCTCGTGGTTGAACGCCCATGTTGCCTGAACCGCACGACTTCAATCAGAGGCGCCTGCCTGCCTGGCAGGGCCCACGAGGCGCCTGTCCGTCGCTGGCTGCGCCCATGGAAACCGGGGATGGCTGGCTGGCGCGTCTGCCGCCGCTGATCACTCCCCTTGAGGGTGATGATGTCATCACGCTGTGCGAGGCTGCCGAGCGCTTTGGCAACGGCCTGATCGAGGTGACGCGTCGCGGCAACCTGCAACTGCGGGGGCTGGCCGAGGGCGCGCACCGGGAACTTGCCGATTATCTGACGCGGCGGCTGTCGCGCCACTGGCTGGAAAGCGGCGTACCGGCCGTGTCGATCGATCCATTGATGGACGTTGATGAGGCCATCGACGCGCCCACGCGGTTGCTGGCACGTCGGCTTCGCAGCCAGATTTTGACTGGCGCCCCGTCCCGGCTTGCGCCCAAGTGCGCCGTGGTTATCGATGCCGGGGGCTGGGCGGGACTGGCCGGACTCACCGGTGATATCCACCTACGGCTGGACGGTGATCGCGGCGGCTGGATCGGCGTGGCCGGCAATCATGGCAGTGCCACCTGGCTGGGCTGGATGGTGGCGTCCAAGCTTTCCAGCGCCGTGCTGGGGCTTTTGAGCGAGATCGACATGCTTGGCCCGAGGGCGCGCGGTCAGCACCTGCTCGCCCATGTGTCGATCTATACGCTCTGCGATGTGCTGGGCTGTCGCCCTGGCGCACCGCCGCCGCGCAGTGGCCTTTATCGGGGGCCGGACGCTGGCGCCCGGCGCCAGCGTGATGTGCTGGATGTGGTCTGGCCGTTCGGGCAGATGCAGGCGCTGGCGCTTTTGCGCTTTACGCGTGAGGCACTTCGCTGCGGTGCGCTGGCCTTTGCCGCCGCACCCGGTCGTCACTGGCGGATATTGTGCCGTGAGCATGCCGATATCGAGGCCATCATTCGGGCCGCGCGCCAGGCCGGCCTGATCGTGGCAGACGATGATGCGCGCCTGGCGATCATGGCCTGCACCGGGGCGCCGGGCTGTGCCAGCGCCCTCATGGTCACCCACGACACGGCCCGGACGCTGAGCACGGACTGGTCCCGGTGGTTTGATGATTCGGTCCGACTGCACCTTTCCGGCTGTGCCAAGGGCTGTGCCAGCCTGGATGTCTGCACCTTTACCCTGGTGGGGATGGCCCGCGGCATCGGTCTGGTCTTTCAGGGTAATCCGCGTGGCGTGCCGCGGCTGATTGCCGATGACACTGCAGCGCTGGGGGCGGCCTTTGAGCACCTGGCACATACGCTTGCCCGGGAAGGTCACGCCCTGCCGCTGGAGGCCGGAATACTTGCCCGGGTCGGCGAGGAGCGCATCGTGGCGCTGCTGCGTGTCGGCAGCGGACACGGCGCCGGCGGGTAAGGGCGGACGCTGGCGCAGCGCCAGGGTAGAATGGCGCGCCTGACCGCCCTGATACCCACCCTGAACGATGAGGGAACCAATGACCGATCGCCATGGCACTCATGACGCGCCTGACAAACGTTCCCTGTATGATTACGAACATGACGGACAGGCCATCTATCGTCAGTCGTTTGCCATTATCCGTTCAGAGGCCGATCTGGCGCGCTTTTCCCCGCTGGAAGCCGATGTGGCCGTGCGCATGATTCACGCCTGCGGCGTGGTGGCACTGGCCGAGCAGATTGTCTTTGGCGGTGGCGATATTACCCGGGCGCGCGAGGCGATCCTTCAGGGCGCGCCGATCCTGTGTGACGCCGGCATGGTTGAGCGTGGCGTGACGCGTGCCCGCCTGCCGGCTCACAACGATGTGATCTGTACCCTGCACGATGCGCGCACGTCTGAGCTTGCCAAAAAAATCGGCAACACCCGTACGGCGGCGGCCATTGAGCTCTGGGGCGAGCAGCTTGATGGCGGCGTGGTGGTCATCGGTAACGCACCGACCGCACTCTTTCATCTGCTGGACCTGCTGCATCAGGGTGCCCCGCGACCGGCCGCCATCATCGGCGTGCCGGTGGGCTTTGTCGGGGCGGTGGAGTCCAAGCAGGCCCTGATTGATGCCGGGCTCGATATCCCCTTTATTACGGTGCGTGGACGCATGGGCGGCAGCGCCATCGCCTCGGCCACCATCAATGCGCTGGCAAGCGACCGACTCTGATGCGATCAACTTCCGAATTCTTCTCGCCCTCTGGTGGGCCGTCGCCTGTCAGCGGGCGTCTTTATGGCGTGGGCACAGGTCCCGGTGATCCGGAGCTTCTGACCCTCAAGGCCGCGCGGGTGCTGGCGCGGGCCGACGTAGTCGCCTGGTTTGCCAAGGCCGGTAACCAAAGCAATGCCCGGCGTGTGGTCGCCGAACACCTGCGTCCCGGCCAGCCGGAGCTGGCGCTGTATTATCCGGTCACCACCGAGCTGCATCGCCACTCCGATGGCTATCGCAGTGCCATTACCGAATTTTATGAGCAGAGCGCCGAACGACTGGCTGCCGAACTCTCCGCCGGGCGCAGTGTCGCCGTACTGTCGGAAGGTGATCCGCTCTTTTTTGGCTCCTGGATGCACCTGCACGTGCGCCTTGAACACCGCTTCGATGTCGAGGTCATTCCCGGGGTGACCGGCATGGCCGGTGGCTGGTCAAGCGCCGGCGTGCCGATCTGTCAGGGCGATGATGTGCTCACCATCCTGCCGGGCACGCTGGATGAGGCAGCACTGGTGGATCGCCTGTCACGCTGTGAGGCGGCCGTGATCATGAAGGTGGGTCGCAACCTGCCGCGGATCAAAAGTGCCCTGGCACGTGCGGGACTGCTGGATCGGGCGCTGTATGTCGAGCGCGCGACCATGGCCGGCGAGCAGATCATGAAACTGAGCGAGCGCGATGATCGCCCGGCGCCCTATTTTTCGATCGTGCTGGTGCCCGGCTGGGCCGAATGTACGCATCCGGCCGGTGCGGATGCACAGGCGGTGCGCTCATGAGCGGCCGACTGATCGTGATCGGACTTGGCCCGGGCGAGGTGCCCTACATGACCGCGCAGGCGGTCGATGCGCTGGCCTGCGCCGACTGGTTCTACGGCTACGGCCCCTATGTGGATCGGGTAGTGGACATCAACGACCCGCGCCGGGTGGTGTCGGACAACCGCGAGGAGGGCGCGCGCGCCCGTGAGGCGCTGGCCCTGGCGGCGCGTGGCGAATGCGTGGCGATGCTCTCCGGCGGTGATCCGGGCGTCTTTGCGATGGCCTCTGCCGTGTGTGAACAGATCGAGCGTGGCCCGCAGGCATGGCGTGAACTGAGCCTTGAAGTCGTGCCCGGCGTGAGCGCCATGCTGGCGGCCGCGGCCGCCTGTGGCGCCCCGCTGGGGCATGATTTTGCCGCGATATCGCTGTCCGACAATCTAAAGCCCTGGGCGCTGATCGAGCGCCGGCTGCTGGTCTGTGCCGGTGCCGGTCTGGTCATGGCGCTGTATAACCCGATCTCGAAGGCGCGCCCCTGGCAGCTTGGCGTGGCGCTCGAGCGTCTGCGCGAGGTGCTCTCGCCCGGGACACTGGTGATTTTCGCCCGCGCCGCCGGTCGCCCGGATGAGCGGATCACGCTTTCCACCCTGGAAGAGGCGCGCGCCGAGCAGGCTGACATGGCAACGCTGGTGATTATCGGCAGCGAGGAAACCCGTCGGGTCGAGCGACCCGGCCAGGCGCCGCTGATCTACACGCCGCGCTTTGCGCCCGGACACGATCCCGAGGCGACAGGTTCACAGGGCTGACACCCACGCGACCAGGCGTGTCATGCCCGTTTCATCAAGGCTGTCCACAACCGGTATATCGGGCATGGCCGGCCGACGGATCATGATGACGTCAATGCCCTGTTCCCGAGCGGCCACCAGCTTGGGCCAGGTTGCTGCGCCGCCGCTGTGCTTGGTGATGAGCACATCAATAGCGTGTTCGCGCAGCAGGCGGCGTTCCTCCTCCAGTGAAAAGGGACCTCGCGCGATCAGGTTATCCACATGAGGAAGGGCCAGCGGCGGGTCGATGGGGTCGATACTGCGAACGACGTAGTGATGCCAGGGGGCGGCTTCAAAATGCGCGGCCTGCTGGCGCCCGAAGGTGAGCAGCACCCGGCGCGGCGTTTTGCCCAGCAGGGTGACGGCCTGCTCGGTACTGTCGCACTCAAGCCAGCGATCGTCGGGCGAGCGCTGCCAGCCGGGACGATTGATGCGCATGATGGGCAGGCCGGTCCGGCGGGCTGCCTCGCAGGCGTTGTGCGCCATCTGGGCGGCAAAGGGGTGAGTGGCCACGATGATCGCATCAATGTGATGATCCTTGAGCCAGTGCACCAGTCCGTCAACGCCGCCAAAGCCGCCACTGCGCGTAGTCACGCCGTTGTCGATGGGCGCGCGCGTGCGCCCGGCCAGCGACAGGGTAAGCGTGATCATGGGCAGGGTCGCCAGCTGCGCCGCAATCCGGCGGGCCTCAAGCGTACCGCCCAGCAGCAGCAGGCGTTTATGATGAGAAGAGGTCTGTAGACACATGGCCTGTCAGCGCCGTAATCGATTCCGTTGTGATGGAAATGCCAAAAGCCCCGGCCACTGTACACCCGATGGGGGTGTCGGCGGGTGGCGCAATATAACAGGAGAGTGAAGCATGAGCCCCAGTGACGCCCCCTCTGACGCGCCGATGGCAGGCGATGGTCAGCGCCATGACACCTGGCTTTCCATTGTGGGCATTCAGGAATCCGGCGCCGAGGAGCTGTGTGAAAAGGCGCGTCAGGCGGTTACCCAGGCCGAGGTGGTCTTTGGTGGCTCGCGGCATCTGGCGCTGACCGCCACGCTGATTCGGGGGACGCCGATTGCCTGGCCCTCGCCGCTGAGCGAGGGCATCAATCAGCTGCTGGCGCTGCGCGGGCGTCGCGTGTGCGTGCTGGCCTCGGGCGATCCCTTCCACTATGGCATCGGCTCGACCCTCTCGGAATACATACCCGCCAGCGAGATGGAAGTATTTCCGGCGCCGTCGGCCTTTTCGCTGGCCTGCGCCCGTCTTGGCTGGCCATTACAGAGAAGCCGTCTGCTGTCGCTGCACGGGCGTGCCATGAGCCGCCTGAACGGCCACCTGTATCAGGGGGTGCGTATTGTGGCACTCACCAGCGATGGTGCCGCACCGGCGCAGATCGCCGACATGCTCACCGAGCGCAATATGGGCGAGAGCCGCATGACCGTGCTGGAGGCGCTGGATGGGCCACACGAGCACATCGTGAGTTTTACGGCGAAGGCACTGGCACGTGAGCCGCGTGAATTCGACGCCCTGAACGTGGTGGCACTCGAGATCATGCAGCAGGGCGAAGGGGCCGTTGGCGGACTGGCGCCCGGGCGCTCGGACAGCCTCTTTGAGCATGACGGGCAGATCACCCGACGTGACGTTCGCGCCATGACGCTGGGACGGCTGTCGCCGCGCCCGGGCGAGCGGCTGTGGGATATCGGCGCCGGCGCCGGCTCCATTGCCATCGAATGGCTGTTGACGGACGAATCGCTGGAGGCGGTGGCCATCGAACGTGATGACGCCCGCTGTCAGCGCATTCGTCGCAACGCCGACACGTTCGGGGTGCCACGTCTTGAGATTGCCCAGGGCGAGGCACCCGGGGTGCTTGAGAGACTGGCCACGCCACAGGCCATCTTTGTGGGCGGCGGCGTGAGCAATATGGCACTAATGGCCCGCTGCTTCGATGTCCTGGCGCCCGGCGGGCGGCTGGTGGCCAACGCCGTAACGCTTGAAAGCGAGCTGGCACTCGGCGAATGCCATCGCCTGCTGGGCGGTGAGCTGATGCGCCTGAGCCTTGAGCAGACCGCACCGCTGGGCAGCATGATCGGCTGGACGCCGGCGCGTACCATTACCCAGTGGGTCTGGACCAAGCCGATGGATTTTCAGGGGCTCTCATGACGGTTCATTTCATCGGTGCCGGCCCCGGGGCGGCCGACCTGATTACCGTGCGCGGTCAGCGTCTGCTCGCGCAATGCCCGGTATGCCTTTATGCCGGCTCCACGGTGGCCACCGAGCTGCTGGATTACTGCCCACCGGGTGCGCGGCTGATCAACACGGCCGCACTGGATCTCGAGGCGATCGAGCAGGAATACCTGCGTGCCCATCAACACGGTGAAGCGGTGGCTCGGCTGCATTCGGGTGATCTTTCCGTCTACAGTGCGCTGGCCGAGCAGCTCAGGCGCCTGCGAAAACACGGCATCGACTACACCCTGACACCCGGCGTACCGGCCTTTGCCGCCGCTGCAGCCTTGCTGGAAAGAGAGCTGACGGTGCCGGAAGTGGCGCAAAGTGTGGTGCTGACCCGACTTTCCGGGCGCGCGTCAAAAATGCCCGAGCGCGAGCGGCTGGAAACCTTCGCCGAGACCGGGGCGACGCTGGCCATTCACCTGGCGATTCACCGGTTGGAGGAGATCACCGCGCGTCTGATGCCCTTTTACGGGGCGGAGTGTCCGGTCGCGGTGGTCTATCGCGCCAGCTGGCCGGAGGAGCGAATGATTCAGGGCACGCTGGGCGATATCGTGACGCGCCTGGCGTTGGCGCCTATCGAGCGTAGCGCGCTGATTCTGGTCGGACCGGCGCTCTCCAACAGTGGCTTTCGTGACAGCGCGCTGTATGAGACAGGCTATTGTCGGCGCTTTCGCCACGAAGACAGGGCCGGCGGGCCTGATACTGTTGCATGAGAATGAGGAGACAGCATGCAAAATGATCTGCCCGACAAGGGCGCCGAGAGTGACGCGTCATATGCGTTTCGTGAGCACCGGCTGTCGTGGGTGGCCTATGTGGATGCCGTTCTCAAGGGGGCGGTGGCGATCGCCATTGCCGTCGCGCTGATGCTTGCCCCGCGCTGGATCATGATGACCCCGATCACGGCGCAGATGCTGTTCTATGCCGGCATCGCCTTTGTAGTCTGTGCGCTGGGGCTTCTGGTCTATCGGCTTTTTTATATTCGCCGCGTACGCCTTTATACCGATCAGGACGGGGTGTGGTGCTATCGCGGCATTTTGCCGTGGCAGCGCGGCATCGTGGGCACCAACTGGCGCGATGTACGTCAGGCCAGCTATGGCACGGGGTTTTTGCGCTGGGCCACGAAGGCCTATCCGATCAACGTGGATAATCGCTTTACCGACACTGATCCCATTCGACTCGCCCACGTGCACCGTGGTCATGAGTTCGTGGGTCACGTGAACGCCTGGCGCAACCGGATGCTGCGCCAGGACGGGGAAACGCTGCGTTAGCCTTTATCAGGCTCAGGCCTCGACCGGCGGGCGACGGTCCTCGATGACGCGCCGCCCGCGGATGCAGTCTTCTTCGTGGAAGGCCTCCCGCCAGGGCTCGTTGGTACCGGCCTCGACCCATTCAGCCACTGCTGGATACGTGAGCATCCGCTCGACGTAGGCCATGGCGCGTTCTCCCAGGGGAAGCTGATAGCCGCAGATACGCACGGCGACCGGGGCAAAGAAGGCATCCACTGCCGTGAAGGCATCACCGGCCAGCCACGGTCCGCCAAAGCGCTCAAGCCCTGCCTCCCAGAGCGCTTCCAGACGCGCCAGATCCCGCTTGAGCGCCTCGCTCGGCGTGCCGGTCTCGATGGTAAGACCACAGTTCATCGAGCACTCATCGCGCAGGGCGCCAAAGCCCGAGTGCATTTCAGTGGCTGCACAGCGGGCAAAGGCGCGAGCGGCCGGATCCTGCGGCCACACGGCCGGGGTGGCTTCGGCCAGATACTCACAGATTGCCAGCGAATCCCATACCGTCAATGACCCATCCACCAGGCAGGGCACCTTGCCAGTCGGCGAGAAGGCATCGAACGAGGGCTGGCGCGACCCGTATTCAAACGGCGTCAGCACCTCCTCAAAGTGGATACCCAGTGCGCGCATCAACACCCACGGGCGCATTGACCATGACGAGTAGTTCTTGTTGGCGATATGAAGACGGTAGCGCATGACATCCCTTCCTGGCGGGTGATCAGATCACCCCCAGCATACCCAGAAATACCCGCAGCGCCAGCAGGCAGACAATCAGCATGACAAGGCCATAGACCAGGTTCTGCTTGAACGTATTGGTCAACGCCCCCAGCAGCGTGCGCTGATTGCACAGTACCCAGATGGATCCCACGATCGCCGGCAGCAGTAGCCCATTGATCATTTGCGCCGTCAGGATCAGCTCGATGGGTGTACTGCCGAAAAGCGCCACGATCACCACCGGCGCCAGCGCGGCCAGCAGCATGACGCTGCGGCTGCGCGTACTGCGCGCGCTTTCGTTGCGCCCGGTGGCCTCTCCCAGCAGCGGGGGCTGTACCGCAATGTTGAAAAGCCCCGAGGAGAACCCTGCCGCCCACAGCCCCAGCGAGAACAGAACGCCGGCATACTGCCCCAGCACCGGCGTGAGCTGACCGGCCATGTCGGCGGCGCCTGACACGCCGGTACCCAGCGGGTGAAGGGCGGCCGCCGAACACAGCAGGATGGCCACCATGACCACGCCGGTAATCACCACATTGGTGGTGTGATCAAAGCGTGACAGGGCCAGGCGCTTGTCCAGCGGGGTCGTGGTGTCGCCTTTGTACTTGCGTTTGATAAAGGCCGACAGCCCCATCACGGTGTTGGGCGGCAGCGTGGTAGCAATCAGGGCGAGGATCAGCCAGTAGTTGCCCTCGGGCACTCGAAAGGAGAAACCGGTGGCGGCCACTTCACCCGGGTGCGGGCCGGCCAGCGCCAGCGTCAGCACAAAGGAGAGCACGATCAGGGCAATGATGGCGCGGTTGATGTTCTCCAGCAGCCGGTAGATGCCAACCCAGCACATGACCAGCGCCGCCAGCGCCAGTATCCCCACCCAGGCCAGAATCGGAATCGAAGGCAGCAGGAAGTTGAGCGCCAGCGCCGCGCCGGTGAAATTGCCGGCCTGGAAGGCCACGGCGCCCAGAAGTAGTGCAGCGTAAAGCGTGATCGCCCATTTTCGGCCCATGCGCTGGCGGATGCCTTCCATCGCCGACATGCCGGTGGCCAGCGTGAAGCGAATGACCGGGCGCTGAAAGCAAAAGGCCACCACGGAGGCGGCCATGACCGCCCACAGCAGTGAGAAGCCGTATTCGGCGCCGGCGACGGATAGCGTGGTGATCGAGCCGGGCCCGAGAATGCAGGCCGCCACCATGGCGCCGGGGCCCAGGGCGCGCAGGCGTTCCATGATACCGAGCGAGGGAACTTCGTTGGGAAGGGCGCTTTCATGGCGGGTCATTGTTTTCATGGTCGGGCCTCGTGACAGTTGGGCATGCTCCCTTGAAATGCAAAAGGCATGCCTTTTTTCACAAGGCGCATCGCACAGGACTTTCTGCACCCGAAAAAAGCGATGTATTACGCCGCGTCGTAGCGACAGACCCGGTTGCGCCCTCCGTGTTTGGCCCGGTAAAGCGCTTCATCGGCGTGATGAATGGCCTTTTCAGCGTCACCCGTATCCGGAGGTACGGCGGCAACACCAAGGCTGATGGTAATGCTCAGAAGCTGCTGCGCCAGCGCGACGGGCGTTGTTTCGATCCGGGATCGCAGGCGCTCGGCCATCAAGGCCGCTTCCTCGATCGAGGTGTCGGGCAGCAGGATCAAAAATTCTTCGCCGCCCCAGCGTACGGCCATGTCCTGCTGGCGCACGATGGCGGTCAGATGCTGCGCGAAATGTTTGAGCGTACTGTCGCCGGCCTCGTGGCCCAGCCGGTCATTGACCGATTTGAAATGATCGATATCGATGATGATGACGCTCGATATCCGATCGGTCCGGCGGTGGTGATCCTGTCGCTTGAGTATTTCCTGCACGGCCCGTCGATTGGCCAGCCCCGTGAGCTGATCGGTTTCTGCCAGACGCTTCAGGGTAATGCTTGAACGCTCGCTGGTCATGGCGATAAAACCGAAATAGATCAGGATGCAGAGTACCTGATCGGCCATGATGGCGGCCTGACCACTGACCATCATCTCCATGCTCATCATGCCCGTGACCAGCATGAGAAAGGGGACAAACAGGGCAACGAAATAGATGGAAAAGGCCATGGCCACAACGTATTGCGACAGTATTCGTCGGCGGGGTGGCCTGAGAATTTCAATTATGGCCAGAATTGTCATGAGGGCGGTGACAAAAAAGGTCATGGCCAGCTGAAGGGATTGCGAAACGTCCAGCCATCGCATGGTCAGCAGCAAAATACCCGGGGCCATGCTGATCGAAAGCAGTACACGAATATCAACGCTGCGCTGATAAAAGATTCTAAGACCGCTCCATGACAGACTCAGACTCGAGAAAAAAAGCGTTGTGGTAATCAATGACAAAGGAAAGGGCGCCACTGGATAGCTCGGGCTTAGCGACATGAGAAGCGAGCCTGTGGCCGACGCGGCCAGCGCTGCCAGCCAGTGTCGCAGGCAGCACTCATCGGGCTGGCTGATGACCGTGGCCAGAAAAACAAGCAGGAAGGTGCATCGGCTGATGCCGCTGGCCAGATAAAGCATCTCGGGGGTGAAGGGCATGCCTTGCGCTACCTCATGCAGGTTCTGCTTCATCGAAAGGATGCACTAGAACCGATATCCCAATCCAAGGCCCGTGATGAGCGTGTCCATATCGACTTCAGCGCTGAAACCTTCCCCTTTGAACTGATAGGTCGGCACTTTCAGATACTGGATGGCGGCATTGGCAAACCAGTGGCCACCCAGGTGATAGTCGAGCCCGGCCCCCAGCAGCATGCTGTTGATGTCCTCGACCTCAAAGTCGGGGATATGGTCGGCCGGGTCGACCCGAAGGGTATGCGACCGGACCATCCCGACGCCGAGATAGGGGTTGAGGCTGGCGCCCGGACGGAAGTGGTACTGCGCCATCAGCGCTATCGCGGCGGTTTTGATGGTGCCGACATCAAAATCGCTCAGCATTGAATCCGCCACTCGATAACGGGTGGATGAGACACCGCCGGCCAGTTGCAGGGCCCAGTGATCGGTCAGGAAATAGCTTAAATCCAGCGTCGGCGAGACCACATCGGGGGTCTCAACGGTGCCATCGATCAGAGGAATGTTCGAGCGCATCTCCATTGGTGTAATGCGCGCCGCCCCGGCCCTGATCAGCCAGTCACCCTGTGTGAGACCGGGGCGAGTGGTGGCCGCCACCACGGGCGACGAACATAGTGCCATGGCGCCTGCCAGTGCTGCCCAGTGTCCAAACCTCTTGTGATATGAGGCCATGATGATCCGGTGACTCCGCTTTCTTGTAACATTATGTTGTGAAGATAGCGGCCCGGTTTTCTCAAACTTTAATGAGCCCATAACAGGACGTTGAAAGGACAGGCACCGGCGGTGACAGGCCAAAAAAAGCCCCGCGCGAGGCAGGGCAAAGGAGAGAGAGGGAAAAACGGTTAGTGAGCAACGCTGCCGGAGGCACCGATGCCGGTCTGGGAGCGCACGAACTGGGCATCGAAGAGCTCCCGTTCCCGTGCAGCGGAGGCCGAGTTGTCGGTGATCGAGAACAGCCAGATGCCGATAAAGGCCACTGCCATCGAGAACAGCGCCGGGTAGTCATAGGGGTAGATGGGGCTGTCGTGCCCCAGCACCTGCACCCAGATGGTCGGGCCGAGGATCATCAGCACGATCGCCGTGATCAGCCCCAGTCCGCCGCCAATAACCGCGCCGCGGGTCGTCAGTCGACGCCAGTACATGGAAAGCAGCAGTACCGGGAAGTTGCAGCTCGCCGCGATCGAGAAGGCCAGACCCACCATGAAGGCCACGTTCTGGCTTTCAAAGGCAATGCCCAGCACGATGGCGACGATCCCCAGTACCAGCACCGAGATCTTGGAGATGCGCACTTCCTTTTTCTCATCGGCGTTGTCCTTCATGATGACGCCGGCATAAAGGTCATGGGAGATGGCCGAGGCACCGGCCAGCGCCAGACCCGCCACCACGGCGAGGATGGTGGCAAAGGCCACCGCCGAGATGAAGCCCAGGAAGATACTGCCGCCCACGGCGTTGGCCAGGTGCACCGCCACCATGTTGGTGCCGCCGATGATTGCCCCGGTACTGTCCTGAAAGACCGGGTTGGTGCTGACCAGAATGATGGCGCCAAAGCCGATGATGAAGGTGAGGATGTAGAAGTAACCGATGAAGCCGGTCGCCACGAACACGCTCTTGCGCGCTTCCTTGGCGTTACCAACGGTGAAAAAGCGCATCAGGATGTGGGGAAGCCCCGCGGTGCCGAACATCAGCGCCAGCCCCAGCGAAATGGCTGAAATGGGATCCTTGACCAGCCCGCCCGGGCTCATGATCGAAGCACCGCTTGAGTGCACGGCCACCGCCTCGTTGAAAAGCCCTTCCAGACTGAAGTTCACGTGCATCAGCACCATCAGCGCCATGAAGCTGGCGCCGAAGAGCAAAATGGCAGCCTTGATCATCTGCACCCAGGTGGTGGCCAGCATGCCGCCAAAGAGCACGTAACAGACCATCAGCGCGCCGACCACGACCACGGCAATGTGATAGTTGAGGCCGAACAGCAGCTGGATCAGCTTGCCGGCGCCCACCATCTGCGCGATCAGATACAGTGCCACCACGGCCAGCGAGCCAAAGGCGGAAAGCGTTCTGACCGGGCGCTTGCTCAGGCGAAAGGAGGCCACGTCGGCAAAGGTGTAGCGCCCCAGGTTACGCAGGCGCTCGGCGATCAAGAACATGATCATCGGCCAGCCGACCAGAAAGCCCATCGAGTAGATCAGGCCGTCATAGCCTGAGGTGAACACCAGCGCCGAGATGCCCAGAAAGGAGGCCGCCGACATGAAATCGCCGGAGATGGCCAGACCGTTCTGAAAACCGGTGATGTTGCCGCCGGCGGCGTAGTAGTCCGAGGCTGACTGGCTTTTCTTGGAGGCCCACCAGGTGATGTAGAGTGTGATCCCCACGAAAATCAGGAACATGATAATCGCCGGCACGTTGAGCGACTGCTGCGTGACAGGCCCGGTCAGGGCGTCGGCCATGGCGGTATCGGCCAGTAGCAGGCCGATCGCGCCTGACAGGACTATTCTGGGTAGCGAAGCTTTCATTGACCGATCTCCTCGAGAACACGGGCATTGAGGCGATCAAACTCACCATTGGCGCGATGTACGTAGATGCCGGTCAGCACAATGGCGACCACAATCAGACCCAGACCGATCAGAATGCCCCATGTCGTGACCATGCCACTGGCCAGTGGCGTGCCCAGAATGCCGGGGGCAAAGGCGATAAGCAGAATAAAGGCCATGTAGAGGGCCAGCATGATGATGGAAAGGGTCATGGCAAAACGGCTGCGTTTTTGCACCAGCTCCTGGAAGCTGGCATTGCGCTGAATCTCGCGCCACTGGGTATCGTTGTGCGTTGGTCCATTCATGGCTCATCCTTGTTATCGCGGCAGATCACCGTTTTTATGTGCATGGCCACTAATACTTGCCCGGAAACAGGGCAAAAGAGCAGAGCACTTTAGTCGTGATTCGACCAAAGAGAAGGTCAGGGCGCGAAGACGTCCGGTCGCGATCGCAGCGAATACGCCTCACGGGGTGATGACATCAGGCGCCGATGATCGCCCACGCGATCCGCGGCAAGGAATGACAGGGAGCAGCAGGGACATGGATATCGAGCAGCTGGAAATTCGCCAGCACATGGCGCAGTTTGCGCCCTTTGAATATCTCGGTGACGAATGGCTGGACCAGGTGGCTACCCGGGTCGAGATCAGCTACTTCCAGGCGGGAACCGACATTCTGGCGCTGGATCAGGAGATCAATGAGCTCTGCTATGTTCGCAGCGGCGCCGTCGAGGTCTCAAGACGCAGCGGCCAGCTGTTTGACCGGCTGATGGAAGGGGACATCTTCGGTTATTCCGACATCATGCGTAATCGCCGTGTCAGGTTTCCGGTGCGGGCCATCGAGGACACGCTGATCTACTTCGTACCCGCCGAGCTTTTTGACGCGCTGCGCGCCGATAACGACGATTTCGCCGACTTTGTCGAAACCGGCGGTGACCGGCTCAAGGCCACGATCGATCAGCAGCGCAGCGACAATCAGATGACCAGCACCCGGGTGCGCAGGCTGATTCGACGCAAGCCGACCATGGTGGATATCCGCACGCCGGTAGGCGAGGTGGCCCGACGCATGCGCGAGGACAACGTGACCTCCGTGCTGGTGCTCAGCGATGAGGGCGAGGAGGCCAACGGGCCGCGTCACTTCACGACCCAGGAAGGTCAGGTTCGCCGTCTGGCAGGGCTTTTGACCGACCGGGACTGCTGTGTGCGGGCGCTGGCGGAAAACCTCAGCGGTGAGACACCGGTAGGCGAGGTGATGTCGACCAGCCTGATTACTGCCCAGTCGGATGTCTCGATCTATGAAGCCATGATGACGATGCTCAATCACAACATTCAGCATCTGCCCATTTTGTATCGACGTCGGCCGATCGGTGTGTTGCAGCTCAGCGATGTCATGCGCTACGAGACCCGCAGCAGTCTTTATCTGGTCAGTTCGATCTTTACCCAGTCAGGTCTGGCCGGGCTGGTGCGTCTGAGCGGTGATGTGCCGCTGGCCTTTGCACGGCTGGTGGATGAGGGGGCCGATGCCCACATGATCGGGCGCACCATGGCCACGATCTGTCGAAGCTTCATTCGCAAGCTTCTGGAGCTGGGTGAGGCCGAGCTGGGGCCACCGCCGGTGCCTTATTGTTTCATGGTGCTGGGGTCATGCGCGCGCGATGAGCAGACGGTCTTTGCTGATCAGGACCATGCCATGGTGCTTGATGAAAGCTTTGTTCCCGAGCAGCACGATGAATATTTTCAGTCGTTGGCACGCTTTGTCAGCGAAGGAATGGCGGCCTGCAGCTATCCGCTGTGCAAGGGCGATATCATGGCCACCAATAAGCGCTGGCGTCAGCCGCTGTCGGTCTGGCAGGGCTACTTTCGTGACTGGATTGAAAAGCCTGACCCCGAAGCCCTGCTGCACAGCTCGATCTTCTTCGATCTGGGCTATGTCCATGGCGAGCTCAACATGCTCGAGAGCCTTCAGAGTCTGATCAGCAAGCTGGCGCCCCAGCACCCCTTCTTTCTGGCGGCGATGGCCCGCAACGCCCTTAATCGAACACCGCCGCTGGGGCTCTTTCGTACCTTTATTCTGGAAAAGGATGGCCAGCACAAGGATGCCATTGACCTCAAGCGCCGCGGCACGGCGCCGCTGGTGGATCTGGTCCGGGTACACGCTCTGGCCTGTGGCTCCAGCGCGAACAACACCATTGATCGCCTCAAGGATATTGCCGAAACGCGCCTGCTGCCCGAAGGCGTCAATGACCGGCTGCGCTATGCCTTCGAGTTCATCTCGATGGTGCGCATTCGCCATCAGGCGCTGGCCATTGAAGGCAACGAGGCGCCGGATAACCGGCTCAGACCAGACAACGTGGAAAGTCACGAGCGTCACAACCTCAAGGATGCCTTTGAAGTGCTCAGCCATGCGCAGAAGTTCCTGAAGTTCCGCTATCCGATGCCCTCCACCTCGACGCGGGGAAGGGGGCGCTGATGCGTGACTGGCCGCAGCGACTGCAAAAGCACTACCGGCGCTGGCAGTGGCACCGACGCGGGAAGCTGGTTTCCGAGTGGCCGGCCTATCTGGCGGATCGGCAGAGCAAAACGCGCGATGAGCGTCTGGCGCACTATTTTGCCGCCGGCACGTTTGATCCGCAGACGCCAATCAGCGAGGTGCCGATGGTGGCGCTGGACATCGAGACCACCGGTCTTGATCCCTCGCGTGACAGCATCGTCAGTATCGGTGTGCAGCCTTTCACGCTCGGGCGCATTCCGGTGGCTCAAAGCAGTTACTGGACGGTCAAGCCCCGGCGAGCGCTCAGCAATCGCTCAGTGGTCTATCACCGCCTCACGCACAGCGATCTGGCCAATGCGCCGCGATTTGACAAGGTCGTCGGCGAAGTACTTGAGCAGCTTGCCGGGCGTCTGGTCGTGGTGCATTACACCCGGATCGAGCGTGAGTTTCTCAATGCGGCGGCCCGGCACTATCTGAAGGAGCCGCTGCTGTTTCCGCTGATCGATACCATGGCGATCGAAGCCTATCAGCACCGTCGGCTGCCCTGGTTTCAGCGACTGCTTGGTCGGCGGCCGGTGTCGCTGCGTCTGCATCCCAGTCGGGAGCGCTACAACCTGCCGGCCTATCAGGCTCACCATGCCCTGATCGATGCCCTGGCCACGGCCGAGCTCCTGCAGGCGCAGATCGCCCGGCACTATGCGCCGGATACGCCTATTGGCGTTCTCTGGGAGTAATGTTCTGCTTTTGAAGATGTTCTCTCCACAAAAAAAGGCGGCCTGCAGGCCGCCTTTTTTATGCGCGTCGAATGCACTGACGTGCCGGGTCATCTCAATAGCGTGGCTCCGAGCGTAGCCCCTGGATGATGGCGTAACAGGCCGCCAGCAGCACGATCGTGAAGGGCAGCCCGGTGGTGATGACGGCGGCCTGCAGGGCAGTAAGACCACCGCCCAGCAGCAGCGCGATGGCGATGGCCCCCTGGATCAGCGCCCAGAAGATGCGCTGGGGCTTGGGCGCATCGACCTTGCCACCGGCGGTGATGGAGTCAATGACCAGCGACCCGGAGTCCGAGGAGGTGATGAAAAACACCATGACCAGCACGATGCCGATGAAGGAAGTGATCGACGTCAGCGGCAGCTGGCCCAGCATGGTGAAGAGCTGAAGTTCCAGTGCGGCATCCTTGACGCCTTCAAAACCACCGGTCAGCTGTGCGATGGCGGTGTCACCAAAGGTGGTCATCCAGAGTATGGATACCACGGTCGGCACCAGCAGCACGGCAATCAGGAATTCACGCACGGTGCGGCCGCGGCTGACGCGGGCGATAAACATGCCAACAAACGGTGACCAGGAGATCCACCAGGCCCAGTAGAAGGCCGTCCAGCCGTGAACGAAGTCGGTGTCTTCACGCCCGAAGGGCATGGCCAGCGCCGGCAGGTTCCTGACATACGAGAACGTGTTTTCGAAAAAGTCGGTGGCAATCAGCATCGTCGGGCCAACGATGATCACGAACACCAGCAGCAGGAACGCCAGTGCCATGTTGATCTGCGACAGGCGCTGTACCCCCTTGTCGACCCCCAGCGTGACCGACAGCAGGGCGACCATGGAAATACCGATGATCAAAAGGACCATGGTCACATCAGTGTTGGGGAGACCAAAGAGATAGTTCAGACCGGCAGAAGCCTGAGAGGCGCCCAGCCCCAGCGACGTGGCAAGGCCGAAAAGCGTTGCAAATACCGCCAGGATATCAATGACGTGACCCGGCCAGCCCCAGATGCGCTCCCCCAGTACCGGGTAGAAGATCGAGCGCATGGTCAGCGGCAGCCCCTTGTTGTAGGAAAAGAGCGCCAGCGACAGCGCCACGATCGCATAGATGCCCCAGGGGTGCAGACCCCAGTGGAAGATGGTGGCCGCCATGGCCATGGACTGCGCCTCGGCCTGATTGCCCTGCGCGCCGCCCAGCGGTGCCCAGGAGTCACCGGTGATGGCGGTACCATAGTGGGTAATCGGCTCCGAGACGCCGTAGAACATCAGCCCGATGCCCATACCAGCGGCGAACAGCATCGCGAACCAGCCGGCATAGCTGAAATCGGGCTTGGCATGCATGCCGCCGATGCGAACCCGGCCCAGCGGGGTAAAGATGAGCGATACCGCCACGATGACGAAGATATTGGCCGCCAGTAGAAACAGCCAGCTGAGATTGTTGGTCAAAAAGCTTTTGGCGCCATTGAAGATGGGTTCCATCTGCTGTGGCAGTGCGAGCGTGATGATCACGAACAGCAAAATGACCAGTGATGAAACCGTAAAGACCTTGCCGTGCAGGTCGACGCTGAAACCGAATCGGTTGGTTTGAATGTTGTCCTGACCGATGACGTAGTCCGTGTCAATCAGGTTGGCCTTGCCGCTCGGGGCGGGAATGCCTTCGCTGACCTGATCCCTGTCATTGTCGTTGTTACCGGGTGTCTGGCTCAATTTATTGTCTCCATTACAGCCATCAAGGCGCTGGCAGGTTGAGCAGTTAAGCGCTCACGGCGCAATCATAAACCTAGCTGAACACGACGTCGGTTTGAATACCCGGGCGCGACATGCGTTAAACAAAAACGCGTCAGAACCGACATTTGCCGTCCCGCGTGCAGGGGGTTAACGACATGAGCCCTATCGTTTGGCACGATAATGTTACCTTTTATTACATGCTGTGCGATGGCCTGTAGACCATGGGATAACCACTGACATTACCTCCTGTCGCCTCCACCCAACGATGACAGGTATTAGCGCCACTGCCGGCATGGAAGACACAAAAAGACGGGGCGACCCGAAGGCCGCCCCGTCATCACATTCACCTTGTGGCTTGCTGTGTCAAAACCACAGTAAGCCCGGTGCGTTATTTCACCTTCTTGGCGCGGGGTTCGGACATCAGCCCCTTGATGACGCCGAAGCAGCCGATCAGCAGCACGATGGCAAACGGCAGGCCGGTCGAGATGACCATCGCCTGCAGGGCGCCCAGGCCGCCGCCCAGCAGGAGGGCGATGGCGATAACGCCGCTGATCAGTGCCCAGAACAGGCGCTGAGAGGTCGGCGCGTCGATCTTGCCGCCGGCCGTGATGGTATCGATGACCAGCGAGCCCGAGTCTGCCGAGGTGATAAAGAACACCATGATCAGCAGCAGGCCGATCAGTGAGGTGACCGTCGACCAGGGCAGATTGCCCAGCATGACAAAGAGCTTGAGTTCCAGTGCCGCGTCGGCCACGCCCTGCATGCCGGAGTCGACCTGGAAGATCGCCGCGCCACCAAAGACCGTCATCCACAGGACGCATACAATGGTGGGCACCAGCAGCACCGCAATCAGGAACTCACGCACGGTTCTGCCACGGCTGACACGCGCGATGAACATGCCCACAAACGGCGACCAGCTGATCCACCAGGCCCAGTAGAACGCCGACCAGGACTGGCTGTAATTGACGTCTTCACGACCAAACGGCATCGACAGGGCCGGCAGATAGGTCACGTAAGCGTAGAGGTTGTTGAAAAATCCAACGATCAGATCAAGCGTCGGGCCGGTAAACAGGATGAACAGCAACAGCGCAAACGCCAGGCCCATGTTGAGCTCGGAAAGGTGCTTGAGACCGGCGTTGACCCCGGCTGCCACCGAACACAGCGTGACGGTCGTGATTGCCACGATCAGGAGCACCCGCGTGGTATCGGTATCAGGGATGTCAAAGAGATAGTTCAGACCGGCTGCGGCCTGCTGAGCACCCAGACCCAGGGAGGTGGCAAGGCCGAACAGGGTGGAAAATACCGCCAGGATATCCACGACGTGGCCGGGCCAGCCCCAGATGCGCTCACCCAACACCGGGTAGAATATCGAGCGCATGGTCAGCGGCAGTCCCTTGTTAAAGGAGAACAGTGCCAGCGACAGGGCTACCATGGCATAGATCGCCCAGGGGTGGAGTCCCCAGTGCAGCATGGTGGAGGCCATGCCGAGCTGGCGTGCCGCGGCCTCGTCGCCCATGGCACCGCCAAGCGGCGCGCCATCGGTACGGACACCGTTTTCGACCGTGGTACCGCCCAGCGCCTCGGTATAGTGCGAGATCGGCTCGGACACCCCATAAAACATCAGCCCGATGCCCATGCCAGCCGCAAACAGCATGGCAAACCAGCTGATATAGGTATGGTCAGGCTTGGCCTCGGCACCGCCCAGACGCACCTTGCCCAGCGGGCTGAAGATCAGTCCGATGGCAAGTATCACGAAAATGGCGGTGGAGAGCATGAAAAACCAGGACAGATTGCCGGTCAGCCAGTCTCTCATGCCGTTGAAAAACGGCTCCATCTGTGACTGCATGGTCAACGTCAGTACCACAAACACCAGCACCAGCAGTGACGAGATGCCAAACACCTTGCCGTGCAGGTCCACGTTGAAGAGCATGCGGCCCTGAAAATTGTCCTGACCGATGACATAGTCGGTATCAATCAGGTTGGAATCGCCAGTAGGCGCCGGTATCCCTTCACCGGCGTCACTGGCCTCATCCTTTTTTTCATTTTCCGGTTCTTGCGTCAAAATCGTTCTCCATCATTGTCGCCGGGTAACGTCGAAGGACGAAACGGGCTGGATGAATGTCAAGCCGGGTCTGCCCGGGTATTTTTTTATAACGTCGATCAAGGAGGGTAGACGCTGTTTGAAGGATACTCATAACTCGAACCCATGAAATTTGGGTGAATACCCTCCGCCATGCGCCGTGTGCAGGGCCTGCGCAGGGCGTTTTTTCACGGGTTAGCACAAACGAGCAGCGCTTTGTCCAACGCACATTCCCTGTCGATCAAACACCATCACATCAAGCACGATGCCGCTGTGAGCAATGACCTGTGCTGCACAGTGCCAGGCACTTTCTGCCAGCAGATCGCCCAGTGCAATACCTGCGGCATCGGCAAGCTCAAAGGCCTCGAGGCCAGAATTGGCCGCCATGATACGCCCGGCCAGGATGTCATTACCTCCTGCCCCGGATGCCAGGCGCGCCAGACGTTCAAGGTCGATGGCGCCACGCCTTGAGTGCACATCCAGCATGCCCTGACCGAGCTTGGCTATCTTGGCGATGCCACCGGCAATGGTGACCCGGGGCACCGGGTGCTTGCGCAGATACTTGAGCATGCCCCCGACAAAATCGCCCATTTCGATCAGCGCGCTCTCCTCCAGCGCATAATGCGCCTGCACTGCCATCTCCGATGTCGAGCCGGTCGAGCCCGCAACATGAGGCAGTCCGCGTGCCCGGGCCACATCGATCCCTCGATGGATCGAGTGAATCCAGGCCGAGCAGGAAAACGGAATCACCACGCCGGTGGTGCCCAATACCGACAGCCCGCCCATGATGCCCAGACGGCCATTGAGGGTTCTCAGCGCGATTTTTTCACCCTCGTCGATGGCGATGGTGACTTCCAGATCCACCTGATGGTGGCCGGGCGTTTTCTGGGCCACCGTTTCCAGCGCCTGGCGAATCATGCGCCGGGGCACCGGATTGATCGCCGGCTCCCCGGGCGGGATGGGCAGTCCCGGGCGCGTCACGGTCCCTACACCCGGCCCTGCTTTGAACACCAGACCCGAGCCTGCCTTCAACAGGCGAATCGTTGCGCGCACCAGCACACCATGCGTGGCATCCGGGTCATCGCCGGCATCCTTGATGACACCGGCCATGGCCCAGTTGTCACCGCGTTCTTGCACGGCCAGGGCAAAGGCCGGCGTTTGCCCCTTCGGCAGCGTGATGGTGACCGGATCAGGAAACTCGCCGCTCAACAGTGCCGTATAGGCCGCCCGGGCAGCTGCAGTGGCGCAGCAGCCGGTGGTCCAGCCACGTTTGAGAGGGGCGCGTTCCTGGGTCATGGCGCATCAGCATCCCGATGAGACAATGTCAATCCTAACATGCGCAGGCTTCTGACCCCATCCACTCATTGCCGCAGCGCAGCGTGCAACGGCCTTGAGGCAGTGGTGAGGCCGCTTCAGTGATGATCGTGAAAAGCCGATAAGCACGATAGCGAACACTGTTTGCCATCAATGTTAAAGGTCATTTAAGATGTTTTTAACATTTCCTTAATCATTGTGGGGCTCACTTCGAGTGGGCAGACCACGCTGCCATGCAATGAGTTACCTGCCATGAATCACGTTACTGCTTCTCCGCAATGGGAGCGCCTCTCTTCCTGGCATGCCGCCCGCCACGTCTATCCAAAACGGCGAGAGTGGAAAATGCGCTACAAGATGTTCCTGCGCGCTGCCCTGCATCAGGGGGTCTATCGCTCCCTGTTAATGGGGGTGTCGCTGAACCCGGTGCTTGAAAAGGCGGTGGCCAGCCGTGCCAACCTGCTCAACAAGCCGTTTCGGCCCTATATCTCGATTCGTTATGGCCATATCGAGCGGCTGCGACATCTGCTGTTGCATTATCAACTGCAAAGGCAGCTGCTGAGCGATGACGTCAGTGCCCGCATCACGCAGCGCCCGGGGCTGTGGCTGGGGGAGTGCGTGGTTGACGGGGAAACGGCCAATATCTATCTGGGCTATCGTGGCGCGCACGACAAGGAAGGCGAGATGATGCTGATGATCATCCGTCCGCCCAAAAAACGCCTCTACAGTGCGGCCCTTTCGTTCATGCGTGACGATCAGGGCCGTCCGGCGCTTTGTCTGGGCACCGTGCAGGGCTCGCGCCAGCAGTCGGACTGGAACCGGCAGTTCACCCGGGAGCATTTCGGCCTGCGTCCGCAGTCGCTAATGGTGGAGCTTGCGCAGATGCTCGCCCGCACGCTGGGTATGGACAATATCTACTGCGTGGACAACGCCCACCATGTCTATCGCGCTCGCCCCAATGGCAGCCGTCAGCGCGGTTTCGATCTGGATGCATTGATCATCGAGCACGGTGGTGAGGCGGCCTCACCCGGCTGGATCGTGTTGCCTGCCGCCCAGCGACGCAAGCCCGTTGAGGTGATCGCCTCCAAAAAGCGCAGTATGTACCGAAAGCGCTATGCCTGGCTGGACGCGCTGGAAGGGCAGGTCGGGCAGGCACTGAGCGCCATGCCCGAGTCGGTATCGCGTGAAAAAGCGCCTGCAGGAGAGGTGGCCCACACACCGGCATTACCCATGACCGATGTGCGGGAGCGGGCAGGTGAATCAGTTGCGCTCTGAGCGCGCCTCACCAATGTTGAGCGGGACACGATAGAGACTGCTGGTGGCGGTCACGAATAGATAATGCTGACCCTCGTGTTCGGCAAAGGCCAGGTTGGCGGTGCGCTCGGGCAGATCGACGCGTCCCAGGCGCTGGCCCTCGGGACTGAACACCTGCAGGCCACTGTCGCTGCTGGACCAGACGTTGCCCGCTTCGTCGACCTTGAGACCATCCGGCACGCCGGGCGAGACCTCGACAAACATGCGCTCGTTGGACAGCGCGCCGTCGTCGTCCACATCGTAGGCGACGATATGATGGTTGAGGCTGGCATCCTCGCGGTCGTGCCCGAGCTCCGAGTCGGCGATATAGAGCGTGCGCTCGCCGGGGGAGAAGGCCAGCCCGTTGGGTGTCTTGACCGCAGGCGTTGTCAGCCGGGTCAGCTCGCCGCTGTCCGGATCGAAACGATAGACATATTCGCCGCCGGTCACCGAACGACCGCCGTAGCCCTCTTCCGGCACATCAATGCCAAAGGTCGGGTCGGTAAACCAGATGCGCCCACGAGCATCCACCACCAGGTCGTTGGGACTGTTGAGCTTGTGTTCGCCGTCCAGATCGACCAGGACTTCCCATCGGCCATCCTCGTTCAGGCGTTCGACGGCGCGCTTGCCGTGGGAGGCGGCCAGTACCCGGCCCTTGTGATCCAGCGCATGGCCGTTATGAAACTGTGCCGGTCTGAGCCATTCCTGTACGTCCTCGCCCTCACGCCAGATCATCACGCGGTTGTTCTTGATATCACTCCAGATCACGCTGCCATCGGGCAGGGCCAGTGGGCCTTCGCTCCATTTTCCGCCGTCGTAGAGTTTCTCGATGGCGGCGTCATCATCAATGAGCTCTGAAAAGCCGGGGGTTTCCCCGACCACGCGGGGTGCTGCGCCATCACCGGCCATGGCACTGCCGGCCCCTACGCCGGCCATCAGCAGGCCGGTACACAGCGAGCGTGAGAAAGATTGAAGCCAGCGGGACATGCACCTTCTCCCTGTTTTCGTTAAAGACCCTGTAGCCTGACGCGTATGGGCGTTTGCGCCAATACGATCTTTTGTTACCTAAAGGCTCGGCTCAGGGATTGCCCACGCAGGTGCAGGCAGGCTAGTCTGAGCGTGATTCGCACGACGAATCAGATCCTCAGGGCGGGGTGAAAGTCCCCACCGGCGGTGATGTCAAAACCAGTGTTCTGAACTGGCAGCGAACAAGCCCGCGAGCGCCCCTGGCGCAGGAATCGGTGAGATCCCGATGCCGACGGTGATAGTCCGGATGGGAGAGGATTGACGCCTTGTTGCCGACTGTCGGCGGTGAGCGTGTCGCTGTACGTGTCGTACAAAAACTCCTGTCTTGCCCTGTTCCTTGTCTCTCGCCCCGATGGCGACCCTGGAGCAGTTCTCATGTCCCGTAATATCGACAATGAAGCATCCTCTTCTGACAACGCGCAGGCACGTGTACGTCTGGCGCTCGACAGTCTGGCGCGCGGCCATGGCGTTGTTGTGACCGACGACCCCGACCGTGAAAACGAAGGCGATCTGATCTTTGCCGCGACCACGCTGGATGAGCGCCAGATGGCGCAGATGATCCGCTTTGGCAGCGGCATCGTCTGTCTATGTCTGACCCATGAACATGCCGACCGGCTGGAACTGCCGCCGATGGTGGTCAACAACGAAAGTCCCTACTCGACCGGGTTTACCGTCACCATCGAAGCCAGAGAGGGCGTCACGACCGGCGTCAGTGCTTACGATCGCACCGTGACCGTGCGGGCTGCAGTGGCCGAGAACGCCCGTGCCGATGACCTCGTCCGCCCCGGCCATATCTTCCCCCTGCGCGCCCGTGATGGCGGCGTACTGGCACGCCGTGGCCATACCGAGGCCACGATCGATCTGGTACGTCTGTCAGGCCATTCGTCTGCCGGCGTGCTCTGTGAGCTGATGAACGATGATGGCACCATGATGCGCGGTGAAGCACTGGAAGCCTTTGCGCGCGAGCGTGACTACCCGATGGTCTCGATTGCCGAACTGGTCGCCTGGCGTGAGCAGCACGACCCGGTTGAATCCTTTGATGTGGCAGCGTTTGCTACCCTCTGATCTGCCGGACGGTGGCCGACCATGCTGGTCGGCCATCGTTATATAAGGCTGTTTTTACAGATTATTTTCTCATGACGCCCCTTCGCACCATCATTCTGGACGCCTCGCCGTTTTCCGGAAGGGTGCGCCTGCCGCTGGGCTGCTGACCGGCTTCTTCTGACATCGATCTGACATCTGACTATTTTCGGAGCGTTTCATGACCTCTTCCACACCCTATCAGCAGCTCGAGGCACGCTTTGCGCGGCTGCACCGCTACGCGCATCTGGGCGCCATGGCCGGCTGGGATCAACTGACCATGATGCCCGACGGTGGCAATGAGGCCCGCGCCGAGGCCATGGCCGAACTGAGCGTGCTGATGCATGAAACGCTGACCGCGCCGGAAACGCGTCGACTGCTCGACGAGATCGACCCGGCATCGCTGGAGGATGCGCAGCAGGCCAACCTGCGAGAGATCACACGCGAAGTACGAGATGCCATTGTCATGCCGCCTGAACTGGTCGAGGCGCAGTCGCTGGCCGGGGCGCGCTGTGAAAGTGCCTGGCGTACCTGCCGCGCCAATAACGACTGGGAAGGCTTTCTGCCTACCTTCAGGGAGGTGGTGCGTCTGTCCCGCGAAGAGGCGCGCGTTCGCGCCGAGGCCACCGGCTGCAGCCGCTATGAGGCGCTGTTGCAGAAGTTCGAGCCGGGCCTGACCCTTGAAGCGCTGGATCGCATCTTCAACGACATGCGCCAGTGGCTGCCAGGGCTTTTGAGTGAAGCCGTCGAGCACCAGCGCGGGCGTGATCCCGTCATGCCCCGGGGGCCCTTTGGTGAAAACGAGCAGCGCCGTCTGGGTGAGCGTGTCATGCGCTGGCTGGGGTTTGATTTCGAGCACGGCCGGCTGGATGTGAGTCTGCATCCCTTCTGTGGGGGCGTACCGGACGATGTGCGCCTGACCACCCGCTATCGGGAAGATGAGTGCCTTACGGCACTGATGGGCATCATTCATGAGACCGGTCACGCCCGCTATGAACAGAATCTGCCGCCGCAGTGGCGCCGTCAACCGGCCGGGCGCGCCCGTTCGATGGCGGTACACGAGTCGCAGAGTCTGAGCCTTGAGATGCAGCTGGGGCGCAGCGCTGCGTTCGTACGACAGCTCAGACCGTGGCTGATCGAGGCGCTGGGGGATCAGCCGGCCTTTGAAGCGGACAATCTGGTTCGCCTGGCGCAGCAGGTCGAACCAGGCCTGATTCGCGTCGATGCCGATGAAGTGAGCTATCCGGCGCATATTCTCCTGCGCTATGACATCGAGCGTGCCCTGATCGAGGGCGACATCGAGGTCGAGGACATTCCTGCACGCTGGGATGAGGGCATGCAGCGCCTGCTGGGGCTGGATACCCGCGGCAACTACCGGGATGGCTGTCTGCAGGATATTCACTGGACCGATGGCTCGTTTGGCTATTTCCCCACCTACAGTCTGGGCGCGATGCTGGCGGCACAGCTGATGGCCGCGGCCCGTCGCGCCGAGCCGCAGCTCGATGAGCGCATTGCTGAAGGTGACCCGAGCCTGCTGCTTGACTGGCTCAAGGCCAATATCTGGCAGCAGGGCAGTCTGCTGGAGACCTCCGAGCTGATTGAACGCGCCACCGGTGAAGCGCTGAACCCCGAGCATTACCGACGCCACCTGCGTGAGCGCTACATCGACGGCTGATGGGAGCGTGCCATCGCCTCACCGGGAGTGCGACGTGTTTGAGGGATACAGGCCTTTGTGATGTGAAGCATTAAGACAATGAGGTGGCGGGGGTGGTTTGATTGTGTGACATTCGCACGGCCGGCTATCACACTTGTCGGTTCAATGTCTTGGATCGAGACCACGGGCGATGGGTGTACAGGTACTTTTTCACGGCTGTCTTGATGATTTCCTGCCGCCAGCCGGGCGAGGGCAGCCGATCATGCCCCCAACGCTGCGGCGCACCTCGCTCAAGGATCTGGTGGAGTCGCTTGGCGTGCCACACACCGAGATCGCTGCGCTGACGCTCAACGATTGCCCGGCGACGTTCGAAACGCTGGTCGAGCCGCTGGGAGGCGATCATGTCATGGTCAGAGCCTGGCCGCCGAGCGCCCAATCGGTCGAGCACACCCTGCAGCCACCGCGTCCGCGTCCGGCCCGGTTTGTGCTCGATGTGCATCTGGGCAGGCTGGCCCGCTATCTGCGTCTGCTGGGATTTGACGTGTGCTGGCGCAATGATTTCGGGGATGCAGAGCTGGCCGACATGTCGGCACTGCAGTCACGTATTCTGCTGACCCGCGACCGACGCCTGCTGTATCGCCGCCAGATCGTGCACGGCTACTTTGTACGCAGCGATGATCCTGGTCGACAGGTCGAAGAGGTCTGTCATCGCTACGGTCTGCACGATGAGATCGCTGCCTTCAAACGCTGCGCGCGCTGCAACGGACTGCTGGTGAAGGTTGACAAGGCCTCGGTCGCCGGTCGTCTGGAAGCGCGTACCCTGCTGTATTACAACGACTTCTACAAGTGCGCCAGGTGCCGTCATGTCTACTGGCAGGGCAGTCATTTTGCACGCATATCTGCCTGGGTCGAGACGCTGAAGCAGCAGGTCGCCTGATCTGCGGCGGCACTTTACTGGCTGCTTCAGGTACTGCGTATGCTCAGACGACGGTATCGCTGAGCCCGCCGGTGTCCGGTCCCTGTGCCACGCGTGTGATCATGCGACGCACCTCGTCGGCCACGATATCGGGATGATCCTCGGGATTGAAATGGTGTCCGCCCGGGATACGCCGGATCGTTGGCACCGAAAGCCTGGTGGCTAGTCGTTCGGCCGAGGCCAGCGTCAGCGGGTCCTGATCGCCCCAGACCATGGCAATGGGCATGGTGGGTGACAGGGGCAGCCGGGGCGCAATGGCCTGCGTTTGGGCGGCACTCATGCAGCGCGCCTGATGTGCAAAGCCGGCAGGGCCGGTTGGCTGGCTGTAGGGCCCCCACAACAGGGCTGCCGAGCGTATCTCGCGTCGGGTGTTGTCATGACCCAAATTGGCCAGGGCGGTGTGAAAGATGGGTCTTAACAACGCCGGCGGCAGCTTCTCGATAATGCCTGCCATCTGTGCAGCAGTGGCGACCGCCGGGACCGGCCAGTTGTCAAAGGCCACCGAATCCACCAGCACCAGCCCCGCGATGCGCTCGGGATGCAGTGCCAGCAGCGCCTGCAGAACGCCTCCACCGATATCATGGCCGACGAGGGTCGCGCGCTCGATCTGCTGGTGATCCAGCCAGGCGATGAAATAGTCCGCCTGAGCGGCCACCGAGATGTCGCGTTCCAGCCCTTCATTGATCGACCAGCCAAAGCCGACCAGCTCCCAGGCCAGGCAGCACACCCCGGTATCGGCAAGACGCGGAATCACATGGCGCCAGATGCGCGGATTGGTGGGGATCCCGTGGAGCATGACCACCGGCGGCTGATCATTGCGCTCGCCGTGTTCTTCCCAGCGCATCAGAATGCCGTTGACCATGGCGCTGCGTGAGAGCTCCGGCGCCGTATTAAGCCGGTCGTGACGCGATGCCTTGAGGGCCTGACGTTTCTGCCAGCTGGCCCAGGCCATGCTGGCGGCCAGCCCTGCCAGTGCCCAGCGGCCCTTGTGTGAGCGTCTTCGTGAACGCCCGTGTGAACGTTCTTGCGAACTGATATCACGCGCCATGATGAATTCCTCCGTCAGGAATGATCGCGGCCTGCCTGCCGCTGCTGAAGGCACACGATGAACAATGGCCTGCATTGAAGCGTAGTCCGCCCCCTCCACGGCGCCATCAGGGAGTAACGCTGACAGACCCTCTTTTTAACCGGGGTATAATTGTATTACCCTAGTGTTCTTAAGGTCCGCTTCAAAGAAGAGCCCTTCATGCGCACGATGTTCAAACGATCGGATTCGCTGCTGGATAGCGATATTGTTCCAGGCAGCATCAGCGTGCCCCGCGGGGGTAGTGCCTTTCGACGCTTTCTGGCCTTTCTGGGCCCGGGCGCCATGGTCTCGGTGGGTTATATCGACCCGGGCAACTGGGCCACCTCGCTGGAGGGCGGTTCACGCTTTGGCTACACGCTGCTGTGCGTGATCCTGCTTTCCAACCTGATGGCGGTCCTGTTGCAATCTTTGTGCGCACGACTGGGCATTGCCAGCGGCCGCGATCTGGCGCAGAGCTGTCGCGAACATTATTCAAGACCGGTCAATGTGGCGCTCTGGGCGCTGTGCGAGCTGGCCATCATTGCCACGGATCTGGCCGAGGTGATCGGCACCGCCGTGGCGCTCAAGCTCTTGTTTGGCATGCCGCTGGCCCTGGGCGCAGCGATTACCATCGTGGACACCATGGTATTGCTGCTGTTGATGCGTCGCGGCTTTCGCTGGCTGGAAGCCTTTGTCATGTCACTGATGGCGCTGATATTTGGCTGCTTTGTGGTAGAGCTTGCGCTGGCCCAGCCTTCCCTTGCCGGCATCGCGGACGGCTTTTTGACGCCGGATACCGATATCGTGACCAATCCGCAGATGCTCTATATCGCCATTGGCATCATCGGCGCCACGGTCATGCCGCATAACCTGTATCTGCATTCGGCACTGGTGAAGACCCGTGATTTCGAACAGCACGCCCGTGGCAGGCGAGAGGCGCTGCGCTTTGCCACGCTCGATAGCACGCTGTCGCTATCACTGGCGCTGTTCGTCAATGCCGGCATTCTGATTCTGGCCGCGGCGGTCTTTCACAGCGCCGGGCAGACGGTAGTGGAAATCGAGGATGCCTATGGGCTGTTAAGCCCACTGCTGGGGGCCGGTGTGGCCGCCACGCTCTTTGGGGTGGCGCTTTTGGCCTCCGGGCTCAACTCGACCGTGACGGCCACGCTTGCCGGTCAGATTGTAATGGAGGGGTTTCTGCGTCTTCGCATGTCGCCCTGGCTTCGGCGGCTGCTCACGCGGGGGCTTGCGATCCTGCCGGTGTTGTATGTCACCCAGGTGTACGGCGATCAGAGCGTGGGGCGGCTATTGATTCTCAGTCAGGTCGTGCTGTCGCTGCAGCTGCCGTTTGCCATCATTCCGTTGATTCGTTTCGTTTCACGGCGTGACTGGATGGGCGAGATGGCCATCGGCTGGAAGATAAAGACGCTGACCTGGACGATCGCTGTGCTGGTACTGGTGCTCAACGCCCGGCTGGTCATGGACGTCTTCCAGGGCGTTTAGCGGCTTGCAGGGAGTAGGCGGTGCCCTGCCGGATAGCGGGCAAGGCATGACGGATTCGGCTCAGGCATTCACATTGCGAAAGCGGGCGTTGACCAGGCAATAGCCGCCATAGGCCATCAACCCCAGTGCGACCAGCCCTAAAAGCCAGGGGCCGAAGGGTTGCTCGGCAACGGCCGACAGGGCGCCGCCCAGTCCTCGCGCATCGTCCGGGTTGGTATTGATGGCCGATAGGCACAGAAACAGGGCCACGATCATGAACACGATACCGCGCGCGGTCAGTCCGATGCGCGAGACATTGGCGGCGATCAGGCGCTGCGTGCGGCTCATCTCGTTGAGATGCCAGTTCTTTTCATAGCTGTGATGCCAGCCACGCCAGATCTGGCGAAGCCCCACCCCCAGAAAGCCAAGCCCGACCAGAAAGATCGCCACAATGCCACCCGGATGGGCCATGACGGTGCGGGTCTGGCTGCTGGTAGAGCTCGAGCTGCTGCCGCCATCGGTCAAAAGCTCGATGCAGTTGATGGCAATGCCGGCGTAGATCAGACCGCTCAAGACATAGCCCAGCCGGGTCAGAATGCCTTTCCAGTGGCGACCCTTGCGTTCGGCATCAAAGAAAGCCTGTACCAGACGCCAGGCGGTATAGCCAAAAAGACCAATGGCCAGCAGGGTAATGAGAACACTGCCAAAGGGCTGGGTAGCCAGCTCCCTGACGGCTTCCGATGAGCCGCCATTGCGCCCGCCCATGCCCAGGGTGGCCATCATCGATAGCCAGCCGATGGTGATATAGATCATGCCCTTGGCAGTGTAACCACATCGGGCTGCAATGGTGACAAGGCGCTGGGTGTTGCCGCTGGGATGGTCCAAGCCGACTCCAAATGGTCAGTGATGAGCCCCGCGAAAGGCTCGATTCCAGGAAACCACGCGCGCTTTTATCAGGCCTTATTGGCCGGCACAGCACTTCTTGTATTTCCTGCCGCTGCCGCAGGGGCAGGGGTCGTTGCGTCCGGCCAGCGCCATGGCCGGCGGGTCGATGACGCCATCGACATAGCGCCAGCGCCCGGCACTGCGCCGAAAGCGCGAGCGCTCGTGCAGAAGATGTTCAAGCTCATCTTCCAGATACCACGCCTTGAACTCCACCATGCCCTGAGCGCCATTGACACGCGACTGGATGATCTCAAGACGTTGCCAGTCGACGGTGCGCACATTGAGCATGGCGGCGTCCTCGGGCGGGCGCCCCGGGGCGTCTTCCGCCCAGGTCTCGAGCAGGTATCCTCCCAGCCCGCCCAGCGCGAAGGCACTGTAGCGCGAGCGCATGAGCGCCTCGGGGGTGGTAGCGGCCTGTTCTCTCCGGTGGAGCGGACCGCAGCAGCTGGTGTAGTGGTGCCCGCTGCAGCAGGGGCAGATGAAATCAGTGGTCATGGTTCAACCCGGTAACAATGCTGACAAGTGTCTGGCAAGCGTTGTGTTCTTGAACAGTGTGCAGGAATAAACAGCGTGCTGGTCAGGGTAGTGCAGATAAAAAAAGACCGGCCGACAGTGTAGAGACTGTCGGCCGGATGTCGAGAAGAAGACCTGGTGGTGATCAGGCCTGCCAGCGTGTGGCCAGCCAGTTCAGGGCGCGCGAGGTCGTGGCACGTACGCCACGCTCCAGGGCGCTTTCATCCAGACGCGAGGTCGTGATGACGCGCTTGTCATCGCCGGAGGCGCGATCGGTCAGCTCGGGCGCTGACTTTTTCTGATGCTGTTCATCGGAGAGCACTTTTTCCTGTGACTGGGCGATCGGCTCGCCGGAGTACAGTACCCACTGATTGCTTTCCCTGACCGCATAGGACTGCATCTGCTGGGGCGCTGTCACGGTCATGTCGGGCAGGGCGTCGATGGTGTCACCCTTGACCAGACCGGCAAACCAGGCGTGACGCGAGGTTTCAACGGCCGGCTGCCAGGGAGAGCTCTCCTGCGGCGCCTGCACGGGGGCAAGCTGCCAGCTGTCGGCGCCCATCTGCTGCCACAGATCAAGACGCGGTGACTGCTGTACAAACTGGCGCGCTTCTTTCTGCGGCATGCGGGTAGCCTGAACCGCTTCCTGCGGGGCCAGTGCCATGGTGGTCGCTTCGCGCGGTGCCGATGCTGACCGGGCCACGGTCTGCACCGGGGCAGGTGCTACGGTATCACCGGTATGAATCTGCTCGGCAAGACCGATAGGGTCACGCTCGGAGGCGGTGTTGATCGGCGCAACGACAGGCGCCTGGGCGACCGTGCGGGTCGGGGCAGGGGCTAGCGTATCACCGGTGCGAATCTCGTTGTTCAGACCGATGGGCGCGCGCTCGGAGGCGGTGTTGATCGGCTCGACGGCCGGTGCCTGAGCGACCGTGCGGGCCGGGGCAGGCGCCACCGTGTCACCGGTGCGAAGCTCGTTGTTCAGGCCGATGGGCGCGCGCTCGGGAGCAATGCTAACCGGTTCGACAGCAGGGGCCTGAGCGACCGTGCGGGCCGGGGCAGGCGCCACCGTATCACCGGTATGAAGCTCGTTGCTCATGCCGATGGGTGCGCGCTCGGGAGTGGTGGCGACCGGCTCCTGGACAGGGGCCTGCGCCATGGCGCGGGCTCGGGCGTGAGTGACCGGCGCGCCGGCATCAACCTGGCTGTAGAACTGAAGATGCGGACGCTCGGCGACCGGCTCGGATGCCGGCTGCTGTGGCGCTGGCGCAGCGGCAGTCTCGACGGCCGGAGCAGGCTCGGGCGTGGCCTGAGGTGTCGCCGTGGCGGCTACCTGCGGCGTCTGCTGTTGCGGTGCCGAACGGCTGGCGGCCTGCTCACGGCTTTCACGCTCGATGGCGCGATCCATGGCCAGCGCGCTTTCGGTGGCGCTGGCGTCAGGGGCCGGGGCGGCCGGGCCAAAGCTTGCGTGCGTCAGTTGCGGATCGGTATTGGTGTGTACCACTACAGCGTGAACGTTGTCGCGCAGCAGCCACATGTCGCCGGTCTTGTCGAGCTTGGGTCCACGCTTGAGAAACTCGGCAAGGACCTGTTCGCGGCGCTCATCCGAGGGCTGACAGGCCATCCGGCTCGAGGCAATCTCGCCGACGTTCAAACGGATATCGGTCTGCTGGGCGTTGGCGCTGAGATGGTTGCAGCCTACCCAGGCATCCAGACGGTTGCCGGTCAGGTTGACCTTCGCGCCACTGATGTTGGTCAGCGCGGTGGCGTAATAGCCTGAAGAAGACCCGGAACTGGCGCATCCTGCCATCAGGGTGGCCAGTGCCAGCGTGGTAAGCGTTGGCCTGAATGCGTGTCGCATGGAAACTCCTGTTGCGTTGATCATGCTACCTGTCCCGGGTAGGCAGTCGGTATCGATAGAAACATCGGCACATATCGGGTATGGGGCGCAAGCATACCCTGGTGTGAGGGTAAAGATGTGATCAAAGTGATGATTGTTACATGCTGTCGCATCACACTGTTATCCTTCGCCTCTTTTATGGTTGACATGGCCCGCACCGAAGGGCGTCACATCAGGACAGGATATGGCTGACAATGATATCGGCCCGGCGGCGCAAAAGTTGCGCACCCGGTTCATCACGCCCCGCAGTCGTCGCGCGCGCTGGCTGCTGCTGGCGTTTATGCTGTTGCTGGCTGCCGGCTGCTGGCCGGTCATCATGCTTTTCAACCGGCCCGTGGTGGCTGGCGGCCTGCCGCTGATGGCGCTATGGAGCTATGTCATCGTGTTCGCCAGTGTCGCGCTCATGGCGCTGGCCAATCAGCTGCTGGCAAAGGATCGCGATAATACGGGACCCCGGCATGATCAGGCATCAGAGGAGTCCCGGGAACCATGACAGGCATGACACCGCTGTGGCTGACCCTTTTATATATAGCACTGGCGCTGTGGCTTGGCATTCGCGCCCGTCGCGGTCATGCCATGACAGCGCTCGAACAGTGGGGCGTGGCCGGGCGCAGCATGAACGCCATGGTGCTTTATCTGCTGATTGGCGCCGGCAGCGTCAGCGCCTATACCTTCATGGGAGCACCGGGCTGGGCCTTCTCACGCGGCGTGGCGGTCTTTTATGTGGTGATCTATCTCTCCTATCTGGCGGTTGTGGCCTGGTATTTCGGTCCGAAGGTATGGACGCTGGGGGCGCGCTTTGGCCACGTGACCCAGGGCAGTGCCATCCGTGATCGTTTCGAAAGTACGGCGCTGGGCGCCCTGTCAGCGCTGGTCATGGCCATCGGCACGCTGGCCTACGCGGTACTGCAGACCATGGGGGCGGCCTACATTCTGGGGGTCATGAGTGGCGGACTCATTCCCGTGTGGGCCGGCGTGCTGCTCGTGCTCGGCGTGATGGGTACCTATCTCTATATCAGCGGGCAGCGGGCGATCGGCATGACCAACGCCTTTCAGGGCGGGCTCATGCTGTTTGTGGCCTGGCTGGTGGGCATCTGGGCCGTGCATGATTTCACGGGTGACTGGACCACGGGTGCGCTCTTTGAGCGTCTGGCCACCGAGCGCCCCGAGTTCATGACCCTGCCGGGTGCCAGCGGCAACATGGGCTTTGCCTTCTGGACGACCTCGATCATCGTATCAATGCTCTCCTTTCTGCCGCCGGTCTGGACGCAGTGGATGAGTGCGCGCTCGCGCGAGACCATCCGCCGCAGTGCGACCTGGCTGCCGACCTACTATGTGGTCATCCTGCCCATGGTGGTGGTCGGATTCATCGGCATCTTCACCCTGCCGACCCTGTCACGCGCCGATACGGTGGCACTTGAAATGGCGATGCAGACCATGCCGGTGTGGCTGACCGGGCTGCTGGGCGCCGGAACGCTGGCTGCGGCAATGTCCTCATGCGAGCCCTTCATCCACTCGGTGGCACTGTCGGTCACGCGTGATGTCATCCAGCCAGCCCTGCGCCTTGATGACGCCGTGACCGGGCGACTGGCGCGCTGGATGCTCTTTCCGGTGCTGGCGCTGGTGGCCGTGCTGGCGATCAGCGAGCCCGGCAATCTGGTGATGATCCTGCTGGTGGGGCTGGGGTTTGCCGCGCAGGTGCTGCCGGCGTTTATTGGCATGTTCTTCTGGTTTGGCGCGACCCGCAGCGGCGTCATGGCAGGCCTGCTGGCCGGGTTCGTGGTGACCTTTGCCTTTACCGTTGTCTGGCCCAATCCGCTGGGCGTGCACGCCGGCTTCTGGGGACTTTTGCTCAATCTGCCGCTGTTTGTGGCAGTGTCCCGACGCACCCGCCCGGCATCGACGCAGACACTGCAGCGCTTTTATGAAGTGGCGAGAACGTTTTGAAACAACACGGCAAATACCCATGGCTGCGGTGGTGTTTTTTGCTGCTATGGCTGCCGGTACTGGCCGGCTGCTCGGGCGTGGGCATCATCAATGCCCTGACGCCTGGCGGACAGACGCAAGCGTTTGAGGCGATCGCCTACGGCGAGGCACCGCGCCAGCGCCTGGACATCTATCGACCACAGGATGCCGATGGAAATGCACCGGTGGTGGTGTTTTTCTACGGCGGCACCTGGCGGGAAGGGGCGCGCGAGGACTACCGCTTTGTCGGTCGGGCGCTGGCCTCCTGCGGCATCGTGGCAGTGGTGGCGGACTACCGGCTCTACCCCGAGGTGCGCTATCCGGACTTCGTCGAGGACAGCGCGCAGGTGCTGGCCTGGGCCTATCGCCATATTGATCGGTATGGCGGCGACGCACACCGGCTCTTTGTTATGGGTCACAGCGCCGGGGCCTATAACGCCGCCATGGTGGCGCTGGATGCGCGCTGGCTGGCGGCGCAGTCGCTGTCACCCGACATTCTGGCCGGCTGGATCGGTCTGGCAGGGCCCTACGACTTTCTGCCGATCACCAATGAGGATGCCCGCCCGGTCTTTGAGTGGCCGAACACGCCACCGGATACCCAGCCCATCGAACACGCAAGCGAGCGCTCCCCGCCGGCGCTGCTTGTGGCCTCGCACCGGGATACCACGGTCAACCCGGAGCGCAATACGGCCGGCATGGCGCGTGCGCTGCGCTCGTACGGCGTTGCCGTGACCGAGCGCTACGCCGATCGTACCAGTCATGTCACGCTGATCGCGGCGCTGGCCTGGCCCCTGCGCTGGCTGGGGCCGGTACTTGATGAGATCGATATGTTCGTGCATGACACCCGGCCTCGTGCCGAGGCCGGGCCGGCCAGCGCTCAGTGATGGGCATGGCCGGTGTCGCCGGTCAGCGCCGTTTCTGCCAGATCCACCTCCCGCACCAGCTTTCGCAGCACATCATCGTTGATGTGGTGCTTGCCGCGCAGTCGATAGTACTCCCGGCGCTCGGCGCGCAGGGCTTCCACGCGGGTTTCCCGCTCCAGTGCACGAATGGCCTCAAGTCGTGGGGTAGGCACGGTGTTGTCGCCCAGCTCCAGGCGCTGGCGATACCAGGTCATCAGCTGTGAGCTGATGTCGTTGAAGGCAATGATGAAATCTTCACTGTGATGTTCACGGGTAAAGGTTTCCGCCCGCTGATGGTGAAAGTCTTCGATGCGCCGAATGGCCGCTTCGGCCGCGGCAATCCGGGCGCGACGCTCCTCTTCGAACTCGTGGGTATCACGGGGCAGATCAAGATTTTTCAGCACCAGCGGCAGGCCGATACTGCCAGTGATCAGGGTGAACATGATCACGCCGGTGGCCAGAAAGATCAGAAGCTCCCGCGCCGGAAAGGGCGTGCCGTCGTTCATCAGCTGCGGCAGCGAGAGCGCTGCGGCCAGCGTGATGGTGCCGCGAATGCCGGCAAGCGTGGCGGCCAGCATGACCCGCATCGAGATCGCCGCACCGCGTTTTCCCGAGAACAGACGCTGCAGCCAGGTGGCGCTCAGCACCCAGACAAACCGCGAAAGCAGCAGCGCGATCGAGATCACCGCCACATAGCCCAGCAGACGCAGAAACTCGTAGTCGCCCACGTCATGCAGCGAGTGGTCCAGCGCGCCGCCGACGATATCCGGCAGCTGAAACCCCAGCAGCAAAAACACCAGCGCGTTGAGCGTAAATTCCAGCATCTCCCACACGCTTTTGGTCTGCATGCGCATGTTGATCTGGCTTTCGCGCTTTAGATCCGTGCGGTTGATGACCATGCCGGCGGCCACCGCGGCCAGGATGCCGGACATGCCAAAGTGCTCGGCCAGCAGATAGGCGGCAAAGGGCAGAAGCAGCAGCAGTAAAAGAATCTGAATGGTGGAGCCTTCGCCCAGATGACGCTCGATCAGTCGCGTACGGATCACGTTGAATACCAGCGCCACCGCCGCGCCTACCAAAAGCCCGCCGATGGAGATGATGAAAAAGCCCAGGGTGGCATCCACCACCGAGAAGGTGCCGGTCAACGCAGCGGCGACGGCAAACTTGAAGGCAACGAGGCCCGAGGCGTCATTCATCAGCGACTCGCCTTCCAGAATGCGCATCAGACGCGGCGGCACCGGCAGGCGCCCCGAAATGGCCGACACCGCCACGGCATCGGTCGGGGAGAGAATGGCGGCAAGCGCAAAACAGACCGGCAGCGGCAGCGCCGGCAACAGCCAGTGAATGAAGCTGCCCACACCCAGCACGGTAAAGAGTACAAGGCCCAGCGCCAGCGCCAGGATCGGCCCACGCAGCACCATGAACTCACGCTGTGGAAAGCGTCGGGCATCGGCAAAGAGCAGCGGGGCGATGAATACCAGCAAAAAGAGCTCGGGTTCGAGTTCCACGTTCAGATTGATGCCCGGCAGGGCCAGCAGGGCACCAAAGGCGATCTGCACCAGCGGCGTGGGCAAGGCGGGCAGGAAGCGGGCAGCGACACCGGTGGCGGAGGCCACCAGCAGCAGGATCAGTACGAGAAAGACGGCATCCATGGGTTCAGACTATCGGTAGCTTGAAGGGGCGCGGTTCCCTGACACAGGGCGCGGCGCAGCATAGCGTATTTATCGGCAGGACAAGGAGTGCCGACAACACGGTGTTGTCGGCATCCTGCGCTCAACGCTTGCCACGATTCGTCAGTGCCATTTCGACCAGATCCAGCTCCCGCACCAGCCGACGCAGGGTGTCATCATCGATCTGATGGATCGAGCGCAGGCGATAATATTCACGCCGCTCGGCGCGTATGGCCGTCAGGCGCATCTCGCGGGAAAAGCGCTGATCATGCTCGTGACGCTCGGAGCTCGAACGCTTGTCATTGATGCTCATCAGGTTGCGGTAGTAGCTGATCAGACGGGCGCTGACCTCGGTCAGCACCGAGCGTTCAAGTTCCGTGTCGTGTTCCTTTTGGGCTTCGTGATACCAGCTTTCGATGGCCTCGATGGCGGCAAGCGAGGCGGCGTGGCGCGCCGAGCGGGCCTCTTCGTCGCGCCAGCTGTCGTCGGGTTTGTCCATGCGCCGCAGCAGCAGGGGCAGGGTGATACTGCCCAGCAGCAGTGTGAAGAGGATGACACCGGTGGCCAGGAAGATCACCAGATCCCGCCCCGGGAAGGCCTCGCCATTGGGCAGCGTCAGCGGCAGTGACAGCGCCGCGGCCAGCGTAATGGTGCCGCGAATGCCGGCCAGGGTGCCCACGGCCATGACGCCGCTGGACAGGGGCACATGTGCCGTGCGCCGACGCCGTGACGAGAATCTCGAGAGATAGATCGCGGCCATGATCCAGACAAGCCGGAGCAGCATCAGCGCCAGCGAGATCAGAACGACATAAAGCACCAGCTCCTGCAGGTCGAAGCTGCGGTCATTGTTGAGAGAGACTTCAACGGCCCCGCCAATGATGTCCGGCAGCTGCAGGCCCAGCAGCAAAAACACCATCGCATTGAGCAAAAAGGTCAGGATTTCCCAGAAGTGGTTCATCTGCATGCGGGTGCGGGTCTGGGCGTAACGCTTGAGCTCGGTGCGGTTGATGGTAATACCGGCCGAGACGGCGGCCAGAATGCCGGAGCCTTCCAGATGTTCGGCGATCAGGTAGGCGGCAAAGGGAATCATCAGCATGACCAGCAGGATTTCGGTCGAGGATTCGGTCCCGCGCCTGTCGATCAGCTTGCGACGGATGGTCGAGAAGATAAAGGCCAGCCCGATCCCGACCGAGATGCCGATAAAGGTGATCAGGGCAAACTGGAGGCTGACCTGGCCAATGGAGAAGGCGCCGGTCATGGCCGCAGCCACGGCAAACTTGAGCGAGACCAAAGCTGATGCATCGTTCATCAGCGACTCGCCCTCAAGAATGTGCATCAGTCGCGGCGGCACACCCAGCTTGCCTGAAATGGCCGAGACCGCCACGGCATCGGTGGGGGAGAGGATGGCGGCCAGCGCAAAGCACACTGCCAACGGCAGGTTGGGCAACAGCCAGTGAATCAGAAGGCCCGCGCCTACCACGGTAAACAGTACCAGCCCTACGGCAAGCGCAATGATCGGGTGGCGCAGCGAGGTCAGTTCACGCTGGGGAAACTGCCAGGCATCAGCAAACAGCAGCGGCGGCACGAACAGCAGCATGAAGGTTTCGGGTTCCAGGTTGATATCCAGTGGCGTATTCAACCAGGCAAGCAGGGCGCCTATCGCGATCTGTAAAATGGGCAGGGGAATGCGCGGCATGAAACGTGCCAGGATGCCGCTGCCGGCCGCGACCAGAATCAGCGCCAAAGCCAGTAAAACAATATGCATCAATGACGTCCTGTCATGTTGTTCCTGTTGTTTTGAGAGATGCCGGAGCAGGAAGTTGCATGCTTCCGGCATGAAAGGCGGTTGTCATGGTGCGATGACCATGAGGTGAAGCGGTATAACAAATGACATAGGCGTTGAACAAAAAACCGGCACCTCAGTTGAGATGCCGGCAGATGCTGTCGATTCGTGCACGCAGCACGAAAGGGCAGAAGGATCAGGCGTGCTGCTGGCGGTGACGCCCTTCCTTGATCTCTTCAATCAGCTTGTTGTTGAAGGCATTGAGATCCTTCGGGGTGCGGCTGGTCACCAGCGCGCTGTCGCAGACCACTTCGCTGTCTTCCCACTGGGCGCCGGCATTTTTCAGATCCTGGGCGATGGTATGGACTGACGTCATCCGACGCCCTTCGACCACTTCGGCATTGATCAGAATCCAGGGCGCATGGCAGATGGCGCCGACCGGCTTGCCGGCCTTGAAGAAGTCGCGCACAAAGCCGAGCGCCTGGTCGTTGGTGCGCAGCGTATCCGGGTTGAACTGCCCGCCGGGCAGCATCAGGGCGTCGTAGTCATCGGCACTGACCTCATCAAGGGTCTTGTCGACCGGATAGGTCTCGCCCCAGTCAGTCTCTGCCCAGGCCTTGATACCACCGCTTTCAGGCGCGATGACATGCACCTCAAGACCCTGTGATTCCAGTGCCTTTTTGGGTGAGGTCAGCTCGGCCTCTTCAAAGCCGTTGGTAGCCAGAATGGCAACTTTAGTGCCTTTAAGTTCGCTCATGTCAACGTCCTCCATGTCGTTGAGAAGGCGATAACAATCAGTGGTCGTTATCGCGAAAAAATGTCCTGCACGTTCGTGCTATAGCTCGCTGGCCAGCGGCGGTGCCATAAAGCCTTCAGGGCCGAAGGATTCGCCAATGTGCTGCGCGATGATGCGATCAATCTCGCGCATGGTGTCGTCATCGATCTGAAAGTCCCACAGTTCACTGACGACATTGAGCTGCTCGGGATCGCGCGCCGCCCAGATGGGCAGGTGGGTTTCACCACGGTCGATCAGCCAGCGCAGTGCCAGATGAATGACCCGCTTGTCAAAGCGCTCGCGTGCCAGCGTATCGAGTGCCTGAACCGCCTGCTGATAATGTTCCATATGCGGCGACTGGAACTTGGGGTCCATGCTGCGCACATCAATATCGCGGTCCTTGTCCTGCGGGGCGGCCGTGGACAGCAGTCCGCGGCACAATGCACTGTAGGTCATGACGGCGATATCACGGCCTTCAAGCACCGGTTCAAGCGAAGTCAGCGTCTGCTGTTCAAACAGATTGAAGGGCGGCTGGATCACATCGACCGGACAGACCTGTTCAAACGCAGCGATCTGGTCGACCGTGAAATTGCTGACACCGACGGCACGAATCCTGCCGCTTTCCTTGATCTGGCGCATCGCCTCGGCGGTTTCCGCCATGGGCGTGGACGGGTCCGGCCAGTGGACGTGGAAGATATCGATGTAGTCGGTCTGAAGACGCTTGAGCGCCAGGTCGATCTCTTCTGTCAGGCGGGCACGGCTGCCATCGCGATAAAGGCTGCCATCCTGCGTCCAGTTGATGGCGCACTTGTCGGACAGCAGAATGCGATCACGATTGCCGGCCTGTTTGACGGCGCGGCCTACCAGCTCCTGCGCCTTGCCATAACCGTAGTCGTTGGCAGTATCGATACAGGTAAAGCCGCTGTCGAAGGCCCTCTGCAGGGTGCGCAGGGATTTTTGCTCATCGGTACCACCCCAGAGGGCGCCACCAATGGGCCACGTGCCAAGCGCCAGCGCGCTTGAGGTCATGTCGGTACCGGGAAGCTTCACGTATTCCATGTGACTTGCCACCTCCATGTGTCGGAACTACAGACCGGCAGCCCCAAAAGGCACTGCCGGGAAGGGCTTACGCGTGCTGCTTGCGATGACGCCCTTCATGAATCTCTTCGATCATCTTGCTGCAGAAGGCATCCAGATCCTTTGGCAGGCGGCTGGTGACAAACGCGCTGTCGCAGACGACTTCGCTGTCTTCCCATTTGGCGCCGGCGTTTTCCAGATCCTTTTGCAGCGAAGGGACCGAGGTCATGCGACGACCGTCGACTACGCCTGCGTTGATCAGGGTCCAGGCCGCATGGCAGATGGCGCCGACCGGCTTGCCTTCCTTGAAAAAGTCGCGGGCAAAGGTCAGGGCCTTCTCGTTGGTGCGCAGGCTGTCCGGGTTGATCACGCCGCCCGGCAGGACAAGGGCGTGATAGTCATGCGCGCTGACCTCATCAAGGCTCTTGTCGACGCTGTACTCCTCGCCCCACTGCGTTTCGGCCCAGGCACGAATGGTGCCGCGCTCGGGCGCCACAACGTGCACCTCGATGCCTTCCGCGGCCAGCGTAGCCTTTGGTACGGCCAGTTCGGATTCTTCAAAGCCGTCGGTGGCCATGATGGCAACACGTACACCCATTAGATCCTGACTCATGATTTCCCCCAATCCTTTGGTGGTTTCAAATATGTGCCTTCAATCGACCTGAGGCCGAAAGAAAGGCATTTCAAGGGTAGTGCACTGCCGTGTCCTGCTCGTGATGAAAATGTTTTCATGCATCAAGGACACGACTGTTTTTACGCTTCGTTCCTCGTCGGCGGCGCCATCCTTTCCAGCAACACCTTCATGTCGCCTTACGCCTCGTTCCTCGTCGGCGGCGCCATGAATTCCGGCCCGACCGGGTCGGTGATGCACTCGGAGAGAATGGCATCAATGTCGCGCATGGCCTGGTCGTTGAGTGACCAGCCCATGACCTCGTTGGCCGGGTCCAGCTGGTCCGGGCGGCGGGCGCCCCACAGCGCTACCGAGACGCCGGGCTGGTCGAGCAGCCAGCGCAGGGCCAGGTGCAGCACGCGCTTGTCGTAGTGCTCCCGGGCGTAGGCGTCGAGCTTCTCGACGGCGCTGATGTACTGCTCAAAGCGTGGCGACTGGAACTTGGGGTCGCTGTTGCGCAGGTCGTCACCGTTGAAGGTGGTGTCGCGATTCATCTTGCCCGAGAGCAGACCGCGGCACAGGGCGCCGTAGGTCAGCGTGCCCACACCGTCCTCACGAATGGCCGGCAGAATGTCGCGCTCGATCTCGCGCTCAAAGAGGTTATAGGGCGGCTGCATGGTGGACAGCGGACAGATCTTCTCAAACGCCCGCATCTGCTCGATCGAGAAGTTGGAAACACCAACCGCCCGGATCTTGCCGCTCTCCTTCAGCTCGCGCAGCACCGTAGCGGCTTCCTCGACGTCAACGGTCGGGTCCGGCCAGTGGAGCTGATACAGGTCGATGTAGTCGGTCTGCAGACGCTTGAGGCTGTCGTTGATCTCCTGCTCGATGCGCCCACGGCTGGCATCACGATACGGGCCGTCGTCGTTCCAGTTCAGGCCGCACTTGGTAGCCAGCACGGCCTGATCGCGGATGCCGCCTTCCTTGAGCGCCTTGCCGACCAGACGCTCGGATTCGCCAAAACCGTAGACTGCTGCGGTATCGATGCAGGTAATGCCGCGCTCGACGGCGCTCTGAACGGTGGCAATCGACTGCTTTTCGTCAGTGCCGCCCCATTTCCAGCCGCCAATGGCCCAGGTCCCCAGCGCAATGCGCGAAGGCTTGAGATCACTGTTGGGGAGTTGAATGGTTTCCATACAGACATACCTCCTTGAGAACCTGATTCCTGAAGCGATGCCACGTCATTAGGCCGCTATGAAAATCGTGACCTCAAGCGTAGACGCCACCCCGCCGTTGTGCATGCAGCACCTGCTAATCAAGCCGTTCCGGCGTGGGTGCACCTGATTCGGGGCTCGGTTAAGCTGGCCCTCTTGTCCATTCTGATCGGGCCTGTCGGAAGCCCTCATGACCGGTTGGTGTTCTTCATGACTCGTTGCCTTTTTTGATGACCCATTGGAAATGCCCATGAACAGCGCGCTGCTGATCTCATTGATAGTGATGACCGCCGCCATTGTCGTGGCCATCGGCCTGTGGCGGCGCGGTCACCACCAGAATGCGGTGATGGCAACGCTTGAAGAAGCGCTTGACCGACAGCGTGAGCAGTACAATGACACCGAGCGCATGCTGGCCGAGCGGGAGGCGCTGCTTGAACGGGAGCAGACCCATGCCCAGGAGCTGCGTCAGCAGCTGTCACAGCGTGAGCACCGTCTGACAGAGCTGGGTGATGCGCTTGCCGATTATCGTGAGCGGTATGCACGTCTTGAGATGGAAAGACAAAAGGACACGGCCCATTTCGAGGAGCGTCTGAGCCTTCTGGGCAGTGCGCGCCAGGAGTTGACCCACGAGTTCGAGCGCCTGGCCGGGCGCATCTTTGACGAGCGCCAGCAGCAGTTCTCCCAACACTCAAGGGAGAGCGTCAGCGCGCTGATGACGCCGGTGCGCGAGCAGATCGAACAGTTTCGGGCCCGCCTGGAAACCCTGCACGGCGAGCAGCAGTACAGCCGCACCCAGCTCACCACGCAGCTTGAGTATCTGGCCGGGCTCAATCGGCAGATGAGCGAGGACGCCAGCAACCTGACCCGGGCGCTTAAGGGTGACAGCAAGTCGCAGGGCAACTGGGGCGAGCTGATTCTGGAACGGGTGCTGGAGCGCTCCGGCCTGCGCCAGGGCATCGAGTACGAACGGGAAGTGGTGCTGACCCATGATCAGGGGCGCTCCCGCCCGGATGCGGTGATTTATCTGCCCGAATCGCGACATCTGATCGTTGATGCCAAGGTGTCGCTTACCGCCTGGGGCGAGGTGGTGGCCGCCGACAGCGACGCGGTCCGCGAGCAGGCCATGCGCCGTCACCTGCGCTCGGTGCGAAGCCACATCGAAACCCTGTCGGACAAGGGCTATGCGCGCCTTCCCGGTCTCAATGCCCCGGACATGGTCTTTCTGTTCATGCCGATCGAGCCGGCCTTTGCGGCCGTGTTCGAACACGATGACCAGATTTTCCATGAGGCCTTTGATCGCCACATTGTGCTGGTCACGCCTTCAACGCTGCTGGCGAGCCTGCGCACGGTGGCAGGGCTCTGGCGGCTGGAGCGCCAGAACGACAACGCCCGCGAAATTGTCGCGCGCGGCGAGAAACTGCTGGAAAAGTGCCACGGCTTCGTGACCAGCATGGAGGAGGTCGGCACGCAGCTTGAGCGCGCCACCAACAGCCATCGTCAGGCAATGAACCGCCTGCGCGATGGGCAGGGCAGCCTGATCGCCCAGGCCGGGCGGCTCAATGCGCTGGGCGTGCGCAGCCGCAAGGCCTGGCCGGACAGCGTCAGGGAGAGCGCGCAAAACGGGTATGAGGCGCAGGAGGCGCAGCAGGCCGGACGTCATACTCCCTTTGCGGGCCCGGATGAAACGCCCGGGACGCTGCGCTTTGACGAGGATTGAAACCTTTACGCGTTGACCGGGCGTTCAGCGACCGTGCTGGAATAAGCGAATAATCGAGGCGCTGCGATCGGCCAGCAGCGCCGGGGTGCGCTTGAGCGCCTCTTCCAGCGCCATCGGGCCATCGGCCAGCGCAAACGCCGCGGTCACGCCTTCATCGAGTGCCTTCTCCCAGCCGGTATCCAGCTTGCCGGCCAGTACCACGCAGGGCACCTGATGCCGCCGGGCCGCGCGTGACACACCAATTGGCGTCTTGCCGGACAGGCTCTGACCATCCAGCCGGCCCTCGCCGGTAATGACCAGATCCGCGCGCTCGAGCGCCGCTTCAAAATCGACCTGCTCCATCACCAGTTCGATGCCCGGGCGCAGCGTGGCGTTCAAAAAGGCCAGCGCTGCAAAGCCCATGCCGCCAGCGGCGCCTGCGCCGGCACTATCGCGATGATTTTGGCCGGTGGCCTGTGCTGTCACCTCGGCAAGGTGTGCCAGGGCGTGGTCGAGCGTATCAACCTGTTCCCTGGTGGCCCCCTTTTGCGGGCCGAAAATCGCGCTGGCGCCCTGATCGCCGCACAGCGGATTGTTCACGTCTACGGCGGCCTCGACCGTGAGCTTTGCAAGGCGCGGATCAAGTCTGGAGAGATCAATGCGGAAAAGCCGGGACAGCGCCGCACCGCCGGGAGCCAGTACCTGATCGTTGTCATCCAGAAAGCGCACGCCGAGTGCGCTCATCATGCCGGCGCCGCCGTCATTGGTAGCGCTGCCGCCCAGGGTCAGTATCAGGTGCTCGGCGCCTTCCTCCAGCGCGGCGTGAATCAGCTCACCCACACCGCGGGTGGTAGTGTGCAGGGCGTCACGTTCCTCGTTGGTAAGATGCTGCAGGCCACTGGCCTCGGCCAGCTCGACGATGGCGGTGCGGCGGCTGGCAATCCAGCCCCACTGCGCCATGCGTGGGCGGTTCAGGGCGTCATGAACCTCAATACTGCGCGCTTCGGCGCCGCTGGCGGCAAGGAGTGCCTCCAGCGTCCCTTCGCCCCCATCGCCCAGTGGGCACAGGGTCCAGTCTGCCTCGGGCGAGGCCTGGCGAATGCCCTCGGCAATCGCGTGCGCGGCGCTCAGGGCGCCGAGCGCATCCTTGAAACTGTCGGGGGCAATCAGGATATGCATGCAGGTTCTCCGGCAAGAGCAGTGAGAGACGAGCATACCCCGGCAGGCGTTCCAGCCACCACCAGGGGCAACGGCATGAGGAAAATGCCGTTGCAGGAAAATCACCGCGACACACGACGTTTTGATGATCACGCTGTCAAGGCGTTGAAGGTCTACATTGCCGGTCTTTCATATTCGCTCTACTGTCTAACTGGAAGGGCAGATGTTTGGCGCCTTTCTCCCCCATGATCACTCGCGGGTGTCAGGGATATTTCACCAGGGATGCGCACCATGTCCGCCATTCGATTGCTCGTGAAGATGTCACTGCTGAGCCTTGCCATTGGCGGCTGTACGTCCCTGCCGTCGGCGCAGCCGCTGGGTATCAATGAACAGGCCATGCCACAGTCGTGCTACGCCACCCATGGTGGTACGCGTCTTGCACAGATTCGTGCCATTGCCACTGCACTTGAACGTCAGGATTACGAGATTCGCGCCAGCGACGTCGAGCTGGGGCTGGTCAGCGCCGAGCGTATCAGGCGTCAGCCGGGACTGGGGGCCACGCACCAGTGGCGGGGCAGCAGTCTGACGGGATTTGGTGGTCGGCGCGGCGGGGTAATGCTGGGCGGCGGGTTCGGTAATCCTTTCGGTGTATTCCGCTCTGATCCCTACAGCATCGAGCGGGTATCGGTCAGTGCCGATGGCCCGCGCTATCTGGCGGTACGCAGCATGATGATCATGTCACCGGATGGTTTTGTCATCGACGCGCGTCCGGCTTCTCCGGAACCCTTTTGTCAGCAGACGCACGCGGCCATCGAACAGGCGCTGGCGCGCTTGGGAGATGCGCCATGAAACGGATCCACAAGGGTGGCATGAAAGGGCTGGGAGTCGCACTGCTGCTGGTAGTGACAGTGGGGTGTGCCACCACGACCTCGCTGGCACCGCCTGAACGTCTTGAGCACTTCAATGCCTCATCCGATCAGCTGATGCAGGCCACCATGGCGTCGCTGGCCGAGCGCGGCTTTGTAATTGTCTATGGCGATCACGCCCTGGGCGATATTCGCGCCAGCTACGCTGCACGTCCCGAGTGGCGTGTGGAAGCCCATATAGAAGACAGCCCGCGTGGCAGTGAGCTGCAGCTCAGAGGCTGGCGGGGCCGGTCGGCCCTGGCTGTGGGTGATCTTGATCGGCTGACCACCGCCATTGCCGAGCGCCTCGGGGAGGGGCCGCTGTCAGGCCCGGGTGTCGTGACACCCTGACCGGGCGTCCCATTGCATTATCTGATACCGGCGACGAAGCGCTGCAGCATGGCCAGACGTATCTGCCTTTCACTGTCATCCAGCGGCTCGGCCTGGCCTGCGCCCCAGACCGGCCCGGGCCAGGCGGCGTCTTCCCTTGATCGAGCGATCACATGCACATGCAGCTGCGGCACCATATTACCCAGGGCGCCAATATTGATCTTGTCGGCGCCGGTCTCATGCTGGAGAAAGCTGCCAAGCTGATCGACTTCCTGCCACAGCCGTGTGCGTTCGTGCTCAAACAGCTCAAAGCTCTCGCGAATGTTGTCTCGCTGTGGAATCAAAAGCGCCCAGACAAAGCGGGCATCGTTCATCAGACGCAGCTCGCAAAGCTCGAGCGAGGCCACGGCTATAGTGTCAGCGGCCAGTCGTTCATGCAGGGCAAAGGCCATGTTGATACTCCATGGGTAGGGCAGGCAAATCGAAGGGAGAGGATGTCAGGGCATTGGAGGTGATTGCCGCTGAAAATGCAATCGAGGCCAAAAAATGCCAGGCTTTGGTCATGGGTTGCGATAAACGGTCCAGTACCCTGCACCATCGCATGCCATATACTGTCGTCAACAAGGAGCTGTTACATGAAAAAATGGATGAGCATGACGCTGATTGCCCTCTTTTCCGCTGCGGCACTGTCTGCCTGCAATACGGTAGGCGGCGCAGGTGAAGATATCTCGGAAGGTGGTCAGTCCATTCAGAACGCTGCCGACTGATATCGTTCTCTCGGGCAGGAGGGCTACGCCGCCTGCCCGTGGCACCCATTGAAGTCTCCTTCCTCCTTTCCTTCCTCTTTCTTCAGGAAAGACGTTTCCCTCGCTGTCCCTTTCAGATTCTGCCTGCCTCTGCCGACGACGTGTTGCTGACATCGCGGTCTTTTTCATGCTGTCTGCTCAAAACCTGCGTGTTTTCGAATAGACTCTGCGCCCGCGGCGACAGCAATCCTGCGCCCAAGTTCAAATGATATGGATGTACGCTTGATAATCCTTATCATTAACTCTACTGTGATGTCGCTCGGTTTGACGCCTTCACACGCCTGAGCGCGGCCTCCAGCGCCAATCAAAACACGGTAGTGATCCATAACAGTCAGGGGAACAGTCATGAGTCGAACGGGGAAGCTCTGTCCCGGTGCAGGGGAAGTACGGTATCTGACCTCGCTTTTGGCCGGGGCGGTATTGCTGCCGGTTGCCGGTGGCGTCTGGGCTGCCGAGCAGCAGGGTAGTGAGGCGGCGGCGACCGATACGGTCACCACGACCACCACGGCAGCGGCTTCCGGCAGCGACAGTTCACGCCTTGACACCATTACCGTGGAAGGCAATCGACTCTATGACATGCTGCCGTCCGAGCAGGCCGGCGGCTATGGCGTGGATGCCGCCACCGTCGGCACCAAGACCCCGGCCGCCCTGCGTGATATCCCGCAGTCGATCAGCGTGGTGACCCGTGAGGCGATCGAGGATCAGAACTTCGACACGCTGGATCAGATGGCCAGGCGCACGCCCGGCGTTCGCGTGCTCTCCAACGATGACGGCCGCTCGTCGATCTATTCACGCGGCTACGAGTACGACGAATACAACATTGATGGCCTGCCTTCGCCGATGTCGAGCATCACGGGCTCGGTGCCGTCGCTGTCGCCCTTTGACCGGGTCGAGATCATGCGCGGGCCATCGGGGCTTTTTAACAGCACCAGCGAAATGGGCGGAATCGTCAACCTGGTGCGCAAGCGCCCCACCTACGACTTTCAGGGCCATGTGACCGGCCGTTATGGCAGCTGGGATCAGAATTACGTTGAAACCGATCTCTCCGGCCCGATCAATGCCGATGGCAGCGTGCGCGGTCGACTGGTGATTGACAACAGCGACACCAACGGCTTTGTCGATCACAACGATAACAAGCGCAACAACTTCTACGGCGCGCTGGATTTTGATCTGGACGAGGACACCACCCTGTCGCTGGCCTTTTTGCGTCAGCACAAGGACATCACCGTCAACAACGGCCTGCCGGCCAATCGGGACGGCAGCCTGCGCGAGTATCGCCGCTCGAAGCTCTTTGGCGCCGACTGGAACAGCTTCACCAGTCAGTCCAACGACTGGATCGCCGAGCTGACCCACCGTTTCGACAACGGCGGCTACGGCCGTCTGGCCGGTCGTTACTCCAACCGCAATGCCGATTACAACTACGCCTTCGGCGCAGGTGGCCCCAACGCTGGTGTGGATGACAACGGCAATGCCTCGCTGATGGGACTGGGCGGCAAGGCCGATGAGCAGTCAGTGGCGCTGGATGCCAGCTACAGCCAGCCCTTCGAGGCGCTGGGCAATACCAGCGAGTTCGTGGTGGGGACCGACTACAAGCGCTATGAATCCGAGCAGGAGCAGGGCCGCTATAGTGCATTGCCCGGCTTTCGCGGCGTCAGCGTCAGTGATTTCTCGCCCGGCAGCGTGCCCTATACCGATGTGCTGAGCGATGCACGCGCAGGCGCCCAGGGCACCAACAACTACAACGATGAGCGCACCACGCTTGAAGAGTACGGGCTTTACTCCAAGCTGACCTTCCGCCCGATCCAGGATCTGGCGTTGATTGCCGGCGGCCGGGTCAGCAACTATCGACAGCGTGCCAGTGTCGATGAGCTGGACAGCAGCACCTCCGACTCGCGCAGCGATAGCTCGCGCTTCACGCCCTATGGCGGGCTGGTCTATGACCTGGATGACCACCATTCGCTCTATGCCAGCTATTCGCAGGTCTTCAACCCGCAGAGCTCAACCGACGCCAACAATGAGCTGCTCAAGCCGCGCAAGGGCGAGCAGTACGAAGCGGGCGTCAAGGGCAGCTACTTCAATGGCGATCTCAATGCCCGTCTGACGGCCTTTCGGATGTATGACAAGAACCGCGGCGCCACGACGGCCAGCGGGGATACCGATGATGCCGTGGCACTGGGCAAGACGCGTATCCAGGGGGCAGAAGTCGAGCTGACCGGCAGTATTACCGATCAGTGGGACGTGATTGCCGGTTACACCTACATGGATACCGAGATCAAGCGGGAGTCCACGGCGCAGGGCGATGGTCTGTTTCTGCTGATGCCACGCAACATGGTCAATCTCTGGACCCAGTACGGCTTTGAAGGCGGGGCACTGGATGGCTTTCGCATCGGTGGTGGCGTGACGGCGATGGACGGCTTCAGCTCGAGCTCCGGCGTCGACGCGCCGGGCTATGCGGTGGTCGATGCCATGATCGGCTACGACTTCACACAAAACCTTTCGGGTCAGCTCAACTTCAACAACATTCTCGACAGGAAGTACTACGAGCGTGTGGGTGGCCTTAACACCTTCAACATGTACGGTGCGCCCGCCAGTGCGGTCGCCTCGCTGCGCTACGACTTCTGATTGACCCGGCGCTGGCCCGGCCGGCGCCATGTTGTGAGACGCATGGCATCAAAAAACCCGGCACCTGGCCGGGTTTTTTGATGCGCGTCCCTCGTTTTTAAATCAACGAATACCCAAGGTGGCGCCGCCGTCGATGCGCATGTCATGCATCGTGATATGCCGCGCCCGATCGGACAGCAGAAAGCGGATCGCCTCGCTGACATCGTCGGGCTCGGCAATGCGCTTGAGCGGAATGCCCAGCTTCCAGCCCTCCAGCGAGCCGCGAATCACGTTGTCGCGACCGCTGTCATCGGCCCACATGCCGCGCTGCATGTCGGTGTCGGTGGAGCCGGGCGAGACGATGTTGCAGCGCACGTTGTGTTCGGCCATTTCCAGCCCCAGGCAGCGTACCAGCTGATGGGTGGCGGCCTTGGAAGCGCAATAGGCGCCCATCGCCTGACGCGGAGTATCCGCGGCATTGGAGCCCACCACCACGATGGCGCCATACCCGCGGTCGGCCATCAGCCGGGCCACGGCGCGGGTGACGTTGAACACCCCGGTGGTATTGACGTTGAAGGCATGCAGCCACTGGGCGTCGGTCAGCTCGGTCACGCGGCCCATCTGCAAAACGCCTGCCACATGCGCCAGACGTGTAATGGGGGCGTGGGCCTCGATCCCGGCAATGGCAGCGTCTACTGCACTTGAGTCACTGACATCCACCACGTGAGCGCTGACCCGCTCGGCGCCGAACTCGTGCCCAAGCCGACTGGCCGTATCAGATAGCGCGTCCGCCAGACTGTCGAGCAGGGCAACGCTTGCGCCTTCCACGAGAAGATCGCGAGCCAGCGTCGCCCCGATGCCGCGGGCGGCGCCGGTAATGACGATCTGTTCGCCTTTAAACTCGCCGCTCATTTGAGTTCATCCATGATGCGATGACGCTCCTGGTGGTAACGCTCCTCGTTCCAGCAATGGCGCCAGTAGGGCACGGCGTAAAGCTGACGTTTGGTCAGGCCGCGAATGCCCATCAGGTGCTCACGCAGGGAGAGCACCGCCGAGTTTTCACCGCCCACCCAGGCCGAGATGCTGCCGGAGTCGGGGAAGTCCATGGCGCGCACTGCATCGATCTGCAGTGTGGAAAGACACGACGGGATATCACCGCGATAGAGCCAGTGCACGTCAACGCCCGGTGGATGGCGCAGTGTCTGGCGCTCGCTTTCGTGATCCACCTCGATCAGCACCACACCGCGGGCCTCATCACTCATCTCTTCAAGCAGGGCGCTGATGCCCGGCAGGGCCGTCATGTCACCGGCGATCAGCGACCAGTCGGCCGGTGGCAGCAGCGGATCAGGGCCGCCGGGGCCACTGACGCCGATCATGTCGCCGGGCCGTGCGGCCAGCGCCCAGCGCGAGGCCGGGCCTTCATCGCCGTGGGCCACGAAATCCACGCTCAGCTCACGACGCTCGGTATCGAAATGGCGCACGCTGTAGGTGCGGGTAATCGGCTTCTCTTCCGCAGCCGGCCAGACCACGCCGGCCTCGGTCAGCTGCGGCAGCACTGGTGCACTCTGGTGATCCCGCGGCAGGAAGACCTTGATGTGTCCGCCGCCACGGTTGGCGGGAAAGCCTTCCAGCGCCTCACCGCCGAGTACGATACGGATCATGTGATCGGTGATGACCTCGCGGCGCATCACTTTCAAAAGCATCGGGGGGCGTTTCTTGCCCTTCGGAGGCGGGGCGGCCTGAGCCGCCTGGTCGGTGATCATTTCGGCGACGCTCATGCGCTGACTCCCTGACGGTTGAGCAGTGCGACCCAGTCAGTGATGGTGGGCGCTTCGACCAGATCCATGAAGCTGACATCAAAGCCTTCCCGACGCAGCTCCTCGACAAACGTCATCATGCGCATCGAATCCAGCCCGTAGAAGAGCAGGTTGTCATCGGCGGGGATTTCTTCGGCGCTGACGCCGGCAAGTGTGGCGACCCGCTCGGTCAGTGCGGCCTGCGTCATGGTGCCAGCGCCGCGCTGATCGTTTTGTGCGGACTCAAGCGCTTCAAGGGCACGGGCGCTGGTGGTGACCACACCGCAGCGGCCGGCGACGTACTCAAGGGCCATGTCATGGCGCGCGCGCGAGAAATCCGCCACGCCATCGGTAAGCATGAAGCACTGCACATCCTGCATGAAGCCTTCAAGGGCCGTTGCCATGCAGCCGATGTGGGCATACACCCCGCCAATGATCAGCTGATCGCGCCCCCAGCTGCGCATGCGCTCACGCAGGTCGCTGCGCTGAAAGGCGCTGTAGCGCCACTTGGTCAGCACCACATCACCGTCCTGTGGGGCCAGTTCATCCACGACCGGATACTGCTCGGGATGGCCCGGCAGGCCCGGTCCCCAGAAATCGTTGAGCAGGGCGCGGTCACTGTCGGGCTGATCGGTCGGTTGAGCGGTATAGACCACTGGCACGCCTGCGGCGCGAGCCGCCGCGATCAGGCCGGCCAGATGCGAGATCACCTCGGGGATGGGCGCAGCGCTCACGTCATATTTCGCCAGGAAATAGCGCTGCATGTCGTGAATCAACAGCACCGCACGGGCCGGGTCGACCTGCCATCCAACCCGGTTGTCGGGCAGCTCGGCAGCAGTGGGCAGTGAATAGCTCGCGATGGCGGGAATGGCCATGATACCTCTCCTGTAATCTTTCAGCGCCGCGGGTAGCCGTTAGTCGCCCGCGGGTGCATCGGCGGCAAACCAGTGCGCCTTGAGCGTCTGGCGCAGCGCCTTCTTGCTGATCTTGCCTACCCCCGTCTGGGGGAAGGCTTCGAGAAACTCAAAGCGTTCGGGCACCTTGTAGTGGGCAAGGCCCCGATCGCGCAGGAAACGGGCCAGCACCATTGGCTTCGGCGCCTCCCCGCGGCAGACGACAAAGGCACAGACCCGCTCGCCCAGATAGGGGTCCGGCATGGCAACGACCGCCACGTCATGGACGCTGTCATGGGCCAGCAGCTGGTTTTCGACCTCTTCGGCCGCCACCTTCTCGCCGCCGCGGTTGATCTGATCCTTGTCGCGGCCTTCGACAATCAGATAGCCGTCAGGCGTCATCTGAACGCGATCGCCGGTGCGATAAAAGCCGTCACGCGTGAAGGCGCGCTGATTGTGGGCACCTTCCGGTTCCTCGCCTTCACTCGGCGCGACGAAATACCCCGGGATGGTATAGGGGCCGCGGGTGATCAGATGGCCCACGCCGCCCGGCGGGATCGGCTGATCGTCGTCATCCACTACCAGTACCTCATCGAGGGCCGACATCGGCTGGCCCTGAGTGGTGTTGATCAGCTCGATGGGGTCATCAAGGCCGGTGTAGTTGACCAGCCCCTCGGCCATGCCAAACACCTGCTGCAGCCGGCATCCCAGCGTCGGCGCCACGCGGCGCGCGGCCTCGCTGACCAGCTTTGCCCCGCCGACCTGCAGAATGTCGAGACTCGAAAGATCTTCCTGCGTGTGAGCGGCGCTGTCGAGCCACAGCATCGCCAGCGGCGGCACCAGTGAGGTCATGGTGACCCGTTCGCGCGCGATCAGGGCAAAGCATTCATCCGGGCTGGGCCGCGGTGCGATGACCAGCCGCCCACCGCCGAGCAGCACGCCGAGAAAGCCCGGCGAGCTCATGGGGAAATTGTGCGCAATCGGCAGCGCAATCAGATAGACCGTATCCGTTGTTACCGCACACGCACGATTGCTCTCGCGCAGGCTGTAGTGATAGTCGTCATGACGGCGCGGAATCAGCTTGGGAACGCCCGTGGTACCGCCGGAGAGCTGGAAAAAGGCCAGATCGTGGGCGCTCGGCACATCCTCGACGGGCGCGCCTTCGTACTCATAAAGGCCGTCAAAGGCGGTAAATTCCTCGGCCTCACCGCAGACAATGACCTGCTCAAGCGTCGGCACGGTCTCGCGCACCTCACGGGCCATGGCGCGATAGTCAAAGCCGCCGTCGCGATCGCAGATCAAAAGGGCACGTGCCGTGGCGGCGCGGCAGAAGTGCTCGACCTCAAAGCGGCGATGCGCCGGCAGGGCAAATATCGGCAGCGCGCCCAGGCGAAAGAGGGCAAAGCAGGCCACCACGAACTCATGGCGGTTGGGCAGTTGAAGGACGACCCGGTCGCCGCGTGTGATGCCTGAGCGACGCAGACCGCGGGCGAAGGCGTCCACGCGCTGATCCAGTACTTCGTAGCTCAGGCGCAGATCACCATCGACCAGCGCTTCGCGTGCGCCGTGCTCTCCGGCCAGACGGCGCAGCATGGCGCCGAAGGTTTCATCGAGCCAGCAGCCCTGCTCGCGATAATGGCGCTGGCGCTCCAGCGGGTAGTCCGGGCAGCGGGCAATGATCTCGTCAAGCGTGGCGCGCCGGCTCGGCGCAGGTGTTGGATTCGTCATGATCAGGCAGTCGTGTTCGGTGTGTCGTCGTCGTAATCAAGGCCCATGGCATCCAGCATGGTCCGCATCTTGGCCGCTGTTTCTTCCAGCTCGCTCTGAGGGCTGGAGCCAGGCACCACGCCGGCACCGGCAAACACGCGGACATGATCGGGGGCCAGTTCGGCGCAGCGGATGGCAATGGCCCACTCGCCGTCGCCTGCTTCGTCACACCAGCCGACCAGCCCGGTGAAATAGCCACGCTCGAAACCTTCCAGTGATTTGATCGCCTGATGGGCATCCTGCCAGGGTGCCCCGCACACGGCCGGTGTGGGGTGAAGTGCGGCCGCCACACCGAGCGAGGTCAGGCTCGGATCAGCCAGTTCGCCTTCAAGGGTGGTGGAGAGATGCCACATGCGATCGGTGGCGATCACTTCCGGGCCTTCCGGGACATCCAGCGTGCGACACAGCGGGCGCAGGGCGGCCACAATCGCATCCACCACCAGCGCATGCTCGCGCAGGTCCTTGTCGGAGACGCGAAGCCCTGCGGCACGGCGCTGGTCTTCCTGCGGATCGCTGTGACGCGGGATCGAACCGGCCAGCGGGTTGGCGATTACGCGGTTGCCTTCGCGGCGAATCAAAAGCTCGGGGCTGGCGCCGGTGAGGCTTTCATTCTCGCCGGTCGGCAACGCGAAGTTATACCCTTGCGGATTGATGCTCAAAAGGCGTTTCAACAGTGCTTGGGCATCGACCGGCGCCTGGGTGTGCACGCGCAGCGAGCGGGCCAGCACCACCTTGTTGAGCGCTGTGGTGTCGAAGAGCGTCAGGGCACTGTCCACGGCCTGACAGTAGTGCTCGGGCGCCGGCTCAGGAGTGATAGACCGGGCCTGGGTCTCGAGCGGTGCACTGATCAGGCGCTGATCAAGCGTGCGGGCCGCGGCGCGCATCAGCTCGGCGGGCACAAAAAGACGTGCGCTGTCAGCGTGATCAAACGGGATCAGGCCCATGATGACAGGATCAGCGTGTCCCTGTGCCCGGGCGGTATCGAACAGGTCGCGGGCAGCGTCATCCAGCGTCTGGGGCCGGGCATCCGGCGTCTGACACTGATGGGCAATGCCGCGCCCGAGCAGGGTCGTGACCGGTGAAGAGAAAAAGGCATCATTCGGCTTGAGGCCCTCAAGCAGCCCCCAGGGGGCCTGGGCAAACGATAACCGGGAAGGGAAAGGCTGATTCACGTTGGCTCCTGACAAGTCGCGTTGTCAGTGGACGGACGGGCACCGGACGATGTCATTCGGTGCAGTAACAGAGCGCCACTCTAGCCCAAATGAGAAACATTATCAAAATCATTTGTGTTGGGAAATGAAGGTCGCCGGATGGCCTGATGAGCCCGGCGCAGGCGCCTGCGGGATCGGCTATGCTTGCCTCCACGCCAGAACATGCCGGTCAACGCCGCCCATTACAGGAGTGCTCGATGCAGGACCTTCCTCGTCACCCGATGTCTGCCACCCATACCGAGTGGGCCGACCGGCTGGCGGCCACCAGCTTCTTCAACGCCCTGCTGCGTGAGACTGCCCACTGGTGGCTGGAACGCCAGGATAATGAAGAGATCGCCGTGATTCCCCTGACGCGCGCGGGTGACGCCTGCCTGCGCGTTCACCTGCAGCATCGAAGCTGCTCGGGACGCTGCCGGATTGTTCTGCCCCTGGTGCAGGCCACAGGAGAGAATCTCCAGGTTGTGTCCTTTGAACAGGCCGTTGAAGCCCTGCTGAAAAGTCCGTGGCTGTGCGAGCATCCGCTGGTGGGCCGGCTTGATGACGCGCGCCGGGAGACGTTTTTGAAAAGCGTCATGGGCAGTCGCGACACCATCGCCTCGGCGCTTGCCGGTCGTGATGACCTGGATCATCTCGGCCAGGGGCCGCTCGGGTTTCTCGACGCCGAGCAGGGGCTTCTGGTCGGTCACGACTTTCATCCGGCCCCCAAGTCACAGGCCCCCTTTGATGCCGAGCAGGCGCGGGACTATACCCCCGAGCATCGGGCGGGCTTCTCATTGATCTGGTGGGGCGTGTCACCGGCGCGCGCGGCAGGCGATTCAAGCCGCGAGCTGCCCGCCGCGGCGCTGATGCATGATCTGCTGCCCGAGGCGCTGGCCGAGCGGCTGCCGGTGGGGTTCAGTGCGCTGCCCATGCACCCTTGGCAGGCGCGCTTCCTGCAGAAAAGAGACGATATCGCCGCGCTGATCGAGGCCGGTGAGCTGATCGTGCTGGGTGAGGAGAGCAATGATGCCAACACCGCACGGCGCTGGTATCCCACCTCCTCGCATCGCTCGCTGTACAGCCCGCAGGCAGACTGGATGGTCAAGGGGTCGCTCTCGGCGCGGCTGACCAACTCCCTGCGCGTACTGCACGGTAATGAAGTGATGCGCGGGCTGCGCCTGGACCGCTGGTGGCCGCAGGTAAGCCCTGACATTCGCTCGCATTTTCACCTGATGCAGGAGCCGGCCTGGCTGGGCTGGAAAAATGATGAAGGCGAGATCGACGAGGCGAGTCTGGCGCTGCTGCGTGAAAACCGCATCAAGGGGCCTGATGCATCGAGCGTGGTGCTCGCCACGCTCACCCAGCCATTGGGTGAGGCGGGCCAGACGCTGGTGGCCAATGGCGCAAGGCGTCTGGCAGCGCTTGAGGGCACGAGTGAGCGTGAGGCGGCGCTTGTATGGTTCGATGCCTTCTGTGAGCGCGTGCTGTCACCGCTGATTCGACTGGTGGTCGAGGAGGGCATCGTACTGCTGGCCCATCAGCAGAACATCGTGGTGCGCCTTGAGGGTGAGCGCCCGACAGGGGTGGACTATCGCGACTGTCAGGGCAGTGGGGTGACGGATCATTTTCTGGCCCGACACCCGGGAGACCCCGTCAGTCAGGATCACCGCATCAGCGCAGGGATGCTCACGCGCTATTTCCCCTACTATGTCATCATCAATTCGACTCTGGCGGTTACGGCGGCACTGGCCGAGGCAGGGCTGGTCGATGAGCGCACGCTGGTAGCGCGTCTTCGCGAGCAGCTGGAGAGGCTGCGTCAGCGCTGCCAGGACGGTGATACCACCCTGCTGGATCATCTGCTGACGTCACCCACCCTTGAGGTCAAGGGTAACTTCTTCTGCTATCTGGCCGGTATCAACGAATCCACCCTGGATGACCCGTCGATCATCTATCTGGACATGCCCAATCCACTGCTCACCGAGACCCCGGCGTCCTGAACCATGACTCTGACATCGCGAGAAAACACCATGTCCAGCCGTGACGATCTGTCTGTCAGCGAGACCCTGCCGGCCTCGCCGGAGCGCTCGCTTCTGGAAGCCATTGATCATCATTTCGCCACCCGCCCGGCGTGTCGTCTGCTGATGCTTGATGATGCCTGGCGTGCCGACCCGTACTGGTATCCGCTGTGTCAGGCGCTGGGCGCACCGCGGGTGCTGCGCGAAAGCTTTTATCAGCGCCCCTGGCAGTGGCTTCAATCCGACTATGCTGCCCAGCCCTTCGAGATCGAACGCGGGCTGCCAAAGCGGCCGACCAAACCGCGCGGCGTGGTGTATGAGCGCCTCGATCCACGGCTGGGACAGCGCCTGACCCTTCGCGTGTGTGAGCATGAGCGCGATTTCGAGCGTCTTTACACGTGGATGCATCATGAACGGGTGGCCCGTTTCTGGCAGCAGAACAAGTCGCGAGCGGAGCTTGGCGACTGGCTCGCAGAGCGTCTGGCCGAGCCCCATCGACTGTCGCTGATCGGCGAGTTTGATGGCGAGGCGTTTGGCTATTTCGAGCTCTATTGGACGCCCGAGGACGTGCTGGGCGACTACTACGACTGGCAGGCCTTTGATCGCGGGCTGCATGTGCTGGTCGGTGAAGAAAATTTTCGCGGTGCACGGTTCGTGGATGCCTGGCTGACCGGGCTTGAGCACTACGCCTACCTGAGCGAGCCGCGCACCGAGCGTGTCGTGCTGGAACCCGATGCCGGCAATGAGCGCATTTTTCGCCATCTTGAGCGGCTGGGGCTTTTCAGTAAGGGCGAGTTTGACCTGCCTGACAAGCGCGCCATGCTGGTCATGGGGTGGCGTCATCACTTCTTTGGACAGGTGATGTAATGGCGTCGGAAGCCTTTCGATCAACCGCGTCGATACTGCCGACGACCCTGGCCGCCATCGACCCTGAAGAGGCCATCCGTCGGCACTGGGCGCGCGCCAATCGCGCGCTGGTAGCCAAGATGATCAGCGAGCTTTCCTGGGAGCAGGTGCTGTTGCCGGAAAGCAAGGGCGAGGGCTGGCAGCTCGAGATTGCGGCGGTCTGCGATGATGATCGGAGCACCTCGGCCGAGAGCCGGGCCTGCGGACGCTGGTACTTTCAGGCGGCCGTCAACCTGTGGGGGCAGCTGCTGATCGATGTCGAGAGCCTGCGCGGTCCGGAAAATGCAGGCGGGTCACCGGAGGCTGCCGAGTTTCTGCTGGCGCTGGCCCCCGGCATGGGCATGAACGATGCCCAGCTCGCCGAGCATCTGGAGGATCTTTTCAACACCCTGCGCGGCGACTGCTATCTGATCGAGGTGCATCAGCGCCTGAGTGCCGATGAGGCGATCCGGCTTGCCGAGCCCCAGCGGCAGGCCGTACTGGATGGGCACCCGAAGTTCTTGTTCAACAAGGGACGGCGCGGCTGGGGCATGCAGTCGCTGGAACGCTACGCCCCGGAATATGCCCGTCCGTTTCAGATCGAGTGGCTGATGGTGCGCCGCGCACGGCTCAAAAGCAGCCGCATGGCCATTGATGATGACGTCCTGCTCGACAGTGTGCTGGATCTCGACGAGAAGCGTGCCCTGCTGGCGGCACGTGATGGCAAGTGTGCGGTGCTGGGGGAGAGGGCCGAGGCGTATGCCCTGATGCCGGTCCATCCCTGGCAGTGGGCGCGCATGCTTTCCATGCTGCACGTGGGTGATATCGGCCGCGGTGACATGGCCTGGCTGGGCGCCTTTGGTGATCACTTCGTGGCACAGCAGTCCCTGCGCACGCTGACCAACGCCAGCCGAGCGGGGCGCTTTGATCTCAAGCTGCCGATTACCATCATGAATACCTCGAGCTATCGCGGCATTCCGGGGCAGTACATGCTGGCAGGGCCCGCCGCTTCACACTGGCTTCAGGCGCGTGCAAACGATGATGAAGAACTGCAGCGCGCCGGGCTCGAGATTCTGGCCGAGCCGGCGTCTGCCGTGGTCGAACATGATCAGTATGGTCGCCTGGATGAGGCGCCATATCGCTTTCGTGAACTCTGCGGGGTGATCTGGCGTGAAGGACTGGCCCCGGGGGTGGAAGAGGGCGAGCATCCGCTTTTGATGTCGGAGCTGATGCAGTGCGACGCCACCGGTCGCGCCTGGCTTGCCGCCTATATCGAGGCCTCCGGCATCGATGCCGAGCAGTGGCTGTTGCGCATGTTCAAGGCCACGCTGATCCCGATGTATCACCTGCTGTGCCGGTTCGGGGTCATCATCATTGCCCACGGGCAGAACCTGACCCTGATCCTGCGCAATGGCATGCCGCATCGGCTGGCGCTCAAGGATTTTCAGGGTGATCTGCGCCTGGTCGACGAGGACTTTCCCGAGGCGCATGATCTGCCGCGCGAGCTGGTCGAGGTGACCGTGCGCCTGGGGCCGGAAAAGCTGATCCATGATCTCCAGACCGGCCATTTCGTGACGCTTTTGCGTTTCGTGGCGCCGCTGGCCGAACAGGTCGGCGTCAGTGAAACGCGCTTTTACCAGCTCTGTGCCCGTGCGCTGGGAGACTATATGGCGCGCAACAGTGCGCTTGAGTCCCGCTTTGACCTGTTCAGTCTGTTCAAGCCTCGCATCCTGCGCCTGGGGCTTAATCGCTCGAAGTTTCTGCACGCCAATGACCATTCGGCGGCGCGCATGCTGCCGGACATGGATCACTTGATCGACAACCCGCTCTATCACTGCCTGAGTGATGGTGATCCGCTGCGCCGACATGGCGAGGCGGCACTGACACGTCAGGGCGCGTAACCATTTGAGATGTTGCCCAACATGGCTGATACCCCCGAGCTTCTGGATCTGGCCGGCATTGGCGCCGGCCCGTTCAATTTGAGCATTGCGGCACTGGCCGCCGATCGCCTGCCCACCCTTTCCACGCGCTTTTTCGACCGTCAGCAGCGCTACGCCTGGCATGAAGGCATGATGCTGCCGGACACGCATCTGCAGACCGGTTTTCTCAAGGATCTGGTGACCGGCATTGACCCGACGAGCCGCTGGTCGTTTCTCAATTATCTGGTTCAGCATCGCCGCTTCTATCGCTTCCTGAACGCCGAGCTTTCCACTGTCTCGCGCGCGGAGTTCTCCGACTATCTGCGCTGGGCGGCCGAAGGGCTGGATAACGTCTGGCTCAACCACAGCGTGCGCGAGATCGATCACGACGGCGAGCATTTTTGCCTGCGCACTGACACCCGCACCTTTCGTGCGCGCCATCTGTGCCTGGGCAGCGGCAAGACGCCCTGGCTGCCGACATTTGCGTGCGAGTATCAGGGGGAGCGCTGTCTGCACGCCGAATCGATTGCCTGGCACGCGCGCGACTTCACCAACCAGCGCGTGGTGATTGTCGGCGGTGGCCAGAGCGGGGCGGATATTTTCATCAATGCCCTGCGCGGCCACTGGGGGCCGCCGAAATCGCTGCACTGGCTGTCGCGGCGGCGCAACTTCCAGCCGCTGGATGAGACGGCGTTTACCAACGAGTACTTTACGCCCGGCTATACCTCGCAGTTTGCCGAGCTCGACGAGAGAGTGCGCCATCGTGAGGTCAGTGCGCAGAAATACGCCAGTGACGGCATTACCCCGGCGGCGCTGACCGAGATCTATCAGACGCTCTATCACCGCTTTGATGTGATGAACGAGCCGCGCTGGGCGCATCTGCTGCCCCATCGTGAGGCGGTCAACATGACGCGCACGGGGGACGCTTTTGTACTGGAAGCCCGACATGGCACGACCGATTTGCTCGAGCGATTTGACGCTGACGTGGTCATTTTTGCCACCGGGTTTGAATCAAGGCTGCCCGAGTGCATGGCGCCGCTGGCCGATCGCATCAGTCGTGACGAACAGGGCGCGCCGAGCGTGGGGCGCCACTTTCTGCTCGACTGGCAGGGGGATGGCGACAGTCGCATCTACGCCGTCAACGCCGGACGCACCCGCTATGGCATCGCCGAGCCGCAGCTGTCACTGATGGCCTGGCGCTCGGCAGTGATTCTCAATCACCTGAGCGGGCAGGCGCATTTTGATCTGGATGATGATCCCGGCCCGGTGACCTGGTCGCCGCAAGGGCGTGAATCATCATAACGGCCAGGTGATATCGGGGCAGCTGGGGCACACTCTGTCGCTGCCGTTCATGCGGCGTGCGTTTTTTGACGAAAGCGCGCCACGCTGAACCAATTCACCGGCGCCGATGTCACAGCGTCAACGTGACTGCCGGGCAGGCCTTGCCGGGCAATGCGCCATCGACCAGACAGGACCTGAGGACCATGATCAATCAAACGTTGCGTAAACGGGCCATCGTGATGTGGGCAGTGGTGTCGCTGCCGATACTGTGGCTTTTTGCCGTGATTACCAGCCCTGCCTTCGGCATTTTCCAGATCGTCAGCTTCGCACTGTTGCTGGTGTCGGCCGCGGCCGCCTTTCATGTACTGACCGAGATTCTCTGGCGTCGGGGTGTGGGCTACAGCCAGAGCCCCTTCTGGCAGCGCCTGGATAAATCGCTGCGCCGCGCCGTGGGCGGGTACGTCTTCTGTCTGGTGGCGGCAGTACTGTATGCCATCTTTCAAAATCCCTTCGTGGCGATTATTGCCTTTGTGCTGGCCATCTTCGGCGTCTGGTGGATCATGGGCGGGCTTTTGCACGTGATGGAGCAGATGTACGAAGACGAGCTGCGCATGCGCCGTAACGCACGTCTTGCCCGTCGTGAGAACGCCAGTGACACTGCCGGACAGGACAACGCTCAGGCCTGAGCCGGGTGTTCATCCGCTCGGGTGGTTTTCAGTCGTGGGCAGTTGCCACACAGCCCCAGCGTCTCATCGAGATAGCGCAGGCAGCACATGCGACGACAGCGCCAGGGTTCAGCCGCGCCGCTGTCGTCGACCACGTCGATATAGTCCACCGGGCGGTAGAAGGGGTTGCGTTGACGATCCGGCAACTGACGCAGCTCCATCATGGCGCGAGCGCCCTGGATCTCGAAGGCGCTGGCCAGCCCCTGGCGTTCCAGCTCGTTGACGGCGAACTCGAAATAGACTCCGGCATTGCTCCACAGCACGCGCGGTGAAAAGTGCACCTTGCGGGCCAGCGTCTCGATCAGCGGCGTGAGATGACGCGCGATCAGTGGGCAAAAACGCGCGCAACCGTTGTCCAGACTGATGGTCCCTTCATGTGGCAGCACGAACTGTTGCGGCGTGCCATCCTCTCCAAGCACCACACCCATGTCATCAAGGCTGGTGGGTAGATGAACATCACGACAGAGCTCGACCACCGTGATGGGAATGATCAACTGGCTCAAATAGTGCTTTGACCACTGCGTGGCCACCGCGCGGCGCTCATATGGCCCGTGATGAGCACTAAAGCGTGTCAGCACGTCCTCAAGCACGTCCTGCTCCAGCAGCCGGCGCACGGGCATGACCCCCTTGATGTCTGCATGCCGGCAGGTCAATGCCGTGCCAAAGCGGGTCAGTCGCTCATTGAACAGGGCGTCAAACATGACGATGTCCCTCCGGGGTTGCCGACGTCTGGCAGGTCAGGCATTGATGTGTGAATGAGAATTATTCTAGCAACGAAGCCCGGGGCGTGCAGTTGCCCGGGTGGCTGCGTTGTTGGAACATGCACGAACACCACCACAGGGAGCGCCTGCATGCAGTCATCAGGGAAGTATCGTGCCGTATTGTTTGACTTCGACGGCACGCTGGCCGATTCGGAAAGTGCCCATCACCGGGTATGGAATGAGATTCTGGGTGAGATGGGTGCCCACATCGATGATGAGGAGTACAAGCGGGAAAGCTCAGGGATGCCGGTTACCCAGGAAGTCGAGCGGCTGATTCGCACTCGCGGGCTTGATATCACACCGCAGGCGCTCGTTGATCTCAAGGTGCAGCGTACTGTGGCAAGCTTCACGGAAAGCCCGATTGCACTGATGACGCACGCTCTGGATATCCTTGAGTGGTGCCGGGCGCAGGGCCTGCCAATGGCGCTGGTCACCGGCAGCGGTCGTGAAGAGATCGCTCCGACCATCGAGCATTACGATCTTGCCCGCTTTTTTGACCACATCGTGACCCGCAACGACGTTACGCACTCCAAGCCCCATCCCGAATGCTACCTGCGCGGGCTGACGCTGTGCGGCGTTGAGGCCTCACAGGCGGTGGCGCTCGAGGACACCTGTCATGGTGTGAACGCCGCTCATGCTGCCGGCATCGACGTGATCGCCATTCCCAATGCCTATTCCCGTGGTCAGGATGTGAGCCGGGCCACGGTCGCACTCGAACATCTGGCCCAGGCGCGTGACTGGATCGACGTACGTCGCGTGCAGGGCTAGCCCCGGCATGGATCATCGACAGCTCGGTTTTCTGGTGGCGCTGGCCCGCGAGCGCCATTTCGGACGCGCCGCCACCGCCTGCCACGTGACCCAGCCCACGCTTTCGGCGCGACTCAAGCAGCTTGAAGAGGAGCTCGGGTGTGCGTTGATCATCCGCGGCCACCGCTTTGAAGGGCTGACGCCTGAAGGCGAGCATGTGCTGACCCATGCGCGACGCATTCTCGCCTCGCTTGATGAGCTCAACGCCGAGCTTGATCCCAAAAGCCCGCCCAGCGGTCTGCTGCGGCTGGGGCTGATCCCCTCGGCGCTTGGCGCCGTCAGCAGCTGGATGGCACCGCTGCGCGAGTGCTATCCGGCCCTGTCACTGCGGCTGGTCGAGCGGGCTACCCTGCCGCTGATGCAATCTCTCATGGAAGGGGATATCGATGTGGCGGTGGGCTATCTCGATGTGCCGGCTGCCGAACCCTTCGTGGCGCGCAGGCTCTATTCCGAGCGTTATGCGCTGCTGGCGCACGAGGACAGCTTCACTCTGCCGGAGAAACCTGGCTGGGCGGATCTTGGTGGCTTTCCCCTGTGTCTGTTGACCCCGGACATGCAGCATCGCCAACGGGTGGACATTCATGCCCGCCGGGAGGGCGTCACGCTCTCGCCCGTGCTGGAGGCCGAATCCATGGCAGCACTCGAGCGGCTGGTCGAGCAGGGCGCCGGGGTCGGGGTGGTGGAGCAGCATGCGCCCGACCCGCAACGTCCCGGGCTGATTCATCGTCTGCTGCCGGCGACCGACGAGGACCCACCGGTCGGGCTTTTGTGGCGTGCCGGTGCCCCGCCTTCCCGCCGATTGCGCGCACTGCTGGAGTGGCTGCGCGCCACCTGAGCGCAAAGGTGTGCCAAATACTTTTCAATGACGCGGCGTGACTTGATAGACGCGCTCGATCAATTCATGTCTCTGCTCCATTGGAGCACGGTGTTGCCGGCGCATTACACTCTGGGCACTCGCCAGCTGATGCAGTGCCCCTTGTGTCGATGCCACGCCCCGGGCCACCGTGCTCGTTGCCATGTGCCCCTGCCAGAGGAGTCGTACTGCCATGTCGCTTTGTGATTACGAGGATGTAACCCACACCCCCAGCGAGCAGCTCTCCGGTCCTTCCGAGCTGCCGATCACGCTGTCCTTCAATGACACCGCCTATGCCTCCGTGCTGGCCACGCCCGAGGCGCTCGATCACTGGGCGGTGGGCTTTGCCTTCAGCGAGGGGATGATTACGCGCGCCTCACAGGTGGGCGAGATCACCACCGATCGGCTGCGTCACGGTGTACGTGTGCGCCTGAGCGTGCCGGCCCATATCGAGCGTCTGGCCGGCGAGCGACGCCGCGTGACCTCGGCGTCCTCGAGCTGTGGACGCTGCGGCAGTGCCGAGGAGGCGCAGATGCTGGAAGGGCTGCAGCGCCTGCCGGCCAGCACACCGCCACCGCCGGCGCAGCTTGAAAGCGCGCTTGAACGGCTCTCCAGCGACGGCCAGCCGGGCCTGCACATGGCGCTGGGCTTTGACGACAACGGCCAGTGGCTGGGCAGCGGCGTGGATATCGGCCGGCACAACGCACTCGACAAGCTGATTGGCGCCTCGCTGGTCGAGGGCCGGGCGATATCGATGGTGCTGCTGTCGAGTCGCTGCAGTCTGGAGCTGGTGCAAAAGGCCGTGCGAGCCGGTATCCCGACGCTGGCGACGCTGTCTCATCCGTCGCCGCTGGCGGTCGATATTGCCCGTCTGTGTGCGCTGAACCTGATCTGCTGCCATCGGGGCCGACGCCTGACCCTGCTCAGCAGTGGATAAACGCTGCACATGCCCCCGACAGGGGCATCGATATACCCCTTTTCCGTGACCCGTCTGACATAAAGAGTTTTCCGTGACCCAGCCCAAGGAACGTATTTTCGAGTACACCCACCCGGCCGCCGGCTGGGGGGCGTTGATCTCCGTTGGTCGGCATCTGCGTCACAGCCGTGCCCCGCTGTCCAATGTTCGCGCGCTGTTGAAACTCAATCAGCCCGACGGCTTTGACTGCCCGGGCTGCGCGTGGGGGGATCCCGAGCACGGCTCCTCGTTCGAGTTCTGTGAAAACGGTGTCAAGGCCGTGACCTGGGAGACCACCGCCAAACGTGTGACGCCACGTTTTTTCAAGCGCTGGTCGGTCACCGAGATGAAGGCGTGGGACGACTATCGCCTGGAAGACCAGGGGCGTCTGACCTCGCCGATGCGCTATAACGCTGATACCGACCGCTACGAGCCGATCGACTGGGAGGCGGCCTACCGTCTGATCGCTGATCGCCTCAAGGCGCTGGATCATCCCGACCAGGCGCTGTTCTACACCTCGGGCAAGGCGTGCAACGAGTCGGCCTGGATCTTCCAGCTGCTGGCGCGTCTTTACGGCACCAACAATCTGCCGGACTGCTCCAACATGTGCCACGAGGCCAGCGGCACCGGGCTGGTCGAGGCACTCGGCATCGGCAAGGGCAGCGTGCTGCTGGAAGATTTCGAGCGTGCCGAGGCGATCTTTACCTTCGGCCAGAATCCGGGCACCAACCACCCGCGCATGCTGGGTACCCTGCGTGAAGCCGCCGACAACGGCTGTCAGATCGTGGCCTTCAACACGCTCAAGGAGCGGGGGCTGGAGCGCTTTGCCGATCCGCAGCGCAAGCTCGAGATGGCCACCCGTGGCAGCGGGCGCATCAGCTCGCTGTATCTGTGCCCGGCACTGGGCGGCGATATGGCCGCCATCCGCGGCATGGCAAAGATCGTGTTCGAGCGCGACGACCGTGACGGCAACGTGCTCGATCATGACTTCATCGAGCAGCATACCGATGGGCTTGATGCCTGGCGCGCCGTGGTCGAGGCCACCCCCTGGGCGGCGATCGAGGCGCAGTCGGGCCTGTCGCGTGAGGAGATCACCGAAGCGGCCGAGGTCTATATTCGCTCGAACGCGACCATTTGCGCCTGGGCGATGGGGATCACCCAGCACGAGCATTCGGTGGCCACGGTGCGCGAGATCGTCAACTTCCTGTTGCTCAAGGGCAATATCGGCAAGCCTGGCGCCGGTACCTGTCCGGTACGCGGGCACTCCAATGTGCAGGGCGATCGCACCATGGGTATCTATGAAAAGCCTGATGACGCGTTTCTGGACGCACTGGAGAGCTTCTATGGTGTACCGATGCCGCGCAAACACGGCCATGACACGGTCTCGGCCATTCGCGCCATGCGTGACGGTCAGTGTCGCGTCTTCATTGGCCTGGGCGGCAACTTCGCCCGGGCCACGTCCGACTCTCACGTATGTGAAGCGGCGTTGTCCTCCTGTGACCTGACGGTCCACATGAGCACCAAGCTCAACCGCAGTCATCTGGTCACCGGCCGCGATGCGCTGATCCTGCCGGTCATTGGCCGGGTCGAGGTGGATCGCCGCGCCGATAAAAAGCCACAGCTGATCACCGTGGAAGACTCGATGAGCATGGTCCACGGCTCGGCGGGCATCCACAAGCCGGCATCAAGGGAGCTGCGCTCTGAAATTGCCATTCTCACCGGCATCGCTCGGGAGTTGCTGGGCAACGAGGTGGTGGACTGGGAGGCGCTTGCCAGTGACTACGACCACATCCGTGATCATATTGCGGCGGTCGTGCCCGGCTTTGAAGACTTCAATACCCGCGTGCGTCAGGAGCGCGGCTTCTGGCTGGGCAACCCGGGGGCGCGGCGGGAGTTCCCGACCGATACGGGCCTTGCCAGGTTCTCAAGCGAGGCGCTGCCCGAGGCGGTACTGCATCAAAGGCTCGCCCGGCGCGAGGGCTGGATCACCCTGCAGACCATGCGCAGTCACGATCAGTACAACACCACGATTTATGGCTACAACGACCGCTATCGTGGTGTGGAAGGCACGCGTCGGGTGATTTTCCTGAGCGCCCATGACATGAAACGCCTCGGTGTCGCTAAAAACGACTGGGTGAACCTGATCGGCGAGTCCGAGGACGGCATCGAGCGTCGCGCCGATGGTTTCCGGGTGGTGGAATATGACACCCCCAACGGCTGCGCGGCGGCCTACTATCCCGAAACCAACCCGCTGATTCCGCTCGATAGCGTGGGCATCAAGAGCAACACGCCCAACTCCAAGTCGGTGGCCATTCGCCTTGAAAAAAGCCAGCGGCTGGCCTGATGGCGCTCGATCAACTCACACCCGCGCAGCTCTCGCGGCTGGAGGGCTGGCTGCAGCGTCAGCCGGGAATTGATGGACTGGCCGCGCTGCTGCTGGAGCGGCTGGAGGCAAACGAGGCGGCCGGGCGCGCACATCTGGACAGCGGCCGGCTGTCCCGTGAGCTGGGTGTGGCGCACGCGCTGGTGCGCCGCACCGCCTCGGAGCTGGAAGCCCGTGGGCTTGTCACCATCACCTCGCGCAGCGGCGCCGGGCCCGGACTGTGGCTGGCGCTGATACCAGGCTGATCCAGGCATTCAGCATTTCTTTACTTGATGGTCGCCGGGGGCGCACGTCAGGATGCCTGCTGGATTTGCAACGGAGCGCCCGGCATGCGTGACACTGCCCATGGTTTTGCCCGCTGGCGCCAAACGGCACGGCTGGTCGCGATACTGATTACGACCGCTGTTACTGGCGCCTTCGCTCACGCCAGCGTAGCGCCATCCTCGTCGCTGGGACTGGCGCACAGAACGCTACCGGAACTGCGCGGCATGCTCGATCGCGGCGAAATCACCTCCGAACAGCTCACCCGCTTCTACCTTGCCCGTATCGGGACGCTGGACGACCAGGGGCCTGCCATCAACGCCATGCTGGATCTGGCGCCCGGTGCCCTTGCCCGGGCTCACGAGCTTGATCGTCACCGTGACGAGGGCGGTCATGGACCGCTCTATGGCATCCCCTTCGTGGTCAAGGACAATATCGATGTGAAAGGGCTGCCCACCTCGGGTGGCTCGATGGTGCTTGCCCGGGCCTATCCCCGGGACAGTGCGCAGGTGGTCCGGCGCCTTGAGCGCGCTGGCGCCATTGTGCTGGGCAAGACCAACATGACCGAATTTGCCGCCAGCTACGGCAACCCCGGCTATAGCTCACGGGGCGGTTTTACCCGCAATCCCTGGCGGCTGGATCGCAGTGTGCTGGGTTCGAGCAGTGGTTCGGCGGCGGCGGTCGCCGCCGGTTTTGCCCCCTTTGCCATCGGTACCGATACCGAAGGCTCCGTGCGCGGCCCGGCCCATGCCACGGGGCTTGTGGCCATGCGCCCAACGCTGGGGCGCGTCAGCCGAGATGGTATCATTCCGCTGGCGCTGTCCTTTGATACGCCGGCACCCCTGACACGCACCGTTCAGGGCAACGCCTGGGTGCTGGCGGCCATGGCCGGTCAGGATCCGTCCGATGAGGCGACCTCGTTCAATGCCCGGGCGCCACTTGAGGATATGTCAGCGTTGACCCTGCCATCGCGTCAGGCACCGCTTGAAGGCATACGCCTTGGCGTGATCGAGCATCGCGAGGCCGGCAACGCGCAGATCGAGGCACGTTTTGCCCGGGCGCTTGAGCATGTTCAGGCACAGGGCGCTTCAACGGTGCAGGTCACGCTGGATGCCCACTATCTCGATCTCTGGCCCATCACCGTGGGCCCGGTGCACGAGGCCGAGTTTCAACCCCAGCTGGAGCGCTATCTGCGCCAGTTTGATGACACACAGCCCCATACGCTTCAGGAGATCATGGCGCGATGCGAGGCACTCAACCAGCATGAGCGGGACAACCCGCCGGTCACACCGCAGCGCATTCGTGGCATGCAGCATCGCCTGCATGAGCGTCTGGAAGGTTCACCTGCCTATCTGGAGGTAATCTCGCGTCGCATCCCCGAGCTTCGCGAGCAGCTGTCACACTTCATGATGGCCAATCATCTGGATGCCCTGATCTTTCCCACCGAGGCCTGTCCGGCGCCGCCGCTGAGGCGGCAGGACAGTGACGATTACGAGTGCACGGCCCGTGAGCCGTTTGCGCTGGGCTACATTGCCTCGGCCACCGGCTTTCCCGAGCTGACGCTGCCGATGGGCGTGACCCGTGCCGGGGTGCCGATCAATGTGTCGTTGCTGGGCAATGAGCGTCAGGAGGCCGAGCTCTACCGCCTCGGGCTGGCGTTGCGGCAGACAGTGCCTGAAGATGACGTCCTGTCGCTGCCACCGCCACTGGCCAATACCGTTAATCCTTTTGCTGATCGGAGTACGCCATGAAACACATTCTGCTCTTTGCTGCCATGACGGCCCTGCTGGGACTGGGCGGCTGCGCCTGGTGGGGCGGGAGTGATGACGCGCCATCACCGCCGGCGAACGCCAGCACCAACAGCGCGTCACAGGGTGCCTCGGGTGATGCTGCCGAGAACAGGGCGCAGCAGGCCTGCGGTGCCGATCGTCTCAAGGGGCTGACCGGCGCCCGGCTTGATCAGGACGTGCGCCAGCAGATCGTGGACCAAAGCCAGGCCCGGCAGTTTCGTGTGCTGGCGCCGGATACCATGCAGACCATGGATTATCACGAGGATCGCCTGAACATTCGCGTCAACGAGCAGGGCGTGATTCAGTCCTTTAACTGCGGCTAGGCCGCTGTCAGGCCGCTGTCAGGCCGGTTGGGGTGAGCGGCGCGGCGGCTTGAGCCAGCGCGCCAGCTGCTTTTCCAGCAGCTCGAAGCTTACCCACGAAAGCATGGCAATGATCACCACGCTGATGGCCAGCGTCAGCCAGGCCGGCAGCCCCCAGTGCTCATGCAGCAGGGCATTGGCCAGCCACAGCACGATGACGTGGACCAGATAGACGGAATAGGACTGATCGCCCATCCGGCGCAGGCCGTGGCAGCGCGTAAAGATCGGCTCAAGACGAATCATGGCAATGACCAGCAGCGCTGCCGGTAATCCCCACACGGCCAGTCGCCAGGCTGACTGGTCGGTAAAGCAAAGCATGAGCGCCACACATCCCAGCGCCAGAAGAATCCAGGGGCTGCGCGTCGTCGCCGGCGCCAGCCTGCCATGGTGGTAGAGCATGCCCACGCCAAGGCCCAGCAGAAACTCGTAGATGATGGGGTCGGCATAGAAACTGCTGATCATGTCCAGCCGTGACAGCGCCAGGTTGAGCAGCGCGATCATCACGATCACGGCCCAGAGTCTGGCACGTGCCGGCAGCAGGAAGGAAAGGGCAAAGATCAGATAGAACATCATCTCGAAATTGAGCGTCCAGCCCACCGGCAGGATGGGGTAGTCGCCAAAGCCTGCCGGGTTTTCGTTGGGAATGAACAATAGCCCCATGATCAGCGAGGGAAGATCAAGCCCATAGTCCGGCATCAGGTCGCTGGCAAAAAAGAGGATAGCCGTCGTCACGGCGGTATAGAACCAGTACACCGGCACGATGCGTGCCGCGCGCTGCCATAAAAAGCGCAGGGTGTTCATCGAGCGTCCGGCCGTGGTGATGTAAATCACAAAGCCACTGATGACAAAAAAGATATCCACCCCCATCTGACCGCGAGTGGAGAACAGCTGTCCGGCCGGGGTGTCGGCCTCGAAATTGAAAAAGACCTGCATGAAGTGGTGAAAGACCACAAGCCAGGCGGCAAACGCGCGAAGCGCCTGTACGGAGATGAGCATACAACCTTCCCTGTCGTGCCATCGGCAGTTTGTATATGCCGACATCAGGGGGGCGAGTATAGGACATTATGGGCGTTATATGGCTTGCCGGTCTAAAAGGCCATGATCCGGCGTATGACAGCCTTTATGTTTGCCGGGGAGTCTGCGCCAGCGCCTGCTGATAGGCGCAGGCCACCTGTTCGGCTGATAGCCCCAGTCGTGCCAGATGAGGCCAGTCGATCATCTCCCACCGGGCCTTTTGATAGTCGATGGCGGTTTTGAGAATCAGCCCCAGCGCACCGGTGTGATGCAGCAGGGCGGTCTCGATATCGGGATGCACGGGAATGCTGTCCAGGATCTCTTCAAGCGGCTGATCCATGAAGCTGTCGAGGCAGGAGAAAAGGCCGACGGTAAAGCCCATTTCGCTGATCTGCCCCGGCAGCTGATGCGCCAGATGATGGCAGAAGTGGGCACGCTGCATGGTCAGCTGTTGCAGGGCATGGGGCTTGTCGTCAAAGCGTGACAGCACCAGAAGGCTTGCCAGGCTTCGGATGCGCGAAAGCCCCAGCGCCATGACGGCACCATGCAGTGAAGTGACCGGCCGGCTCTGCTGGGCAAAGGCCGAGTTGGCCATGCGCAACAGGCGCACGCTCAGGAAGGGATCACGCTGTACGGTTTCGGCCATGTCGCGCATCGAGATATCCGGCGCATTAAGCTCGGCCAGAAGTCGCAGGGTATTCAGTTGATTGACCGGCATGACCCGGCCGTATACGGGCTCCGGACGAGCCAGAAAATACCCCTGGAAAAGGGTACACCCGGCATCTCTGGCAATGCGGTAGTCTTCCTGTGTCTCGATTTTTTCGGCCAGCAGCTGGAGGTTCGGGTATCGCACCTTGAGGGCCCGGATCGCCTCGGTCAGTGTCTCGCGGGTATAGAAGGGGTAGTCGAGTTTCACCACATCGACAAAGGGCAGCAGCGGATGGCTGGCATCACCGAGGGTGTAGTCATCGAGTGCCATGACGTAGCCTTCCTCACGCAAACGCGTCAACGCCTCGATGATCTCGGGGGTGTCGGTGACATCCTCCAGAATCTCGATGATCAGTGTGCGAGAGTCAAAGGGAATATCCTGAATCAGGCTGTCGGCCGTAAAGTTGACGTAGGCGGGCTGGTGGTCGCAGACCTGGGTAATATCGGCTGCCGTAAAGGCATTGATCAATACCTGGCTGGTAGCGCGATTGCCATCAAAGTCCGCCGCCACGATGGGGCCACCACCATAGGGACGAAACAGCAGTTCATAGCCGGCCAGCGCCAGCTGGCGATCATGGATGGGCTGGCGGGCAAACAGTACGCCAGCACCTTCCTGGGATGGTTCGGTCATGATGTCTTGGATATCGTTGAAATGACGTTTGTGCCCTGACCATGGCAGGAAATGACCCTGCACATTGATCAGTGCCCGCCTGTGGCTTTCTACCGTTATCGTCCAATACCATGAATGCTTAAGGATGTGAGCATATAAAACGCGAGATTTTCCGGCGTCATCATGTCATCGATACAAGCGTGTCCTCATCGGGGATATCCTGCATCGAGATAAAGCCGGGGATCTCCTCGATGCGGCCGCACCAGTTCACCACATGGGGCCAGTCCAGCAGCAAAAGGCCGGCCTGGTCGGCGATGTGGGTGTGGGCAAACAGCGCAATATCGGCAAGTGTCAGCGTTTCGCCGGCCAGAAAGGGTTGAAGGCTCAGCGTCTGTTCCATGATATCCAGCGCCTGACGGGCGCTTTCCTGCCGGGCCGTCAGCTCTTCAAGACGCTCGCTCGGGTCGCCCTGATACCAGTGAATCAGGCGGGCGACCGACAAAGACGGCTCGTGGCGATGCTGCTCAAAAAACATCCACTGCAGCATGCGGGCCCGATCGAAATCATCGTCAGGTACCAGGTCGCTGTTGCTGGCCAGGTAATAGAGGATGGCGTTGGATTCCACCAGGGTGCGCCCGTCGTGCAGTTCCAGCATGGGCACACGGCGTGCAGGATTGCGGGTAGCAAAGTCGTCGCTGCGGGTTTCGCCGGTCAGAAAATCGACATCGAACCAGCGGTGGCCAATGTCCAGCAGGGCCAGCGTGAGTCTGACCTTGTAGCAGTTGCCCGAGCGATAGTCGCCGTAGACGGTAATCATGGCATCGTCTCCGTAATCTTTTGGCCAACAAAGTGATGCAGGCATTGTGGCACATGCCTTCAGCGCCATCCTTAAGCCTTTGGCAATGTGACACAACAGGGCCCTGCCAGATCACTGGCAGGGCCCTGTCGGTCAGAATGTACCTGTTGGAGGCTCAGGCAGAAGCGAGCACACCGGTCTGTTGCTGCACCTGCTCGGTATCCATCAGATGGATGGTCACCGGAACCGACTTGGCCGCAATGGTATGACTGCGCTCGTCGCGGTTGGCAATCGGAATCAGGCCGTTGGTTTCGGGGTAGTAGGCCGCCGCGCATTTTTCGGGAACATCATAGGGCATGACCCGAAAGCCCGAGGCCCGCCGCTCGATGCCATCTTCTGCCACGGCGCGAAACTCGATCAGGTTGCCCTCTTCAAGGCCGAGTCGCTCGATATCGGCCGGGTTCATCATGACTACCATGCGTGTACCGTAGACATCGCGGTAGCGGTCATCGAGCGAGTACACCGTGGTATTGAACTGATCGTGCCCGCGGGTGGTAATCAGCTGGAAGTGTTCGGCATCCGGCGAGCTCATGCTCGAATCCAGCGTATCGCCCGGGTAGAGGAAGTTGGCCCGGCCGCTTTCGGTCTCCCAGACCCGTTCGCGGGCGGCGTTGTAGAGATGAAAGCCGCCGGGGGTGCCCACGCGCGCGTTGTAATCCTTGAACATGGTGGGAAAGACCGCCTCGATGCGATCGCGAATGCGGGCGTAATCCTCGCTGAGCCATTCCCAGTCGACCTTCGTGTGCGGCGGCAGCGTGGCGCGCGCGATACCGGCAATGATCGCTGTCTCGGATTTAAGGTGGGGGGAGGCCGGTTCGATCTGTCCGGTGGAGCCATTGACGTTGCTCATGCCGTCTTCAATGGTCACCGTCTGCAACACGCCGGCCTGAACGTCCTTCTCGGTTCGGGCCAGACACGGCAGGATGAAAGCCTTCCTGCCATGAATCAGATGGCTACGGTTGAGCTTGGTCGAAATCTGTACCGTCATCTTCAGCGTATTGAGGGTCTTCTCGGCCACCCGGTCGATATCCGGGATCGCGCGGAAAAAGTTGCCGCCAAGACCAATGAAGGCATCGACATTGCCGGCGACGATCTGCTCGCAGCATTCGGCCACATCGGCGCCGGGACGCCGGGGCGACTGGATATCAAAGACCTTGTCGAGCTGGCTGAGAAAGGCTTCCTTCGGCTTCTGGTAGATCCCCACCGTCCGGTCGCCCTGCACGTTGGAGTGACCGCGCACCGGACAGGCGCCGGCGCCGCGACGGCCGATGTTGCCACGCAGCAGCAACAGATTGACGATCTGCTGCACACCGTCACCACCATGCTTTTGCTGGGTGATGCCCATGCCCCAGCAGCAGATGACACGTTCGGCCTTCATGTAGACATCGGCCGCCTGCTCGATTGCCTCGCGCGTCAGGCCCGAATGGCGCTCGATGCGTGCCCAGTCGAGTGCACGACAGTGGTCGGCGTAATCCTCGAATCCATGGGTATGCGCCTCGATGAACTCATGATCGAGAATGCGCTTTTCGCCGCGCTCGCGGGCCCGGTCATCGGCCTCGATCACGACCTTGCACAGGCCCTGGATGGCGGCGATGTCTCCGCCGATGCGTACCTGATGGTACTGTGAGCTGATGGTGGTACCGGAAGGTTTCAGCATGTCCATCGGGCTCTGCGGGTTGGCAAAGCGTACCAGTGCCTTCTCGCGCAGTGGATTGAAGGTCACCACGGCACCGCCGCGGCCGACCAGTTCATGCAGGTTGCCCATCATGCGCGGGCTGTTGGTGCCGGTATTCTGGCCGAAGATGAAGACTGCATCGGTATGGTCGAAATCATCCAGAATCGTGGTGGCCTTGCCCACGCCCAGGCTGTCGGGCAGCGAGACCGTGGTGGTCTCATGGCACATGTTGGAGCAGTCGGGAAAGTTGTTGATACCGTACATGCGTCCGAACAGCTGAAACATGAAGGCAGACTCGTTGGGCGCACGGCCCGAGGTATAAAGGTGCACGCGCCAGCGGTCTTCATAACTTTTGAGCTCTTCGCCGATGTCCTGAAAGGCATCCTCCCAGCTGACAGCCTCATACTTGTCGGTGGCGGCGTTATATCGCATGGGATGGGTCAGGCGCCCCTGGTTTTCAAGCTCGTGATCACTCCATCTGGAGAGTTCACTGACCGTATGGCGTTCAAAGAAATCCGGGCCGACACGCTTGCGGGTCGCCTCCCAGGCCACAGCCTTGGCACCGTTTTCACAAAACTCCGCCATGGCGGGCTTGATGGGGTCGGGCCAGGCGCAGCTGGGGCACTTGAAACCATGATGCTTGTTCATCGACAGCATCAGCGCATTGCCGACAAAGGGCACCTGCTGACGCAGCATATGCTCCTCAACGGCTCTCAGGGCGCCCCAGCCTCCGCCGGGGGCAGTGCCCTTGTTCTGGGTGCCGTAAACCTCACCATTACCCTGATGGGTCGTATGTTTTTTCACCATGATGGCCTCCGTGCCAATACGGTTGGAAAAGAAGATAACGTCTGGATATTGCCGAGCGAGTGTGGCGAGTGACGAACGCCGATGCGGGGCCGGCACAAGGGAGCAGGTGTCGGCAGCTACCATGCCCCGACCTTGCCGGGCATTTTCAGTGTGGCACACACCCTGAAATACTGCTTAATGCAAAAGTTAGGCTGCGGGGTATCAGTGCATCGGCCCGCCGGCGGGGAAGGGTGGCCGTGCCAGCCAGATCAGGGCCGTGGTAATGATGAAGATAATGCCAAATATCCAGATGACATCATTGAACGCCATGGTGGCCGCCTGGGCATTGACGGTCTCGTTCATCAGGGCCCAGGCGCCCTGATCCTGCAGGCCCAGTGCGCCCAGACGATCCAGGTAGTGCTCGGTGGCAGGGCTGCCGGGAACAACCGACTCGGTCAGGCGGGCATGATGATAGATGCTGCGGTGGTCATAGAGGGTGACCGACACCGCCGTGGAGATACTGGTGGCCAGCGTTCGACAGAAGTTGGAAAGCCCCGAGGCGTCCGCAATCTGATCATCCCTGAGCCCGGCAAAGATGATCTGGTTGATGGGAACAAAAAAGAACGCCACGCCCGCGCCCATGATGAGGCGGGGCATGGCCAGCTCACTGTAGGCAATCTGGCTGTTGAAGCCCGCCGCCCAGAACGAGCAGAAGGCAAAGATCCCAAAGCCCACGGTGACCAGCACGCGCAGGTCAAAATGGCTTTGAAAGCGCCCCACTAGTGGTGAGGCAAACAGTGCCAGTATGCCGATGGGTGCCACGGCCAGGCCCGCCCATGTGGCGTTGTAGCCCATGACCTGCTGTACCCAGTTGGGAGTGATGACGGTGTTGCCAAAGAAGGCAAACATGCCCAGCGACAGACACAGTGTGCCCACAGCGAAGTTGCGCTGACCGAACAGGCGCAGATTGACCACCGGGCGGCGGTGCATCAGCACCCAGGCCACCAGGAAGGTAATGCCCACCAGTGCCACAATGCCCAGCGTCACGATCATGGGTGAGGCGAACCAGTCATGGTCGTTGCCGTTGTCGAGCATGAACTGCAGCGCACCCACGCCCACGATCAAAAGTCCCAGCCCGATGACGTCCACCGGCACACGGGTAGTCTTTGATTCACGCCCGCGCAGCAGCCACAGGCTGAGTACCAGCGAGAGGATGCCGACCGGGATGTTGATGTAGAAAATCCACGGCCAGGAGTAGTTGTCGGTCAGCCAGCCGCCCAGAATCGGTCCGCAGATGGGCGCTACCACCACAGTCATCGCCCACAGCCCGATGGCCATGCTGCGTTTTTCGGAAGGGTAGTTCTTCAGAAGCAGTGTCTGGGTCAGCGGCACCAGTGGCCCGGAGACCGCGCCCTGGAGCAGGCGAAAGACCACCAGCATGAGCATGCTGTTGGCCATTCCGCACAGGGCCGAAAATACGATAAAGAGAGATATGGAGGTGCAGAACAGGCGCACCTCGCCAAAGCGGCGCGCCAGCCAGCCGGTCAGCGGCTGGGCGATGGCACTGGAGAGCGCATAGGCGCTGATCGCCCAGGTGCCCTCGCTGATGCTCACGCCCATGTTGCCGGCGATGGTATGCACCGACACATTGACGATGGAGATATCAAGCACCTCCATGAAGGTGGCAAGCCCCATCGCCAGCGTCAGCAGTACCAGCTTGACGCCCCGCAGGGGCGGCAGTGCTTCCTGCTCGCGGGAGGTGGTGGCTGTCTCGCTCATGGCGTCGCGCTGTTGCTTGAGGCGTCGAGGAGATCACCGGCGTTGTCGCGAATGATGGCCATGGCGGCGGTATCGGCCTGGCGCTGACGGGCATCGAACACCTCGGTGCGCTGCGGCTTGCGCACGCCGGGGGGACAAGCCAGCACCTGCTCGCCGCTGCCATCTTCCAGCTCGATGCGGGTATAGGTCGACAACCCGATCCGCAGCGGATGGGTATCAAGCGTGTCACCATCGAGTGTGATGCGTACCGGCACGCGCTGAACCACCTTGATCCAGTTACCGGTCGCATTCTGGGCCGGCAACAGGGAAAACGCCGAGCCGGTGCCCGCCGAGAGCCCGGCCACGTGGCCGTGATAGACCACGTCATCGCCATAAAAGTCGGTGGTTACCGTCGCGGCTTGCCCGATGCGTACCCGCCCCAGCTGCGTCTCCTTGAAGTTGGCATCGACCCACAGCTCATGCAGCGGTACGACTGTCAGAAGCGGCTGTCCGGCCTGCACGCTCTGGCCCAGTTGCACCTGCCGGCTGGCCACATGGCCTTCCACCGGCGAGACGACGCGTGTTCTGTCCTGCGCAAGCCAGGCGTTGCGATAGGCGCCGCGTGCCTGCATAACGCCCGGGTCGTGCCAGAGATCGTTGCCGTCAATCAGGGCGTGTGCCGCGCGCGCCTGGGCCTGGGCCTGCTCAAACTGGGCCTGGGCGGCGTCATACTGACGTCGGGCGCTGTCGACTTCCTCTTTTGAGGCGGCGCGTTGTGCCAGCAGCGGCCGGCGGCGCTGGTATTCGTCACGGGCGCGCTCAAGCCGGGTACGCGCCGTGACGGTGGCAGCGTCCAGCTGTATGGCCTGCGCCAGCTGCTGGCGATACCTGCGCACGGCCTGCGCCAGCTGCCCGGCAGCCTGATCAAGGGCGTTGGTGGTGTCGCTGTCATCGAGCTCAAGCAGCACCTGGCCACGCTTGACCGGTTCGGTGTCCTCGACATTGATGGCGGTGACGGTGGCGTTGATCTGCGCGGAGATATTGACCTGATCGCCCTGCACGTAGGCGTCATCGGTAATGACCCGAGTGCTGAGGACCAGTGCGTCCAGCAGATACCAGCCGATGCCGGCCAGCACGAATACCAGGGCGATGATGAGCAAAATGACATTGCGCTTTTTGCGCGACACCGGTGCTTCACTCTGGTCGTCATCATGGGTGGGATGCTCGGGAGCGGCAGGGTCGGTCGTGTGCTCGGACTTATGGGCCATCGGTTGCAGTTCCAGTCTTCAGATAACGCGCATCAGGTTCGGGGACGCGCCCATGATAGCCCCCGCCCAGCGCATGGATCAGCTGGATTCGGGTATCCAGCAGTTCGCCCTCAAGCGCCAGACGGTTCATTTGTTCACGAATCAGGCCCTGCTGCGCCTCGATCAGCGAGCGCGGATCCTCGACACCGCGCGCGTCACGCTCGCGGGCCAGTTGAAGACGATGCTGGAAGCTTTCCAGTGCCTGCGTCTGTGCCCTGCGCTGCTCCTCGATTCGATCCATCGTGACGGTGTGACGGGCCACGTCCTGTGCGGCGTCCACGACACGCTGGTTGTAATCGGCAATGGCGGTGTCAAGTTGCGCGCGGCTGGCGTTATAGCGCGCGTCGAGCCGGCCACCTTCGAAGATGGGCAGCGTCACGGCCGGGCCGATTGATGCCACCGAGACATCCTCGTTGCGTCCGGAGCCCAGCGGATGCACGCGCAGAAAGCCTGCCAGCGCCGACAGGCTGACATTGGGGTAGTAATCCGCACGAGTCTGATCAATGCCGCGCATGCCGGCCTCGACCTGCCAGCGGCTGGCCATGATGTCCGGACGGCGCGCGATCAGCTCAAGACCTGCATTCTGCGGCAGGGTGGTATCCAGCGCCGGCAGCGGCCGCGGGGTCAGATCGTCAAGCTGATCGGGAGACACCCCTATCAGGGCTGCCAGCTGCACCTGATCCTGGCGGGCGGCACCGTTCAATTGGGCGCGCTGCTGTTCAAGCAGGGAGAGCTGCTCGCGGGCCTGGTCCAGCCGGGCGGGGTTTTCGATGTCACGCGCCACGCGCAGATCGGTGATGCGCACGCTGTCGCGCGCCGCGCTCAGCAGGGCATCAAGCGATGACAGCTGAGCCTGGCGCAGCTGCCAGTCCATGTAGGCGCGGGTAATGCCCGCCTGCAGCGCGCTGGCGGCGGCGGCCTGCTCCAGTCGTGTCGCGTGGCGCTGATCAATGGCGGCCTCGATGGCGGCACGCTTTTTGCCCCACCAGTCGAACTCCCAGCCAAACGAGAGCGTGGCCAGCCCCACATTGCTGCGCTGGCTCTCCCCGGCGTTGCCGGTCTCAAACCCCGGCAGCCCGAGCGCTGGGTATTCAAGGTCGGTGCGGCTGATGCTCTGGTTGGCCCGCGCACTGCCTTCAAGCTGTGCGCTCATATCCGCCTGGCGGCCTTCAAGCTGGCGGGAGGCGGTGTCAAAACGCGCGCGGGCACTGTCCAGCGACGGCGCCTCGCGCATGGCACGCTCGATCAGCCCATTGAGTTGCGGGTCATCAAACTCGTGCCACCACCGGGCATCCGGCCATCGGCCCGGGCTGTCCTGATCGTGCTCAAGCCCTGCCAGCGGCGCCTGCTCGCGCAGCACCAGCTCCGATGGTGCCATGCTGGGTGCGCCACAGGCGGTCAGCAACATGCAGATCAGTATCACGGGTATGAGGATCGCGGCAGGAAAGCGCGGAGAGAGGGCTGAAGGCTGGTGCATCATGTTCCCGGTGAAATGGCAGGCAGGCGGTATGGTAATACACATCTGCAGTACGAGGGGGATGGACGCCTTCAAAGGCATTTTTCAGCACCAGACAAGCCCGTTGCACTACTGTAGGCCTGACTGTCGCGCGTGTCGCGTGCCCCATGTTCCAAGGAGCCTTTTGTGCCTTCCATCGCCTGGCGAGATACACGTGAATATTATGGGCGGATCAGCCGCCTTTTTCACTGGCTGATGGCGGCACTGCTGCTGTGGCAGTTTGCCGGCATGATCGCCGCCAATCTGGTCGGCCGCGCGCCCTGGGTCTCCTTTATGGTGGGCAGCCACAAGAGCATCGGGTTTGTCCTGATGCTGCTGATCGCGCTGCGCGCAACGTGGGGGCTGTGCAATCTTTCCAACCGTCCGCCCCATGACCGGGGCGCCGAGATGCTGGTCGCCTTCGGTCAGCTTCTTTTGTATCTGCTGATGATTATCGTGCCGCTTCTGGGGCTGACCATGAACTGGGCCTCTGGCCGGCCGCTGCAGGTGTTCGGGACACAGCTCATGAGCGGGGGGCGCGAAATGGCAGGACTTGCCGAGCTGACCGCCCAGTGGCATGTGTGGATGGCCTGGACCCTGGGCGTTCTGATTGTCGGTCATGTGCTGCTGGCCGTGGTATGGCACGGCCTGATCCGGCGTGACGATACCCTGGGGAAAATGGCGACCCGCCCCGATCACCTGTCCCGCTGAGCAGAAGCATGACACGGACCTGCAGGGCGTCAGGCCCTGCTGAAACCTTGTTGAAGGCAGTGGCGAGGTGCCGGATTTCAACGCACGCTCAATGAGTACGTTGTGAACGCCTCTTCATGATGGAATTGCCAGGGAGTCTGTGAGTCATGTCCTTCAAGTCCTGCAACAAATACAAGAAGCATACGGTACACGGCGTCATCGGTGTCGGGCTGTTGATGACCACGCTGGGCCTGGTATCAGTGGCCCAGGCGCAACAGCAGGCTGCCGATAACGTCGAAATGGCCGCCAGCATCGAGCTTGACGTGCCCTATGTGCCCACCCCCGACACGGTCGTGGCCGGCATGATGGAGATGGGGGCGGTCAGCGAGGGAGATCGCGTGATCGATCTGGGCTCCGGCGATGGGCGCATTGCAATTGCGGCCGCAAGGCAGGGCGCCGAGGTGCTTGGTGTGGATATTGATCCCGAGCGCATCCGCGAGGCCAACGACAATGCCAGGCGTGAAGGGGTGACCGAGCGCGTCGAGTTTCGCCAGGAGGATCTTTTCGACACGTCCATTGCCGATGCCGACGTTTTGACCCTGTATCTGCTGCCGACCATCAATCAGCAGCTGCGGCCCAAAATTCTGGCCGACATGGCGCCGGGTACGCGGGTAGTCTCGCATGCCTTTGACATGGGAGACTGGCAAAGCGATGAGCAGCGCAGCATTGATGGTCGCACTGTCTATCTCTGGCACGTGCCGGCTCGCGTCGAGGGCGAATGGCAGATCACGCAGGGGGACACCCCCGTGAGCCTGACGCTGTCGCAGCGCTATCAGGAGCTTCGGGCCACGGCAGAGCGTGATGGACAGGCGCTGACCGTGGGCGATGCGCGGCTGCAGGGGGATCGGATTGCCTTTACCCTGGCCGATGGTGAACGCCAGCAGCGCTTTTACGGGCGTGTCACGCAGGATCGCATCGAGGCCGTTGAACCCATCGAGGCACTGGAAGGTCCCGGAGAGAAGGTAGACACGGATTGGCAGGCCGAGCGTGCGTCCTGATCGCTCATGAGCGCGAACGCTGTGACCGGCGTGCGTCGCTATCTGGGCGTGTTTGATGCCGTCGCCATCATGATGGGCGTGGTGATTGGCGTGGGGGCCTTTCGCACGCCGCCGCTGGTCGCCGGTCACGTTGACAGCAGCTGGGCCTTTCTGGGGGTATGGCTGGCGGGCGGCGTGGTAATGCTGATCGGTGCGCTGTGCTATGCAGAGCTTGCTTCACGCTATCCCGATGCCGGGGGCGAGTATCATTTCCTCTCCCGCGCCCTGGGCCAGCGGGTGGCGATTCTCTTTGGCTGGGCGCGCGGCACGGTGATCCAGACCGGCGGCATTGCCGCCGTGGCCTTCGTGTTCGGCGACTATGCCAGCACACTCTTCTCGCTCGGCGAGCATGGCCCGGCGCTTTACGCAGGTCTGGCCATTGTGGTCTTTACCCTCGTCAACGTGGCCGGCACCCATCAGGGGCGCATGGTACAGCGTCTTTTTACTCTGCTGACCGTGGCGTTGATGCTGGGTGTGATCGTGCTGGGGCTTGGCAGCATGGAGAGCCACACCCTGTCCCAGCGCAGCAGTGCGCCGATGGGTGAGGGGCTTTCGGCGCTGGGCATGGCCATGGTGTTTGTCCTGATCACCTACGGTGGCTGGAACGAGGCGGCCTATCTGTCGGCCGACATGCGCCAGCCACAGCGTGACATGGCCAGTGTGCTACTGATTGGTTCCGTGCTGTTGATCGTACTGCATGTCCTGATCAATCTGAGCTATCTGGGCGTGCTCGGGCTGGAAGGGCTTCGAAACAGCGAGGCGGTGGCCTCGAACATGATGCAGGTCATTCTGGGCGATACCGGGGCACTGGCGATGACGGTGATCGTGATGGCCGCTACGCTCTCTACGCTGAACGCGACGCTCTTTACCGGGGCGCGGGTCTACTATGCGCTGGGGCGTGATCTGCCGCCCTTGAAGCGGCTGGGCATGTGGAGTCAGCGTGGTAACAACCCGGCCAATGCGCTGGTGGTACAGGGCATCCTGTCGCTGGTACTGGTGGCGCTGGGCGATCTGCATCGCGACGGCTTTGAAGCCATGGTGGATTACACGGCGCCGGTCTTCTGGGGCTTTCTGCTGCTGGTGGGCATTTCACTGCTGGTACTGCGTCAAAGGGAAGGAGATGGTGGAGACCGCGTGTTTCGCGTGCCGCTTTATCCGCTGACGCCCATTTTGTTTTGTCTGGTCTGTGCGGGGCTGGTATATGCCAGCCTTCTCAATGCCGGCGCCGGTGGTGTCATCGGTGTCTCGATCGTGATGCTTGGGATACCGCTGCTGTACTGGCGACGTCGCGAGCCGACAACGGCGACGTAGCGCCCTGTGACGCAACGCCGCCATCGTCTTTGCACTAGTTGTAGCGCTCCTTCCAGCGCTGCACCTTCACCTCACTCTTGAGCACATCCAGCACTTCGACGAGTACCTGCTCGAGCGCCTGATAGTCACTGGTGCTGGCGGGCACGCTGCGAGAAATGGTGCGGTTGGCCAGCTCTTCGATCAGGGAGCGGAAATCCGGTGAGCGAATGCCGATGACCGCTTCCCGGATCAGGCGACTGGCCACATCAGCCATCGCTTCATCCATGGCCTCGACCACCTGGGCGCCCATGGGCAGACGCTGAAGGCTGCGAATGGTGGGGTTTTCCGTCACGGCGCGATGAATCAGACCGCTGACCCAGGTGTTGATGTCGTCGCGGTGATGGGCATAGCTTTCACCCAGTACGCGCTGTACGCGAAGAGAAACGTCATCGATAAGCTGCTGCTTGCGGGGCAGCAATACCTCGTCGGTGACGCGGCGCGATAGATTGCCCTTGGATAGAAAGCCTTCCTGCACATCGGTCAGGATGCGCACGATCACGCGATCGGAAAGTTCTTCCAGCACGATCTCGTAGTACTTGTAGCAAAACCGGTAAATGCCCCAGGTACGAATATCGATCAGGCGCGTGCGCTGCAGTCGAATCAGGAGCCCGATGACACGCAGGATGCGCAGCATGCGCAGTCCGCCGACCGGGATGCAGCCGAGCACGTCATACCAGTGGACGAACGGGTAGAAAAACCAGCGGTGATAGCGCTTGTCCCAGATCGCAAAGGCCCAGCCGCCCAGTACATCGATCACGAAGATGGCGACAAACCAGAGATCGATGGTCTCGAAGTTCTCGTGCAGCCAGGCACCGCCCTGCTCGAGAGACGGCGAGATCGCCGAGAGCATGGCGCGAAAGGTATCGGTCAGATAAAGCGTATCGAAGAGGATCAGGAGCAGGCTGGCCGAGACCAGCACCATGATGATCAGATCCCAGACGAGATAAAACTGTTCGCGCCAGCGCGGTACAGGGCGCCGATGATGGGGTTTGTCCTTTTCAGGCGCATCGCCGCGGGGTTGATCTGCCCAGCTGTTGGCTGGTGGATAACGATCGCGGTGGTTGCGATCGTCTGAAGGGGAATCCTCTTGATGCATGTGTGCCTCCTTGCGTGAGAGGCTATCTCAGATGCTTGAGCGCTCCGCGTCAAGTCGCGGGCGCTCAAACATGCCATCAGCATCGGGATTTCAGGATCAAAAGGACTTACGGCCCGCGCGGCAGTTCGCGCTTGTGCGCCGTGCGCTCATAGGTGCTGATGATACGCTGCGCCGCGTCATCATCAATCTTCTTGCCTTCAAGGAAGTCATCGATCTGATTATAGGTAACGCCCAGGGCGTCTTCATCGGTACGCCCGGGGGACAACGTTTCAAGATCGGCAGTGGGAACCTTGTTGACCAGCGCTTCAGGGCCATCGAGGGCGCTGAGCACGGCACGTACCCGACGCTTGTTGAGTCCGGCCAGCGGTGTGATATCGCAGGCACCGTCACCATGCTTGGTGAAAAAACCCATGACAGCTTCAGCGCCGTGGTCGGTACCGACCACCAGACCGTTATGCCTGCCAGCGACGGCATACTGGGCAATCATGCGCGCACGCGCCTTGATGTTGCCGTGAACGAAGTCACGCTGATACTCGTCGTTGAAATCAAGGCCACCCTGCTCAAGGCCTTCGAGCATGCCATCGGCAGAAGGCTTGATATTCACGTCCAGCTGCGCATCCGCCTTGATGTAGTTGATGGCGGCCTGAGCGTCGTCTTCATCATGCTGCTCACCATAGGGCAGGCGCATGGCGTAGAAGGTAGCCTTGCCGCCACGCTCGCGAACGCGCTCCACGGCAAGCTGGCATAGACGTCCGGCGGTGGTAGAGTCCACCCCACCACTGATTCCCAGTACCAGAGCCTGAGCGCCAGTGTCTTCCAGGTATCTGGCCATGAAGTCGATACGTCGCTCGACCTCTTGTTGAGCATCGAAGCTCTGTTCGATGGCCAGGGCGTCAATAATCTGCTGCTGGGTGGTCATGGGCGCTCATCATCCTTAAGGCAATGAATGTGGTTACTACTGACAGCGTAGCCAGGGATTGGCATCGATAAAGCCGTGTTCACTTGTCAGTGGAATTTTTCAAACACTGCCCATGGTAATGACTGACGCGTGAAAGTGCATGGCGTGCCGCGGCCAGACGCACCTCATTGCGATCGCCGTCAAAGCGCCGGGTTTCGCAGAATACGTGATCACCGTCATCGGTGCGAAATGCCCAGGCAAAGCAGACAGTGCCCACTGGAATGCCATCATCGGAAGGCGCCGGGCCCGCAATGCCGGTATTGGCCACGGCAATGGTGGCCTGCGTATTGTTGAGCGCCCCCTTTGCCATTTCACACGACAGGACCTCGCTAGTCAGCGAGTGTTTTTCAAAGATCTCTTCATCGATATCGAGATAGCGCTGCTTGGCCTCGGGGGAATAGACCACCAGTCCGCTATCGATGAGATGTCCTGATCCGGGAACGCTGGCCAGTTCAGACACGATCAGTCCGGCGGTGCAGGACTCTGCCGTGGTCATGATCTGCTCATGCTGTTCCATATAATTGATCAGCGCCTCGATCATGCTGTCCTTTTGATCGGCCATGTGTTTCCTCCTGAAGCACGGCAAGGGAATTCAGCTTTCAGAATACGCCTTCGATATCGTCGGATACTTAACCGAGGACATGAATAACGCGTTTTGGGCGTAACGCTGTGCAAGGGATTGTACCCGTAGAGTATCCACGCGCTGTCATAGTGTGCTTCGAACGCATTTATAAATATAAATCAACAATTTTGTGCCCTTCATGACCACCGGCAGTGCCAGGCTATAGAGCGTCACTGAAGGCAATAGCCATTCATGTTTCAGGGTGCAGGAGGCACATCATCATGACGATTGAGCAGGGACGTGACGTCCACGATACCCAGGGCCGCCTATTGGGCAGGGTCCAGGCCGAAGAAGACGACTATATCAAGCTCGTGGATGAGGACGGAAAGCACACCTGGGTGCCGGCCGATAGCCTGCGTGACGAAAGCGGTGGACTGGTCGTGGATCAGGAGGCGGAAGTCCTGAAGACGGATCCGGCCATCGACAGTGACATCGGTCGCGTGGACGAGGCGGTACAGGAAAGTTTTCCCGCCAGTGATCCACCGAGCTTTACCCCCGAGCGTTGAAAGCAGGGCCCCGCCAGACGGCGGGGTTTTTTATGAATATCGGAGAAACCGATTGCCAGAGGCCGCTGTGCGTTGGACTCATGAAAGAGCATCTCCCTGCGAGCGCAACATCTCGGCGCCTGCCTGATGCACACGTCCACGGCCGGCATGCTTGGCGCTGTAAAGTGCCTGGTCGGCCATTTCAATCAATGCACCCATATCGTAACCCTGCCGAGGGGCCTCGATCAGTCCTGCCGAGAAGGTGAGATGACTGATTCGTTCATCGCCGATCTCCATGGACCACTGACCAAACTGCTCAAGCACTTCGTTGAGACGCATCAGGGCAATACTGGCGGAGGCCCCCGGCAGGACCACAATGAACTCTTCGCCGCCGTAGCGACATGAGATGTCGGTGGCGCGCAGTCGCTGGGTCAGGATCTCGCCCAGTGCCACCAGCACCTGGTCGCCGGCATCGTGTCCCCATGTGTCGTTGAGCCGCTTGAAATGGTCCAGATCCAGCAGCGCCAGCGATACCGGCGCCTCGTCCGCGGCATTTTCAAGCAGGCCGGGCAGCGTCTCATTGAGATAGCGCCGGTTATAAAGACCGGTCAGCGCGTCACGATAGGCGTGGTCGGTCAACTGGCTGCGCAGGCGCAGATTGATCAGCGTCAGCGTCAGGATGCGCGCAGTCTCATCGGTCATGCGTTCCAGACGGTGGCGATCCTCATCATCCAGCGGTGCCGCCTGCAGGATCATGCGGCCCAGTGCGCCGGTGGTCGTGGTCAGACGCTGGCGGTATTCAAATGCCGGCTGTGTCGACAGTGCGTTGCCCCAGGTGATGCAGTGAGCCTGATCCATTTCCTCGATCCGCAGGGCCAGTTCACCGCTCGTGTCAGGAAAGCACTGTGGCAGGTACTCCTCCAGCAGGGGAACTACGCCAATAATATCGTTGAGCTCGAACAGTTGCGTGCTGAGCTCATTGAGGCGCTGACGATACAGGCCATCGCGGGACAGGCGCTGGTTCAGCAGTACCAGACCCTGCTCGGCCTCCTTGCGAATTGTAATGTCATGCACCATTTCATAGATCAGCGTTCTCCCACCGATCACGACTGCCGCCACGAAGACCTCCACGTCGCGAATGGCACCGCTTGCCAGGCGGTGACGGGTCTCGAAATGCCCTTCACGCTCCATCAGGGTCTGCTGGGCGCGCTGACGACGCGTGGCCACGGGTGTCAATGAGATATCATGCATGAGCATCGTCTTGAGAGCGTCCAGCGAATGTCCGTAGTAATCACTGGCGGCCATATTGGCATCGACGATGGCACCACTCTCAGGGTCTACCAGCAGCTTGATGGCATTGCCGCTTTCAAATGTGCTGCGATAAAGGCTCGAGTTTTCGATCAAGAGCTCGGTGGCCTGCTTGCGGGCGCTGATATCCTCGATCAGCAGCAGATAAAGGTTCTCTTCCGGCAGCGCCGCGATCACCCACTCTGCCCAGAGCGGCTGATGCTCACCGGGCCCATGGCCGTAAAGGCTCATGCGAAGCTCACGGTGCCAGGTACTCTCGCGGCGATGCTCGATGGGCTGCTGCTGCCATTCATGCCAGTGGTGCAGGACGTCTGCGCGCTCTTCGGCGCTTACCCACTGCCAGATACTGTCCTGCCCGGTCACAATCCTGTGTGGTGTCAGCAGCTGTTCCAGCATGCTGTTGTGCTGATGCACCACACCCTGAGTGTCGATCACCAGCATGCCAATGGGTGCAGTATCAAAAAGGGTCTGCAGCCGCTTCTGGGTTTCCGCCAGACGCTGCTCCTGTTCACGGCGTGCATGGATATCAGTCACAGTGCCCACGATGCGAGTGGGACGCTGATCTTCATCAAAGTCAATGATCTGACCGTTGGCCAGCAGCCAGCGCCACTGATTGTGCGCATCGAGAAAGCGATATTCACAACGCCAGTGTTCACTGTGCCCGGCGACATGCTCGTCAAAGCTTGCGATGACCTGGTGCAGGTCTTCGGGATGAAACAGGCGGTCGCGCCAAGCCTGGGCATCGCGGGGCAGTGCGCCATTGCGATAGCCCAGAATCTGATGAAACTGTGCGGAAGCGAACAATTTATCGGTGATGAGATTCATGTCCCAGACCCCTGTGCCGGAGCCGATCAGGGCAAGGTTCCAGCGCTGTTCCTGTTCGGATAGACGAACTCGTGTATCGTTCAGGGCCTGCCAGGGATAGCGCAGATGGCTCAAAAAGAGCGCGCGAAAAATCAGCAGGTAGGAGATGGCCTTGTAGATGTGTCCCAACACGTTGAACTCATCATTGGCCGTGCCGTAAAGCGTAAAGCAGATTTCAGCCAGCGCTGTGATCCAGGCCGCGACCGTGAGCATTTCCCGGTCACGGCGCTGGCGCAGGCGCGAGGAGCGCAGCAGGATGATACCGGCGAGCACGCTCATGCCGGCCAGTCCCCATTCCAGCGTAACCTTGAGCGGCGTCAGCCCCTGCTCGGGAATATAAAGCACTGGCAGATGTTGCGGGTAGCCGAAAATGGCTACCAGTGACACAACGCCTGCTGCAAGAAACAGTACCAATATCAGCCGCGGGAAACGGGCAGGCTGATCCGACAGCTGGGAAAGCGACAGCAGTAGCAGCGCGCTGATCGCGCTCAGGCGACCCAGTATCCAGAAGTAGATCGCCTTGTTCAGGGCGTTGGGCGAGAAAAGATCCGGCATGCCGGGCATGGAGAGAAAATGCAGGCTATCCATCACCGCCGAAAGCCCCAGCAGGGCGCCAACACACAGATACTGGGTAGAAAGCGTTCGATAGCTGTTGAAAATGGCAAGCGCGGAAAGCACGGTCACCATCACACAGATCAGCTCAACCAGGGAGTGAAATCCCAGGTAGCTCTGCATCGCGCCGAAGACCTGTTGGCCCGGTAACAGGGTCAGCATGATCATGAGCCCCAGCAGCGCCCAGAAGAGGCTGCCCAAAGGGCCAATCAGCAGGTGTTTAAGGGCTGTCTTGAGCGTTGCCATTCCACCGTCCAGCGTTATAGAGGTGCAGGGCTGCATATTAGGCTAATGAGCATGAGACGCTAATCCATGAAAATCGCCCTTTCCTGGGGTCTATTCATGAAAAGATCGGGGCCGGCCACGATCATCAGCCTGCCCACTGACGCTGACGCCGGACCAGATAGAGGGCCCCAAGCCCCAGCGAACGCACCAGGGTAAAGATCGTAAAGGCCAGCCACAGCCCGTGATTGCCCAGGGGCTGGGCCAGCCACCAGACCGGCAGATAGACCAGCAGGGCCACAATGATCGTGTCACGCATGGCCCGGGTGTCGGTGGTGCCAATGAACACGCCATCCAGCAGATAGCTCCACACGGCAATGAGCGGCATGACGATCAGCCATGGCAGGTAATGGCCGGCCAGCTGGCGGATGGGCTCGATATCGGTCAGCCGCGCGATCAGCCAAGGGCCGGCAACGCTGAAGGCCAGCGCCGCCACGACGGCGGTCAACAGTGAAAACACCGCACAGGCCCGCACCGACTGCGCAAACTCGCGCCAGTCCTGTCTGCCGGCTGCCTTGCCGGTGAGTGCTTCGGCGGCGTTGGCAAAGCCATCGAGCCCGTAGGAGATCATCATGACCAGCTGCATCAGGATGGCATTGGCAGCCAGCGTCTGATCGCCCAGCTGCGCCCCCTGAGAGGTAAAAAAGGCCATCGCAAACAAAAGGCACAGGGTACGCACAAACAGATGGCGGTTAACGCGAAAGAGCTCACCGTAGGCTTTAAGACGCTTGAGCGGCGTGGCGTCAAACCGGCCGCCCAGCGTTTTCAGCTCACGTCCCACCAGCCATAGCCCGACCGTCAGCGCCGTGTAATCGCCAATCAGCGAAGCGGTGGCTACCCCCTTGATGTTCATGTCGAGCCCCACCACCAGCACAATATCCAGCACGATGTTGACGCTGTTGGTGATCAGCATCAAAAGCAGGGTCACGCGGGCATTCTGGCGCCCCAGAAACCAGCCGATGATGGCGTAATTCATTAACACCGCAGGCGCAGAGAAGATACGAACATGGGCGTATTCGGCGGCCAGCCGTGCGGTCGCCTCGCTGTCAGGCTGCAACAGCCAGAGCCCCAGATCGATCAGCGGTGCCGACAGTGCAATCAATGCCAGCCCGATCATCACGCCAATGAGCAGGGACTGACCGAGCAGATTGCGCATGGTCTGATCCTCCCCGCGTCCGGCTGCCTGAGAGGTCAGGCCGGTGGTACCCATGCGCAGAAAGCCAAATCCCCAGAACAGGAAGCTGAACAGGGTGCTGCCAAGGGTCACGGCGGCCAGATAGCGCGCGTGGGGAAGATGACCGATGACGGCCGTATCGACCAGCCCCAGCAATGGCACGCTGGCATTGGAAATGATGATGGGCCAGGACAGCCGCCAGACATCGTGAAGGCGCTGTTGAAAGGAGAGGGGTGCAGCAGTGGACATGAGAATACCGGCCGGTTTGTACCCGTGGAGCTTGCCACACTGGCGTCACGGCGTCAGCAGACCGGCAGTGATCTAGGAAAACAGCATTAACCCTTTAAAGGGTGGGGATATTTGCCTAAGGTAACCCCTGCTTCAGGGCAGGGTTTCCATCCTGTTCACGCGACATGGATGTCAGGCAGTTCGAGTGCACCGGAAGGCACCCGACTGTAGGCATCTCCATAATAATCTCGGCCCGGCATGGCGCAGCATGATGCCTGCGTGGCGTCAGGGATCGACATTCGGGAAACATCATGGAATTTCAACAACGGGTGCAGGCGCGCCGGATGGCAGTCTCGCTGCCACTGGTGATGGCCGGTACCTTCATGGGGTATACGGGTCTGGCCCACGCCCAGGCCGTCACGGATCTTGATTATATCGATCCTGGTATTCAGGAGCCCACGGCCCGTCATGAGCTGTACAATGATCGTGACAACGGCATTCGCCTGAGCGGGGGGCTATCGCTCTACGGTTACGGTGCCACCACGCGAAACGTCAATTTCGGTTCTTCAAGCGGTATTGATGGTGACAATCCCACCGGCAAACACCCGAGCTGGTGGGAGCTGTCGGCCACCCCGACGCTGCGTGGTGAAATCGATACCGGTAAGAGTGTGGTCTTTGCCGGCGTTGTGGGCGTGGGTAGCATGACGCGCGGCAGTGCCTACGGCGACGCCTCGGGCGCCACGCCCGATCACCCGGAAGGCGCACGCGTTGATCGGGCCTACATCGGCTGGCGCAGCGGTACACTATTGGCCGATTCGCTGGGAGAAGATGCGCTGACCTTCTCGTTCGGACGACAGCAGTTCATGTTCGGCGAGGGCTTTCTGGTCGGTGATGGCTATACCGACACCGGCAAGTACGGCGGCTACTGGAACGGTCCGAGTCAGGGCTTCAAGAATACCGCGATAGCCTCGATCGACAGCCACGGCTGGCACGGTGATCTGTTCCATCTGGAGCAGGATCAATACGTGCAGGGCGGACCCGATGAGGAGACGTCGGTCAACGGCGTCAACGCTGAATATACCTTTACCGACCGTGCCAAGGTCGGGGGCGCCTGGTTTCGCACCTACAACAGTGATATTGCCGGCCGGGACGGCATGGATGTCTGGAACGTTCGCCTCAAGGGCAAGCCACTGGCCAGCGTGCCGGGCCTGGCACTGGGTGGACAGTATGTCAGCCAGAAAAACCGGAACGCCGATATCGATGACGATGGCTGGTATGTCCAGGCGACCTACACGTTTCAGGATGCTCCCTGGTCACCAGAAATCGCCTATCGCCATGCCCGGTTCAGCGAAAACTACGACACCCTGTTCTATGAGTTTGCCGGCGGGTGGGGCAACTGGTTCATGGGCGAGATTACCGGCGAATACATGTTGTTCAATACCAACATGAAAATCGACATGCTGCGGGCGTCGGTATCACCACGTGAGGATCTCGAAACCGGCATCATCGGCTATCGCTTTCGCCTGGATGACCCACAGGCCGTCGGCGCCAGCGATGCCGATTTTGCAAAGGAGATCAATCTCTATGCCGACTGGAACATCAGTGAGCAGGTGACCCTGTCAGGCGTGTATGCCGTCGCCTTCCCCGAGGATGGCGCACGTTCGCGCTTTGGCGGCAACGACAATACCTCTCAGCTTTTTGAGCTGTTTGCCACCTATACCTTCTGATCCCTCGACCATGCAAAAAGGGCAGCCCGCGGGCTGCCCTTTTTTTGAAACGATCGATGTTTTGACTCACTCAATGCCCGAGAGGCGTCAGGTATCAGCTCTCGACTGCCGTGATGCGCTCGTATTTTTCCATCAGCTGCTCACGCGATTCCTCTCGCTCGGGATCAAGGGGAATACAGTCAACCGGACAGACCTGCTGACATTGTGGTTCGTCAAAATGGCCGACACACTCGGTGCAAAGCTTGGGGTCGATCACATAGATCTCTTCACCCGGTGAAATGGCATTGTTGGGGCATTCCGGCTCGCAGACGTCGCAGTTGATGCACTCGTCGGTGATCATCAGGGACATGGTAACCTCCTGGTTCGCGCACGCCGTACCCGGGCGCTGCGCGGCTGTCATCCGCCGACCCGAAGGCCGTTCGCCGTATCAGGTGTTCTGAAAGTGCTCTTCCAGAGCCCGGGCGATGCGGGGATGCACCATCGTTGAAACGTCACCGCCAAGGCGGGCAATTTCACGCACGATGGTGGATGAAATATAGGAATTCTCGACTTCGGGCGTCAAAAAGAGACTTTCGACATGAGGGGCCAGCACGCGGTTCATGTTGGCCAGCTGAAGCTCGTATTCAAAATCGGAGACGGCGCGCAACCCACGCAGAATGATGCGGGCTCCGACCCGGTCCACCAGCTGGGTCAACAGACAGCTGAACCCCATCACCTCGACGTTATCCAGATCCACCAGTATCTCTTCGGCAAGGGCGACCCGCTCATCGAGTGGCAGGGTCGGCTGCTTGCGCGGGCTTTGCGCGATGGCCACGATGACCCGATCAAACAGTCGGGCCGCGCGTTCGATGAGATCGGTATGGCCGTTGGTGATCGGATCAAAGGTTCCGGGGTACACCACGATGTTCATGTGCAGGCTCCATTCATCCCCAAGCGTCGGGCAACCGCGGGTCAGCGCACGCCGGTGATATCCCTTGAGAGTACGAGCCGTCTGTCCCATCGAGCATGGCTGGACGGCTTTGGCATGTCAGGGGCCGGAAGATTACTGTAAAGCGCCGTGGCCGACAAATACAGCTGCCGACCCGGCACAATACGCTCGTTCCATCTATTGATCGAGCGTGCCAAAAGGGTTGTCGACATCCAGTGATACGGGCTTGTGGTAGCCGGGGATCCGGATGTCATGGGCGCCGACTTCAAGCTCGGGGCCTTCCAGTACGCCTTCACCAAAGCGGTAAATCGGCGAAAATTCGCCTCTTTGCGACTGTGCCTCGAATTGGGCCTGACGTTCCTGCACCTGTTCACGGCGCCGGCGCCACTGGGTCATGGCCGCTTCACCATGGCGCTGGGTCAACAGCCTTTCGGTCACTTCCGGCGACAGCAATGGGGCGGTGGCGTTGTTGCCACCAAAACCCTTGGCGTTGATAAAGCTGACATCGGCGCGAAACTCACGGTGCTCCCGGAAGATGTCCAGACGTTCACCATGAACGTCGTCTGCCACTGCGTCCAAGGTGAATATGCCTGGCAGCAGCCCAGCCTGGAAACTGCCCAGGGCACTCATCAACTGATCGCCGGCCGCGCTGCCCTGGGAGTGACCCAGATAGGCCTTGATGGCGGCCACCGGCCAGCAATGGATATTGTTGGCGCGCGCCACGCTGTCGAGCACGTGGGATTCGGTGGTGCGGTTCTTGGGCGTGCTGGTGCCATGAGAGTGCACGTAGCTGCGCTCACGCACGGCCTTCTCACCCAGAATGCTGCTGGCCAGCGCCACGCTCTTGCCCAGCGTGATGTAATTGCCGATACCAGGCGCCGAAATGGAGCGCTTGTAACCGTCGGCATTGATGAAAACCTCCGGCACGGCGCCCAGAATATCGGCGCCCAGTTCCAGTGCCAGACTATCATCCATCAGCATGACAAACTGGGCGGACTCGGCAATGGTAAAGCCGCAGTTGCGCGCAAACGGGCGACATACGCGCTGGTAATCCTCATCGGTCAAAAGCTCCAGCGCATCGAGTGCCTTGACGCTGGCATCATCGGCCAGTGCGCTCATGACGCGAAAGCCTTCGACAATTTCCGGCGTAATGGGCGCGTCTGCCGTGCCGACCATGACCAGCCGGCGCCGGCCCATGCGAATGTCATCCACGCCCAGGCGCAGATTATACAAAAACGTGGCACAGGCCCCCTGCATGGCGCCCGTGGCGCCCACGCTGCCCAGCACGTAGGCATTGAGGAAGTCGGCCGGCATCTGCCCGTAACCCAGCGGCATCTGCTTGGACGTGGCGCGCTGACCGGTCACGAAGCTGTTGAGAAGCCCACCCCAGCCCTGGGCATCCAGCTGGCCGATCGAGTTGCCGGCATAAACGGCAATCTGATCGGGATCCAGCTGCTGGCTCAGGCTGTCCCACTCATGACCACTCTGACCCAGACAGTCGGAGGCTGCAAAGATGGTCATCGCCAGCGCGCGCGGGTGGTGCACGCTGCGATAAAAGCTTGCCGGATCAAATCCGGTGGGCAGCTGACCGGCGCTCTTGACCAGTGCCTCACGTCGTTCCGGCAACAGGACGTCAAACTCGCCGGCAGGAACGGTCACGCTGACATGGCGCTCATCGATTTCTTCGATCTGCCAGTGCGCCGGCGGGTTTTCAGGCAGCTGACGACGGCTGAGACTGACCCTGAGCGGGGCATCGAGTGTCAGGCTGGCCTGTCGGTTGGCCGGGATGCCGGCGCCGGTAAAGCGGTCATCCTCGATACGGCGAATCAGGGTATGACGACGCACATGCGCTTCATGCTGGGCGGCCACGGCGGCTTCATCAGGGGCGTCGCCGTGATCATCCGTCCTGTGTTGTCCCATCAGATGGGCAAGCCCCGAGAGGGTGTGCTGTCGGGTCTTTTCCGGCAGCGCATCGATCACGGTCCGGTAAAAGGACTGATGACCGGACGTTCTGCCAGCGGGATTGATACCGCCCATGCCGACGATCACCGGTAACTGTGACAAGCCGAAACCCTCATGTTGATGCCTGGAAAGGAAGCGATAAAGCCATGGCGACCGTGTCGCTGAAAGGATGGCGTATATCCACACCATATGCATGGTGGGTCCGCCGGAACAGGGCAGTCATGATAGCATCGCCCCGGGCAGGGCGTCATGTCAGCCGGTCAACGAGTTGTCATGTCAAAATGGCAGGATGTTGAGCGTGCTGGCTGAACACAGGGCCCCATGCGTCCCGCCGTCTGTGGTTATCTGTCGGCGCGTCGATGATGACGCCATAGGCGCAGCACATACAGCAGGGCGACGGCCAGCAGCACGATCATGACAACCCACAGACTGCCCGAGAAGGCCGTATGCTGTAAAAGCCAGTGACTGCCGCCTACCAGACAGCATGCCCACAGGGCAGAACCCAGAGTGGTATAGAGCAGATAGGGCAAAATCGGCATGCGATAAAAGCCTGCCGGGATCGACACCAGTGATCGCATGCCCGGCACCAGACGCCCAAGCAGTACCACCAGGTAGCCATAGCGTCTGAATCGCTTGCCCGAACGTTCGATATCGCCCGGTGTCAGGGCCAGCCAGTGTCCGTGGCGGGCTAGAAAATGCATGCACTGACGCTCATCGACCCACCGACCCAGCAGATAAAGCGGCAGGGTGCCCAGCACCAGTCCCAGCGTGGCTGCCAGCACCGCCGGCACCAGTGTCACGTCGGCAGATGACATGATGTGTGCCATGACGGGCAGCGTCGATTCGGCGGGCAGGGGTGGGAAGGCGTTGATGAGCGTTGTCAGCAGCGTAATGGCCGTATAGCCGTGCGTGTCGAAAAGCTGCTGAAGCCATGACTGCATGTGTTTCTTTATCCGTTGAATCGGGGGTTGGCGCCATGTGGCGCCAATAAAGTTCCTTCATTATTGTTAAACGTTGCCATGTTCGCCAACTCCACGCCGGTATATTCCACGCAGGCAGGTCTGCATCCTGACCTTGCCCATCATGTTCAGCGCGCGCTTGATCACCCATGGCAGCGACCCATTGCTGACCATACCCGGGCCGCCTTTGAGACGGCGCAGCAGTTTTATCAGGCCCACGGTGGGCCGCTGATCCTGGATGCCGGCTGCGGCACGGGGCGCTCGACCCGACAACTGGCCCGGTATTACCCAAAGGCCTGTGTGCTGGGGATCGACCGCAGTGCTGATCGTCTGTCGCGGGATTACACCCGCGAGCTGGGTGCCTTCCCTGACAACGCACGGTTGCTGCGCGCCGATCTGATCGACTTCTGGCGGCTGGCGCATGCGGCTGGCTGGCAGCCGATACGCCACTGTATCTTCTATCCCAATCCGTATCCCAAGGCGTCCCAGCTGAAAAAGCGCTGGCATGCCCATCCGGTGTTTCCTGTTCTGCTGGCGCTGGGCGGCGAGCTTGAGCTTCGCAGCAACTGGCAGATTTATGTCGAGGAGTTTGCCTGTGCCGTCGATCTGGTGACCGGGCAGCAGCCCCGGATCGAGCAGCTTGCGCTGACGACGGACAGCGACTTCATCAGTGCCTTTGAGCGCAAGTATTTCGACAGTGGCCATACGCTCTGGCAGCTTCAGTGTCGGCTGAATGCGTCGACATCGACTACGCTTGAGCCCCCTCGCGATTTACCCTGAAAGGAAGGCAACATGTCCTGGCATCCCTATCTCTATCTGATTCTGGCCATCTGTGCCGAGGTCATTGCCACCAATGCGCTCAAGGCCTCCAACGCCTTCAGCCGACTGGGGCCCAGTTTGCTGACGGTCGTGGGCTACGGCATTGCCTTTTATCTGCTGTCGCTGGTGCTCAAGAGCATGCCGGTGGGCGTGGCCTACGCCATCTGGGCCGGGCTTGGCATGGTATTGACGCTGCTGGTGGCCATGGTCGCCTTCGGTGAACGGCCTGATATGCCCGCCATGCTCGGCATTGCGCTGATCGTGGCAGGTGTCGTCGTGCTTCAGTGCTTTTCAAAAATGAACGCGCAATAAGCCGACATGAAATGCCGTGAATCCTGATCCGGCGCATTGCCACGGCACAGGCTTGCCCATTACTCTGAGGCTTAAACATGATGCCCATAAGATAGGGAAGTTTTTCATGCCTGACAGGTTTGTGGCCGTAAGGTCATGCCGCTCGATTGTCTTACGCCTTTTTTCTCCCTTGATGCTGCTGGTGCTCGCAACGGCTCTGGCCGCCAGTGCCCGGGCCGATGGCTTTCCCGCCACAAGGGCGCTGGTCGACAAGGGGTTTTTGGTAGGCGCTCAGGCGCGTCTTCTGGATAGCGGCGAGTCACTGGGCAGCATCGCGCCTGATCAGCAGATGACCCCGGCATCGGTATCAAAGCTTTATACGGCAGCGGCAGCATTGAAGCAGTGGGGACCACAAAAGCGCTTTACCACCGAGCTTCGCAGTGACGGTGCCATTGTGGATGGCGTGCTCAAGGGTGATTTGATCCTGGATGGTGGCGGCGACCCGGGCATGACCAGCGAGGATTACTGGCTTCTGGTACAGGGCCTGGCACAGCGCGGCATCCGTCGTATCGATGGTCGCGTGCTGGCCAGTCAGTGGCGCTTCGGTCCGGTCCCCTGTGTGACCACGGACCGATGCAATGCCCGCATGCGTACCCGCCATGCCTTTGATGCCCAGCTCACTTCCACGGCGGTGGATTTTGCTACCTGGTGCGCGCGCGTGATGCCGGGCGATGCCGAAGGCGTGCCGGCCCGGGTGACCAGCTGTACCGGGCCTACACCACTGACCCGGGTGGATAATCGTGTGATTACCGTGGCTCAGGCAGAGACCGGTATCAGTGCCGAGCGCACCACGGCCAACGGTGAAGACACCATGGTGGTTTCCGGCCAGGTTCGTCTTGGCAGTGCGCCCAGCAATGTATATCGCTCCAGCGCCGATCCGGCAGTGCAGACGCTCAAGACACTGGCCTCGCTGATGGAGAATGCCGGCATTGCCGTCACCCAGGGATACGCTACTACCTCGACACGCCCTGGCAGTACGACGCAGGTGCTTTCAGCGGTTGAGGGCAAGCCGTTACAGGAGCAGCTGCTTCGCATGCTCAACTATTCCAATAACTTCATGGCGGATGTACTGGCGTTGAACCTGGTGAGCGGCGCGCCCAGCATGCAAAGCGCGGGTGCCGCACTCGATGCCTTTGCCACCAGTATTCCTGGTCATGGCCCTGTCAGTCTGCGCTCCGGCAGCGGCCTGACACCGGAAAGTCATACCAGCGCCAGCGGTGTCACGGCATTGCTTGACGATATGTACCATCAATCGGCGCTTTTTCCGGTATTTGTGGCGGGCATGCAGACACCGGTCAATGGGCCGATGAACTTCATCCGTCGTGGCAGTCAGCGCTTTCAACAAAATGTCATGATCAAGACCGGCACGCTCAACGAGCCGGTGCCGGTACGTGCCGTGGCAGGCTATTTCCGCACGCTGTCGGGTCGCTGGGGGGCCTTCACGGTCATGGTCAACGGTCGGGCACCCACGCCCTATATCAACTGGACGACCACCCTGGAGGCGGTCGCCAGCGATGTCGATGCCATGATCGCAGGCCACTGACACGATGCCCGGCCTAATGGTCGGGCATTGCCCTTTCTTCAAAGTTGTTGAGCAGGCGGCGCAGTCCGTCCCGCAATGACTCTCCTGACATGGTCAGGCCATGGCCGGTCATGGCCACGCTGGGTGCCAGTTCGGCCAGTATCTCCACCGAACGGCGTGCTGCTGCCCAGTCGGGCGTGAAATAGCGCGGTGGCCCACTGATCTCACGGTGCTGGGTGAGCACCTGATAAAGCGATTCCTGTTTGACGGTGACGAAGGCGTCGCCGGCCAGCAGGGCGCGATCCTCGTCACGAAAAAGCGAGACGTGCCCCGGGGCGTGACCCGGCGTGTGCAGCCAGCGCCAGTCAGGGAGCGAAGGCACCTGGCCATCCTCCGGCAGGGGATGCACATGGTGGCCAAGATCAATCGGCTGCGTGGGGAAAAGCCCTGACATTGAGGGAATGATGCCACCGCCGGCCTGCTTGTCGGGCGGGGGGTAATGCGCCTGACCGGTCAGATAGGGCAGCTCCAGGGGGTGGGCATACACGGGCACATCCCAGTGCTGCGCCAGCTCCACGACGGCACCGACATGGTCAAAGTGTCCATGCGTCAGGATGATGGCGCGTGGTGCCACGCCCTCACCAAATCGATCGGCCGCTTCACGAATGATGTCATCTTCGCAGCGTGGCATGCCGGCATCCACGAGCACCCACTCTCCCTGCGAGGGCAGGCCCACAAAATACACATTCACGATCTGAACCGGATAGCAGTACACCTCCGGCAGCACTTCGTATCCCTTGCCACTTTTGATGGATGTCAGCGGAAGATGTTTGTCATGCAGGGGGTTGTCGGCCATGGTGATGGCTCCCTTTGGTAGGCTTGCCAACAGCCTGGTAGGTCAGGGGGCATCTGCGCCATAACATTGGAAAGATTTTAAGGGGGATCTTTTTGAGGCTGCGGCCGGCGTTGGTCGTGGCCCCCCGGGGCGCTGCTTTGGTAGGATGCACGCTCCCCTTAAAGATGGCAGGTTGCCTGCAACACCTGTGATCCATGGACAGGAAACCTCTGCATGAAACCCGCGCATACCGGCATCAGGCGGCTATTTCATTCCACGCGCTACTCCTGGAAAGGACTGACGGCCGCCTGGACCAATGAGGCCGCCTTCCGACAGGAGCTGATCGTGACCGTACTGTTGCTGCCGGCCACGTTCTGGCTGGGACAGTCGCTGATCGAATGGCTCTTGTTGATGGGCAGTGCGGTGCTGGTCATGGCAGTGGAGCTGCTCAATTCCGCCGTGGAAACCGTGGTGGATCGCATTGGCGTTGAGCATCACGAGCTCTCCGGACGTGCCAAGGACCTGGGCTCGGCCGCCGTCTTTCTCTGCGTGCTGTTTGCCTTTCTGGTCTGGGGCAGCCTGCTGGTCGTGCGACTGGTCTGACCGCGCCAGGGCTATTGACGCGGCCTGAGTCAGGCGCCGGCAGCTACCAGCTCTTGTAGGGCAGGAATTTGCCGTTCATGGTGATTTTGACCCGATCGCCCTTCGGGTCTTCCACACGCTCAACATCCATCGAAAAGTCGATGGCACTCATGATCCCGTCACCAAATTTTTCCTGAATGACATCCTTGAGCGTCGGCCCGTAGACGCCCACCACCTCGTAAAGGCGATAGATCAACGGATCCTGCGGAATGGCGCCATCCCAGGTCTTGGTCGGGCAGGCTTTTAGTGCTTCGATGAGTGCGTCATCTTCAAGGCCCAGGGCCGTTGCGATTTTTTGAGCGATGTCCGGCGGGGCACTGTTCATGCCGTAACAGACAGATGCCACCCAGACCGGTGAGCGGTCCACGGCGTGGCCCAGATCGTCCCAGCTCATCTTCTGACGCGCCCGGGCGGCCATCAGGGTGTGGTGCATTTCAGGTTTATCCATGACATGACGCTCTTGTAGGTTATTGGAAGTCACGTGTCAGCTATAACATCGTGTGCGCGTCAGGGCCAGCACGGGATCAGCGTGCTGCCTGCGTTTCGGGCTTGATCAGCAACGCCAGTGCCGGCATGACCTGAAGCTCGATGGCCGGGTCAATCATGTTCTCGGGAGGCGGCGATAAAAGCGGTGCCCAGGCGCGCTCGAAATCGACGTCAGGACGCAATCGGGCCTCGCCCAGACGAGCCAGATAGACCTCCAGCATGTCGAGCCGGCCGTTCTCGTCAGGCGCGGCAAAGCGACCCAGCCAGGCGCTGTCCGGTTTCGGCGCGCCCTCGGCCAGCAGGGTCGTGCAAAGCCCTGTCACGGCGCTCGTTAATGCGTCATCGTCGGCGTCCCGGTCGATGGTGGCGGCGGGCAGGTTATAGCGGACCTGCTGCGCCCGGCGTATCAGCAGAACTTCGTTACGGGCGCTGAGCAGGGCCAGCCCCACGTGACGACGCGGCGTACGCCGTTCGGTTGTTTCCGGTAAATTGATATCGTTCATGTCAGCCAAACCGTTTGCGCAGGGCCGGCAGCACGTTATCTCCGAGCAGCGGCGACAGGGCCAGCGTGTTGTCGTCAAGCGTCATCCATTGCAGTGTCTCGACCTCGCCGCCAGGGGTGGCATCCCCGTCAAAATCCTCGATCACAAAGACGTCGGCATCAATTCGCGATTCACCTTCCTCACTGCGAAAGCGCCCCAGCATAATGCATGTTTCATTCTCGAGCACCTGCCCCAGACAGGGCTTGCAGCAGCGTGACAGGGTCGCCAGCGGCGTCTCTGCGTGCTGCGCGGATGGCGCACCGCCCGGCAGGGTAAAAAAGGGTTGATGCGCGAGCTTGACCACCAAAAGCCGGCGGGCAGTGTCCAGCAGGCAGCCGGCCACAATATGTGTTGCGGTCATGAAAGGGCTCCGATATCGATGGAAGGGAGGTGGCTTGCGCCGGTCATGCAGGGCCACCTGACATGCAGGGCCACCTGATGCTGAGGATAGAACACTCAGCCCGGATGACCGGACGGCTCCCGTGCAAAGCGGGCAATAAAACGCGCCATCGAGGGGCCGATGAGTACCACGGTAAAAAGCCGTAGCGCCTGCAGGGCCGCCACGATTGCGACATCAGCATGAGTATCGAGTGCGATGATGGTCATCGAGTCCAGCCCGCCCGGGCTGGTGGCCAGATAAAGCGTCAGAAAATCACTGTGCATCAGGGGCACCAGCATCAGCGCCGAGAGCGCGCAGAAACCGATCAGCATCAGAGAGGCCAGCAGCATCCATTTGAAGGCGTGCATGACGTTGCGAATGGTCTGACGGTCAAAGCGCAGGCCCACGTAGATACCGATGCAGGCATAGGCGGCTTCCAGCAGCGGTAGTGGCAGCTGAATGTCGATGACACCGGAGACCTGGACCACGGTGCCCAGCAGCATCGGCCCCAGCAGCGCGCCGGCCGGCAGCAGGCGATCACAGACGAGAATGCCCACGATGATCAGCGCGATCGAGACCGCGAGTGACACCAGGCCGTGGAGGTCCCACGTCATGCCATGGGAGGGGGCATGGGATCCCCCCGAGACGCCCAGAAAATGGCTGACCAGCGCACCTGCCATGATCACGCAGATCACGCGCACATACTGCATGGTGGCAACGATTCTGGGATCAGCGTTGGCCTGCTCCGACATGGCGACCATTGCCGCCGCCGCGCCCGGCGTGGTGCCCCAGGCTGCTGTCGTGCCGGGCAGGCCGCCATAGCGCACCAGCAGGATGCCGACCACGGTACTCAATACCAGCGTGACCACGGTGGCCAGCATCATGGCCGGCCAGCTCTCGGCGATGGTGGAAAGCACCGACAGTGTCATCGCCTGGGCGATCAAAAGCCCGATCACCCCCTGACCTGACTTGAACAGCACGCGCGGCAGTTTCAACCCGCCGATCATGACGCCAAAGACCACCGAGACCGCCATGGGGCCGATCAACGCGCCGGCGGGCATGTGTACAAGCTGCAGTAAAAGGCTTGCCAGGGCGCAGGCACTCAACAGCAGCACCCAGCGAAGAAGGGAAGAGGCAGGCAGGCGATCGGCAAGCAAGGTCGTCAGGCTCCGGCAGCAGTCAGAAAAATGGGCGGGATCGCGATGATACGGTGTCAGGCCACACTGTCACTGCCGCGCGGTCGGTAAAGGGCAACGGCATTGTCATGCAGCGCCAGCATGGCATGCGCATCCCCCAGGGTGTTGTGCAAAAGCTCGATATCGCCTTCCCTGAAGGGGCGGGGAGAGCGCGTCCCTGGCAGGTCGGTACCAAAGATCAGGGCGTGCGGATTGATATCGGCAATGGCGGCAAGCGTGGCCGGTACATCAAGCGATACGCGCCCGAAGCCTGATGCCTTGACGTGAGCCCCCGCTTCCACCAGCGCCAGCAGGGTCGGCAGGCCCTCGTGCGACAGCCCCAGATGATCGATGACCATCGATGGCAATGCACGCAGCAGTGTCAGGTGCGGGGCAAGATCCTGGGCATCGGCGTAGATCTCGCAGTGCCAGCCGACCATGTCGAAAACGCGTCGGGCCTGGCGGACCATGGCGCCGATGTCCTGGCGGCCGCCACGTCTGAGGTTGAACCGGATGGCCCGGACACCGGCCTCGTCAAGCTCGAGCAGGCGCTCATCACTGACCTCGTCAGGCAGCTGGGTCACGCCCACGAAATCGCCGCCCATTTCTGCAAGGGCGGCCAGCAGATAGTCCTGATCCGTGCCCTGAAAGGAGCCGGAGACAATCGCGCCGCCACGGATGTCCAGCCCGCGGGTGGCCTTCTGATAATCCTCGACAGTGAAGGGTCCCGGACGATACCCCTGGTTGTCGATCAGGGCAAAGCGGGGATCAATGATATGCAGGTGCGCATCAAAGCAGCCATGCGGCTCACGATGATCGTGTCGGTAGTGTCCGTTGAAGGGGATAACCTCGGCCATGGCAACTCCTTGAACATCCAGCGATAACGCGGCAGCACGTTTTGTGCCCCGGGCAGGCAATGACAAGCATGCGGGGTGATGGCTCGAACTGCAATCTTCGTTATGCTGACAGACAACGGATCAACGAGAGGCCTTTCCATGTCACTGCAAGCCGCCCTGACAGGCCTGCCTGAAGCCCTGCAGGCCCAGGCACGTCGCACCATTGAGACGCTGGATGACGCGCTGCTGGCACGTCTGGGCGAAGAACGCCTGCGTGAGCTGGTCACGACCATCACGGCCAGTGATTTCGTGGCCCGGACCCTCTCTCATGATGGCGTCATGCTCGATCGTCTGTTGGCACATGAGGAGCTGGTGGCCGCCCCGAGCCGGGAGACACTGGAAGGCTGGCTGGATAGTGCCCTGCAAAAGGCGGCGACCGAGGCAGATCTGCAGCGGATACTGCGCCATTTTCGACGTGAGCGCATGGTGGCGATCATCTGGCGTGATCGTAACGATTACGCCGATGCCTGGGCGATCGCGGCGGCCGTGTCGCGACTGGCCGAGGTCTGTCTGGAAGCGGCGCTGCGCTGGCACGAAAAGGCGCTGGCCGCACGCTATGGTGACCCTTCGCCGGACAGTGACGGCCGCCCTCAGCGCATGGTGATCCTCGGCATGGGCAAGCTGGGTGCCGGCGAGCTCAATCTCTCCTCCGATATCGATCTGATCTTTGCCTATCCCGAAAAGGGCAAGACCCGGGGCGGGGAACGGACGCTCGAGCATCAGGAGTACTTTACCCGCCTGGGCCAGAAGGTTATCGCAGCACTCGATGCCATCACGGCAGACGGCTTTGTCTTTCGCGTGGACATGCGCCTGCGCCCGCTGGGTGAGGGCGGGCCATTGACCGGCAGTTTCGCCAGCCTGCTGTCCTACTACCAGAGCCAGGGCCGGGAGTGGGAGCGCTACGCCATGCTCAAGGCACGGCCGGTGGCCGGCGATATCGAGGCGGGTCAGCGCCTTCTGGGCGAATTAAGGCCCTTTGTCTATCGCAAGTATATCGACTTCGGCGCGATCGAATCGCTTCGTGAAATGAAGTCGCTGATCAACCGTGAGGTCAGGCGCCGCGGCCGCGAGGACGATATCAAGCTGGGCGCCGGCGGCATTCGTGAAGTGGAGTTTGTCGTCCAGGCGTTTCAGCTGATTCGCGGTGGACGGGTGACCGAGCTGCAAACGCCCTCACTCAAGCGGGCGCTGGCCGAGCTTGAACGTCTTGAAATCATGTCACGCCATGACGTGCGCGCCCTGCAGGCTGACTATGTCTTTCTGCGCGATCTGGAACACGCCCTGCAGGGGCTGGAGGATCGCCAGACCCAGTCATTGCCCGAGGATGAGCTGCCGCGTGCCCGAATTGCCTTCGCCATGGGCTATGAGCGCTGGGAAGGGCTGGTGGCCTATCTTGAGGAAGTGCGTGGCCGGGTGCGTGAGCGTTTTGATGAGGTCATTGCCCCGCCGGAAGAGGAGGATCATGAGCTGATCGAGGCCGGTGCGCTGGAGGAGTGGCGGGCGCTCTGGCAGGAGGCCTTTGACGACGAGGCCGCGATCGCACTCCTGTCCGAATCCGGCTTTCTCGACCCGCCCCGGGCGCGAGAGCGTCTGCTCAAGCTGCGCCATGGGCGCGCCGTGACCGGTATGCAGCGTATCGGCTTCGAGCGTCTCGAGGCGCTGATGCCGGTGCTGCTGTCCAACGTGGCGACCACCGAGACGCCGGATATCACCCTTGAGCGGGTGCTGGCGCTGGTGGAGTCGGTGCTGCGTCGTACGGCCTATCTGTCGCTTTTAAAGGAAAACCCTGATGCGCTGGCACAGTTTGTACGCCTGTGCAGTGCCAGTGCCTGGATCGGGGAGCAGCTGGCACGCTATCCGGTGCTGCTCGATGAGCTGCTGGACCCGCGCAATCTCTATACGCCGCCCGAGCGCAGCGAACTTGAGGACGAGCTGCGTCAGACCCTGTCGCGCCTGCCACCCAATGATGAGGAGAGTCAGCTCGAGGCGCTGCGGCTTTTTCGTCATGCCCGGGTGCTCAATGTGGCAGCGGCCGATATCGCCGGCGCCCGGCCGTTGATGGTGGTCAGCGATCATCTGACAATGATTGCCGAGGTCGTGCTGGAGGCCGTCGTACAGCTGGCCTGGCAGGGGCTGACGGCACGCTATGGTTATCCTCGCCGCCGCGATGGCAGTCATGCAGGGGCCGAGGACATCGATTTTCTGGTGGTGGGCTATGGCAAGCTCGGCGGCATCGAGCTGGGCTACGGCTCTGATCTGGATCTGGTATTTTTGCACGATGCCGATCCGCGCGGCAGTACCAATGGGCCGCGCAGCCTTGATAACCCGGTGTTCTATGCGCGCATGGGCCAGCGCATCATTCACATGCTGACGACCACGACGCCGGCCGGCGTGCTCTATGACGTGGATATGCGTCTGCGTCCGTCAGGCAACTCGGGACTTCTGGTGTCGTCTCTTGAGGCCTTTGCCGACTATCAGCGCCGCGAGGCCTGGGTGTGGGAGCATCAGGCGCTGGTGCGTGCCCGTGCCGTGGCCGGAAGTCCGGCACTGGCCCAGCGCTTTGAAGAAATTCGACGCGATACGCTCTCCAGTGAGTCGGATGTGGAAACGCTCAAGCGTGAAGTGGTGGCCATGCGCGAAAAGATGCGCCAGCACCTGGGCAGCAGCCAGCAGTCGCGGGCCGCCGGCTGGTTCCATCTCAAGCAGGATCCGGGTGGCATGGTGGATATCGAGTTCATGAACCAGTTTGCAGTGCTGGCCATGGCGCACAGGGAGAAGGCGCTTTTGACCTACACCGACAACATTCGCATTCTGGAGACGCTGGAGTCCTGTGGTCATCTGCCCTTTGAGGGCGCCGAAAAGCTCAGGAAGGCCTGGCTTGCCTATCGTGACGCCAGCCACCGCGGGGCCCTGACGCGCGCCGGCTCACTGGTACCGGAGGCCGGATTCGCCGAGCATCGCGAGGCCGTCAGTGCGCTCTGGCAGCGCTATCTCACTCCGACCGAAAACGACTCGAGCGCGCAAACCCCGTGATGGAATGACACGCCACGGGGAATCTGCGCCGCCACGGAGGCGGCGCAGATGAGATTACTCGGCGTGCTCGCGCGGATTGCGCCCGATGGGATGGGCTTCTCCCCGCGCCTTTGCCAGTTCGATCTGACGCTGGCGCTCCCGGGCACCGGCACGGGTTTTCTCGGGCAGGTTGTCCCAGCAGTGCGGGCAGCTGATGCCCGGCTCGTAGTAGGGTGAGCGCTGGTCCTCAACGGAGATCGGCCGACGGCAGGCGTGGCACTGATCAAACTCGCCTTCGCTCAGGTCGTGGCGCACGGTCACCCGGTTATCAAAGACGAAGCAGTCACCGCGCCAGCGGGATTCCTGCTCGGGCACCGTTTCCAGGTATTTCAAAATGCCGCCCTTGAGGTGGTACACCTCTTCAAACCCCTGTTCCAGCATGTAGCTGGAGGCCTTCTCACAGCGAATGCCACCGGTGCAGAACATGGCGACCTTCTTGTGTTTTGCGGGATCGTAATGCGCCTTCACGTACTCGGGAAACTCGCGGAACGAGCGGGTTCTGGGGTCAATGGCGCCTTCGAAGGTCCCGATTTCAACTTCATAGTCGTTGCGCGTATCGATCAGCAGCACGTCCGGGTCACTGATCAGATCGTTCCACTGTTCGGGCTCGACGTAGGTACCCACGCGGCGATTGGGGTCGATGCCTTCTACGCCCAGCGTCACGATCTCGCGCTTTAGCTTGACCTTGGTACGGTAAAACGGCTGCTCCTGCGCGCGGGATTCCTTGTGCTCAAGGTCGGCCAGACGCGGATCGCTCCTGAGCCAGCCCAGCAGGGCGTCAATGGCGTCACGCGTACCGGAAACGGTGCCGTTGATGCCTTCCTCGGCCAGCAGCAGCGTGCCCTTGACGTCGTTGTTACGCATGGCGTCAAGCAGCGGTTCGCGAAGGGCCTCATAATCGGGCAGGGAAACAAACTTGTAGAGTGCGGCCACTACAATAGGGCCGTCGGGATGGTTGTCACGCATGGTCATGTTGCTCTCCTGGCAGTCGCCCTCGCAAGGGGCGGACCGGGGGGTGTCATGGGCCCTTGTGGGCCGCGGCGCGTATTTTACGCATCCGCCCCGCCGGTTGCACCTGTCGTCCCTGTCACGGGCATGGCAGGCGAGAAGGGCAGGGGCCCGTCTCTTGTCGCGCAGCGCCCTGACAGCACTGATATGATCAGGACGACCGGGTCGTGGCAATGACCTGACAACAATGCAATATCTGCGACCTCATGGCGCAGGACAACGTACAGCGGAAGGGTTCATGTCTCGAACAGTCTACGTCAACGGCCAGTATGTGCCGGAAAGTGAAGCCAGCATCTCGGTATTTGACCGTGGCTTTCTGTTTGCCGATGGCATCTATGAGGTGACGGCCGTCCTCAATGGCAGACTGATGGATTTCGAGGGGCACGTGGCGCGGCTGCATCGCTCGCTCAATGAGCTGAACATGCATCTCACGCTCAACGATAATGCCCTGCGTGACATCCATCGCCAGCTCATCGAGAAAAACGACCTGCAGGAAGGCCTGGTCTATCTGCAGGTGACGCGTGGCGTGGCCGATCGTGACTTCGCCTACCCCGATGCGAGCACGCCGGTGACGCTGGTGGCGTTTACCCAGCAAAAGGCCATCATTGACAGCCCGCTGGCCGAGCGGGGGCTCAGGGTCATTTCCCTGCCGGACATGCGCTGGGGAAGGCGCGACATCAAGACCGTGCAGTTGCTGTATCCCTCCATGGCCAAGATGGAGGCCAAAAAGCGTGGTGCCGATGATGCCTGGCTGGTGGAATCGGGGCTGGTGACGGAGGCCTCTTCCAGTAATGCCTGGATCGTTGATCATGACAATACGCTGATTACCCGCGAGCTTTCCCGGTCGCTATTGCACGGCATTACGCGTCGCGCCGTCATGCAGCTTGCCCGGCAGCATGACATGAAGGTCGAGGAGCGCGGCTTTACCATCAAGGAGGCGCAGAACGCCCGGGAGGCCTTCGTGACATCGGCCACGTCGCTGGTCTATCCGGTGATATCGATCGATCAGCGCAGTGTCGGGGACGGCACCCCCGGTGATATTGCCAAAGCGCTGCGCAGGCTTTATATCGAGGCGGGTCTTTCGGTCTCGTCATCCGAGGCTGAACAAGGCGCTTGATTCTTTCGCAGGGGATTCAGTTGCGTTCTGTCGTGCCGATATCTCGCGCAATTGGTTGGCTGTCTTGTCGCAACATGGCGCTATAACCCCATGCGGGCTGGCGCGGAGGAATTTCAACGTGCCTGGACGAAAGAAGCGGGAGCAGGAACAACGGCGTCTGGCCGCCCTCAGACGCCTGGAGGTGCTGGATACGCCGCGTGAAGAGCGCTTTGATGTGATCACACGGTTTCTGGCGCAGGATTTTGACGTGCCGATTTCGATGATTTCGCTGGTCGATGATGAGCGCGTCTGGTTCAAATCGGAAGTCGGGCTGGGCATTGAGGAAGCGTCCCGGGATATTGCCTTTTGCAGCCATGCCCTGGAAGAGCCCGATATGCTGGTCATCGAGGATGCCAGAAAGGATGAGCGTTTCAAGGATAACCCGCTGGTGGCCGGGGAGGCGGGACTGCGCTTTTATGCCGGGGCCGTGATCTACTCACCTCAGCGCCAGCCGTTGGGCGCCGTGTGTATTATTGATCGAAAGCCACGGCACATGAGCTATAGCGACCGGCGAGAGTTGATCGATTTCGCAACTCACGTCGGGCGATCGCTGTCCGGTGCCAACCCGGATGTCGGGACGGAGAGTGGCATGTCGGGGCCCTGAGGCCCCGACCCTGTCTGATCATCAGGCCCTAGACCACGGGTGACCAGACGTGAGGCAAAAAGCGATAGCCGCTCGTGTCTTCCACGATGTGGCCGATACCCGGGAAGTCCAGATGGTGGCCGGCCACCATGAGTTTCTCGCGGGTGACGTGTTCGAGAATCTTCTTGCGCGTGGCAACGGCCTCTTCACCGTCAACATCAAACAATACGCCGGCCTCCGGTTCGGGCAGCTGAATCTGCGGCAGATGCACGATGTCGCCCCACAGCAGCAGCCGCTCGCCAGCGGATTCAATCAGATAGCCGCTGTGCCCCGGCGTGTGGCCCGGCAGCGCGACACGGGTCACGCCTTCCATGACCTGGTCATTGTCGATGCGCTCAATGCGGTCACGGTTGATCTCAAGCACGCGGTGGGCCGCGTCAAACTGCTGTGCAAACATGTCGGAGGCATTCTCCGGTGCCTGCTGCTGCCAGAAATCCAGCTCCTCGCCCGGTACCAGAATGCGGGCATTGGAAAATGCCGGCTGATCGTCTGATGTGATCAGACCGCCAATATGGTCCGGATGCAGATGCGTGATCAATACAGCATCGATCGCCTCGGGCAGCACGCCAATATCAGCCAGCCCCTGCGTCATGCGGGCGCCCTCATCACCGGCCAGCGCGCCATAGCCACTGTCGACCAGCACGCGTTGATCACCGATCTGCAAGAGATAGGCATTGAGCGTAATGCGGGGCGGGTTGGGACGCAGGCTCTGTGTCTGAAGCGTTTCGGCACGCGAGGCATCGATGTGCTGGATCAGTTCCAGTGACCCTTGCATCCAGGCATCCATCAGCGTAGTGACCACGATATCGCCGACACGTAGATGATGAACATTGACCGGCTGCTGATCGGGAAGAAGGCTATGGCTCATGGGGTCTCCAAAACAAAATCGATGGGGCCAAGCATAGTCAGTCATGACATATGCGTCAGCCGGTGAAGCCGTGGCCCGGGTGTGCAGGTGTGTCGTATGGACACTGCCAGACGTGATTTTGTTCGGGGCATGAAAAAAGCGCCTGTCGTGGTTAACGACAGGCGCTTTGAATATCTGGTCGGAATAGCAGGATTCGAACCTACGACCTCTGCCTCCCGAAGGCAGCGCTCTACCAAGCTGAGCTATATTCCGAGTGTCATGTGTTCGTCATGACGGTGCGCATTATACTGCCTGTTTCAGGTAATGCAAGCCCCTTCAGGCGTGACGGTCCACGGCCTGACGCACCAGCAGCTCGAGACTTTCCCGATAGGGCGACGGTGGCAGTAGTGCCAGCTGCTCGAGGGCACGATCCACCATTTCATGCGCGCGCTGACGGGTGTACTCCAGCGCGCCGGTGTCGCGCACGATAGCCAGGACTTCATCGAGGTAGGAAAGCCCGCCTTCGCTGATGGCGCGCCGGACCACGTTGGCCTGCGCCGGGCTGCCCACGACCATGGCGCGAATCAGGGGCAGGGTTGGCTTGCCTTCGGCCAGATCATCGCCCACGTTCTTGCCCATTTCGCTGGCATCGCCCTGGTAATCCAGCAGATCGTCAATGAGCTGAAAGGCCAGACCGAGATAGCGGCCATAAAGCTTGAGCGCCTCGATCTGTGCCTCGCTGCCGCCGGCCACCACGGCGCCGGTATGGGAGGCGGCCTCGAACAGCATGGCCGTCTTGCCCTGAATGGTGTCGAAGTAGGCGCCTTCATCAATGTCGGCGTTGCCGATATTGGTTAGCTGGAGCACTTCGCCTTCAGCGATGATGGAGGTGGCATTGGAGAGGATGGCCATGATTGGCATGGAGCCGACCTCGACCATCATCTCAAAGGAGCGCGAGTAGAGAAAATCACCGACCAGCACCGACGGCGCGTTGCCCCAGGTATCGTTGGCCGTGGCACGGCCGCGGCGCAGATGGGATTCATCCACTACATCATCATGCAACAGCGTCGAGGTGTGCATGAACTCGATCAGGGCGGCCAGCGTAATGTGCTGATGGCCTTCATAACCCAGCGCTCTGGCCGATAGAAGGGCCAGCAGCGGTCGCACGCGTTTGCCACCGCTTTCAATGATGTAGTTGCCGATCGTTTCGATCAGGGGAACATGTGAGGCAAGCTGTGCGCGGATGGTGCGGTCAACAGCTGCAAAGTCTTCCATGACAGGTTCATGGGTCCTGGAGACACTGGGGGAAACGACTTGGCTGTTCACAATGAACCTCGGGCTTCTATTCCCTGCAGGCAGGTGCCCGGGCCAGCAGGACAACAGGGGGCTTGGGTTTGCCGGGCAGTCTTCTCGAAGGCCCTTTGGGCGTCGACGCGACATGGATGCCGGGTATGCTAGGTAACCCCTTCATGGGCGTCAAGATGCATCATGCCGGGCCTTGAGTTGCCCTGCACGGGCGGTTATAATTCGCGCCCTTAACTCATCGTGCTCCCTGTAAGATGGCTCGACCTCCTTGTTGAATGCGGGTTCCGGGCCACTTGCCACAGGTCGATGAAGCAGCCAACCGGATGAGTCAATTGGAGAATTCCATGTACGCAGTAATCAAGAGCGGCGGCAAGCAGTATCGCGTCCAGGAAGGCCAGCGCATCAAGCTGGAGAAGCTGGATGTGGCCACTGGTGACAGCATCGATTTCGACCAGGTGCTGATGGTCGGCGGTGACGACGTCAAGATCGGTGCACCGCTGGTATCGGGCGCTGTTGTCAAGGCAGAGGTCGTCTCTCACGGCCGCGGCGAGAAGGTTCATATCCTCAAGTTCCGTCGCCGCAAGCACAGCATGAAGCGTCAGGGCCACCGTCAGTGGTACACTGAAGTCAAAATCACCGGGATTACTGCGTAAGCATTTTTCCGCTTTTTCAGGAGGTCATACTCATGGCTCACAAGAAGGCCGCAGGTAGTACGCGTAACGGTCGCGATTCACAGTCCAAGCGTCTTGGCGTCAAGCTCTTCGGTGGTCAGGAAGCCTCTGCCGGCAGCATCATCGTTCGTCAGCGTGGCACCAGGTTCCATGCAGGCGAAGGCGTCGGCGTTGGCCGTGACTACACCCTTTTCGCACTTCGCGATGGTCATGTGAAGTTCGAAACCAAGGGCCCCAACAAGCGCAAGCATGTCAGCATCGTCTCTGCCTGAGACCGCTGAATGCTCGAAAAGCCCCGCTCAGGCGGGGCTTTTTTTTATCATGTTGGCCCGTGATCCATCAGGCGGGCCTTCGGACTGCTCTTGTGACCGCGGCGTAGTATGGTAGGCGTCGTGACATGTTCAAATGGCAGTTCTTTATTTTTCGATCATCGTTTTTGTAGACAGGGCGATTCGTCGCCGGGAGTAGTGGCATGCAGTTCGTCGATGAGGCCTCGATCACAGTGGAGGCGGGTAACGGTGGCAGCGGCTGTGTCAGCTTTCGTCGTGAAAAGTTCGTCCCTCGTGGGGGGCCGGATGGCGGCGATGGCGGCCATGGCGGCAGCGTCATTCTGGTAGGCGATGAATCGCTCAATACCCTGATCGATTTCAAGTTTCAGCGCTTTCACAAGGCGCCCAACGGGCAGCCCGGTCGCGGCAGCCAGATGAATGGCCGAAAGGGCGAGGATCTGATCGTGCAGGTGCCGGTCGGCACCACCGTGATCGATGTGGAAACCCTTGAGGTGATCGGTGATATCACGGCCGTGGGCCAGGAACTCAAGGTCGCCCAGGGTGGGCGCCGAGGACTGGGCAATGTGCACTTCAAGTCCTCGACCAATCGCACGCCGCGTCAGAACGTACCGGCGGGCGAGGGCGAGCGCCGTGACCTGCGCCTTGAGCTCAAGCTGATGGCCGACGTCGGTCTGCTGGGCATGCCCAATGCGGGCAAGTCGACGCTGATCCGCTCCGTGTCGGCGGCGCGGCCCAAGGTGGCGGACTACCCGTTCACGACGCTGGTGCCCAACCTGGGTGTGGTCAAGTTAGGGCTTCATGAGCACTTCGTCATGGCTGATGTGCCCGGGCTGATCGAAGGTGCTGCCGACGGGGCAGGACTGGGTCTTCGCTTTCTCAAGCATCTGACCCGCACACGTCTTCTGCTGCATGTCATTGATGTGGCGCCCTTTGATGAAAGCGATCCGGTCGATTCTGCCGAAAAGATCATTCACGAACTTGAGCAGTACTCTCCGACGCTGGCGGAAAGCCCGCGTTGGCTGGTGCTCAACAAGTGTGACCTGGTCGACGATGACACGCGCGAAGCGATGCTTGAGCGCATCATCGAGCGTCTGAACTGGGATGGCCCGATCTTTCGGATTTCTGCCATTGCCGGGCAGGGGACGGATGAACTTGTCCAGGCCGTGCATCGCTGGCTCCTCGAGCAGCGCCGGCTTGAACAGGAAGATGAAGGCTTTGCGGCACGCACGCGCGCCATTCGCGAGCGTATGGAGGCTGAAGCCGTGGCACGCACCGAGGCGCGTATGGCCTTCATGGCCGGGCGCAAGCGTCGCGACGAAGACAACAATGATGACGATGACTTCGACGATGATGATTTCGATGTCGAAGTGGAATATCAGCCCTGAGTCCTGCCGGGCATGATACCGGATCTGGAGAACGCGATGACGGAGCAGGCAGTAGCAGATAGCCGCAGTCAGATGACACGACTGCGTCGCGTGGTGGTCAAGATTGGCAGTGCGCTTTTGACCAACGACGGGCGTGGGCTGGATGAGGCGGCCATCGGCGCCTGGGTGGATCAGCTCGCCGAGCTGCATCGACGTGGTGTTGAAGTGGTGCTGGTCTCATCCGGCGCTGTGGCCGAGGGTATGGTCAGGCTGGGCTGGCAGGTGCGCCCGAGTGCACTTCATGACCTGCAGGCCGCAGCGGCCGTAGGCCAGACCGGACTGGTGCGCAGCTACGAGGATCACTTTGCCCGCTTTGATATTCGCACGGCGCAAATTCTGCTGACCCACGATGATCTTTCCAACCGCAAGCGCTATCTCAATGCCCGCTCTGCCCTTCGCACCCTGATCGCGCTGGGTGTGGTGCCCATCGTCAATGAAAACGACACGGTCGTGACCGACGAGATCCGTTTTGGCGACAATGACACCCTGGGTGCGCTGGTCGTCAATCTGCTGGAAGCCGATGCGCTGATCATCCTGACCGATCAGGAAGGCCTTTATAATGCCGATCCCCGCAAGAATGCCGATGCGCAGTTGATCAGCGAGGGCAAGGCAGATGACCCTCGATGGGTGGCGGTGGCCGGTGATGGCGGCAAGCTGGGCCGGGGCGGTATGGCGACCAAGATTCGTGCGGCCCGCCTGGCTGCGCGTTCCGGTGCGCTGACGCTGATCGCCAGCGGCCGACAGCCGCGGGTGCTGTCACGCCTGCTGGATGGTGAGGATGTCGGCACGCTGCTGGTACCCGAGCATGCGCCGATCACGGCGCGCAAGCGCTGGCTGGCCGGGCAGCTGCAGGTGCGCGGCACACTGACGCTGGATCAGGGCGCCGTGGCGCGGGTGTGTCAGCGTGGCTCAAGCCTGCTGCCGGTCGGTGTGACGGCAGTGGAGGGCAACTTTCGCCGCGGCGATATGGTGCTGTGTGTGGATGGCGATGGCGAGCCGGTCGCCAAGGGGCTGGCCAATTACGATGCTCAGGATACGGGACGGATTCTGGGCGTGCCGACCCACGACATTGTCGCGCATCTGGGCTATATCGAAGCGCCCGAGTTGATTCATCGTGACAACATGGTGATCCTGCACGGTCCCTGATTCCGGGCTGGTATTGCTTGAGGGGCACTGCTAGAATGCCGCCTCTTCTGTGAAGGTGCCCGCTCAAGAGGCGCTTTTATCAAAATTCATCAACGTCAACACTCCAGGGAGTAGACGATGGCCAATACCCGTCAGGCTCGCAAGCGCGCCGTCCAGGCCGAGCGCCGCCGCCAGAAAAATGCCAGCCAGCGTTCCATGGTGCGCACGCACATCAAGCGTGTCATCAAGGCAATCAACACTGGTGACCATAGCGCCGCCATGGCCGAGTTCCGTGTTGCCCAGCGTGTGATCGATCGCATCGCTGACAAGCATGCCTATGACAAGAATCGTGCTGCTCGTACCAAGAGCCGTCTGAACGCGCGTATCAAGGCACTGGCTGCCTGATAACAGGGCGATGTCCTGTTGTAGACAGCAGTACCTGCAAAAAACCGGCTTCGGCCGGTTTTTTGCGTATTCGGGCAGTGTGCCGATAGTGGGCGCCGTTCATCATGTGGCCTTTTCAGGGCAGGAGACATCACCTCATGAGTGCTGAAGTGAGCAGGGCAAAGGGCGCCGGATTGCTGCGTTCGGGCATTGTTGTGAGCATTATGACGATGTTGTCACGTGTACTGGGGCTGGTGCGCGATGTGGTCGTGGCGACGTTTTTTGGCGCAGGCAGCGGCGCCGATGCCTTCTTTATTGCCTTCAGGATTCCCAATTTCTTGCGTCGTCTGTTTGCAGAGGGCGCCTTTAACCAGGCCTTCGTGCCGGTGTTGTCGGAATACGCCTCCCAGCGTGAGCGCAAGGAGGTGAAAGAGCTTCTGGATGCCACGGCCGGCACGCTGGCCGTGGTACTGCTGGGTGTGACAGTACTGGCCGTGCTCTGTTCGCCGTGGCTGGTATGGGTGTTTGCGCCCGGTTTCCATGATGACGGTCACGGCAAGCTGGCACTGACGGCGGAAATGCTGCGCCTGACCTTTCCCTATCTGCTGTTGATTTCACTGACCGCGTTTTCAGGCAGCGTGCTTAACAGCTATGGCCGCTTTGCCGTGCCGGCCTTTACGCCGGTGCTTTTGAATCTGTCGATGATCGGGGCGGCGCTATGGCTGGCGCCGCTGCTGGACGTGCCGGTCATGGCGCTGGCCTGGGGTGTATTGATCGCCGGTATTGCACAGTTGCTTTTCCAGATTCCGTTTCTGATGCGGCTTGGGCTTTTGCCACGCCTGCGCCCCAATTTTCGCCACACCGGGGTGCGCCGTATTTTGCGGCTGATGGGGCCGGCCATGTTCGGGGTGTCGGTGTCACAGATCAACCTGCTGCTCGATACCGTACTGGCCTCCGTGCTGGTGGGCGGCAGCGTGTCCTGGCTTTATTACTCCGACCGGCTGGTGGAGCTACCGCTGGGTGTGTTTGGCATCGCGATCGGTACCGTGATTCTGCCGGCCCTGTCACGTCAGCATGCCAGTGACGATCCTCACCGGTTTGCGCGCATGATCGACTGGGGCATTCGCGCCGTACTGTTGATCGGGCTGCCGGCAGCGCTGGCGCTGATCGTGCTGGCCGAGCCGCTTCTGATCACGCTGTTTCACTACGGGGCGATGACCGATCACGATATCGTGATGGCCTCGCAAAGCCTTCGCGCCTATGCCATCGGGCTGGTGGCCTTCATGCTGATCAAGGTACTGGCACCCGGCTATTACGCGCGGCAGGATACCAAAACGCCGGTCAGGATCGGCATCATCGCGATGATCGCCAACATGGCCTTCAACCTGATCCTGATGTGGCCGCTGGCCCATGCAGGGCTGGCACTGGCCACGGCCATGTCGGCCTGGCTCAATGCGCTGCTGCTGGGACGCGGTCTTTTAAGGCGTGACGTGCTGCGCTTTCAGCCTGGCTGGGGCCGACTGGCCGGACAGCTTCTGGTCGGCTGTGTACTGCTCGCGGGTGGGCTCTGGTGGTTCACCCCCGACTGGCAGCAGTGGCTTTCCTGGGGAGTCGAGCGGCGTCTTGCCGTACTGCTGGGACTGATCGTTGCGGCCATGGTCGTCTATTTTGGCTGGCTGGGGCTTGCAGGGGTGCGCGTGCGCCATTTCAAACTGCGCGGCTGATGCCTGTCAGTTGGCGGTGGACAGCGCTATAATCGGAGGTTTTCGCGGCGGGCAGCAGTGGGCATGGAACTGATCAGAGGTTTACATAATCTACGCCCCCGGCACCGGGGCAGCGTCGTCACCATCGGCAACTTTGATGGGGTCCACTGTGGTCATCAGGCCATTCTGGATCAGTTGAAGGCGCATGCCCGGGCACATGACCTGCCGGCCGTGGTCGTGGTGTTTGAGCCTCAGCCACGCGAGTATTTTGCCGGTGATCAGGCTCCGCCCCGCCTGACACGATTAAGCGACAAGGTGCGTCTGCTGGGCCACCATGGTGCCGACCGGGTGCTGTGTCTGCCGTTCAATCGCCGGTTGCGTGAGCTCTCGGCGCGCGAGTTCATTGATCGCGTACTGATCCAGGGCCTGGGTGTTCGCCACCTGGTCGTGGGGGACGACTTTCGTTTTGGCTGTGACCGCGCCGGTGACTTTGATCTGCTCAAAACGGTAGGTGAACAGGCCGGCTTTTCGGTGGAACACACGCGCACCTTCCAGATTGACGGTGAGCGAGTCTCCAGCACCCGGATTCGCACTTTGCTGGCCTCGGGCAACTTCGGACAGGCCGCGCGGCTGCTGGGTCGCCCCTTCAGCCTGGAAGGACGGGTGGTGAAGGATCGTCAGCTCGGACGCACCATCGGTGTGCCCACGGCCAATCTGCCACTGTTGCCGGGCCCGCTGGTGCTGCGCGGGGTCATGGCGGCCATGACCCGGCTCGAGGATGGGCGGGAGGTACCCGGTGTTCTCAATATCGGCTGGCGACCCACGGTAGGCGCACATCGTCCGGTACTGGAGGTTCATCTGTTTGATCTTGATGAATCGCTTTACGGGCAGCGCCTGATTGTCATGCCGTGTGCCCGGTTGCGCGGTGAAGAAACCTTTGCCTCCATCGATGAACTCAAGCGCCGTATTCATCTGGATATCGACCAGGCGCGCGACTATTTCCAGCAGCACCCGCTTGATGCCTCGGGGGCCTTGCCCGGCCAGGCAGATGTGGATGCATCATTGCCTTCCTGCCGCTATCCCATGGCCTCGGCGCCACTGGCGGAGGAACGCAGCAAACATGAACAGTGACGGCTGACCATCAGGTTATGAGCGACTACAAGCATACGTTGAATCTGCCCCATACCGATTTCCCCATGCGTGGCATGCTGCCCAAGCAGGAGCCGGGTCGGGTATCTCAGTGGCAGGACATGAATCTCTACCAGCGCCTGCGTGAGGCGCGCGCCGGTGCCCCTCTGTTCGTGCTGCACGATGGCCCTCCCTATGCCAACGGCAGCATCCATATTGGTCATGCGCTCAACAAGATTCTCAAGGACATCATCGTCAAGTCGAAGAATCTGGCAGGCTTTGATGCACCCTATGTGCCGGGCTGGGACTGCCATGGTCTTCCCATCGAGCATCGGGTGGAAACCACCCATGGCAAGCATCTGGAGCCCCAGAAGGCCCGTGCACTGTGCCGCGAGTATGCCGGTGCCCAGGTCGAGACCCAGCTGGCCGATTTCGTTCGTCTGGGCGTGATCGGCGACTGGGAACACCCTTATCGCACCATGGATTACGCCAACGAAGCCGGTGAGATCCGGGCCCTGGCCGATATGGTCGAGGCGGGGTTTGTCTTCAAGGGGCTCAAGCCGGTCAACTGGTGTTTTGACTGTGGCTCGGCGCTGGCCGAGGCCGAAGTGGAATATCAGGACAAGCAGTCCGATGCCATTGATGTTGCCTTTCCGGTAGAAGACGCCGACAAGCTGGCCGAGGCCTTCGGTCTTGGGTCGCTGGCAAAACCTGCCGCGGTAGTCATCTGGACCACAACACCCTGGACCATTCCTGCCAACCAGGCACTCAACGTTCACCCGGACTTCACCTATGCACTGGTGGATACCGGCGAGCGTCTGCTGCTGCTGGCTGAAGAACTCGTTGAAAGCTCGCTTGAGCGCTTCGGGCTGAGTGGCGAAGTGGTGGCGACCGCCCCGGGCGCAGCGCTGGATCTGATCAACTTCCGTCATCCCTTTTATGACCGCCTGTCGCCGGTCTATCTGGCCGACTACGTCGAATCCGAGGTCGGCAGTACCGGCATCGTGCACTCGGCGCCGTCCTATGGTGTGGATGACTTCAATACCTGTCGTGCCCATGGCATGAGCTTTGATGACATGCTCAACCCGGTGCAGGGGAACGGTGTCTACATCGATGATCTGCCCTTTTTTGGCGGCCAGATGATCTGGAAGGCCAATCCGCACATTATCGAAAAGCTGCGGGAATCGGGTGCGCTGATGGCCCACAAGCCCATCACCCATAGCTATATGCACTGCTGGCGTCACAAGACCCCGGTGATCTATCGCGCCACGGCGCAGTGGTTCGTGGGGATGGACATCCAGGGCAAGGATGGCAAAACGCTTCGCGAGCGGGCACTCGACGGCGTTGAGGCCACACAGTTCACACCCGCCTGGGGCAAGGCGCGGTTGCACAGCATGATCGTCAATCGTCCGGACTGGTGTATCTCGCGCCAGCGTAACTGGGGCGTGCCGATTCCATTTTTCCTGCACAAACAGACCGGCGAGCTGCATCCGCGGACCGTCGAGCTGATGGAAGAAGTCGCCAAGCGCGTGGAGGAGCAGGGGATCGATGCCTGGTTCAGCCTTGATCCTGCCACGCTGCTTGGGGCGGAAGCAGACGACTACGAGAAGGTGATGGATACCCTGGATGTCTGGTTCGACTCGGGCACCACTCATCGCCATGTGCTCAGAGGCTCGCATCTGCAGGGACATGACAGCGGCCCGCGTGCCGATCTCTATCTAGAAGGCTCGGATCAGCATCGTGGCTGGTTCCATTCCTCACTTTTGACCGGCGCGGCCATCGACGGCCACGCGCCGTATCGACAGCTTCTGACCCACGGCTTCACGGTGGATGCTCAGGGGCGCAAGCAGTCGAAGTCGCTGGGTAACGTGGTTGCCCCGCAGGAGGTCATGGACAAGCTGGGCGCCGACATCCTGCGCCTGTGGGTGGCCTCGACCGACTATTCGGGCGAGATGGCAGTGTCTGACGAGATCCTCAAGCGTACTGCCGACGTCTATCGCCGCATTCGCAATACCTCGCGCTTTCTGCTGAGCAACCTGAACGGCTTTGATCCGGCACGTGACATGGTGGCCTTTGAGGACATGATCGCGCTGGATCGCTGGGTCATCGATCGTGCTGCGCTTTTGCAGACGCGTATTCAAAAGGCCTATGAGGAGTATCGGTTCCGCGACGTCTATCAGCAGGTACATGATTTCTGTGCCCGCGATCTGGGCGGTTTCTATCTGGATATCATCAAGGATCGCCAGTACACCACCCAGCCCGACTCACTGGCACGCCGCAGCTGTCAGAGCGCACTGTATCACGTGATCGAAGCGCTGGCGCGCTGGATCGCACCGATTCTCTCCTTCACGGCCGAGGAGATCTTTGAGCATATCCCCGGTGAGCGCGGCGATAGCGTGCTGCTGGAAACCTGGTATGACGGACTCGCCACGCTGTCTGATGATGCCGTCATGGGACGCAGGTTCTGGGAGTCCGTGCTGGAAGTGAAGCAGGCCGTAAACAAGCGGCTGGAAGAGGCGCGCAACGAGGGCGCCATCAAGGGCGCGCTGGACAGTGAAGTCACCCTCTATGTCAGCGATGCGCTCCAGGGCACGCTTTCACAGCTGGGCGAAGAGCTGCGCTTTGTCCTGATCACTTCCGAGGCTACCCTCAAGCCGCTGGCGGATGCGCCCGAGTCTGCGCACAGTGAGCTCGAAGGACTCAGGGTAGCCGTTGCCATGAGCCCTTACGACAAGGATGAGCGCAGTTGGGAGCGCCGTGCCGACGTGGGCGCCAATCCGGACTACCCGACGCTGTCGGCACGCTCGATTGCCAATCTGCCGGATGGCCCCGGTGAGGTGCGCCACTATGCCTAAGGGGCAATATGCGCACGCGCGTTATACGCTGCGATGGTGGTGGCTGTCGCTGGCCGTCATCGTGGTGGATCTGGGCACCAAGGCCTGGGCAAGTATGGCGCTTGCCTATGGGCGTCCCGTTGAGGTGCTGCCGTTTTTCAATCTGACGCTTTTGCACAATACCGGGGCGGCCTTCAGTTTTCTGGCCGAGCATGCCGGCTGGCAGCGCTGGTTCTTTGCCCTGATTGCCGTGGGCGCCGTTATCGCGCTCAGCATCTGGCTGGCCCGGCTTGATCGCCATGACCGGCTCAATCAGGTGTCGATCACGCTGATCATCGGCGGCGCTATCGGCAATCTTTTTGACCGTCTGGTGCACGGTTACGTAGTGGATTTTCTATCCTTTCACTGGCAGGACTGGTATTACCCGGCCTTTAATCTGGCCGATACGGCCATCACGCTGGGTGCCGTGGGCATCATTATTGGCTCGTTCAAGCGTGAGAAAAGCGACACGTCACCAACGGAGCGCCATCATGAAGGATAAGCATTCGGGTCATGGCAGCGATGACGCAGGTCTCGTGGCCGACGACAACATGACGATCGCCATTCATTTCACCCTGCGTCTTGAAGATGGCACCGAGGTGGATACGACCCGCGGCAAGCGTCAGGCCGAGTTTGTCTTTGGGGATGGCAACCTGCCGCCCGGCTTTGAAAAGCCGATCAGGGGCATGCGGGTGGGTGAGACGCGCGTATGCGATGTCGCGCCGGAACATGCCTTTGGCCCCTGGAACCCCCAGAATGTCCAGTTGCTCAAGCGGGCGGATTTCGACGATCAGGACGCACTTGAAGAGGGCGTGGTCATGTCCTTTGCCGATCCGACCGGCGGCGGTGAGCTACCCGGTGTGATCAAGTCGGTGGATGAGCGCCAGGTCGAGGTGGATTTCAACCATCCGCTGGCCGGGCGCACGCTGAGCTTTGAGGTCGAAGTGATCGGGATTACGCCTGCCACTACACACTGACAGCATTTTACGATGGGGCCAGCCGGCCCCGTCACCGTTCGCTCATCAGGGTTTCGATGTGCGACACTGACTCCATTATTCAACAGCGAGGTGGCCCATGCAGATCAGGCTGGCCAATCCACGTGGTTTTTGTGCAGGCGTTGATCGCGCCATTGATATTGTTAACCGGGCGCTCGATGTTTTCGGCGCGCCGATCTATGTTCGCCATGAAGTGGTGCACAACCGCTATGTGGTCGAGACGCTGCGCGAGCGCGGCGCCATCTTCGTCGAAGAACTCGATGCCATCCCCGACGACAACATCGTCATCTTTTCGGCACATGGTGTCTCGCGGGCCGTACAGCAGGAAGCCGAGCGTCGTGGGCTGCGTATCTTCGATGCAACCTGTCCGCTGGTGACCAAGGTCCATATGGAAGTACTGCGTTACGCCAGACGCGGACGTGAGTGCATCCTGATCGGACACGCCGGACATCCGGAAGTCGAAGGGACCATGGGGCGTTATGACGAGAGCTATGGCGGTGCCATCTATCTTGTGGAAGATGAGGCAGATGCGCGTGCGCTAAAGGTCAGGGATCCCGAAAACCTCTCCTTTGTGACCCAGACCACGCTGTCGATGGATGACACCTCAAAGGTCATCGATGCGCTGCGCGCGACCTTCCCGGCCATTCAGGGGCCGCGCAAGGACGATATCTGCTACGCCACGCAAAACCGTCAGGACGCCGTGCGTGAACTGGCCGAGCAGTGCGATGTACTGCTGGTGGTCGGCAGTGCCAACAGTTCCAACTCCAATCGTCTTGCCGAGTTGGCCGAGCGAATGGGCACGCCGGCCTGGTTGATTGATGACGCGCAGTCGATGCAGGCACAGTGGTTTGAAGGCTGTCAGATCGTCGGCGTGACTGCCGGTGCCAGTGCACCCGAAGTGCTGGTTGCAGGGGTCATCGATCGTCTCAAGGAACTGGGGGGGCATGAGCCTGAAGAGCTTGCCGGACGTGAGGAAACCATTACCTTTTCCATGCCCAAAGAGCTGCGCGAGAAGGTGATCGTCAGCGTCTAGTGACCATTGGGAGGCCTGTATGGGAGATCTGCTGCTCTGGGTGATGTTGTTTGTGCTGGCGTTTGCCGGCATGGAGTTCATGGCCTGGTTTACGCATCGCTATATCATGCATGGCTTCCTGTGGTGCTGGCATCGCTCACATCACAGTGAGCGTCATGGGCTTTTCGAGCTTAATGATTTGTTCGCGGTCTTCTTTGCCATACCTTCTGTCGTGCTGATTTACCGAGGGCTTAACGGTCATCCCCTTGAGCTGGCGGTGGGGCTTGGCATTGCTGCCTACGGCCTGGTCTATTTCATGTTCCATGATGGACTGGTACATCGGCGCTTCCCGGTACCGTTCAACCGCCAGCAGCGTTTCTGGAAAAAGCGTATTCAGGCCCATCGCATGCATCACGCGGTAGAAACAAAGGAAGGCGCCGTCTCCTTTGGCTTTCTGGTCACCAGACCCATCAACCGTCTGAAGCGTGATCTGGCCGAGCGTCGCCGTTCCTGATCTCCTTGCTTCTGCCTGCTTCAGGCACCCCGTCAGCAGGCGCCTGTCTTCTCAAGTTATGACGACTTCATGCCGATAGGAGCGCTGTTCAGCGCCCGGATTCGACATGATGATTCATACGCGTATTCCCGCCCAGCGGGGCTTTACCCTGCTGGAAGTATTGGTCGCCATGGTGGTGCTGAGCCTTGGCGCCATGGGCATCATGAGTCTGGTACTGCACGCCCAGCAGGCCAATGAGCAGGCGCTGCAGCGTGGCCGCGCCACACTGCTGGTCAACGACATGCTGGAGCGGCTGCGCGCCAATACCTCTCGTGAGGCGATGTCGGTCTACAACGTGGGCGAAAGCGCTCATGCGCCTATTGGTGATCAACAGTATCAGGGCGGTGGCGATTGCCGACAGGCGTTTTGCGACAGCCAGACCCTGGCACGCTTTGATCTCGCCGATTGGGAACATCAGATCATGCAGGCACAGGGGGAGCATCACCGCCTTGACGGCCTGCCGCAGGCCCATGCCTGTATCACGGTCACCACACAGGCGCAGCGATTTGATGCCACTGTCACGCTGGCATGGCGAGGCACTGGACAGGGTGGCCGCTCGGACAACAGTTCCTGTGCCAGTGCCGATATTACCAGTGCCCGGCAGAGCGTGAGTGCCAGCAGTCGCTATTATCCGGTACGCGGCTGATGGCCCTTGAACCCTGCGCCTCTATGCATGCCCAGCGCGGTGCCACCCTGCTGGAAATGATGATCGCCATGGCGCTGGGACTCATGGTGCTCTCTGCCGTCATTGTGCTTTACATGCAGACCGCACGTACCTTTCAACAGCAGCACGCGATGGCCGACCTTCAGGTACGAGGGCGCATGGCCACGCAGTTGCTGAGCGAGGAGCTGCGGCGCACGGGCTTCTGGGGCGAGATCATGACGCCGGTGCGCGATGACAGTTGCCGTGATATGAGCAGGGCCATCGATATCAAGTGCGCCCTGCCTGTCTGGGGCGGTACGGCTGAGCAGGCCAAAACGCTCGGCCTTGTGCCGCAAAGCGCTTTGAAATCCGATGACCATGCTTCACGACCTGCTGCCGTGGTAGCTGTACGCTATGCCGACCACGGTAACGGTACCTGCCTGACACTCGATACCAGCCTTGATCCCCCGCAGCTCACTCTTGACCAGCCCTGTCAGGGCGACTGGCATTACCATGCCGGGATCTATTACCTGCGCATGGTGAAGGATGACTACAGCGGAGAAAGCGTGCCGGCGCTTTTTGTCAATCAGCGCAGTGCATCGGGGAATTATTCCAGCAGCGAAGTGGCGCGCCATGTCGAGGCCCTTGAAGTGGAATGGGGCCGTGATGACAACGCCGACGGCAGCGCCAATCAATTTTATGACAGCAACGCGGTGGCACACTGGACGGCGGCGGACTGGGACCGGGTGGTGGCAGCGCGCCTCTATATCGTGATGCGCAGCGAGAAAATGGCACTGCAGATGCCGGCACGCGAGTTTCTGGTGGCGGGACGCACTCTTGCCTTTGAGGCCGACCACTATCAGCGACGCCTTTTTGTCACCACGGCGACGCTGCGCAATGGTCGCCTCAGGGGAGCAAATGGTCTCTAATCACCGCCAGGAAGGTTTTACGCTGGTCATTGGATTGATACTGCTGACCGCCATGACGCTGCTGGCCGTATCGCTGGCCCAGCGTGGTCTTCTGGATACCCGGCTGGCCCACTATGCCGAGACCGGCGTACAGCGCTTTCAGCAGCAGGATGGGCAGATCGAGACGCAGCTGGCACAGCTCGATACGCTCATGCCTGCCTATCTGGCGCAGCCATGCAGCGAAAGCGTTGTGGCACCTGCTGTCGGCACGCAACTGAGTGTGCAGCGGCTGTGCCTGAGTGATGAACAGGCGGGACTTTCAAACGCTGTCCGTGAACAGCTCGAACGTCGCCATGCGACGAGCTTTGCCGCCACCGGTAATCAGGCGCTGAAACATTATCGCTATTTCAATCTGCGCATCGTCCCTGAAGGTTTTGATGCTTCCCGGGATCAGGCGCAGGGGATTTATCAGGGTGTGGTCACGCTGAGCACGGGAGGCGGGGAATAATGGATATCTGCGCGTGCAAACGCTGGCAGCGGCGGCTGTTGCTGGCTGTTCTGGCGGCGTGTCTGATGGTTTCAGACGTGATTCGAGCCGACGACGTGGACATCTATCTGCCTGCCTATCAGGCCAGTGGCGGAGGTGGGCAGCCCCAGGTGATGCTGATCATCGATACTTCGACCAGCATGAATACCGCCCTGCCCGGGTCCAATAAAACGCGTATTGGCGTGACACGGGAGGTGCTGAGCAGCCTTGTTCGCCAGCATCCCGGGATCAATTTTTCGATTGCAGTATTCAACGACAATAACTGGGTCGGTCGCGAGAGCCCCTATGATGATCTTGGTCAGAATGGGGGGCGTGTCATTCAGGGATTCCCCTTCGAACCGCGACAGAGCGGCGATGCCCGTAATGCCCTGCTGACGACCATTAACAGCAGGATAACGGCCAATACCACAACGCCGCTTTGTGAAACCATGAGCGAGGTCTATCGGTACTTTACCGGTCTGGAAGTGCTGTATGGCAAGGAAAATACCAAGGCCAGGCCCGCACGTGATACAGGCATCGAAACAGGCAATGGCATCTATAGGTCACCCATGCGTCCCTGCGAGCAGGTCTACGTCATCTATATGACCGATGGGCAGCCCCTCATGGATACCCAGGCCAATGAATTTATAGAAAAGCTCACCGGCAAGTCCTGCAAGCTCTATGACGCGGCAGTGCCCAATACCGATAACGTGGAATCCGTTAAAAACTGCCTGCCGCAGCTGACGCGCTTCATGGCAGAACACGATCTGGGAGATGGACAAGGGGGGCGCCCTGATCTGCCCGGCACCCAGCATGCCTATACCTTTACCATTGGCTTTACCACGAAGCAGCGCCTGCTTGAAGATGCCGCCCAGCCCCCGCCGGGTATTTTGCAGGGCTACTACGAAGCCAATGATCGCGATGGTCTGGATCTGGCCTTCAGTCGGATACTGGGCAGTATCATTGAAAACGAGATTCAGACGCAGCGCTTTACAACGGCCACCAATGTTGACGGTACAGAGAATCTGGGACAGGTCTATTCGCCCGGCTTTCTGCCGCGCGGCTATGTGCCCTGGACCGGCAATCTGAAAAAGTTTGCCGTGGATGCCAGTCAACCCAGTAATCCCGTGAAAAGGGATCTCTGGAGCCGGGGAATCACCGAGATTGCCGCACCGGATGCCGTGGAGCAGGGCGGGGCGGGGGCGCGTCTGCGTGAACAGGTTGTTTCCGGCAGAAATCTTTATACCGATCTGGGCAAGGGAGCTGTTTTTGCGCCATTGGCCAGGCCCGGCATTCAGCAGGGCCTTGATGCTGACGGCATCGATAAAGAGGCTCTGACCGTGCTCAAGCAGGCCGGCTATAGCCCGCGTCAGCTGGCGGACTGGGTCTATGGGCTTGATGTTACCAATGACAGCGAGACCGATATCAGGCCCTGGGTGATGGGCGACATCGTGCATTCACAGCCGCTGGCCATCAATTATGGCTGCGCCGATGCGCGTTCAAGCTGTCCGCCGGGTGATCAACGCATTCGCATTTTTGTGGGAACCAACGAGGGTCTGCTTCACGCCATCGACGATGCCAGTGGTGCAGAACGGTGGGCCTTCTGGCCACGCGAGACAGCTGCCATGGCCGTGTATCGCATGCTCAACACCCGGCCCGAGTACCCCTGGCCAAACAGTGACGGTGGGCAGACGTATCTTTCCCAGTCAACGCACTATGGGGTTGATGGCTCACCGGGCGCCTGGCTTGCCTACGCCACCACGCGAGATGCCGCGGGGCAGGCCCGCACCTCGCTGAAGAGTGCGGTACTGGCGTTCGGATTGGGTCGTGGTGGGCGTGGCTACTACGGATTGAATGTCATCAATCCCGACGAGCCGGAACGTGCTTGGCATGCCCTTGAGCCGGACTGGGGACAGAGCTGGTCTACTCCGGTGGCGGTCACGCTGGCCGATGGCCGTCTCGCTTTCCTGGCAGGTATGGGCTATGACATCACGGCCGGCAGCCGTGCCAATCGAGGGGCGGCTCGCTTTGGCGCGGGCATGGTGGTGATTGATGCCCGTAGCGGTGTGATCATTGCCTCACTCAAGGGGCCCAGTGATAGCGTGCCGGCGACCATTACCCCGGTGGATCGAGACTTTGACGGGGCAGTAGATGGTGCCTTTTTCGGCGATACCGGAGGCAATGTCTGGTTTGCCGACCTGCGCCTGGGCGATGATGACAGGGGTAAAAAAAGAACGACCGCGGACTGGCAGCTGCATCAGGTGGCATCTCTGGGACGTCATGATCAGGAAGGTATCGACCGTGCCTTTTTTAATCGGGCCAACCTGGTACGTACCTATCTGGATCAACAACCCGTGGATCTCTTGATGCTGGGCAGCGGTGATCGCGCCAACCCACTTCGCAGCGATAGCCAGGACGCTTTTTATATTCTTGAGGTCAGCCAATGGCTGGATGGTTCCCTCAATGGCCGGGTTCCGGGCATACTTGATAATAACGATCTAATGGAGGCTGCGGCGCAGGCATCAACCTATACGCTTAACGCCCCGGTGGATCGTCAGGGGTATCTGGACATGAATGCCTTCCATGGCTGGCGCTTGATGCTGCCGACGGGTATGAAGGTGCTGTCTGATGCCTCCACCGTTACCGGCAATACGCTTTTTACGACCTATCAACCCGAAGTACCGGACAATATGTGCATGGCTGCTCGTGGTGCTTCGCGGCTTTACGGCTTTTCCCTGCCGGTCTGGCATGACAGGGGGCACCAGCACGAACAGCAGTCTGCCATGGTCAAGAGCACGGATATGGGAAGTTATCTACAGGAAACGCCTGCCTTTTTGATCGAAGGGCTGCGCACCCGTGTGCTGGATACCAACAGGGCTCATCAGGTGGCAGCAGTGCTCAGGGATGACAAGGGCGAATCACAGACCGCTGAAAACGGCTGTGGTCAATATGATGCCAGGGAAGGCGTCTTTCGCGAATGTCTGGTAGCAGCACCCTTGTGGTGGTATCAGCAATAATTTCCTGCACGCCACCGCAGGACAGTGAAAAGAGCTGTGTAACAACATAATAATGGCCCTGAAAGGGCGGGGTGCGGGGAACCGATGCTGGGAATCTACGAGCAGATATTTGGGAGCAGCGATGTCCGGCACCTTGGCCGCTGGCTACGGTTGCTGCTGTTCATGCTGGTCTATCTGATGCTGGCAGTGGGCGCCATGACGCTATCCCATGGGGATACGACAGTGGTGCCGCCATGGCTTGCAGGACCCCTGGCCATCGGGGCGCTGGTGCGTTTGCATCCACGTGACTGGGCTATTCCATTTCTCGGGATTGCGCTGGCCGATATGCTGGCCCACTACCTCTGTCATGCCCCCTATGGCGTTCCTCGCTATACCGTGATCAATGGCATTGAAATTCTCCTGGGTGCACTCTGGCTTCGCTGGCGTCATGGGAGTGGTCTGATCATGGGCAACATTTCATCGCTTCTGCGCATGTTGCTGGTCAGCGTGCTGGGCATACCGCTGATCGGCTCGCTGATGCTGGCATCGACGGAGCCCTGGCAGGCTGGATCGGAATTTCTTCAGCTGTGGTGGGGGCGCTACCTTTCCGGGTGTCTGGGCATGCTTGTCATGCTGCCTGTGGTCCTCAACAGCTCCATTCGTCGCTGGCGTACGCTGCTTTCCCGGGGGATTTTGACGTCATTCAACGCCATGCTGGCCCTGACAGTGCTATCCAATGTCGTCATCGTGGTGTTTTTCCCCGATGAACTTGTCTGGAGCATCGTGCCATTGCTGCTGGGCGCACTGCTGTTTGATTTCTTTAGAAGTACTCTGCTCAACGTGGTCAGTGTTATCTCGCTGGTCGTGCTGGTGTATTCCGGTCATCAGGGCGAAGCGCCTCATTTCAGCATGTTCCACTACATTACCATCGCCCTGACGGTACTGCCGGCCCTGTTGCTGGGGCTGGCGTTACAGAGTTTTCGCCGGGAGCAGGCACAGCTGTCACAAAGCGAGCAGCGCTGGAAGTCTGCTCTGGAAGGCAGCGGGCAGGGCGTATGGGAGATCGATCTGGTGCGTCATCAGATCAAGGCTTCACTGGAGGCGCACCGCTTGCTGGGCACGGAGGATGAGGCGTCAGCCTGTTCCATGACGTACTGGCGCGAGAAAACCCATCCTGATGACGTGGCACGCGTAGAGCAGGCATTCAGTACTCATGTTGCGGGCCAGGTACCGCTGTATATCGCGGAATATCGTATACGCCAGAAGGATGGTGACTATCGCTGGTATCAATCACGCGGCAAGGTCATGCAGTTCGATGAGCGGGGCAGGCCGCTGAAGATGATTGGTACGTTGATCGATATCCATGCCGCACGCCAGGCCGAGTTCGAACGTGAACAGCTTGCGCGCGATCTGCAGGAGGAGAAGGAGCGGTTGCAGGTGACGCTCAACTCGATCGGTGATGGGGTCATCGCCACCGACATGGGTGGCAGTATCGTGTTCATGAATCCCGTGGCCGAGGAGATTACCGGCTGGCCCTTCTTGCAGGCCAGAGGGCGTGCGCTTCAGGAGGTATTTCATCTACACGGGCAGGACATGACGCCACAGTCACTTGAGCTGATCGAAACCTGTGTGTCTCGCAATGAAGCCTGCATGACCGGGGATGACTCGATTCTGGTCAACAGGTGCAAGGAGAGTCGTGAAGTCAAGGCGACGGCTGCGCCGGTGCGCGCATCCGGTGGCAACGCCATGGGGGCCATCCTGGTCTTTCAGGACATGTCACGCGCGCGCGAACTTCAGCGTCATCTGACCTTTACCACCAGCCATGATGCACTGACCGGATTGTATAACCGTCGACGCTTCGAGCAGGAAGTAGAAAACGTCATCAGCGGCGCAGCATGCGCGCCGGCCATTCTGGTGATCCTGAACCTGGATCATTTCAAGATCATCAACGATTCAGCGGGACAGCTGGCAGGAGATGCCCTGCTGATTGAAGTCAGTCGCCTGATCGAGCAGCACATCAGTAGCTGTGATGTGCTGGCGAGGCTGGGCAGTGATGAATTCGGGCTGTTGCTTCATGACCGTGACATTGATGCGTCAGCGGTGTGGGTAGACACCGTCATTCAGGCCATTGGCGCGCTGCGATTTTCGTGGGATGGACGGCTTCATGATGTGAGCGTCAGCGCCGGGTTGATACCGCTGGACAGTGAGTCTGCAAGCTTTAGTACCGTGATCGGTCGCGCCAATGTGGCCTGTTACACGTCCAAGCAGTGCGGGCGCAATCGGGCGACTGTGTATCATCCAGGACAGGAAGACATCGAACAGTATCATCGCGATGTTTTCATGGCGGCCGGATTGCGTGAGGCCATCGAAAGTGATCGTTTCGTTCTTTTCTGCCAGCGTATCGTACCGCTGCAGGGCGAGGGCAGTGACTATCTGGAAGTACTGGTGAGAATGCTGGGAAGGGAAGGCGAGGTGGTGGCCCCTGGTGCCTTCATTCCGGTGGCCGAGCGCTATGGCATCATGACCGGCGTAGATCGCTGGGTGATCGAGCACACCCTTATCCATAACGGCGAGCGATTAAAGCAGGTGCTGGCGGGTCGCTCACTGAGCATCAATCTTTCGGCCAATTCCCTCAATGATGCAGGGTTTTTGCCCTGGCTGATGAAAACCATGGCGGCTTCCGTTATCCCTGCGCAGATGCTGATATTTGAAATCACGGAGACGGCACTCATGAACCATCTGGCGCTGGCACGTGAGGTCATTGATGCGCTGCGCAAGGCAGGATGTCGGGTGGCGCTGGATGATTTTGGCAGTGGGTTAAGCTCGTTCAGCTATCTGCGCAATTTCGTGGTCGATATCATCAAGATCGACGGCGGCTTCGTACGCCATATCAACGACAATACGCTGGATCAGGTAATCGTTGATGCCATCAATCAGATCGCCCACCGGCTGGGCGCGCTGACCGTGGCGGAGTTCGTCGAGGATGGCGGCAGTGCCGAAAGGCTTGTCAACATGGGGGTCAATTACGCTCAGGGCTATTATCTGCACCGACCAATGCCGCTTGAAAGGCTCTGGCTGGAGTAACGTGGCTCAGCAGTCACCGTTGGTATCAGCGGTTTCACGGCGCGTGCGCCCGAGTCGATTGACGATCAGCCGCTGCGTTCTCTGGCCGTGACAGAGATGAAAGGTGCCGTTGAGAATGCTGCTCGAGAGCCGGGGATGAAAGACAAGTGCCTGTGACAGTCCCTGCCAGCGCAGGGTGACAGTGTCATGACGTTTGATGCGATGGCGAACGTGGCCATCGGCGTCCATGACCAGCAGATGTTGCCATTGGCCATCACAGCGCAGACCATCATCACTGCCGCACAGGGTCCACGGCCTGCCATGATCCAGGCTGGCCATCTGCGCCTGCTGCATCAATCCCTGTACATCACGCATCTGGGTATTCAGCAGGTGATCGGCGTGCCACTGTTGTGTGAAAGGGATGACCCGGCCCACCAACAGCGCCAGAATGGCCATGCATACCGTGGCTTCGAGCAAAGAGATGCCCCTCTGAGAACGCAAGGTCCTCTCCTTTGTTGTCTATTGGTCAATTTAACGGCACGGGTCAACTCTAATTTAGAAATTATTGATCAAAGGCATGCAAATGCTGTTCGGCCATGGCACCTACAGGGATGAACGCTGCGTGAAAGCCAGTGACGTGATCGTGGTAGGAGGCGGGATCAATGGCATGATGAGTGCCTGCAAGCTGGTACAGGACGGCTTTCAGGTCACGCTTGTAGAGCGCGGGCAATGTGCCCGGGAGGCGTCCTGGGCCGGCGGCGGCATATTGATACCGCTCTATCCCTGGCGTTACGCCGACCCTATTGCCCGGCTTGATGCACTGGCCGCGCCGCAGTGGACCGATCTTGCCAACATGCTGGCCTCTGCCACCGGTATCGATCCCCAGTACACGCCTCATGGCATCATGCATGCCAGGGTCGAAGATGACCAAAACGCCCGAGCGTGGTCGGCGCGCCATAACGACATGCTCACATCGCTCGGCTCATCTCAGGCGCACACGTGCCTGGGGCAGTTGACGACGACATCGCTTGAGCCTGCGTTCTGGATATCCGGACGCGGCAGCATTAGAACGCCGCGATTGGGTCAGGCGCTGCGGCAGTGGTTGATGGATCATCCGCACGCTACGCTGGTGGAGCACTTTGAAGTGACCTCACTGCTGAGTGCAGGGGGCCGTATTCAGGGCGTGGCGGGTAGTCAGGGCAGATATCTGGCACCCCGTGTGGTCATGGCGGGCGGCCCCTGGACCCGTGAGCTGATGGCGCGTCATGTTTCACTGCCCATCACGCCCGTGCGGGGGCAGATGCTGCTGTTCAGGCCCGAGCGTCCGCTGCTTCGGGCGGTCATGTTGATGAACGGCTTTTATCTGATTCCCCGACAGGATCATCATATCCTGGCAGGCAGCACCTTCGAGAATGCAGGCTTTGACCGCACCACGACGGTGGAAGGTTACGCGCAGATTCATGCGAAAGCGCTGGAAATGTTGCCGGCGCTCAAGGATATCGAGGTGACCCATCACTGGGCAGGACTGCGGCCGGGCTCTCCCGGTAGCGTTCCTTTCGTCGGGGCGGTGAATGATGTCGAGGGGCTTTACGTCAATGCAGGCCACGGAGGCAATGGTGTGGTGCTCTCACCAGCGACGGCAGATCTTCTGTGTGCCCACATCAAGGGTACAACGCCTTCGGTGGATCCTGCGCCCTACACCTTGCCTGATTCAGGGTGAACGTCGGCGCGGCTGCGGTCCATTGCTGATAAAGCGTGCCTGATGGTCCTGACAGCAGAACCAGTGTCTGTCACCTGGAAGATGGCGTGACACCTCATTGACATGAGGATCCTCCAGCGCGTCATGGCGTGATACATGCACATGACAGTAGGCGCAGCGCACCATCGCTTCTCCGGCAGCCGGGGTCGGCGGATGCGGTTTGCGCTGACGTTTCAGGCGGCGATAAAAAAGCCATCCCAGCCAGAGCAGGGCAGCCACAATAATCAGTCGGGCCATGAATGGACTCGGACTCCTGTCATCGAAAGCAGGCAGCGGGCCTTGCCTGATTCAAACCGTGATCGGCGTCGCGCCATGATGGCGTGATCACCGTGGCGCTGTAGTGTAAAAGAGAATCAAGAGTGCGCCAACGTTGCGCCCTGTCGGACATGAAAACGCCCCAACGCAGGGTGGGGCGTTTTAGCGCATCAACGAGCAGCGATGAATCAGCTGTCTTCCAGCCGCAGGGAGCCGCGCAGATAGCGTGGATTGAAGGTGTTACCGCTCAGGCGAGCATTATCCGGATCATTATGAATCAGCTCGGCCAGTGCCTGACGGGCCTCCTTTTGCATGTCCAGACCCATGTAGCCCTCCACCATGACCGCCAGGGCGTCACGTGTGGCGGGGGTCTGTGGATAGTGCTCCAGTACCCAGCGCCCGCGGTTGACGGCGGCCAGATAGGCCTGCTTGCGCAGGTAGAAATCGCCGATCTGAAGCTCGTGACGGGCCAGCACGTTGCGCAGGAAGATAATGCGCTGGCGGGCGTCAGGGGCGTAGGCACTATCAGGGAAGCGGCGTACGACTTCACCAAAGTCGACATAGGCGTCACGCGTGGCGCCCAGATCGCGCTTGGAAATGTCGATCAGATCCAGGCTTTCCAGACTGAAACGTCCTGATTCCCAGGCTGCCATGCCACGCATGTAGTAGGCATAGTCGACCTGTGGATGATCGGGATGAAGTCGAATGAAACGGCTGGCGGCAGCACGAGAGGCTTCCCAGTTGCCGACCTGGTAGTAGCCGTAGATCAGCTCCAGCTGGGCCTGCTGCGCGTATTCACCGAACGGGAAGCGGTTATCAAGCGTTTCAAGCTGAGTGACGGCGGCGGAGTAGCGGCCATTGTCGAGCGCCTGCTGAATGTTTTGGTAGAGCTGCTGCTCGCTAAGCTCGTTATCCTGCTCCTGGCTCTGACTGCTGGCGCAACCGGCCAGCATGATGGCAGCCAGCGCAAGGGCGCTCAGGGAAATGGCGCGCATTGTCGTCCTCGTCTCAAACAAACCGTGGCGGCATGATAGAATCCGCCCAACAGCTACTGAATGAAGTGTGTGGGGCCTACTATACGGACCGGCAGCGCATTACGCGAATGACGCGCTGCCTGTTCCCGGTACCAATGATCCCGCACTATAAAGCATTGTAAAGCCGTGGCGAAATGCCCGGTCCATGCTCCTGCAGAGAATTGCATGTCACAGACCATCGAACAAACGCGTACTGTCCCCGACACCATGACCGGTTTGCGGCTGGATCAGGCGGCCGCCGAACTTTTTGACGAGTTCTCCCGCGAGCGTCTTAAAAGCTGGATCAAGGAGGGCGCACTGACCGTGGACGGCCAGAAGGTACGCCCGCGCGCGCCGGTCATGTCAGGCGCCGTGCTGGCGCTCAATGCCGTGCTCGAGGAAAGCCGCGTCTGGCAGGCCGAGCCAATTGCGCTGGAGATCGTCCACGAAGATGATGCCGTGATGATCATCAACAAGCCGGTAGGGCTGGTTGTCCATCCCGCCGCCGGCAATCAGACCGGGACACTGCTCAACGCGCTGCTGCATCATGCGCCCGAGCTTGCGACCCTGCCACGTGCCGGCATCGTGCACCGTCTGGACAAGGACACCAGCGGACTGATGGTGGTGGCCAGAACGCTGGGCGCACAGACATCGCTGGTCGAGCAGCTGCAGGCGCGCCGGGTCAAGCGCGAATACGATGCCATTGTCACCGGGGCCATGATCGCCGGCGGCAAGGTCGATGCGCCCATCGGTCGCCATCCGGTGGATCGCAAGCGTCAGGCGGTGGTGGCCAACGGAGGCAAGCCGGCGGTGACGCATTACCGGGTGGTCGAGCGCTTTCGCGGTCATACCCACATTCGCTGTCGCCTGGAGACCGGGCGTACCCACCAGATTCGTGTGCACATGGCGCATCAGCGTTTTCCGCTCGTGGGTGATCCTGTCTACGGTGGACGGCTCAAGCTGCCGGCAGGAGCAGGGGAACCCCTCAAGGAAACGCTGCGCCACTTTTCACGCCAGGCACTGCACGCTCGCCGGCTGGCCTTTGTTCATCCGACCACCCATGAAACCGTCGAGTTCGCCATGGAACTGCCCGATGACATGTTCATGCTGCTTGATGTCCTGCGCGACGATCAGGCGGCAACATGAACCACGACAGCCGCGATCAACCCACGCTTATCGTGCCGGACTGGGTGGCGCCTGATTCGGTGGGCGCCTTTGTGACCACCCGTGAGACAGGGCCCAGTCAGGGGCCCTATGCCGCCTTCAATGCGGCCTCTCACGTGGGAGATGATCCTGAAACGGTCGCCTGGCTGCGTCAGGTGCTGGGGGCGAGAATCGGGGATCATCGACCGCTTTTATGGCTGGATCAGGTGCACGGCGCCCGCGTACAGCAGTCCTTTCAGACGCCCCCGCCCTCGGCTGATGCCGCCATCGCCCGTGACCAGCAATATGCCTGTGTGATTCAGACGGCCGACTGCCTGCCGGTGCTGTTCTGTGATCGGCGCGGTACCCGGGTGGCGGCCGCGCATGCCGGCTGGCGCGGTCTGGCCGGCGGCGTACTGGAAGCCACCGTGGCGGCGCTGGGCTGTGCCCCCGAGGAGGTCATGGCCTGGCTGGGGCCCGCGATTTCCAACATGCAGTATGAGGTCGGGCGTGAAGTATATGACGCCTTCGTCAATGTCCATCCGCAGGCATCTGCAGCCTTTGAAGCAAGCCCCTATCGGCTGGGTCACTTCATGTGTGACCTTTATCGGCTGGCACGCCTGCGTCTGGAAGCGCTGGGCGTCACCGATATCAGCGGCGGCCACTTTTGTACGGCGTCTGATTCCCGCTTTTATTCTCACCGTCGTGATAATGGTCTCACCGGGCGCATGAGCAGTGTGATCTGGTTACGCTAGCGCACGCCGAGGCGCGCTGTCAGAGACGCTGAATTATTTAACATAATATTTTCACGGTCTGCTTGAAACCCTCGCCGGCGTCCCCATCTTTGCCTGCAAGAATGTCGATAAACGCGCTTTGAAATGCCAGATCTGCTGCTGTGCAGACACTGCTGGCCAGGGCGCCGTAGGAGAGGACTCAGAATGCGAATTGATAAACTCACCAGCAAATTGCAGGCTGCCCTGGCCGATGCCCAGTCGCTGGCGGCAGGGCGTGGTCACAACCAGCTTCAGCCGGGTCATGTGTTGCTGTCACTGCTGGATAGCCGGGACTCCGGCTTCAAGGGGCTGATTCAAAAGGCCGGCGGCGATCCGGGCCGCGTGCGCGATGCGCTGGTCAGGCAGGTAGATGACCTGCCAACGGTCAGCCAGTTCGATGGCAACGTCACCATGGGTCAGGAGCTGGGGCAGCTCTTTAATCTGGCTGATCGCGAAGCGCAAAAGCGCAATGATCAGTTCATTGCCACCGAGCTGGTCCTGTTGGCAGCGCTGCAAACGAAGTCGGCCATCAGTCGTGCCCTGAGCGGGGCCGGTCTTACCGAGCAGGGGGTGCGCCGTGCAATCGATGATCTGCGTGGCGGTGAGAACGTCAACGATGCCGAAGCCGAAGAGAAGCGCGAGGCACTGGACAAGTACACCACCGACCTGACCGAACGTGCTGCCAGCGGCAAACTGGACCCGGTCATCGGCCGTGATGACGAAATTCGCCGCACCATTCAGGTGCTTCAGCGTCGTACCAAGAACAACCCGGTATTGATCGGTGAACCCGGGGTGGGCAAGACCGCCATTGTGGAAGGCCTCGCCCAGCGCATTGTCAACGGCGAGGTGCCCGAGAGCCTCAAGGACAAGCGTGTGCTGTCACTGGATCTCGGCGCGCTGCTGGCTGGTGCCAAGTATCGTGGTGATTTTGAGGAACGCTTGAAGGGCGTGCTCAACGAGCTGTCGAAGGAAGAAGGACGCGTGATCCTCTTTATCGATGAGCTCCACACCATGGTAGGCGCCGGCAAGACCGAAGGCTCGATGGATGCCGGTAATATGCTCAAGCCGGCCCTGGCCCGCGGCGAGCTGCACTGTGTGGGTGCCACGACGCTGGATGAGTATCGCCAGGATATCGAGAAGGACGCCGCCCTTGAGCGCCGCTTCCAGAAGGTGCTGGTCGATGAGCCCTCCGAAGAGGACACCATCGCCATCCTGCGCGGGCTCAAGGAGCGCTATGAGGTCCATCACGGCGTCGACATCACCGATCCGGCCATCATTGCTGCGGCACGGCTGTCCACACGTTACATCACCGACCGCCAGCTGCCCGACAAGGCCATCGACCTGATTGATGAGGCCGCTTCACGCATTCGCATGGAGATGGACTCCAAGCCCGAAGAGATGGATCGTCTTGAGCGGCGTCTGATCCAGCTCAAGATCGAGCGCGAAGCCCTCAAGAAGGAAACGGATGAGGCGACCCGCAAGCGTCTTGAGCTGCTGGAAGGCCAGATCGAGGCCATGTCACGAGAGTACGCTGATCTGGAAGAGGTCTGGAAGGCCGAAAAGGCCAGTCTGCAGGGCGCGGCGCAGTACAAGGCCGAGCTTGAACAGGCACGTACCGATCTGGAAGCGGCGCGTCGTCAGGGCGATCTGGGGCGCATGTCGGAAATCCAGTACGGCCTGATTCCGGATCTGGAGCGCAAGATCAGCGAGGCCGGTGAAGCCGAAAGCACGCCACTCAAGCTGCTGCGCTCGATCGTGACCGAAGAGGAGATTGCCGAAGTCGTTTCGTGCTGGACCGGTATCCCGGTGTCGAAAATGCTCGAAGGCGAGCGTGACAAGCTCCTTCGTATGGAAGAGGCGCTGCATGAGCGCGTGATCGGCCAGGATGAGGCCGTCACGGCCGTGTCCAATGCGGTACGTCGCTCGCGGGCCGGTATCAGTGACCCCAATCGCCCCAACGGCTCATTCCTGTTTCTCGGGCCAACCGGGGTGGGCAAGACGGAGCTTTGCAAGTCGCTGGCCGGCTTTTTGTTCGATACCGAAGAGGCCATGGTGCGTATCGACATGTCGGAGTTCATGGAAAAGCACTCCGTGGCCCGCTTGATCGGTGCGCCTCCGGGCTATGTCGGCTATGAGCAGGGTGGCTATCTGACCGAGGCCGTACGACGCAAGCCCTATTCGGTGCTGCTGCTGGATGAAGTGGAGAAGGCACATCCGGATGTCTTCAACATCCTCCTGCAGGTGCTCGAAGACGGACGCCTGACCGATGGCCAGGGGCGTACGGTGGACTTTCGTAATACCGTGATCGTGATGACCTCGAATCTGGGGTCCAGCATCATTCAGAATCATGCCAGCGAGCAGGATGAAGCAGGCTATGAGCGCATGCGTGCTGCGGTCATGGATGAGGTGTCTTCTCACTTCCGCCCCGAGCTGATCAACCGCATCGATGAGGTTGTCGTGTTTCATGCGCTGGGCCAGACGCAGATCCGGGCGATCGCCAACATCCAGCTTGATCAGTTGCGCAAGCGACTGGCGGAGCGCGAGATTGCCATTGAGGTCAACGATGAGGCGCTGGCGCAGCTGGCGGAAGCTGGCTTTGATCCGGTCTATGGGGCGCGTCCGCTGCGTCGTGCCATTCAGAACCGGATTGAAAACCCGCTGGCACAGGCCCTGCTTTCCGGACGCTACGCTCCGGGGGACACAGTGCGTATCGAGGCGCGTGACGGCGAGCTGGTCTTCGAGCACTAAGCCCGGCACACGATATCCATCTCAGACGATAAAAGGGCGGCTACCATCGGTAGCCGCCCTTTTTATGCGCTGGATAATGCCGCCTGTAACAGAGTGATCAAGGCGCTGTGTTTTCGAACGTGGCCTCCGGGTAAAGGGCCAGCAGTGCGCGCAGTACCCCGTTGGTCCATCCAAAGCCATCCTGAGCCGGGTATTCACCACCATCCGGCGCGGCATTGATATCCATGACGTTATACTTCTCCAGCAGCTTGTGATCCTTTTCGAAGCGGTAGAAGTTGTTGTGCATCCAGCGTTTGGCAATGGTGTCCGCCAGCCGGTCATGGCCGTAGCGCTTGAGCCCCTTGATCGCCATCCACTGAAGCGGTGCCCAGCCGTTGGGTGCATCCCATTGTTGCTCGGTATCGATGGTGGAAGTCATCAACCCGCCGGGCTGAAGCAGCTGATGCTCCAGTGTATCGGCCACATGAGCCGCCTGCTCATCGGTGGCCACACCAAAATAGAGTGGGAACACGATGGCAGCACTGACGCTGTCGGTCAGCTCGTTTTCATGCCAGAGATAGTCCCCGAAACGCTTCTCTTCCTGTGACCAGAAGAGCCGGCGCAGCGCGTCCAGCCGTGAATTGGCGGCACTCTGGAAAAAGTCGGCCCGCTGGTAATGGCCGAGCCTGCGATGCGTGGCAGCCAGCAGTGACTCCATGTGATACAGCAGGCAGTTGAGATCCAGCGGCAATATATCCACGGTACGAATGGTCGCCAGATCATGAGGATCGCTCAGCCAGCGTGAACTGAAATCCCAGCCGCTTTCTGCACCGGCGCGAATGTTGCGCCATACCTCGATATGGTTGCGCGTCGAATGGCAGGCTGTCTCCATATCCTCACGAAAGGACTCTTCGCGCGGCGTATTCAGATCATCCCAATGGCGATTGAGCAGCGTGCCTTCGGAAAGCTTGACGCTGCGACGGTAGGCCTCGCAGTGATGCAACGCCTCGGTACCATCCATCCAGTAGGTATATTCACGCTCCATCTGTGGCAGATAGTGCTCATAGACCCACTCGCCATCATGCTGGGCCAGCTGTCCTACCATGCCGCAAAAGAAGGGCGGCTGGGAGCGCGACAGATAATAGGTACGGTTGCCGTTGGGCACGTGCCCATAGGCATTGATCAAAAAGGCAGCGTTGTTGACCATGTCACGCATCAGATCGATGCGGCCGCTTTCACGCAGGCCCAGCATGGTGAAATAGCTGTCCCAGTAATAGATCTCGTTGAAGCGACCGCCGGGTACCACATAGGCATGGGGCAACGGCAGGCGCGAGGAGTTCGGGTTATAGCGGGGCCGGGGCTGGCGCGTCAGCACGTTCCAGAGCGCATCGATATGATCACGAATGTTGCTCTGGCGCTGTGGCGGCTCAACGTTGGCTTGGGTTTCAATGCGCTCAAAGCGCGCTTCGACAAATTCGCGCAGTGTCTCATTGCTGACACAGGGCGCATTGTCACAGTTTGAGTAGCGCGCACAGAGCTGGGCATAGTCGGCCATGATGTCTTCGACCGACTTGGTCGGAATCATGTCGACAAAGGTCTTGCTGTCACTGAACAGACCGCGACTCTGCACATCGTGAAACAGCATGCCCCAAAGGTGCTCGGGCAATGGCGGAAGTTCGGCAACTTCCGGCGTGTCCGGCATCGAAGGTGTCAATGCGGCAGCGGTCATGGTCATGGCAAATTCCTGAAACAATACATTGCGTTTCTGCCCGATCAGAGATGGCAGGATGAAAATGGCACTGCCCTGATAGTTTTCAAGACGCCTGCCATATGCAGTGCGCCCCTGTAATGATGACCGGTATTAACGCAGGATAGTTCATCCCGACGTCTTTCCCCTGGTACAGACTATAACGGCAGACATGATTTGAAACTGTTGTGCCCCCATGCACCGATTTCGTGCAATATGCAGCCGCTTTTCAAGGCTTGAGCGCTATAAATGCGCATGCATCAGTTGACACCGGGACATCACTGATAGAGTCTTGAAGGTTCCTGATTGCAGGCATGAATTCCCCGGGTGACCCCCGGTATCATGGAGGACAGTCACCTGGCGACTGCCTGCCTGCCCAAGGACCTGAACAGGCGGGCCAACCCCCTGCCTGATCAACGCCCCTATATGTCGACCCGACATGAGATTGAGCAGGTCCTCGCTGCAACCCGTCATCAGGCGGCAGCATCAGGTGTCGCTGGCCACGGGCCGCGGCAGGCGGCACAGCCGTCCTCGAACGCCAATGCGCATGGCATTGTGAACGCACTCGAGACCTTATAGGGGAACTCAAACGTGGAATTGCTTTCCGGAGCCGATATGATCGCCCGCTTCCTCAAGGATGAGGGCGTTGAATATATCTACGGCTACCCAGGCGGGGCAGCGCTGCACATTTATGACGCGCTTTTCCGTCAGGATGATGTCAAACATATTCTTGTTCGCCACGAACAGGCGGCAACCCATATGGCCGATGGCTATGCCCGTGCTTCCGGCAAACCGGGGGTCGTGCTGGTGACCTCGGGGCCTGGCGCTACCAATGCGGTAACGGGTATTGCCACGGCATATATGGATTCCATTCCAATGGTCGTGCTGTGTGGTCAGGTGGCCAGCCACCTGATTGGTGAGGATGCCTTTCAGGAAACCGACATTGTCGGGGTCACGCGTCCCATCGTGAAGCACAGCTTTTCGATCCGCCATCCTTCCGATATTCCGACCGTGCTCAAGAAGGCCTTCTACATTGCGTCTTCCGGGCGCCCCGGGCCTGTGGTGGTCGATATTCCCAAGGATATGACCGCACCGACAGAGCGTTATGAGTATGTCTATCCGCGCAAGGTCAAGCTGCGTTCATATAGCCCTGTGTCACGCGGACATACCGGGCAGATCCGCAAGGCGGTCGAGCTTTTGATGAGCGCCCGGCGTCCTGTCATCTTTGCCGGTGGTGGGGTCATTACCGGTCGGGCATCCGAGGCGCTGACTGCGCTGGCACATCGACTTAATCTGCCGGTCATCACCTCGCTGATGGGGTTGGGTGCCTTTCCGCAAAATGATCCACAATCGCTGGGCTGGCCGGGCATGCATGGTTCCTATGAGTCCAACATGGCCATGCACAACAGTGATCTGGTGCTGGGTGTGGGCGTGCGTTTTGACGATCGTGTGACCAACAACGTCAATCGGTTCTGTCCGGATGCGCGCATTGTGCACATCGATGTCGATCCCAGCTCCATCTCCAAGACCGTGCATGCCGATGTGCCCATTGTCGGGGCCGCTGACCATGTGCTCAACGAGATGCTCAATCAGATCGGCCAGCGCACAGAAGCGCAGGAGTCGCTGGATGAGTGGTGGGAGATGATCAATGCCTGGCGCGCCGAGCGTCGCGGCAAGCTTTATGAGCCGGCCGCTTCTGGTGAGCCGCTCAAGCCGCAGCAGGTCGTCGAGGCAGTTCATCGCGCCACGCACGGTGATGCCTACGTGGTGACCGATGTCGGCCAGCATCAGATGTTTGCTGCCCAGTATTATAAGTTCAATCAGCCCAACCGCTGGATCTCTTCAAGCGGGCTGGGCACGATGGGCTATGGTCTGCCGGCCGCCATGGGCATCAAGCTCAACTATCCCGATGAGCATGTCGTGCTTTTCACGGGGGAGGGCAGCTTCCAGATGATGATGCAGGAGCTGTCGACCTGTAAGCAGTTCGGCATTCCGGTCAAGATCGTCAATCTCAACAATGCCTCGCTGGGGATGGTGCGCCAGTGGCAGGATCTGAACTACAAGTCCCGTCATGCGCACTCTTACATGGAATCCCTGCCGGACTTCGAGAAGCTGATCGGGGCCTATGGCTTCAAGGCGATCACGGTCAACACGGCCGATGAGCTCGAGCCGGCACTGGAAGAGGCCTTCCGCTCGAAGGATGAGCTGGTGTTTCTCGATATTCATGTTGACCCGCGTGAGCACGTCTATCCGATGCAGGTTCCGCAGGGGGCCATGTGTGACATGCTGCTGTCGAAGACGGAGCGAACCTGATGCGCCATATCATATCGATGCTGCTTGAAAACGAGCCGGGCGCGCTGTCACGTGTGGTTGGGCTCTTTTCCCAGCGCAACTTCAACATCGAAACGCTCAATGTCGCCCCGACCGATGACCCAACGCTGTCGCGTCTGACAGTGACGACCCATGGTGATGAACGCATCATCGAGCAGATTACCAAGCACCTCAATCGACTGATTGATGTGGTCAAGCTGGTGGATCTGACTGAAGGGGCACACATTGAACGCGAGCTGATGCTGGTCAAGGTCAAGGCGCAGGGCAGTGCCCGTGACGAGGTCAAACGCACGGCGGATATCTTTCGCGCCCAGATCGTGGATGTCACGCCAAGCGTCTATACCGTGCAGATTACGGGTGACGCCACCAAGCTGGATGCCTTTCTGCAGGCCGTAACGCCGTTGGGCGTACTGGAAGTGGCGCGTACCGGTGTTTCCGGAATTGCACGTGGTGACAAGGTGTTAAGCCTCTGACACCGGAATTTTTTGCACGACGTTTAGATTAACCGATAGCGTTTATGTCAACCGATGGCGCTGCCGTCCATTAAAAGGTGAAGGTAATGCAGGTTTATTACGACAAGGATTGCGATCTCTCTCTCATCCAGGGCAAGAAGGTCACCATCCTGGGTTACGGCTCGCAGGGACACGCCCACGCCAACAACCTCAAGGAGTCCGGCGTTGATGTCACGGTAGCCCTGCGCAAGGGTTCGGGTTCCTGGCAGAAGGCAGAAGGTTCGGGTCTGAAGGTGGCTGAAGTGGCTGATGCGGTATCCGGTGCCGATATCGTCATGTTCCTGGCGCCCGATGAGCACCAGAAGCAGATTTACTATCGTGACGTCGAACCCAATCTGAAGGAAGGTGCGGCACTGGCCTTTGCTCACGGTTTCAACGTGCATTACCAGCAGATCGAGCCGCGTGAAGATCTGGACGTGATCATGATCGCGCCCAAGGCGCCGGGCCACACCGTGCGCCAGACCTATACCCAGGGGGGCGGCGTGCCCAGCCTGATCGCTGTGTATCAGGACAAGTCCGGCAAGGCGCGTGAGCTGGCGCTTTCCTATGCCAGCGCCAACGGTGGTGGCCGTGCAGGTATCATCCACACAACCTTCCAGGAAGAGACCGAGACCGACCTGTTCGGTGAGCAGGCCGTTCTCTGTGGTGGTGCGACTGCACTGGTGCAGGCTGGTTTCGAAACGCTGGTAGAAGCTGGCTATGCGCCCGAAATGGCCTATTTCGAGTGTCTGCACGAGCTTAAGCTGATTGTTGATCTGATGTATGAAGGCGGCATGGCCGACATGCGCTACTCGATCTCCAATACTGCCGAGTATGGCGATTACGTCACCGGTCCGAAGATCGTGACCGAAGAGACCAAGAACGCCATGCGTCAGGTGCTCAAGGACATTCAGGAAGGTACCTTTGCCAAGGACTTTATCCTGGATCACCAGGCCGGCTTCCCGACACTCAAGGCCAAGCGTCGTCGTGGTAGCGAGCACCAGATCGAGCAGGTAGGTACCAAACTGCGTGCCATGATGCCCTGGATTGCAGCCAACAAGATGGTCGACAAGTCGAAGAACTGATTCGATTCAAGACCCTCAGGAAAACGGATGCGAGGTTCGCATCCGTTTTTTTATGCCTGTCACTTATGGCGTCTGAAAAAGCTGACCCTGCGCGGATTCGGTGACAGCAGGAATCACCGTGACGCGATCTCCGCGATGAATGATGCCGCCGCGCACGATGCGAGCCGTCATGCCACCATGGCCTCGCAGGGCGTTATAACCTCCCGGGCCAAGGATCTGCTCCATACGACTGCAGGGTGCGCAGGGTCCGGTAATTTCAATGATGACATCGTCACCAATGGTCAACCGTTGCTGGCGGCAGGCCAACAGGTTGAGCCCCGATACCAGAAGGTTACGCCTGAGCTGGTCGGGGCGAAGTTCACTCATGCCACAAAAGGCAGCGATAACCGGTAAATGCTCAGCCTGCAAAAGCGTGACTTCACGCTTGCCTGCGCGAGCGCTGTAATGATCGCCCTCAATGCCCTGGCCTTCGATCAGGGTCAGCGTCTCCATGATCTCGACATCGCCATGACGTCGTGGGCGACGGCTCAACCATTCCAGCCGACCGGCATGCGGGAACTGTGTCATGAGCCTTCTTAAGCTTTCCATGTCGTCTCCGTGTTAACACCTGGTCATCTTCTATGCTTTGATGGTCGTATCTTTTCAAAGGACATTGTTGTCATGACGCAGACGCCTCCACCGAACAATCGACCACCCCGTGATCCCTTCTCCGAGTTCAAGGATGATACGGAAGTGGTGGAAGACATCATGCAAAACGGGAAGCGCGTGCGCCGGCGCGGCATCTATCTGCTGCCCAACCTCTTTACAACGGCGGCACTGTTTTCCGGCTTTTTTTCCGTGGTCGCTGCACTCAATGGCAATTTTGGCTCGGCGGCCATCGCTATCTTCGTATCCATGGTGCTCGATGGCTTTGATGGCCGTGTGGCCCGCATGACCAATACGCAAAGCGCGTTTGGTGAAGAGTACGATAGCCTGGCCGACATGCTGTCCTTTGGTGTGGCTCCGGCCATCGTGGCCTTTGCCTGGATACTGCAGGATGTTGGCAATCTTGGCTGGATAGCAGCCTTTGTCTATGTCGCCGGGGCAGCGCTGCGCCTGGCACGTTTTAATGTCCAGATCGGCAGTACCGACAAGAAGTGGTTCATCGGTCTGCCAAGCCCGTCGGCGGCAGCGGTAGTGGCCGGCTTTGTCTGGACATTCCACAGCTTTGAGGCCACGGCCTTTGGCTTCAAGGTGCTCATGGCCATTATCGTGGCAGCGGTAGGCATCCTGATGGTCAGTAATATTCGCTACTACAGCTTCAAGGAAGTGGACTTCAAGAGTCCGGTACCCTTTGTGGCACTGCTGGCTATAGTGCTTGCCTTTGTTCTTATCTCTCTGGAGCCGGCCATCATGCTGCTGCTGCTGTTTGGCAGCTACGCTGCTTCCGGTCCGATACTGGCCATCATGCGTCGCACCGGTCATGCCAGGCCCATCCACAGTGGTATCGCAACGACCGAGGAAGAGATGGAAGCCGCCAATGCCGAGACGTCTGAAACATCAGTCAGTGCTGATGGGGCAGGGGTGGCGGGCGCTCCAGAAATATCTGAAAAAGGCGATGAAAGAAAGTAGCCCCTTTTTCAAAAAAGGGGTTGCGCGATCGGAGGCCGATCTATAAAGTACGCATCCGCTGCCACGGAGCACAACGCAACGCGGCAGCGGGAAGTGAAGCAGGTGATTGTTTTGACTGG
>NZ_BMZM01000003.1 GCF_014652795.1 Kushneria pakistanensis
AACACCCAAGTGGTTCGCGTCACACGACGCCGGATACGAAAGAGACGTATCGATCAGCATGATCCCGTTTTTGACCCGCTGCCCACGGGCAGCCGGTCTGCAGAATTGCCTGACGACCATAGCGTACCGGTCCCACCCGATCCCATCCCGAACTCGGTAGTGAAACGGTTCCGCGCCGATGGTAGTGTGGGGTCTCCCCATGCGAGAGTAGGTCATCGTCAGGCACCCCTTCCGAACCCCGGTCCCAAAAGGACCGGGGTTCCTTTATGTGCGCCACCGACAGCGGCGGCGCAGCCCGGCCCGCCCGGCGGTCACTGACGTGACCGCCGGGCAGGGGCTTCAGGCCCGACGCTCATCCCCCATTGCCTGCAGGGCGTCAACCAGCGCCATCATCTCCCGGTCGGTGCCGATCGAGATGCGCAGCACTCGGCCAGTCCCGGCATGGCAAAGTGACGAACCAGTACGCCTGAGATATCAAAAGGGCCGGCCGGAAATGCCTGTGTTGAAAGCCGAATAAAGCCTTGAATAGTGCGTACGACTCACCTGCCATATTCCTGCTCTACTACAGATCGAGGGCAATAAAAAAGGCACCTGAAAGATGCCTTGTTCAACCATGACCATTGCCAATATGGCTTAAATCATGAGGATGTCTGTAGCCAGCGTGTCAGTGTTTCCCGGTCAATATTGTCACGGTCTATCTTCAAATAGGCCACATTTTCTTCCTCGACGACCAGTACATCCTCAACGCCTTCAATGCTTTTAAGTTGATCACTGTATTCACGGCTATTGATAATATTCTTGCCCTTGAGAGAAATGATTTCACTTGAAAGGTGCTTGGGTGTGGCCATGTTTAAAATGGATAAAAACCACAGTGAGCCAAGTGCGGCTGCAAAAAGAAAAACGGCGTCGATACCAAAATGACCGGCGACCGCGCCCCCCAACCCGCCCCCAAGACTGGCGCCCAGAAACTGGCTGGTAGAATACACGCCCATGGCGGTGCCCTTGGCACCGGCTGGTGAAAGCTTGCTGATCAAGGAGGGCAGCATGGCCTCCATCAGGTTGAAGCCGGTAAAGAATACCAGTAGCAGCGTGATCAATAGCCATCTGCTATCTCCTGCTTCACTCATGGCCATTAATGCCAGAGTCATGGCCGCAACGGCGCCCATGAATACTACTTTCATGTGTCGATATTTTTCTGCGGCAATAATTAATGGAATCATGATAAAAAAGCCCGCAGCCATGACAGGTAGATATACCCACCCATGATTCTGAGCTTCGATGCCAAGGCTTTCGAGCCTGAGAGGCAAAGCAATAAAACAGCCTGTCAAAATGGCATGCAGGGCAAAAATGGAAAAATTCAGACGCAATAGCTCGCGCTGAAAAAGCATTTTTCCTAACTGTCCAGGGTCCACGCCGACATCACGATGTTGTCTGGCAGGTGCGGAAGGCACCAGTCGCCAGAGTATCAAAAGGCCGACAAGTGCAAGCAGTGCTGTACTCCAGAAAACGCCTGAAAGACCGAAAAGCTCTGCCAGAAATGGTCCAAGCGCCATTGCCAGTGCGAAGGCCAGACCAATGCTCATGCCAATGGCTGCCATGGCGGTTGTTCTTGTTTCCTCTCTTGTCTTGTCTGCCAGTAACGCCATGAGCGCGCCTGCAATGGCGCCGCTACCCTGCAGACAGCGTCCGGCAATGACACCGTAGATGGATGTCGAAAGAGCCGCCATAACGCTGCCGGCAAAAAAGAGCAAAAGGCCGAAGGCAATGATCTGCTTGCGGCCCAGACGGTCTGAAAGTGCGCCAAAAGGAATCTGAAAAATGGCCTGTGCCAGACCATAACCGCCAAGTGCGATGCCGATTAAAAATGGGGTTGCCCCATTCAGCTCTCTTGCATAAAGAGAGAGCACAGGGAGCACCATGAAAAGTCCGAGCATGCGAAAGGCATACAGCATACCCAGACCTGCAATGGCACGGTATTCACCTGTATTCAATGAAATGTGTTTCATGATTCTCCGAAAACCTTGAGGCAGGGCATCATTTTAACGGTCCGGCAGGGCAGGTGAAAATTTGTATAGGCCTTGAAGGCGTATTCATGGGCATCGAATGCGAACAGTCTGAGCCATGGTCCTGAAATTGAGTTACCGTGTGACGAATGGAATCACCAGAAGGTTCCATGTATCATGCCGCGGTGTTTTGTCGCATCGGTTCAGTGTTGTTCACCTGTCCTCATCAACCGCTATGGTCTCTGAGTGCCCATCATGTCTGGCCTGCTATCGAAGCGTCTGCTCACATAAGGGCCCTGGAGCATCAATGAGACTAAGACTAAAGTTTAAATAAGCTTTTGTCGTAACACTTGAAGTTGATGGGTGAAAAACTGAACATAGCAGCGGCAGCGTATAGCGCCATGCAGGGCTGTCATGCCTGCGGCTTTTGGTCAGTCAGATAAGGTTTGTATTATCTGACTGACTTAAAGCAGCCAAAGGCAGGGAGCATCCGTCCAGGACAGTCACTTCCAACGATAAAGCCATCAGACACTCCTGCAATATCAGGCTGTCTGGCGCGGTAAATGCCATCCGTGAACGTTACTGTCAGACCGTGATCGGAAGCGGGCAGGTATCTGTCACGCATTTCCGGCCCCTCTGGCCGGGCAAAAGCGAAGTGTTCAAGCTGGCCGTTCAAGAGAGCGTGAGATGAGAAAATGGAACTATCCAGACATTCTTAAAAGGATGTCACTGCTTGCTACTGTCGCCCTTGTGCTCAGTGGCTGTACGGGATCAAGTCTCCTCGATCCCAAGGGGCCCATTGGCGCTGAACAGAAATACCTGATCATGACATCATTTTATCTGATGATGATCGTGGTTATCCCCGTCATTATCATGACGATTCTGTTCGCGTGGCGTTATAACTACATCAAGAATGCAAAGTACTCGCCCAACTGGTCTCACTCCAACAAGATTGAAGTAGTGGTGTGGGCTGTTCCGCTGGCCATCATTCTCATTCTGAGTATTTTGACCTGGCGCAGTACGCATGCACTTGATCCGCATCGCGTGCCAGAGTCCGACAGGGAGCCCATTGTTGTCCAGGTCATGGCCATGGACTGGAAGTGGCTCTTTATCTACCCGGAACAAGGTATTGCTTCGGTCAATGAGCTGGCTTTCCCGGTCGATACGCCAGTCGAGTTCAGAGTAACGTCCAACAGCGTCATGAACTCTTTCTTCATTCCGCAGCTTGGTAGCCAGATTTACGCCATGGCGGGAATGGAAAATACCGTTCATCTGCTGGCGACTGAAGAAGGCACTTACCGCGGTATGTCAGCCAACTACAGCGGCCATGGTTTCAGCGGTATGCACTTCAAGGCATTGGCAACATCGGATGAGGGTTTCCAGCAGTGGGTCGATAGTGTTCGACAGTCTCCGGAATCCCTGCAGCAGGACAGTTTCAATGAGCTGGCCAAACCCAGCCGAAACAATCCGGTCGAGTATTACTCTACCGTCACTCCTGGGCTGTATACCGATATTGTCAACAGTTACATCACGTCGGGCGATAGCTCGCATCATGGGGCTGAGGAGTAAACATGTTCGGCAAACTCAGTATTGAAGCAATCCCTTATCATGAGCCCATTGTCATGATCGCCCTTGGTGGCGCGGCTCTGATTGGGCTGGCGATTGCTGCCGCTATTACCTATTACAAGAAGTGGGGCTATCTCTGGAAAGAATGGATCACTTCCGTTGATCACAAGCGACTTGGTGTCATGTACATCATCGTGGCGATCATCATGCTGCTGCGTGGTTTCTCCGATGCCATCATGATGCGTGCGCAGCAGGCCATTGCTTCGGGGGGCGCTGAGGGTTATCTGCCACCCGAACACTATGACCAGATCTTTACTGCCCACGGCGTCATCATGATTTTCTTCATGGCCATGCCGTTCATGGTAGGTCTGATAAATATTGTCGTGCCTCTGCAGATTGGTGCGCGCGATGTTGCCTTCCCGTTTCTTAACTCGCTGAGCTTCTGGCTGACGGTATCAGGTGTCATCCTGGTCAACGTGTCTCTGGGTGTGGGCGAGTTTGCGGCCACGGGATGGCTGGCTTATCCGCCACTTTCTGATATTCAGTACAGTCCGGGCGTTGGTGTGGATTACTGGATATGGAGTCTACAGATATCAGGTATTGGTACCCTGCTGACCGGCGTGAACTTCTTCGTCACCATTTTGAAGATGCGTGCGCCGGGCATGACCATGATGAAGATGCCGATGTTCACCTGGACATCACTGTGCAGTGTTGTGCTGATCATCGCGGCTTTCCCGATCCTGACAGTAACCATCGCACTGCTCACGCTTGACCGTTACCTTGGCACCCATTTCTTTACTAATGACATGGGCGGCAACCAGATGATGTACGTCAACCTCATCTGGGCCTGGGGGCACCCCGAAGTCTACATTCTGGTGCTGCCTGCCTTTGGTATCTTTGCTGAAGTCGTAGCGACCTACTGCAAGAAGCGTCTGTTTGGTTATACCTCCATGGTATATGCCACCGTCGCCATTACCATATTGTCGTTTCTTGTCTGGCTGCACCACTTCTTCACCATGGGCGCCGGTGCCAATGTGAACTCCTTCTTTGGTATCGCCACAATGATCATTGCGATCCCGACCGGGGTCAAAATCTTCAACTGGCTGTTCACCATGTACGAAGGTCGAGTGCAGTTCACCGTGCCGATGGCCTGGACGATAGGTTTCCTTATCACCTTCACTATCGGTGGGATGACAGGGGTGCTTCTGGCCGTACCAGGTGCTGACTATGTACTTCACAATAGCCTGTTCCTGATCGCGCACTTCCATAACGTCATTATCGGTGGTGTTGTGTTCGGTTATCTGGCCGGCTTCACCTACTGGTTCCCGAAGGTGTTCGGATTCAAGCTCAATGAAAAGCTTGGCAAGGCATCTGCCTGGTGCTGGATCGTGGGCTTCTTTGTCGCCTTCATGCCGCTGTATGCGCTCGGCTTCATGGGCATGACCCGTCGTCTGAACAGCTACGATAATCCGGATTGGCATTTCCCGCTGATCGTGGCCGCCGTAGGTGCTGCCATCATCGCCTGTGGTATCGCCTGTCAGCTGCTGCAGGTTGTTGTGAGCATCAAGGATCGTCACAAGAACATAGACGAGACAGGTGATCCTTGGGGCGGTCGTACGCTGGAATGGTCCATTCCTTCGCCCGCACCCTTCTACAACTTTGCACATACGCCCGTGGTTGAAGAGCGTGACGCCTTCTGGCACATGAAAGAGAAGGGCATCAGCGAACAGAAGCCTGCCGAATACCAGGATATCCATATGCCGAAAAATACCTCGGCCGGGTTCTTCATCGGCATTATCGCTGCTGTATTCGGGTTTGGACTGATCTGGCATATGTGGTGGCTGGCGATTGCTGCAGGTGTGGGCATCTTCGTCACCATGGTGCTGCGTACCTTCAATGACGATATTGACTATTACGTTCCTGCTGCCGAAGTCGAGCGCATCGAAAGTCAGCGTTATCAAAAATTGTCAAATCAGGCGTAACACATGTCGACTCAATCAATGACCAATCAGGACGCTCATGCCCACGGGCATGAGCACCATGAGCATCATGATCCGGTAGCGACCAAGGTATTTGGTTTCTGGATCTATATCATGAGTGACTGCGTACTGTTTGCAACGATCTTTGCAACCTACGCAGTGCTTGCTACGAACTATGCCGGTGGCCCTACCTCACATGAGCTGTTCGAGCTGCCCTTTGTTCTGGTAGAGACTTTCGTACTGCTGGCCAGTAGTTTCATGATCGGGCTGGCAACGCTTGCCATGAACAAGGGGAACAAGCAGGGCACCATGCTCTGGCTGGCTCTGACGCTGGTGCTGGGTGCGGTGTTTGTCGCTCTCGAGATTTATGAGTTCCATCATTTTATCTCTGAAGGCGCTGGTCCTCAGCGTAGTGCTTTCCTGTCGTCCTTCTTCACACTGGTCGGTACGCACGGTCTGCACGTCACCTCTGGTGTCATCTGGGCCATCATCCTGTTGATCCAGATTGCGACCAAGGGCTTGACCGATATGAATCGATCTCGCCTGATGTGCCTGAGCCTGTTCTGGCACTTCCTGCACATCATCTGGATCTGCGTATTCACCATCGTCTATCTGGTGGGGGCCATTTAATGTCCAATCAGCATCAATCACAGGAAAGTCATGAGCATGGCAGTGTCAAGTCCTATACCACGGGCCTGATTCTTTCCATCATACTGACCGTTATTCCCTTTGGTCTGGTCATGACCGGTACACTATCGGCCACGGCAACGCTGGCAGTTATCATGATCATGGCAGTCGTGCAGATCGTGGTACAGGTCGTGTACTTCCTTCATCTCAGTGAAGGTTCGGGGCCACGCTGGAACATGATCTCGCTATGGTTCACGATTCTGATCGTGGCCATCGTGGTAGTGGGCTCGCTGTGGATCATGTTCCATCTCAACCATAATCTGATGGTGGGGATGTAAGAAGTCTGTCCCGATGCTCAAAAGATATCTCCTGCTAACGAAGCCGGGCATTGTCTTCGGCAATCTGATCTCGGTAACAGGGGGATTCTTTCTGGCTTCGAGAGGAAGCATCGACCTGTTGTTGTTCTTCGCCACCGTTATCGGGGTGTCGCTGGTCGTTGCTTCCGGTTGTGTGTTCAACAATGTCATTGATCGTGACATTGACGAGTACATGGCGCGCACGCAAAAGCGTGCGCTTGTCGAAGGCACGATCGATGTTCGCTCTGCGTTGATCATGGCCGGTCTGCTGGGTGCAGCCGGCTTTCTACTTTTACTGCTGATCGCCAATCCGTTGGCGGCAGGCGTGGCCCTGTTTGGTTTTGCCATTTATGTTGGCGCCTACAGCCTCTGGCTCAAGCGTCATTCGGTTCATGGGACCCTTATCGGCAGCCTGTCTGGTGCCGCACCACCTGTCATCGGTTATTGCGCGGTAAGCAATCAGTTTGACCTTGGTGCATGGTTGGTGCTGCTGATCTTCAGTCTCTGGCAGATGCCCCATTCCTATGCCATTGCCATCTTCCGACTGGAAGATTATCGAGCTGCATCCATTCCAGTGCTTTCCGTGGCAAGAGGTGTGACTGCCGCAAAGCGTCAGACCGTTATCTATATCGTGGCTTTTGGTGTAGCTGCCATGTTGCTTACGCTGACGGGCTATACCGGCTACGTCTATCTGGTAGCCATGGCTGTCGTGACACTTTACTGGCTTTACATCGCGCTGGCGCGTTACAGGCAGCAGGATGATCGGCGCTGGGCGCGTCAGCTTTTTGGTATTTCGATTCTCGTGGTTACCGTGCTGAGTGCGGTAATGGCCATTGACTATCAAAACCCGCCATCTCAAGCCAGAACGGCGCAAGTCGCTGCCTTGGCCCCTCTACACGTCTAGCTACTTCAATGCTGTATCGGCACGCGTGCCGATCGGCATTGCCTTTCCTGTTGTCTCGACCGTTGCTGCCTTCCCGAGCCGCCTGTAATCGTGCGACATGATGTCCCGAGCGTTTCACTTTATGGTGTGAATGCTCTAACTTCATACATTCCGTGACTGTCCAGAACCCAAGGCAGGAGAGCCAAGCCAATGCTGGGGTTTGATGCTTTAGACCTGGCGCGCTTCCAGTTCGCCTTTACCGTTTCCTTTCATATACTTTTTCCCGCTTTTTCGATTGGCCTTGCAAGCTACCTGACGGTGCTGGAAGGATTGAGGCTAAAAACGGGCAACGAGATTTACCATAATCTGTACCGCTTCTGGGTGCGTATCTTCGCCGTGGTCTTCGGGCTGGGTGTTGTCTCCGGTGTGGTCATGGCCTACGAATTTGGCACCAACTGGAGTGGCTTTGCCGAAAGGGCAGGGGATATTACCGGGGTGCTGTTGACCTATGAGGTGCTGACGGCCTTTTTCATGGAGGCAGGCTTCCTCGGTATCATGCTGTTTGGTGAAGGTCGGGTCAGCAAAAAATTGCATTTTACGGCAACCTGCCTTGTGGCCGTGGGTACCCTGATTTCAATGACCTGGATCTTGATGTCCAACAGCTGGATGCAGACGCCTGCCGGCTATGAGGTTATCGATGGGCGTTTTGAGCCAGCCAATTGGCTCGAAATCATGTTCAACCCGTCCTTTCCCTATCGCATCGTTCATATGGGGCTGGCCGCCTTTATCTCGGTCGGTTTTTTTGTTGGCGGTGTGGGCGCCTATCATCTGCTCCGCAATCGGCGTGACCCGGCGGCGCGCAAGATGTTCTCCATGGCGATGTGGGCCATCATGGTGGCGTTGCCGGTACAGATTATTGCCGGCGACATGCATGGTCTTAATACTCTCGAGCATCAGCCTGCCAAGGTGGCAGCCATGGAAGGGCACTGGGAAAACGAGCCGGGTCAGAAGGGCATGCCGCTATTGCTGTTTGCCCTGCCAAGCATGGATGACGGTGCCAACCGGCTTGAGCTGGCTGTACCCTACGCCAGTAGCCTGATCCTGACCCATACACTTGATGGGCAAATTCAGGGGCTCAAGGACTGGCCTCGTGACGAATGGCCCAATGTGCCATTGGTCTTCTGGAGTTTCAGAATCATGGTCGGCCTGGGCATGTTGATGCTGGGCATGGGGATCGTGGGACTGTTTCTGCGCTGGAAGGGACAGCTTTACGAGGCCCGCTGGTTCCAGCGTATTACGTTGTTCACGGCCCCGGTCGGTTTTATCGCACTGCTGGCCGGTTGGGTTACGACCGAGGCGGGGCGTCAACCCTGGGTGGTCTATGGGATGCTTCGAACTGCAGATGCGGTGTCATCGCATGGCGTGGCGAGCATGATCACGACACTGATCGGCTTTATGGTGGTTTATGCCATCATCTTTGGCATCGGGATCTACTACATGCTCAAACTGCTCAAGTCCGAGCCCATGAATATGGTACCTGCTGGAGGGCCGGGTCATGAGCGCCAGCCCAAGCGACCCATGTCGGCGGCCGACAACAGTTTCGAAGAGCAAAATTGATTGGGGGACATGGGTATGACTATTGATCTACCAGTCATCTGGTATCTGCTGATTGGTTTTGCTGTCGCCATGTACGTCATGATGGATGGCTTCAGTCTGGGTGTCGGCATCCTTTTTCCCTTCGTCAGGGGGGATGAGCAACGTGATGTCATGATGAATACGGTGGCGCCGGTATGGGACGGTAACCAGACATGGATGATTCTGGGGGGAGCCGGCCTGTATGGTGCCTTTCCGCTGGCTTACGCGGTCATTCTGCCAGCGATGTATCTACCGCTTATACTGATGCTGCTGGCATTGATTTTTCGTGGTATCGCCTTCGAGTTCCGTTTCAAGTCGAATCGCTCGCGCAAGTGGTTTGACCTTGCCTTCAGTGGCGGTGCCATGGTGGCTACTTTCAGTCAGGGCGTAGTGCTGGGCGGTATCATTAATGGACTGGCAGTATCGGAGCGTGCCTATCAGGGGGGCAGCTTTGACTGGTTCTCTCCGTTTGCGTTGTTTACCGGGCTGGCACTTATGGCAGGCTATGCACTACTGGGGGCAGGCTGGCTGATCATGAAGACAGAAGGGGATCTGCAAAAGCGGTTTTATCAGTTCTCGCGTCCTCTGACGCTCTTGCTGGTCGCCTCCATGATCATCATCAGTGTATGGACGCCGCTCTCCAATGGACGTATTGCCGAGCGCTGGTTTACTTTCCCCAATATTGTCTGGTTTGCACCGGTACCGATTCTGGTCGCTCTGCTTTCCTGGAGTATCTGGCATGGAGTTACCCATGGGCACGAGCGTCGTCTTTTTTTCAAGGTGCTGGGGCTTTTCTTCCTTGGGCTTTCAGGGCTTGTGATCAGCTTTTTCCCATTGATCATTCCGCCGGATATCACGCTCTGGGATGCTTCCTCGGCTCGCGCAAGTCAGACATTTCTGATCGTGGGCTATGTGGTTCTGGTTCCTCTTGTGCTCGCTTATACGGCTTACAGCTATTATGTCTTTCGAGGCAAGGTGCGTGCTGGCGAGGGTTATCACTGATACCAAATCCGGCGTTCGGAGATTACAAAGGGTACCCAAAGGGGTACCCTTTTTGTTTTTCGTGCATTGCACAGGCAACTGAAGAACAATGCCTGTTACAAGGCAGGTGGATACAAGGGCCCAGGATATGAATGCAATCCCATGAGTGTCAGCGATCTGATTAGACTGATGAGTGACGGCGCCTTTCATTCCGGTGAGGCGCTGGGCAGGGAAATTGGGGTCTCACGAACGGCAGTATGGAAACAGCTGCGCAAGCTTGAAGGGCTGGGGCTCTCTGTCGAGACCGTAAGAGGATGCGGGTATCGCCTTCTGGATCCACCAGAGCCCCTTCGAGGCGCCGATATCGTGGCAGGCCTATCGCGATCTGCACGTCAGCATCTCAGACATCTTTTCGTGGAAGACTCGATCGGCTCGACCAATACCTTTCTTCTGGATCGTTTCGCACAAGGGGCCGGCCATGGTGAGGTCTGTCTGGCTGAATGGCAGAGCGCCGGCCGCGGGCGGCGCGGGCGTTCGTTTTACAGCGAATGGGGGGGCAATATCCACTTCTCCATTGGCTGGCAGTTTGAAAGCGGGGTGGGTGCGCTGGAAGGTCTGAGTCTGGCCGTTGGGGTAGCCATGGCCGATCTGCTCTCGGAGCGTGGCATTCATGTTGCGTTGAAATGGCCCAACGATCTACTGATATCAACTCCGGAAGGGGTGGCCAAGCTCGGCGGCATACTCGTCGAGGTTCGTGGTGATACTTCAGGGCCCTGCCAGGTAGTGATCGGGGTAGGAGTCAATATCCGGCTTTCGTCAAAGGGACGGGCAGGCATTGAACAGCCGGTTGCCGCCCTGACTGAGCTGGCGCCCGGGGTATCCCGAAATACACTGGTCAGCGCCATGATCGAAGCCCACATACAGATGCTCGAGCGTTTTGAGAAAACAGGCTTTGCTACCTGGCGTGATCGCTGGAATGGTTACCATATATACCAGGACAAGACAGTCTGTATTTATCAGGGGAAGACAGTCAGTGAGGGTATAGCAAAAGGCGTTGATGATGCCGGCAACCTTATTGTCGATATCAATGGTATGTGCAAGCGCTTTACGGGTGGTGAAGTCAGCCTGCGTGGTTGCTCATGATTCTGGATCTGGATATTGGCAACACGCTGTCAAAATGGCGGTTGAAGGATCGTACAAGTAGCGATATCCGGGCCAGAGGTGCGATGTGGACCCGGGACGAATGGCGTTCGGGTGACGATATCCCTGATCTGGATATCGTTGACGTTATTCGAATATCGAACGTGGCGCGCCAGGATGTGCTGGAAGACACCGTCAGACTTTTAAAGCGGCGTGTCGGTACCATTCACATTGCGCATTCTACATCCAAGGCGCTGGGTATCCGTAATGGCTATGACATTCCCGAACGGCTGGGAGTGGATCGCTGGCTTGGTGTACTGTCCGGTTATCAGTTGACCGGCGGCTGTTGTACCGTGGATTGCGGTAGTGCCATTACCATGGATGCAGTGCTGCCCGGAGGGCAGCATATTGGTGGGTATATTCTTCCGGGGCTCAGACTCATGAAGGAGAGCCTCAAGCTGGGAACTCGCAAGGTGGTGATCGATCCTGAGCAGGATGCCTTGCATACCCTGTCGCCCGGCACCAATACGGTGGATGCTGTCAATCACGGTGTGTTCATGGCAGCGACCAGTGCCATCAATCGTCTTTACATGGAAATCTGTGACAGTCATGACACTGCGCTTCCGTTATTGATGACCGGTGGGGATGCAGCACTTGTGTCACGTGGACTTCGCCTGCCGCATGCTCACTGGCCGGATATGGTGTATGCGGGTCTGGAAGCACTCTTTCCAATAACGCAGGCTGAAAGAAATGGCGTACTGGCGGGGATGCCCATGGTAATAAAGCCAGCGGGTCTGGAAGAAATGCGTAAGGCACTTGCTTTCACGCAACTGCTCTGACAGAATGCGCCGCGTTCCATGAAGCAGGGCAGGCCAGCGGAAAGGAACAAGAGCTTGACAAGCTCGCATTGGTCGGTATAATTTGCCGCCAAGTTGGAGGGATTCCCGAGTGGCCAAAGGGAGCAGACTGTAAATCTGCCGCGCGAGCTTCGGAGGTTCGAATCCTCCTCCCTCCACCAAGATTTTTTTCAGTCACGCGGTGATTGAAAGATTGGGTAAGCGGGCATAGTTTAATGGTAGAACCTCAGCCTTCCAAGCTGATGATGCGGGTTCGATTCCCGCTGCCCGCTCCAGTTGTGTAAAGGGTTATGCTCATGTAGCTCAGGGGTAGAGCACACCCTTGGTAAGGGTGAGGTCGACGGTTCAATTCCGTCCATGAGCTCCATTCAGGGCGAGCCAAAAGGGTCGCCCTTTTTAGTCCGATGTATAGGTTGTTGTGCATCGGGCTTTTTGATATCGTGCACGCCGCTCGCAAAGGTGATCACGACGACGATGTTACAGGCCAGTAGCTCAATTGGCAGAGCAGCGGTCTCCAAAACCGCAGGTTGGGGGTTCAAGTCCCTCCTGGCCTGCCAGTCTTCCTCAGATTGGCAGCTTTTGTGTGTAAATCGATTGCCGCACTCCTGAGGAGTTTTCTTCCCCATGAAACAGACCGCCGAAGTGCAGGATACCCGTTTTGATGCGCTCAAGTGGGCTGCTGCTGTGGTGCTTGTCGCTGTTGCGGTAGCGGGTAATGTCTATTTTGCCGATCAGCCGATGATTTATCGTGTGGTCGGCGTTGTCGTATTGGTTGTTGCAGCGCTGGGTATTGCGCTGACGACCGGACGAGGACGTGAGCTGACATCGCTTGCCAGAAACGCCAAGAAGGAAATTCAGCGTGTTGTCTGGCCAACCCGTCAGGAGACCTTCCAAACGACCGCTATCGTGCTGGGCGCAGTTGTCATCGTGGGCCTGTTGCTCTGGCTGATTGATATGTTTTTCGGTTGGCTGGTGTCGACTCTCATTGGTTAGGAGCTTGCATGACTAAGCGCTGGTACGTTGTTCACGCCTATTCTGGTTTTGAAAAGCAGGTCATGCGTTCACTGATTGAGCGTGTGAAGCTTTATGAAATGGAAGACCATTTCGGCGAGATACTGGTGCCTACGGAAGAAGTCGTTGAAATGCGCGATGGGAAGCGTCGCAAGAGTGAACGCAAGTTTTATCCCGGTTACGTGCTGGTTGAAATGGCGATGGACGACCGCAGTTGGCACCTCGTCAATGAAACACCCCGAGTAATGGGTTTTATCGGCGGCACGCCTGAAAAGCCGGCTCCCATTACTCCGCGTGAAGCAGAAGCCATTTTGCGTCGTGTGCAGGATGGTACTGAAAAGCCGCGTCCCAAGACCATGTTTGATGCAGGTGAGACCGTTCGTGTTGCTGATGGCCCCTTTGCAGATTTCAATGGTGTGGTTGAAGAAGTCAATTATGAAAAGAGTCGTCTGCAGGTCAGTGTGCTGATCTTTGGGCGCTCTACGCCCGTTGAGCTCGAGTTCTCGCAGGTCGAGAAACTCTAGGCTTGAAGGGTGCTGGTGGTGCAGCGAGTCTGCATCGATAGTCGGGGGAGCCGCAAGGCGCTATTACCCAATCGGAGTCCATCATGGCCAAGAAAGTTCAGGCTTACATCAAGCTGCAGGTCGCAGCTGGTAAGGCCAATCCCAGCCCGCCGGTAGGTCCGGCACTCGGCCAGCACGGCGTTAATATCATGGAGTTCTGCAAGGCGTTCAATGCAGAAACCCAGGATATGGAAGCCGGTCTGCCGACGCCCGTGGTAATCACGGTCTATTCCGATCGCAGCTTTACGTTCGTTACCAAGACGCCGCCGGCGCCGGTACTGCTCAAGAAGGCTGCCGGTGTCAAGTCCGGTTCTGGTGAGCCGAACAAGAAGAAGGTCGGCACGGTAACGCGCGAACAGATCGAAGAGATCGCACGTACGAAGGAGCCTGATCTGACGGCTGCCGATCTTGAAGCTGCTGTACGTACCATCGCTGGTACTGCACGCAGCATGGGCCTGAATGTGGAGGGTCTCTGATCATGGCCAAGCTTTCCAGACGCATGAAGCTGATTCGCGATCGTGTCGATGCCACGCGTGTTTACAGCGTTGATGAAGCCGCTGCACTGCTGTCCGAGATTTCCTCCGTGAAATTCAAGGAAAGTGTAGAGATTGCTGTTAACTTGGGTGTGGATCCGCGTAAATCGGATCAGGTTGTACGTGGTGCTACCGTACTGCCCAATGGTACCGGTCGCGACGTTCGTGTTGCCGTCTTTGCTCAGGGTGCTGCTGCTGATGCCGCCCGTGAAGCCGGTGCCGAGATCGTTGGCATGGATGACCTGGCAGCAGAAGTCAAAAAGGGTAACCTTGATTTTGACGTCGTCATTGCTGCGCCTGACGCCATGCGCGTTGTGGGTCAGCTGGGTCAGATTCTGGGTCCGCGTGGCCTGATGCCCAACCCCAAGGTCGGCACTGTAACGCCTGACGTGGCCACTGCAGTAAAAAATGCCAAGGCAGGTCAGGTACGTTTTCGTACCGACAAGAACGGTATTATTCATGCGGGTATCGGCAAGGTCGATTTCACGCCTGAAGCCCTGCGTGGCAATCTGGAAGCACTGGTCAGCGATCTGAAAAAGCTCAAGCCCAGCACTTCCAAGGGGATCTATATCAAAAAGATTTCCCTTTCCACGACCATGGGTCCTGGTATTACCATCGATCATTCCTATCTGAACTGATCGATATTCAACGATTGCTTTGCGGTCCCCGTGCCCGTGGTGGGACGGGGCGCCGTCAAAGACCGCAGGTGTCGTCCCGCGGGGCGGCTTAATCATTGGCCTTGTGCCAATGGCCTGCGCAGATGGCGCCGGTTGTCAGCCGACAACACGCCATCATCCACTCTGTTGTATGTCCTCAACAGATGGTAACCACGATGGCCATCCTTTCGGGTGGCCGGCACGAGGAGTGAAAATATGCCCCTGGGTCTTGAAGACAAGAAGGCAATTGTCGCTGAGGTCAGCGAAACTGCCGGACAGGCGCTCTCCGTCGTCGTAGCCAACTCTCGCGGTGTCGATGTGGGTGCCATGACGGCACTGCGCAAGAAGGCACGCGATAACGGCGTCCAGCTGCGCGTTGTGCGTAATACGCTGGCACGTCGCGCCCTGCAGGGCACTTCATGGGAGTGCCTGAACGAGACTTTTGTTGGTCCGTCTCTGCTGGCGTTTTCTCTTGAGCACCCAGGCGCCGGCGCGCGTCTGCTCAGGGACTTCGCTCGCGAGCAGCCCAAGTTTGAAGTCAAGGCGCTGGCCTACGAAGGTGAGCTGATCGATGCCGCTGATATCGATCGTCTGGCAAGCCTGCCAACCTACGACGAAGCTATCGCCAAGCTGATGTCCGTCATGAAGGAAGCTTCCGCCGGCAAACTGGTACGCACGCTTGCAGCGCTGCGCGACCAGAAGCAGGGCGAAGAAGCCGCCTGATCGGCGTATCATTCAGGCAAATTTCATTGGGCAGATGTTTGCCCCGCAAAGTACAGGAATGCAATCATGGCACTGAGCAAAGAAGATATCATCAACGCTGTTGCTGAAATGTCCGTCATGGAAGTCGTCGATCTGATCGAAGCGATGGAAGAGAAGTTCGGCGTCAGCGCAGCAGCAGCAGTTGTTGCAGGCCCCGGTGGCGGTGGTGAAGCCGCTGCCGTTGAAGAACAGACCGAATTCGATCTGATCCTGACAGCTGCTGGTGACAAGAAGGTCAACGTCATCAAGGTGGTTCGTGAAATCACCGGTCTTGGTCTGAAGGAAGCCAAGGGCGCTGTTGACGGCGCACCGGCTACCCTGAAGGAAGGCATGTCCAAGGAAGATGCCGAAGAAGCCAAGAAGAAGCTGGAAGAAGCTGGCGCTTCCGTGGAACTCAAGTAATCAGTGTTCTGCCTGAAAGCGTTATAGCATGACGGCTGGTGGCGGTCAGATGAGCTGACCGCTGCCGGCCTTTTTCTGTTGCCGGATGGGCTTAGCGTGCTTATAGAGAAGCCGCTAGTACGCTAAGGCGATCCGGAAAACTTCAAACGGCGAGCTTTCCTTTGGGAAGCTTGCCGTTGGCGCCTGACGGAGCCAATCCGCTGGTGTACCGATCACGCCAGTCACTCATGGTGAACAAGCTGGGGATTACAGATGGCTTACTCATACACTGAGAAAAAACGCATCCGCAAGGATTTTGGCAAACTGCCCCAAGTAATGGATGTGCCTTACCTGCTGGCCATCCAGCTTGACTCCTATTATGACTTCCTGCAGCAGGATCGTGCCCCTGAAGGTCGCCATGATATTGGTCTGCATGCCGCCTTCAAATCCGTGTTCCCGATTGAAAGCTTTTCGGGTAACGCGGCACTTGAGTATGTCAGCTATCGCTTTGGTACTCCTGCCTTTGATGTCAAGGAGTGTCAGCTGCGAGGCGTGACCTATTCGGCGCCACTGCGCGTCAAGGTGCGCCTGATCATCTACGATCGCGAGTCTTCCAACAAGGCGATCAAGGATATCAAGGAGCAGGAAGTCTACATGGGGGAAATCCCCCTGATGACCGAAAACGGTACCTTTGTAGTCAACGGTACCGAGCGCGTTATCGTTTCTCAGCTCCACCGCAGTCCGGGCGTGTTCTTTGATCACGACAAGGGCAAGAGTCATTCCTCGGGCAAGCTGCTGTATTCGGCACGTGTGATTCCCTATCGCGGCTCCTGGCTGGATTTCGAGTTTGATCCGCGTGACAACGTCTTCGTGCGTATCGACCGTCGTCGCAAGCTGCCGGCTACCGTACTCATGCGAGCGCTGGGTTATAGCGCAGAGGATATTCTCGGCTACTTCTTTGACACCGATATCTATCACGTCGAAAGAAACGGCTTTTCCGTGCAGCTGGTGCCCTCGCGCCTGCGTGGCGATACGGCCAGCTTCGACATCTCTGACAATGATGGCAACGTCATTGTTGAAGAGGGTCGCCGTATTACCCAGAAGCATATTCGTCAGCTGGAAAAGGCGGGTATCGAGCGTCTTGACGTGCCGATGGAGTACCTCCTTGGCAAGACGCTGGCAAAGGATCAGGTCGATCCCAATACCGGTGAGCTGCTGGTGGCCTGTAATACCGAACTGACGCTCGAGATGCTTGAAAAGCTCGGGCAGGCGGGTATTACGACCATCGAAACGCTTTATACCAATGACCTTGATACCGGTTCGTTCATCTCTGACACGCTGCGTGTTGATTCCACCGGTTCGCAGCTCGAGGCACTGGTCGAAATCTATCGCATGATGCGCCCGGGTGAGCCGCCAACCAAGGAAGCTGCCGAATCGCTGTTCAACAACCTGTTCTTCAGCGAAGACCGCTACGACCTGTCTGGCGTGGGCCGCATGAAGTTCAACCGTCGTCTGCGTCGTGATAACGACGAAGGCCCGGGCGTTCTGACCCATGACGACATCATTGATGTACTCAGAGAGCTCATCAATATTCGTAACGGCTTTGGCGATGTCGATGACATTGACCATCTGGGCAACCGTCGTATTCGAAGCGTCGGTGAGATGGCCGAGAACCAGTTCCGTGTGGGTCTGGTGCGTGTTGAGCGTGCGGTCAAGGAACGCCTGTCCATGGCCGAAAGCGAAGGCCTGATGCCGCAGGATCTGATCAACGCCAAGCCGGTGGCTGCTGCCGTCAAGGAATTCTTCGGATCAAGCCAGCTGTCGCAGTTCATGGATCAGAACAACCCGCTGTCCGAGGTTACGCACAAGCGTCGTGTGTCCGCGCTTGGGCCGGGTGGTCTGACGCGTGAGCGTGCAGGCTTTGAAGTGCGTGACGTTCACGCCACGCACTATGGTCGTCTGTGTCCGATCGAGACACCTGAAGGCCCGAACATCGGTCTGATCAACTCGCTGGCCACCTATAGCCATACCAACCACTACGGCTTCCTCGAGACGCCCTACCGCAAGGTGGAAAATCGTCAGGTGACTGATGATGTGGTGCATCTGTCAGCCATCGAAGAGGGCGATTTCATCATCGCCCAGGCGTCGGCGGCCGTGGATGAAAGCGGCCAGCTGATTGATGACCTTGTTCAGGTACGTCACAAGGGTGAGACCACCTTCATGACGCCTGACAAGGTGACACTGATGGACGTGTCGCCGCGCCAGGTCGTGTCGGTCGCCGCGGCCCTGATTCCGTTCCTTGAGCATGACGATGCCAACCGCGCCCTCATGGGTTCGAACATGCAGCGTCAGGCGGTTCCAACCCTGAAGGCGGACAAGCCGCTGGTAGGTACCGGTATGGAACGTTTCGTGGCACGCGACTCGGGCGTTTGTGCTGTAGCGCGCCGTGGTGGTGTGGTCGATTCCGTAGATGCCAAGCGTATCGTCATTCGGGTTAACGAAGATGAGATCATCGGTGGTGAAGCCGGTGTTGATATCTACAACCTGACGAAGTACGTGCGTTCCAACCAGAATACCTGTCAGAACCAGCGCCCCATCGTGCGCCAAGGGGATCAGGTCGCCATCGGCGATATTCTGGCTGACGGACCATCGGTTGATACCGGTGACCTGGCACTGGGCCAGAACATCCGTATCGCCTTCATGCCCTGGAACGGCTACAACTTCGAAGACTCCATGCTGGTATCAGAGCGTGTCGTTGAAGAAGATCGCTTTACCACGATCCACATTCAGGAGCTGACCTGTGTGTCTCGTGATACCAAGCTGGGTGCCGAGGAAATCACGTCGGACATTCCCAACGTGGGTGAAGCGGCGCTGGGCAAGCTTGATGAATCCGGCGTGGTATATATCGGTGCCGAAATCAACCCGGGTGACATTCTGGTCGGCAAGGTAACGCCCAAGGGCGAAACCCAGCTGACACCGGAAGAAAAGCTGCTGCGTGCCATCTTTGGTGAGAAGGCCAGTGACGTGAAGGATACATCACTGCGTGCTTCCACCGGCATGCGTGGCACGGTGATTGACGTTCAGGTCTTTACGCGTGATGGCGTTGACAAGGACACGCGTGCATTGGCTATCGAACAGCAGCAGCTGGACGAAGTACGCAAGGATCTGCAAGAAACCTATCGTATCGCCGAAAACGCGACCTACGAGCGTCTGCATCGCACGCTGTCCGGTCAGCCGGTCAACGGTGGTCCGCGTCTGTCCAAGGGCGATGTGGTCACCGATGATTACCTTGATGAGCTGCCGCGCTCTCAGTGGTCGAAGCTTCGCATGCAGGATGAGGCGCTCAACGAGCTGCTGCATCAGGCCGATGAGCAGCTGGAAAATCGTCGCAAGGAAATGGAGGAGCGCTTCGAGGACAAGAAGCGCAAGCTCACTCAGGGCGATGATCTGGCCCCCGGCGTTCTGAAGATCGTCAAGGTCTATCTGGCTGTCAGACGCCGTATTCAGCCCGGTGACAAGATGGCCGGTCGTCACGGTAACAAGGGTGTCATCTCGGCGATCATGCCGATCGAGGACATGCCTTTTGACGATGAAGGTACACCGGTCGACATCGTGCTTAACCCGCTGGGCGTTCCGTCACGCATGAACGTTGGTCAGATCCTCGAGACGCACCTGGGGATGGCTGCCTACGGACTGGGTCGCAAGATTGACCGCATGCTGCGTGACGCTCGTGAACAGCAGCTCACCCAGATTCGCGAGTTCCTGCATCAGGTGTACAACACCAGTGGCGGGCGTCAGGAGAATCTTGACGAGCTGACCGATGAGGAAGTGCTGACCCTGGCCAAAAACCTCTCGGGTGGGGTACCGATTGCATCACCGGTTTTTGATGGTGCCCACGAGCAGGAGATCAAGGGGCTGCTGCGTCTGGCCGATCTGCCGGATTCCGGTCAGATGGCGCTCTACGATGGCCGTACCGGTGAGAAGTTTGATCGCCCGGTCACGGTTGGCTACATGTACATGCTCAAGCTCAACCACCTGGTGGATGACAAGATGCATGCGCGCTCCACCGGTTCGTACTCGCTGGTCACCCAGCAGCCGCTGGGCGGCAAGGCCCAGTTCGGCGGTCAGCGCTTCGGTGAGATGGAAGTGTGGGCGCTGGAGGCCTATGGCGCGGCCTATACGTTGCAGGAAATGCTGACGGTCAAGTCTGACGATGTTGAAGGTCGTACCAAGATGTACAAGAGCATCGTCGACGGTGATCACAGCATGCAGGCGGGTATGCCTGAATCCTTCAACGTACTGGTCAAGGAAATCCGCTCGCTGGGTATCGACATCGAGCTGGAAGGCTAAGCGCCACCTTTACCCTATGAAGGTCCGCGGGGCCCTGATGGCTGGGGCCCCGCTCATGACAACTCCGCAACGGAGCCGACCCCATGAAAGATCTGGTCAAAGTTCTTAAATCGCAGGCGCAGTCCGAAGAGTTTGATGCCATTCGGATTTCGCTTGCTTCTCCGGACATGATCCGCAGCTGGTCGTTTGGCGAGGTCAAAAAGCCCGAGACCATTAACTACCGTACGTTCAAGCCGGAACGTGATGGCCTGTTCTGTGCCAAGATTTTTGGTCCGGTCAAGGATTACGAGTGCCTGTGCGGCAAGTACAAGCGCATGAAGCATCGCGGCATCATCTGCGAAAAGTGCGGCGTTGAAGTTACCAAGGCTTCTGTTCGTCGCGAGCGGATGGGTCACATCGAGCTGGCCTCTCCTGTCGCGCATATCTGGTTTCTGAAGTCGCTGCCGTCACGTATTGGCATGCTGCTGGACATGACGCTGCGTGATATCGAGCGTGTACTGTACTTCGAGTCCTTTGTGGTCATCGATCCGGGCATGACAACGCTTGAGCGTGGTCAGCTGCTTAACGATGAGCAGTACTTCGAAGCCCTTGAAGAGTTCGGCGACGACTTTGATGCCCGCATGGGTGCCGAAGCCGTGCAGGCACTACTGTCGGATATCGATCTGGGTGAAGAAATTGATCGTCTGCGTGAAGAGATTCCCCAGACCAATTCTGACACCAAGATCAAGAAGCTCTCCAAGCGCCTCAAGCTGCTGGAAGCCTTTTACCGTTCGGGTAACCACCCGGGCTGGATGGTCATGGAAGTACTGCCGGTACTGCCGCCGGATCTTCGTCCGCTGGTACCGCTGGATGGCGGCCGTTTTGCGACGTCCGATCTCAATGACCTTTATCGTCGTGTGATCAACCGTAATAACCGCCTCAAGCGGCTTCTGGACCTGTCTGCGCCGGATATCATCGTGCGCAACGAAAAGCGCATGCTGCAGGAATCGGTCGATGCGCTTCTGGACAACGGTCGTCGTGGTCGTGCCATCACGGGCTCCAACAAGCGTCCGTTGAAATCACTGGCTGACATGATCAAGGGCAAGCAGGGACGTTTTCGTCAGAACCTGCTGGGCAAGCGTGTCGATTACTCCGGTCGTTCGGTAATTACCGTAGGTCCGACCCTGCGTCTGCACCAGTGCGGTCTGCCCAAGAAGATGGCGCTTGAGCTTTTCAAGCCGTTCATCTACTCAAAGCTGCAGGGTAGCGGTCAGGCCTCTACCATCAAGGCTGCCAAGAAGCTGGTCGAGCGTGAGATGCCCGAGGTCTGGGACATTCTCGCTGACGTCATTCGTGAGCATCCGGTACTGCTTAACCGCGCGCCGACGCTGCACCGTCTGGGCATCCAGGCATTCGAGCCAATGCTGATTGAAGGCAAGGCCATCCAGCTGCATCCGCTGGTCTGTGCTGCCTACAACGCTGACTTTGATGGCGACCAGATGGCCGTGCACGTACCGCTGACGCTGGAAGCCCAGCTTGAAGCGCGTGCGCTGATGATGTCGACCAACAACGTGCTGTCGCCGGCCAACGGTGACCCGATCATCGTGCCGTCACAGGATGTTGTACTGGGTCTTTACTACATGACGCGCGAACGTATTGGGGCGAAGGGAGAGGGCATGGCCTTCTCTGACCTCAATGAAGTCGAGCGTGCCTTCGGTACCCAGAGCGTTGCCCTGCATGCCCGCATTCGTGTGCGTCTGAGCGAATGGGCACGTGATGAAGAAAGCGGTGAGCTTGTCGAGCAGGTGTCGGTCAAGGACACCACTGTAGGCCGTGCACTGCTGTATCGCATTGTGCCGCGTGGCATGCCTTTCGACATGGTCGATCGCGCCATGAAGAAAAAGGCAATTTCCCAGCTGATCAATGCGGGTTATCGCCTGGTGGGTCTGAAGGAAACTGTCATCTTTGCCGACCAGCTGATGTACACCGGTTTCCGTCTGGCCACCTGGTCAGGTGCCTCCATCGGCGTCAACGACTTCGTTATTCCTGATTCCAAGAAGGACATCATCGAAGCCGCCGAGGATGAAGTAAAAGAGATTGAGGATCAGTTCTCCTCGGGTCTCGTAACGGCTGGTGAGAAGTACAACAAGGTCATTGATATCTGGTCCAAGGCCAACGATAAGGTGGCCCGTGCCATGATGACCGGTATCTCCAAGGAGACGGTCACCGATCGCGAAGGCAACGAGGTTGAGCAGGATTCGTTCAACAGCGTTTTCATCATGGCGGACTCCGGCGCACGTGGTAGCGCTGCCCAGATCCGTCAGCTGGCCGGTATGCGCGGCCTGATGGCAAAGCCTGATGGTTCGATTATCGAGACCCCGATCACGGCCAACTTCCGTGAAGGTCTGAACGTACTCCAGTACTTCATCTCAACGCACGGTGCACGTAAGGGTCTGGCGGATACGGCACTGAAAACGGCCAACTCCGGTTACCTGACACGTCGTCTGGTCGATGTGGCTCAGGACGTGGTCGTGACCGACACCGACTGTGGCACGGAAGAGGGCCTGACGCTTCATCCGGTCATTGAAGGTGGCGATATCATCGTGTCGCTGGCCGAGCGTGTGCTGGGTCGTGTCGTGGCACGTGATGTCATCGATCCACAGACTGAAGAAGTGCTGATCCCGCGTAATACGCTGCTGGATGAAGCCTGGTGTAATCGTCTCGATACCATGGGCGTCGACGAGATCGTGGTGCGCTCGACCATCACCTGTGAAACAGCACATGGTGTCTGCTCGTCCTGTTACGGACGTGATCTGGCGCGTGGCCATGTGGTTAACGTGGGTGAGTCGGTCGGTGTCATTGCGGCACAGTCGATCGGTGAGCCGGGTACCCAGCTCACGATGCGTACCTTCCATATCGGTGGTGCAGCATCACGTGCATCGGCGGTAGACAGTGTGCAGGTCAAGCACGGTGGTAGCGTACGACTGCACAACATGAAGCATGTCGAGCGCAGCGACGGCAAACTGGTTGTGGTTTCGCGCTCCAGTGCGCTGGCTGTCGCTGACGAACATGGTCGTGAGCGTGAGTATTACAAGCTGCCCTATGGTGCCGAGCTCTCCATCAAGGATGGTGCGCAGGTCGAACCGGGTCAGGTCGTGGCAAAATGGGATCCGCACACGCATCCGATCGTTTCGGAAGTGGAAGGTCGCATTCAGTTCACCGACATGGAAGAAAACGTCACCATCAACAGAAGCGTTGATGAGATGACCGGCCTTTCCTCCATCGAGGTGATCGAGTCCGGTAACCGCCCGACATCGGGTCGCGACAAGCGTCCGATGATCATGCTGCAAAACGAGCGTGGTGAAGCGGTATCGCTGCCTGGTTCCAATACACCGGTGCAGTACATGCTGCCGGGTAATGCGATTGTCTCTGTTGACGATGGTGCTGCCATCGGTATCGGTGAGGTTGTTGCTCGTATCCCGGTAGAAGCGTCCGGCAACAAGGACATCACCGGTGGTCTGCCACGCGTTGCTGACCTGTTCGAAGCGCGAAAGCCCAAGGAAGCGTCGGTACTGGCCGAAGCCACGGGTACCATTACCTTCGGGAAGGAAACCAAGGGCAAGCGTCGCCTGATGATTACGCCGACCGACGGCGACCCGATTGAAATGCTGATTCCCAAGTGGCGTCAGATCGGTGTCTTTGAAGGTGAAACCGTTGAGCGCGGTGAGGTCATTTCCGATGGCCCGAGCAATCCGCACGATATCCTTCGTCTGTTGGGCGTCAGCGAGCTGGCCAAGTACATCACGGCAGAGATCCAGGACGTCTATCGACTGCAGGGCGTTGGCATCAATGACAAGCACATTGAAGTCATTGTTCGTCAGATGCTGCGCAAGGTAGAGATCGTTGATGCTGGCGATAGTACTTTGATTCCGGGCGACCAGGTCGAGCTGGTACGTGTTCTGGCTGAGAATGCACGCCTGCAGGAGCAGGACAAGTTCCCGGCTAAATACGACCGCGTATTGCTGGGTATTACCAAGGCATCACTGGCAACCGAATCCTTTATTTCGGCGGCCTCCTTCCAGGAGACCACGCGAGTGTTGACCGAGGCAGCTGTCACCGGCAAGCGTGACTATCTGCGTGGTTTGAAGGAAAACGTGGTTGTTGGTCGTCTTATTCCGGCAGGTACCGGTCTTACCCATCATGCCGAACGGCGTCGCAGGAAGGAGGGTGCTGCGCGTGATCTGCATCCCTCGGCCTTCGATGTCGAGCAGCAGTTGGGTGAGCATCTGACCGCATTGGATGCTGACGACGACCTTTAAGGGAAAGCAGCTCCTGCGTCGGATACGGCGCAGGACTTGACGCCCTTGCAGGCGAACCCTTAGAATTTGCAGCCTTTAACAGTAGGGATAGGTGCGTCCTGTCTCTACTGTTTTGTATCATCATCATTGGAGCGAGCCTTTTATGGCAACGATTAATCAGCTGGTGCGCAAGCCCCGCAAGCGCCCGCAGGCCAAAAGCGACGTGCCTGCGCTGCAGGCATGCCCGCAGCGTCGTGGTGTTTGCACGCGCGTTTATACGACAACGCCCAAGAAGCCGAACTCGGCGCTTCGTAAGGTCTGTCGTGTTCGCCTGACCAACGGCTACGAAGTATCTTCGTACATCGGTGGTGAGGGTCATAACCTTCAGGAGCACTCCGTGGTCCTGATTCGCGGCGGTCGCGTAAAGGACCTTCCGGGTGTGCGTTATCATACCGTGCGCGGTGCGCTGGACACCTCAGGTGTTCAAAACCGTAAGCAGGCACGTTCGAAGTACGGTACCAAGAAGCCGAAATCCTGATCGGTATTTATCCAATTTACACGGTCTGATAAGAGTAAGGCCGGGCAGCGCACCCTGAGGTGTTTGGTCCCGGGTTTACCTGAAAGACTCTTCTGACTGAGGGCTTATCATGCCTAGAAGACGTATTGCGGCGAAGCGCGATATCCTGCCGGATCCCAAGTTCGGAAGTGAGCGCCTGGCCAAGTTCATGAACCACCTGATGATCAGCGGCAAGAAATCCGTGGCCGAGCGTATCGTATATGGTGCGCTGGATCGGGTTGCCGAACGCTCCAATGATGAGCCGCTGGACATTTTCGACAAGGCACTGGAAGCCATCCAGCCCATGGTCGAAGTTAAATCACGTCGTGTTGGCGGTGCTACCTATCAGGTGCCCGTTGAAGTGCGTCCTTCCCGTCGTCAGGCGCTGGCCATGCGCTGGATGGTAGACGCAGCGCGTAATCGTGGTGAGAAGACCATGGTGCAGAGGCTGGCCGGCGAAATGCTGGATGCGGCTGAAGGCAAGGGTGCTGCTGTCAAGAAGCGTGAAGACGTCCATCGTATGGCAGAAGCCAACAAGGCCTTCTCTCACTACCGCTTCTAATAGAAGCGCCTTCATGCGAAGGCGCTTCCAACTACAGGATACGCTATCGTGGCACGCAAGACTCCTCTTAAGCGCTACCGCAATATCGGTATCTGCGCCCACGTTGATGCCGGCAAGACAACGACGACCGAACGCGTGCTCTTCTATACGGGTCTTTCTCACAAGATCGGTGAAGTGCATGAGGGCGCCGCTGTCATGGACTGGATGGAGCAGGAGCAGGAGCGTGGTATTACCATCACCTCTGCTGCGACTACCTGCTTCTGGAGCGGCATGAATCAGCAGTTCGATGAGCATCGCATCAATATCATCGACACGCCTGGGCACGTTGACTTCACCATCGAAGTTGAACGTTCGCTGCGTGTGCTTGATGGTGCGATCGTTGTGCTGTGTGGCAGTTCCGGTGTTCAGCCGCAGACTGAAACCGTATGGCGTCAGGCCAACCGTTATGAAGTTCCCCGCATGGTATTCGTCAACAAGATGGACCGTGCCGGCGCAGACTTCTTCATGGTGGTTGAGCAGATGCGCAAGCGTCTGGGCGCCAACGCTGTGCCCATCCAGATCAACTGGGGCGCAGAAGATGAATTCAAGGGCGTTATCGACCTTCTGCAAATGAAGGCCATTCTCTGGAATGAAGACGACAAGGGCATGACTTATGACCTGGTCGACATTCCGGATGAGCTGCAGGAAACGGCTCAGCAATGGCACGAGCATATGGTCGAGTCCGCAGCAGAAGCCTCTGAAGAATTGATGGAAAAGTACCTTGAAGAAGGTGAGCTTTCCATCGAGGAAATCAAGGCCGGCCTGCGTCGTCGCACGCTGGATAACGAGATTGTTCTGGTCACCTGTGGCTCTGCGTTCAAGAACAAGGGCGTTCAGGCCATGCTGGATGCCGTGATCGAATATCTGCCGTCGCCCACTGAAGTCAAGGCCATCGAAGGCGAGCTTGATGATGCTGCCGGCACCATCGAGACGCGTGAGGCAGATGACAGTGCGCCGTTCTCGGCGCTGGCATTCAAGATCGCAACCGACCCCTTTGTCGGGACACTGACCTTCATTCGTGTATATTCTGGCGTGCTGAATTCCGGCGACCAGATGTACAACTCGGTGAAGGACAAGAAGGAGCGCGTTGGCCGTATCGTTCAGATGCACGCCAACAGCCGTCAGGAGATCAAGGAAGTTTATGCAGGTGATATTGCTGCCTGTGTAGGCCTCAAGGATGTCACGACCGGTGATACGCTCTGTGATCCGAACTCGAAGATCGTGCTGGAGCGCATGGAGTTTCCGGAACCGGTTATTTCGGTGGCCGTTGAACCCAAGTCGAAGGCAGACCAGGAAAAGATGGGTATTGCTCTGGGCAAGCTGGCCCAGGAGGATCCCTCTTTCCGCGTCAAGACCGACGAGGAAACAGGTCAGACCATCATTTCCGGTATGGGTGAGCTTCACTTGGACATTCTCGTTGACCGCATGCGTCGCGAGTTCAAGGTAGAAGCCAATATCGGTAAGCCGCAGGTCGCCTATCGTGAGACGATCAAGAAGAGCGTCGAGCAGGAAGGCAAGTTTGTTCGTCAGTCCGGTGGTCGAGGCCAGTTTGGTCACGTCTACCTGCGCATTGAGCCGCTGACAGACGCAGATCGTGGTGATGATCCGGAAATGACGTTCAAGTTCACTTCCGAGATCGTGGGTGGTGTAGTACCCAAGGAATATGTGCCGGCCGTCGAGAAGGGTGCCTTTGAGCAGCTGCAGAACGGTGTCATCGCTGGTTATCCGATGATCAACGTCAAGGTTGCACTGTACGACGGTTCCTATCACGACGTCGACTCCAATGAGAATGCCTTCAAGGTTGCCTCTTCGATGGCAATCAAGGAGGGCGCACGCAAGGCCGGGGCAGTACTGCTCGAGCCGATGATGAGTGTTGAAGTGGTAACACCCGAAGATTTCATGGGTGATGTCATGGGTGACCTTAACCGTCGGCGTGGTCTTGTTCAGGGTATGGATGACACTACTTCCGGTAAGGTTATTCGTGCCATGGTGCCGCTGGGTGAGATGTTCGGTTATGCGACCGATCTGCGTTCTCAGACCCAGGGCCGCGCAAGCTACTCCATGGAGTTTGCGAAGTACGATGAGGCACCGTCCAGCATCGTCGAAGCCGTCATCAACCAGAAATGATAACCGTTAGCTGATCAAAGAGGTTATAGCAGTGGCCAAGGAAAAATTTGAACGTTCCAAACCGCATGTAAACGTTGGCACCATCGGTCACGTTGACCATGGCAAGACCACGCTGACTGCGGCTCTGACTCGTGTTTCTGCCGAGGTATTCGGTGGTGACTGGCGTGCATTTGATACCATCGATAACGCTCCTGAAGAGCGTGAGCGTGGTATCACGATCTCGACAGCTCACGTTGAGTATCAGTCTGAAATGCGTCACTACGCCCACGTTGACTGCCCGGGGCACGCTGACTACGTCAAGAACATGATCACCGGTGCAGCGCAGATGGACGGCGCTATCCTGGTCTGTTCTGCCGCTGACGGCCCCATGCCGCAGACGCGTGAGCACATCCTGCTGTCCCGCCAGGTTGGCGTTCCGTTCATCGTTGTCTTCCTGAACAAGGCTGACATGGTCGATGACGAAGAACTGCTCGAGCTGGTCGAGATGGAAGTTCGTGAACTTCTGTCCGAATATGACTTCCCGGGTGACGACACGCCGATCATCATCGGTTCTGCCCTGATGGCACTGGAAGGCAAGGATGACAATGGCATGGGTACAACTGCCGTTGCCAACCTCGTTCGCGCCATGGATGAGTACATCCCCGAGCCCGAGCGTGCCATCGATCAGCCGTTCCTGATGCCGATCGAAGACGTCTTCTCGATTTCTGGCCGTGGTACTGTTGTTACCGGTCGAGTTGAGCGCGGTATCGTCAAGACTGGTGAAGAAGTCGAGATCATCGGTCTCAAGGACACCGTCAAGACGACCGTTACTGGCGTCGAGATGTTCCGTAAGCTGCTCGACGAAGGTCGTGCCGGCGAAAACGTTGGTGCGCTGCTTCGCGGCACCAAGCGTGATGACGTCGAGCGTGGTCAGGTTCTGGCCAAGCCGGGCACCATCAAGCCGCATACCAAGTTCGAGTCCGAAGTCTACATCCTGTCCAAGGAAGAAGGTGGTCGTCATACGCCTTTCTTCAAGGGCTACCGTCCGCAGTTCTACTTCCGTACCACTGACGTAACTGGTACCTGTGAACTGCCGGAAGGCGTAGAAATGGTTATGCCGGGTGACAACGTTCAGATGGTTATTACTCTGATCGCACCGATCGCCATGGAAGACGGCCTGCGTTTCGCTATCCGCGAAGGTGGTCGTACCGTTGGCGCCGGTGTTGTTGCCAAGATCGTCGAGTAATCCTGTTACTCGAAATCTAAAGGGGCCTCCGTCGGGAGGCCCCTTTGTCATATGCATGTTTGACTCTGAGCGGCTGCCTGCCTATAATGCGCATCCTTTTGAGGCGTGCGTAGGCGGTCAGGCGCCCCTCGGCGTCAGACATCGTCTTGAATTTCCCTGGAGTCCCGGGTAATGCAGAACCAGAAGATTCGCATTCGCTTGAAAGCCTTTGATCATCGTCTTATCGATCAGTCTGCACAGGAAATTGTGGATACTGCCAAGCGCACTGGTGCGCAGGTTCGCGGTCCGATTCCGCTGCCTACCAGACGCGAACGGTATACCATCCTGATCTCTCCGCACGTCAACAAGGATGCGCGTGATCAGTATGAGATTCGTACCCACAAGCGTGTGCTGGACATCGTTGAGCCGACCGAGAAAACGGTTGATGCACTGATGAAGCTTGATCTGGCAGCAGGCGTAGACGTACAGATCAAGGTTGATTAATCCAACACTAGTCACTCACGCGGCATTCTAGGGCATTTGCCCAGCCGCTCACGCCGGGATGGCGTCATACAATGTGCTAGTGGAATGCTCTGGAAAGGGCAGCCATAGCGGGTGATAGCCCCGTACACTAAAGGAGACTGAACATGTCTATCGGTTTAGTCGGTAAGAAGAGCGGGATGACCCGTATCTTCACCGAAGATGGTGCGTCCGTACCAGTAACCGTTATTGAAGTCGAGCCTAACCGCGTCACGCGCATCAAGACTCTTGAGTCTGATGGCTATCGTGCCGTACAGGTTACTGCAGGCTCGCGCAAGGCCAAGCACCTCACAAAGGCAATTGCCGGGCAGTACGCCAAGGCAGGTGTTGAGGCCGGTCGTTTCCTGGCGGAATTTCGTCTTTCTGAAGGCGAGGAAGATCCGCAGTCCGGAAGCGAGCTCACCGTATCCCTCTTCGAAGCAGGCCAGCTCATTGACGTCACTGGTACGTCCAAGGGCAAGGGCTTCCAGGGCGCAGTAAAGCGCTGGAACTTCCGCACGCAGGACGCCACCCACGGTAACTCCCTGTCGCATCGCGCGCCGGGTTCCATCGGCCAGTGCCAGACGCCGGGTCGCGTCTTCAAGGGCAAAAAGATGGCCGGCCAGATGGGTAACGAGCGTGTCACCGTTCAGAGCCTTGAAATCGTCCGTGTTGACACTGAACGCAATCTGCTGCTGGTCAAGGGTGCCGTACCTGGCGCTGCCGGTAGCGATGTGATCGTGCGCACCGCTGTCAAAGCTCGCTGAGGGGTAGGTAACGATGAATCTCAATCTTGCAGGTGCAGGAGCCGGAGCCGTCGAGATTTCCGACGAGACCTTTGGCAAGGAATTCAACGAGGCGCTGGTTCACCAGGTCGTGACTGCCTATCTGGCAGGCGCGCGTCAGGGTACCCGCGCACAGAAAAACCGTTCTGATGTCAGCGGTGGCGGCAAGAAGCCGTGGCGTCAGAAGGGCACCGGCCGTGCTCGTGCCGGTACCATCCGTTCGCCGATCTGGCGTACCGGTGGTGTGACCTTTGCGGCACGTCCGCAGGATCATTCCCAGAAGGTCAACCGCAAGATGTACCGCGCTGCCATGCGCTCCATTCTTTCGGAGCTCGTGCGTCAGGAACGTCTGGTCGCTGTTGATGCCTTCACAGTCGACAGCCCCAAGACCAGACAACTGGTTGGTCGTCTCTCCGAGCTTGGTCTGGAGAAGGTGCTGATCGTGACTGATGAGCTGGATCAGAATCTTTATCTGGCCGCTCGCAACATTCCCAATGTGGAAGTGATCGAAGCGTCGAGCGCGGATCCTGTCAGCCTGATCGCCTACGACAAGGTGCTGATGACCGTACCCGCCCTCCGCAAGTTCGAGGAGAAGCTGGCATGAATCAGGAACGCGTATTCCAGGTGCTGCTTGGTCCGCACATGACTGAAAAGGCTGCCTACGCTGCAGAGCGTAATCAGTACGTTTTCAAGGTCGCCAGCGATGCCACCAAGCCCGAAATCAAAAAGGCTGTTGAAGCCCTTTTTGAAAAGAAGGTCGACAGCGTCCAGGTCCTGAACATGAAGGGCAAGGTCAAGCGTAATGCACGCGGCGAAGGTCACCGTAGTGGTTATCGCAAGGCCTACGTCACCCTGGCTGCGGGCGAAACGCTCGAAGACTTCACCGGCGCCGAGTGAGGCAGGAGAACGGATCATGGCAGTAGTCAAGACAAAACCCACGTCCGCCGGCCGTCGCCACAAGGTGAAGGTCGTTACCGAAGGGCTGTACAAGGGGCGTCCGCATGCGGCGCTGACCGAAGCACAGTCTCGTTCGGGCGGACGTAACAATAACGGTCGTATTACTACCCGTCACGTGGGTGGTGGCAATCGCCAGCACTATCGTCTGGTAGATTTCAAGCGTAACAAGGATGGCATTCCTGCCATTGTTGAGCGTCTTGAATACGATCCGAATCGCAGCGCACACATTGCACTGCTGAAGTATGTGGACGGTGAGCGCCGTTACATCATTGCCCCCCGGGGTGTTGCAGAAGGCGATCGCCTGGAATCAGGTGTCAACGCACCGATTCGTCAGGGTAACGCTCTGCCGCTGCGCAATGTTCCGGTAGGTTCGACCATTCACTGCATCGAGCTCAAGCCCGGCAAGGGTGCACAGCTTGTACGCAGCGCCGGTACCAGTGCTCAACTGGTAGCACGTGAAGGCAACTATGCCACCGTGCGTCTGCGCAGCGGTGAGATGCGTCGCATCCTGGCTGAATGTCGTGCCACGCTTGGCGAAGTTGGCAACTCCGAGCATAGCCTTGGGCAGCTCGGCAAGGCTGGCGCCAAGCGCTGGAGAGGCGTGCGTCCGACTGTTCGCGGTGTTGCGATGAACCCGGTTGATCACCCGCATGGTGGTGGTGAAGGTCGTACCAGTGGTGGCCGTCATCCGGTAACCCCCTGGGGTATTCCGACCAAGGGTCACAAGACGCGCAAGAACAAGCGTACCGACAAGCTTATCGTGCGTCGTCGCAAAGCCAGATAAACGGTGCCGCAAGGCCAAACATCAGTATTTAAGGGGTAACGGCTGTGCCACGTTCACTTAAGAAAGGTCCCTTCATTGACCTTCATCTTTTGAAGAAGGTTGAGGCGGCTGTGGAAAAGAGCGACCGCAAACCGATCAAGACCTGGTCGCGTCGCTCGATGATCCTGCCCAATATGGTAGGACTCACCATTGCTGTCCATAACGGTCGCCAGCATGTACCGGTTCATGTCTCTGAAGAGATGGTGGGCCACAAGCTGGGCGAATTTGCTGCCACCCGCACCTATCGCGGTCACGCGGCTGACAAGAAAGCCAAGCGGTAAGGGAGAGGACCATAATGGAAGAAGTAGCTGCTAAATTGCGCGGCGCTCGCCTGTCCGCCCAGAAGGCACGTTTGGTGGCAGATCAGGTGCGGGGCAAGCCGGTCGCAGAAGCACTGAATATCCTGGCATTCTCGCCCAAAAAGGCGGCTGTGCTGGTGAGAAAGGTACTGCAATCCGCTATCGCCAACGCGGAAGAAAATAACGGCATGGACATCGACGAGCTTCGCGTCTCGACCATCTGTGTCGATGAGGGCATGACGCTCAAGCGTATTCTGCCGCGTGCCAAGGGCCGTGCAGATCGCATCATGAAGCGTACCTGCCATATCACCGTCAAGGTAGCCGAGAAGTAGGAGTCGACCAGATGGGTCAAAAAGTCAATCCAGTCGGTATTCGTCTCGGGATCGTCAAGGACCACACTTCTGTGTGGTACGCCGAGCGCGGTGCTTATGCCGACAAGCTTAATAACGATCTCGAAGTTCGCAGTTTCCTGTCCGAGCGTCTGAAAAGCGCTTCTGTTAGCAGGATCCAGATCGAGCGTCCGGCAAATAACGCCCGCATTACCATTCACACTGCCCGTCCGGGTATCGTGATTGGCAAGAAGGGTGAAGATGTCGAGCGTCTGCGTCGCGATCTGACCAACCTCATGGGCGTGCCTGTGCACGTCAATATTGAGGAAGTTCGCAAGCCTGAGCTTGACGCTGCGCTGGTAGCGCAGAACGTCGCTGGTCAGCTCGAGCGTCGCGTCATGTTTCGTCGTGCCATGAAGCGGGCGGTTCAAAACGCCATGCGTCTGGGCGCCAAGGGTATTCGGATTCAGCTTTCCGGGCGTCTTGGTGGTGCAGAAATCGCGCGTACGGAATGGTATCGCGAAGGCCGTGTTCCCCTTCACACCCTGCGTGCCGATATCGATTACTCGGTTTACGAGGCGCACACCACTTATGGTGTCATCGGTGTCAAGGTGTGGATCTTCAAGGGCGAAATTCTTGGTGGGATCGAAGAAGTCCGTGCGAAGCAGAATAATTCGCAGACTGGCGCTCCCGGCAAGAAGAAAGGTTCCAAGTAAGGGGATAGTCGATGTTACAGCCCAAGCGTACCAAATTCCGCAAGCAGCAAAAGGGCCGCAACCGCGGTCTGGCGCATCGCGGTAGCAGCGTGAGCTTCGGTGAGTACGGCCTCAAGGCGACCGGCCGCGGTCGTATCACTGCTCGTCAGATTGAAGCCGGCCGTCGTGCTATCACGCGTCATGTCAAACGTGGCGGCAAGATCTGGATCCGTGTGTTCCCGGATAAGCCGATTTCCGAAAAGCCGCTCGAAGTCCGTATGGGTAAGGGCAAGGGCTCTGTTGAATACTGGGTCGCTCAGATTCAGCCCGGCAAGGTTCTTTACGAGATCGAAGGCGTATCGGAAGAGATGGCTCGCGAAGCGTTCACTCTCGCGGCTCAGAAGATGCCCGTTGCCACTACCTTTGTGAAACGGACGGTAATGTAATGAAAGCTCAGGAACTTCGTGACAAGTCGACCGAAGCGCTCAATGAGCAGCTGTTCGAACTGCTGCGCGAGCAATTCAACCTGCGGATGCAGAAGGCTACCGGTCAGTTGAGCCAGAACCATCTGCTCAAACAGGTTCGCCGCGACATCGCGCGCGTGAAGACTGTGCTCAACGAGAAGGTGGACTGAAATGGCCGAAGAACAGGCAAACAAAGCACGCAGGCTCACCGGTCGTGTGGTGAGTGATCGGATGGAAAAATCGATCGTGGTCATGATCGAGCGTCGTGAGCGCCATCCGATCTACGGGAAGTACATGAAGCGCTCCACCAAACTGCATGCGCACGACGAAACCAATCAGGCCCATATCGGCGATCTGGTTTCCATCGAAGAGTGTCGGCCGATTTCGAAGAAAAAGGCATGGACTCTGGTTGAAGTCGTCGAGCAGGCCAGAGGGTAAGGCAACTGCCTAAACCCGTGCATCAGTTCAGGTTTGGAGAAAACCGATGATTCAAACGCAAACAATGCTGGATGTCGCTGACAACAGCGGAGCGCGCAGGGTCCAGTGCATCAAGGTCCTGGGTGGCTCTCATCGCCGTTATGCCCGTGTTGGCGACATCATCAAGGTAACGGTCAAGGAAGCGATTCCGCGTGGCCGTGTCAAAAAGGGCCAGGTGCTCAAGGCCGTTGTTGTACGCACACGCAGCGGAATTCGCCGTCCGGATGGTTCTCTTATCCGCTTCGATGGCAATGCGGCGGTTTTATTGAACAACGCCAACGAGCAGCCGGTAGGCACTCGTATTTTCGGGCCGGTAACTCGCGAACTTCGTACCGAGAAGTTCATGCGGATTATCTCCCTGGCGCCCGAAGTGCTGTAAGGAGCGAGGCGGAATTATGCGCAAGATCAAACGTGATGATGAAGTCGTCGTCATCGCCGGCAAGGACAAGGGCAAGCGCGGCACCGTCAAGCGGGTTCTGCAGGACGGGCGCTACGTGGTTTCAGGTGTGAACATGATCAAGCGTCACACCAAGCCCAACCCGATGGCCGGTAATCAAGGGGGTATCGTTGAGCGTGAGGCTCCGATCCACGGTTCCAACGTTGCCATCTTCAATACGGAGACCGGCAGGGCGGATCGGGTCGGCTTTCAGATGAATGACGACGGTACCAAGAGCCGTATCTTCAGGTCGACGCAAAAGCAGATCGACGCCTAACGCGATTCGGGTGGCAACATGGCGAACTTGAAACAGCAGTACAAAGACGAGGTAATGGCCAAGCTCACTGAGCAGTTTGGCTACGCCAACGTAATGCAGGTGCCCCGGATCACCAAGGTGACCCTGAATATGGGCGTCGGTGATGCGACCAGTGATAAAAAGCTGATCGACAATGCCGTGGCTGATCTGGAAAAGCTCTCCGGCCAGAAGCCGATCGTAACTCTGGCACGCAAGTCAGTAGCGGGCTTCAAGGTACGTGAAGGCTGGCCGATCGGTACCAAGGTAACCCTGCGCAGTGAGCGCATGTGGGATTTCCTTGACCGGCTGGTAAACATCGCGATTCCGCGTATTCGTGATTTCCGTGGCCTCAATGCGAAATCATTTGATGGCCGTGGTAACTACTCGATGGGTGTGCGTGAACAGATCATCTTCCCCGAGATCGAATACGACAAGGTTGACCGTGTTCGCGGGCTGGATATCACCATCACGACGTCTGCCGGCACCGACGAAGAAGCTCGTGCACTCTTGAGTGCACTGAACTTCCCCTTCCGGAAATAAAGGTGGAATCATGGCAAAGAAAAGCATGATTGAGCGCGAGCGCAAGCGCGCCGAGCTGGTAGACAAGTACGCAGCCCGTCGTGCCGAGCTCAAGGCGCTCATCAATAATGTCAACAGCTCGGACGAAGAGCGCTTCGATGCGCAGCTGCAGCTGCAGAAACTGCCGCGTGATTCGAGCCCGGTACGCAAGCGTAATCGCTGCCGCGTAACCGGCCGTCCGCACGGCTATTACAACAAGTTTGGACTTGCGCGCAACAAGCTGCGCGAAGCGGCCATGCGTGGCGATGTGCCCGGTCTGACCAAGTCCAGCTGGTAATCGCATCAGGAGCGTTATCAATGAGCATGCAGGATACACTCGCGGATATGCTGACCCGTATCCGTAATGCGCAGATGGCGACCAAGGAGACGGTTACCATGCCGTCTTCCAAAATCAAGGTCGAAGTCGCGCGTGTTTTGAAAGAAGAAGGTTACATTGCCGACTTCTCCGTTGAAGGCGACGTCAAGGTTGAGCTGACGATCACCCTCAAGTACTTCGAAGGCAAGCCGGTCATCGAGCACATTCAGCGTGTGTCGAAGCCCTCCCTTCGTAGCTACAAGGGCAAGAACGAACTGCCGCGCGTAGCAGACGGTCTGGGAGTGGCCATCGTATCCACTTCCAGAGGTGTCATGACCGATCGTGCGGCGCGCCAGGCAGGCGTCGGCGGTGAAGTCATCTGCACCGTATTCTAGGAGTCTAAGATGTCCAGGATTGCAAAATACCCGGTTAAGCTGCCCAGCGGTGTGGAAGTCACGCTCGAGGAAGGCAGGCTGACCGTCCGGGGCGGTCAGGGGCAGCTGGAAATGAACGTCCACAATGATGTTGTGGTAGGTCGGCAGGATGATCAGCTGACGTTCGAACCCAGCGCTTCAGCAAAGAATTGGGCCATGGCCGGGACAACCCGCGCGCTGGTCAATAACATGGTCGTTGGTGTTACTGAAGGCTTTACCCGTTCGCTGGAAATTACCGGCGTGGGTTATCGTGCTCAGGCCAACGGGCAGACACTTAACCTGACACTTGGTTTCTCTCACCCGATCGATTACAAGGTGCCTGAAGGCGTGGTTGTTGAAACGCCCAAGAACACCACAATCGTTCTCAAGAGCGCTGACAAGCAGCGTCTTGGTCAGGTGGCTGCCGAGATTCGCGCGTTCCGTCCGCCGGAGCCCTATAAGGGCAAGGGTGTTCGTTACAGCGATGAACGCATCCTTCGTAAAGAAGCCAAGAAGAAATAAGGCAGGGTTATGAACGCGAAGAAAGAAGCTCGTCTCCGTCGTGCCCGCCGCACGCGCGCCAAGATCCGCGAACTTGGTATCAGTCGTCTGAGTGTCAACCGTACACCGCGTCACATGTACGCTCAGATTATTTCCGCAGACGGCGGCCAGGTACTGGTCAGCGCTTCCACGCTCGACAAGTCGCTGCGTGAAGATGCGACCGGCAATACTGATGCTGCTGCTCGCGTTGGTACACTGTTGGCCGAGCGTGCAAAGGAAGCGGGAATTACTCAAGTTGCCTTTGACCGTTCCGGGTTCAGGTACCATGGTCGGGTCAAGGCCCTCGCTGATGCCGCGCGCGAAGGCGGCCTGCAATTCTAAAGGGTTCTACGATGGCGAATAACGAACAGAGAGGCAACGGCGATCTGCAGGAAAAGCTTGTTCAGATCAACCGTGTTGCCAAAGTGGTCAAGGGTGGCCGTATTTTCGGTTTCACTGCTCTGACCGTCGTAGGTGATGGCAATGGCCGTATCGGCTTTGGTCGTGGCAAGGCACGTGAAGTGCCTGTTGCGATTCAAAAGGCGATGGACCAGGCGCATCGCAACATGATCAAGGTCGAGCTGCGCGGTAACACGCTGCAGTATCCGGTGCGTGCCAACCATGGCGCTTCCAAGATCTTCATGCAGCCTGCTTCTGAAGGTACCGGTATCATCGCAGGTGGTGCGATGCGTTCGGTGCTGGAGCTGGCAGGTGTCCATGATGTTCTGGCCAAGTGCTATGGCTCGACCAATCCGGTCAACGTCGTGCGCGCAACTGTCAAGGGCCTCGCTTCCATGCGTTCTCCCGAGGACGTTGCGGCAAAGCGTGGCCTGTCCGTTGAAGCGATTACGGGGTAAGCGCCATGTCAGCCACAATCAAGGTTACTCAGGTACGCAGCACGATCGGCGTACTTGAAAAGCACAAGGCCACCATGCGCGGTCTGGGTCTTCGTCGTATCAACCATACGGTTGAGCTTGAAGACACTCCGGCCGTTCGTGGCATGATCAACAAGGTCAACTACCTCGTTCGCATTGAAGGAGCTCAGTAATGACCATGAAACTGAATAGCCTGAGCCCGGCGCCGGGTTCCAAGCATGCCGAGAAGCGTGTTGGACGCGGTATCGGTTCCGGCCTGGGCAAGACTGCTGGTCGCGGCCACAAGGGTCAGACTTCACGCAGCGGCGGTTCCATCAAGCCGGGTTTTGAAGGTGGTCAGATGCCGCTTCAGCGTCGTCTGCCCAAGTTCGGCTTTACGTCTGCCAAGTCACTGGTCAGTGAAGAGGTTCGCCTCAATGAGCTGGCCCGTGTCGAAGGTGACATCGCTGATCTGGCCAGTCTGAAAAAGGCCAACGTACTGAAAAATGCAACGCGTTTTGCAAAGGTTGTGCTGTCCGGCAACATTGATCGCGCTGTTACCGTACGTGGTCTGAAAGTTACCAAGGGTGCACGGGCTGCGATTGAAGCCGCCGGTGGCAAGGTAGAGGACTAAATGGCCAAGTCAGGAAAAGTACCGGCTAACATGCAAAGCGGTCTGGGCGAGCTCTGGGCTCGCCTTAGGTTCGTTTTTATCGCAATCGTGGTTTACCGTATTGGTGCCCACATTCCAGTCCCCGGTATCAATCCTGACCAGCTCGCTGCCTTGTTCAGAGAAAACCAGGGCACCATCCTGAGCATGTTCAACATGTTTTCGGGTGGCGCTCTGGAACGTATGAGTATCTTTGCACTGGGTATCATGCCCTATATATCCGCATCGATAATCATGCAGCTTCTGACCGTGGTTTCGCCGCAGCTAGAACAGCTGAAGAAGGAAGGCGAGGCCGGCCGTCGAAAGATCAGCCAGTACACTCGCTACGGCACGGTGTTACTGGCGCTGATCCAGGCGATCGGCATGTCAGTAGGGCTTGTCAGTAACGGGGTGGCCTATAGCGCCGATTTCAGCTTCTACTTTACGGCAGTCACCACTTTTGTGGCTGGTGCCGTATTCCTGATGTGGCTGGGTGAGCAGATTACCGAAAAGGGAATCGGCAATGGCATCTCGCTGATTATCTTTGCAGGTATTGTTGCCGGTTTGCCCGGTGCGCTGGGGCAATCGTTCGAGCTGGCACGCAATGATGGTGCCTGGAACGTATTGCCGCTGCTGGCGCTGGGTGTGCTGGGTATTGCAACGGTAGCCTTTGTGGTCTTCATCGAGCGTGGGCAGCGCCGTATTACGGTGAACTATCCACGCCGACAGGTTGGCAACAAGATGTATGCCGGCCAGAGCAGTTATCTGCCGATGAAGGTCAACATGGCCGGTGTTATCCCACCGATCTTTGCCTCAAGCATTCTGCTTTTCCCGGCTTCGCTGGGGCAGTGGTTTGGTCAGGGTGAAGGCATGGGTTGGCTGTCGACCATTTCTCAGGCACTGGGTCCTGGTCAGCCGTTGTATATTCTGCTGTTTGCCACTGCAGTCGTTTTCTTCTGTTTCTTCTATACCGCTCTGGTGTTCAACCCGAAGGATGTAGCTGACAATCTGAAGAAATCAGGGGCATTTCTGCCAGGCATTCGTCCTGGTGAGCAGACGTCGCGTTATATTGATAAGGTCATGACGCGTCTTACGTTGTTTGGCGCACTCTACATTACGCTGGTTTCGCTTATGCCGCAGTTCCTTATGGTGGCATGGCAGGTACCGTTCTACTTCGGGGGCACTTCGTTGCTGATCGTGGTAGTGGTCGTCATGGATTTCATGGCGCAGGTCCAGTCTCATCTGATGTCCAGTCAGTATGAGTCCGTGATGAAGAAGTCAAACCTCAAGGGGTATGGCAGCGGCGGCGTAATGCGCTGATGTGCCCCGGTAATGTCAGGCTGCCGATGGCAGCCTGACATTTACCTTTTAGACCCTAGGGTCTGATCATACCGTCATACAGGACTACTGCTATAGCGGTGTGGGCAGGGAGCCTTCGTTCCCCCGCCAAAGAGACAGGACGTAATACATTGCCTCTTGCCATAAGTTGCCAGGGGCGATATGCTATTGCGCCTTTTACAGACGATTAACCGAGCAAGCCGCTCAAATTCGGAGAAAGCTGATGGCCCGTATTGCAGGCGTCAATATCCCGGACAACAAGCATGCGGCGATCTCGCTGACCTACATCTACGGTATTGGTCGCACCCGTGCTCAGCAGATCTGTGCGCAGGTGGGTATTGCACCCGACGTCAAGGTTGGAGATATCTCCGCCGAGAAGCTCGATGAGGTGCGTACTGCAGTTGGCCAATACGCCGTGGAAGGTGACCTTCGCCGTGAGATTACGCTGAATATCAAGCGTCTCATGGATCTGGGTTGCTACCGTGGTCTGCGCCATCGTCGCAGTCTTCCGATGCGCGGGCAGCGCACGAAGACGAATGCGCGTACCCGCAAGGGACCGCGTAAACCGATTCGCAAATAAACGCATGTCCGGCGTTTAGAATTCAGGAACATCAAACATGGCTAACCCGCGCAGTAACCGTAAAAAGGTTAAAAAGCAGGTCGTGGATGCGGTTGCCCACATCCATGCCTCTTTTAACAATACGATCGTGACGATCACAGACCGCCAGGGCAACGCTCTTTCATGGGCCACTGCCGGTGGTTCGGGTTTTCGTGGTTCTCGCAAGAGCACCCCGTTCGCTGCCCAAGTGGCAAGTGAACGTGCAGCAACTGCTGCAGCCGAGTATGGTGTGAAAAACGTCGACGTACTGGTCAAGGGCCCGGGGCCCGGCCGTGAGTCCGCCGTGCGTGCATTGAATGCCGCCGGTTTTCGCGTGCAGAGCATTACCGACGCGACACCCATCCCGCATAACGGGTGCCGCCCGCCGAAAAAGCGTCGCGTTTAAGGAGACACACTCATGGCACGTTATACTGGTCCGAAGTGCAAGCTCTCTCGTCGCGAAGGCACCGATCTCTTCTTGAAGAGTGGTGTTACGGCGTTCGAGAAAAAGTGCAAGTCCGAGACTCCCCCGGGTCAACACGGTCAGCGCCGTCAGCGTCTTTCCGAATACGGCTCGCAGCTGCGTGAAAAGCAGAAGGTTCGTCGTTATTACGGCGTACTGGAAAAGCAGTTCCGCAATTATTACAAGGAAGCCGCGCGTCAGAAGGGAGCCACTGGTGAAGTTCTGCTTCAGCTCCTTGAGACTCGCCTCGACAACGTCGTTTATCGCATGGGCTTTGGCTCGACTCGCAGCGAATCTCGCCAGCTTGTCAGCCACAAGGCCATCGCCGTGAACGGTCGTACCGTCAACGTAGCGTCCTATAAGGTACGCCCCGGTGATGTAGTCAGCGTTCGCGAAAAGGCAAAAAATCAATCGCGTATTCAGCAGTCACTCGAACTTGCTGGGAACCGCGGTGATGTAGCCTGGGTCGACGTTGACTCGAAGAAGATGGAAGGCACTTTCAAGGCTCTGCCTGAGCGCGGCGACCTGTCTGCCGACATCAACGAAAACCTGATTGTCGAGCTGTACTCCAAGTAAGCATTGAGCTTGTTTGGATTAACCGTTTGGCAGCCTGATAGGTGTTCATATGCAGCGTTCAGTGACAGAGTTTCTAAGACCTCGTGATATCAAGGTCGAGGAAGTCAGCGCGAATCATGCAAAGATCGTGCTCGAGCCTTTCGAGCGCGGCTTTGGTCATACTCTCGGGAACGCCCTGCGTCGTATTCTGCTGTCATCCATGCCTGGGTGTGCGATTACAGAAGCAGAAATCGAAGGCGTTCTGCATGAGTACAGCGCAATCGAAGGTGTTCAGGAAGATGTCATCGAGATCCTCCTGAATCTGAAGGGCGTGTCCATCAAGATGCATGGCCGCGATGACGTTGTATTAACGCTGAACAAGCAGGGCCCGGGCGTCATGACTGCCGGCGATATTGCCGTCGATCATGACATCGAGATTGTCAATCCGGATCATGTCATTGCCCATCTCAATGAGGGCTGTGAACTGAAGATGCAGCTGCGCGTCATGCGTGGTCGTGGTTATGAGCCTGCAGACGTCCGTGCCGAGCGTGATGATGAATCACGTGCGATCGGACGGCTTCAGCTCGATGCCACGTATACACCAGTTCGCCGTGTTTCCTATGCAGTTGAAGCGGCACGTGTAGAACAGCGTACCGACCTTGACAAGCTGGTCATTGATCTGGAAACCGATGGCACTCTGGATCCCGAAGAAGCCATTCGCCGCTCTGCAACCATTCTGCAGGAGCAGCTGGCTGCCTTTGTTGATCTTGAAGCCGAGAAAGAGCAGGAAGTAGAAGAAGAGGAAGATCAGATTGATCCGATTCTGCTGCGTCCTGTTGACGATCTCGAATTGACTGTCCGAAGTGCCAACTGCCTCAAGGCCGAGAATATCTACTATATCGGTGACCTGATTCAGCGCACCGAAGTAGAGCTTCTTAAAACACCCAATCTCGGCAAGAAGTCGTTGAATGAAATCAAGGACGTTCTCGAGGCTCGTAATCTTTCACTCGGCATGCGGCTTGATAACTGGCCGCCGGCGAGTCTGAAAGACGACAAGGCCTCTGCCTGAACGGGTGACTCGCGCCCCAGATTGGTAAGGAATCTTATCCATGCGTCATCGTAAAACCGGTCGTCATCTAAGCCGTAACAGCTCGCACCGTAACGCCATGTTTCAGAACATGTGCATTTCGCTGGTCGAGCATGAAATGATCAAAACCACGCTGCCCAAGGCCAAGGAGCTGCGTCGCTACATTGAGCCGCTGATTACGCTGGCTAAAAATGATAGCGTCGCCAACCGTCGTCTGGCTTTCAGCCGTACCCGCTCCAAGGATACGGTTGGCAAGCTTTTCAACGAGCTGGGTCCGCGCTACAACACCCGTCCGGGCGGTTATGTGCGCGTACTCAAGTGTGGCTTCAGAGCCGGCGACAATGCGCCCATGGCGTATGTTGAGCTGGTTGATCGCCCGGTAGCAGCAGAAGCCAGCGGCGAAGAATAAACCGCACTTTCTGCTATCGTCAGAAAAGCCGACCTCCGGGTCGGCTTTTTTTGTCTCTGAAAAAGCAGTACTGCCTCATACTGACGGTCCAAACAGCCTTGTTGAGTACCTGCCGTGGGATGTCACTTCGTCAACGGAGAGTGTGAGAACTGTCAACGCGATCTGCCTTTCTCCTTTACCATGGCCTTTCAGCCCATTGTTGATCTGGAGACCGGTAACCTTTTTGCACACGAGGCACTGGTTCGTGGCGTCAATGGAGAGTCTGCCTGGTCTGTGCTTTCGCAGGTAACCACACAGGATCTTTACGCCTTCGATCAGGCCTGTCGGGTACGTGCCATCGAGATGGCCAGTCAGCTTGGCATGACCTCAAGGCTCTCCATTAATTTTCTGCCCAATGCTGTCTATGAACCGCGTGCCTGCATTCGTGCCACATTGAAGGTTGCCCAGCGTGTGGGGTGGTCACTCAAGGATTTGATCTTTGAGATTACCGAAAACGAACACGTGACTGATCGTGATCATTTGCATCATATCGTCGAGGAATATCATGAGATGGGCTTTTCCGTGGCGCTGGATGATTTTGGCACGGGCTACGCCAATCTGGATCTGTTGACGGTACTGAATCCTCATCACCTCAAGCTGGATCGTATACTGATCACTGGAATTGATAGCGATACACGTCGCCAATGTCTGGTGAGACATACGCAGTCGATGGCAAAGGCGCTTAATATTGGCCTGGTTGCAGAAGGCGTTGAGACACTGGAAGAGGCGCGTTGGCTGTATCAGCAGGGCATCATGCGCCATCAGGGCTATTACTATGCAAGACCTGCCTTTGAGGCGTTACCCGAGGTTGATCCGGCCTGTATAAGCGCGGTCACTGCCGCATAAAAAGCCGGAAGCATTTTTGCTTCCGGCTTTTCCTTTTGGCCTGCCAGCTTATTAGTAGCTGCGTGCCAGTAATGGTTTCAAAAAGTGCCCGGTGTGTGAAACATCCTGCTCGCTGATTTCTTCGGGCGTACCTTCGGCAATGATACACCCACCGCCGGAACCGCCTTCAGGCCCCAGGTCGATGATCCAGTCAGCCGTTTTGATAACATCAAGATTGTGTTCGATCACCACGACCGAGTTGCCCTGATCGCGCAGGCGATGCAGTACGCCCAGTAGCTGTCGGATATCCTCGAAGTGCAGTCCGGTAGTCGGCTCGTCCAGAATATAAAGTGTCTTGCCGGTATCACGCTTGGCAAGCTCCCGAGCCAGTTTGACGCGCTGGGCCTCGCCACCGGAGAGGGTTATGGCGCTCTGTCCCAGTTTGATATAGGAAAGCCCCACATCCATTAACGTCTGCAGGCGGCGTGCAATGGCCGGCACGGGTGAGAAGAAGTCAACGGCTTCCTCAATCGTCATCTCCAGGACGTCATGAATATTGTGCCCCTTGTAGAGGACATCCAGTGTCTCCCGGTTGTATCGGCGACCACCGCATACATCGCAGGGCACATAAATGTCGGGCAGAAAATGCATTTCCACCTTGATCATGCCCTCGCCCTGACACGCTTCACAGCGACCGCCCTTGACGTTGAAAGAGAACCGGCCCGGCTTGTAACCGCGCGATCGCGCCTCGGGCGTACCGGCAAAAAGCTCGCGGATCGGCGTGAAGATGCCGGTATAGGTTGCGGGGTTGGAGCGTGGGGTTCGACCGATGGGGCTCTGATCGATATCAATGACCTTGTCGAGCTGATCGAGTCCTTCAATGCTCTCAAATGGTGACGGGGTCAGCGTGGTAGCCTTGTTCAGCTCACGGGCGGCCACGGGCATCAGGGTGGCATTGATCAGGGTCGATTTTCCCGAACCTGAGACGCCGGTCACGCAGACAAAAAGCCCCAGCGGTAGCGCAAGATCAACATCATTCAGGTTGTTACCGCTGGCCCTTGTCAGACGCAGCATCTTCTCTGGGACAACCGGAGTACGCGGCGAAGGGATCTCGATACGTCGGGTGCCTGAAAGATATTGACCTGTCAGCGATGCCTTGTTGGCTTCGATATCCTCTGGCGTACCCTGAGCAATGATCTGACCACCATGGACACCGGCGCCAGGGCCGATATCAAGCACATGATCCGCAGCCCGAATGGCGTCCTCGTCATGTTCGACCACGATGACCGTGTTGCCCAGATCGCGAAGCCTTGTCAGGGTCTGGAGCAAACGGTCATTGTCGCGTTGATGAAGGCCAATGGAGGGTTCATCGAGGATATACATGACACCTACCAGACCAGCGCCGATCTGGCTGGCCAGCCGAATGCGCTGTGCCTCACCCCCTGACAGGGTGTCAGCACTACGTTCCAGCGTCAGGTAGTCGAGCCCGACATTGACCAGAAACTCCAGACGGCTGGTAATCTCATAAAGAATGCGCGTGGCAATCTCGCCGCGCCGTCCCGGCAGATCCATGGCGCCAAAAAATGCCCTGGCATCACCGATCGGTTTGGTGACGACTGCCGGCAGTGAATGGTTGTCCACGAAGACATGACGCGCTTCACGACGCAGACGGCTTCCGTGGCAGGTCGGGCAGGGGCGTACGGCCAGATGGCGGGCGAGATCATCGCGTACCATGCTCGAATCGGTTTCCCGATAGCGACGCTCCATGTTGGGCAGCACGCCTTCAAAGGCATGCTCGCGGGAAACTTTCTTGCCGCGGTCGTTCACGTAGGAAAATGAAATGGACTCACGGCCGCTGCCGTGCAGCACCACGTCGCGCACACGCTGTGGAAGCTGTTGCCAGGGCGTTTCCAGCTCGAATTTATAATGCGCGGCGACGGCCTCGAGCTGGTTGAAATAGTAGATGCTGCGCCGGTCCCATCCCTTGATGACGCCTTCTGCCAGGGACAGGTCGGCCTGACGGATGAGCTTGTCGGGATCAAAGAACTGATGCACGCCCAGACCATCGCAACTGGGGCAAGCGCCCGCCGGATTGTTGAAGGAGAACATGCGTGGCTCGAGCTCGGCGATCGAGTAACCGCAGATGGGACAGGCAAAGCGTGAAGAGAAGATCATGTCTTCGCGTTCGCCATCCATGAAATGCAGTACTGCGGAGCCATCGGAAAGCCCCAGCGCAGTCTCGAACGACTCTGCCAGACGCTGCTCGATATCCTGGCGAATCTTCAGTCGATCGACCACGACACTGATATCGTGCTTTTTGTTCTTGTCCAGCGTCGGCAGTTCATCGAATTCATATGTCTGGCCATCAATCTGGACCCGCACAAACCCTTGCGTGCGCAGTTCAGTCAATGTTTGCTGGTGCTCGCCCTTTCGCCCCTTGATGACGGGCGCCAGCAGCATGATCCGGGTGCCTTCCTCCAGCGCCAGGGTCTGGTCGACCATCTGTGAGACCGTCTGGGCTTCAAGATCCAGCTCGTGATCGGGGCAGCGCGGTGTGCCGGCACGAGCATAGAGCAGGCGCAGATAGTCATAGATTTCAGTGATGGTGCCGACGGTAGAGCGCGGATTGTGAGAAGTGGATTTTTGCTCAATGGAAATGGCCGGTGATAACCCTTCGATGTGGTCAACATCGGGTTTTTCCATCATGGAAAGGAACTGGCGCGCATAGGTCGATAGTGATTCGACATAGCGACGCTGCCCCTCAGCATACAGGGTGTCAAAAGCCAGAGAAGACTTGCCTGATCCGGAGAGCCCGGTAATGACAATCAACTTGTCACGGGGCAGCTCGACATCAATATTCTTCAGATTGTGGGTGCGGGCCCCACTCACCGAAATACGATCCATACCTACCTCATCGCCGGCGTCGGAAAGACACTATAGAAGGAGTTGAAAGCGAGGCGCAAAATGCAGTGCACAGCGTTTTCCATGTGGTGCGCAGCCCGGTAAAATGATGGCTGCATGCCATGAAAGGGCAGGTGCCAATCAGGCCACACAAAAAGCAGTCGCTGGGAGGACAGCTTTTGGTCTTTCAGTGATGTGCATGGCAAGGCCTGCATTGCAGTGAATATCCATACAGTTATTATAGACGATCATGTCAAGGCGTTGTCCCTGACAGCCCATTCGTTTAAACATGCCAGCCGGCAATGGAGAGAAACATGGCCCGTGGGGTAAACAAGGTCATACTGATCGGTAATCTGGGTCAGGACCCGGAAGTACGTTTTCTGCCCTCCGGCAGTCCTGTCTGCAATCTGCGTCTGGCAACCACGGATACCTGGACCGATCGTCAGAGCGGTCAACGCCAGGAGCGCACCGAGTGGCACAGCGTTGTCATGTTCAACAAGCTGGCCGAAATTGCGCAGCAGTATGTCAAAAAGGGTTCCCGGCTCTATATCGAGGGACGCCTGCAGACCCGCAAGTGGCAGGGTCAGGACGGTCAGGATCGTTACTCGACCGAAATTGTGGCCAACGACATGCAGATGCTCGATAGCCGCAGCGGTGCCCAGGGTGGTGATTTTGCCGGCCAGAGCGCGCCTCAGGGCGGCGGTGGCTATGGTCAGCCCTACGATCAGCAGGGCGGCGGTGCGCGTCAGAACAGCCCCGCAGGTGGACAGAATCAGGGTGGATACGGCCAGGGTCAGAACAACTATGGCCAGAATTCCCAGCAAAACGGTCAGGGTCATCAGCAGGGCGGCCAGAATCAGGGTGGCGGTGCCCCCAACCCGGGCAGTTTTGATGATTTCGACGATGAAATTCCGTTCTAGGAGTTGAAGACTTCAATTCTGGATCCAGACCCGCCACACGGCGGGTCTTTTGATATGTGTTCAGTGATCCTTTTTCAAGCGACTCTGTAGAAGCTTCAAGATGGCGCGCTCCTCCGGGCCTGTCATGTCATCGCTATCAAGGGCTTCCTCGATCTGTGCCAGAAAATGACGCAATAGCCGACCATCGAGATAGCTTTCAATGACGCGTGGATCTATGTAGCTTGCCCGGGCGATGCTGGGTGTGTTGCCCAGCCGGGAGGCTACATGCTCTACCGCTTCGCGAATGCATTTCTGGCTGGCGTCGTCATTGTCTCCAATACCCAGCTCATCAAGAGCCAGAGCGGCAATGGATGTCCCCGCCCAGGTGCGAAAGTCCTTTGCACTGAAGCGTTCGCCCATGACATCGTGGATGTAATCATTGAGATCGTGACTATCAACGCGCACCTTGTGGCCGTCTTCGTCAAAATACTTGAAGATTTCATGCCCGGGGATGTCATCAAGTTCACCGACAATCTGCGCCAGTTTTTCGTCCTCGACGACCTTGTGCTGTTGCTGACCGCTTTTGCCCTGATAGTCGAAAATCAGTTCATCGCCGTTAATGGTTAGATGCCGTGACCGCATGGTGGTCAGCCCATAGGAATCGTTCTGCTCCCGGTAGCTGTCGTTACCCGGGCGGAAATAGGCCGTATCCAGCAGCCTGACCATACAGGCCAGCACCTTCTCCCGTGGCATGCCTTCACGCGCCATGTGTTGCCCGGTAATGCGCCGCATGGTCGAAAGCCGCTGGGCAAAATCGACAATACGGTCGAATTTCATCTTCTCACGTTGCTCTCGCCATTCACTGTTGTAGATATACTGCTTGCGTCCGGCGCTGTCCCTGCCCGTGGCATGAATACGTGCTTCAGGATCAAGCGTAATGGCAACGTCCCGCCATGCCGGTGGTATGGCAAGGCCCTTGATCCACTCTCGCCACTGACGGTCCCTGAAGGTTTTTCCTGCCTCATCGCGATAGGTAAATCCCTTGCCGCTGCGATGGCGGGTAACGGTCATTGCTTCTTTTGTCATGCAGGCAGGCTTCTTTGATATTGAACGTGACATCAACCATTTGCTGAGAATAGACGATTATGGCCCTTCCGCTGCGCCAGGGCTGGCGGCATGACGCAATGCGGGACAGTGCAACCCATGGGAATTTTTTGTAAAGTGTCGGGCCTGCCGCGTCACTGCCCGCCGAGAGTGACGTCATTTTCTGTCGGGCCGCAAAATCAATGAAATTATTATTGCTTGATGCCGATCACTGCCTTGGCCGGGCGCTGATCGATGAAAGTGCATTGCGCAGCGATGTTGAACTCATTGCTGAACATTCTCGCCAATGCCAATTGTCGCAGTTAAGGTCATGGATGCCGGACGCCGTCATTTTTCCGCCCCTACTGTGCCCGGCCAGTGTTGACTACGCCGAGATGATGGCGCATGTCGAGCATGTAGAAGCTGCCCTGGACGCCTGTCACGCCCATGGGGTGCCGCTGGTCTGGTTTGTCAGCGATCAGGTCTTTGATGCCGGGTCGGATATGCCCATCGAAGAGAGTGTGCTGCCTTCGCCACGTGACGAAGGCCTGCAGCGTTTGCTGGAAACGGGGAACCGTATTCGATCGAAGCTGGCCGAACATTTTATTGTACGGACCGGGCCGCTGATGGCCCTTGAAGGCCGGGGCGCCTGGCTGGCGGAAATCCTTGAAAGCATGGTTGATGGCAAGCCCCTGCGTGCAGCAGAAGACGAGATCATCTGTCCGACACCCGTACAGGCCGTGGCCCGTGCCACGATCGGCATGCTGGCCCAGCAGTTTTCAGGTGCCAATGCCTGGGGGGCCTATCATCTCGCCGGTGTCGAGCCGGTCAGTCTCTTTACCTTTCACGGCGTCGTACGCCATCAGCTGGAGATTCAGCTTTCCAGAAGGCATGTCGATCTGACGCCCGGCGAGATCCAGCCATTGCACCATCATCATGATCATCCACTACGGCGCGTTCTCAACTGCCGTCAGATGCTGGAAACCTTTGGCGTGCATCAAAAGCCCTGGCGACTGGCGCTTGATGCCATGCTCGAGCAGTGGTGCCAGACGCGCTTTGGCGGGGAGGGTAGTCTGTGAAGACGCTGCGCAGTCTACTGTTTTATGCTGGCTATCTGATGGCCATTATTGTCAGCGCTGTCACCTTGGTACCGTTGGCGTTTGTTTTACCGCTTAACGGGCGCTTTCGAGTGCTGAACCTTTATAACCATTTCATCATATTCTGGTTCGGGCTCTGCTGTGGTGTGCGCTATCGAGTGGAGGGGCGTGACAATATTCCGGATGTCCCTTGTGTGCTGCTTGCCAATCATCAAAGCGAGTGGGAAACCCTGTTTCTCCAGACCATCAAGTCGCCCATGTGCACGGTGCTCAAGCAGGAGCTGCTGAAAATTCCTGTTTTCGGGTGGGCGCTACGAATGCTAAGACCCATTCCACTGGATCGGTCAAAACCGTCTCGTGCGCTTAGAATGGTGCTCAGTGAGGGGGCAAACAGACTTGCCTCCGGATTATCCGTGTTGCTCTTTCCCGAGGGGACGCGAGTACCTCCAGGGGAGCGCCGGCGGTTTAATAAAAGCGGTATTCACATGGCCTGCCGGGCAGGCGTGCCGATTCTTCCGGTGGCACATAATGCCGGAGAGCATTGGCCGAGCAGTACCTTTGTCAAAAGACCCGGACAGATCAACGTCGCAATCGGCAAGCCCATCATGACGAAGGGGCGTACTCCGGATGAGGTCACCCGGGAGGTCGAGCAGTGGATCGAGCAGCAGCTGTCGCGCATTTCAAGCGTGCCCAGACCTGCCGTGGAAGAAGCTTCTGCCAGCACGCTATAAATATAAATTTGGCAGGGACATGAAAAGGGCGCCCCCAAGGGCGCCCTTTTTGCTGGCCTGATGTCCGGGCTATCAGGATGTTTGGTCAGACATGCGCTGAAAGATCAGACAGGCATTGGTGCCGCCGAATCCGAAGCTGTTGGACAGTACGCGCTCAAGGCGTACACCATCACGGCGCGTCGTCACGATATCCAGATCCTTGGCCTGCGGATCGATTTCATCAATGTTGGCCGAGGCGCAGATGAAGTCATTTTGCATCATGAGAAGCGAATAAATGGCTTCCTGTGCGCCGGTAGCGCCCAGAGAGTGACCGGTCAGTGACTTGGTCGAGGACAGCGGCGGTACCTTTTCACCGAAAACATTACGCAGGGCCTTGATCTCACACATATCACCGACCGGAGTCGATGTGCCATGCGTATTGATGTAATCAATGTCACCTACAACGGTGGCCAGCGCCTGCTGCATGCAGCGGGCACCGCCCTCACCGGAAGGCGCGACCATGTCATGGCCATCGGAGTTGGCACCGTAGCCCACGACTTCGCCGTAGATTTTGGCACCACGTGCTCTGGCATGCTCCAGCTCTTCAAGCACCAGCATGGCGCCACCACCGGCAATAACGAAGCCGTCACGGGCCGTATCATAGGCACGAGAGGCCTTTTCAGGAGACTCGTTGTAGCTGGTGGACAGCGCGCCCATGGCATCAAACAGGCACGACAGGGTCCAGTGCTCTTCTTCACCACCGCCGGCAAAGACGATGTCCTGCTTGCCCAGCTGGATCTGCTCAACGGCGCTGCCGATACAGTGTGCCGAGGTCGCACAGGCTGAAGAAATGGAGTAGTTGACCCCCTTGATGGCAAAGGGAGTGGCCAGACACGCCGACACGGTGCTGCCCATGGTCCGGGTAACACGATAGGGGCCGACACGGCGCAGGCCCTTGTCACGCAGGATATCGGCGGCTTCTACCTGATTGGCAGAAGAGGCGCCGCCCGAGCCGGCAATCAGGCCGGTGCGTACATTGGAAACTTCATCAGGCGAAAGCCCTGCATCTTCAATGGCCTGCTGCATCGAGACGTAGGCGTAGGCGGCAGCATCGCCCATGAAGCGGCGCTGCTTGCGGTCCACCAGTGCGTCCAGATCGATGTCAACGACACCGGCGACATGGCTTCGCATTCCGCGTTCAACGTATTCGTCGCGAAAGCGAATGCCTGAACGGCCTTCCTTCAGGGACTCAAGTACCTGATGCTGATCATTGCCCAGGCAGGAGACAATGCCCAGGCCAGTGACTACCACTCGTCGCATGGGAGCCTCCCCATCAGAAATTCGCAGTGGAGGTGAACAGGCCAACGCGCAGGTCGTTGGCTTCGTAAATATCGCGGCCGTCCACGGACAGTACGCCATCGGCGATGCCGAGGATCAGGCGGCGTGTGATCACCCGCTTGATATGAATATGGTAGGTTACCTTTTCGGCGTCCGGAAGAATCTGTCCGGAGAACTTGACCTCGCCACATCCAAGCGCGCGGCCACGGCCGGGGTTGCCCAGCCAGCCCAGATGAAACCCTACCAGCTGCCACATGGCATCAAGGCCTAGGCAGCCGGGCATGACAGGATCGCCGGGGAAGTGACACTGGAAGAACCAGAGGTCAGGGTTAATATCCAGCTCAGCGATCAGCTCGCCCTTGCCGTATTTGCCACCCGCTTCCTGAATGTTGATGATGCGATCCAGCATCAGCATGTTCGGTGCCGGCAGCTGTGCATTTCCAGGGCCGAAAAGCTCGCCCTGACTGCATGCAAGCAGCTGATCACGGTTAAAGGAGTGTTGCGTGGTCACTGACATGTTCCGGAAATCAAAGGAATAGGGGCTCCCGCAGGAGCGGGCCTAGTTTACTGATAGAGGTGACGAAATGCACGCCAGCGCCGGTGTGTAAGGCGACCACCCCGGAATCACTCTTCAGCTACGTTTAACTCAATGCCTTGAAGGCTTCCAGCGCGCGTTGACGCGCTGCCCGATGGTCCACCATCGGGACCGGATAACCGGTCTGTTGACAGGTGGCAGCATCGGGCGCATGACGCCTTTTTGCAGCAACGTTTGCCAGTTCAGGCACGAACTTTGCAATAAATATGCCTTCCGGGTCAAAGCGTCTGGCCTGGGTGGTCGGGTTGAAGATGCGAAAATAGGGCGCTGCATCCGTGCCCGTGGACGCTGCCCACTGCCAGCCGCCGTTGTTGGCGCCCAGTTCACCATCCACCAGGTGTTCCAGGAAAAACGCCTCGCCACGTCGCCAGTCTATCAACAGATGCTTGCTGAGGAACATGGCTGTCACCATGCGCAGGCGATTATGCATCCATCCAGTCGTGGTCAGCTGCCGCATGGCAGCATCCACCAGCGGATAACCGGTATTGCCTTCGCACCAGCGTTGAAAATCTTCTTCGTTTTCACGCCAGGCCATTGCGCCGGTGTGTTCCTGAAATGGCTGATGACAGTTGACCCGTGGAAAGCCGACCAGCACATGCTGATAGAATTCGCGCCAGATGATCTCACTGATCCAGCTTTTCAGATTGCTATCGCCATCACCCAGGTGGCCGCCGTTTCTGGCGGCGGCAGCATTGATACACTGACGCCATGAGATCATGCCCAGCGCCAGCCAGGCGGATAACCCGCTGGTGGCGGTCATGGCAGGAAAATCACGTCCCTCATCGTAATGATGCGCTCTTTTTTGAAGAAAGCGGGCCAGTCGATCCTGCGCAGCCTCTTCTCCTGCAGGCCAGTCATTGGCATCAATGACAACATTGCCGGCGTCGAACTCGATGGGCGCGTCACTTGTAATGTCATCAAAGGCGGGCTGTGCTTCAGGCGCGTCAAACTGCTGAAGCTGGTCTGCCCCGATGTTCTTGAGCCAGCTCTTGTAGAAGGGCGTAAAAACGCTGTAGTAACGGCCGTCCCCGGTCAGGAGAGACCCCGGCGTAAAAGCAATCTGGTCGGTATATCGATGGACTTCCAGCGCCTGATGATGAAACCGCTCGCTGATCTGACGGTCACGCCGACGCTCGTTGAGTCCATATTCGTCGTTGAAATGAAGGGCATCACATTCCAGCGTCTCTGCCAGTGCCAGCAGCTGGTCGGGCAGGGTCTCAAATCCCTCGGCCCTGATGATCTTCAGAGGAATGTTGAGGCGGCCAAGGTATTCGGAGAGTGCGATGATGCCGCGTCGCCAGAAATCAAGCTTGTTGGCGCCATGGCCATGACGTTGCCACTGATGTGGCGTCCAACAGACAACGCCAATGACCGGACCCCGTTGGGCAGCATGATGAAGGGCGGTGTTGTCTTCGCATCTCAGATCGGTCCGAAACCAGACCAGCTGGCGTCTGGTGCCCATGCATTCGTCCTTTCGCAAGCGACCCGCCCTGAAGGCGGGTCGCAGTCAATCCATGACGTGGTGAATCTCAGCCGTGACGTGCCGTTGCCAGCCTTAGCTGTGCGATGGCACGGGCTGGGTCGTTATCCAGCGCACTCAGATGAGCATCATCCGTTTCACGCCACTGACGCGTAATGGAACCTGCGACGCGAATGGGAAGCATGCCCTGATAGGACGCGTCGGCAAGCTGGCGGTGAAGATCTTCGATATCGGCTTCCATGGCGCCGGAAAGAACGATGGTTCTGGCGTCCTTTTTACCTGCGGCTTCAATGAGCTCACCAACGGGTACGGGCCCATCAAACAGCGTGATGTAAAATCCGGCGCTGCTGGCTGTAAAGGCAAGCAACAGCTGCCAGAGCGCGCCGCAGCCGCCGGGAAGATAGCTCATCAGCAGGCGTGGTTCGGCGTTTTCATGATTGCCATGATAAAGCCGCAGACCAAGTCGGGTTCTTAAAAAGGATTCCAGAAAACAGCGCTGCGCCATGGGCGTGGCATGATCTGCCCAGGTATTCTCGAGGCGCTCAACCACGGGCTGCCAAAGGCGCGCGATGGCAGTATTGACCGGGTAGAGCCCCATGCTGCGCGTGAAGAGATTTTCAAGCCGGTTGGTATTGAATTCCGCCACGGCATTGATGACTTCAAGCTGCTGCCCCTCCCAGTCGTGTTCCGGTGCCATGTCTTCGGCACCCGACTCCCGAGAGTTGTCTTCCCTGGTGGTCTCTGCCTCACCCGACGCCTGATCGAGCAGTTCGCCTACCTGACTTACCGGTACGCCCCGGTTAAGCCACTGCAGGATACGCTCGACGCGCTCGATGTCTTCACGCGCATAGAGACGATGCCCCTTGGGAGTACGTCTTGGCTGGATCAGCCCGTAACGGCGCTCCCATGCACGCAGCGTTACCGAGTTGACGCCGGTCAGACGTGATACTTCTCTAATGGGGTATAGCGGTCCGCCGACAGCATTTGCCACTTTCTCAGTCATAGTAAACGAGAGCCTCCTTCGCGGTTCCTGCTGCCAGGAACGTAGATACCATTATCAGGCGCTCTACATTGCGAAAATGAGCTATTCGACCTGCATACATGGTTGCGCTAGCCATCATGGCCGAACAAGAAAATTTAACCTGTGTAGGTCGATAGTGTAGCAGTATTTACACAGGTGTTGTACGTCAATCTTCACTTTGTACAACTGCTGTCACGCTGGTTCTCGGCCACGATCGACACCACAACGTCGGCAAACGAGGGATGCTGACCCACCGGGTCCAGAAGTGTCAGGGAGAGTTCCGGATGTTCATGACGCAGTGCTTCCAGCTGTGCCGGTACGTCTTCGCGCAAATGGCGCCCTGCGGCGAAAAAGAGCGGCAGAATGTCGATGCTGTTGAACCCATCGGCATGAAGTTCCTGCACCACGGTTTCCAGCAGCGGGTCACAGAGCTCCATATAGGCCAGTCGTACAGGAGCAGACATGCGCTCCTTGAGGCGCTGTTCCAGTGTTTCAAAGGGGGCCTGCCAGCGGCTGTCCGTGGAACCATGGGCCAGTACGATCAATGCAGTTGTCATGACAGTTTCTTTCCTGAGTCAGCAAGATGTTTAAGTGGGCGATGGCGTGTCTGGATGACACAGCGCCTGTGCCAGTCGTGTACCTGATTGCCAGGCCGCCTCAACGCGTCCGTCAATGCACCAGTCGCCGCAGAGTGACAGGCCCTTTGACATGTCGGTGAGGTAGCCTTCGGCCCCTTTCGGGCGTTCCCGGGGTTGCGCGTATTTCCATCGATGCGCGCCGCAGGCCTCAATGGCCGGGAGCGCTTCGGAATACTCGTCCTTGAAGGCTGCCACCATCTTGTCGGCGATCTGCGCCGGGGTCATTTCAAGGTGCCTGTCGGACCAGTCGTCGCGCGCCAGCAGCGTGATTCGTTCTCCTTCGTGCTGTCCGGGGCGCGTCTGGTTGCGCGCTGCCCAGCGCAGCACCGGTGAATCAGCCAGAAAGGCACCCTGCCATGTGTCGATACCGGGCGGCATTTTCAGGGGGGCTTTAAACCGCACCCACGTGCTCCAGCACGATGACATGGCATGAAGAGACAGCGGTGGCGTCATGATATCGCCCACCAGTTCAATCGCCTGAGGCGCCGGTATGGCCACAATGACATGATCAAATCCTGACCGGACATGCCCGTACTGGTTCTCCAGCTGCCATCCCGACGGCGTGCGGGTCATCGACGTGATACGTATCTGATGACTTATCTCAAGCGATGCGGACAGGGCGTCAGTCAGCGCACGCATGGAGGGCGTTCCCGTATACCGGGGATGCTCGGGATGCTGTATCTGCCATTGTCCGTTGTCATGACGTGCCATGATCTGTGGCCACTTCGCCACCACACCCTCGCGTTCGAAGGCTTCAATTATTCGGGCAAAGCCGGGATCACGAACGGTGAAATACTGGGCACCCAGATCAAAAAGGCCATGCGCGTTGCAGCGCGAGGACATTCGTCCCCCCGGTCGGTGGCCCTTGTCGAAAATTTGTACATCCTTTCCCGCCTGCTGCAGCACCCGGGCGGCAGCCAGCCCCGCCATGCCGGCACCAACGATGGCTATATTGTGCAAGAAGTCCACGAAAGCCTCAAATTGTCTGAAGGAACGCCGCCAGAGCCTGACACGGACGACCAGGCGCTACCCTGATAAATCTTGTACGGTATATGTACCAAAAGCGCGTCGAGGTTGAAAACGTCTCTGTGCAAGTGCCCTGAAACATTGCCCATGGCCATGGTTGGTCGGTGTGATCACCATGCCTCCGAGCGGGAGAACGTAACGTGAACATAGTCATTACCGGAGCAACCGGATTTGTCGGACAGGCGCTGTGTCAATACTGGCATGAAAAGGGCCATACGCTGATGGTGGTGTCGCGTCAGCCCGAAAAGGCACATGCCACGATCGGCGTGCCGGTCATGGCGCGCGCTGCGGCCGTTGATTTTGCCGATCAGCAGGTGGACGCCGTGATCAATCTGGCCGGCGAGCCTATTTTCAATCGTCGCTGGAGCGAGTCGCAGAAAAAAAAGCTGATCGCATCGCGCCTCAAGGCCACGCAGGATGTAGGTGAACTGTGTCAGCGCCTGGAGTCATCACCGCGTCAGCTGATTTCAGGCTCGGCAATGGGATATTACGGCGATCAGGGCCGCCGGGAAGTGACCGAGCAGACCTCGCCGCATGACGAGTTTGCCCACAGGCTCTGTCGGGAATGGGAAGAGGCCGCGCAACAGCTGGCCACGGACCGGATGAAGGTCGCCTGCATTCGTATCGGCCTGGTGCTGGATCGTGACGGCGGCATGCTCAAACCCATGCGACCCATGTTCCGCCTGGGTGTGGGCGGCCGACTTGGCAAGGGAGAGCAGTACATGCCCTGGATTCATCGTCATGACCTGGTGCGCATCATTGATTTTCTGCTGCACCATGATGACGCGCAGGGGGCCTGGAATGCGGGGGCACCACAGCCCGTGACCAATGCAGAATTCACTCGAACGCTGGCGGCCAGCCTGCATCGACCGGCGCCCTTTGTCGTGCCTGCAGGTATCATCTCGCTGGCGCTGGGAGAGATGTCGCAGCTGCTGCTGACCGGCGCGCGCATGATGCCGGCAAGGCTTGAAGCTGCCGGTTTTCGGTTTGAATACCCCACGCTTGAAAAGGCGCTGACGGCCATTGAGCATCGCGCCGCCTGAGCGACGCGATGCATCACATTTTCGAGCGGGCCGTTTTACTGCGGGTCAACGGTCACGATCACCCGCACGGCGTCCAGCTGCAGACGGGTGCCGGCGATCGCTTGTGCGAGTGCCGTGCGCTCCTGATGCAGCATCTCGATCTCTTCGGCGCGCACATCCGGGTTGCGCCGGGCGAGTGCTTCAAGCCGGTCGATTTCACCATTGAGCTGCTGTGTCATCTGTCTGCTGGCCTCATCCACCATTGCCGGCAACTCGGCCTCGGCCTGCTGCTCGGCCTGGTCAAACAGGCCCCGCAATTGCTGCTGACGTTCGCGTATCAGATTCCGGGCAACGCCCTTTTTGACGTGGCGCAGGTTCTTGGCCAGCCCGCCAAAGGAAACCTTGTCGGACAGCACCTGACCTGACTCATCCAGTAGTACGCGCACTGTGGCCGGCGGGAAGAAGCGATTGATATGCAGCGCCTTCGGTGCGCTGGTCCGCGTTCGGAAGATGGCCTCGAGCATGAAGCGACCGCCCGGGATCGCCGGATGTGCCAGCAGCGCCAGCGCCGTATTGCCCATGCTTTCGTTGGTGGCCCGGGAGAGCATTTCCCGCACCAGCGGATGCTCCCAGGACAGGCGCTGCAGATCATCGCGTGCCAGTGCGCGCGAGCGCGAACGGGTGGTGGTAAAGCCTTCTTCCCCGCGAATCAGCCCGGGCATGCCATCGACCATATGGGCGCCCGGATGCAGATAGGTCAGTCCTTCATCCGTTTCGCGGGTATCGATGCCAAAGACATCCAGTGCCTGCTCGAGATAACGATCCAGCGAGGCATCATCATCCAGTGCCTGCACGGCTTCGATCATGTCTTCGGCATGGCGTGCGTCAAACGAGCTGTAGGCCAGCAGGCGATCACGGCCGGCTTCGCGCTCCTGACGCGTCTGGATGGCCAGCGCGCGTGACGCCTCGATCACTTCCTCGAGCGCTTCAGTGTCGAGCAGGGCATCAAACAGCGCATCACCATGAGCGTCGCTGACTACACTGCCCAGGCCGCTGGGCGCCTCGAAGGCGGCAAGCGCCTCCTGATACCAGCGCAGCATCGCACTGGTCGGACTGTCAGCCATGACCGGCAGGTGAATCTCGACGTCATGCTGCTGGCCGATGCGGTCCAGACGTCCGATGCGCTGCTCGAGCTGATCGGGGTGGGGCGGCAGATCAAACAGGATCAGGTGATGGCAGAACTGAAAGTTGCGCCCCTCCGAACCGATTTCCGAACAGATCAAAAGCGGGCTGCCATCCTCTGCCTCGGCGAAGGCGGCGGCAGCGCGGTCACGCTCGATCAGCGTCATGCCTTCATGAAAGACCGGGACATGCAGGCCGGTCAGAATCTGCAGCCCGGCGGCCAGTTCGCGCGCGGTTTCGCCGTGGTGGCAGATCAGCAGCGCCTTTTCGCCAGGATGGCCCTTGAGCCATTCACGCAGCCAGGTCATGCGGGGATCAAAGCGCCACCAGCTGTCGCCGTGACTTTCCTGCCGGCGCGCCTCGAAGGTGGCCTCGGGATAGAGCAGGATCTCCGGGTAGTCCAGACCGGTTTCGATCAACAGACTGTCCAGGTAATCCTCATCGCGGGTGATGCGCTGCTCGATGCGTCGATAGGCCCCCGGGTTTTCCAGCTCGCTCACATGCAGGCGACGTACCGGGAAGCCGCTGACATGGCGGCGGCTATTACGAAACATGACCCGGCCGATACCATAACGGTCAAGCAGTACCCGGCGCAGTGACTCACGCAGTGCTGGCTGCTCATCCATCCCGGCCTGCATCAGGGCGTCCAACAGCTTCAATGCCTGCTGATCGTCTTCAACGATACGATGTAGCACATCATGGTGCTGCGCCTGTGCGGGCAGGTGTTCGAGGGCCTCGATCGCCTCGGCAAGGCTTGCGTGGCCGCGCTGCTCGGCCCTGAAGGCGTCAATGTCGTGATAACGCTCGGGGTCGAGCAGGCGCAGGCGGGCAAAGTGACTGACATCCCCCATCTGCTCCGGCGTGGCGCTCAACAGCAGCAGTCCGGTGCGCTGGGTGGCCAGCGCCTCGACACACTGATAGCCGGTATCGCCGCCGTTTTCCGGATCCCATTCCAGGTGCTGGGCTTCGTCCACGATCAGCAGGTCCCAGACACAGGCCTGTGCCTGACGCTGACGTTCGGGATTGGCAAAAAGCCACTGCTGGCTGGCCAGCACCAGCTGCGCCGATTCAAACGGATTGCCATCGCCACCGCGTGCCTGGCTCTGCTGCTCATCAAGCAGCGTGACTTCGATGGAGAAGCGACGCAGCAGCTCGACCAGCCACTGATGCGTCAGGCTGTCAGGCACCAGAATCAGGGCGCGCTCGACGCGCCCGGTCAGCAGCATGCGATGTAGTACCAGCCCGGCTTCGATGGTCTTGCCAAGGCCAACCTCGTCGGCCAGCAGTACACGCGGCAGACGGCGACCGGCGATATCGTCGGCAATGTGCAGCTGATGCGGGATCAGATCGATGCGCGGACCGGACAGTCCGAACCCCGGATGGCGCTCGATGCGGGCCAGATGCTGAAGGCTGCGATAGCGAAGATTGAAAGCGTCATTGCGATCGATCTGTCCGGTCAGCAGGCGGTCGCGGGCCTGGTGAAACTGCATGCGATCGCTGATGCGTGATTCGGGCAGCTCCCGCTCGCCATTGCTGTCCTGGCCGATATAGGTAATGCGGCCGCCTTCGTCGCGCAGTTCACTGACCAGCAGGACCTGGCCGTCGTCGGTGTCGATGCGATCGCCGCGACCAAACACCACACGGGTCAGGGGCGCCTCGCGCACGCTGTAGGTGCGGGTTTCATCGCTGGCGGCAAATAAAACGGTCACGCTGCGAACATCGCAGCTCAGTATGGTGCCAAGTCCCAGCTCGGTTTCGCCGTCACTGATGAAGCGTTGCCCGGGGATAAAATTGCTCATGATGCCTCGAAAATGCCGCCCCATGGGCGTGCGGGTACAGATGTGAATCGGTCATCGACTGGAGATGAACTGTCGTTGGTCATCGATGCGGCGCGCCGTCAGCCATGACCCTGAAAAAGGGTGCCTATCTTAACCAAAAGAGAGGGCAGGCGGGGCACTGATGTGCGCATGGCTTACTGCAAGAGAAGGGGCAGGTCACTATGGTGAGTCGGGCACCATGATGGCTGACAGGTCATGAACACGTATCAAGGTGTTATCCGCGGCAACGTACAACAGTGCCGGCAGATGATGGCTGCCTGTCAGGGCCAGAAGGCGCTGGCGCGGATCCAGCAGCAGCGCCGCGTCCTCCAGACCAAGCTGCTGATCGGGGTGTTGATCCAGATAGCGGATAACGCTCAGCAGAGGTTCTCCCTGATTGACCAGGGCGAGTGCCGGACGCTGCTTGACAGGCCACTCGGCCAGCCGTTGAAGCCATTGACGACAGGAATGACAGTCACTGCGCCACAGCAGGAAGTAACGCGGAAGATCATCATTGGCCGGTGTGACCGAATGGCCTTCAAGCGACTCGAATGTCAGGGTGGGCAACGCGGCAGGCAGCGATGTCTGTAGACCTTCTCGCCACTGCTCCAGCCCCCACCAGAGCCCGCTTGCCACCATGACAAGAATGCAAAGCCTCTGGCGTAGTACCGGACGCTGCCGACAGTACCACAGGGTCCAGGCCAGCAGGGCGATCAGCCCACCAGCCGGGGCGACGCCGGTGCTCCAGAGATGCCCCGGCCACGACGTGGCCGGCAGGGAGGTGCCTTGAGAAAGCCATGCCCAGAGTCGGGCGCCGGCCAGCCAGAACAGCAGTGCGCCCAGGGCCCAGCGTATCGTGACCGGCCGTGCTGAAAGGCTGATGATGTGTGCTGCCAGCAGCGCCACCGTAGCGCATGCCACGGCCAGAAGTGCCGGAGGCAGGGACAGCATGGCGCTTTCAAGGATATCCATTCGTTTTTACCATCATGCGTTAAACTGGGCAGGCCGGCGTGGCCGGCCATGCACGCTGACTCATGTTGTTGCCGGTGATTTCCATGCCCGATTCCCGTTCCAGGCGCACCCGCCGCCGTGATACGCCGCGTATTGTGGCGCTTTCAGCCCAGGCGCTCGGCTTTATTCTGATTGTGCTCTTTGAGACCCTGTTACCTGAGCATCTTGTACGTCCGGCCCAGGCCATCACCCTGGCCGCCATGCTTGTAGCAGCCCTTTATGCTGCGCTGCTGCGCCGCTATTACCGCAATCGCTCGCTGAAAGATCGCGACCATGAGTCCTTTCATGACCAATGACACGAGTTCCGGCGCCCCGGGAAGCCAGGCGATGCAGGACGGCTCGGCCTCGGAAGGCAGCAGCGGCATGCGCCTGCTGTCCGATGGCCTTGAAGCCTTTGAGATGCGCGCACATCTGGCGCGTCACGCTGAGCACACGATCGACAGCCTGAGCTACATCCTTGAGGATGGCACCACGACACAGGTGCTGATGGCCGAGTGGCTGGCAGCAGCCGAGCGCGGTGTCAGGGTCAGGCTGCTGGTGGATGACCTCAGCGCCATCAATGTGCAGCGCATGCTGCTCGCCATGGATACGCATCCGTGTATCGAAGTGCGTCTTTTCAACCCGATCACCTTCTGGCGGCGCTATTACTGGAGCCATCGCCTGGCCATGGCGTTGACCATCCGCCGGTCGCATCGTCGCATGCACAACAAGCTCTGGCTGGTGGATGGCAGGATCGGTATCGCGGGCGGTCGCAATCTCAGCGACGATTACTTTATCACCAAAAGTGAATATAATTTCGCCGATCTGGACATGCTGGTGGTGGGAGGACGCATTACCGGCCAGATGCGTGAATGCTTTGGCCGGTACTGGCATGGTCGCTGTGTGCGTACGCTTGCCTCCCTGATGCCGTCTGCACCGGATAATGCCTGGCAGGACCTGCGCGATGAACTCAAGCGCAAGCTGTCCGGTGAAGCGCTGGCGGATTCCCCTTTTCTGTCCATTCATCATGGGGAATCGAGGGCACCGCAGGACAGGCTGGGCGATCTGGTGCAGGCCAACGGTGAGCTTTACTGGGACCATCCCGATAAATCCTGTCAGCCGGGTTACCCGGCGCGCGAGCTCATCATGGGAACTGCCATCGGGGCGATGGTGGCCGAAACGCAGCATCACATCAGGGTTGTCTCGGCCTATTTCATCCCCAGCGAGCGTGACGTCATCGACATTGAAGCGCTGCTGGAAAGGGGCGTGGGCGTGACCGTACTGACCAACTCTCTGCAGGCCAGCGATACCCCGGTGGTCAACGGCAGCTACGCACCCTGGCGGCAGCACTTTCTCGATCTGGGTGCGCGCATGCATGAGCTGCGACACGGCCACAAGCCGCGCCGGCGACGCATGCATCACTTCGGCGTGATGGCTTCCAGCCTGCATGGCAAGGCCATGGTCATGGACAATAAAAGGCTCTTCATTGGTTCCTTCAATATCGATCCACGATCGACCTGGTGGAACAACGAAATGGGGTTGCGGGTCGAGCATGAGGGGCTGGTAGCAGAGCTTGACGCCGTGATCGAGCGAGCGCTGAACCCGGCCAGCAGTTTCAGGGTCGAGCAGGATGACAAGGGTCGGCTGTCATGGTTGACCGTCGATGAAAACAATCAGGCATGCCGACTGATGAAAGAGCCCGGCAGTTTTCTGGCCCGCTGCCAGAAATGGCTGGGCGGCCTGCCGGGCGTCTGGCGATTGCTTTAAAGGGCGTCTGAAAGGCAGCAGGGCCGGGTGAGGCATCAGCTGTTATGCGCGATGGCTTCCTCGGCGGTACAGGCAATATTGTCGATGATGGTCCACTGCTCGGGTGTGCCGCCCTTTTCCACGGCGTCCATGAGCGCTGCGGTCGCGCGGCGCAGGTAGGGTTTGCCATCTTCCTCGTGCGCCTTTTCGAGATCGCCTTCCATATCCTCGATCAGCGCCTCGACGCCATCGTAGTCGTCGCTCCATTCAAGCGCCTGTTCGGCAGCCTCGTTGATGGTCTCTCCAACGCCAATGATGGCGCTGTCACTGGCGACAATATAACCGCTGGCATTCATGGACGTGCATCCTCTGTGGCCGTTCAAGGGGTCCTGTCGACATTACCGGGGCTTGTCGGACATAGACATCAGTATAGGCATGCCTGCGCTGTCATCAGCAATTGTTCACTGTCATGGGCGGTGACGACGGCTATGCTCAACGGACATTGTTAAAGCTTGCGTCAGGGAGAGAACATGCTGCCATTGATGGATCAGGGGCAAGGCGAGACGGCCCTGGTGATGATGCACTTTTTCGGCAATTCCCACCGTGAATGGCGGGAGGTCATCGACCATCTCGGGCCGAACCATCGCTGTATTGCGTTGGATCTTCCGGGGTTTGGCGATGCCACCGACCGTGACGGGTTTGATACCCGGGCCATGGCGGATCAGGTTGAGCAGACCATTGAGGAGATGGGGCTTGAACGGGTGGTGCTGGTAGGCCATTCCTTTTCGGGCAAGGTGGCCATGGTGCTGGCGGCCCGACGGCCTGCGTGGCTGGTGTCGATGGTATTGGTCGCCCCGGCGCCCGCCGGACCGCAGCCGGTCAGTGACGAGGAGCGGGAATTCCAGCAGGCCTTTGACCACAGCCGTGAGCAGGCCGAGTCCTTTATCGATGGTGCGATTGCACAGCCTCTTTCACCGGCGCGCTATCAAGACGCCGTGGAAGACGCCATGCGTGCCTCGCACGCCGCCTGGCAGGCCTGGCCACGTCATGGCAGTCGGGAGGATTTTTCAGCCGAAGTCGGTGTGCTGGACTATCCCGCGTTGATCGTTGTGGGAGATCGGGATCCGTCACTGCCGCCGGACACACAAAGAGCGCTGGTACTTGGTCAGTTCGCATCACCACGCCTTGAAATCATTCCCGATCATGGACACCTGCTGCCGATGGAAATGCCTCAGGCACTGGCGAGCCTGATTGATGACTTTGTGCAGTGCACGGCTGGGGGCTAGGACGGTCGAATCGCGCCTTTACCCCTTTTTCAATACGACCAATGGATGTCATGCCTGACGCTCGTCGGGCACTGACCGCGTTGTGTTACGACATTTCCCCTGTATACATTGACCTCGCATGACAGCCTTGCATGACAAGCGCGTACGAAGACCAATGGATCAGGGGAAAGCACCATGCATTATAAAAGCGGACTGATAGCGGCCTCTCTGTTACTGCTGATGCTGGGTGGCTGTGGCGATGACAGCGACAGCCAGCAGGCGCAGGACAGTGCAGGCGCCCAGCAAAACAGCGGTGACAGTCAGGGCAGCAGTGAGGCCACGGCTGATCCGGTTCAGCTGGTCTTTGGTACCGGCGGTACCTCGGGTGCCTATTATGCGCTGGGCGGTGCGCTGAAGTCCGTGCTCGAGGCCAGTCCGATGGTGCGTAACGTTCAGGTCGTCTCGACCGGGGCCTCGGTACAAAACATTCAGAATCTTCAGGACGGGCTCAATCAACTGGCGATCGTCATGAGCGATGTGGCCTATGACGCCGTGAACGGCCAGAACCAGTTCGAGGGCAACGCCGCTGATATTACAGCCATCGCCGGGCTCTACCCCAACGTGGTGCAGGTGGTGGCGCTGAGCAACAGCGGCATCGACAGTATTGAGGATATGGCTGGCAAGCGTATCGGTGTAGGCCAGGTAGGGTCGGGCGTGGAAGCCAGCGCCAGGATCGCACTGGCCTCGGCAGGCCTTGAGTATGATGACCTGGCCCGCGTCAGCCATACCGGCTATGCCGACAGCGTGACCGAAATGAGCAACGGTAATCTGGACGCAGCCTTTTTCACCTCGGGTGTGCCCAACAGCAACATTACCGGCCTGATGCAGAGCCGCGACATCAAATTCGTCAGCATTGATGGTGATACTGCGCAGAAGTTGATGGCGGATTATCCCTACTACCAGAGCTATACCATTCCTGCCGGCGCCGCCGAGCGCTATAACCTCTCCGAGCCGGTCAATACCGTGGCGATTCGTAATCTCCTGATCGCGCCGGCCAGCATGCGCGATGATGTGGCCGAGGATCTGGCGCGTCGCTTTGATGCATATCTCAATTCCGGCCAGGTCGCCGTGGGTGCGTTGCGAGAAGTGGGCTCCGATACCCTTGATCAGGACCTGATTCTGCCGGTGCATCCCGGGGCGCAGCGTTACTATGAAACCCGCGAGGACAGCGCTCAGGGAAGTGACGCCGCGCATGAGCCTGCTGAAAATGATACCGCCGAAAGCGACGCTACCTGAGCAGGCACGTGTCGCGTCGCCGAGGCTGGCTGGCGTTATATGCGCTGGTACTGCTGCTGGTGTTTTGCTGGCCCCGGCCCTGGCTGGTGGTCAGCGAATTGCATGCACAAGGCACCCTTGAGCGGCGCTACGTGTTTCCCGGCGACGATGGCACCCGGTTTTCACTGTGCTGGCAGCATTCGGTAGAGCGTGAGGACTGGATTGAGACCTTCGCACTATCGAAGGGGGCCATTCGCGTGGTAAGCAGTCGCTTCAAGACCTTTGGTGCCGGCGTGCCGGACACCGGACAGGCCAGTCGTCTCGAGCAGGGCTGGGTGGTGCTGGACGACATCGCGCGTCCGGTAGACCCCCTGCTGGTACAGGCGGCCGCGCGTGAACACTACCGCATGGGCTACGGGGGGTACTGGCTTGATCTCGGCGCACTCGGGCCAGCTCCCACCCTGCGCTTCCAACAACAACGGCTGCCACCTGTCATGGTACTGGCTGGCCTGTGGCGTCCCTGGTGGCACCGGATGACCCACGGGTGACAGGATGGACCGGTACAAAGAGAACAAACAACATGAGCACAAGAATGGATCGCCGCGAAGCCGCGGGCGAAGGGCGGGACGGCGCCGGATTGACCGGTGGCCTGGCCGGCAGGGATGAAAGCCCGGCACTGGACCCGGCGCTGCTGGAAAAATATGACCGCGAAAGCGCCATACGCCACAGCCTGCCGACATTTTTTGCCCGCGTGGTGACCGTTCTGGCCGTACTGCTGGCGGCCTTTCACCTGTATACCTCCACCGCCGGCCCGCTGATTGATATCCAGCAGCGCAGCATTCACCTCTATACGCTGCTGGCGCTGGCCTTTGTGCTCTATCCCTTTACCCGCAAGGGCGCGCGCGACCGGGTACCGATTCGCGATGTGATCCTGGCCGTCGTTGCACTGGGGATCGGCATCTACATGATCTTTTCCACCCAGCGGATCATTCTCGCCGCCGGGCGCATCACCGATCTGGACATGGTGATCGGCATCGTGGCCATTCTGCTGGTACTGGACGCGACGCGTCGCGTGACCGGCTGGGGGCTGACGCTGCTGGCCACGGCCTTTCTGGTCTACGGCCTCTACGCAAGGCTCTCCTTTTATCCGGAGCTCAACCCCAACATCCTGATGGCGATCGGTCGGCAACTGATGTCGCATCTGGTCTACATCACCGAAGGCCTGCTGGGTTCGGCGATCGCGGTATCGGCCAGCTATATCATCCTGTTCATTCTCTTTGGTGCCTTTCTGGGCAAGTCGGGCCTGGGCCAGCTGTTCAATGATCTGGCACTCGCAGTCGCGGGCCATTCCCGTGGCGGCCCGGCCAAGGTGGCGGTCATCGCCAGTGGGTTTCTGGGCTCGATCAACGGCTCGGCGATTGCCAACGTGGTCACGACCGGTGCCTTTACCATCCCGCTGATGAAAAAGACCGGCTACAAGGCCAACTTTGCCGGCGCCGTGGAGGCGGCGGCCAGCGTCGGCGGGCAGATTCTGCCGCCCATCATGGGAGCGGCGGCCTTCATCATGGCCGAGGTGCTGTCGGTGCCCTATACCCAGGTCATGATGGCCGGCATCATCCCGGCGCTGCTCTTTTATCTGGGCGTGCTGATTCAGGTGCATCTTCGTGCGCTGCGCAACGGTCTCAAGGGCATTCCCCGCGCCGAACTGACACCTGTACGTGCCGTCATGCTCGAGCGCGGTCACCTGCTGGTACCCATGGCGGTGTTGATCTGGCTGCTGGCCGACGGGCGGGCACCGTTTTTTGCTGCCTTCTGGTCCATTGGTGCCACCGTACTCATCTGCGGAACACGTCGCGTGGTCATCGGACTGTCGCTGTTGCTTTTGGCACTGATTTTCCAGCCGCAGCTTCAGGGGCTGATCGGGCCGCACGGGATACCGCCCATTGCACCGGATCGGCTATGGCTGCTGGCAGTGATCGTGGTGCCGGTGATTATCAACGCGCTGCGGACGCAACGAGGCATCGTGACCGAGACCATGAACGCGCGTGACTGCGTCGACGCCATGGAAGGCGGCATCCGCAATGCCATTCCGGTAGCCGTGGCCTGCGGCGCGGTCGGTATTATCGTGGGGGTAGCCACGCTGACTGGCATTGCACTGGAGGCCGCCGATGCGGTTGTGGCACTGGGGTCACAGATTCCCAGTCCGCTGGTGCAGCTGATGGTGACGCTGCTGCTGACCATGCTGGCGTCCATTGTGCTGGGCATGGGACTGCCCAGTATTCCGACCTATATCATTACCAGCACCATGGCGGCGCCGATTCTGCTCAACCTGCCGCTCTTTCGCGAGCTGTCCGGCAGCAATGATACGGCCGTGTTCGTGGCGCACATGTTTGTCTTCTACTTCGGGATCTTCGCCAACCTGACGCCGCCGGTGGCACTGGCGGCCTATGCCGGTGCCGGCATCAGCGGTGGGTCGCCCAATGCCACGGGCTTTCAGGCCATGAAGCTGGCCATCGCCGGCTTTGTGGTGCCCTTCATGTTCGTGTTCGCCCATGAAATGCTGATGATTGATTCGACAATCACCAACATCCTGATGGTACTGGTCACCAGTGTAGCGGGGGTCACGTTGCTGGCGGTCGCAGCCGAGGGCTATCTGTGGACGCGGGTCAACATGGTCATGCGGCTGGTGTCGTTGGTGGGAGCACTGATGCTGATCTTTCCGGGGCTCTGGACCGACATGGCAGGCGCGGCCATCGCAGTGACCGTATTTGCAATCAACCGGGCACTGGCAGCAAGGAAGAGGGCAGGGACGTCAGACAGGGCTGCCTGACGCCCGAAGGGCCGGTAGGGGCGCCTAACGGCGTCCCTGCTGGAGATCGGCAAGAATCTCGTAGCTGCGCAGTCGGTCGGCGTGATCATAAAAGTCCGAGTTGATCATCACCTCGTTGGCGCCCGTGCGTTCGATAAAGGCTTCGAGTTCACGGCGCACGGTGTCCGGCCCGCCCACGATGGAGGCGCCCAGATTGTTGGCGATGGCAGCCTGTTCATGCGGGCTCCAGTCCATCTCGCGCACCGGTGGGGCGAGCTGGATGCGACGACCGCGAATCAGTGACAGGAATTTCTGCTGCTGGGTCGTGGCCTGATACTGTGCCTCTTCATCGCTATCGGCAGCCACCAGCGGAATGCCAACCATGGCATAGGGTTTATCGAGTACTTCCGAGGGCTGGAAGTTGGTGCGATACAGCCGCAGGGCTTCCATCATGTAGCCCGGTGCGAACTGGCCGGCGAAGGCAAACGGCAGACCCAGATGGGCGGCGAGCTGTGCGCTGTAGCCGCTGGAACCCAGCAGCCAGAGCGGCACGTGGGTGCCCTGACCAGGCCAGGCACTGACGCGCTGACCGGGCTGTTCGTCGCCCAGGTAGCGGGAAAGCTCCGCGACCTGCTGGGGAAAGTCATGCACGCCACTTTGCGGGTTGCGGCCCAGCGCGGCGATGGTGGCGCCATCGGTGCCAGGGGCACGACCCAGTCCCAGATCGATGCGATCGGGGTAGAGCGTGGCCAGCGTGCCGAACTGCTCGGCCACGATCAACGGGGGATGGTTGGGCAGCATGATGCCCCCGGATCCGACCCTGATGGTGGATGTAGCGCCGGCCACATGACCGATCAATACCGAGGTAGCCGCGCTGGCAATGCCCGCGGCGTTGTGATGCTCGGCCAGCCAGAAGCGGTGATAGCCCAGCGACTCGACATGGCGCGCCAGTGTGACCGTATTGTCAAACGTTTCAGCGATGCTGCCGCCCTGACGCACGGGCGCCAGATCCAGGACGGACAAGCGGGTATTGGCAAGTAGGGACATGATGGCCTCTGAAAAAGTCGGGAAAGCGCTGCTGCCAGCATATCATTAGCAGGCTCATTATGTGTGACGTCGGGGCGGGCAGGCAGTAATTCAAGCGAAAGCAGACTGGGTAACATGGTTGCTGACGCAAAAAAGCCGGCGTGGCCGGCTTTTCAGATCATCAGTCAAAGGCATTCAACTAGCGGTAACGCGGCTCGTTACGAATTTCGTATTCGCCTTCCAGCGTACTGTGCTGATGAGATGGCCCGGTCTGGCCCTGCCAGGTATGACCGTTTCGATTCGCCTGCTTTTTCATGCGATGGCGTACCAGCGGCATCATGGCCCAGCCCAGCAGGATAAAGAAAAGGGCCAGTACACTGCCCAGCATCAAAAGGATGCCGAAGATCATCCATGCGCCGAGCATTTTGAGTGCCCCGGGCTGGCGGGAGGATTGTGCAGCCTGCGCGCGAGCCTTCATCTGTTCGGCCATGCGCCAGGCGGCGTTATAACTCTGATCTGCCATGTAAACACTCCTCACGGGTAGTGGCTGAAACAGGATGGCTGATACTAGGACAATAGCGCTTATGGCAGGTTCATGCCCAATACGGCGGTTCAGCCTGGTTTATGCCACGGAAGAGCTATCGGAAGAGATGGGTCATGCAGTGTCGGGCGGGGCAGCCCTGACGCCCGAAAGAGACTCTTTCGGGCATACAGGAGCGCTGCAGTGTTCGGATATCGGCTCGAACAGACCGTATTACACGGGCGAAGCGCGCCCGGGATATTACTGTGCGTTGTTACGCGTACCGAAGCTGCCGAAGCGACGACGGAACTGCGCTGCACGACCTTCGGAACTGGCCTGACGCTGCTGGCCGGTATAGAAGGGATGCGAGGCAGAAGAAATATCCAGACGTACCAGCGGATAGGTCTCGCCTTCAAACTCGATGGTTTCGCTGGTGCTTACTGTCGAGCGAATCTTGAAGTGTGTATCAGCGTTGGTGTCGTGGAAGATCACCGTACGATACTGGGGATGTATGCCTTCTTTCATGGCGCGCTCCGGAAAGATGTTGGTCAGCCAAATTTAATGGCCGGGTATGATGGGCCAGCGTCAATATTTTTTCAACCGTTTTCCGGTCCGATCAGGCGCAGCGTACCGGTTTGTAGCCATCGTGACCCTGCCGGACGTTCACGAAACAGAAGAAAGGCCAGCCATCCATGCAGTGATTACTACCATTGCCGCTCACCACTTGTAGGCCCGGCCCGACCAGGTCACGCTGCCTGCGGATTGAACAAAAGGAATAATCAGGTCATGCAGGCGATAACAGGGCTCTGGCCGCTGACAGTCGTGCGCCAATTGGGCGCAATGGTCACGCTCATATTGATGATGCTGGCGGTGGTGCCGCAGGCCCACGGCTCGGCCGCCGAGCTTGCCGGGCTGGGATCAGGTGGTGGTGACAGTGCTGGCGGGAGCAGTGAGCAGGCTTCTCCCGAGCAGATTCGCGACTCGCTGGATCAGCTGATCTCAACGCTTGAGAATAGTGAACAGCGTGACTCGCTCCTCCAGGGGCTGCGCGATCTCAGGCAGGCCAGTCAGGCCAGAATCGATAGCGACGAGGCGCAGGGACCGCCGGGTGCCTCCGGGCGCGGCCTCCTGGGAGCACTGGCGACCACATTCGAGGAGGTCACCGGTCAGGACGGCGAGGGGCGCAGCCTGATCGAGAGCTGGCAGCGCAGAGCCGACAGTGCGCTGGATGATCTGTCCGGCCGGTTCGACGATCGTGGCAGTCGCTGGTCTCTGATCCGGGATTTTTTGATCACGCTGGCGGTACAGCTGGCGGCGGGTCTACTGCTCTATATGCTGGTCCGGGCCGTGGGCAACCACTACGGGGTCGTACAGCGACTGCCCGAACAGCCCACTGCCGTGGTGCTGATGCGTTACTGCCTGCGCAGGCTTTTGCCCATGGGGGTGGCCTTTGCCGGCACTCTGGTAGTGACCTTTCGAGTGGGGCCCACGCCCGGCATGATTCTGGCGACCACGCTGGGCTGGGCCGCGCTGTGCGGCATGGTGTTTGCTTCGGTCTGTGAGGTGGTCTTTTCGCTGTTCTCCTGGGGGCATCGACGCACGGCACTGCGTCTGCTGCGTCAGCAGGCAGCCTGGCCGCTGTTTTATATCGGCAGCGTGGCGGCGCTGGGCGATGCCCTGAATGCCACGCTTCTTACAGAGGCACTGGGCAGCAGTCTGGCCGGCTTCAGTGCCGAGATCGTCAATATTGTCGCGGTGCTTCTGACCGGCTTTTTCGTGGTGCGCTTTCGCCGTCCGATTCGCCATCTGATTCGTAACCGACCGCTGAGCCGGCGTCGCCAGGGCGGTGCCGTCAGCGATCTGATTCAGGTACTGGGCAGGGTCTGGCACATCCCGGCACTGTTGATCGTGGCCGCCTCGCTACTGGCGATTCTGACCTACAGTGGTGATGTACGCTCGGTCTTTGCCCGGGCGCTTTTGACGGCCGCGCTCATGATCGTGACCCTGATCGTGACCGGGCTGTTGCGTCGCAGCAGTCAGCAGATGCGTCAGCGGCCGCGCCGTTCCCTCTATGTCCGTCGTCTGACCCGGTTTGGCTATGTGCTGGCGCATCTGGCCTGCTGGGTCATCTTTGCCGAGTGCGCCGCTCAGAGCTGGGGCTTTTCGATATTGAACCTTGGCCGAACCGGCGGGGTGGGTGAGCGCATCGCCCAGCCGCTGTTCAGTATCGGGCTGACGGTGCTGTTCTGCTGGCTGATCTGGATTCTCACCGATACCGCCATCCATCGCGCGATGACCTCTACCTCGCGCTCCCAGCGCGGACGGGCACGCCGGGCAAGGGCCGAGACCATTACGCCGCTGATGCGCAACGTGGTGTTTGTCACCATCGTGGTGATCGGCTCGATCGTGGCGCTGGCCAATCTGGGCGTCAACGTCACGCCACTGCTGGCCGGTGCCGGTGTCATCGGTCTGGCGGTCGGCTTTGGTGCCCAGACGCTGGTGCAGGATCTGATCACCGGCATCTTCATTCTGGTGGAGGACACCCTGGCCATAGACGATTTTGTCGATGTTGGTGGCAACCTGGGGACGGTCGAAAAGCTCAGTCTGCGCACCATTCGCCTGCGCGATCTGGACGGCATTGTCCACTCGGTGCCCTTCAGCCAGATCAAGGCGGTACAGAACTACTCGCGCGAATTCGGTTATGCCATGTTCCGCGTACGTGTGCCACAGCGCATGACCATCGACCGGGCCATCGAGATGATCGAGGAAACCGCCGGCGGCATGCGCAATGATCCGCTGTTTCGCTTCAAGATCTGGTCGGCGCTTGAAATGCAGGGCGTGGAAAGCTTTACCGAGGGCTCTGCCATTGTGCGTGCCCGTTTTCGTACCGCACCGGTCATGCAGTGGGAGGTGACACGCGAGTTCAATCTGCGACTCAAGCGGCGCATGGATGAAGAAGGTTTCGATCTGGCCGTACCGCGTACCAGCATCCATATCGAGAACCTTGACGGTTTGCTGGAGCATCTTCAGGGCAGGCGCGAGGGCGGCTCTCGTGGGGATGCCGATGTAGTGGCCGCGCCGCCCGAGCCCCGCGATGAGGGAAGCAGCAGCGACGACGCACCGGACGCCCCTTCGCAGGGCGATGCGCCGTCGCGCCCCTGATCCGGCACTACGGTAGCGCCTGTTCGGCGTCGCTTGGCAGATGAAGGTGTCCCCGCACCACCTGACGCGTGCCGCGTCGGCTGCCGGACTGCAGGGCGTCCTCTATCAAATCCATGGCCTGGGTGGCCATGGTGGCCAGATCATGGCGGATCGAGGAAATCTCCATGCCAAGCAGTTCGGCATGCGTGATGCCATCGATGCAGAAAAGGCGTGGCCCGCCGGCATGTTCGGGCAATGGCAGTCGTGCCTGACGGTAGGCGCTCAGGATACCCAGCGTGATCTGGTTGTTGATGCCGATCAGGGCGTCCGGCAGCGGCAACTGGCCGAGCCTTTCGTTCAAAAAGCGCTCTGTGGGTGCCATGGAAAAATCACCGTAGTGCACTTCAAGGCTGATGGCGCTGCCGGCCAGCGCTTCACGAATGCCTGATACCCGCCCAATGGTCACCCGCGAATCCGGCGGTCCCGAGAGAATCAACAGCCGCTCGACCGGCTGACGGCGCATCCAGCACCCCGCTTGATAACCACAATCGAGATTATCGATGTAGACGCCGCCATGGTGAGGGCCCTCGATTTCCCGGTCCAGCAGCACCACTGCGATCCCTGCCCGGGCGAGCCGCTCCAGGCAGGCCGTCTGCTCGCGTGTCCCTGAGGCGATAAACGTCAAAATGATGCCATCCACGCCACAGGCGATCAGTCGATCAATGGCGGCTTTTTCCTGTTCGGGGGAGTTGCAGGAGTCCATCGTCAGCACATCCATGTGACGCGTTTCGCCCAGCCGGCCGATCAGGCAGGTCAGTTCATGGAAAAAGGGGTTGTCGAGTTGTGGATTGAGGACACCAATCACGCGGCGTCTGGTGCTGACGAAGGGCTCAGACGGCTGGCGGGGGCGTGCCAGATACCCCATGGCATGAGCAACTTCCAGCACATGCTGACAGGTCTGCGGGTGTAACTGATGCGGCGAGCTGAAGGCGCGCGATACGGTAATCGGGCTGACGCCGGCGGCGGTGGCGACATCCTTTAACCGAACCCTGCCCGTTGATGGCGGCTTTGCCATGGCGTTCCTGCGTGGGTGTTCAGGAGGCCGCCACAGCAGGCACGGCCATGCAATCGATCATGTTATCTATCATTTTTTGTCATGACTGCCGTCAGAAAGTTGCCCGAAATGCCTGCAACATTCGTCGGTCAATCGTCATGTTATTTTTCTACCAGGGCTTATCAATTGGTCTTTATATTTTTTAGTTGATTGTTTTTAAAGGTATTTGAGAAAACAACCTGGGTTGCTTGAAAGGCGTTGCTGCTTAACGATGGGTGAATGACACCGAATGACAAGAAAAGACAGATCGGTGCGCTGCAATGAAGCGACTTCCTGCCGCGGGAAGTCCGTCAATGACAAGGGCAGGCATTACAATGAAAACGTCATGGATCGTGCTGTTGGCAGGACTCGGAAGTGCCGGTGTGGCGCAGGCGCAGACCACGATTACGGTAGCGACCGTCAACAACCCCGATATGGTCACCATGCAGAAGATGACCAGGGCCTTCAACGAAGCGCACCCGGATATTCGGGTCAATTACGTCACACTGGCCGAAAACGAGCTGCGCCAGAAAATCACCACCGACATTTCAAGCGGCGGCGGTCAGTACGACGTCATCACCGTCAGCAACTACGAGACGCCAATCTGGGCCAAAAATGGCTGGTTGCGGGCGATGGATCAACTGCCGGAGAGCTACCAGGTCGATGACCTGATTCCCAGTGTGCGCCAGGGCCTTTCCTTTAACGACAAGCTGTATGCGCTGCCGTTTTATGCTGAATCCTCGATGACCTACTACCGCAAGGACCTGTTCGAGAAGGCCGGCATCGAGATGCCCGATCACCCGACCTGGAGCCAGATGCAGGACTTCGCCCAGAAGGTGCACGATCCGAAAAACGGCGTCTATGGTATCTGTCTGCGCGGGCTGCCGGGCTGGGGCGAGAACATGGCGCTGTTCAGCACCATGGTGAACAGCTTCGGCGGGCGCTGGTTCAACGAGCAGTGGGAGCCTCAGCTCACCTCTCAGGCGTGGAAAAACGCCGCCAACGCCTACAAGACGATGCTGACCCAGTATGGCCCCCCGGGCTCGACCTCCAACGGTTTCACCGAAACGGAAACGCTTTTTGCCAACGGTCAGTGTGGCATGTGGGTGGATTCCACAGTCGGCGCCGGCTATCTCTCCAACCCCGACAACTCGAAGGTGCATGAGCATCTGGGCTTTGCCCAGGCACCTCACGAGACCACCGAGGCCGGCTCGAGCTGGCTCTACGCCTGGGCGCTGGCCGTACCGGAGTCGGCCAAAAATCCGGAGGCCGCGCAGACCTTTATCGACTGGGCGACCTCTGCCGACTACATCCAGAGCGTGGCCGATGAGCACGGCTGGCTGTCGGTACCGCCGGGCACACGTGAATCGACCTACGACAGTCAGGGTTATCAGGACGTGGCGCCCTTTGCCGCGCTGGTCGAGGAAGCCATCAATAGTGCCGACCCGGAGCATCCGACCGCCGAGCCCGTGCCCTATACCGGTATTCAGTTCATCAGCATCCCGCAGTTTCAGGCCATCGGCACGCGGGTCGGCCAGATCATGGCCGGTATCCTGAGCGGCCAGACCGATGTGGATCAGGGGCTCAATCAGGCGCAGGCCTTTACCGAACGACTGATGCGTCGCGCCGAGGTGGCGAAGTAGTCGATCCATCCTCGATCACCACCGTCGGTAACCAGTGCGACCACGTGGGTACCTCCCGCGTGGTCATCTCCGCTGATGACTTCTGCCCTGTGAGGCCCGTGACATGAGTGCTCCCCCCGCTAACGCATCGCCCAAAAGGCGTGCGCCGACCAAACGATTGATGGCACCGTCGGTGCTGTTTCTGCTGGTCTGGATGATCGTCCCACTGGCAATGACGCTGTACTACTCGTTCCAGGACTACAACCTGATGATGCCGGACATGCGCGGCTTCGCAGGGGGACTGAGCTATGAGCTGCTCTTTACCGATCCGGTGTTCTGGGACGCGCTGCTCAATACGCTGCTATTGGTCGCAACCTGTCTGCTGGTCACGGTTGTGGCGGGGCTGGCGCTGGCGCTGTTGTTCAATCGTACCTTCGTGGGTCGCGGCATCGCGCGGACGCTGGCCATCTCGCCGTTTTTCGTCATGCCGGTCGTCACCGGCCTGATCTGGAAATACATGCTGCTCGACCCGGTCTATGGACTGTTTTCCTGGGTGATGCGCTCGGTCGGGCTGGAGCCGGTGCAGTGGCTGTCAAGCTACCCGCTTTTGTCAGTGGTGATGATGATCAGCTGGGAGTGGACGCCCTTTGCGCTGCTGATTCTGCTCACCGGTCTGCAGTCGCTGCCCGAGGATCAGCTCGAGGCCGTGCGTCTGGATGGCGCCAACCGCTGGCAGGAGTTTCGCCATATCGTGCTGCCGCATCTGGGCCAGGTGCTTTACGTGGTGATCATGCTGGAGAGCATCTTCTTTCTGACCTCCTTTGCCGAGATCTATGCCACTACCAGTGGCGGCCCGGGCACGGCCACCACCAACCTGCCGTACTACATCTACCTGGGCGCCTTTTTCCAGTACGACATCGGGCTCTCCTCGGCGGCAGCCATTGGCGCGGTCGTGCTGGCCAACATCTTCGCCATATTCCTGATCCGATTTGTGGCCGGTAACCTCAACGCGGGGAGCCAACGATGACGACATCCAGAGTTGATCAAACGCCCGGGCGCAAGCGTGGCGCCGGTGGCACGGCGCTGACCCTGCTGGCCTGGCTGATCGGTATCACGATGTTCTTTCCCATCTTCTGGGTAGTGATGACGGCGCTCAAGACCGAACAGACGGCGTTCAGCATGACGCCAACCTTTATCTTTTCACCGACGCTTGAAAGCTTTCGCAGTGCCCTGGCCCAGGGCAGCGGCTACTGGCACTACGCCATCAACTCGGTGATCACCGCCTTTGGCTCGACGCTGGTGGGGTTGGCACTTGCCATTCCGGCGGCCTACGCCATGGCGTTTTATCCCTCAAGGCGTACCGATTTCACGCTGGTGTGGATGGTCTCGACCAAGTTCATCCCGGCAGTGGGCGTTTTGATCCCGGTCTTTCTGGTCTATCGCTCGCTGGGGCTTCTGGATACGCGCCTGGGCCTGACGATGCTGTTCACCTCCATGAACCTGCCCATCATGGTGTGGATGGTGTACTCCTACTTTCGCGATATTCCGGTCGACATCGTTGAAGCTGCCAGTATTGATGGCGCCAGCACGACACAGACCATGTTTCGCGTGATCCTGCCACTGGCGCTGCCGGGACTGGCCTCGACCGGGCTTCTGGCGCTGATTCTGGCCTGGAACGAGTCGTTCTGGAGCCTGACCATGACCGACTACCACGCCGCCACGCTTGCGGTGTACACCGCCTCGTTCAAGAGCGGCGAAGGGCTTTTCTGGGCGCGACTGTCGGCGGCCTCGGTGCTGACCATTGCCCCCATCGTGGTACTGGGCTGGTTTGCCCAGCGCCAGATGGTCCGTGGACTGACCTTTGGCGCCGTCAAGTAGACGCAGCGATCTGACCTGCGCAGCCCAGAGGCTGTGCCTGAACAAGGAAAAGCTTCCATGGCGATTGTAGAACTTAAGGGTGTGGCCAAGCGCTACGACAGCGCGCCGGGCAGGAAGGGTAATGATCACGCCAATGCGGTCGAAGATTTCAACCTGACCACGAAGGATGGCGAATTCGTGGTGCTGGTCGGGCCCTCCGGCTGCGGCAAGTCCACCACCATGCGCATGATTGCAGGACTTGAGCACAACACCGCCGGCGAGATCCGCATCAACGGTAAGGACGTCAGCAATGTCGAGCCACGCGATCGCGATATCGCCATGGTGTTCCAGAGCTATGCGCTTTACCCACACATGAGCGTCTATCACAACATGGCCTTTGCGCTGGAGCTCAAGAAAACGCCGAAGGATGAGGTGAAACAGCGTGTTCAGGAGGCGGCCAGAATCCTCGATATCGAGCACCTGCTGGATCGCAAGCCGCGGGCGCTTTCCGGAGGTCAGCGTCAGCGCGTAGCACTGGGACGGGCACTGGTGCGTCAGCCGCAGGTCTTCTTGATGGATGAGCCGCTGTCCAACCTGGATGCGCGACTGCGCGTCGAGATGCGCGCCGAGATCACGCGACTGCACCGCCGGCTGGGGGTTACCACCTTTTATGTGACCCACGACCAGACCGAAGCCATGACCATGGGTCAGCGCATTGTGGTGATGCGCGATGGGCGCATTCAGCAGATCGACACGCCTTACAACCTCTATGAGCGCCCGGTCAATCGCTTCGTGGCAGGTTTTATCGGCACGCCGTCGATGAATTTTCTGCAGGCCGACCGTCAGGGCGATACGCTCAAGGGTGAAGGGTTTTCATGCCCGCTGAACCCGCGCCAGCAGGCCGCGCTGGAGGGTGGTGGTCAGCGCTCGCGGTGCTGGCTGGGCATTCGGCCCGAGCATCTGCATCAGGTCGAGGAGAGCGGTGGCCGTGGCCGGCTGGAAGGCGTCATCGAGGTGATCGAGCCGCTGGGACCCGTCACCATGGCCCAGGTGCGCGCAGGGGAAACACTTATCACGGCGCAGCTGGCGGCGCATCTTGATGTACGCATCGGTGACGTACTCACGCTGGCCTTTGACCCTGATCATGTCCATCTTTTTGATATCGAAAGCGACAGGACGCTGGGACTTGAAGCATATCCGGCCACATCATCGGCTCAGGCCACCGCGTAACCGGCTAACAGGGCGGCCTGAACGGCCGACAACACAGGGAGTGAAGGCATGACAGCGCTGAAGGCAGGCAATCTTGATCAGTTGGGTGGTGATGTCACGCTGCCTCGCTACAACCGTGACGATGTCAGCGTCGGCATTTTTCACTTCGGTGTCGGCGGCTTTCACCGCGCGCATCAGGCCATGTATCTCGATGAACTGATGAATGATGGCAAGGCGCTGGAGTTTGGTATCTGTGGTGTCGGCGTCATGCCTGGCGACCGGCGCATGCAGGAGGTACTCAAGGCGCAGGAGGGTCTGTATACCCTGGTGCTCAAGCACCCCGACGGGCGTTGGGAAGCGCGTGTCATTGGCTCGATCGTCGACTATCTCTATGCCCCGGATGACCCCGAGACGGTCATTGAGCGGCTGGCGGCCGAGACGACCCGCATCGTCTCGCTGACCGTGACCGAAGGCGGCTATAACTTCCATCATGTCACCGGCGAGTTCAACTTCGACAACCCCGACGTGCGTCATGATCTGGATGCTGGCGCCACGCCAAAAACCTTTTTCGGCCTGATCATCGAGGCGCTCTCGCGCCGGCGTGAGAAGGGCATCGAGCCCTTTACGATCATGTCGTGTGACAACATTCAGGCCAACGGCGATGTCGCGAAGGAGTCCTTTGTGGCCTTTGCCCGGCGCCGTGATCCCGAACTTGGCAACTGGATCAACGAGCAGGTGAATTTCCCCAACTCGATGGTAGATCGCATCACACCGGTCACCACCGATGAGGACCGCGAGCAGATCAGGGCGCGCTTTGGCATCGAGGATGGCTGGCCGGTGGTGTGTGAGCCCTTCACCCAGTGGGTGCTGGAGGATCACTTCAACATGGGGCGCCCGGCCTATGACGAGGTCGGCGTGCAGGTCGTCGATGACGTCATGCCCTATGAGCTCATGAAGCTGCGCCTTTTGAACGCCAGTCACCAGGCGCTGACCTATTTCGGCTATCTCGACGGCTATCGCTACGCCCATGAGGTGTGTCAGGACGAGCTGTATGCCGATTTCCTGCTCAACTACATGGTCGAGGAGGGCACGCCGACGCTTGCGCCCGTGCCCGGCGTCGATCTCGATGACTACCGCCGCACCCTGATCGAGCGCTTCGCCAACCCCGAGATTCGTGACACCCTGGCGCGCCTGTGCGCCGAGAGCTCCGATCGCATTCCAAAGTGGCTGCTGCCGGTGATCCGCGAGCAGCTCGAGCGTGATGGCGAGATCAAGCGTTCGGCGGCGGTGGTGGCCAGCTGGGCCCGCTACGCCGAGGGCGTTGATGAGCAGGGGGAGCCGATCGAGATCGTCGACCGCATGAAGGACGAGCTGCACGACATCGCCCAGCGCAATCGCGACAACCCGCTGGCCTTTATCGAGAATCGCGAAGTGTTCGGCGATCTGGTGGATAACGAGCGCTTTGTCGAGGCCTACACCGAGGCGCTTGCCCGTCTGCACCGTCAGGGCGCGCGTGCCACGGTAGAGTCGGTGCGTTAATCCACCGACGACGACAGCATTCTCGAACAGGACAAGCACATGTATATCGGCGTGGACTGCGGTACGCAGAGTACCAAGGTGGTGGTGCTGGATGCGCAAAACGGCGTCATCATCGGCGAAGGACAACAGGCACACGAGCTGATCAGCCGTGAAAGCGGTCGCCGCGAGCAGAACCCCGAGTGGTGGATCAAGGCGTTTGAAACAGCCTTTCATCAGGCCATTGAGGCGGCTGGCATCGACGCCGGTGCCGTTCGTGGCATTGGGATCTCCGGACAGCAGCACGGCATGGTAGCGCTTGATGCGCAGGGCGTGCCGGTCTATCCGGGCAAGCTCTGGAATGACACCGAATCCTCGAAGGAAAACGCCGAATATATCGAGGCCCTGGGTGGCGAGAAGGGCTGTCTGGACATGCTGGGCGTGGTGCCACAGACCGGCTACACCGCCTCCAAGGTGATGTGGCTGCGCCGGTACCATCGCGATGCCTATGACCGCATCGCGCACATCCTGCTGCCGCATGACTATCTCAACTTTTACCTGACCGGCGAATACACTGCCGAATGCGGCGACGCCTCGGGTACGGGCTGGTTCGATACCCGTCAGCGCTGCTGGCATTTTGAGGCCTTCTCGAAAGTGGCGCCCGAGCTGGATCCGCAGCGCGTGCTGCCGCGACTGGTCGAACCGCATCAGCCGGCCGGTACCGTGCGGCGCGAGATTGCCAGCCGTCTGGGTCTGGGCAATAGCGTCATCGTCTCGGCCGGGGGTGGCGACAACATGATGGGGGCGATCGGCACCGGCAACATTCAGGCCGGCGCCGTCACCATGAGCCTGGGCACTTCCGGCACCCTCTATGCCAGTGCCAGTCAGCCGGCCATTACCGATAACGGCCTGGTGGCCAATTTCTGCGCCAGCCACGGCGGCTGGCTGCCCCTGATCTGCACCATGAACGTGACCTCCGCGACCAGTCAGCTCGGCCGCGTGCTGGGGCATGATGTCAGATCCTTTAATGATGCCGTGGCGCGTGCCCCCATCGGGGCCGAGGGCGTCAGGGTACTGCCGTTTTTCAACGGCGAACGCGTGCCCATGCTGCCGGAGGCCACCGGCAGCTTTCTGGGGCTGTCGGCGCATAATTTCTCGGCAGACAACCTCTGCCGAGCGACCATGGAAGGCGCCAGTTTTGGCCTGCGCTATGGACTGGATCTGCTGGCGGCGTTCGATATCCGCCCCGATCAGCTGCGCCTGGTCGGTGGTGGGGCCAACAGCCCCGTCTGGCGACAGATGATTGCCGACATCATGAACGTGGAACTGGTCTGTCCGGTGATTCGGGAGGCCGCTGCGCTGGGAGGTGCGCTGCAGGCGCAGTGGTGTGATGAATACATGCAGGGTCGCAAGACGGCACTTGCCGATATCTGCCGTCATGCGGTTGATATTGACCGATCTACCCTCACATCTCCTGACAGGGATAACGTATCGCGCTATGCAGATGTCTATGCAGACTATGTCGAAACGCTTAAAGATCGCTATCCTGAAGCTCTGACACGGTAGAATTTTCGCTGCAGGCGGTCATGAGCCGCTCATGCATGAATATCGCGGTCAGTCGATGTTGTCCCGTCGCCTGACCCCAATCGATTCGATGGAGTGATACATGGCAACTCAGCTTGAGTCCCTCAAGGCGATTTCCAAGGTCGTCGCCGATACCGGTGATCTGGAAGCGATCAGAAAATATCAGCCGCATGACTCCACCACCAATCCGTCGCTGCTGCTCAAGGCCTTTGATCTGGAAGGCTATCAGGAGCTGATCGACAAGACGCTTGCCGATGTGAAGCAGGAAACCAGCGGTCAGGGTCGTGAAGCGCAGCTCGAGCACGCGGTAGATCGACTTTCCGTGGTGATCGGGACTGAAATTGCCAATATCGTTCCCGGGCGTATCTCGACGGAAGTGGCCGCCAAGCTCTCCTTTGACAAGGACGCCAGCATCGAAAAGGCGCGCAAGCTGATCGGTCTTTATGAAAAGGCCGGTATCGGGCGTGACAAGGTACTGATCAAGCTCGCCTCGACCTGGGAAGGCATTCGCGCTGCTGAAGTGCTGGAAAAGGAAGGCATTCAGTGCAACCTGACGCTCCTGTTCAGCGATGCCCAGGCCCGTGCCTGCTTTGAAGCCGGTGTATTCCTGATTTCGCCCTTCGTGGGTCGTGTGACCGACTGGTACAAGCAGCGTGACGGCGTTGAAAACTACAGCCCCGAGGAAGATCCGGGTGTGAAGTTCGTGCGTGGTGTATGCGATTACGCCAGCAACTATGGCTACGACACCGTGGTCATGGGGGCGAGCTTCCGCAACACCGATCAGATTCTGGCGCTGGCCGGCTGTAACCGTCTGACCATCTCTCCGGACCTGCTGGAAAAGCTGGCTAACACCGAAGGCGAGGTTGAGCGCAAGGTGACCGATACCGGCGCCGGCGACAAGAAGGTCGAGCCGATCACTGAAGCCGATTTCCGCTGGCAGCACAATCAGGACGCGATGGCCAACGACAAGCTGGCCGAAGGTATTCGCAAGTTTGCCGAAGACCAGGAAAAGCTGGAAGGCATGATTGAAAAGCGCATGTAAATACGGCGTTGTTTGACCATAAGGCCGGCCCCGTGAAGGGCCGGCCTTTTCATGTCGAAGCATTGCAAAAAGCGCTGACAATAATTTCTGAGAGAAGACGATGTCGTCTGAAAACGATGTGGCTGGCATTTTGATCGATGAGGCGGTGGTCGCTGCCGCCCGAACGCTGATCCATGACCGGCCCCGCGCACTATTGGGGCTGGTGGGAGCGCCAGGGGCGGGCAAGTCGAGCGTCAGCGAGGCGCTGCTGAATCATCTGGGGGAGCAGATGCAGGTAGTGCCGATGGATGGCTATCATCTCTCCAATCGTGAGCTGGCGCGTCTTGGGCGCGCCGAGCGCAAGGGGGCACCGGATACGTTCGACAGTGCCGGCTATGTGTCGCTGCTGGAACGCCTGCGCACGCCTCAAGCGGGTGAGACCGTCTACGCCCCCGGATTTTATCGTGAGATCGAGGAGCCCATTGCGGCCAGTATTGCCGTACCACCAGACACATCACTGGTGGTCACCGAAGGCAACTATCTGTTGTTGGAAGAGGCGCCTTGGGATCGTGTCAGATCGCTGCTTGATGAGGTCTGGTATGTTGAAGTCGACACCGAGCTGCGCGAACAGTGGCTGGTCGAGCGGCACATGCGCTTTGGACGCAGTGAAGCCGAAGCATTGGCCTGGGTGGCCAGCACCGATCGCCCCAATGCCGAGCGCATTGAAGCCACGCGCGCGCGCGCGGACCGCCTTATCGGCTGGGACGGAGGGTGTATTCGATTTTTATAAACGCCGCCTACGCAATGTCACGTGATGTCACCATTTACCTGTCGCTCTGCGGCCAATGAATGATCGCATCAGCGTGGCTTCAGGTTACAATTTCGATCAGGCTCTGATGCTTATCAGGGCATTTTTTTGAGTATAACGCTGACACGATTCAGCTGGTTTTGGGAGTTTTCATGGATCATCACGCAGGGAACGCGCAGAAAGGGCCGCGCGGCAGGGCTCTGGTTGTTCTGGTCTCGATCATTGCAGCGCTGGGTGGGCTGCTGTTTGGTTATGACACCGGCATTATCGGTGTGGCCCTGCTGGGGCTGGCACGCGATTTTGCGCTCGATGACACGCTCAAGCAGATCGTGACCGGTGCCATCATTCTGGGCGCGCTGGTGGGCTGTCTGGGTACCGGGCCCATTTCCGATCGTATTGGTCGGCGCTGGTCGATCGCGCTGGTCGGGCTGGTGTTCACCCTGGGCTCGATTCTGTCGGCAGCGGCGCCCAGCGTGGCGGTGCTGATACTGGCGCGCTTTATTCTGGGTCTGTCGGCCGGTAGCGCCACGCAGATCATTCCGGTCTATATCGCCGAGGTCACCCCGCCGGCGCATCGCGGCAAGCTGGTGGTGATGTTCCAGTTCATGGTGGTCTTTGGCATCCTGGTGGCCTATCTCACCGGCTACGCACTGGGTCATCAGTGGCGCTGGATGTTCGCACTCGGCATCATTCCCTCGGTGGTGTTGATGATCGGCATGCTGTTGCTGCCGGAGAGCCCGCGCTGGCTGCTGGGCAAGAACCGTGAAGCCGAGGCGCTGGGTATTCTTGAGCGGGTACGCGGTGATAAGCAGGGCGCACAGCAGGAGCTGAACGAGATCAAGGAAATTTCGGCGCAGCCGGAAGGACGCTGGAAGGATCTTTTCAGCCCGTGGGTACGCCCGGCCCTGATTGCGGGCTTTGGTATCGCGATGTTCTCCCAGATTACCGGCAACAACGCCCTGATCTACTACGCACCGACCATTCTGAGTGACGCAGGCTTTGGCGACAGCGCCTCGGTGCTGGCAGCCGTTGGCGGGGCAGTGTTGATCAATCTGGCCACCGTGCTGGGTATCTTTCTGGTCGACCGCATCGGTCGCAAGCGCTTTCTGCTCTGGATGGTGCCCGGCTCTGCCGTGGCGCTGATTGTCATGGGGGCGCTCTTCATTGGCGGCTCTCCGGAAAGCACGGCGGCACAGTGGACGCTGGTAGCGTGTCTGGCCATCTACATGGCGCTCAACTCAAGCTTTGGCGTCTGTCTGTGGTTGATCAACGCCGAGGTCTATCCGCTGTTCGTGCGCGGCAAGGGGGCCAGTGTCGGCGCCTTCAGCCACTGGATCTTCAATCTTTTGATGACATTGACCACGCTGTCACTGATCGGCGCACTGGGCACTTCGGGCACCTTCTGGCTCTATGCCTTGATTACCATTGCGGCGCTGGTATTCATCGTACGCTACGTGCCTGAAACGAAGGGACGCTCGCTTGAGGAGATCGAGGCGGATCTGCGCAACGGTACCTTTTTCCCGGCCAAACGCAAAAAGGCCGCGAAAGCGAAGGGCCATGCGGCACGGACATAAACCGTTATTGGATAATAAAAAAAGGGCGCCTTCAGGCGCCCTTTTTGATGATGCATTGCGCTTAGAACGAGGCGCGGCGGTATTCGCGATAGCGCGGCTTCCAGAAGTTGGCATCGATCGCCTGACGAATGGTCTCGTCATCGGTTTCAAGCGCTACACCATCTTCCTGGGCGCGTTTGGCCACGGCGATAGCGATCTTTCTGCTGACATCCTGAATGTCGGCCAGTGGCGGCAGAACCGCGCCCTTGCCCTCCAGGGCCACCGGGGAGCAGTCGGCCAGCGCCCTTGAGGCGGCCATCAGCATGCCGTCGGTAATGCGAGAGGCTTTGGCGGTAATCGCGCCCAGACCCACGCCCGGGAAGATATAGGAGTTGTTGCACTGGGCAATCGGGATCTTGCGATCACCGATGGTGACCGGCTTGAAGGGGCTGCCGGTGGAGACCAGTGCCTCGCCATTGGTCCATTCAAGGATTTCACGCGGCGTGGCCTCAATGCGCGACGTCGGATTGGACAGCGGCATGACCAGCGGCTCACGGCAGTGGCTGTGCATGGTTTTGATGACTTCTTCGGTGAAGAGCCCGCGCTGGCCCGACACACCGATCAGGATGGTGGGTTTGGCGTTGCGGACCACATCGATCAGGGCCAGATCACCGCTGCCGGCGTCCCAGTCGCTGATGTCGGCACGCTTTTGTACCAGGCGACGCTGGAAGTTGACCAGATTGCTCATGTCGTCGGTCAAAAGGCCGTAGCGGTCGATCATGAAGATGCGCTTGCGGGCTTCTTCTTCGGACAGGCCTTCCTCCTGCATGGCCAGCACGATGTGTTCGGCAATGCCGCACCCGGCAGAGCCGGCACCCACGAAGGCGATGCGCTGCTCGGAGAGCTTCTCGTTTTTGGCCTTGCAGGCCGAAAAGAGGGTGCCCAGCGCCACGGATGCGGTGCCCTGGATGTCATCGTTAAAGCAGCAGATCTCGTCGCGATAGCGCTCCAGCAACGGCATGGCGTTGGCCTGGGCGAAATCCTCGAACTGGATGATGGCATTGGGCCAGCGTCGACGAATGCCCTGAATGCACTGGTCAACGAATTCGTAATAAGCCTCGCCCGTGACACGCTCATGGCGCCATCCCATATACATCGGATCGTCGAGCAGGTCCTGATTGTTGGTGCCGGCATCCAGCACGATCGGCATGGTATAGGCCGGGCTTATGCCGCCACAGGCGGTGTAGAGTGACAGCTTGCCGATGGGAATGCCCATGCCGCCGATGCCCTGATCACCCAGCCCCAGAATGCGCTCGCTGTCGGTAATCACCACCACCTTGACGTTATCCTTGGTGGCGCTGTGCAGGATGTCGGTGATGTGTTCGCGGTGATCATAGGAGATGAAGATACCGCGGTGGGAGCGATAGATCTGGGAAAACGACTGACACGCCTCGCCCACGGTAGGCGTGTAGATGATCGGCAGCATTTCCTCGAGATGGTCTTCCAGCAGGCGGAAGAAAAGCGTTTCGTTGCTGTCCTGGATCGAGCGCAGATAAATATGACGATCCAGATCGCTGGACTGCTGGGCGTACTGCTGATAGGCGCGCTCGGCCTGCTCTTCGATGGTCTCGATGTTCTGCGGCAAAAGGCCCAGCAGGTTGAACTGGATGCGCTCTTCAAGCGAGAAGGCACTGTCCTTGTTGAGCAGCGGCGTTTCCAGCAGGGTAGGCCCCGAATGCACGATATAAAGCGGGCGAGAAGGGTTCTGATCCATCGTCATGACTCGCTGTAGACAGAAAGTGAAGGGAGACCCCGGGCACAACGTGCAGGGGAATCGACCGGGTCATTCATCGCCGGCGGCGTTCCTGCTGTCGCCATCTTCTGGAACGCAACACAGCGCAACCACGGCCCGACAGCCTGCGCCGGGCCGAATCCATCAGCTGCCCAGCGACATCAAAAGCAGTGGCAGCATCATGTAAAGCTCGGGATGAGACTCGCCGTTGACCAGCAGATCCCGGCTGTTCATCCGGACATCCAGGCGATATCGATCGCCCTCGCGGGCCAGCAGGCCTTCCTGCTCGAGCCCTTCAAGCATCTGCTCCGGGCGGGCATCAGGGTTGGAAAGCGAGACCAGCCGGGCAAGCAGCGTGCGGTCCGAGGCCATATCCACACTCAGGGCAGCGCGGCCCAGCGCCGAGGCAATGGGGGAGCGCTCGTTGTGATCGCCTTCCTTCAGATTGAGGGCAACCTTGCCTTCCATCGAGCCCTGTGGCGTATCCAGACCGGCTACTGTCATCTCGAAGATCGGCGTGCCCTGAATGGCTTCCATCAGGTACTGGGTCATCATCTGCTGGACCTGTCCGGAGATCTGATCCTCGTCCAGCGAGTTGTCCAGATTGGACAGGCCGATCAACAGGTGGCGTGTGGCATCACGGGGCAGGTGTCTGAACACCAGCGTCTGGGTGGCGTTGTTGATGATGAGCGGTTCGGCCATCGACGGGTCCTGCAGCAGCATGTTGCTGAGCTGCCAGGAGCCGGTCATGGACAGGCCATCCTCGCCGTTGTCACGCAGTTGTCCCTGGCCGTCAACGCCGAGCTTGAGGGCCACACCTTCAGTGTCGTCCTGATAGTGCAGTTGACCCAGGGTGGTCTTGAAGCGGCTGTCCCAGAAGTTTTCCGTATTGGGCCAGTCGGGGCCGCCGGCGCCGCTGCTTTCAAGCGAGAGCGACCTGAGCACCAGCGAGGCATCATCGCTCTGGAAGTTCAGGGAAGGCATCGAAATGTCTGTCGAGGTGCGATCATTATCCAGGCGGTAGTGCCCATCCATACCACCCCAGGCCAGTCGGGCGCCTGGTATCTCCGGCACATCGGTCTCATCAAAGGCCGGGGAGTGCCAGTCGATGTTGATGGCATTGCCAAAGCCTGCCGTGGTCGTGGCTTCAAGCGGCTGCCGGTCACCGAAATAGTGCGCCACGGCGCTCTGCTGCTCGCCAAAATCGGGTGTGCTGTCGATATGAGCCCAGCCAAAACCCCAGGGGCCGTGGGTAATGTGGTGATGAACGTCGATCGGCCATGGTCCATCCTCGGTCTCGAGAATGGTATGGGTCACGGCGTCGGAGGTGCGCCAGCCCCGATCATAGCGGGTGACTTGCGTGGGCGCGCTGGCGGAAATCTGCTCCACGCCCTGGCGAAACTCCTGTTCGATACGCTTGCCGGTATACCAGGGCGCTGCCGCACCCACCGCCACGATGATGACCGCCGCGGTACCGATAATGCCCGTTGTCTTGCGCATGAAGATTCCTGAACGTTCGTATGTTTTTCTGACGTGGCGGCGTTCGGGGCCGGTTATGACTTGTCCACCAGTCGGATGCCATCGGCTTCGATGGTGATCAGACCCTGCTTGTAAAGCCCGCCAATCACCTTTTTGAAATTACCCTTGCTTACCCCAAAGGTGCGCTGGATCAGGGCCGGTTCGCTCTTGTCACTGATGGCAAGCGTGCCGCCTGCCTTTTGCAGCCTTTCAAGAATCTGCTCGGCCAGCGGCTCGGCGAGTACTTCGCGGCGCGGCTGCAGGCTCAGATCCACCTTGCCGTCGTCACGGACCTGGCGAATATAGCCTTTGGTGCGGGTGCCCATGCGCAGCGGGCGAATCGCTTCGCTCTTGTGCAAAAGCCCCCAGTGGCGATGATTGATGATGGCATTGAAGCCCAGGTCGGTTGGGCCGGTGATGACCAGATCGACCTCTTCGTCCCGTGCATAATCGGCCGGCGTCTGGTCCAGATAGCGGTCCAGGCGCATCGAGGCGGTAATGCGTCGGGTGCGATCATCGAGATAGGCCACGACCATGCAGCGATCGCCCTGACGCAGTGGCCGCTGGGTGCGCTCTTCAAAATGCGGCAGCAGCAGGTCCTTGGGGAGTCCCCAGTCCAGAAAGATACCCACCGGAGTGCGCTCGACCACTTCCAGGGCGGCAAACTCGCCAACCTGAATTTTGGGGCGCTCGGTGGTCGCGATCGGGCGGTCTTCGCTGTCAAGATACAAAAACACGCGAAGCGAGTCGCCCGGCTCGGTAGAAGTACCCCGTGGTATCTGACGCGTCGGCAGAAGGATATCGCCCAGCGTGCCGCCATCGAGGAAAAGCCCGATAGAGGACGTTCTGAGGATCTCAAGGGTATTGAAACGGCCCATTGCCGGCATGGTCACGCCCCGTGAACAGGATGAAAACGTCATGTTAACGCAATCGTACCGGTGGCGGGCAGGGGAAGGGTGCCTGTGGTGTACGCCTTGCCATGATCAGGAGGCAGTGCAATGATTTTTGTCAGGAGATGGCATACCTCCTGAAGCGCACGCTTCAAACCATCACGTTCGTGATTGATGATGCCTGTATCACGCACCCGGGGTGCGGGCGCAGGCATGTCATGACAAAAGCTCCTCTGTATTCTCTCGCCGCCCCTTCGTGTCGTCATGATCTGTCAGACATCGCAGGAGTTTCGCATGTGGTTTTCCATTCTTGCCATTGGCCTGGGCGCCGCGGTTGGCGCCAATCTGCGCTGGGCACTGTCGCTGGCGCTCAATGCACTTTTCCCTCCCATCCCGCCGGGGACGCTGGTGGCCAACCTGCTGGGGGCATGGCTGATAGGGATTGCCTTTGCCCTGTTCAATCTGCTGCCGGAACTGAGCCCACACTGGAAACTGTTTGTGGTGACCGGATTTCTGGGCGCGCTGACAACCTTTTCGACCTTTTCACTGGAAATCACCGGGCAGCTGCAGGCCGGACGTTATCTGAGTGCCCTTGCTGCCATCAGCGCCCATCTTGCCGGGTCACTGATCATGACGGCACTGGGAATGGCCTGCGTTGCGCTTGTGCGCGAGTGGCTGCGGTAGGTGCCATCAATGAAATATGACAGTTCTGCAATAAAACTGACATATTTCATTGCTAACCTGGCGTCGTGTTGAGCAGTCGCCCCTTTATTCCGGGCGACATGATTACCAGCAGGGCGCCAGGCGCCCTGGCGCAAGGGAACCGGAGCAATTCAGATGATCAAGCAAGTCGCTGCAGCCTTCATTGCTACCTCGCTGGCGGCCACCGCCTCGGCCGCTACCATCACCGGCGCCGGTGCGACCTTTCCTTATCCGGTCTATTCGCAGTGGGCTGATGGTTACCAGGACGAGACCGGCAACGGCCTCAACTATCAGGCCATCGGTTCCGGCGGCGGTATCCAGCAGATTACGGCCAACACGGTCACCTTTGGCGCCAGCGACGCGCCGATGACCCCGGAAGAGCTCAAGGAAAACAATCTGGTTCAGTGGCCGCAGATCATGGGCGGTGTGGTACCGGTCGTGAACGTGCAGGGTGTCGAGAAGGGCGCGCTGCGTCTGGATGGTCAGACGCTGGCCGATATCTACCAGGGCAAGATCACGGCCTGGAACGATGAGGCCATTACCGAACTCAACCCGGATGTAAAGCTGCCCGATACCAGGATCACGCCCGTCTACCGCGCTGAAGGCTCCGGTACCAACTTCCTCTTTACGCATTATCTGGCCCAGGTCAGCGAAGAATTCAAAAACGAGATCGGCGAAGGCAAGTCGGTCGCATGGCCGGCAGGTGTTGGTGCCAAGGCCAACGCCGGTGTGGCAAGCCAGGTCAATGGCATCAACGGCGCGATCGGTTACGTTGAATCGGCCTACGCCGAGCAGAACGATCTGAACGTGGCGCAGATGGAAAACCAGGCCGGCAAGTTCGTGACGGCCAACAGCGACTCCTTCCAGGCGGCCGCTGCCAATGCTGACTGGGAAAATGCCGAAGGCATGTACCTGGTGCTGACCAATCAGCCGGGCGAGGAGAGCTGGCCGATCGTGGGGGCCTCCTTCATCCTCATGCACACTCAGGTCAAGGATGCGCAGGCTGCGCGTGACGCGCTTTCGTTCTTTGACTGGTCGTTTGAAAACGGCAATGAGATGGCCACCGAGCTGGACTACATCCCGATGCCGGACAACGTGGTCAGCATGATCAAGCAAAACATCTGGTCACAGATCAAGGACAGCAGTGGCAAGGCCGTCCAGCAGTAATCCGGTTTGATAGGCATGGCCGGGGCCCTGTGTCCCGGCCTTTGTCCACCTGAAAAACCCTATACGCTTTATGCACAGGTATGACACATGACGACCGGCAGCAGCGCTACACCACAGGCCGCAGAGGGCGATCGGATGCAAAAGCTGTCGGCAAGTGCCCATGAACGCGCCGCGCTCAGACGCAACGGCATTGTCGATCGGGTGTTCGAACTGACGACCAGAGGCTCGGCACTGATGGTGCTGCTGCTTCTGGGCACCATTACCGGTTCGCTGGTGCTGGCCGGCTGGCCGGCACTGTCCGAGCTGGGACTGTCCTTTTTTACCGAGGACCGCTGGGCGGCCAACGTTAATCGCTTCGGCGCACTGCCGGCCATTTACGGCACGCTGGTCACCTCCCTGATTGCGATTGCCATCGCCATTCCGGTATCACTGGGCATCGCGATCTTTTTGACCGAAATCTGTCCGCCGAAGATGCGCCGCACCATCGGCACCATGATCGAGCTGCTGGCGGGTGTGCCCTCCATCATTTACGGCATGTGGGGCATGGAGGTACTGGCGCCGTTTCTGCAGTCCCATTTCCCGTCAGTGTTCCCGGCCGGCACCGGCCTGACCACAGCAGGACTGATCCTGGCCATCATGATCATTCCCTTTATCACTGCCGTGACCCGCGATGTCATGAATACCGTACCGCCGATCATGCGGGAGTCTGCCTATGGACTGGGCTGCACCACCTGGGAGGTCGTGCGTCACGTCATCTTTCCGTCCGTGAAGGCCGGCATGCTGGGCGGTGTGATCCTCGGTCTGGGCCGTGCGCTCGGGGAAACCATGGCGGTGACCTTCGTGATCGGCAACAACCTGTTTTTGAACCCTACCGTGACCGGGCAGGGCACCTCGATTGCCGCCCTGATTGCCAATCAGTTTTCCGAAGCTGATGGCCTGCAGCGCTCGGCGCTGCTGTTACTGGGGCTGGTTCTGTTCCTGATTACCTTTGCGGTGCTGGCACTGGCACGTTTCATGCTCAGGCGCATGGACCGTCGGGCCCCATGAGGAGCACATCATGAATCCTGTTTATCGTCGTCGGAAAATGGTCAATCGCACCATCATGGCGGCTTCTCTGCTGGCCTCGGCCTTTGGCGTCATCTGGCTGTTCCTGATCCTTTTGACGCTGGTCACCAAGGGCGTACCGGCGCTGTCGCTGGATGTCTTTACCGAACGTACACGCATGTCCGGCGGCGGATTGGGCAATGCCATTCTGGGCTCACTGATCATGACGGCGCTGGCTACCCTGGGCGGCACCATCATCGGCATTGCGGCCGGTACCTGGCTTGCCGAGTATGGCGGCCGTTCGCGGCTGGCCAATCTCATACGCTTTATCAACGATGTGCTGTTGTCGGCGCCTTCCATCATCATCGGTCTGTATATCTATGCCGTTGTGGTGCTGCCAATGGGGCACTTCTCGGGCTGGGCCGGGGTGGCTGCGCTGATGGTCATTATCATTCCGGTCGTGATTCGCTCAACCGAAGACATGCTGCTGCTGGTGCCCAACTCGCTGCGTGAAGCCGCGGCGGCACTGGGTGCACATCGCTGGTTGATCGTGCTCAAGGTCTGCTATAGCGGGGCGAAGGCGGGCATCACGACCGGGGTACTGCTGGGGTGCGCGCGCATCAGCGGCGAGACAGCACCGCTGCTCTTCACGGCGCTCAATACCAATCAGTGGAACTTTTTCAACATGGGCAGCGAGATGCCCAACCTGCCGATGGTGCTTTACCAGAACATGACCATCAATTCGTTTATTCCCTCCCAGGTAGCGCTGGCGTGGGCAGGGGCACTGATACTGACCGCTGCGGTGCTGATTCTCAATATTCTGGCGCGCGTCAGTGCCGCGCGGACACAGAAGTAGGCATCAAGGGGCTTTCTTTTCATGAACATGCGATCAGAGAATTTCACCATGGCGCCCAGGCAGACACCGAAGAACGCTTCCGGAATCACCAATGCTGCAGCAGTACCTGCCAAGCTGTCGGTCAATGACCTGAATTTTTACTATGGCGATTTTCAGGCGATCAAGAATGTCTCGATGGAGATCCCGTCCAATCAGGTCACGGCCTATATCGGCCCCTCCGGCTGTGGAAAGTCCACGCTGCTGCGCTGCTTCAATCGCATGCACGATCTCTATCCGGGGTTGAAGACCAAAGGCGGTATTCTGCTGGATGGTCAGGACATCAATGCCTCGGGGGTGGATATCAATCTGCTGCGCGCCCGTATCGGCATGGTGTTTCAAAAGCCGACCCCCTTCCCGATGTCGGTGTATGACAACATCGCCTTCGGGGTAAAACTCTATGAGCGTCTGTCGCGTCGCGACATGGATGAGCGAGTGGAGTGGGCACTGAAAAAGGCCGCGCTGTGGAACGAGGTCAAGGACAAGCTCAAGACCAACGGACAGGCACTCTCCGGCGGGCAACAGCAGCGCCTTTGCATCGCGCGCACCATCGCGGTCAAGCCCGAGGTGATTCTGCTGGATGAGCCTACCTCGGCACTGGATCCGATTTCGACCGGCTACATCGAGGATCTGATTCACGAGCTCAAGACCGACTATACGATCGTGATCGTGACCCACAACATGCAGCAGGCGGCGCGTGTCTCGGATGTGACGGCCTTCATGTACCTGGGCGAGCTGATCGAGTGCGGGCAGACCGACCAGATATTTACCCATCCCGAGAAGAAGCAGACCGAAGACTACATTACCGGGCGCTATGGTTAGCGGACACTATGGTTAACAACCACTATGGCTGGCGGGCTCGATGATGATCGTGAGCCGATCGCTGCGCGACGTAAAAGACAAGCAGGGGACACAGACGTGTCCCCTTTTTCATGGCAGTCCAGAACCGCCGCAGGCGCTGTCATTCATGGTGTTAATGCAGACGCTTCAGCGCGTTGCCTGTCGTGCAGTTGGGTTGCGGGGCTTCGTTTATTTGCATTGAGCGTGGTGTTTTTGAACTAGGCTTTAACAACACTCCAACAATGACAGGGATCGACGCATTTATGGCTATTGCTCCCAGACAGCGTGTCTTCGTCGCCTCCACGATGATTATCGTGGTGCTTGTGGCTATTGGTGCCATCTTTCCAGAGCGCTTCAGTGAGGGCGCCAGCGCCGCACTCAGCGGGGTGACGCATCTTTTCGGCTGGTTCTATCTGTTCTCGGTTTTTGGTTTTGTCATCTTCCTGCTGGTCATGGCATTCAGCAAGTACGGCAAGATCCGTCTCGGTCCCCAGGAAAGCAAGCCGACCTACGACTTCTTTTCCTGGGTCAGCATGCTGCTGGCCGCCGGCTTTGGCGTGGGGCTGGTGTTTTATGGCATGGCCGAGCCGATGACCCATTTCATGGCGACGCCTTTCAATGACATGGAGCCGGGGACGCCGGAAGCCGCGCGCTATGCCATCCAGTATTCATTTTTCAACTGGGGCGTGCATCAGTGGGCCGCGTTTTCGGTAGTGGGCCTGATCATTGCCTATACCCAGTTTCGCAAGGGGCAGACCGGGCTGGTTTCAACGGTCATGTCGCCGTTGACGGCAAAGCTTGGCAGGGGGCGCGTGTTTGCCGGAGGCTTGCTCAATACCTTTGCGGTCGTGGCGACCGTGATGGGGGTGGCCACCTCCATCGGCCTGGCGGTGCTTCAGATCAATGGTGGTCTGCACGCCGTGTTTGGCGTGGCCGAAGGCTTCATGTGGCAGGCCATCATTTTGTTCGTCATGTTCATCTGCTACATGATGTCCACGGTGTCAGGACTCGACAAGGGCATCAAGCGGCTATCAAATCTGAACATGGTGCTGTGTCTGGGGCTGATGCTCTATGTCCTGTTCACCGGCCCGACCGTCGCCATTCTGGAAACCATTACGGTCGGCATGGGCGATTACCTGCAAAACTTCCTGGGCATGAGCCTGCGCATCAATCCCTTCTCCGACAATGACTGGATCAGCAGCTGGACCGTGTTCTACTGGGCCTGGGTCATTGCCTGGTCGCCGTTTGTCGGCACTTTTGTGGCGCGCGTATCGCGTGGGCGTACCATCAAGGAGTATGTCTTCGGCGTGTTGATCGTGCCGCCGCTGCTGGCGTGTCTGTGGATTGGTGTCTTCGGGGGCGCGGCACTGCACATGGATCTCTATCAGGACGCGGGCCTTGCCCAGGCGACCAGCGACAACATTACCTCGGCGCTGTTTGTGATGTTTGATCAGATGCCGTTCTCCTTCCCGCTGTCGATCGTGGCCATGATTCTGATCTTTATCTTTCTGGTCACCTCGGCGGATTCGGCGGCTTATATCGTGGGGCAGATGACGGACAAGGGCTCACTCAATCCGCCGCTTTACAAGCGGGTCACCTGGGGGGTGCTGATCGCTGCCATCTGTCTGATTCTGATCTCTGCCGGCGGCGAGAGCGGGCTCAGCGGTTTGCAGTCGGCCGCGGTGGTGTCGGCGCTGCCGTTTACCCTGATCATCTATGGCATGGTGTTTGTGCTGATCAAGGAGCTGCGCGCTGATCGCAGGCAGATGCTGATTAATCTTTATCGTCAGCACAATGAAACACCGGTCGGGGCGGATGCCTTTGAAGCCGATGAACTGTCGGATGGCCATATCGATCGTCTTCGGCGCTCGCCGGATGTGAAAAATCGACGGATTCATCGAGGGCGAAATACCGGACAGATCGAGCAGGATTAAAGGATGATCTGACTCATAGCCTGGGGCCGGGTTTTTTGCCCGGCCCGATTACGTATGACTATCCCGATGATCCGCAATGATGATTAGCCTGTTAACAGGTCATATCTTAACCTTGATGACGATTCGAGCCGCCAGACTCGAATCTGCTTCATTTTTGCATCGTGGATGCATTGCAACACCCCCTTCTGTCCCGCATGTTCGTCATGCGGGATTTTTTTGTGTCTGTTCAGGCCCCGGGAGGTGATGTGCGCTACGTCGTATTGATTGTCTTGTTGATACCGGCGCTGGTCGCAGTGGGCCTCTGGCAGCAATGGCCGGGCAGCGAACGTGTCCCGTCGCAGTACAACCCCTTTGCCCCGTTCAATGTGAATGATCCGCTGACCCCGGTGACCCGTTTCAAGCTCAAGGCGCTGGATCAGGACCCGCAGCGCTGTCTGACGGCGCTGGCCAGGGCGAAAGCGCAGGGGACCATCGATTATGTGGAGGTTGGCAGTCCCGAAATCGGCGCGTGTCAGCTCGATCACGCCGTGCGGGTACGCTCAACCTCGGTACAGTTCAGCGCCAGCTTTCTGGCCAGTTGTCCGCTGGCGCTTTCCTGGGTCGTGTTCGAGCGTCAGCGCCTGCAGCCGCTTGCGCGCGAGATCCTTGGTCAGGATGTCGCCCGGGTGGATCATGTGGGCAGCTTCGCCTGTCGCAATGTCTATCATCGGGCCAGCGGACGACGCAGTGAACATGCCACGGCCGAGGCGTTCGATGTTGTCGGGTTCCGGCTGGGGGATGGTACCCGCATGACGGTCTCCGGGCACTGGCAGGATGAAGGCCCCCGGGGAGCTCTGCTAAGACGCGCCCTTGAGGGCAGCTGTGATGTTTTTGGCAATTCACTGGGGCCTGAATACAACGCGGCCCATCGCGATCATTTTCATCTGGGCATGCGCGGCTATGGGCTGTGTCGCTAGGTGTATCAGGTAGTCCATCACATACGCATCGTCACAAAAAGAGGGGTGCCACCCCCCTGAAGGCTGGCTATGGTATGAGTGCATCAGATGCAAAGGTTTACTCCCCAACAACAACCCCGAGGAGTTCTGCCGCATGATCACTGTCTGTCGGCATACCTGCCCGCGCTGTTTCCCAATGCTTCCTGTGGTGGTCCCGGCAACCTGCAGGGAGCACGCATAGTTCCATGTTTACCCATATTCAGCTTGGTGCCCGTGACCTGCCGCGTCTGGCCGCCTTCTACGATCATGTACTGGAACCCCTTGGACTGGTACGCCTGCCCAGCGAGCGTGATGGTGGCCCGCCCGATGCCATCTGGCACTACCCGGGCAGGCACTGGCCGCTGTTTGTCATTCAATATCCCTTCAACGGTTTGCCGGCGACCTGGGGCAACGGCGCGCAGGTCAGCTTCATGTCGCCCAGTCGGGAAAGCATTGATGATGTCTGGCGTCGGGTCATGGCCAGCGGTGGCGTCAGTGAGGGGCCTCCGGGCATTCGCGACTGCTACGGGCCGGATTTTTACGCCGCCTACTGTCGCGATATCGAAGGCAACAAGCTCTGCTTTGTGCACGACAGCACGATACAGCTGTCCTTCACATGAGGGAGGTCAGCGAGGAAGCCATTGCCGAGACGCTGATGGCACTGGCCGAGCGTCGTGGTCGTGACAAGAGCTTTTGCCCGTCCGAGGTGGCCCGCGCCCTTTATGATCAGGCGCACTGGCGCGAGCACATGGATGAGGTTCGCCGGGTGGCGGCCGATCTGACGCGACGGAACAGACTCGAGATGCTCGCCCGCGGAAAGCGTTTGTCGCCGGATGTGGCGCATCGCGGGCCGATACGTCTACGGTTGTGTTAAATCCTGCAACCGGCGTGTATTCATGGGTGAATACACAACCGGCAGTGCGAAGACTCAAGGGGTCACTGTGTGAGCGACTTTATTCTTTATGGTTTTGACGGCAGTACCTACGTGCGCACGGTGCGTATGCTCTTTCTGGAAAAGGGCGTGACCTACGATCAGGTGGCCGTCGATGTGCTCAAGGGAGAAACCCATACCCCCGAGCATCTGCGCCGCCATCCCTTTGGCAAGGTGCCGGCCCTGGAGACCGGCGGGCGCATTCTGTATGAAACCGACGCCATTGCCGAGTTTCTGGAAGGCCACTTCCCGGCGCCGGCCCTGGTGCCGCGCCAGCTCGATGATCGGGTCGACATGCGTCAGTGGGCGGCGGTGATCAACAACTACTACTACCAGACCATGATCATGGAGCTGGCCTGGCAGCGCGTGATCAACCCGCTGCTCGAACGGCCGGTGGATGAGGCGGTGGTGGCTGCCGCGCTGCCGAAGGTGCGTCATCAGTTCTCGCTGCTGGAGCAGTCACTGGCCACCCGTACCTGGCTGGTGGCCGGACCCATCTCCTATGTGGATTTTCTGCTGGCGCCGATCATGGCCTACGTGATGATGACGTCGGAAGGTCGCGAGATCATGGCCGATTTTCCCAACGTGCAGCGCTGGTGGGACAACATTCAGCAGCGCGAAAGCTTTGAGCGCACCATTCCCGAGCGCTTTCGCAACACGGACTAGGCACTCCCGGGCTTTCCGGACCCGCCTGGTGACTTCCCCCCCTTCAGGCAAGCGGGTATCCTGCACGGTTTTCCAGCATGACGCAGCGCCGCGGCTACCGCGGGCGCTGCTCTGTTTCTTTTCGAAAGTCCTTGTCGAATGTTCATTGCCGAAAGGGGAGTGCCGATGCAGCCGCGCGTGGGTGTGATCATGGGATCAAAGTCCGACTGGCCGGTCATGGAGCATGCCGTCAACATGCTGACCCGCCTGGGGGTGGCATATGAGACGCGAGTGGTGTCAGCCCATCGAACGCCGGATCTGATGTTCGAGTATGCCCGCACCGCCGCCGAGAGGGGCATCGAGGTGATCATCGCCGGCGCCGGCGGTGCCGCGCACTTGCCCGGCATGGTGGCCTCACAGACGCCGCTGCCCGTACTCGGCGTGCCGGTGGAGTCCAAGGCGCTCAAGGGCATGGACTCGCTGCTTTCGATCGCCCAGATGCCGGGCGGCATTGCCGTGGGGACGCTGGCCATTGGCAAGGCCGGTGCCACCAACGCCGGCCTTCTGGCCGCACAGATCATTGGCACGCACGACGCTGACGTTCGCCGCGCGGTCGAGGATTTCCGCGCCGAGCAGACCCGGAACGTCCTGGACAACCCTGATCCCAGCGTCGAGTAATCCGCACGCGGGTGCCTTCTCATTTCCCTTTATCAGCGAGAGACAACCATGCAGATCGGCATTCTGGGAGCGGGACAGCTTGGACGCATGATGGCGCTGGCGGGCCTGCCACTGGGCCAGCAATTTACGCTTCTGGACCCGGGCAGCGCGCCCAGCGCCGGGATCGGCGATATCCTCACCGGCAGTGATGACACAACGCTTGAGGACTTCATCGCCCGGGTTGATGTGGTCACCTACGAGTTCGAGCATCTGCCGGTGGCGCTTCTGGAGCGCATCGAGCAGGTGAAACCGGTCTATCCATCAAGTCGTGCCATTGCGGTGTGCCAGCATCGCGCCCGGGAAAAGGCGCTTTTCTCGAAGCTGGGCATTCCCACGCCCGAGTATCGGCTGGTCGACAGCGCCGAGGCGCTTGAAGCGGCGGCACGTGAGCTGGGTTGCCCGGTAGTGGCCAAGTCCACGACCGAAGGCTATGACGGCAAGGGCCAGGCAGTGTTGCGCACGCCCGAGCAGGCTGCGAGCGCCTGGGAAGAGATCGGCCATGCCGAGCTGGTGGTCGAGGCGTTCGTGGATTTCGTACGGGAAGTTTCCCTGATTGCCGTGCGCGGGCGAGACGGCGAGGTGCGCTCGTACCCGATCACGCAGAATCAGCACGAAGAGGGCATCCTGCGCTATTCGGTGGCGCCGCTGCCGGATGTCGATGCGAAACTGCAGTCCACGGCGGATGGGTATATCCAGGCGCTTCTAAACGAGCTGGACTATGTCGGCGTATTGTCGCTGGAGCTTTTCCAGACGCGTGACGGCCGCCTTCTGGCCAATGAGATGGCGCCCAGAGTGCACAACTCAGGCCACTGGACCATGAATGGCGCGGTCACCAGCCAGTTCGAGAACCATCTGCGTGCCATCGCCGGGCTGCCGCTGGGCGATACCAGCGCGCGCGGTCTGACCTGCATGGTCAATGTGATCGGCGAGGAGGGCGACAGCGCGGCGTTGCTGGCGCTTGAGGGCGTGCATCTGCACCGCTACGGCAAGGCGCCGCGGGCCGGGCGCAAGCTGGCTCACATCAACGTGGTAGCCGATGACTATGCCACGCTCATGCAGCGTGCGCGCGCCGTGACAGCGCTGCTGCCTGGTGCGTTCGAGATCACCATGCAGTGGGACAACGTCTGACTCCCCATCTCTGAAAGCGCGTCTTTCGAAGCCGTCTGCAGGGGCCGTCTGGTGCCTGCAGACATCATGTGGTTTTTCTCCTTACTCTTTCTTTGCTCCCTTCTTTTTTCCCCCACCGCTCGTGGCGCCCGCCTTTTTATAGAGCATTGTCTTGATCAGGCAATGTTGAACTGCTGCTTGTCGATGTTTTCAGGCCATGGGCATACTGGAAGGCCTGTCCCGGCGCCGCTGGTCATGGCGCTTGAGCCCTGCCTGATGTCCTCTCAAGGAGATGGTGATGTCCTACAGCGTGCCTGATATCGAACCCCTGGAAAGCATTCTGCCCGATGAGCCTCTGCTCATGATGGGCGCGGGCCCCGTGCCCATTCCGGCCCGGGTGGCAGCGGCCAACGGCATTGTCATCAATCACCTGGGTGAGACCATGGCGCGCATCATCGAGCAGGTGAAGGCAATGTCGCGCTACGTCTTTCAGACCGAGTCGCGCCACATTCTGGGCGTGGCGGGGCCCGGGTCGGCAGCGATGGAAATGGCGGTCATCAATCTGGTGGACCCCGGCACCCGGGTGCTGACGGTCAATAACGGTTTTTTCAGCAGCCGACTGGGCGAGATGGCCCGCCGCGCCGGTGGGGATGTCATGGAACTGGACGCCGGGGTGACCTGTGCTGCTGATGAAAATGCGGTCATCGAGGCCATTCGTACGCATCGTCCGCGGGTGCTCACCATCGTGCAGGGAGAGACTTCCAGCACTGTGTTCAATCATGCCCTGCCGGCTATTTGTCGCGTGGCTTCTGATGCCGATTGTCTGGTGATCTGCGACGCTGTGTGTACGCTGAGCACCATGCCGCTGGAGATGGATGACTGGGGCGTGGATGTGGTGATTACCGGCGGTCAGAAGGGGCTGAGTTCGATTCCCGGCGTGTCGCTGGTGGCCTTTTCCGACCGGGCCTGGGAGGTCATCGAGGCCCGGGAGCGCACCCTGACCCACTGGTGCCTGGATGCGCGGCTGGCGCATCAGTTCTGGTACAACAAGTCCTATCACTATACGGCGCCGGTGTCGGGCATTCTGGCGCTGCATGAGGCGCTGCGGCTGGTATGTCAGGAAACCCTCCCCAGGCGCTTTGATCGACATTTACGCTGTTCACGGGCATTGCAGGCGGGCATCGAAGGGCTGGGGCTTGAGCTCTATATAAAAGGGCCGTCGCGGCTGAACTCGGTAGTGGGTATTCATTTGCCCCAGGGGCTGGCACAGGCTGATCTGATGCAGCATATCTCTCGACACCATGGGGTGGAGATCTCCGGTGCCTTTGGTGCCCATATCGTTCGTATCGGGCAGATGGGTGAGCAGTGCCGGACGCATCATCTGTTTCGTACCGTGCATGCGCTGGGCGCAAGCGTCAGAACGCTGGGCCATCAGGTCGATGTACCTGCAGGAGTGGCCGCGCTCGAGAAGGCGTTGGAGCGTTACACGCCGGTATATGCCTGAGGCAGGCTGATATAAAAGCGTCCTGATGGATGTGACGAGATAAAAAAATGCCCCGCATGAGCGGGGCATTTTGATGAAAGGGTATCGAGATCAGGTGTTGTTCTGTTCGATGCCCTGAATGTACCAGGGGGCCTGGTCGCGCACTTCGCGGATCAGGTGCCAGGTCTCGTTGAACTCGTTCTCCTGGCCATCTTCCTTCATGATGCCGTGGAACAGCACCGTGGCCTCGGCCTGCTGACCGTATTCGCGCACATCGCCCAGTTCGGCAAACAGACGCACGACCTCGGTCTGGTTGTTGGCGCTCTGCTCGGCACGCTCCTTGCGCAGCAGGTTGTAAAGCTCAGGGGTAACAAACTCCTGAATGTTCTCGAAGTCGTTGTTGTCCCAGGCACGCTGCAGGTTCATGAAGTGCTCCTTGGCACCGGACAGGAACTGCTCGCGGTTGAACCAGGCAGGCTCGCTGCCGGCCATGGCCGCACCGCCCATGCCACCGGCAGTACTATTTGAAGAGCCGCTTGAAGCACCGCCAAAGTCATGCGCCTGACGCTGCTGGGGCTGATGCTGCTCTTCATGTGCGCCGGTATTGGTGGCTCGACGTCGCGCCGCCAGTACCTTCCAGGCGATAAAGCCCAGCAGGGCGATCAGCAGGATATCCATGAAGCGGATACCGTTGAAGGCGCCCCCAAAGAACAGCGACGCCAGCAGACCGCCGGCCATGATGCCTGCCAACGGGCCCATGAAGCGCGACATGCCACCATTGGCTGCGCGCGTGCCCTGCTGGGCCTGACGTGGCGGCGTGGTGGCCTGACTACTGCTGGGGCTTGCCGAACGGGAATAGCTGCCAAAGCTCTTGCCGCCGCCAAAGCGCTTGGCGTCGGCATGCTCGACGGCCAGGCCAAAGCTCATCAGACCGATGAGCAGGGTGATCAGTAGATGACGCATGAGAGATCCTCCCGATAAATGCATCATTGAATGGTGGTCAATTGACCATCGTTGCTGTTACTGCGTCTCGCGGGTAAATACCCAGCTGTCGTGATCCGACATGGCGGCATTGTAGCGGTAGCCGCCCAAATCAAAGGCTTTCAGGTCGTCGCGCTTCTCAAGCCTTTGTTGCACCATCCAGGCACTCATCATGCCGCGCGCCTTCTTGGCGTAAAAACTGATGATCCTGTACTGCCCGTTTTTGGCATCCTTGAACACCGGTGTCACTACATCGGCCCCCAGGCGCTTGCGGTCGATGGCGCCAAAGTATTCGTTGGAGGCCAGGTTGATCAGCACCCTGTCGCCGCTGCTCTCGCTCACTGCACGATCCAGATCCTGTGTCAGCCGCTCACGCCAGAAGGCGTAAAGATCGCGCCCTGCCGGGTTTTCAAGCTTCGTGCCCATCTCGAGGCGGTACGGTTGCATCAGATCCAGCGGTCTGAGCATGCCGTAAAGCCCCGACAGAATACGCAGATGCGACTGCGACCACTCAAGGTCATCCTCGCTCCAGCGCGATGCTTCAAGTCCGGTATAGACATCGCCCTGAAAGGCCAGTATTGCCTGTTTGGCATTGTCTGCATCAAACGGTGTCTGCCACTGCTCGAAACGGGCCACATTGAGACCGGCCAGCTTGTCGCTGATGCCCATCAGCTGTGAGAGGGCCTGCGGTGAATAGTCGCGCAGAATATCGATCAGCTGACGGCTCTGGCCCAGATAGTCCGGCTGCGTGGCCATTCTCGTTTCGGAAGGTGTTTCAAAATCCAGCGTTTTGGCTGGGGACAGCACGCTCAGCATGCAGATTCTCCGCTCATGTTGTCACGATTATAACCCCTCTGGCGGTGGCATCAGACTGCGTTAAGCCAGTGCCAGGCCAGAGGGTCATGCAGGTATCGTCGCGTTGATGGGGCTGACTCAGGGGCAGGGGTTGGGTAGACGCTTGTGGACACCCTCAATGGCCTCGATGACCTCATCGGAAAGCGTGATGGATTCGCTGGCGATGTTGCGCTCGAGCTGCTCGAGCGTGGTGGCTCCGATAATGTTGCTGGTCAGGAAGGGGCGGGTATTGACCCATGCCAGCGCCATCTGGGCCGGATCAAGATCAAAGCGTCGGGCGATATCGACATAGGCCCAGGTCGCCTCTTCGGCCAGCGTTGAGTTGTAGCGCTGAAAGCGCTCAAACAGGGTCAGTCTTGCGCCCTCGGGCTTCACGCCGCCCAGATACTTGCCGCTGAGCACGCCAAAGGCCAGCGGCGAGTAAGCCAGCAGCCCGACATTTTCGCGGTGGCTGATCTCGGCCATGCCGATTTCATAGCTGCGGTTGAGCAGATTATAGGGATTCTGGACCGATACCACGCGCGGCAGATTCATGGTCTCTGCCAGTCGCAGGCAGGTCATGGTGCCCCAGGGGGTTTCATTGGAAAGTCCGATGGTACGAATCTTGCCGGCATCCACGGCTTCCTTGAGCGCCGACAGGGTTTCTTCCAGTGGGGTGGCGTCCGGGGCTTCTTCATGCTGGTAGTCCAGCTTGCCGAAGTAGTTGGCAGGACGGTCCGGCCAATGCAACTGATAAAGGTCGAGATAGTCGGTGTTCAGGCGCTTGAGACTGTCATCGAGGGCCTGATGGATCTGCTCGCGCGAAAGTTTCGGCCCGCCGCGCAGATGCTCCATGCCGCGACCGGCGCCTGCTACCTTGCTGGCCAGCACGATGTCGTCGCGACGTCCGCGCGCTTTCAGCCAGCTGCCGATATAGGCCTCCGTGCGGCCCTGCGTTTCGCCACCCGGCGGAACCGGATACATTTCTGCTGTATCAATGAAGTCGATGCCGGCGGCCAGTGCGCGATCAAGCTGCTGGTGGGCCTCGGTTTCACTGTTTTGTTCGCCAAAGGTCATGGTGCCAAGACAGAGCCGGCTGACCGTAATGCCACTGTCACCGAGAGGACGTCTTTCCATGGGGTCTCCAGAGCCTTGTGTCGCGGTTGAATGCCCATGTTAGACGGGCGCCGATGCGCGGGCAAACACGGGGCTTGAGTCGCCTTTCACACAGGCGTATATTGCCGGCCTCGCCGCACCGGGTGAACAACGCCTGGTGGAACGCGCGACGATGGGGTCATCCCCTTGTTTTTACTCTGCAGGTGATGAGTCACCTTCACGGCAACAGTAGTTCGCATCAATGCCCAATCCCTGCCACGCTATGAGCAGGCAGAGCAGGACTCGAACACTGGAACTCACAAGGTTGGTTGTTATGCTGCGGTCTGCTCAAGTATTCACACAGCTTGAATATCGTCTCGCATCGCATCTGATGCAGGCGCCCTGGCTGGAAAGCTCCGTACAAAAGCGCCGTTTGACCATGCATCTGTTTCGACGCTGTGCCAATGCAGGCCACGTCGATGCATTGTCCACCTATGGCGTCATGCTGTTTCGCCGTGGCCACACGGCACGCGACAAGGCAAGGGGCGTGCGTTGCATGGTACAGGCGGCCGAGGCCGGTCATCCCGAAGCACAGTATCAGGTCGGCCACATCTATGAACATGGCTGCACCCAGTTTGCCCGTCGGGAAGATCGTGCAGTGACCTGGTATGCCCGCGCGGCCGAAGCCGGCCATGCCGGCGCTGCACAGCGGCTTTCCCGCGCCTTTGATCAGGGCGAACTGGGATTGCCGGTAGACCCCGAACGCTCAAGGCACTGGCGCCTGTCTGATAGCGAAAAAGCGCCTGCTACCCGGCAGCCGGCTTCATCGCCCGGGCGGGCACCTGCCCTGCAATAGTGCTGTTGCTGTTGCGATCGATATCATTGAAAAAGCCCGAATCCAGTGGATTCGGGCTTTTTCATGCTGGCATCAATGAAAGGTAGTGTGGCTCAGGCGCCTGACACACTCAGCAGCACCTTGCCGATACTGTTGTTCTCCTCCAGAAAGCGCATGGCCTCATCGGCTTCCTGAATGGAGAAGGTGCGATCGATCAGCGGCTTGACGCGGCCATTCTCCAAAAGCGGCCATACATGGGCATGCAGGGCGTCCATGACGCTGCCCTTGCCGGCCGGCGAACGTGAGCGCAGGGTCGAACCGATCAGACGCTGGCGCTTCATCAGCATGCGGGCCAGGTCAACTTTGGTTTCCTTGCCTCCCATGAAGCCGATCAGGATGATGCGGCCGTCCAGATTGAGCACCTGCTGGTTCCATTCGATGTACTCACCGGCCACCGGGTCGAGCACCACATCCACACCGCCCCAATCCTGTACGGCGTCGACAAAGCTGCCGTCGTGACGATTCCAGCCGGCCTGAGCGCCGAGTTTCTTGCAGGCATCAATCTTGTCCTGGCTGCCCACGGTGACAAAGCAGGGGTTGTTGAAGGCGTGACAGAGCTGAATGGCCGCCGTGCCGACACCGCTGGCGCCGGCATGCAGCAAGACCCGCTCGCCGTCACGCAGGTCGGCTTCCATATAGAGATTGAGCCAGGCGGTGGCAAAGACCTCGGGCAGGGCAGCAGCATCACGCAGCGTCATGCCCTCGGGAATGCGCAGGACCTGTGCTTCGTTGACCACGACCTGTTCGGCATAGCCGCCACCGGAGAGCAGTGCGCAGACCTGATCACCCACGCGAAAACGCTCGACTGACGTTCCTACGCTGGCGACCACGCCACTGACTTCCAGGCCGAGAACTTCGGAGGCACCCCTGGGGGGTGGATAGCCGCCATCGCGCTGAAGCACATCCGCGCGGTTCATACCCGCCCAGGCCACATCGATCAGAACTTCGCTGCCACCGGGGGAGGGCAGATCATTGTGCTCACACCATTGAAGGTGTGAATCCTTGACGGCGATGGCATACATGCGGTGCTACTCCTGAAAGGTTGAGATTTAGTCGAAAAGAGCGTCCAGCAGGTCATCCGGCGTGCTGGCGCTGATCAGCGTGGCGCGCGTGTCCGCGTTGAGAAACCCCGCCTCGACCGTGTTATCCAGAAACTGTAGCAGGGGATCAAAGAAGCGTTCGTGATTGAGCAGACCAATGGGCTTGCGGTGCAGGCCCAGGTAACGCCAGGTCCAGGTCTCGAAGAACTCTTCGAAGGTGCCGATGCCTCCCGGCAGCGTGACAAAGGCGTCGCTGTGGGCGGCCATCTGCGCCTTGCGGGTATGCATGTCCGGCACCCGGAGCAGTTCGGTCAGTTCCGTATGAGCCACCTCTCGCTCAACGAGGTGGTCCGGGATGACGCCAACCACCTCGCCACCGGCGGCCAGCGCGGCGCTGGCACAGGCGCCCATGAGGCCGGTGCGTCCGCCACCATAGACCAGGCGCCAGCCCCGCCGGGCGATCCCCTCGCCGACGGCTTCGGCCAGCTGTTGCCAGTGAGGGGCATGGCCGCTGCGAGAGCCCATGTAAACGCAGACGCTGAGGCCTTCGAAGGGCCGGGTATGGCTTTTCATGACGATTCCTGCTGCTGGTGGATCAGACGGGTGCTGCTGTCCGGCGCTCAGCCAACGCTTTCGGCAACCTGCGGATAGTGCTCATCAATCCAGGCGCCGATGGCGTTGTAGTCGCTGACATGATGGGCATACTGCGTATGCAGGCAGCGTACCTGCTGCCAGTTGGTAATGCCGCCCACGCCGCGCTCGGTCAGGGCCTTCGTGAAACCAAGCCGCTCGATCTCGGCGCGCTCGTGCTCATCAATCCATGACCAGCGCTTTTGGACGTAGGCTTCATGACTCTGGCGATAGGCCTCCCGCAGCGCCTCGTTTTCCTTGAGGTGCGCCTCAAGGCGCTTGATGACCCCATCGGCTTCAAGATGGGACAGCGCCACGGTCAGCTCGCGACTGCAGAGCCAGTAAAGGGTCGGAAAGGGCTTGCCTTCTACCAGCGGGGCCACACGCAGTGCCAGCGGCGTACCGCGGCTGTCTTCGGCGCTGACGGCCTGAAGGCCGCGCGGCGTGCGACCCAGCTGCTGGGTGATGATATCGAGCTGGGCGTCGCTGGGGGCGTGGTCGGTACGAATGATCATGGTTGGATAGGCAGTTCGACGCGGGCGCAGGGCACACGCTCTTGAAAGGAAAGGGGCAGACGCAGTCTGCGCGAAAACGGGTATGCATCATAGACACGCCCCTGCCCACCGGCAAGGCGTGCGCGGCCATCTTATACTGACCATCAGCTTGTCGGATTCATGCAATGTCGCCTGCCAGGGAGACGCCATGTCAGAAAACGATGCCTCTGTAGAAAACTGCTGCGCCCTGTGTACACGCCAGGGGGTGACGCTGACCCGTCATCATCTGATTCCACGCGCGCTGCATGGGCGAAAGCGGTTTCGCAAACGTTTCAGTCGCGAAGAGATGAAAGGCGACATTCTGATGATCTGTCGCCCCTGTCATAACCATATTCATCGCGTGCTCAGCGAGCGCGAGATGGCCGAGCATTACCACACGCGTGAGGCGCTGCTGACACAGCCCGAGATTGCCGAATTTGCCCGCTGGCTTTCAACTCGCCCGGCCGGTTTCAAGCCCAAGTCGCCGATCAGGCGTCAGCGCTGAGCCTTTGCATGACGCAGGTCTCAAACAAGCCGCTGTGCGCTGTAATCCTGCCAGGCATGGGGCAGACGCTCCTCAAGTGCAGGGGCAAGCCAGGCCGGCAGTGCCTCGCGTGCCTGTTCAAGGCTTTCCCAGGGGCGCAGTCGTACCCAGGCCCAGGCCCAGCCATCGCACTGCGACGGTGTCCTTGGCAGCGGGTGTGCCGGCATCTGGGACAGCAGAAAAAGGGCGCTGCGAGTGGCCCAGGTGGGCGGATGATCGGCCCTTGAGGCAGGGGCGGCCCAGCGTTTGAGGGTGTCGCCGTCCGGGTCGTGCGCCGGGTCACCCAGGCGGGCGATGCGGGCGGTATCGGCCAGAATGATGCCCAGTTTGGCCGGCGTGGTCTCGCCAATCTCGAGCCAGCGCTCGATCAGGGAGGGCAAGCCGGCCATGGCACTGGTATAAAAGTCGCTATCGGTCATGACGTGTCTGTTCAGAAATCGGCTCGGACAAGGAAACGATGCCGCCGGCATCACGACATCACGTATTCAATCACGCTTCGGTCAGTGTCTGACCGGATCTGCATCCCGGGGAGTCTGCATGTCGCACGATAGTGCCGCCTTTGATTTTACGACACCGCTGGATCGGCGGATGTACCCTACCACCAAATGGCATCTGTATGACGAGGATGTGCTGCCGCTGTGGGTAGCCGACATGGATTTTGCCGTGGCCCCGGCCATTCAGACGGCACTGTCCGAGCGTCTGGCCCATCCGGTATTTGGCTACACCCATGCCGACCGTGACCTGAAACAGGCACTGTGTCAGTGGAGCCTCGAGCACTATGGCTGGGAGATCGAGCCTGGCTGGCAGCACTGGCTGCCCGGCGTGGTGCCGGCACTGCATGTGGCCAGTCTCGCCCTGACCGAGCCCGGCGATGGTGTGCTGACCGTCACACCCATCTATCCGCCCTTCTTGAAGGTGGCCGACAATACCGGGCGCACCACGCAGGTGGCCCCCATGCGTGCGCCGAGCTCTGATGATCCGCTGTGGCGTCTGGACTTCGAGGCCATGGAGGCGGCGGTCACGCCGCGCACCCGGCTGCTGCTCTGGTGTCATCCACACAATCCGACCGGGCGTGTCTTTGACGATGAAGAGCTCTCCCGGCTGGCCGATTTCATCGAGCGTCATGATCTGCTGGTCTGCTCCGATGAGCTGCACTGTGACCTGATTCTGGACGGCAGTGCGCATCGCCCGCTGGCCATGGCCGAGCCGCGACTGGCGGCACGTACCATCACGCTATGGGCAGCGTCCAAGACCTTTAATGTGGCAGGACTCACCAGCGCCTGCGCGGTGATCAGTGATGACGATCTGCGTGCACGGTTCAAGAAGGGCTGCCTGGGACTGATGCCCTCGGAAAACATCATGGGCGAGACGGCAACCAAAGCTGCCTACGCGCATGGTGAGCCCTGGCGCCAGGCACTGCTGGCACAGCTTCGCGACAATCTGGCGTTGATCGAATCCTTCGTGGCGCGCTGGCCGGGTGTACATCTGAGTGTGCCGCAGGCGACCTATCTGGCCTGGCTGGATCTGCGTGAGGCCGGTCTTGGCGAGATGCCGCAAAAGGAAGTGCTCATGCGTGCCCGGGTGGCGCTCAACAATGGCGCCGATTTTGGCTGGCCCGGTTTTGCCCGGCTTAATTTCGGCACCGAGCGGGCCCTGCTGGAACAGGCCCTGATACGCATGGATGCGCTGCTGGGTACAGGCGACGAGCCGTAAAGGCAAAAAAACGCCCGGTCTTTTGGGAGGCCGGGCGTTCGATGAAGCGGTGGGTGATCAGTACAGCAGGGTAAACATGCGCCGACGGTAGGCGACCGTCAGCGGATGGTCGCCACCAAGGGCATCAAAGACGCGCAGCAGCGTCTTGCGCGCGGCGTCTTCACCGTAGGCGCGATCGCGCTTCATCAGTTCAAGCAGACCTTCAAGGCCATGTTCGTAGTCGCCATCGGCCACGGCGCGCAGGGCACGCTGAAACTGCGCTTCGCTGTCATCACGGCCTGACATGGCCGCGATATCTTCTGTAGAGAGGGCCTCACGAGCGAAGTCGATACGGGCGCGCACACCGCGGGCCTTGACGCCGTCACGATGCTCTGGCGGCAGGGCATCGAGAACACTGAGCGCATCGTCAAAATGGCCTTCACGGGTCATGACGCCCGCCATGTCGATGCGATAGCTGTGATCGTCGGGATTTTCGCTGATCAGCTTTTCAAAAAGCGCGCGAGCTGTTGCCGTGTCGCCGGCGTCAAGCGCGGCCCGGGCCTGCTCCTCGATGCTTTCACTGCCGCCTTCAGGAGCGGTGATATGCTTGCCGAGCCATTCACGGATCTGACGTTCCGGTAGCGCACCCTGGAACTGATCATACAGCTGGCCCTGCATGATCAGCTTGACGTCCGGTACCGAGCGAATGCCCAGCTGCGCGGCAATCTGCTGCTGCTCTTCGATATTAAGCTTTGCCAGTATGAACGTGCCCTGATACTCATGGGCCAGCTTTTCCAGTACCGGCATCAGGGTCCTGCAGGATTCACTTGAGGGCGCCCAGCTCTCCAGCACCACGGGAATGTGCATGGAGCCTTCCAGTACCACCTGCTGGAAGTTGGACATGTCGAGATCAACGATAAACTGCGAGGCATCGACAGCGCCGCCGGCGCTCTGGCCGGGCTGTGGTGACGGTGCGCCCATGGGTTCACCGGTTTTGGGATCAACGATCTGCATGATGGCAAACTCTTGCTGAAGGGGATTCATGACGCGTTGGAATATAGGGTGTTTATGGCGCTGGCCGGCGATGAATTCAAGACGCTGCGCCAAATAGGGAAGGTGAACCGGACATGCAGGCAGTCAATGCGCAATGACAGACGCCATGTTCACAGGAAGAGAGGAATCATGATGCTGATCAAGGGGCTGGCAGGAATAGCGGCGCTTTTGGCGCTGTTGCTGACAGGACCTGCGATCGTGTGGTGGCTGGGCGGTATCGATACGCGTACTGGCTGGGCCAGTGCCGGACGAGAATCCGCTGGTCTGGCGCCTCGGGCCGAGGCCTTTGATGGCGCCGTGGTCCAGCTCTACGGCGCTCGCGCCTTCGCCTGGCGCGGTGCCTTTGCCATGCATACCTGGATTGCCGTCAAGGCGGCAGGTGCCAGTCATTACACTACCTATGAGGTGCAGGGTTGGCGTCAGCCCACCGTACGCATGCGTTACGGCACGCCGGATCGCGAGTGGTTTGGACAGCGCCCGCATCTGATGGCGGATCTGCGGGGTGATCAGGCGACACGCGCCATCGCTCATATCGAGCAGGCGGTTGATGAGTATCCCTGGCCGCAGCGCTATCGTGTTTTTCCCGGCCCCAACAGCAATACGTTCATTGCCTGGCTGATACGTCAGGTGCCCGAGCTTGAGGTGGAAATGCCCTCGCTGGCGCTGGGCAAGGATTACCTGATCGATGGGGCGCGTCCGCTGGGGCATTTCTTCGGACCGGCGCCCAGCGGCACAGGCTATCAGATTTCCCTTTATGGTCTGCTCGGGATCATGGTGGCCCGTGATGAAGGCCTTGAGTTCAATCTACTGGGACTGGTCTTTGGGGTCGATCCACTGGATTTGGCCATCAAGTTGCCGGGCATCGGGCGGATCGCACCGGCACCGCTGTATCAGTCGCAGCACGAATAAATCATGACACAAGGGAGCGAAATAGCGGGCCTGAGCGCCGGAGTGAAATAAGCAGGGAGCTGACGGCTATTTTGTTCGGATAGAGCGCGCCGGAATTTTTGGCAGGCGCCAGACGTCAAAAAGCCGACCCTGAGGTCGGCTAAATAAACGGTTTGTCGCTGGCAGCGGGGGCCGCTGGTGTTGAAATAAACAGGGAACCGACGACCGCTCGGACAGCAGGATATGGGACTGCACCCAAACGCCAGACGTAAAAAAGCCGACCCCAAGGTCGGCTAAATAAACGGTTTGTCGCTGGTGGCGGGGGCCGCTGGTGTTGAAATAAACAGGGAACCGACGACCGCTCGGACAGCAGGATATGGGACTGCACCCAAACGCCAGACGTAAAAAAGCCGACCCCAAGGTCGGCCTGATAAACGGTTTGTCGCTGGCAGCGGGGGCCGCTGGTGTTGAAATAAACAGGGAACCGACGACCGCTCGGACAGCAGGGTATGGGGCTGCACCCAAACACCAGACGTAAAAAAGCCGACCCTGAGGTCGGCTAAATAAACTGTTTGTCGATGGTAGCGGGGGCCGGATTTGAACCGACGACCTTCGGGTTATGAGCCCGACGAGCTACCAGGCTGCTCCACCCCGCATCGACGTGCTGTGCATCTTACGCGATTTTGCTGTGGTGTCAACCGTCTGTGTCAGATTCCTGCAACATGGCCATGAGTGTCTCAAGGCGAGGCGCCATGCGCTGCCAGTCATCACGGTCGATCGGGCCGCTGGCCAGCAGTCGGCACTGCAGCTGCTCGAGCTCTTCCATGGGGCCTGTCATGTTGCCCATGGCGTCATTGAGCCGGGCCACCTGAACATCCAGACGCCGTGAGGAATCTTCCCCACCCAGCGGTGCATCCACCAGTACGGACAGGTGCACACGAAGATGCTCCAGCCATTCGCGCGCCTTGTCCTGCTCGCCGGTCGCGCGACGCTCATTGCGCAGCCTGTGGGCCTCCATGGCCTGCGGAGACAGGTGTAGTGTCGCTTCGACATTCTCGGCGGGTGCGCCGGTCAGGGCGCGGCTGTCCGCTTCCACGTGCGCTTCCAGCAATGGCTGCCATTGTTGCCAGCGCTCGGCCAGCGTACCCAGAGCCAGACGATCAAGCCGCTCCCGACGATCTCGAAGGATGCCTTCCCAGCGCTTGAGCATGCCGGCAGTGCGCGGGCCATTGGGCAGGGGCATCAGCGCATCTGCTTCCTTCTCGGCCTCATCCAGGGTCACCTGCTCGGCAACACTTTCAGGCATCCACCCATCAAGGCGGTCGATCAATGCCTGCATCTGGTCAATGCGGCTGTCACGCTGCTGACGTTTATGGTTACGCTGGGCGTTGCGCCGCTCGAAAATGGCGTCACAGTGCTGGCGGAAGGCGCGCCACAGGGTCTGCTCTTCGCCTCTCGGGGCGCGCCCGAGTTCGCGCCATCGGGTCTGCAGCGCCTTGGCCATGTCGGCACGGCGTTCGTCATCGATATCGCTCTCTTCCAGTTCACGAATCTCATCGACCAGCGCCTGCTTGGCCTGGGCCACGGCGCGCGCCTGCTGGTCAATCAGGGTCTGTAGCGCCCGCAGTGATCTGGTGAAACGCTGACGCAACTCACCTTCCCGGGCGCGAGGCACGGGGGACCACTGACGCCATGCTTCACGGGCACGATCGCGAATGGTGCGCAGGCTGTCGGGGTCGGAAGTGGCCGCGGTGTGGCTGACCAGCGTTTCCAGCTGCTCACAGAGCCTTTCCCGCTCGGCCATGTTGTTCTCGCGCTGCTGATCGCGACGCTGATGGAACGCCGAGAGCTGTTCACGCACCTGATCGGAGGCCTGACGAAAGCGGACAGAGCGCTCGCGCGAGGCGGCGGCATCGCCCAGTGCCTTCCAGTCGCGCACCATGCGGCGGTGTTGCTGGTCACGGGTGGGTTCATCCATGTCTGCCGCGGCAAGTCCTTCCATGCCCTCGATCAGCTGCTCGCGCTTGGGCGCTGCTGCAAAGTTGCGCCAGTCGCGCAGCTCATGCGTGCGCTGGCCGAGCTGGTTGAGTCGGGCCTGCAGGCTGTCGCGCTTGTCCGCCGGCAGGCGATGGCGGCGCTGCATCAGGCTGTCCAGCAGACGTGTGGCCTCCTGGAGCTCGCCACGATCAAGCTGGCTTTCCAGCTGATCGAGGGAGTGTTGAAACTGATCCGGGTCGAGCGCGGGGCGCGAGGGTGCCGGGGCACTGTCGGACACGGCTGCGGGTTCGGGCAGATGGGTGAGCAGGCCCGGGCAGGGCAATCCGCCCGGCCAGGCGATGGTGCGCTTTAATTGCTCGATGGTCGGGAAGTCGCGCTGGTCGATGGCATCATTCAACGCCTGTTGATGCTCCTCGAAGCGTTGCCACGCTGACGTCAGCTCGCTTGCCCTTTGCAGCAGTGCTTCAAAATGCTTCTGATCTTCCTGGCTTGGGGCAATACGGTCGGTGAGATCACGCCACTGTTCGGCCTGCAGTCTGAAATGCGCCTGCAGCTGAGCCACATCCTGGGCGTCGAGTGTGGCGCGATGCTCCAGATCTTTCAGGGCCTGGTTCAGTGAATTGATGATGCGCTGGCTGTCGCGTCGCGCCATGTCCATGGCCTGCTCGCGCGCCTGTGCTTCACGCTGGGCATTGTCATGTTCAATCACACGGCTGTGCGTGAGCTGTTCTACCCGGTGAAACCGCTGGTGCTGTGATTCATCGGCATCTTCAGCCAGCGCGCGCCATTCGCGCACCAGGTGGCGATAGCGGGCCGGCAGCATGGGCTCCCACTGCTGGTCTGAAAGCCGGGTCATGGCCTGGATCAGGTCGTCACGGCGCTGCTGGCGGGCATCCTGGTCACGGCGCTGCTCGCGACGCTGATTGAGCCGGTCGCGCGCGCTACGCATGATCTGCTTGTCACGCTTCGCTTCACGCGCAAGACGTTCAAGCCCCTCGTCAGTGTCGATTCGGCTTGCCGCAGCCTGGCGCACGCCGGCAATCGAGTTCTGACAGGCCTGCTCGATCAGCGTCTCTTCATCCTCGATACGGGCCAGCGCGGCCAGCCGGAGCTGCTGATTGTCGGCATGCGCGGTAACGTGGGTCAGCAGGGCCGGCTCGGTCAGCGTTCCTACCACCTGCTCGCGCTGTTCCAGTGACAGCAGGGTGCGCTCCCGGCCGGTGAGCGTGTCAAGCAGCGTACGATGCAGCGGTGAGCCGGCATCATTGGTGTTCAGGAGTTCACGATAGCGTTCTGGCGTGGCCAGCCGCTCAAGTGCTGCATGACGTACTTCAACATTGTCATCATGAAGCAGGGTCTCGAGCTTTTCGCGATCGCGCTCGACGTTCAGGCCGGCAATGGCTTCCTGACGAATACGGGGATCATTGTGACGCCAGCGCGGCGTAAATAGACGTTGTAGAAATCCGGGCATGAGATCGATGTCTTTCCAGGCAACTGGCGGTGGCTGAGGACCGGGCGATACGGGCGTTTTGACGTCAGGGCGATAATAACAGGCCAGGGGGTGTGTACCAGAGTCCCCTTTCGGGGGGCGTCGGCAACTGGCGACACCTGACAGATGCCGGCACACACCGTATGATCATGACCCGGAAACATTATCATCGCTCAGGGCGTTCATTCATTATCCGACAGGAAACCGGGCATGAGTCTCAAGGTGGATCAGACGGCCACTGCCTTTACGTTCAAGGGCGGCATGCTGCCCATGACGGTCATGGAGCTTAATAGCTCGGACCCCGAACGTATCAGTGCGCAACTGGCAGGCAAGCTTAGCCAGTCGCCGGCTTTTTTTCAGCATACGCCAGTGGTATTGAGTGTTGAAAAACTCGATGATACCTCACTGGCGCTGGAGCGTCTTTGTGCCGTTTGTCGTTCGCACAAGCTGCTGCCGGTAGCGGTAAGGGGCGGAAGCGAAGGAATCAAGCAGTCGGCATGGGCGCTGGGGCTGGGCTGGTTTCCACCTCAGGAGTCACGCGAGTCGCGCACGCTGGCCTCGGTAGCGCCGCCGCCCCAGCCGGCCGCCGTGGTAGAAGCGTCCGGCAGCGGTGGTCGCATCTTTCGTGGCACGGTGCGCTCAGGGCAGCAGATCAGTGCCGCCGAGGGCGATCTGGTGGTCGTGGGCGCCGTCAATGCCGGTGCCGAGGTACTGGCTGCCGGTAGTGTCCATGTTTATGGCCCCTTGCGGGGGCGCGCCCTGGCAGGTATCCATGGTGATCGTGAATGCGGCATCTTCTGTCATGAGCTGCATGCAGAGCTTTTGTCAGTGGCGGGCAATTACAAGCGCCTTGAGGATATCGACCCGTCACTGCTCAACACGACGGTTCAGGTCAGACTCAGAGATGATCAGTTATCCATAGAAGCACTCGTCTGACCGCGAAGCCCACCTTACAACGCAACAGTTACAGGAAGCGCATTTTGGCCAGGATCATCGTCGTTACATCAGGAAAGGGCGGGGTCGGCAAGACCACCAGCGCGGCAGCCATCGCTACCGGTCTGGCCTTGAGAGGCAACAAGACCGTCGTTATCGATTTTGATGTGGGCCTTCGTAATCTCGACCTGATCATGGGCTGCGAACGTCGCGTGGTCTACGACCTGGTCAACGTCATTCAGGGCGAGGCGGGGCTCAATCAGGCCCTGATCCGCGACAAGCGCTCCGACCATCTTTATATCCTTCCCGCTTCACAGACCCGCGACAAGGATGCCCTGACACTTGAGGGCGTTGAGCAGGTACTCGAAAAGCTGGCAGAGGATTTTGATTATATCGTATGTGACTCGCCTGCCGGGATAGAGCGTGGTGCGCAGCTGGCGATGTATTTTGCCGATGAAGCCATCGTGGTGACCAACCCGGAAGTTTCTTCGGTACGTGACTCCGACCGCATTCTGGGGTTGCTGGCATCCAAGACACGTCGTGCCGAGCAGGCGCAGGACCCGGTCGTTGAGCGGCTTTTAATTACCCGCTATGACCCCAATCGGGTCGACAGCGGTGATATGCTGAATCTGGAAGATATCCAGGAAATTCTGGCGATCAAGCTGATCGGTCTGATTCCGGAGTCCGAGGCCGTGCTGCGCGCGTCCAACTCGGGGGTGCCGGTGACACATGATCAGGACAGCGATGCCGGTCAGGCCTATAGTGATACCGTGGCCAGGCTTTTGGGAGATGAAAAGCCGCTACGCTTCCACCAGCTACAAAAGAAAAGTTTTCTGAGTCGGATCTTCGGCGGGGGGCGTCGGTGAAACTACTGGAATTTCTAAAGCGTGAGCGCAAGAAGTCTGCGTCGGTTGCCAAGGAACGATTGCAGATCATCGTGGCGCATCAGCGTGGTCAGCGTGGTCAGCCCGACTATATGCCCATGCTGGAGCGTGAGCTTCTTGAGGTGATCCGCCGCTATGTGGAAGTCGAGCAGGACGCCATCAATATCAGTCTGGACAGCGAGGATGACTGTTCGGTACTGGAGCTTAACGTGACCCTGCCCAACCGCGGCTGAACATCCGCACGCATGCGCCCTTTCAATGACATCGAGCATTGAAAGGGCGCTGTCGTCTGTACCTTCCTGTCCCGTGATTCTTGTCTGGAGCCACTGCCTTGTCGGCCAGCTTTCTCTTTCATGACTATGAGACCTTCGGTGCTGACCCGCGCCGTGATCGTCCCTCCCAGTTTGCTGCCATCCGAACCGATGCGCAGTTCAATGAAATCGGTGAGCCCGAAGTCATCTACTGCCGTCAGAGTGATGATTATCTGCCTCAGCCGGTGGCGTGCCTGTTGACCGGTATCACACCGCAACAGGCGTCGCGTCGCGGCGTACCCGAAACCGAGTTTGCCGGGCGCATTCTGGCCATGATGCAGCAGGGCGATACCTGCACGCTGGGATATAACTCGCTGCGCTTTGATGATGAAGTCACGCGCCATCTTTTCTATCGCAACTTCATTGACCCCTATGCGCGCGAGTGGCAAAACGGTAACTCTCGCTGGGACCTGATCGATGCCGTACGTGCCTTCTACGCACTGCGTCCAGAGGGCATCGAGTGGCCACGACGGGAAGATGGCAGCCCCAGTTTCAAGCTTGAAAAGCTCAGCGTGGCCAACGGTATCGAGCACGGCGATGCCCACGATGCGCTGGCCGACGTTCGGGCCACCATCGAGCTTGCGAAGCTTCTACGCTCGCGCAACGAAAAGCTCTTTGACTATCTGCTGGGGCTTCGCGACAAGCGCCGGGTCGCCTCTCTGCTGGACGTCAACACGCGAAAACCCATGCTGCACATCTCGCGGCGTTATCCGGCCAGTCGCGGCTGCAGCGCGCTGATTGCGCCACTGGCCATGCACCCGACCAACCCCAATGGGGTGATTGTGGTGGATCTGGCCATGGATCCGACGCCGCTGTTTGAACTGAGTCCCGAGGCCATTGCCGAGCGCGTCTTTGCCAGCGCCGATGAGCTTGCAGAAGGCACCACCCGTATTCCGCTCAAGGTGATCCATCTCAACCGCAGCCCGGTGCTGATGCCGATCAAGGCCGTGGATGACACCGTAGCCGAACGTCTGGGCATTGACCGGGCACAGGCCGAGCAGCACTGGCAGCAGCTCGCCGGCAGTGCTGATATCGCAACACGCGTGGCACAGGCATTCAGTGGTGCGCCGCCGGAGCCGCCTTCCGATCCCGACCTGATGCTTTACTCGGGGGGCTTTTTCTCGGGCAGTGACAAGCGCGAGATGAGTCGTGTTCGGGAAACGCCGGTCGAGACGCTCGAGGCGCTGCGTCCTTCCTTTCAGGACCCCCGCCTGGAGGAGATGTTCTTTCGCTACAAGGCGCGTAACTACCCCGAGGTGTTGAACAGCGAGGAGCGTGAGCGTTGGGAGAATGATCGCTGGGAGCGCATGAATGACCCGAAGGTGGCTGCCATGACGCTGACCGGCTTTGCCCGCGAGATCGAACGGCTCAACGGAGAGTTTGCGCACATGAGCGATGCCGATCGTCAGTGTATCGAAGAGCTGGTAATGCACGTTGAAGGCATGATGCCGCCGCAGGCCTTTGATTAGGCCTGCAGCGTCACGGTTGAAGGCCTATTGCGGCGTGGTCAGGAAAGACTGCCAGGGGGCATCAGCAATATTGGCAGGTACGGCACCATCGGCGCCTGTATTGAGCACCGGGCGGGCCCGTAGCGCCTGCCAGGCCATCTGAATATCCTCAGGGCGCTGACGGCTGACGGCGGCCGCCAGCTGCTCGCGACGGTCAAAGCCGGTCCAGCCGTGCGCCAGTTCCTGCCACAGGCGTGTACTCAACTGGCCCAAGCGTTGTTCTCGCTCGACAAGGCGCTCGGCAACGGCCTGCCGGTAGGGGCTGATACCTGCTTCGTCCACTCCCGTAACGATCTTGTCGAAACCCTGCAGGAATTGATCAATACGCGCCAGCAGGGTCGCCGTATCGTGATCCGGTGACTGTACCAACAGCGCCAGTCCGGGCGCTTCAAGCAGCGGCTGATAGCGCGCCGAAACGATATAGCCCAACTGCTGTTCGGTGCGCAGCTGATTGAAGAAGGGCGCACTGATCATCTGTCCCAGAATGGCCATGCAGGCCTGATCCGCCAGCGTACGGCCCTCACTTTGTAGATAGCGCAGAATACCCGAGTCCTGTCGGCGGCTTTGCGGGCGCATCAGCGGCGGCGTCGCGCGAGGTGAAAGGACCGTCAGCTCGGGGATATCTGAAAGCGCTACCCCGGGTGAGAGCTGCGCCTGCAGGGTTTCGCCCAGCTGGCGGGTCTGGGTCGCCGTGATATTGCCGGCGGCCAGCGCCTGCACATGCAGCGCACTCAGCCACTGCTCACGAAAGTCCCGCAGCGCCCGGGGCGTGATCTCCTCCAGCGCTGCCAACCGGGCTTCACTGGGCCAGGTCGGTGTGATCAGGGTCTGCACCAGGGCGCGGTGGAGCTGCTCATGCAGGGCTGAACTGGGTTCGTCCTGCCAGCGCCGCTTGAGGCTGCGGCTAACGCGCTGAAAATGATGATCGTCAATCTCGCCGTGCATGAGTTGTTCAAGCGTCTGCGTCATCACCAGCGCCTGACGGTCGCGCCAGCCGGAGAGCGAGAGCGTCATGCCGCGGGCGTGGGCATGAGCGCTCATGCCCTGACCGGCCAGGCGGGCCGGGTACAATGCATCGGACAGGCTGTCTTCCAGCCACCGTGCCAGCAGCTCGGTCATGACCGCCCGTTGAACATTTTCACCCGCCCTCGGACTCTGCAGGCTGATGCGCCACTCCACGCGTGGCGCGCCAAATGCTTTTGTCGCATGCAGCCACAGATCCAGCCCCGGCGTATCGATAATGCATTCGGTACCCGCCGTGTCACTATCCAGCAGTGCAAGATCCTGCGCGATAAATTCGTTGGCCGCCGGCAGGGCAAGGCCATCAATGGCAATATTGCCATCCGACTGACTGACGGGCGCGTATTGCCAGGGCGTGTCAAACCAGGGTGAGCGCTGTTCGCCCGTGACCTCCGGGCCGCTGTAAAGACGCAGCAGCCTGTCAGGCGTGATTGCGTTGAGATACTCATGGATGCGAGTACCGTCAAAGCCTTCCATCACAAAGCCTGCCCGACGCACATCCTCAATGGGATAGCGTGCCATTGCCATCGACAGGCTGGTAGCCTGCTGGGCAGGTGTCTGACGCTGCTGAAAGCGAAACTGCTGCTCGACGACGCGGGCCTGCTCGTCATAGCGCCAGGCTTCCACGCCCTGGGTGCGAATGAGCTCAATCCAGGCCATGAGCGAGGCCTGAATCTCTTCCAGATGCTTGCTGCCCTGGGGCGTAAGTTCGATGTTGACCATCAGGAAGGCGCGATGGCCATCGGCGCGGGCGCTGCCGGCAGAGAGGCCGTCTGCCCAGCCGCGCTGGCGCAGACATGCCAGCAGGCTGCCCGGAGCTTCATGTCCGATCATGTGGGACAGAAATGACACCGGCTTGAGACGGTAGTCCCTTTCAGGATCGGGAATGGGAAAGAGAAAGCGTACCTGATGCTGATGTTGCAGCGATTGTACTGCGATTGCCGCGGGCAGTTGCTCATCGATGGCCAGTGGCTGGTCAATGGTGCGCGGTGTCAGGCCTTTATCAGGCACTTCACTGAAGTGATCCCGGGCCATGGCAGAGAGGGTCTCCAGCGACTGTGGGCCTGTCAGGACCAGTGACATGGTGTTGGCATCGTAGTGCGCGTCGTGGAAGGCTACGAGGGCGTCACGCAGGGACGCCTGCGGATGGTCCCGGAGCGTGTCGAGATTGCCGATGCTGAAGCGGTTATAGGGATGGTCGGGATTGAGTGCCTGACTCAGGGCGTCCTCGATGCGCCGGCCATCGTCCTGCAGTCGCGCCTGATACTCGGCATTGACGGCATGTCGCTCGCGCTCGACATAGGCTTCATCGAGCGTCGGGGCGATAAAAAAGCGGCTAAAGCGTGCCAGTGCCGGAGCAAAAGCCTCCGGTGCGATGTCAAAGAAGTAGTTGGTATCACGAGGCGCGGTAAAGGCGTTGTGATGGCCGCCATGCTCGCTCAAAAACTGCTGATAGTCGTTGGGGTCAGGGTAGTGGTCAGTACCTAGAAAAAGCATGTGTTCAAGGAAATGCGCCAGGCCCGGAAATTGCGGGGGGTTGAAGGCGCTGCCGGTGGCCACATTCATCGCCGCGCCGGCACGTTCGGCTCTGGGGTCATGCACCAAAACGACCTGCAGGCCGTTGTCGAGCCTGAGCGGCTGATAGTCAGCGTCGTCACCCGGAGCGGGGATGATGCGATGGTTCTCTCCACTGCGGGAAGAAGTATTTGTCGTCATGGTCATGGGTATCGATCTCGGTCGCGTGATCAGGGCCGGTAACCGGCCTGTACGCTGAAGGTGTCTTTTAGGGTGATCGGGGCCCGGTGGCCTGTATGGCACCGCGCGTGGCGGTCATCATGTGCCCTGTCGGGCGGGCGCAGTGCCAGTGCTGATTGGCCGGGTCATTGACCAGGCGCTCAACCGGAAAGGCGCCCAGCAGGGCAGAAGGTGCCGGAGCCAGCAGTTCACGTGCCTGCGTCAGTGGTGTCTCGGGAGAAAGCCAGGTCGTGGCCTGATCCGGTGCAATCACGGCAGGAAAGCGCTCGGTCAGGGGCGTAAGAGGCGCATCCACGCCGACCGTAATCAATGCCATGGAATCAAAGGCCGTTCGGGTGTCGGTCATGTAGCGACACCAGATGCCCGCCAGCATGAAGGGCTCGCGATCGGTCCGGGTGACCAGAAAGGGCTGTTTCTGTCGCGGCAGCTGTTTCCATATATAAACCCCCGAGACCGGAATCAGGCAGCGCCGAGCGCTGAAGGCTTCACGAAACATGCGTCTTTCATCCAGGGATTCTGCTCGCGCGCAGTGCGGGGCATGGTCCAGGACCTTGAGCCAGGCAGGCGTCATGCCCCAGAAGGCGCGTCCCAGATGGATATGGCCCTGTTCCAGACGCAGCATCGACAGCCAGCGCCTGGGCGCAAGGTTGGGACTGGCAATAATGGGACTGTCGGTCACGATCCCATCCAGAAGCCGGGCGGTATTTAACGCTTCAATATATAAACGCCCTGCCATGGCAGCCCCTCCTGAAAACGCGAAGATAACACCAGATATTTCAGCCGTATTAAGGAAAACTTTGAAATGTCATGTATCCATGCACAAGGATGGTTTACAGCCCCTGCATTTGCAGCCTCGGGAATAACTCTTGCTTTTAAAGACAGGCTGGATATGCTGTATGAAAACAGTGTTCGATCACAAAATATAACAGGCAGGAATTTTCATGGCGCGCCCAAGACAGCATTCACCGGAAGAGCTGCACGCCAGCGTCATGGCGGCATGCGACAGCTGGCTCAAGCAACATCCCATACATGCCCTGTCCCTGCGCTCCATCGCTCGCGACGTTGGCTGTGCGCCCAGCACGCTGCTCAAGCTCTATGGCAGCTTCAACAATCTGCTTCAGTACGTCAACCTTGAAACGCTGGATAGCCTGAAAGCCCAGATTGATACCTTTCAAGCCGGCACGCCCGATGAACGTCTGGGCGCGCTGGCGATGGCGTACTGGAAATTTGCTCATCGCTATCCCTACCGCTGGCAGCTGCTGTTTGATTATCCGCTGGCCGAGGAAGGGGAGCTGGACACCCGTCAGGGCAGAATGATCGAGGCGCTGTTTTTGCGCGTCGAAGCCACGCTCAAGGAAGTACAGCCGCAGATGGCAGACCTTGAAGCCAGCCGTCTGGCCCGTACCCTGTGGGGCAGCGTTCACGGTCTTGTGCAGCTGGGGCTCAATGAGCGCCTGGGCTATGGCCAGGGGCAGGCGCTTGAGGTTACCGAGCTGCTGGATCAGCTTTTACACACCATTCTGGCGGGGCTGCGTGCCGGGGGGGCAGGTCGTTGAGAAATGCCCTGAATCTGATGCGCAGTCGCTTTTTTGCGCCCTTTTTCTGGACCCAAGCGCTGGGCGCCTTCAACGATAACGTTTTCAAGAACGTCCTGTTGCTGCTGGTGACCTTCGTGGCCGTGCCTCGACTGGGCTGGGATGCCGGTCTGATCAACAATCTGGCCGCGGCACTTTTTATTCTGCCTTATCTGCTCTTTTCGGCGTGGGGCGGGCAGCTTGCCGATTACCGGGACAAGCGTCGACTGATTATTGCACTCAAATGGCTGGAGCTTGCCACCATGAGCTGCGCAGCGCTTGCCATCTGGCTGGACGCCTATGCACTGCTGCTGGGGCTTTTATTCATGATGGGCACACAGTCGGCGCTCTTCGGGCCGGTCAAGTACGCCATTCTGCCCCAGCACGTGCAGCGTACGGAGCTGGTACAGGCCAATGCCTGGGTCGAGATGGGCACCTTTCTGGCCATTTTGCTTGGCACGCTCGGCGCCGGCATCCTGATGGCCCTGGGCGGTAGTCAGGCACGCCTGCTGATTGGCGCGACGCTGGTCATTGTTTCCCTGTGCGGACTGGGCGCAGCACTGCTGGTGCCACCGGCGCCGGCACAGTCACGCGGACAGCTGAAGTGGCAGCCCTTGCGTGGCTCCTGGCAGGTGCTCTCGAGCGCCTGGCACACGCCCCGCATTTTTCGTGCCCTGATCGGCATCAGCATGTTCTGGTTTCTGGGCGCATGTTATCTGACGCAGCTGCCACTGTGGACGAGCCATGTCGTGCGCGGTCAGGCCGGGGCAGTCACCATGTTGCTGGCAGCCTTTGCCGTGGGCGTGGGGCTGGGATCGCTGATCTGTGCCCGCTTGTCGGCGGGCCGGCTGGAAGTGGGGCTGGTGCCCATCGGTGCCTTCGTGCTGGCCCTGGCCGGGTTTGATTTTGCCGCGCATCCTGCACTGGGTACGGGGATCAATACGCTGGCAGAGCTTGTCGCCATGCCACGCTTCTGGTGGATGCTGCTTGACCTGACCCTGATCGGGATAGGTGGCGGGCTTTATATCATTCCACTGTATACGCTGGTCCAGATTCGCAGCAGCGATGAACACCGGGCCCGCATGATTGCGGCCAACAATATTCTCAATGCGCTGTTCATGGTGCTGTCAGCGGCCTTTGGAGCCGTACTGATTGGCGTGCTGGGTATTTCCCTGCATGGATTCTTTGCCGCGCTGGCGGGCATTTCCCTGCTGATGGCACTGGTCTGCGCCGTGTTGCAGGCCCGTCCCATGATGCGCATCAGTATCTTCGTGCTGGTCCACATGTGGTATCGACTGCGGATCAGGGGAATTGAAAATATTCCCGACGAGGGGGCAGCGATTGTGGTCTGCAACCATGTCAGCTTCATGGATGCGCTTGTCATGGGTGGCGCAAGCCCCCGACCGCTGCGTTTTCTGATGGATAAGCCGATCTACGAGTCGCCATGGCTCAACTGGTTCTTTCGCATGGCCGGTGCCATTCCGGTGGCCTCCGAGCGCCGTGATCCCAAGGGCATGCGCCGAGCGCTGGATCTGGTCAGCAAGGCGCTGCAAAACGGCGAAGTGGTCATGCTCTTCCCTGAAGGCCGCCTGACCCGTGATGGTCACATGAACGAGTTTCGACGCGGTATCGATCTGATTCTCAAGCGTGATCCGGTGCCGGTTGTACCGGCCGCGCTGTCGGGGCTCTGGGGATCGTGGTCGTCGCGCTACGATGGCGTGCCCTTCAAGGGCATGCCGCGGCGTTTCCGTGCCAGGGTCTGTCTGAGTTTCGGGACGCCGGTGGCGTCGGAGACGGTAACGCGCGAATCGTTGCAGGCAAGTGTTGCCGCGCTCAAGACCAGCATTGATAACCATGCCAGTAACAAGCCCTTCAAGGCGCCAGCCATGCTGGCAGATACTGACAACGTCACTGCAGGGCCGGCGCAGACACGGGATTAAGACAGTGGTTCCGCCCTGCAGGGGGTGGGCAGTTCCACGGTGACGGCCAGCCCGCCCAGGTTGCTTTCGCCAAGATGGATCTGCCCACCGTGATGATGAACAATCTGCTCCACGATCCCCAACCCCAGACCGTGGCCGGTGACCTGCTCATCCAGGCGCGTGCCACGCCCCATCACCCGGCTTCGCTGCTCGAGTGGAATGCCGGGGCCATCATCCTCGACCAGCATCACGAACCGGCCTTCCTGACAGGACATGGTCAGTCGTGCCAGCCCGTGGGCCCACTTGCCGGCGTTGTCCAGCAGGTTGCCCAGAATCTCCAGCAGTTCATCGCGGTCCCAGGGCAGAGGCGACAATAGCGCACTGTCATTGATGAACGTCACGTTGGCGTGAATTTCGCGAAGCGTGTCCAGCAGCGGCTGAATATCGCTGTCGGGCTGGAAGCGGGCCGCTGCGGAGACCTCACCGGTATCGAGTCGAGCGCGCTGCAGTTCCCGCTCCACCAGGCGGTGAATGTCATCCAGACGGGCATGCAGTGACTGTCGAAGGTCAGGAAACTGCTCGAGTTCACGACGTGCCAGTTGAGTCTCCATGACCGACAGCGGCGTCTTGAGCGCATGACCCAGATTGGCAATACCGTCACGGGAGCGATTGAGCACGCGCTCGATTCTTTCCAGCTGATGGTTGAGCTCATCAACGAAGGGGGCAATCTCATCCGGCACCCGTGTTTCCAGTGCCATGCGCTTGCCTTCATGCAGTTGTGCCAGCTCGCGTTGCAGCTTTTCCAGCGGCATGAGTCCCAGTCGGATAACCCGGCGTTGAATGAAGACCAGCAGGATGGCCATGACGCCACCCAGACCCCAGATACACAGACGCAGCCAGTCCAGACGCCGGGTCACGGTGCTGTAATCAAGCGCTGTCGTGATGGTGAAATGATGCCGGCCGCGGTGATACTGCCCGGTCCAGGCCAGCAGGGACTGGTTCTCGGGGCCCTGGCGAATCTGGGCTGTATCGCCTTCTACCGGCTTGAGCCGATGATCCCACAGGGAGCGGGAGCGCAGGTGAATGGTGTCATCGATGTCGATGACAAAATACTGCCCCGAGTAGACCTGATTGAAGGAGGCACGCAGGCGTAGCGGGTCAATGCGGACCTGATCATCCCGATCCACCGGTAGCGTTGCCAGACTTTCGGCATCCTCGCGCAGCCGTTCGGTCAGGTAGTCACGCAGGACGTAGTCAAAAAGCACCACGCTGCCGTGTGCCAGCAGCAGCATGACCACCAGTACCGAAGCCAGCAGTCCCAGATCGAGACGACGCGTCAGTGACATCAGGCGGCGACGCTGTCACCGCCGAAACGATAGCCCTGGCCGCGCTGGGTGATGATCACGCCACGCCCGAGCTTCTGGCGCAGATGATTGATATGCACCTCGACCACGTTGGGATTGCGGTCATGTTCACTGTCGTAGAGATGATCGAGCAGGCGATCCTTGGCAATGACATGATCGGGATGGAGCATGAGATATCGCAGAATCGCAAATTCGGCGCGGGTCAGGTTGACTGGCGTTTCATTGGAGGTACGCCAGGCGCTCTGGCCATTTTCATCCAGCACGACCCCGGCCACGGAAATGGTCGGTGAGGGGCGCTGGCCATGACGACGGCGCACCAGCGCCTGAAGCCGCAGGATCAGCTCATCGGGATGAAAGGGCTTGGGCAGATAGTCATCGGCACCGGCACGCAGGCCGGTAATGCGCTCACTCCAGCTGGAGCGGGCCGTCAGGATCAGAATGGGGGTATCCAGGCCGTCGGCGCGCCACTGTTCCAGCAGCGTCAGTCCCGGACGGCCGGGCAGGCCCAGATCGAGAATGATGATGTCAAAGGGTTCGCTCGTTGCCATGACAGCGGCATCGCGCCCATCCGTGCACCAGTCGACGGCATAGCCGTGCTGGGTGAACAGGGCAGTCAGTTCGTCCGCCAGTGGGACGTTGTCTTCAATCAGTAGCAGCCGCATGGTTATCCCTCTAATCCTCTTCCAGATCCAGGTGCCTGCCGGTAACGGCATCGAATCGAAGTGCCCTGATCTGTCCATCATGATCGAGCATGTCGATTTCGTAAACATAACGTTTGTTGACGCAGTCGAGCTTGGCTTCCAGCAGCTTGCCCCTGCGGTGATCACGGGCCTTCTCGAGGATAATCGGGAAGGGCTCGATACTGCCGTCTTCGGTCATCTTCAGCACTTCGTCCTGAGAGACATCCCGGCCTTCTTCAGGGCAGGCGTTGGCCACGCCGACCAGCACCGAGAGCATTGTCAGGCAGAAAAAGGCCGGCAGACGCAGCCGAAGGCTATCCATGAACATCATGTTGACCTGTTGCACGCGCATTGTGCGAAAAATTGAGCGATATCATCATGTGTCCTTGAAGCGACCATCATGGATACCGCGCAACTTAACAAAACAGGCTTAATTCAATCCCAAAAGGGCCCCTGCGCCCATGCCGGTAGTGGCTCACTGGCGGGCATCCCCTGCGCGCGGGGTACGTCTTTGGGTCTGCCAGCAGCGTGTGGAAGTAATCAGGTTTTCCTTGATCTCGAGAATCTCAAGGCGAATGGTGCCGATCTCGAGGCTGGCGGGGGCATCCGGAAAGGACTCCAGGTACTCAAGAATCAGCCCGTTGAGCGTCTTGGGTCCGCTGGTAGGCAGCTGCCATCCCAGCACTTTGTTGATTTCACGGATGTTGGCAGTGCCATCAATAATGTAGCTGCCATCGTCCTGCTGATGAATTTCCTGATGCGTGTCGGCAATGTCGGTGGTGAACTCACCCACGATCTCTTCGAGAATGTCCTCAAGCGTCACCAGCCCCTGCACATCGCCGTATTCGTCGACCACGATGCCGATGCGTCGCTTTTGCTGCTGAAAATTGAGCAGCTGGGTATGCAGGGGCGTGGATTCAGGGACGAAATAGGGCTCGCGCGCTTCCTGTACGATCGATGCCTTGCTGACGTTGGGCTGGGACATGATGCGTGCGGCATTGCGCAAATGCAGGATACCGATGATGTTATTGATATCCCCCTTGTAGACCGGCACTCGCGTGTGCTGACTGGTGCGGATTTCCGAGAGTAGTGTCTCCAGGTCATCCTCGAGATTGAGCCCGACGACCTCGTGGCGTGGCACCATGATGTCGTTGACGGTGACATTCTCCAGATCAAGGATCGACAGCAGCATGGTCTGGTGGCGCCGTGGAATCATGGTGCCTGCTTCGTGCACGACCGTACGCAGCTCGTCCCGCGTCAGGTGAGCCGCGCTGCCATCGATCTCGCGAATGCCTGCCAGGCGCAGCAGGCCGTTGGAAATACCGTTGACCAGCCAGACCAGCGGATAAAGGGCGCGCAGCAGGGGTTCAAGGATCAGCGAGGCCGGAAAGGCGATCTTTTCCGGTCGCAGCGCCGCCATTGTCTTGGGGGTGACTTCTGCAAAGATCAGCACGACCAGCGTCAGGATGGCCGTGGAGATGGCGGGCCCGGATACGTCGCCAAAAAAGTGGATGGCGATGATGGTGCCGATCGAGGCGGCCAGATTATTGACGAAATTGTTGCCGATTAAAATGACACCAATCAGCCGATCGGGGCGCGAGAGCATGCGCAGCACGCGTTTGGCGGACTTGTGCCCCGTGTTGGCCTGATGCTTCAACCGATAGCGGTTGATGGACATCATGCCGGTTTCCGAGCTTGAGAAAAAAGCAGACAGGATAATGAGCAGCACGAGCAGGGCAAACATCAGCCCCAGGGGAGTGTCATCGCTCAAGGTCAGTGGATCCTCGGAATCAGTTGTCGGTCGTTTTTAGGAATTTGTGTCACAGGTGTCAAGGCGGCATTGGCATGGCCTGCCGCCCGGGCGACCTCGTCAGCCATGCAGTAGCTGTATGATCAGCCTGGTGCCGAAGTAGGCCACTATCAACACGATGACGGCGCCAAGCGTCCACCGAATGGCCCATGAGCCTCGCCAGCCGCGCTGGTAACGGCCCCAGAGAAGAATGGAAAAAAGTACCCACGCCAGCAGTGACAGCACGGTCTTGTGTGCCAGATGCTGGGCAAAAAGATCATTGATAAACAAAAAGCCGCTAATGATCGACGCCGTCAGAAAGGCCATGCCATAGATGATCAGCTCGAACATCAGCCGTTCCATGGTCGTCAGCGGCGGCAGGACCTGGATGATGCCACGAAGGTGGTTGTGCTTGAGTGCGTGGGTCTGCACGGCCAGCAGTACCGCCTGACCGGCGGCCATGATCAAAAGGGCATAGGCCAGTACCGAGGTGGCAATATGCACCAGCATGCCGGGCGTGAAGCCATATTCGATGCTGGATTCCGGAAAGCCGACGGCGCCGAGCACGCTCAGGGCAGCCAGAGGATAAAGACCTACTGCTGCTGGCATGACCGGTTTTTTGATGCTGGCAAGCAAGAGCAGGGTGGTAATCAGGAAAAATACCAGTGAGACGGTTTCAAAGATGCCCAGATGAAGCCCTTGATGCGCGCGCAGGGTGGTGTAGACCACAATGCCATGGCCCACTACCGCCAGACCGCCGGCGGCGCTGACAAGCCCCTGGCGCATGGGCAGGCGCCGGGTCAGGGACAACATCTGACGACAGGCTGCGGTACAGTAAAACACGACTGCCACAAGGGCAGAAAAAAGCGTGAGCATCGTTATGTGACAATCCGTATGGAAATCGCGAACCGGGAATGCGAGTGGTGATGCAGATCACAGGGTCTGACTACTATACCGGGAGCCATCATCAATCGAAACCGGGCGCCGTGGGAAGGCACTTATCCTGCGTTACTGTCGTGTCATGATCCGGTTGGGCACGAATCCTTGCCAGGCTGGTGCATGCCAGCACCCTGAACCGTTATAATGCGCGCCAACATTTTCCGGTCTCGGCATGGGCGCCCCTCACGTTTCTGCCGCCGCCGCTGCACCATCGGAGAAGCTCATGTTTGATAACCTGACAGATCGTCTCTCCCATACGCTCAGATCCGTGACCGGACAGGCACGACTGACCGAGGAGAACATCAAGGACACCCTGCGCGAGGTGCGTCGTGCGCTGCTTGAAGCCGACGTCTCGCTGGCGGTGGTCAAGGACTTTGTCGAGCGCGTACGTGTGCGCGCCGTGGGTCAGGAGGTGTCCAAAAGTCTCTCGCCCGGCCAGCAGTTCGTCAAGATCGTCCAGCAGGAGCTGGAAGCCACCATGGGCGAGGGCAATGTGCCCCTTGAGCTCAAGCAGACGCCCTCCATCATTTTGATGGCCGGTCTGCAGGGGGCGGGCAAGACCACCTCCGTGGCCAAGCTGGCTCGCTTTCTGCGCGAGCGTGAAAAGAAGAAGGTGCTAGTGGTCTCGGCCGACGTTTATCGTCCGGCCGCCATCGATCAGCTTGAAACACTGGCCGAAGAAGTCGGCGTCGAATTCTTTCCTTCGACCAGCGAGCAGCAGCCGGTAGCGATTGCCGAGGCCGCCATTCGCCACGCGCGCATCCAGTTCTTCGACGTGGTACTGGTGGATACGGCCGGTCGTCTGCATGTCGATGAGACCATGATGGGCGAGATCCGTGATCTTCATCGCGCCATTTCGCCGCAGGAAACGCTTTTTGTTGTCGATGCCATGACAGGCCAGGACGCCGCCAATACGGCGCGCGCCTTTCATGAGGCATTGCCGCTGACGGGTGTGATCCTGACCAAGGCGGACGGTGATTCCCGCGGCGGCGCAGCATTGTCGGTACGTCACATTACCGGCAAGCCGATCAAGTTCATGGGCATGGGGGAAAAGACCGATGCTCTTGAGCCCTTCTACCCGGACCGTGTGGCCTCGCGCATCCTTGGCATGGGCGATGTGCTCAGCCTGATCGAGGAGGCCGAGCGCAAGGTTGATCGTGACAAGGCTGATCAACTCTCCAAAAAGATCAAGAAGGGCGAAAGCTTCGATCTTGAGGATTTTCGTGACCAGCTCCAGCAGCTCAAGAACATGGGCGGCATGGGCAGCCTGCTCGAAAAGCTGCCCGGCATGGGGCAGATGGCTGAGCTTGCCCAGGGGCAGGCCAGCGAAAAGGAGTTCGGCAAGCTCGAGGCCATGATCAATTCCATGACCCCGAAGGAACGCCGCAAGCCCGATCTCATCAATGGCTCACGCAAGCGCCGTATCTGTGCCGGCTCCGGTACCCAGGTGCCTGACCTTAATCGTCTTCTCAAGCAGCACAAGCAGATGCAGAAGATGATGAAAAAGATGGGCAAGAAGGGCGGCATGCAGAAAATGATGCGCGGCATGAGCTCCATGATGGGCGGCGGGGGCGGTATGGGCGGTCCCGGTGGTATGGGAGGAGGCATGGGCGGCCCCGGTGGCATGGGCGGTCCGGGCGGTTTCCCGCGCCGTTAAGGACGGCTCGATTTCGCTTGCAGGGGAACTGCATTTATGCAGTTCCCAAGCCTTGAAATTTCCCGTAGAATACCGCGTCTTCGAGAAGCGGCGCGCCTGTGCATGGTGTTTTCCGGAACGGTTTTTCCGGGCTCACTGGTGATCAGGACGATGCGCGCAACATGTTTATGGCCTCGTCGTGCTGTTGGTGCGACGTTATTCCAACTGAAGGACTTTAAATGGTTACCATTCGTCTGGCACGTGGTGGCGCCAAGAAGCGTCCCTTTTATCACCTGCATGTGACCGATTCGCGCGTTCAGCGTGACGGCCGCTATCTGGAGCAGGTGGGCTTTTTCAACCCGATCGCACGTGGTCAGCAGGAACGCCTGCGTATTGATCTCGAGCGCATCGAGCACTGGCAGGCCCAGGGCGCGCAGCTTTCTGACCGTGTCGCCGAGCTGGTGCGTTTTGCGCGCAAGCAGCAAGCCGCTTCCGCCTGATACGTTCTGGAATCGGTATGACGCAGTCACCTGAGCAATACGTCGTCATGGGAAAGCTGACCAGCCCCTATGGCGTTAAAGGGTGGCTTCGCGTGTATTCGTGGACCAGCCCCATGGAGGGTATCCTCGCGTACGATACATGGCTGGTCGAGCATGACGGACAGCGTACGCCCATGACCCTGCTCAACGGTCAGCGTCACGGCAAGGGATTGGTGGTTCGCCTTGACGGCGTTGATTCGCGGGAAGCCGCCGAGCGCATGGCCGGGGCTACCATCTGGCTTCGAGCCGATGAGCTGCCGGCGCTGGCAGACGATGAGTACTACTGGTATCAGCTGGAAGGGCTCAGCGTTCATACGGTCGACGGTGTCGAGCTGGGACGTGTTGCATATCTCTTCGAGACCGGTGCCAACGACGTTCTGGTGGTTCGCGGTGAAGATCGCGAGCGCCTGATTCCATTTCTGCCGGATGATGTCATTGTACGGGTTGACCTTGAGGGCGGCACCATGACCGTCAGCTGGGATCCCGATTTCTGATTGATGTTCTCCCTGTCAGGCGAGTAATGGGCCGTGTGGATTGGAGTGGTATCGCTGTTTCCGGAAATGTTTGATGCCGTAACACGCTATGGTGTTACCGGTCGCGCCGTCGAGCGCGGTCTGATGCGCATCGATTGCTGGAATCCGCGTGACTACGCCAGTGATCGTCATCGCAGTGTGGATGATCGCCCTTATGGGGGCGGCCCCGGGATGCTGATGAAGGTTGATACCCTGCGTAGCGCCATTGCGCAGGCAAGACAGCACGGTGAGCAGCAGGCCGAAGGCGATGACAGTGAGCCGGTCCGGGTGATCTATCTTTCCCCCCAGGGGCGAAAGCTGGATCAGGAAGGCGTCAGGCAGCTGGCCTCGAGTAAAAGGCTGGTGCTGGTAGCCGGGCGGTACGAAGGCATTGATGAGCGCGTCATCGATCTGGATATCGATGAAGAGTGGTCCATCGGTGACTACGTGCTCAGCGGCGGTGAGCTGCCGGCCATGGTGTTATGCGATGCCATGGCGCGACTGGTGCCGGGGGTGCTGGGGCATCAGGCCTCTGCTGAAGAGGATTCCTTCAGTGATGGCCTGCTGGATTGCCCTCATTATACGCGTCCGGAAGAGGTGGATGGACGACGTGTTCCGGAAGTGCTGCTGGGTGGCCACCATGGCGAAATTCGCCGATGGCGGCTCAAGCAGTCTCTGGGGCGGACCTGGCAACGTCGCCCGGAACTTTTGCAGGAGATGACACTTGATCGTGAGCAGCGTCAGCTGCTGGATGAGTTCATCGACGAACACGCATCGGCACATGTCGATGCGGCGGTGCGGGATTGAAGGGCTGAGGCCTTGAACGATACCGCGTCACCCACGAATCGACCCCGCGCATGTCGCCGGGATCAAGGACGCCGGTGTTGCAGACACTGCCACCGGGTCCAGTCACATTGGAGAAATGCCATGAGCAGCAAGAACCTGATCATCCAGGCGCTTGAAAACGAGCAGCTGGACAGGGAAATCCCGAATTTCGGCCCCGGCGACACTGTCGTGGTACAGGTCAAGGTCGTGGAAGGCACCCGTGAGCGTCTGCAGGCGTTTGAAGGCGTTGTCATCGGCAAGCGTAATCGCGGCCTGAACTCTGCTTTCACCGTGCGCAAGATCTCCCACGGTGTTGGCGTGGAGCGTACTTTCCAGACCTACAGCCGTCAGGTTGACAGCATCGAAGTGCGTCGTCGTGGTGACGTTCGTCAGGCCAAGCTTTACTACCTGCGCGATCGCAGCGGCAAGTCTGCACGTATCAAGGAAAAGCTCGCCAAGAAGTCCTGAGCCTTTCCGGTACTGCCCGAGATCGTCGGGCAGTTTCCTCAAGACCCCGCACCATGCATCATGGGCGGGGTTTTTGTCTGTTCGGGACCGGCGTTTAAGGTGATCATGCCGGTGCCGAACGTCGCTAAGCATCGTGTTTCCATGAGAGCCTGTCATGTCCAGCAAGCTGATTGATGCCTTTCTTGATGCGCTATGGCTTGAGCGAGGTGCCAGTGTGCATACGCTGGATGCCTATCGTCGTGACCTGATGCACTGGCAGCGTCATCTGTCGCAACACGACATGAGCCTGCTGGCGCCGGATAGCCAGACCTATCAAATGCTCATCGAAGAACGGCGTGATAATGGCTACCAGGCGCGTTCCGATGCTCGCCTGACCTCCAGCCTGCGCCGCTTTTACCGCTGGGCGTTGGTCACCGGTCAGATCGAGCGTGATCCGCTGGCTGATATCGTAGCCCCCCGCGCACGTGCCGGATTGCCGGGAACGCTTGAAGAAGAAGAGGTAGAGCGCCTGCTTGGAGCCCCGGATGTGACCACGTCGCTGGGCCTGCGTGATCGCGCCATGCTCGAAGTGCTCTACAGCTGCGGCCTGCGCGTATCGGAGCTGGTAGGGCTACGGGTGGACAGCATCAACCTGCGCCAGGGCGTGGTGCGGGTGCTGGGCAAGGGTGATGCCGAGCGACTGGTACCAATGGGCGAGCCTGCCATCGAATGGCTGGAGCGCTATCTGCGCGAGGCGCGGGGGGATCTGATGAACGATATTACGCGGGCACCGCTTTTCCCGGGCCGTGGCGATGGTTTCATGATGCGTCAGACCTTCTGGTATCGTATCAAGCATCACGCCACACGGGCCGGTATCGACGCGCCCCTGTCACCGCATACCCTGCGCCACGCCTTTGCCACGCACCTGCTCAATCACGGTGCCAATCTGCGCGTGCTGCAGGAACTTCTCGGCCATCGAGACCTCTCTACCACACAGATTTACACCCGAGTGGCTCAGGCACGCCTTGAAGCCATTCATGCCAAACATCATCCACGGGGCTGAATTTGTTTATGTCCATGTCGTTGTCCTCATCCTTGCGCGCACTGTTGACCGGTGCGGTGTTGTCCGGTGCCATGCTGACGAGCGCTGCCTGCGCCGCCCAGGACGATGTGCCCGCTGATCTGGCCAGCCGTCTGGTCGTCAATGGCCAGTCGATGCCGGTGCGTGCAGTGGAGAAATCTCCTCTGCCCGGTATTTATGAAGTGCAACTGGAAAGCGGACAGACCCTTTACAGCGACGGTGAAGGCAAATATCTGCTGGTTGGTGATCTTTATCACAATGATGACGGCAATATGGTCAATCTGACCGAGCAGAAACAGCAGCAGCATCGCGTCGAACTGCTCAAGCAGGTTCCCGATGAGGAGACGGTCGTCTTTCGTCCTGCCGGTGAGGTCAAGGCCGTGGTCAACGTCTTTACCGATACTACCTGCCCCTACTGCCGCAAGTTTCATGAAGAAGTGCCCGAGCTCAACAAGCGCGGCATAGAGGTACGCTATCTGGCCTTCCCGCGTGCCGGCATGGAAGGCGAGGGTGCGCGTGAGCTCAGCCGGGTCTGGTGCAGCGACAACCGCAGCGAAGCGATGACTGCCGCCAAGAAGGGCAAGAAGCTCAAGGGGACAGCCAGCTGTGAGACGCCCATCGAGAAGCAGTTTGCGCTGGGCAAGCAGATGGCCATCCAGGGAACGCCCGCGCTGATCCTGCCTGACGGCCGCATGATCCCGGGCTATGTACCGGTCGATCGCCTGACAAGCATGCTGGGTCTGGATAATTGATCAACAGACGTTCATTGAAGGCGCCCGGAGCGTTACACTGCATTTCCTCCGGTGCCTGAAGGCCCGGGAAAGAGAGTCATGCAGCGTTGATATCAGCAGACCAGGGGGCAAGACGGTGGAACCGGTAAAGGTAGGCATTTGTGGACTGGGGACCGTGGGTAGCGGCACGTTCAACGTACTGGTGCGCAATGCACTGGATATTGAACGGCGTGCCGGACGCGCCATCGTGGTGGAACAGATCGGCGCGCGGCGCGACAATCCACAGGTGGACCTGACCGGTGTCAACGTCACTCGCGACGTGTTCGAGGTGGCCCGAAATCCCGATATCGATGTGGTGGTCGAGCTGATCGGTGGTTACGATGTCGCCCGTGAGCTGGTGCTGGAAGCCATTCGACACGGCAAGCACGTGGTCACGGCCAACAAGGCCCTGATTGCCGTTCACGGCAACGAGATCTTTCGCGCCGCAGCCGAACAGGGCGTGATTGTCGCCTTTGAGGCTGCCGTGGCCGGTGGCATTCCGGTGATCAAGTCCCTGCGCGAAGGTCTTGGTGCCAACCGCATTCAGTGGCTGGCCGGTATCATCAACGGGACCGGCAACTATATCCTCACGCATATGCGTGACGAGGGCCGGGCCTTCGAGGATGTGCTGGCCGAGGCCCAGGCGCTGGGCTACGCCGAAGCCGATCCGACCTTTGATGTCGAGGGCATCGATGCGGCCCACAAGCTGACCATTCTGGCCTCGATTGCCTATGGCGTACCGCTGCAGTTCGAGCGTGCCTATACCGAGGGCATCTCGCGCATCACCTTTGATGACGTGAAACAGGCCGACGCCCTGGGTTACATCATCAAGCATCTTGGCGTTTCAAAACGTACCGAAGAGGGCCTTGAGCTGCGTGTACATCCGGCGCTCATTCCAAAAGGGCGCCTGCTGGCCAACGTGCACGGCGTCAAGAATGCCATCGAGGTCATGGGCGACGCCGTGGGCCCAACGCTTTACTACGGTGCCGGCGCCGGTGCCGAGCCGACCGCCTCTGCGGTCGTGGCCGATCTTCTGGATGTGGCGCGTGACATGGCCACCCACCATGCCTACCGCACGCCCTATCTGGCCTTCAGCGGTATCGTGGAGGGCGGTGAAAGCCTGCCGATCCTGCCGATGGAGAACATCGTCACGGCCTACTATCTGCGTTTGCTAGCGGTGGATCGTCCGGGTGTTCTGGCACGCGTGGCCACCATTCTGGCCGAGCAGGGCGTGAGCATCGAAGCCCTGATCCAGAAGGAAGCCACCGAAGGCGAGCTGGTGCCGATCATCATCACCACCCATCGCACTCGTGAAGCCAACATGAATGAAGCGATCCGACAGCTTGAAGCGCTGGCCGATATCGCCGGGCCGGTAACCCGCATTCGTATTGAACACCTCGACGAAAACGCCTGAGCAGGAGCGCACAGCCATGCGTTACATCAGCACGCGCGGGAATTCGCCTGCGCTGAATTTTGAAGAAGCGGTGCTGACCGGGCTGGCGCCCGACGGCGGGCTTTATGTGCCGGAACAGCTGCCGCAGTTTTCTCGGGAAGAGATTGCGGCCATGGCCGGCCAGCCCTATACCGAGATCGCCTTTCGGGTCATGAAGCCCTTTGTGGGCGGCGAGATTGATGATGACACCCTGCGCGGGATCATCGATGACAGCTACGCCACCTTCAAGCATGACGCCGTGGTGCCACTCAAGCAGCTTTCCCACAACCACTGGCTGATGGAGCTCTTTCACGGGCCGACGCTGGCCTTCAAGGATGTGGCGCTGCAGCTGCTGGGACGCCTGCTGGATCACTTTCTCAAAAAACGCGGCGAAAAAGGGGTCATCATGGGGGCGACCTCGGGTGATACCGGTTCTGCCGCCATCGAAGGCTGCCGCCACTGCGACAACCTTGATATCTTCATCCTGCACCCTTATAAGCGCGTCTCCGAGGTGCAGCGTCGCCAGATGACCACGGTGCTGGCCGACAACGTTCACAACATCGCCATCGAGGGTAACTTTGACGATGCCCAGGCGATCGTGAAGGCCAGCTTTGCCGATCAGAATTTCCTTGAAGGCACCCGACTGATCGCGGTCAACTCGATCAACTGGGCGCGCATCATGGCGCAGATCGTCTATTACTTTGCCTCGGGCGTGGCGCTGGGTGCCCCGCATCGCGAGGTGAGCTTCACGGTACCTTCAGCCAATTTCGGCAACCTCTTTGCCGGCTACACTGCCAGTCGCATGGGCCTGCCGGTCAAGCAGTTCGTGATTGCCACCAACGCCAACGACATCCTGCACCGCACGCTGGCCGATAACGACTTCTCCAAACGCGAACTGGCCGCCACGCTCGCACCTTCCATGGATATCGTGGTGTCATCCAACTTCGAGCGTCTGCTCTTTGATGCCTATGACCGCGATGGTGAGCAGGTGCGGGCACTGCTGGAGCGCTTCCAGCAGGAGCCGGCCACGCTGGCCGATGCGCCGCTGGCAAGACTGCGCGAAAAATTCGGCAGTCACCGCGTGGATGACGCCGCCATTATCGATGTCATTCGTGAAGCCTTCGGCCGGACCGGCGAGCTGCTCGACCCGCATACCGCGACCGGCTACCGCGCCGCTGAAGTGGCGCGAAATGATGACACGACGCCCATGATTACGCTGGCCACGGCCCATCCGGCCAAGTTCGAGGAGGCCGTGGTCAAGGCCGGTTTCGAAGGTGCACTGCTGCCGGAGGCCATGGCCGATCTGCTCTCGCGTGAAGAGCGCTACGACGTACTGCCTGCCAGCGCGCAGGAGGTTCAGCGCTTTGTGGCCGAACATCGGGTGGCCAGCAGCTGAGCAGCAGGTGAGCGTTTCGAAGGAGCCGACATGTTGAAGGTATGGGGCCGAGCCAACTCGACCAACGTCAAAAAGGTGCTCTGGTGTGCCGATGAGCTTGGCCTTGCCGTCGAGCGCATTGATGCCGGCGGTGAGTTCGGTGTCGTGAACGAACCCAACTATCGCGCGCTCAACCCCAACGGCCTGATTCCCTGTTTGCAGGATGGTGATCTGGTGCTGTGGGAATCCAACGCCATCGTGCGCTATCTGATGGCGCAGTACGGCGACGAGCCGATGGCCCTGCATGATCCTGCTCGGCGTGCTGAAGCTGACAAATGGATGGACTGGGCTACATCAACGCTGACAGCGCCGTTCAAAGATGTCTTTTTGAATGCCGTTCGTCTGCCGCCCGAGCAGCGTGATACCGACCTCCGGGATCGAGGTATTGCCGAATGCGCAACGCTGCTTGCCCGTGTCGATGCTGTGCTGGCCGGCCAGCCCTGGCTGTCGGGTCAGACACTGGGTATGGGCGATATGCCGCTGGGATGCATGGCCTATGCCTGGTTTGAGATGCCCATTGAGCGGCCGGAACTCAAGCATCTGGAGCGCTGGTATCAGCATTTGACCGAGCGTGCGCCCTTCCAGCGGCAGGTCATGACACCACTGACCTGACCCTGCCGACCGAACCGCCAAACAGGCTGCACTGGCATGATGAATGCCGGTGCAGCCTTTCAGCATCTGGAGCATTGTGGTGAGCGCAAGCGACCCCTTGAAGACGTTACTGAATAAAAGAATCATTCAGCGTCCCTGTCATGAAGGTCTTTATCAGGAGGCACTTGATGCCGGCCTGACCGAGCTGCAGGCGCGAATTCTGGCCGGGCGTCTGAAGGATCCGCGCGCGCCAATGTCGGCTCTGATCGCGCCGGCGCTGCGCTATATCGAGCACCCCGAAAAGCTGTGTGATGCGACCCGCGGGGCAGAGCGTATTGCCCGCGCCGTCATCGATGGCGAGCACATCGGCATCATCACCGACTATGACGTCGATGGCATTACCTCGCACGTGGTGATCCTGCGAACGCTCAACGAGCTGTTTGGCGTGCCGCGTGATCATCTTCACAGCCTGATCGGCCATCGCATCAATGACGGCTATGGCATCAGCAGCGCGCTGGTGGACAAGACGCTGGCGCTGGCACCACGGCCGTCCCTGATCATCAGTGCCGACTGCGGCTCCAGTGATGAGCCGCGCCTGGCGCGTCTGAAAGAGGCCGGCATTGATGTGGTGGTCACCGATCACCATGCCCTGCCCGTTGAAGGGCCGCCGTCATCTGCCTTTGCCGTGATCAATCCGTCGCGCGCGGACTGTGACTACCCGGATGCCACCATCGCCGGCTGCATGGTGTGCTGGCTTCTGATGTCGCTGACCCGGTCGCACCTGATCGAGGCCGGCCGGCTGGATGCCGACACCCCCAAGCTGTCCCCCTGGCTTTCCTATGTGGCGCTGGGTACGGTCGCCGACTGTGTGTCGCTGGGTGACAGTGCCATCAATCGCGCCGTGGTCACGCTCGGGCTCAGGTTGATCAATCGCATGGATGCCCCCTGCTGGCGGATGATGGCCGAGCGACTGGGGCCGGACAGCACCCCCTTTGATGCCGAGACACTCGCCTTTCAGATGGGCCCGCGCATCAATGCCCGTTCCCGTCTTGATGACCCCTACGCGGCGCTGCATTTCATGCTGGCCGAGAATGACGCCAGCGCGCGTCGCTATCTGGGCGTGCTCGATGATGACAACCAGTCACGCAAGGCCATTGAAGCGGACATGGCCGAACAGGCGCGCGCCATGGCTCATCAGCAGCTGGAAGCCGGCGCTCGCGTGCTGGTGGTTCACCTGCCCGAGGGTCATCCCGGCGTGCAGGGCATCGTGGCCTCGCGGCTGGTGCAGGCCTTTGGTCGCCCGGCGGTCATCCTCACGCAGTCGCCTGATCCTGCCATGCTGACCGGCTCCGGACGTTCGGTAGAGGGTGTGCATCTGCGTGATGCCCTGCAGCGCGCCTTTGAACTTGCGCCCGACGCGCTGCCACGCTTTGGGGGTCACAGTGGCGCAGCAGGCGTGGGCGTGCCCATTGATCAGCTGTCAGCGTTCAGGCAGGCGCTGACTACGGCCATCGATGAACAGCTGGGCAGTCGAGAACTCTATCCGCTGATTCTCAGTGACGGGACACTGCGCGGTGACCAGCTTGAACTGTCGATACTCGATGAACTCGAGGCGCTGGCACCCTACGGCCGCGAGTTCGAGGCCCCGCTGTTTGAAGGATGCTTTGTGGTGGATCAGGCGCGTCTGGTGGGCAGCGAAGGCAATCATCTGATGATGACACTGGACGCCGGTAGCCAGATGGTCCGCGCCATCTGGTTTCGTGCCGTTATGCCAGGCGAGAACATGCCGGTGGCAGCAGGGGAGGAGATACGCTGTGCCTTTCGCCTGTCACGCAACCGCTACCGCGGCCGGGAAAGCCTGCAGCTGATGATCGAGCACGCCGAGCAGACCACAGTGTAGGCGTGGGACTGCCACTCGACGCCTGCCGCAGGGCTATCGATAATACCTTCAGGCGCCACAAGCGCCGCGACAAACGCACTGCCTATCCGGCGGTCACACAACAAGAAGGATATTATCGATGAATGTATCAGCGACCCGGCATCGTCTGCATGAAGATGTCATGGCCATCATGCTGGGCTCGGCCTGCGCGGCCCTGGGGATCGGGCTTTATGAACATGCCCAGATTCTGATTGGCAGCACGGCCGGCATTGCGCTTCTGATTACCTACGTCACCGGCTGGAGCTTTGGCCCGGTTTTTTTCGTCGTGAATCTGCCGTTTTACTGGCTCGCCTGGCAGCGTGTCGGCCATCAGTTTGCGTTCAAGACATTTGCCGCCATTGGGCTGCTATCGCTGATCAGCTGGCAGATGCCGCGCTGGATCGATATCGGTGAGGTATCGCCGCTGTTCGCCGCGCTCATGGGCGGCAGTCTGATCGGGCTGGGCGCGCTGGCGCTCTTTCGCCATCGCGGCAGTCTGGGTGGTTTCAACATTCTGGCTCTCTATCTGCAGGACCGTCGCGGCTGGAGCGCCGGCAAGGTACAGCTGACCCTGGACGGCCTGGTCATGATCATGGCCTTTTTCGTGCTGCCCCCGGCCAACGTGGCCTATTCCATTCTGGGGGCTGCCGTGCTCGGCGTGATTCTGACCCTCAACCACCGCCCCGGGCGCTATACCGGCACCAGCAGCAACTAGCCTTCGAGACACGCCGGCTCAGTAGTTGGGCCAGAGCCCCGGCGTGACCAGCTCCAGCAAATGGCCATCCGGGTCGCGAAAGTAGAGGCTTTCGCCGTCCGGCGGCCAGTGCGTGCGTCCTTCAATGACGATGCCGTGCTCATCAAGGCGAGCCTCCCAGGCCGCAAGGGCCTCATGATCGATGGCCAGCGCGATATGCTGGCGGCCACCGCCGTCATGGGGCGGAATGGTGCCCATGCCATCGGGCAGCTGTACGGTGTCATCAGTCTGTCCCTGCTGAAAGATCAGCAGCATCGAGTACCCGGTGGGATAGGCGGTAAAACGCTCATCGGCAAGATGAGGCGTCAGACCCAGTACCGTTTCAAAAAAGCGCCGCGCCCTTGCCATGTCGGCAGTATAAAGCACGGTTTCGATCACGCCGTGAATGGCGGGTGCGGGCCTGTCTGACATGGTTAAACACTCCCCTTGATGTGCTGAGCTGAAGCGTCAGTGTGGGCCAGCAGGGCCAGGGTGTCATGTGTCCTTGCGACCGCCCAGAAACCACCAGGCGATCAGGGCGATCAGTACGATGCCCAGGGCATTGATCAAAAACGTCATGCGGCTGCCTCCGTGTCTGGCGTTGAGCTTTCGCGGTGCGTGTGCCGTTCCGGCGTAAAGTGGCGCAGCCGATTGGCGTTGCTGACCACGGTGACCGAGGAGGCCGCCATCGCCAGGGCCGCCACCATGGGCGAGAGCAGCGTGCCGGTCACTGGGTACAGGACGCCCGCAGCAATCGGGATGCCCAGGGTGTTGTAGGCAAAGGCCCCCCACAGGTTCTGTTTGATATTGCCGATCGTGGCGCGACTCAGGTCGATGGCGTCGCTGATGCCGTGCAGCGAGTCACGCATGAGTGCTGCACCCGCCGATTCGATCGCCACATCGCTGCCGGCACCCATGGCAAAGCCCACATCCGCGGCGGCCAGCGCCGGGGCGTCGTTGATGCCATCACCGGCCATGCCCACCACGTATCCCTCGCGGCGCAGGCGCTCGATATGGGCCTGCTTGTCCTCGGGAAGAAGATTGGCGTGGACCTCATCGATACCGGCCTGCGCGGCAATGGCCCGCGCCGTGGGCTCGGAATCGCCGGTCAGCATCACCACACGCAGACCGCGTGCGTGTAGCCGCTTGACCGCCTCGAACGCGTCCTCGCGCAGCGGGTCCTGCACGGCCAGAAGCGCGACCAAATGATCATCGATGGCGAAATGCAGCACGCTGCGGGCCTGATTTTCCCAGTCAGTGACGGTATCGCGAACGTCATCAAGTACCACGCCGTGCTCGCCCATCAGCGCCGCATTGCCCAGCGCCAGACGCTCGCCGTTTGGGCCGGTGGCGGTGACGCCACGGCCGGAGAGCGCTTCAAACTGCGTGACATCGACCGCATCCGACTGCTGCTCGCGGCAGTAGTCCAGCACGGCACCGGCCAGCGGGTGCTCCGAGCCGCGCTCGAGACCGGCCAGCAGCGCCAGGGCGTGATGATCGCATGCCGCCGGCCAATGGGCGTCGGTCACGCGAGGTCTGCCCTCGGTCAGGGTACCGGTCTTGTCGACCACCAGTGCGGTCAGCTCGCCGATGCGCTGCAGCGACTCGCCGTGGCGAATCAGGATGCCGGCGCTGGCGGCACGGCCCACGCCGATCATGGTCGAAATGGGCGTGGCCAGCCCCAGGGCGCAGGGGCAGGCGATGATCAGTACCGAGGTGGCAGTGATCAACATATGGGTCACGCGCGGCTCGGGACCAACGTTGAACCAGATCAGCGCCGTGACGACGGCGGCGATCATGACCGCCGGCACAAAGATACTGGCGACCCGGTCGGCCAGGCGGCTGATCGGCGGGCGCGAGCCCTGCGCCTGACGCACCTGCTCGATGATGCGGGACAGACGGGTATCGCCGCCCACTCGGGTCGCGCGCAGGGTCAGCGTGCCTTTGGTGTTGAGCGTGCCGGCCGAGACGCTGTCGCCGGCCTCACGCGCCACCGGCCGGGGCTCACCGGTCAGCATCGATTCATCGATATGGCTGCGCCCCTCGACCACTTCACCATCCACCGGCACTCGCTCGCCGGGTCGCAGGCGTAACAGATCACCCTGAACCACCTCATCGATGGGCACATCAATGTCCTGATCATTGCGAATCACGCGGGCGGTACTGGCGCGCAGCGACACCAGCTGCGACAGCGCCTTTGAGGTGCGTCCGCGCGAGCGCGTCTCGATCGCCTGGCCGAGACTCACCAGCCCGATGATCATCAATGGCGCCTCGAGATAGAGCGCCCGGGCCGCCTCCGGGACGGCAGTGGGGAACAGCGCGATAGCCATGGAGTAGAGCCAGGCCGTGGCGGTGCCGATGGCGATCAGCAGATCCATATTAGCGATACGATGGCGTACGGCCTTGAGCGCGGCATCATAAAAGCCGCGCCCGGCCACCATCATGATGCCCAGCACGCCCAGCGCGATGGCGACCCACACCCAGCGCTCGCCGCCTGCCAGCACAGGGTGGTGGAAAAACATGGAGACCATCAGCGCCACACCCGGCACCAGTGACAGCCAGGTATCACGGCGCTTGCGGCGATAGCTCTGCTGCTCCAGCTCACCGCGACGGGCTTCGCCCTGTTCGATGCTCTCGATCACTTCGGCGCCGTAGCCGGCCCGTTCAACCGCATCGATCAGCGCATCGGCAGTAGCGCTGCCGCGCACCCGAGCGCTGCGGGTGGCAAAGTTGACCTGCGCGTCATTGACGCCGTCAACGTGATCCAGTGCGTTTTGAATGGTGCGCACGCAGCCGGCACAGGTAATGCCGGTCAGCTGCAGCTCGATGGCCTCTCCGCGCGGCGCGTCCGGGGTTGCCGGCCTGTCGGCCTCAACCTGTGCGGCGGCATTTTCAGTATCGGCCCCTGTCCTTGCGTCAGGCGTCGGCGTCGATTCCGGTGCTTCTCCGGCTGGCGCTGCCCGATAGCCCGCGGCCTCGACGGCGCCAACCACCTCGTCCAGCGACTTTCGGGTCGTGATCGACAGACGCTCGGTATTCAGCTCGATCTGCGCCTCATTATCGAGGTCTTCCAGTGCAGCTCGCGTGCGTTTAACGCAGCCGCCGCAGTGCAGGCCTTCCAGGGTCAGCTGATAATGATGAAACGCCTCTTCAGCCGGTATGGCCTGAAAGCCGGCGCTTTCCACCGTCTTGATCACCTCATCGCGAGCTTTCCCGGTGGTGATGGCCAGACGCGCCACGTCGATGTCGATATGGGCTTGCGGATCGAGGGCTTCCAGCGCGGCACGCGTGCGTTTGACGCAGCCGCCGCAATGCAGACCGGAAAGCGTGAAATGTCGGGTGGTTGCGTTACTCATTGATCCTCCCGGTGGCAGTGGCGGCAGGGGACGTTGCAGGCGAGGATGTTGAAGAAGAGACATTCGGCTCGTTCCAGTGCTCGATCAGCCGACACAGCGTGTGACCATTCGGCGCGCCGTCGGGCATGTCGGACCAGGCCTGAAGCGCATGTTCCATGCGATCGGCCAGCGCCTCGAGCTCCTGTATCTGCGCGCGGATCTGTGGCAGCCGGGCACTCAGGAGATCGCGCACCATGGGGCAGGGAGAGTCGCCGTGATCGGTATGGGCAAAGATGTCACCGATCTCGCGGAGGCTGAACCCCAGCGTTCGGGCACGCTGAATGAAGCGCACGCGGCGCAGTGCTTCCTCGTCAAAATATTGATAGCCGTTGTTCGGATCACGGCCGGCATGAATCAGCCCCTGATGGACATAGTGACGAATCGCTTCATGGGTCACGTCGCCCTGTCGGGCCAGCTCGCCAATTTTCATGACATCCTCGAATCGATACGGTGCGATGTTGATAGCATAAAACCCTGGGGTAGCCCCATGGTCAAGGCAGCGCCCGGACTCGATTGAAGACAAGCAAAAAGCCCTGCAACGGGCGTTGCAGAGCAGAAGGATCGTTAGCCGATCGTCAAGGAATGGCGAACATCACGAAACGATTCGTCATTGGAGTGTATGTGGAAAAATTAATATTGCCAGGCCGGGTGGCCTTCTTTTTATGTGGTGCTCGCCAACCCGGTCTGACGACCTGAAGGATCTCCCCTTGAACACTGCCGGTCCAACTGGCCCTGAAGGCGTCAGGCCACGCTGTCCATGTCGCGCAAAAAGGCGGCCTTCAACAGCGCCTTCGTATAGGCCTCGCGCGGCTGCCGGAAGATGCTTTCAGCGCTGCCCTGCTCAACCACCTGACCCTCCTTCATGACCAGCACGGTATCGGAAAGCGCTCGTACGACGGCGAGATCATGGCTGATGAACACATAGGTGAGGTTGTATTTGTGCTGCAGGTGGCGCAGAAGCTCGATCACCGTCATCTGTACCGAGCGGTCCAGCGCCGAGGTGGGCTCATCGAGCAGCAGAAAATCAGGCTTGAGCACCAGTGCCCGCGCAATCGCAATGCGCTGACGCTGGCCACCGGAAAACTCGTGCGGGTAGCGCTTGCGCATCGCTGGGTCGAGCGCCACTTCCTGGAGTGATTCGATGACCCGCGCCTCGCGCTCGCGTCGATCGAGTTCCGGAAAGTGCACCCTGAGCCCTTCGCTGATGATTTCACCCACGGTCATGCGGGGTGACAGCGAGCCGAAAGGGTCCTGAAAGACGACCTGCATGCGCGCGCGCAAGGGGCGCATGTGCGACTTGTCGAAACCGCTGATGTCGGTGTCTTCAAAGCGCAGCTGCCCCTGGCTTTCCAGAAGGCGCAGCAGGGCCCGTCCCAGCGTTGACTTGCCCGACCCCGACTCGCCCACGATGCCCACGGTCTGACCGCGCCGGACAGTCAGGTTGATGCCGCGCACCGCTTCAAAATAGTCGTTTTTGCCGAACAGGCGCTTTTTGGTGGTAAAGCGCACCCGAACATCCTGGCCGCTGAGCAGCACCGGGGCATCTTCTGCCACGGCCGCCTTGCTGCCGCGCGGCTCGGCATCCAGCAGCATGCGGGTATAGTCGTGCTGTGGATGGTTAAAGACCTCAACCGTTTCACCGGATTCAACCAGCTCGCCGTAGCGCATCACACAGACCCGCTCGGCAAAGCGGCCCACCAGCGACAGGTCGTGGGTGATGAACAGGATCGCCATGCCGTAGCGCTTTTGCAGGTCGCGCAATAGATCAAGAATCTGGGCCTGTACCGTGACATCAAGCGCGGTGGTGGGCTCATCGGCAATCAGAAGACGCGGTTCGCAGGCCAGTGCCATGGCAATCATCACGCGCTGGCGCTGACCGCCAGAGAGCTCATGCGGATAGCTTGAAATGCGTCGCTCGGGTTCGGGAATCCCCACCTGATGCAACAGTTCCAGCACCCGCGCTCGCGCCTGGCTGCCGGACATGCCGCGGTGGCGGTGCAGCACCTCGGCAATCTGGCGTCCGATCCGGTGCAGCGGATTGAGCGAGGTCATCGGCTCCTGAAAGATCATCGAGAACTCGTTGCCGCGTAGCCGGCGCATCCGCGCGGCGCTGACCTGCGTTAAATCCTCGCCATCGAGTCGAATGGCGCCGGAGATTCTGGCCATTTCCGGCAGCAGACGCATCAGGGCGGTGGAGGTGACCGACTTGCCGGAGCCGGACTCGCCCACCAGTGCCAGGGTTTCACCCGGACGGATACTAAAGCTCACGCCCTTGACGGCGGAGACGGTACCGGTAGGCAGTTCAAAGTCCACCTTGAGATTGTCGATCTCGAGCAGGGGGGTCGACATGGCGGACTCCTTAGCGGGTGCGCGGGTCGAGGGCATCACGCAGCCCATCGCCCAGGAAGTTGAGACAAAACAGCGTCACGGCCAGAAACGCGGCGGGCACGATCAGCATCCAGGGCGCACCCTGCATGTTGGAGGTGCCTTCGCTGATCAGAACGCCCCAGCTGGTCAGCGGCTCCTGAACGCCCAGACCCAGAAACGACAGGAAGCTCTCCAGCAGGATGACCTTGGGCACCGTCAGCGTCACGTAGATGATGACCGGACCGATCGAGTTGGGGATCAGATGGCGGGTAACGATTTTTGAATCCCGCACGCCAAGGGCGTGGGCGGCCTCGATGAACTCGCGTCTTTTCAGGGAAAGGGTCTGGCCGCGCACGATACGCGCCATGTCGAGCCACTCCACCGCACCAATCGCGGCGTAGATCAAAAAGATGTTACGGCCAAAGACCACCATCAACAGGATGACCAGAAACATGAAGGGCAGGGAGTACATGATGTCGACAAAGCGCATCATCAGATTGTCGGTACGCCCGCCGATGTAGCCGGAAATGGCGCCGTACAAAACGCCGATCACCAGACTGACCAGCGTGGCCACCAGCGCCACCGACAGCGACACGCGCCCGCCGTAGAGGGTTCGGGTCAGAAGATCACGGCCGTTGGCGTCGGTACCCAGCCAATGCTGGTTGGCAAGCGTCGGGCCGGTACCGAAGTTTTCCCAGTCGACCTCCGCCAGATCCCAGGGCAGCAGCCAGGGCCCGGCAATACAGATGACGGCCATCAGCACCAGCAGGATGAGACTCGTCATGGCGGCGCGATTGTGGCGCAGGCGGCGCCAGGCTTCGCGGGCCAGGCTCTCACCGGGCCGGGCGACCGGCGCCTCGGGTGGGTTGGGGCCGCCACCGCCCTGGAGGTGGTCATTGTCGCCCGGGGTCGTGCCGGACGCGACGTGGGGGTCATGAGCACTGTGGGAAGAGGTCATGATGTGCTCCGATCAGTCGTCATAGCGAATTTGCGGGTCGAACAGCGAATAGAGCAGATCGACAATCAGGTTCATCAGCACGATCAGGATGCCGTAGAACACCACCGTGCCCATCACGAGCGTATAGTCGCGGTTGAGCGCGCCCTGGACGAAGTAACGCCCGATCCCCGGCAAACCGAAGATCTGCTCGATGACGACCGAGCCGGTAATGATCCCGGCAATGGCCGGGCCGAGATAGGAGAGCACCGGCAGCATCGCTGGACGCAGGGCGTGGCGCCAGATCACCTGGCGTTCGTTGAGTCCCTTGGCACGTGCGGTGCGGATAAAATGACTGCCCAGCACCTCGATCATCGAGGCGCGCATCATGCGGGCAATGTAGGCAATCTGCTGAATGGCCAGTGCCACCACCGGCAGCACCAGGTTGGGCAGGGCACCGCCGTTCCAGCCGCCCACCGGCAGCCAGCCCAGCATGACGCCGAAAAAGAGCGCCATCAGCGGGGCAATCACGAAGTTGGGCACCGCAATGCCACCCAGCGCCGTGCCCATCAGCAGATAATCCACCGTCGTGTTGCGCTTGAGCGCGGCCATCACCCCCATGGGAATGCCCAGAAGCAGGGCAAGCGCAATCGCCAACCCGCCGAGTTCCAGACTGACCGGAAAGCCCTGAGCGATCAGGTCGGTCACCGAGAAGTCCTTGTATTTGAACGACGGTCCGAAATCGCCCTGCAGCAGATTGCCCATATAGCGCAGATACTGCATGGGCAGCGGTTCATCCAGATGATAGGCCGCCATCAGGTTGGCCTCGATCTCCGGCGGCAGCTGGCGCTCGCCGTCAAAGGGCCCACCGGGGGCCACCCGCATCAGAAAAAACGAGGCCGTGATCACGATCAAAAGCGTGGGAATGGCCATGGCCAGGCGTTTGGCGATATAGCTCAGCACGGCGTGCTACCTCGGCATGTGGGGTGGCGATAAAACAAGTTGTGCTCCTTGAGACTGGCCCGGCACCGGCCAGGTGCTCATGAGGTCAGCACGCGTTCCGGGGGAGCTGCGAATGTTCATGAGCGTGCGGTGAGGCTGCCGGTCGATCATCGTTTATTCTTGCCGGGCAGGCGTTGCTGCCAGCCCCGCATGACATTTTACGGATTGAGGCTGATCCAGCGGGAAAGATGACGATTGATGGCGTTGTCTTCCCAGCCGGTCATGTCCGGGTTGACCAGGTTGCGGGCGGCATCGGCATAGATGGGCGCCATGGCGTAATCACCCAGTGCCTGGCGTTCGGCCTGCTCCAGCAACTGCTGGCGCTGATCGGGGTCAGGCTGTGCTGCGGCCTGTGTCAGTAGGCTGTCAAACTTGTCGCTGTGATAGCCGCCGTAGTTCTTGGTGTTGTCGGAGGCGAGAATACCCAGGAAATTGCTGGCGTCATCAAAGTCCGCCACCCAGCTGGCGCGGGCAATGTCGAAATCGCCGCGGGCGATCTCGGCGTAATGCACGTTGGCCTCTGCGTTGACCATCTCGATGTTGATGCCCAGCGGCTTCCACATGGCAGCCGCCGCCACGGCAATGCGGCGGTGGTCATCGCGGGAATTGAAGCGCAGGCGCAGATCCAGTGGATGCTCCGGGCCGTAGCCGGCGTCCTTTAACAACGCTCTTGCCTTGTTCATGCGTGCGGTAATATCGCCGTCCACGCCCGGCATGGTCTGGACGTCGTAGTGCGCCACACCATCGGGGACCAGCGCGCTGGTGGCGTTGGCCGCACCCTGCAAGACCTTCTCCACGATAATGTCGCGCCGCAGGGCGAGATTGAGCGCCTCGCGCACGCGCACGTCGCTGGTCGGATGTCCCTCGCGATTGTTGAGTGCGTAGTAGTAGGTCGACAGCTGGTTATGCAGGTGAACGGCGTTACCGAGATTGTCTTTCAACCACTGATAGCGGCTGGCATCGAAATCGCGCATGACGTCCAGGTCGCCGCTTCGAAAACGCGACAGCCCGGTGTTGAGATCCTCGACCAGGTAGTAGTTGACGCCCTCGAGAGTGACGCTATCGGCGTCGTGGAAGTGCGGGTTTTTCACGGTCTCGATATGGTCATGCGAGACCCAGCGACGTGGCATGAAGGCGCCGTTGGTCGCGATATGCTCAAGGCGGGTCCAGTCATTGCCATATTCGCGCACCAGGTGCGAGGGCACGGGGGAGGCGATGATATGGGCCATCAGCGTAGGTAAATACGCCGTAGGCTGGTGCAGCTCGACGTGCAGGCGATGGTCGCCTTCGGCCTGAACGCCCAGCGTGTCGATGTTGGCTTCACCGCGGTTGATGGCGGCGGCATTTTTGAGGGGATAAAGCAGGTTGGCGTAGATCGAGGCAACCTTCGGGTCCAGCGCGCGCTGAAAGGCCAGCACGAAATCATCCGCCGTGACCGGTTTGCCATCGGACCAGCGGGCATCGTCACGCAGATTGAACGTCCAGGTCAGACCGTCATCGGAGACCGACCAGTCGGTGGCCACGCCCGGCTGATAGTCGCCGTCGGGGGCCAGGGTCACCAGTCCCTCAAAGAGATCACCCAGTACATCGTTGTCGTAGACAGCGCCGGTCACGCGGGCCGCGTCCAGTGAGGCCGGCTCACCGTAGATGCCGATATCCAGCGTGGCGGCGTGGACAGTCAGCGGTAGTGACCAGATCAGGGCGGCTGCCATGCAGCCAGAAACAAGACGATTCATATCGGCGCCTGTTCAAGGAAGAATTAATAAAACCAGCATGGCGACACCGCCGGGAAGGCGGTATCCGAGAAGTGCAGGCTACTTCTCGATGCTGATCCAGCGAGAGCGGTGGATATCTTCGATATTGTCTTCCCAGCCGTTGAGGTGGGTACTGACAAGATTGCGCGACACATAGTAATAGAGTGGCAGCGCGCCGAAGTCCGCAAGCATGACGTGCTCGGCGCTTTCCATGACATGAGCGCGCTGCGTCATGTCCAGCGTACCGGCTGCCTGATCCATCAGCTGATCAAACTCGGCATTGGAATACGCGCCGTAGTTGTTGGGAACGCCGGTCTCAAAAAGACTCAGGAAGTTCTGCGGATCGTTGTAGTCCCCGATCCAGCCGGCACGGCCGATATCGAAATCACCCTGACGCATGTTTTGGTAGTGCACGGCGACTTCGGCGTTGCGAAGGTCGAGATTGATGCCCAGCGGCTTCCACATGGCGGCGAGCGCGACCATGACCTTGCGATGATCATCGTCGGTGTTGTAGGTCGCGACCAGATTGAGCGGCTTGTTCGGGCCGTAACCGGCATCTGCCAGCAGCTCTTTGGCACGGGCCATGCGCTCATCGGCACTCATGTCATGACCGGGCATTTCCTGAAGCTCGTAGTCATTGATGCCCTCGGGCACGATGCTCCAGGCAGGAATGGTGCCGATTTTCAGGATGTTGTTGCTGATGACATCGCGACGCGTGGCCAGATTAAGGGCTTCACGAACCCGGACATCGCTGGTGGGATGGCCTTCGCGCGAGTTGAGCGCCATGTAGTAGATGCCCAGATAGGGGGCGACATGGGTCTCATCCGGCAGGTTGTCCTTGAGCCACTGGTACTGCTGGGTCGGAAATTCGCGGGCAATGTCGACTTCGCCACCCCGGAAACGGTTCAGGGCAGCGTTACGATCCTCGATCGGGTAATAGATGATCTCATCGAGTGAGACGTTATCGGCGTCGTGAAAATACTCGTTTTTCGAGGCTTCAATACGGTTTTGCGAGCGCCACTGATCCAGCTTGAAAGCGCCGTTGGAGACCAGATGGCCCTGGCGAATCCAGTCACGGCCGTACTCCTTGAGCACGTGCTCGGGCAGGGGATAGGCCGTGTAGTGAGAGAGCTGATCCAGAAAGTAGGGCGTTGCATGGGTCAGCGTGACTTCAAGGGTGTGCGCATCAATGGCCCGAACGCCGAGCGTATCCACATCGGCCTCGCCCTTGTTGATCGCTTCTGCCCCCTTGATGGGGTAAAGCAGATAGGCGTAGTTGGCCGCGGTATTGGGGTCGAGCAGACGGCGCCAGGAGAAGACAAAATCCTCGGCCGTCAGGGGCTCACCGTCGGACCATTTGGCGTCCTGGCGCAGATGAAACGTGTAGGTTCTGCCATCGTCACTGATGTCCCAGGATTCGGCAACGCCGGGAATCCTTTGGACGTGGGCGTCTTCAGTCACAAGCCCTTCGAATAAATCTCCCACTACATCGTTTTCCCACACGCCACTGACCTGATGTGGATCCAGTGAGGCGGGTTCACCCATGATGGCGACACGCAGGGTATCGGCAAGGGCGGGAGAAGCGGCAATCAGGGAAGACGCAAGCGCGATGGCGCTGACCAGCGGACGGATCGATGGCATGAAAATTCCTGAAATTATTGAAGTTGTTGTTATCGCTATCGCAAGCCGGGATAGCGGCGCGAGCTGACATATCGCTTATGACGATATCGTGAAGTTACTCCGCTAAAGCCGGACGTGTCCAGAGATGTACAGCCGCATGGCAGGCGCTGCGCGCCTGCCATGAGCGAAACGATGCTATTGGTTGCGATCGAGCGAAATCCATCTTGAGGCGTGCATGTCGAGCGCGTTGTTGTCCCAGCCCGAAACCGTGGGTTTGACCAGATTGCGGGCAGCGTAGGTGTAGATCGGGGCCAGCGGGTAGTCGGCCAGCGCCATGGCTTCGGCGCGCTGCATCATGTCGCGACGCCTGTCGCTGTCGAGTTCGCGATCGGACTGCGTGATCAGCTGGCTGTACTCGCTGTTTTGATAGTCCCCGTAGTTGTTGGTCGCCGCCGACAGCAGCTGCAGGAAGTTCTGCGCGTCGTCGTAGCTCGAGATCCAGGCCGCACGGGCCACCTGGAAATCGCCCTGCATCAGCTCCGAATAGTGCACGTTGGCTTCGCTGTTGCGCATCTCGACGTTGACACCCAGCGGTTTCCACATGGCGGCCACCGCCACGGCAATGCGCTGATGCTCGTCGCCGGAGTTGTAGCGCAGGGTCAGATTGAGCGGCTTGTCAGGGCCATAGCCGGCGTCTTTCATGAGTTTGCGGGCCCGGTTCAGGCGCGTGTCCATGTCGTCATCAAGGCCTGGCTGGGCGGCCGGGGTATAGTGGCTGACCCCGGGCGGGACCAGCGAATGCGAGGCGGTAACGGCGCCATCCAGCAGTTTTTCACTGATCACGTCGCGACGAATGGCCAGCGAGAGTGCCTCACGCACGCGCTTGTCGGCTGTGGGCGAGCCGTCACGCAGGTTGAACACGTAATAGTAGCTGCCCAGCGATGGCGTGATCTTCACCGCATCGGGGATCTGCTGTTCAAGCCACTGATAGCGTGCGGCGGGGAAGTCGCGCAGGATATCGAGCTCGCCGGCCTGAAAGCGCGAAATGCCGGCGTTCTTGTCCTCGATGGGGTAGTAGTTGACGCCATCAAGCGTCACCTTGTCGGCATCGTGAAACTCGGTGTTCTTGACCGTATCGAGCTCGGCGTTGGAGACCCAGCGCACCGGTTTGAAGGCGCCATTGACGACAATGTTGTCCGGGCGGCTCCATCTTTCACCCTTCTCCTTCACGACATGTTCGGGGATCGGATAGCCAAACGGCAGCACCAGCGTCTTGAGAAAGTAGGCCGCCGGCTCGGCAAGCCGGATCACCAGCGTGTTCCCGTCATCCTGGCTTTCCACGCCCAGAGTATCGAGCTCGGCTTCGCCTGCATTGATTTTCTGGGCATTGACGACCGGGTAGAGGCGGTGTGCGTAGTTGGACGCCGTTTTGGGATTGACCTGGTAGCGCAGGGCGAAGACAAAGTCCTCGGCGGTGACCGGCTCGCCGTCCGACCAGCGGGCATCCTCGCGCAGATGGAAGGTGTAGGTACGCCCGTCATCGCTGGTCTCCCAGGATTTGGCTACCCCCGGGATGATCTGCCCCTGGGCGTCAATGGCCACCAGACCCTCGAAGATGTCACGCAGGACGTCTTCTTCCCAGACACCGCCGGTGACGCGGGCCGGGTCCAGTGAGGCGGGATCGCCGCTGATGCCGATGTTGAGAGTGGCCGCAGCTGCCAGTGGCATGCCCAGTGTCAGTCCTGCTGCCCCGATCAGTGTCCGTGTCAATCGTGCCCGCGCAAATATGGTCATGGTGATTCCCGAATGGTCATTGTTATCAGGTCGCCGATATAACGCCTTTTCGAAAGATCACAGGACGGCGCGAAACTGTCAAAGCGGAACATATAACCGTTTTTGACATTTTTATTCCGCAGGCGGGATAACGGCACGGGCGGCGGGTGACGGGCAGGTCGTGGTTTGGCTACAATAACGGCCCTTGTTTTTCAACTCTTCATGAGGTGCTGCGACCTCTTCTGGCGCAGCGCCCTGGCCGAGCGAGATACCATGCAGGAACTCACGCCCATTCATCATCTTCTCAAGGACCTGTCCGAACGGACAGACGTCCTGAGGGGGTATCTTTGACTATGCCGAGCGAAAGGATCGTCTCGAGGAAGTAACGCGCGAGCTGGAAAATCCCAACGTCTGGAATGATCCGGAGCATGCCCAGAAACTGGGACGCGAGCGGGCACAGCTTGAAGATATCGTCACCACGCTGGATGCGCTGGAAAGCGGCATTCGCGATAACGGCGAGCTCTATGAACTGGCGCAGATGGAAGACGACGAGGATACCGTGACGGAAATTCGTCGCGACCTTGATAACTTCGAGACGCAGCTGGCAAAGCTTGAGTTTCGTCGCATGTTCGCCGGCGAAATGGACCCCAACAACGCCTACATGGACATCCAGGCCGGCTCCGGGGGCACTGAAGCCCAGGACTGGGCCAACATCCTGCTGCGCATGTATCTGCGCTGGGCCGAGCATCACGGCTTCAAGGCGGAAATTACCGAAATCTCGGCAGGTGAAGTCGCCGGTATCAAATCGGCCACCATCCACGTGCAGGGCGAATACGCCTTTGGCTGGCTGCGTACCGAAACCGGTGTGCACCGTCTGGTCAGAAAAAGCCCGTTCGACTCCGGTGGTCGCCGTCATACCTCGTTTGCTTCGGTCTTTCTCTCCCCCGAGATCGATGACAGCTTCGAGGTCGAGATCAACCCGGCCGATCTGCGCGTGGACACCTACCGCTCCTCGGGCGCCGGCGGTCAGCACGTTAACACCACCGACTCGGCCGTGCGTATTACCCACGAGCCCAGCGGTGTGGTGGTGTCATGCCAGACCCAGCGCAGCCAGCATGCCAACCGCGATTTTGCGATGAAGCAGCTCAAGGCCAAGCTGTGGGAGCTTGAGATGCAAAAGCGCAACGCCGAGAAACAGCAGGCCGAGGATTCCAAGTCCGATATCGGCTGGGGCAGCCAGATCCGCTCCTACGTGCTGGATGATCAGCGCATCAAGGATCTGCGTACCGGCGTGCAGACCAGCAACTGTGAAAAGGTGCTCGACGGCGACCTGGATCAGTTCATCGAGGCCAGTCTCAAGCAGGGACTTTGATCGGAAGCGACGTCTGAAAGGGACGACTTCCGACCGGCAGGCGCGTTTTCCGGCACCGCGTGTTTCAGACATGAACCGTGTCAGATAGCAACAATGTCAGACATGAACCGCAGGCCGTCACGCGCCTGCCATTGACGGTTATTTTCAATAGGCAAGGTAATGGCGAATCAGGATCATCAGGCAGGCAGCGAACACGAAGAGAACCATCTGATCGCCGAGCGGCGGGCAAAGCTTGCCGCTCGCCGCGAGCAGGCCAGCGCTCAGGGCGGCAGCGCTTTCCCCAATGATCTGCGCCGTGACAGTCTGGCCGCGGATCTCCAGGCCGAACTGGGTGAGCATGACAAGGAGGCGCTGGAGGCGCTGGGTCGTCAGGCAGCGGTGGCCGGGCGCATCATGCGCAAGCGAGGCCCCTTTGTCGTCATTCAGGACGCCTCCGGCCAGATCCAGCTCTATGTGGATAAAAAGGGTCTGCCCGCCGAAGTGCTGGAAGACATCAAGGGCTGGGACATCGGCGATATCGTCTTTGGTCAGGGGCCGGTGCACAAGTCCGGCAAGGGCGATCTGTATGTGATGATGGAGACGGCACGTCTTCTGACCAAGAGCCTGCGCCCGCTGCCTGACAAGTTCCACGGCCTGACCGATCAGGAAGCGCGCTACCGCCAGCGCTATGTGGACCTGATCATGAACCCGGAGGTGCGCGACACCTTCCGCATCCGTGCGGCCGTGATCAGCGCCATTCGTCAGTTCTTCGTTGAACGTGACTTCATGGAAGTCGAAACGCCGATGCTGCAGCCGATTCCCGGCGGGGCCACGGCGCGCCCCTTCGTGACCCATCACAATGCGCTGGATATCGACATGTATCTGCGCATCGCGCCCGAGCTCTATCTCAAGCGTCTGGTGGTCGGCGGCTTTGAGCGGGTGTTCGAGATCAACCGCAACTTCCGCAATGAAGGGCTCTCGACACGTCATAACCCTGAATTCACCATGCTGGAATTCTACTGGGCCTATGCGGATTACCATGACCTGATCGATCTGACCGAGTCGCTGGTGCGCTTTGCCGCCGAAAAGGCCGTGGGTACCACGCTGATCAACTATCAGGGCACCGAGCATGATCTCTCTCGGCCCTTTGATCGACTCACCATGCGCGAGTCGATCCTGAAATATGGCCAGGGAATCGAATCCAGTGAGCTGGACAGCCTTGAAAGTGCGACAGCGCTGGCCGAGCGGCTGGGCATCGAGGTGAAGCCGGGCTGGGGGCTTGGCAAGCTGCAGACCGAGATCTTTGAGGAAGTGGCCGAGCATCGCCTCGAGCGACCGACCTTCATTACCGAATACCCGGCAGAAGTCAGCCCGCTGGCCCGTCGCAATGATGCCAACCCGTTCGTGACTGACCGGTTCGAGTTTTTCGTTGGCGGACGTGAGATTGCCAACGGCTTCTCCGAGCTCAATGACGCCGAGGATCAGGCCGAGCGCTTTGCCGCGCAGGTGGCCGAGAAGGACGCCGGTGATGTCGAGGCCATGTACTATGACGCCGACTACGTGCGCGCGCTCGAGTACGGCCTGCCGCCCACGGCCGGCGAGGGGATTGGCATCGACCGGCTGGTAATGCTGCTGGCGGACGCGCCGTCCATTCGTGATGTGCTGCTGTTTCCGGCCATGCGTCCGCAGGCGGAGTAAAGCGCCGCAACTGGCAGGGCCAGGCTGCCCGATGTGCGTCATGTATCGGATGATTGATGGCATTGACGCGCCCGGGCGGCCATACTTGGACGCTTGAACAGGATTTCCACCAGCCCCGAATCGGGAGAGTCGCAATGAAACTGGTGAACCGCTCTGCGCTTAGCGTGCGTCCCAGACAGGCCTTTGTAGACTGGATCAATTCGCTGGAAGCGACCGAAGGTGAGGATGATCTCACCCTCCAGGACGCCGAACGCGAAAGTACCATCTACCTCATCCCCGAGATGGATACGGAAGACGCGCTGCGGGCCTGCCTGCATGAACGCTTTGCCGATATCCTTGAAAACGAGTTGTCCGCCTGGGAAGAGGATTCGCGACACTGGCCGGACATCAACGAAGTCACCTTTGAATTTTTTCTGCGCGTCGAGCACAGCTACCTGTGTGTGGACCTGGATGAAGAAGCGGCGCTCGAGCAGAGCGATTTCGAGGATGATCTGCTGCTCGACACCGATGAGGTCTGATCATTTCCCATTGAACTGACCTCAGGGCTTGCCCGGCATGACTGCCGGTGTGAGCCTTTTTCGTATGGTCCCTGTCCCTTGTGCTCACGCATCGACCCGCACTACCGGTAACTCCCCTTGAAAGCACTACTGTCCTGGCGTGAAGGTGATGATGGCCTGCCTCCGCGTCAGCGTATTCTGGCCATGATGGTATTGATGTCAGGGTCGCTGATGGCGGTGCTCAACATCAATAGTGTCAACATCGCCCTGCCGACCATTGCCCGGGAACTGGGCGTGTCCTCTGCCGCTTCTGTCTGGATCATCAACGTCTACCAGCTGGTGGGCGCCGCCTCCATGCTGACCTTTGCAGCCCTTGGTTATCGCATCGGCCGCTATCGGCTCTATATCGGCGGCATGATTGTTTTCGTGCTGACTTCGATTGCCTGTGCGCTGGCGCCGTCGCTGGGCTGGCTGATCGCCTTTCGTGCCATTCAGGGGCTGGGGTCTGCGGCCATGATGAGCATCGGGCCTTCCATGTATCGGGTGATTTTTCCCACGCGACTGCTGGGCCAGGCGATGGGGTTGACCGCGCTGACCGTTTCACTGGCGGTAGCAGGCGGGCCGGCGCTTGGTGGGCTGGTGCTGGCCGTGGCGAGCTGGCCATGGCTTTTCTGGATCAACGTACCGCTCGGCATGGCTGCCATCTGGCTGGCGATTCGGGCGCTGCCGAAGGAGCAGGGCAGCCGCTATCGGTTTGACGTGCTCGGTGCGGTGCTGTCGGCCGTGGGCCTGGGCGCCTTTGTGATCATGCTCGACAGCATTGCCGACATGTCGCGCCCGGGCAGCGTGCCGATATTGATGGTCGTGAGTCTGGTGGCAATAGCAGGCTTTATCCGGCGTCAGCGCCGCTTTGAAAACCCGCTGCTGCCGCTGGTCATCTTTCGGGAAGCGCGTTTTACCATGGCGGTCATGACGTCGTTTTTCTCCTTTCTGGCGCAGAGCATGGCGTTTATCAGCCTGCCGTTTTTGTTTCAGAGCGTGCAGGGGTATACGCCGCTGGAGTCGGCCTTTTTGTTTACGCCCTGGCCGCTGGGGGTGATGATCGGTGCGCCACTGGGTGGGCGTCTGGCCGACCGGTTCAGCCCGCCGATCATCTCCTCGATCGGGCTTTTGCTGTTCATGGCGGGGCTTGCGGCACTGGCGCTGCTGGGTGATCAGCCCTCGACGGTCGATATCCTGTGGCGCAGCGCCCTGTGTGGCATGGGCTTTGGTCTCTATCAGGCGCCCAATAACCGTGAAATGATGGGATCATTGCCCAAGGCGCGCAGCGGTAGCGCCTCCGGCGTACTGGCCAGCGTGCGTACCTTTGGTCAGTCTGTCGGCGCTGCCTTGGTTGCACTGGTGCTTTCTGGAATAATGAATGCCACGATGAACAGCGCCGTCACGGTCAGTCTGGCGCTCTGGATGGGCATGGGTTCTGCCATTGTGGCGCTGGTACTGTCGGCTTCACGAATACGCCTGCTGAGCCGGCCTCACCCAGGGTAGACGGCTGTGCCGGCAAGCCTGTTGTGCATGCCCACTGACAATATCTAACGTGCCGGAGGTGATAAACCATGACAATTTCTTCGGTGGATACGCTTGAGGGCGCTGACATTGCAGCGTTGATCGAGCAGAAGCTTGCCGTTTTTGAACCTCAGTGGCTGAGCATCGAAAACGAAAGCCACAAGCATCATGTGCCGCCCAATTCGCAGACGCACTTCAAGGTGACACTGGTGTCCGAGCAGTTTGAGGGCATGATGCCGGTCAAGCGTCATCAGCAGATCTATGCCGCGCTATCCGATGAACTGGCCGGCCCTGTCCATGCGCTGGCGTTGCATCTTTATACGCCCGAACAATGGGAAACACGTGGCAATGCGCGTCCGGACTCACCGAACTGCCGCGGTGGCGGCGTATAGCCCTCTTTTCAGATCGTGAACAATCGATGCCGGTATCTGGCCTTCCTTTTCGGAAGGCCTTTTACGCTGTATCCCTTCATTGGACGTAACACATGGTGACCGAGCGCGCGCGCCGACAATACCTCGATGCCATGGGAATCAACCTCTGGGTCGCCCGACATCCGCTGCCCAATGCGCTGGCGTCCTTCCTGCCGGCGCTGGAAGAGGCGCCGGACAGCCCCGATGAGGCGCTCAATCATCATCAGCGCCTGCACGCCCTGATTGATGATATCGACCATCCCGAGTCGGCACCGCAGGGCCCGATGCCCGAACGCCCGGTGCCTGCACCCGAGGCCACGCCACGCGATCCATCGGCTCATGCCCGCTCGATCCGTGCGCTGCTGGGCACCGACACGGACGAGGCAGCGGTGCGTCCTGCTGTCCCGACGGCACAGCCGCCTTCCGAACCGACACCTCAAGTCGAACCCGAGACGAACGTGGCCCCCGAGGCTGCTGTGCCACGTGCGCATCATGAGCCACTGCGCTTTTCGCTGCAGGTGGCAGCGCTGGATGGCCGATGGCTGGTGCTGCTGACTCGTGACGAGGCATTGAATGCTCAGGAAGAAACGCTGCTCAATGCCATATTGCAGGCCGGCGGGGTGCAGCCTTCTGCGCCGCTGTCCTGTCAGCGCTTTGGCTGGCCCATGATGGAAGGGTTGCCGGTCGATGACGCGCTCGATGAAGCGCGACAGGGGTTCAAGGCCTTTCTGGCCGGCCGTCGGGCGCGAGGCTGGCGCCCCGAGAGAATTTTGCTCTTTGGTCGGCTGTCGGCGCTTGATGAGGTGCTCGACATTCAGGATGGACAGAGCCGTGTTCTGGGGCTGCCGCTGTGGCAGGGGCCTTCGATCGAATCACTGAAGGAAGCGCCGGCGCGCCGGGCGCTCTGGGCAATAATGGGAGAGTGGCAAACATGGTGGCAGGCGACTGCACCGGCAGGGGAGGCGCAATGACGCTGGTCATTGAAAACGTCACTGACGCTCGCGCACTGGCCACGCTGGACGCGCGTGTCAGAGGGTCTGATGCCTGGCCGATATCACGCTTTATATCCATGACACACGACGCTTATGACCTGCTTGGCCTCACTGACAGGAATACGCAGGCGCTGCTGGCCTTTGCGGTTTTTTCGCTCGGACCCTTTGATATCGGGCTGGAAATGATCGCGGTGGACCCGGACCATCGACGTCAGGGGCTGGCCGGTCGGTTGATCGAGGCCATGATCGACAAGGGGGAGGCCATGGGCCTGGAGCGGGTGCTGCTGGAAGTGCGCGCCAGCAATGAAGCGGCCCAGGCACTCTATGCACGTTACGGTTTTTCAGTGGATGGGCGCCGGGCGGGATATTACCCGCTGGCGCCGGGCAGGCGCGAGGACGCGATACTGATGTCGCGTCCTCTCACGCTTTGAGTCAGGGCGCCGGCAGGTCTGCTTACCAGGAGGGGCTGGCAGCCGGGGCTTCGGGCGCAGGCGCTGTCGCGTTGGCGTCGAGTTCACGAAAACGCTCCAGCAGACCACCCAGACGGCTTTCCCACTGCTGGCGTTCGCTTTTCAGACGCTCGTTTTCCTGACGAAGTTCGTCAAGCTCCATGCGCTGCATCTCGATGGTGTCAACGGCGCTGTTGACGCGCTGTTCAAGCTGCTCGAAAAGTTCATTGCTCATGCTGTGCTCCTGATACAGATATTAAGGCGAATGCCGCCCTGCATGGCCCGGGTCGGGTGCCGGCGCGCGCGCAGGCCAGACTACGCGCGCCGACGCGTGGCGGCAAGAGGGATGCCGGGTTATTGCGCGCTTTCACGTCGATAAAGCCGGGCGTGGCTATCGCCGGCCCGGGTCTCGCGTATCAGGCGCCAGCTGGCAGGGAGTCTGGGGATCAGGTCGGCCTCGGTTTCCACATGAATCAACGCGTTGTCGGCCAGCCAGCCCTCTGTTTCAAGCCGCTGGCAGCAGTCGTCAATCAGCGCCTGGCGAAAGGGCGGATCAAGAAAGACAAGCTCGAACGGCTGTACGGGACGCGTGCTCAGAAAGGCGTCGGCACTTTGATGATGGACCGGCATCGTGACCTCAAGCGTTTCAAGGTTCTGGGCGATCTGGCGGGCGACCTGCCGGTCGGCCTCGACAAAATGCACCTCACCTGCGCCGCGTGAAAGGGTTTCAAGGCCCAGCGCACCGGTACCGGCAAAAAGATCGAGTGCGCGGGTGCGACTGTCGATCTCAAGCGCCAGCCAGTTGAACAGTGTCTCGCGCATGCGATCCGGCGTCGGGCGTAGCCCGGGATGATCGAGTACGGGCAGCAAACGACGACGAAACCGACCACCGATCAGCCGCAGGCGGCCGCCGCCCGAACGGCTCTTGCCCTGTCGGTTGTCATGCCCTGATGTGCCGTGACGCGGTCGCCTCATGTGCCTGCAAGCCTCTATTGGGAAAGATATGCGGTGAAGACAGGCTGCCAGTGCCGGGCAGTACGGTCGGCCCCGGAGATCTGCAGCCGCTGCCGGTTGTGCCATCCTTGTCGATGGCTTGCACGGATTGTACCGGCGGGCAGTGCTTGAGTGGTAGGATGCGGTATCAAATGGCGGCCCGGCCGTCTTTTTCCGATGGATCAATCGCGACGATATAGCCCATGTTTGGTTTTTTTAAGCGCAAGAAGCAGCGCCGCGATCAGCAGGATCGCGAAGAACAGCAGCAGTTGGAGCAGCAGCAGGCCGAGCAGGAGCAGTCCGAGCAGCCGGCGTCGGCGACGGATCATCCCGAAGAAAAGTCCTCGACGCAGCCTGCCGAGACGCGAGACAGGACGAACATTCCGCCTGTTTCCGAACCTGAACCGGTTATCGAGCCCGAACCCGAACCGGTTATCGAGCCCGAACCCGAACCGGTCGTCGAGCCCGAGCCTGAACCGGTCGTCGAGCCCGAGCCCGAGCCGGTCGTCGAGCCCAAGCCTGAGCCGGTCGTCGAGCCCGAGCCTGAGCCGGTCGTCGAGCCCGAGCCTGAACCGGTCGTCGAGCCCGAACCCGTTGAGGAGCGCCCGGTCGATACGCTGCACGCCCCTGAGGAAGCCGCGCCGGAAGACACGGCGCCAAAAGCGGCGTCTGACGAAGCAATGCTGCAGGAAACGCCGGTCGAGCCTCTGCCCGAAACGCGGCCCATTGAAGAGGCGCCCGGTGGCGCCACCGAGGTAACCACGCCGGCACGTAACCGTGGGCGTGACAAGCCGCGCCGGGCGCGCTACGACACGGATATTGAAGTGGGTCCTGAAACCGCTGACGAGCAGGGTGAAACCGCTGGCGCCAAAAAGGGCTGGTTTTCACGCATGCGTCAGGGACTGGGCAAGACACGCTCTAACCTGACCGATGGTCTGGCGACCCTGCTGCTAGGCCACAAGGAGATCGATGACGATCTGCTTGAAGAGCTTGAAACGCAGCTGCTGATGGCCGATGTCGGCGTCGCGGCCACCAGCGAGATCATGGAAAATCTGGAAGAGCGTATTTCCCGACGCGAGCTTAAAAACGTCGATGCGCTTTACAAGGCGCTGCAGGAAGAGCTTTCCAGAATGCTCGAGCCAGTGGCGAAGCCGCTGCGCCTGCCGCCCAAGGGTGAAGGTCCGTTCGTGATCCTGATGGTAGGGGTCAACGGCGTGGGCAAGACCACAACCATTGGCAAGCTGACCCAGCGCTTTCAGCGCCAGGGCCGTAGCGTCATGCTGGCCGCGGGAGATACCTTCCGCGCCGCCGCCGTCGAGCAGCTGCAGGTCTGGGGCGAGCGTAACGATGTGCCGGTCATTGCCCAGCATACCGGGGCCGACAGTGCCTCCGTCATTTATGACGCGGTGTCGGCGGCCAAGGCGCGTGGCATCGATGTCCTGATTGCTGACACGGCCGGGCGTTTGCACAACAAGGGCCATCTCATGGATGAGCTCAGCAAGGTGCAGCGCGTCATGGCGCGTCTTGATGCTCAGGCGCCCCATGAAGTCATGCTGGTACTCGATGCCGGCACGGGCCAGAACGCGATTTCACAGGCCGAAACCTTCAATCAGGCGGTGCCCGTGACCGGGATTACCCTGACCAAGCTTGATGGCACGGCCAAGGGCGGCATCATCTTTGCCATCGCCAAGCAGCTGGGCACGCCCATCCGCTATATCGGCGTGGGAGAGACGCTGGATGACCTGCGTCCCTTCGAGGCCGAGGATTTTGTCGGGGCGCTTTTTGATCGGGACGGTGGCTGATTTCTCATGGCCATGATCGAGTTTGAGCATGTTGGCAAGCGCTACGGCGGTCGTTTCGAGGCGTTGGCCGATCTCAATTTCGCGATAGAGCGCGGTGAGATGGTCTTTCTCACCGGGCACTCGGGTGCCGGGAAAAGCTCCGTACTGCGTCTTTTGATGGCGCTGGAGCGCCCTTCCCGGGGCCGCATTGCCGTGGCCGGCCATGACATCACCAGCCTTCATGTCTCGCAGATTCCCTTCTATCGGCGACAGATCGGCGTGGTCTATCAAAACCACCAGCTGCTCTTTGATCGCAGCGTGTTCGACAACGTGGCGCTGCCGCTTATCATTCAGGGGGCCACACCTCAGGATGCCCGTCGCCGCGTACATGCCGCACTCGACAAGATTGGACTCCTGCATCGTGAAAAGGCCCTGCCTATCGAGCTTTCCGGCGGTGAGCAGCAGCGTGTGGGTATTGCCCGCGCGGTCGTGACCAAGCCGGCCATGCTGCTGGCAGACGAGCCCACCGGTAATCTGGACCCCCAGCTATCGGCCGACATCATGCGCCTTTTTGAAGACTTCAACCGCATCGGCACGACGGTGCTGCTGGCCAGCCACGATCTGGCGCTGATCGCCCGTCTCAGACATCGTGTGCTCAAGCTGCGCGATGGCCGGTTGATTGGCGATGAGGAGGCAGCATGAGTCAGAAGCCCCGTCGTAACGCTCAGAGCACCGAGAAATCCCGTCGAGGTGCGCGCTCTCACCAGATTACGTTTGAAAGTCGCACGCGTGCCTGGCGGCGCCATCATGGTCAGATGGCCGTGGACAGTCTGCATCGCCTGCGCCGGCGACCGCTGGCCACGCTCATGACCATGCTGGCAATCGCCATTGCCATGGTGCTGCCGGCCAGTCTGTGGCTGGCACTGGGCAGTGCGCAGCTTCTGGACAGCAATCTGGACGACAGCGCCCGCATGACGCTCTATCTGGACCCGGCACTGTCGGAGTCACAGGCCATGGACATTACCGATCGGGTGCGCGGTGAGAGTGATATCGCTTCCACCGAACTGATCACGGCCGCGGCCGGCCTGGAAAGCTTCCAGCAGCGTCTGGGCATGAGCGATGCCCTTGCCATGATGGATGACAACCCGTTGCCGGCCACCATTCTGGTACAGCCGCGTTCGCGTGATCCTGATGTTGCCCAGGCGCTGGCCGAGCGGCTTGGACAGCTTGAAGGTGTCAGCGATGCGCGTCTGGACATGGCCTGGCTTGAACGGCTGCGTCAGCTCAGCGAGCTGGGGCGGCGTGTCGTACTGGCCTTCGGTGTGCTATTCGCGCTTGGCGTATTGCTGGTGGTGGGCAACACCATTCGACTGGCGGTCGAAAGCCGGCGTCAGGAGATCGAGGTGGTGACCCTGATCGGCGCTACTCACGCCTTTGTACGCCGGCCCTTTCTTTACGTGGGCGTCTGGTATGGGCTCGGTGGCGGCATTCTGGCGCTGATACTGCTGACGCTGGGTCGACGCTGGCTGTCAGCCCCCATCGACATGCTGGCTTCCGGGTTTGGCAGTCACTTCACCCTGCCCGGCATTGGCCTGGGCGGATCGGTTTTACTGCTGATCTGTAGTACCATGCTGGGACTTATCGGGGCATGGCTTGCCGTCAGTCGCCATCTGGCAGACATCAGTCCGCGTTGAAAATAGTTAACGCAAGTGCCCGAGAAAGCCGTTATGCGGGAAACAAAGCACCATTACCATGGTCTATAATGGTAGATAATTACCAGCCAGGGACCAGGGGAGACCGTTTAAACATGAGCACCAGTCTTCAGCCTATTGGTCATCTTTCGCCGGGCAATGACCTGAACGGCTATATTCAGGCCGTCAATCGTATTCCCGTACTGACCGTGGATGAGGAACGAGACCTCGCTACGCGTCTGCATGCTGACAGTGACATTGAAGCCGCCCGTCGCCTTGTCATGTCGCATTTGAGATTTGTCGTGCATATCGCGCGCAGTTATTCCGGTTACGGGCTGCCGCAGGCAGATCTGATCCAGGAAGGCAATGTGGGCCTGATGAAGGCCGTCAAGCGTTTTGATCCGGCCCAGGGGGTACGACTGGTATCCTTTGCCGTTCACTGGATCAAGGCCGAGATTCACGAATTTGTGTTGCGCAACTGGCGTATAGTCAAGGTGGCGACCACCAAGGCACAGCGCAAGCTGTTCTTTAATCTGCGCAGTGCCAAGAAGCGTTTGTCGTGGTTGAACAACGATGAAGTGAATGCCATCGCACAGGATCTGGACGTCAAGCCGGAAGCCGTGCGCGAAATGGAAGGGCGCCTGTCGGCCTTTGATGCCGGTTTTGATCCGGCACCCGGCAGTGAGGATGATGAGCAGAGCTATCAGTCACCGTCGCAGTATCTGGAAGATGGGCGCTCCGACCCGGCGCTGTCACTGGAAGAATCCGACTGGCAGGATCGCTCCTCACAGCAGTTGCGCGGTGCGCTGGCACAGCTCGATGATCGCTCACGCGATATCTTGCAGCGTCGCTGGCTGGCCGAGCAGAAATCCACGCTGCATGAGCTCGCCGATACCTATGGTGTTTCTGCCGAGCGTATTCGACAGCTTGAAAAAAATGCCATGAAAAAACTCAGGCAGGCCATCGGGGAATCCGCCGAAGCCGCCTGAAAAGGGTGCTGTAGCTCTCATACTAAAGATTGTTTTTTGTACGAAAGATGACCCCGGGCCCACAAGGCCCGGGGTTTTTGCTATATGGTTATGCATCATGAAAAAAAGTTATTTAAAATAATGTGAATTACTTTTGGTCATGGCCGTCGAAATATTTTCTTGCTGCTGCCCTGAGCGCTGATCGATGTCTACCCCTGCGTCATCCTGCAAGTCACAAGATAGCGCCCCGTTTCAGGCGCCACTGGTATTGATCACGATACATCACGCGTTGATTGCCCTGTCATTGGCCGCTGCCTGCCTGCTCTGGTGGAAAGAACATCTGGATGCCGGCCGACTGGGCATTGCACTGCTGTGCTGGCTCTGGGGGCTTCAACAGGGCGTGGGGCTTTTAATGAAGCTCCATCACTGGCCCGGTTTGAAACATTTTTCGAGCCTTGATGAGAATGAATCTGCTACCAGACTTTCCGGGGTTGCTTACCGTTATAGCTACGAGGTGCAGCAGTATTGCTATCCGAGCGGCGCAGCTACCCCCGCACTGGGGCTGACACAGCAGTCCTGTCAACTGAGCAGCACGGCCTTTGATGCCATGGTGCATCCCGATGACCGTGAAGCGCTCAAGCGCGCCCGATGCCTCGCTCTGCGCCAGGGGTACTTCGAACATATCTATCGCCTGATTCACGGCGCATCCGAACAAAAGGTGCTGGATCGAGGGATTATCCTGCACCGCGACGGGGTGGCCGAGTGTCATGGTCTTTTGATGGATATCAGTCAGCTTGAAAAAGCCGGCACGGCTTCGCCAGATGACGCCAGGGCGTTGAAAGCCGCGGCGCCAGAACGATCGCAGGAGGATGTAGGCACTGGTAGCGGGTCTGCTGCGTCTGAAGATGTGCCACACACAGCGTCCTTTTGTACTTTCGAGGCATTACAGCAGGCGATGACCGACAATCAGCTGCGCCTGGCCTGGCAGCCTCAGGTCCATGCTCATGATCATCGTCTTGCCGGTTTTGAAGTGCTGCTGAGATGGCAGCACCCTGATCATGGTGATATTTCCCCGGCGACCTTTATTCCCGTGGCCGAATCGACAGGGCTCATGCCCTCGCTGGGTAGCTGGGTCATTGAGGCGGCCTGCCAGCAGATTTGTTGCTGGCGCAAGCAGGGTTATCGTGTGCCGATGGTGGCCATCAATGTGTCCGTTTTGCAGCTGGACCGGACATTGCTGGCCCATGTTTCTCATGTGCTGACGCAATACCGGCTAAAGGGTGACTGTCTGGAATTTGAAATCACCGAAAGTCGACTGATGCAGAACCTTGATGAGTGCATGCACGTCATTTCAGCGCTGCGTCGGCAGGGCATCAGAATCTCGCTGGATGATTTTGGTACCGGCTATTCGTCACTGGACAAGCTGGCGCTTTTGCCACTGGATCGGCTCAAGCTGGACAAGAGCTTTGTCAATGCTCTGACCAGTGCCGGTTACGGCTATCACGTGATCGAGGCCGTCGTGCGCCTGGCGCATTCGCTACGGCTCATGGTTGTGGCAGAAGGAGTGGAAACGCGAGCGCAGCTGCATCTGCTCAACGAACTGGGGTGCGAGATACTGCAGGGGTACCTGTTTGGCGCAGGCGTCGGGGCCGATACGGCCGTCAGATATTTAAGACAGGATCAGACCTTTGAGAAAATTATTCCGGCTGCGCCAGATGCGTGCTTAAAAGCTGCCATTGATCGTCCCAGTATGTCTGGGGAGAATGACGAAAGCCGCTTCTGACGTACTGATTGACGCGCCCTTCGGCGGTGGCCATGAGGAGATTGGCCAAAGCCGACACACCGATCACGGGGCGATAGCCCTGTTCGATTTCACCCGTTCGCAGGACCTGTTTGAGCTGTGTTTCAAGGCGCTCGTAAAGCTGGGTCATGCGTGTCTGAAGGCGTTCATGTTCACCGGTCAGCGCCTCACCGGTCATGATGCGACAAAGCCCCGGATTTTTTTCGGCAAAGACCAGCAGCAGGGTCAGAATGCGCTGACAGCGTGTGCTGACATCGCCGGGTTCGTTGATGATCAGCGTGACGCGCTCGAAAAGCGTCTGTTCGATATACTCGATCAGCGCCTCATACATGCGTGCCTTGCTGGGAAAATGTCGATAAAGGGCGGCTTCCGATACCCCTACCTCACGTGCCAGCGCGGCGGTCGTGATGCGCTGACCACGCCCCTGTTCCAGCATTAATGCCAGCGCCTGAAGAATCTGGTCGCGGCGCGAGCGCTTTTGTTCCCTGGTCATGGCCATCTTTTTTGATCTGCCTGCCGGGGTGCCAGGGCGGCCTCTGGCACCCATGAATGAATGCGCACCCATGGCGCGCCGGGTCAATGCTCCGGCGTGCTCGCCTGATCGGTAATCAGCGTGCCTACACCCGAGCGGGTAAAGATTTCCAGCAAAATGGCGTGTTCCACGCGGCCATCCACGATGACCGAGCTGTTAACGCCGTTTTTGACGGCTTCGAGCGCACAGCGAATCTTGGGCAGCATGCCACCATAAATGACGCCTTCCTCGATGAGCTGGTCGACCTGCTCGGTGGTCAGCCCCGTCATGACTTCGCCCTGCTGGTTCATGAGCCCGGCCACATTGGTCAATAGCATAAGCTTTTCAGCATTGAGAGCCTCGGCCACGCGCCCGGCCACCAGGTCAGCGTTGATATTGTAGGAGTGCCCCTGGGCGTCCACGCCGATGGGGGCAATGACCGGGATATAGTCGGCTTCCGAAAGCATTTCGATCAGATCGGTCGAGATATGCTCGACTTCCCCGACATGACCGATGTCGATGATCTCGGAGGCCGTCATGTCAGCGCGCTTGCGCTGTACGGAGAGCTTGCGGGCGCGAATCTGGGCATTGTCCTTGCCGGTCAGCCCGATCGCCTTGCCGCCGGCGCCATTGATCAGATTCACGATGCTCTTGTTGACCAGTCCGCCGAGTACCATCTCGACCACGTCCATGGTTTCGGCGTCGGTCACCCGCATGCCGTCCACAAAGCGGGATTCGATATTGAGCCGCTCCAGCAGCTGGCCGATCTGCGGGCCACCGCCATGCACCACGATCGGGTTGAGCCCCACTTCCTTGAGCAGCACCACATCGCGGGCGAAGGAGTGAATCAGATTGTCCTCGGTCATGGCGTTGCCGCCATACTTGATCACCACGGTCTTGCCGGAAAAGCGCTGAATGTAGGGCAGCGCCTCGGACAGAATTTCGACGACCTGGCGCGGATTGTATTCGCTGTCATGCATGTGGCAACACGCTCCTGTAGGAAAGGGGAATGGGCCCGGACGTGCCCGGGCATTCACAAGTCATAAATGCCGTGATGACCGCCCCGGGCCGGCGAGATATCCGCCGGGTCGAGGCCGATCGCAGGGCTAGAAGGTCGGGGTAATGTCCGGGGCCACAGCCAGCAGCGCCTGACGAAAACGGTCCTGAATACGCTCAAGGGCCTCCTCGGACTTGCCTTCAAAGCGAAATACCAGCATGGGCGTGGTATTGGAGGCGCGACACAGTCCCCAGCTATCCGGATAGTCCACGCGAATGCCGTCAAGAGTCGTTCGGGTGGCCTGCGCGCCAAAGTCGGTCTCGGTAATGAAGCATTCGACGATGTCGAACTTGTTGTCGTCGGTCACCGGCACATTGATTTCGGCAGTACTCGCATCCTGGGGGAAGCGGCTGAAGTACTGATCGGCATCACCCGACTGACGTGAGAGGATTTCAAGCAATCGTGCGGCCGAGTAAATGCCATCATCAAAACCGTACCAGCGCTCCTGGAAGAAGATGTGACCGCTCATCTCGCCGGCCAGCGCGGCACCGGTCTCCTTCATGCGTGCCTTGATCAGCGAATGACCGGTGTACCACATCTCGGGGGTGCCGCCGGCCTCCTCGATGATCGATACCAGGTTACCGGTGCTCTTGATATCGAAAATGATGCGCGCCCCGGGCTGGCGTTCGAGCAGATCACAGGCAAAGGCCATCAGGAGGCGATCGGGATAGATAATCTCGCCGCTGGGCGTCACCACACCTACCCGGTCACCGTCGCCGTCAAAGGCCAGCCCGATGTCGGCGCCGGTCTCTCTGACCTTGTCGATCAGATCCTTGAGGTTTTCAAACTTGCCGGGGTCTGGATGGTGGTTGGGGAAGCGCCCGTCGATCTCTTCAAACAGCGGCGTCACGTCGGCCCCCAGGCGCCGGATCAGTTCCGGACCCAGCTCGCCGGTGACACCATTGCCGCAGTCCACCACGACACGCAGCGGCCGCTCCAGGGTGACATCGTCAAGAATACGGGTCAGATAGCTCTCGCGAAGATCATGCTGACGACAGCTGCCTTCCCCGGAGGACAGATCATCCTGCTCGATACGCCGATAAAGGCCTGTGATGTCATCCCGCGACAGGGCGTGGCCGCCCAGCACGATCTTGAAACCGTTGTAGTTCGATGGGTTGTGGCTGCCGGTCACGGCCACGCCCGAGGTAATGCCTTCCAGCACATGAGTGGCAAAGTAGAGCACCGGCGTGGGTACCATGCCGATATCCACCACGTCACAGCCGGCCGCGCAAAGCCCCTCGATCAGGGCGGCCGATAGCATCGGGCCCGAGAGTCGGCCGTCACGACCGACGGCCACGCCCCTTTCACCGCGGGCAAGCGCCTCGCTGCCGATGGCCTGGCCAATCAGGCGCGCGGTGTCGGGCGTGAGCTGTTCGTCGACCACGCCGCGAATGTCGTAGGCACGAAAGATGGAGGCACTTACCTGTGTCATGGGAATGTTCCTGTCATGTAAGCCAGCGTCAGTGTCGCCCCGAATGGCCAAAGCCGCCGGCGCCACGAATCCCGGTGTCGTCGTCACCGGGCGTGAAGTCGTCCACGACCTCCAGTTCGGCCTGGATAACCGGCACCAGCACGTACTGGGCGATGCGCTCGAACGGCTCGAGCGTGACGTGTTCCTGACCACGGTTCCAGACCGAGATCATGAGCTCGCCCTGATAGTCGGCATCGATCAGCCCGACCAGGTTGCCCAGCACGATGCCGCGCTTGTGACCCAGCCCCGAGCGGGGCAGGATCATGCCGGCCCACGCCGGATTGGCAATATGGACGGCCAGACCGGTGCGTACCAGTTCGCAGTCGCCGGGCGCCAGCGTCAGCGGGGCGTCCAGCAGGGCACGCAGATCCATGCCGGCACTGCCGCGCGTGGCGTAATGGGGCAGGGGGTATTCGCGTACCCGATCATCAAGAATCCTGACCTGCAGGCGCGGCCGGTCGGAAGAAGCAGTCATGAGGAAGCAGAGCTCCGCGTTGGTTGATGCCCATGGTAAAGGGGCAGCATGTAATCAAGAATAGCGCGCGCCAGATCCTGCTTGGGGCGCGGTGACAGCGTATGCGACATCACCGGATCATCCGGTCCGCTGGCGGCGAGATGATACAGCACGGCGGCATTGTCATCGGCCCCAAAGCCCAGTCCTGGTGCTGCCACATCATTGGCCACGATCAGATCCAGGCGCTTGCGCACGAGCTTGTCATGGGCATGGCGCGCCAGTTCCCGGGTTTCGGCGGCAAAGCCTATCGTAAAGGGCGCATGCTCGCTGGCGGTGACGGTGGCGATGATATCGGGGTTTTCGGTCAGGTTCAGTGTCAGGGAGGTGGTGCCGGGTACTTTCTTGAGCTTGTGCTCGGCGACATCCAGCAGGCGGTAATCGGCGACCGCCGCACAGCCGATGAAAATATCGCAGGTTGATAGTGCAGCGTTCACGGCCGCCAGCATGTCCATGGCGCTGATCACATCCACACGCGTAATACCTTCAGGCGTGGGCAGCGACACCGGCCCGGCAATCAGGGTTACCCGTGCTCCCAACGTGCGGGCGGCCTCGGCCAAGGCAAAGCCCATCTTTCCCGAGCTGTGGTTGGAGAGATAGCGCACCGGATCGATGGCTTCGCGGGTGGGGCCGGCCGTGATCACGACATGGCGTCCGGCAAGCGCGCCGGTATCTGCTTCGTTGCTGGCCGCCATGAAGGCATCAGGCGCCGGGGCGCAATCGTCGTGCTTGGGCGTGACATCCAGCGGCAGCGCGCCAGAAGAGGGCGCCTTTCCCGACAGCGTCTCCTCCAGTGTGGCAACAATGGCTTCCGGCTCCAGCATGCGACCGCCGCCGACATCGCCACAGGCCTGCTCGCCGGCATCAGGGCCGAGCTGTTGCCAGCCCATCTCCGTGAGCATGGCAGCATTGCGCTGACTGGCGGGATGCGACCACATGGCTTGGTTCATGGCAGGTGCCAGTAAACAGCGCGCCCGGGTGGCCAGGCACAGGGTGGTGAGCAGATCATCGGCCATGCCGGCGGCCAGGCGTGCCATCACATCGGCGGTGGCCGGCGCAATCAGCACGATGTCGGCCCATTTGGCCAGCTCGATATGGCCCATGCCGGCCTCGGCCTGCGGGTCCAGCAGTGAGGTGCGGACCTCCTCGCCGGTCAGGGCCTGCAGGGTCAGCGGCGTGATAAAGGCCTGAGCGCCCTCGGTCATGACCACGCGAACCTCGGCACCGGCCTTTTTCAAAAGGCGCGCCAGCACCGCACTCTTGTAGGCCGCGATGCCGGCACTGATTCCCAGAACAATGCGTTGACCAGCCAGTCGTGACATCCAGGGCTCCATGGGCATAACGGTAATCAAGGGGGTGCTACCTTACCACTGCGTGCCTGACGTGCGTAGCATCAGGCCGGCCCGTAACAACCACAATGAATGCTTGAGAAGGACACTGCCATGCCCTTGAGACATACCCTTGCACTTTCTTCCCTGTACCAGCGCCGTCTGGTCCCGGCGCTTTCGGCATTCGCCATCGGTGTCGCCCTGAGCGGCTGCGCCAGCCAGGCACAACCGACATCTTCGACCTACAGCAGTGCTGATCTCAACGAGCAGCTTGTCATGGCCACGGTCTGGATGCAGAGCGCTGCCGAATACCGGGCACTCTCATTCCAGGCGTTCAACGTGGCTCGCTTGCGCCTTGATCAGGCGCTTGAAGAACATAAGTCAGGTGATCGGCCGCTGGCGGTGATCGTCGACTGCGACGAGGCCGTGATCGACAATACTGCCTTTCAGGCCTGGCTGATCGGGCGTAATGAGCAGTACTCCAGCGACAGCTGGAATGCCTGGGTCGAGGATGCTCAGGCCCGCGCGATGCCCGGCGCGGGTGAGTTTCTCGATTACGCACACTCACGTGGGGTGGAAGTCTTCTATGTCACCAACCGCAGGGCGAGTGGACTGGCCGCCACCATGAAGAATCTGAAGCAGCTTGATTTTCCGTGGGTCGATGAGGCGCACATGATGCTGCGCACTGATACGGGCGATAAACAGCCGCGCCGCGATGCAGTCATGTCCACGCATGACGTGGCGCTGTTGATCGGTGACAACCTGGCCGATTTTGACAGCCGCTATGACGCTGACGATGTGGCCACGCGCAATGCTCAGGTCATTCAGGATCGCGCACACTTTGGCGAGCGCTACATCGTGCTGCCCAACCCGACCTATGGCGGCTGGGAGGCAGCGCTTTATGATGGTAACCATTCGCTGTCACCGCGTGAGAAGGATCAGCGCCGCCGGGCAGCGTTGCGGACCTGGTCGGGGCCTGCGCAGCAGTCACCCTGATTGAGGAGAGAGGGGCACGTCATGTGCCCCTTTCTGTTTTGTGGGACGTATCAGCTCATGTACTGCGCGCCGCGGGCATTGACGAAAATCGAGTAGATGCCGTGACTGGCGGCCATGAAAAGCCGGTTGCCCTGAGGGCCGCCGAAACACAGATTGGCGCAGCGCTCCGGCAGGCTGATATGGCCGATGGCCTTGCCGTCGGGATCAAAAACGCGCACGCCATCCAGGGCTTCCGGGTCCGCCTCGGGAGAGCCCGAGCTTCCCCAGCCGCACCACAGATTGCCATGTTCGTCGCATTTGATGCCGTCGAGCCCACCAAAACCTTTCGCCTCGATATGGCGGGTGCGCTCACCCAGCGTGCCATCGTCATTGACCCGGTATGCCCAGACAAGTCGATCCGGTTTGGCGCGCCCCTCCACGACATAGAGCCGCTGTTCGTTGGGTGAGAAGCACAGCCCGTTGGGGCCGGCAATGTCATCAATGACGCGGGTGACGCCCAGCGTGTCGCCGTCGATGCGATAGACCCCGTGGGGCAGCTCGGTCTCGATTTTATGGCCTTCGTAATAGCCGCCGGCCTGAAAGGGTGGATCGGTAAACCAGATCGAGCCATCGCGCTTGACCACGATGTCGTTGGGTGAGTTGAAGCGCTTGCCCTCGAAATTGTCTGCCAGTACCGTGATCCGGCCATTGTGTTCGGTACGAGTAATGCGCCGGCCAATATCGTGCGTGGTGGAGCCTTCACATACGATCAGACGGCCCTGACGATCGCGCGTCATGCCGTTGGAGAAGTTGGCATTCTCTCGATAGACGCCCAGCGACTGGCTGATCTCGTCCCAGCGCACAATGCGGTTGTTGGGAATGTCGCTGACCAGCAGATAGTTGCCATCGCCAATCCAGACAGGCCCCTCAGCCCAGCGCAGACCGTCGGCGAGCTTTTCAACGCTGGCATTGAAAATGCGCAGATCCAGAAAGCGCTCATCCAGAATCTGCACGGCGGGGTCCGGGTAGCGCTGGTTGAGCGGCTGCGCACTGACAGGGCGCGCGAGCGATACGCCGGCGACCATGGCAGCGCTGCAGGCCAGTGACTGTTTGAGAAACGCACGGCGCAGGCCGCTATCACAATGATGTGGTGTGTCCATCGGCATCCCTTTCTGTTTGTTAGCGCTAACATGAACTCGTACTTACGCTAGGGGATGCCGGGTCGTTTGGGTATCCGCCAATATGCCAGGAAGCGAGATCCCTTATCAGCATTGCCGGGCGGGTGCGCCCGGCAGTGTTGTGGAGTGTCTCAGTCGAGGGTGATAACGACCTTGCCCAGATGCTGCTGGCTTTCAAGGTGTTCAAACGCAGCACGAGCCTCATTGAAGCCGAAGGTGCGATCGATAACGGGCTTGATGCGGTGATGAGCAATGGCGCGGTTCATCTGCTCGAACATCTCGCGTGAGCCCACAAAGATGCCCCGCATCAGGACGCTTTTGCGCATGATGTCGGTCGGGTTGATCTCGCCTCCGGTCAGCACGCCGATCAGGTTGACCTGGCCGCCGAGACGGGCGGATTCAATCGAGCGCGGCAGGGTGCCGGCGCCGCCCACTTCCACCACATGGTCCACACCACGCCCGTCGGTCAGACGCTGAACTTCTTCCTGCCACTCGGGCGTCTGGCGGTAGTTGATGGTGTCATCAGCGCCCAGCTCGCGCACGCGGGCGAGCTTGTCATCGCTGGAGGAGGTCTGGATGGCACGGGCGCCGGCGGCGCGGGCAAACTGCAGACCGAACATGGAGACACCGCCGGTACCCAGCAGCAGTACGCTGTCGCCGGCCTTGAGCGGCGACTTTCCCGCATACAGGGCATTCCAGGCGGTGACGGCGGCGCAGGGCAGGGTTGCGCCTTCCTCAAAGGAAAGGTGCTCGGGCAGTGTGACCAGTCCCTGCTGGTCGAACAGCACGTACTCGCTGAGCACGCCGTCCACGGCGCCGCCCAGCGCCGAGCCCGGGTGGCTGTCGTTGACCTCACCACCCAGCCAGTTCTGCATGAAGATGCCGGCCACACGGTCACCGACTCCAAAGCGGGTCACGTCCTCACCGATCTCGACCACCTCACCGGCGCCGTCAGACAGCGGGACGCGATCCTGGGCAACGCCGCCGCGGCCATACCTGCCGGTGACGATCATCAGATCACGGTAGTTGAGTGACGCCGCACGCATGCGCACCAGCACCTGGCCACGCGCCGGGCGAGGTGTGTCGCGCTCGGCGAGGGTTAGATCACTGATGGCGCCGGTCTTGGGTAGCGTATAAAGCCGCATCATGAGTCTCCTTAAAATTAACCGGGTAATAGATCAAGCGTAGCGGGTGCAGGGGTGGGGCAAAAGTCGCGTATGGTTTCAGTTTCGGGGGCAAACGCCGTTAACCCTTTATCAGGATATGCTGTTAAAGGAGGGGTGGTGAGTATCAGTCACTGGCCGGAAGGCGAGCGGCCGCGGGAAAAGCTGATCAATCTGGGCGCGCAGGCGCTGTCGGATGCCGAGCTTCTGGCGATCTTTTTACGGGTGGGCGTCAAGGGGCGTTCGGCGGTGGATCTGGCGCGTGATCTTTTAAGCGAATTCGGCGGGCTGCGGCCCTTGCTGGAAGCCGATCGTGGCACGTTTTGTCAGGCGCACGGGCTGGGCGATGCCAAGTACGTGCAGCTGCAGGCGGCGCTCGAGCTGTCGCGTCGGCACCTGGAAACGCTTCTGATGCGCGGCGACGCGCTCAATTCCCCCACCATGGTGCGACGCTTTTTAAGCGCCCATCTGCGCGATCTGGGCCATGAGGTATTCGCGGCCCTGTTTCTGGACAGTCAGCATCGGGTACTGCGCTTTGAAAAGCTCTTTACCGGCACGCTGGATGCCGCCGCCGTCTATCCGCGCGAAGTGGCCCGGCGGGCATTGGCGCTCAATGCCGGCGCCGTGATCTTTGCTCATAATCATCCTTCCGGTGTGGCCGAACCCAGCGATGCCGATCGTCACATCACCACACGGCTGGTCGAGGCACTGGGGCTTTTCGACATTCGAGTGCTGGATCATTTTGTAGTCGGCGATGGCGACGTCGCCTCCTTTGCCGAGCGAGGCTGGCTGTAGGGCTAATAATACCGGCGCACAGGCAATTATCTTCCAGTGTGCTTGCCGATCAGGGGGCGCTCTGGTATAAAGTACGCCCTTTGACTTTCTGCGGGTTATGAACAGGGGGCAGGGAGGCGTATCGCCTGCCACTTCTCACCGGTTTGCCCGATACTTAATAGACACTCATGTGGGGCCCATTGGGCTCACGGCTGGAGGCTTCCATGTCACAAGTCTGTCAGGTTACCGGCAAGCGTCCGGTGACTGGTAACAACGTTTCCCACTCTCAGCGCAAGACGCGTCGTCGTTTCGTTCCCAACCTGCATACGCATCGTTTCTGGGTCGAATCCGAGAAGCGCTTTGTCAGGCTGCGCCTGTCCTCCAAGGGCATGCGCATCATCGACAAGAAGGGCATCGAAGTGGTCCTCAAGGACCTGCGTGCCAATGGGCTGAGCGTCTGAGACGACGATCGTTTCATGATCACACCTCAAGCGCCCGGCGCGCTTGAATGCGGAGAGCAGTAACATGCGTGACAAGATCAAGCTGGTTTCAAGCGCGGGTACCGGTCATTTCTATACGACCGACAAGAACAAGCGCAACACACCTGACAAGTTTGAGTTCAAGAAGTACGATCCCGTCGTACGCAAGCATGTCATCTATCGTGAAGCCAAGATCAAGTAATTGATCCTGACTTGACGTGCCACCCGACAGGGTGGCCTGAAAGGACCCGGTCATGGCCGGGTCTTTTTGTATCTGATGGTTGGCCATGAGGCCTCTATCCTCTGCGCCGCGACCTCCTGATCAACGCCACTACGCCGGATTTCCATGCCCGAGCTGCCTGAAGTCGAAACGACCCGCCGCGGTATTGCGCCGTGGGTAGCGGGTTTTGAAGTCAATGAAGTCATTGTTCGTCATCATCGTCTGCGCATTCCCGTACCCGGCCATCTGCCCGAGCGCCTGACCGGTGAGCGCATTGGCGAGATTGCCCGACGGGCCAAGTATCTGCTGCTGCCGGTGGCCGGTGGCCATCTGCTATGGCATCTGGGCATGTCGGGCAGTCTGCGCCTGGTCGAGATCGGCACCGAGCCACGCAAGCATGACCATATCGATCTGGTCATGAGTTCCGATCTGGTGCTGCGTTATCACGATCCGCGTCGCTTCGGACTGGTGGATTTCATCGAAGGTGATCCGCTCGATGATCGGCGCCTGGCAAGTCTTGGACCCGAGCCGCTCAGTGATGACTTCAGTGGCGCTCATCTGTATCAGCGCTCGCGCGGCAAGCGTGTGGCGGTCAAGAACTTCATCATGGACAGCGCCGTCGTGGTGGGCGTGGGCAACATCTATGCCGCCGAGGCGCTGTTCATGGCCGGCATCGATCCACGCGTCGAGGCCGGCAAGGTGTCCCGCGCGCGCTATCAGCGCCTGGCGGAGGCCATCAAGCAGGTGCTGGCCGCTTCAATCGAACAGGGCGGGACCACGCTGCGTGATTTTGTCAGTGGCCGTGGCGAGCCCGGCTACTTTGTTCAGCGACTCAACGTCTACGGCCGTGGCGGTGAGCCGTGCCGCAACTGTGGCCATGAGCTTCGTTCAATGACCATCGGCCAGCGCGCCAGCGTGTTCTGCCCGCACTGTCAGCGTTAGTTACCCTGGAACACACTGCTGCGGATATGCCCAGCTGATAGAATGGCGGGCAATACGCTACTGCCCCTTTTATCACCCATTCTGGAAACTGTCGTGACCCAACGTCTTCGTCTCAAGAAAAATGCCGATCGCCGTCTCAAGGCGGGCCACCTGTGGCTCTACTCCAATGAGATCGATATTGCCGAAACGCCGCTCAAGGACTTTGAGCCAGGTGCTCAGGCCATCGTTGAGGCGGCCAACGGCCGCGCCATGGGCGTGGCCTACGTCAACCCCAATTCACTGATCTGCGGGCGCATTGTTTCGCGTGATACCGACGTGATGCTCAGTCGCTCCCTGCTGGTGCATCGCTTCAAGCAGGCGCTGTCCCTGCGTGAGCGTCTTTTTGCACGTCCGTTCTATCGTCTGGTACATGGCGAAGGGGATCTGCTGCCCGGTCTGGTGGTGGACCGCTTTGATGATGTAGTCGTGGTTCAGCTCAATACGCTGGGCATGGAGAAGGTGCGCGACGAGATCATCGATGCGCTCAACAAGGTCCTCTCGCCGCGCGTGATCGTGCTGCGCGGTGATACCGCGGGGCGTCGCCTGGAGCAGCTCGACGAGCAGGTCGAGATCGTTCAGGGCGAACTCGACGGCGCCGTGGCGCTGGAAGAAAACGGGGTGCGCTTTGAAACCGATGTCGTGGGCGGACAGAAGACCGGCTGGTTCTTTGATCACCGTGACAATCGCGCCTGGCTTAACACTCAGGTCGCTGGCAAGCGGGTGCTGGATGTGTTCAGTTATGTCGGCGGATGGGGCGTGCAGGCCGCAGCCAGCGGCGCTTCGGAAGTAGTCTGTGTGGATGCTTCCGCGCCGGCGCTTGAGCGCGTCATGAGCAATGCCGCGCTCAACGGGGTAGAAGATCGGGTTTCCACGCTGCAGGGCGATGCCTTTGAGATGCTTGCCCAGCTCAAGGCGCAGGGCGAAGTCTTTGACGTGATCGTGCTGGATCCGCCGGCATTCATTCGCAAGCGCAAGGACATCAACGCCGGCGAGCGGGCCTATGGCAAGCTCAATCGCGAAGCGATTCGCCTGCTGGGTCGCGATGGTCTGCTGATGTCGGCATCGTGCTCGATGCACCTGGCCAGCGACCGGCTGATCGATATCGTGCGCGGCTCGGCGCGTCATCAGGACCGCCATGCCCAGTTGATTTATCAGGGGCACCAGGCCGGTGATCATCCCATTCATCCGTCCATTCCCGAAACAGCCTATCTCAAGGCCATGGGCGTGCGGATCTTCCGCGACTGAGATCATGATGACGCACCGGGTCTGCGTGTTTCAGCATCCCAACAGCCTGCTGGTGGGGCATGTGCGCAACCTGCTCGAAGTGGCCGGCGTTGCCTGCGAGATTCGCAACTGGACGCTGGCCGGCGGGATGGGGGATCTGGCCCCCATCGACTGCGAGCCCCAGCTGTGGGTGACTCCGGAGGACGAGGCGCGTGCCCGCGCGATCATCGATCAGTGGCGTCAGGCACTGGAAATCGAATCGTCTCCCGGCGCGCGACTGTCACAAGGCTGGCGCTGCCAGCACTGTGGCGAGTGGCACGACGCGCACTTTGATACCTGCTGGCAGTGCGGGCTTGAGCGCCCCGATCCATAGCAGCTGTCAGCCAGGCTGTCGCCCGTGCGCGCCGCGCGCGTTACACTGTGGGCACTTCCACGCGATGATCTCATCCGCGCCGTTTTCCATTACCGAGCAGACGTTGCGTTCATGACCAGCACACGAGTACTGACCGGCATTACCACGACCGGTACCCCCCATCTGGGCAATTATGTCGGTGCCATTCGCCCCGCCATTGCCGCAAGTCAGGACGAGAGCGTTCAGTCCTACTACTTTCTGGCCGATCTGCATGCCCTGATCAAGGCAAGCGATCCCAAACGCGTGCAGCAGTCGCGTCTCGAGATTGCTGCGACCTGGCTGGCGCTGGGGCTGGATACGGACAACGCTATCTTTTATCGCCAGTCGGATATTCATGAGACCACCGAGCTTGCGTGGATGCTCTCCTGCGTCTGCGCCAAGGGACTGATGAATCGGGCGCATGCCTACAAGGCAGCGGTCGCCGAAAACGAGGAGGGGGGCAGTCCGGATCCCGATCGTGGCATCACCATGGGGCTTTTCAGCTATCCGGTGCTGATGGCGGCCGACATCCTGATGTTCAACGCCAATCGTGTGCCGGTCGGGCGCGATCAGGTACAGCACATCGAGATGGCCCGCGACATGGCCGGGCGCTTCAATCACCTCTACAAGGGCAACTATTTTACGCTGCCCGAGGCGGTCGTGGATGAGCGCGTGCAGACCCTTAACGGGCTGGATGGACGCAAGATGTCCAAGAGTTACGACAATACCATTCCGTTGTTCTCCTCCGAGAAGAAGCTCCTGAAGCTGATTCGCAAGATCAAGACCAACTCGCTGGAGCCGGGCAAACCAAAGGACCCCGAGACCTGCACGCTGTTTCAGATCTACTCGGCCTTTGCCAGTGAAAGCGAGGAGCAGGCCATGCGTACGCGCTATGCCGAGGGGATCGGCTGGGGCGATGCCAAAAATGCGGTGTTTGAGCACCTCAATGCGCAGCTCGAGGGGCCGCGCGGTGAGTATGAACGGCTCATGCAGGACCCGGATCACATCGAATCGGTACTGCAGAAGGGGGCCGAGCGCGCCCGCGCCGAGGCCAATACGCTGCTGGAGCGTCTGCGACCGGCCGTGGGACTGGGGCGATTCGTCTGATCAGTGCCTGATCGTGCCGGATATTAAAAGGGCCGCCTTCTCATGAAGGCGGCCCTTTTGTTGCCAGGCGTTGCCTGATCAGGACGTGGCGTCAAGCGCCGCTTCGAGTCCAGGCGTGTACTCGGCGCCATGCGGTACGGTCACGGTAGATGGCGTCAGCGCCTCACCAATCGGCTCGAATCGCCCGCCCAGTGCCTCGGCAAGAAACGCCTCGGTGATAGCGTTAAAGGCAATGTTATTGGCCGGACGGGCAAAGCCGTGGCCCTCATCGGGAAAGAGCACATAGGTAACGGGAATCGATTTCTCGCGCATGGCCTCCACGATCTGGTCGCTTTCGGCCTGTTTGACGCGCGGGTCGTTGGCGCCCTGACCGATCAGCAGCGGTCGCTGAATGCGATCGGCATGAGTCAGCGGCGAGCGCGCCTTCAGCCATTCACGGCCTTCCTCGGTATTTGGGTCGGCCATGCGACGATACATCTGCTGACGACCGGCTTCCCAGTAGGGCGGAATGCTGTCCAGCAGCGTGGTCAGGTTCGAAGGGCCGACAATATCCACGCCGCAGGCAAACACCTCGGGCGTCATGGTAAGACCGGCAAGCGTGGCATAGCCGCCGTAGGAGCCACCCATGATGGCGACCCTTTTGGGGTCGGCAATGCCCTGGTCGATGGCCCAGTTGACGGCATCGATCAGATCATCATGCATGGTGGTGCCCCACTCGCCATCGCCGGCGGCGGTGAAGGACTTGCCAAAGCCGGTCGAGCCACGGTAATTGACGGAGAGCACTGCGTAACCGCGGTTGGCCAGCCACTGGTGATAGCTGTTGCTGCCGTAGCTGTCGCGCGCCCACGGGCCGCCATGGACCAGCAGTACCATGGGCAGCGGTGCAGCAGGTCTGGTAAAGCCGCTGGCATCGCTGCCGTTGGGCAGGGTCAGGTAGGAGATCAGCGTCAGGCCGTCGCGTGAGGTGAGCTCCAGCGGCGTCATGCCGGTCAGCGGTGCCCCTTCAAGTTCCGGGCGGCTGACAAACAGCGAGGTCAGCGTGCGCGTGTCGCGATCAAACAGCCATGTCTCGGCCGGCGCGGTGACCGGGTCGTTGACCACGATCCAGCGCCGGTCATTATCGGTACGCGAGGTGACGTTGACATCACCCTTGAGCCTGTCGTCGAGAAAGGCAAGTTCCTCACCGATGGCTGGATCGATGGCGGTCCATTCGGTGCGCAGGTAGTCCACTGCCCAGGCCTGGATATCGTGGTTTTCCCGGTCGGCCATGATGCCGGTAATATCGGCTTTTGGTGACTGGGCGATCACGCGTGATTCGCCGCTTTCCCAGTCCTGTGCGGTGAGCGCCGCCGTATCGCGACCACGGCTGTCGATCCAGTACATGGTACGTCCGTCGCGGGTAAAGCCGGCCGGTCCGGTATTGGCGCTGTCCTCAAAACTGATGGAGGTGAACGGCTCGCTTTCGACCGTCAGATCATTGACGCGAAAGAAGTCTTCTCCGCCGTCGGCACGCGGTTTCTCGGCCAGACGGATCTCCAGATTCTCATCCAGCAAAAAGCCGCCATAGCCGTCGTTTTGCAGCACCAGCGACAGCTCGCCGCTGTCGAGGTTCAGCCGGTAGACGTCATGCCAGCGCGGGTCACGGTCGTTGATGCCCACCATGATGTAGTCCCGGATATGGCGACTGACGCCCAGCACCTGCACGCGTACGCCTTCCTGCGGGGTGAGGATGCGCTGCTCGCCGCTTTCAACGCTGACGCCATACAGGCGAAAGTTTTCGTCGCCCCCCTGATCGTTGACGTACAAAAGCTGCTGACTGTCGGGGGACCAGAAGTAGCTGCGGATCGGGCGGGTGTCTTCCTGTGTCAGGGTTCGTGCCTGCTCAGGCTGGTCAGCGGGGGCCACCCACAGGTTCAGCACGTCATTATGGGGCGCGATCCAGGAGAGCCACTGTCCGTCGGGGCTCAGGCGCCCCTGGACGCGACTGGGATTGCCAAACAGACGCTGCCGCTCGATAAGTGGCACATCCTCTGCACGGCCGGTGCCTGCCGAGGGGGTCTGGCTGGCTGGCACGCCAGTCAGTTCTACATTGATCCAGCGCATCATGAGCTCCTTTACCGATAGCCGGTGACCGTATCTGTCTACGGTAACATTTCGATCCCGACAGCATAACGCACCCTGGTCTCCCGGGCCTGATGAGTTCGTTAGCCAGCTTTTATTTCAGACGCTGCGTTTATGCCTATAGAATATGGATAACGAATTTTTTATTTCTGGAGTAAAGGTATGGCGCAGGTAACTGCAGCAGATCAGCATCAGCAGAGGCCTCTGCATCAATCCCCGATTGTCTGGGGCGCGGCAGCGCTTTTGCTGGTTGCAATACTGGCAGTGGGCAGTGCCATCAGCATGACACAGGGGGCGCTGATTCTGGTCGGTGGCGCGCTGGGGCTGGTGCTCTACCACGCCGCCTTCGGATTCACGTCGGCCTGGCGCGTGTTCATTATCGAACGCCGCGGCCGTGGTCTGCGCGCGCAAATGGTGTTGCTGGCCATTGCGGTACTGCTTTTCTTTCCGGCCCTGTCCGCTGGCACGTTGTTCGACCATCCGGTACGAGGATTTGTCTCGCCCATTGGCGTGTCTGTCGTGGTGGGGGCCTTCATGTTCGGGATTGGCATGCAGCTGGGGGGCGGCTGCGCGTCGGGCACGCTGTTCACGGCCGGCGGCGGCAATGCCCGCATGATGGTGACGCTGCTTTTCTTTATTGTCGGTTCGGTGCTGGCCACCATCAATTTTGACTGGTGGATGGCCCTGCCGGCCCTTGAGCCGGTATCACTGGTCGAGCTGGGGGCCGTGCCCGGTATTGCAACAAGCCTGGTGCTTTTTGCCGCCATTGCGGCGCTGACCGTACTGCTGGAGCGCCGTCGACATGGCACGCTGGAAGCCGCCGCCGTGCCCGCCGAGCGTCGTGGCTCGGCTCGCTGGCTGCGTGGCCCCTGGCCGCTGCTGTTCGGCGCCGTGGCGCTGGCGCTGCTCAATTTTGCAACGCTTGCCCTGTCCGGCAAGCCCTGGGGAATCACGTCTGCCTTTGCGCTCTGGGGCGCCAAGGGTCTGCAGGCAGCGGGTATGGATCCGGGGCAGTGGAGCTACTGGCAGCAGCCGGGCAATGCTCAGGCGCTGGGCCAGAGCATCTGGCATGACATCAATAGCGTCATGAATATCGGAATTGTGCTGGGCGCCATGCTGGCGGCCGCGCTGGCGGGAAGGTTTCGGCCGAGCCTGCGCATTCCGCTGCGTTCGCTGGCGGCCTGTGTACTCGGTGGATTGCTGCTGGGCTATGGCGCGCGCATCGCCTTTGGCTGCAACATCGGCGCCTATTTCAGCGGCATTGCCTCCGGCAGCCTGCATGGCTGGTTATGGATGATCTTTGCCTTTGCCGGCAACATGGTCGGTGTGAAGCTTCGTCCCTTCTTTTTCAATCAGCCCGCACGTCCGGCCGTCAGCGGCTGTTGATCCTGTCATATTGCGTAAAATGAGAGTCCCGGAGATGCCGAATGGCGTCTCCGGGGCCCTGCCCGGTTTCTCCAGGAGACATTCCGGTAAATTTTTCATTCTGTTCCAGAAGCGGGGCATTATAATGACTCGTTAACACGCTTACGATTTCTGGAAGTCTCATGTCAGATCCCACCATGCTTTCCACGCCTGCTGAACGGCAGCAGACACTCAACAGCATTTATCGCTACGTTGCCTATCTCTTCTTTATTGCTCTCATCTGTCAATGCATGTACTGGGATGCACTGCCCAAAGCGCTTGATGATCAGTTCACCGAAGCCTCCTTTGCCGAAATTTCCCAGAGCGTCATGCTGGTCCTCAGTCTGGTGCTGCTGTGGAAGACTCGTGCCATGGGAATCTACCGCCACGGTACCGTGCTGATGTTTGCCTTTTTGCTGGCATCACTGATTCGTGAACAGGATTTCCTGTTTGACCGCGTGTTCGATGGGCTGTGGCAGTGGCTGGTGACACTGGTGCTGGTGCCGGCCATCGTATATCTGGTACGACATCGTCTGCGTGTACTGGATGAATGCTGTCGTTATATGCAGCAGATGTCCTTCGGGCTTTTTTTGAGCGGTATGCTGACGCTTTACGTCTTCTCGCGCCTGATGGGACGCGGCATCTTCTGGGAAGCCATCATGAAGGCGCAGTACATTTATGAGATCAAGTCCACGGTAGAAGAGGGTATCGAGACGCTGGGCTATGCGCTCATGCTGCTGGCCATTTTCGAGCTGTGGCTGTGGGCACGCAGACAGGTCCTGTCGCGCACCTGACCCGCCTGCTGGACTGCAGGTAACCCGTCATGGAAATTGCCATGAAAAAGGCCCCATCCGAAGATGGGGCCTTTTGGTATGGCAGGAACTGCTGCTTACTTCGGCAGCATGCTGCGCAGCACGTAGTGGAGAATCCCGCCGTGACGGTAGTACTCCAGCTCGTTGACGGTATCGATACGGCAAAGCGCGTCGAGGTCTTTGGTGCTGCCATCGGCAAAGGTGATGGAGACCTTCACGCTGGCACCTGGTGTCAGATCGCTCAGACCCGAGATGCTGATGGTCTCGTCACCGGTCATGCCCAGCGAGTTGCGATCTTCACCTTCCGGGAACTGCAACGGCAGAACGCCCATGCCGATCAGGTTGGAGCGGTGAATACGCTCGTAGGATTCGGCGATGACGGCGCGCACGCCCAGCAGGCGCGTGCCCTTGGCAGCCCAGTCACGCGAGGAGCCCGTGCCGTACTCCTTGCCGGCGATCACGACCAACGGCGTGCCTTCCTCGGCATACTTCATGGCGGCGTCATAAATCGCCATCTGCTCGCCGCTGGGGACGTAGCGGGTCATGCCGCCTTCAACGCCGTCGAGCATCTCGTTGCGGATACGCACGTTGGCAAAGGTGCCGCGCATCATCACTTCGTGGTTGCCACGACGCGAGCCGTAGGAGTTGAAGTCCTTGACCTCGACACCGTGCTCCTGCAGATAGCGGCCTGCGGGGCTGTCGGGCTTGATGGAGCCGGCCGGAGAGATGTGGTCGGTGGTGACCGAATCTCCAAGCTTGGCCAGAACGCTGGCGTTTTTGACGTCCTGAATCGGCTCGGGCTCGCGACCCATGCCTTCAAAGAAGGGCGGGTGCTGGATGTAGGTGGAATCCTTCGACCATTCATAGACTTCACCCGGGGTGATGTCGATGGACTGCCAGGCTTCATCACCGTCAAAGACTTCGGCGTATTCCTTGCGATACATGTCGCTGCGAACACGCTCGACGGCCTCGGCGATCTCCTTCTGGGACGGCCAGATATCCTTGAGATAGACCGGGTTGCCGCTGCTGTCGTTGCCCAGTGGCTCCTTGGAAATATCCAGGCGTACGTTGCCGGCCAGCGCATAGGCCACGACCAGGGGCGGTGACGCCAGCCAGTTGGTCTTGACCAGCGGATGGATACGACCTTCAAAGTTACGGTTACCGGACAGGACCGAGGCAACTGTCAGGTTGTCATCCTGAATGGCTGTATCGATCTGCTCGGGCAGCGGGCCGGAGTTGCCGATGCACGTGGTGCAGCCATAGCCGACCAGGTTGAAGCCCAGCTTGTTGAGCGGCTCCTGGAACCCGGCCGTAGCCAGATAGTCGGTCACGACCTTGGAACCCGGTGCCAGCGAGGTCTTGACCCACGGCTTGCTCATCAGGCCCTTTTCGACGGCCTTCTTGGCCACCAGGCCTGCTGCCATCAGCACGCTCGGGTTGGAGGTGTTGGTGCAGGAGGTGATGGCGGCGATCACGACAGCGCCATGCTGCAGGCGGAACTTGTGCCCGCGGTGCTCAATATTGGGATCTTCGTTGAAGCTATTGTCGACAAAGGGCGCTGTATTGCCGCCTTCGCTCTGCCAGCGGCCTTCTTCCTTGGCCGGCGCATCCTTTGCCTGATCGGCCAGCAGCTTCTCGAAGGTGTTGCTCATATCGGTCAGGGCAACACGATCCTGCGGACGCTTGGGGCCGGCCAGACTCGCCTCGACGGTGTCCATGTCCAGCGACAGGGTGTCGGTGAAGATCGGCTCATGACCCGGCTCGCGCCACATGCCCTGTTCCTGGGCATAGGCTTTTACCAGTTCGATCTGCTCCTGGCTGCGACCGGTCAGCTTCATGTAGTTCAGGGTTTCATCATCGATCGGGAAGAAACCACAGGTGGCGCCGTATTCCGGGGCCATGTTGGCGATGGTGGCACGATCGGCCAGCGGCAGATCCTTGAGGCCATCCCCGTAGAATTCGACAAACTTGCCGACCACGCCCTTCTTGCGCAGCATCTGGGTAACCGTCAGTACCAGGTCGGTTGCCGTGATGCCTTCCTTGAGCTTGCCTTCAAGCTTGAAGCCAATGACTTCGGGGATCAGCATGGACACCGGCTGGCCCAGCATGGCCGCTTCGGCTTCGATACCCCCAACGCCCCAGCCCAGAACGCCCAGACCGTTGATCATGGTGGTGTGAGAGTCGGTGCCGACCAGCGTGTCGGGGAAGGCAAGGGTCTTGCCGTCTTCTTCCTTCGTCCAGACCGACTTGCCCAGGTACTCAAGGTTGACCTGGTGGCAGATGCCGGTGCCGGGGGGAACCACGCTGAAGTTGTCAAAGGCCTGCTGACCCCAGCGCAGAAACTCGTAGCGCTCGAGGTTACGCTGCATCTCGATCTTGACGTTGTCTTCAAACGCCTGCGCGTTGCCGTAGTCATCCACCATGACAGAGTGGTCAATGACCAGGTCGACCGGGGAGAGGGGGTTGATGCGGGAAGGCTTTTCACCCAGTTTGGCGACCGCGTCACGCATGGCGGCAAGGTCAACTACACCGGGGACACCTGTGAAATCCTGCATCAGGACGCGGGCCGGACGATAGCCGATCTCACGCGTGGAACGACCTTCCTTCTGCCAGTCCACCAGGGCCTGAATGTCGTCTTCAGTGGCGGTGACGCCATCCTGAAAGCGCAGCTGGTTTTCAAGCAGCACCTTCAGGGTAAAGGGCAGGCGCGTAAAATCGCCGTACTGCTCGGCTGCCTTTTTGAGACTATAGTAGTGGTAGGTGCTGTTACCGACCTTCAGCTCGCTGAGCGTGCCTTTGGTGTTATCAGGGCTCATGAGGCCTCCTCATCATCGGATTCCGGACCCGCACCATGCAGCTTGATAACCTCCGTCAGGAGAGGCGATAACGCATGGCCGGTACGCCGCATCAGGAAACGTGCTGGGTTCCCTGATGAGTATAGTAAGCATACCTGCAATATTGCTTTGCGTCGGCCTGCCTACATTGTCGACAAACTTCGTGGCGCTAGCATAACAGTTTACCGCCTGTTTCGTTCAAGTATTTCAAGGTGAAAGCCCTTCATGTGCGACCAATGGCTAATGTCATGGCAGGACAATTGCCCTTACTGCGATGCCATGAATGATATTGACATCGATACCAGTCAGGGGTCCCACAGCACCTGGATTGACTGTCAGTGGTGCTGTGCGCCCATTGCCGTCACAGTGACGATATCTCCCTTTGATGACACCCTGGAGTCGGTCATCCTCGCGCGTGATGACGAGGCCTGAACCGACCTGGGCAATGACGGCCATTGCCATCACCGATTGGCGCCAGACCGCCTGCGCACTCACAATGATGCTCATGTCTCACGATGGCGGTTCAGGCGCTGAAGCGGGCGAGGTGCAGTGTTACACTGAGCGCCATTCAATCCTTATCGATCTGTATTGAGGTATGTCATGAGTGATGCCAGCCATCATCCGCTGATTATTCTGGGTTCCGGCCCGGCCGGCTATTCCGCAGCGGTATACGCTGCACGCGCCAACCTTTCGCCGGTGCTTCTGACCGGCATGGAAATGGGGGGGCAGTTGACCACCACCACGGATGTCGACAATTGGCCGGGTGATGACGGCGGTGTACAGGGCCCTGAGCTCATGGAGCGCATGCGCCGTCATGCCGAGCGCTTTGACACCGATATTCGCATCGATCACATCAATGAAGTGACGTTGACCGAGCGCCCCTTCAGGCTGAAGGGCGACAACGGTACCTATACCTGCGACGCGCTGATTGTGGCCACTGGTGCCACCGCTCTTTATCTTGGTCTCGAGTCCGAAAACCGCTTCAAGGGGCAGGGTGTTTCTGCCTGTGCGACCTGCGATGGCTTCTTCTATCGCAACAAGGAAGTGGTCGTGGTAGGCGGTGGCAATACGGCCGTGGAAGAAGCGCTTTATCTCTCCAACATCGCATCAAAAGTGACGCTGGTTCATCGCCGCGATAGCCTTCGCGCCGAAAAGATCCTGCAGCAGAAGCTGTTTGACAAGGTTGAGAACGGCAACATGGCGATTGAATGGAATACCACGGTGGATGAGGTGCTCGGCGATGCTTCCGGCGTTACCGGTGTACGACTCAAGTCCATGACGGATGGCAGCACGCGCGAGCTTCAGGCACCCGGCCTTTTCGTGGCCATCGGGCATCGTCCCAATACGGATCTTTTCCAGGGTCAGCTCGAGATGAAGGATGGTTACATCACGGTGAAGTCAGGCCTTGAGGGCAACGCAACCGCTACCAGCATCCCGGGGGTTTTTGCCGCTGGTGATGTGGCCGATCAGATCTACCGTCAGGCCATTACTTCGGCCGGCAGCGGCTGCATGGCAGCACTCGATGCCGAACGCTATCTCGATGGGCTTGACCCGAGCGTGCCGCATGCGGCCTGGTGAGCGACCCGAACAATCATCGTGATGACAGGGGGGAAGGCTCAGGCCTTCCCCCTTTTTATGCTCGATTGTTGACGCTTGATATCCTGCCTGTCTTCAGTAATGCGGCGGCCGCTCATGGGCGCTGTCGGACTGCATGGATTCCAGGCTTTCACGCTGTTCTCCCAGACGCTGCGCCATGAGGTTGCAAAGACGCTCCAAGCGTTCAATGGTGGCGTTTTGTGCAATCAGTGTTTCATCCAGACGCTCCAGCCAATCCTCCTGCCAGGCAAGACGGCTTTCCATATCGTTAGCGCGCTCTATCACCTGCTTAAGCGTAATGTCAATGTGCATGTTAGAATCAGCTTGTTGCGGAGGTGTTTTCATGTCGTCGATCTCCGTACGTTAAACATCCGGCCTCACGGCCGGTGGCTGGGTTCGCCTGTCCGTGAATAAAGGGCATCACGGGAACACACGGGAGGCGAACGGTGCACGTAAACAATCCGATAAACGTTTAAAACAGAGTATCGTCATGAGTGCAAAAACCATCTGGCGCTGTACCATTATCAGCCTGCTGCTGGCGCTTTTGACGCCGGTACTGGCAGGTTTTCTTGTCTATCTTGCAAGCCCTGTTGCCATTGACAATATGGCCATGGAGCCGGGTCTTGTTGTCATCTGGGCGCTGTCTGCCGTGGCAGCCTTCATTGCTCTTGAGGCCGCCACATTAATGATGCATGTGCTGACACCGACGCTGTCCAATGTGGTGGAAGTTGAAAAGGACGATCGCGAAATCGGGGTGGTCAAGTGGTTCAATGTCAACAAGGGCTACGGCTTTATTACCCGTGACGGTGGCGAGGACGTCTTCGTTCATTTTCGTGCCATTCGTGGCAAGGGACACCGTACGCTCGCCGAGGGGCAACGGGTACGTTATTACTCCATCCAGAACGAGCGTGGCCTGCAGGCCGAGGATGTGACTGTCATTACCTGACGGGCATCATTCATTCGTGAATCCGTGCAATACACCATGAAAACGCCCCGCAAAACGGGGCGTTTTTTATCATGCTGGATGCTTGAAACGTCAGGACGGCGTCATTTTTTGGTGTCCTGAAGGCCGGCGTCAGGCCAGTGGATCACGCCTTCGCTGCCATCGCACAGTACCTGGAAAAAGCGGTCGGGATCATCACCGGGCTGCCAGCCGCCCAACGAGCAGCGCACTTCACATTCAAGGGCCTGACTGGCTGCTCGGGCACAGTCGACATCCCTGGGCCAGGGCGTGGTATCACTGTCAAGCCAGAGACTGGCCAGCCGGTCTGCAGCATTTTCCACCAGCAGAACCGGCAGGCGCTGACCCTTGAAGACAGGGGCTGCCCGCCATTGCTGTTTGCCGGCACGTTCAAGCGTGACGTCAGTGCCCAGCGCTTCGGAAAGCCACTGCGAGATACGCCCGGCGTCATTGCAGGCAAGGTAAACCTCGATGTCTGGATAGTGCTCCATGGGATTATCGCAGCAGCCGGTCAAGGGTGGATTCAAGGGCCTGACGCATCAGGTCAAGGTCCGTGGCAAGAATGCGCTCATCGCGCTGATGGATGGTGGCATTGCGCGGACCAAACTCGATGGTCTGCGGCCCCAGTGTCGCAATAAAGCGGGCATCGGAGGTACCACCGCCAGTGGAGAGTCGGGGATGTGTCCCCGTGATGTCAAAAAGTGCTGTACTGACAGCCTCGGTCAGCTCGCCCGGTACGGTCATGAAGGGCTCACCGGAGAGTTGCCAGTCGATGTGCCAGTCCAGTTCATGTGCGTCAAGCAGCGCCTCGATGCGCGTCTGCAGCGCCTGCGCCGTGACTTCGGTGGAAAAGCGCAGGTTGAAGGTCACCTCCAGCTCGCCTGGAATGACATTGTTGGCGCCGGTGCCGCCATGAATATTGGAAATCTGAAAGCTGGTCGGCGGGAAAAAATCGTTGCCGCTGTCCCAGTGCTCGGCGACCAGCGCATCAAGTGCCGGCATGGCCTGATGAATGGGATTGCGTGCCAGCTGGGGGTAGGCGACATGGCCCTGTACGCCCTGAATACGCAATACGCCGTTGAGCGAGCCGCGTCGACCGTTCTTGATGACATCACCAAAGCGCGCCTCGGAGGAAGGCTCGCCGACGATGCAGTAATCGATGGGCTCACTGCGAGCACGCAGGATTTCAACCACGGCGCGGGTGCCGTCCCGGGCCGGACCCTCTTCATCGCTGGTCAACAGAAAGGCAATCCGCCCCGGATGATCGGGACGTGCGCTCACGAAACGCTCGACAGCGGTGACCATGGCGGCCAGTGACCCCTTCATGTCGGCAGCCCCGCGCCCGCGCAGGTAGCCGTCATCATCGATACAGGGGGAGAAGGGCGGTGTCTGCCACAGATGTTCAGGACCTGTTGGCACGACATCGGTGTGGCCTGCCAGCACCAGTGTGGGCCCGCCGTGACCGCGCACGGCCCAGAGATTGCGCACCTCGCCCTGATCCATCCACTCCAGATGGAAGCCCAGCGACGCCAGACGCTCGCCGATCAGGGTCTGACAGCCGGCATCCTCGGGTGTGACCGAAGCTCTTGAAAGCAGATCAAGGGCCAGCGTCAGCGTCTCACTGGGTGTCTGAGTGTTGGCGGGGGCGTTGTCGAAAACCTTGTGCATGAATCTCATTCGTTCAACGGGCGCTCATGAGAACGCCCGGATGTATGGACAGCGCTGGCAGCGTCTTAGTTATGAGCGTGCAGGGCGTCGTTGAGTGCGATGGCGCTGCGGTTGGTGCGACATTCCAGACGGCCTGTCTGCGAATTGCGCAGAAACAGCAGATCACTCTGACCGGCCAGCTGGCGTGCTGCGACAGTGTCTACCAGTTCGCCCTGGTCGTCGAGAACGGCCACCTTGGCGCCTGCGGTAATGTAGAGACCGGCTTCTACCGTGCAGCGATCGCCCAGCGGAATGCCAATACCGGCGTTGGCACCGATCAGGCAATTTTCGCCGGTGCCGATGACGATGTTGCCACCACCGGAAAGCGTTCCCATGGTCGAGGCGCCGCCGCCCAGGTCAGAGCCACTGCCCAGCATGACGCCGGCCGAGATGCGGCCTTCCACCATGCCCGGACCTTCGGTGCCGGCATTGAAGTTGCAAAAGCCTTCATGCATGACGGTCGTGCCTTCGCCGAGATAAGCGCCCAGACGAACACGTGCCGTGTCGGCAATGCGCACACCCTTTGGCACTACGTAGTCGGTCATTTTCGGGAACTTGTCGACACAGTCGATCGAGAGAGCCCGACCTTCAAGACGCGCCTTCAGGCGACGATCGTTGAGTTCCTCGATATCGATGGCACCTTCGCTGCTCCAGGCGATGTTTTTCAAAAGACCGAACATGCCATCCAGCTTGAGACCGTGGGGCTTCACCAGGCGATGTGACAGCAGGTGCAGCTTGAGATACACCTCGGGCACGCTTTCCGGGGCGCGATCCTCTTCCAGAAATACGGCCACCAGCGGGCGACGGCTGTCCGCCATGGCGCGGGCGATATCGGCCTGCGCTTCATTGCCGGCGTGGCTCAGGGCCTCAGCCAGGCTTTCGCAGTGCTCGGGTAGAAAGCTTACGGCCACGTTGCCTTCCGGTGCACCCAGCGTGCTGCGCACGGTGTCGACAAGTGCACGGTCCGGCGTATGAAGCGGGGCGGGGTAGTAGACTTCGAGCCAGTCGCCCTGACGGTTCTGGGTGCCGATACCCAGTGCAAAACTCAGCATGAAAAACTCCTTGAATAAAAGGGTATGGGGTCAGGCCGACCAGTCATCGGCGGCCTTGCCCACCAGCACCCGGGTGCCGGTGTCGAGAATGGGACGCTGGATCAGGCTCGGATGTGCCTTGATCAAAGCCATGGCGCGCGTCTGATCCAGATCGCTGCGCTCGGCATCATCCAGGCCGCGCCAGGTGGTGCTGCGGCGGTTGAGCAGCGTGGACCATTCAACGTGTGCCAGAAAATGCTGAAGTGCCTCTTCCAGCCCGCCCTGATCGGCCAGACGTCGCAGGTCGAGCATCTCGACGCTGTGACCTTCGGCCTCGAGCCGACGGCGAGTGCGCCGGCAGCGGTCACAGTTGGAAAGGCCATAAAGCTTCAGCATGAGTATTGTCTCTCGTGACGCATTGGGCGGCGATTATAGGCGCCCTGTATGGCGAGGCTCAAATCGGGAAAGGCTCTGCTATCAAAAGCCAGCGCCTATCCGTTTCCAGCACCTGCCCGATTGTGGAAAGAACAGGGACTATGGGTTGGTCGAGATGCCGGCCTCGACGTCCAATACGTCACGCAGACGCTCGCTCAGCGCCTTTTGAAGTTCGGGGTCTGTCAGCGGCGCACCCTGTGTATTGGTAATGAAGAAAACGTCCTCGACCCGCTCGCCCAGGGTGGCAATCTTGGCCCCGGACAGGGCGATATCAAAGCTCATGAAGATTTGCCCCACGCGCGCCAGCAGTCCCGGGCGGTCGGCGGCGATCAGTTCCAGCACGGTGCGCTGGTTGGTCTCGTCCTGTTCGATGAGTACCCGGGTCGGCACGCGAAAGTGCTTGAGCTGGCGCGAGGTATGGCGCTTGACGATGCGCGGGTAATCGTCAGGGTCGTCGAGCTCCTCGATCAGATGCGCCTGGATCTCCTTGAGTCGGGCCGGGTCGCGGATGGCCTGGCCATCACTGTCGAGCAGAATGAAGGTATTGAGTGTCCAGTCATTGCTTGAAGTGGCGATACGGGCATCGTGAATGGACAGACCCAGTTGATCGATGGCGGCGGCCGTGGCAGCAAACAGATTGTTGACCGAGCGGGTGTGAATAAAGACCTTGGTGCCGCCGTCGGTCATGTCCTCGGTCGGCGCGCTGATCAGGATCAGGGGCATGAACTCGGGACCGGCCTGCAGGATGGCCTGGGTATGCCAGACGATTTCACTGGCACTGTACTGCAGGAAGTAGTCATCCCCCAGCGTCTCCCAGAGGGCATCCACGGCCAGACATTCACCGCCCATGCACTGGGTCAGGGCGCGGGCTTCCTCGCGGGTTTCCTCGATCCACTCCTGACGGTCCAGCGGGTTTTCAAGGCCGCGTCGCAGTACTCGTCGTGTCTCGTTGTGCAGCTGACGCAACAGCGCAGCGCGCCAGCTGTTCCAGAGTGTGGGGTTGGTGGCGTTGATGTCGGCCACTGTCAACAGGTAGAGATAGTCGAGATGCACCTCATCGTGAACGATGGCGGCAAATTCGCGGATGACTTCCGGGTCACTGATGTCACGCTTTTGCGCGGTCGTGGACATCAAGAGATGATGCTCGATCAGCCAGCTGACCAGATGCGTGTCACGGCGCGGTACACCGTGGCGACTGCAAAAGCCCTGCACGTCCCGGGCGCCCAGGGTGGAGTGATCGCCGCCACGGCCCTTGGCAATATCGTGATAAAGCCCGGCGATCCACAGGAGTTCCAGCTTGGGCACGCGCGCTATCAGCGTGGCGCACAGAGGATACTCCTCGCGCCCTTCGCGGGTGCGAAAGCGCTGGATGACGTCCAGCACGCGCAGGGTATGGGCATCCACCGTGTAGATGTGGAAAAGATCGTGCTGCATCAGGCCAATGATGTGGCCAAAGCGCGGCAGATACTTGCCCAGAATGCCGTAGCGCGCCATGCGGCCCAGTTCGCGTGACACCATGCCCCCGCCGCGCAGAAGCTCCAGAAACAGGCCGCGGTTGCGCAGGTCAGCCCGAAAGCCGTTGTCGATCAGGTGGCGATGGTCCCGGATGGCGCGAATGGTGGCTGCCCGTACGCCTTCGATGTCAGGATGCTGAGCCAGCAGGACAAACATCTCGATCAGGGCAGAAGGGCGACGCTTGAAAACGTGAGGGCCACGAATGCGCAGATAGCGTCCGTGCAGTTCGAAACGGTTGTTGAGCGGTACGATCCCGGGCTCATGATCATGCTGGAGAACGTTTTCCTCGAAGTTCTGGATCAGCATGTCATTAAGCTCGACCAGCGCGGTCACCACGCGGTAATAGCGGCGCATGAACTCTTCAACACCCAGTCGGCCGGGCGTGTCGTGATAGCCAAAGAGTGCTGCGATGGCGCGCTGATGATCAAACAGCAATCTGTCTTCGGCACGTTCATTGATCATGTGCAGGGCGTAGCGCACCTGCCACAAAAAGGCGCGGCTCTGACTGGCAATGCGAAGATCGGCATCCGTCATGAAGCCGTTTTGTACCAGTACCTCGATGATATTGGTGCCGAAATGGCGCTTGGCCACCCAGGTCACGGTCTGAATGTCACGAAGCCCGCCGGGTGAGCTTTTGATATTGGGCTCAAGATGATGCTCTGAGTTGTTAAAGCGCTGATGGCGCGCCTTCTGCTCTGCAAGCTTGGCCTGAAAAAAGGCGTCACTGTTCCAGATGTCAGGCTGATCCAGCCGCTCTCGCATGCGCGCTAAAAGCCGATCGGCGCCTGCGATCGTGCGCGTTTCCAGCAGATTGGTAATGACGGTCACATCATCGCGCGCTTCGCGTTCACAGTCTGCAAGCGAGCGGACGCTATGGCCGATATCCAGCCCGATGTCCCACAGCATTGTGATAAAACCGGTCAGCGGCTCACGGTAGGGCGTGTCGTCATCACCCTCCAGCAGAATCATCAGATCAATGTCCGAGTGCGGATGCAGTTCCCCACGACCGTAACCGCCCACCGCGATCAGGGCGATGCCGTCATCACACCAGTCAAGGCGTGACCACAAAAGCGCCAGAAGCTGGTCGATACACCAGGCCCTGCCGAGCACCAGATCGCGAATGTCGGCACCGCTTTTGAAGCGCTCGTCCAGGCGGCGTCGAATATCGCCCAGCACCTCCCGTATGGCGGCGATGGGGGAGGCGTCCCGGTCAAGGCGCGCCTTCAGGGATTCGATGTCGATCAGGGTGGTGTCCGGAGTGAACCGATAGTGGTGCAGCAGCATGGGCCATTACCCTGGTGGCAGTGAGCGGCAGCATTCGCCATGGGCCTGCCGGTGGCAGGCCGGAGAGAGCATGAAGACGCCCGGGTCAGCCTTTCAGAAACCCGAGGTCCTCATCGTGGCGTACCGTGGTGGCTTCCACCCCATCCGCCGTGATGATCAGGGTGTGCTCCCACTGGGCAGAGAGGCTCTTGTCACGAGTGACGGCGGTCCAGCCATCCTTGAGTACCCGGGTCTGCCAGTCGCCGGCATTGATCATCGGCTCAACGGTCAGGCACATGCCTTCCTTGAGCTCGGCATCGTTGTGCTCATTGTAGCCATCGTAATGCAGCACCTGCGGGTCTTCATGGAAGCTGCGGCCGATGCCGTGGCCGCAGAAATCACGTACCACGCTGTAGCCGTTGTCATTGGCATGTCTTTCAATAACGCGGCCGATATTGGACAGCCACACGCCCGGGCGCATGATTTTCATGGCCTCATACAGGCACTCCTGTGCCACGCGGGACAGGCGTTCGCCCTTGATGTTGTCTCCCACCACAAACATGCGGCTGGTATCGCCGTAGTAGCCATCCTTGATGATAGTGACATCGATATTGAAGATGTCGCCCTTCTTGAGCTTCTTGCCAAAATCGGGAATGCCGTGGCAGACCACATGGTTGAGCGAGATACAGGTGGCGTGCTGATAGCCGTGATAGCCGATGGTGGCCGAGATCGATGCGATGTCGTTTTCAATGTAGTGCTGACACAGGCGATCGATTTCACCGGTGGAAATGCCCGGGCGGATGTGGTCCTCGATCATCTCCAGTACGCTGGCGGCCAGGCGGCCCGCGATGCGCAGCTTGTCGATATCTTCGGCACTATGGATGGGGATGTTCATGGCGACTCGTGGTAAGCGAAATGGGAAGCCGTACGCACACATGGGATCAACATCGGCGCGCAGACGGGGCAGTGATCAGCAAGGTTCGGCTTCATCTTGACAGCGTTATATGGTATAAAGCCGCGCGTTTTCCTGCAATCCATGTCCCGGTATGACAGACTTGTATCGTGGATGGGCGATACCGGAAAGCGTTTGAACCATCACAGAGACCACACATGTACCGACACATGGTCCCGGGTGCCGTGAAAACGGTCGGACCCATGGGGTACGTGGAGGCTTAACCCGATACTCAGGAGAGTCATCATGTCAGTCAATATGCGTGACCTGCTCAAGGCAGGTGCCCACTTCGGTCACCAGACCCGTTACTGGAACCCGAAGATGAGCAAATACATCTTCGGTGCTCGTAACAAGATTCACATCATCAACCTCGAACATACGCTGCCGGCACTCAACGAAGCCGTCTCCGTGGTCGAGCGTCTGTCTGCCAACAACAACAAGATCATGTTTGTTGGCACCAAGCGCGCTGCAGCCAAGATCATCGCCGAAGAAGCGACTCGCGTGGGTCAGCCCTTCGTGAATCATCGCTGGCTGGGTGGCATGCTGACGAACTTCAAGACCATTCGTCAGTCCATCAAGCGCCTGCGCGAACTCGAAGCCATGCATGAAGATGGCACCTTCGAGAAGCTGACCAAGAAGGAAGTCCTGATGGCCACGCGCGAGCAGGAAAAGCTCGAGCGCTCCATCGGTGGTATCAAGGACATGGGCGGCCTGCCGGACGTTTTGTTCGTGGTTGACGTTGATCACGAGCGTATCGCGATCAACGAAGCCAACAAGCTGGGTATCCCGGTCATCGGTGTTGTGGATTCCAACTCCGATCCGGACGGTGTCGACTACATCATCCCCGGCAACGACGACTCCATTCGCGCCATCCAGATTTATGTACAGGCGATCGCCAATGCCTGTGCCAAGTCGAAGGAAGGCAGCGGCGACGAGTTCGTTGAAGTCGACGAAGCGGCTGAAGCTGCTTCCGAGTAATGTCACCAGTACCGGCAGTCGAGTTCGCTGCCGGTGTCTGTGAATGACAGTGCAAAAGGGGGCTCAAGGGCCCCTTTTTTTGAGGCAGCAGAACGTGGCGGTAACGCTTCGACCGTCTGTCTTGCTACTGTCATTGAGTAATGCTACCGATTTTTCTTCTCGTTCCGGCGTGTCCGGAACCGAATACATGATTCAACAGAGGTTCATGACATGGCAGCTATCAGCGCATCTCTGGTCAAGGAACTACGCGATCGCACCGGGCTTGGCATGATGGAGTGCAAGAAGGCACTCTCCGAGTCCGGCGGCGATATCGAAGCCGCGATCGACAATCTGCGCAAGAATGCAGGTCTGAAGTCCGCCAAGAAGGCAGGCCGTGTGGCTGCGGAAGGCGCTGTTCTGACTCGCGTTTCCGACGATGGCAAGCTGGGCGTCATGCTTGAAGTCAACTCCGAGACCGATTTCGTGTCGCGTGATGACAACTTCAAGAATTTCGCCAACGAAGTCATCAACAAGGCGCTTACCGTGCGCTCTGATGACGTTGCCGTCATCATGGAAGGCGAGCTGGAAGATGCCCGTGCACAGCTGGTTCAAAAGATCGGCGAGAACATCTCCGTGCGTCGCGCCATTCTGGTCGAAGCACCGGAAGGCGGCAGTCTGGGTGCCTACGTCCATGGCGATCGTATCGGCGCCATCACGCTGCTCAACGGCGGCAATCAGGACGTCGCGCGCGACATCGCCATGCACGTGGCCGCGATCAACCCGTCTGTTTCCCATCCGGAAAAGATGGCTCAGGAAGAACTGGATCGTGAAAAGGCCGTGATTCTGGCGCAGCCTGACATGGCCGGCAAGCCTGCCGAAATCGCCGAAAAGATGGTGCAGGGTCGTCTGAAGAAGTACCTTTCCGAAAACAGTCTGATCAACCAGCCTTTCGTCAAGGATCAGAATGTGACCGTGGCCGAATACGCCAAGCAGGCGGGCGCTGAAGTTGTTAGCTTTGTGCGCTTTGAAGTCGGCGAAGGTATCGAGAAGGAAGAAGTCGACTTCGCCAAGGAAGTCATGGAGCAGGCGCGCCGCAGCTGATCGGGCGTGTCGCTTCCCCGTCTGCCGTCGCCATCGGCGGCAGGCGTTTTGAAGGCGTGCGTTCGCGCACGCCTTCGCGTATCTGCTCAGGTCTGGCGACTGCCGTCATGACCGGCAATACACATCACGTTTTCTCCCCTCGGGCCATCAGGAGGATGTCACATGCCCCCCAATACTGAACGTAGCGCCAAGTACAAGCGTATTCTGCTCAAGCTCTCAGGTGAGGCGCTGACAGGCGAACAGGACTTCGGTATTGATCCAAAGGTACTGGATCGCATGGCGCTCGAGATCGGCCAGCTGGTGGGCATTGGTGTCCAGGTGGGTATCGTGATCGGCGGTGGTAACCTGTTTCGCGGTGCAGCACTGCATGAAGCCGGCATGGACCGGGTCACCGGTGACCACATGGGCATGCTGGCCACGGTCATGAATGCGTTGGCCATGCGTGACGCGCTGGAGCGCGCCAACATCCGTTCGCGTGTCATGTCTGCCATCCCCATGAGCGGTGTGGTCGAGCATTATGATCGCCGTACGGCCATTCGCTACCTGACCTCCGGTGATGTCGTCATTTTCTCGGCAGGTACCGGTAATCCCTTCTTTACGACTGATAGTGCTGCCTGCCTGCGCGGTATCGAGATCGATGCCAACGTGGTCATCAAGGCCACCAAGGTTGATGGTGTCTACGACAAGGACCCCGTCAAGCATCCCGAAGCCGCCAAGTACGAGCGACTCAGCTACGATGATGTTCTCGATCAGAAGCTTGGCGTCATGGATTTGACCGCCATCTGCCTGGTGCGTGACCATGACATGCCGGTTCGCGTCTTTGACATGACGCGCCATGGCGCACTATTGAATCTTGTCATGGGTGGTCGTGAAGGCACTATCGTCGATAACGGCCCGGTGGAACAAAAAGGCTGAGCAGAGGATTTATAAAGTGATCAACGAGATCCAGAAAGACGCCGAAAGCCGCATGCAGAAAAGCGTTGAATCGCTGCAGTCGACCTTTGGCAAGATTCGTACCGGACGTGCACATCCCAGTATTCTCGATGCCGTGCGCGTTGAGTATTACGGTTCGGAAATGCCGCTGTCCCAGGTGGCCAATGTCAATGTCGAGGATGCCCGGACACTGGCAGTGGTGCCGTGGGAAAAGACCATGGTGCCCAAGGTGGAAAAGGCCATCATGACGGCAGATCTGGGCCTGAATCCCTCCACGGCAGGCTCTGTCATTCGCGTGCCGATGCCCGCGCTGACCGAAGAAACCCGCAAGGGCTATACGAAGCAGGCTCGCGCCGAGGCCGAGCATGCACGTGTTGCCGTGCGCAATATTCGTCGCGATGCCAATGGCGATCTGAAATCCCTTCTCAAGCAGAAGGAAATTTCGGAAGATGAAGAGCGCCAGGCGCAGGATGGCATTCAGAAGCTGACAGACCGCTTCATTGCCGAGATCGACAAGTCGCTTGAGCAAAAGGAAAGCGATCTGATGCAGGTCTGAGGTCCGGGCCCGAAACCATCCGACTCAGGGCACGGCGCTTTTGCCGTGCCTGCAGTGAGAAGTCATGACGCCTGACAAGTTTTCAAACATGCCTCGGCATGTGGCTATCATCATGGACGGCAATAATCGCTGGGCCAAGGCCCGGGGGCTGTCCGGCGTACGCGGTCACCATGCCGGGGTAGAGTCGGTCAGGGCCGTGATCAAGCGTGCGGCCGAGCATCATCTGGAGGCCGTGACGCTGTTTGCCTTTTCCAGTGAGAACTGGAAGCGTCCGGCGCAGGAGGTCAGCGCCCTGATGGAGCTTTTCATCATGGCGCTCAAGCGTGAAGTATCCCGGCTGCACAAGAACGGTATTCGTCTGTGTATCATCGGTGACCGTTCAAGGCTCTCGTCATCGCTTAATCGTGCCATTGAGCGTGCCGAGCATCTCACGCGTCACAACCAGGGTCTGAGATTGATCATTGCGGTCAACTATGGCGGTCGCTGGGATATTACCTGCGCCGCGCAGCGATTGGCGCGTCAGGTGGAAGCCGGTCAGCTGGCAGCGGATGATATCGACGAGACGCTTTTTGATCGCGAGATGGCCGCCACCGAAGTGCCGGAAGTGGATCTTTGTATTCGCACCAGCGGTGAGCAGCGCATCAGTAATTTTCTTCTCTGGCAGATGGCCTATGCAGAATTTTACTTTTCACCGCTTTACTGGCCCGATTTTGATGCCGATGCCTTTGATGAGGCGCTGGGCGTTTATTCGGGTCGCAAGCGACGTTTCGGCATGACCGACGAACAGATCGAGGTTCAGGGTGCTTAAACAACGGGTGTTGACAGCGCTGGCCATTGGGCCCACGTCACTGATACTGCTTTTTGTGCTGGGCGGCGGCTGGTTTGCCACTTTCGTGGGGCTGCTGGTCGCAGGCTCTGCCTGGGAGTGGTCCAATCTTTCCGGTGGCGAGAGTCTCAAGGACCGAGCCCTGTTTACGATCACGGTGATCGCCCTGATGGCGCTGGGCTGGTCGTCCGGTCTGGCCCTGCAGACCTGGCCGCTCTGGATTGCACTGGCAGGCTGGCTGCTCTGTCTGTACTGGGTGGTCAGCTATCCTCAACAGGTTGATCAATGGCAGAGCCGTGGTGTGCGCTATGCCATGGGGCTCTGGGCACTGCTGCCTTGCTGGGTGGGTCTGCTGCTGCTGCGGGAGTCGCCGATCTGGCTCCTGTACGTGTTGTTTGTAGTCTGGGGTGCTGATATTGCAGCCTATTTTGCCGGACGTGCCTTTGGCAATCGCAAGCTGGCGCCCAACGTTAGCCCGGGCAAATCATGGGCAGGCGTTTATGGGGCGCTGGCAGGCACGGCCTTTCTGGCGCTGCTCATGGCGCTGTGGCAGGGCATGGGTCCGGGGCAGGTCCTGCTGCTGATCATTATTACTGCCATCGTGACGGCCGCCTCGGTGCTGGGCGATCTCAATGAGAGCATGCTCAAGCGCTATCGCGGTATCAAGGACTCCGGCAATCTGCTGCCGGGTCACGGCGGGCTGCTGGACAGGATCGACAGCCTGACGGCCGCCATTCCTCTTTTTGCCCTGCTGGCGCCCTGGATCGGTTAAACGGCGCCAGACCTGCCCGCTGCTGTCTGTCCTGAGACAGCAGCCTTGAATTTACTTCACATCCTGTTCGCTTTCGGGGAAACCGCCATGCAGACCATAACCCTTCTGGGCGCTACCGGTTCAGTAGGGGCCAGCACGCTCGATATCGTCGCACGCCACCCTGATCGCTACCGTTTTCATGCCCTGACGGCACACTCAAGCATTGAAAGTCTGCTGTCGCTATGCCTGCAGCATCGTCCGGCCTTTGCAGTCGTCGGCTACGAAAATGATGCCCTTCATCTGGCTGAGCAGCTGCGCGAGCACGGTGTTGACACCCAGGTTCGCTGGGGTGAGGCAGCGCTGTGTGATGTGGCTGCCGAGGCCGAGGTTGTTGTCGCAGCCATCGTGGGGGCTGCTGGTCTGTTGCCCACGCTTGCAGCGGTTCGTGCAGGACGACGCATTCTGTTGGCCAACAAGGAAGCGCTGGTCATGAGCGGGGCGCTGTTCATGCGTGAGGTGGCGCGTTCCGGTGCTGTACTTTTACCGCTGGATTCCGAGCACAATGCCATCTTTCAGTGTCTGCCGCGTGAGCATCGCGGCGGACTTGAGCGTCATGGCATTACCCGACTGCTGCTGACTGCCTCCGGCGGCCCCTTTCGTGAGCATGATGTTCAGGCCCTGGCTCAGGTGACGCCAGAGCAGGCCTGCGCCCACCCCAACTGGTCCATGGGGCGCAAGATATCGGTTGATAGTGCCACGCTGATGAACAAGGGACTTGAGCTGATTGAAGCCTGCTGGCTGTTTGATGCCACACCCGATCAGATCGATGTGGTCGTCCATCCACAAAGTGTGATTCATTCGATGGCGGCCTACAGCGATGGTTCGGTACTGGCGCAGCTGGGTAATCCGGACATGCGTACACCGATTGCACACGCCCTGGCGTGGCCCGAGCGTATCGATGCCGGCGTGGCACCGCTGGACCTTTTCGCCGTGGCGCGCCTTGATTTTCAAACACCTGATACCGAACGCTTCCCCTGTCTGCGTCTGGCACGAGAGGCGATGGTGGCTGGTGGGACGGCGCCGGCCGTGCTCAATGCGGCCAATGAGATTGCCGTGGAGGCCTTCCTGGCAGGCAACATCGGGTTTACCGATATCGCGGTGGTGGTAGAAACCGTCATGGGACGCATTGAAACCCGCAGCGCCGATGAGCTTGAGATCATCTGGGCCCATGACCGTCTGGCCCGTCATGAGGCACAGAACGTTATCAATGCAATGTCCATGACGGCAGCCGGAGGATAACCATGGGTATCCTGCAAAATATTCTGGCAGTGATCGTGGTTCTGGGGCTTTTGATCACGATTCATGAGTTCGGTCATTTCTGGGTGGCACGGCGCTGCGGCATTCGTGTGCTGCGCTTTTCGGTAGGGTTTGGCAAGCCGCTGATCTCTCGGGTGGATCGCCACGGTACTGAATTTGCCCTGGCAGCCATTCCGTTGGGTGGCTACGTCAGGATGCTCGATGAACGTGAAGGTCCCGTGGCAGCGTCCGAGCAGCATCTGGCATTCAATCGTCAGCATGTCCTCAAGCGCATTGCCGTGGTAGCTGCAGGGCCGCTGGCCAATTTCATTCTGGCGGTGGCGGCCTACTGGCTCATGTTCATGGTCGGCACCACCGCCATTGTGCCCATGGTGGGTGAGGTCAGTCCGGACTCACCGGCAGCGCGCGGCGGTCTGCAAAGTGGTCAGGAGATCGTGTCCATTCAGGGGCGTCAGACGCCGGACTGGAGTGGGGTCAACCTGGCGCTGGTGGCCGAAATCGGTACCAGCGGCTACCTGAAGGTGTCGACACGAGACGCACAGGGACGACTTGAGGAGCATCAGCTGCCGGTTGAGCGTTTCATGGCGCGCCAGGATCCGCCCGAACCGCTGGGAACGCTTGGATTTACGCCCTGGCGCCCGGCGGTTGCCCCTGTCATCGGGCAGGTCCTTGACGATAGCCCGGCCGCAAGAGGCGGGCTCCAGTCAGGGGATCGCATCAAGGCAGTCGATGGACAGCCGGTATCACAGTGGGAGGCGCTGGTCTCCCGGGTACAGCAATCTGCCGGTACACCGCTTGAAATGCGCATAGAGCGCGACGGTCGCGACATGATGCTGACGATTACGCCCGAGACACGCCAGCAGGATGGGGTTGCGACCGGCTTCATGGGCGCCGGCGTGGGCAGCGTCAGCTGGCCATCCGAGTATCAGCGCACGCTGTCATGGGGGCCGCTGGGCGCCATGGGGCAGGCGTTTTCGCGTACCGGTGAGATGACATCGCTGACCATTGGCTCCATTGGCAAGATGATTACCGGCCTGATTTCACCTTCCAATCTTTCCGGACCTATCACGATTGCCCGCGTGGCAGGTGATTCGGCGCGCTCAGGGTTTGAAACCTTTATCAGTTTTCTGGCCTACCTCTCCATCAGTCTCGGGGTGTTGAACCTGTTGCCAGTGCCGGTGCTGGATGGCGGCCATCTGGTGTATTACATCATTGAACTTGTGCGCGGACGTCCGGTCTCTGATCGGGTGCAGGCGTTTGGGTTACGCATCGGCATGGCCCTGGTTGCCTCGCTGATGCTGATGGCGTTTTATTTTGACATCATGCGTCTTTGACAGCCTCGTGGCTGTCAGGGAGCATTCATTACAAATTCTGTACCGAGCCCGGGACGTCCGTGCTTGTCAGGGTGGTGGGGTTGTGTATAAGGTGCCTGTTCCCGTCAGGGTGGTTGACGACTACTGCTGGCGTCCATGGAGTGTCATACTTGCCTTCCCGCTCGGAGCATCAATGTCGGTAAACGAAACGGTTTCCCTTTTGTCTGACCATACCAGGGCATTGGCATGAACCTCGAGCACAAGCGGGCCCCGAGTGGGCGGAATTCTGTAACAAGCGAAATGACGGCATGAAGATTAGAACTACAGGTTGGGCGGTGTTGTTACTGGGCGCCTCCCAGGCGGCGTTTGCCGTGTCTTTCGAGGTTTCCGATATTCGCGTGGAAGGGTTGCAGCGTGTTTCTGCGGGGACCGTATTCAATGCGTTGCCCATTTCCGCTCACGATACTGTCGACGATGCATCGATCTCCAATGCCGGCAGAGCGCTTTTCAGCACGGGTCTTTTTGATGATGTGCAATTGGGCCGGGACGGCGACGTTCTGGTCATTGATGTTGATGAACGGCCTTCCATCGCCACCATCAACATCAAAGGTAACTCCAAGATTCCCGAAGATCAGCTCAGAAAGGGCTTGAGTGATGCAGGCCTGGCCGAAGGTCAGGTGCTTCAGCGCTCAACGCTTGAAGAAATGCAGCGAGAGCTGGAGCGGGTCTATCAGGGGCAGGGGCGTTACAGCGCCAGTATTTCGACCTCGGTTCACGAGCGTGACCAGAACCGCGTGCAGGTTGATATCGATATCAACGAAGGCAACGTGGCGCGCATTAAGCAGATCAATATCGTGGGTAACCATGACTTTGACGACGAAACCCTGCAGGGACAGTTTGAGCTCGAGGATCGCCCGGGCTGGTTCTTTGGCTGGTTCTCGTCCGATCAGTATTCCCGAGAGCAGCTGCAGGGGGATCTGGACCGGTTGCGCTCATGGTATCTGGATCGTGGCTACGTCAATTTCTCCATCGACTCCACCCAGGTATCGATCAGCCCTGACAAGTCCTCCATCTATGTCACGGTCAATATCGATGAAGGCCAGCGCTACCGCTTTGGCGATATCAACTTCGCCGGCAACATCGAAATGTCCGATGAGGAGGCGCGTAGTCTGGTTCAGGCCAAAAGCGGCGAGATATTCTCCCAGTCGGACCTGACGGCCTCTTCAGAGGCGCTTCGCAAGGCGCTCGGTGCGCAGGGTTTTGCCTTTGCCCGTATCGAAGCCGTACCCAATATTCATGAAAACGACGATCGGGTCGACGTGACCTTCAACGTTGATCCGGGTCGGCGTGCCTATGTCCGTCGCGTCAACTTCCGTGGTAATACCACCACCGCCGATGAAGTGCTGCGTCGTGAAATGACCCAGCTGGAAGGGGCGCCGGCCTCCACTGACGCCATCAGCGACTCTCAGGCACGTCTTGAGCGTCTGGGCTTTTTCCGTCAGGTCGAGGTCAATACCCAGCCGGTCGCCGATACGCCCGACCAGCTGGATGTGACCTATAACGTTGAAGAGCAGCCCTCGGGCAGTATTTCGGCAAGCCTTGGTTTCGCCCAGTCCGAAGGTATTATCTATGGTGCCTCGCTGTCCCAGCGCAACTTCCTGGGTACGGGCAACCGCGTGGATATCGGCGCACAAACCAGCAAGTACTACAAGAACCTGCGTTTCAGCTATACCGACCCCTACTGGACGCTGGATGGTATTTCACGCGGCTACAACCTGTATTACCGCTCGACGGACTATAAGGATTCCGATATTTCAACCTACTCGACCGATGCCATCGGTGGTGGGGTGAACTTTGGTTATCCGATCAGTGACCTGTCTCGTCTGAACTTTGGCCTTAATCTTGAGACGCTCAAGGTCAAGGATTATGACGACTCTCCTTCTGAGATCGTTCAGTTCGTCAACGATGAAGGCAAGGATTTCAACACCTACAGCCTGACGGCCGGCTGGACACGCAACAATCTCAACCGTGGCGTATTGCCTACGGCGGGCAGCTATCAGAACGCTTCCGTCGAAACGGCCGGTGGCGATGCGCAGTTCTACAAGCTGCGCTATCAGGGCCAGAAACTCTTCCCGATCAAGACCGAAGAGTGGGCGCTCAAGTTCCGCTCGGAGCTGGGGTATGCCGACAGCTTTGGCGGTACCGACAATCTGCCGTTTTACGAGAACTTCTACTCGGGCGGTCTGGGTTCCGTGCGCGGTTTCCGCAGCAACACGCTGGGTCAGCGTACGACCGAACGCAATCGGGGTGATGATGATACGCTGGGCGGGAACATTCTGGTGGAAGGGTCAGCCGAGCTGATCTTCCCAACGCCCTTTATCGAGGATCATCGTCAGGTACAGACCTCGTTTTTCATCGATGCCGGTAATACCTTCCTGAGTGATTGCTACCCCGTTGAGTCGGGTCGTACTTCCCAGTGCAGCTCCGGTGTTGACCTGGGTGATCTTCGTTATAGCGCTGGCCTTGGGCTTTCCTGGCTGACACCGGTGGGCCCGCTGACCTTCTCGGTAGCACGTCCCATCAATAAAAAGGATGACGACGATACCCAGTTCTTCCAGTTTTCGCTGGGCCAGACCTTCTGATCATTGGCCATTGCGTTACAATGATACGAATTTCAGGAGTTGAGTAATGCGTAAGTGGATGCTGGCTCTGGCGATGACCGGGGCGATGGGAACGGCTGCGGGAGCTGCGCAGGCCAACGAAGTGGCAGTACTGGACTGGCAGCAGGCCCTGCTGGAAACCAATTCGGCCCAGCAGTCGATGAATCAGCTCAAGAATCAGCTGGGTAGTCAGCAGCAGCAGGTCAGGGCGCTGGGCGAGGAAGTTCAGAAGCTCCAGCAGCGCCTGCAAAGCGATGGCGACGTCATGTCCGACAGCGAGCGGCAAAACGTCATGCAACAGCTGCGTCAGAAGGGCGGTCAGTTCCAGCAACAGCGCGGTCAGCTTGAACAAAAGCGTGCCGAGCAGGAGCAGGCCTTCCTGAAGCAGGCGCGTCCCAAGCTCGATCGCGCCATCGAACAGGTGGTCAAGCGTCACAACGTGGATGTGCTGGTCGATCGTAACAGCGTGATTTATGCAGGTGATGCGCTGGATCTGACCCAGGAAGTGACCAAAACCTTCAACTCGCTCAACTGAAGGCGCGCGTCGCTCCACCAAGATGACAAGATATTCAAGTCAAGGTTATACACTCGCCGATCTGGCCCAGCGTCTGGGCGCCACTCTTCATGGGGATGGCAATGTGCGTGTTGAGGGGCTGTCGACGCTGATCGATGCCGGGCCCACGGATATTGCCTTTCTGGCCAACCGTGCCTATTTGAAGGATCTGGCGAGCACGCATGCCGCTGCTGTCATGCTGCATCCGGATCTGGTATCCCAGTGTCCCGTACCAGCACTGGCCATCGATAACCCCTATCTGGGGTATGCGCATCTCTCACGCTGCTTTGCACCGTTGCTGCCCAGCCAGAGCGGTGGCATCCATCCTACGGCCGTGATCGATGACAGTGCACAGCTGGGCAGCGATGTTACCGTGGCGGCGCATGCCGTGATCGGTGCCGGTGTTACGCTGGGTGATCGGGTAACGATCGGCGCTAATAGCGTTATCGGTGAGTACTGTGCGGTCGGGGATGACAGCCTGATCCATTCAGGCGTCACGCTCTATCACGGTGTCATTGTCGGTGCGCGCGCCATTATTCACGGTGGCGCCGTTATCGGTGGCGATGGCTTTGGCTTTGCCCATGATGGCAGTCGCTGGCACAAGATCGAACAGCTCGGCGGCGTGATCCTGGGCGATGACGTTGAGGTCGGCAGCTGCACCAGCATTGATCGCGGCGCGCTTGATGACACCGTCATCGGCAACGATGTCAAGATCGACTCACAGGTACAGATTGCCCATAACGTGCATATCGGCGATCACAGTGCACTGGCAGGCTGTGTCGGCATCGCCGGCTCCACGCATGTCGGTCGTCATTGTCAGCTCGGTGGCGGGGTTGGTCTCGCCGGTCATCTGACGCTCTGCGATGGTGTGAATGTGACCGGCATGAGTCTTGTCACCAATTCCATCGATGAGCCCGGCGTCTATTCCTCGGGTACCGGCTCAATGCCCAACGCGCTGTGGCGCAAGAATGCCGTGCGCTTTAAACAGCTCGATCAGCTGGCCAGAAGAATTACCCGTCTTGAACGCCAGAGCGAGGGTGAATAAGCGCTCTCAAACCGCTGGCACAAGTGGTTTTCCATTGCTGTCGAGGCAGCAAACATCATCATGGTCGGCCATGCGGCCGCCAGTCATATGCCTGCCGGATTGGCAGGCATTTCGTTATTGTCAGAGGTTGTGAGCCCATGGTCATGGATATCAACGAGATCCAGGAATATCTCCCCCATCGTTACCCGTTTTTGCTCGTGGATCGCGTTACTGCGCTGGAGCTGGGCGAGTGTATTACGGCCTGCAAGAATGTCAGCTACAACGAGCCCTTCTTTCAGGGGCATTTCCCTGGCCATCCCATCATGCCGGGCGTTCTGATCATTGAGGCACTGGCACAGGCAGCCGGTATTCTCGGCTTCAAGACCGTCGACAAACGCCCTGCCGATGGCTACATCTATTATTATGTTGGCAGTGATAATGTTCGTCTCAAGCGCCCGGTCTTTCCGGGAGATCAGTTGACGCTGGAAGCACGCATGCTCAAGGCGCGCCGCGGCATCTGGAAGTTCGCCTGTCGCGCGCACGTCAATGGTGAAGTGGTTTGTGAAGCCGATATCATCTGTGCCGAGAGGAAAGTCTCTTGATCCATCCATCTGCCATCATCGATCCTGCCGCACGGCTGGCTGACGATGTCGAGGTCGGCCCGTTCAGTGTGATCGGTGCTGATGTCGAGATCGGCGCCGGCAGTGTCATCGGGCCGCATGTGGTGGTCAGAGGGCCCACCACCATGGGACGCAATAATCGCGTCTACCAGTTTGCGACCATCGGTGAAGACTGTCAGGACAAGAAGTATCGTGGTGAACCCACACGCCTTGAAATTGGCGATAACAATATCTTTCGTGAAGGCGTGACCGTTCACCGGGGGACCGTGCAGGACCAGGGCGTTACCCGTATCGGCAGTGGCGGACTGTTCATGGCTTACGCCCATGTTGCCCATGACTGCGTATTGGGTGACAACGTGATCCTTGCCAACCAGGCGACTCTGGGTGGGCACGTTCATATTGGTGACAATGTGATTCTGGGTGGCCTGTCTGCCGTTCACCAGTTCTGTCATGTGGGCACCTACGCCATGTGCGGAGGCGGTTCCATCATTACCAAGGATATTGCCGCCTTTGTCATGGTGACCGGCAATCCGGCAGCCACGCATGGACTCAATGCCGAGGGCATCAAGCGCCGTGGCTTTGACAGTGACGTGATCAGTGAGCTGCGTCGTGCCTACAAGCTGGTGTTTCGCAGTCAGCAGACCCTGGCTCAGGCGCTTGAAGCGCTGGATCAGCAGGAAAATCGCAGTGCCTGGCTCAATGTCTTTATCGATTCGCTGAAAAGCTCATCGCGTGGCCTGACGCGCTGATGGCGAAGGCTTCTCGCTGGAGATAACCACGATGCGCGTTTTTCTGGTAGCCGGTGAGCTCTCGGGTGATATCCTGGGGGCGACACTGATGCGCGAGCTCAAGCGCCGCCATGAGAATGTGAGCTTTCGTGGCATTGGTGGGCCCCGAATGATCGAGGAGGGGCTTGATAGCCTCTACCCGCTGGAAACCCTTTCCATCATGGGGCTTGTCGAGGTGCTCAAACACCTCCCCAGACTCGTGGGCGTGCGTCGACATTTAAGGCGCGAAGCGCTTGCGTGGCCTGCCGATATCATGATCGGCATCGACGCGCCGGACTTCAATCTGGGCCTTGAAGCACAGCTCAGGGCGCAGGGCATGACCACGGCACACTACGTCAGCCCTTCGGTCTGGGCCTGGCGTCAGGGGCGAGTCAAAAAGATTCGTCGCGCCGTCGACATGATGCTGACCTTTCTGCCCTTTGAGGCCGAGTTTTACGAGCATCACGATGTGCCCGTCCGTTTTGTGGGGCATCCGCTGGCCGAAGAGTTACCGCTGGACAATGACCGCCACCAGGCGCGGCGCGCGCTGGGCCTTGATGACAGTGCCCGTGTACTGGCCGTGCTGCCGGGTTCACGCGGCAGTGAAATCGGCTTCATGACACCCGTGTTTCTCGAGGCCATCCGACTTTTGAGACAGCGCCTGCCCGACCTGGCGGTGGTCATGCCTGCCGCCACGCCCGCGCGACGCCAGGAATTGCTGGCCCACGGGGTGGCGGAGCAGAACATTACGGTGGTAGACGGTCGCGCGTGGGAGGTCATGACGGCGTCCAACGCCGTGCTTCTGACCTCGGGCACTTCTGCGCTGGAAGCCATGCTCTGTCACCGTCCCATGGTGGTGGCCTATCGCATGGCCCCCGTGACCTGGCAGATTGCGCGACGTATGGTCAAGACACGCTGGATTTCCCTGCCCAATCTGATTGCGCAGGAGAGTCTGGTACCCGAATTGATTCAGGATGACGCCACTGGCGAGGCCATTGCGGCAGCCCTGACCCCCATGCTTGAAAACGATATTGAGGCCCGCGCGCTGACCGAGCGTTTTGTTGCCATGCACCGAACGCTTCAACGTGGCGCCAGCGCGCGAGCCGCCCAGGCCATCAGTGAGCTGATGGCCCGGCCACACTGAAACAGCACCTCCCTGGACCCATGAACTTTATTCCCGAAATCATGACCCCGAATGCCGAGCATCCGCCGCTCGTCATTCCCTATCAGGGCTGGCGCCTGGCGGGCGTTGATGAGGTGGGTCGCGGCCCGCTGATTGGCACGGTGGTCGCCTGTGCCGTCATACTCGACCCCGAGCGCCCCATTGAAGGATTGATGGATTCGAAAAAGCTGACACCTGCACGTCGCGAACACCTGGCGCGCCAGATTCGTGACCTGGCGCTGGCGGTGTCGCTGGGGGAGGCCACCTCCGGTGAAATCGATACGCTCAATATTCATCACGCCACGCACCTGGCCATGCGTCGTGCCATTGATGGCCTCTCAATCACGCCTGAATATCTGCTCGTCGATGGCAACCGTCTGCCCGGTCATCACCTGCCGGGTCAGGCCGTCGTCAAGGGCGATGGCCGGGTCGCGGCCATTGCTGCGGCCTCGATCGTGGCCAAAGTCGCGCGCGATGCCCAGATGCAGGCCCTTGATGCCCGCCATCCCGAATACGGCTTTGCCGCCCACAAGGGATATCCGACCCGGGCACATCTGGACGCGCTGGCACGGCTGGGCCCGCTGCCCGAGCATCGACGCTCCTTTCGGCCTGTCAGGGCGCTGCTGCAGGACTGAGTCCTGTAGCAAGTATCTACCTCTTCCTGCCGGACTACTGGTCCGGCAATGGTTCTCATCGGTACCATGGCGTTGCCAGTCCGGTGTTCCCTGAAGTCATTCGTTGACTGATGTTATTAGTTGACTAGAGCGAGCCTGCACCCATGACCACGCCCTTTGTACATTTGCGCCTGCACAGTGAATATTCGCTGACCGATGGGCTGATCCGGCTCAAGGCGTTGACCCAGAAGGCGGTCGACGTTGGTCAGCCTGCGCTGGCGGTTACCGATGAAACCAATCTGTTCGGGCTGGTCAAGGTCTACAAGCAGGCCCAGGCGGCGGGACTCAAGGCGATCGTGGGCAGCGATGTCTGGATCTACAATGCCCAGGACCCCGCGCATCCGTATCGTCTGACCCTGCTGGCCATGAACCAGACGGGCTATCTCAATCTGACCGAGCTGATTTCACGGGCGTGGCAGCATGGTCAGCAACAGGGGCGCGCCTATCTCCACAAGGAGTGGATCTTTGAGCAGAGCGACGGGCTGATTGCGCTCTCCGGCGCCCGCGAAGGCGAGATCGGCCGTTACCTGCTGCACGGGCATCTTGAGACAGCCCGCGAGCTACTCACCGAATGGCAGCGCTTTTTCCCGGATCGTTTCTATCTGGAGCTGCAGCGCACGGCGCGTGAAAACGACGAAGAGTGCCTGCATCTCTCCGTGCAGCTTGCCATGGACACCGGCACGCCGGTGGTGGCTACCAATGATGTTCGCTTTCTGTCGCGCGAGGAATACTGGGCGCATGAGACCCGGGTATCGATTGCCGAGGGCAAGGCGCTGGATGATCCCCGGCGTGAGACGCGTTACACCGAAGAGCAGTATTTCAAGACGCCCGAGGAGATGGCAGAGCTTTTTGCCGACATTCCCGAAGCGCTGGAAAACAGTGTCCATATCGCCGCGCGCTGCAGCGTCGAGATGCGTCTGGGCGAGATCTTTCTGCCCGAGTATCCGGTACCGGAAGGCCAGACCATGGAGGAGTTCTTCTGTGAGCTTTCCCATGATGGTCTGAGCCGGCGTCTGGACCTGCTGTTTGGCGGCGAGCGACCCATCTATCCCGGGCGCTCGCGTGAAGAGCACGAGCCCGAGTATCGCAAGCGGCTGGATTTCGAGCTCAGAATCATCAATCAGATGGGTTTTCCCGGCTACTTTCTGATCGTCATGGACTTCATTCGCTGGGCCAAGCAGAACGACGTGCCCGTTGGACCGGGGCGTGGTTCCGGTGCCGGCTCGCTGGTGGCCTACGCGCTCGAGATCACCGATCTCGACCCGCTGGAATATGATCTGCTGTTCGAGCGCTTTCTTAACCCCGAACGTGTCTCGATGCCCGACTTTGACGTCGACTTCTGCATGGAAAAGCGCGACCGGGTCATCGATTACGTGGCCGACCGCTATGGGCGTAATGCCGTATCGCAGATCGTGACCTTTGGCACCATGGCCGCCAAGGCCGTGGTGCGTGATGTGGCGCGTGCCCAGGGCAAGCCCTATTCGCTGGGTGACAAGCTCTCCAAGCTCATTCCCTTTGAAGTCGGGATGACGCTTGCCAAGGCGCACGAGCAGGAAAGCGCGCTGCGCGAATTTCTGGAAGTCGATGAAGATGCCCAGGAAATCTGGGATATGGCGCGCCGACTGGAAGGCATTACCCGCGGTACGGGCAAGCATGCCGGGGGTGTCGTGATTGCCCCCACCAGCCTGACGGATTTCTCGCCGCTCTTGTGCGACGAGGATGGCAGCGGGCTGATGGTGCAGTATGACAAGAACGACATCGAGGAGGCCGGGCTGGTCAAGTTCGACTTCCTGGGGCTTCGTACGCTGACCATCATCGACTGGGCGCTCGAGATGGTCGATACGGTCCGGGCGCGAAAGGGGCAGGGAGCGCTGGATATCGCCACCATCCCGCTTGATGACAAACCGACCTTTGACATGCTGAAAAAGGCCGAGACCACGGCCGTGTTCCAGCTGGAATCACGCGGCATGAAGGAGCTGATCAAGCGCCTTCAGCCCGATTCGCTGGAGGACATGATCGCTCTGGTGGCCCTGTTTCGTCCGGGGCCGCTGCAGTCGGGTATGGTGGACGACTTCATCAATCGAAAGCACGGTCGGGCGGAGCTTGCCTATCCCCATCCGGATTACCAGCATGAGTGGCTCAAGAGTGTGCTGGAGCCCACCTACGGCATCATCCTCTATCAGGAACAGGTGATGCAGATCGCTCAGGTGCTGGCCGGCTACAGCCTGGGTCAGGCCGACATGTTGCGTCGTGCCATGGGCAAGAAAAAGCCCGAGGAGATGGCCAAGCAGCGCGCCGGTTTCATGGACGGCTGTGCCAACAACGGCATCGATGCCGATCTGGCCGGCAACCTCTTTGATCTGGTAGAGAAATTTGCCGGCTACGGCTTTAACAAGTCGCACTCGGCGGCCTATGGCCTGGTCTCCTATCAGACCGCCTGGCTCAAGGCGCACTATCCGGCACCCTTCATGGCGGCGGTGCTCTCGACCGAAATGGACAACCTGGACAAGGTGGTGCCGTTGATCGAGGAGTGCCGACGCATGGGACTGACCGTGACGCCGCCCGACGTCAACATTGGCAGCTACCGCTTCAGCGTCAACGAACAGGGACAGGTCGTCTACGGGCTGGGCGCCATTCGCGGTGTGGGTGAAGGCCCGATCGGTGCCATTGTCGAGGCGCGTGAAGCTGACGGTCCCTTCCAGGACCTCTTTGACTTCTGCCGGCGCATTGATGGCAAGCGCATGAACAAGCGTACCCTGGAAGCGCTGATTCGCTCCGGGGCACTGGATCATCTGGGCCCGTCGCGCGCGGTATTGTTCTCGGCGCTGGAAGATGCGCTGCGGGCGGCATCACAGAGTCAGAACAACGCCAGCATCGGCATGATGGACATGTTCGGCGAGGCATTCGTCTGCGAAGAAGAAGACGGGGTCGATGTCTACAGCGATCATCGTGGCGCGCGCAACTGGAGTGACCGGGATCGTCTGGCTGGTGAAAAGGACACCCTGGGGCTCTATCTGACCGGCCATCCGATCGATGAGTATGAAGCCGAGCTCAAGCGCTTTGTCTCGACCCGTATTGTTGATCTCAAGCCCTCGCGCGAGCCCCAGCGTGTGGCCGGACTGATCGTGGCCATGCGTACCATGAAGTCAAAGCGTGGCGATACCATTGCCTTTGTCACCCTTGATGACCGTACCAGTCGTATCGAGGCCTCCCTGTTTGGCGAGCTTTATGATCAGGTACGCCAGCACCTGGCGGCGGACCGGGTGGTGATTCTCGAAGGTGAGGTCAGTCTGGACGACTATTCTGGCGGGCTGCGTCTGCGGGCAAAGGAAGTCACCCCCATGGTCGAGGCGCGTGCGCGCTTTGGTGAGGCGCTCGAGATCAGCATTGATGCTACGCGCATCAATGGACGTTTCAGCCGTACGCTCATGGACCGGCTGACGCCACACCTGAATCAGGAGGGGCTGCCCATTCGGCTTCAGTATCGCAATAGTCAGGCCGGCGGTTGCCTCGAGTTTGATCCGCAGTGGCGAGTATCGCCCTGTGATGAGTTGATCACCGGGCTGCAGGAGGGCGTGGAAGGCCATCCCGAGGTCAGACTCTGCTATCGCTGAGGCTCTTGAAACATGGTGGAGACGACATCGCAGAACAAAGGATGTCGTCTCATGGTTGCACCCAACGCCCACAATGGGATAATGGCCCACCGATTCACCGACGCCGTGCGCTGCCTGCCTGTGCCGCGACGGTCCAGGCCGATACTGTCGTGCATGCCCTGCGCTGCTCGCGTTGATGAAAGAGCTCTGTGACGACCCCTATGAATCCCAATTATCTCGACTTTGAACAGCCGATTGCCGAACTGCAGGCCAAGATCGAAGAACTGCGGCTGGTGGGCAACGACAGCAAGATCAACATCAGTGACGAGATTGCCAAGCTTGAGGACAAGAGCCGCAAGCTGACCGAGCAGATCTTTCGCGATCTGACCTCGTGGCAGGTCTCTCAGCTGTCCCGTCATCCCCAGCGTCCCTATACGCTGGACTATCTTGCTGAAATCTTTACTGAATTTGATGAGCTGCATGGTGATCGCAGCTTTGCCGATGATGCCGCCCTGGTCGGTGGTGTCGCGCGTCTTGATGATCGCCCCGTGATGGTCATCGGTCATCAGAAGGGCCGCACGGTCAAGGACAAGGTGCGCCGCAACTTCGGCATGCCGCGCCCGGAAGGCTATCGCAAGGCCTGCCGCCTGATGGAAATGGCCGAGCGCTTTCACATGCCCATCCTGACCTTCATCGACACCCCCGGGGCCTATCCGGGCATCGATGCCGAGGAGCGTGGTCAGAGTGAGGCGATTGCGCGTAATCTGGCGGTCATGTCGCGTCTGAAAACCCCCATCATCTCGACCGTCATCGGTGAGGGTGGCTCCGGTGGTGCGCTGGCGATTGGCGTATGTGATTCGCTGGCCATGCTGCAGTTTTCGACCTACTCGGTCATCTCGCCGGAAGGATGCGCCTCGATTCTCTGGAAAAGTGCCGACCGTGCCTCGGATGCCGCTCAGGCGATGGGCATTACGGCAACCCGGCTCAAGGAGCTGGGCTTTGTCGACACACTGATCGAGGAGCCGCTGGGTGGCGCGCATCGTCACATGGCCGAAATGGGCCGCCGCCTCAAGAGCTCTCTTTTGCACCAGCTTGATGTGCTCCAGGCCATGGATACCCAGTCCCTGCTCGAGCGTCGTTACGAGCGCCTGATGAGCTACGGTGCTCTCGATTGATCGAGGCTGTCATCAAGGGTGCATGCAAAACGGGAAGGCTCTGCCTTCCCGTTTTTGATGGTGAATATTGCCGTGGGTGTCAGTGATCTGCGTGCCTTGTCAAAACCGCCGAGCAGAGAGTGTCCGGTCATGAGGCCATCGCTTGAGGAACGCATTGAGGAGGCCATGGCGGCGCTGCATGCCCGTGCGGCGTCATCCGTGCTCTGGGTGGCACTCTCGGGCGGCCGTGACAGTACCTGTCTCCTGCTGCTGGCTGCACGCGTGGTGCAACGCTACCCCGATATTATCCTGCGAGCCGTTCATATCCATCATGGGCTGCAACCGGCGGCCGATGCCTTTGTGGATACGGCGCGGTGTGTCTGCGAGCAGCTGAATGTCCCCCTTCATGTCGAGCGTGTGTCGCTGGAGGGTTGTGGGGGGCTTGAAGCCGATGCCCGGCGTGCGCGCTACGGTGCGTTTGAAGCGCTGTTGGCACCGGGCGATACCCTCTGGATGGCACATCATCAGGAAGATCAGGCCGAAACACTGCTGTATCGCCTGATGCGGGGCAGCGGCGTGCGCGGACTGGCCGGCATGCCCGCACGCCGGGCGCTGGGCAAGGGCTGGCTTGAGCGGCCGCTGCTTGACGCATCGCGTCACGAGATCGATGCCTGTCTGGCCGGGGAGGCCATCGTCTGGTGTGACGATCCCACCAATGATGAGGACATTCAGGACCGCAACTATCTGCGACATCAAATCATGACGCCATTGGCCAAGCGCTGGCCGGCTGCCGCCGAGCAGATGGCGCGCAGCGCAACCTATCTGCGCGAGGCCGATGAGCTCTTGCAGGTGCTGGCGGAGATGGATCTGGCGGCCCTGGGTGGGGCACCGCATCGTCTGCCACGCGCACCGCTGTGTCATTTGAGTCGGCCCAGACAGCGTCTGGTCATTGATACTGCCCTGAAGCGTCTGGGCCTGGTATCGCCGCCGCGTAACCGGCTGGATACCCTGCTGGATCAGCTGGCCCGTGCCGGCGTAGATCGTCAGATGCAGGTGGTCTGGCCCGGCGCTCAGGCCCGCCTCTGGCGAGAAACGCTTTTTCTGCTGGCTGACAGCGAGCTCCATTCCTCCGATCAGGTATGGTCAATTGAATGGAAGGGTAAAACGCCGGTTGAGACGCCGCTGGGCACTATCAGTGATCGGTTGCAGCCATTGGCAGGTCATGAGGACGTACTGATTCTTGCGCCTCGGGCAGGGGGGGAGAAGCTGCGGTTGAACGGGCAGCACCGCCCGCTCAAAAAGCTGTTGCAGGAGCATGGCATACCGCCATGGCAACGCGGTCGGATCGTGGTTGCGTGGCATGGCAATAGCCTGGCAGGCGTGCTGGGGCCGTTGCCGCTGGCGGCCGATGGCTGGACGCTGGAAAGGGGGGATGCTCACGCCGACTCAGGGTGTGTTGATCAATAGCGCCAGCCCGGCGCTTTGTTGCCACTGCTGCTCCAGCGCCAGATCCTCGCGCAGTAGTTCCGGTATCGGCTGTGGGAAGGTCAGTGACAGGCTTTCATCGTCGGCGTGCAGCTGTGGCTGCCAGTCATTGGCCGGGTCGCGCGTTCGACAGAGCACGACGGCCAGACGCAACAGGCGGGCCAGGCGCACGAGCTCGTTTGAGGGCAGCGCTGCTCGATGTTCCTGAAGCGGTTCGGGCAGCTGGCGACGATGCGCCTGTACCAGCCAGGCAAGTGCCAGCTGATCAGGCAATGAAAAGCCCGGCATGTCGCTGTGGGTAAGCAGGTAGCTGCCATGCTGGTGATAGCGGTTATGGGCCACTCCCAGACCGATTTCATGGACCATGGCGGCCTGTTCCAGCAGCTGGCGGGACTCGCTATCCGGCGCCCATGAAGTGTCCAGCTGATCAAACAGTGCCAGCGCCGTGGCCGCCACGTGCTCGGCGTGCTGACTATCTACCTGATACTGACGCTGCATGTCGCCCAGAGTGGTATAGCGCACGTCATGACGGGTATCGCGCGCCAGCAGATCCAGCAGAACACCATCGCGAAGCGCGCCATTGGTGTGCTGCATGTGCTTCAGATTCATTGCCTGAAAGATCGCGCTTAAAATGGCAATGCCTGCCGGAAACACCCGTGCGCGGTTGCTCTTGAGTCCGGCCATGCTGACCCGATCAAGATGGCCCAGCGCGATCAGGTGCTGGCGTAGCTCGGCCAGACCCTCCCGGGTGATCTCGCCCTTTTTGAGGCGCGGATGGATCGCCCTGAGCGTGGCGGCGGCGGCCTTGATGGTGCCGGAGGTGCCGATGGCCCGCTGCCAGCCCAGCCGACGATAGTGGGTGGTGATATTGGCCAGCTCCAGCAGCGCGGCCTGTTCGGCGCGCTGCATGGTGGTTTCGGTAATGTCGCCGCTTTCAAAGAAGCGCCGGGTGTAGGATACGCAGCCCATTTCCAGACTTTCCAGTGCCAGGGCACGCGTACCGGTCCCTACGATCAGCTCGGTGGACCCGCCGCCGATATCGGCGACCAGGCAATTGTCTGTCTCGTCCTGCCACGCGGTCGAGGCGCCCTGATAGATCAGGCGTGCTTCTTCACGGCCTGAAATGGTCTCGATGCGCTGGCCCAGACACTGCTCGGCGCGAATGACAAAGTCGATGCTGTTGGCTGCCGAGCGCAGGGCATTGGTGCCGACCACCCGCAACCGGTCGACCCGGTGTTCATCGATGATGGTGCCAAACTCTTTCAGGCATGCCAGGGCGCGCATCATGACCTGCTCGTCAAGCTGTCCCTGATCATCAAGCCCGGCGGCCAGCTGTACCTTGCGGCTGCACTTTTCAAGCTCGGTAAAATAGCCGTTTTCGGCATCCACGATCAGCAGGTGGAAGCTGTTGGAACCCAGATCCACGGCGGCCAGGCGCAGGGGGCCGGAGGAAGGGATTGTCTGAAAATGCGTCATGTGCCGATATCCATGGCGTTGCTGGCCTCGCAGGGCTTGCGGGACAGGACCATCCGGTCAGGTAGTGGTTCGCCAAAGAGTGATGTCAGGCTGATATCATGTCAATTGCTTAAACGGGTGCGCCTGCCTGCAATGCAGGCCAGGGCACGCGCCAACGAGGGAAAGGCATGAGCACGATCATTGATCTGGATGAAAACCGTTTTGAGCAGGACATTGCCGACAGACATGAGCCGGCACTGGTGGTGGTGACGGCCGAGTGGTGTCGTCCGTGTCGTACGCTGATGCCGGTACTGGAAGAGGCGGCGGGGCACTACGCCGATCGCGTGAAGGTCTACCGTGTCGATATCAATGCCTCGCCGGCGCTGGCGGTACGTCTGGGCGCCAGAGGGGTGCCGACACTGTGTCTATTCATTGATGGCTCGCTTGAGACCACGCGCGTCGGTGCGCTTTCCCGGGCTCAGCTACGACAGCTCCTTGATGAGCACCTGTAGAATACGACGTCGACCCGAGTCGCCAGAGCCGGCGATTCCCGAGGCAACGAAAGGGCTTGCGTCGACGATCAGCGTTGTCTAACATCGGTGCGTTCGCCTGATTTCAGCTGCTTTCCAGCCGCCGAGCGAGCCACCAGGGTCATATTGCTTTTCTCCCAGTCTGCCACGCCATTTCTCAAGCAGACGAACGGACCCTGATGCTATCGGTGCTGAACTCGGGTTTTACCGTCATATTACTTCTTTCCTTCGAACGAGGCGCTTTTCGGGTCCATCTCCATTGCCGGGTTTTCAATAACTCTCTGGCGTCGAGACCCCGCGGGCTCTGACTACAATCAGGCGGTGTTCAAAATACCGTTTCCTGTCCCGGCCGCATCTCTTACAGCCATGCTGACTAAAGCGATTTCCGAAACAAGCCGATGAATCTAACCGAACTCAAGCAAAAGACTGTTCCCGAGCTGTTGGAAGTTGCCCAAGAAATGGGCATCGACAATCTGGCTCGTTCGCGCAAGCAGGACATCATCTTCGCCATCCTCAAAAAGCACGCCAAAAGCGGTGAGGACATTTATGGCGATGGCGTACTCGAAATCCTTCAGGATGGCTTTGGTTTCCTGCGCAGCGCCGACTCTTCCTATCTGGCCGGCCCCGATGACATTTATGTCTCGCCCTCCCAGATCCGCCGCTTCAATCTTCGCAAGGGCGACTCGATCGCCGGCAAGATTCGTCCGCCCAAGGAAGGCGAGCGCTACTTCGCGCTGCTCAAGGTCAATCAGATCAACTTTGATCGACCCGAGAACGCCAAGCACAAGATCCTGTTTGAAAACCTGACGCCGCTGTTTCCTCAGGAGCGTCTGGTCATGGAGATCGGCAACGGCTCCACGGAAGACATTACCTCGCGCGTCATTGATCTGACCTCGCCGATCGGCAAGGGCCAGCGTGGCCTGATCGTCTCGCCGCCCAAGGCGGGCAAGACAATGATGCTGCAAAACATCGCCAACTCGATCACCCGTAACAATCCCGAATGTCACATGATTGTGCTGTTGATCGATGAGCGCCCGGAGGAAGTCACCGAGATGTCGCGTACCGTACGCGGCGAAGTCGTGGCTTCAACGTTTGACGAGCCGCCGGCCCGTCACGTGCAGGTCGCCGAAATGGTGATCGAAAAGGCCAAGCGTCTGGTCGAGCACAAGAAGGATGTGGTGATTCTGCTCGACTCCATTACGCGTCTGGCCCGTGCCTACAACACGGTTGTGCCGTCTTCCGGCAAGGTATTGACCGGTGGTGTGGATGCCCACGCCCTTGAAAAGCCCAAGCGCTTTTTTGGTGCGGCCCGTAATATCGAAGAGGGCGGCAGTCTGACCATTCTGGCCACTGCGCTGGTGGATACCGGCTCCAAGATGGACGAAGTCATCTTCGAGGAGTTCAAGGGTACCGGCAACATGGAAGCGCATCTGGACCGCAAGCTGGCCGAGAAGCGCGTCTACCCAGCGCTCAATATCCGCCGCTCCGGTACACGTCGTGAAGATCTGATTGCCTCCGAGGATGAAATGCAGCGCATGTGGATCCTGCGCAAGCTGCTCAATCCGATGGAAGATGTGGCGGCCACCGAGTTTCTGATCGACCGCCTGAAGGATACCAAGACCAATCTGGAATTCTTCGAGGCCATGAAGCGCCGCTAAGGCGCTGCAGGGTGTGACGGGCGTGCGATGAGGACGCCTTCATGAGAGGGGCAGCATGCTATGCTGCCCCTTTGCTTTATTACGGGAGCAGGACCGGGCATGAAGTATCGCGATCTGCGGGAGTTTATCCAGAAGCTTGAACAGATGGGGGAACTCAAGCGTGTCACCGTTGAAGTGGATCCCTATCTGGAAATGACCGAGATATGTGATCGCGTGCTGCGCGATGAAGGGCCGGCCCTGCTGTTTGAAAACGTACGCGGCAGTCGCATGCCGGTACTGGCCAATCTGTTTGGCACGCCGCGCCGTGTCGCGCTGGGTATGGGACAGGACAGCGTCAGTGCCCTGCGTGAGGTCGGTGAGCTTCTGGCCTTTTTGAAGGAGCCTGAACCGCCCAAGGGCTTTCGTGACGCCTGGCAGAAGGTGCCCATCTTCAAGCAGGTGATGAGCATGGGGCCGCGACACGTTAAAAAGGCGCCCTGTCAGGAAGTCGTGCTCGAAGGGGACGACGTGGATCTGGACGCCATCCCCATTCAGCACTGCTGGCCGGGCGATGCCGCGCCGTTGGTGACCTGGCCCCTGGTCATCACGAAGGGACCGCACAAGGAACGTCAGAATCTGGGGATCTATCGTCAGCAGAAGCTTTCGAAAAATCGCCTGATCATGCGCTGGCTGTCTCATCGTGGTGGGGCGCTGGATTTTCGTGACTGGCAGCAGACCCATCCGGGCGAGCCCTTCCCCGTGGCGGTGGCGCTGGGCGCTGATCCGGCCACCATCCTCGGCGCAGTGACGCCGGTTCCCGACTCGCTTTCCGAATACGCCTTTGCCGGGCTTTTGCGCGGTTCAAGGACCGAGCTGGTCAAGTGTCATCACGCCGATCTCAGCGTGCCGGCGAGTGCCGAAATCGTGCTGGAGGGCCATATCTACCCCGATGACATGGCACCGGAAGGCCCCTTTGGCGACCACACCGGTTATTACAACGAAGTCGATACCTTCCCGGTCTTCACCGTTGAGCGCATTACCCATCGCCGCGATCCCATCTATCATTCCACCTATACCGGCCGCCCGCCGGATGAGCCGGCTGTGCTGGGCGTGGCGCTCAATGAGGTCTTTGTGCCCATCCTGCGTCGCCAGTTCCCGGAAATCGTGGATTTCTACCTGCCACCCGAAGGGTGCTCGTATCGCCTGGCCGTGGTGTCGATGAAAAAGCAGTATCCTGGACATGCCAAGCGCGTGATGATGGGCGTCTGGAGCTTTCTGCGTCAGTTCATGTACACCAAGTTCGTGATCGTGGTGGACGATGACGTCAATACCCGTGACTGGAAGGATGTGATCTGGGCCATCACCACCCGCATGGACCCGGCGCGTGATACGGTCATGGTGGAGAATACGCCGATCGACTATCTCGACTTTGCCTCACCGGTCAGCGGTCTGGGCTCCAAGATGGGCCTTGATGCGACCTCCAAGTGGCCGGGCGAAACCCAGCGCGAGTGGGGCACGCCCATTGTCATGAGCGATGAAATCAAGACCCGCGTCGATGAGCGCTGGGACGCCTACGGCATCAATACCTGAGCGCCCGGCGCCTCGGGAGTTACTGACATAATGCATTGCTGCATTGCTATCGATTGAAGGAAGCACCATGCCTGCCAGGACGCTGACCTGTAGGGTCGAGACCATGGAAACGCTATCGGCCGATGTCTATCGCCTTTTTTTGCGTGGCGACCCCCAGCAGATTCTGTTTGCCCCGGGTCAATACCTGACGCTGGTGGTACAGGGAAACCATCTGCCGTTTTCAATTGCCAATGCGCCCAATGGCGAGGGCATTCTGGAGCTGCACGTGCAGTATATTGCCAGCAGCGATAATGCCCGGGCGCTGTTTGAACAGCTTCACGTGGGCGCCGAGATCGAGGTATCGCTGGCCGGGGGGGAATCCGTACTGGAACTGGATGATCCACGCCCGTTGCTGTTGATTGCCGCCGGTACCGGTTTTGCGCAGATGAAGTCGATCATCGAGGCCTCGCTTGCCGTCCATCCCGAGCGGCCCATTCATCTGTGGTGGGCGGCGCGTGCCCGTAGTGAGCTTTATATGGAGTCGCAGGCGCGCCACTGGGCCGAGCAGTTTGAGCATTTCAGCTTTACGCCGGTGGTCGAGCTGCCGGGTGAAGAGGATTTTGATGGCGTGGTCGAGCGTATCGACAATGCGCTGCATGATCGGGTCCAGCGCGCTGATGAGGCCAGTATCTTCATTGCAGGCTCTCCCGGCATGGTATACGCCGTGGTGGATACGCTGGCGCGCATCGAGCCCATGGCCAAGCGGATCTTTTCGGATGTCTTCAGCTACGCGCCCCGAACGCAGGGGCAGGGCGACGTGTCATGAGCCAGGCCCCCATCCTGGTCACCGGGGGCGGTCAGCGGCTGGGTCGCTACTGTGCCGAACGCCTTCATGATGATGGGCATCCGGTCATTATCACCTACCGGCGCGAGCGTCCCGCCATCGAGGCACTGCGGGCCCGGGGCATTACTGCGCTGTATGCCGATTTCTCCAGTGAAGCGGGCATTCTGGATTTCATTGCTCGTCTGAAGGCCCACACCGGTGCCCTCAGAGCCATTATCCACAATGCGTCGCACTGGCAGCGTGATGAGGACAGTGCCTCATGTGGGAGTGATTTTGCCCTGATGTTTCAGGTCCACATGCAGGCGCCCTATCTCATCAATCTGCATGCCCATGCACTGCTGATGGCCTGCCCGGAGCCGATGCGCGACATTATTCACATCACGGACTACAGCGCCGCTCACGGATCAAAAAAGCATATGGCCTATGCGGCCACCAAGGCCGGTCTCGAGAATCTGACCCTGTCGATGGCCGGGCGCTTTGCCCCCGATATCAAGGTCAACGCCATCGCACCGGCAGGTATCATGCTCAACGCCGATGATGGAGATGACTATCTGGCGCATCTCAACAGCCGCTCGGCACTGCCGGCCGTGCCGGGGCCCGGCGTGATCTGGCAGGGCGTGCGCTACCTGCTGGATAGTCCTTTTGTCACAGGCGCCACATTGCCTGTTGACGGCGGGCGTCATGTGAAGTGAACTGGCTGTGGCGATCGATTCGCCAGGCAACAATTGCCAGACAACAATCACATGCTCAAACATCGGTGTTTCAACGACCGTGACAGGTGGCCCTCATGACATCGCCGTCGACGCTATTGAAGGATCGTGCATTGCTGGTCGGTATCGTGGCAGGTATCGTCATCATATCGCTGGCGGCAGCGCTACCGGCGCTGTTTATATGGAAGGAGTTTCTCATCTGAGCGCGGCATGCTAGTCTCGGATGATCGAGTGCGGCGCCGCTGATGCCGCAGTATTGAACCAGAACGTGTTCTCAGGATAACTTGGCATGTTGCAGCTCATGTTCAATGACACACTGACACCGCTGGCCCAAAGGGCTGCAGCGATGTCTTCGTGTGTCTCGAACATGTCCGGTTATCCCGTGGGTTATTGGTTTAGAGACAGGCACGCCTGAGCATCAGGGCGTGCCGGTGTCTACCGTGCTGCCCACCCAGAAAACCCCCGGTCGGCAGTACGCCACCGGGGGTTTTTTGTTTTTCATGTGACGGGCGAATGATCCAGTCGCCATCAGGAGAGCAGCATGACCATGACTTATAACAACTATTTGACCAGTGACTGGCGATTTAATCATGCGCTGGCGGCGTTTCGAGCGCTAACCGCCGGCCTGGCGATACAGGGCGCTCTACATCCCCCCTTGTTACGCTGTTAAAGGAAAGAAAAGAGATCATGAACGCCTCACTGCATACCAATGTTGCCCCGATGGATGCCCGCTCAGCCGATGCCAGCGGCAAGGTCAGCACTGCAAGAACGCTGCCCACTGCGCAGGCTCTCAAGAACGCCATTGCCCTGGATCGTACCTTGACGGATCAGATCACGGCCCAGCGTGATGCGATCAGGGCCATTCTGGACGGACGTGATTCCCGGTTGCTGGTCGTGACGGGACCCTGTTCCATCCATGATCGCGACAGTGCGCTGGAATATGCCCGGCGCCTGAAGGGACTGGCCGATGAGGTGGCTGACACCATGCTGCTGGTCATGCGGGTGTATGTGGAAAAGCCACGGACGACCGTCGGCTGGAAGGGGCTGGTGTATGACCCCTGCCTTGATGGCAGCGACAATATGGCAGAAGGGCTTGCCACCACGCGCAGGCTCATGCGTGATATCACGGCATTGGGACTGCCGATTGCCTGCGAACTGCTTCAGCCCATGTTGAGCGCCTACATGGATGATCTCATTAGCTGGGCCGCTGTCGGGGCGCGTACCACCGAATCACAGATTCACCGCGAAATGGTCAGTGCCCTGCCCATGCCCACCGGGTTCAAGAACGGCACTGATGGCGGCATTCAGGTCGCCATCGATGCCATGGGCGCCAGCCGGCACGGGCACCGCTACCCGGGACTGGATGAGAACGGTCTTCCGGCGCTGCTGCACTCCAGTGGCAATGCGCATACCCATCTGGTGCTGCGCGGTGGTCATGGTGGCCCCAACTACGATGAACAAAGTGTTGAAAGGGCCAGCCGTGCGTTGCAGGCGGCCGGCGTTTCGACGGCCATCATGGTGGACTGCTCCCACGCCAACAGTCACAAGGATCCCGCCCGACAGCCTCTGGTACTCGATGAGGTCATTCGCCAGCGACTGGCGGGCGCGACATCGCTGGTCGGGGTGATGCTTGAAAGCCATCTGGAAACCGGCAATCAGCCCATCAGCGACACCCTGCGCTACGGCGTCTCCGTGACCGATGGCTGTCTGGGCTGGACGGACAGCGAGCATCACCTGCGCCTGGCCGCGCGGCGCCTGTCCGAGCGACTTCTGGTAGAACAATACGCCTGAGTCTTTCGGCGCTCTTGAGTGAAGGTGAAAACGCCCGGGCACTGCAGGTGCCCGGGCGTTTCGATGGTCCTGCAGCTTGATTCCGTTCGGTTGCCGACTTGATTCAGGGCCTTGCGGCATAGGCGTACAGCAGGGTTTCCTGGGCGCTGATGGCGGCTTCATCCTTGCCCGGGCAGCGCTTTTCATAATGGCCGTCCGATTGAAGCGTCCAGCTCTGGCAGTTGTCCAGCATATAGGTATCGAGATCCTTTCTGACCCGCTGGGCAAGCTTTCGATCCAGCAGGGGAAAGCAGGTCTCTACCCGATGGAACATGTTGCGCTCCATGAAGTCGGCGCTGGAGCACCAGGTCTCGGCCTTGCCGGCATTGTGAAAATGAAAGACACGGGTGTGTTCCAGAAAGCGTCCCACCACCGATCGCACCGTGATGTTATCGGACACCCCTGGTACCCCCGGGCGCAGACAGCAGGTGCTGCGAATGATCAGCTGGCAGATAACGCCGGCCTGGGAGGCCCGATACAGTGCCTGAATCAGTTTGGGCTCTGTCAGGGCATTGCACTTGATGGTCAGCATGGCCTTGCGTCCCTTGCGGGCGTGCGCGGTTTCGCGATCAATCAGCTCCATCAGTCGACGATGCAGCGTAAAGGGAGCGTGCAAAAGGTGTTCGGTGTGGCGCGGCTCGCCCATGCCCGACAGCTGCTGGAAGACATGATGCACGTCTTCGCACAGCATCTCGCGCGCCGTCAGCAGGCTGTAGTCGGTATAAAGCTTTGCCGTTTTTGAATGATAGTTGCCGGTGCCCATATGGGCGTAGTGACGAATGCGGCCTGCTTCGCGGCGCACGATATGCAGCATCTTGGCATGGGTCTTGTAGGCCATGACGCCATAGATCACGTTGGCGCCGGCCTCCTGAAGCCGGGAGGCCAGAGCAATATTGTCGGCCTCGTCAAAGCGGGCACGCAGCTCGATCACCACCGTGACCTCCTTGCCGCTGCGCGCTGCATCGATCAGCGCACTGACCACGCCGGACTCGACACCGGTGCGATAGAGCGTCTGTTTGATGGCCAGCACGCTCGGATCACGGGCGGCCTCGGCCAGCCAGTTTTCGATAACCCCGAACGACTCCCACGGATGCAGCAGCAAAATATCCTGCCGACTGATCAGATCAAACAGGCTCTCGTCCTTGCGAAGCGCCTTTGGCAGGCCCGGCACGAACGGCGTATAGCGCAGATCGGCGCGTTCGCTGTCACCGATCATGGCCATCAAACGGCTCAGATTGACCGGACCATCAACCAGATACAGATCCTCATGCTCGAGCCGGAACTGCCTGAGCAGAAAGTCGCTCAGGTGCGCAGGGCAGTTGTTGGCCACTTCAAGACGTACGCCGTCTCCATAGCGTCTGGCCAGCAGCTCGCTCTTGAGGGCGGAGGCAAGGTCCGAGACATCCTCGGTATCCATGGCAAGGTCGGCATTGCGGGTCAGGCGAAACTGATAGCAGCCCCGCACTGTCATGCCGGGGAAAAGCTTTTCGGCATGGGCATGAATCATCGAGGAGAGAAAGACATATTCCTGATGGCCCTCGCGCTCCAGTTCCTTCGGCAGCCTTATCAGGCGGGGCAGGGACCGGGGCGCCGGAATAATGGCCATGCCGCCTTCACGCCCGAAAGCGTCGCGCCCCTCCAACTCGACAATGAAGTTGAGACTCTTGTTGACCAGCCGGGGGAAGGGGTGAGAAGGGTCCAGGCCGATGGGGCTGATGACCGGCATGATCTCGTCATCGAAATAGGCGCCGACCCACTCCTTTTGCGCCTTGCTCCAGGTGTTGCGCCGCAGAAAGTGAATGCCACGCTCGGCCAGTGCCGGAATGAGCTGGGTGTTGAGAATATGGTACTGGCGCTCGACCTGTTCGTGTGCGCTTGTGGCGATCTCGTGGAAGACGCTGGAGGTCGAGTGGCCATCCATGCCGGCCTCTTCATTGCCATAGGCCATGCGCCGCTTGAGCCCTGCGACACGGATCTCGAAGAATTCATCCAGGTTGGAAGAAAAGATCAGCAGGAACTTGAGCCTTTCCAACAGGGGATGGGTCTCATCAAGCGCCTGTTCCAGAACGCGAATATGGAATCTCAGGGTCGATAGTTCGCGATTGAAATAAAGCCCTGCGTCATCCAGGTCGCGCGCGGCGTTGGCCGCGGCTCTGGCGCGAATGCCGGCATGTGTGTGATTGATTCTCAGCGCGGCAGTCGGGTCATTTTCGGGTGAGGCTGGCGTTTCAGACGCCGGAACAGGGGATATCGATGACATCAGAAACTCTCCGGGAAATGACATGTGGCCCTGCAGGAAGGGACCGCATCCACCAGTGTGAGAAACTCTCATGACGTTTTTATGACAGCCGGTCCGTCTTGAGGGCCTGCGCTGCCTGTTTGGCAAACCAGGTCAGAATACCGTCGGCCCCGGCGCGCTTGAAGCATCGCAGTGACTCCAGCATGACAGTCTCTTCATCCAGCCAGCCGTTGGCAAAGGCGGCCTTGTGCATGGCGTACTCGCCGCTGACCTGGTAGACGAAAGTCGGGACACGCAGCTCGTGCTTGACGCGATACAGTACATCCAGGTAAGGCATGCCCGGCTTGATCATGACGGCATCGGCGCCTTCGCTGATGTCCATAGCGGCCTCATGCAGCGCCTCATGACTATTGGCCGGGTCCATCTGGTAGGTTGACCTGTCGGCACGGGGTGGATGAGCTGTTGAGCCCACGGCGTCACTAAAGGGCTCGTAGTAGCGTGATGCGTACCTGCTGGAGCAGGACATGATGCGGGTATTGACCAGTCCTTCCGCCTCAAGAACATCCCGGATGGCACCAATACGCCCGTCCATCATGTCGGAAGGCGCGATATAGTCGGCGCCCGCTTCAGCATGGCTCAATGCCTGCTTGATCAGCGTCTCGACCGTTCGATCATTGATGACGTAGCCGTGGTGATCGAGGATGCCGTCCTGACCGTGAAGGGTGTAGGGATCAAGGGCAATATCGGTAATGATGCCAAGGCCTGGCCAGGCGGACTTGAGGGCACGAATGGTGTGCGGGATCAGACCGGAAGCATTGTAGGCCTCTTCGGCAAACTCGCTCTTGTGCTCGGCCTCGATGACAGGAAGCAGGGCAATGGCAGGAATACCCAGGGTGACCAGTTCACCGGCTTCCTTCACCAGCTGGTCAATGGAGAGGCGTTCAACCCCCGGCATCGATGCAATGGTGTCACGGCGGTTGTCACCTTCCTGGACGAAAACAGGCAGGATCAAATCATCCACTGTCAGCGTGCTTTCGCGCATCATGCGGCGCGAAAAATCATCGCGGCGCATGCGACGCATACGGGTTTCGGGAAATTTACGTGAAGACATGAAGGTCACGAGATTGCTCCTGAAACGCGAAAGTGACATGAACGAAGACAATTATAATAGCTGGCCTGTCCGGCAGCGGTGACGATTATCGTCGCACCCGATCAGGCCCTGTTTGTTGCCTGTCGCCACTGTCTGCCCGGGAAGGCGGATGTCATGTATCTCATGGGAGCAGCAGCATGAAAAAGCGTGTAGCAGTCGTTATTTCCGGATGCGGATGGCTGGATGGTACCGATGTACAGGAACTGACCATGGTGCTGTTGCGCCTGGATCAGCTCGGGCTTGAATGGAGCTGCTTTGCCCCGGATGTGGCACAACACCATGTCATTGACCATACCAGTGGCGAGGCCATGGAAGATAAGGGCCGCCATGCCATGGTGGAGTCGTGTCGCATGGTGCATGAGCGCGTCTATCCGCTGGAGAAGCTGAAGGCAAAAGAGTTTGGCGCCATCATCATTCCCGGCGGGCATGGCGCCATCAATCAGCTGAGTGATTTTGCTGTCAGCGGTTCCTCCATGCAGGTGCTGGAGCAGCTTGTTTCCCGGCTTCACGAGTTTCATGAATCACGCAAGCCCATCGCCCTGGTCGGCATGGCCGCGCTACTGGTCCCGCGACTCTTTGAACAGGCCATACCGGTGACGCTGGGACAGAGTGCCGAGCTTTCCGGCACCATCAGTGCCATGGGGGGGCTGCACAAGAGCGCTGGCGTGGGCGAGATCGTGGTGGATATCGAGCATCGCGTCCTTACCACGCCTGGCTGGCTCATGGGCAAGCGGCCTTCAGACGTGGCTCAGGGGCTTTTCAAGTTGGTGGAACGGATGCATACGCTGATGGGGCAGCCGCGCTGATGCGCGGCCTGACGCTCAGGTACTGGTGTCATTCATCTCGACATCGTCACGGCCACCGCGTGGGCGGCGAATGAGACGGGCGAAGAGAATGCCCACTTCAAACAGTAACCACATCGGCCCGGCCAGCAGTGTCTGCGAAATGACATCGGGCGGGGTCAGGACCATGCCCACGATAAAGCAGCCAATGACCACATAGGGGCGTTTGGCCGATAGGGCCTGTACCGTGGTGGCGCCGGTCAGGACCAGCAGAAAGGTGGCTACCGGAATCTCAAAGGCCAGTCCAAATGCCATAAAGAGTTTGAGCACGAAGGAAAGGTAGGCATTGATGTCGGTCATGATCTGAACATCAGCCGGCCCGGCCGTGGTGAAAAACTGAAACAGCAACGGGAATACCACGTAGTAGGCAAAGGCCGCCCCGCCATAAAACAGCAGCACGCTTGAGCCCAGAATGGGCAGGGCCAGTTTCTTCTCATGGGCATATAGACCCGGCGCGATAAAGGCCCAGGCCTGATAGAGCACAAAGGGAATGGCCAGAAACAGCGAGACAATCAGTGTCAGCTTGAAAGGGGCCAGAAAGGGTGAGGCGACTTCCGTGGCGATCATCTGTGAGCCGGGCGGCAACAGCGCCATGAGCGGCTCGGCCACAAAGGTATAGATCTGGTTGGAAAAGGCGTACAGCGCCGCAAAGGCGACCACGATGACGATCATGGCGCGCAGCAGGCGTGAACGCAGCTCAATAAGGTGATCGATCAGCGGTGTCTGCGGCTGATTATCGTCCTGTGGGCTCATCGATCGTGGTTATCCCTGTCATGGCTGTCCGAGGCGGCGGGCCGGGAAGGGACCGTATCGGACTTTTTCTGCTCTCTGGCGGTGGCCTCGGAGGCCGGCGCCGGGGCGGTCGCGGGGTCAGCGGTATGCGCGTGACGATCCGGCGCCGGTGCTGTCGATGGATCGGCACCAGGCGCGTGATGGTCCTGCGTTGGCCCGGGATCGGGCACCTCGCTTTGCCGGTCTGACGCCCCATCCCTGGAAAGCGCCCTGTCCGACAGCTTTTTGCTGCTGGCGGAAGGGTCATCTCCCACACTTTCGATATCGTCCCTGGCCTTTTTCAGGCCCTGCTCGAAGCGGTCCTGCTGACTTTTCATCTTGCGCTGCAGCTCTTCGGTCTCGAGCTGCGAGGTGATTTCCTGCTGAACATTGGCCACCGTGCGCTTGATCTTTCCCAGCCACAGGCCGGCCGTGCGCGCTGCCGTTGGCAGACGCTCGGGGCCCAGAACCACCAGCGCAATGGCACCCACGACGATCAGCTCAGGGAAACTGATATCAAACATGTAGGATTATTTCCGGGTGTCTTCTTTTTCGCGCGTGTCCGTATGGCTATCGATGGTCTCGTGGCCCGCGGTGTCGTCATGCTTGACGCGCTGCTGTGGTTTGCTGGTCGTCTCGTCATCATCGTTGACGGCCTGCTTGAAGCCCTTGATGGCGCCACCGAGATCACCGCCCAGATTACGAAGCTTCTTCGTGCCGAAAATCAGGATAATGATGCCCAGAACGATCAGAAGCTGCCAGATACTGATACCACCCAACATGGCGTTTCTCCATTGTGTCCGACAGGACACTGTCTTTGATAAATCCGGCGCTGTTTGATACAGCGCCCATCATTGTAATGGTAGGACAGGTAAAAGGGGCAAATGTTAGCCGCCGGTGCGTGATGCCTTTTCCGTCAGTCCCGAGATGCCCTGACGACGTGCCAGCTCTTCAAGCACGTCGCGATGGTCCAGACCCAGATGCGACAGCATCACCAGCGAATGAAACCAGAGATCGGCCGTCTCATTGATCAGTGCCTGGCGGGTTCTTTCATCACCATGCTCGGCGTCGCGGGCGGCCAGGATGGCTTCGACCGCTTCTTCGCCCACCTTTTCCAGAATCTTGTTCAGACCGCGCTGGTGCAGGCCAGCGACATAGGACGTATCAGCGTCACCGTGGCGCCGGTCGGCCAGGCTTTGATCGAGCTGATCGAGAATAGTGCTCATTGAGATGTGTTCCTGAGTCATCATGGCTAAGCGTGTTCAGGACGATGGGACTTATACCATCACCGTCCGTAATCTGTCGACGTCATCTGCCGTACTCAGCGCCAGATCACCAATGCCAGGCCGATGCCGGCGGCCGCCAGCACGCTCCAGTGCTGCTGCATCGCCCACTGCGAGATGGGCTGCCAGGCCAGTGCTCCGGCGATCAGCACCAGCCCGATCCTGATGCGCCTTGCTCCCTTGCGCACGCCCGAGAAGGAGTGCTGAAGGGTGACGAAGGCCGCGGTCTGCTGCTCGCGGTGCTTGCGCTCGTTTTCGACCTGAGATAGTGCCTGGTGTGCCAGTACCGGGATCTGCGGTATGCGCTGGGCGAGATCCGGCGCCTGGCGCTTGAGCTCTTCCCAGAACCCCTTGGGGCCGGCGCGTTCATGCATCCAGCGCTCCAGAAAGGGCTTGGCGGTATGCCACAGATCAAGCTCGGGATACAGGGTGCGCCCCAGCCCCTCGATGTTCAGCAGGGTTTTCTGCAGCAGCACCAGCTGCGGCTGTACTTCCATGTGAAAGCGCTGCGCCGTCTGAAAAAGCCCCATCAATACCTGCCCAAAGGAGATGTCCTTGAGCGGCTTTTCAAGAATGGGCTCACAGACCGAGCGAATAGCGGCGGCAAATTCGTTGGCGCGGGTATGTTCACCGACCCAGCCGGACTCGATGTGGAGCATGGCCACTTCATAATAGTCCTGGCGGAAAAATGCGATGATGTTGCGCGCCAGATAATCCTGATCCTCGCGGGTCAGGCTGCCCACGATACCGCAGTCGATGGCAATGTAGCTGGGGTCGCGCGGGTTGCTGATATCAACGAAGATATTGCCCGGGTGCATGTCGGCATGAAAGAAGTTGTCGCGAAACACCTGGGTAAAAAAGATTTCCACACCCCGCTCGGCAAGCAGGCGCATATCAACGCCCTGTGCCTCGAGTGTGTCGATATCGGCGACCGGTACACCATTGACCCGCTCCTGGGTCATGACCCGCTTGCGGGTCAGCGGCCAGTAAATGGTCGGCACATGCAACAGCGGGGAGTGCTGAAAATTGCGCTTGAGCTGGGAGGTGTTGGCCGCCTCCTTTTGCAGATCAAGCTCATCAAAAAGGGTGGACTCATAATCCTTGACCACTTCCACCGGGCGCAGACGCCGCGCTTCCGGCCAGACCTTCAAAAGCACCCGGGCAAAGGTGTACAGCAGCGCCATGTCGTTGCGCATGACACTGTCGATGCCGGGGCGGATGACCTTGACCACCACTTCTTCGCCGGTATGCAGGCGCGCGGCATGGACCTGAGCGATGGAGGCCGAGGCCATCGAATCGGGCTCGAAATGATCAAAAAGTTCACCGACCGGCGCGCCCAGCTCCTCTTCGATGATGGTGCGCGCCGTGTCGCTGTGAAAGGGCGGTACCTGATCCTGCAGCCGCTTGAGCTCGACGGCGATATCCGGCGGCATCAGATCACGCCGGGTAGACAGCATCTGGCCGAACTTGATGAAAATGGGGCCCAGATCCTCCAGCGCCAGACGCAGGCGCTCACCGCGTGTTTTATTGCCCTTCGGGAACAGTCGAATGGGCGCGATGGCCATCAGAAAGCGGGCATAGCCGGGCAGGCGTTCGGCAGGAATCAGACTGTCGAGCCGATAACGGGTGACCACCCAGGCAATACGGATCAGGCGCCATAGCGTCATCAAGAGTGATGCCCTCGCAGACGACGGTTGAGCCGTTCAAGTCGGGCTTCAAGCCGGTCGGTCGCAATTTCAAGTTCGGTCAGGTGCTCGCGGGCCACGTCAAAGCGCGCGCGGCCGGCCAGCCACTGGCCTTCTTCGAGAATGTACTCACGCAGGTCCTGCTCAAGGCTTTTTGAAGAGTGCACGCCAAAGCGCCCCAGGCGTCGCAGCCCGGTCGCCAGACTATGGGCCGGTGCCTCGCCAAACCATTCGGCAAAGGCGCCTTCCCAGTTGATATCGAGATCCATCAGCAGTTCGCGTGCCTGCATCAAAAGCCCGAGCTGGCCACGCACCACCAGCTTGTGCTGGGTCATGAGTGACTGAATCGGCATGCCGCCCAGCAAAGCACCCAGCGTATCGGCATCGATTTCAATGGTCGTATCAGCATCCCGGTCCTCACCATCGGGCAGTGAGGCAAGTGTCAGGCCGTGGATGTGAAAGATGACCAGGACTTCAATCCGTGGGGCTTCCAGTCTCAGCAAAAGGCGCTGACCGGCCATGGCCGCCAGACGGGACGGCGCCGCCGGATCACGTGCCAGCAGGCGGTTGACGGTTTTTTCGATACCGGTCAGCAGCACGGGAGTTATGAAGGACATCAGCAGGACTGTCCTTGAGGTATGCGATGACAAAAAGTCATGAAATACACGTGTGTCATGCCATTAACCCTGTCGGGAAAGCGGCCCGACGGATGATGGCCAATGAAGGGCATCACCCGCACGGGACGTTCAGAACTTGATACCGCGGTGCAGTGCCACGACACCGCCGGTCATGTTGGTGTACTCGACGCGCTCAAGGCCTGCATTTTCCATCATGGCCTTGAGGGTCGGCTGATCGGGATGCATGCGGATCGATTCGGCCAGGTAACGGTAGGAGTCGGCATCGTTGGCCACCCATTTGCCAATGCGCGGCAGAACATGAAAGGAGTACTGATCATAGACCTTCTCAAAGACAGCATTGACCGGCTTTGAGAACTCCAGGATCAGCAGTCGGCCGCCCGGCTTGAGCACGCGTGTCATGGAAGCAATCGCTGCATCCTTGTCGGTGACGTTGCGAAGGCCAAAGGCAATGGTAATGCAGTCAAAGGTGTTATCGGGGAAGGGCAGTGCCTGGGCGTCGGCCTGCACGATTTCCACCTGAGCACCCACGCCACGATCAAGCAGCCGGTCACGTCCGACCTGCAGCATGGAGGCATTGATGTCGGCCAGTACCACTCGACCGGTAGGGCCCACACGCTCCACAAACTTCGCGGTCAGATCGCCGGTGCCGCCGGCAATGTCGAGCACGGCATGACCGCGGCGTACGCCCGAGCGTTCCAGCGCCACGCGCTTCCAGAAGCGATGAACGCCCATCGACATCAGGTCATTCATGACGTCATAGCGGCGCGCCACGCTATCGAAGACCTGCTCGACACGGCCGGCCTTCTCCTCGACAGGGACTTCCTCATAGCCGAAGTGCGTTGTCTGCTTGTCCATGGCGTTCCCCTGTCAGCGTTTGCAAATCATGTGTTCTGGTATCGTCAGTAGCGCTACCTGCCCTGGGGGCATCGGTGCATCGTCACTCCGGTCGGGAGGGTCGCGCTTGTCGAGAGCCATTGTAGCTTTCAGGACATCATTTGTCCTGACGGCCATACGGTCTTCGCTTATTGGCGCTGCAGCGGTATGCCCAGCGGCTCGCGTGAGGCATTGGCCTTCTTGAGCTCGTGAAGATAGTCATCCCACCACAGTTCGCGGTGTTCGATCATTTCCCAGAGATAGGCGTAGGTATAAAGGCCACTGTCGTGGCCATCATCAAAGTGCAGCTTGAGGGCGTAGTTGCCCACTGCCGTGATGTTTTTAAGACCGATATATTTCATGCCGGTCTGCAGCACTGCCTGCTCCGGGCTGTGGCCGCGGACCTCGGCCGAGGGGGAATACACTCGAAGCATTTCGGCACTGAGTCGAAAGCTTTGCTGTTCACCGTCAATATCATAGGTCAGCGCCAGCTCGCGACTGCGCTGGTGATAGTGGACGCCGGTGGGCATGGGGGCACTCATGGGATATCTCCATGATGTTGAGGAGTACCGGATGATGCGCCTTTGTCAAAAGGATGGGCATCATGCAAAAAAGCGGGCGGCCCATGAACGGGCCGCCCTCACAAGATACGCTGTTGGCGTTAAACGATAAAGATGCCTTAGAGGATGTAGCGCGACAGATCCTCGTCGCGGGCCAGTGCGCCCAGACGCTCATCGACATAGGGGCCATCGATGACCAGCGGACCTTTCATGTCACTGCCTTCAAAGAGCGCCTCTTCCAGCAGACGTTCCATCACCGTATGCAGGCGTCGCGCACCGATGTTTTCGGTGCCCTCGTTGACCTGCCAGGCGATCTGGGCGATGCGCTCGATGCCGTCATCGGTAAACTCGACGTCAAGGCCTTCGGTCTTCATCAACGCCTCGTACTGACGCGTCAGGGAAGCAGAAGGCTCGGTCAGGATGCGCTTGAACTCGTCCGGCGACAGGGCCGACAGCTCGACACGGATCGGCAGACGTCCCTGCAGCTCCGGAATCAGATCCGAGGGCTTGGAGAGGTGGAATGCGCCCGAGGCGATAAAGAGAATGTGATCGGTATGCACCATGCCGTGCTTGGTGGACACCGTCGACCCCTCGATCAGCGGCAGCAGGTCACGCTGCACACCTTCGCGGGAGACATCACCACCGCTGCCGGATTCGGCGCGCTTGGCCACCTTGTCGATCTCGTCAAGGAACACGATACCGTTTTGCTCGACGGCCTCGATGGCGCGGGCCTTGAGGTCTTCATCGTTGACCAGCCTGGAAGCCTCTTCATCACGTACCAGCTTGAGCGCTTCCTTCACGGTGATGCGACGCGTTTCCTTGTTCTGCTTGCCCATGCTGGAGAACATGCTGGACAGCTGATTGGCCATGTCTTCCATGCCCGGAGGGGCCTGAAAGTCCATGCCCTGACCGGCCGGTGACAGCTCGATGTCAATTTCCTTGTCATCGAGCTTGCCTTCGCGCAGCTGCTTGCGAAAGGTCTGACGCGTAGCGCTGTCACGGCTCTTGCCGCTGTCGTACTCACTGCCACGGGCAGGCGGCAGCAGGGCGTCAAGAATGCGCTCTTCGGCGGCATCATCAGCCTTGTGACCCACCTGCGACTTGGCCTGCTCACGGACCAGCTTGATGGCGGCTTCCACCAGGTCACGAATGATCGACTCCACATCGCGCCCGACATAACCGACTTCGGTGAACTTGGTCGCCTCGATCTTGATAAAGGGCGCGTTGGCAAGCTTGGCCAGACGGCGGGCGATTTCGGTCTTGCCCACACCGGTCGGGCCGATCATCAGAATGTTCTTGGGTGTGACCTCGGGGCGCAGCGTGTCATCGAGCTGCATGCGACGCCAGCGGTTACGCAGGGCAATGGCCACGGCGCGCTTGGCGTCGGCCTGACCGATGATGTATTGATCCAGCGCGTGCACGATCTCGCGCGGGGTCATGTGATTGCTGTTGGCGTTCTGAGAGGGCATGGAAGTCTCTGTCATGATCAGTCCAGTGATTCGAGCGTCACGTTGTGGTTGGTGTACACACAGATGTCTGCCGCAATCGCGAGGCTCTTTTCAGTGATTTCACGCGCTGAGAGGTCGGTGTTCTGTACCAGGGCACGTGCCGCGGCATTGGCAAACTGACCGCCCGAGCCGATGGTGATGATGCCGTGTTCCGGCTCCAGGACATCACCCGTACCCGTGATGATCAGTGAGGCATTGCGATCGGCCACGGCCAGCATCGCCTCGAGCTTGCGCAGGGCCCGGTCGGTGCGCCATTCCTTGGCAAGCTCCACGGCCGCCTTGGTCAGGTGGCCCTGATACTTCTCAAGCTGCGCTTCAAAGCGTTCAAACAGCGTAAAGGCATCGGCCGTACCGCCGGCAAAACCGGCCAGTACCTGGCCACGGTAAAAACGGCGGACCTTGCTGGCATTACCCTTCATGACCGTATTGCCCAGCGATACCTGACCGTCGCCACCCAGGGCGACCTGCTCGCCGCGGCGAACGGAAACAATCGTGGTCATCGGCGCTACTCCAATTCGTTGGTGACATGCACCTGGTGACTTGAACACAGACAGCGCCCGGAGCGCGTAAAGTCGTCTGCGTTTTGAAAACTTTCCCCTGAAGTGCGGGCTTTGATCCGCCAAATCAAGCCATGACCTGCAGGGAAATTGTCCTGAATGGGCCGTGCGGCCCCGTCATGGCCTGCTTTCGACCCTTTTCAGGGCGCAAAGAGCCACTCTGGCACATGAAAAAGGGCGCCTGTTGCATGGCAACAGGCGCCCTGATATCAGCAAACGCCGCGTCTCAGCGCTGCTGAATCTGCATCGGATCGATGCCGCGGGTCTGCATCAGTCCCTTGGCACGCGACAGCTCTCCGGCATCCCGATAGGGTCCGGCCTGGACGCGATACCAGGTCGTGTTGTCCGCCGTTTTGACCTGACTGACCTGGGTCACCAGGCCCAGATCACGCAGCTTGCCGGCCATGGTGTTGGCATCGCTTTGTGACTTGAACGACGCTGCCTGCAGCATATAACTGGGGCCTGAACTGCTGCTGGAACCGGAACTGCTGCTGCCCGAGCTGCTGCCTGAATTTGAAGAAGCCCGCTGACTCTTGTCGGCCGCTTCGTGGCGGGACGCCAGCTGCTGAATGGCGTCATTACTGCCGGCATTGCCTTTCGGCTCAGGCGCAGGTTCGGGCTTGCGCGCCGGGGCACTCTGCTGTGACGAGGCAGCCTTGTTACCGTCGGGATTGCTGACCGAGGCGCTACTGCTGCTGCCGGCGATACGGCGGGCATGCTGTTCCAGGACGGCGCCCTCGGTGCCCGGTCGCGGGGACGAGCTGTAGTCTTCCACGTTCGGTGCAATCACTTCCGACTCGGGCAGCAGGGTGTAGAACTCGAAGGTCGGCATCTGGCCTTCTTCGGCGTCCTGCGGTGACGACTCGCTTCCCTGCTGTTGATCGCCACCATCGGCGCGCTTTTTGGCAACCACGGCGGCCACCTGGTCGCGCTTGGGTGGTGCATCGTTGTGGAAGTACTGCGCAATGGCGAAGCCTGCAATGATGCCTACCAGCGCCCACAGCCAGCCGGGCACATGAAAGCCGTCGCCGCCACCGCCACGTTTGGCCTTGTTGCGTGATGTGGCGCCCTTGCTCGAGGGCGCACTCTTGTTCTGGCGCTGTGCCATTTACATCTCCCTGGGAGCCGAGACGCCAAGCAGGTCAAGCCCGTTGCGCATGACCTGGCGTACGGCCATGCCGAGCGCCAGCCTCGCGTTGCGCAGGTTGGCGTCATCGACCATGACCTTGACGGCGTTGTAACAGGTATGAAATTCGCTGGCGAGTTCCTGCAGATACAGGGCGATCTGCTGTGGCTCACGCTGCTCGGCGGCGCGGCGCACGGCCTCGGGCCAGCTGCCCAGACGGTTGATGAGATCGCGCTCGCGGGCATCTTCGAGCAGATGCAGTGACTCGCGTGCCAGACCTGCGTCAAAGGCCCAGCCGTTGTCGGCCGCCTTCGCCTCGACACTGCAGACGCGTGCGTGCGCGTACTGGGCGTAGTAGACGGGGTTGTCGCTGGACTGGGAGCGGGCCAGATCGATATCAAAGGTCATCTGCGAGGTCGCCGCGCGCGACACCAGGAAGTAGCGCGTGGCGTCACGGCCGACTTCGTCAATGAGATCGCGCAGGGTGACGTAGCTGCCGGCCCGCTTGGAAAGCTTGACCTCCTGACCCGAACGGGTGACCAGCACCATCTGGTGCAGGACATAGTCCGGCCAGCCCTGCGGGATATCGGCATCGAGTGCCTGAAGGCCTGCTCGGACGCGAGTCACCGTGGAGTGGTGATCGGCGCCCTGTTCGTTGATGACGGTGGTGAAACCGCGCTGCCACTTGTCCAGGTGATAGGCGACGTCAGGCAGGAAGTAGGTGTAACCGCCTTCGCGCTTTCGCATCACGCGGTCCTTGTCATCCCCGAAATCGGTCGTCTTGAGCCACAGGGCTCCGTCGGACTCATAGGTATGTCCGCCCTGAATCAGGCGCTCGACGGTCGCTTCGACCTTGCCGCTTTCATACAGTGAAGATTCCAGGAAAAAGACATCGAACCCGACGCCGAAGGCCTTGAGATCGAGATCCTGCTCATGGCGCAGCCAGGCCACCGCAAAGGCACGAATGGCGTCCATGTCGTCGGGGTTGGCTGCCGCCGTGACCTGACGGTCGTCCGCCGTGACGGTCTCGCCCTGCATGTAGGCACGCGCCACGTCCTGAATGTACTCGCCGCGATAGCCATCGGCCGGCCAGGCCGGATCGTTGGGCTCGATGCCCTTGATGCGGGCAGCGACCGACAGGGCCAGATTATCGATCTGGGCGCCGGCATCGTTGTAATAGAACTCGCGGGTGACACTGTAACCGTTGGCTTCCAGCAGACGACAGAGGCTGTCGCCCACTGCCGCGCCCCGGCCATGACCCACGTGCAGCGGGCCGGTCGGGTTGGCCGAGACAAACTCGACCTGCACCTTCTGACCGGCACCGTCATTGTTGCGGCCGAAGTCGTCACCGGCCTCAAGAATGTCGAACAGGACTTCACCGGCGGCGCTGGTGTTGACGAAGAAGTTGATGAAGCCGGGGCCGGCAATCTCGACACGCGAGACAGCGTTGGAAGCCGGCAGCGCTGCAATCAGGCGTTCCGCCAGATCACGCGGCTTCATGCCGGCAGGCTTGGCCAGCATCATGGCCAGATTGCTGGCGTAGTCGCCGTGGGCGCGGTCGCGCGCGGCATCGACACGGATGTCGGGCTGGGTGCCAACGGGCAGGGCGCCTTCGGCCTTGAGGGCTTCGAGCGCCGTATTGAGCAGTAGGGTAATCGTCTCTTTCATGCTGGCATCTATGGTCGTGGATGGCTGGCCCGACGCATTCGGCCAGGTCTTGAACTGTGCGCCCGGTGATAACGCGCTTGTGTTGACGCTGTCGACGTATCAAGCGGGACAGGCGCTTTGGCGCCCGCCATTATCGTTCAACCGTGGACAGTGTCAAAACCGGTATTGTGTCCGACATGTATCGAACATGTGTGGGCCCGCCCGGGTCGGCTCAGCACATCTCCTGCGGATCGATATCGATGCTGTAACGCAGGCGCCGGGCATCGGCCTGCTGCGACATCCATTCATCCAGCCAGGCGCTGGCTTCATGCAGGGCGCTGCGTTTGTCGGAACTCAACAGCAACTGGGCATGATAGCGGTTCTGACGTCGCTCCATCGGCGCCGGCACCGGGCCCAGACAGTGAACGGCCAGCCCCCGCTCGTTGAGCCACGCCCGCACGGCGTCACCGGCCTGGGTGAACAGCTCGATCACGGCTTCCATGCGCGCACTTTCACCGCGCATGAGTGCCATGAAGCGAAAGGGCGGCAGGCCCGCCAGACGGCGCTCGCTAAGAAGCTCCTCGGCCAGCGCGTCATAGCCTTCCTCGGCCAGCAGTCTCAGGCTCGGGTCCTCGGGGTGCAGGGTCTGGACCAGTACACGCCCCGGGTGCTGCGCGCGTCCGGCCCGGCCGGCGACCTGGGTCAGCAGCTGCGCGGAGTGCTCGAGTGCGCGAAAGTCGGCGCTGTAGAGGCCCCCATCGGCATTGACCACCACAACCAGTGTCACATGGGGGAAGTGATGACCCTTGGCCAGCATCTGGGTGCCCACCAGCAGACAGCATGCGCCCTTGTGAATCTCGGTGAGCGTCTTCTCCAGGGCGTCGCGCCGACGGGTAGTGTCGCGGTCAATACGCAGGATACGGGTATCGCTGAAGGCCTCCTGCAGGGCCTCTTCGGTGCGCTCGGTCCCGGCGCCCTGGGGCCTTAAATCGGCACTGCCACATTTGGGACAGGCATCCGGCACGCCACGCTGCTGCTCGCAGTGATGGCAGATCAGACGGTGCGGGTCACGGTGCAGGGTCATGCGGGCATCGCACTGCGGGCATTCGGCCAGCCAGCCGCACTGGTGACAGGTCAGCGTGGGTGCAAAGCCGCGGCGGTTGACGAACACCAGCACCTGACGCCCGGCCTGGAGATGCTCCTTGATGGCCGTCAGCGCCTGTGGCCCCAGCCCGCCGCGCTGCGGCTTGCCGCGCAGATCCACCAGCGACAGGATGGCTGGTGCCGCGTTGCCGGCCCGGGTATTGAGCCGCAGATGGCGGTAATGGCCGTCACGTGCGCGTGAAAGACTCTCAAGCGATGGCGTGGCGCTGCCCAGCACGATGGGAATGCCATGATGCCGGGCGCGAACGATGGCCAGATCGCGGGCGTGGTAGCGCAGGCTGTCCTGCTGCTTGAAGGAACCGTCATGCTCCTCATCCACAATGATGACACCGGGGCGTGCCATGGGCGTAAAGACCGCCGAGCGAGTGCCGATCAGTACGGCGGCGCGTCCCGAGCGTGCGGCTTCCCAGCTGTCCAGGCGTTCGCTGTCGTTGAGTCCGGAGTGCAGGGTGATGACCGGTGCGTTGAAGCGTTTTCGAAAGCGTGACAGCGTCTGCGGGGTCAGGCCGATCTCCGGCACCAGCACCAGTGCCTGGCGTCCGCGATCCAGCACGGCCTCGATCAACTGCAGATAGACCTCGGTCTTGCCGCTGCCGGTGACGCCATGGAGAAGCGATACCTGGAACCGGTCCATGTCCTGATGAAGCTCGGCCAGCACAGCAGCCTGTTCGCGGTTGAGCGGCAGCGTAGGCTCGGCCAGCGTTCTGGCCGAGCGCTCGCTGGCGGGAGCGGCCACGCTCTCCTCGCGGCAATCGATCAGCTGCTTGTCTCGCAGCGCATTAAGCTGGGCTCGATTGAACCCCAGGGCGGCGATTGCCGGCGTCACCAGTCCGCGCGGGTGCTGGGCAATGGCGGCCAGAAGCTCGGCCTGACGCGGCGCACGCGCCAGGGCATCGCCCGGTGTGTGGCCCCGCTCGGTAATAAACCAGCGTGCCTGGGAGCGGGCTTCCAGCGGCCGCCCCTGGCGCAGCAGGGTCGGCATGGCGCTGCTGATGGTCTCGCCCAGCGAGTGCTGGTAATAGCGTGCGGCAAACCGGCACAGCCACAGCCAGTCCCCGGGCAGGGGGCTGCGATCAATTAGGGTTTCGATGCGCCGCAGACGATCAACGGGCACATCGCTGTGGCCGCGAACCTCGACTACCACACCAATCACCGACCGCCGTCCGAAGGGAACACGCACGCGCACGCCGGCCACCCAGCCGTCATCGGGCGCATCTCGATCGGGCAGGTAATCAAACACTCGCTTGAGCGGCGAGGGCACGGCCACCGCCAGGATCACGCGTTCAGGTCCAGGCGTGGACACGATCGACTTGCTCCAGAGGTATAGAGGAATATCAGGCCCGCATTTTAAGGGTGATATCGCGGGCCGCGGCAGGGTAGCACGTTCTGCAGGCCGTTCGTGACGGCGATCCTCAAGTGTATTCCTGTAGTGCCCTTGTACCCTTGCGCGGCCGGGGCTGTCAGCTTGTAGGCAGGGGGCTTTTTCGTTACGCTGCGCCGGATTGATAGTTGATTTTCAATCGGATAACAGACATGTCCCAGGACAAAAGACAGGCAGCACTGGATTATCACGCCGACCCGATTCCGGGGAAGCTGAGCATCGAAATTACCAAGCCCACGACCTCTTCAAGACATCTTGCCATGGCCTACAGCCCGGGCGTGGCCGAGCCGGTGCGTGAGATCGCCCGTGATCCGGAAACTGCCTATCGCTATACCGGCAAGGGCAATCTGGTCGCGGTCATTTCCAACGGCAGCGCCATTCTGGGCCTTGGAAATCTGGGCGCACTGGCCAGCAAGCCGGTCATGGAAGGCAAGGGTGTGCTGTTCAAGCGCTTTGCCGGCATCAATGCCATCGACATCGAAGTCGATACGGCAGACCCCAGCGCCTTTATCGACACCGTGGCCAATATTGCCCTGACCTGGGGCGGCATCAATCTGGAAGACATCAAGGCGCCCGAGTGCTTCCGGATCGAGCGTGAGCTCAAGGCGCGCTGCGATATTCCGGTCTTTCATGATGACCAGCACGGTACGGCCATTGTCACCGCGGCGGGCCTGCTCAACGCCCTCGACATCGCCGGCAAGACGCTGGAAGACGCCCGCATCGTCTGTCTGGGCGCCGGATCGGCGGCCATTGCCTGCATGGACCTGCTGATCGCCTGTGGTGCTACGCGTGACAACATCCGCATGCTCGACAGCAAGGGCGTCATTCACGATGGTCGTGATGATCTCAACGAGTTCAAGGCACGCTACGCGGCCACTACCGAACAGCGCAGTCTGGATGATGCCATTGATGGCGCCGATGTCTTTATCGGGCTGTCCGGTCCTGATCTGTTTGCCGCCGAGCAGCTCAAAAGGATGGCGGCCAACCCGGTGGTGTTTGCCTGCTCCAACCCGGACCCGGAGATTCATCCCGACACCGCGCATGCGACCCGCGATGATGTGATCATGGCGACCGGTCGCTCGGACTATCCCAACCAGGTCAACAACGTGCTGGGCTTCCCCTTCATTTTCCGCGGCGCACTGGACGTACGCGCCCGCGACATCAATGAAGAGATGAAGGTCGCGGCCGTCCACGCCCTCAAGGACCTTGCCCGCGAGCCGGTCACCCATGAAGTGCTGGAAGCCTACGAGCTCGAGTCGCTCGAGTTCGGGCGCGGCTACATCATCCCCACGCCGATGGACTCGCGTCTGCTGGATCGGGTCTCCTCGGCCGTAGCCCGCGCTGCGGTGGATTCCGGTGTGGCCACGAAGGCCTATCCGTCCCACTATCCGCTGACCAGCGTCGAAGACGTGTACGGCAGCTGATCGCTTAACGCAGGCAACACGAAAAACCCCGCCACCCAAAAGGGTGGCGGGGTTTTTTCATGCCGGCCGGACCGTATCAGAAGTTGTAGACCACCGAGACTGCGGTGGTGGTATCGGTCTTGTGCTCGGCGTCTTCCGGCGGATCGTCGTTGAAATCGACATCGTAGGCCAGGCGCATCGCCAGGGCGTCGTTGATGGCGACCGTCAGTGAGGTCTGCGAGCGCATGATGAGGTTGAGCCCGGTGGCCTCCAGTACCAGATCCTGCCCGAAGGTCGCCGTGTCCGAGACGTGCCAGCGATAGTTCAGTCCGCTATAGGCCAGCGCACGATACTTCTCGCCGCCATCGGTATAGCTGTCGCGACGCACGCCGGGACCTGCCTCCACCGACAATGACTGTGGTGGTCCACTGAGCAGCTGGCGGCCATAACCGCCGGCCAGGGTGCTCTGGGAGTTGTAGCCGGCAAAGCGGTCCTTGCGCCAGCGTGCCAGCCCGAAGAGATAGTTCTCATCGCTCAGGTTGTAGCGGGTACGTCCGCCGAGATTATAGTTCTCGGCCGAGGTTTCGTTGTCATCACTGGCGCTATTGATGGCGCCATAGAGATTCCATGACCAGGGACCGTCATACCAGGTCAGGTTGGTGCTGGTGCGCAGACTCGAGCTGTTGCTGTTGCCTGACAGTTTCGTGTAGCCCAGCGAATACTCCCCATCAAAGTAATCCTCGGCCTGACTGGCACTTTCAAGCGTTGAATAATTGGCAAAGTTTTCATTGTCGGCCGCCAGACTCTGGCCGGCCGACAGCAACCCGGCCAGCAGCGGCAGGGCAGGAACAAAAAAACGTAGATGGCGTGAACCCATGATGACGAAAATCTCTTGAATCAAGTGCGCTGCAGGGCAGCTGTAGTGGTCATGGCCTGTGTGGTGCTATTGGCAGCGCCCCATGACGCTGGCGCTGCGCGACAGCAGTGTGCCTACAAGGCCTGTGGGCCACACAGGGATTAGGGTCATGTTTTGTGAGGATCGATATCTTCGTGGGCGAGAACGTTGAAAGGCGTTAGAAGTTGTAAACCACCGAGGCCGCCGTGGTGCGATCGGTGTTGGCATCTGCCTCATGGGGCGGATTGCTGTTGCTTTTGATGTCGTGGGACACGCGAAGCGCAAGGCTTGCGTTAATGGCCACTGAAATGGCCGAGTAGGAACGAAGCGTCACGTTGTCATCGGCCCCTTCGACGGAAAACTGCTGGATGAAACTGGCCGTATCCGACAGGGACAGGGCGTAGTCGGCAGCCAGATAGCCGAGCAACATGTGTCGGTTGCCGCCGTTTTCATAGTCGTCATAGCGATAGCCCGGGCCTGCCTCCAGCGACAGGGCCTGAAGGTCGGTATCGAAGATCTGACGGCCATAGCCGGTAATGGCCGTGAACTGATTGTCGTAGCCCGAGAAGCGCTCCTTTTCATAGCGTGCCAGCCCAAAAAGGTAGTTGGGGGAGTCGCCCAGCGAGTAGCGTTCACGCTGACTGAGCAGATACTGCTCGGCAGTGGTGTTTTCGCTGTCACTGACGTTTTTGACTTCGGCGCGGGTGGTATGTGTCCAGGCCTGGTCATACCAGGTAATACGACCCTTGCCCAGCAGCGTCTCGGTGTTGGTGTTGCCGGACAGCGCCGTATAGCCCAGTTCGATGGCGCCCGAAAAGGGCACGGCATCATCGCTGGGCGGCGGCGGGGCATAGAACAGCGAATCGGCGGCGTACGCACTGCTTTGCCAGCAGGCGAGCACGGTCAGCACGAAAAGACCGACACATCGGCGCAGGGCCGGTGACGAGCAGGGCATGGTCACCGAGGCGGACGCGGTTGAAGCAGGGGTGTCGTTGCAGGCGTGGCTGGATGGGCTCTTGGTCATGAAATTTCACTGCGGTGTGGATACCTGTCCGGGCAGGGTGCCCGGACAGGAAGGCGCGATCAGGATCAGAAAATGGCGTCGTAGCTGCCGGTGCCCTGAGAACCGCTTTCCGATTCAAGTTCAGGGCGGATCGAGCGCTGCTGCCAGGGCGGCAGGTTGTCCTTGCGGAAGATCTCGCTGATGCCGCCGCCGTCCTCGTCATGCAAACGCTTGCCGGTGTCCGGGTCAATGCGCACTGTCACAATGTCGTCGGGCGCACTCGGCGCGGCTTCCGGCGTTCCCTTGAGTACCGCACCCATATAGTCCTTCCAGATCGGCAGAGCGGCCTGCGCACCGTATTCGGCGATGGTCTCGTTGGTGTCCTTGCCGACCCAGACGCTGGTGGCCACGTTGTTGTTGAAGCCCAAGAACCAGGCATCACGCTGATCGTTGGTGGTACCGGTCTTGCCGGCAATATCCCCACGGTTGAGCGACAGCGCACCGCGGCCGGTGCCGCGCTCGATGACATCACGCATCATGCTACGCAGCATATACACCGACTCGGGAGAGGCCACGCGTTCGGCGATCGGATAGGTGCGCCCGTCAATGGTGACGGTGGCATCCATCGGGTCGCATTCGCGACAGGCCGCCGGCGGATTGGTCTCTTCCAGCAGATTGGGACCGTCCTCGCCCTGGGTCACGCTTTTGATGAACCACGGCTTGATGCGGAAACCGCCGTTGGCGATCTCGGCGTAGCCGCGGGCGATCTCCAGCGGCGTCAGCTCGGCCGTGCCCAGCGCCAGCGACAGGCCATGCGGCAGGCGGTCACGTTCAAAGCCCATGTTGACCAGAAAGTCAATGGTGTTATCCAGCCCGACCGATTGCAGGGTACGGATGGTCACCAGGTTCTTAGAACGGTAAAGCCCCACGCGCAATCGGGTCGGGCCGCCGAAACTGCGCTCGTCGTTCTCCGGGCGCCAGGCGTTTTGATTGCCGATGCCGGCCTGCACGATCGGTGCATCGTTGATGATGGTGGCCGGCGTCATGCCACTTTCAAGCGCTGCCAGATAGATGAAGGGCTTGAAGCCGGACCCCGGCTGACGACGCGCCTGCGTGACCCGGTTGAACTTGCTGCTGGCGAAGCTGAAGCCCCCCTGCAGCGCCTGCAGGGCGCCGGTCTGCGGATCCAGCGAGACCAGTGCGCCTTCGGCCTGCGGCATCTGTGCCAGACGCCAGCCGTCACCGCGGGTGCGCTCCATGATACGGACCAGATCGCCGCGGCTGGCAATCTGACCGGCACTGCTCGGGGCGGCTGCCCGGCCGCGTGGGCTCAGGTAGCGTGCGGCCCATTCAAGGCCCGGCCACTCGATGGTGACAACCTCGTCGTTGTCATTGAGCACCCGCATGGTGCGCCCATTGGTATCGATCACGATCGCCGGCTGCAGCGGCCCCAGACGCGGGGTGGCGTCCAGTACGCGCTGCCAGTTACTGACATCACCCTCGATGCCGGGCACGGTGACCTTGCTGCGTGCCGCCGCCTCGCGTGCGGTGCTTTCCACTTCCGGCGACTCGGAGAGTTCTTCTTCAAGGCCTGCCCGGTCGGTACGATCCTGGGCTTCCGACAGGCTGGCCGGGATATCGCTTTCTTCAGCCCCGCGCCAGCCATGGCGGGTGTCGTAGTCCACCAGACCGTTGATCAGCGCATCGCGGGCGGCTTCCTGCATTTTGCTGTCCAGCGTCGTGACGATGCGATAGTTGCCGGTGTAGGCCTCATCACCAAAACGCTCGATGGCGTACTGGCGGGCCATCTCCGCCACCCAGGGGGCCTGCACGTCAGGCTGACTGTGGTGGCGTCGGGTTTCGATCGGGGCCTGAACGGCGGCCTGATAGGTGTTCTGGTCAATCAGGTTAAGCTGATGCATGCGCAGCAGCACCCAGTTGCGTCGAATCAGCGAGCGCTGGGGGTTGCTGATCGGATTCAGGCTGGAGGGCGCCTTGGGCAGCCCGGCAATGGTGGCCAGTTCCGGCAGGCTCAGCTCATCCAGCGGCTTGTCAAAATAGGCCTCGGCGGCGGCACCCACCCCATAGGCGCCCTGGCCCAGATAGATCTTGTTGACGTAGAGCTCAAGGATCTGCTGCTTGGAGAGGATCTGCTCCATCTGCAGCGACAGCAGGATTTCGCGAATCTTGCGGGTAAAGGTCTGATCCAGTGTGAGCAGATAGTTACGGGCCACCTGCATGGTGATGGTACTGCCGCCGGAGCGGATGCGCCCGCTGGTGCCCAGCTCAAGGGCTGCGCGCATCAGGCCGCGCGGGTCCACGCCCGGGTGCTGATAGAAACCGGCATCTTCTGCCGCCAGTAGCGCATTGATGAAGTCCTGCGGAATCTCATCGCCCTTGACCAGCTGGCGCCGCTGGGCACCGAACTCACCGATGAGCTTTTCATCGGCGGTGTACACCCGCAGCGGCATCTCGAGCTGGTAGTCCTGCAGCTGATGAACGTCGGGCAGGCTGGGAGCGAAGTAGAGCGCAGCGCCAGCTACAGAAAGTGCAATGCCGGCCGTTATGGCAAGCAGCAGGAAGAAGAGGTGAAAAACCAGGCGCTTGATGAACGTCATGTAACACGTGTTCCGTCAATGAGGCGGGCTTGGGTCCGCAGGACGTCGTTGATCGTCTGGCGTCGTAGTCGAAGACCGCGCGGGTATGTGGCACTAGCAAGCCGGGCATTATAAGTAGCCAGTGCAGGGGCGACCAGCGTTAATGGGTAGTCGAGCACAGAGTACCTGCTTTTAAAACCATTTAAAGCGCCTGCAAACCCCGTTATTTGCCCCTTCATTACCGCAGTTAACACGTTATAAACAACGTCCGCATAAGGCGGGTCATTGGCTGGAGAGCTGACGTGCTGGGTTTCGGACGTGCGACACAGGGTTTGATCGGCGTGGATATCACCTCCGCCACCGTCAAGCTGCTTGAACTTGAACGCCAGGGCGAACGCTGGCGGGTGGCCTCCTGGGCCGTACGCCCGCTGGTGGATCGCGCCGTGGTGGAGCGCCGCATTCGCGACATGGACCAGGTGGTCATGGCGCTGTCACGTGCCATCGACCATGCCGGACCGCGCACGCGCCGTGCCGTCGTGGCCGTTCCCACCGGCGCCGTGATTACCAAGGTACTGAGCATGCCGGTGTCGTTTGATGACAACGACATCGCCCAGCGCATTGCCATGGAATCGGACAAGCATATTCCGTTTCCGTTCAATGAGGTGACGCTCGACTTCCAGCGTCTGGGCGTCAACGCCCGCTATGACGATCAGCAGGATATCCTGCTGGTGGCCTGCAGGCGTCAGGACATGCAGCTGCTCACCGATGTGCTGGTGCAGGTCGGGCTGGAGCCTGCGGTAGTGGATGTCGAGATGTTCGCCATGGAGCGCGCGACCCGCTATCTGCTCTCCCGCCTGCCCCATCACCCCGACCGCGGCAGCGCACTGATCGACATTGGTGCCAGCATGACGGCCTTTCATATCTTTCATCGCGGACGCATCGTGCATACCCGCGACAATGTCATGGGCGGGCGCCAGCTCACCGACGAGATTCGTCAGCACTACCGGCTGACCTTTGACGAGGCCGGGCGTGCCAAGAAAAGCGGCGATCTGCCGGATTACCAGCGCCGCATTCTGCATCCCTTCCGGGAGTCACTGGTACAGCAGATCATGCGCTCGCTGAAGCTTTACTACACCACGGCCGGGGCCTGCCAGATCGAACGACTGATCCTGGCCGGCGGCTCAAGCGTCATCGAGGGGCTGGCCGAACGCCTGGCCGAGGAAAGCCGCCTTGAGGTGGTACCGGCCAACCCGTTTGCCACCATGCGTGTGGGCAGCGGGATCGATAATGCCCGACTGACCCTGGACGCGCCGGCCATGATGACCGCCTGCGGGCTGGCCATGAGGTCGCTGTCATGAGCAACGTGATCGCAACGCCTGGCGATGTTCGTATCGATATCAACCTGCTGCCCTGGCGCGAGCAGGCCCGCGAGCGCCGTACCCGCCGGTTTCATCTCTGGCTTTTGTTCAGCGCGCTCCTCGGGCTGGGTATCGGTTTCCTGTGTCAGCAGTATCAACAGTATCAGCTGGGTCATATCAACACCGATATTGCCTATATACAGCAGCGCACGGATGCCCTTGAACACGATATTACCCAGGGGCGCACGCTGGATGAAAAGCGCCATCAGATGCAGGAGCGCATTGAGCTGATTCGTCAGCTGCAGTTCTCCCGCTCCCAGACGGTGGCACTCTTTCAGGCGCTGACCGATACCCTGGGCGAGGGCGTGACCTACGACCGGGTCATGCGTCATGACGGTCAGCTTGATATCAGCGGGCTGGCGACCACCAACCGTCAGGTCTCCGATCAGATGCGTGCGCTCTCCAGCGCGCCGGTACTGGGAGAGCCCCTGCTGCTGGATGTGCGTGCCGAAAGCGAGCGTTCAAACCAGCGTCGCTTCAATCTGCAGGTGCCGGAGCATCCCCTGCATGAGAGGCAGGTTGCATCGCCGGCATCCCCGGAGAAGCAGCCATGACCCGCATTGACTGGCGTCTTGAATGGCAGCGCCTGCGCCAGATTCGACTGAGCGAACTGACCTTCGAGGAGGGCGGCAGCTGGCCCTGGCTTTTGCGGGTGCTGGTCTGTGGCGTGGTCGTACTGATCGTGGCATGGGCAGCACAGTGGTATCTGGCCTCGCCGGTGGCGCAGGAAGTGACCGAGGCACAGGCGCAGGTAGAGACGCTCAAGTCGCAGTACGCCACGCGCGCCTTTCAGGCGGCCAACCTGCCGCTGCTGGAAAGGCGCATGCAGGAACTGGATGCACGCATGGGCGCGCTGTTAAGCATGCTGCCCACCGATAGCGAGGTGCCGGCGCTGCTTGATGACATCAGCGACGCCGGCCGTCAGCAGCAGCTGGAAATCGACTTCATCCGGCTGGCATCGCCGCAAGCGCATCCTTTCTATATTACCCAGCCGCTCAATATTCAGGTGCGCGGCGATTACCACCAGCTGGCCACCTTTGTGTCGCGGGTGGCGGAGCTGCCGCGCATCGTGACCCTGCATGATTTCACCCTGGCACCGGCAAGCGGTGACGCCGGCGAGATGCTGGTGCTGTCGCTGCAGGCCGAGACCTATCGCTATGAGTCCGAAGCTGGTTCGGCCGGAGCGGTGACGCCATGAGAGCCACGCCGTTGATCATGCTGGCACTGTGTCTGGGGCTCTGGGGATGCGGGCAGGACACTACAGCGCAGCTTGATGCCGAACTGGAAACGCTGCGCCATCGCCCGGTCGGCCATCTGGATGCGCTGCCCGAGCAGCCGGCGTATCAGCCCCTGCGCTATGACGCGCACGAGCGTCGCAGCCCCTTTGCGCCTGCTCCGGGCATGGTCGCTGCCGCGCCGGCACCCTTGAAGGCGCAGGCTAGTGCCATGCCGGACCCTGATCGCGCGCGTGAGCCGCTGGAAGGCTACGCGCTCAATGTGCTGCGCCTGGTTGGCACCCTGAGCGTGGACGGCCGCACGATCGCGCTGATTCGCACGCCAGAAGGTCGGGTCGTGCGTCTGCAGCGCCAGCAGCATATTGGTGAGAACAATGGACGGGTCACGCGCATTGGCAGTGACCACATCGAGATTACGGAGCTGGCGCCGAATGGCAGCGGCGGTTTCAGCGAGGTCAGCCGCACGCTGACGCTGGGAGCAACTTCATGACACACAAGGGTCATCATCTCTATCGCACACGGCTGTTGTCCGGGCTGCGAATCTTCACGACAACCATGCGTCAGGCCCCGGCCCGGCGCCATGTCATGGCGCTGCTGTCAGGGCTTTTGCTGCTGCTGACCACCTCACTGGCCAGCGCGGCATCATTGACCAGTATTTCGCTGCATTCGGCAGGTCAGGGGCGTGATCTCGTTCGGTTGACCTTTGATGGCGCCATCAATGTGCCGCAGTCCACGATGCTTGGTGCGCCGCAGCGGCTGGTGCTGGATTTCGACGCCACCGGCAGTCGTCTGTCGGGCACACGTGTACCGCTGGCCGGTGAGAGCGTCAATGAGGCCGAGGCACGTGTTTCGGGAGATCACCTGCGCGTCATTTTCGCCATGGCGCGTCCGGTGGGCTGGCAGCTGTCTGCCAGAGGAAATGTGCTGGAAGTCATGCTGGGCGAGGGCGCACAGGGCACTGGTGGTACGGTCGCCGGCCAGGGGGGCGATCTTTTACAGCGTGTTGCTGCCGTGCAGGCCGGCGGCGCGGTCAGTCGCGCCTATGGCGACAGCGACACCTCTGCGGTCAGCGATGCTCGCGCTCGAATCGAGAATATCGACTATCGCGCGGCCGGGCAGGGCGCCGGTGAATTGATCGTGACGCTGGACCGCCAGGGGATTTCGCCTCGGCTGGACGTGCAGGGCAGCCAGGCGCAGGTGCGCCTGAGCGGTGTGCGGCTGACACCGCAGTGGCAGCGCATCGTGGATGTCAGCGACTTTGCCACGCCCGTGTCGCGCATTACACCCTCACAGTCCGGCGAGGATGTGGTGCTGACGCTGGCCATGGCGCCGGGCGCGGTGGCGATGGCCACTCAGCGGGGCCGTGAGGCAGTCATTCGGGTGTCGCCGGCAGACTCCGCTGCGGCCGGTCGTCAGCAGGCGCAGTTTCCCTTTGACGGCAAGCGCATCTCGCTGAATTTCGAGGACATTGACGTGCGTACGGTGCTGTCGATTCTGGCCGATGAGGTCGGACTCAATCTGGTCGTCAGCGACACTGTCAGCGGTAACGTGACGATCAACCTGCGCCAGGTGCCCTGGGATCAGGCGCTGGATCTGATCCTGCAGACCCGTGGCCTTGCCAGTCGCCGCAGCGGCGATGTGCTGCTGGTGGCACCGGGGGAAGAGTTGGCCGGGATGGCGCAGCGCGTCGCGCAGGCCGATCAGAGTCTTTCCGCGAATGAGTCGCTGACGACCGACTATCTGCAGATGCGCTATGCCAAGGCGGTCAACATGGCAGCGCTTCTGCGCGGTGACCAGGGGCTGGGGCTTTTGTCCGAACGCGGTCATGTGTCGGTGGATGAGCGCACCAATACGCTGCTGGTGCAGGATACTCGCGAGCGCATCGAGGAGATTCGTCGCACCATTGATCATCTGGATGTACCGGTGCGTCAGGTGCAGATCGAGGCGCGCATCGTGATCGCACGTGATCGCGTGGTCAATCAGCTGGGCGTGCGCTGGGGGCTGTCGCGTCCGGGCACGCCGTCCAGCGGGATCAATCTGCGCGGTGCGTCCAGCGGCATTGCCGCCAATGGCGGGCTGAGCGTGGATCTGGGCAACGCCGTGGCACCGACCACCGGCTTCAGCTTCGGCTATCTCTCCGGCGATGTCCTGCTGGATCTGGAGCTCAACGCACTGGAGTCCGAGGGCAAGAGCCAGACCATCTCCCAGCCCAAGGTGATCACCGCCAACCAGCATCCGGCCCTGATCAAGCAGGGGCAGGAGATTCCCTATCAGCAGGGCGGTGACAACACCCTGACCGGCACGACCGTACAGTTCAAGGAGGCCGTGCTGTCGCTGGAAGTGACGCCGCAGATCACACCGGACAATCGCATCATCATGGATCTGATCGTCAACAATGACGATGTCTCCACCAATCAGTACAACGGTGTGCCGGCCATTGATACCAATCAAATTCAGACCCAGGTGCTGGTCAACGATGGTGAAACGGTCGTACTTGGCGGTATCCTCTCTACAGAGCAGGTCAACAATCTGTACAAGACCCCCTTGCTGGGTGACCTGCCGGGCCTTGGCCGACTGTTTCGCTATACCGAACAGTCCAATGAAAAGGTAGAATTACTGGTATTCATTACGCCAAGGATCCTTGAGGACACCCTGACGGTGCGCTAATGCAGGCCTTACCCAATCTGTTTCTGGTCGGTCCCATGGGGACCGGTAAAAGCACCATCGGCCGTGCGCTTGCGGCCGAGCTGCATCGTGACTTTTTTGATAGCGACCACGTTATCGAGCAGCGCTGTGGATGCAATATTCCCTGGATCTTCGACGTGGAAGGCGAAGCAGGGTTTCGCATTCGCGAGGCGCAGGTCATTGATGAGATCACCCGCCGACAGGGCATCGTGCTGGCGACCGGCGGCGGGGCCGTCATGCATCCGACCAACCGGCGCCTGCTGCGCGAGCGAGGCGTGGTGGTCTATCTCTCGACTACCATCGAGCAGCAGCTAAGACGCACTGCGCGTGATCGCAACCGACCGCTGTTGCAGTGCGCCGATCCGGAAAAGCGTCTGCGCGAGCTGCTGGAGCTGCGCGATCCTCTCTATCGCGATACCGCGACGCTGATTGTCAGTACCGACCGGCGCAGCCCGCGCTCGGTCGTGGCCGAGATTCGCCGGCGCGCCCGGCGCTATGCCTGTCACTCATCAAGCGGCTGCTCATCCGAGCTGTCGGGCTATTCGTTTTGAGTTCACCTCCCTGGCGGGATTCGCCGGGGCAGGCCGCTTTCTTTCAAACGCCTTCTTTCCCATGAATCAACGGATGCCAGAGATGCAGACTCTCACGGTGGAATTGCCGGATCGTCACTATCCCATTCACGTCGGCCCCGGCCTTCTCGATGATGTGTCGCTTCTGACCCCGCATCTGGCCGGGCGTCAGGTCATGATCGTGACCAACGAGACCGTTGCGCCGCTGTATCTGAAGCGTTTGAAGGCGACACTGGCCGACTACGATGTGCATGAGGTCATCCTGCCCGACGGTGAGGCGACCAAGAATCTTGAGCATGTCGAGCGCATCTGGGACGGTCTGCTGGCGGCCGGCTTCAACCGCCGCGCCACTCTTATCGCACTGGGCGGCGGCGTCACCGGTGACATGACCGGTTTCGCGGCCGCCTGCTATCAGCGTGGCATCGCCTTTATCCAGGTACCCACCACGCTGCTGGCACAGGTGGACTCCTCGGTGGGCGGCAAGACCGGCGTCAATCATCCGCGTGGCAAGAACATGATCGGTGCCTTTCATCAGCCGCGCGCGGTCATCGTGGATACCGATACCCTCAACACGCTGCCGGCGCGTGAGCTCACGGCAGGGCTTGCCGAGGTAATCAAGTACGGTCTGATCCGGGATGTTGATTTCATGGCGTGGCTTGAGGACAACATGGCCGGCCTGCGCGCGCTGGACGCCGCGCTTCTGACCGAGGCGATTTTGAAAAGCTGCGCCATCAAGGCCGAGATCGTGGTGGAAGACGAGACCGAGCAGGGCGTGCGGGCACATCTCAATCTGGGGCACACCTTTGGCCATGCCATCGAGACCGCCATGGGCTACGGCCGCTGGCTGCACGGCGAAGCGGTCGGTGCCGGCATGATGATGGCCACGGCCCTGTCGCATCGACTTGGCTGGCTGGAAGCTGCCACGGTGACGCGCGTGGAGGCGCTGCTGACGGCTGCCGGTTTGCCGCGCCATGCGCCGACGCAGGTCAGTGCCGAGCGTTTTCTGGAATTGATGCATCTGGACAAGAAGGTCATGGATAAGCGCCTGCGGCTGGTATTGCTCAAGGCGCTGGGCGAGGCCTGTATCACCGATGAGGTGGATGAGGCACAGGTCCGCGAACTCCTGGAGAACTGGGAAAGGCAGTAGCTTTATGCATTCGTACTGATATGGCATTGCCTTCTTATTGATCAAAATGCCGGTGCGCAGATGCACCGGCATTTTTTTGGCTCAACTTTAGTAGTATTGCTACATCTGCCAATGCTTTCATTTCTGAAAGCTTTGGCGGAAAAATGGCACTGTAAATAATAATGATTATTAACAAGTCATCAGTGCCTGAGACCAAGGTCTTATTGTGTCGCCTCGCCTGTCTCTAAAAATCCTTTTCTTTCAATTATGTAAGTTTTGCCTTGCCGGTATCCGCCGCTCTAACCTCGCCTGATTGTTCTCCAGCCGGCCTGTGTGCCGGCAGCTTCCCATCATGACAACAAACGCTGGAGAGGAAAGGTGCTGACCCTCATAGGCCTTGCCATCATCATCACGATCGTGACCCTTTTGCTGTTTGAAAAGGTCATCCCGGTTATCGCACTCAGTGCCATTCCCTTTGTCGGTGCGCTGCTGGCAGGGTTTGGCATCGGCGAGATATCGGAGTTCTTCCAACAGGGTGTGAACAAGGTGGCCAGTGTTGCCTTCATGTTCATGTTCGCCATCCTCTTCTTTTCAGTCATGAAGGAACGCGGGCTTTTTGATCCGTTGATTACCGGCATGGTGAAGCTGACACGCGGCAACGTGATAGCCGTGGCGGTCATGACCGCGCTGGTGGCTGCCTGCGTACAGCTTGATGGGGCAGGTGCTGCCACCTTTCTGATCGTGCTGCCGGCGCTGATCCCACTGTATCGTCGGCTGGGAATGAGCCCCTATCTGATGCTGACCCTGATGGCGACCAGCATGGGTATCATGAACATGGTGCCCTGGGGTGGCCCGATCGGGCGCGCCGCCGCCGTGACCGATATCTCGCCCGATGCGCTCTGGCATGGCCTGATACCGGTACAGCTGATCGGTGTAGTCATGGCCGTGATCGGGGCAGCGCTGCTGGGTCTTCGTGAAAAACGTCGTATCGAAGCGGCCGGCGGGACCGAGGGCGCAGTCGCCCTGAACTATCCGCCGGGCAGCAACGCGGATCGCGCCTCCAGCGGTGTGGTGGTCACTGACGATGCACCCGGCGAGGGCGGGGAGGAAGCTGCTACACCGCGTGAGGGCATGCCGCGCTTTTACTGGATCAATGCTGCACTGACGCTGGTGACGGTCGTATCGCTGGCGATGGGCCTGATGGCCCCGGCGTATATCTTCATGCTGTCACTGTCGGTAGCGCTGCTGCTCAACTATCCGGATCTCTCCCAGCAGTCACACATCATTTCGCGCTACGCCCCGCAGGCCTTCAGCATGGGCGCGATCATCGCGGCTGCCGGTGCCTTCCTGGGGATCCTCAACGGTACCGGCATGCTGGAATCCATTGCGCTGGATGTGACGCATGTGCTGCCCGGCCAGGCGGTGGGCATGCTGCATATCATTGTCGGCGCGATCGGGGTGCCGCTGGAGCTTTTGACCAGTACCGATGCCTACTACTTTGCGTTGCTGCCGGTCATTCAGCAGATTACCGCCAGTGCCGGGGTGGATCCGATTTCGGTGGCGCACGCCATGTCGATTGGCAGCATTGTGGGCACCTTTATCAGTCCGTTCTCACCGGCCCTGTGGCTGGCGCTGGGACTGGCCGGTCTCGAGATAGGCCGCTATATCCGCTACGCCTTCCTCTATCTATGGGGTTTCAGCCTCATCATGATGGTGGTGGGCTATCTGTTTGGTCTGTACTGAGACCACGTATCCAGCATTATCTCCCCCCATGTGGTATCTGCCATGGCCCGGAAGCTGCTTCCGGGCCCTTGTCGATGGATACGGTCATGCCTGAAAAGGACGTATAGCCAAAAAAGGCATGGGTTATGCACAAACGGCATGGGTCGTGGCGCACTTTTATAGGGCGATAAAACCTTTCCGGCGCCATTGGGGTGCATGTCTAACGTCTTGAGAAGATTGTCTTTTTTGGCAGGAAAGTGCTGTAACTCTTCGAAATTGAGTCGTTTTTTCCAAAATCACGAGGGCGGCAGGGGGTTTGCCTCAAGAGCCGTCTATCGTATGCTCGATTCAGCTCTTTTCCCACCTCGGGCGCTCAAGAGGCGCTGTCTGAAATAAAAATAACCGGGCAGAGTATCCTTCTTTTAGACCCATTACAACCGTGTCAATTTCTTGATGCTTCGCTTTCTAGCGTTTACGGAGAGGCATGTTCATGACAAGAGGTCTTCATCGGCCCGACGAGTTCCGTGACAACTGTGGCTTCGGCCTGATCGCCCATATGGAAGGGCAGTCAAGCCATGACCTGCTGGCCACGGCCATCGAATCCCTGACCTGCATGACGCATCGTGGCGGCATCAACGCCGATGGAAGAACCGGTGATGGCTGCGGCCTGCTGCTGGGCATGCCGACAGGCTTCATGCGCGATATCGCTCGCGAGTCACTGCAGGCAGAGCTGGGTGACAACTTCGCCGTGGGCGTGGTGTTCTTCCCCGACGACGATGACCGTGAAATGAAGGCGCGGGGCGTTGTCGAGGAAGAACTCGCCGCCCGTGGGCTGGCCTTTCATGGCTGGCGCGATGTGCCGGTCGATCCGAGCGTGTGCGGACCGCTGGCACAGTCCTGCCTGCCGCGCATTCGCCAGATGTTCGTGTCCCCCGCGCCCGAGCGCGAGGGTGATCTCGACTTCAACGTCGATCTTTACATGGCGCGCCGGTTTGCCGAGCAAAGGCTCAAGGGCGAGGAGGACTTCTATGTCTGTTCGCTCTCCTCAAAGGTCGTCTCCTACAAGGGTCTGATGATGCCGGCGGATCTGCCGACCTTCTATCACGACCTGGGTGACAAGCGCATGGAGACCTCGATCTGCGTCTTCCACCAGCGCTTTTCGACCAATACCGCGCCGCGCTGGCCGCTCGCCCAGCCGTTTCGCTTTCTGGCCCATAACGGCGAAATCAACACCATCGAGGCCAACCGCAGCTGGGCCAACTCGCGCAAGGAAAGCTTTACCACCGAGCGCCTAAAGGACATTGCCGGACTTGATGAGGTGGTCAATACCACCGGTTCCGACTCCTCGAGCATGGACAACATGCTGGAGCTTCTGCTGACCGGCGGTATGGAGCTTTACCGCGCCGTGCGCCTGATGGTGCCGCCGGCATGGCAGAACGTCGAGACCATGGACAGCGAGCTGCGCGCGTTCTACGAATACAACTCCATGCACATGGAAGCCTGGGACGGCCCGGCCGGCATCGTGCTGACCGACGGTCGCCACGCCGTGTGCATGCTGGACCGTAACGGCCTGCGCCCGGCGCGCTGGGTGATCACCGACAACGGCTATATCACGCTCGCCTCGGAAATCGGCGTATGGAACTACCCTTCAGGCTCGGTCGTGGCCAAGGGGCGCGTCGGACCGGGGCAGATCCTGTCGGTGGATACCCATACCGGTGAAGTGCTGCATACCCGCGATGTGGATGACCGCCTCAAGCGTGCCTATCCCTACAAGCGCTGGCTCAAGGAAAACGCTCATTACCTGGAATCAGCGCTGACCGAACTGGCGCAGTTTCAGGCCGTGGACGGTCAGCAGCTGCTGGCGATGGAGAAGATGTTCCTGGTGACCAACGAGGAGCGTGACCAGGTACTGCGCCCGCTGGCCGAAACAGGCCAGGAAGCCGTGGGTTCGATGGGGGATGACACGCCCATGGCGGTGCTGTCGCGCCAGCCGCGACTATTGACCGACTTTTTCCGTCAGAAGTTTGCTCAGGTCACCAACCCGCCGATCGATCCGCTGCGTGAAGCGATCGTCATGTCGCTGGAGACCTGTCTGGGTGCCGAGCGCAGCGTGTTTGAAGCCACGCCCGATCACGCCCATCGCCTGATTCTGACCACGCCGGTGCTGTCTCCGCGCAAGTTCACGGCGCTGACCGAACACGAAGATCCGACCTTTGCCAGCTGTCGCCTGCCGATGATGTATGACGGCGAGGCGATGAGCCTGAAAGAGGCCATCGTGCATCTGCGCCAGCAGGCCGAAGAGAAGGCGCGTGCCGGCTGCGTGGTACTGGTGCTTTCCGATAACGGTCTGGAAAAGGGTCAGCTGCCGATTCATCCGGCCCTTGCCGTGGGCGCGGTACACCAGCATCTGGGCCGGCTGGCACTGCGCCCACGCGTCAACCTGGTGGTCGAGACCGGCTATGCCCGTGATGCCCACCAGATGGCGGTGCTTTTTGGCGTGGGTGCCACGGCGGTCTATCCATGGCTGGCCTACCAGACCATGGCGGACATGTACCGTAGTGGCGAGCTGACCGGCAATCCGGCGGATGGCCGCGAGAACTATCGCCGCGGCCTGCAAAAGGGGCTTTTCAAGATCCTCTCCAAGATGGGGATCTCGCACATTGCCTCCTACCGCGGTTCGCAGCAGTTCGAGGCCGTGGGTCTGTCCTCCGAGATCATGGAGCTGTGCTTCCATGGCATGGCCTCGCGCATCGAGGGCACCGGCTTTGCCGAGCTGCAGCTGCAGCAGGAGCTGCTGGCCCGGGATGCGTGGCTACCGCGCAAGCCGATCCGCCAGGGCGGCATCTACCGCTACGTGCATGGCCACGAGTATCACGCCTACAACCCGGACGTGGTTAAAAAGCTTCAGGAGGCCGTGCAGGAAGGCAGCTTCGAGAAGTGGAAGGTGTTTGCTCAGCTGGTCAACGAGCGCCCGGTCGCCACCATTCGCGACATGCTCAGACTCAAGCCTGGCGCTGCGCCGATTGATCTGAGCGAGGTCGAACCGGTGGAAAGCCTGCTGCCGCGCTTTGACAGCGCCGGCATGTCACTGGGCGCACTGTCACCCGAGGCACACGAATCGCTCGCCCAGGCCATGAACGAGGCCGGTGGGCGCTCCAACTCCGGTGAGGGCGGTGAAGACCCGGCGCGCTACGGCACGATTCGCTCGTCCAAGATCAAGCAGATCGCCTCCGGGCGCTTTGGCGTGACGCCGGCCTATCTGGTCAACGCCGAGGTCATGCAGATCAAGGTCGCCCAGGGCGCCAAGCCCGGTGAGGGCGGTCAGCTGCCCGGCGGCAAGGTCAACGCGCTGATTGCCAGACTGCGCTACGCCGTGCCCGGCGTGACGCTGATCTCGCCGCCGCCGCACCATGACATCTACTCCATCGAGGATCTGGCCCAGCTGATCTTTGATTTGAAGCAGGTCAATCCGGAGGGACAGGTCTCGGTCAAGCTGGTCTCCGAGCCCGGCATCGGCACCATTGCCACCGGTGTGGCCAAGGCCTACGCCGATCTGATCACGGTGTCAGGCTATGACGGTGGTACCGCGGCAAGCCCGCTGACCTCGATCAAGCATGCCGGTTCCCCGTGGGAGCTGGGCCTGCCCGAGGTACACCAGGCGCTGCGCATCAACGGCATGCGCGGGCGGATTCGCCTGCAGACTGATGGCGGCCTGAAAACCGGACTGGATGTGATCAAGGCCGCGATTCTCGGCGCCGAAAGCTTCGGCTTTGGCACCGCGCCAATGGTGGCGCTCGGGTGCAAGTACCTGCGCATCTGTCATTTGAACAACTGCGCGACCGGTGTCGCCACCCAGCATCAGGGCCTGCGTGATGAGCATTTCCGCGGCACGGTGGATATGGTCAAGAACTACTTCCGCTTCATTGCCGAGGAAGTACGCGAGCTGATGGCCATGCTGGGCGTGCGCCGGCTCACTGATCTGATCGGGCGGGTGGATCTGCTTGAGAAGATCGAGGGTGAGACTCGCTCGCAGCGTGCGCTCGAGTTTGAATCGCTTTTGCATAACGACTTCGTGCCCGATGACGCGCCGCAGTTCTGTCAGGTGGAGCGCAACGTGCCCCACGACGGCGGCGAGAAGAATCTCGAGATCATGGCTCTGACGCGCGAGGCGCTCGAGGAGCAAAGTGGTGGCGAGTTCCATCTCACCACCACCAATTGCGACCGCTCGATCGGCGCCACGCTTTCGGGAGCGATTGCCAAGCGCTATGGCGAGGCCGGTCTTGAAGATGCGCCCATCACACTGCGTCTGAAGGGTATTGCCGGGCAGAGCTTCGGGGTGTGGAACGCCCGCGGGCTCAACATGTATCTCGAAGGCGATGCCAACGACTACGTCGGCAAGGGCATGAACGGCGGAAAGCTGGTGATCACGCCGCCGCAGGGCAGCCGTTTCAAGAGTCACCATACGGCGATCATCGGCAATACCTGCCTGTATGGCGCCACCGGCGGCACGCTGTATGCTTCGGGCACGGCCGGCGAGCGCTTTGCGGTGCGCAATTCCGGTGCCTTTGCGGTCATTGAAGGTGCAGGTGATCACTGCTGTGAGTACATGACCGGCGGGGTGGTCACGGTGCTGGGCAAGACCGGGCTCAACTTCGGGGCCGGCATGACCGGCGGCTTTGCCTTCGTGCTCGATCTGGATCGTGAGTTCGTGGACAGCTACAACCACGAGCTGGTCGAGATTCAGCGCGTCAATACCGAGTACATGGAAGCCTATCGGCGCTACCTGCGTGAAACACTTCAGGAATATGTCACCGAAACCGGGTCTGCCTGGGGCCAGGAAATTCTTGAGGATTTCGCCGAATTTGTCCGCTATTTCTGGCTGGTGAAGCCCAAGGCGGCAAGCCTTGGAAGCCTTCTGGCTGAATCCCGCCGCCGGCCCGAGTGAGGAGTGAATGCACATGGCAGAACAGCTCTCCAACGATTTTCAGTTTATCGATGTGGGCCGTCAGGATCCGCAGAAAAAGGAAGCGCACCTGCGCGTGCAGGAATTTGGCGAAATCTATGAAGAGTTTCGTCCGCGCGAGGCCGCCAGTCAGGCACATCGCTGCCTGCACTGTGGCAATCCGTACTGTGAGTGGAAGTGCCCGGTCCACAACTATATTCCCAACTGGCTGAAGCTGGTCACCGAGGGGAATATTCTGGAAGCCGCCGAGCTTTCCCATCGCACCAATTCGCTGCCGGAAGTGTGCGGTCGCGTCTGCCCGCAGGATCGCCTGTGCGAAGGCGACTGCACGCTCAACGACGGCTTTGGCGCGGTGACCATCGGTTCGATCGAGAAATACATCACCGATACCGCCTTTGCGATGGGCTGGCGCCCGGACATGACCGGCGTGGAGTGGACCGACAAGCGCGTGGCGGTCATCGGCGCGGGCCCTGCGGGTCTGGGCTGCGCCGATGTACTGGTACGCAACGGGGTCAAGCCCGTGGTCTATGACCGCTACCCGGAAATCGGCGGGCTTTTGACCTTCGGGATTCCCGAATTCAAGCTTGAAAAGCACGTCATGCAGCGCCGTCGCAAGGTGTTCGAGGAGATGGGCGTTGAGTTCCGCCTGGGCGTCAACATCGGCACTGATATCGAGATTACCGAGCTTTTGGCCGAGTACGATGCCGTGTTCATGGGCATGGGTACCTACAAGTACATGGAAGGCGGTTTTCCCGGCGAGCAGCTCGATGGCGTCTACAAGGCGCTGGACTATCTGATCGGCAACGTGAACCACAACCTGGGCTTTTCGGATTCGGCCAGAGACTTCGTCTCGCTCAAGGGCAAGCGGGTGGTGGTGCTCGGCGGTGGCGATACGGCGATGGACTGCAACCGTACCGCCCTGCGTCAGGGCGCCGATGAGGTGACCTGCGTCTACCGTCGCGATGAGGCCAACATGCCCGGCTCGCGTCGCGAGGTGAAAAACGCCCGCGAGGAAGGCGTCGAGTTTCTCTTCAACCGTCAGCCCATTGCGGTGGTCGGCGAAGACGGGAAGGTCGAAGGCATCAAGGTCGTGCGTACCCGCATGGGCGATCCGGACGAGAACGGCCGTCAGCGTGCCGAGGTGGTGCCGGACTCCGAAGAGATCATCGAGTGCGAAGCGGTGGTAGTGGCCTTTGGTTTCCAGCCCCACGAAGTGGACTGGTACAGCGATCACCGCGTCGAGATTGATGATCGTGGTCGCGTGCTGGCCCCCGAGAAGGGCGATATGGAGATGAAGCGCTTTGCCTACCAGACCGGCAATGAAAAGATCTTTGCCGGCGGCGACATGGTGCGCGGCTCGGATCTGGTGGTGACTGCCGTGTTCGAAGGCCGCCAGGCCGCCGAAGGCATTCTGGACTACCTGCAGGTCTGATCACGACCGGGCAGGGCACAAGGGCGCCGGCAGCCATGCCGGCGCCCTTTTTGGGCTTGAATCCAGGCACATTGACGCCCATGTCGGTGGTATGTGCGCCTTTGAATCTATACAGTGGCGCCCTCGCAACACACTGCAACGAACGGACAAGGGTAAAGAACATGATCAGGCTGGAACGCAATATTCTGGATCAGGCCAATAACCATATGCGTGAACTGGAAGATCATGTCATGGGCAACAACGACGGTGACCAGGGCAGGGCGCTGGAAACCAGCAGCCAGCTCAAGGCACTGCTGGCACTGGCAGAAATCCGCGACAGCGGCATGTCCGATGAATGCGCCGGCATGCTCGAAGAGATCGAGCGCCGCTCGAAGCTCGTGATTTCAAAGCTCCAGGACAGCCGTCTGAGCATTTAAATGTCTCGCAAGGCCGTAAAAACGGGCGCCCTGATCGCAGGGGGCCCGTTTTTTTATGCAGTGTTATGACTGTATTTTAAAAAGGAAGGGTTGATCGAAACAGACAGGCGTGTCATGACCGGCGTTTGCTCGGTATTAAAGTCTTCAGAGGAGAAAAATGTGGCGATGACCTTCAGGACGTGCGGGCCGGAAGATGTATTGGAAGTGGCGACCATCGGGCGCGAAACTTATCGTCAGACCTTTGAAGGCCACTATGACGCTGATGTCATGGCGAAGTATCTTGATCACGCTTTCCACCCTGACACTGTGGCCAACGAGCTTGGCCATCCACAGTCAGACTTCTGGCTGCTTGAAACAAAGGGGCACGTTGCCGGGTACCTCAAGATGAATCGAGGACTGGCGCAAACCGAGCCGCAGGAAGAGGGGGGTATTGAAATCGAGCGGATCTATCTTCTTCAACAGTTTCAGGGCCAGGGGTTTGGTCGAGCCCTGTTCGATAAGGCAATGGGCTTTGCCAGAGCATCAAACAGCCGATTTGTCTGGCTGGGCGTCTGGGAAAATAATTATAGGGCGCTTGAGTTTTACAGATCCATGGGGTTTGAGATTACAGGTACCCACGACTTCCGGATGGGAGAGGTCGTGGATACCGACTACATCATGCGCCTGACGCTATCATGAGCATTGGGTTTGCGATAACGCATCATATTCAATCGATCCTGATGCGCCCGATCAATGTCTTTTCACTCTGCTCGGACGTATCGGCCAGTACCTCGCGCGCCTCTTCCAGCTTGTCCGGTTCCATGTTGAGCTGTAGCACCCCCTTCACCCGGCCGTCTTTCAGGTAATACACCACGCCCTTTTCCTGCGGAATGGCCCAGTCCTCGACGGTTTCGAGCGAACTATTCAGGGTGCCGACCGCCTTGTAGGCCATGTCAAAGACGTTGGAGTAGAAGTACGGCGTGTGGTCGTAGCGCTCCTGGCTGCCGGCCATGATGTGGCCCACGGTAGTACCGGACTGGTTGGCGTGATCAACGTGCTCGACACGCTGGCGGCCGAGAATTTGATCCGGATAGCGGGCAATGTCGCCGGCCGCGAAGATGTTCTCGTCATTGGTCTGCAGCCGCTCGTTGACGATCACGCCATCGTCGACCTCAAGGCCGGCGCGTTCGGCAATCTCCACATTGGGCGTCACGCCCAGTCCAAATACCACCGCATCGGCCTCCACCGTGGTGCCGTCATCCAGTGCCAGGGTGACCCTGTCACCATGCGTTCGGCCATTATCGACCCTGTGGCCGCCCAGCAGTGTTACGCCCTGATCCAGATAGCGCTGATGAAAGCAGCTGGCCAGCGATTTCGGGAACATTTTGCCGCCCAGCACCTCTTCGGTATGGATCAGCGTGACCTGCGTGTCGTTCTGCACCAGCGCCGCGGCAATCTCGGTGCCGATATAGCTGCCGCCCACGACCACGATATGACGCTGCTGGCCTGAAAGCTCACGCAGGCGGTTATAGTCGCGCACGGTGCGAAAATAGAGCACGCGTTCGCCTTCGGGCAGGTTATCCAGCGTGACGGGCGTGCCACCGGTGGCCAGCAGTAGTTGGCCGTAGCCGTGAATCTCGCCGTCGTCGGTGGTCACGGTCTTCTCGTCGCGATCAATGCTCTGCACGCGCGTATTGGTATATAGGGTGGTGTTGGCGTCCTTTTCAGGTGCCATCCAGATCTGATCAAAGGTGAACTCGGGATCAGTCCAGAGCTTTTTGGAAAGGGCCGGGCGCGTGACTGGGCCGTCGGGCTCGGCGCCCAGAATGGCGATGCTGCCCTGGCCGTCGTGTTCACGAATGCCGTTGACGGCGTTGGCGGCTACCATGCCGCCTCCGATGATCAGATAATCGTGGCGTTGCATATCGACTCCCTGTCGTGAAAGGCGCTGAGTGTTATTCCGGCATCCAGCCGGTTGCTGTGATAGCTCAAGCGTAGTTCAGGGCAGGGGGGCTGTCGGTCATGGAATTAACCTGGATCAGGGGCGGCGGGATGCCGGAATCAGGGTGAACGGGGCGTCAGTCCGGCCATGACGATGGTCTGGAGATTGCTGACGGCGTCCTCGAGAAAGTCCGGATCCTGTAGTGTTTTTCCGGAAATGGCATCGATCTGGACGGCAAAGTCGGCGTAGTGCTGGGTGGTCGCCCATAGCAGATAAAACAGGTGCCAGGCATCGGTCGGGGCGATGTCGCCGCGCGCGATCCAGTGCTTGATGACGCCTGCCTTCTCGTCGACCAGCGTACGCAGGCTGCCTTCCAGCAGGGCGCCCAGCAGCGGCGCACCCTGCACCATCTCCAGACAGAAAAGGCGTGAGGCCTCGGCGTGATCGCGGGAAAGCTCCAGCTTGAGCCGAATGTAGTGACGAATGGCGGCCAGGGCATCGGCATCAGGCTGCAGGGCCTGAAAGGGTGCGATCCAGATGTCGAGCATCTCGCGCAGTACCGCGGTATACAGTGCTTCCTTGGTTGGGTAGTGATAGATCAGGTTGGTCTTTGACACGCCGGCACGCTCGGCCACCTGGTCCAGGCTGGTGCCGTGCAGACCAAAGCGCGAGAAAAAGTGCAGTGCGGCCTGGCGCATGCCGGCGCGACGTTTCTCGATCGTACTGCGGCGCTTGCCGGCCGCCGGTGGAGCATCCGGGTCTGGCAGATCATCGATCATGGGGACGTCATTCATCCTCGCCTGTAGTGGTCCTACGATATCAGACGCTGTTGTAAAGGCCCCTGGGTCGATTGTCACATTTGTGTGTCCCGCTTTTTATACCGTTAAGTAATGATATGGCAGGGGGCGTGAAGCAGGCGCTTCGCCGTAATGCACTGCACCAGGCGGCGGTCATCAGACTGACAGAGCCGGCGTTTGATATTCAGAAAATCCTTCAGCGTTTTGCCGGGTCTTCGATGACAAAAGAGCATCAAGACGCCCGGGGCGATAGAATGCGCGCCATATCGCATTTGATGACAAGGCTGGAGTAGACAAGAGATGGCACAATCCTGGTTTCCACGCTGGCAGCGGGCCGACGGCAGCAAGGGCGGGCTGGTGGCGCCCGATGAGCGCCTGAGCGCCGGCCAGACGGTGGTCATGGGTATTCAGCATGCAGTGGCCATGTTCGGCTCCACCGTGCTGGCACCGCTTTTGATGGGATTTGATCCCAATCTGGCCATTTTGATGTCCGGCATCGGCACGCTGCTGTTTTTTCTGATCGTGGGCGGACGTGTACCGAGCTATCTGGGCTCGAGCTTTGCCTTTATCGGGGTAGTGATTGCCGCGACCGGCTATGCCGGCAGCGGCGGCAATCCCAATATTGGTCTGGCACTGGGCGGTATTATCGTCTGTGGCGCCATCTACGCGCTGGTCGGGCTGGTGGTGATGGGGCTGGGCACACAGTGGATCGAGGTCCTGCTGCCCCCGGTGGTGACCGGGGCGATCGTCATGACGATCGGGCTCAATCTGGCGCCGGTGGCGGTCTCGAGTGTGGCCGATTCCAGCTTTGACAGCATTATGGCGCTGGTCACGATCCTCTGCGTGGGGCTGGCGGCCGTGTTTACCCGCGGCATGCTGCAGCGGCTGTTGATCCTGGTCGGGCTGGTGGCGGCCTATATCATCTATGCCGTGGTCACCAACGGGCTGGGCTGGGGCACACCGATCGACTTCTCGGTGATTTCTCAGGCGGCATGGTTCGGTCTGCCCACCTTTTCAACGCCCGAGTTCAGTACTCATGCGATTGTACTGATTGCGCCGGTCGCGGTGATTCTGGTCGCCGAGAACCTGGGCCACGTCAAGGCGGTCGGGGCGATGACCCAGCGCAATCTGGACCCCTACATCGGCCGCGCCTTTCTGGGCGATGGTCTGGCCACCATGGTTTCCGGCTCGGCCGGCGGCACGGGCGTGACGACCTATGCCGAAAATATCGGCGTGATGGCGGTGACCCGGGTCTACTCGACGCTGATTTTTGTCGCGGCCGCCGGCTTTGCGATTCTGCTGGGCTTCTCACCGCGTTTCGGGGCGGTCATCCACACCATTCCGGGGCCGGTGCTGGCCGGTACCTCGATCGTGGTCTTTGGTCTGATTGCCGTGGCCGGTGCGCGCATCTGGATTGAAAACAACGTGAATCTTGGCGATAACGCCAACCTGATCGTGGTGGCGGTCACGCTGGTGCTGGGCGCCGGTAACTTTTCGCTGAATCTCGGACAGTTCACGCTGGATGGCATCGGTACCGCCACCTTTGGCGCAGTGATTCTGCACGCCATTCTGCGTCGCGGCACGTCGCGCAGGACGCTGGAAGGCGATCACTGAGCCGGGTCTGATACCCGACACCCCGGGGCCTGTCATACCGCCGGCATGGACAGACCCGGGGCGCTGTCATGACATGTGCTTTCGTTTTCAGGGCCCGGTCGCGTTAGGCTTGTGAGACGACTGTCACAAGCGAGAGTGCTCGATGAACGAACAGCCTGACGATGAAAGACCGCTGGCCATGACACGCGAAGTACTCGAGGCCGACCGCCTGCGCGCCCACTACGAGAAGCATCACCCGCAGGAGCCGCTGGTCTCCAACGACAGCTTTCGCAATTCAATCAATGACATGCTTTCTCACCGTCCATCCGGCAGCGAACAGATCGATGGCGTCTACCTGTTCGCCTATGGCTCGCTGGTGTGGAATCCGTGTATCGAGATCGAGGAGCGCCGTCGCGTGCGCCTTGAGGGCTATCATCGTGACTTCTGCCTGAACCTTGAGCACGGTCGCGGCACGCCCGAATGCCCGGGGCTGATGCTGGCGCTGGTGCCCGATGGCGACAGCGAAGGCATGGCGCTGCGGGTCAGCGAGCAACGTCTGGAGCATGAGCTGCTGCTGGTCTGGCGCCGCGAGATGATCACCGGTGCCTACATGCCGCGCTGGGTGACGCTGGCCACCGAGGAGGGCGAGCTGCCGGGCATTGCCTTTATCGCCAACCCCGAACACCCGCGCTACCTGCCCGGACTGTCGGACGCCGACATCGTGGGCCGACTGGCCACGGCCCACGGCGTGCTGGGCAGCTGTCTTGAATATCTGGACAACACGGTCGGCGGGTTGCGCGACCTGGGCATCGAGGATGCCTATCTGGGTCGCATTCAACGCGCCGTGCATGCCTACAATCGCACGAGCCGTTCTCGTTAGGGTTCACGCATATTTATCGCATGGCGATCGATTTCCTGCTGTACTTCAGGAACATGGCCAATCAAGGCCCGATGCCCGGGAGCATGAATGAAAACGCCGCAGACACTTTATTTTCGCGATGATGGCAACATTCCCAACAGCGGCTATCCCACGCTGCTCTATCGCGGCATGACCGCAGAAAACGGGCAATCGCTGGTGGAGACCCTTGAGGCCCTGTTCGAGCAAAACGACTGGCCCGCCCAGTGGCGCGGTGGCGTATTTGATTATCATCATTTTCACAGCACGGCCCATGAGGTGCTGGGCGTGTATGACGGTGCCGCTACGCTAAGGCTGGGCGGTGAGCAGGGTGAGAACATCGAGGTCAGCGCCGGCGATGTCATCGTGCTGCCGGCCGGGACCGGCCACTGTCGCATCAGCGCCAGCAACGACTTTGCCCTGACGGCAGGGTATCCGCGCGGAGAAGGAGACTGGGACATCTGCCGCAGCGGCGACAACACGCCTGCCGTGCGACAGCGCATCGCGTCGGTGTCACGACCTTCGCTTGATCCGGTAGCGGGAGAGGCCGGCGGTGTGGCCAGCGACTGGAGCTGAGCCATGTCGATGGCGTCATGACAATAGCGCGCTGCCTGCCCGGGGAGCGTTTGTTCACTTCAAGAGGATACGCCGTTGACGAATGACCATCGCCAACGCGCCAGCGCGGAAGATCGTGATACCCACGACAGCAGTGCCATCGTGTTTGAAGGGGTCACCAAACGCTATGGCGATGGCACGGTGGCCGTCGACAAGCTGGACCTGACCCTGCCGGCGGGCGAGCTGACCGTGCTGGTCGGCCCCTCGGGCTGTGGCAAGACCACCACGCTTCGCATGATCAATCGACTGGAGACGCTAAGCGAAGGCCAGCTCCTGATCGGTGATCGCGATGTGATGTCGGTGGATGCCACCCGGCTGCGCCGCCAGATCGGCTATGTCATGCAGCACTCGGGACTTTTTCCCCACAAGACAATTGCCGACAACATCGCCGTGGTACCGCGCCTGCTGGGCTGGGGCAAAAAGCGCATTCGCGAGCGGGTCGCAGAGCTGGTCGAGCTGGTGGGCCTTGATGAAGCGCTCGCTGAGCGCTATCCGCATCAGCTCTCCGGCGGGCAGCAGCAGCGCGTGGGGCTGGCCCGGGCGCTGGCCGCCGACCCGCCGATTCTTTTGATGGATGAGCCCTTTGCCGCGGTCGACCCCATCGTACGTACGCACCTGCAGGAGGAGTTTTTAAGCCTGCAGCGTCGGGTGCAAAAGACCATCGTGATGGTGACGCATGACATCGACGAGGCGATGAAGCTGGGCGATCGGGTGGCCATTTTTGCCCAGGGCGGCAGGCTTGCCCAGTTTGATACTCCGGCGCAGCTGCTGTCGGCACCGGCCAGCGACTTCGTGGTCGATTTCATCGGTGCCGATCGTGAGCTGCGGCGGCTGGCGCTGGAGCGTCTGGACAGTCTGGAACTGGATGCCGGGCTTACGGCACCCAGAGACGAGATCGTGGCGCGGGCACGCAGCTATCTGCAGCAGGCCGGCAGTGGGGGCATTGTGGTGCTCGATGAGCAGCGCGCGCCGCTTGGGTGGCTGGACTGGGACACGCTCAAGCAGGCCGATGACCGGGCGCGCATTGACTCGCTTTCCCTGAAGCCCTGGCGTCATCGTCTGTATCTGCATGACAACCTGCGCAGCGCGCTCAATGCCCTGATCAGCTCCCCGGGCGAGGTCATGCCGGTACTCAACGCCCAGGGGCGCTACATGGGCGTGATTGATCAGCTACAGCTGACAAGGCGGCTGTCATGAACTGGGGCTGGGTGGCATCCAACACGCACCAGATCACGGCGGCGTTGTTGCAGCATGTGCAGCTGGTGGGGCTCGCGCTGCTGTTCGGTTTTCTGATTGCCTTTCCGCTGGCACTGCTGGCGGTGCGCTGGCCAAGACTTTACGGCCCGTCGCTGGCCGTGACGGGGGTGATGTTCACCATTCCCTCTCTGGCGCTGTTCATTCTGCTGATGCCCTTTACCGGGCTTTCGATGGCCACCTCGCTGATCGGATTGACGATCTATACGCTGTTGATCCTCTTTCGCAATATTGTCCAGGGGCTGCGTGGCGTCTCGCCCAGCGTGCGCGAGGCGGCCAGGGCGCTGGGCTATACGCCGGCCCGGCGGCTCTTTACCGTGGAACTGCCGATTGCGCTGCCGGTGATCGTGGCCGGCATTCGCATTGCAGCGGTGACCATTATCGGCATGGTGACAGTGACCGCGCTGATCGGGCAGGGCGGGCTGGGGCAGCTCTTCATTACCGGCTTTACCCTGAGCTTTGCCACGCCCCTGGTCATCGGCTTTGTACTGTCGGTGATGCTGGCGGTCGCGGTGGATCTGGCGCTGGTGGGCATACAGTACTGGCTGACCCCATGGCAGCGGGGAGTGCGCTGATGAATAACGATGTCATGAGCCTGCTGGCGGGGGTGATCGACTTTTTTTCCCAGCCGATGAACTGGCAGGGCCCGGGCAGCATCCTGGCGCACATTACCGAGCACATCACCTATGTAGTGATCGCGACGCTGATCGGGGCGGCCATCGCGCTGCCTGTCGGGATCGGACTGGGACACAGTGGACGCGGCGGCCTGCTGGCGATCAATATTTCCAACATCGGCCGCGCCATCCCTTCCTTCGGGGTCATCATTCTGGTCTTTCTGCTGGCCGGTTTTGGGGTGATGCCGGTGATCGTGGCGCTGGTCGCGCTGGCGATCCCCCCGATGGTGACCAACAGCTTCGTGGGCATGCGCGAGGTGGACCCGGCCGTGCGTCAGGCGGCCGTGGCGCTCGGGATGACCGGCTGGCAACGGCTGTGGCAGGTGGAGCTGCCGATCGCCATGCCGCTGATCATGGCCGGGGTGCGAACATCTGCCGTGCAGGTCATGTCGACGGCCACGCTTGCCGCCTATGTAGGGCTCGGCGGGCTCGGGCGCTATCTGATCGATGGCCTGGCCGTGCGCGATCTCGCCCAGGTACTGGTTGGCGCGATTCTGGTCGCCGTGCTGGCCATGGCCACCGAACTTTTGTTTGCAGGCCTTCAGAAGCTGATCACGGCCAAAGGACTGCAATAACGCCATGAGGGCAATGGCAGGATGCATGAGGCGCCGGTCTGGGCCAGAATCGAGAGACCCACGACGACCAACAAGGGAATGAGTGTCATGACAAAAGGGATCGGGATGATGAAGATGGGCAGCAGCTGGAAGCTGGGACTGGGCGCGCTGGCGCTGGTCGGGCTGGCGGGTTGCTCCGGCGGCGATGATGACACTGCCGGCAATGACACCACCCAGACCGGTGGCAATGATCAGGCAAGCCTGACCATTGGCTCGACCAACTTCCCCGAGCAGCTGATTCTGGCCAACATCTACGCGGATGTGCTTGAAGGGGATGGGGTCAATGTGAGTACGCGCCTCAATCTGGGCTCGCGCGAGGTGGTCTTCCCGGCGCTGACCAATGGCGAAATCGATCTGCTGCCGGACTATACCGGCGCGCTGATGACCTATCTCGATCAGGATGAGGCGCATGCCGACGCCCGCAACGAGGAAGATGTCATGGCGGCCCTGCGTGACGTCCTGCCTGACGGGCTCGAGGCGCTGGACGCCTCGCCGGCAGAAGATCGCGACGCGCTCGTGGTCACGCGTGAGACGGCCGAGAAATACAACCTTGAAACCTTTTCCGATCTGGCGCCGGTCTCCGGTGAGCTGACCATCGGCGCGCCACCGGAAACGCGCACCCGTGATGTGGGTCTCCCCGGGCTCAAGCGGGTCTATGGCATCGAGTTTGCCAATTTCCGCTCCCTCGATGCCGGCGGGCCGCTGACCCGTGGCGCGCTGGCCAATGGCGATATCGACGTGGCGCGCATGTTCTCCTCCCAGGGAGCGATCGCTGAAAACAACTGGGTCGCACTACGTGATGACAAGAATCTGGAGCCGGCTCAGAACATCGTGCCGATCGCCCGCAGTGAGGCGCTGACCGATGAGATGCGTGACAGCCTCAATCGCGTATCAGCCGCGCTGACCACGGAAGATCTACAGGCCATGAACCACCGCGTCGAGATCGACAAGGAAGACCCGGCGCAGGTCGCCAGTGAGTGGGTGGATGAACACATGCAGGAAATCCAGCAGGGCGTAGACGCGCACTAGGATATCTCCAGCCTGATGTCTGCCAGCGCCGCCTTCGGGGCGGCGTTTTTGTGTCCGCCGGCCGCAGTTTTATCAGAGTCTGCACCGTCATCGCCCGAAAAAACGCCAGGTTGCACCACTCATAAGGAAAAAAATCCCCGGTGGGGAGGCGCGGGACAGAAAAAACCTGATCGCAGGGTCTGTCACTCTGAAAGTCGCGTGACGGAGTGCGGCTGCACTGTTGTCACGGTTCTTTTCATGACGTGCCTTTCCATGACGGGCATCCACGACGCTCAGGCGTTCAGGAGGTGACATGCAGCTCAACGACCCGCGCCTTTTCCGTCAACTGGCCTATATCGACGGACAATGGACGGCCGGCGCCAGAAACCATGATGAAACCGTACTGGACCCGGCCAACGGTGAAACCCTGGGCTTTTGTGCGCTGCTGGACGCCGAGCAGATCACCGGTGCCGTGACCGCGGCCGAAGGCGCCTTTGCCGGCTGGCGAGCGCTGTCGGTGGATGAGCGTGGTCGCCATCTGCACCGCTGGCATCAGCTTCTGCTCGAGCATCGCGAGGATCTGGCCCATCTCATGACGCTGGAACAGGGCAAGCCGCTGAACGACGCCCGCGGCGAGGTGGATTACGGGGCCAGCTTTATTCAGTGGTTTGCCGAAGAGGCACGTCGCGCCTATGGCATGACGATCCCGAGCCATATTCCCGATGCCATGCTGGGCACGCTCAAGGAGCCGGTGGGCGTGTCGGCGATGTTCACGCCCTGGAACTTTCCGCTGGCGATGATCACCCGCAAGGCGGCCGCGGCGCTGGCGGCCGGCTGTCCTGTCATCGTCAAGCCGGCCAACGAGACGCCGTTCACGGCGCTGGCCCTGGCCGAGCTTGCCGAGCGCGCCGGCATCCCGCCGGGCGTGTTCAACGTGGTGACCGGCGAGCCGGCGACGGTTTCCGAGGTGCTGTGTAGCGATGATCGGGTGCGCTCGGTCTCCTTTACCGGCTCCACTCGGGTGGGCAGGCTGCTGATGCGCCAGAGTGCCGGTAGCGTCAAACGCATGTCGCTGGAGCTGGGCGGCAATGCGCCCTTTATCGTCTGTGAGGATGTGGGTGTCGAGGATGCCGCCCGCGATGCGGTGGCGGCGAAGTTTCAGACCGCCGGGCAGGACTGCCTGGCCGCCAATCGCATCTTCGTGCATCGGCGCATTTACGATCGCTTTCTGGAACGCTTTGCCGCGCACATGAAGGCACTCCGGGTTGGCAGCGGCATGATGGAGGTCGATATCGGCCCGCTGATCCACCGTCGCGCTGTCGAGACGGCGCAGGCCATCGTCGATGATGCCCTCGACAAGGGCGCACGGCTGGTGGCCGGCAATCAGTCGATGGCACCGGGCGCCAACTTCTTTGTGCCCACGCTTCTGGCCGACATCACCCCGCAGATGCGCGTCTTTCGCGAGGAGACCTTCTCGCCGGTGGCGGGCGTATGCGCCTTTGATGACGACGAGGCGGTCGTGGCGGCGGCCAATGACACCGAGTACGGGCTGGCGGCCTATATCTACAGCAACGACGTCAAGCGCCTCTGGAAAATGATGCGCGGGCTCGAATACGGCATGGTCAGCATCAATACGCTGAAGATGACCGGCGCACCGATTCCCTTTGGCGGGGTCAAGCAGTCGGGGCTCGGTCGCGAGGGCGGCGCCCAGGGGCTGGAGGAGTATCTGGATACCAAGTACTTCTGTCTGGGCAACATGCCGGGCCCGTCAGGGAGCTGAGGCCGCCTCCATGGCGATCAGCCGAAACGATGTCGCAGCGCTTACAGGCGCGCCTTGAAGCGCGTCATGCCATGCGCCAGGGTGAACGTTTCCAGAGTGAGACACCGCCGTGGCGCATTCGCCTTCTACCGACCGAGAGCCTCATGATCTGCGACCCTGTCACCCTGCACGACATCTATCTCGCCCGCGCCCGGATTGCGGGACAGGCGGCGCGAACGCCGCTGATCCAGTCCGTGGCGCTCTCACGCCGCTTTGATGCCGAGGTCCATCTCAAGCTCGAAACCCTGCAGCCCAGCGGCGCCTTCAAGCTGCGAGGCGCGCTCAACGCCATTGCCGCGCTGGATGAGGCGACGCTTGAACGCGGCGTGACCACGGCCTCGACCGGCAACCACGGCCGGGCGGTCGCCTGGGCGGCGTCCCGGCTGGGGGCGCGGGCGATCATCTGCGTATCGAAGCTGGTGCCGCCCAACAAGGTCGCTGCCATCAAGGCGCTGGGCGCCGAGGTGCGAACAGTCGGGCGCAGCCAGGATGATGCCTTCGTGGAAGCGCATCGGCTGGTTAGTGAGGAGGGTATGACGCTGATCGAACCCTTCGATGATCCGTTGATCGTGGCCGGGCAGGGCACCATAGGCCTTGAGCTGATGGAAGACGTCCCCGAGCTGGATCGAGTCCTGATCGGCCTGTCCGGTGGCGGACTGCTGGGCGGCATCGGCCGCGCCGTACGCTCGATCAACCCGCGGGTGCATATCACCGGCGTGAGCATGATGAAAGGCGCGGCAATGATCGAGAGCCTGGCCGCCGGCCACCCGGTCGCCGTCGAGGAGGTCGAAACGCTGGCGGACTCGCTCGGCGGCGGCATCGGCCTTGAAAACCGCTGCACCTTGGCACTGGTGCGCGAGGTGATGACCGATCATTGCCAGGTCAGCGAGCGCGCCATCGCCTCCGCCATGGTGCACTTTCTGGAAGTCGAAAAGATGCTGGTGGAAGGGGCGGCGGTCGTTGGCCTTGCCGCCCTCGAGGAGCACGCCATCGACATTCGCGGTGAGCGCGTGGCGCTCATTGTCTCGGGCAACGGTGTGGACATGGCCACCTGGCAGCGGGCCAAAAACATGGCTGATGCTTGAACCACCATTTGAGGACACGGAGAGCGGGCATGGAGCTTTACAACCGCACGCAGATTCAGAACGTCGTCACGCTGGACCAGGCAGCGCTTGAAGCCGTGGAAGCCGGCTTTCGCGCGCTCGGCCAGGGGCAGGTAGTGCAGCCGCCGATTCTTTCCATGGCGATCGAGGAGTCCAACGGCGAGGTCGACGTCAAGACGGCTCACATTCGCGGCAATGATCGCTTCGCCATCAAGGTCAGCCCCGGCTTTTTTGATAATCCCTCCATCGGCCTGCCCAGTCTCAACGGGTTGATGATTGTCTTCTCGGCGAAAACCGGACTGGTCGAGGCGGTGCTTTTTGACGAGGGCTATCTCACTGATATTCGCACCGCGCTGGCGGGCGCCATCGCGGCGAAGCATCTGTCACGAGAGGAGAGCCGTCGCGCGGCCGTGATCGGTGCCGGCGTGCAGGCCGAACTGCAGATTGCCGCCCTGAAACTGGTACGCGACATCGACACCGTTGATGTGTGGGCGCGCGATACCGACCGCGCCAGCGCGTATGCCGAGCGCATGCGAGCGAGATTTCCTGACCTCACCGTCAACGTGCAGAGCGATATCAAAAGTGCCTGTCGCCAGGCGGATGTGATTGTCACCACCACCCCGTCGAAATCGCCGCTGCTTGATGACTCACATCTGCCCATGGGCGTGCATGTCACCGCGATGGGCTCGGACAGTCCGGAAAAGCGCGAGCTGGAGGCGTCGGTCATGACGCGTGCCGACGTATTCGTGGCCGATACCCGCGCCCAGAGCGAGACCAACGGCGAGCTCAAGGCCTGGGCCGGCAGCACGCCACCCTTTGAGGTGCGGGAGCTGGGGCAGGTGATTGCCTCTAGTCAGTCGCCACGCAACAGAGCCGATCAGATCACGGTGTGCGATCTGACCGGTACAGGCGTGCAGGATACGGCGATTGCCGGGTTTGCGCTGTCGCATCTGACCCCGGCGCCTTGAGCCCAAAAGCCGCCCCGTGCCGGCCGGATGTGGCGACAGGGCGGATGACCGACCGGATCAGCCAGTGATGCGCGGCTCACCGGGTTGATAGCGTGGCATCGGCAGGGCTGCGCGCATGTCCGCGGGCGTTTCAAAATCGTTGGCAATGCCGCGCATCTGCGCGATCGGTTTTGGAAAGCCCGAGCGGTCGCTGTAGTCAGGCGTGACGCCGCCCATGTAGTCATGGCGGCGATGCAGCTTGCCGGCGCACCAGCCTTCCAGTGCCGTGCACGCCCCCACGGCCAGCATGGCGCGATCAATGTTGCCGTGATGCGCGTGCGGCTCGCGACGCACCCAGGCCAGCGCCGCCAGATCCAGCGCGTCGCCGGCCACTCGGAGCTTGAGGGCCGGCGCCGGGTTGTCGCTCAGGGCACCCAGCCCGGTCACGATCTGGCGCACGCCACAGGCGCGCACCCAGTTTTCATGACCTTCGATGCCCAGCGAGCGCGTAATACGTCCCGGCATGAAAAGCTCCGCCAGCCCCAGACCCACGCCGGCCCAGCCGATAACGCGGGCCAGGCGATCATTGGCATCCATCGAGCGCGGGCCGCCATGGTTGCCCGGATTGGCGGACAGATGATGCGATGTCGTCATGCAAGCGTCTCCTCTGTCTTTTGACAGGTATGCCTTTTAAAAGGGGCCTTTTGAAGGAGAACCAGGGATTAGGGCTTGAGCACCACCTTGATGCAGCCGTCCTGTTTTTCCCGGAAGGTTTTATACATGTCCGGCCCCTGGTCGAGTCCCATCGAGTGGGTAATGACAAACGACGGATCGATCTGGCCATCATCGATACGCGCCAGCAGGTCATCGGCCCAGCGCTTGACGTGGGTCTGACCGGTGCGCACCGTCAGGCCCTTGTTCATCAGCGCCCCCACTGGAATCTTGTCGACCAGCCCGCCGTAGACGCCCGGAATCGAGATCACGCCGGCCGGACGGCAGACATAGATCATCTCGCGCAGTACATGGGCGCGATCACTTTCCAGCATCACGGCCTGCTTGACCCGGTCATAGACGCTGTCCAGCGAGCGGGTGGCATGGGCTTCAAGGCCTACCGCATCGATGCACTTCTCGGGGCCCTTGCCGCGGGTCAGCTCATTGAGCCGCTCCAGCACGCTTTCATCATCAAAGTTGATCGTGGTGGCACCGCCGGCGCGGGCCATGGCCAGCCGCTCGGGGACGTTGTCGATCATGATGATCTGCTCGGCGCCCAGCATGATGGCGCTGCGCACGCAGAACTGACCCACCGGGCCGGCACCCCAGATGGCCACGGTATCGGTGGGCTGGATGTCGCACTGCACCACGGCCTGCCAGCCGGTGGGGAAGATGTCTCCGAGAAACAGTACCTGCTCATCGGTGAGCGTATCCGGCACCTTGATATGGGTGTGATCGGCAAAGGGCACACGCACGTATTCGGCCTGGCCGCCGGCGTAGCCGCCGGTAAGGTGTGAGTACCCAAACAGCCCGGAACCGGCGTGACCGAAGGCCGTGTCCGCGAGTGCGCGGTTGCGGTTGGAGCGTTCGCAGACCGAGAAGTTGCCGCGACGACACTGCTCGCATTCCCCGCAGGTGATGGTAAAGGGCACCACGATCCGGTCGCCGACCTTGAGATTGCGCGTCTCGCTGCCGACTTCCATCACCTCGCCCATGAACTCGTGACCCAGCACGTCGCCGGATTCCATGGCCGGAATGAAGTGATCATACAGGTGCATGTCGGAGCCGCAGATGGCGCAGCTGCTGACATTGACGATGGCGTCGCGTGCATCCTCGATGGTGGGGTCGGGTACCGTGTCGTAACGAACATCATTCTTGCCGTGCCAGCAGAGTGCTTTCATGTCGTGACCTCCGGGTCAGGACGGATGCTGAGGGACAGACACTGCATCGTGCAGTGCCCAGGAAAAGAGGCGTCCCTTTAACCTGGTTCAGCGAGAGGTGTTTCGACAAGGTGGGCAGGCAGCAGGCTCACTAACCCCTGATAAGAAAGTGACAATGGGGACGTGTCAGAACGCGCAGGCGCTGCGAAGGCCCGGCAGGCCTTCGCAGGACACTCGATGAGATTATCGGCGCAGGCTGCCCGGCGTTGGTGCGACACCGGGACCTGTGACCTCGCCGATCTTGTGCCATTCGCGGCCATCACGACCAAGAAGATCATGGGCACTCTGCGGGCCCTCGGAGCCGGCGTCGTAGCCTTCCACGCTGTCATCCTCGGCCCAGGCATCGAGGAAGGGCTGAACGGCGCGCCAGCTGTTTTCGATCGTGTCCACGCGCTGGAACAGCATCTGATCGCCGGTCAGGCAGTCATAGATCAGGGTTTCGTAGCCGGTCGCGGCCGGCAGGTCGAAGAAGTCCTTGTAGGCAAAGCCCATCTTGACGGTATCCATCTCAAGCTCCGGCCCCGGGCGCTTGGCCTGAAAGTCGAACCACATGCCCTCATTGGGCTGAATCTGGATGATCAGCCAGTTGGAGGCCGTGCGCTCAACGTCGGTGCCGCGAAACTGGGCATAGGGGGCCGGTTTGAAGCAGATGGCGATTTCGGTATCGCGGGCACTCAGCCGCTTGCCGGTGCGCAGATAAAACGGCACGTTCACCCAGCGCCAGTTGTCGACCATCATCTTCATGGCGACGTAGGTCTCGGTATTGCTGTCTTCTGCCACATTGGGCTCATCCCGATAGCCGGGAACATCGTCATTGTTGAGTTGGCCGGCACGGTACTGGCCGCGCACCGAGTTCTTTCTTACCTCATCGCGCGGCCAGGGGCGCAGGGCACCCAGCACCTTGGCCTTTTCGCTGCGCAGGGCATCGGCGCCAAAGGCGGCCGGCGGCTCGATGGCAATCATCGCCAGCAGCTGAAAGAGGTGATTGGGGACCATGTCGCGCATGGCGCCGCTTTTTTCATAAAAGCTGCCGCGCTGTTCAACACCCACGGTCTCGGCAGCCGTGATCTGGATGTGATCGATGTAGTGATTGTTCCAGAAGGGCTCAAACAACACGTTGGCAAAGCGGGCGACCAGAATGTTCTGCACGGTCTCCTTGCCCAGGAAGTGGTCGATCCGATAAATCTGCTCTTCCTTCATGACCTCTAAAAGCTGGGCGTTAAGCGCCTTTGCCGACTCGAGATCATGGCCGAAGGGTTTTTCCACCACCAGGCGGCGGTAGCGGTTGTCACCTTCCTGCATCAGATCGGCCTTGCCAAGGCCTTCAGCGATGTCGCCGAAAAAGCGCGGAGCGGTGGCGCAGTAGAACAGCGCGTTGTCGCTGTCGGCCTGTTCGATATGGCCTTTGATCTGTTCAAAGACGTTTGATTCGGTGAAATCGCCCTGCAGATAATGGATGCGCCGGGCGAAATCCTGCCAGTGTTCCTCATCCAGTTCCTGACCGCCGCCCTCGGCATGCTTGTCCGCTGCCTTGTCGGCGATGAAGTCCTTGAGATGTTTGCGAAAGCTTTCGTCATCGTGTTCGGCAATATCGACCCCGACAATGGTCATGCCCTGATCCAGCAGGCCGTCGCGGTCCAGATTGTAAAGCGATGGCACCAGCAGGCGTTTTACCAGATCGCCGCTGGCGCCAAAGATGAACATGGTGGTGTCGTCGGCTGGCGGGGCAGCCTTTTGCTGCTGACTGTCGGTCTGGGTCATGGGCTTGCCTCATGCATCGCTTGCGTATGGACGGGGGGCAGCGGGTCGCTCCCTTTTCATAAAGCGTAATGCAAATATGACGTTATGCCTCATGGGGCATCTCAAGCCTGCGTCAAGGCGGCTGGTCAGAGCGTTTTTCGTCATCGCAGTGTCGCCGGGAAGGAGACTCGGGAGCGTCATGCAGCTGATCGAGTCGAGTGCGCAGCTCCCGCACTTCGCTGGTCAATTCACGGATCTGCTCATGGAGCGCACGGGTCATGTCACGCTGGGCGCGCGCCTCGCGGGATTCTCGCTCGCTGTCATCGGCGATGAAGATCGAGCTGATATAGGCAGCAAAGCTGCCAAAGAGACCCACGCCCCCGATCATCAGCATGACGGCCACAACCCGTCCCAGGGTCGTGACAGGATAGAAATCGCCGTAGCCTACGGTGGTGACGGTCACGATTGCCCACCAGAGCGCTTCTTCTGCGGTATTGATCGGGCTTTCAGGGTGGGGGCTTTCCACCATCAGCATGGTAATGGCGCCGAAGGCCACCAGCAGTACCGTGGCGGTGGCGACCGAGGCGAACACGCCTTCGGCGCGGTTGCGAAACAACAGCTGCCAGATCATCTCCATCGATTTGACCGCACGCAGCACGCGCAGCACCTGCACCACGCGAAACAGGCGGGCGCCCTGGAAGAAGCCGGCCGGGATGCAGGCCAGCAGGTCGATCCAGCCCCAGCGCATGTAGGCCAGCTTGCTTTCGGCGCGAATGAAGCGTTGACAGAAATCGATGAAAAAGAACAGGCAGACGATATAGTCCATGTACTGCAGCAGGCGGGAAAGCTCCGGTGGCAGTGTCAGCAGTATGCTGACGGCCATGGCGGTGATGACGTAGATCGACAGCACCAGAATGAACAGCTGAAAGGGAGTGACGCGCTCTGTCATTGAACGTTCCCACGATGCCTGAACATGAATCGTCTCCCGGCGGGTGCTCGCCACACCGGGAGATGGGGGGCTAGCCGAGCCGGCGCGCCAGCCCGGTGGTTTCCTCCAGCCCCAGATGGATGTTCATGTTCTGCACGGCAGCACCCGCGGCACCCTTGCCCAGGTTGTCCATGCGGGCGACCAGCGCGAGTCTCTCTTCATTGCCAAAGACACACAGATCGACACGGTTGGTATCGTTGCAGGCCGTCACGTCAAAAAACCCGCCTTCCAGGGCATCGCTATCCCCCGGTGCCATCACGTGTACAAAAGGGGCGCCATCGTAGTGGGCCTGCCATGCACGGGTAATGCTTTCAACGCTGGTACCTTCGGGCAGATGCGAGCGCTGAAGCGGAATATTGACTGACAGCCCCTTCAGGAAGTTGCCCACAATCGGGGTGAAGACCGGCGAGTGCTCAAGGCCGCCATGAAGGCGCATTTCCGGCAGGTGCTTGTGGGAAAGCGTCAGGGCGTAGGGGCGAGGAGCATCCAGCGCGCCGTTTTGGTCGGCTTCATACTCGGCAATCATTTTGTTGCCGCCACCGCTGTAGCCCGTCAATGAAAAGGCCGAGAAGGGGTAGTCCGTCGGCAAAAGGCCTGCCTCGATCAGCGGACGTACCAGCATGATGAAGGCACTGGCATGGCAGCCCACGTTGGCAATGCGCTTGCTGGCCCGGATGCGCTCGCGCTGACCCGGTGTCAGTTCCGGCAGGCCGTAGGTCCACTCGGGATCGGTACGAAAGGCGGTGCTGGCATCGATCAGGCAGGTATCAGGGTTATCGACCATCGCGGCGGCCTCGCGAGAGGCGTCATCCGGCAGGCAGAGAAAGACCACGTCGGCCTGATTGATCAGCCGTGCCCGCTCGGTCTTGTCCTTGCGTCGTTCGCTGTCGATGCGCAGCAGTTCGATATCCTGCCGCGCGTGCAGATAGTCAAAAATTCTCAGGCCGGTGGTACCTTCCTGGCCATCCACGAATACCCTGAATGTCATGGTCTACCTCGCATGGGAGTAGTGAGTCGAATTCGCTGGTTGGTGTCATTGTACGCCTTCAGGACGTGCATGCACCCGAGGAAAGCCCCGCGTGACCCATCGGCGGCGGCATACGGCGTTCGGTGATGGGTCATGTTTGAACAGCAGCCGATGGCAGTCTCCAGAAGGGTCATTATCTGTAAAGGGCATCAGGGAATTTCCCTGTTGGGCCGGCCATTGGGCCCTTGATATAAAAAGCATCTGGCAAAACGTGAGGGGTGACTTATAGTAATTCCTGCAAATGAAGAACCTGCCTTTGGAAACGGTAAGGATGGCTGTTTGACAATAACGGACATGACGCTGCCAGGGAGAGGTCACGATGTCTTTCAACTATCTGGTAAAAAAACAAAACGGTCGCTGGCTGGTTTGTGATGACAGGAACCAGACCATCAAACGCTTTTATACCAAGCGAACTGCTGCCCAATGGGCTGAAAAGAGAGCGCTGGAAATGCGTGGCAGTGTCAAGGTATGCAAGACGGATGGTCGTCAGGATTATATTTTTAATCAACAACACAACGACCCCGTGTTGTCGCGCATATGATCAGACGGGCAGGCACTGTTCAGGGCCTGCCTGCTCATTCTTTTGGCTGGTAAAGAACGTCTCCTTTCATTATTCCTTCCTTCGTTTTTGGTCCGGTTATTTCATGCCTTTGTACGTCTCCCGCCCATGTGAATTGTGCCGTTTGCACCCTTTGCAATGTATTTTTCATATCGAGAATGATTAATGCATTGATTGAACAGGCAGCGAGGGGACCACGATGTTCATAATGTGAACATGAGCGCGATTAATGTAACAAAAGGTAATCATCACGAGATGAATCATTGTCTTTCCTCCACCGACGACTGCCCGTCCATCGAGGCTCTCGATAGGCTGAATATCGCAGCACTGATCTACCGGTGTGGTGAGCGCATCACGCTTGAAGGTGCCAATCATTCCGCCAGGACCCTGCTGAATCATTTCGCGCCTCTGGAGGAAGAGGAGCCCTGGCAATGGTATCCCGATGGAGATGATGGTCATCCAGCGCATTACTGGCATCTTGATCATGTGTCTGCCGGCCAGGGGCAGACTCCTCGCGTGCGCTGGCTTCGCTTCAATGGCTGCGGGCGACGCATGGCGCTCGGCCTCACCGGATGTCGACTGAAGGACGACAATGAAGCGAGGCGGGTACTGGTTGTGCTGCAGGACTGTACCCAGCAGATCCTTCAGCATGAAGAGCTCCGGCGCAGCCAGGCGTGCATCTCGAGCATCATCAATGCCACACCCATGGGCATTTGCGTGCTGACGGAAGATGGTCGTTTCGAGATGGTCAATCCGGCCTACTGTCGCTTTCATGGCTACGAAGAACACGAGCTGATCGGTCGGCCCTTCTCGATGGTGGTGCCCTACAGCAGCCATCAGTATCTGCTGCGCCAGCAGTATGGCGCGCAGGGCAGGCATCATGGCCATATCCAGCATTTTGGCGAGTGTGCGCTGGTGGCACGCAACGGTGAGCGCCATACGGTCATTGTCGAAAGCGTGCGCATCGAGGGCGAGGATGGCCGGCCACGGGATGTGGTCTTTCTGGTGGATATCAGCGAGCGCAAAAAGCTTGAGATGGCGCTGGAAGAAAAGAATGTGCGCCTTGAGTATCTCGCCACCCATGATGAGCTGACCGGTATTCGTAATCGCCGGTTTGGCATCAGCAGTCTCGAGGCTGCCCTTGAGCAGGCCGAGCGTCAGAGTATGGATATCAGCGTGGCCCTGCTGGATATCGACCATTTCAAGCGCGTCAATGATGACTACGGCCACACCGTGGGGGATCAGGTTCTTCAGCAGTTTGCCGAGGTGTTGTCACGTCAGCTGCGTGCCAGCGATATTCTGGTGCGCTGGGGCGGGGAAGAGTTCATGCTGATCCTGCCGGGAATCGATCTGGCCGGTGCGCTTCAAGCCCTTGAGCGTTTGCGCCATACGCTGGCACTTGAGTATCTCAGTCCGCGTGGGCTGCAGGTGACCTTCTCGGCCGGCATCGTCAATGGGCGGGGCCTGAAAAGCAACGCACTGGTTGAGATGGTGGATCAAAAGCTTTACCAGGCCAAGGGACGCGGACGTGATCGAATCGTCTCCTGAAGGTCACGACAGTTTGATGCGGCTCGACTACGTTTGCCTATAACCATGCGTGGTCAGGGCCCTGCATGGATCACGACATATAAAGGCAAACGGGGGCGCGTCATGAAAAGAGCTTTTTCCAGCGGCATCATGCTGGCAGCAGCAGGTCTGGCACTGGGTGGCTGCAGCCAGCAGCCGGAAGTGTCATCGGCACCGCAGGTCATGTCCGTGGCCGAAAGCTGGCAGGGCGTGCTGCCCTGTGCTGACTGTGAGGGTATCGATACCCAGCTGACGCTTGTGTCTTCCGGCATGACCGGCTTTGGCGCGACCTATACGCTCAAGCAGCGCTATCTGAGCCGCGACAATCCGGGTAGCGACGCAGCACGTGAGGTTCAGACGCGCTCGGGTGACTGGGTGGTCACGCGCGGCAGTCCGGTTGACCCGCAGGCCGTCATTTATCAGCTTGATCCCGAAAACGATGAAAGCTGCATGAGTTTTCAGGTGATCGGCAATGACCGCCTGCGTCAGTTGAACTGCAACGGCCAGCCGATCAACACTACGCAAAATATCGAACTGCGTCGTGTGGCCGAGCCGGTACAGCCTGCTTCCGGCACGGCGGCGCAGTCCATGCCCTATCAGGGGTAGCGTTCGCAGCCCAGGGGCGTACAAAAACCGGTCATCACGACCGGTTTTTCATGTCTGGCGTTTGGAGAAAGGCGGAAGCCGGGCACAAAAAAACCGGTCACGAGGACCGGTTTTTCATGTCTGGCGGAGAGGGAGGGATTCGAACCCTCGGTGGGCGCGAACCCACTCCGGTTTTCGAGACCGGCGCCTTCGACCACTCGACCACCTCTCCGAAGGCGCCATATGGTACTGATGTCGTTGCGGTTTGTCCATGCCCGCCGTGATGCCGGCAGAATGCACATCCTGACCAGGACTGACCCGGGAGCTCCCGGACTCAGAGCTCGTCGAAATCGTCAAAGCCACCCGCATCACCGCCGAAAAACGAACTGTCATCCTGAAAACCGCCATCGTCATAAGGCGCATCGGATGGCTCATCGTGGCTGGCCGGTTCAAAACCGCCCTGATCGCCACCGGTGTCGTCGCCGGCCATCTGATCATCCTGATGATCGGTACCGACCGGGTCTTCGATGGCATCTGCCATCCCTTCGCCATGGTGACCTTCGAACATGTTCATCAGCATGTTGCCCAGCACCACGCCGCCGGCAACACCCGCCGCCGTTTGCAGGGCGCCGCCCAGAAAGCCACCACCGCCCCGCATGGCATTGCCGGGCATGCCACCGGCCGGGCCGTTGGTCTGCCAGTTCTGGCCCGGGCCACTGGCGGCAGCGCGTCCTGATGAGGCTGGCGCACGCCGGCCCCGCTCGGTGGGGCTTTCTTCATTCTGACCAGCGCCAAAGATGCCGGCCAGAAAGCCGCCGCTGCTGCGCTTCTCGCTTTTCTGTTGTTCCAGCGCCTCGATGCGGGCGTTGAGACGCTTGATGGCGGCCTCCTGTACCAGAATCGTCTGTGCCATGTAGTAGGGCGCGCCGGGTTGGTCGCGTACGTGGGCATCAATGCGCTCCTGCGCCTGGGCATCCCGCTCGCCGGTCTGTTCCTCGGCTTCCTTCAGGCGGGAAAACAGCCCGTCGATCACTTCCTGTTCGCTGCGTGCCATCGGTTTTCTCCCTGATCCGGCAATACATGAGTCTGACAATACATGGGGGCAATAATGGCTTTGACCACCGCCAGGCGCCATGGTGCCCGAATCAGATCTGATTCAGTGTGTGCACCAGCGCCGGCAGATCCTTCATGTGGAGCAGTTCATGCGCGCGTTCCGGCGTCTGTTCCTCATCGGGGAAATGATTGATATGGGCCACCTGCATACCGGCGGCCAGTGCCGCGGTCACACCCACCGGGGCATCATCAATGACTAGACACTCTTCCGGTGCTGCACCCATGGCACGGGCGGCGTGCAGAAAGAGGCCCGGGTCAGGCTTGAAGTGGCCCACTTCATAGGCTGAAAAGAGATGATCGCCGAAAAAGCGCCCGAGTCCGGAGACTTCCATGGATTGTCGAATCTTGTTGAGCGGGCCGTTGGAGGCCACGCAGCACAGATAGTCCGGTGCCAGCGTCTCCATGGCCGTCTCGATACCTGCGATGATCTGCAGATTGTCCTTGAGACCTTCCATCAGACGGGCGCGCATGCGCGTTTCGGTTTCCTTTTTCAGCGCCTCGTCCACGGCGCCGTAACGCTTTTCCAGTGCCGCCACGATATGGGCATAGACCACGCCGCGGAATTCGTTCATATAATCGCTGGCGGTAAAGGGCAGACCCGCCTCGGGCAGGGTCTGGGCCAGGACGTCGGCCAGCAGGGGTTCACTGTCGACCAGCGTGCCGTCGCAGTCGAAAATCAGACATCTGATGCGTGCCATGGGGGCTCCTGAAGCTGTTCTCTTGGGAACGTCATGAGGTGTGGAAAGTATCGGGGCTGCTTGAGTCATACCAGCTTCGGGTGCATCGTCGCAAAACACAATGCAAAGGGAGAACCATCTTGTCAGCAACCATCGCGCTTATGGGTGAGTGCATGATCGAAATGCACGGCCGGCCAGGGCAGTCCGTCCATCAGACCTTCGGTGGCGACAGCTTCAATACGGCGGCCTATCTGGCCCGCCTTGCAGGCTCATCGCTGAAGGTGGAGTACGTCACGGCGCTGGGCACCGACAGCTTCAGCCAGGCCATGCGTGAGCGCTTTGCCCGGGAAGGCGTGGGCACCGACAATGTCAGAACCCTTGAGTCGCGTCTGCCGGGGCTTTATTTCATCGAAACCGATGAGGCAGGCGAGCGGCGCTTTCACTACTGGCGCAGCGAGGCCGCAGCCCGCTTCATGTTCGATGGCGAGGAAGGCGAGCAGTTGCTCCAGAGTCTGGCACACTGCGACACGCTCTATCTCAGCGGCATCAGCCTGGCCATTCTGACCGGCGAGGGGCGCGAGCGGCTGCTGGCGGGGCTGCCCGCACTGCGCGAGCGCGGCGTACGGGTTGTCTTTGACAACAACTACCGCCCCAGGCTCTGGCCGGACGTCGATGACGCCCGCCAGGCGCACGAAGCCCTGCTGGCCCAGGTGGATCTGGCCATTGTCACCTTTGAGGATGACCAGGCGCTGTTTGGTTTTGAAACGCCCGAGGCCCTGTTTGATTTTTATCATGAGCAGGGTGTCAGCGAGATCGTGATCAAGCGCGGTGCCGAAAGCTGTCTCATCGAACATGAAGGCAGGCGCCATGAGGTAGCCGGTGAGCGTGTCGACAAGGTGGTGGATACGACCGCGGCGGGGGACTCCTTCAGCGCCGGCTATCTGGCCTGCCGTCTGACCGGCGGTGATGTGGAACAGGCCGCCCGCTGGGGACACCGGCTGGCTGGCACCGTGATCGGCCATCGCGGCGCCATTATTGATGCTCAATACATGCCTGACATGCCCTGAGCTAAAGGCTGATTGTGTATCAAAAAAACGGGAGCGCTCTCAGGGAGCGCTCCCGTTATCTTTTTGCACGCGACGGCAGGGTGGCCGTCACGACAGGCCTGAAACTCAGGCGCCTTCCTGCATGTGGGCCTCGATGAACCACAGGTTGCTGTCGAGCGTGCGCGAGACGCTGGTCAGCAGATCAGAGGAGTCGGCATCACCAAGCTCGTCGGCTTCGTCAATGGATTTGCGCACCGTGGCGCCTACACCGGCGTAGTGATCGGCCAGTGCCTTGAGATGATCTTCAATGCGATGAATATCGGCCGGGTAGCTTGCAAGGCTCGTATTCTGGGAGACGAGCTGTACCGTGCCCAGCGCCGTACCGCCCAGCTGCACCAGACGTTCGGCCACTTCATCGACATGAGCATCCATGGTGCTGCGGAAACCGTCGAGCATCTCGTGTACCGCAATGAACTGCGGGCCCTTGAGGTTCCAGTGCGCCTGCTTGATCACCAGTGCCAGGTCGATCAGTTCGGCCAGGCGGGCGTTCATCATGGCCACGACCTTTTCGCGCTCGCCTTCGGGAATATCGTTGCGCGTCGGATAGAGCTTCGTCGCGGCTTTCTGGTTGGCTTCCTTGATATTGCGTGTTGTTGCACTGCTCATGAGTCACATCCTTTTGTCGAGATCAGTGAAAACGGCCATATCCTGCCGGCGCCATGACGTGTCTGCAGGGCACGCCATCACGTTCTACTCAAGGAATTTTGGTACGTTCCGTCTCGATATCAAGGTTCAATTCAGAGATCGATGAAAGGGCATCAGATCAGGAGGGTCGGCAGCCATACGCTGAACCCGACGATAGCCACAAAAAATACGCCCAGCGTTGCGACCGTGGGCATGTGCAGATCCAGCACGGCGTCGGGCATGACATCGCTGTGCGTGCGGCGATGCGTCACGGCGCTCACTATCAGCGCCACCACCAGCATGGTGACTGCCCCGGTCACGTTCCACCAGAACCAGAAAAGCTCCGGCACGTAAAGCCACAGGAAGGCATTGAGCGCCACGCCGGCCACCAGCCCGCAGTTGGCCCCTGTCCCGTTGATACGCCGAATCAGAATGGCGGCCAGAAAGGTCGCCAGCATCGGTCCGAAAAAGAGTGAGCCGACCTTGTTGATCGCCTCGATGATGGTCGAGGCGATATTGCCGGTAAAAAAGGCCAGCGCAATGCAGACTACGCCCCAGAACACCGAGGTGAGGCGCGACAGACGCATATAGCGTTTTTCATCGATGTGGCGCCCGCGCACGAACAGATCCTCGACGCTGGCCGCCGAGAGCGAATTGATCGCCGAGCTGACCGAGGACATGGCCGCCGAGAAAATCGCCACGATCAGGATGCCGGTCAGCCCGGCAGGCAGGTAGTCACGCATGAACAGCGGGACCATCAGGTCCGGCTCGTCCTCGGGCACCAGTGCGCGAAATTCCGGATGCGTGATGGCAAACGTGCCCAGCACCAGCCCGAGCAGGCAGTAGCACAGCGTGACCGGAAAGCGCAGCAGCCCGTTGGCCAGCAGGGTATGACGCACGGTGCGCGCGTTGCGGGCGGACAAAAGCCGCTGGGCCTGGCTCTGATCGGCGCCGTAATAGGCGGCGTAAAGGAAAAGGCCGCCGATGACCATGGGCCAGAAGCCAAAGCCGTTGCTGTCCTGGCCGATGCCAAAATCATCAAAGCGCACGGTTTCAAGACGCGCCGGGTCGACATTGGCCATGAAGACGTCCCAGCCACCGATCAGGGACAGGGCAAACACCAGGCAGACCACCAGCCCGATCACCAGCAGAATCATCTGGATGACATCGCCATAGACCACCGCCTTCATGCCGCCCTGGCAGGCGTAGACCAGCGTGACGACGCCGATCACCACGATGGTGGCCCACAGCGGCAGACCGATGGCGTGGGTGAGAATCAATGCAATGGCGTAGACCATCACGCTGGTGGCGAAGGCGCGCGAAAGCTGAAAGACAAGACTCAAAAGGATACGGGTGCTGCGGCCGAAGCGTTTTTCCAGGTAGCCATAGATACTGACCACGCCGGCTGCGTAAAGCGTCGGAAAAAAGAGCACGATGAGCGCAATCATCGCCAGCGGTACGGCGAATTCATAGGTTAGCCATATCAGACCCCCGCCTTCCTTCATGCCGACAAAGGCGGGCGCCGAGATGAAACTCACCGCCGACAGCTGCGTGGCGGCAGCGGACAGTGACAGTGGAAACCAGCCAAAGCCCCGGCTGCCCAGAAAGTAGTCCTCGCCGGAGTGCTGTTGCCTGAAAAGTTGCCCCAGCAGCAAAAAGCCGCCCAGATATAGCGCAATCACCACGTAATCCAGCCAGGCCATGCCCACCTCCCGTCATGGGCAGCGCCATGACGCTGCCGATCATCCGTATTGGTGTTGTTATCTGACGCGCCGCGTGCAGTACCGGACGCAGGCGTGTTCGTGCTGTCGCTATCTACATTAGGTCAGATGCATGGGGCTGGCGACCCGGGGGTGGGCCGTAATTCATGAACCGGCAGGGAAGATCAGGAGGAGGGAGACTCGATGCCGCGAGTGAAGAGATAGCCGTCAAAGCCCGGGTCATCGGTATCGGAATGGGTAAACAGCGTATGCATCACATGGTCAATGTGGGCCCACATTGCGTCATGGGCGCCGGCGCTGTCGCGTTTTTTGAGGCAGGCCAGAATACGGTCATGATCAGCCAGCCAGCTGCGACGATAGGAGAAGTCCATGATGCGCCCATGCAGGCGACGCCACATGTGGCTGCGATCGCGCTGTTCCCAGAGTCGGAGAACGGCGTCTTCCAGCAGGGTGTTCTGAGTGGCGCGGGCAATCAGCAGATGAAAGGCCTGGTCGGCCTGATCGGGGGCGTTGGTCAGCTCCTGCCCGCCGGTGGAAGTCTCCAGCGCCTGGCGCTCCTGGGCCAGTAGCGCCGACAGGGCACGAATATCGCTCGGTGTGACCAGTTCGGCGGCGGCCGCGGCCACGGCGCTTTCCACCACCTGGCGCGCCTTCAGAAGCTCGAAGGGGCCGATATCCTCGACAGGACCGGGGGAGGATGGCGCTGTCGGGCGTGCCGGCCTCTCGTCGGGACGGCAGACATAGGTCCCCGAGCCCTTGCGTACCTCCACGCGGCCGGCCAGCTCCAGCATGATAAAGGCCTCGCGTACCACCGTGCGGCTGACATCAAAGCGCTCGGCGTATTCACGTTCGGTGGGCAGCCTGTCCCCGGGGTGATAGCCGTCGCGGTCGATCTGCTCACCGATCTGCTCGCCAATGATCTGATACTGTCGGCGCATCCCGACCTCCCTGATGACTGCAACCCGTGATCGGCAGCACGCAATAGCGTATCCGAGACGGTTCCTTTCTGGTATGCCAATTTCGGCATATTCAACATGACCTGCTGATACAGCCTATCTGACAACACTTTAAGGGCCGCCGTGAAGCTTTGCGACGCCGGTGTATACCAATGTCTATTTGGTATGCCAATCATAATGCAGGTAGCCTGGCGCCATTGATGGACACAGCCAGAGAATCCTTATGAAGATTGTTGATGCGCGCGTCATCGTGACCTGCCCGGGGCGAAATCTGGTCACGCTGAAGATTGAAACCGATGAAGGCATCTACGGCATCGGCGATGCCACGCTTAACGGCCGGGAACTGGCGGTTGTCGCCTATCTCGAGGAGCACGTGGCGCCGGCGCTGATCGGACGTGATCCCTCCACCATCGAGGACATCTGGCAGTTCTTCTATCGCGGCGCCTACTGGCGCCGTGGCCCGGTCACCATGTCGGCGATCGGGGCGGTGGACATGGCGCTGTGGGACATCATGGGCAAGGCCGCCGGCCTGCCGCTCTACAAGCTGCTGGGGGGCAAAAGCCGTGATCGGGTCATGGTCTACGGCCACGCCACCGGCCACGACATCGAGGGCTGTCTGGAAGAGGTCGCCCGTCATGTCGAGCTGGGCTATCGCGCCGTACGCGTACAGTGCGGCATTCCCGGTATTGCCTCCACCTATGGGGTGGCCAAAAAGCCCGGCGAGCGTTATGAACCGGCCGACTCAAGCCTGCCGAGTGAAAACGTCTGGAGCACCTCGAAGTATCTCAACCATGTGCCCAAGCTCTTCCAAGCCGTGCGCGAGCGCTTCGGCGACGACCTGCATGTCCTGCACGACGTGCACCACCGCCTGACGCCCATCGAGGCGGCGCGGCTGGGCAAGGAAGTCGAGCCCTATCATTTGTTCTGGCTCGAGGACTGCGTGCCGGCCGAAAACCAGGCTGCCTTTCGCATGATCCGCCAGCACACCACCACGCCGCTGGCGGTGGGCGAGGTGTTCAACTCCATTCACGACTGTCGTGAGCTGATCGAGTCGCAGTCGATCGACTATATCCGCGCCACCCTGACCCATGCCGGCGGTATCACCCATGTGCGCCGCATCGCGGCACTGGCCGAGCTGTACCACGTGCGCACCGGTTTTCACGGGCCGACCGATCTCTCCCCGGTCTGCATGGGCGCGGCGCTGCATTTCGATACCTGGGTGCCCAACTTCGGTATTCAGGAGCACATGCCGCACAGCGAGGAAACCGACGCTGTCTTCCCGCATGCCTATCGCTTCGAGGATGGCCATTTCACGCCGGGTGAAGTGCCCGGCCACGGCGTGGATATCGACGAGGCCCTGGCGGCGAAATACCCCTACAAGCGCGCCAGCCTGCCGGTCAATCGGCTCGAGGATGGCACGCTCTGGCACTGGTAGGCCGATGGCGTCCTGCTTGAAAGGGAGCAGGGCGATAGATAAGGGCTGCCGGGCAGCCGATGATCCCAACGCTGGATTTTGAATCGGGGCCCAGGCCCTGAAGGAGCAAGGTATGTCGATGCGTCAATTGTCTCGCCTGCGTCTGTCGCAGCTCATCAGTGCCGGCGTGCTGGCCGCCGGCGTTCTGGCCATGGCCACACCGGTACAGGCCGCCGATTACACGCTGAAGTTCGGCCACCTGGCCAACGAGCAGAACATCTGGAACAAGGCCGCCATGCACTTCAAGGAGGCGGTCGAGAAAAACTCCGACGGTCGCATCGAAGTGCAGGTCTATCCCAATGAGCAGCTGGGCAACGAGATGGACATGATCAACTCCATCCAGCTGGGCACGGCAGATATCACCATTACCGGGGAGAGCCTGCAGAACTGGGCACCCAAGGCGGCCATGATGGCCGTGCCCTATGCCTTCCGCGACAGCGAGCAGCTCGAAAAGGCGGTTGACGGTGACATCGGCAGCGAGATCGAGGCGCAGATCACCGAGCGCACCGGCCTGGTACCGCTGACCTGGTTCGAGCGCGGGGCACGCGAGCTGACCGCCAATCGTGAAATCAGAACACCCGATGATCTGAAGGGCCTGCGTCTGCGCGTGCCCAACGTGCCACTGTTTGTCGATACCTGGCAGGCACTGGGGGCACGCCCCACGCCCATGGCCTTCAGCGAAGTATTTACCTCGCTGCAGCAGGGCACCATCGATGCGCAGGAAAACCCGCTGTCGCTGATCGAAAGCGCCAGTCTTTCCGAGGTGCAAAAGGTCGTCAACATGACCGACCACGTCAGAAGCTGGATCTATGTCGTGATCGGCAAGCGCCAGCTCGAAGGCATGCCGGATGACCTGCAAAAGGTGGTGCGTGACGCCGCCGGCGACATGCAGAGCTATGAGCGCGAGCTTTTCGCCGAAGACCAGAAGCGCCTTGAAAAAGCGCTCAAGGACAAGGGCATGACCTTTGTCGAGGTCGACACCGACGCCTTCGCCAAAAAGGCCATGCCGGCCATCAAAAAGGCGCTTGACCCCGAGCAGACCGAGCTTCTCGAGCGCATCGAAAAGCTCTGAGGGCTGTCGGCTCGTCTTCGAGTCATGGGTAAATCGCTGATCCTCACGCCCCTTGTGCATCGTGCTCAAGGGGCGTGACAGCAGGGAGAGACAACGTGAGTGACACTGAAAAGCGGGCCAGCGAGGCGCTGGAAGCACTCGATGTGCTGGGTCGTGTACCGCGCTTGGGCGGGATGCTCGGCAGCCTGGTCAACGTCATGGATCGAATACTGGCAACGGTGGCCGGTCTGATACTGGTCACCATTGCCGGCGTGGTGATCCTGCAGATTCTGGGGCGTCTGGTGCTGCCGGCTGCCCCGGTCTGGACCGAGGAGCTGTCACGCTATCTCTTTATCATGATGATTGCCGTCAGCGCAGGCCTGGTCATGCGCCGCGGCAAGCACATCAGCCTGGAACTTTTTCATCATCGCTTCGGCGTGCGGGGCGCCTGTCTCTATCAGCTATTGATCAGCGTGGTGCTGGCAGGCTTTGCCTGGGTAATCCTGCCCTATGCCTGGCAGTACGCCAGCATCGGCGCCTTTCAGACATCGCCGGCACTCAAGGTGTCGATGCAGTGGATCTTTGGCGCCACCGTGGTGCTGTTCGCCATGGTCATCCTGTACGGCGTGATCGGTGCCATCGAGGCCGTGGCCGGACTTCTGGGCCTGTCCCGTCACGACAAAGCAGCGCCTGGCGGCGAGCGGAGGTAGCACCATGGAAGTATTAATGCTGTTTGCGGTGTTTTTTGTACTGCTGTTTGCCGGTATTCCGATCGCCTTTGCCCTGGGGATCTCGTCGGCGGCCTATCTCCTTACGGCTGGTATTCCGCTGACCATCGTGCCCCAGCGCATGTTTGCCGGCATGGATTCCTTTGTTTTGCTGTGTATTCCGGGCTTCATTCTGGCCGGTAACCTGATGAACGTGGGCAACATCACCGAGCACATCGTGCGTTTTTCCAACGCCGTGGTCGGTCATATCCGCGGCGGGCTGGGCCTTGCCAACGTGGGCGGCTCGATGATCTTTGGCGGCATCTCCGGCACCGCCGTGGCTGATGCGGCAAGCGTGGGTTCGGTCATGATTCCCGGCATGGCAAAGGCTGGCTATGACAAGCCCTTTGCCGCGGCCGTCACCGCCGCCTCCTCAACGATCGGGCCGATTATCCCGCCCAGCGTACCGATGATCATTGTCGGTTCGCTGTCCGGTATTTCAGTCGGGCGCATGTTCATGGCAGGCGTGGTGCCGGGCATTCTGCTGGCACTCGGGATGATGATCACGGTCTACGTGCTGGCGGTCAAAAGAGGCTATCCGAAGGAGAAGCGCGCCACGCTCAAGGAGATTCTGGTGGAGGGCAAGAGCGCGTTTTGGGCGCTGTTGATGACCTTTATCATTCTCTACGGGATCATCGGCGGCTTCTTTACACCGACCGAGGCCTCGATCGTGGCGTGTCTCTACGCCATGGTGGTGGGCATGTTCGTCTACAAGGGGCTGAACTGGCGTAACCTGCCAAAGCTTTTTGTCGATGCCGCCCTGACGTCTGCTGCCCTGATGATGCTGGTGGGACTGGCCAATCTGTTTGGCTGGATTCTGACCAGCGAGCGCATCCCGCAGATGATTGCCGACGGCATCCTGGGGATCAGCGAGAACCCGCTGATGGTGATCCTGATTCTCAACCTGATCCTTTTGTTTGTCGGCACCTTCATGGAAACCATCGCGGCACTGATCATCCTGTTTCCGGCGCTGCTGGGCGTGGCGACCGGCGTCGGGGTCGACCCGGTGCACTTTGGCATCATGGCGGTACTGAATCTGATGATCGGGCTGACCACGCCGCCGGTAGGCATCTGTCTGTTCGTGGTGTCGGGGATTGGCGAGATCCGCATGAGCCAGGTCGCCCGCGCCATCATCCCGTTTCTGCTCTGCAACCTCGCGGTGCTGGGGCTGGTGATGTACATCCCGGCCATCTCGCTGTGGCTGCCCAATCTGGTCATGGGACCGGCAGGATAACGGGGCGTTTCGGAAGTGCAGACGCCACAGACAAGGAGAGATTAATGAGCCCATCCGACCATCAGGACGCCATTGAGGCGGTACGTATTCCATCCGAACACGCGCCCGGGCGTATTGGCATCGTGCACCTGGGGCTGGGCGCCTTTCACCGGGCGCATCAGGCGCAGGTGGTCGAGCAGTGCATCGCGCGTGGCGAGCGTGAGTGGGGCATCTGCAGCGTCAATATCCGCGGCAATCGCGCGCTGGTTGAGACCCTGCGTGATCAGGGATTTCGCTACCATCTGGCCGAATATACCGACCGCGCCCATGTCACCCTGCGCGAGATTCGTGCGATTAATGAGACGCTGTTTACCGGCACCGATGCGCAGGGCCTGCGCGGCGAGGATCTCCCCGCGCTGCTGTCGCGCCTGAGCGATGCAGATACCCGCATCGTGACGCTGACGGTGACCGAAAAGGGCTATTACCTGAGCCCCAGCGAAGGCACGCTCCTGAGTGACGATCCGGCCATTGCCGCCGACATCGCCCAGCCGCAGGCGCCTCGCACGGCGCCGGGCATTCTGGTCGAGGCGCTGGCTCGGCGTCGACAGGCCGGCATTGCGCCTTTCACGGTGCTCTCCTGTGACAACATGCCGGACAATGGCGAACGCACCCGGCGCGCCGTGGTGGCGCTGGCCGAACGGCGGGATACCGAGCTTGCCGAGTGGATCGCCACCCAGGTGGCCTTTCCCTCCAGTATGGTGGATCGCATCGTGCCGGCCATGGACGAGGAGGCCTTCGCTCGTTTGCAGGCGCTGGGCTGTGACGACCCGGCGGCCGTGGTCAGCGAGGCCTTTTTGCAGTGGGTGATCGAGGATCACTTTCCGCAGGGTAGGCCCGACTGGGCACAGGCCGGCGTCGAGATGGTCGAGGACGTGGCACCGTTCGAGACCATGAAACTTCGCATGCTCAACGGCGCGCACTCGCTTTTGGCCTATACCGGCCCCTTGATGGGCGTAGAGACGGTGGCCGAAGCGGTACAGGATCCGCTGCTGCAAAAGCTTTTGCGCCGCTACATGCTGGAAGAAGCCGCACCGACCCTGTCGATGCCGGAGAGCGTGTCGCTTGACGGTTACGCCGACGCGCTGATGGCGCGTTTTGGCAACGACAGCCTGCGTCACCGGCTCCACCAGATCGCGATGGACGGCTCGCAGAAGCTGCCCCAGCGCTGGCTGCGCGGTGGCGAGGCGCGTCTGGCCGCCAGTGATGATGAGCATGCGTTGGCCGCCACCGTGTTTGGCGTGGCCGCCTGGATTCGCTATACCCGCGGCGTTGACGAGCAGGGCCAGGCGTATCCGGTCAGTGATCCGATGTCCGAGCAGTTGGCGCAGTGTCATGCTCATGAGCGCAGCGCCGATCGGGCAGCGGCCGCCATGGCGATCGAGGCGATCTTCTCGCCGGCACTGGTGAGCGCGCCGCGCTTTGGTCAGCAGGTGCAAAAGGCGCTGGAGGCGATCGAGCATCTCGGCATGCGCGCAGCTCTTGAGCAGCATCTGGCGAACGTCTGAACGGGTTTCAGGATTTGCCGGGGAGTTTTCACGGTTTACGCTACAGGGAGAACAAGGGCATGGAACACACCTGGCGCTGGTTCGGCCCCGATGATCCGGTCACGCTATCCGAGATTCGCCAGGCCGGGGCCACTGGCATCGTTACCGCGCTGCACGGCCACGATCCACGCACGCCCTGGTCGGTGGAGGCCATTGTCGAGCGAAAGGCGCTGATCGAGGCGGCGGGGCTGTCGTGGTCAGTGGTGGAAAGCGTGCCGGTGCCGGAGGCGATCAAGCAGGCGCTGGATACGACAGCGCGCGATCGGGCCATCGAGGTGTTTTGCACAACGCTGGAAAACCTGGCGGCCTGCGGTATCGACACGGTGTGCTACAACTTCATGCCGATTCTGGACTGGACGCGCACCGAGCTTGCATGGCCCACCGACACCGGGGGGCTGGCACTACGCTTTGACCAGACCACCTTCGCTGCCTTCGAGCTTTTCATTTTAAAGCGTCCCGGCGCCGAGTCACTCTACAGCCCTGATGAGCAGGCCGCGGCGCGTCGATGTTTTGAACGCATGGATGACGAGGCACAAAAGCGGCTGGTCACCACGCTGATCGCCGGACTGCCGGGCGCGGATCAGCACTACACCCTGGCGCAGTTTCTCGAAAACCTTCGCGCCTATGAGGCCATCGACGCGGAACGATTGCGAAGCAACTATCGCCACTTTCTACAGAAGGTAGTGCCGGTTGCCGAGCGGCTGGGCATGCGGCTGGCGGTGCATCCCGATGACCCGCCGCGCCCGCTTTTGGGACTGCCCCGGATCGTGTCGACGGCCGAGGACGCCCGCTGGGTGCTCGATCAGATCAAAAGCCCGGCCAACGGCCTGACATTTTGCACCGGCTCCTATGGCGTGCGCGAGGACAACGATCTCATCGCCATGGCGCGTGAGTTCGCACCGCACATTCATTTCGTGCATCTGCGCGCTACTCGGCGCGACGCGGATGACCCCCTGAGTTTTATCGAGGCGGAGCATCTGGATGGCGATGTCGATATGGTCGGCGTGATCGGCGAGCTGGTAAAAGAAGAGCGCCGCCGGCTTGAGGAGGGCGGTGCTCGACTGCCGATGCGACCCGATCATGGTCACATGCTCTGTGACGATATCAGGCGCACCACCAATCCCGGCTATCCGCTGATCGGACGTCTCAAGGGGCTGGCCGAGCTGCGCGGTGTGGAGTGCGCCGTTCGCCGCTTCTGCTGATTCTTGTTGAGGCGTCATGGCTTTCCTGCGCCGGGTTCTGCCCGGCGCTTTTCATCTCATCCTTTCCGGTGATTCGTTCAGACACAGTGCAGTCGGCAGGTGTACCCTGTTAATCATTAATAGCTGATGCAGTGCGCCTGCCGGGAGGGCTGATGAAACCTGCACCTCGCATACTGACCTTTCTTGCTCTCTCGCTGGTGGCATTGCCTGCCTGGGCGGCCACGCCGTTGGCCATCGAGGATGGCATCCTGATCCTGCTGCTGGGGCTTTTGCTGATCGGCATTGAAGCCGTCACACCCACCTTTGGCGTGGTGGGACTGCTGGGGTTGCTGGTTTTTGTGGCCGGCGCCTCGATGATGGTCAACGCGGGTCTGTTGCCCGGTGGAGATAGCGCCTTGGGTATGGGACTGGTCGTTGCTACTGCGCTGCTGCTCGGCGCTTTTTTACTCTGGATCGTGATGCGCTTTTTGCGCTTTCGCCACATCACCCCGATGGGCGGGCGCGAGGAGGTCATCGGCGCCGTGGGTGAAGCCACGCGGCGCTTTACCGAGCATCATCAGGGGGATTATCACGGTTATGTGCGCGTTCAGGGCGAGCGGTGGCAGGCGCGCAGCACCACGCCCGTGGCAGAAGGCGAGCAGCGTCGTGTCAGTGAGGTACACGGCCTTGTGCTGATACTCGACGCAGCCTCATCCACGGATCATGCAACACCCACGCACGAATAATTCACCAGGCCCTGTCAGGGAGACATTACATGCTGAGCTATCTGATTCCCGTTGTTGTCATTGTGTTTATTCTTGCCGCTTCGGTGAAGGTGCTGCCCGAATACAAGCGCGGCGTGGTGTTCTTTCTGGGACGCTTTCAGGGCGTGAAGGGCCCGGGGCTCTTTTTCATCGTGCCCGTGATCCAGAAGATGGATACGGTGGACCTGCGTACCGTCACGCTGGATGTGCCGGGGCAGGACGTGATCTCTCGCGACAACGTCACGGTACGGGTCAATGCAGTGGTCTATTTCAAGGTGGTCGACCCCGAACGCGCCATTATTCAGATCGAGAACTATGGCATGGCCACCAGCCAGATTGCGCAGACCACGCTGCGTTCGGTGCTGGGCAAGCATGATCTCGATGAAATGCTTTCCGAACGCGATCGTCTCAATGATGACATTCAGACCATCCTTGATCAGCAGACCGAGGCGTGGGGCATCAAGGTGTCCAATGTCGAGATCAAGCAGGTCGATATCAGCGAGGACATGGTGCGCGCGATTGCCCGTCAGGCCGAGGCCGAACGTGAACGTCGCGCCAAGATCATCGCGGCCGAAGGGGAGATGCAGGCGTCCGAAAAGCTGGTGGAAGCCGCCGAGATCATGTCGAAAAATCCGGCTGCATTGCAGCTTCGCTATCTGCAGACGATGAGCGACATGAGCAACAAGAATGCTTCGACCATCGTGTTCCCGCTGCCGCTGGAAATTACCAAAATCTTTGAGCAGATGCGCGGAAGTACCAGGGACTGAGTCAGGCATTGACCAGGTCAGACGTACCGCAAAATTCATCAATTTAACCTATGCTGTAACCTGCACCGATTGGGTCACTCAGGGAGATGGAAACATGCAGAAAACGACTACACTGGGCGCCGCATTGCTGGCAGGCCTGTTGAGCGCCGCACCGGTCATGGCCGACAAGGCGCCGGAAACCGACAATATCAACGACGTGCCAGCCGGCAATTACACGATCGATCCGCTGCACTCCAAGATTACCTGGGGCGTGGATCATTACGGCTTCTCGCACTATGAAGGCCAGTTTGCAGACCTTTCCGGTGAGCTCAGGCTTGGTGAAGAGCCCGGCAACAGCAACCTGAAAATCCAGATTCCGCTGAACAAGGTACTGACCGGCAGCGATCTGGGTGAGCACCTGCAGGGTGAGGATTTCTTCAACAGCGCCGAGTACGGTACGGCCACCTTTACCTCTACCAGCATCGAAATCGATGGTGACAACGAGGCCACCATTACCGGTGATCTGGCACTCAACGGTCAGACACATCCGGTCGAGATTGAAGCCGAATTCAACCGCGGCGGCATTTATGCCTTCGATGAGAAATACCACATCGGATTTAGCGGCGAAGCCACGATCAAGCGCAGCGACTACGCCATCAATTACCTGCTGCCCGAAGACGATAAGCAGGGCATCAGCGATGAAGTCACGCTGAGAATCGAAGCTGAATTCGTACCTGAACAGACAAACTAAGCGCTGTATTCACTGGGCAGGCGTTTTTCTGCCCTGCGTACCGGGGGCCGTGATGTTGATCACGGTCCCTTTTTCATGCCGGCGCTGAACGCATCATGCGCTACCCCGGGATGCACAATGACGGTTGGGCTGTTAGACTGCGCCGCAATTGATGACCTCCTTGATGAGTTGACACAATGATCTCGATGCCTGTCACGACCTCCTGGCGCCTTACGCCACCCTGAGCCCTTCAGGGATAACCGCTCACCCGAGTGGCGCACTCGCACGAGTGCTTTAGTCGTGACGCCTCTGGCGTCAAATCTCCGTGGTTTTGTTTGAAATCCTGACCTGAAGATTGAATACCATCGCGCGCCACCCATTGGCTGGCCCGCACGCCCTGTCATGTTTCTAACGGGACAATGGTATCTGAACCATCGTGTAGCGCTGGTCGGCATCCGGCCCTGCGCATTCATGTCCTGTCGCCTTGTGTCAGCCCATGGGACAGGCCATCCATATTCAGGCCCGGCGCACAGCGTCAGGCCGCTGGCAGCAATAGCGTGCGTCTTCCTTTGAAGACGCCATGAATTTTTCAACCGCAGAAGGGAAGATGAGCATGAGAGGCTCAATAAGACAGAACTGGTTTTCCAACGTGCGCCCTGACGTATTGTCAGGACTGGTGGTCGCGCTGGCGTTGATTCCCGAGGCGATCGCCTTTTCGATCATCGCAGGCGTTGACCCGCAGGTCGGGCTTTATGCGTCATTTTCGATGGCGGTGGTGATTGCCATTACCGGCGGGCGCCCGGCGATGATTTCAGCGGCGACCGGTGCCATGGCGCTTTTGATGGTGACCCTGGTGCGCGATCATGGTCTTGAGTATCTCTTTGCCGCGACCATCCTGACCGGCCTTTTGCAGGTGCTCTGGGGGGTATTGAAACTGGGCAGCCTGATGCGCTTTGTGTCCCGCTCGGTGGTCACCGGTTTCGTCAACGCCCTGGCCATCCTGATCTTCATGGCGCAGCTGCCGGAGATCACCGGCGCCAATGCCACGCTGACGGTCTACGCCATCATGCTGGGTGGTCTGGCCATCATCTATCTCTTTCCGTATGTGCCGAAGGTGGGCAAGGTCATTCCCTCACCGATGGTGTGTATCGTGTTGATGACGGCCATCTCCATGATCATGGGCCTTGATGTTCACAAGGTGGGTGACATGGGTGAGCTGCCCAGCAGCCTGCCAGTATTTCTGATGCCCGATATTCCGCTCAATCTCGACACGCTCATGATCATCTTTCCCTACGCGCTGACGCTTTCCGTGGTGGGGCTGCTGGAGTCGATGATGACCGCCACAATTGTCGATGATCTGACCGATACCCCCAGTGACAAGAACCGCGAGTGCCGCGGGCAGGGCATTGCCAACATCGCGACCGGCTTTCTGGGCGGCATGGCCGGCTGTGGCATGATTGGTCAGACCGTGATCAACGTGAAATCCGGTGGCCGTACGCGCCTTTCCACCATGACCGCTGGCATCGGCCTTTTGATCATGGTGGTGTTTCTCGGTCCCTGGGTGGCGCAGATTCCGATGGCAGCACTGGTCGCAGTGATGGTCATGGTCTCGATCGGCACCTTTGACTGGGGCTCGATTCGCGATCTGCCCAAAAAGCCGCTGACCACCAATATCGTCATGCTGGCCACCGTAGGTGTCACCGTGGCGACGCACAACCTGGCCATGGGGGTTCTGGTGGGCGTGCTGCTGGCGGCGCTCTTTTTTGCCAACAAGATCGGTCGCATGTTGCATATCGACAGCGCGCTCGACGAGCAGGGCGGCGCTTCCCGGCGCACCTATCACGTGCGCGGGCAGGTCTTTTTTGCCTCAACCACCCGCTTTGCCGATGCCTTTGACGTCAAGGAGGCCGTGGACCGGGTCTGTGTCGATGTCACCCATGCCCATTTCTGGGACGTCACTGCCGTTGAGGTACTCGACCGGATTGTCATGAAATTTCGCCGCGAAGGCACCGAGGTCGAGGTCATCGGACTCAACGCCGCCAGTCAGACCATGGTTGACCGCTTCGGGGTGCATGACAAGACCGAGGGCGTGATTGAGCCGGGCGGTCACTGAGCGGCGATTTCATGATCCCGGGCGGCGGCACCGGCGCCCGGGATGAACCACACTCGAAAGATGATTCGCGTTTGGGGAGATTCACATGAGCAGAACCACCATTGCCTGCTTCGATGAGCAGGCCCGCGCCGACAGCGCCATCGGTGACTACGCCGCCTGGGCGGCACGCCGACTCAGGACGCCGCTGTGTCTTTTGCACGTGCTGGAGCACCATGGCTATCGTCCCGAGGACTACTCGGGGCAGATCGGGCTGGGTGCCCGCGAGCAGATGCTCGAGCAGATGACCGAGGAAGAAGGCCGGGCCGCCCGACAGGCACGCGAACAGGGACGCCAGATGCTCGAGGCGCTTCAGGCGCGGCTGGCGGATGATACGCTGACCCCCGAGGTGCAGCAGCGTCACGGGGTGCTGGGAGAAACGCTTCGCGAGCAGTGTACGCATGACGATCTGCTGGTGCTGGGGCGCTGTGGTCATCAGCATGACTGCGGTGAGGGGCGCGGTTCACTGGGCGCGCACCTGGAAGATCTGGCGCAGCATCTGGAGGTTCCCATGCTGATCGCTCCGGAGCGCTTTCGCGTGCCGGCGCGCGCCATGGTGGCCCTTGACGGCAGCGAGCGCGGCCTTGAGCAGCTCTCGCGTCTGGCGCAGCGGGGCTGGCTTGAAGGCTTGGAGACGCATGTGGTTCATGTCAGTGAGCCCGCCGATGAACGTCCAGCCGAGCGCGGTGCCCGGCTGCTGAGTGCGGCAGGACTCAATGCGCAGGCGGTGACGCTGGAAGGCAACGCCGGACGCAAGCTGCCGGCCTACGCCCAGGAGCACGAGATTGATCTTGTAGCCATGGGCGCCTACGGGCACAGCTCACTGCGTCGGTTTTTGATGGGCAGCATGACGCACAAGCTGCTTGAAGCCATGCCGGGCGCTGTACTGCTGATGCGAGACCTGAAGTAGACATCCCTGGTGGCAACCGGGCCCCGGGCTTTGGCAGATGAGAAAGACACAAAAGGGCGCCCCATGGGGCGCCCTTTTTGACTGCCTGAAAGGTCAGCCGCTTTACTGACCCAGTGTGACCATATCGCCCTTGAAGGCAACTTCCGAGACCACGTTGCCGGCACGGCACTCATAGCGCTGGCTGTCCGGATTGGCACGCTGTTCGTAGTAGCTGGTGATATTGACGATGGCATTGGCACCGACCTGACGGGCACGGTCCTGCAGGGCCAGCAGCGACTGGAGTGCGGCCAGACGGCAGGATTCGGCATCGGTACGTAGCGCAGCGCGGACCTTGTTGGAGCTGTAAAAGCCGCCGCGACGGGTCTGAATAGCCGGGTGCTGCTGGTCGGCAAAGTAGAGCCGGATCGAGGGATCGAGTTTTTCCTGCGCTTCGGGCTGAGTCATGACCTCGGCCAGCGGCTGCATCAGAAAGGTGTTGCGTGCCTGTGCAGGGCCTGCCGTGGCCAGCATGATCAGGGCGCCCGTCATGGCAGCGGCCATGGAGACTTTAAAGGGCAGCTGGAAGGTCATCGAACATCCTCCGGGAGGTATCAAAAAGGCAGGGTGCACAATGTAGCCTGTCACACACGTTTGCGAAAGACCACGCCATCGCCACACCCGAATGCCTCAGTCTGAAAGTGGTTTGCGAAAGGCCTGAAAACAGTGCTGATTGCGCGGTAGCGCCACAATGCGATGGGCATCCAGGCCCGGCACCCTGACCGGCTCAAGACGGGCGAAGGCCGGAATATCCTCGGGGGCTACCCGGTTATAGGGCGGCTGGTCGTTCCAGCCCAGCAGCAACAGACCACCCGGACGCAGGCAGTCCACACAGGCACCAAAGGCCTGTTCGACGTCATCGTGCTCATTGAGCCCCCAGCCCAGCACGCCGTTGCACAGCACCGCATCCAGGCAGGCCCGGGGCATGTGATTGCCCAATGCCGTCAGGTTGCCCACGATATGCTGATCACCGCCGAAAGGGCGCTTGGCAGCGTCCAGGTCGATGGTCGTGACTTCCGTTTCTCCCAAAAGCGCCGGGTAGTGGTGGGTATACCAGCCACAGCCCACCAGCAGGACGCGCTGAATGCTTTCATCGCGCGCCAGCGCCGGCAGGATGGCGTTTTCAAACATGATGCGGTCACGATAAGGGTAGCGCAGCCGTACACCGTGGTGATCCAGCGTACGAAGGGTCGTGGCCGTCCAGCCGTACAGCGCTGCCTTGAACGTCATGCGTTGTCCCTTTCGTTATTGTCATGACCTCACAAAACACGCGAAAACGGCGTCTTGCCTGATGTCGGCCTGAAAAGGCGCGATCAGAACAGTCCACCGTTGACGGCAATCACCTGCCGGGTCACGTAACTGCTGTCGTCGGAACACAAAAAGCTGATCACGCCGGCGACCTCTTCGGCTTCCCCCATGCGCTGCATGGGCACGATCCTTTTGATTTCGACATCAACGCTTGCGGTCATGTCGGTATTGACCCAGCCCGGGGCAATACAGTTCACCGTGATCCTTCTTTTGGCCAGCTCCAGTGCCAGGGACTTGCTGGCCGCAATCAGACCGCCCTTGGCCGCACCATAGTTGACCTGGCCGCGATTGCCGATCACGCCGGCGGCAGAGGAGAGCACCACAATACGCCCGGGCTTGCGGCGCTGGATCATCGGCATGACCAGCGGCCTGAGCACATTGTAAAACCCGCCCAGATCAATATTGAGTACGCTGTCCCACTGCGCGTCACTCATGCCGGGGAAGGGTGCGTCCTGATGAAAGCCTGCGTTGAGTACCACGCCGTAATAGGCGCCGTGCTCGGCAATATCGGCTTCCAGACAGGTGCGGGCCTCCTCGCGTGCGCCCACATCAAAGCGCAAAAGACGCGCCTGTCGTCCCATGGCGGTGATCTCATCGACCACGGCGCGTGCCTGCGCTTCGCTGTGGCGGTAATGCACGACGATATCAAAGCCGTCGCGGGCCAGGCGCAGGGCGCCCGCCCGGCCGATGCCGCGACTGGCGCCGGTAATCAGGATGGTCTGTGACATGTCACGTTCCGATAGCAGGTGTGGAAATGAAAGCCAGTGCGCCGGGGATGGCCGGCGTCATACAGCATCTGTTTGCAGCACGCTCAGATTGGCGCTCGCCAGCCACCGGGGCTCGGGGGCTTCACCGGCCGGATAGAGGATGGCGTTGAAGGTACCCAGCCCGCTGTCGGCGACGGCGTCCACGGTAAGGAGGATCTCCAGCGGCTGGCCAAAGGGCAGATGGGCGACCTGTGCCTCGAACCGGCGTGCGCCCAGCAGCATGCCCTGACGGGGCGTGCCGCCCTCGCGGGGTTGCAGGGTCGACCAGGCGGCGGACGCCTGCGCCATCCACTCCAGCGCCACCTGCACCGGAATGCCGCGGGTGTCGGCAAAAAGATCCGTTGGTGACGGGGTCACGGCTACCACGATGCGCTCGGCATCGGCGTCCACCACGTGATCAAGCAGGCACATCGGCCCCTGGTGCGGCACCAGTGATGCGATGGGCGGCCAGGCCGCCGGGGCTGGACATGACTCATGCATCGCTGTGCTCCAGTACCAGAGCGGCGTTGTTGCCGCCAAAGGCAAAGGCATTGGAGAGTGCTGTTCGAGGCTGCCCGGAGGTGTTGGCGTCCACCAGCGACAGCGGCATCAGCGTCTCGTCCAGCGGTTGATCATGAGCGTGGCGGGGTAGAAAACCCCGGTCCAGCGCCAGCCAGCAAAAGGCCGCTTCAAGCGCGCCGGCAGCGCCCAGAGTGTGGCCGGTCAGAGCCTTGGTCGAACTGGCAGGGGGCTGTTGATCGCCGAAAACGTCATGAAGCGCCAGCGCTTCCATGGCATCGTTGTGGGTGGTGGCGGTGCCGTGCAGGTTGAGATAGTCGATCTCGTTAGGGCTGCGACCGGCCATGGCAAGCGCCTGTCGGATCGCGGTGATGGCGCCGCGGCCATCCGGGGCCGGCGCTGAAATGTGATGGGCATCCGAGCTTTCACCGTAGCCCGTGAGCTGAACGCCGCCGGGTTCCCGGGTCACGATGAAAAGGGCTGCGGCCTCACCGATGTTGATGCCGCGCCGCGCCGTGGTGAAGGGCTGGCACGGCGTGTCACTGATTGCTCCCAGCGCGTCAAAGCCGTTGACGGTCAGGTGACACAGCGTATCGGCCCCGCCGGCGATCACGGCATCGGCCTGGCCGGACAGCAGCAGTCGACGCGCCGCACTCAGTGCCCGGGCGCCCGAGCTGCAGGCCGTGGAGATGGTCCAGGCCGGCCCCGAGAGCCCCAGATGGGCGCGAATGAAGTGGGCCGGTGCGCCCAGCTCCTGATGGGCATAGCGGTAGTGTTCATCAAAGTCATTACCCGGGCCGGTACGGGCAATGGCCGCCTCGGTTTCCGAAATCCCCGAAGTGCTGGTGCCCATGACTACCGCAATGCGGTGTGGTGCATGACGTGCCAGGGCCTCGTCAAGCTGTGGCCCCAGCGCCTGCAGCGCCGTGGCGATGAGCCGGTTGTTGCGACTGGCATGCTCGACCGGCCAGCCTTCAAACGAGGCCAGAGAAGTCGTGACATCACCCAGCGCCAGTACGCGCCCCGGCGTATAGCGCTCGCTGTGGGTCAGTCCGCGCCGGCCCGTGGCAAGCGCGCCAGCGATGGTGTCGTGGTCGCTCCCAATGCTGCAGATCATGGCCGGCGAGGAGAGGCGGCAGTATCTGGACGTCATGGTGTCTCTCCGGGGCGGGCGTTATCGCCAAAGGGCGTGATAACCATGCGATAACCGATCTGAAGATCGGTCAGCACGTCATGCGCCTGGTCGGCGGGGTGTTCGATGGTATCAATGCGGACAATGAGCGTGTCACCGTCGAGAATCTCGCGTACTCGACCATGTTCAAAGCGCCGCTCGCGCACCTGCCACGCGCTGCTCTGGAAGGCGTCCTGTAGTTCTGATACGGGGCGCAGGCTCCACTCCAGACGCTGGGCAAACCATTGGGCCGGGAAGGGAGGCGTTTCCATGATCGACTGGGTGTAACGCGCGCCCTCATCATCACGGAGCAGGGTGAAAAGACGCTGACCGGTCGGCGTGGCAATGACCACACGCAGACCTTCATCGGAGAGGCGAATCACTGACAGCAGCGTCTGCTCCGGGCGTGAATCATCAAACGGTGTGATGGTCAGCTTGCGCTTGAGCGTCTGCGGCTCCCCCTGCCAGCCGGGTGAGGTCTGGGGTGCCATGGCAGGCGCGCTGCAGCCGGTCAGCAGGATGAGCATCAATAAAAGCGCACAGGGCCCCAGGCGCCGTGGCAGCAGGGGTAGTGGCAGAAAGGGCAGTGCTGTCATGCGGCATGTCCACACAGTTGGGCCAGGGTGTCGAGATGACGACGCGGCTGGCTGACAAAGGGGTTGTCGTCATCCCAGGCGTAACCTGCCAGCACGGCGCTGATCATGCGCCTCAGGTAGGCCGGCGGGTCGGGATGAAAAATGATGGCCGGCAGGCGGCCGTCATACCAGGCGTCCACAAAGGCGCGAAAGGTATCGATGCCGTGGCGCAGCGGGCGTTCGAAGTCACCCTGCCAGTCCACGTCACGGCCTTCGAGCTGTGCCCTGACCAGCGGTACGGCGAGTGAGGCCGAGCGCACCGCAATCGTCACGCCCGAGGAGAAGATGGGATCGAGAAACTCGCCGGCGTTGCCGAGAATGGCGTAACCCGGACCGGTGAGTGTGGTGACGTTGCGGCTGTAGCCGCCCAGCGCTGCGATGGGGCGGTGCGGCGTGTCGACCTCGAGCCAGTCATCCAGCTCGTCAAAGGCCTTGAAGCAGGCCTGAAAGCCCTGAACCTCGTCCGCTTCGGGGCCCGTCAGGTGCGCCAGCTCGTCAGAGGCGCCCACAAAACCCGTCGAGGCGCGGTCGTTGGCAAAGGGGATCACCCAGTACCAGACGTTGGCCTGCGAATGCAGCCCGATCTGGATCTTGGTGCGGTCGAAATCATGCGTGCTGCAGGCGTCGGGCTTGAGTGATAAATGGGTAAACAGGGCCTGGCGCTGGGTCAGGTGGGTTTCCTCCAGCGTGCCTTCCAGGCGTGCCAGCACCTGGGCCAGGCCGCTGGCATCGAGCACGAAGCGGGCCCGGAGCCGCCAGTGTTGGCCCTGCTCGTCACACACGGTCAACACCGGGGTCTGTGGGTGGCGTTCAAAGGCCGTGACCCGCTGGCCAAAGCGTACCGTCGCGCCACGCGCGCACGCCGCTTCGATCAGGCGTTGATCAAAGTCGGCGCGCTCGACCTGCCAGGCACGGCCCGTACCTTCGCTCGACTTGTCCTCGAAATCGATATCCACGCGCTGCTCACCGCGAACAAAGCGGGCGCCGTTTTTCATCTGATAGCCGGCGCCTTTGATCATGTCGGCCAAGCCTGCGTGCTCGAGATCCATCAGACACTGCGGCAACAGGCTTTCACCGATGGAAAAGCGCGGGAAGTGCGCCGCCTCGATCACGAGGACGCGAAGCCCGGCCTCGGCCAGCATGGCCGCCGCGACGGCACCGGCAGGCCCGGCGCCGATCACGGCCACATCGGTATCTTCCTCGGGTATCCCGGTTTCAGACATCATGGTCTCGGGCAGGCGTGATGCAGAAGGGGTCATGGCGTTATCCGTGGTCATGGGTAGTGTCATGAGGCCTGGTCCGAGCGTGAGGCGTTGTTGGCTCCCGGGACGTGCGCCGCTGTACCAGCGCGGTGAGCAGCCAGACGCTGGCCAGTCCGATCAGGGTCGTCATGCCGATGTGATGAAGCACCGGCGTGGCACTAAAGGCCAGAAGCCCGAAGGCCAGCAGGCTCGAGAGGATCGACAGCGTGATCGCAAGCCAGGCGTGATGCGCTCTGGGATGTTCCTGCATGAAGATGCCGGCGTCCAGCCCGATACCGAGTACCAGCAACAGCGCCAGCTGATGAAACAGATTGAGCGGCACCCCCAGCAGGGCATAGAGCGTCAGCACGGTCAGGATGGCACCGCCGGCCGGGGCGATCACCCGCCAGGTGCGCCACCGATAGCGCAGGGCCAGTATCACCGTCAGCGCGATGAGCGCCGCTGCCACCCACTGTGCGATCTGGCGGCGCAGCTTGCCCAGCACCTCACTGATCTGCCCGACCCGGTCGACAAGCTCGATATTCTCATCACTGCGCGCAAGACTTGCCAGCTGCTGGCGTGCATACGTATCGATCTCGCCGTTGAGCGTGATCATGCCGCCCATCTGGCCCTTGCCGATGTCGCCAAGCCAGAGACGCCGATCGCTTTCACCCAGCGGGCTGGCCAGCCAGCGCGCCAGCGCCAGCGGGGGCGAGCTTTCCAGCGTCTCAATGGCGCGCTCGTAAAGGGCCGGCGGCAGCCCCGCCGAGGCATACACACGATCCAGCTGTTGCTGATAAAGCTCACGGGCACGCGCCAGGTTGGCGTTCTGACGCGCCTTTGAGGGCACGTGTTCGGCCAGACTGGCATAGCCTCCCAGATGGCCCCCCTGAACCAGTGAATCCAGGACAGGAGAGAGCGATTCGGCGCGGCCGAGAAAGCCTTCGGTATCATGCGCGGTGATCAGCAGATAGACGGTACCGGTGTCGCGGCCCAGTTCCTGCTGAATCAGCGCCTCATCGCCCAGCAGCTGCTGTGACGAGGTGTTGATCAGGCGCAGGCTGTCATCGCCCTGCAGACGGAGGCCGGCAACGGCAATGGCCATGAGCGCCAGCACCAGCGCCAGGCGTGGCCCGAGCCGGCCACGCAGCCGGTCGAGCACTCGCCAGAGCCTTTCGGCCAGCGTCCGGGTGCCTTCTGTTGTCCGCACTCGCGTCAGCGGTAACCACAGCACCACCGTCAGCCAGGCACCCACCAGACCACAGCCGGCAAACACGGCCATCTGGCGAAGCCCCGGCATGGGCGTAAAGGCCTGCACCACATAGGCCATGACGCTGGTGACAAGCCCGAGTGCCAGTCCGGGCAGCATGTGCCGCAGCCGGAAATCGTGACCGGCGAGCGTGCGGGCGCACTGCAGGTGCAGTGCGTAATCAATCGCCACGCCGATCAGGCTGCTGCCAAAGGCAATGGTCAACAGGTGAATGCCCTGAAACCACCACAGCGTGATCGCCAGCGCAAACACACCACCGGTGACCAGCGGCAGCACCAGGGTGGCAATCGTGACCGGTGAGCGAAATACCACCAGCAGGATGAGCAGCACGCCGATCAGTGACCCCAGTCCGATCGTACTGATCTCGCTTTTGGCCTGATGGGCCCCATCGGCGGCGTGAAAGACCATGCCGGAGCGCCACAGGCGCGCCTCGGGATAGTCCCTTTCAAACTGCGTGATGGCATCCGTCAGGCGATCCTGCAGCCCGGTGTCCCAGGCATTGCCGGAAAGCGTACCGGTCATGACCACCAGTGCCCTGCCATCCACCTCAAGGGTGACCAGATCGCCCCGGGTATCAAAGCGGGTGGAGAGCTGACTGTCGAGCCAGTGATCCAGCAGTCCGAAGGGGTCACGTACCGGGTGCTGATCAAGCCCGGTGGGCATGACCAGCGAAGCCAGCGCCTGGCGGTGAAGAGCGTCGGTATCACCGCTGTCGATGGCGGCACGCAGCGTGTCGTCCAGCAGCCGGTAGCGCGACGGCCCCAGGACCTCGATCAGGCTGTCAAGCTGATAATCCCCCGGGCGATAGCGCAGCTGATCAACAACATCGGCGCTTTCAATATCCCGTGCCAGTGCGGCGGCGGCCTCGTTTGGATGCTCGGCATCCAGCAGCAGCACGAAGCGGTGGGTAAAGGGGGCGCCGAGCTGATCGTTGGCGCGATCAACCCCGGGTGACTGGTGGGTCTCGGGCAGCAGCGCCGTGATGCGGGTATCAAGGCTTGCCCCACGCAGCAGTTGCCAGCTGCCAAAGGCCAGGCAGGCCATCAACACCAACAACCATAAAAGGGCCGGCAGGCGCGAGGCGCGTGTCATGCTTATGGCGCCTGTTGTGAGGACGAGCCCGGGACGCCGGGACCTTCCTCGGGCGGCAGCAGATGAATGTTGAGCCGGTCACCATCGGCCATGGCCATGTTGATCTGCTCAAGGCGGTCATCGCCGCGCATATCGATATTGTCGAGATAGTCGGCCAGCCCCTGCTGGCGCGGTACCAGCGTGGCGTGCCATGCCGTTTGATCGCCCTCGAGCGTGACCTCAAAGCGATCTGCCAGCGTCGAGAGCTGACCATTGAGCAGCTGCATGATCAGGGTGGCTACACCGGCCGGATCATCGTCGATGCGTTCTCCGTTGCGGCGAATGCCCGCCTCGGAAAGTTCCATGGTTTCTTCCACCGGCGTCTCCAGTGACCACACCACGCGATCGCCCTGCTCGAAGCGGTAGTGGCCGCGGCCATCAATCTGCGTATCCAGATCGGCCAGATAGCGGGTCTGCTCAAAACGACCGGCCACATCGCCCTGGGCGGCCAGATGCTCGGCCAGCTCGTCAAGGCTCATGGCATGGGCCGGCAGGGCAGCCAGCCACAGGGGCAGGGTGGCCATGAGAGCGGTCAGTGACCGTAATCGCGTGCGGTGAGACATGTAACTCAAGCTCCTGGGCCGGCAGGACAGCGGATGTCCGTGGGTTAACGGGGTGGGCGTGCGTTTGGTTTCTCGGACTGCCAGAACGGGTAAAAGTTGAACCACTGTAGCGGATAACGACAGCAGAAATACTCAAGGCGCGTCACAAAGTGCGCCATGGTTTCCTGCATCCAGGCATCGCGCTCCCGGCGCGACAGACCCCCGGCGTCCCCCAGCGATTCAAAGTGCACATGATGCGCCTGCCCCTGGCGGGCGCAGACCAGCAGATAGAGCGGACAGCGCAACAACATGGCCAGCCAGAAGGCCCCCTCGGGGAAGGGCGCCTTTTGTCCAAGAAAGTCGATCCAGCGGCGCCTGGCGCCTGCCTCGATGGGTTCGCGATCGGCAGCAATGACCACGAAGCCGCCTTCGGCCACACGGGCCTGAAGTCGCTGCGCCGTGGCAGGACCCATGTCGCTGACCTCGATCATCTCGACCGGTATGGGACGGTCAATATCGGCAAACAGGGAGTTGAAGCGCTGGGCATGCTGGGTATGCATGACCACGCTCATTTTGAGATCGCGCCGCAGGCGGCCCAGCGCCTGGCAGACCTCGTGGCTGCCCAGATGGGTGACCACGATAATGCCGCCCCGGCCGGCATCAATGGCGGCCCTGAGCGTCTCGCGCTGTTCGATATGAATGGATTCGGGGCCAATGCGCCCGTAAAGCGCCAGCACCTTGTCCAGAATGGCCGTGCCAAAGGTCGTGAAGTGGCGCACGGTGGCCATGCGCGGAAGCGAGACCGACGGGCAGAAGGTCTTCAGGCGACGCTGATACTCTTTTGAGGCGCGTCGGGCAATCGGTCGACGCAGCCAGTAATAGAGCCCGACAAAAAACAGGACGCCCTGATAGGCGCGGGCGCCGAAGCGGTCATGAATGGCGAGCATCAGGCGAATGCCCTTGAGCGAACCGGACTCGCTGATGGCCGACCAGTGCCGGGTGGGACGTCTGCGTTGTGGTGATGTCATGAAGAGCTCTTGTGTTGCGCGTCGCGCCCGGGCCGACAGCGCATGAGCAGCAGCTTCGGCAGTCGTATCAGCATGCCCAGCGTCAGGCGCAGATGCATGCGCGCCATCAGGACATTGTCACGAAACAGACGAAAATGGGACACGCCGTCCGTTGGGTAGGTGACCCGCACCGGCAGATTATCGACCGGCTTTCCGGCCCAGAACCAGCGCACCAGTACCTCGGTATCAAACTCCATGCGATCGCCACAGTCGTGGCGCGCCAGCATGGCGTTGACCTCGTTCAGCGGATACAGACGCACGCCGCACATGGTGTCGCGCAGGGCAGTGGAGAGCGTATTGCACCACACCCACACATGGGTGATGTAGCGACTGATGAAACGGTGCAGCGGCACGCTGTGATCAAAACGCGGATAGCCGATCAGGAGTCGCTCGGGCTGCTGTCTGGCGGCCTCGATAAAGGGCGGCAGACTCAGCCGGTCATGCTGGCCGTCGGCATCCACCTGAAGGGCGTGTGTAAATCCCAGCGATTGGGCATGCGAAAGCCCGCTGCGTACGGCATGGCCCTTGCCCTGGTTGCGTGCAATACGCAGCAGATGCACGTCACTGGCCTGCGCCAGCCGATCAAGCACTGCCGCGCAATCAGCATGGCTACCGTCATCGATGAGCACGATGGGCAGGTTCAGGTCAGCCAGCCCCTCGCAGGTGGCCACAATGGCATGCTCATGGTTGTACACGGGCACCAGCACGCAGGGGGAAAACGCGGCGCCTTCGCGGGCATGGTTCATGAAGACTCCCGGTTATCGGTTGCGGAGGTGACACCGAGCAGGCGCAACTGCAGATGCTGACCGCGATGTGAGCTTACGGTGACCTGCAGGGCGTCAGGCTTGCGCGTCAACGTCATGACCGCGCGATCACCGGGTAACAGCGGGGTGGGAAAGCGTACCCGGCGCATGTCCCGCCACTGATCGCGGGCATCGAAAAGGCGTTCGGCCTGCTGGCGGGCCCAGTGAATCAGGGCAATGCCGGGCACGATCGGACGCCCGGGGAAATGACCTTCCAGCGCCGCCAGCCGCTCGGGGATCTCAAGCGTGACCCGGTGCTGGTCGGGTTCCGGCGACTCGATATCCAGCCAGCGTGGCTGGCGTCGGTCATCAAGATCGTCAAAGAGATGGCGCGCCATGGCCCGGGTCAGCTTGCCCTGGGCGTTGACCGGCAGCTGTTGCACGAAGCGCCAGAAGCGCGGCAGCACCACGGGTTCAAAGGCGCCGGCCAGATGCTGTCGCAGGGCGCTGATGAGCGCTCGGCGCGTATCGTGATCATGGGCAATGCTGTCCGGCACCATGGCGATGACCGCCCCGATGCGTCCGCCCGAGTGATCGATGGTCAGGCAGCGAGCTGCCAGCACACCCGGGAAGGCCTCGAGGTGATGGGCCAGGCCCTCAAGAGAAACGCGCTTGCCGCCCACCTTGACGATGCGATCGGCACGCCCATGCAGGGTGAAGCGCACAGGGTGATCGCTGATCAGACGAATGTGATCGGCCTGCTCATGCCAGCACTCGGGTTCGGGAAGACGTGCCGAGCGCAGCAGGGTGCGCTCACCGTCGCAGCGAAGTCTGACATCATCGAGTGCCTGCCAGGTCGTGTCCTGACAGGGCCGGCGCCAGGCGATGGCGCCGCTTTCCGAGCTGCCATAGATCTCGATGAGCTCACTGCCCAGCACGGCTTCGGCCTGTGCGGCAGCCTCATCGGTCAGCGGTGCGGCGGCGCTGAAAATGCGTGCGGGGCCACGGTCGGGCATGCCGATCGAGCTGCCGGGCAGGCGGGAGAGCTGCGGTGGGGCGCTGATCAGGGCGCTGACCGGCACACGGGTGAGCCATTCGGCCAGTGTCTCGGGCCAGGTCACGATCTCAAGGCCAAAGGGATGTGAGGTCGCAAGGGCCCTCAAAAGCCCGACGGTGAGCCCCCAGGTATGCTGATGGCTGACCTGACTGACCACGACACCCTCTGCCAGCGGCCAGTGTCGCTCAAAGGCGGCAACTTCTGCCTCCAGCTGGCCCAGAGTGCGAAAGATAGGGGTCGGTTCCCCGCTGGAGCCGGAGGTAAAAAGCACCACGGCGCTTTGATCCGGTGACAGCGTTGATGCAAGCGTGTTGTTGGTAACCGGCAGTGGTGCCGGCGGGGCATCCGGCAGCTCGCCCAGCAGGATCAGATCCCGCTGGCGCAGCTGCGTCACGGTCTCGGGCAGATTGTCACCGGGCAGCCAGACCCGGTGACCGGCGTGCCACAGGCCGAGCAGGGCGGCGGTAAACCGCCAGGGATTACTGTCATAAAGCGCCACATCCCGGCCAGCCGGCAGAGATGTATTTGCCCAGGCCGTGATGGCCTGACACAGCTCTCCCCGCGTGCGAGCCTGTTGGCCCGAGCAGGCCACAATGTCGGTGGCATCACCCTCAAGCCAGGGACAGTTGATCAGCGAGGGTCTGGTATCACCGGAAGGAGTCATGGCTTCACCGTGCTGCGTCGAACATGCTGGCGCACCAGCCATTCACCCACCATCAAAAGCGCTGCCAGCCCATAGCTGATGGCGCCGGCCCAGACCTGCCATACGTGCAGGGGGGCCCAGAGTGCGAGCACCAGTGCGACCAGCGCATTGAGGCCCATGAAAATGCCCCACACCCAGGTGACCCGGCGGGTATAGCGCACGCCGCTGGGCGGCAGATCGGGCTCCGAGAGACGTGCCAGGCGCTCGACCAGCGGCGTAGTGCGCAGACTGCCCAGAAAGAGCAGCGCCAGCGATACGTTGACGATGACTGGATATAGACGTACACCCAGCTCCGCCTGCCCACTGACCAGCAGCACCATCAGCGTTGCCAGCACCAGAGCCCAGCGGATGCGATGCTCACCTGCCAGCCAGTGGGCGCCTGCCAGCACCATGAAGGTCAGCAGCAGGGCGTGAATGCCCCACAGTGGCAACACGATCCACAGGGCAGCCGGAAACAGCACCATCGAAAGCGGGGATGACCAGTGGCGTGGGCCGGGACGGGGGACAGGCATGGCTCCCATCAGCACCTCAGTCGCTGCGGCGCTCGGCGACCAGCATGCTGAGCTTTCTCAGGCTGGCAAAATGTTCCCGGTTTTCCTCGGCGTCGCTGTCCAGGCGGATGCCGTAGCGCTTTTGCAGCGCCAGACCCAGCTCCAGTGCATCGATGGAATCAAGCCCCAGCCCCTCGCCAAACAGGTATGCCTCGGGGTCGATATCGTCAGCCGTAATATCTTCAAGCTCCAGCGCTTCGATAATCATGTTGGCGACATCGCGTTCAAGTTCGCTCAGTGATGTATCGGCCATGTCGTGTTCTCCAGAGTCCTTGTTGTCGTGCCATGACAGACGCATCCGCCGCAGGATGATCGTCTGCCACGGCATGTTCGGGCGGCATATGATGCCAGAACCGGGCGCCTTTGGGGCTATTCGCCAGGCGTCGTGTGTGTCTCGCCAACGGCCTGCCAGCGCAGGGCCGGGGCACGCGTGATCAGATCACACCGGCCCATCAGCCAGTCCGTCAGCAGCGGTGGGGTCACGATTTTTGCCTGATCACCGGCGGTGTCGATGGCATGGGCCTGCAGGCGCACGGCGTCAGGGGCCGGTGACAGCGACAGTGTCATCAAGAGGGCGGACGGGTTCTGCGGCGCCTGCGTCTGGATGCGATAGCGCTCGGGAACCGGCGAGTCGGTCAGCACCAGCAACACGCTTTCGCATCCATCAGACAGATAGCCACGGGCTTCACTCAGCAGCGCCTCGAATTCTTCACCGGCGGCGGCCAGGGCGGCCATCGAGGCGTGATTATCAAAGGCGATCGAGTAGACGCCGAGCACGGCGTTGTGTACCGACAGGCCAAATCGGGCCGGCGAGAGTGGCTCGCCCTCAAACAGGGTATCAAGCATGTCCAGCGGGCGATGGCCGTCACCGTGGCGTGAGGCATGCAGCACGGGCATGCCCGGATGTTCATGGGCCCCCATCTCGCCCAGAAGCGTACATACGGCGCGCCCCAGCGGGGTCAGGCGCCGGCGCAGCATGGCCGGCACGCTGGCAGCGGGCGGCTTTTCATCGGTGATGACACAGGCAGGCATGTGCTCACCGGCCCGTTCGGGAAGCCAGGCGCACCAGCGGTGAAGGTAGAGCGTGGATAGTGCTGTATCGGCATGGGATGAGCAGTCCATGCGGGCCTCCCGAAAAGTGACATCTGATTGTAATCGGCAGGCATGAATTCATAAACCTGGAGTATGACAAACATTTCAGGTGATCATTGTGACTATCCCTGGCCCATGACCGCCACAATGGCATGGCAGCACATGTCCAAAACGGGTGTGATGATTCCCTGATTCAGGCCTGATACGGCTTTAGACGGAGTTTTGAATGTCGCTTTCCACAGACGACCGCAATCGCCGACGCTTCATGCGTCGCGCCCTGGCCCTGCTGCCTGTTGCCGGCATGGCGGGCACCCTGACAGTCTCGGGGCAGGCCCGGGCCAGTGAGTCACGCGAGCGGTCTGATGCGCTCGACATGACGGCCCGCAACAATATTCTTTACTGGGGCGCTGACCCCAGTGGCCAGCGTGACAGTGCGCCGGCATTTATTCGTGCCGCGCGTTCCAGCATCGTCAACAGCCTTTACGTGCCCCCGGGGCGCTATGCGATCGGCCAGACCGTCGATCTCAAGGGCAAGAATCTCATTGGACCCGGGCGGCAGCGTTTCAGAAACGAGGGCAATGCCCTGCTGATGCCGTTTCACTCTTTGGGTGAGGGGGTCATGTTCACCGGCCATGGTCCGGTCGTGCGTGACCTCAACTTTGCCAGCGGTCGCAAGAAGGGCCGCTGGAACGGGACCTATATCGAGGGGCCCGGTTACAACACCGTGATCGAAAATGTCCACTTCGCCTCGGGCGGTTTCGGCATTCACGTGCGTGGCATCATGGTCAACTACAACCTGCTGCGCTGCACCTTTATCGGCATGGGGGTGGGTGTACAGGTAGACGATGAAAAGGGTAACAATTCCACCACGGCGCGCTTTGTCGGCAATGAATTCAACTACTCCGATAATGGCATCATCTTCGAGAAAAATGTCTATGGTGCGACCTTTCAGGACAATATCTTCGAGGCCATGAAGGGTGACGCCATTCGGGCCCGGCTGATCTATCGTTCCAGCTTTATCGGCAACTGGTGGGAGGGCCGCAACAAGGGCAAGGCGCCATGGCCGTGCGTGCGAACCACCGAAAGTCAGCAGTTCATGAACTGCTTTGCCTCATCCAATACCTGCGTTTATGGCTGGACCAACGTCTTCAAGGATGACTCGCACAGCGGTGGCATGGGTGGCGTATCGCTGGACGGTGGCGAAGTCCTGGTCCGCAATTCCACCGGCAATGCGCTGCGCCTGTCGCCGAGCTCGATACGCGCCGAGGCCGATGCCTGGAAGGAAGCCACGCCGCTGGTGATTCAGTCGAGCCATTCTGACAAGACCCGTCAGACCAATCCGATTGTCTTTCGTCACAGTGGTCCCGAGGGCGATGTGGTGTTTGATACCGACCGGGACACCAAAAACAAGGGCGTGTGGGATGGCGCCCTGCGCTTCGCCTCCCAGATCGATGGCGATGACAGGCTTTTGTATGACGACTACCGCGTCAATCGCGGCCGTCCCGGCGTGATCGGTGAGACGTCACTGATAGACAAGAAGGGCACGGTGCGCCATGCCCTGACCGGTATCTCTCAGTTCGTCAAATGGCGCAAAAGCGGTGACGGGCCGGGCTGTGACTTTTTCAGCCGCTGCGAGGCCGTCGACAAGGGCCAGGTAGAGTTTTCCTTCCCCGATGGTGAGGTGGAGCTGCGTGATCCGATCATTACGGTCACGGTAGAGGATGCCGGCATCGTTCATGACGGTATCGAGTACCTGGCGGCCTATTCCGGCTCGAGTAAATATCAGGCCTGGAAAGGCTTTCGCGTCCGCTTTGTCGAGCGCAAGAGCGGCCAGCCGACATTGCCTGAAAGCTTTAGCCTGTCGATCTTCCACCCACGCTGAGTGCGAGACCTGCCCGGCAGCGTCAGACGCTGTCACCTACCGGCGCCGGGCGGGGCTGCCTTTGAGGCTCGGGCAGGGCGTCCGGGCGCAGGCGTCGTGACAGCACATCCACCCCCATGTTGATCACGGCTGTCACCATCAAAAGTGCCACGGCCTGATCAAACATCAGGTACTCGAAACTTGAATCGATGTGAAAGCCCAGCGTGACCACGCCCAGCATGCCCAGAAGCGCGGTCTCGCGCATGATGACCTCGGCACGATAGAACAACAGCGCCAGAATGCCCGGGTAGACGCGTGGCAGCAGCTCATGGCTATAAAGATTGATTCCCCGGATGCCGGGTAGCCCTGGTCTTGTCTCATCGGCGTGACGCGCGGCCAGAAAGGCAATCAGGGCGCCATTGTGCAGGGACAGGGCAATCCATGCCGGCAGCAGCGATGGGCCGGTCAGCAGCAGCAGGATAAACGCCAGCAACAGCTCCGGTGTCGAGCGCATGATAATCAGCGTGCCACGACCCATGGCGCGTGTGGCGCGATTGCCAAAATGGCGGCTGACCAGCGGCCATGCCAGCAGCGCTACCATCAGCGAGCCCACGGTGCTCATTAGCCCCAGCAGCAGGGTGTTGCCAATGGCAGGCAGCAGATTCGGCAGATGGGCAAACCACCCGGGCAGCGCGGCAATATCGCCGCTCAAAAGCGGCTGGGGCCAGATGTCATGATTTAAAAACTGCCACAACAGCGTTGGATTGACGCTGGGCCAGGGGCCGAGCAGAAACGCCGTTCCCAGCATCCAAGGCAGCAGCAGGCGGCGATGCGCCCACCAGGGCAGCAGGGCAATCAACAGGTAAAAGGCCCATAGCAGGGCACCGCCTTCATGGTAGCGCCCCTGTCGAAAGGCACTTTCCAGATAGTAGCCAAGCGTTGGCAGGCCCACGAATCCCAGCAGTACGCTGGCGCGCAGGGCGCACTCAAAGCGATAGCGCGTATAGCCCGACAGGCGCTGCCAGGCCAGCGGCAGCTCCGTATAAATAAAGCGTGACAGCCGGTCGGTGTGCGGCGAGAGCATGTGGGCAGGACGGCGATCGATCTGAGCCAGAATTTCGGCATAGACCTTGGCGAAAGTGGCGGCATAGGGCAGGGCAATGGCGGCCAGTGCCGTGATCGCGGAAAGTCCGAAGACCTGCAGAAACAGCAGTGCCCAGAAGAGCTCGTGAATGGCACGCACAAAGGCGCACAGGGTGCGTACCAGCCGTGAGCGCATGAATATCAGCGCCAGCGGAAACCCGAGCACCATGCCCAGCGCCACGCCCCACAAGGCAAAGGTGACGGTCAGCAACAGGGCCCGCAGGGGCGATTCAGTCGCCGTCACATCCGGCAGGAGCATCCCCTTGAGCATGCGTCCCAGCTCGTGCCATGGGTCATGCGTGGTAATCGATAGATCTGCCCAGGGCAACAGTCCCAGTGTGATCACCACCATCGCCACGGTCAGGCGCAGCAGTCTGGCCCCCATGTTCTCGCCACGAAGCCAGCTGAACCAGCCGGCGGGGGTGTCAGTCCGGGGCATAAAGCACGTCAAGATCGTTGGGGGTCAGTTCGTGAGCGGGCGCGTCAATGATGATGCGTCCGTCATCCAGACCGATGATGCGATCAAAGTGCGCCAGTGCCAGCTCACGCTGATGCAGGGCCACCACGCAGGTGTGATGACGTTCATTGATCAGTTCGAGCAGTCGGGCGCCCTGGCGTGGGTCCACACTGGCCACCGGCTCATCACCAATGAAAACGGGGCGTTTTTGATAGAGCGCTCGCGCGATCGCCACGCGCTGTTGCTGGCCGCCGGAGAGCTGATCGACCTGGCGACGCAGGAGACCGTCAAGCCCGAGGGTCTCGGCCAGCGCGCTGATCTCCTGCCAGCAGGCCCGGTTGGGACGCAGCAGATTGATCAGATTCTGCCAGCGTGAAAAATGGGCCAGCCGGCCCATGTAAATGTTGTGATAGGCCGAAAGCACAGGCACCAGCGCATTGGCCTGCGGACACCAGGCACCCTGATCGCCCAGCTGAGCGCGCAGGGCGTCCAGCAGGGTTGATTTTCCCACACCGCTGCGCCCCAGCAGGGCGATGCGCTCGCCCTGTGAGATGCGCAGTGTCAGATCGGGAAAGACAATGTGATGGTCATGACCCAGACGGGCATGGTCGAACCCTGCAAGCATGGCAGGGGTGCCGGGTTCGACAGTAGCAGTTTCCAGCATGGCCTTATCGCAGCAGCCCCAGCTCCTGGCCAACCTTCTCGATGGGTGCATAGTCCTCATTGGTCGCCGGAATGAAGCCCTCACGCGGGAAGCTGGCCAGCAGATCAGGGTCGGTCATGTCCAGCAGCGCTTTTTGCACGTGTGCCGTGGCGTTATCGCCATAGTGATCATCCACATCTCCGCGAATGGTCCACTGATAGTCCGGATAGGCCGGTGTTGACCAGATCACGTGTACCTTGTCGGTATCCACACGCCCATCGGCGACCGCAGCGTCCCAGACCGTGTAATTGAGCGCGCCGATATCAAAGGCGCCCGACTCGACCAGTGCCATGGTGCGGGTATGATCGCCCGAGTAACCCACCCGGGAGAACACGTCGTCAGGCGCCTCGTTGAAACGCTCACGCAGATAGTAGTCGGGCATCAGGCGGCCGGAAGTGGAAGTCTTGGCACCGAAGGTAAAGGTCTTGCCCTTCAGGGCATCCGGTAGTTCTGACTGATCCGTTTCCAGCCCTGTATTGGCATTGGCGATGAAATAGGTCTTGAATTGGGCATCCTCGCGGCCCTGAGCAATCGCTTTGGAGCCGGGCACGATCTGACGTGCCTGTACACCGGTCAGGCCGCCAAACCAGGCCAGCTGAACCTGGTCGTTGCGAAAGGCACTGACGGCGGCCGCATAGGATTTGACCGGAACGTACTCGACGTCCAGACCCGTTTTCTCGGAAAGATAGTCGGCGACCTTGTCAAAACGCTCGACCAGCCTTGCTTCATCCTCATCGGGAATGGCGGTAAAACGGAAGGTGTCGGCGAGCGCCGTGGTGCTGAACATGACAAGGGAGAGGGCAACGAGCCTGCGCATCGGGGAAACTCCTCAGAAGCGTCGAGTAGGGTTGAACGTGCATGCTAGCACGCGCTGGCGCCTATATACGTCGTCGCTGATGTTTTTATGTGTGCCTTCCGTTGTCTGGCGTGGATTCACCAGACAATGGAAAACACAAAAAACCCCTCTCTGGAGAGGGGTCTTGTCAGGACAGACGGGGCCGATCAGGCGCCGATATCCTTGAGCGGCTTGCCATTCATCAGGTTCTTTTCGATCTTCTCAAGCGAGATGCCCTTGGTTTCGGGAATCAGCAGCAGGGTAAAGATGATAAAGACCACGTTGAGTACCGAGAGAATGCCAAAGGTCATGGCACCACCGATGACGGCAATCATGAGCGGGAAGAACTGGCCGATGGCAAAGTTGCCCACCCAGTTGGCCACCGTTGAGCAGCTCAGGCCGAAGTCACGACCGTTAAGCGGCTGAATCTCGGCGCACAGGGTCCAGATCAGCGGGCCTGCCGACATGGCAAAGCCGGCTACAAAGATCAGCAGCGAGCCCATGCCGACATACTGCAGGAAGGCAGACGTCGGCCCGATGACCAGAATCGAGGACAACACGGCCATGCTGGCGGCCATGACGGCAAAGCCGGTATAGAGGATGGGCTTGCGGCCCAGACGATCCACAAAGCCGATGGCGATAAAGGTGGCCAGTACGTTGACCAGACCGGTCGCCACGGTGCTCCAGAGCTGGGCGGCCGTGCCTTCAAAGCCCGACATCTGAAAGATCTGCGGGGCGAAGTACATGATGGCATTCATGCCGGTAAACTGCTGAACCAGCTGCAGACAGATGCCCAGCATGACCGAGCGGCGGAAATTGGGATTTTCCTTGAACATCTGAAAGCCGCGGCTGTTCTGCTTGGCATTGATGCTCTCTTCGATTTCATTCATTTCATAATCGATTTCCGTCTTGCTGCTGCGCAGTTTGGTCAGTACTTCGCGGGCTTCTTCAAAGCGGTCCCGCGAGGCCAGCCAGCGCGGGCTGTTGGGCACCATGAGTACCCCGATAAACAGCATGGCAGCAGGAATCATCAGCACGCCGAACATCCAGCGCCAGCTTTCGATATAGCTGAAGGCCAGGTTCGACATGAAAGCGGCCAGGATGCCGATGGTCACCATCAGCTGATAAAAGGAGATGGTGGTGCCACGAATACGCTCGGGCGCCACTTCAGAGAGATAAAGGGGTGCCGTAAAAGAGGCTACGCCCACGGCCAGGCCCAGCAGAATGCGGGCAAGCACCAGAATGTGCGGGCTTGTTGCCATGACGGCGACCAGCGCGCCACCAAAAAACAGCAGTGAGCTGTACATCAGCGCCTTTTTACGACCAAAGCGCTGTGAGACGGCACCTGCACCCATGGCACCCAGTGCCGCGCCGACCATCATGGAGCTGACAATCCAGCCTTCCATCAGGGTGGAGATCTGAAATTCCTTGACGATAAAGGGCAGGGCACCTGAAATGACGCCGATATCCATGCCAAACAGCAGGCCGGCCAGCGCGGCCAGGCCGCAGCTTAACCACACCATGGGGACGATGTCGGCATTCTTTACGGCATCCGGCTTGTCCTGATCCTGCTGCGCAGCGCCTGAGCTGCCTCCTGCGTGACCTACCATGTAACTTTCCTTATCCAGCGACAATGAAGAGGGATGGCTTAATCGTGTCAGCCATAAATTAACAGCGCCACTGCTTTTGTACTGCGCCATTATGGGCTTTTGCTGTCACGTGAAAATGATGGGTTTCGATAAACGGTGTTGTTTTTGGAAGCCCCGAAGAAATGGTTGCCGATCAGTGGCTGATTTCCCCGTAAACCATGCGCCGCATAATAAAGTCGTTAAGGTAGGGTAAGGCCAGCGATTATCATGACTTATTAGACCAAAGGCTGATGCTCTGGCTGTCATGGGTGGTCGTTCACCCTCATGACGCTTTTGAAAATCTCATCCCCAAGGTAAAGGAGTACTGATATCATTGTGTCTTCATGCAGCCTCGATGCCGCCGAACTATCCTGTCAAATGACACATGATCAGGGTCGCGCGCAGCCATGCCTGTGTTTTTGGCCCGCAAGCCATGTCAGATTATCGGTTCGACAGTGTCTACACCCGAACGGGCAGACAATGGGGCTGTTATCGCCTGCCCTGATGGAAGCGAAGCAATGTGTTGCGAGGATGGTGTCCTGATGTCTAACGTTGTCGGAAATCTACCAAACCGGGAAGGGAGCACGGCATGAGTGTGAATGACGACAACAGTACTGCTGTCGATCTGGCGCTTTTCGGTGCGCTGGGAGATCTTGCCCTGCGCAAGCTGTATGTCGCGCTCTATCATCTGGATCGCGAAGCGCTGATGGCGCCGGAAACCCGCATTCTGGGTCTGGCCCGCCAGGAATATGATAAGGATGCCTTCCGTGCTCGCGTACGTGATGCGCTGGAAACCCGCGTACGCCCCGATGAGCGTACCGAAGAAAGCATGAACCGGTTTCTGGCAAGGCTCGACTATATCGAGATCGAGTTTGCCTCTCCTGAAAGCTACAACCAGATTGCTCAATGGCACGGCAACAGTCCGCGACCACTGACCATCTATCTATCAGTACCGGCGCGTCTTTATGGCGAAATCTGCGCCAATCTATCCAAAAGCGGCTGTCTGGACGACGAGTCTCGCGTTGTCGTTGAAAAGCCGATCGGCTATTCGCTCCAGACGTCTGAAGAGATCAATGACGCCATTGGTGCCGTCTTTGATGAAAGCCGGATCTATCGCATCGACCACTATCTGGGCAAGGAAACGGTCCAGAACCTGCTGGCCCTGCGCTTCGCCAACCCGCTGTTTGGCAGTCAGTGGAACCAGAGTCATATCTCGCACGTCGAGATTACCGTGGCAGAAACGGTGGGGATCGAAGGGCGCTGGGGCTATTTCGACCAGGCCGGACAGCTGCGTGACATGGTCCAGAACCATCTGATGCAGCTTCTGTGCATGATCGCCATGGACCCGCCTTCCAATCTTGATGCCGACAGCATTCGTGACGAGAAGGTCAAGGTGCTCAAGGCGCTTCGCCCGTTTGAAGGTGAGCGTCTGAGCACTGATGTGGTGAGAGGCCAGTACATCGCTGGCACCATCGCCGGCAAGTCAGTGCCGGGGTATCTCGAGGAAGAGGGCGCCAATGTCGATTCGCGCACCGAAACCTTTGTCGCCTTCAAGACCGAAATTCAGAACTGGCGCTGGGCGGGCGTGCCCTTTTATCTGCGTACCGGCAAGCGCATGCCGGAGAAGCTGTCACAGATCGTGATTCACTTCCGTCCGCAGTCGCACTACATCTTTGATAACGATCAGCGCAGCATGGCGGCCAACAAGCTGATCATCCGGCTGCAGCCCGATGAAGGCATTGCCCTGCAGGTGCTGACCAAGGACAGCGGGCTGGACAAGGGCATGCGTCTGCGTACCGGACCACTGCATCTGGACTTCCATCAGGCCTTCCCGTCGGCACGTATTCCCGACGCCTACGAACGCCTGTTGCTTGAGGTCATGAAGGGTCAGCAGTATCTATTTGTACGGCGCGACGAGATCGAATACTCCTGGCGCTGGATCGATCGCATGATCGAAGGCTGGGAGGCGCGCGATATTCTGCCCAAGCGCTATCCGGCAGGCTCCTGGGGGCCGGTATCATCCATTGCCATGATCACGCAGGACGGACGCAGCTGGTATGAAGACTACTGAAACGAATGACCCGCGCACGCGTCTGGCACAGGACCTGGCCATCAGCGTGGCCGGCGCGCTGCGAGAAGATCTCGAGCAGCAGGAGCGCGTCATACTGGTGCTTTCCGGTGGCAGCACGCCAAAGCCTTTCATGCAGGCACTGAGCGTGCTTGAACTGGACTGGTCACGGGTGGATATTACGCTGGCCGACGAGCGCTGGGTGCCGACCGATCATGACGACAGCAATGATCGCTTCGTGCGCACCAACATGATGATCAATGCCGCGGCCAATGCGCGCTTTCATCCACTCGTCAATGACGAGCAGACCCCTGAAGCCGGGGCTGGGGAAGTAGGCGAGCGACTCGCGGGTCTTGCCTGGCCTGCCAGTGTTGTGGTGCTGGGCATGGGCGGCGATGGTCATACGGCCTCGCTTTTCCCGGACAGCGAGCAACTCAATGACGGACTTGAAAGCGAGGCCGTGGTAATTGCGGCCCGTGCGCCAAGTGTGGGGCAGCCACGCATTTCGCTGACGCGTGATCGTCTCATGCAGTCCCGCCGTCGTTATCTTCACCTTAACGGTGCAGACAAGAAGAGCGTGCTGGCACAGGCCATGGCAGGCAGCGACCGTCAGGAACTGCCGATTCGGGCTTTTCTTGATGCGCCACTGGCACTTTACTGGGCACCATGACACGATAAAGTACGCCCCGGCGCGTCAGGTCGTGCCGGGTCAATGAACAGGTGCGGGTCGAGGATGCCTGTCTTCGGCCCGATAGTACGGCGCGTGTCGCCGGGGTGATGATCAGGAGGTTTCATGGCATCGGACAAGCAGCTACCGTCCACACGTACGACCGAAATTGACAGTATCTGTCAGCGGACCACGGTAATCCCGGTGCTGACCATTCATCGCATCGAAGACGCCGTGCCCTTGTGCCGTGCGCTCTACGAAGGTGGTCTGACCGTGCTGGAAATTACCCTGCGCACGGACTGTGCCATGGAAGCGCTCTACCGCCTGCGTGATGAACTGCCCGAAGCCAGCATTGGTGCCGGTACGGTGCTGACACCCGCCCAGTATCGTCGCGCAGAAGATGCCGGCGTGGATTTCGTGGTCACACCCGGCACGACCGATCGTCTTTACGAGTACGGTATTCAAAGCCCGGTGCCGCTGCTGCCCGGGATTTCGACCGCCACCGAGCTGCTGACCGGCTGGCAGTATGGCTATCGTCGTTTCAAGTTCTTCCCGGCCGAGGCAAGCGGCGGTGTAGCAGCACTCAAGGCGCTGGCGGGCCCGCTGGGTGATGTCCAGTTCTGTCCGACCGGTGGTATTACGCCTGACAATGCGGCCAACTATTTGAAGCTTCGCAACGTCATGTGCGTCGGCGGCACCTGGGTGGCGCCAAAGGAAATGATCGACAATGAGGACTGGGACGGTATCCGCGATATCGCACGCGAAACGGTCGCTACCATCAAGCACTAAAACCATTGGGTTATCAGACGGCAGGGCATGAATGACCCTGCCGCTATCGGCTCTCTCGGCAGCCTCGGCTGTTGTTTTGCCCGTCTCGTTTTGAGGCGGGCTTTTTTTTGCCCCTAGTCGAGAAACCGGTTCAGGTAATCGATGGATGAACGGGTGCGCTCATACAGCGTGTCGTCCAGATCCAGCATTTGCCCGTCGCGTTTGGTGATGCGCCCATCCACGGCTACCAGCGATACGCTGGCCGCGCTGGCGGCAAAGATCAGCATGGCCGCCGGTTCCTGTGGCACCATGCCCAGATCAAGCTGGCGAGTATCAATCATGATGACATCGGCGCGCTTGCCGGGTGTCAGGCTGCCGATGATATCCCCCATGCCGATGGACTCGGCTGCAGCGGACGTTGCCAGCGACAGGAGATGCATGCAGTCCACGCTGGTCTGATCGCCGCTGGCGCCCAGTTCGGTCAGGGCAGCAGTACGCATGACGCCAAACATGTCGCCTCGGCCGGCCAGGGCGTTGCCATCGATGCCCAGCCCCTGGCGCCTGACCGGTGCAAAGTGGGAGAGTCGCGTCAGGCCATAGGAGACCCGGTGCTCGGTGACCGGCGTCAGGGAAAGACTGGCACCTGCATCGTTGAGCGCCTGCATGTGTTCGTCGCGCGCATCGGTGGCGTGAACAACCTGAAGTCCTGGATAGAGAAACCCTTCATCGATCAGTTTCTGGAACATCTCATGATGGCCGTCACCGCTGACGTGTACCGAGATCGGTAGCTCCATCTCGCGCGCTGTTTCATATTCACGCCGCTTGAGCGCCATGGCTTCCCGGTTCTCAAGATCCGGCGGCAGGCGCCAGGCCAGGCCCAGCGACAGCCGACCACCGGCGCCATGGTTCTGCCAGTCATCATGCAGCTCGGCCAGATGCTCGATGTCGGTCATTTTTTCGGTGGTCTTGCTCTGTGCGCCATAAAGCAGACGGGCGCGCAGGGGAGAGTGTGCCAGCGCCTCCAGTGCCGCTGCCGCATGGTTCGGGCTGCGGTTGCAGTCGAAAAAATCGTTGCTGGTGGTGACGCCGGCGCGAACGTTTTCCATCGCTGCCAGATACTCACCGACCCAGATATCCTCGGGCCGAAAATGATCGCTGAGCCTTTGTGTCACGGGAAAGAAAAGCGTCTGCTCTGTCTGCCCGAACATGCCGCGCATTTGCGTCTGCCACATGTGGTTATGGGTATCGACAAGGCCCGGCATGACAATCTGGTGGCGACCATCAATGATCTCGGCATCACCTGCCTCAAGCTGATGGCCCACGGCCTTGATCTCGCCGCTGTCGACCAGGATGTCAGCCTCGCGCAGGGTGCCGTGAGCCGGATCCATCGTCAGCAGGGTGGCGTTGCGTATGCACCAGCGCCCCGCTACTCGAGATGGAGAAGACGCAGGGCCTTTGGCAGCATGGACACCATGGGCTTTTGATAGCACCGCGGTACCGGCAAGGGCGCTCATGCTGCCAAGCAGGCGGCGGCGGGTGATGGGCAGAAGTCCGCGCATGTGGATCGCTCCAATGGTTAATCTGTATCAATACTCAAGGGGCCATCAGAGCGTAGACAAACAAAAAAGGCTGCCCATCCGGAAACGGGCAGCCTTAAGATGTCATGAAGGAAAGTGTCAGGGCACGCGGCAGGCGCGTACCGCTTCCAGCAGCGCGAACCACTCCGGCCGGCTCAGCGTCAGACCGGCATCGTGCACAAGTGTTTGCAGCCGTTCCGGGCGCAGGGTTCCCACAACTGCTCTGGGCTGTCCGGGAATGGTGTTGAGCCAGGCCAGCGCAATACCGGCGGGACTGACCTGATAGGCGTCGGCCAGCGCCTTGAGCACCTGGCCCAGCTGGTTTTCAAAGATGCGCCCGCCCCACAGTGGCGAGCCGGCAAGGCCTGCCATGTTATCCCGCTGCAGACTGTCCCACATGCCGTCAAAGAGCATCTGGCTGCGAGCAATCGACATCTCCATCTGCTGACAGGCCAGCGGTGTCTGCATGGCGGCCTGCAAATGACGCCACTGAGCCGGCAGAAAGTTGGCCACGCCAATCTGGCGCGCCCGGCCGCTTTCGATGATGGCATCCAGCGCTCGCCCGGTAGCCTCGACATCCATCAGCGGGTCGGGACGCATGAGCATGAGCGTATTGAGCTGCGTCAGGCCCAGTTGCTTCAGTACGCGATCCACGACCCCATCAAGATACTCGGGGCGTGTGTCGTAATATTTGGCGCCAAAGCGGTCGTCATTGTGCTGTGCCGGGACCACGCCAACCCGCATGTCAAACTGCAGTTGTCGTGCGCTATCCCCCGGAAGCTGGCCAATGGCCCGGCCCAGAAGGGTTTCCTGACCCTTCTCGAGATCGCTGTGGTCGAATTCGCAAAGCCCTTCATCCAGCCGCTGCTGAAACCAGGCCGCCAGTGCTTCCGGCGTTTGCAGGCTGTCGTAGTACGGTAACTGACGCAGACCGACCACGAAGGGCGCAGCTGTCATGCTCATCCGGGTTATTCCTGAGCAGATGGTTCAAGACTCACGTGCATCGACAGGACATGCTGCGCCCCTGGGGCGAGCCAGACCGGGTCCAGACGTGTACATGCCGGCTCGATGCAGATGAAGTTCAGGCGCTCGCGATCGGGAATGTCGGTCGGAAGCTTGTCTCCCGGATGCCAGACAACGCTCGAGTCGCTACCCTGCTTGGCAATTCGCAGACGCCTGTGGCCATCATCGAGTACCAGCGGCCGGCTGGAGTGATGGATGCGATCCAGCGCGCCGCGAACGCCCAGTACGCCGTTCTGTTCCGCCTCGGCATAATCGGCCAGCTTGTCCAGATAGCGTGCGCCACCCAACCCCTCAATGCGACATTGATGCGTATCCGGCACGGCAAAATAGGCATGCAACGCCTGGGTCAGGCGTACCGGCGTTTCACCGATGTGCTCTGTCACAAGCTCCATGGCCAGGCGCTGTGCGTTGGCATGGATGACCAGTCGGGGCGAAAGCATGTCATGCAGCTGTGTCTCAGGCGACAGATGAATTTCCACGCCGCCTTCCACGTCTTCATCGATGGCATCAATGCGCCAGTCAGCCGTACGAGCGACCCCGTGCATGGGCCCATTGCCGTCTTCGGGTTCGGCAAACCAGGGCCAGCACAGCGGCACGCCGCCGCGCAGGGCCTCCGGCGGTGCCTTGGGCGTTGAGGTGGTCCAGAGCCAGCCGCGATCGCCAGCAGGGGCGTAGTGCAGCAGGTGGCCACCCTGGCGGGAAAGGATCAACTCACCCCACTCATCGTTGATCACCAGCAGTGATCGACCCTCCCAGGTCGCGTCACGTTGCCCCTGAGTGGACGACAAAAGCGCGCTCAATGCATCCGGGATCATGTCACCTCCTCGTTATGAAGTGCTTCGGCAGCGCCCAGTAGTCCGGTCCATTTGGCGGTCACTACCCAGGTCGCGATATCGGCATTGTAGGGGCTCATGCGTCCCTTGTCGGCAAAGGCCTTGCGAAAATCGCTGATCCGAAGAATATCGAGGATACGTGGCAGAATGCCCCCGCACAGATAAACGCCGCCACGGGCGCCCAGCGTCAGAGCCGCATCGCCGGTGGCATCACCGAGGATCTTGCAAAAGCGCAGGACGGCCTGATATGCCACGGTGTCCTGCTCGCCGCGCGCGGCTTCGGTCACGCAGGCCGGCGTCCTGAGGCCGCAGTCGTGCCCTTCGAATTCGCACATGGCGGTATAGATGTCCAGAAGCCCCTGGCCGCAAAGAACGCGCTCGATCGAGACGCGCCCGTAGCGTCCTCGAAACCACTGCAGCAGACGAATCTCGAAATCATCGACCGGAGCGAAACTGGCATGACCGCCTTCGGCCGACAGGGGAATCCAGAAGCGCTGACTCGGCGCCAGCCCGGCCAGGCCCAGGCCGGTGCCCGGGCCAATGACAAGACGGGCGCGCCCGGCTTCGCTGTGACCGTTACCCAGATTAACCAGATCCTCGTCGGGAATGTGGGGCAGGCCCAGCGCCATGGCAGTAAAGTCGTTGATGACCTTGAAGTTATCCAGCCCGAGGCGCGCTTTCATGGCATTTTTCGAAAAGCGCCATGGGTTGTTGGTCATCTTGATTTCGTCATCGTGTACCGGGCAGGCGAAGGCCAGACAGGCTTCGATCGGCCGCTCACCATCGACACTGGCAAGATAGGCGTTGACCGCATCATCAAGGTTGGCGTGATCGGCGCAGGCCAGCGTCTGAATGTCATGCAGATCGAAGGCGCCGGGGGTCACCAGGGCGAAGCGGGCATTGGTGCCACCGATATCGCCGACCAGGGCGGGGCGTGTCATGGCGGATGGTACTCCTGAAGTTCTATAAGTCTTTGAAACGTGTCCTGCTCATTGATGCCGCCAGAATATCAGTCATTGTGGCAACACGCTGATGCAAGGGGATAAGACAGGATAAAGCATGTCGTATGGGCAGGACTTTACCGGGTTGCGCCTTGTTTGACACGATTCACCCGGTTTTGTGAAAACCATCAGGCAGGTTTTGGCATGGTCTGTCCTGTCTGGTCAGGGTATGGTCAGACAGTGAGAACGGGTTCTGGCGTAATTGATCGTTTCTGGCCAGACTTGTTCGGGCATCAGGCAACACCAGACAAGCGATATTGATGCACATTTGATCGATCGGTGACATCAGTACAGGCAGTGCATTACAACAGACCATTGAGGTCACAAAAAATGACCCCACGTTAGAGAATCAGGGGCCGAAAACCGAGAGAATTGCGGCTCATTAACCTGTCGGTGATGAGCTTCATCCAATGTCGCAGGAGGAGAAAACATGACGCTTCGTGTCGCAATCAACGGGTTCGGACGTATTGGACGTAACACCTTTCGTGCACTGTATGAAAGTGGTTATCGTGACCGTATCGAAGTCGTGGCCATCAACGATCTGGGCGACCCGGCGCTGAATGCGCTGCTGCTTGAAAATGATAGTACGCACGGCCATTTCAATGCCGACATTACCCATGATGATGAAAGCTTTACCGTCAATGGCGACCGTGTTCGCATTCTCTCCGAGCGTGATCCGGCCAAACTTCCGTGGGGCGATCTCAACGTTGATCTGGTCATGGAATGCACGGGTATCTTTACCAAGCGTGAGGCTGCCGCCAAGCACATTGAAGCCGGTGCCAGGCGTGTCCTGATCTCCGGTCCGAGCGGTGATGCCGACGCCACCATCGTATTTGGTGTCAACGAACAGGTGCTGGAAGCCGGTCACACGGTGGTCTCCAACGCTTCATGCACCACCAACTGCCTGGCGCCGGTGGCCAAGGCCCTCAACGATACCGTGGGTATCGAGACCGGCCTGATGAACACCATCCATGCCTACACCAACGACCAGAACCTGTCGGACGTTTATCACTCCGACCCGTTCCGTGCGCGCAGCGCGACCCAGTCGATGATTCCGACCAAGACCGGTGCTGCCTCGGCCGTGGCCAAGGTGCTGCCGGAGCTTGAAGGCAAGCTGGACGGCTTCGCCATTCGCGTACCGGTGGTCAACGTCTCGGTGGTGGATCTGACCTTTACGGCCTCGCGTGAGACCAGCCGTGACGAGATCAACCAGATCATGCGCGACGCTGCTGAAAAGTCGGGCGTGTTGAACATCAACGAAAAGCCGCTGGTATCGATTGATTTCAACCATAACCCCAGCTCTTCAACCTTTGACACCAACCACACCCGCGTCAACGGCAAGCTGGTCAAGGTCATGGCCTGGTATGACAACGAGTGGGGCTTCTCCAACCGTATGCTGGATACGGCACTGGCCATGGGCAAAACGCTCTAAGTCGCACCCTGTAATAGCAGCGCTACCTGTTCAGCGCCATGGTTAAAAGGACGCCTTAGGGCGTCCTTTTTTGACGCGTATTTTTTGAAAAGCTTTCTCAGGGAGGAGAAATGACACAGACACTACTGGCCTTTGATGTTTACGGCACACTGATCAATCCGAACGCCATGGCCGATATATTGCGCCCGACACTGAATGATCAGGCCGATAGCGTGGCGGCGCAGTGGCGTACCAGTCAGCTGCAGCTGGCCTTTCGTCGCGGGCTGATGGGGCGCTATGTCGAGTTTTCGGTCTGTACGCGTGACGCGCTGGATGTCGCCCTTGCAGCGCAGGGGGTTACGGTGGAGCAAAAGACCCGGGATGAATGGCTGGAGGCCTATTCCCGGCTGCCCGCCTTTGAGGAGGTCGACGATGCGCTGGCATCACTGGTGGCATCCGGCTATCGCTGCGTGGCCTTCTCCAATGGCACCGAAAAGGCGATGCAGGAAGTGCTGGGCAATGCAGGGCTTGCCCACCATTTCGAAGCCCTGGTCAGCGTTGACGATATCAAGCGCTTCAAGCCTGACCCGGTGGTCTATCATCACCTGGCACGACGCATGGATGTGTCCCACGAAAATGCCTGGCTGGTCTCAAGCAACAACTGGGATATTCAGGGAGCTCGTCATGCGGGTTTGAAGGCAGCCTGGATTCATCGTGACAAAACGGCCCTGATAGAAGACCCCGCACTTGTTCCCGATATTGAAGTTGAAAGACTCGATGAACTGGCGCAGAAACTGGGCAAGGGAGGCTGATATCGAGCGATGATCAGGGGCATTATCACCGTCTGAATTGCCTGCATTAACCGGTTTGAAAGGTGTGCAGGTGTCGCACTATGGCGACAATTTAATTGACAAATATACTGTGTTCTGATCAGTTCGTTATGTTAAGGTTGCGCTTCAAAACGAATAATTTGTCAACCTTGATTTATCCTTTTGCGTGCAGCAATGCACCCGAAATGACTGCCGTTCAATGGCAGCAACAGGTCAGCCAGCCATGCCATACGTATCCAGAAAACAATGTGTCAGCGGTGTGCATCAGCTTCTGGGATCAACACTGAAGGATGCACGTCGGGAGCGGCAGGGGCGTATCGTCGGTATCGATCAGACGCGGGAGCATCCGGTCATCGATGTGATCTGGCAGGGTCAGCCTCGCGCCGAGCGCATTATCATTACCTGCGATCAGCTTCGCGATCTGGTCAGGGCAAGCGTTGCGCGGGCAGCCCTGGATACGCAAAAGACAGCCACGAGCAAAGTGCCGGACAGGCAGGACCACGATGAAAATTCGGCGCTGATGGTTGAACAGCGCCGCGCCTGACTCGTTCAGTACCGTCCTGTTCAGAAAAGGGGCCTCACCAATCATGGTGGGGCCCCTTTTTGCTGTTGCTGCCATTGATGGAAAAATAACCCTCCTGTGGCATGACTTCTTATACTGTCGGTCACAATGGCATCACATAATGATCATATAACTGCATTGGGAGCGTTCATGAGAACCATGTTTCTGGGACTTGGCATGGGATTGATGCTGGCCAGCGTCAATACCTGGGGCGATGAAGGCACACTGGGACGAATGGGCCCGAAGGTTGAAACGCAAACCCTCACCTACAGCGTGGATGGCGAGCAATACACCGGTTATCTGGCCCATGACACCAGGACAGATGGCAAGCGTCCGCTGGTACTGGTGGTCCACGAGTGGTGGGGGCTGAGCGACTACATTCGCCAGCGCACCGAACAGCTGGCCGCACTGGGGTACGTGGCCTTTGCCGTGGACATGTACGGCAGTGGCAAAACGGCCACGCATCCCGATGACGCCGGCAGCTTTTCAAAGGCCGTCATGAGCGACTGGCCCGGCGCCCGACACAATCTGGAAACCGCCATTGAGGCGCTCAAGAATACCCAGGGTGTGGATGGCTCGCGCATGGCCATCATTGGCTACTGCTTTGGTGGCGGTATCGCGCTCAATGCGGCACTGGCCGGCATGCCGTTCAAGGCTGCAGTCAGCTTTCATGGCAGCCCCGGACAGGTGGTCGAAACGCCCAGCCACTTCGATGGGCGGGTCATCATTCAAAACGGGCTGAACGATCAGATGGTCGAACAATCGGCGCTCAAGTCCCTGCTGGATACTTATCAAGGCGTGGATACCGATGCCACGCTGATTCAGTATCCCGACGCCATGCATGCCTTTACCAATCCGTATGTCGATGCGAAAGCCAGCGAGTTCGATCTACCGCTGGCCTATAACGCAGCGGCCGATGCGGCCAGCTGGCAGGTCATGCTCAACGTCTTCAACAAGGCGTTTGCGGCACCGGCTTCCAGCGCCAAGTAAGGCAGCGCCGTAACAGGAAGGGCTTTAACGAAAAGGGGCCGGCACGGTGCATGACGTGCCGGCCCCGCTCATGATGGCCACCGCGATTACTGGGGCAGTGACAGAATGCGCCGTGCCAGATGAATCATGTCCGGGTCGCCGGTATTCTTGGCGCGAATATCGGAGAGCTTGACCACCGGCAGCCACTGATCACCTTCGGGCCGGGTTTCGGTCATCTTGACCACCATGTTCATCGGCTTGAGGCCGACATCATTGGTGAAGTTGGTGCCGATACCAAACGACATGCCGATGCGCCCTTCACAAAAGCGGGTAATCTTTTCGACCTTGTGGGTATCGAGTGCATCGGAAAAGATGATGGTCTTGCTGCGCGGATCGATCCCGTAGTGTTCGTAATGATCGATGGTGGCCTTGGCAAACTCGATCGGGTCACCGCTGTCGTGGCGAATACCGTCGAAAAGCTTGGCAAACATCTTGTCGAAGCCTTCAAAAAAGACCTGAGTGGTGAAGGTATCCGACAACGCAATGCCCAGGTCGCCGCGATAGACCTCGACCCAGTTCTCCAGCGCCAGCGTATTGGCCATCTTGAAGCCGAAGCGGGCGGCATGGAACATGAACCACTCATGAGCATGCGTGCCCAGTGGCTTGACCCCATGACGATGGGCCATATGCACGTTGCTGGTGCCGGTAAAGGTGCTGCCGCCATAGCGCTTGAGCGTACTCACGACCAGGTCGTGCACCTCATAGGAGTGACGCCTGCGGGTCCCGAACTCGGCAATGCGCACTCCCAGTTCGCCATAATGCTCGATCTTTTCACGCGTGCGCTGGATGACCATCTCATCACTGTCACGCTGCTCGTCGAGCATTTCGTACCAGATCTGGCTGATCAGCGTCATCAGGGGGACTTCCCAGAGGATGGTGCGATACCAGAGCCCCTCGATGGTGACGCTTAGCGTCTCGCCATGTTGCTCGATGGTGACTTCCTGAGGCTTGTAGCGAAAGCCTTCCAGAAAGTCATGGTAGGTCGGGTCGAGATAGGGGCAGGTGACCTCCAGGAAGTGGCGTTCTTCGCCCGTCAGCCGCAGCGCGGCCATGGCATCTACCTGCTCTCGAAGCCGCTCGCCAAAGCCGGGCGGGAAGGCATGCTCGCCACGATTGATAAAGCTGTAGCGCGCATAAGCGTTGGGAAACAGTTTCACCACTGCGTTTTGCATGGTGAACTTGTAGAAGTCATTATCAAGGATCGAATGCAGCATTGAGCGAGTCGGCATCTCTGTTGATGGCCATTTAAGCGATAGCTCGACAGCATAGCGCAGCCGCTACGCTGACTCCATCCCGAAGCGCTGGCACTCTCAGGGCCTGATCCGGGCGCGCCAGTCCCTTCTATCCTGTAGCTTTATCATGCATCTGGCTGGAGAAGCGCCATGAGTCTCGATGTTCGCGATATCGGTGCAATGGCCGATATCGATGCGCAGCAGTGGAATGCGCTGGCAGGCCCGGACTATCCCTTCATTCGTCATGAGTTTCTCAATGCGCTGGAAGTGACGGGCGCCGTCTGTGCACGCACCGGCTGGACGCCCCATCACCTGACCATATGGCAGGGAGAGCAGCTGGTGGGCGCCATGCCGCGCTATCTGAAGGATCACTCCTGGGGCGAGTACGTCTTTGACTGGCAGTGGGCCGATGCCTGGGAGCGGGCCGGCGGTGAATACTATCCCAAGCAGCTCAGTGCCATTCCCTTTACCCCGGCGACCGGCCCGCGGTTGCTGCTCGCGCCCGATATCGATACTGATGACGCCCTGACTGTCATGGCCGACCACCTTGAAAGCGCCGGTCTACTGTCGTGGCATCTGCTTTTCCCGGAAGCATCGCTGGCGCGTCAATGGCGTGCGCGCTGGCCTGATCTTCTGGAGCGCAGCGGCATGCAGTATCACTGGTTTGACCGCGGCTATGGTGATTTTGAGGGCTTTCTGGCGGCCATGACCTCAAAACGACGCAAGGAAGTGCGTCGGGAGCGCCGTCGGGTGGCCGAGCAGGGGCTGACAATGCGTCGCCTGGAAGGCCGCGACATCGATCAAACAGCACTGGAGCATTTCTACCGCTGCTATCAGATCACCTATATGGAGCGCGGCCAGCGCGGCTATCTGGAGATCGATTTTTTCTACCGCCTGTTACAGGACATGCCCGAGGCGCTGGTGCTGGTGCAGGCACTCGATGAGACATCGCGCCCCGTGGCCGCAGCGTTGTGTCTGCGCGGCTCGACTACGCTCTATGGACGCTACTGGGGCAGTGAGGTCGAGGCCAGCTGCCTGCATTTTGAAGCCTGCTATTATCAGGGCATCGAATACTGCCTGGCGGCGGGGCTGTCCCGTTTTGACCCGGGAACGCAGGGAGAGCACAAGATTGCCAGAGGCTTTGAACCGATCGCCACACGGTCACTGCACTGGCTGGCACATGAAGGGTTTCGCGACGCCGTGGCCGAGTTTCTGGGTCGTGAAGAGACGGCCATGGATCAGATGCGTCTTGAAGCGGCCACCATGCTTCCCTTTCGGCGCGAGACCTGAGGCGCCCTGATCGCCACGGATTTCTTTTATTCATATCATGGAGAGATGATGAAAACCCTGTATCGCAGCGTATGGATGGCGGCCTGTCTGGCCCTTGCAGGTACCGGTATGGCGCAGGCGCAGTCAGAGGCCCAGAGTGCACCCCAGCAGCAGCCGGGAGACCGTACTGACCACGAAGACCAGACGCTTCTGGAAACGCTGAAGGCCAGCGGTAATTTCGATACCCTGGTGCAGGCGATCGATGATGCCCACATGAGTGACATGCTTGACGGGCGCGGGCCCTACACCATCTTTGCCCCGACCGATAAGGCCTTTGCGCAACTGCCGGACAGCGAGCGTCAGGGGCTGCTGGATGGTGAGCATGAAGAGTGGCTCAGGAAGGTGATCAAGTATCACCTGCTGCCGGGCACGGTACCGGCCAGCGAGTTCAAGACCCTTGGCCGGCCTCAGGCCCTGTCGGGGCAGATCAGTCTGAGCGTGGACAACGGCCGGTACAAGGTCAACGACGTGCCTGTCGATCAACAGGAAATTCGTGCGAAAAACGGCATTGTGCATCCCATCGATGGCGTGCTGATTCCCTGGGATGCCACCGGGCTGCGTCCGGATTCCTGACAGCAGAGCATGCCTACAGCGGCCCTCGCATCAGCGGTGACAGTGATGCATCCGGTGCATTGATCAAAAGGGCAATCCCCAACAGCGTGATCAGTGCACCGCCCAGCAGGGCCAGGATGTAGCCCAGCCCCAGCGGGCGGCGGGTGTCGGCCCGCTGGAAGAGATGCGCCATGCGAGCACGTGCCAGCACGGTCAGGGCGGCCAGCAGGGAGGTAGACAGCGCCGTGCCTACCGACATGGCCAGCACCGCCAGTACACCTGCCCACCAGAAGCCCAGCATGGCCGCCACGCCCAGCACCATGACAGCACCGCTGCACGGGCGCAGCCCGATCGAGAAGATGGCCGCCGTCATCTCGCGCCAGTGCCGGCCGCTGGCCATGGGGTCGATATGATGCACGCGACCACAGTGACAGGGGCCATTGCTGACATGATGGAGCGGCGTCATGATGCTGGCACCTGAGCGTTGTACCGGGGTCAGTCGCAGGGCGGCGGGTGACATGGTATCTGCAGGTGATGGCCGGCGAGCCACTTCGGCCTTGAGTGTCTGAAGGCCGCGACCGGCGCGAATCATGAGCCAGAGCCCCAGCGCCGTGACAGCGACAAAGCTTGCCTTTTCGACCCAAGCGGTGCTGGCCATCGCCTCCCGGGTCAGCCAGCCAAATCCCAGTACCAGTACCGTGACCATGACAATGGCCACCACCCCCTGCAGCAGGGCGGCGCAGGCGGTCATGATCAGTCCGCGAGTCAGCGCGGCGCGATGGGTCAGCAGATAGGTCGCGACAACTGCCTTGCCGTGTCCGGGCCCGAGCGCATGAAAGACGCCGTAACCCATGCTCAGCGCCATCAGATCCAGCCAGTCACCTGCACTTTCACGCCGGGAGAGCGCCATCATGGCATTGGCCAACCCTCGATGCAGGGTGCGTTGCTGTTGAATAATGTCTGTTACCAGCGACTGCCACAGGCTCTGCCCGACGGTAGACAACAACAGCGTTGCCAGCAGCGCGACAGCGAGCGTGACGACCAGGGGTTTTAAATATCCTGACACTTGATGACTCCGGTGTCTGAAAAGAGGCGCCCGATGCCCTCGGGCGTCTCACCGGTCACATCAATGGCCGAGACGCTGGCCACGACCGCGGGATCAGGATCGGCATGGACCACCTCGCCGCGGCACTGCGACGGCGCATTGACCAGCTCGATGGGGCGCTCGGTCTGATCGTCATACAAGAATTCGATGAAGTAGGTGTCGTCAAAGATCTGCCAGCGCAGCGACTCACTCAGCGGCTGCGGCTCGGCCAGCGTTACGACAAAGGAGAATTCGACCCGGTTGTCGTCAAGACGGGTGGTGTAATCCACGATCTTTCCCAGCGCCAGCGGCTGATCCCCGTCATACACATGGGTCAGGTAATGCTGGGTGGCCAGATTGGCCGCAATCTCCTGACCCAGCGCATCAAGACGCTGCGCCATGCTTTCCTCACCTGTCACGCCTTCCAGTCCCTCGACCATGGTCAGGCTCTGAAACGGGTCTACCTTCCATGACTGCTCAAGCGCTGTGACCTGCTGGTGGTCATCCATCAGAACAGCGACGCGGTAATCAATCCAGCCATGCGGATGCGCCATGACAGGCAGTGTCACCAATGACATGACAAGCCCCGCCAGCAGGCCCTGCCCACGCTTCAGGCGTCGGGAGTGTACGGACACGTGATTGCCTCTTCCTGTATTTGAATCGGCATGTTGCCCCAGCCCTGCCGGGGTTGCGAGAGGGGAAGTTGACAGGACGTCATGATTCATCAGCATGAATTAAGCAACTCGGGCTTTCTTTTTTAACCATGGTTAAATAGGATTTCATGAGCACTTTATAAAAATACCGCGCAAGGGAGGTTCGCCATGAGATCAGACGTTAATACGGGCGCTGCCATGCAGGCGCGCCGCTATGTATCGCGCGCTCAGGCAGCGCCGGTCTGGCTGCTGCTGGCGCTGATGCTGCTCTCCAGTACGGCTCTGGCGCAGGAGCGCAAAACCGTGGTGGCAAGCTTCACGATCATGGCTGACATGGCCCGCCAGGTCGCGGGTGATGCACTCGATGTGGTCTCCATCGTGCCCCCGGGCGCTGAAATTCATGAGTATGCCCCCACCCCGCGCGATATCCTCAAGGCCCGCCGGGCCGATCTCATTTTATATAACGGCATGGGGCTGGAGCGCTGGTTCGAGCGTTTCTATCAGGGCATGGGTGATGTGCCCACGGCCGTGCTGACCGAGGGTATTGAACCCATCGGCCTGGGCGAGGGACCCTACAGGGGGCGTCCCAATCCTCATGCCTGGATGACGCCGCGCAATGGCCTGATCTATGTCGAGAATATTCGCCAGGCACTGGTCGCGCTGGACCCCGGGCAGGCCGATACCTATAACCGCAATGCGAAGGCCTACAGAGAGCGGCTTGAGGCCATGGATCGGGAATTGAAGGAAACCTTTGCCCGCATTCCTGACGAGCGGCGCACGCTGGCCACCTGCGAAGGCGCCTTTTCCTATCTGACCCGTGAGTACGGCTTTCGCGAGCGCTATCTGTGGCCGGTCAATGCCGAGCAGGAGGGGACGCCGCAGCAGGTGCGCCGCCTGATTGACGATCTCAAGGCCGATAATATCCCGGTGACCTTTTGTGAAAGCACGGTCAACGACCGGGCCATGAAGCAGGTCACCTCCGAGACCGGCGCGCGTTACGGCGGTGCGCTGTATGTCGATTCGCTGTCCCGCAGCGATGGGCCGGTGCCCGATTACGAAACGCTTTTGCACTACAACGCCCGGCTGATACAAGAGGGGTTCGATCTTGAGTGATCAATATCAACATGACGGCCCGGCCATCGAGGTGTCACGTACCAGCGTGCGCTACCCTGACGGCCATCTGGGCATCCAGGATATTTCGCTGACCCTGCCTCACGCCTGCGTCTGCGCCCTGATCGGCCCCAACGGCAGCGGCAAGTCCACCCTGTGCAAAACCATTCTGGGGTTTACACGTCCGACCAGCGGCCGGGTACAGCTGATGGGGATGACGGTGCGCCAGGCGCAAAAGCGCAATCTCGTCGCCTATGTGCCCCAGGCCGAAGAGGTGGACTGGCAGTTTCCGGTCTCGGTGCGTGATGTGGTCATGATGGGACGCCAGGGGCAGATGAACTGGCTGCGCATCCCTTCGGCCACCGATCGTCGCCATGTGGAGGCGGCCATGACCCGCATGGAGATTACCGACCTCGCCCACAAGCAGATCGGCATGCTCTCCGGTGGTCAGAAAAAACGGGTCTTTCTGGCCCGCGCCCTGGCCCAGGGCAGCCGCATTCTGGTGCTTGATGAGCCCTTTACGGGCGTGGATGCCCATACCGAGCAGGGCATCATGGCGCTGATCAGCGGCCTGCGCGAAGAGGGCGTGACCGTGTTGATCGTGACCCATGCGCTGTCCAATGTGCCGCAGTACTGTGATCACGTGGCCATGGTCTCAAGGCAGCTCATCGCCTTCGGGCCGGTGGCCACCACCTTCACCCAGCGCCACCTGGCAGCCACCTTCGGCGATGTCATGGCCGACACGGTGCTGTCGGGCGTCGAGGCAGATCTCCCTGAGCGCACGGCGTCATGGAGTCTGTCATGAGTGGTGATCCGATCGCGCTGTTGCTGGCGCCATTTGATTATCAATTCATGACGCGCGGCATCTGGGTTGGCACGCTGATCGGCGCCGTGTGTGGCTGGCTCTCCTGCTATGTAGTACTCAAGGGCTGGTCGCTGCTGGGAGATGCGCTCTCCCACGCCGTGGTGCCGGGCATTGCGATTGCCTATGCACTCGGCCTGCCGTTTGCCCCGGCTGCCTTTATCAGCGCGTTGCTGGCGGTGGGTGGCATCGGGCTGATCAAGGGGCAGGGGGCGCTAAAAAACGATGCGGCCATCGGCGTGGTCTTCTCGTCCTTTCTGGCGCTGGGCCTGGTGCTGATCTCGCTGAATCCGAGCGGCGTGCAGCTCAGCACGATTCTCTTTGGCAATCTGCTGGGTATTGGCGATGCGGAAACCGTTCAACTGGTCATCATTTCGCTGGTCTGTATCGTCGTGCTGTCGCTGCGCTGGAAGGACCTGATGCTGTACTGCTTTGATGAGGGCCATGCCCGTGTAAGCGGTCTCAATACCGTCTGGCTCAATGTGCTGCTGCTGTCGACGCTATCACTGATGACCGTGGGCGCACTGCAGGCCGTGGGCGCACTGCTGGTAGTGGCGATGCTGATCACGCCCGGCGCCTGTGCCTGGCTGCTCACTGACCGCTTCGGCCACATGCTGTGGCTGGCCCCGCTGATTGGCGGTCTATGCGCCTTTACGGGCAGCTGGGCGAGCTATTTCATGGACAGCTCGGTGGGCGGCACCATTGTGCTGCTGCAGACCCTGTGCTTTCTGATCATTTTTGTGCTGGCACCGCGTCATGGGCTGCTGGCCCGGCGGCGTCCTGCATCGCGGGCCGTCGGCGAGGAGTGAGCATGAGTGCACTGAACGAGATGCTGACCCTGTTTGTCTTGCCGCTGACGCTGGATTTCATGCGTCAGGCATTGTGGATGGGGCTGCTGGTCGGCACGGTCTGTGCCGTCCTGTCGTGTCTGATCGTGTTGAAGGGGTGGTCGCTGGTCGGCGATGCCGCCTCGCATGCCGTGGTGCCGGGCATCGTGCTGGCCTGGCTTGCCGGCATCCCCATGGTGATCGGCGCACTTGTCAGCGCACTGTGCTGCCTGCTGGGGGCCGGCCTGATCGAGCGACACTGTCGCATTCGCACCGATGCCGTGCTGGGCATCTCCTTTACCGGCTTTCTGGCGCTTGGCATGGTGCTGGTGGCGATGGTGCCCTCGGATGTGCACTTCATGCACATTCTGCTGGGCAATCTGCTGGGGATCGAGGCCTCAACGCGTTATCAGCTCGTTGTGACCGGCATTGTCGTGCTGGGGGCCGTGATCCTGAAATTCAGTGATCTTCGTCTGTACTGTTTTGATCCGCAGCAGGCGCAGGTGGTGGGGCTCAATACCCGCCGGCTACAGCTTCTGCTGACGGTACTGCTGACGCTTGCCACCGTCATGGCGCTTCAGGCCGTGGGCGTTGTGCTGGTGATTGCCATGCTGGTCACACCGGGCTGCACGGCCTTTTTGCTGACCCGTCGGCTCGCTTCGATGATGATGATGGCCGTGACCAGTACCTGGCTTTCGGTACTCTCGGGCGTCATGTTGAGCTTTCATGTGGATGTCGAAACCGGCGGTGTCATCGTGCTCATTCAGGCGTTCCTGTTTCTGCTGGCCTTTCTTTTTGCTCCAGAGCGCGGCGTGATTTTCCAGAAGATACGTGTCTGGCGTGCCATTCGTGCCGACAGGGAGGCTGCTCAGGGCTAGGAGGTGTATCCGCAATATCCCGTCTAGACTGGCAGGCCACATGTTCCGCGTTGACGGCATACAAGGAGAGTGGCATGCGCTGGTACCCCCTGAAACTGACATCCTTTTACGCCCCGCATATTTTTGGCGGTCGGCAGATAGAACAGGTCCTGGGGCGCCAGGGCCTGCCAAAAGGCCGGGTCGCCGAAAGCTGGGAGAGCAGCGATATCGAGGGCAAGGGCGCCCGGGTCACCAACGGTGAGCTGGCAGGGGAGTCCCTGCATGCGCTGGTCGAGCAGTACCCCGAGTCGCTGGTAGGAGAAGGCTTTGACGGGCCGCATTTTCCGGTACTGGCCAAGTTCATTGATGCCACCGGCATGTTGCCCGTCCATCTGCACGCCAACGGCCCCACGGCGCGGCGCAAGCAGACCTGGTCACATGGCAAGACCGAGGCCTGGCACATTCTGCACGCCGCACCCGGTGCCACGCTGCTGGCAGGCGTCAGGGACGGAGTGGATCACGACACGTTGCGAAAGGCGCTGCTGGAGGATCGCTTTGACGATGTGATGCACCGTATCGAAATTCGCCCCGGCGATACGCTTTATGTGCAGGCCGGGCTTTTGCACAGCTTTGGCCCGGACACGCTGCTCTATGAAGTGCAGCAGCAGGCCGACCATCAGCAGCATGCCATGGGCTGGCAGATGGAGGATGGCAGCGAGATCAGTCATGAACAGCGCGAAGACAATATCGATGCCCTGCTCGAAGAGATTGATCTGTCACTGCAGACGGTCCCCTCTACACCCTTGAGCATTCGCGAGGCGCCAGGGGTGGAGCGGCGCTTTTGCTGCGCAGGTCCCTTCTTTGCGCTGGAGCGCGTGCTGATCGACACCACCTATACCCGGCCGATTGACCGCGCCACGCTGATATCCAATCTGGGTTCGCCCTTTACCCTTCAGGCCAATGGCGAGGAAGTGCCTCTTGAGCGCGGCGAATCCGTGCTTCTGCCGGCTGCGCTGGGTGAGGTGACCCTTGAGGGACGCGCCGAGGTGCTGATGAGTTACGTACCCGATCTTGAAGCGCTGACATCTTCTCTTGAAGGTGCCGGTTTCACATCCGGGGAGCTTGCGCGCCTTGGTGATATCGAGGGCGTCGAACCGCTGTAATCAAAGAAAATTCCGTGGAATAACCGTCAGGAGACGATGGGCAGAAAATGACAGCGATTGTTCATCAATATGGCGCAAACAGCGTTTCTTTTATGAAAATTTTTAATCCAGGTTATCGTGTTCAAGAAAGTTACAAAATTGACGATGCTCGACCTAAAAGGGCTTTGACGCTGCTGGCGGTTCACGCTATATCTGGCCCATGGTTCGGCATGGCGATATGACGCCGGCACCATCTTCAATGGATTATCAGTAGCGGTGGTGCCGGATGCACAGCCGACCATGAGCGATCGTTTATCGATAAGGAATGTCGATAGAAACGATGTCCGTACAGTGTTCTGGTGGGTACCGCCTGAGAAGCCGGTGCCCTACAGGGCTGCCACCTGTACCGCTTGATGGCTCGAGACACTTCGGCGTCAGCGCGCTTCGCAAGGAGGTTGCGCATGTCTAATTCAGCCGTTGTTGATGCCACTGTGGCTCACGCTACGCATACGTTAAAAACCACTACTCCTGTCTCATCCGTATCAGCCTCCCTTGCGCGCCACGGTGTACCTGCCGGTCAGAGCGAGCCGTCCGACCCCATCCTGTTTGTGACCTCGGAGCTGGCCGATTTTGTCAAGGTCGGTGGGCTGGGCGATGTCTCGGCGGCGCTGCCGCGTGCGCTTCTCAATCACTATGACATGCGCGTTCTGATGCCGGCCTACCGCGAGGTCCTGGAAAGCATCTGGCCGGTTCATGTCATCGATCATCTGCCCGGTCTTGCCGACATTCCCGCCTGCGATCTGGGCCGTATCGAACTGCCTGAAGGTCTGACCGTCTATGTCCTGATCTGCCCCGAGCTCTATGATCGCCCGGGCAGTCCCTATCTCGACGAGCAGGGCGTGGAATGGGAAGACAACGCCATTCGCTTTGCGCGGCTGTCGCTGGCGGCGGCCCAGATGGCCATGGAGACGCCGGAAGGTCGCTTTGACGATCAGGGCTGGCATCCTGATCTTTTGCACCTGCATGACTGGCAGACCGGCCTGGCGGCAGGCTATCTGCGCTGGAACAACGATGATACGCCGTGTGTCTACACCATCCACAACCTGGCCTATCAGGGGCTCTATGGTCCTGAATATCTGAGCCGGCTGGGCATTCCCGACAGCGCCTTCACCGCGCAGGGACTCGAGTTTTATGATCGGCTTTCCTTCATGAAGGCCGGCATCATCTACAGCAATCACATCACCACGGTCAGTGAAACCTACGCCCGCGAGATCACCACGCCGGCCTTCGGCTGTGGACTTGAAGGGCTGCTGTCGGACTGTGCACGGGAAAAGCGGTTGAGCGGTATCGCCAATGGCATCGATGACAGCTGGGATCCACAGACGGATGCCTATCTGGCCTGCGCCTTTGCTACCAATGACTGGGCCGGCAAGCGCGCCAATACCGATCACGTCAGACGCATGTTCCGACTGGCCGTCAGTCATGGCCCGGTCTTTGCCGTGGTCTCCCGACTGGTGCATCAGAAGGGCCTTGATCTCACCATTGCCGCGGCTGAATCCATCGTGCGCGCCGGTGGCCAGCTGGTCGTGATCGGCTGTGGCGAGCCTGCCATCGAAAATGCCCTGCGCAATCTCGAGGCACGATTCCCCGGCGCCATCGGCGTGCATATCGGTTTCAGCGAGCGCGAGGCGCGCTGCATCTTTGCCGGCAGCGATTTCCTGTTGATGCCGTCACGCTTTGAGCCCTGTGGCCTGTCGCAGATGTATGCCCAGCGCTTTGGGTCACTGCCGATTGCCCATCGTACCGGCGGGCTCGCGGACACGATCGAGGACGGTGTTACCGGGTTTCTCTTTGACGAGCTCTCGCAGCAGGATTTCCAGAAAGCCATTGATCGTGCGTTTCGCATCTTCGGCTGCACCGAGCTTTTCTATGCCATGCGTCGTGCAGCCATGGCCATCCACTATCAGTGGCGGCTATCAGTAACACCCTATCGACGCCTCTATCATCAGCTGATGGTACCTGCAGGGGTAACGACTCATTCGTTAAGACATGTGAGCATATAATGGCGACCGCATATTCCAGCGCTTCCCAGGGCGAGCGTGAGGCCCTGTCACGCCTTGTACAGGCGCGACACGATGATCCGTTTCGCTGGTTGGGCCCACATGAGGATGGGGATCAAACGCTGGTACGCGTGCTATTGCCCGGAGCTGAACGGGTTGAGCTGATTGATGCCGTGCATCAGGTACTGGCCGAAGCCGAGGCCGGGGAGGGCGGCATTTATTGCGCGCGTCTGCCCCGTGGATCGCGTTATCGCCTGCGTATTACCTGGCCGGACGACGTCATACAGATTACCGAAGATCCCTATCGATTTGCGCCGCTGCCGGGCGAGCTTGATCTTCACCTTTTCAGTGAAGGTCGCCACCGGGAGCTGGCGCGCGTGTTCGGTGCCTGCCCGACGGCGATCGATGGTGTGGATGGCGTACGTTTCACGCTCTGGGCGCCCAATGCACAGCGCGTGTCGGTCGTGGGCGATTTCAACGTCTGGGACGGGCGACGTCATGCCATGCAGCGCCATGAAGGCAGCGGCATATGGGCCATCTTCGTGCCGAACCTCAAGGCCGGTGAACGTTATCGCTTTGAGCTTCTCGATCGTGACGGCCAGCTTCGCCACAAGGTGGATCCACTGGCCCGCCGAACCGAAACGACGGCGCTGGACGTTTCCGTGGTCGCCAGCAATCGCCCCTTCAACTGGCATGACCATGCCTGGCTCAGACGACGCGATGCCAGCGATATCCGCACGGCGCCGCTGTCCATTTATGAGCTGCATGTCCTTTCCTGGCAGCACGATCATGACGGCAATACGCTGGAATGGGACACGCTGGCATCCCGCTTGATTCCCTGGGTCGCCGACATGGGCTTTACCCATATCGAGCTGATGCCCATCAGTGAACATCCCTTTGTCGGGTCGTGGGGGTATCAGCCCATCGGCATGTTCGCCCCCACGGCACGCATGGGAACACCCGAGGCCTTTGCCCGTTTCGTCAACGCCTGTCACGGCGCCGGCATCGGCATCATTCTTGATTGGGTGCCGGCCCACTTTCCGGCCGACGAGCACGGGCTGGTGCGCTTTGATGGCACCGCACTCTATGAGCATGACGACCCGCGTGAAGGGTTTCACCCTGACTGGCACACGCTGATCTATAACCTGGGGCGCAATGAGGTCAGAGGATTTCTGATCGCCAGCGCTCTGGAGTGGCTTGAGCATTTTCATATCGATGGGCTTCGTGTGGACGCTGTTGCCTCGATGCTCTATCGGGATTACAGCCGCAGCGATAATGCCTGGCTGCCCAATATCTACGGAGGGCGCGAGAACCTGGAGGTGGTTGATTTCCTGCGTGAACTCAACGACACCATCGCCGAGCGCTGTCCGGGGGTCATGATGATCGCCGAGGAATCCACTGCCTGGCCGGGCGTGACCGCACCGACCGCTGCCGGCGGGCTTGGTTTTACCTTCAAGTGGAACATGGGCTGGATGCACGACACCCTGTCCTATATGTCCCGCGATCCGCTGTATCGTTCCTGGCACCATGGTGATCTGACCTTTGGTCTGCAGTACGCCTTCTCCGAGCATTTCGTACTGCCGCTTTCCCACGACGAGGTGGTACACGGCAAGGGCTCGCTGCTGTCCAGAATGCCCGGTGATGAAGCGCAAAAGCTTGCCGGGCTGCGCGCCTATCTGGCCTTCATGTGGGCCCATCCCGGCAAAAAGCTTCTATTCATGGGTACCGAGCTGGGTCAGTACCGCGAGTGGGATCACGACCGTGAGCTTGACTGGGAGCGTCTGGATGAGGCCGGTCCGCGTGGGCTCTCACGCGCCATTGCCGATCTCAACCGTATCTATGTCGAGGACCCGGCGCTGCATGTCTGTGACAGTGAAGCGGCCGGATTTTCATGGGTGGTCGGCGATGACAGCACTAACAGCGTCATTGCCTTTCTGCGTCATGCCGAGCCCGGCAAAGCGCCGCTGCTGGTGGTCTGCAACCTGACACCGGTGGTGCGCCATCACTATCGCATCGGTGTGCCGGTCATGAGTGTGTGGCGCGAGATATTTAATAGCGACAGTGTCTTCTATGCTGGAAGCAATCAGGGCAACGGGAGTGCCTTACACGCACACCCCGAGCCCAGCCATGATCATCCTGCGTCACTGCTGTTGACGCTACCACCACTAAGTACGCTTTATCTGCGTCAGGGAGACTGGCCAACATGAGTGCTTCCGTATCCGAATCCACCGATGATCGGTTTTCTCACGCCTGCCATTACGGGGCAAAAGTGCTGGATGATCGGCACACCCGCTTTACCTTCTGGGCACCCGGCGTCGAGACGGTCACGCTGGAGCTGTCACGTGCACCAAACGATGAGCCCGAAATTCTTCTCATGGAGAAGAACGATGACGGGGATTTTACCCTTGAGCTCGAGTGCCCGCCGGGTGCGCACTATCGCTATCGCATCAGTGATGAGCTGGCCGTACCCGACCCGGCAGCGCGTGCCCAGCACGAGGATGTGACCGGGCCCAGCGTGGTCATCGATCCAAGGCATCATGTCTGGAAAAACGCCCACTGGCAGGGCCGGCCCTGGCATGAAACCGTCATTCTGGAAATCCATGTCGGCGCCCTGGGTGGTTTTGACGCCATCCGTGAGCGCCTGCAGGACTGGGCATCGATGGGCATTACCGCCATTGAGCTGATGCCCATCAACGAGTTTCCCGGTGCGCGCAACTGGGGCTATGACGGGGTCTTGCCCTACGCTGTCGAGGCTTCCTACGGCACGCCGGATCAGCTCAAGGCCATGATCGATCAGGCCCACGGGCTGGGGCTGATGGTCTTTCTGGACGTGGTGTATAACCACTTCGGGCCGGACGGCAACTATCTGCCGCACTATGCGGGCGACTTCTTTACCGGCAAGCGAACGCCCTGGGGCGATGCGATCGATTTCAATCGTTCTCAGGTGAAGGATTTCTTCATCGACAACGCGTTGATGTGGGTCGAAGAGTATCGCTTTGATGGCCTGCGTTTTGACGCCGTACATGCCATCGACAACGATGCCTTCCTGCTGGAAATGAGCGAGCGTATCAAGGCGCAGGTCAACGATACGCGTCATGTTCATCTGATGCTTGAAAACGAGCGCAACAGTGCCTCGTTGCTGGAAAATGCCTACACCGCGCAGTGGAACGATGATGTTCACAACGTGTTGCATGCGCTGCTGACCGGCGAGCATGAAGGCTACTACGCCGATTACTGCGACCATGGCACCGACAAGCTCGCCAGTGCCCTGCACGGCGGCTTTATCTTTCAGGGCCAGAATGATCGTCGCGGCCATCCGCGCGGCGAGCCCAGCGGCCATCTGCCCACCACGGCCTTTATCGCCTTTTTGCAAAATCATGATCAGGTCGGTAACCGGGCGATGGGCGAGCGTCTCATCTCGCTGGTCGATCAGGAGCGTCTTGAGGCCGCAACAGCGCTTTTGCTGCTGTGCCCGATGATTCCGATGCTCTTCATGGGCGAAGAGCACGGCGCACGCAATCCGTTTCTTTTCTTTACCGATCATCGCGATGAGCTGGCCGATGCCGTGCGCGAAGGTCGTCGCAGCGAGTTTGCCGAGTTCTCCCATTTCAAGGATGAGAAAACACGCGCACAGATTCCTGACCCCAATGCGGTATCCACCTTTGAACAGTCCATTCCGACAGCCGGCGCGGAAGATGAGGCCGAAGCCGCCATGTGGCATACCCGCTACATGACGCTGCTTGATATTCGCCACGCCGAAATCATGCCGCGCCTGCAGGGCACCCGTCCGATGGGCGCCGTACCGCTGGGCGAGGGCGCCGTGCTGGCGCACTGGCGCATGGGTGATGGCACCGTGCTGGGCATTGCCGTCAATCTGGGCAAGCAGCGTGTCAGCATCGATGCCCCCGAAGGGCAGCGACTCTATGAACTTGGTGAATCGAGCGATGCCAGCACGCTGGCACCGGGAGCGATTCGCGCCTGTCTGAGCAGCCATCTATGAATTCCACACTGATATCGCTGGCCGAGGCTGCCGGCATCGTCATCGACTGGCAGGACAGCCAGGACCGCCCGCGCCGTCTGGATGACGCCACCATCAAGGGCGTGCTGGAGGGGCTTGGCTACCGCACCGGCTCACCGGCCGACATCGAAGAGAGTCGAGCCGCCATCGAGCGTCTGAACACGCCGGCGACCCTGGCCGAGTGGCCACCGCTGATCATCGGCGAAATCGAACAGGGCATCGACCTGCCCGGAGCGGTTGCTGCGGATACCGACTACACCCTGATCGATGAAGATGGCCGCACCCAACAGGGCCGCATCAACGCCCGGGGGCAGCTGGAAGCGGTGTCCGAACCCGGCTATTACCGCCTGCAGATCGAAGGGCAGGAGCGGCGTCTGGCGGTTGCACCGCATCGCTGCATGGATGCGGCCACGCTCGCCAGCGACGGCGAAAAGGCCATGTCGGGCCTGGGCGTACAGCTCTACGGCCTGCGTCGTGACAACGACGGGGGCATCGGTGACTGCGAGGCGCTGGGTCGTCTTGCCGAGCGCGCCGGCCGCCAGGGACTGGACGCACTGGCCATCAGCCCGGTGCATGCCCTTTTTCCGCACCAGCCCGAGCGTTTTTCGCCCTATTCGCCGTCGACCCGGTTGGCCTTCAATCCGCTTTACAGCGCCTCGGGCAAGACAGGGGCCGATAGTGATCAGGCAGCGCTGGTGGATTATGACCACGTCAGCCATACGCGCTGGCAGGCACTCGAGCGCGATTTTGCCGCGCTCTCCGAAACCGACCAGCAGGCTCTGAGTGCCTTTCGCAAAAAAGGCGGCGAGACGCTTGAAAACCACTGTCGCTTTGAAGCCATCAGCGAAGCGCTGGGCCCCATGCATGCGTGGCCCAGCGACATGCAGGATGTCACCAGCGAGGCGGTTGAGACTTTCAGTCAACAACATGCCGATCGCGTGGCCTTCTACGCTTTCGCACAGTGGCAGATTGCCCGCGAGCTTGAATCCGTGCAGCAGCGCGCCACACAAGCGGGTCAGCGTATTGGGCTGATCGCTGATATCGCAGTGGGCGTGGACCCGCACGGCAGCCAGGCCTGGAGCCGCCCGGAAGAGATGCTGGGCAAGCTGCGGATCGGTTCACCGCCGGATGATTTCAACGCCAACGGTCAGGAGTGGGGCGTAACCGGCTTCTCGCCGCAGGGGCTGATCGAGTATGGCTTTGATGGCTTTATCGCCACGCTCAGGGCCTGCCTGCATGGTGCCGGAGGCCTGCGCATCGATCACATCATGGGGCTTTCCCGCCTGTGGCTGATCCCTGAAGGCGCCTCGCCGACCGAAGGCGCTTACGTGCGCTATCCGGAGCAGTCGCTGCTGCGCCTGATTGCACTCGAGTCCTGGCGTCATCGCGCCCTGATCATCGGTGAGGATCTGGGCACGGTAGAGCCCGAGTTTCGTGAGCGTCTGGAGCAGTTCGGGATTCTGGGCATGGGCGTGTTGTGGTTTGAACGTGAGGAAGAGGACTTCACGCCGGCACGGGATTACCCGGCGCGGGCCGTGGCCATGACCAGCACCCATGACCTGCCCACGGTCGCCGGCTGGAGAGTGGGACGCGATCTGGACTGGCGCATCAAACTCGACATGCTGGGGGAAGGCGAAACGCCCGAGCAGCAGCGCGAGATGCGAAAGCAGGACATTGTCGCGCTGGCCGGAACACTCGGGATTGCCCCAGATGCTGACAGCGATACGTGGCTTGAAGCCGCGGCACGCCATATCGGCGCCACACCCTCGCCACTGGTGCTGCTACAGCTTGAGGACCTGCTGGGACTTGAAGAGCAGCCCAATCTGCCGGGGACGCTGGATGAACATCCCAACTGGCGCCGTCGTCTACCCTTGACGGTGGATGACATGTTTGAAACCCCGGCTGTCGTGGCAAGACTTCGGGCAATGACCAACGCACGCGCAGGAGCAGGGCCGCATGAGTGAGATATCCATGGATGCACCATCGAACGTGCCGGACCAGCAACCGCTGCTGTCGTGTCTGCGCCTGCAGTTTCACAAGGACTTCACGCTCGATGATGCCGAGGCACTGGTCGACTATTTCGCAGGTCTGGGCATTACCCATCTCTATGCCTCGCCGCTGTGGGCAGCACGCAGCGGCTCCACACATGGTTATGACGGCATCGACCCCACCCGGCTCAACCCCGAGATTGGTGATGAAGCGGCACTGATCCGGCTGGTAGAGCGTCTCAGGGCGCACGGCATGGGGCTGATTGTGGATTTTGTCCCCAACCACCTGGCCGTGGGCGGACGGGAGAACCCCTACTGGCAGGATGTGCTGCGCTGGGGGCCGTCCGGTCGCTTTGCCGACATGTTCGACATCAACTGGCGCGATAATGGGGATCCGACGCTTGAAGGCCGTCTGCTGGTGCCCTTTCTGGGCGAGGCCTATGGCCAAGCGCTGGTGTCGGGCGACATGAAGCTGGCGCTGGATGAGACGACCGGGCTTTTTCATGTCGATTATTTCGAGCACTGCTTCCCGATTGATCCGCGCTGTCATGCGCTGATGCTGCTGGAAAACGGCATGGGCGAACAGGCGCGGCTCTTCGAGCAGATCGAAGACGCCGTATCGCTGGAAGAAGGCGCTGAACGGGCAGGGCTGGCACTTGCTGAATACGTGCGCACCGATGAAGGCCGCGCTGCGCTCAATACCCTGCTGGCACGCTACAACCCCGAAGAACCGGAAGGCGCCGAGCGGCTACACGTCCTGCTGGAGCGCCAGCACTATCGGCTGGCCTGGTGGCGTACGGCCAATGACAGCCTCAACTGGCGGCGCTTTTTTGATATCACCGAACTCGGTGCCCTGCGAGTGGATGACCCCGCGGTCTTCGCCCAGACCCATGTCTACCTGCTGGAGCTGATCGAGCGCGGCCTGATTGACGGTGTGCGTCTAGATCACGTGGACGGGCTGGCCGACCCGGCCGGCTATTGTCGTCTGTTGCGCGCCCGGGTGGATGAGGCGGCCACACGTCGCCCCGGGGGAGCGCCCGAGACACCGATGCCGATCTTCGTGGAGAAGATTCTGGAGGGTAACGAGTCGCTGCCGCTGGACTGGGGCGTGACCGGCACTACCGGCTATGAGTTCATGAACGCGGTCTCAAAGCTGCAGCACGACCCGGAAGGCGAGGCGCCGCTCAAGGCGCTATGGCAGTCACTGTCGGGCCGGGAGCACAGTTTTGAGGCGGAGGTGGCCCGGGCCCGGCGCGAGCTGATCCACAGTGCGCTGGCCACCGAGTTTGAGCGCACGGTACGGGCGCTGTCCGATGTGGCCCGTCATGATCCCATGACCCGGGACATGACGCCGGCCATGATTCGCCGCGCGCTGTGTGAGCTTGCCGTGCAGTTCCCGATCTATCGCACCTATGCCGACGACCAGGGTCTGGCACCGCGCGACGAGAACTTCTTTGCCCATGCCATGGTTGCTGCGCGGGACAACCTCACCCCGCCGGACCAGATGGTGCTGGATCAGCTCTATGACTGGCTGGGCGGCGAGGCGCCCGCCAATGATGATGAGCTGGGCTGTCGGCTGCGGCGTAACGCCATTGTGCGCTTTGCCCAGCTGACCTCGCCGCTGGCGGCCAAGGCAGTGGAAGATACGGCCGGCTACCGCAGCACCGTGCTGATCTCACGCAATGATGTCGGCTTTGACGGCGCCCACTTTGCAGGCTCAAGCGAGGGCTTTCACCGCTTCAATGCCTGGCAGGCACGTCACTTCCCCGGCACGCTGGTCACCACGGCGACGCACGATCACAAGCGCGGCGAGGATGTGCGCGCGCGGCTGGCGGCGCTGTCGGAGTGGGGCGATACCTGGGCCGAACGGGTACGTGAATGGCTGACGGCTTCCTCATCGCTGCGTCAGCCTTCCCACGATGGGGCATCTGTCGGGCCTTCCACGGCGGAAGAGATGATGATCTATCAGCTCATTGCTGGTGCCTGGCCGCTGACACTGGCGCCCGATGACGCCCAGGGGCTTGAGCAGTTTGCCGAACGTATTGCCGACTGGCAGCAAAAGGCCCTGCGCGAGGCCAAGCTGAATTCACACTGGCTCTATCCTGATGAAGATCATGAGGCGCAGTGTCGTGACTTCGTCATGACGCTGCTCACCGATGCTCGCGGGGCGTCCCTGCGTCAATCCATTTACGACATGGTGGCCACCATCAGCCCGGCGGGAGCGCTCAACGGACTGGTACAGACCCTGCTGCGCATGACCGTGCCGGGTGTGCCGGACTGCTATCAGGGCACCGAGCGCTGGGACTTTTCACTGGTTGATCCCGATAACCGTCGTCCGGTCGACTTCGATGAACGTCGTGCGCAGCTGGCCGATGACCGCTCCTTGCCTGAGCTGATCGAGCACTGGCGTGACGGGTGCATCAAGCAGGCGCTGATTACTCAGGTGCTGGGACTCAGGCAGCGCCTGCCGGAGCCTTTCCTGCACGGTGATTATCAGGCGCTCGACTTTGAAGGCGAGCGCGCCGGGCAGCTGATCGGGTTCACGCGTGAGCATGCAGGCCAGACCGTCATGGTGATCGCCGTACGTCATGGTGGCTCGCTGCTGGAAGATGATTCGCTACAGATTTCCTCATCGCACTGGGGCAATACGCGGGTGAAGTGCCCGGATGATGAAGCCGGGGGCTGGCAATCGCTGGCGACCGGTCAGCCGGTCAGCCTGCAGGCGCCGATGGCTGAGCTCATGTCATCACTGCCTTTTTGTGTGCTGTTTCGTGAGACAGCCCCCGTCATGGCCACCAGCGATCAGGCCATGCAGGCCGAGCCCACGCAGACCGGCGTGACCCGCAGCGATCAGATGCAGTCGGTGTAAACCATCACCATGGGCCCCGATGCCTGTCGGGGCCTTTCAGACACTATACGGGTCTGCCGGGCAACAACGGCATGACCCATGACGGAGAATGGAGCACATGGCAGACGATCAGCTTCGCATTCGCTTGTTGGCCTACCGGCTCTGGGAGGCCGAGGACTGCCCTGAAGGGCAGGCCGAGCGTCATTGGAACATGGCCTGTCGCCTGGTAGCCGCCGAGCGTATTACCGATGTCCCCCAGGACGCCCAGCCCCGCCCGACAGCGCGCAGCAAAAAACCGGTCGAGCCGGTCGCTGACGCCGCTGATGGGGAGGCGGCTTCCGATACGACCGCCGAGCCGGCGGCCAAAAAGGCACCTGCCAGGCGCGCCAGTACCACCAAACGGCGCAGCACTGCCAGTAGCACTGACGACAAGGTCACAACGTCAAAAGCTGCGGCCGGCAAGACAGCGACAGGCGCTCGGAAAACGACCGCCACGAAGAAAAAGACGGCCGCCGGGAAAGAGACGACGGCCAGTCGCAAGAACAGTGACAGCAGTAACGATGACAAGTCAGACCAGTAGCCGCGCCTCTGCACGGCCAGAATTCTTTTATTTCCCTTTCGGGAGTGATGTATGACGACAACACCGATTCATCCTGGCGGACCAACGCCCGGTATTACCTCGGGTGGGCGTGAAGGGCCTGTCAATTCGGCATCCGGCCAGCAACGCAGCAGGGTTCGTGAAGGGCTGCCCTATCCACTGGGTGCCAACTGGGACGGCCTTGGCGTCAACTTCGCGATCTTCTCTGCACACGCTACAAGCGTGGAACTTTGTCTTTTCAGCGATGATGGCGAAGAAGAGCTTGAGCGCATCGAACTGCCGGAGTTTACCGATGAGGTCTGGCACGGCTATCTGCCGGACGCCCGTCCGGGCCAGCTTTATGGCTACCGGGTACACGGTCCCTACGAGCCGGAAAACGGCCACCGTTTCAACCCCAACAAGCTGCTGATCGATCCCTGTGCGCGCCAGCTGGTGGGCGAGCTCAAGTGGGATGATGCCCTTTATGGCTACACCATCGGCCATGAAGATGGCGACCTGAGCTTTGACGAGCGTGACAGTGCGCCGTTTATTCCCAAGTGCCGGGTTATCGATCCGGCCTTTACCTGGGGCCGCTCGCGCGAGATCCATGTACCCTGGGAACGCACAATCTTCTATGAGGCTCACGTTCGCGGCCTGACCATGATGAACCCGAAGGTCAACGAGTCAGTGCGCGGGACCTTTTCGGGCCTCAGCGACCCAGCAGTGCTCGATCACCTGCGCACGCTGGGGGTAAGTTCACTCGAGCTGATGCCGATTCATGCCTTTGCCGATGACCGCCATCTGCAGGAAAAGGGGCTGCACAACTACTGGGGTTACAACACCCTGGCCTTCTTTGCACCGCACCCGGCCTACATGGCGACCAACACCATCAGCGAATTCAAGCAGATGGTGGCCTGCTGTCACGCCGTCGGTATCGAGGTCATTCTGGATGTGGTCTACAACCACACCGCTGAAGGCAACGAGATGGGGCCGACGCTGTCCTGGAAGGGCATCGATAATTTCAGCTACTACCGTCTGATGCCGGAAGAGAAGCGTTATTACATCAACGATACCGGCACCGGTAACACGTTGAACCTGTCTCACCCGCGTGTGTTGCAGATGGTCACCGACTCGCTGCGCTACTGGGCTGACGAGATGCGGGTGGATGGTTTCCGCTTCGACCTGGCTACCATCCTGGGGCGTGAGCCGCACGGCTTTGACGAAGGCGGCGGTTTCCTCGACTCCTGCCGTCAGGACCCGCTGCTCTCCCAGTGCAAGCTGATTGCCGAGCCCTGGGACTGTGGTCCCGGCGGCTATCAGGTCGGTGGCTTCCCGCCGGGCTGGGCAGAGTGGAACGACAAGTTCCGTGACACCATGCGCTCCTTCTGGAAGGGCGATGAGGGACAGCTGGCCGAGTTCGCCACGCGTCTGACCGGTTCTGCGGATCTGTTCAACCATCGTGGTCGCAAGCCGTACTCGTCGGTCAACTTCATCACGGCGCACGACGGTTTCACCCTGCGCGATCTGGTGACCTACAACGAAAAGCACAACGAGGCCAACGGCGAGGACAACAACGACGGTAGCGACGACAACTATTCCTGGAACCATGGGGTAGAAGGCGAGACCGATGATCCGGAAATCCGTGAGCTGCGCCTGCGCCAGATGCGCAACATGCTCGCCACCCTGATGTTCTCCCAGGGTACGCCGATGCTGCTGGCCGGCGACGAGTTCGGCCGGACCCAGGGCGGCAACAACAACGCCTACTGTCAGGACAGCGAGATTGGCTGGGTCAACTGGGACCTTGATGAGGAAGGGCGTGATCTGCTGAGCTTCACCCGCCATCTCATTGCGCTGCGCCGTCGTTATCCAATGCTGCATCGCAGCCGCTTCCTCACTGGCGACTGGAACGATGAGCTGGAAGTTCGCGATGTCACCTGGCTGACACCCGAGGCCGATGAGATGGATGTTGGTGACTGGGAGGCCAATCACTCCCGCGCCATCGGTGTGCTGCTTGATGGTCGTGCACAGCCGACCGGTATTCGTCGGGCCGGCTCGCACAGTACGCTGCTGATGATCATCAATGCCCATCATGAGCCGATCAGCTGGACAGTGCCGGAAGTCTCCTCCGGCAGGCACTGGCTTTTCCGCCTCAACACGGCCGAATCTGCCAGCAGAGAGGGGGATCGCTACGATTTCGGAAGCACCTACGAAGTCGAAAGCCGTTCGATGGTCCTGCTGGAGCTGGTACGTGACGAGAGCGACGCAGGTCGCAACGGGTAGTCCAATCAGGCTGCCGGTGGCCCATGGCCACCGGCAGATTGCCGACAGCCCTGTCTGTATCCATCAAGGACGAAGGGCTGCGCCCAGGGAAAGGAGCGAGCAGCAATGTCAATGGTGCAACGCAGTACATCCCAACAAAGCACGGGGACGCAGGATGCATCGGTAGTGCAGGCCACCATGGCCGATCGCATTGCCATCGAGGATATCAGCCCGGGCGTTGAGCAGGGGCGTTTTGCCGCCAAGGCCATTGTCGGGCAGCCGGTCAATGTGACCGCCGTCATCTTCGCCGATGGTCACGACGTGCTGGCCGCCCGCGTGCGGTGGCGCTGTACGCAGCGCGATGCGCAGGAAGGCACGGCCCAGGACTGGCACACCGAAACGCTGACACTGGTCAGACCGCTGGGTAACGATCTCTGGGAAGGTGTTTTTACACCCACCAGCGTTGGCACCCATGAGTTCGTGATCGAGGCGTGGTGGGATCTCTACGGCACCTATCACTACGAACTGAGCAAGAAACACGCCGCCGGTGTACCGATTGCACTGGAGCTGCAGGAAGGGCAGGCGCATGTGGCCCGGGCACTGGAGCATATTACTGCGGGCAGTGAGCAGGCGCGCGCGCTTGAAGCGTTACTGGCGAAGTTGAAGGCTGCTAAGGACGAGAAGGAACAGGTGGCGCTGTTGCTCTCGCGGGACACCCTGTCGCTCATGCAGCAGTGTGACCCGCAGCATCACCTGAGCCGTAGTGCGGCCATGCCGCTGGATGTGGATCGTGAGCGCGCAGTCTTTGCCAGCTGGTATGAGCTTTTCCCGCGCTCGGAAGGCCCGGAGCCCGATCGTCATGGCACCTTTAATGACGTTCACGCCCGGCTGCCGATGATTCGTGACATGGGGTTTGATGTCCTCTATTTTCCGCCCATTCACCCCATCGGCCACAGCCACCGCAAGGGGCGCAACAATACGCTGACTCCCGGTCCCGATGATCCGGGCAGCCCCTATGCCATCGGCAATGAGCACGGCGGGCACGAAGCCATTCACCCGGAGCTGGGCACGCGCGAGGATTTTCGTGATCTCGTGGCCGCGGCCCGGGAACATGATCTCGAAATTGCACTGGATTTCGCCATTCAGTGTTCACCGGACCACCCCTGGCTTGCCGAGCACCCCGGCTGGTTTGCCTGGCGTCCGGACGGCACGATTCGCTATGCCGAAAATCCGCCCAAGAAGTATGAAGATATCGTCAACGTCGACTTCTATACCGAGGATGCCATCCCCGGTCTGTGGCTGGCGCTGCGCGATGTGGTGCAGGGCTGGGTCGATGAGGGCGTGAAGATCTTTCGTGTGGATAATCCGCACACCAAGCCCTTCCCGTTCTGGGAGTGGCTGATTGCCGATATTCGCTCACGCGACCCCAGCGTTATCTTTTTTGCCGAGGCCTTTACGCGCCCGGCCATCATGGCGCGGCTGGGCAAGGTCGGCTTCACCATGAGCTACACCTACTTTACCTGGCGCAATACCAAGCCCGAGTTGACCGAATATCTGACCCAGCTCAACGAGTCCCCGCTGCGCGAATGTTATCGGCCCAACTTTTTCGTCAATACACCGGATATCAACCCGACCTTTCTTCAGGGCTCAGGTCGTCCGGGATTCTTGATTCGCGCGGCACTGGCCACCATGGGGTCGGGGCTCTGGGGCATGTATTCAGGTTTTGAGCTCTGTGAAGCGGCGCCGGTACCGGGCAAGGAAGAGTATCTCGACTCCGAAAAGTACCAGCTGAAAGCGCGCGACTACTTTGCGCCCGGCAACATCAGTGCCGAGATTGCCCGACTCAACTGGATCAGACGCCAGAATCCAGCGCTGCAGACCCATCTGAACGTGCGTTTTTACACCATCGACAACGACCGCATTGTCTATTTCGTCAAGGCCACGCCGGACATGGACAACGTGGTGCTTATCGCCGTCAGTCTTGATCCCTTCCATGCACAGTCCGGTAACTTCGAGCTGCCGCTATGGGAACTCGGGCTGGATGATCATGCTGACACGCATGGCGAGGATCTGATGACCGGTCATCGATGGGTCTGGCATGGCAAGTGGCAAACCACACATCTGACGCCGCAAATGCCTTTTGGTATATGGCGCCTTCGTCCGGCGCAGTAACCCAACAGGCGGCGGGAGGACGCGCACATTACAGTCGATGCCCCTGCGCGGGCTCGTGTGATGTCAGCGTCTCCCGCCAGGCATGGCACAACATATCGCCCGCGACCCTGGTCGGGGCGAGGAGGGAAAAATCTCATGATGAATGCCAGCGATGTATCCGGTTCGTCCCAGCAGGCCATGGCGGCCGGCGAGGGAGAGCCTGCCTTTATCAATGATCCGCTGTGGTACAAGGATGCGGTCATCTATCAGGTGCACGTCAAATCCTTTTTCGATGCCAATAATGACGGTATCGGTGATTTTCAGGGTCTGATTGAGCGTCTTGATTACATAGCGGGTCTGGGCGTCAATACGATCTGGCTGCTGCCGTTTTATCCGTCACCCCGTCGTGACGATGGTTACGATATTTCCGAATATTGCGCGGTAAGCCCGGATTACGGCACGCTGGACGAGGCGCAGAAGTTTATCCAGGAGGCGCATGCCCGCGGGCTGCGCGTCATTACCGAGCTGGTCATCAATCACACCTCTGACCAGCACCCCTGGTTTCAGCGCGCCCGGCACGCGCCCAAGGGCTCGCCCGAGCGCGACTTTTATGTCTGGTCGGACAGCGATACCCATTACAGCGGCACCCGCATCATCTTTCTGGACACCGAGACCTCCAACTGGACCTGGGACCCGGTGGCCGGTCAGTACTTCTGGCACCGGTTCTATTCTCACCAGCCCGATCTGAACTTTGATAACCCGGTCGTGTTTGATGAGGTCATGAAGGTCATGCACTACTGGCTGGAGATGGGGGTGGATGGCCTGCGTCTGGATGCCATTCCCTATCTGGTCGAGCGTGAAGGCACCAATAACGAAAACCTGCCCGAGACCCATGACGTGCTCAAGCGCATTCGTGCGGTCATCGATGAGCACTTCCCCGATCGCATGCTGCTGGCCGAGGCCAATCAGTGGCCCGAGGACACGCGTCCCTATTTCGGTGAAGGGGACGAGTGCCACATGGCGTTTCACTTCCCGCTGATGCCGCGCATGTACATGTCGCTGGCCCAGGAAGACCGCTTTCCCATTACCGATATTCTGCGCCAGACGCCGGAGATCCCCGAGAACTGTCAGTGGGCAATCTTCCTGCGTAACCATGATGAGCTGACGCTCGAGATGGTGACCGACCGCGAGCGTGACTATCTCTGGAACCACTACGCCTCCGACCGACGTGCGCGCATCAATCTGGGCATTCGCCGCCGCCTGGGGCCGCTGCTGGAGCGTGATCGTCGCCGCATCGAGCTGCTCAACAGCCTGCTGCTGTCGATGCCGGGCACGCCCACGGTCTATTACGGTGACGAGATCGGCATGGGGGATAACATCCACCTGGGTGATCGCGATGGCGTGCGCACACCCATGCAGTGGTCGATGGACCGCAATGGAGGCTTCTCGCGTGCCGATCCGGCCAGCATGGTGCTGCCGCCGATCATGGACGCGCTGTATGGCTTTCAGACCATCAACGTTGAAGCGCAGACCCGCGACCCGCATTCGCTGCTCAACTGGATGCGTCGCATGCTGGCGGTGCGTGGCCAGCAAAAGGCCTTTGGCCGCGGCGTGATGAAGCTCTTGTACCCCTCCAATCGACGCATTCTGGCCTATGTGCGTGAGTACACGCATGAAGACACCGGTCAGGTGGATACGATTCTCTGCGTGGCCAACGTGTCGCGCTCGGCGCAGGCCGTGGAGCTGGATCTGTCGAGCTGGGAAGGCCATGTGCCGGTGGAAATGCTCGGGGGCAGCAGCTTCCCGCCGATCGGGCAGCTCAGTTATCTGCTGACCCTGCCGCCCTACGGCTTTTACTGGTTCCTGCTGGCACCGGCAGCCACCCTGCCGCACTGGCATTCGCCGAGTCAGGAGATGATGCCGGACCTGTTGACCCTGGTGATCAAGCAGCGCCTGGAGGAGATCGGCACCGGACGGGCACGTCATTCGCTGGAGCACGACATCCTGCCGCAGTATCTGCCGCGCAGGCGCTGGTTTGCCGCCAAGAACAGCACCATCGATCAGATCAGGTTTGCCTGGGCGGTTGGTCTGGACGGCGCAGCCGCCAATGAGCACGCATCGAGCTCTTCCACAATCCTGCTTGGCGAGATCGAGGTGCATTGCCGTCAGGAGGGGGCAGAAAACGCATCTCCCGAGCGTTATGTGCTGCCGCTGGGGATGATCGGCGAAGAAGACAGTGCGTTACTGCCGCAGCAGCTGGCCATGGCACGCATCCGCCGCGGTCGGGAAGTGGGGCTTTTGACCGACGCCTTTGCGATGCCGGGCTTCCCCCTGGCGGTCGTGCAGGCGCTGCGCGCAGGGCAGGTGCTGGATCTGACCCATGGTGCGATGGACACCGATGCCGATGCTCCGCGTCCGGGTGAGCTGCATTTCAGATCCACATCGCTTTTGAGCGAGATGGAGATGGTGCCCGAGGACGCCGAGATGCGCTATCTCAGTGCCGAGCAGTCCAACAGCTCCGTGATCATCAATGACCGGATGGTGCTCAAGCTGATTCGCCGCATCGAAAGCGGTATTCACCCCGAAGCAGAGATGGGACGCTATCTGACCGAGCGCGGCTTTACGCACATTGCCCCCATGCTGGGGGAAGTCACCCGGATTGATGATCAGGGCATGCCGCATGTGCTGATGGTACTGCAGGGCTATATCGATAATCAGGGCGATGCCTGGGAGTGGACACTCAATACGCTTGAGCGTGCCATTCGCGATTTCAGCGAAATGGCGCAGGCCGACCAGCATGATGCCTATGATCCCCTGGCCACCCTGACCGGCTTTGCCGGGCTTCTGGGCCAGCGACTGGGCGAAATGCATACCCTGCTGGCCATGGACACGACGGAAGCCGATTTCGCGCCTGAAGTCGCCGATGAGGCCAGAACGCGTGAATGGGCCGACAGCGTACGGACGCAGCTTGAGCATGCCATGACGATTCTGGAAAGCCACAAGAGCAGCGTCAGCGAAGAGGATCAGCAGCTGGCCGAATGGCTCCTGCAAAATCGCGACACGCTCTCGAACATGGCCGACGAGTTTGCTCGTCATGCCCAGGGCAGTCTCTGCACGCGTACTCATGGAGATCTGCATCTGGGGCAGATTCTGGTGTCGCATGACGATGCCTACATCATCGACTTTGAAGGCGAGCCTGCCCGCTCACTTGACGAGCGTCGCATGAAGAGCAGCCCGCTGCGTGATGTGGCAGGTGTGGTGCGCTCCTTTGACTATGCCTCGGCGATGGCACTGGACAATGCCTACAAGGCCGATGTGGCCCATGACCATGATGCCCTCAGCCAGGAGGTCATCGTGGACTATCGCCAGCGCGTCACCCAATCCTTCCTGCTGGCCTATCGTCAGGCCACCCATCAGGTGGGCCACCAGTGGCAGTTCGAGGATGGTGCCAGCGCTGCACTGTCGCTCTTCACGCTGGAAAAGGCCGCCTACGAGATTGCCTACGAGGCCGCCAATCGACCGGCCTGGCTCAAGGTTCCCATGCGGGGTCTGGTCGCACTTTTTGACGAACTGAGCACACGCTCGGGCAATGACATGTCCCAATCAGGGGAGGGTCACCATGACGACTCGCAGTAAACAGGACGTTCACAGCGCGTCAATCGACAGTACCCGGCTTCACCCTGACGCCGCTCAGGCGCTGGTAGAGGGCTCGCACGGCGATCCCTTTGCCGTGCTGGGGCCGCATGAGGTGGATCATGCGATGGTCGTGCGGGCTTTTTTACCGCGCGCCATCGGCGTGGAGCTGCTGGAGCGCGACAGCGATCGCGTCCTGACGCGTCTGCAGCCGGGACAGGTACCGGATCTCTTCGTGGGTCGCCTTGACCGGCTCGTACCCTATCGATTGCGTATCCGCTGGTCGCACGGTGAGGAGATCGTCGAGGACCCTTACGCCTTCGGGCCGCTGCTGGGCGAGCTGGATCTTTATCTGATCGGCGAGGGCAATCACCGCGAGCTGGGCACCTGTCTCGGCGCGCAGATGATGACGGTGGATGGCGTGGAAGGTGTGCGCTTCGCCGTCTGGGCCCCCAACGCCCGACGCGTGTCGGTGGTCGGCGAGTTTTGCCAGTGGGACGGGCGGCGCTATCCGATGCGTTTGCGCCAGCCCACCGGCGTCTGGGAGATCTTCATTCCAGGCCTGCCCGAAGGTGCGGTCTATAAATACGAGATTCTGGGGCAGTCAGGGCTTTTGCCGCTCAAGGCTGACCCGGTGGCACGGGCGACCCAGTCGCCCCCCGAGACCGGTTCGGTCGTGGCCGCGCCGCTGGAGCATGAGTGGCAGGATCAGGAGTGGATGGCCAGGCGTGCCGCACGTCACGCAGCTGATGCGCCCATCTCGGTCTATGAGGTGCACGCCGCGTCATGGCGGCGCCATGGGGGTGACGAGGGTGAGCTCTACAGCTGGAATGATCTGGCACGCTGGCTGATCCCCTATGTTCAGGAGATGGGCTTTACCCATATCGAGCTGCTGCCAATCATGGAGCATCCCTTTGGCGGTTCCTGGGGCTATCAGCCGCTGTCGCAGTTCGCGCCCAGCGGTCGGTTTGGCAAGCCGCAGGAGTTCGCGGCCTTTGTCGATGCCTGTCACCAGGCCGGTATTGGCGTCATTCTCGACTGGGTGCCCGCCCACTTCCCGACGGATCCGCACGGGCTGGCCCGCTTTGACGGCACGGCGCTGTATGAGTACCAGGATCCGCGCGAAGGGTTCCATCAGGACTGGAACACCTACATCTACAACCTGGGGCGCCACGAGGTGCACGGCTTCATGCTGGCGTCAGCCCTTTACTGGCTCAAGCACTTCCACGTGGATGCCCTGCGTGTGGATGCGGTGGCCTCGATGCTCTATCGCAACTACTCGCGCCAGGAAGGCGAGTGGATTCCCAATCGCCACGGCGGTCAGGAAAATCTGGAGGCGATCGATTTTCTGACCCATCTCAACGAGGTGGTCGGCGAAGAAGCGCCCGGGGCCGTCATGATTGCCGAGGAGTCCACGGCGTGGCCCGGTGTCAGCCGCCCGGTCGCAGAGGGCGGGCTCGGGTTTGCCTACAAGTGGAACATGGGCTGGATGCACGACACGCTCAATTACATGAGCGAGGATCCGCTGTATCGCAGCTACCACCATGGCGAGCTGACCTTCTCGCTGGTGTATGCGTTCTCCGAAAACTTCATGTTGCCGATCTCCCACGATGAGGTGGTGCACGGCAAGGGCTCACTGATCAACAAGATGCCCGGGGATCGCTGGCAGCAGTTTGCCAACCTGCGCGCGTGCCTGGCCCTGATGTGGACCCATCCGGGCAAGAAGCTGCTGTTCATGGGCTGTGAGCTGGCACAGTTTCGCGAGTGGAGTCACGACCGCGAGCTGGACTGGTTTTTGCTGGAAAATGCCGAAAATCAGGGCATTCAGCACCTGGTACGTGATCTCAACGGCATCTATACCCATGAGCCGGCCCTGCATGAGCAGGACTGTGTCCCCGAGGGGTTTGAGTGGGTAGTGGGTGATGACGCCCATAACAGCGTGCTGGCATGGCTGCGCTGGAGCCGTGATGGTCAGCCCGTACTGGTGGTCATCAATCTCACGCCGCAGGTGCTGTCGGATTACGGGGTAGGTGTGCCCATGGCAGGCTATTGGCAGGAGTGCTTCAACAGCAATGCTCAGATCTATGGCGGGACCGGCACCGGCAATGATGGTGGCCGCGAGAGCGAGGCACGTCAGAGTCATGGCCACCCGTTTACGCTGTCACTGCATCTGCCGCCGCTGGGGGCCGTTATCCTCAAGCCCGGGCGTACTGCTCTGGATTGAGTAGGCAACCATCACATGGCGTAGGGGGCGAAGTGCGTAGTCCCGCTACGCCATGTGCGACAAAACGTGCATCGCGGCTCGGTATTAAAACTTCTTTAATATAGGAGTAGCCTTATATAGGCAGGGGCAGCCGCCTTGTAGTGTCAGCCGCTGGTGGCTGTTTCCGGTCCATGAGACGGGAGGTCGCCATGCGCCATCATCGACATTACCCCCTCGGTGAAATTGCCGTTTTCATACTGGTCATACTGCTGGCCATCCTTGTGCTGATCGGCGGTGATACGCTGACACCTGATCGAGGCAACAATATGCCCGCCTGGTGCGAGCACCATGACGGGCATTGTCCGGGTGTTTCAGGCGACCCGGCGCGCAGTTTCAATGGCTGACCGGAACGCCTGGTTTTCCAGGGTGGCTGACCTTACAGGCCAATCAGTTTTCCAGTGCCTCACCGGCACGCTGCAGCAGGCTTGACGTGGCCTGGCGAGTATCCTGCCAGGCGCTGCTGGCGGCGTTGCTGGTCTTTTGCCATGTCTGTGACGCCTGCTGACGGGCGTTCTGCCACCAGTCATTGCTCCACGTGGGCTGCTGCTTGAGCGCTTCGCGGTCAAGATTGACGATGACGCTGTACTCGATCTCGTCCAGATCGGTGTCATTGCTGGTATCTACCGTAAAGTCACCACGCTGGATGACATAGCCATGATCCTGGGGATCAAAACTGTCGTTGTCGGTTTCGATCACGATGGCTTGCAGCGTCATGTCATCGCCAAACAGCAGATCCTCGACTTCACCGATGGTCTCGTTGTTGCCCTGAAGGCGCACATCGGCATCCATCAGTCTGTCGGCGGAATAAAGTCCCTGAGTAGCAGGCTGGTCTGCCTGAGCAACAGCAGCGGCGCTCATCATGATGGCGCCGGCAAGAAGGGAGCGATATCGCATGAGTGTCATCCTTGTGTCATGTTTCTCGAAAATCATGGCACCCGCCGAGCGGGCATGCCTGCTCCTTCAGTTTCAATTAAATATTTACGACGATTTGAGTGGGTCATGGCCCCAGTTCATCAGGGAGTAGCGCCAGCGTGAGGTCTTCCTGTCTTCTTTCTGCGGCGGCTGGCCCAGGTGGCGTGCCACATACTGATTGACCTTTTTCATGTGGCGGTAGTCGTCGTCATCAAGGTCTGCCTTGCGCTTTCTCTTGATCTCGACGATACGCCGTCCAGATTGATGACCAGTGGATTCTCCGCCGCTGCTGTCGCCCACCGATTTTGACTCATCGCTTTCCAGCCACTCTTCAAGCTCCTTCGGCGCCATGTTGACGCTCTCCTTGAAGTCCTGATAGATCGTTTCGTTATCATCACTCATGGTGTGTCCTCCCTGACACGATTGAATAAAACGTTGCTGGCGTGGCAATGGCTCAGGCCTTGCGCAGTTCCTTGTGCAGCTTGAGCACGCGATCGCCGTCATCCTGCTTGATCATGTAGGCCGGCTCTTCTTCGGTAGCGTTGCGTGTCACATCGCTGCCCTTGATGCGCCGGGTCACCCTGTCAGTATATTTGCGCGTTACCTTGCCTTCTGCCCAGTGTTCACCCCATTTCCACTTTACGCGTTGACGCTGGCGGTAGTGTTCACTCATGACGACGCTCCCTGTCGATTCATGTTGGTGTATGCATGATTCATGCTGTCGTAAACCTTCGGCCCGGCTGCATGACCTCTACTGCGCCGGGCGGGTGGTACAGGCTTTAGCCCGTGCGGTCGCTGCTGCTGTTGCTGGGCACGCTGCTGGCATCGGTGAAGGCGTTCTGGCCGATATCCTTGTCATCGCGTGCCACGGTATCAGCCGCCCAGGCGCCACGCTTGCCCATCGGCTGCGGCTTGCCGGTGGTCGTGTCTTCACTGGTCTGGCGCTCGAGTTCGCAATTGAGCGCTGCGCCCAGCAGCACGATAAAGGCCGATAGCCAGAACCACAGCAACAGCACCATGACCGCACCAATGGTGCCGTAGGTCTGGTTGTAGTTGCTGAAGTTGCGCACGTAGATGGAAAAGCCGATCGAGCCCAGCGCCCAGAGCAGGGTCGCCGTGACAGAACCCACACTGAGCCAGCTGACCCTTGAGGGCGCCCGGTCAGGCCCATAGCGGTAAAGAATGGTGATGGCGCTGATGACCAGCAACAGCAGGATCGGCCAGCGGATATAGGTCAAAAGGGCGGCCAGGGTATCGCCAAAGGGCAGATAAGCGATTACCGGTGGCAGAACGGCAATGGTGCCCAGGGTCAGAATGGTCATCAGCATCATGGCGCCAGTCAGAAACCAGGTCATCAGGGTAAGCTTGATCAGACCACGCTCTTCCTGTTCCCCATAGATGATGTTCAATCCGGCCATCAGTCCGCGCATGCCCTTGGAGGCGCTGTAGACCGTGAACACAAGACCCGCCACGGCAGTAATGCTCATGCCGGTACCGGCACTGCTGTTGACCGACAGGGCCTGCTGTCGAATGATGCTGGCGGCATCTTCGGGCAAAACGCTGCTGAGCATTTCGATCTGGCCCTGCACCTGTTGCGGGTCAAAGGCCAGACCCCAGATCGAAATGAAGGCAGCAATGGCCGGAAAAATCCCCAGGAAGGCATAAAAGGCAATGCTGGCGGCAATCAGGGTGGCGTGGTTGGCCTCTACCTGTCGCTTGACGCGCAGGATCGTATCCTTCCAGCCGCGCCCCGGCATGGCAAACGGCGACCTGGAATCATGCCCCCGGCCCTTGCCGTGATGCTTGTCGGTGGTGTCCTGCATATTGTTTTCCCCGGTTGAACGATACAGGCCGATGCGTCATGCATTCGGGTGCCTGGCGTATAAATGAAATACCCTGTGGGTGCCGTCTCCCAGTGTAGTGGCAATAATGCCATTATTGAGATTCGTACCAGGTCGCGACGCGTGAAAGTACATGCGTCAGAAACGCCGGTTCGCCATCACGTCATGCTTCAAGGGTTATGTTCTTGGTCAGTGTAGAGCGCAGGGAAGGTTTCAACATCAAGATCTCGCGCGTGCTCAGGGAGGCGACCGAGCATGGGCTGGACCTGTATCTGTTCGTGCCCGCAGAGATCGATCTTCATCGCAATGTCGTCTCGGAGGGGAGCTTTTATCACAACGCCATTCATTTAAAGCGCACCTACTACAGCAACCAGCGCCATTTGCCGCTGGCCCATAGTCGTCTGGCGCGGCGCGACCGGCAGTCGCCCGAGCGTTATCGCCTGAGCCTGAGTCTTTATGCCTATCAGTATGTGATCGCCCTTGAGCGTTTGATTGCACCACTTGAAGGCGATAGCGACCGGGTCACCGTGGAGGCGCTCGAGGAGATCGTCGAGCTGGCGCGTAACGTGCCCAAGCGCATGCGGCGCAATCGGCCCGCTGATGACAGCCAGCTCAAGTACTTCATCAATATCGACAATTACCTGTCCTGGATTACCGAGCAGCGGCTTTTAAAGCTGATCGCCGGATTGCCCGAAGCCGACGAGTCACAGGCCTTCGCGCGCGCCTCGCTGCTGGAAATCTGTCAGTTTGAGAACCGCTACCGTGACGAGCATCAGTACAACTCAAGTCGCGCCGCTCAGAGCCCGTCGCGTATTTCCAACAAGATGCGCCTGCTGCGCCGTTTGATTGAATATCCGGTCACGCTCAAGCAGAAAACACGCGAGCTGGGGGCCTGGGAGGAGCGGGGCGTCAAGGCGCTGGCGACCGGCGTGGTAATGCTGGTGATCTCGGTGATGATGCTTGAGGCGCGCAATCTTGTGGGCGATCTCACCCTGCGGTTTGTCCTGATACTGGCGCTTTTGTACGCCATGCGTGAGGTCTTCAAGGAGGATTTACGCAATACGCTGTGGCGCTGGCTGCGCCGGGGCCGGCCCAAATGGATGCGCCAGTATTTTGATGTACACAGCAACGAGATGGTCGGTCAGCAACGCGAGTGGCTCGACTATGTGCGCTTCAAGCGACTCGATGACGAGATTCGCGCGACGCGCGGCGGCGGTGTGACCCAGCGCGAAGAGGTCATCCTGCAGTACCGGAGTCGATCAAGAATGCTGCCGACCCGGTTTCTCAGCGGGTATGAAGAGACCCGTGAAATCATGATGCTCGATCTTTCCATGATCGCGAATCTACTGGAAGACAGCCATCATCATGTCTATCAGTTGGTGGATGGTGAGGTAAGCCGTGAGATGGTCGAGCGACGCTATCAGCTCAATCTGGTGGCGCGAGGCATCCGCGGTTCCCAGAAAACGACCGTTCAACGCTGGAAGATCAACATGAGCCGTTCAGGGATTGTGGATATCGAAGAGTCCACACCCTGAAGGCGTCATGCCTTATTGACGTCAGGGAGAATGCAATGCAGGACAATACCGATCAGACAGCCCGAACGCCCGAGGAGCAGGCCGAGGTGGATCGTCAGTGTCAGTCGCTGGCCCTTTACGAGTATGAAAGCTGCCCCTTTTGTCGTCGTGTGCTGCATGAAATCGAGCGGCTGTCGCTCAATATCGAGCTTCGCAATACGCGTGAGGATCCGGCAGCGCGTGATGAGCTGCGAGAAGGCGGCGGCCGTACCATGGTGCCGTGCCTGCGCATTACGCAGGAGACGGGTGAAACCCACTGGATGTATGAATCTGCCGATATCGTGGCCTGGCTGCGCCAGCGTTTCGCCTGATATACCGTTATCAGCATGGGTGCCTTGAAACAGGGCAGTCATTCACAATCGTTCACAAAATGATGGCTGACGACGGACGGATGGCGTCTATGCTGTAAAAAGGTGCCGACATATGGGCAACGCAGTATCCGGACACGTCGGGACCATCATGCAGAACAGGAGGTTGGCATGTCAGAGTCAAAAGGCGGCAAGGCAGAAGGTCTGATCGACAAGCTTGGCGGCAAGATCCAGAAGGAAACCGGCAAGGCTGCAGGCGACAAGGATCAGATCGAAAAGGGTGAAAAGGATCTGGCCAAGGGCGAGCAAAAGTCCAACACCGACAGCGATCGCAAGGCCTGACACGAGGCCGACCTGCCAGCTGTGCTGACGCTGTCGCGAGACAATGACGGCATTGGCAACGTGGCATCACCGACTACACTGAACATGTGCATCCCGGATGCGCGGATGGTGTTCAACGAAGACATCATCATATTTTTTACACGGAGGTATTCATCATGAAAAATTCCAATACCGATAAGGGTGAAGGCGCGCTCGACAAGGCAAAAGGCAAGGTCAAGGAAGCGGTAGGCAAGGTAACCGACGACCATGGGACCGAAGCCGAGGGCAAGACGCAGCAGTCCAAGGGCAGCGTCAAATCTGCCAAGGGTGACGTCAAGGATGCCTTCAAGAAGTAATTCCCTGCACCACAAAGGTTAATGGAAGGGCCGCTCAATGAGCGGCCCTTCTCCTTTTTGCCATTTTTTCGAGCCTATGGCGTAACGGTAACTATTGTGGCCGGCCAGGCCATCGTACAATCATGGTTTTATTTCAGGAGCTCAAGTCATGGCCCAGGCAAGTGCACGTCATATTCTGGTCAACAGTGAAGCCGAGTGCGAAGCACTCAAAAGCGAAATCGAGCAGGGCAGGGATTTTGCCGATGTCGCACGCGAGCACTCAAAGTGCCCCAGCGGCCGTCAGGGTGGCGATCTGGGCACCTTCGGTCGCGGCCAGATGGTGCGTGAATTTGATGAAGTCGTCTTTACCGGCGACCTCAACAAGGTCCATGGTCCGGTCAAGACCCAGTTTGGCTACCATCTGCTGGAAGTGACCAGCCGCAGCTGATTGGCGCATGGTTCCGGTATCAGGGCTGTCCATCATGGGCAGCCCTTTTTTGTGCCTGCGAACACATGGGCACCCTGACGGGCGACACTACGAGCCTGCTGGTTTATCCTGCCTGCTCTGAAACGACCGTTGTCGTGTTATTTGATGAATCATCTGGCACTTTGGTGCTGATTGACTGCAGGACTGTGAGGAAGTGCTCATGAAAGACTGGCTACAAACGCTGCCCAAGGCGGAACTGCACCTGCATATCGAGGGCACGCTGGAACCCGAGCTCATGTTCGAGCTGGCCGCCAGAAACGATGTTGCGCTCCCCTATGCCTCCATCGAAGAGGTACGAGCGGCCTATAACTTCACCAATCTGCAATCCTTTCTCGATCTCTATTATCAGGGCATGAACGTCCTGTATACCGAGCAGGATTTTTATGATCTGGCGATGGCCTATTTCGAGCGGGCCCATCAGGACGGTGTGGTGCATATCGAGCTGTCCTTTGATCCGCAGCCGCACCTGTCACGCGGTGTGGCCATGCGTACCCTGTTTGCAGGGCTGGGACAGGCGCGCGAAGAGGCTGAGCGCCGCTTCGGGATGTCGACGGCCCTGATCATGAGTTTCCTGCGCGATCGCAGCACCGAAGAGGCGATGGATGTGCTGGAGCAGGCCGCGCCCTGGTATGAGCAGATTGACGCCGTGGGTCTGGACAGTGCCGAGCTGGGCAACCCGCCGGAGAAGTTTGCTGCCGTATTCGAGCGCGCCCGCACTCTGGGTATTGCCCGCCTGGCGCACGCCGGCGAAGAAGGGCCTGCTGCCTATATCAGCGGGGCGCTGGATGTGCTGGATGTCTGTCGCATCGACCACGGTGTGCGCTGTGTCGAAGACGAGGCATTGGTAGCGCGTCTGGCCAACGAGCAGATTCCGCTGACCGTCTGCCCGCTGTCCAACGTCTACCTCAAGGTGTTCGAACGCCTTGAAGACCATACGCTGCCGGCGATGCTCGACCATGGCCTGTGCGTAACGCTCAACTCCGATGATCCGGCCTATTTTGGCGGCGGCATGCTCAACAATTTCGTGGCCTGTCATGAGGCCTTCGGCTGGGATGAAGACGCCTTCCGCAGCCTGGCGCGTAATGCCATTGAAGCGGCCTTCATGAGCGAATCACGCCGCGAGCAGCTGCTGGCACAGGTGGCCGCCTGCTGATCAGGCGCCTGAGGATGGCAGCAGCCACAGCACCGTACTGATGGTAAAAAAGGAAACAACTGACGCCGCCAGCAGTGCGGCGGCGCACAGGCCATCCATTGAAAAGCGCACGCCAAAGATGGGATAGATGCTCAACATGGGGGCGCTGGCAATGATCAGTGCCCCCATCATCAGCGTCGTATCCGCCACGGGAAATAGCTGAAAGCCCAGCAACACCAAAAGCGGGTGGAGTACCAGCTTGGCCAGCGTGATCTGTCCCACATCACGATACATCCCCTGTACCTTGAGCCCGTAAAGGGTGCCCCCGATCACGAATAGCGCTGCCGGTGCCGAGGCATTGGCCAGCATGTCGAGCGCCTTGTAAAGCGGTGTCGGGATATCCATGCCGGACAGCGAGATCAGCGCTCCCACGATGATGGACAGGATGACCGGGTTGCGAACGAGTCGCTGTAGCGTGGTCATGATCGTGCGTGACACGGACAGCCCCTGCTGACGTCCGGCCTCGGCCAGCGCCAGACTCAACGGAATCATCACCATGTTCTCGATCAGCATGCACAGCGCCAGCGCAATGCCGGCCTTCGGGCCAATCACCATGGCCGCGATCGGATAGCCGATAAAGCCACTGTTGGCAGTGCCCATGCCCATGGCCATGATGGCACCGTGCGTGAGTTGCCTGCGCTGAAATCGTGCCAGCGCCAGCCCGAAGGCCAGCATCGCCAGTGAACCCAGGCCGTAGGCCAGCAGATAATGGGCGTTGAACATCTCGGGCAGGGGATGCTGGCTCAGCGAGCGCACAATCAGGGCCGGCAGGGCAAAATTGACCACCAGTCGCCCGATGCCCTGGACATGTTCCCGGGTGACCACGCCTCCCATGACGGCCACATACCCCAGCGCGATCAATAAAAAGATGGGGGTGGTAATGGCGAGTACGTCCAGCACAGGGAATGCTCCACACGAATGTCTGGCCCGCAACATGGCGGGACAGGCAGAAAAAGGGGTGTTCAGGCCACCGGATGAAAAGCGTAGCGCATGAGGGCACCGGGACGATGGGCGCGGCACACTGATATCATGGTCACCGCTTCCTCTTTTGTCATTTTACGGTGTTGTCATGAAAATACTGGTCCGTTATTTCTTCAAGGGCGTGCGCCTGGTACTGGCACCCGTCATGCTCGTCAGCGAGAAGGTCAATCGTCCCACCCCCGTGACACGTTCAAGCGCCGCGCAGCAGGGTGTGGATCAGGCGTGTGAAGGGCTGGCGCTGTATCAGTTTCGTACCTGTCCGTTCTGCATCAAGGTGCGCCAGGAGATGCACCGGCTGGCGCTGCCGATTGCGCTGTGTGATACCCAGCATGACGATGCCGCAAGGCAGGCATTGAAGGCCGGCGGCGGGCGCGTCAAGGTGCCGTGTCTGCGCATCGAGCGTGATGATGGCACTACCGAGTGGATGTATGAATCCGACGCCATCAAAAGCTATCTGCAAAAGCGCTTCGAACCCGATACCGCAGCGGTATAAGACGGTTTGTCTTCATGAAAGGCCCCGATAAATCGGGGCCTTTTGCGTGCAGGACTGCGGTACATGTCACCGCACGTGCCTGCCTGATGTTTCGGCTGTTGAAAGAGCTGCAACGGTTTTTACTAAATGTCTGAAATTGTCAGACATTTCATAATGATAAGTAAGACAAATTGCGAATGGTCTCTGTTTTTGGTGTCGTTAGACTCGGTGGCCTCATGTAGAACTCCCTCTCGTGTCTATACAAGGCAACTTCATGAACGCGCTGACCCTGGCCTCGTTTGTCTTTTTTACCGCGCTGGTCGCCTTTATCACCTGGCGCATGACACGCCACGATGATTACCGCCAGTCAGGCAGTTATTTTCTGGCCGGACGCAGCCTGACCTTCCCGATCATTGCCGGCTCATTGCTGATGACCAATCTGTCGACCGAGCAGATGGTCGGGCTCAATGGTGCCGCCTTTACCGATGGATTGTCGGTCATGGCCTGGGAGGTGATCGCCGTCGTGACTCTGGTCACCATGGCCATGTTCTTTCTACCGCGCTTTCTCAAAAGCGGTGTCACCACCGTGCCGGAGCTGCTGGCGCTGCGCTTTGATCGCACCACGCAGCTACTGGCCAATATTATTTTTGTCGTTGCCTACGCCGCCATTTTGCTCCCCAGCATTCTTTATTCCGGCGCGCTCGGGCTGATGGGACTGCTGGATCTTCAGACGCTGACCGGTATCGAATCCAATGCGGTGCTGCTGGTGCTGACCATTGTGGCCGTCGGTGTGGGAGGGGCCATCTATGCCCTGTTTGGTGGGCTTCGATCAATCGCCATTTCCGACACCATCAACGGCGTAGGGCTTTTAATCGGCGGGCTGATGATCGTTTATTTCGGCCTCAACGCGATCAGTGACGGTCAGGGCATTCTGGCAGGATGGGACACGCTCAAGACCAGCCATCCGGAAAAATTGCGCTCCTGGGGAACCGAGAATCAGTCAGTGCCTTTCTCCACCATCTTTACCGGCGTGCTGCTTTTGAACATGTTCTACTGGTGTACCAACCAGCAGATCATTCAGCGTACCTTTGCGGCCAAAACGCTGGCCGAAGGGCAAAAAGGGGTGCTGCTGACCGGGCTGCTCAAGCTGCTCGGGCCGCTTTATCTGGTACTGCCGGGCATCATCGCCTTTCACATGTATGTTGGAGAGGGCGTCAAGGCCGATGCGGCCTATGGCCAGCTGGTACATGATGTTCTGCCGGCACCGCTGACGGGCTTTTTTGCCGCGGCCATGGTTGGCGCCATTCTGTCGTCGTTCAACTCGGCGCTGAATTCGACCGCAACGCTCTTTAGTCTCGATGTCTACAAGGCAAGATTGAAGCCGAATGCCACCGATGCTCAGGTGGTACGTGCGTCAAAATGGTCCGGCTGGCTGATGGCCATCGCGGCCATGAGCATTGCCCCCCTGATGGCCAGTCAGGAAAGCCTGTTTGTCTATGTCCAGAAGGTCAATTCGCTGTATTACGTGCCGCTGCTGTCGGTCATTCTGGTCGGCTTTCTGACCCGCCGCGTGCCGGCCATTGCCGCCAATCTGGCGCTGGTGCTGGGCTGTGTCATTATCGCTGCATTCTATTTCGTGCCGCCGCTGGCAAGCGTTGTGGATATCGTCTCCAACTTCCACTTCATCGCGATCGTCATGGTATTGCTGGTGTTGATGATGCTGGTGATCGGCAAGGTAACACCGCGCGCCGAACCCTGGGTGCAGCAGGACGCCGGTGCCATCGACATGACGCCCTGGAGCAAGGCCTGGCCGGCCAGCATTGCGCTGCTGGTGCTGGTGGTCGCCATTTACCTGGCCTTTATCTAGTGTTCACACGCAGCACCTGTGGATTGCAGGCGCTGCTTCAATGTCGATCGCACAAGGCCTGTAACGCACTGTCCCCGCTCGGGAAACCGAGGCAGGGACAGTGCGTTATACAATGGGCTGGTTAGCGTGTCGTTGACCAGACACTGACACCCGCGGGGGGCAGTGTCGCGTCACCAACCAGATAGCCTTGCGAGGGAATCAAATTGTCCGGCAGATGGCGGGGTTCGGGCGCATAGTTGAAGGCAAAGCAGAGCGCGCCACGACGGCGCAGCCTGACGCCCTCTGGCAGTACGGTGGTGGCGATATCGGCTGCGTGACACGCCTCGTCGAAAATGGCCACCATGCTGTCCTCATCCAGCCAGGCGGTGAGGTAGGTCACGCTGTCATGTTCGGTCACTGCCGGCATGCCGTCCTCGAAGCGATGCACGACACGGGCCTTCTGGCGCTTTTCATCCAGCTGCTCGCGCCAGCGCAGGCCGTGCCCCTGCGGACTGCCGGGCAGGCTCAGGCGCGGATGGGTGCCGGGGCGCATGCCATCGATCTGATCCACTGTCACGCCGGTCAATGTACTCAGTGGGCCCGGTGCCAGGTTAGCGGGAATCTGAAAATCAACCGTGCGCGAGCCGGAGCGTGCGCCAATGATCAATCGCGTGCCGGCGGCGCGGGCGGCGTCGAGTCTTTCCGCCAGTGCCTCATCGGCGATGACCTGACAGGGCAGGACCACCAGCGCATAGCCATCGATAGCGTCTCTGGGCGATACGATATCGACATCCAGCCCCAGCCGTCGCAGGGCGCTGTACCAGCTCAGATGCAGCGCCAGCGCATCAAAGTCGGCGGCGTGGGGCTGAATCTGACAGGCCCAGATGGCGCTGTAGTCAAACATCAGCGCGATTGATGCCGACGCCGTGGTGATGTCTTCCCGGGCCAGACGGGGGAGCTCGTCACGCACGGCCAGTAGCTCCGGCCAGGCGTTTGATTCGCTGCCATCGGGGCGCAGCAGGCCGGCGTGCATCTGCTCCTGGGCGAAGGGCGCCTGGCGCCAGCGGAAATAGGACACCACCTCGGCACCGTGGGCGAAGGCTTCATGGCTCCACAGGCGTACCATGCCGGGCAGCGGGGCGGCGTTGCTGACGGCCCAGTTGACCGGCCCGGGCTGCTGCTCCATGACCCACCAGCGACCGCGGCACATGGCGCGGTAGAGATCGTGGTGGAAACCGGCAAAATCGGGGTGGCCCTGCTGGCGATAGCGATCCCGGGTGGCCTCATCATGTGCGCCGCGCTCCAGAAAGCCCAGCGGGTAGCTGTCCCAGCTGGCGATATCGAGATCGCGCGCGACATCGAAATGATCGAACTCCGTAAAAAGCCCCATGAAGTTGTGAACAATGTCCACGGATACCCCGGCAGCGCGCAGGGTATCGACCTGCAGGCGGTTGTAGGTGACCACCAGATCCGAACAGTAGCGACGATAATCGAGCACGATGGCCGGGTGGGGTTCGGTGACGGTGCCGACCGGCGCTTCTACCTGATCAAACCCGGTGACCTCCATGCTCCAGAACACGCTGCCCCAGGCATTGTTGAGCGTTTCCACATCGCCATAGCGCTTTTCGAGCCAGTGGCCAAAGCCGGCACGCGCGGCCGATGAATAGCTGAGAATGGTGTCATGGCAGCCGTATTCGTTATCGGTCTGCCAGGCGATGATGGCGGGATGGCCTGCAAAGCGCTCGGCCATCAGTCGGATGATGCGCTCGCTTTGTGTGCGATAGACCGGCGAGGCGAAGCAGTAGTGGCGGCGTGATCCGAAGCCCCGCGGCCGACCATGCTCATCCACGGCCAGAATCTCCGGGTGGGCATCGACCAGCCACTTGGGCGGGGTCGCGGTGGGGGTGCCCATTACGATGGAAAGGCCGGCCTCGGCCAGCGTCGACACCGCTTCATCCAGCCATTCAAACTGCAGCTCCCCTGAGCGCGGTTCCAGCCGACTCCAGGCAAATTCACCGATACGCACCACGCTGATCCCGGCCTCGACCATCTCGCGGGCATCGTCGGCCCAGCGCTGGGGAGGCCAGTGTTCGGGGTAGTAACAGACACCTAATTGCATGAGAGGCTCCTGGATAGAGGTGTTGGTGGCAGAGCTGGCGCATCAGGCGCTGGCATGATGCGCATGAAGAACACATGGTCGGCTGCAGGCCGCCGCGGTGATCGTCGTAAAGGGGCTGTCGCAGGTTGTGTCCTGCCCGTCAGGGTGTTGTGGTGCGCCCGGGGCGCAGTTCAGGCGGTCGGCCGGACAGTTCAAGATCGGTGGCCGTGCGCGCCAGCACGTGCTCGGTGGCTTCACGGGCAGTGTCGGGCTGGCGCATTCGAATGGCTTCCAGTACGCGGCGGTGGCGCTCCAGACTGTCGTCGAGTCGCTCAACCCGGTGATGGGAGCGCTGGATCAGGGCCACGATCGAGGGGCGCAGCAAAGTGCCCATCTGGCGCCATACCAGGTTGTGGCTGGCGCAATAGATGGCATCGTGAAAGGCAACGTCGTAATCAATATGGGCGCTGCGCTGATCCGGGTCGTGGGCGGTATCGCACATGCCGTTGAAGGCGCGCTCGATCTGTGCCAGATCCCATGCCGTGGCTGACAGGGCCGCTAGCTCGCTGACGTAGGGTTCAGCGGCCAGACGAAAGGCAAATACCTCATGCACCAACTGGGGGTGCGGGGTGTCCAGGCCGGACAGCCAGGTACTCATGTTGGGGTCGAGCAGATGCCACTGCGAGATATCGCGCACGATGGTACCTCGCCCGGCGGTGCGCTCGATGAGACCGCAGGCGCTCAGGGTCGCCAGGGCATTGCGCACCCGATTGCGACTGGTCGCAAAGTGCTGACACAGATCCAGCTCGCGGGGAAAGGTATCGCCGCAGGCCCACTGGCCCGACAGGATGGTGTGGGCCAGCGTTGATGCCAGCGCGCTGGCATCAGCGTTGGCGGCTGCATGAGGTAGATATTGTCGCTCGGCCACGGCCATCTCCAAATATCAGATATAAAGATAATAATGTCTGATATTTGCCTCAGCGGCTGTCGGACCATCGGCCTATAGACATTGACCACGCAGAGGCAGGGATCTGTCGCAGGCGGCAGGAGACGTTACGGCAGGGCGTGCGAAAGGCCCCGGTTTGCCGGGGCCCTGTGCATTGGTGGTTAAACCTCCTTGTACAGTTCGCTGCCTTCCTCCCTGAACCGTTCTGCCTGCTCGCTCATGCCGCGCTTGAGGGTTTCCTCGTCGGTGGTGCCCACAAGCCCCCGCGCCCGGGCATGATCCCGAACCTCCTGGCTGATCTTCATCGAACAGAACTTCGGCCCGCACATGGAGCAAAAGTGCGCCACCTTGGCCGAGTCCTTCGGCAGGGTTTCGTCGTGGTATTCCCGCGCCGTATCCGGGTCCAGGCCCAGATTGAATTGATCCTCCCAGCGAAACTCGAAGCGCGCCTTGGACAGTGCATTGTCGCGGCGCTGCGAGGCGGAGTGGCCCTTGGCCAGATCCGCGGCGTGGGCGGCGATCTTGTAGGTGATGATGCCGGTCTTGACGTCGTCGCGGTTGGGCAGGCCCAGATGTTCCTTGGGCGTGACGTAGCAGAGCATGGCGCAGCCATACCAGCCAATCATCGCGGCCCCGATGCCGGAGGTGATGTGGTCATAGCCCGGGGCGATGTCGGTGGTCAGCGGCCCCAGGGTGTAGAAGGGCGCCTCGTCGCAGCACTCGAGCTGCTTGTCCATGTTCTCCTTGATCAGGTGCATCGGCACGTGGCCGGGCCCTTCGATCATCACCTGCACGTCATGGCGCCAGGCAATCTGCGTCAGCTCCCCCAGGGTTTCGAGCTCGGCAAACTGGGCGGCGTCATTGGCGTCAGCAATCGATCCCGGACGCAGGCCGTCGCCGAGTGAAAAGGCGACGTCATAGGCCTTCATGATCTCGCAGATCTCTTCAAAGCGGGTGTAGAGAAAGCTCTCCTCGTGATGGGCCAGACACCACTTGGCCATGATCGACCCACCGCGGGAGACAATGCCAGTGGTGCGTTCGGCGGTCATCGGCACGTGATGTAGGCGTACGCCGGCGTGGATGGTGAAGTAGTCCACCCCCTGTTCGGCCTGCTCGATGAGCGTGTCGCGGAAAATCTCCCAGGTCAGGTTTTCGGCCACGCCGTTGACCTTCTCCAGCGCCTGATAGAGCGGCACCGTACCGATCGGCACCGGTGAGTTGCGGATGATCCACTCGCGAGTCTCGTGGATGTTCTGACCGGTGGAGAGATCCATGATGGTGTCGGCGCCCCAGCGGATGCCCCAGGTCATCTTGTCGACCTCTTCCTCGATCGAGGAGGTCACCGCCGAATTGCCCAGATTGCCGTTGATCTTCACCAAGAAGTTGCGCCCGATGATCATCGGCTCGCTTTCCGGGTGATTGATGTTGTTGGGAATGATCGCGCGCCCGCGGGCCACTTCCTCACGCACGAACTCGGCCGTGATTTCTTCCGGCAGGCGGGCGCCGAAGCTCTCGCCGCGATGTTGATGACCCAGAATGCGCTCGACTTCATCGCTACCGAGCTGTTGGCGACGCTGGTTCTCGCGCAGGGCAATGAATTCCATTTCCGGCGTGATGATATTCTTTCGGGCGTAATGCATCTGGGTGACGTTGCGACCCGGTTTCGCGCGGCGCGGCGTGCGCTTTAGATCAAAGCGCAGGGTGGCCAGCTGCGGATCGTTGGCGCGGCGACGGCCGTACTCGGAAGTGGGGCCATCCAGCCACTCGGTATCACCCCGCTCATCGATCCAGGCACGGCGCAGGTCTGCAAGACCGCGGCGAATGTCGATATCAGCGGCCGGGTCGGTGTAGGGACCGGAAGTGTCGTAGACCAACAGCGGCGGGTTGTCTTCAATGCCGTCACGGGTCGTGGTGGGCGACAGGGTAATCTCGCGCATGGGAACGCGAATATCCGGGCGCGAGCCTTTAACGAACACCTTGCGAGAAGCGGGCAGTGGGGCAACGGAGGCGCTATCGACGCGGGCGCTGTCAGCCAGAAAGGTGGGTTTTCTGCCGCGACGCGGGGCGTGCGATTCGTGAGAGATGGTGCTTTCGGTCATGTTGTGCTCCAGAGCGTGACATCAGTCAGCCGGCGCACAGCGTAGGCAGGAAGGGGAGGTACTGCAGGATGCCGGAATGGCAGCGCGGACCCTTCGCTTGAATCCCTACGCCGGTATTAGCCGGATCAGGTTCATCGGGATCCACCGTGGTACCGCATGCGGTACAGGATGATCTCAGCCGGTTCCACCGGCACCCCGTCAAGCAGCGATGGTCAGGCCATCGCGTCGTCAGTCTGTGCCGGGCAAAGGTGCCCGGTCAAGTCTCACCTCCGGGTGTTTGCCCCTCGATTCAGCCTGCCGCATCCAACCCCATCTGCCAGAAGGCGGCTTCAAGGCGCGTGGCGTCACGAAAGATTGTGGCCAGCTGGGCAAAGCGAGCAGGGGAGACCTCGGCGAGACGTTCGTCCAGCCACGCACGCTCCTGCCGCGCGGCCTGCTGATATTCCTCGTCGCGATACATGTCGATCCACGCCTGATAGGGATTATCCACGGTGACGGTCCGCGTGCGCGCGCCGATCCACTCGGCCACCTCGGCGTAGCCGATCAGACACGGTGCGAGCGCCACATGCAGGTCCAGCAGCTCGCCCCGGTGGCCGCAGTCCAGCACGAAGCGGGTATAGGCCAGCGTCTCGGGCGCCTCTTCCAGCTCGTGAAGGGCGGCCTCATCAATGCCCCATTCCCGGCAATAGGTGACGTGCAGGCCCATTTCGGTATCCACGATGGTTTTGAGATTCTCCAGTGAATGACGAAGCTCATGCATGTCGCGGCTTTTGTAGACTGCCAGCCCCCAGGCGCGGGCAAAGTGGATCAAAAACAGATAGTCCTGCTGCAGATAGTGTTGAAAGGCAGGGGTGGGCAGCGTCGCCTCGCTGATGCCGGCCACGAAGGGGTGCTGGATATAGGCCTGCCATTGATCACTGCAGGTGCTTTTAAGGGTGTCGAAATCCTGAGCCATGTTGAATTCTCCGCAGCCGTGCTTGTTCGATGCCTCCAGCGTAACCCATGGGATGGCGCCTTTGACACGTGACACCCTGCAGGTAAGGCCATGGGAACCGGTGAGTCGTCTTATACTATGAGGCCTAACGGTTCATGCCCGAGCGCTGCCGGTCAGCGTTCGGGCCTACAGGGAGACATCATGTCCCGCACCAGTCCTCCGGGCAGTGAAACCTCAACAATGCCCGGTGAAGAGGCGCCGTTCATCGAACGCGGTGGCCCTGAATATCGCCCCACCATGCTGGCGCTGTTTCTTGGCGCCTTTTCCACCTTTGCGCTGCTGTACTGCGTGCAGCCGATGCTGCCGATCCTGTCTGATGCCTTTGGTATCGACCCGGCCAGTACCAGTCTGGTGTTGTCGGTCTCCACCGGCATGTTGGCGGTCGGGCTTTTGATGACCGGCCCGGTTTCGGATGCCCTCGGGCGCAAAAAGATGATGTCGCTGGCGCTTTTAAGCGCCTCTGCACTGACCATCGGGGCGGCGTTCATGCAGCACTGGGGCGCCATTCTGGTCATGCGGGCGCTGGCGGGGCTTTCAATGGCCGGGCTGTGCGGCGTGGCGATGGCCTATCTCAATGAGGAGATTCACCCGAGCTTTATCGGCGTCTCAATGGGGCTTTATATCGGCGGCAACGCCATCGGTGGCATGAGCGGGCGACTGATCAGCGGCGTGATGGTGGATTTTGTCCACTGGCGGGTGACGCTGGCGACCATGGGCATCATCTCGCTGATCAGCGCGATTGCCTTCATGAAGATGCTGCCCCCTTCCCGCCATTTCGTGCCCAGACAGCTCAGCGTGGCCAATCTGGCCGGCGCCTTTCGGCTGCACTTTCGCGATGCCGGGCTGCCGTGGCTGTTTCTGGAAGCCTTTTTGCTGATGGGCAGCTTCGTGACGCTGTTCAACTACATCGTCTATCGGCTGCTGGAAGCGCCATATCACTTCAGCCAGACGGTGATCGGGCTGTTGTCGATCGTCTATCTCTCCGGCATCTACAGCTCGGCCTGGGCAGGTGGGCTTGCCGACCGGCTGGGACGGCCGCGGACCTTTTGGGTGTTCATTGTCGTGATGCTCGCGGGCCTTGGCCTGACACTGGCCTCGCCGGTAATCATGATCATGATCGGCATGCTGATCTTTACCTTCGGCTTTTTTGCCGCCCACTCGATTGCCAGCGGCTGGGTCGGGCAGCGGGCGACCCAGGCGCGCGGGCAGGCTTCCTCGCTGTATCTGTTCAGCTACTATCTGGGCTCGAGTCTGGCCGGCACCCTGGGCGGTGCCTTCTGGACCATGGGCGGCTGGAACGGTGTAGTCGCCTTTATTACCGCGCTATTGTTGATCGCGCTGCTGGCGGGGCTGCGGCTGCGTCGCCTGACCGAAGACATTCCGGGATAACGGCGATTTCGGCGGAAGATCACGGCACGGTAGAGGGATGTGTCTTACACTTGGGAACATTAATGTTTCATTTAACGACAGGACACGACATCCATGACTGCGCGCAAGGTGAGACATCTACATACCGCCATTCGCGATGATATTGGCGATCTGATCACGCATCGCCCGCTGCCCGGACCCTCGATCAACTATCTCGATCCCTATCTGTTTCTCAACCATCACGGACCGCAGGTGTATGGAGAGAACAACACCGGGTTGCCGTTCGGCCCGCATCCGCACCGCGGGTTCGAGACCGTCACCTTTATTCTTGACGGCTCACTGGCCCATGCCGACAGCGGCGATCACGAAAGCATCATTGAAGCCGGTGGCGTACAGTGGATGACGGCAGGTCGTGGGCTGGTGCATGCAGAAGTCTCGCCCGAAGCCTTCCGGCGGCAGGGCGGACGCATGGAAATCCTTCAGCTCTGGATCAACCTGCCGGCCAGCCTCAAGATGACTGAACCGCGCTACACCGGGCTTCAGGCCGATGACCTGACGCAAGTGGAGCTGGATGAAGGCCGTGGGCATCTGACCCTGATTGCCGGTGAGTTTGATCAGCAGGATAGTACCTTCCGCGGCCCCATCGAGACGCCGACCACCAGCTTCATGTCGATCATTACCATCAAGGAAGGCTCACTGATTCGGCTGCCGGTGCCGGAGGATCATGAGATCTTCTGTTACGTGGTGCGTGGCAACATCATGATCTCCGAGCAGGCGATTCGCCCCTGTCACCTGATCGAATTCGAGACGACAGGCGACTACGTCGAGATTCGCGGGTCAGGCGATGCCACGCTGATCTTTGGCCACTCCCCGCGACTGAAGGAACCGATGGTGTCCCACGGCCCCTTTGTGATGAATACGCGAGAAGAGATCGAGCAGGCCGTCAGTGATTATCGAGCCGGCAGGTTCGGCGGACTATCTGCCGGGTAGGCCAGGCCTGTTACCAGACGCGATAAAAAACGCCCGCAGCCATGGCTGCGGGCGTTGTCGTATGGGCTTGAGTCAAAACGGGCGACGCGCTACCAGGCCCAGTTCATCAGCGGGGTCGGCGTGCCTCGGCGCTCAAGCTCACGCCAGCCGCGCACGCAGCGTACGATGAGCCACACCGTGATCAGTGGATACAGCAAAAGGCCGATGCCCAGAATGGAGAGCGCGGTCGCCAGCACCATGTAGAAAAGCCCGATCCAGAAGGTACGAATCAAAAAGGTGTAGTGGGCTGCCAGCCAGGGGGCCGAGCGGCGGCGGTAGATATAGGCGATGACCAGACCGGCCAGCGCCGTAATGCCGGTCAGGATGCTGGCCAGATAGAGGGCATAGCCGATACGCACCATCATCGGGTCGTCATCAAGGCCATTGCTGTGCGGGTCCTGCAACACCGGGTCCCTGTCAGTCACTGCGTTCTCCTGAAAGGATCATCAAGACGCACAGCATACCCTGACAGGGCCGGTACTGCATGATCAGTGCGCGAGCGGCGATGGTTGAATGTCCGGTCCAATGGGGCACACGTACGGTGATGATGCCAGGGACGCATCAAGCTCCTGGCGGGCCTGCGACAACCGTGCCGGATCACGCAAAATCTGCACCGCCGTGGCACCAAGCACCTTGCCGGCATGCAGCATGCCCTTGTGGCCCAGCGCGCTGCGGCCCTGAGCCACCACCTGCCAGGTATGCAGGGCGGTGCCGATGGCAAAACAGCTCACATAGCACTGTGCGGTGGGCACCACCCGGCTGACATCGCCCACATCCGTGGAGCCCTTCATGATCTGCAGGCTGGGCGCATAGTCCAGCACCGTTTCAAGCAGTGCCTGCTCGCTCAGGGTGTTGATGAGTGCCTGCGTGGCCGGCCCGGTCGCCTGACGCATGGCGGCCAGGTCAGAGCGCCGGTCGGCGTCGCTGTGCGTGTCGGCAATGGTGCGGGCATAGCGCTGATCGTCATCATCAAAGGGCAGGGCGCCCAGGGCCTGCATCTGCTCGAACATGACTGTTTCCAGTGCGCGATTGGGCAGATAGCTGGAGCAGGCCTTGTCAAAATGCACCTCGACCCGGGTACCGGTCATCAGCGCCGCGCCGCGGGCGACATCCTGCAGCCGAGCGTAGATCTCTTCGGTGTCGAGCATTTCGGGGGCGCGTACGAGATAAAGCACCTCGGCACTGTTTTGCACCACATTGGGTGAGGTGCCACCGCTATCGGTGATGGCGTAATGCAGTCGTGCCTGATCCGGCACATGCTCGCGCAGGTAGTTGGTGCCCACGTTCATCAGCTCCACGGCATCCAGCGCGCTGCGCCCCAGATGCGGTGAGTTGGCCGCATGGGCGGCAGTGCCGTAAAAGCGAAAGTACGCCTGAATATTGGCAAGGGTGGGGGTCGAGAAGATGCCGGTAAAGGTCATCGGATGCCAGGTCAGCGCCGCGTCAACGTCATCGAAGAGGCCATCGCGCACCATGAAGGTCTTGCCCGAGCCGCCTTCCTCACCCGGACAGCCGTAAAAGCGCAGCGTGCCACCGTCCTCGAGCCCGCCCTGTTCCTGCAGATAGTCTCTGGCAGCAACGGCGGCGGCCAGCGCCGCTGTGCCCAGAAGGTTATGGCCGCAGCCATGACCGTTGCCACCGGGTTCGAGCGGTTCATGCGCGCTGGCGCCGCCGCGCTGGCTGAGCCCGGTCAGTGCATCAAACTCGCCCAGCAGGGCAATCACCGGCGCGCCGCTGCCGACGCTGGCCACAAAGGCGGTGGCCATGCCGGCCACGCCGCGCTCGACGTGAAAGCCTTCCGCTTCCAGCGCATCGGCCAGCAGGCGGCTGGAAACGTGCTCTTCAAAGCGGGTTTCGGGATGGTCCCAGATGGCATCGGCCAGCGCGATAAACTGCTCCCTGCGCGCTTCGATCCGCGCGCTGATACGGGCAGTCGAAGAGTCCCTGCAGGCAGCGTCAGCGGTCATGGCGGGCTCCGGGCAGATCGATATTGAAGGCAAGATGGGCCAGCGAGCGCACCGCCAGCGGCAGTACATCCTCGTCAAAATCGAAGCACTGGTGGTGATGGCCGGCGGCCAGCTCGGTGCCGAATACCATGTAGGTGGCCAGCCCGCCCCGGTCCTGAACTCGCTTCATCATGCAGGTGGCATCCTCCGAGCCCGAGGGCTCGTTGATGCTTGGTGTGATGACCTCAATGCCCGGCAGCCCCTGGAGTCGGCCGTGAATGTAATCGACCAGCTCGGGGCTTGAGGTGCAGGTATCGGCCTCGCCGGCCAGATGATACTCGACGCTGACGCCGTGCATGCGTGCAGCACCCTCGATCACATCGATGGCGCGGCGGCGCATTTCCTCATTGATGGCCGTGTTTTCACCGCGCGTTTCGATCTTCATGGTGGCGCTGGCGGGCACCACGTTGCGACCGCTGCCGGCGTTGAGTACGCCCACGTTGATGCGCGAGACGCCGGCGCTGTGTCTCGGAATGGCATGCAGCCCCACCGCAGCCTGAGCGGCGGCCAGCAGCGCGTTGCGACCCTCTTCGGGTTTGCCGCCGGCGTGGGCCGGCACGCCGGTGTAGGCCACATCGAGCTTGGTGGTGGCCAGATAGCCGTCCTGGCCGCAGACCACCTCACCGCGAGGGACGCCGGTGCCGATGTGAGTGGCAATGAAGATATCGACGTCATCAAGCGTGCCGGCTTCTACCATTGAGCGTGCGCCACGCACGCCTTCCTCGGCGGGCTGGAAAATCAGCTTGATGCGCCCGGAGAGTTCCGATTCCAGCGTTTTGAACAGCCGGGCCAGCCCCAGTCCGATGGTAGTGTGACCATCGTGACCGCAGGCGTGCATCATGCCGGCATTTTTCGAGCCGAAGCCCTGCTGGGCGGGACGGTGCGTTTCTTCCCTGGACTCTTCAAGATCCAGCGCGTCCAGATCGATGCGATAGCCAATGGTCGGCCCCGGACGGCCGGTATCGAGTACGCCGATCACGCCGGTAAAGCCGCCCGAGAGCTGCGGCAGCCAGCGCTCGATGGCGCCCTGCGCTTTGGCGCGTGCCTCTTCACGCGCCAGGGTGTCGGCATCGGGTACGCCCATGCGTGAGGTCTCATCAACGACGTCACGGCCCAGCGTGACTGCGTAGCCCAGCCGGTCGAGTTCCTCGGCCACGATCGAGGCAGTGCGAAACTCGACCCAGCCGGATTCAGCGTACTGATGAAAGTCGCGCCGCCAGGCAGTGAGCTGCGGCGTCAGGGTGTCCAGATGGTGATCAAGCGTGTGTGAAAGCGCTTCTGACATGACAATACTCCTTTCATGACGGGGCAGCTCGCGGGCCGTCCCGATGGAAATGACCGGTTTACATCAGACCGTAAACGCCCGGTCCGAAGGGCAGCCCCAGCAGATAGAAGCTCACCAGCATGATGATCCAGACAACCAGAAAGGCCAGCGAGTAGGGCAGCATCAGCGAGATCAGCGTGCCCAGCCCCGCCTCGCGGTCATATTTTCGAATGAAGGTCAGCACCACCACCATGTAGGGATTGAGCGGTGAAATGATGTTGGTTGAGGAGTCCGCCACGCGGTAGGCCATCTGAATGAAACCCGGGTGGTAGCCCAGCTGCATGAACAGCGGCACGAAAATGGGGGCTTCCAGCGCCCACTTGGCCGAACCCGAAAAGATCAACAGGTTCATGAACGCGGTAAAGACGATGTAGCAGATGATCACCGGCAGCCCGGTGAAGTTGATCGAGGTCAGCACCTCTGCGCCATTGACCGCCAGCCAGCTGCCGATATGGGTCCAGCCAAACCAGGCAATGAACTGCGAGGCGGCAAAGATCAGCACGATATAGCCGCCCAGATCGCGCATGGCATCAGCCATCTTCTCCGAGATATCACGCGAGCTTTTGATTTTGCCGGTGGTCACGCCGTAGGACACGCTGACCGTGATGAAGAAAAACAAAATGATGGGAACAATGCCCGAGAGAAACGGCGAGGGGATCAATCCGCCGTTGTCGTTTCTCAAGGGCGAATCAGGCCAGAAGATCAGCGTGGCCAGCCCACCCACATACAAAAGTGCCGCAATGCCGGCATTGCGAAGCCCGCGCCCGGCATTGGATGGCTCGTCATGTTCAACCTTCTCGACGTCCCCGTCATAGCGCCCCAGACGGGGCTCGGTAATCCGTTCGCTGATCTGGGCAGCGAGAACGGTCAGCACCACCACGGAGAGGCAGTTGAAATACCAGTTGTCGACCGGGGTCACTACCATGTTCGGGTCGATCAGGCGCGCGGCCTCCGTCGAGATACCCGAGAGCAGGGCATCGGTGCCCACGATCAGCAGATTGGCGGTAAAGCCGGCGCCGGCGCTGGCAAACCCGAGCGCCAGCCCCGCCACCGGATGACGTCCCAGCGTGTGATAGACCATCGCCGCCAGCGGCGGCAGCAGTATCAGCGAAGCATCGGAGGCCACGTTCATCATGATGCCGGTAAAGGCGACCGTATAGGTCACCAGCTGTCGGGGCGCCGACATCACCGTACGCCGGATCAACACATCCAGCAGGCCGATCTTTTCGGCAAGGCCGATGCCCAGCATCATCGACAGTACCAGCCCGAGCGGGGCAAAGCCGGTGAAGTTGGTCAGCATGGATTCAAGGATAAAGCGGATGCCCTCGCCCGAGACCAGGCTACGGATCGGCTGCGTTTCGCCCGTGGCCGGCAGCACGACGCTGGCGCCGCTCGCGGCAAAGAAGACCGAGGCCACCAGTACCACAAGGGCCAGCATGACAAACAGCATGAAGGGGTCGGGCAGGCGATTGCCAATGCGCTCGATGGCATTGAGCAGTCGTGCCCAGCGGCGCGAAGATGCCGCCGGGGATTGCGTGGTGGCAACCATAATGAAGACTCCGAGTAACGTATTATTGTGTGCCGTCTTGAACCGGCGATTGTTATCGGTGACCTGACTCTGACGTGCATTGGTTTTATTGGGGATAGTCGACTTTTTACAGCGTCAGCACAAACAGGTCATGACACTGTAAGGGAAAGCGGCGTTCGATCAAACGATATCGCTGCGTACTGTTCGATAATTGTTCTGGTGCCTTGCCAGGTGGTGCCTTGCAGACACGAAAGCCGTCCGGGATGAATGGGCCTTGCCCTTTGACTCGGCTAGAATCAGCCCTTTTGGTGCATTCAGGAGACCATGACATGCCCTCTTTCGATATCGTGTCCGAATTTGACAAGCACGAAGCGACCAATGCCGTCGATCAGGCCAATCGCGAAGTGCAGACGCGCTTTGACTTTCGCGGCGTGGATGCCAGCTTCACCCTGGAAGGTGAAAAGGTATCGCTGGAAGCCGATGCCGATTTCCAGCTCAAGCAGATGCTCGACATCCTGCGGGCCAAACTGATTGCACGCGGCATTGATGCGCGCTGCATGGATGAGCAGGAGCCGGTGTTGTCCGGCGTCAAGGCGCGTCAGGAAGTGCAGCTCAAGCAGGGGCTCGAACAGCCTGACTGCAAGGCGATCGTCAAGCAGTTGAAGGAGTCAAAGCTCAAGGTGCAAAGCGCCATTCAGGGCGACAAGGTGCGGGTCACCGGCAAAAAGCGCGATGACCTGCAGCAGGCCATCGCGCTTTTGAAGGGAGAAGAAGGACCGGATCTGCCTTTGCAGTTTGACAACTTCCGTGACTAGGCAATCTCTCGGGCTGCCTCATGTTCGGATAGCAGCAGGTCGACCCTTTTGAACTAAAGCTTTTTACCGGCGCGGCCCTGCTTGTAAAAGCGCCGCGTCCGCCAGCCGGGCGCGTTTTCCCGCTGTCCCGGGGTGCGTCGGTATCGCTTGTACTCCCACTGATACTGCATGGGGTCCAGCGCGATGGCGGCCTCGACGCTTGCGTTGACACCGCGCGCCGACAGCGCCTCATCTTCCTGGGCATAGACCCGCTCATCAGCCTTGAGAAAGTGGATATCAAAGCCCTTTCGGTCCTCACGCCGTTTGGCCACACCCGTGACCACGCGGGCATTGGTGCGCGAGACCAGCCGTGGCAGCAGGGTGGCGGTATAGGCCGGATGACCAAAAAAGTCGGCAAACTCGCCGCTGCCCCAGTCAGGCACCTGATCCGGCAGGATACCGATCGCTTCGCTGCGTTTGAGGGCCTTTAACAGCGCGGCCACACCGCGGGAGGTGGTGGGTACCAGCTGTGCGCCCATCCGCTCTCGTCCGCTTCGAATGACCGGGTCCAGCGCACTGATCTTGGGCGGCTCATACATGGCCGTGAATGGAAAGTGGCTGGAGAGCCAGAAGTTGAGAATCTCCCAGTTGCCAAAGTGAGGCGCCAGCACGATCACGCCGCGACCCTCGGCGCGGGCCTCATCGAGCAGCTCACGTCCGTGCACCTCGACAATCGATTTCTCCACCTCGTCAGGGTCACCCTGCCAGGCAAATCCCAGCTCCATCATGGTGGCAATCGAGTGACGCAGGCTGTCATGGATCTGCTGACGGCGTGCCTCGTCGCTGACCTTTGGAAAGGCCTGACGCAGGTTCATGCGCGTAATGCGCCGCTCTCGTACGCCAATCAGGCTGTAGAAGGGCTCAAACCTTGACGCCAGACGCCATAGCGAATGCGGCGTGCGTTGTGAGAGCACTTGCCAGAGACGCATGATAAGGCGCGCCTGCCAGTTGTCTTTCATCGTCATTGCTACGCTTTAATGGTGTCGAAATCGACAGGGAGTATAACCAGTTGAATCGGCGCCTTCATGGTAAGTGGGCGCAATCGCTTGTGATCATCTCGTGCCTGTGCCGATTGGCAGGCCGAAATGACCCGCCGGGGGGCTCTGACGGGCTGCCTGTTTCGTTGGTAACAGAGTGGTGGTGGCAGAACGTGTGATGCGCCATCTCCATTCGTGATTTGTGAGGACTCCATGGCTCGTCCACTCCTGACACTGATACTGCCGCCGCTGCTGGGGCTTTTCATTCTGGCGCTCGGTAATGGCTTTTTGTCCACGCTGGTAACGCTGCGACTGGACAACGCCGGGGCGTCGGTGGAAACCATCGGCTGGGTGTCGTCGGCCTACTACGTAGGTCTGGCGCTGGGGGCAGTGCTCAATGACCGTCTACTGCTGCGTATCGGTCATATTCGCGCCTATGCCTGTTTTGCCTCGCTGGTGGCGGCGGCGGCGCTTGCCCAGGCGCTGTGGCTTGATGCCGGCTGGTGGTTTGCCATGCGTCTGGTGGGCGGCTGGGCCACGGTCGGCGTTTATCTGGTGATCGAAAGCTGGCTTTTAACCAGCAGTGATTCGACCCGTCGCGGTCAGATTCTGGCCTTCTACATGATTTCGCTGTACGCCGCGCTGGCCCTCGGGCAGCTGTTGCTGGGGCTCTTCCCGCAGCCCTTTGACGCCACGCCCTATGTGTTGATCGGCATGCTGGCCACGCTCTCGGTACTGCCGCTGGGTATCATTCCCCGCGTGTCGCCGCTGCTGGAACATGCCGTGCCGCTGTCGCCCTGGCGGCTGGTACGGGTCACGCCGACCGGGGTCATGGGTGTGTTCGGCTCGGGGCTGATCGTGGCGGCGCTCTATTCGCTGCTGCCGCTGTATCTACAGCAGACAGGGCTTTCGGTCGAGCGGCTGGGGCAATTCATGGCGGTGGTCATTGTCGGTGGCATGGCCCTGCAATATCCCATGGGGCGCTGGTCGGACCGCAACGATCGCCAGATCGTGCTGATTGTGCTGGGCATGGCGCTGATTGCCCTGTCGCTGGCATTGCCGCTGGCGGCCGCCATCAGCGAACTGACACTGGGCGTCGTGCTCTTCCTGTTTGGAGGCGTGGCGTTTTCGCTCTATCCGGTTGCCATGAGCCATGCCGCTGACCGGGCACCGCCTCAGGCGCTGGTGGGCATGAGTCAGGGGCTTTTGCTGATCAATGCCGTGGGCTGCACGCTCAGCGCGCCGATGCTCACCGGTGTGATGGGGCAGACAGGTGGAAATGGTCTTTTTTATGGCTTTGCCATTATCTCGACGATCATGGCGCTTTTTTTCATGTGGCGACGCAGCGTCCGGCCCGCACCACAGCCGGTAGCGCCCTTTGCCGCACACCCGGTGCAGTCGGTGGTGGGTGCCGAACTTGAAGTGACCGAGGAAATGGTTTCGGGTGCCGAGACGCAGGCAGAAAAGGATGAGGCCGAGGAGGCCGCGCATCAGGATAACGCCCGTTTTGACAGTGCCGCTCATGCTGCGGAACAGGCGCGCCCGTCATCCTGAGAGCAGCGGTGACCCGCTGGTGAGGGTGGTGTTGTGGTCATGAAAGCGCCAGGTGTTACGGCCTTCGCGCTTGGCCCGATACATCGCCTGATCCGCCATGTAGACCAGGGTCTGTATATCCTGGGTATCACTGCCCAGCACGGCGATGCCGATACTGACGCCCAGCTGCACCTGCTGTCCGCCTTCCAGCGTTAACGGCTGGTTGATGCTCTCGACCAGCCGCTGCGCCAGCCCGCCCAGGTCGGTTCGGGGCGTCTGATGATCCAGCAGCAGCACGAATTCATCACCGCCCAGACGGGCCGGATAGTCATGGCGGCGCGATATGTCACGCAGCATGTCGGCGATCTGTCGGAGCACTTCATCACCGGCATGATGGCCGTAAATGTCGTTGACCTGCTTGAAGTGATCAAAGTCGAGCACCATCAGGGCATGCTGGCGATCGGGATGAAGGCGGCAGTATCGTTCGATGATGCCAAGACGCCGTTCAAACCCCAGGCGGTTGCCAAGCCCCGTCAGGGGGTCGGTCACGGCAAGCCTTTCGGCGGCCTCGGCGGCCTGGCGACGTTCGGTAATATCGTGCGCCACGCCCTGCAGGCGTCCCTTTTCCAGGTGACTGACCATGACATTGACCCAGCGCCGCTCTGAACCTTCGCCCACGGCCATTTCCCACTCACGCCCACTGTCTCGTCTCGCGCGACGGCTGGTCAGTTCCTGTGTCGTTGGTCCGCCCTCACTGGCCAGCGTCTTGAAGGCAATGGGCGGCCCGGCCGGGTCCGGCGTTTTACCCTTCAGGAAAAGACGGCAAAAGGCCGGGTTGGCCGAGAGCAGCCATCCCTGGTCGTCCAGTTCAAAAATGCCGGCTTCGACGTTATCGAAAATAGTGCGATAGCGTCGTTCCTCGACCTCACGGGCCAGTCGCTGACGCCGCTCCTCGCTCAGGCTGCTGACCAGCCGATCGATCATGGCATTGACGCTCAGGACCAGTCTGCCGATCTCATCCCTGGCATGCCCGCTGGGGGGGGACAGCTTCTTTCCCGTTTCGGCTTCAATGGCATGCAGTTTTTGAGAAATGTCACTGATGGGGCGGGTGACGAAATAGAACACCACCAGGATAACGCTTAACCCGATCCCCAGCAGCTGCAGGACAAGGGCAACGGACAGGAACCGTGTGGCGTCGTTGACCATGCTGTCGATCCAGTCCTGATCCGGCACCAGGGTCAGCTTACACACCGCCTTGTCGGGTTCAAACGGTGAATTGATCGTGCGGGTGAGCGGTGCGCCGCTGCCATGATCGATCGCGGTGACGCGATCAGCCAGTGCGGTGCCATCGTGACGAATCAGCCGTGCTTCCCGCACGATGCGATTGCTCAAAAGCCCTTCGGCCACTTCTTCGGCCAGCTGGCTGTCATCCAGAAAACAGGCAATCTGTGCCGTGCGCTCGACCGTGGAGATCAGACCTTCCAGACGCAGCTGCTGAATGTCCTTTTCGGATTCGGCGCGCAGGTGCACGGCCAAAAGCAGAAAGCCGATGCCCAGCACACCAACGATCAACACGATGCTGGCGGCAGCCCGCAGGGCCAGACGACTGCGAAAATGCGTCAGAAGGCTTGCCATGGCTATTCGCTCAGCGTCAGCAGAACGTGCATGTGGGCAGGCATCTGGGTGGCATCGACATAGCCAAGCGCATTGTTGTTGTGCGTTACGATGTCGACGAGATCCTCATACGTGCCTGCCTGCTGGGGCGGTGAGGCGCGCCCCGAAAAGACCAGTCGTGCCCAGTAGGAGTTGATCTCGGCCATGTCCTTTTGCACCAGCGCCTTGTAAAAACGGGCCTTGAGGGGCGCCTGATCGATCGGCAGGGCCACACTATCGTTGGGCAGCCGGCGATAGCGGCCCATGAAAATATTGACGGCTTCGCTGTGGCTGATCTGACGGATTGAGCTGGCATCATTGATGACAATGGCAATATCGGCTCGGGCCGTAGTGCTGATGACAAGCATGGCCACCGTGGCGACGCGCGTGAGACGCATGAAGCGGGTCATGGAGATATCCTTAAAAGATGAAATCCAGCCCGAGGCTGACAAGGTTTGATTGATCACCCTTCAAGTGGTCGTCGGCACTGCGCCAGAGCAGCCCGGGTGAGCGCGTATGGATGCGATCAAACTGGGTCTTGAGTGCCAGATTGGTGGCCACGTCATATCGAAGTCCCAGCGACCAGGTGTGCTGATCAATATTGGAGCCGACCGGGTCCTCGCGGCTGTCATGTGTTCTCACGCTGGAGAGCAGGAGATAGGGCGTCCAGCTTTCCATGCGCCACGCCGCCGACATAAAACCGGTGTCCAGCCAGGTATCGCCATCGGCCAGGATGTCACGATTCCAGATCGCCTGTAGCTGCAGGGGTCCCGAACTGTAGGCAGCCCCCAGTGAGTAGACCTGCAGCTCGTCAAAGCCGGTCAGGTAATTCAGATAACGATTGGCATTGACGCTGTAGAGCTGACCGATCAGATCGGCGTCAGCGCCGCTGAAACTGACATCCGAGTGGATCTGCGTGTAGCCGGCACGCAACCGCCATGGGCCGGTTTCATAGTTGAGGTGTCCGCCCACAACGTTATGGGCATCAAGGTCCGCCTGCAGCGCGTCCGTCATGAAAAACCGGCTGTCAGAGCGACCGGCAAAAAAACGGGCCCAGGCCAGATCGCTGCCGACCGGGCGAGTAAGGGTTACCTCGGCGCCATCAATCCAGGTTAGCTGCAGCATGCCAAAGTGATCCACCGGTGGGCGAATCCAGGGATAGGCATAACCGACGTAACGCGATTCCGAAATGATGTCGACATCCCAGCCCAGGCGGCCGACGCGCAGCTGAAAGCCCGGGTCAGGGGCGTAGCGCACGAACGCCAGCATCAGCTCGGGGCTGAAGTCTCCCGAGCTGTGATATTGACTCATGCCCTGCACCACGCCATCGATTTCGTCAGTCAGGCGCACATTCGCCTGCAGGCCCAGACGTGTATCGGTTCTGGCGCTCCAATGTTTGTCGGCGCCCTTTGGCTGACCGATGTCGCGCACGAAGTCGCCATGGCCCTGATCACTGTGGATAAGCCCCAGCGTGCCAAAGCCACTCAGCGTCACCCGGTCATCCAGAAGGCGGGTTTGCGCCTGTGCGCCGGCACTACACGCCAACAGGAGTGCCATGAGCACAATGGGCAGGGATTTCATCAGGAGGCGGTCTCGCGGGGTAAAAAAAGGTCGGGCAACCCATTCGGCACCACGGGGCTTTTGGGTTGCGATCACCTCATGATGTCGGCCGCGCGGCGCCAGACTTTAATGAAAGGGAAAAGCGGGCAGGGGGAAAACGACGCAGGGCCGCGGACTGAGCGCCGCGGCCGAAGGGAGTGACGGCTCAGCGGGCCGGGTCGACCACGCCATTGACCGAGGCGTTACGTCGAAACCAGCCGGCGATGCTGGCACGCGGCAGGCGGGTGGGTAGCACCTCATGAGGCACGGTGTCGGATAAAAAGCAGGCCAGGGTACCGGCCTCGGGAAGTACCCGGGCCATTTCCTGAATGGGGGCGTTGGGGTCGAACCCGTCAGGTCCCTGCTGCCGGCTTTCAAACAGCACCATCTCACCGCCGCCGTCGACCGGCCAGTCGCGATTGAGATAGGTCACCGTGGAGATGACCCGGTTGGCGCGACCCTGAAAGCTGTCCACGTGGCGCTTGTAAAAGGCGCCTGGCGGGTAACGGGCAAAATGGGCTTCAAACTCGAAAAGCCCAATGAAAAGTGCCCGATTGATCTGGCTGCGAAGTTCGTCCAGACGTTTGAGATACACCCTTTGTGCCGGGCTTTCCTGATTCAACCAGCGAATGGCATCGCCGCGGATGCTGGTGGCCAGCTGATGCTCCTTGAGCCGGCCGATGCCGGCGCTTGCCAGGGCGTCACAGGCCTCAAGCCTTTCAAGGTCAGCCAGCAGGGCATTAATCAGTACCGGTGGAAAGAAGTCGCGCTGGCAGCTGAATCCCTGATGAATCAAATCATCAATCAGGGCATCAATGCGCTCGGGTGCGAGCGGGGAGGCGGCCAGCAGGGCGTGGGTCTCGCGATCAAGATCATCAATGACGTTGGTCATGACGGGCGCCTGCGTGAAGGTCGGGGAGGAAGATGACGAAGGGGTGAAGCTTCAGGATAGCGATCAAGCCCGATATCGACATGAAAGGCAACGTTCAACAGCTCGACTACCATCATCGCCGAAAGCCCCCAGAGCGTGTGCTCAAGGATGGTGTAGCTGGGCACGTACCAGCAGGTCTCGTCATCGTAAATGACATCGGTGTGCTGGCGCGGGTCGGTCATCAGACGCGCCAGCTCGACTTCAAAAATGACATCGATCTCATCGGGGTTGGGCGTAAAGGGCGTGTCAGGCTCAATCAGCCCCACAAAGGGCGTCACGATCATGCCATTGGCAGAAAAACGCTCGGAAAGCCGGCCCAGGAGGGTGACCTGCTCGGGCGGCAGACCGATCTCCTCGAAGCTTTCACGCAGGGCGCAGGCCTGAAGGCCGTCATCTTCGGGGTCAAGCTTGCCGCCGGGAAAGGCGACCTGACCGGCATGGGAGCTCAGACGCGCATTGCGGCGTGTCAGCAAAAGGGTTGGCGCATCATGGTTGATGATCGGCATCAGAACGGCCGCGCGCGGATGGCTGCCCTCCAGCCTTGCCGGGCGGTAATCCTTGAGTCGATGTTGGGCCTTTAGCAGCATAAGGGACATGTTCCAGCAGAAAGACCAGCGTGTCATGGCGAAATCGCCAATCGACACATGAGGTGATCAAACGTAGTGTAAAGCGTTCGGTCACTCGCCGTAAGCGACGAGGAAGTCATGAATTTTTGCAGCCATTGCGGCGCGCCGGTGCGCTTTGCCATTCCATCGGACGATGATCGTCCGCGCTATCTGTGTGATAACTGCGGCACTATCCACTATCAAAACCCCCGTATCGTGGCCGGCAGCCTACCCATATCGGGTGATCAGGTACTGCTGTGCCGCCGCGCCATCGCTCCGCGTCACGGCTATTGGACCCTGCCGGCCGGGTTCATGGAAAACGGTGAAACCACGCCCGAGGCGGCCATTCGTGAAACCCGCGAGGAGGCTTGTGCCGAGGTCGAACTGGCCGGGCTCTATACCATGGTCGATCTGCCCCATATCAATCAGGTCTACATGATCTATCTGGCGCAGCTTTGCAACAATCAGGCACCGGCCTTCTCGGCAGGGCCCGAAAGCCTGGAGGTGCGTCTTTTCAGGGAAGAGGATATCCCCTGGTCCGAGCTTGCCTTTTCGACGATCACGAAGACCCTTGAGTGCTATTTTCGCGATCGTGCGCGTCTTGAAAGGGAAGCGCTCGACGTTCAAACCCTGGCGCTTTACCCGCTGCACGCCGACGTGATTCGCCGCTGGTAACGTAGGCGCCGGTACCGGGAATGCCCCGGCCTGATGGGCCGGGCACCTTTCAACGCTGCAGAACGCTCTCGCAACGCAGTAGAACAGCTTCGTTTATTCGCGGGGAGATGGTGTCTGCTGGACGATCCACTGGCGGGTAATGGCATAATTGCGGCTTTCCCGAGGCCGGTTCGGCCGACAACGATATAGATCACGATGCTCAAATGGATTTCAATCGCGCTGGTGGTAGCGCTGGCCGCGTTGCAGTATCAGCTCTGGCTGGGTGATGGCGGTCTTCTGGAGCACAGCCGCGTCAAGGTGCGCGCTGATGAGCTCCAGGAGAGCAACGAACTGCTGACCGATCGTAATGACCGGCTGGCTGCCGAGGTGGTGGATCTGAAAAACGGCCTTGATGCGATCGAGGAGCGCGGGCGCAACGACCTGGGCATGGTGCGCAACGATGAGCAGTTTTTCTGGGTGCCCAGTGAAAAGGCCAGTCGCAATCCCACCCGCGTGGCCCCGCCGGGTGCCGACCAAAGCGCCGATGAAGCCCGTGACGAGTTTGCCGGGAGGGAGCAATGAGCGCCCCGCAATGGTTGATCGTGCCGGCGGCCGGGCGAGGCACCCGCATGCGTGCGGCCTGTCCCAAGCAGTACCTGCTGCTCGGTGACGCCGCGGTACTCGCCTGTACGCTGGCGCGTCTGCATGAGGCCTTTCCGGAGGCGACCCTGCTGCTGTGCCTGGATGGCGAGGACCAGTGGTTTCATGAATCCATGGTGCCCTTTGCACGCTGGCAGCGTCTTGATGGCGGCGATGAGCGGGTGGATTCGGTACGCGCCGGCATCGACTGGCTGGCGGCACATGCCCACGGCGATGACTGGGTGCTGGTCCACGATGTGGCGCGCCCCTGTGTCACCGTGGCGGATCTGCACCATCTGATGGACGCCATCCATGATGACCCGGTGGGCGGGCTGCTGGCGGCGCCGGTCACCGATACTCTCAAGCGTCAGGACAGTGACCAGCGCATTGACGCAACGGTTCCCCGTCAGGGGCTCTGGCGAGCAATGACTCCCCAGGGTTTTCGCTATGGCGTTCTGCGCGAGGCCTTCACGGCAGCGTTTGAGGCAGGCTTTCTCATGACCGATGAGGCCTCGGGCGTCGAACAGCTTGGCCATGCGCCGCTGCTGGTCACCGGACGCAGCGATAATCTGAAAATCACCCATCCCGAAGACCTGGCGCTGGCGGCAAGGATTCTGAGTGCCCAGCAGGATACGTCTCGGTTATATCTTTCGGACAAGGAACCCGGCCATGAGCCTATCTGATCTTTCTACACTGGCTCGGCTGCGTATCGGTCATGGCTTCGATGTCCATCGCTTCGGCGAGGGCGATCATTTGATGCTGGGTGGCGTGCGCGTTGATTTTGAGCACGGCTTTGTAGCGCACTCCGACGGGGATGTGGTGCTGCACGCATTGAGCGATGCCCTGCTGGGCGCGGCCGCACTGGGCGATATCGGTCAGCACTTCCCGGATACCGATGAGCAGTGGCGCGGCGCCGACAGTCGTGCGCTGCTGCGTCATGTGGTGTCGCTGATCCAGCGAAAAGGCTTTGCCCTGATCAATGTCGATATCACCATTCTGGCCCAGGCGCCCAAAATGGCGCCGCATATCAATGCCATGCGTGAAGTGATCTCTGAGGACATCGCGCTTGCGCTGTCGTGTGTCAACGTCAAGGCCACGACCACCGAAAAGCTCGGCTTCACCGGTCGGGGCGAGGGCATTGCCGTGGAAGCCGTGGCGCTTCTGGTGCACGGTGATGAGGCCTCATGACCGAAGAGACGAGCGAGGCGCAGGGCTCACCGCTGCCCGACTGGGCCAGAAGTCTTGGTGTACCACCGCACTCGGGGCGGTTTCGTGAATTTCCCGAAGCCTTTCGGGTCGAAGAGCAGATGGCCTTTACGCCCGAGGGCGAAGGTGAGCACCTGTGGCTGCACTGTGAAAAGCGCAATCTTTCCACAGCGCAGCTGATCCGCCATCTGGCACACACGCTGGAGGTGGCGCCGCGCGATATCGGCGTCAGCGGGCTCAAGGACCACACCGCGCTGACGCGTCAGTGGGTGTCGGTGGCGCTGACCGGGCGGGCGACACCAGCGGCGCTACCGGACCTGGTCGAAATGGAAGGCCTGCGGCTTTTAAGCTTCGGCCGCCATCCGCGCAAGCTGCGCCGTGGTGTGCATCGCGCCAATCGATTTGCGCTGTATGTGACCGGTGAGGCCGTGACGCAGGGCTCGCTCGAAACACGCTGGCATGAACTGGTCGCCAACGGCGTACCCAATTATTTCGGGCCGCAGCGCTTTGGCCACCAGGGCAGCAATATCACGCGTGCCCGGGCAATGATGGCGCGCGGCTGGAAAAAGCGACATGACCGGGATGGGATTTTGCTCTCGAGCGCGCGCAGCTGGTTGTTCAATCAGGTGCTGAGCACGCGTATCGAGCAGGGCAACTGGGCCAGCGGACTGGACGGTGACGTGTTCAATCTCGATGGTAGCGCCAGTCAGTTTGCCGGCCAGACACTGGATGATGCCCTGCGTACGCGACTGGCTGCGCTGGACATTCATCCTACCGGCCCGCTGTGGGGGCGCGGTAAAAGCGAGGTCAGCGGTGAGGCACTTGCCCTTGAGCGTGGCGTTGTAGAGAACGAGCCGACGCTTGCCGAGGGCATCGAAAGGGCGGGTGCGGCCCCGATGCGTCGCGCCCTGCGTCTTCGCCTCCAGGCGCCTGCCATTGAGCACGAAGGAGAAGGGCTCTGGCTGCATTTCACCCTGGCGCGTGGCGGCTTTGCCACCGCCGTACTGCGTGAGCTGTTTCAACACCCGGCGCTCTAGGATGTCGGCACTTCCTGGCTGCCGGGGAGGCCGCGCGTCGAGGTAGCTTCATCAATCTTCATACTGACTTGAACAGGGACGTCCAATGCGCAGACTGCTTTTATCCAATGATGACGGTGTCCATGCTCCGGGGCTCAAGGCGCTGCATGACGCGCTGGTTGATCAGGCCAGGCTGCGCGTCATTGCCCCTGACCGTGATCGCAGCGGGGCCAGCAATTCCCTGACGCTGTCCCATCCGCTATCGCTGACGCCGCTGGACAGCGGTTTCTACAGCGTCGATGGCACGCCGGCGGACTGCGTTTATCTGGGTGTGAGCGATATCTTTGATGAGACGGTGGACATGGTGATCTCCGGCATCAATCACGGTGCCAACCTGGGAGATGACGTGCTCTACTCGGGTACCGTTGCCGCTGCCATGGAAGGCCGCTCGCTGGGGCTTTCAGCCATCGCCATGTCGCTGGCAGGACATCAGCATTTTGAGACGTCCGGGCGTGTGGCCGCCACGCTGGTCAGTGCTGTCGAGCAGCTGGCACTACCGCCTCGAAGCCTTTTAAACGTCAACGTGCCCGATGTGCCCTGGGAAGAACTCAAGGGATTTCGAGTGACGCGTCAGGGGCAGCGTGGCCAGGGCAGCCAGCCCCTGCGCCTGCAGGATCCGCGTGGACGTACCCGCTACTGGATCGCGGCCTCGGGTGCCAGCTCCGATATGGGGGAGGACACCGATTTCGCTGCCATCGAGGCAGGCTTTGTGTCGATCACGCCGCTACAGACGGATCTGACCCGTCATGCCTCGATCGGTGATGTGCGTGGCTGGCTCGAGGCGCTGACCGGACAGCGTCAGCAGTCCGGGGACCTGCTCTGATTCATCGTTGATGAACACCCCGGGGCAGACAGGTGCAAAAGGCGATGCGATACTCGCGCCCCTCGAATCGAAGGGGCGTGGCAGACACTGGCCTGTGTTCAGCGCTGATGCGCTCTTTTGCATGTGTCCCGAGTCGGTCTTTGTGCCGCCCAAATATCTGGAGTAGAACAAGTGAAAAGGCATGTGACGCTTTTTCTGAAGGGAATGGGCATGGGTGCTGCGGATTCCGTGCCTGGCGTTTCCGGCGGTACCATCGCCTTTGTGACGGGCATCTATGAAGAGTTGATCGAAACCATTCGTCGCTTTGGCCCGAGTGCCATCGGTGCGCTGCGCGAGCATGGTCTGAAAGGTCTGCTCGTTCATCTCAATCTTGGTTTTCTGATACCGCTTCTGGCCGGTGTGGCAGCCAGCGTACTCAGTCTTGCCCATCTGGTGAGCTATCTGCTCGAACACCAGGCCATGCTGCTCAATGCCTTCTTTTTCGGGCTGGTGGTCGCCTCTGCCATTGTGGTGGCACGCCGGCTGGATCGCTGGCGGCTGGTATTTCTGATCCCTCTGGCGCTGGGTGCGCTGCTGGCACACTTCCTGCCGGCCTTGCTGCCCAGCGGCAGCGGAGCCTTGATGCTTTTTGTGGCGGGGGCCATCGCGATCAGCGCCATGCTGCTGCCCGGGGTATCCGGGAGTTTTCTGCTGTTGACCATGGGCATGTATCACACCGTGATCGACGCCATCAAGGCGTTTGATATCGTGACCATGGCGCAGTTTGCGCTGGGCTGTCTGCTGGGACTTTTCACCTTCTCGCGCGTGTTGTCATGGCTTTTCAGGCACCATTACTCCAATACGCTGTATCTTCTGATCGGCTTCATTCTGGGGTCGCTGCCGGTGCTGTGGCCCTGGCGTTCGCTTGAGAGCTACACGATGTCGCCGGATGGCGAGGTGGTGCCACTGAAATACCAGCTCCTGTCGCCGGAGGCCTATACCGCCGTGACTGGCGAGCCGGCTCATCTGTGGATGGCGCTGGCGCTGGCGCTGATCGGATTTGTGGTCGTGGTGGCTGTGGGAGAGCGCTCCGGTGCTACCTCGTCACGGGTATCAACCGACAGTCAATCAATGCCATAAGGAGTAGAACAGGGACATGAATCGATTTCATCTGCGCATGCGGCAGGTCACGCTGGGCAGCAGCGTCGTACTGATGGCAGTGCTGGGCGGTTGCGCCCAGGTCAGCAGTACGCCTGCGGTGGAGGAGGCGTCCTTCAACCAGAACTCGATGGCCAACGGCATTTATCACGTGCAGCGTGGCGATACGATCTACTCGATCGGCTGGAAAACCGGCATCGATTTCCGCCGTCTGGCCTCGCTCAACAATCTGGAGCCGCCCTACAACATTGAGCCCGGGCAGTCACTGCGGCTCAATGACGGTGTCAGTGCACCGTCGGCGCCTTCCTCTTCTCCGGCATCGTCTTCAGGCAGCAGCGGTACCCATGCCACGGCGCTCAGCGGTGCGCAGGGCAGTGACGGCAGTGGGGGCGATGACAGCTGGCTGGCACCCGATGAAGACACCATCAAGCGTAATCAGGATGCCGGTAGCACGTCGGCATCAGGCTCTCAGGGCCAGCTCTCCCAGAGTGCCGTGGGTGCCGCCGCCGGAGTGGGTGCCGCCGCCGGAAGTGCCAGCGGCAGCAGTGGCCAGCAGAGCAGCCAGAGCCCGGCGCCATCACAGGGTAGCGGTTCATCATCGGGCAGCAGCAGTGCCGGCAGGACCGACAACGGCGGGACATCCGTGGCCGGCAAGAGCACCAGTGAAGACCGCTCCGATCGTACCTATACGCCGGCAACCAATATCAAGTGGCAGTGGCCTACCGAAGGCAAGGTTGTAGGTGATTTTGGCGACAAGACAAATCTCACGGCCGGGATTGATATTGCTGGTCAAAAGGGGCAACCTGTCAAGGCAGCCGGCCCCGGTATTGTCGTCTACGCCGGTGATGGCGTTCGCGGCTATGGCAATCTCATCATCCTCAAGCACAACGATCACTTCCTCAGCGCCTATGCGCATAATGACGCCTTGAACGTCAAGGAAAACGATGTTGTCCGTCAGGGGGAGACGATTGCGACCATGGGGTCGACGGACGCTGATAGCGTCAAGCTGCATTTTGAAATACGCCAGGATGGCCAACCGAAGGATCCGATGCAGTATCTGCCGGGTCGCTGAGGCACCAGGGAGACCGCTCATCCCTATCGAGATGAGCGGTGTTATGAGACCCGAGGGATCACCGACATTGTCGATGACACGGGAACCTCAAACGAAAAGGGGAAGTCGATATGAGCGTGGTTGAACAGGGATTGCACGACGACGTTGAGCTGGAAGAGAACGAAAACGAGCTCTCGCTCGATGAAAATGATAATAACAAGGAAGTTGATAACGAAGACGCGTTCGAAAAAGCCCTGAACCGGGAAGAACGTCAGCAGCATCAAAGTCTTGATGCGACCCAGATTTATCTCAACGAGATTGGATTTTCACCGCTTCTGACACCGGAAGAGGAAGTCCATTTCGGCCGTCTTGCGCGCAAGGGTGACCCGGCCGGGCGCCAGCGCATGATCGAATCCAACCTGCGTCTGGTCGTCAAGATCGCACGGCGCTATCTCAATCGCGGACTGACCCTGCTTGATCTGATTGAAGAGGGCAACCTGGGTCTGATTCGCGCAGTCGAGAAGTTCGACCCCGAGCGTGGTTTCCGCTTCTCGACCTACGCTACCTGGTGGATTCGCCAGACCATTGAACGGGCACTGATGAACCAGACCCGTACCATTCGTCTGCCCATCCATGTGGTGAAGGAACTCAATGTCTATCTGCGGGCATCGCGCGAACTGACCCAGAAGCTCGATCATGAGCCCACGGCAGACGATATCGCAGAGCACCTTGATCGTCCGGTGGCTTCGGTCAAGCGGATGATGGGACTCAACGAGCGCGTCTCCTCGGTGGACTACCCCGTGGGCAGTGAAAACGACAAGCCGCTGCTGGATACGCTGGCCGATGAGAACGAGGCCGGGCCAGAGTCCGAGCTGGTCGACTTTGACGTCAAGGCCCATGTCGATGAGTGGCTCGGCGAGCTGACCGAAAAGCAGATGGAAGTGGTGGTACGTCGCTTTGGTCTGCGCGGTCATGAGGCTGCCACGCTTGAAGAGGTGGGCGAAGAGATTGGCCTGACGCGCGAGCGTGTTCGCCAGATTCAGGTCGAGGCACTCAAGAAGCTGCGCCGCATGCTGGAAAAGCAGGGGCTGTCGCTGGATGCCATCTTCGAATAAGGCGGCCATGGCCTGAGGCCGGCCAGTCAAGACATCCCCTGTCGCAGGCAGGGGATGACCAAAAACGGCGCCAATTCTGGCGCTGTTTTTTTAATTGGATGTGGTCTTGCGGGATGCTCGGCAAGTTACCACCACCTTTAAACATTCAGGAATGTATGTAAAATCCTGCAATGTGCTAAGCTCGGCACATCATGAGGTCGCTGCATTGTTGTCAAAACGATGCACTCGATAGAGTCACCAGGTTGCCAGCCGGTCACAGGATACTGACCAGAGACGGCCATAACCGTTTTAGACAGGAATTCATTTGATGCGTAAGTTCAGAGTACTGCCACTGGTGCTTGCCGTCTCGCTCGCAGGCCAGGCTCAGGCGGCTGACCTGATGACCATCGCGCGCGATGCGTTGATCAACAATGCCGATCTTGCCGCCTCAAGAGCTGGCTACAGCAGTGTGGAAGCCGGCGAGGATATTCAACGGGGCAATCTGCTGCCCCAGGTCAGCGCCAGCGGCGGCGTGACACGCTACAACATTACCTCCTCCCAGCGCAGCAATCTTGCCGGCGCAGGCGGGGGGGCTGGCGGTGGCGGGGGTAATCTTGCCGGGGGTGGCAGTGACGACCATTACACCGGCACCACGGTGCAGGTACAGGCCACTCAGGCCCTGTTCGATGCCACCAACTGGTATCAGCTGGAAGCCTCAAAACGCCAGACCGCGCAGGAAGCCCTGAATCTGCGTGTCGATCGCCAGCAGCTGCTTTATAACGTCTCTCAGGCCTATTTTGAGGTACTGCGCGCCAAGGAGCAGCTTGACACCCTGCGCGCCGAGGAACAGGCCGTGGAGCGCCAGCTCGAACAGGTTCGCCAGCAGTTTGATGTCGGCATTGTGGCAGCCACCGATGTGTATGAAGCCCAGGCCTCCTATGACCTGACCCGCTCGCAGCGCATCTCTCAGGAAAGCACCCTGCAGGTCAACTTTGAAGCGCTTGAGCGGTTGACCGGCAAGCAGTATCCCAGCATTGATGGCCTGGCCGACGATATGCCCATCGAGCGCCCGACACCCGCCAGCCAGCAGGCGTGGGTCGAGATGGCGTCCAGCCAGAATCTGAATCTGCTGGCTGCCCGCGCCGCCGTAGAAGTGGCGCGTGCCAACCTCGACACCTCGCGTGCCGGGCATCTGCCGACCCTGTCTGCCTTTGCCAACTATCAGTATGGCGACAGCAGTCAGGATAATCTGCGCGGCCACAACGAGCAGAACCAGATCGGGCTGGAAGCGACCATCCCCATCTATACCGGTGGCTCTACCAGTGCTCAGGTCCGCCAGAGCACCTTCTCGCTGGAGCAGACGCAGTATCAGCAGGAATCACAGCTGCGTACTGCCGTACAGCAGGTACGCTCCTACTATGCCCAGGCGCTCAATAACGTGCTGAGCGTGCAGGCGCAGCAGCGTTCCATCGAGTCCAATCGCAGTGCCCTGGAAGCCACGCGCAACGGCTATGAGGTCGGCACACGTAATATCGTGGATGTCCTCCAGGCCCAGCAGAACCTCTTTACTGCCATCTCCAACTACGCGAATGCGCGTTATGACTATGTGCTCAACATGCTGAGCCTGCGTCAGGAAGCCGGTATTCTCGATGTCGATACGCTGGAGGTGCTCAACAGCTGGCTGCGCGCGGACGAGGCGGTATCGCTGAACTTTCAGTCACAGGACACCATGGGGCTGGGTATTGGTGACGACCAGCCGGACCCCGGCATGAATGGGCCCAGCCCGCTGGAAGGAAACCAGGGTGGTGGCGGTCAACGTGAGCTGCCGCCGCCCAATCGCACTGCCATGCCGGATAACAGTGATATCAATGGGCTGGGCCGCGGCATGCCCGGTAATACCGGTTACTGATACCCATCCTCCTGCACGGGATTTGACCACATGAGGCCGCTGACGGCGCATATTGATCTGGATGCGCTGCGCCACAACTACCGTCAGGCGTGCCGATGCGCGCCGGAAGCGCGCGCCATGGCCGTGCTCAAGGCCAACGCCTATGGGCACGGCAGTACAGCCTGTGCCCACGCGCTGGCGGATCAGGCCCCCGCCATGGCGGTGGCCTGTCTGGAAGAGGGCCGGGCCCTGCGCGACAGCGGTATTGCGTGTCCGCTGGTGCTGCTGGAAGGTTTTTTCGAGCCCTGTGAGCTCGATGAAATCATTGCCGGCCACTACTGGAGCGTGTTGCATACGCACTGGCAGGTGGATGCCATGCTGGAAGCGCTTGAACGTTGGCCACAGCACCGGGTCACGGTGCTGGTCAAATGTGACAGCGGCATGCACCGGCTGGGCTTTGCGCCCGAGGATGTTGCCGAGGTCTGTCAGCGGCTGACGGCACACCCGGGCATTGCGCAGACGCTGCTGATGACTCATTTTGCGACGGCCGATACGCCCAACAGTCCGCTTTTGACAGCGCAGCTGGCCACGATCAATACCCTGCGTCAGCAGCTCGATCTCCCCGGCTGTTTCGCCAATTCCCCGGCTACCCTGAGCGTACCTGAGGCCCATCATGACTGGGTGCGCCCGGGTGTCATGCTCTATGGCGTCAACCCGCTTGAACCGCAGCATCCGCGTCATGGCGAGATTGATCAGGCCCTGGAGCCTGTCATGACGCTGGAAAGCCGGATCATCGCCGTGCGTGAACTCAAGGCCGGCGAGCCCATCGGCTACGGTGCCCGTCATGTCACACGTCAGCCCACGCGGGTCGGGGTGGTGGCCTGCGGTTATGGCGATGGTTATGATCGTCATGCACGAGAAGGCACCCCGGTCCTGGTGGATGGCCAGCGCGTGCCCATCGCCGGGCGAGTGTCGATGGACATGCTGACCGTGGATATCACGGCGCTGCCCGAGGCCGGCATAGGCTCACGCGTGACCCTGTGGGGTCGCGACGTTAGCGGCGCCGTGCTCAACGTCAGTGAAGTGGCGTTGTGGTGCGATACCATCGCCTACACGCTCCTGACCGGTATACTGCCGCGGGTGCCGCGCCGTTATCATCACGGCGGCACGCATGAAGGCTTGCCGAATGAGGCAGCACCGAATGGCGGTGTTGTCGGCACCCCAGGCTGAGCAGTGCCCATGCTCGATGGCTGCCACCTTGTGACCCATGATTTCTTATACTGGCTGCAGACCGTAATGCTCAGGCCTCACGTGTCTGCGCGCAGGAAGTGATACAGGCTGATTGATGAGTAAACGCAAGCGTCACGAATACCCCGAGTCCTTTGCGCACCCGCGCTACTGGCCGACCTGGTGTGCGATCGGCCTGATGCGCGTCGGAGCCTTTCTGCCCTGGCGGCTCAAGCTCTGGATCGGCACCGCCATTGGCGAGCTGGTCTGGCGCTTCGTCAAGCGTCGTCGTCATATCACCGAGACCAATCTGCGCCTGTGCTTTCCTGAGCTTGATGAACACGAGCTGCAAAAACTGGTACGGCGTACCTTTCACGCCAACGGGATCGGCATTCTGGAAACCGCCACCGGCTGGTGCCGCGACCCCGAGCATCTGCGTCACCGGGTCAGCTTCAAGGGTACCGAGCACATGGAGGCGGCGAAGGCCCAGGGCAAGGGCGTGCTGATCATCGGTATCCACTTCTCGACGCTGGATCTGGGTGGGGCGCTGCACTCGCTGTTCTTTGATGCCGACGTGGTGTATCGCCCGCACAACAATCCGCTGTTTGAACGCTTCATGACAAAGGCAAGGCGCGGCATCTTTGGCGCTGCCATTGATCGTCATGACCTGCGTGGCGTGGTCAGGCGTGTCAAGAGTGGCCACGCAGTGTGGTATTCGCCGGATCAGGACTTCGGCCGCGAGGCGAGCGTCTTCGCACCGTTTTTCGGCATCGATGCGGCCTCGATCCGGCTGACGGCCAAGATTGCCCGCATGACGGGCGCTCCGGTCATGCCGCTGATGTTTCATCGCAACCCGGATAACCGCACCTATACGCTGGAGTACCTGCCGGCGCTGGAAAACTTCCCCAGCGGCGATGAGGTAGCCGATGCCACTCAGGTCAATGCCTTCATCGAAATGGCCATTCGCAAGCATCCCGAGCAGTATCTCTGGCTGCATCGGCGCTTCAAGACGCGTCCGGAAGGCGAGGCCTCCTTCTACGACTAGCGCATCAATACGGACAGAAATACGCACACGAAAAAGGGCCACCCCGGCGGGGTGGCCCTTTTTGATGGTAGCGATCCGGACGCGGATCAGGCGTCGATGCGCTTGTACTTCACGCGCTTGGGTGTGTCGCTGCCCACGCGCTTGTGATAGTCCGCTTCATAGTCGGTGTAGTTGCCTTCGAAGAACTCCACGTGGGAATCACCTTCATAGGCCAGGATGTGCGTGGCCACACGATCCAGGAACCAGCGGTCGTGGCTGATGACCATGGCGCAGCCCGGGAAGGCCAGCAGGGCCTCTTCCAGCGCGCGCAGGGTCTCGATGTCCAGGTCGTTGGAGGGCTCATCGAGCAGCAGCACGTTGGCGCCCTGCTTGAGGGTCTGCGCCAGCTGCAGACGGCCACGCTCCCCGCCGGAGAGATCCTTCAGATACTTCTGCTGGTCGTTGCCCTTGAAGTTGAAACGACCGACATAGGCACGCGAGGAGACTTCGTAGCCGTTGATGCTGAGCATGTCTTGGCCGCCGGAGACGGCTTCCCAGACGGTCTGGCGATCATCCATCGCATCGCGCAGCTGCTCGACGTAGGCAATGTCCACGGTCTCACCGATGACCACCTCACCGCTGTCAGGCTGTTCCTGACCGGTGATCATGCGGAAAAGTGTCGACTTGCCGGCGCCGTTGCCGCCCACGATCCCCACGATCGCACCGGCCGGTACGGCCATCGACAGATCCTCGATCAGTACCTTGTCGCCAAAGCGCTTGGTGACGTTGTGCAGCTCGATGACCTTGTCGCCCAGACGCGGTCCCGGCGGAATGTAGATCTCGTTGGTCTCGTTACGCTTCTGGAAGTCCCCGGACTGCAGCTCATCAAAGCGGTTAAGACGTGCCTTGCTCTTGGCCTGGCGGCCCTTGGGATTCTGGCGAACCCATTCAAGCTCCTGCTTGATGGCCTTCTGGCGCGAGGCTTCCTGCTTGGATTCCTGCTCCAGGCGCTTCTCCTTGGCCTCAAGCCAGGTGGAGTAGTTACCTTCCCATGGAATGCCACGGCCGCGGTCAAGCTCGAGAATCCAGCCGGCGGCGTTGTCCAGGAAGTAGCGGTCGTGCGTGACCGCCACAACAGTGCCGTTGAACTCGGTGAGAAAGCGTTCCAGCCAGCCCACGGACTCGGCGTCCAGGTGGTTGGTCGGCTCATCAAGCAGCAGCATGTCGGGGCCGGAGAGCAGCAGTCGGCACAGGGCGACACGGCGGCGCTCACCACCGGAGAGATGCTCGACACGGGCATCCCACGGTGGCAGGCGCAGCGCTTCGGCGGCTACTTCCAGCTTGCGCTCGAGATTGTGGGCGTCACTGGCCTCGATCATGTTCTCAAGGCGCGCCTGCTCGGCGGCGAGCGCATCGAAATCGGCGTCCGGCTCGGCGTAGGCGGCGTAGACGGCGTCCAGCTTTGCCTGCGCATCGGTGATCTCGGACAGGGCTTCCTCGACGGTCTCGCGGACCGTCTTGCTGTCGTCAAGCTCCGGTTCCTGCGGCAGGTAGCCCACGTTGAGATTGGGCATGGCGCGGGCTTCGCCGTGATAATCCTGATCGACGCCCGCCATGATTCTCAAAAGGGATGACTTGCCCGAACCGTTAAGCCCCAGGACACCGATCTTGGCACCGGGGAAGAACGACAGGGAAATATCCTTGAGGATGTCACGCTTGGGGGGCACGGTCTTGCCCACCCGGTTCATGGTATATACGTATTGCGCCATGGGAGTGGATTCAGCCTCGTAGTCAATGGTGATAGGCAGGGTATCAGAGGCAGTCTTTTGCCAGTACCGTGATGATAGAGATCAGGGGGCATCACGGCCAGCGTAAAGCGGGGGAGAGCATCATCTTCAAAGACAGGCAGGGCGCCCCGCGGGCGCCCTGTGAAAGGGGACAATGGCAGGCAGGGAGGCTATTCCTCCTCGTCCCATTCGTCCCAGCCATCGATCAGATCGCGCTCGAGCCGACGCGTTTCCAGCAGGGTTTCAAGTCGCCGGCGCGCGCAGACCTCGCCCTTTTTGGGGCGTGCGTTGGGCGTCCAGGTGTCATCGTTGACGGCGTCAAGCTCATCGGGTGCTTCATCAAACAGCTCGGTACTCATGGTGGCTGCCCTGTGCTGCAAAAAAGGCTATATAGCGCCGTTTAATGACGCAGGCAAGCGGTTTTTTACCCATTGAGACGCCGGTTGAAATGCGGCGGAATGCATTGCCGGGAAAACGCAACGGGGCCCGCACATGGCGGGCCCCGGAGAGGATCAGAACAGGAAGGGAATCAGGAGATTTCTTCAACACGAGCGCGCAGACGCTCAAGCTCCTGCTGGGCCTCAACTAGGCTGGTGACATCCTTTTGAACACCGATAAAGTAAAGAAGCTGGTCTTCTTCATCGTGTACGGGCGTGATGGAAAGCTCATTCCAGAACAGCGAGCCATCCTTTTTATAATTGCGGATGATTTCACGGCAGACATGGCCTTCCTTGAGGGCGTCACGGATGCGGTCAAGGCCGGGCTGCTGGTTATCACCGTTTTGCAAAAAGCGACAGTCGCGGTAGAGAATTTCATCTGCGCTATAGCCGGTCAGCGCTTCAAAGCCGCTGTTGACGTAGATCAGGATATTCTCATTGCCTTCCTGCTCTGCCACGACAATGCCATCACCCGAGGCATTGACGACACGTTCGAGCAGTTCGGGACTGATCATCCGCGGTGTTTGCATGATCGATACTTCCTCAAATGAAAAGGCTGTCCGGTGAGATGGATGGCAGCTTTTCGGTCATGAAAGATAGGCGGACATGATATGAAGCTCAGCAGGTGCGATGCCAGCATAAAGAGTAGTAAAACCGTATAACCCTCGGTGTAGCATTAGAGACGTTAATGGCCAGCGAGATTTTTAAATGCTCCTGCTGCCCCATGTCACACATGAGGCCGCACCAGGGGCTGATTGCCATGACAGGGCCATCATCAACAGGAGATCTTCATGAAAATCACTATTCATTACTGCACCCAGTGTCAGTGGCTTTTACGTGCCGGATGGTACGCGCAGGAGCTTTTATCCACCTTTGGCGAGAGTCTTGAGCAGGTGGCGCTTGCTCCAAGTCATGGCGGCCATTTCGAGGTTCTGATCACGACCGACGCCCAGAGCGAACCGGAAGTGGTCTGGGAGCGCAAGCGCGACGGTGGGTTTCCCGATATCAAGGAGCTCAAGCGCCGGGTACGGGACCGCCTTGATCCCGAACGTGATCTGGGCCATATCGATCGTTGAACCGATGAGGGGCTACCACCAGCGCCATTTTTTCAACATGGCCATGACACCGGCGCCGACCAGCATCGATAGTCCCAAAACCACGGCAAAGCCCGCCGGGCTTTCGGCGCCAGGAATACCGCCGACGTTGATGCCCAAAAGCCCGGTCAGAAAGGTCAGGGGCAGAAACACGGCCGTCATGATGGCCATCAGGTACATGCGCTCGTTGAGCCGCTCGTTGTGCGAGTTCCAGATCTGCTCCTGCAGAATCAGGGCACGCTCCTGCATGGCGCGAAAGTCCTCGACGTAGCGAAAGAGCTGGTTGGAGGCCTCGCGCAGCCACAAACGGGCGGTGTCATCAAGAATGTCATCCTCTGCCAGCCGCGCCAGGCAGTGATACTGGGGCTCCATGAAACGGCGCAGCGTGATCAGGGGCTGACGGATATCGGTCAGATCCCTGTTGGTAATATCGACGGCCCCTTCGACTGTCTGGCGCTCTTCCAGTTCGCCCAGGGCATCATCCAGCTGATGGGTCAGATCACCCACCCGGTCGACCAGGGTATCGGCCATGCCGGCCATCAGTTCGCCGACATTGCGGGCACCTTCACCGGCCTCAAGATAGGCACGTACCTGCGTGATCGACTGCAGCGGTCGCCGGCGCACGGTGATCAGGCGGTTGTCGGTCAGCCAGACCCGCAGCGAGACCAGGTCATCCGGATCGGCCCCCGGATTCAGGTTGATGCCACGCAAGGTGGTGATCCTTCCGCCCTTGAATACGGCCACGCGGGGGCGCGTATCCTCTTCCGTCAGTGCCTCGATGATGTCCTCATCGAGGGCGGCAATGGTGCCGAGAAAGTGATCGACATCCTTGTGGGTAAAGTCCAGATGCATCCAGAGCGGTGCCTCGTCGTGATGCCAGACGCGCGCCAGCGCCTCGGGATCAAGAGGCGTACCGTTGCCCTGGCCATCCAGACGATAGGCAACCACAAAGGAAGAGAGAGGCGCAGAGGACATGACAGATTTTCCACATGAGTCGTAAGGGGCAGGCTGCGGGGCGGCCCGACCGCCCCGCTTGAATCAGTACTTAAGGGCGGCTGGCAGAAACCGTGTCGCCTGATGATGCTTCATCAAGCATTGATGCCACGGTGGGCCAGATATTATCAAGCATGATGGGCTGGCCCTGAGCATTGGGATGAATGCGATCGGGCTGCATCAGCTTGTCGTTCAGGACGACCCCTTCGAGAATAAAGGGCACCAGCGGCACATCGTACTGGCTGGCAAGCGTCGGGAAAACGTCGGCGAACGCCTTTGTATAGGCCTGGCCGTAATTGGGCGGAATCAGGATGCCCAGCAGGGCGACACGGGCGCCGCTGGCCTGGCTCTTCTCGATCATCTGCGCCAGGTTATCCTGCATGCGATCGGGTGGCAGCCCCTGCAGGCCATCGTTACCGCCCAGTTCCAGCAGCACGATATCAGGGTGGTGTGTCTCAAGTGCCTCGGGCAGTCGCTCAAGCCCGCCTGCCGTGGTGTCACCGCTGATACTGGCATTGATGACCGTGTGTTCACCCGGTGCCTCGGACGCCAGCCGCTGGCGCAGCAGATTGACCCAGCCCTCATCGCGGTCGATACCGCGAGCGGCGCTGAGACTGTCACCCAGCACCAGCAGTGTCTCGGCGCGTACCGGCTGCAGCGCCGCCGCCAGCACCAACAGCAGCATGAGTAGTGTCCGTCGGGCGCCCAGACCGGTGCGGCATGAAACATTCATCCAATTCAGGTAGCGCAAGATGTCGACTCCAGAAGCCAGGAAACATGACGTTGAGCACCCCGCGCAGGACGAAAGCCCCCGGGCCGGTCATGAGCGAAGCGCTCGCCAACAGGATAGAACACCGATACTGATGGCGCGCCAGCTGGAGAAGACCGTCGGCAGCGGGTCGCGGGCGCTCACCATTTTGAAAGACCTGAACGTGGAGATTCATGCCGGTGAGAGCGTGGCGATCGTGGGCAGCTCGGGCGCGGGCAAGTCCACGCTGCTGGCGCTGCTTGCGGGGCTGGATACGCTCACCCGCGGCGAGCTTTCGCTGTTTGGGTCGTCCCTGTCATCGCTGGATGAAGACGGTCGCGCGCGTCTGCGGGCAGGCCAGGTCGGTTTCGTGTTTCAAAACTTTCAGCTGCTGCCCACGCTGACGGCGCTGGAAAACGTACTGCTGCCGCTGGAGCTCAGCGATACCGGGATCGATGCCCGGCAGGCGCGTCAGTGGCTGGCGCGCGTAGGCCTTGAGGCGCGGGTGCAGCATCTGCCCAAACAGCTCTCGGGCGGCGAGCAGCAGCGCGTGGCCATTGCGCGTGCCTTTGTGACCCAACCGACGCTGGTGTTTGCCGATGAGCCGACCGGCAATCTTGATCGTGCCACGGGGGGGAAAGTCGCGGATCTGCTGTTCACGCTCAATCGCGAGTCCGGCACCACGCTGATTCTGGTCACCCACGACCCGCAGCTGGCGGCGCGCTGTGACCGTACGCTCACACTTGAAAACGGGCGGCTGCATGAGGGCGTCAGCGCCGCCGCTTTGCACCATGTCCCTGATGGAGTCGATCACCAATGAGTGCCCGATCGACTCCCAATGCCGTCCCTGAAATACGCAAGCCTCAGTCAGGGCTTTCTCATACGCTGCGGCTGGGGTGGGCCGGTCTCCGGCGTGACCTGCGGGCCGCGGACGTGCGCGCGCTCTTTCTGGCCCTGGTGCTGGCAGTGGCCGCTACCACCATGATCGGTTTTTTTCTCGATCGCATCGGCAGCGCGCTGGAGCGTCAGTCCGGCCAGTTGCTGGGCGGTGATCTGGTGCTGGTGCAGGGCAACCCCTTTGATACCGAGATACTCGATACGCTGGAAGACGCCGGGATGACCACGGCGCAGCAGGTCAATACGGTCTCGATGGCCGGCTTCAATGACCGCTTCCAGCTGGCAAGCCTCAAGGGCGTGGCCCCGGCCTATCCACTGTATGGCAGCTTTCAGGTCGATTTCGGCGACGGCCCGGAAACCACCGTCCGGCTGCCGGAGCGACACACCATCTGGATCGAGCCGCGGCTGGGGACCGCGCTGGGACTGGAGCTGGGAGACGCATTAACGCTGGGAGATGAGCAGTTTCGTGTCAGTGCCTGGATCGTGGAAGAGCCGGATCAGGACGTGGGGCTGGCCAGCTTCAGCCCGAGGGTCATGATCAATCTGCCCGATCTGGAGCGCGCCAACCTGATCCAGCCCGGTGCGCGATTGACCTGGCGACTGCTGGCGGCCGGCCCGCCGGAGGCGGTGCGTTCGCTGGATGATCAGCTGGAAGCCTGGCAGGACCGTGGCATTCGCGTCATTGATGTGCGCAAGGACAGTCCGCGCATCGGTCGGGCGCTGGAGCGCTCCCAGCAGTATCTGAGTCTTTCCGGGCTGGCCGCCGTCCTGTTGGCAGGCGTTGCCGTGGCCATGGCCACCCGCCGCTATGTCGAGCGGCATCTGGATACGGCGGCCCTGATGCGCTGTTTCGGCGCCAGCCAGCAACAGCTCTCGCGCATCTTTGCCGCCCAGCTGGCCATGCTCGCCCTGACGGCTGCCGCAGCAGGCGCCGTGCTGGGCCTGGTCGGTCAGTGGGCACTGCTGACGCTGCTGGTACGGTTCCTGCCGCTGGAATTGCCACCCCCGGGGCCACTGCCGCTGCTGCTGGGCATGTTGACGGCCGTGGCCATTCTGATCGGGTTCGCCGGCCCGACGCTCTTGCGTCTCAAGCAGGTCAGCGCGCTCAAGGTGCTGCGTCGGGAACTGGCGCCGCTGCCGGCCGCCGGCTGGCTGATCATTGGCTGTGCCAGTCTCATGTTTGGCGCGCTGCTGTGGCTCTATAGCGGCGATATCGTGCTCTCGATCGGATTGCTGATCGGCGGGCTTGTGGCCCTGGTCGTGCTGTGGGTGGTGGCGCAGGGAATGTTGTCACTGCTGCTGCGCGGGGCGGGGCTACTGCCGCTGCACTGGCGCATGGGCAGTCGACAGCTGGCGCGGCGGCGGCAGTCCAGTATCGGACAGATCGTGGCCTTTGCGGTGACCTTTGCCCTGATGGCCCTGATCGCGCTGGTACGCACTGACCTGATCGATGACTGGCAGTCGAAGCTGCCCGCCGATGCACCCAATCAGTTCGCCATCAATATTCAGCCCAGCCAGCGCGACGGCTTTATCAGTGCGCTGGATAACATTACCGATAGTCGCTCGGCGGTCTATCCCATCGTGCGCGGGCGACTGGTCGAGATCAACGACATCACCGCGCGAGACGCAGTGCCCGAGGAGGCCCGAAACGACGGCAACCTGCGCCGCGAGATCAATCTGACCTGGGCGACCACCATGCCCGATAACAACACGCTCACTGAAGGGGCGTGGTTTTCAAATGAGGACGAACAGGGCGAAGAAGCAGCCACGCGTGATGGTCTGGTGCCCGTCTCGGTGGCGGAAAGCATGGCACGGGACCTGTCCCTCGACATCGGTGACAGGCTGACCTTCGACATCGGCGGGCGTGAAGTCACCGCACAGATTGCCAGCCTGCGTCAGGTGGACTGGGAGTCGTTTCAGCCCAACTTCTTCGTGATTTTCCCACCCGGCGCGCTGGAGCGCTTCAGTCACAGCTTCATTACCGCCTTTCATCTGCCCACGAATGAACAACAGGCGCTGGGGCCGCTAATACAGCAATATCCTTCGGTATCACTGCTGGATATCGACGCCATTTTGCAGCAGGTGCGCGATCTGCTGCGCCAGGTGTCCAGAGCGGTGGAACTGGTCCTGCTGTTTGTATTGCTGGCCGGTGTAGCCGTGCTTTACGCGGCGCTGACGGCGTCCCGGCCGGCGCGAGCCCATGAGTGGGCGCTGCTACGGGTGTTTGGCGCCGGTGATCGAAGGCTGGTACGCACGCAACTGGCGGAATTCGGCTGGCTCGGTTTTGCCAGCGGCCTGCTGGGCGCAATGCTGGCGGAGGGGGTAAGCGCGCTACTGTATGGCGTCTGGCTTGATCTGGAACCTCGCGTGCATCTGAGCGTATGGCTTTTGATGCCGCTGGGTGGCGCGCTTCTCATCGGATGCATTGGTTATCTGCTCAGTACCCCACTAAGGCGTCAGGCTCCGATGGAGAGCCTGCGGCTGCTGGGTGAGGGGTAGCCTGTACGGACATCCTGAAGGCTTCACTCAGCTCCCTGGAACTTCCGGCCATCACTGGCCGGAAGTTTTTTAATGCTCGCCTGCTCAAATAGATATGGCAATAAAAGTCCATTATGTACGCTGGTAAAGAGAGCCATCAGCTGACAGTCATATCGTCAATCGTCATCGAGCGGTTACCCGCAGAGGAAGAAGGCCTTCAGTTTATTAAGAAGTATTAATAATGATTCCGTTGTCATATCAAAATGCTGGTATTTTAATATTATGACTGCAAAATCAAAAAGCTAGCAAAACTTCAATGCCTCATACCTTGGTCATATTTTTCGCATTTTCAATGCCGAAAGGACGCTTCTGCATAGTCAGAAAGACCCCGTCTCTATACATTCCGCGAATCTGAATAACCCCTCATTAAACCTTCCTTAATAATCAAAAAGGCACAGAGGGCCTGTCAAATTGCCAGACACTGGCATGCGCTGTTATCTGACAAATGCAGGGTACAGAGCACGCTCTACTGTTTTGGCTGCATTCGTCGTCGGCGTTGATATCATCAAGGGGCATAAAAGCATGAGAAAGCTGCGAAGCTTGATCTACCAACTCTTCAAAAAAACGCCGGACGCTATCTATTTCAACCTGAACTACCTGCGCCTTCACGGTCGTTTCTGCAATTTTAGATCCCCTAAAAGTGTCAGCGAAAAGATCTTTTACCGCATGCGTTACCCGCATCCGTGCTTTTCAACGCTGGCTGACAAGGTGGCAGTACGCAGCTACATCCGTGAGCGCGCCGGCGAGCAGTATCTTGTGCCCTTTGTCGGTGTCTACGACACGATCACCGAGCGTGAGTTGAGCGCGATCAAGGAGCCCTTTGTCATCAAGGCCAACCATAGTGCCGGACAGGTCAAGGTGGTCAAAAAGCCCTGGCATACGGACATGTTCGCCCTGGCCTGTGAGGCCAATCAATGGCTGGATTATGACTATGCGAGCCTGCATCGCGAAAAGCATTATCGCGCCATCAAGCCGCAGCTGGTGATCGAAAAGGCGTTGCTGATTGATGGAGAAGTCCCGGCGGATTACAAGGTGCTGGTACTCAATAATGGTGATGAGCAGGAGATCTATATTCAGCTGATTGCCGGGCGATTTACCGACATTCGCTGTCAGTTCTTTACCGAAGACTGGCAGATCGCACCGTTCAATCGCCGTGGCTACAAGCCTCTGCAGGGAGAGGAACTCAAGGCGCCCGGCTGCCTTGATGAAATGATCCAGGTCGCCAGGGCCCTTTCCGAACCGTTCAGTTTCTGCCGCGTGGATTTCTTTGTGGTCGGCGAGCGCTGCTATGTGGGCGAGCTGACGTTTACGCCAGTGGCAGGGGAGTTCGTGCTCGATCCGGTCAGCGCGGATTTTGAGCTGGGCAGCAAAATCGGTTTCCCGGAAAATATCGATCTGACGAAGCCGCCGACAAGGCTGGTTAAACCGGCGGTGCCTGGTGCAAGTGCAACCGAGGCAGTCACTGTGACCGAACCGGCCTGAGCATCAGGCAAGGGTACAAGAACAAAAAACGGCAGCCCGATTCGGGCTGCCGTTTTTTGTGGTCCATACAGCGTTTTTGCCGTAAAGCCTACGACTGGGTGTGACAGGCAAGACGCCTGCGCATGCTGTAGGTGTAGGCCATGCCACCCACGGCGCCTATCAGATAAACACCCGTCTGGTAGGCCATATAACTTTCAAACAGATTAACAACACACCAGAAGACGAAGAAAAGCCCTAGAAAAATAGCAACATCAATAGGCATATCGCCGCGACGCCAGCTTCTCCAGGTTGCTGCAGCTACTGTCATTACTGTAGCCAGGTAGACCAGAAAACCGCTGATACCATTGGCGATCAATATGGTCAGATAGCTGTTGTGAAAGTGAGTCAGATTGTCCCGAGCAGCGATGACACCTAGCGTAGTGTCACCAACAGGGTTGGTACTTTGTAGCAACAGTGGAATATGGCTTTTGGGGCCCCATCCGAACCAGGGCTGTTCCGCGATCAACTGCAAACCGTAATGCCAGGCATGAATGCGAAAACCGATGCTTGTGTAAGGTACCCTGGCAAGGTTGCCCTGTAATGCTTCTGCAATGACGTTGTCTTCACGCAATATACGAGCAAGCAACTGATCACCATAAAAAATGGCCAAGGCTATTCCGATAGCGATAACAATAAAAACCATCAGGAAAATATAATTTTTTACGGCGGCCGAGTGTAATTTGCCTCGAACCATTGTTATTAGTATGCCCACTAAACCGATAACAATAACGATGCCTAAACCCAGCCAGCTGGCACGTGTCATGGTAATGGTCCATGCCATGAGTGCCCATATGGCTACTGCAGTAAAACAGAATCTAGCCGCCCATTTTTGCCACCGTGCCCCATGCCTGGTCACTTGCATGAAACGCCAGGAAAAGCAGGCCTGCGCAATGAGAATGACGCCTGCGCATACGCCTGCATGCTGCCAGTTTTTAAACCCCAGGGTCGGGCGTTCACCGGCACTGACGTAGTGCGTTAGCGTTGCAAGGCTTTCTCCTGTCATCAGAGAGCCTGCGACCATACCCAAAAGCAGTGCGCTCAATGTCCAGAATGCGATGCGCGTGCTACCGGCCATGATCCAGGCAATAGGCAAGATCAAAAACACCTTGGTCAGACCCCGCATGCTCTTGATTTGATCCTCGGCGTAATCAGGGAACATGGCCATGGCCGGGGGCAGGGTAATCATCTGCAATATCAGCCAAATGCCTAACAGTAACCATAATGGATCGCGAAATGAACGTGCACGCTGTGGCTGAACAAACAGGGCAATGAGGTAGACCAGCATTAAAAGAGGCTCGAGCGCGCGCGAGACATCCAGGCTCAATATCCAGGTGAACATGTAAAGCAAAAGCGCGGCAATGCCAATGCGGTGACACCAACGAGTGGTCGCGCTGTGTGTCCATATGGGAAAGGAAGCAGTATTAACCATGCTACGCCTTGTTTGTGGATGGTTTTAATCATGGCCGGCGCAATGTAACGAAATGCTTAAATATTTAACAGGGTTTAATAAAAGGATTTCCTAAAAAGCATTCGAGCCATGTCGCCTTCAAGACCAACATGGCCGCGTTTCAAGTGAAAGCCAAAAGGGCGTTGTGTATCATGACAGGCACTGCATTTTCTTTCCCGCGCGCCTGTTTATCCTGTCTGGTGCGTTCTCAACCTTCTGGTATCGAGGAAATTCATGTTCACACGCGATATGACCATTGCCGGCTACGACGATGTGCTCTGGCAGGCCATGCAGCAGGAAAACGCTCGTCAGGAAGATCACATCGAGCTGATCGCCTCCGAAAACTACACCAGCCCGCGCGTATTGATCGCTCAGGGCTCGCAGCTGACCAACAAATACGCTGAAGGCTATCCCGGCAAACGCTACTATGGTGGCTGCGAGTTTGTCGACAAGGTCGAGGAGCTCGCTATTTCACGTGCCTGTGAGCTCTTTGGCTGTGACTACGCCAATGTACAGCCGCATGCCGGCTCCCAGGCCAATAGCGCCGTTTTTCAGGCACTGGTCAAGCCGGGCGATACCGTGCTGGGCATGAGCCTGGATGCCGGTGGTCACCTGACCCATGGAGCCAGGCCCAACTTCTCCGGTAAGCACTACAACGCCGTGCAGTACGGACTCAACGACGAAGGCCTGATCGACTACGACGAGGTCGCGCGTCTGGCTCGTGAGCATCAGCCGAAAATGATCATTGCCGGTTTCTCGGCCTACTCACAGATCATTGACTGGGCACGTTTCCGCGAGATCGCCGATGAAGTCGGTGCCTGGTTTTTTGTCGACATGGCCCACATCGCCGGTCTGGTGGCCGCTGGCGTGTACCCCAGCCCGCTCAAGCACGCTCATGTGGTGACCACCACCACGCACAAGACCCTGCGCGGTCCGCGCAGTGGCCTGATCCTCTCTGCTCACGGTGATGAAGATCTCTACAAGAAGCTCAACTCTGCTGTCTTCCCGGGCGGGCAGGGTGGTCCTCTGATGCATGCCATTGCTGGCAAGGCGGTCTGCTTCAAGGAAGCGCTGGAGCCCGAGTTCAAGACCTACCAGCAGCAGGTCGTCAAAAATGCCAAGGTCATGGCCGGCGTTTTCATGGAGCGCGGTTTTGACGTTGTTTCCGGCGGTACGGAAGACCACCTGTTTCTGCTCTCGCTGGTCAAGCAGGGCCTGACCGGCAAGGACGCTGATGCCGCACTCGGTCGCGCCCACATTACGGTCAACAAAAACGCCGTTCCCGGTGACCCGCAAAGCCCGTTCGTGACCTCCGGCCTGCGCATCGGCACACCGGCCGTCACCACACGTGGCTTCAAGGAAGAAGAATGTCGCGAGCTGGCCGGCTGGATCTGCGATATTCTGGATGCCATGCAGAAGGGTGACAGCACAGGTGCTGAAGAAGAAGTGAAGGGCAAGGTAGCCAAAGTGTGTGAAAGACTACCTGTCTATTCATAAACAATATTCTTTACCTATGGCCGTGCTCACCTGGGCATGGCTTTTTTTATGTCACTACTTTTCAAGTGTATCTTATGGTGTTGTCATGAAGAATCAAACCATATTAATGATCAGTAATATGTATCCTTCGGCTGATCATCCGCAGTATGGTATTTTTATTAAAAATATCAGCGACGGTCTAAAGAAAAATAACATTAAAATAGAAATGATAACAATGACAAAGAAAGGTAGTGCCATTGATAAAATCATGTCCTATCTTGGTTTTTATCTTTTGGTCATTAACAAGATAATGACCAAAAGATATGCTGGTATTTATGTGCATTATTTATCGCATTGCGGCGCGCCTGTATTATTTGCAAGTCTTTTTAAAAAAATAGATATCATCTCAAATGCTCACGGTGGAGACCTGGTTCAGGAAGACAAGGTAAGTAACAGAAAGTTTTTTTTGAAAAAGAAGGTGAATCAGCTTCTTTTAGATAAATCAAGGCTGGTCGTGGCTCCGAGTCAATATTACAAGAGCGATGTGATTGTTCGCCAATATGGCGTCATGCAAGAAAAGGTCTTTGTTAGCCCTTCAGGCGGCGTTGATGAGAAAGTATTTAAAGCCTCAGATGTTGAGATGGGTTCGAAGGGGCAACCAAGTCTATTGTATGTTGGCAGAATTACTGAAGATAAAGGAGTTTTTGATTTTTTGAGTGCATTGGAAAAAATAAAAGATAAAAATTGTGTGGTCGATATCATCGGGCATGGCGAAAAGCATATGCTGGAGCGTTTGAAACGCAACATGAAAGCATTTGAAGATTCGAACGTAACGATCAATTATCATGGCAGTGTCAGGCATGACGCGTTGCCCCGTTTTTATCAGCAGGCCAATGCATTTGTATTCCCCAGCAAGCGTTTTTCCGAAAGCCTGGGGTTGGTCGGTCTGGAAGCCATGGCCTGTGGTACACCCGTTATCGGAAGCGATATTGCGGGCATCAGTAGTTACCTGGAAGATGGTTATAATGGTCTGGCCTTCAACCCGCATCAACCTGGCGAGCTTAAGAAAGCACTCGAAGAATTTTTAGAGTTGGAAGCAAAAGATCAAAAGAACCTGTCAGTAAACGCCTTGCTTACAGCTCAGAAATATAGCAGTGAAAAGGTACTAAGTGAGCTTGCCTACAAGATAAAAGAAGAGTTGTCCCTATCATGAAAGTTGCATTTGTAAGTTCCTATGGCGGGCATTGGGTGCAGTTGAAAATTCTGGCCGATCTCATCGAAGCCGATCAAAAAATATTTATCTCGACACTCGATAATAGCACCGACCAGCCTTCTTTAAAGCTGGTCGATTTCAATTTTGGGAGTGTGCATAAATCTCTTCCCAATTTTTCAAGGATATTTTCCTTTTTGAGAAAGGAAAAACCGGATGTCATCGTTACGACCGGTGCTGCACCAGGTCTGCAGGTATTGTGTCTGGCACGCATGCAGGGCATCAAAACGATATGGGTAGATAGTATCGCGAATAGCCAGAAGATATCCTTGTCAGGCAGGGTGGCTAAATATATAAGCACGGAAACACTAACACAGTGGGAGCGTTTGAGCGCTGAAGACAAGAAGGTTAAATATGTAGGGAGTGTACTATGAGAATACTATTTAGCAATGGTACGCAACTGCCTTTTGAAAGAATGACAAATATTTTTTTAAAGATGGCAGCGATGTTGGAAAATGCAGAAATATATTATCAAGCCGGTAAGGGAGCCTATGATATTGAAGTAAGCAGCAGTTGCCGCGACAGGAACAAAATTCATGTTTTCGATTTTTGCCCTGAAGACAAGTACGAGGCCTTGTTGAAACAGTCAGATATTGTCGTCACGCATGCAGGTATGGGTAATGTTATTAACTTGCTTGCCATGCAGGTCGATTTCGTTATGTTCCCAAGGTTGGTTAAATATGGGGAACACAGAAACAACCATCAGTTGGATAGCGCTGTGGCAATTTTTAAAAAATTTGATATACCATATTTTACAGAAGAGAATGAGCTTGTTGAGTATATAAGTAACAGCGGGAATGTTAGAAAATTGAAAAATGATTTTTCCGATTTAATAAAGTCAAACAGGAAACTAATGGGGGATGGCCTGAATTCATTGATTTATGGCGAAAGCAGGTATTGATATGCAGATAACAGATAACCATCTTCAGTAGCTCAATGAGTCAAATGACAACTTCAAAACAAAGCCTTTATAGAAGGTTTTTAAATTTTCTTCCTGTTATTACCGCTGGTTCGCCTGGCGCAATCCGCATTGTGGTCTTGTTGGTCGCCAATCATATTCTCATGCCCGATGAGATGGCAGTCTTCTCCTCTCAATTTACCCTGTCATCAGCGTTCGTGATGTTATGTGGTATTGGTACGGCTACAGTGCTTATAAAAAATATCGCAGCCGACAAAAAAACGTTCACCAGACTACTAGGTAGTCTGGTGAACGTTTATACCTATGGCATGCTTTTGGCTGTCATTATCTGCGTGGCAGCATCTCTAGCGTTTCATGGGGAAAATCTGGCAGGCATGATAGCTCTCACTGTTTCCCTTTCAGGTTATCAGGTTGCCAGATCCTATTTCATAGGGATTAAAAACTTCATTGCCCTTTTTATAGCGGACGTGTTTTTGGCGACACTACTATTGCTGAGTCTCGTTCTTATTCTGATGACAAAAGCTGATACCAGCACCATGGTGATAGTTCTTGTCGCCGCTTCTTATTTCATTGCTCAGGCGCTAATGATTGCTTCTGCTTTCATGTTAAGTAGAGCCGCCGGTGAAGAAATAGAAAAACCAGTGCTGGTGGACAGGGAATACTATCAATCCGGTACACTGATTGGACTTTCCAACTTATTCAGTAGTGGCATATCGTTTATACTTCCCAGCCTATTTTTAGTGACTGCAGGTAACGAAATAGCTGTTCTGGCGTCTCTTGCGGCTTCTTTTTTCAGTATTATTGCTGTATTACCACGTGGGGTAGTCAATAATCATCTGTCCTCTCTGGCCGAGCAGATCAGAAAGAAAAGCCTTGATAGGGCTTATATGGCATCAATAAAACGTTCTCTGAACAGGATAATAGTACTGGCTTCCCCGATAGCATTTATAGCTGTGTTTTCCTATGCCTACCTTGCTGATGTTATTGCTAAGGATTATTACAAATCATTTATATTTCTGCTGTTGTTGGCTTCCAACTTTGTTATTGCGCAGCTTGGTGTGCTCGAATCCAATATCATTTATTTTTGTAAAAAGGAAATGTTGGCTTTTTTGATGAACATGTCAGCATTTTTAATCGTGCTTGTTAGCTATGTTATATGTCTGGTTTTTCCAGGTTTCGCATTGGTGGATTATTTCATTTTCTTTGTTCCATCAATATTGAGTATGTTTTTCCTCGTAAGATGGCATGTGTTTAGAAAGCATATAAGTCATGTTTTTTCCAGTCAGTAGCAGAAAAAATGCCGAGAGAGCAACATGCCAATAACCATGAGGTTGTCATGAGAAGCGTTGCAGATAAAGTTGTCCTGTTTTTTTTATTTGGCTGGCCATTGATCGATGTTATCAATGGGGCAGTAGTCTATTATGGGTACGATATCGGTTCTGTATCTGCTGCATATAAAACGCTTTTCTTCCTGGTTTTGATGTTATTTCTTATAGTTCGTTCTGTTGGTGAAAAACAAACCCAAAAAATTTCGCTGTTTCTTTCGGCCATAGTGTTATGCGTTTTGTATCACCATGTCTCCAGTGGTGTTAACACTGAAAGTATTTCCTGGGCCGTGCGTGCACTGTTGGCTATTTCGATTTACTTTTATTTTCTGCGTGACAATAGCTACGGCCTGAGGAAATACCTGTATCTGTATTTGCCCGTCTGGTATCTGCTGGTTGCTGGTTTTAACGTTGTTCTTGGTAATATAGGGATTGGTGAGCCGCAATATTCCAATGGGGTTGGTGGCAAGGGGTTCTTCATTGCAGGAAACGAGCTTAGCTTCTTCTTGCTGGCTTCCATTAGTATTCTTATGCTTGCCATCGTTAATAAATTGAAATACCCCGGATTAACATTATTGACATTCGTGGCTTCAGTGATTTTTACCTTGCAGGGTACCAAAACAACGCTTGCAGGTTTTTTGTGCATTGTGAGTTTTATTTCAATCTATCTGTATATAAAGCCCTTGAGAATTTTTAAGGGGGCGGGGCTTGTCGGGGTAGCTCTTCTGGCAGTGGTCATGGCCATGAAGGCCCCTGATTGGATGGGTGATCTAACTGTTTCCGAAAACCCGTCTGACTCTTCTTCAATCTCTGTAGCAGAAGCAGAAATTGCTGATGCCTCCGTTGTGGAACAAAAACCAAAACCTACGGTGCTCGACAGGTGGCAACATTTTGCCAAAGAAAAGGGAATCGCTTTTTTAATTCTTAGCGGAAGGAGCGAGTTCTGGGATAAGGCATACGATGAGAAAGTCCGCCATTTTTCTCCTCTTGATCATGTGCTGGGTATTGGCGGAGAGGCTTTTGATATCCATAGGATCGAGATGGATCCGCTCGATATATTCGTTGTCTATGGGATTCTGGGTTTATTTGTCTTTTATTTCTTGATGTATCGAATGTTTTATTGTTCTTTCAGGATATTGAGATATTCACCCATGGAGGGAAGTCTTTTGTTAGCGGTATCCTTGCTGTTTCTGTTAGTCAGCATTGTGGCCGGGCATGTTGTCAATTCAGGAGTCTCTTCTTCAGTGTTGGCAATTGCTGCCCTGTATTATGAGAAACGCCGTAATGAAAGCGTCATGGTATCAGTTTGAATGTGTGGATTGAATTTATTGAGGTGGCATGGTGTTCAAAAGAAAGGGTTCTTTATTAATTGAGCGAGCACCGCTACATATATTTGCGATGCTGTGTGACGCCATTGCCATTGCCGTTTCGGGTGTGATCATTTATTACGTTCGTTTTGGTGAAATAGATATTGAAGAGCGTTACTGGTGGGCGCTGAGCGTCATTACGTTACTGCTTCTTTTCCTGAATCAGTCAGCAGAGGCCTACCGGCGTTGGCGTACACGCCGATTTTCAGAAATTCTGTTCAGGCTTTTCTGGGTATGGATCGGGGTGACCATCGCTGCTACTTCCATCATTTATTTTCTGCATGTGGCAGAGCGGTATTCGCGGTTATGGCTGGTGCTTACCATGGCGCTATCCTTTGCTATTGCTGTTCTGGTGCGCTGGGGAGCCAGGTCAGTCCTTTTAAGGTATCGTCTACGTGGGCGCCATCGTCGCCCCGTGTTTCTGGTAGGTCCGGGGAAAACCCTGCTCAACATCACCCAGCATATGCGAGCACGGCAGGGCGCCGGCTACTCCGTGAGTGGTGTTCACCGGTTGAACCGTGAACTCTCTGAATTCGATCTGGCCAATATCGCCAGACGCGTTGCACGATCCGAATGCCGCGAAGTATGGATATGCATGCCGCTCAGCATGGGTAATACCGTACAGGCCATCATGTATGCCTTGCGTCATCAAACCGCAGAAATTCGTTTTTTCCCTGAGCTTTCAGACCTGCCCTTGCTGAATCATCGCGTAAGCGAGATTGTCGGGTTGTACAGCATCGATTTGAGCGTAAGCCCCATGGCTGGTGGAGCGCGTTTTGCCAAGCGCTTGGAAGACATCATTCTGGGTAGCATCATCACTTTACTGGTATTACCCGTGTGTATTGTTATAGCCATCGCGATTAAATGCTCGTCACCTGGTCCTGTGCTTTTCAAGCAGTACCGCACGGGGATCAATGGTAAACATTTCAAGGTGTACAAGTTTCGCTCAATGAAAATCCATCAGGAAAAGGGTGGACAGGTTACGCAGGCCAAAAGGGGGGATAGTCGTATTACATCGGTAGGTGCCTTTCTGCGGCGTACCTCGCTGGATGAGCTACCGCAGTTTTACAACGTATTACAAGGGCGTATGTCCATCGTCGGCCCCCGTCCGCATGCCCTGGCACATAACGAGCACTACAAGGAACTGGTGCAATCCTATATGCAGCGTCACAAGGTAAAGCCCGGCGTGACGGGCTGGGCACAGGTCAGTGGGCTACGTGGAGAAACAGATACGCTGGAAAAAATGCAAAAGCGTGTGCAGTTCGACTTGTGGTACATCGATAACTGGTCGCTGGCACTAGATCTAAAGATTATATTCTTGACAGTATTTAAAGGTTTTTTTGGAAAAAACGTATATTAGTTGTGTTAAAAAATTTAATTAAGGTTTATAAGGGATGGTATTTTATAGGTGCTTATGTGCTAATAGTGTTACTTTTAGATATCAAGGTTGCTATAAAGGCTATATAAGCGAAAATAAAAATCTTCGATTATTTGCCAGTTTTTATCGGGAAGCTCTTAACTGTTTAGTATAGCAGCCTTCTGCTCAGTGAATAGGGATAACTTAGCAATGAAAGTTTTAGGCAGGGCCTAGCTCTACGTCAAATAAGTATGTCGGATTTTATTCATCTCACTATATCGATAGAAGATAGACTATATGAGGCCTCACTGTTATTATGCCGATTCGATCATAGAACCAGATGCAGAGACAGCTATGATCATTTCTAGAGAAATTATAGGAATAGTTTAAATGCTTTATGGCATCCAATATCTAAGAGGTGTAGCCGCCCTTATCGTCCTTTTTTTTCATTCAAAAGTGAGTCTTGATCATTATATTGCAGCCAATGGTAACAACGAATACCTTATAGGTCGCACAACATGGGATACTTTTGGAAAAACAGGTGTTGATATATTTTTTGTGATAAGCGGCCTTGTTATAACTCTTTCTTTTTCAAAAATAGACATATCGAAAACCAATGAAATTAAATTTTTTCTAAAAAAAAGAATAGTTAGGATTGTGCCAGCATTCTGGATAGCAACAGCTTTATATCTTGCGCTTATTTTTCTTACCAGTGGGAAAATACCCGACTGGCAACATATACTGTCAAGTTCTTTATTTATTCCCTATGAAGTGCCATGGGGTTTGGGCACCGTACTTCCTGTTGGATGGACACTTAATTATGAAATGCTCTTTTATATTTCGCTTAGCTTTATGGCTGTCTTTTTCCAAAAAAAAGCTTTTCAAGCTATAATTGCGCAATTCTTAGTTTTTTCGATTTTTTTCTACATTTGGGGAGAGCTGAACTCTTTTCAAAGATTCGTATTCAATCCCCAGTCATTAGAATTTGCATTTGGAGTCATAATAGGTCTTTTCTTGAAAAGAGAGTTGAAGCTAAACAAGATGGTTGGAGCAGCGATTCTCGTTATCGGGACACTAGGCTTGCTTGCTGTGGGATTTAGAGGCTACGGTGATGGATACATAGGCAGGGTTGTTTACGCCGGAATCCCAGCTGCGTTGATAGTTTTAGGAGCAACTAGCGAAAAACTAAAAGCAAAAGACTGCTTACATAAATTATTAAAATCACTAGGTGACGCTTCTTATTCGATATATTTAACTCATATTACATCAATTGCTTTGATTGCTTCAATATTTGAGTTTTTTGGAGTTTATATAGGGTCTCGGGTTGCAGTTATTGGATATTATTCTTTTGTTTCTTTTTTGTCGATTATGCTCGGCATTGTGTTTTATAAAATGGTTGAAAGGCCAGTCACTAAAGCGGTCCATGATAGGCTGATAAGGCCCCATTAAGGGGCTTTTGTTTGCGCAATCATTGCGCTGTAAGTTTTTTAAACTGACTCCGTTTACTCTAAGTTGGTTTTTCCGCTAACACTAGGTTTTAGATCAACTTCATGGTTTGTAGCTCAGACGGATACTGGGTCAGCAATTACATCCGGCTCTGGTTTTCGATGAACCTTTTGATCGGGACGCTGACAGTTCTGATAATCCCTTTTCTGTGGGAGATTCCAGCGCCAGCCCAAAATATTCACCAATCAAACTGGGATATGCTTTTAAAAAAGAAGAGTTACATCAGCTGCTGACCGGCGTTAAAGCTGCAGGCCTGCAGGTCATGGAGATATATCAGCGTGATTTCTCTATCGAAACCAAGGCTGATGAAAGCCCCCTGACCGAAGCTGATACAACAGCAAATGAAAGTCTGATGAAGCTTGTCAGAGAGGTTACGCCCGAGCTGCCGGTTCTCTCGGAGGAGTGCAGCGATATACCCTTTGCCGAGCGTCGTCAATGGGAACGCTATTGGTTGATCGATCCTCTGGATGGCACCAAGGAGTTCATCAACCGAAACGGTGAATTTACGCTCAATCTGGCATTGATTGAAAATGGTGTGCCGGTATTTGGCATTGTGCATGCACCGGTGCTTGATACCAGTTGGTGGGGCAGTAGTGAGGGCGCGTGGAAACAGATCGGTGATGCCGAGTCTGAACCCATTAGGGTACGCACGTTACCTGACCCCGAAAACCAGAACTGGCAGGTGGTCGGGAGCCGTCTACATGGTTCCGAAACCTTCGAGGCTTTTTGCAAACGGTTACCATCCAACGACCGTGTATCGATGGGCAGTTCACTGAAGCTTTGTCTGGTAGCCGAGGGCAAAGCCGATCTTTATCCACGACTCGCGCCCACCTGTGAATGGGATACCGCTGCCGCTCAGGCTGTGGTGACTGCTGCTGGCGGGGAGGTGCTGGATACACGAACGCTGCAACCATTGCGCTGCAATCAGCAGGAGAGTGTGCTCAATCCCTTTTTTATTGTGTGTAACCAGCGAGATCGACGCTGGCAAGACGCCCTGGTCCAGTGTCTTGGACATGATCCTGAGCTCCCTTATGAGTACCGGGTCAACGATAGCAAGGCTGAGGTAGTCTGGAACCACACCAGCATTACGTCAGCACAGCGTGCAAATATCAAAGGCCACAAGGGAAAGTGTGTCTGGTTTACCGGGCTTTCCGGTTCCGGGAAATCCTCGCTGGCTAATGCTTTGGAGGTTGAACTCAACCGGCAGGGTTATCACACCATGCTGCTGGATGGCGACAATATACGTCATGCCCTTTGCAAGGATCTTGGCATGAGTCAGGCTGATCGCACTGAAAATATTCGCCGCATTGGAGAAGTAGCAAAGCTATTCGTTGATTCAGGAATTATGGTCATTACAGCTTTTATATCACCTTTTAAAGCTGATCGTGATGGCGCTCGTGCGCTGTTTGATGAAGGTGACTTTATTGAAGTGCATGTCGATACCCCTATCAATATTTGTGAACAACGTGATCCGAAAGGGCTTTATAAAAAAGCCAGGGAAGGAAAAATTATCGACTTTACGGGAATCGATAGTCCTTATGAAAAGCCGGATTTTGCAGAAGTTGTGTTACAGGAAGAAAAAGTGGCTGATTCACTAACAAAGATTCTTTGCAAGATCAGATGAATTCCGGGATGAATTTAACGAAAAACTCAATACCTGGAGTCTGATGAAAATGTACAAGCTTGCATGGCCGGTGGTGATAACATTTTTGGCCAAAATGATCGCTGCCTTGGGAACAGTTCTATTAGGCGTCATTTTAGGCAGGCTTTATGGCCCTTCAGGAGTAGGGGTTTTTTCGCTAGCGCAAAGTGTTTTGCTTGGAGCATCCATCCTGGCAAAATACGGCCTTGATAGTGTTTTGATGAAGCATGTTGGTCAAAATCCTTTTGATAAAAAAACGTTGACCTTGTTGCGTTGGGCTGTTCAAAGAACCTTGATGGCCAGCGGGATATTCTCATGTGTAATTTTTACCGCAGTTTACATGGTGCCAGCAGAAAAAAGTATAGAGCTTTTTCAACTGCTTAAAATAATTATATTGGCACTGCCGGCCTATACTTTAGCCTTTGTGCTCTCAGGATTTATGAAAGGGCTCTCAAGGCCTGCATCCGCATCGCTGATGGAAAATGGGTTTATATCCTTGATATCAGTTTTGCTTTTGCTTTCGGTCAATTTTTTCTTTTCAAGTGTTGTCGATATAGAGTTGGCAGCATGGTGCTTTGTTGCAGCGGCCTGGACCATTGTTACAACAGCGATAATGCGAATCATGTTATGGGAAAAAAAGAGTTTTTTTTCCGACGGCAACGAGGAAGTGGCCTCGAAAAAAGCATTTTTCTCCAGCTCACATGCTTTCATGATACTGAGTCTTACGCAATTAATGACTCAGGTGGTCAGTATATGGATAGCCAGTATATTTTTAAGCGATTATGACCTGGGATTGTTCAAGGCGGCTGAAAGGTTAGGTATTGTTATCAGTTTCGTTCTGATGGTCATCAACGCAGTCTTTCCTCCAATGTTCGCTAAATTGTTCAAGGAAGGAAAGATATCAGAGCTGGAAAGCCTCGCGAGAAGCAGTGTCCTGATAGGCCTTGTGCTGTCCTTGCCGTTAATAGTTGCTTGTTTGTTTTTTCCGGAAATGGTCCTGCGCCTTTTCGGTAAAGAGTTTGTTGATGCTGCAAATTTTTTGAGAATTATTACTGTTGGGCAGGCAGTCAATGTAATAACAGGATCTGTTGGTTTGATACTTAATATGACTGGGCATGAAAAACACATGAGGAATATTGCAGTATTCTGCAGCGTTACGGGCATACTTTCTTTTACAATATTAACGGCAGCTTTTGGGGCGGTAGGGGCTGCGTCAGCGTTGGCTTCCATGTTGGTAATGCAGAATATAATGGCGTTAATTTGCGTAACTGTTAAAATAAAAATTTGGGTATTGCCATTCTCAAAGTTTTTGAATCCGCTGGCTAGAGGGTAATATGGATAAAAGAAAGCCGGATGTTTATATTGTTGGATCGCAAAAGTCAGGCACAACAACATTATATGATTGGTTGGCGCAACATTCTGACATTTATGGTGATGAACTTGCCAAGGATTTTAATTTTTTTAGCGATTCTCATACTTATAATGAAGGGCGAGATGTCTTTTTGGACTTGAATAAGAAGGCGTCTGAAAGCTCTCTGGCCCTAGGAGGAGATGCAAATGCAATGTTTGCTGAAAGAGGGCCTGAGAGAATGTATGAGATGATGCCTGATGCAAAGCTAATAGCTATTTTGAGAGATCCTGTAAAAAGATATTACTCTGCATACACGCATGCAGCAGAAAGGTTCATTGAAAAACGTAGTTTTAATAAAGCTGTCAGGGAAGAAATAGAAGGATGTAACTACAGCGAAAGAGATTCACTATATTGCGATTATCTTTCACATGGCGAATATACCCACCAGATCAAAAAAATTTTGAAGTTTTATCCAGAGAGTCAGTTGATGATCCTCGATTTTGACGATCTGGTTAATCAGCCTCTTGAAGTTTTAAAGGATGTCTATAGATACATTGGGGTTGACGATCATGGGGGAGTGCCAAATTTGGCTGTAAAAAACAACACGAAAGGTGGCGCTCGCTTCAAGATATTGTCGGATATCGCAAGGTACCGACCATCTTCTTATTTCGTAAGAGCTGTTGGGAAAAAAATATTACCATATAATCTTAGAACAAGTTTTCGGCGTCGTCTGGAAGAGGCAAATAGAGTACAAAAAGAAAAAGCAGAATTTGATAACGAGTCAAGGCAACTTTTGATTGAGCATTACAAAAATGAGGGGGTTGAAATCAGGAAGCTGACGGGCAAAAATTTCAAAAGTTGGAGTGTTTGAAACAAAAATATAAGGTCGTACTCGCGTCAACTATGCTTTCAAAAGCCTTTTGCCAATCGAGTTCGCCATGCCAGCTACTCCATCCAACATTGCCGACCCACTGATCCCCGTCGTGCTTTCCGGCGGTTCAGGCACACGGCTCTGGCCGGTATCCCGCCGGGACTATCCCAAGCAGTTCCTGCCCCTGCTGGATGCCGAGCACTCCCTGCTGCAGCAAACCCTGACACGTCTTGATGGCATGCCGGAGGTCGGTGCGCCCATTGTGGTCTGCAATGAAGTGCATCGTTTCCTGGTCGCCGAACAGTTGCGCCAGCTTGAACTGGCTCATGGCGGCATCCTGCTGGAGCCCGTTGGACGCAATACGGCGCCGGCCATTGCCCTGGCGGCGTTTCAGGCACTGGAGTCTCATGATGATGCTCAGCTTCTGGTGATGCCGGCCGATCACGCCATCGGTGATCTTCAGACCTTTCATCAGGCGCTAAACAGGGGGCGAGCGCTGGCCGCACAGGGGAGGATGGTCACATTCGGCATCACGCCGACATCACCCCATACCGGCTATGGCTATATTCGTGCCGGCGAGCCGATGGATGACGGCCTTATGGTCAGCGCGTTCGTGGAAAAGCCGGACAGTGATACGGCGCAGGGGTATCTCTCACAGGGTGGATATTACTGGAACAGCGGCATGTTCATGTTCAGCGCACAGACGTATCTGGCAGCGCTTGAACAACATGCGCCAGACGTAGTACAGGCGGTGCGTGATGCCTGGCAAAATCGCCGAAGTGATCTCGATTTTACGAGAGTGGATCAGCCGGCCTTTGAGCAAAGCCCGGATATTTCGATCGATTACGCCGTCATGGAGTACACGGATCAGGCGGTTGTATTGCCACTGGACTGTCAGTGGAGCGATATCGGCGCCTGGGATGCCGTGTTTGATGCGCGGCGCCATGAGCGCGATGAGCAGGGTAACGTCACGGAAGGCGATGTGATGTTGCACGACACCACTGGCAGTCTGGTCATGAGCCAGTCGCGGCTGGTCGCCATGCTGGGGCTTTCCAATGTAGTGGCCATCGAGACCGAGGATGCCATCCTGCTGGCCGATCGTGACCGCATGCAGGATCTCAAGCACATCGTGGCACGCCTTGAGAAGGAAGGCCGTACCGAGAGCCGTAGCCATTGTCGGGTGTACCGGCCGTGGGGCTGGTATCGCGCCATGGTTCGAGCGCCCGGTTTTCAGGTCAAGGAGATCATGGTGAACCCGGGCGCGGCGCTGTCGCTGCAGATGCATCATCACCGCGCCGAGCACTGGGTCGTGGTGCAGGGTACGGCAAGGGTCACTCGAGCCGATCGCGACGATCCGGACATGGCATCACTGCGCTCGATGCTGGTGACGGAAGATGAATCCATTTATCTGCCGCTGGGCACGGTGCATCGGCTGGAGAACCCTGGAAAGGTACCGCTCAGGTTGATCGAAGTGCAGACCGGTCGCTATCTCGATGAAGATGACATCGTGCGTTTTGAGGATGTCTATAACAGGGTTGAATGACAGCGTATTGCCTCTTGAGCAGTTCCCCACAAAAAACGGCACCCTAAGGGTGCCGTTTTTTTACCTCTTCCTGCTTCAACTCGAAGGCAGCTCAGACGTTCTCAACCGTCTCTGCGGTGTCTTCGCTGTCTGCGTCATCAGCCTGCTCGCTGCCGGGCTCCTGGCCACGGGCACGTGCCTTGAGTGCTTCGATGCGCTTGGCGTTCTCGGCTGTGGGCTGGGTGTCGCCCAGTTCCAGAACACTGCTGGTGTAGGCACGAATCTCGTTGGTGAGCTGTTCGTTGCCATCAAGCTTCTGACCATAGGAGGGGATCATGCGCTTGAGCTTGCCCTGCCACTGATCGGAGGCCAGCTGCTCGGGGAAGACCCGCTCCATCAGGCCCAGCATGATGGCCGGCGCAGTGGAAGCACCCGGTGATGCGCCCAGCAGTGCCGACATGGTGCCGTCTTCTGATGCCACCACTTCGGTGCCGAACTGCAGCACGGAGCCCTTTTCCGGATCCTTCTTGATGATCTGGACGCGCTGGCCGGCGTTGATCAGCTTCCAGTCTTCGCGCTTGGCGTCCGGGTAGTACTCCTTGAGCGCCTCAAAGCGATCATCTTCGGACAGCATCACCTGACCGATCAGGTATTTGACCAGGCTGAAGTTATCCAGGCCGACCTTCATCATCGGGAGAGTGTTGCTGGTGGTCATGGAGCCGAACAGATCCGTCCACGAGCCGTCCTTCAAAAACTTCGTCGAGAAGTTGGCAAACGGACCAAACAGGATGCGCTGCTGGCCCTCCAGCTTGCGGCTGTCCAGGTGCGGTACCGACATCGGGGGCGAACCGCTCGCGGCCAGACCGTAGGCCTTGGCGTGGTGACGGTTGGCAATCTCGGGGTTGCTGGTCACCAGGAACTGGCCACCGACCGGGAAGCCGGCATAGATCTTCCCTTCGGGAATGCCGGATTTCTGCAGCAGGGGCAGGGCAGCACCGCCGGCGCCAATGAAGACATGACGGGCATTGATGCTGTGCTCTTTGCCGTTGTCGTTCAGGTCCGCCCAGGTGACCTTCCAGCTGCCGTCATCATTGCGCTTTAGATCACGCACTTCACTGCCGGTGCTCAGGCTGAAGTTGTCATGCTTTTCCGACAGGGCGCTGATGAGCTGGCGAGTGACTTCACCCCACTCGGCATCGGTGCCTGCTTCCATGCGGGTGGCGGCGACCTTCTGTGAAGGGTCACGGCCTTCCATCATCAGCGGGGCCCACTCACGGATGACCTCGGGGTCTTCCGAGTACTCCATGGCCTTGTAAAGGCTGCTTTGCTGCATGCCTTCATAGCGCTTGCGCAGGAAGTCGATGTGGTCATCGCCCCAGACAAAGCTCATGTGCGGTGTATTGTTGAGAAACGAGCCCGGGTCATGCATGACGCCGTTGAGCACCTGATAGGACAGAAACTGCCGGGTGATCTCAAAGGCTTCGGTGATCTTGGGCGGACGGGAGACGTCAACGCTGCCATCGTCACGCTGCGGGGTGTAGTTCATTTCCGCGAAGGCGGAGTGACCGGTACCGGCATTATTCCAGCCGTTGGAGCTTTCCTCGGCCACATGGTCCAGGCGCTCATACATGTTGATCTTCCAGTCAGGCTGAAGCTCTTCCAGGAAGGTGCCCAGGGTGGCACTCATGATGCCGCCGCCGATCAGGGCGACATCGATGGTTTCGTTGTCGTCAGCAGCCATCGCGTAGCCTGAAAACATACAGAAGTTCAGGCACAGCGCAGCTGTCAGTTGCTTTTTCATGGGGCGTTTTCTCGACTTGCAGATTGAGGCTCGCCATTGATGGTGAGCCACCCATCGCGCACTAAAAACACAATGGGCAGAGGTGATATGCAAAAGAAGTGCGGCACTTTAACGCAGCCTTGCTTATCAAGGCATTTGTGAAGCTATAAAAATCGATAAGCAGTTTTGTTTAGTTCAAAAAGGCGGTAAATGAGGAAGGAGAAAAAGCAAGGCGAAGCGGCAGGGTCAGGGAACAGGCAGGACGTGAAAACAGCACGGTTCGGGAAATAGACAATGTTGACACATAAAAAATCCGCCTTGAGCGGATTTTAAAATACATCGTTGACAGGCATGCCAACCATGGCTTTATCAGAAGGCGATCCTTTTATCTGAATGCCTGACAGAGCAACGCTTAAAGAATGCGTACCGCCGAACCATCATATTCGCCATCGTTGGCGCTGTCGGTATCGGTGCGGGGTTTCGCCGCGCCCATGATGATCAGGGCGTGTTCATCACCCATGGGTTGCTGCCGTGTCTGCGCTGCGCGTCCAAAACGGCTGGCCAGCCACAGGCTGACGCCACACCACATCACCATGGCCACTGCCATCGTCATCAACAAGGAAGTCATGACCGTTCTCCTGCGTGGGATATTGTCGCCCATGATGAAGATGCGCCATGACGCCATGGCGTCAAAAAAATGACGCTTTGGTGAATATTGCATCGTTAAAAATCCCGGCGTTGACACTTGATGTGAGGGCCGCGATGCGCATGGCCCTATGACAGGCATGAGAAGGATCATGACATTGATAGCCCAATACTGGCACCTGGCCGGATCATGAAAAGGGTGATTGACATCAAGTGGTTAGCAATATGATTAATTAATTCTTTGGCAGGAGATGTCATTTATTAAACTTTAAAGGCATTCATTGGTATTGGCCGGATGAAATGCTCCTCATGCTTTTGTTCATTATGGTGTCTGATTTGACGGTTTTTCTTTTGGCACAGCCCGTTTAAAGGTTCTGATAGGTGCCCTGATACTGGCGGCTTATTTTGACGATTAGACCGCAAATCTGCACATATCGTTACTCAATGTTGCCTCATATTTCTCTCCGTTCACATTTACCGCATCAGACGGTGGAGAAAGGGAAATCATGAGCCAGGCAACCATTGCACTTCTTATTATCCTGTTCCTTGGCAGCGGTGTTGCCTGGTGGAACAGCAACCGGCACGACAGCAATCATGGCGGCCATTCCGGCTATCACCAGGGCGGTCACGGTGGTCATGGTGGCGGTAGCGGCGGTGGTGCTATCCACTTCCCCGACCCGCAGCAGTGCTCCTGAGCGAGCAGCGTTACAAAAGATTCAATTATTGATGATGTCGGTATGGTCGGTATAAAAGCGCCGACATCATTGATCGTAAAAGGCCCATCGCACTGCGATGGGCCTTTTGCGTATGGGGGCGTCAATCCTGATATTTCGTTTTCCAGGACAACGTTTGTTGACACAGGTAGGCAATCTTTCATGCCCGAGCCTTATATGATGTGTTTAAGTTCATACAGACTATTCTGATTTTCCTGTCGCCATTAACGGCCTTTTACGATTAGAGCTGACACCATGACGTCAACGCTTGAACAACCGCTGCTGGTGTTTACGGATCTGGATGGCTCCCTGCTGGACCATGCCACCTATGACTACACGCCAGCCATGAGCTGGCTTGCGCGCCTTGAAAAGAATGCAGTGCCGCTGATCATCAATACCAGCAAGACGGCGGCGGAAGTCATGGTGTTGCATCAGGCACTGGGGCTTGTCTCGCCCTTCATTACCGAAAACGGCGCCTCCATTCATCTGCCGGCCTCCTGGTGTCTTGATGAAACCCCTGATGATCGAGGCTGGGCAGACATCGTGCTGGGTGAATCCTACCGTCGAATCCGCAATGTACTGGAAGCCATCAGGGCCACCGAAAGGTTTCAGTTTCGAGGCTTTGGTGATTTCAGCACTGAGGAAGTGGCCGAACATACCGGTCTTGATACCCAGGACGCAGAGCTTGCCCATCTGCGCGAGGCCTCCGAGCCCCTGATCTGGGAAGACAGTGATGACGCGCTGGAGCGCTTTCGTCTGCTGTTGATTGGTGCAGGGCTGTCACTGACACAGGGGGGGCGTTTTTATCATGTGCTGGGCGACAACAGCGGCAAGGGGCGCGCCATCGCCTGGCTGGTCGACCGCTATCATCTTCTCAAGGGCAGACGCCCTCTGACCGTGGGGCTGGGCGATGGCCCCAACGATGTGCCGATGCTGGAAAGTGTCGACAGGGCAGTACTGATTCGCGGCGAACATGATATCGCGATCAATATTGCCGATACCGTCAATCTCTATACAACAACACAAAAGGGCCCGGCAGGATGGTCGGAAGGTCTTGATCACTGGCTGGGCTGACAGCGACAGGGAGAAGACATCATGAGCGATTTTTACCAGAACGGCATTATTACCAACTTCCACAACCTCACGCGGCGCCCGCTTGAGGCACTGGAAAGTGATTTGATGGGTTTCTCGAAGCGCCGCCCGATGGGGCTGATTCTGCCGTCGCTTTTTTCCGAGCTTGAAGGCCCGGCGCTCACGCGCATCATCGATCAGCTCTCTCATGTCGACTATTTAAGCGAAATCATCATCGGACTGGACCGGGCCGATCGGGATCAGTTTCTTCGCGCTCGGGACTTCTTTGCCCGCCTGCCACAGCGCCATCGTATTCTCTGGAATGACGGCCCACGCCTGCGGGAACTGGATGCCGACCTGGCGGCCGAATCGCTTTCGCCGCCGGCGCCGGGCAAGGGGCGCAATGTCTGGTTCTGCTCGGGATATGCCATCTCCTCCGGTCGTGCCGAAGCGATAGCGCTGCATGACTGCGATATCACCACCTATGACCGCTCGATGCTGGCGCGCCTGCTCTATCCGGTGGCCAATCCGCACTTCAACTACGAATTCTGCAAGGGCTATTACGCCCGCATTGCCGAGGGCAAGCTCAACGGCCGGGTCGGGCGGCTGATGGTGACGCCACTGCTGCGCGCACTGAAAAAGATCCACGGTCCGCTGGATTATCTGAACTACCTCGACAGCTATCGCTATCCGCTGTCGGGCGAGTTCGCCATGCGCGCCGATGTGCTGAACGACATTCGCATTCCCAGCGACTGGGGGCTCGAGATCGGTGTGCTTTCGGAAGTGCACCGTAATTACTCGACCAAACGCCTGTGTCAGGTCGACATTGCCGACAACTACGACCACAAGCATCAGCCGCTCTCGCCGGAAGACGCCTCCACCGGGCTCTATCGCATGAGTACCGACATTGCCAAGGCGCTCTATCGCAAGCTGGCAACGCTGGGTGTGACCATGAACGAGGCTCATTTCCGCACGCTCAAGGCCACCTACTACCGCACCGCGCTCGATATCATCGAGAACTATTACCACGATGCGATGATGAATGGTCTCAAGGTCGATCGTCACAGCGAAGAGCAGGCCGTGGAGCTGTTCGCGCAGAGCATCATGGAAGCCGGGGTTACCTTCCTTGAAAGCCCGCGTGACAAGCCCTTCATCCCCAGCTGGAGCCGGGTGCAGTCCGCCTTCCCCGATATGCTTGAGCGCATGTATGACGCAGTAGAGGCCGATAACGCCGGCGACGTCTAGCGTTACATTTATCTACACATCAGTGCCGGCCCTGCGCTGGCACTGTCATGTTTCTGTCATGCGTTCTGCTCAGGATGCCCTGTGTCTATCCCCGGGCAGCCGCAGCAAGCGACGGCAGGGTCAAAAAAAAGCTGAGGTAAGCATGGCAGCAGCGAACACGTCCACTGATCTGGCCCTGGCCCTGAAAGCCTGCCGACGCTCGTTTGTGTCGGTGGGAGGGTTCAGCATGTGCATCAACCTGTTGATGCTGGTGCCGCCGCTTTACATGCTGCAGGTCTATGACCGGGTCATCACCACGCGCAGTGTCGACACGCTGATCATGCTCACGCTGATCGTGATGTTTCTGTTTCTGGTCATGGGCGGGCTTGAGCTGGTGCGCTCACGCATTCTGGTGCGCACCGGCAATCGATTGGAAACGTTGACGAATACGCGTGTCTACCGGGCCATGTTTCGACGCAGCCTGCTGCGTGGCGGGCAACAGACGGCGCAGCCGCTCAACGACCTCACCACGTTGCGTCAGTTTCTGACCGGCAACGGTCTCTTTGCCTTTTTCGACGCGCCGTGGATGCCGGTCTATATCGCCGTACTCTTTTTGTTCAATGTCTGGTTCGGAGTGTTTGCCATCGTGGCCGGGCTGGTGCTGCTGGCACTGGCGCTGGCCAACGAACGTGCCACGCGCAAGCTGCTGGCCGAGGCCGGCAGCGATCAGATTCAGGCCCAGGAGCTGGCCAGTGCCAACCTGCGCAACGCTGAAGTGCTGCACGCAATGGGGATGCTGTCGGGCATCCAGGCGCGCTGGGCGCAGCGTCATCATGACTATCTGGTTCGCCAGTCGCAGGCCAGCGACCGTGCCGGGACGCTGGCCAACCTGTCCAAGGTGCTGCGACTGGCCTTTCAGTCGTTGATTCTGGGGCTGGGCGCCTGGCTGGTGCTACAGGACAGCCTCACCCCCGGCATGATGATTGCGGGGTCCATTCTGATGGGGCGAGCGCTGGCGCCCATCGATCAGATGATCGGTGCCTGGAAGGGGTTTGTGAGCGCGCGCTCGGCGCACCAGCGTCTGGAAGCCCTGCTCCGGGAAGTGCCGGCCGAGGAGGAGCGCATGGCCCTGCCGGCCCCGCGGGGAGATATTCGCGTCGAAGGCGTGTCGGCGGCGCCGCCGGGCGTACGGCTGCCCACGTTGCGGGGCATCAACTTCGTGCTGGGCCATGGCGAGCAGGTCGGCATTATTGGCCCCAGCGCGTCGGGTAAGTCGACGCTGGCCCGGGTGCTGCTGGGCATCTGGCCGGCCCAGACCGGCACCGTGCGTCTTGATGGGGTAGATGTTGCCCAGTGGCCGCGTGAAGCACTGGGGCCGCATATCGGCTATCTGCCGCAGGATATTGAGCTCTTTGATGGCACCATCAGTGACAATATTGCCCGTCTGGGCGAGGTGGATGCCGAGAAGGTGGTCGAAGCTGCCCGCATGGCCGGTGTTCACGAGATGATCCTGCAACAGCCCCAGGGGTATGACACACCGATTACCTCGGGCGGCGGTGCGCTGTCCGGTGGCCAGCGTCAGCGCATTGGCCTGGCGCGTGCGCTTTACGGCCGGCCTGTCATGGTGGTGCTCGATGAGCCCAACGCCAGTCTGGATGACAGCGGCGAGCGTGCCCTGATTCAGGCGCTGGCCCGATTGCGGCAGATGAAAACCACCGTGTTTGTCATCTCCCATCGACCGGCCACGCTCAAGGCCGTGGACAAGCTGCTGGTGATGAAGGAGGGCCAGATCGGCGCCTTTGGCCCGCGCGATCAGGTTGTGACCCATCTTCAGGCGCAAAAGCCGGCCAACGTGCGTCCCATGACATCCGCCGGACCGACGCCACCTGCAGCGCCTGATGCACAGACCACGGCGGCAGGTAACCAATGAGCCCATCATCCCCCACGTCCGGTGCCTCCTTCATGAACACGCGCGCGGAACTACCCATCAGCGATCGCGGTGCCCGTCGCGCCGGGTTGATCATTGTCTTGCTGGCCTTTGGCATCTTCGGCGGCTGGGCGATGCTGGCCAATCTGGCGGTGGCCGTCGTGGCCACCGGTACCGTCTCGGTCGAGTCATTCAAAAAGACCGTACAGCACCTGGAAGGCGGCATTGTCTCGCAGATCAACGTGGATGATGGCGATCATGTCAAGGCCGGCGATGTGCTGATGGTGCTGGATGCCACCCAGGCGCGTTCCCAGTACGCCATTGCCCGTACCGGCTGGTTCATGGCCAGCGCCGAGGAGGCGCGTCTGATGGCCGAGCAGCAGCGTCTTGATCAGCTCGAATTTCCCGCCGAGCTGACGGACATGGCCCGGGACCATCCGCGTCTTGCACAGATGCTTCAGGTACAGCAGAGCCTTTTTATCTCTCGCCGTCAGGCTCTGGAGGGAGAGCTTGAAGGTCTTGACGAGCAAAGCCGGCAGTTTCGCGAGCAGATTTCGGGGCTTGAGCAGACCATGGCCATTAACAACGAGCGCATCGCGTCACTGCGTGCCGAAGCCGGGGACTATCGCGCCTTGTTCCGTGAAGGGTTGGGCAATAATCAGCGGGTGCGTGAACTCGAGCGCCAGATCATGCAGTTCAACTCGGACAGCGCCTCCTCGAAGGCGCAGATTGCCCAGCTGCGCTCACAGATCAGCGAAAATCGGGTCAGGATGGAAACGCGGCGACAGGCGTATCAGCAGGAGGTGGGGCAGGCGCTGCGTCAGGCGCAGTCCGAGATTGGTGATACTTCCGAGCGCATGACCGCACTGTCCGATCAGATGCGTCGTACCGAGCTTCGGGCGCCGGTCAGTGGCACGGTTGTGGGACTTGAAACGCATACTCTGGGGGCCGTGCTGGAGCCGGGGCGGCCGGTCATGAATATCGTGCCCAGTGCCGAGGGCTTTTTGATCGAGACCCGCATTGCCGCTCAGGACATCGATAACATCTACGTCGGTCAGCCTGCCGAGATTCGCTTTAGCGCCTTCAATCAGCGCCGTGCCAGCGTGGTAGAGGGAGAGTTGATCAACGTTTCGGCCGACAGCTTTCAGGATGAATCCACCGGGGCGTCCTATTACCGGGGGCGAGTGCGGGTCTCCGAGGCCGGGCAGGAAAGCATGACCGATGAGATGCAGCTGCTCTCGGGCATGCCGGCAGAGGTCATGTTGCGCACCGGTGAAAGGACCCTGATGGGCTATCTCATGGCGCCGGTCACCGACATGCTGGCCCGCGCTGTTCGTCAGGATTGATCCATGCCTTCGTCTACTTACTCCAGGTCCGGATGTCTGTGTGCGCTGTTGCTGGGAGCAGTGTGGTTGCCTTCGACGCTCATCGCCGCACCTGCTGTGGCCGATCCTGCACCGGTTCCCCTGACCATGGCAGGCGAGGCGCGAGGGGAAACAGGACAGGTTGTTGTTCCTTCTCTGCCGGCGTTATACGCCCATGCCCGTGAATACGACGCCGAGCTGCAGCGCCAGTCGCTTGAAGCCGAGGCGTCAGGCCTTGAAACGTCGCGGGCAAGGGCCGGACTGCTGCCCACCGTGGACCTGACCTATTCGTATGGGTATACCGATAGTGACAACTACTACTCCCGTGGTGCCGACTCCTGTGAGGAAAATCCTCGGACCGGTGAATTATTCGGGGGAGATGATTTTGCCGCGCGCTGTCGCGGTCATTCCACGGATAGCACCGCACAGCTACAGCTGACCCAGCCGCTTTTTTCCATGGAGCGCTGGCGAACGCTGGCACAGTCGCGAGAACAGGTGCAGGCCGCACAGCTCCAGCTGGCGATCGCCGAGCAGCAGCTGGCACTGGAGACTGCGGACGCCTACATGGCAGGGTTTTATAGCGCCCAGCAGCATCGCCTGCTGGAAGGCAAGCAGCGTGCGCTCGAACTCCAGGTCAAACAGGCCACGCGCGCCTATGAGCTGGGCATTGGTGATCGTATCGATCTGCTGGCGGCACGCTCCCGACTGGATCAGGCGCATGCCGAAATCGCCCTGGCCGGCAATGAATACGCTGACGCCCAGGCCCGGCTTGCCCGGCTGACCGGTGAGTCGCCGGACTTTACCCGCTTTTCGCTGCTGGAACTGGCGCAGGCGCAATGGCCCGAACCCGCCGCACTGGCCGGATTTGAGGACGGCATTGACGACAACGTACAGGTGCGTCTGGCTGATCAGCAGCTCAGAGTGGCTCAGGCCGTACAGGCCGTCCGCCAGGGCAGTTATTACCCTGAAGTCTCGCTCAATCTTTCCTGGTCGGATCGCAACAGTGATGACCCCTACCGTGAAAGCGAGGATCGCTCGGCGGTGATCCAGGCGCGCATGAATCTGTATCGGGGTGGGGCGACCAGCGCCGAGGTGCGCCAGGCCGATCTGCGCCGCCAGGCCCAGAGCGCCGATGTCCATCAGCAAAAACGCCTGGCGCTGGAGGAACTGCGCCGTCGCCATCGCGGCATTCAGGGCAACCTGTCACGCCTTGAGGCGCTCTCCCAGGCGATCCGCTCCAGCGAGCTTTATCTGGAAGCCGCCGATCGCGGGGCGGCACTGGGGCTGCGTGATCTCGTGGATGTGCTGGATGCCCGCGCCACGCTTTACGATCAGCGTATCCAGTATGTCGATGCCTTTCGACAGCTGCTGCTCGACAGGCTTTATCTTCAGGCCGCTGCCGGGCGCCTCGGGACGCAGGACATGACCGACACGATGGCGCTGATTGGACAGATCATCGGGCCGCCCCGTGATGATGTGCTGTCGGAAAGCCATGCGCCGTCGTAACGAACGGTTACGTATCATTTCCAATCGATGCCATTTAAAACCTGAGTGTCACCTCAATGGAGGCAAACCGTCATGGATAGCGGGCGAGCATGACGGTGCATTCTGAGAGGCGATCAATGCCTGCAGAAGCTCGCGGGTACCGGGAAAATCATTTCATGGGTACCTGATCATCATGTCTGCGCCTGATGCGCGACAGGCATGCTTTATCCTCCAGGAGAATGACGATGTTTGGCTACAGCAACGGCATGTTTGGCAGCACCGGCGCGATGTATGGCAGCAACGCAATGACACTGGGCAGCGCACCTTCTGCGATGTTCTCTCCCTTTCAGTCACTGTCACCGCTATCAAACCTGTGGTCCGGCAATGATACGCTCTGGGCGTCAGAGCCTGCGCTGGTACCGGCCTTTCTGGATGCCACAAAATCGATTCTGGATGGCTATAGTCAGGCGCTGGGCCAGTTGAGTGACGCCTTCCGTGACGTGCTGGCTGGCGGCAATGACAAGCCCGGCATGCCTTCTCCTGAAATGCCGGAGCCTGAAGCCCCTGCCAATGACGGCCTGGCACAGAACGTGATTCTGATGGTGCCGGACGGCTTTGGCACGGATTATTCCACCGCCTTTCGGACCTTCAAGGGCGGCGAGGAACTGCCGGCCTGGGAAGCAGAGAACATGCTGACCGGCGCCATCAAGACGCATTCTGCCAACTCATTGATTACCGATTCTGCAGCGGCGGGCACGGCCTTTGCCACGGGTCAGAAAACCGATAACGGCAGGATCTCCACTGCGCCGGACGGCCAGGACCTGGAGTCGATCGTGGATCTGGCCCAGGCGGCCGGCAAATCCACTGGCGTGGTCTCCACGTCGTCCGTGACCCATGCCACGCCTGCCGTGTTTGGTGCCAATGTGGATGATCGCAACGATGCCACGACCATTGCCCAGCAGTTCATCGACAACGATCAGCTTGATGTGATGCTGGGTGGCGGTCTGCAGTACTTCACCTCTGAAGAGAACGGCGGCATGGCTGCCAGCGACCTGCTGGTGCAGGCCGAGGCCCAGGGTTATACCTTCGTCGGCAACGCCACCGATCTGGAAAATGCCGAAGGCGATCGTCTGCTGGGGCTGTTCGCGGATGATGCGATGGACACCAGCTACGGTGAAAGCGGTGATGACCAGCCGACACTTGCCCAGATGACCCAGACAGCGCTGGACACGCTGTCACAGAATGAAAACGGCTTTTTCATGATGGTCGAAGGCAGCCAGATTGACTGGGCCGGACATGCCAACGATGCCGGCTGGGCCATGAACGATTCCCTGGCCTTTGAAGATGCGGTAAAAACTGCCCAGCAGTTCTCTGAGGAAAACCCGGACACGCTGATCGTGATCGCGCCGGATCATGAAACCGGTGGCATGTCAGCGCAGTCCACGCTGGACAACAATGCCTCGATCTATCAGAGCTTCACTGGTACCTACGAGCAGATGTACGACGAGGCCAGCGAGCGTATCGATGTGGCCGGCATGAGCGGTAATGACAGCGGTGTTGCCGAGATCATGCAGGACACCGTGGCCGAGATGACCGGCGGTGCCGTTGTGCTTACCGACGAAGAGCTCACGGCAGTACTGTCGGCCGACGATGCGGATGCAGGCCTTGCTGCCCTGACGCAGACGCTCAACGAATACGGTGGCATGAGCTTCAGTTCCGACAACCACACGGCCGAAAACGTGCCGCTGTATGCCTCCGGCCCGGGTTCTGACATCTTTGCCGGCCTTCTGGACAACACCGAAGTCGGTCAGGGACTGGCTGCGGCCATGGGTCTTGAGTTCTCCGATTTGCCCACCGTCGATGTCGTGGGTGTCGATACCCAGCTGCAGGGCAGCGAGCTGGCGGTCGCCTGATCATCGATCAGTGATCCGAGTGGGGCACCGGTTCAGGAAAACGACAACGAAACGTGCGAGAGACGACAATAAAAAAGACCGCAACGCAAAGGGCGCCGTGATGGCGCCCTTTTTTGTGGCTGTTGGTGTGGGCTTCAAGGCTCAGAAGCCGACGGCCTGCTGAGCATCAACGCTCGGGTCGATGCCGATGATGATCGGGTCGTGATCCGAAGCACGGAAGGGGCCGTCACCGTAGAGCGACTCGATCTGTTCGGTCGATTTGTACTCGGTGTTGTAGTCCAGCACGATCGGTTCATCGGCGTTGATATGCCAGGTGGTAACACCGGTGATCTGATCACTCATCGATTCACTGGCCAGCGCGTGATCCAGCGAGCCCCACTGGCCGTTAAAGCTGTAGGAGTAGTCGTCATCCAGCAGCGTATAGCCCTCGTTTTGCAGGGTGGTGATGGGGTCTTCCATGGCGTAGCTGTTGAGATCACCGATGATCAGCACATCGCTGTCACCGCTGCCGGTGGGATCGGTCCCGATCCAGGCGGCCAGCTGTTCAGCGGCCTCGACCCGGGTCGGGTTGTTGTTGCCCTGGCCGTCACCGATGGCCTCCTCGCCGTTGATCACGCTGCCCTTGGACTTGAAGTGATTGACCGCGATCGAGAAGGTTTCACCGCTGTCGTTGTCCGCAAAGGTCTGCAGCATGGGCGCCCGGTTGCCGGTGGCAAAGGCGCCGCTGGTGTTGATGGCCGCCTCACCTTCAGGGGTCACGCTGTCGCTCTGGTAGATCAGCCCTACGGCAATGGCGTCGCTGCCGGGGGAGACCACGTTGCCGTTCTCGTCGCGGGGGGTGATGTAATCCCACTGCGCCTGGCCCTGTGCGTTGAGCGCCTCGACCAGTCCGGCAATCGAGCTGTCTGCCCCATAGCCATCGTTGGCGACTTCCATCAGCCCGGCGATATCGGCACCGCTGTCATTGATGGCACTGACCAGCTTGTCCTGTTGCCGGGTCAGTTCCTGCTCGGTGTTGGCGCCGCGCGGGCTGTGCTCGGTACCTTCAGGCGTGGTGATCTGATGGCCTGGTTGGTCCAGCGTTTCGAAGTAATTCAGCACGTTGAAGGAGGCCACCTTGAGCGGGGCATCATTCAGTGCCTGAGCATCGGGCTGATCGGGGCGCGGGTTGGCAGGCTGGAAGTCGAGCCCCTGGTCGCTCTGGATGCGCCATTGCTGGTGGGCAAAATCGAGCACACCGGTGGCGTTTGCCAGCGTGTCGCCGCCGCGCAGGGTGTTGTCTGCCGAGAGCGGCTCGCCACCGCGGCCGAACAGGATTTCTTCCGGGTTCTGCGCGTTGCTGGCGTCATCGAGGATGATCGAGCGGCTTTCGATCTGGTCCAGCCACTGCTGATAGCCGGCCTGATCCGGCGCGTTGATCTCTGTGTACTGCTCAAGGCGCCCGCCGCTTGAGAGGGTGACCGTGCCGTAACGACCCAGCTCATAGGTGTCGGTGACCGTCAGCGGGGTGCCGTCTTCGCCCGTGATGCTCACGAGCATGCTCTCGCGGGCGGAAAGCGTCGACTTGTCCTCGATGGGCAGGTCCAGTTCGGTGATCGTGGGCAGCGGCTGATCCCGGGCGGTGACGTCCAGTGATCTCACATCGGTCAGCTCGGTCTTGCCCTGGTACTGCTCGACCGTGCCGGTCAGACGGACCCGGTCGCCCACGGTAAAATCGGCCACGTTGCTGTCATCGGGCAGGTAGACAAAGATCCCCTCGGAAGTCGTCTTGTCACCGTCACGGTCGGCGTCTTCCTCCTGCAGGAAAAAGCCGTTCAGGCCGTTGCGAGCGTCCAGCGTCACGATGGCCTCGACGCTGACTTCGTCACCCACGCGCTCGCTGCTCATGCCGCTGCCCTGAATCGTGGAAATCAGCTCTACGGGCGGTAGATCCATGTTGTCTCCGTCATTGTTTGGCACGCCATTGTCCGGTGAATCATCGCCCGGGACCTCGTTGTCAGATGCATCACCCGGGGCGTCCCCATTGCCCAGCCCGTCGAAGGTGTCCTGCGGGTATTCCTGCCACTGGGACGCCTCGAAGCGGTCATTGCCCTCGGTAATGCTTTCATCACGGCGCAGGGTGACATCGCGGGCAAAGTACGCGTCATCGCCAATGGTGCCGACGATATCCTGCGTCTCGCCCTCGGCGTTGGTCAAAACGATGGCATCGTTGCCGTTGTAGTTGATGACGCTGCTGGTGGCATCGCTGCGGTCCAGCATGGCCTGATCGGCCTGGGCGTTGGCCAGCACCAGCGTATCTCCGGGGGCCAGGTTGCTATACCGGGCCAGATCCAGTGTCGCGTTGGCTTCGGTGTTGCCATTGGAATAGAGCGACAGCGTAAAGCCTTCCAGCGAGAGGTCGCTACCGCCGCGGTTGGTCAGCTCGATCGCCTTGTTGTAGCCACTGCCTTCGACGTATTCGGTGATCAGCAGTGATCCCGGCGTCGCCGGCGTTTCCGTGGCGGGCGGCTGGGCAGGCGTTGCTGGAAAAAGCCTGTCGTTGATGCTGTCGAGCAGGCTGTCAAGACGTGTGCGCAGTGACTCGAAGGGTGAGCGCCACTGCTCGGTCCAGTGGGTAACGAGCCCAGGGCCGTGGTTGAGCTGCTGGGCGTCCTGATGAAAACTCCAGGGCGAGGGGAGACGAGAGAACAATGACATGGGGGCGTCCTTGCAGGAAGTTGTTGGTTGTCATGGCCCGGGCTGTCATCAATGGGACCGTCATGAATAGCGCCAGGCACCCTGCATCCTGAGCGGTTGTTGTTGCAGCCCGGTGAAGCGGACATTGCAGCTCAAACTTTCAGCCTGGTCCTCGGCCCCTGGTCCTCATTGATCAGCCAGCAGCTGCGATAGGGTTTGAGCACAGGAGATTCGGCGTCGGGATCAATGCGCCCGAGAAGGTCACGCCAGTGATGGTTGGCGTAAGCTTCGGGAAGATGCAGCGGATGGGGCTTGTCGGTCACGTTGTGCACGGCCAGCAGGCGTCGGCCGTCAGGCAGCGGGCCGCGCAGGAAGGCAAAAAAGTGTGGCCCCAGGTCAATGATCTTCTGCGGCGTGTCCGGATGAAAGCAGGGCTCCTCACGACGGACCTTCAGGCGCGCCGTCAATGCCTCGAACACGATATGGGTCGGTGTGCTGTAGGCCTCCAGCAGTAAATCAAGCGCCTCGCGTTGCCAGCGCTTGCGGTTGATGGCGCGCAGTCGACCGGTGCGGGTGACGCCTTCATGGTCATTGAGCGTGGCCAGCAGGCTGTGAATATAAACGGCCGGAATGCCCTGCAGGCCCAGCATGATGGTTTGCGAGCAGATAAAACGGGCGATCTGCCACGCGTCGGCGCCACGTCGTGTCCCCTGGAGGGCATCAAAGTAGGTGATGTTGATCTCGTAGGGCGAGTCCTGGCCATCCGGGTCGGTCTTCATGCTGATAAAGCCGCCGAAACGCTGCATCAGCTCCAGCAGGGCGTCGATATCATGACGTGGCAGCAGTCCTTCGAGCGCCCGGACACCAACGCCGTCGTGGCTGGCGGTAAAGTTGAGGTAGGTGCAGCCGGTCGGCAACGGGGGCAGGGTGGCGGCCCATTCGGTCAGGGCTCGGGCATCGCCCGTGGTCAGGGTATGCAGCAACAGCGGCGGCAGGGTGAACTGATAGATGATGTGGGCTTCATCACCGGCTCCGAAGTAGCTCAGATTTTCATGATGCGGCACGTTGGTTTCGGTCAAAAGCAGTGCCCCGGGCGCCACGTGTTCCATGACGGCGCGCAACAGTCGCACAATGGCATGGGTCTGAGGCAGGTGAATGCAGCTCGTGCCCAGTGTCTTCCACAGGTAGGCGATGGCATCAAGTCGAATCAGACGCGCGCCCTGGCTCAGGTAGTACAGCAGCACGCCGACCATCTCGATCAGGACATCGGGGTTGGCAAAGTTGAGATCGATCTGATCCTCGGAGAAGGTCGCCCAGACATGGCGCATGCCGCGCCGCGTCGATACCGGGGTCAAAAGCGGTGTATTGCGCGGGCGGGTGACGCTGCGCACGTCGGTCTGCTCGGGCAGCTCGATAAAGTAGTCTCGCCCCGGCGGCGTGTCGGCGAGATAGTCGATAAACCACAGCGATTCCCGCGAGACATGGTTGATGACCAGGTCAAACATCAGGTTAAAGCGCCCGGCCAGGTGGCGCACCTGTGGCCAGTCGCCGACGCTGGGGCTGACCCTGCGGTAATGGATGACCGAGAAGCCGTCATCACTGCTCCAGGTGAAAAAGGGCAGGATATGGACGGCACTGAAGGTACCCTCGAGATGCTCGCGCATGAAGCACTCCAGCACTTCCAGCGGGACGCTGTCCTCGCCTTCGATGATGCTGTCGCCATAGGTGATCATCATCTGGGTCTGCTCGCTCCATAGCGGGCGTGGCTCGCAAGTGACCCCTTGCTGATGCTGGGTGATCAGCGCTTCCAGGCGTTGCAGAATGTCAGGGGCGTGTTCGCCGTAGACAAGGTTCAGTTCGACACGGGCACGGGCGAGGAAATCACTGCGGGAAAGCGGTATGGCAGGAGAGGCGGCAGACATGGCAGGGCTCCGTCTTATATTGTTGTCATGTTCTTATCAAAGCCCCTGGTGCATGGAAATTCAAACGGTATTGAGCCTGAAAAAACCTTAAGGATTAATTATAAGCTTGCACTGATGTAAAACCTGGCTGACACTTGCCGCTGTCAAGGAGGGGAGTATTCCCTGCAGGGCGTAGTGCTTGTGATCAAGCCTGCGTTTTTCTACAGCGGTGTCGTCATCACGGTATTCTGTCGCCAGACAGTTGCCCGGTGCCGCTGGTCCAGAGGGGTTGCCACAAAAGATGCTGGCAAACGTTGGGCGGAAGAGACCTCCGGTAAATCATCTTTGCCGGAGAACCAGGTATGAACGTTCCTGTCTGGGTATGGGAAGCCACTGTTGCGGGCTTCGCTGCCATCTTTATCTTTGATTTCTTCTCGCATGTGCGTAAGCCGCACGCACCGACCCTGCGTGAGTCCGCCCTCTGGTCAGTCTTTTATATCAGTCTTGCCGCCATTTTCGGCGCTGGGCTCTGGAAGGTATGGGGGCATGATCACGGGGTGGAGTACTTTGCCGGCTTCATTACCGAGAAAAGCCTGTCGGTCGATAATCTGTTTGTCTTTGCCATCATCATGGCCAAGTTTGCGGTGCCCAGAATCTATCAGCAAAAGGCGCTGCTGATCGGCATTATCATGGCGCTGATCATGCGCGGCATCTTCATTGCCGTAGGGGCGGCGGCCATCAATCGGTTCAGTTGGGTCTTTTATCTCTTCGGGCTTTTTTTGCTCTATACCGCCTTCAAGCTGGCGATCGAGAGTGCGCAGCATAAAAAGCAGGGCGCCGATGAGTTTGAGCCCAATGCGCTGGTGAAATTTGCCCAGCGCCATCTGCCGGTGACCGATAAATTCCACGAGCAGCGGCTGCTGGCACGGGAAAACGGCAAGCGCGTGCTGACGCCACTCTTTCTGGTGGTGCTGACCTTGGGGGTGACCGATCTGCTGTTTGCCTTGGATTCCATTCCGGCCATTTACGGCCTGACCCAGGAACCCTATATCGTCTTTACTGCCAATGCCTTTGCGCTACTGGGGCTTTTGCAGCTCTATTTCCTGCTGGGCGGCCTGCTGGATCGGCTGGTGTATCTGGGCTTCGGGCTGTCGCTGATTCTGGGCTTCATCGGGGTAAAGCTGGTAATGCATGCCATGGTCGAAAACACGCTGCCCTTTATCAACGATGGCCAGCCGTTGGCATGGGTGCCGCATATTTCAACCGTGTTATCCCTGTCTGTCATTATCGGTATTTTGCTGGTGACGACCGTGGCCAGTCTTTTAAAAAGCCGGCACGATCGGCGTCAGGACAGGGACATCGATACGGTCGAGTAGCTCTTCATGGCGCAATGAGTAGTGGTTAAAAAAAACGTCGCCCCGCTATTGCGGGGCGACGTTTTTGATCAGGCGTGTAGCGGCCACTTTTCTGTTGGCGCTACTTTTTAACCACACGATAAAGAAACAGCAGCACCAGAGCGCCAATCACGGCCACGGCAAAACTGCCAATATTGAATCCATCGACACTGCCAAAGCCCAGTGCGGTACCGATCCAGCCACCGACCACAGCGCCCAGAATACCGATGATGATGGTCACGATAATGCCACCGGGATCCTTGCCGGGCATCAGGAACTTGGCGATGGCACCTGCAATCAGGCCAAAGATGATCCACGCGATAATACCCATAGTCAGCAGCTCCTTGCCGTTTTTCGTATCTGGCAGTTTCCAGTGTCAAAGGCCGAAAAGAAACATTGTTCCTTAAGATTTCTTTCCGCGCCGATCGTAAGATTAGATGGGCAAACACGAACTGGCAAGCAGGCTGTATTGCAGTATGTCACTGATTGCAAAGTGCTATCGAGAATTAACGCTTGTCGTAACGCATCACCCAGAGCGTCATGACCGCGATCCCGCCCAGGGCGCCAACAACGGCGGCGGCAAGACTTCGAACATCAAATTCAAGTTCGGCGGCAAAGCCAAAGACCGTCACAAGAAAGGCCAGTACCACGCCGCCCAGTACGCCCATGCCGGCAGTGCCGAGAAAGCCGACACTCAGGCGCCGGGGAATGATCAAATTGACCAGCATGCCCACGGCGATGCTGGCGAAAATCCAGGAGATAATGTTCATGTGCTTTCTCTGTCGGTAGACGTCCACGGCTTCAAAATAGCGCTGTAGATGATAGCGCTCAACTGCAGCAGCCGCCGTTGTGGCGTCCGGGCGACACTGAAGAAAGCAGGCCTTGAGCGTCTTTTTAACGGATAAACATGCACGTTCGCGCCCATGGCATGGGGATGCGTTTCCGAACACAGGGTAAAACGTTACAATAATGGGTCCCGGTATGCGTCGACATGTCGCAACGCTTGCCAGTAGAACGGATCAGGTCAGGGTATGGCAGGCTGCTGCCTTGCCCATGGCGCATTACCTTTTCATGGCCACGGGTCACCATTTGACACTGGACAGGGCGCTCGGGGCACCGGTTGCCGGGCCTTTCATCGACGGGACAGAGAACACTCATGCATTGCCCCTTTTGCGGTGCGCAGGATACGCGAGTCACTGATTCCCGACTGGTGGCTGACGGTGATCAGGTCCGCCGACGTCGCCAGTGTCTGGCCTGCGGCGAGCGCTTCACCACGCATGAAGCCGCCGAGCTTGTCATGCCGCGCGTCGTCAAGGCCGATGGCTCACGCGAAAGCTTTGATCCTGCCAAGCTTCGTGCCGGCATGCTGCGGGCACTGGAAAAGCGTCCGGTGTCCAGTGAGCACATCGAGGCGGCCATCGAGCGTATCCGACAGCGTCTTCGCGCCCGTGGCGAGCGTGAAATCAATGCACTCGCCATTGGAGAAGAAGTCATGGGCCAGCTCAGGGCGCTGGACCAGATCGCCTATATCCGCTTTGCTTCAGTGTATCGGCGCTTTCAGGACATTGATGAATTTCGCGCCGAAATCGAACGCCTTTCCAGTGAGTCTGCGCCGTCATCGGCTGCCGACCCGGTGGGCAGGGATCAGGAGTCTCATGAGCATTGAGGACACCGCAGAAGGCGCGGTAGTACCCTTTTGCAGCGTAAAGGAAAGACCGGACGTGACAGGGCAACCCGAGGATTACATGGCTCGCGCGTTGCATCTGGCGCGCCGCGGGCTTTATACGACCGATCCCAACCCGCGGGTAGGCTGTGTGCTGGTGCGCGGCAATCAAATTGTGGGCGAAGGGTGGCACGAGCTGACCGGCGAACCCCATGCCGAAATTCATGCCCTGCGCGCCGCCGGTGAGGCTGCGCGTGGCGCTACGGCCTATGTCACACTGGAGCCCTGTTCGCATTACGGCCGTACCGGTCCCTGTGCCAAGGCGTTAGCGGAGGCGGGCGTGGACGCTGTCGTGGCGGCCATGCTCGACCCTAACCCGCAGGTGTCCGGCCGCGGCATTGCCATGCTGGAAGCTGCAGGCGTGAGTACTCGGGTCGGCATGCTTGAGGCAGATGCGCGCGAGCTCAATGTGGGCTTTATCTCGCGCATGTCGCGCTCGCTGCCTTATGTTCGCCTCAAGATGGCGATGAGCCTGGACGGACGCACGGCCATGGCCAGCGGCGAGTCCAAATGGATTACCGGTGAGCGCGCCCGTCGCGATGTGCAGCATCTGCGGGCGCGCTCCAGCGTGATTCTCAGCGGTGTTGCCTCGGTCATCCGCGATGACAGTCGATTGACCGTACGCGCTGAGCAGCTTGGCAGCCAACCTGATTCCCACGCCGTTCAGGTATCCCACGAAAGAGGGTTGCGTCAGCCACTGCGGGTCATTGTCGATTCGACCCTGTCTCTGCCTGCCACGGCCCGCTGTCTGACAGAACCGGGTCGTACGCTGGTGGCCACTGTTTCGCCGACAGGGCCCGGTGCGCTTGATAATCGCGATCATTTTCGCCGGCGGGAAACGCTGGTGGCTGCCGGTGCTGAAGTGGTCACGCTGACAGCCGGGCCAAGCGGCCAGGTCGACCTTGAAGCACTGATGCATTATCTGGCTGATGTCGAACAGTGCAACGAAGTGCTGCTCGAAAGCGGCTCGCGCCTGAGCGGTGCCATGCTTGATGCGGGGCTGGTCAATGAGCTGGTCATCTACATGGCACCGATACTGATGGGTGATGAGGCGCGCGGGCTTTTGACCCTGCCGGGGCTTGAGAAACTGTCCCAGCGTCGACAGCTTTCGATCGTTGATGTTCGCGCCTTCGGCCCTGACTGGCGTATTATCGCGCGCCCCGTGAATGACGACGAAACATCCTGATTGAGCATGTTCGCTGCTATCGGTGGCGAATGTTGATATTCATCCCAGCGACCCTGCATCGAAAGGAGCGGCTTAGCCGGCAAGCGTTATGAGTCAGTCAACGGGCAACTTCGCTTCCGTGGAAGCGCTGATTGAAGATATCCGTCAGGGAAAGATGGTCATTCTCATGGATGACGAGGATCGTGAAAATGAAGGCGATCTGATCATGGCCGCCGAGTGTGTGGAGGCCTCACACATCAATTTCATGGCCCGTTATGCCTGTGGCCTGATCTGTCAGCCCATGCTGCGTGAGCGTTGCGAGCAGCTGGGCCTGTCACTGATGGTCAATGACAACGGTTCCGGTTTTGGTACCCGATTCACGGTGTCCATCGAGGCGGCCACCGGTGTCAGTACCGGCATCTCGGCTGCCGACCGCGCACGCACGGTGCAGGCAGCGGCGGCACGCGACGCCAGACCCGGCGATGTCGTCCAGCCCGGCCATATCTTTCCGTTGATGGCAGAAGCCGGCGGCGTACTGCGCCGGGCCGGGCATACTGAAGCAGCCTGTGATCTGGCAGCGATGGCCGGTTTCGAGCCAACCGGGGTGATCTGCGAGATCATGAACGAGGATGGCACCATGGCAAGGCGCCCGGAGCTTGAGCGCTTTGCGGCCATTCACGACATCAGGATCGGCACCATTTCCGATCTGATTCACTACCGCATTCACAATGAGCAGACCGTTGAACACGTGGAGTCACATCCGGTAGAAACGGACGCCGGCCCCTTTCAGCTGCACTGCTTTCGCGATCGGATTCAGGGCTCTCATCACCTGGCGCTGGTCAAGGGCTCTCCCGAGAGCGACCAGGCCACGACCGTGCGCGTGCACGTTGCCGATGCCCTGCGCGATCTGCTGGGGATGCGCCGTGACGGCCATCAGAGCTGGTCGTCGCGCGATGCGCTGGCCGAGATTGCTGCCAGCGACACCGGCGTGCTGGTGCTTTTGGCCGACCAGCGTGGCATGACAGATTTTCGTGATCAGCTGGATCTTTTCCTGGCGCGGCGCCCGCGAACTCAGGATCCGCAGACCGACGGCGCCGGCAACTACCTGAGTATCGGCACCGGGGCACAGATTTTGCGTAGCCTGGGTGTTGGCAGAATGCGTCTTTTAAGCTCGCCCTGGCGCTTTTCGGCGCTGGCGGGCTTTGGCCTTGAGGTCATCGAACAGATCAGCAGCGTCGATGACAGCCGCACTGCGCAGCACCGACAATAGCAATGACAGGGGCCCGAAAGGGCCCAAAGAATGACAGCCCCAATGGCTTACATCACGCAATGATGCGTTTTATCAGAGATAACAGGATTTCATGACATGCAACCGATTGCACAACTGGAAGGGCGTTTCAACGAGATCGATGGCCGCTACGTCATCGTGGTCGGGCGCTTCAACCATCACGTGGTCGACTCTCTGGTAGAGGGCGCCGTGGACGCGCTGGTCCGTCATGGCGTTGACGATGGCAATATCGACATTCTTCATGTGCCCGGCGCCTGGGAACTGCCGCTGGCCGTCAAGCGTGCGCTGACCCGAATTCAGCCGGATGCCATCATTGCGCTGGGCGCGGTCATTCGCGGCGGTACACCGCATTTTGAACATGTGGCAGGCCAGTGCAATGCAGCGCTCAACCGTCTGCAGCTTGATTTTGACACCCCCATTGCCAACGGTGTCCTGACGGTCAACTCGATCGAGCAGGCCATCGAGCGTGCCGGCACCAAGGCCGGCAACAAGGGCTTCGAAGCGGCAATGGCCGCCATGGAAATGGTTTCCCTGCTGCGTCAGCTCGGCGGTAATGACGGCGATGATGCCGATCATGGAGGTGTGGCGTGACCCAGCAAAAACGTGCCCCTTCAAAGCAGCAGCAGGCCCGAAGGGCAGCACGCGAGCTGACGGTGCAGGCGCTGTATCAGTGGGAAATCACGGGCACCTCGATTGCCCAGCTTGAGGCCGAGTTTCGTGCCCAGACTGCTGATGATGATCTGGAACCGCATGAAGACTGGGTTCAGGTCATGAAGATTGCGGATCTGGGGCTGTTTCATCAGCTCCTTCACGGCGTCGCCAGACACTGTGGCGAGATGGATAACCTGATCGCGCCTTCTCTGGATCGAAAGCTTGATGAGCTTGATCGTATCGAGCTTTCCATTCTGCGTCTTGGCGCCTATGAGCTGGCGCACCGTCCGGAGGTGCCCTACATCTCGGTCATCAATGAAGGCATTGAGCTGGCTCGTTCATTTGGCGCCACGGATGGACATAAATATATCAATTCCATTCTTGATCGCCTGGCCAGAAAGCTGCGTGACGTTGAGGTTCAGGCGCGCAGGCGCCGTGACTGATCATGGTCCATTACGATCATGGCCTGTGCCTGTTGGTCCTCATTGATCAGCACTTTCCTTCACATGTCAGGGAGATGACCGGGCGATGAGCGATGCAGCCACTCCTGGCGAGTTTGAACTCATCAGGCGTTATTTCATGCAGGACGTTGAGCACGCCTGCAGCTCGGATCATGTCTCGCCACATCAGGCCCGTGCCGGCGTCGTGCTGGGGCAGGGCGATGACTGCGCGCTGCTGGCACCTGCGCCTGGCACCCGCCTGGCCGTCAGCGTGGACACGTCGCTGGCCGACGTGCATTTTCCGCGCGACGCCTCTGCTGAAGCCATCGGTCATCGGGCGCTGGCGGTCAATCTCAGCGATCTGGCGGCCATGGGCGCCAGACCGCGCTGGTTCGTGCTGGCGCTGACGCTGCCCGATGTTGACGCGCAGTGGCTTGAGGGCTTTGCGTGCGGGCTCTATGGTCTGGCACGCGAGCATGATATTGCCCTGGTGGGCGGTGACATTACCCGCGGCCGGGAGCTCTCCATCACCATTACCGTGCATGGTGATGTGCCCGATGATGAGGCCATTACCCGCCATGGGGCCAGGCCCGGCGATCTTCTGGCCGTGACAGGCACGCTGGGCAGCGCGCACGGTGGCCTGCGTGCCTGGTTTGATGGCGAGCGTGATGAGCACCATCCGCTGGTGGCGGCCTATCTGCGGCCGACGCCGCGTACCAGCGAAGGAATGGCAATCCGTCAGATGGTATCGGCCGGTCTTGATATCTCTGATGGGCTGCTGGCAGATCTTGGGCATCTGTGTGATCGCTCAGGCGTCGGTGCGCGCCTTGAGGCCTCGTCCATTCCGGTGGATCAGGCGCTGGTAGCTTCACTGGGTGCGCAGGACGCACTGGAGGCCGCGCTCAACGGCGGCGATGACTACGAGCTGTTGCTGTCACTGGCGCCGAAGCATGAAGATGCCGTTCGCCAGACGCTCGAGACGCTGGGTGGCACGCTTCATGTGATTGGTCAGATCACCAGCGAGCCCGGTATTACAGGTGTCGTGTCCACCGGGCGTGGCTGGCAGCATTTTCATGCCAGTGAGCCGAGTACGGGAGCAACACCATGAACCGTGCACCTGCAAGCGTCTGGCGCCGCCCCGTACACTTTCTGGCCTTTGGGCTTGGCAGTGGGGCGGCACCCTTTGCCCCGGGGACCTTCGGTACCCTGGCCGCCATTCCCTTTTACTGGTTGATGTCGACATTGCCGCTGGGGATTTACCTGGCGGTACTGGGTGTGGCTACCATCATCGGGATCTATCTGTGTGATCGCACCTCGAAGGATCTGGGGGTGCATGATCATTCGGGTATCGTCTGGGACGAGTTTGTCGGCTACTGGCTGACCATGGCTGCCGTGCCCTTCTCCTGGCAGTCAGCCCTGTGGGGCTTTGTCATTTTCCGGGTCTTTGATGTCATCAAGCCCTGGCCGGTACGCACGGTGGACCGGCGTGTGGCAGGGGGATTTGGCATCATGGCGGATGACATTCTGGCCGGTATCTACGCCTGGAGTGTGATGCATGTATGGCTTTGGCTACATTAATGTCATGTGAATCACGAATGTCGGTACTGTAGGCGCCATCGGCGCAGGTTCTACTCGTACTGGTCCGGCCTGCCGTGTTGACCCCCGGGGAGCGTTGATGAAAAGGAAAGTGGCAACAGGATTGATGGGACTTGCCGTGTTGGCGCTGGTGCTCTGGCTGGGCATGCTGGCCTGGAGTCGTCATCAGGTGCAGTCACGCATGGCCGAGCAGGTGGCTGACATCAATGCGCTGTCGGGTATCCGCGCCATCAATACCATTGACGATGACGGCTTTTTTTCCTCTCGCGGGACGCTCAGGATCATCATGACCGACAGTGATGCTGTCGTACCTGCTGCCATCATCGACTGGCGCGTCGCTTACGGCATCCTGCGTACCCGCTTTACAGGCGGTGCCGATATCGAAACCCGCTCTGGCACCGCCTTGCTGGCCAGCCAGCTGTCCGACGGTGGCAAAATCAATTTCAACGCGCGCATCGGACATCTGAAAAGTGATCTGATCCTCAATGCCACGCTTCCTGACAACCTGCATTATCAGGACCAGGGCATGACGCTTCGTCTTTCCGGCGCCCGTGTGAAGCTTGTCGATAATGCGCAGGGGCTGCACCTTGAAGGGCAGTGGTCAGGGCTGGATCAGAAAAGTCCACTGCGTCAGATGCACCTTGGCGATACACACTGGTCGATGCTGTTTCCGACTGATGATGCCGAGACTGAGGCGCAGACGGAGACGTCGTCAGATGGTCGGCCCGGACGGCTGGATACACTGACCGTCAGCCAGGCCATGCTGCAAAGACAGGGTGGACTGCCCCTGACGTTGAGTGATCTGGATGTCGAGGGCAGTACCCACCATGAACGCCAGGAGCTCAGCTATCGATTAAAGGCGCATTTGGGTAACGCGGCGTTCTCCGAGCAGCAGCTGGGCAGTGCTTCCCTTGACGCTGTCATCAGACGTATCAATGAGCAGGCCGCTCGCGCACTGCTGCAGACCGTTGGGCAGGATATCGAGCGGCGCTGGCAGCGGGGCCGTGAGCAGACAGCGCTTCAAACGCCCATGCCGGCGGATGAAGTTGCTGGCGTGCAGGATATTGGCGCGCTGATCGCGCCATGGGAGGAGGAGTTTTTTGCCGTGCTGACCGACTCGCCTCAGCTGGTGGTCAATAGCCTGCAGCTGGAAAGTCCGATGCTGGATCAACAGATGCATCTGGATGGTGAGCTGACACTGGATGGCACCGATATTGAAGCAGCCCGCATCGAGCGGCTCAGAACGTCCTGGGGACGAGCAGCCTTCAAGCGTCGCCTTGATGGCCAGTTCACGCTGCACAATACGCCACCGCTTCTGGCACTGGTGGCCGGTCAATCGCCGGAACAGGACACGCTGGATCTGTCCATTCGAAAAGGCGTTTTTCTGATCAATGATGAGCCCTGGTTTTTATTGAACTAGGCTTTCGGTCAAGAGACAGACTCATTCGAATGTATCACGCGGCTGCCTTTGGCAGCCGCTGTCGTTTTGGTCCGTTAACGGTTTTAACGTGATGCCGGACTTGATAACGCTGTCCGGTGCCCGCATTGCCAGAAACAACAGGTAACGTCAGGCATGTGCTGTCGTTCAGGCATCGCATCCGGCGAACGGTTCCGATACGGGAGAGCAGGGTAGCCCATGAGCGAAGAAGATCAGTCCGACTACACCATCGAACCCGGTGATGATAACGGCAGTGCCATGACGCAGGCCGTGGTACCGGCCAGTGAATATCTGCCCGAAAGGCTTTATCTGCTGCCAGTGCACAATCGCCCCTTTTTTCCGGCACAGGTTCAGCCGCTGGTACTCAATAAAAAGCGCTGGAGTGACACGCTCGAGCAGGTCGGCAATACATCGCATCATATTGTGGGGCTGACCTTCATCGGTGATACCGGTGCCGACCCATCTCCGGAAGAATTCCCGGTCTATGGCACTGCCGTACGGGTACATCGCGCCGAAAACAACCAGGAGCAGCTGCAGTTCATCGCCCAGGGGCTTCGTCGTTTCAAGATTACCCGCTGGTTGTCGCAGGAGCCCCCCTATCTCGTCGAGGTCCACTATCCCAGAGAGCCCGTCGAAAAGGAAAGTGATGAGACGCGCGCCTATGCGATGGCCATTATCAATGGCATCAAGGAGCTTTTGCCCATCAACCCGCTTTACGGAGAGGAGCTCAAGCACTATCTCAATCGTTTCAGTCCCAATGAGCCCGGGCCGCTGACCGATTTTGCCGCGGCCATTACTTCGGCGCGGGGGCCGGAGCTTCAATCGGTACTGGAGACCCTGCCGGTACTGGAGCGCATGCAGGTGGTGCTGCCCCTGCTGCGCAAGGAGATCGAGGTCGCGCAGCTGCAAAGCGAGATCTCCGAGCAGGTCAACGCGCAGATGCAGGAGCGTCAGCGCGAGTTCTTCCTGCGCGAGCAGCTCAAGGTCATCCAGAAGGAGCTGGGGATTTCCAAGGACGATCGGGAAAACGACGTGGATACCTTCCGCGAGCGGCTGGAAGGCAAGGTGGTGCCCGAGCGCGTCCAGGCCCGTATTGATGACGAGCTGGGCAAGCTGTCCGTACTGGAGACCGGCTCCCCCGAGTATGGCACCACGCGCAACTATCTTGACTGGCTGACGGCACTGCCCTGGGGCATCACCTCCGAGGATCAGCTTGATCTGCCGCGCGCACGTCACGTACTTGATCGCGATCATGATGGCCTGCAGGACGTCAAAAGCCGCATCATCGAGTTCCTTGCCGAGGGCGCCTTCAAAGGTGATGTCGGTGGCTCGATTCTGCTGCTGGTGGGCCCGCCCGGGGTGGGCAAGACCTCGGTCGGCCGCTCGATTGCCGAAGCGCTGGGCCGCAAGTTCTACCGCTTCTCGGTCGGCGGCATGCGCGATGAGGCCGAAATCAAGGGCCACCGTCGTACCTACATTGGCGCCATGCCCGGCAAGCTGGTGCAGGCGATGAAGGAAGTCGACGTCGAAAACCCGGTCATCATGCTCGATGAGATCGACAAGCTGGGACAGTCCTTTCAGGGTGATCCGGCCTCGGCACTGCTGGAGGTGCTGGATCCGGAACAGAACGTCGATTTTCTCGATCACTATCTCGACGTGCGCATGGACCTTTCCAAGGTGCTGTTTGTCTGTACGGCCAACCAGCTCGATACGATTCCCGGACCGCTGCTGGACCGCATGGAGCAGATTCGACTGGCCGGCTACATCGCCGAGGAAAAGGTGGCGATTGCCAAACATCACCTCTGGCCCAGGCTGCTGGAGCGTGACCGCATCCCCAAAAAGCGCATCAACCTGACCGATGCGGCGCTCAAGCATGTCATTGATGGCTATGCCCGTGAGTCCGGCGTTCGTCAGCTTGAAAAACAGCTGCATCGCATTGTGCGAAAATCCGCCGTCAAATTGCTGGAAGAAGAGCTCGAAACGGTCAAGGTCTCGGTCAACAACCTTGAAGAGTTTCTGGGAGCGCCGATTTTCCGCAAGGAGAAAGTGCTCAAGGGCGTCGGCGTAGTGACCGGCCTTGCCTGGACGGCCATGGGTGGTGCCACCCTGCCCATTGAGGCGACGCGGGTGCACGGACTGCAGCGCGGGATCAAGCTGACCGGCAAGCTGGGGGACGTCATGCAGGAGTCCGCCAATCTGGCCTACAGCTTCGTGCTCGGACATCTACAGGAGTTTGGCGCGCAGCCCGGCTACTTTGATCAGGCCTTCATTCATCTGCACGTACCGGAAGGTGCCACGCCCAAGGATGGCCCCTCGGCAGGCGTGACCATGACCACAGCGCTGCTGTCGCTGGCCCGCGGGCAGGATATTGACCGGCCGCTGGCCATGACAGGGGAGATCACGCTGACCGGGCAGGTGCTGCCGGTAGGTGGCATTCGTGAAAAGGTTATTGCCGCTCGACGCAGTGCCATCTTTGAGCTGATCCTGCCGCACGCCAACCAGCGCGACTTTGACGAGCTGCCGGATTATCTAAAGGAGGGCATGACGGTGAACTTTGCTCGCACCTATCAGGATGTGGCAAAGGTGGTGTTTGGCTGATCGCTCGCTTGAAAGTAAAAGCCGCCCGGTGGGGCGGCTTTTTTTTGGTTTCGATTGCGTGTTTCAGCGTGAGCCGCTGTCGTTTCAGCGTGAATCGTCGTCGCCTGCCAGAGCCTCAAAAAGACGGGCAACGGCTTCGGCGCCCGGGTCCACAACACCGTCGAGTGCCTGTTCGGGCACCAGAGAAGAACGTCCGGCGCTGGCCTTGCGCAGTGTGGCTGTCTTGTCAGCCCCCGAGCGTGCAGCGCGAGCCGCTGCTTCAAGGTCCTGACCGGCGGCCATTGCTTCGATGGCCGGTATCAACGCGTCCAGCATGGTACGGTCACCCTGCTGCGCGCCGCCATAATGCTGCATGCGCTCAACGCCGGCCTGCAGAGCCGAGGGCCAGTCGGCGACGTCCTCAAGTTGCTGCGCAGCACTGGTCATCAGAATCGACAGCAGTACGCCGCTGGAGCCGCCCATGGCGGTGGCAAACAGGTGGCCCAGCTCACTGGCCAGGCGCGCATTCTCTCCGGTGGAAAGCTGATTCTCATCCAGCGCCTTCAATACCGCGCGAGCACCTGCGGCGACCGTAGCACCGGCATCGCCATCGCCGACTTTCGCATCAAGTTCGTCCAGCGCCTTTTCACTGTCGCGCAGGGTGGTGGCCAGGCGTGTGATCAATTGACTGCGCGCGTTGTCATATTGGCCTTCGCCCGCCGGCGGCTGCTGACTGAAGCGCGGCGAGAAGGTCTTGATATCGTGCACGGTCTGCGGGGTCGGCCAGTGGGGCGCCTGAACCGGCGCCTTCAGCGCCTCCAGCGTTGCCTCATCCGCCGGCGCCAGCGTGATGGAAAATCCATGCATGTCCAGCGAGGTCATCAGGGGCGCCGGGCCCGTCATCAGCGCTACATTGTCACGACCGAGGCGTTCAAGGCAGGCACGCGTGAGAATCTGCATCTCCTGCGGCGCACAGCCGCCCAGGTTGTTGATCAGCACCACCCAGGGACCGTTATCGGGGCGGCCCAGCGCCTTGAGCACCTGGTCAACGGCGTCATCGGCACTTTCAGGCGTGACCTGACGCACACCGGGCTCATTATGGATGCCCAGCCCCAGCTCGGGTGTCTTTCGCGAGGAAGCCTCCTGTCCGGGAAGGGTGGCGCTTGAAAGCGCCATGCCCATGGAGCGCACCTGTGCCGCCATGTCGATGGCTGCCTGATGGACGGTATCGAGATCATCGCCCCGCTCGGCGCGATAGCCGGCCATCTTGTGGACCAGCAGGGTGCCGGCCAGCCCGCGCGGCTGCGGCGCGTCCGGCAGGGCGACATCATCGGCCACGATCACCGTTGCCACGCGAAAGCCTTCCTCGCGGGCACGCTCGGCGGCAAGGCCGAAATTGAGCCGGTCGCCGGTATAGTTCTTGATGATCAAAAGACAGCCGGCTTCTCCGCAGCAGGCACGAATGCCGGCCAGAATGGCCTCTACGCCCGGGGAGGCGAAAACGTCGCCTGCCACGGCTGCGGTCAGCATGCCCTGGCCGACAAAGCCCGCGTGTGCCGGTTCATGTCCCGAGCCACCGCCCGATATCAGGGCGACCTGCTGTCGGCCTTCCCGATCAGGCTGCCAGTCCGAGCGCATGACAATGCGCGCATCCCGATGATCGGAGAGGGTAACGTTGGCTGACATGGCCAGCCCTTCCAGCAGTTCGCTGACCAGCGCTTCCGGACGGTTATAAAAGTGATGCATAAAAGGCTCCTTTGAGGGGGCGCTTTCAGCGTAGAGCCTTGCAGGGGAAAACAGGAGGGCTTTATGTCACTCGGGTATCAGAAGAAGACGCAACTCGAGGGCGTGGCCATTGGATCGGGCCCTGCTCGGTGCCCGGGTCCAGCCGCCCCGGGCGCATTTCGGGGGTGCAGGTCTTGAGGGCCTGTGCCAATTGGTCCAGGGCTTCCTGTCCGGTCGTGCCCGCAGTCACCCTGTCCCACCATTGCCGATGTACGGCGCGTACAACAACCGGTATCGACGGTAGTCCCACACGCTGTGCCATCGCCAGACGATGCAGGCCGCGGTTGATCTTGAGCAGATGGCCTTCACGCGTGACCACGACGCCAAGCGCGTCCTTGCCGCGGTCGGCATCAAAGCCGTGTCGGGCCATGTCATCCAGAAAATCCAGATAGATGTTCAGGTAGGCAAGAATCTTTGCCTCGCTATCGAGCAGAATGCCTTCATGCGGTGATGCCCATGGAGTGCCGGCTCTCAAGCGTGCGGCATGCTCCTGAAAGCGCTGTGTGAGGGTGAGATCATGGCGATGCTCATCCAGATCGGTGATGAATTCATAGCGCGAGCCACGACGCAGATCACCGCGACTGTCATCCCACTCGCCATCCCAGATAAAGGCAGACGTGGATGGGCGAACGCCGCCGACGCCCTTGAAGTTGACGTCACGGATCATGTCCCGGGGGTTGATATGCACGATCAGCTGATCACCCAGGCGCTTTTCGATGGAGCGCCGAGGCAGCCCCATCTCTTCAAGGCGGGCACCGCCAGGCTGGCCTTTCAGCCAGCGCTGGAACCAGAATTCTTCAAAAGGAATGCCCACCTGTTGTCGAAAAGTGAGTTTCAGCCACTCCTGAAATCTGACACGACGTCTGGGCCAGCGAAGACGATCGCTGTCCAGACCGGCAAAAGCATTCTCATCCCGAGAGGCAGGGGAGGTGTGACAGTGGCGTGACGACATGAACCGAACCGATAATCTGCGTATGCGAAAGTTTACCATGCTCGCCCTGAGGATCAGGGCAGGCAGAGCGCTCGTATTCTACGTCGTGGGCAGCTCAAGAAACTGTTGCATGATGCGTGTATCACGAAAGCGCTCGATCAGTTCGGGATCCTTCTCCAGTGCCGGTGGATGCCTGAGGCCTTCTCGAATGCCTTCGGCCAGCCCTTCGATCGTGTTTTCGACAATCAATCGGCGCTGATCATTGATCAGAACGTTGCGAATGCCGCCTGGCGCATCCACGGCGACGCAGGGCGTGCCACAGATCATGCTTTCTGCCAGTACGATACCGAATGCCTCGCTCATCGAGCTCAGTACAAAAAGGCGTGCATGCTTCATCCACGGGTAGGGATTGGTGCGGCTGCCAACGAGATGAACACGGTCCCGGACGCCCAGTTCATCGACCAGACGCTCGACACTCTCACGCATGGGGCCATCGCCCACGATGACAAGATCCTCTTCAATATCCGCCTTTAAATAGGCATGGATCAAAAAGTCCTGACGCTTGACCCGTGACAGCCTGCAGACATGCACCACATAGGGTCTGACGGGCAGATCGTCAGGTGTCTCATCTGCCATGGCACTGATGGCTTCTATATCACACGGGTTGCCAATCGTGGCCCAGTGCGAAGGCGATATATGATGATGGCTCAGTTGACTTTCCAGCTGCTCACGCACGTTGGGTGTATTGCAAACCACGCGTTTGCCTTCATAAAGACGACGCAGGTACATGCCCTTGAGCCTGCCGCCATGATCGCCCGGCCAGGACACGGTCACCTGCCACAGGCGTGGATCCTGCCAGGACCAGACGGTTTCAAAGGCGCCCTGGCCACGCATGATAATGCGGTCAATCGGGCCATATTCGTTTTCAAGTCGCGTGATGAATCGCTTGAGGTAACGACCGCCGTAATATCCTCGCCAGAGAAAGCCGGAACCCGGCAGCAGGGGCTTGAGCAGGGCACGAGTCGCCAGGTCATAGGCCAGCCCGCCTCCTGTACGGCGAAAGGCCTTGTCAAAGTCCTCGTAATGAAGCGTGACCCCGGGGTCGGGCAGTAATTCATCGCCACCCTTGAGCACCAGCACGTGCACATCATGACCGGCACGGTGAAGGACATTGGCAAGGTTGATGGTGACGCGTTGAATGCCACCGATGTTGAGTTTTCGAACGATCAGTAAAACGCGCTGTTTCATGAAGTGAAGCCAACGAATCCGGGAATGTGTTCAGTATCTGATGGCGTCATGTTACCTGCTTATGGCGCAAGAAGCTTTGCCATCAAATCCGGATAGCTGGCCAGACAATTGGAAAACTGCTGATTATTGCCATCACCTTTTACGTTTTTCTTGTGCAGGGGTTGGCAATGGGCTGCTCGCGTGGAAAGAAAATTGATGTTATGGGGATTGACCCGAAAGCATCTTGTTCCCTGTTTCAGGGAAGCCATCTTGAACCAGATGTCATCAGCATTGGGCGCCAGTGTCTGGAAGGCCGTGTGGTCAGCAGCCATGGGGTCCAGTGAATTGGGCGGATAGAGAACGCCTCCGTTGCCGGTTGGCATGAGGCTCAAAAGAGGACGATCAACGGGGGGCTGTATACCGGATCGGGAACTCTGATAGCAGATCCTGCCCGACCCGGGGTTCGATTCCCTGAGCAGATGCCCACGATGGCAGATAATACAGTCAGGATGCTTTCTGGCACCTTCGAGCAGGCGTTCAAGCCAGTCGCGTGGATAGATTACATCGTCATCGGCAGTCACGATGGTCGCATTGGGCGCTGCCTTGAGGACGTGAACCAGCTTGTCGTAGGAGCGATAGTCTTCAGTGGTAGTAATAACCTTTACGCCACGAGCGATCTGTCGTTGCAATGTTGCAGGCAGTTGCCCGAGCGTCGCCATATCCTTTTCTGAAATATAAAGATGAATTTCAAAATTTCTGGCGCGTTGTAAAAGGATGGATTCGATGGTCAGGTAGACATCGCGTATCCGCGGCAGGTAAGTGGTCAACGATACAATGAGATGACCATCACCGCTGGAATGCTGCCTTTTGCAGGCAAGGTTTACACCATGGAGATAGCTGGAAAGCGCCAATGACTTTAACTTGCGCTTCTGTCTGATGTAGTAGGAAAGCATCCTGTCCCGTCCAATGCGGTGAAAACACCATGAACGCGCACAATAACAATCTTGTTGGGCCGTTTTATTAAGGGATTCTGAGGTTTTCTGAAAACTGAGAGTGATTCTGTAAAACCAGCCTTTTGCGCAGCAAGAGTATTGAGGACAGGGGCGAATACAAGACAGCGATTCCTTTTTCATTCAGCCAGCAGAAAACAGTCTAATTCTTTACCCAAGCTTTACTTGTTTTTGTACAGTACTTTGACGGCGTGCCTTTTGTATCCTAATTTCAGGATTACTTACGCAGTGGTGTTATGGAGAAGATGCCACCGTGACTGCCTCGCTTGCCATGGAAGGCAGACTGCAATACTGCTTGATGCTCATTGCAGGAAGTATCTGTGTCCCCGGCGGCGAGGCGTGATTGTGCCTGGCGCACCGGAATGAAAATCAGAGCCCCAGGAGGAAGTCCCCATGAAGAAATTGATCGCCAGCGTTTTTTGTGCCGCGCTTGTGTTGCCTGCCATGTCTGCCATGGCTTCGACCGAAGCCACACAAAGTGGTGCATCCAGTGATGGTCAGGAAATGACCGGCGCGGCTGCCAATGAATCCTCTAGCACCATGGATAACAGTGCGACCAGTTCCCAGACCACGCCCACCGGGCAGGGCGGCAATGGTGGTTCGGCGCAAATGAATGATATGGATGGCATGAGTGAGTCCAGCAGCAGCTCAATGGATAGCCCCGGTACCCGGAATGCTGATGAGACCATGACAGGACGGCAGGGCCATTCTGCTCAGATGGAATCCACCGACCCCATCAATGACGGTGACACGACCGAGCATGGTGCCAGCCCGTCTCACTGATCCTTGCTTGACGCTATACCCGCGTTGAGCACGATATAATGAAGGGCCCGGCAGCCTGGCTGCCGGGCCCTTCATGTTAGTGAAATGTGCATGTTATTGATAACTGGCAGGGCCGCTACATTTCAAGGGCTGGTTTACCAGAACATGGGATCGGGTTTTTCCTGTCGCTCACGCAGGCGTTCCCGGGCAATAAACAGCGCTGCGATGGCACGTCCTTCATGAAAGTCGCCGCGTGCCAGCAGAGCAGTAATATCCTCGATGGGATGTTTTTCAACGATCAACGGCTCGGGTTCGTCGCCGGGCAGGCGCTCTTCGTAAAGCTGTGTGGCCATGACCACATGAATGCGATGGGTCATGTAATTGGGGGCCAGCGTCAGTTCGGTCAATGGCTCGATAGCATGGGCACCATAACCGCACTCTTCACGAAGCTCCCGATTGGCTGCCGTCACGATGTCTTCGCCCGGATCAATCACCCCCTTGGGCAGGGTCAAGGCATAGTCCTCGATACCGGCTGCATACTCCTGGATCAACAGGACATGATCCGGGTCAGGCATCGCCACGATCATCACGGCGCCGGCCCCGTTGCCCTGACTGGTCAGACGCTCAAAGGTGCGCTGTTCACCATTGGAAAATTCAAGCTCCAGGGCTTCGACAGCAAAAAGCCGGCTCTGGGCGATACGGCGGCGCCGCCCGATTTCGGGCTTTCCTGATGGGGACATGTCTTTACCTCCGGATGCTTCAAAAAACGGGAACGACGGATACGGCAAATCTCGATACGTGCTTCACAGATTATCGCATTGCAGGGCCAGGAGCATCTGCCCTGTCCCGCAATGCCAGGGGCTTGAGAGCATGACTTTTGCCCCCATATTGGCATCCAGAAACGGCGTGGAGACATGGCATGAGCGAACAGGTTCGACTCGATAAATGGCTCTGGGCTGCCCGGTTTTTCAAGACCCGCGGGCTGGCGCAGAAGGCCATCGATGGTGGCAAGGTTCACTACAATGGCGCGCGCACCAAGGTCAGCAAGATTGTAGAACCCGGGGCGCTGCTCGTATTGCCTCAGGGATGGGATCGCGTTGAAGTAGAGATCATCGCCGTCAGTGACAAGCGCCGTGGCGCAGCCGAAGCCCAGACGCTGTATCGTGAAACACCGGGGAGTATCGAGCGTCGCACTCGCGAAGCCGAGATTCGTCGTCTGGACAAGAGCATGCAGCCTCCGAAGGGGCGTCCGGATCGCAGGGATCGTCGCGATATCCAGCATTTCCAGCGTCATCAGCACGACGACTCGTAGCCCCGGTGGCAGGCACGGACAAGCGGATTCCTGTCATGGCTGCCGCGCCGATTACCCCTTCTCCTTATCGAGTGACCCATGGATCATATTCAACGCTTTATCTTTGATGACACCAATGTTCGCGGTGAGCTGGTCAAGGCCGACGACACCTGTCTGGACATCATCAATCGTCACGGCTATCCCGAGGTCGTCAATCGTCAGCTCAGTGAAATGCTGGCGGCCGTGGCGCTTCTGACAGCCACCATCAAGCTTGATGGCGTGTTGACCCTTGAGGTCAAGGGCAACGGTCCGGTCAGCCTTCTGATGGCGGAGTCCAATCCGGGCCATGACGACAATGGCCAGCGTCTGCGTGCCATTGCACGCCTTGCCGAGGATCAGCCGCTGCCCGATGAGGGGGCAACGCTTCAGGAGCTGGTCGGCGACGGACACATTGTCATGACGCTTGATCCGCGTGACGGTCAGCGCTACCAGGGCATTGTCGCGCTGGAATCCGAGACGCTGGCGCAGTGCCTTGAGAGCTACTTCGAGCGCTCCGAGCAGCTGCCCAGCCGTCTGTGGCTTTCTGCCTCGAAGACTCATGCGGCAGGGCTCATGCTCCAGACCCTGCCGGAAGATGCCAGTCTCAAGGACACCGATGCCTGGCCGCGCCTCAACATGCTGGCCGATACCCTCAAGTCCGAAGAGTTGCTGGAGCTGCCGGCGCGCGAGATTCTGACGCGTCTGTTCCACGAAGAGCAGATTCGCGTGTTCGAGCCGGACCCCATCGGCTTTGGCTGCACCTGCTCGCGTGAGCGCTTTGCCAGTGCCCTGCATCAACTGGGGCCGGACGAGCTGCGCTCGGTGGTGGAAGAGCAGGGCGAGCTGAGTACCACCTGTCATTTTTGTAACACGGATTACACTTTCAGCGCCGCCGATATCGAGGCACTAATTGAATCACCGGACGCCCCGTCTCCCACGCTGCACTGACCGCTTCTGATCCCTGGACCTGCGCGCTATGCCTTTTCTACTGGAGTAGCGCGTTGTGCCTGTTCGTTTAATGCCATCGTGATACATTCTCTGCCGGAAGCGTTTTTGATCATAATACGCTTTCCCGATCGCCTGGTGCCGCCTCATGCAGGGCGCGCCGTGCTGATACGGGAATATAACGCCAGAGACACATGATAAGTGTCCATGCGCTTAACGAGAGAGAACGGCTTATGCCCGGGATAGACATGACAACGAATATGAGCACGCCCCGTATCAACGCAAGTGCCGCCGAGCTGGTGGAGCATGCCATCCTGCGCGGTGAAGCAAGACTTGCAGCCAATGGGGCGCTGGTGGCGGAAACCGGGCGTCGTACCGGCCGGTCTCCTGTTGACCGCTATATCGTCGATGAGCCTTCCACCAGTCACGAGATCGACTGGGGTAGCGTCAACCGACCCTTTTCCCTTGAGCATTTTGATGCGCTCTGGGAGCGGGTCGAAGAGTTTCTGGCCGACAAGCGTGCCTTTGAAACCGAGTTGCACGTGGGCGCCGATCCCGAGCACTACCTGCCGATTCGTGTCATGGCCCAGTATGCCTGGCACACGCTTTTTGCACGCAATCTCTTTGTCCGTCCGCAGCCTTTCAATCCGCGTGACAAGCGCGAGTGGCAGATCATGAGTGCACCGGAATTTGTCTGTCAGCCCGAGCGTGATCACACCCACTCCGATGGCACGGTCATCATCAATTTTGCCCGTCGTCGGGTGTTGATCGCCGGCATGCATTACGCCGGAGAAATGAAAAAGGCGATGTTTACAGTGCAGAACTTCCTGTTGCCGGAAAAGGACGTGCTGCCCATGCACTGTAGCGCCAACGTTGGCGACAATGGTGAGACAACACTCTTTTTCGGTCTTTCCGGCACCGGCAAGACCACGCTTTCCGCTGACCCGTCGCGCTATCTCATCGGTGATGATGAGCATGGCTGGGGCGAGGGTACCGTTTTCAATCTTGAAGGTGGCTGTTACGCCAAGACCGTGGATCTGAGCGAAAAAAATGAGCCCATCATCTATCGGGCCATTCGCTTTCCGACCGTGCTTGAAAACGTCGTGCTCGATGCGTCGCGACAGCCGGTATACGACGATGCCTCGCTGACCCAGAATGCCCGAGCGGCCTATCCGCTGGAGCATGTCGACAAGCGCGTACCGGATAATCGTGGCGGTGAGCCGAGTGCCATTGTCTTTTTGACCTGCGACATGAGCGGCGTGCTGCCGCCGGTGTCGATCCTGTCGCGCGAAGCGGCGGCCTATCACTTTCTCTCCGGCTATACCGCCCGGGTCGGGTCGACCGAAATCGGCGCCAGCAGTGCGCTGGAGGCGACCTTTTCGACCTGTTTTGGCGCGCCGTTCTTTCCGCGTCCTGCCCATGAGTACGCCGAGCTTTTGATCAAGCGCATCGAAGCGTTTGGTTCGCGTGTCTATCTGGTCAACACCGGCTGGACCGGCGGTGCCTACGGGCAGAGCGGCAAGCGCTTCAGTATTCCCACCACACGCGCCATCATCACTGCCATTCAAGGCGGCGACCTGAAGGACGTCGAGACGGTCACGCTGCCCGGGCTCAACCTGTCGGTGCCAGTGGCCGTGAAAGGGGTAGAGTCGACGCTGCTTGACCCACGCAAGGCCTGGCAGGATGAAGCGGCCTTTGAAGAGCAGGCCAGTCTCCTGATTGATAAATTCATCAATAACTTCAGTCGTTTCGAAGGTGTTGATGAGGCCATTACCCGCGCCGGACCGAGCCTGATTCAGGCATAAGATGTATCGATCCTGGCAGTGCCTGCGCCAGCGCGCAGACCATCATGGCGACAGTCCTCGGGCTGTCGCCATTTTTTATGGCTGCCTGCTCGCTTCAGGCGTTGTCCCGTCGGCGCAAGGTTTGTGATACCCTGGCGCCCTGTTTGGAAGGGAATGCGTTTTCATGACACAGATTTCTTCGATGGCAGAGCGTCTGGCAGCAGAGCTTGGTGATGCTGCCGGTGCCACTGCCGTTCGTCCTGCCCAGATCGAGGCCACCATCGCCCTGCTGGATGAAGGGGCCACCGTGCCGTTCATCTCACGCTATCGAAAGGAGGCTACCGGCGGTCTGGATGACAGCCAGCTGCGCCTTCTCGAAACCCGCCTGCGCTACCTGCGCGAGCTCGATGAGCGCCGCACGACGGTACTGGCGTCAATTGAAGAGCAGGGCAAGCTCGACGATGCGCTGCGCGCCAGTATCCTGGCCGCCGATACCAAGCAGCGGCTGGAAGATCTTTATCTGCCCTATCGTAAAAAGCGCCGTACCAAGGCGCAGATCGCTCGCGAGGCGGGGCTCGAACCGCTGGCCGACGCCCTCCTGAACGATCCTTCGCTGGTGCCTGAACAGCTGGCCGCCGAGTACTTCAACGACGAGCACGGCATTGCAGATGCCCGCACCGCACTGGATGGGGCCAGACAGATTCTGATGGAGCGCTTTGCCGAATCACCTGCGCTGGTCGGCCGACTGCGTGAGCGGCTCTGGCAGGAGGCCGAGCTGGTCGCCACGGTGCTGGCCGGTCAGGAGAGCAGCGGCGCCAAGTTTTCGGATTACTTTGATCATCGCGAAAAGCTCATCAAGACGCCGTCGCATCGAGCGCTTGCCATGTTTCGTGGCCGTCAGGAAGGCGTGCTGGGGCTGGCGCTCAAACTGCCCGATGAAGACGAGGCGAGCGTGCATCCGTGTGAGGTTGAGATCGCGCGGGAGTTTGGCATCAGTGACCACGCACGTCCCGCCGATCGCTGGTTAAAGGAAGTGGTGCGCTGGACCTGGCGAGTCAAGCTCTACACGCATCTGGAAACCGAGCTTCTGGGGCAGCTGCGCGAGCAGGCCGAGGCTACAGCCATCAGCGTTTTTGCCGATAACCTGAAGGACCTGCTGCTGGCGGCACCGGCCGGATCGCGTGCGACACTAGGGCTCGATCCGGGGCTTCGCACCGGCGTCAAGGTGGCGGTGGTGGATGCCACCGGCAAGGTGGTCGATCACACGGCCATCTATCCCCATGCGCCGCGCAACCAGTGGGAAGCCTCGCTGGAGACGCTGACGGCGCTGTGTAAAAAACACGATGTCGGGCTGGTGGCCATCGGTAACGGCACTGCCAGTCGCGAAACCGACCGGCTGGCCGCTGATCTGCTGGACCGGCTCAAGGGACGGGATATTGCGAAGGTCATGGTGAGCGAGGCGGGCGCCTCGGTCTATTCCGCCTCCGAGTTTGCCTCGCGCGAGCTGCCGGAGCTGGATGTCACCATTCGCGGTGCGGTATCGATTGCCCGCCGCCTGCAGGATCCGCTGGCGGAGCTGGTCAAGATCGATCCCAAATCCATCGGGGTGGGGCAGTACCAGCATGATGTCTCGCAATTGATGCTGGCCCGCTCGCTGGACGCCGTGGTCGAGGACTGCGTTAACGCTGTGGGGGTGGATCTCAATACGGCCTCTTCGGCGCTGCTGGCGCGGGTGTCGGGGCTTAATAATACGCTGGCCGATAACATTGTGGCCTGGCGGGACAGCCATGGTGCCTTTGACAATCGCCGCCAGATTCTTGAGGTCGCAAGGCTGGGGCCGAAGACCTTCGAGCAGTGCGCGGGTTTTCTGCGCATCAACGGTGGCAGCAATCCGCTGGACGCCTCGGCGGTCCACCCCGAGGCCTATCCGCTGGCAGAGCGCATTGCTCAGGCCAGTCGTCGGAATCTGAAGGCGCTGATCGGTGACAGTGATTTCCTGCGCAGCGTTCGCGCCGCAGATTATGTCGATGAGCGCTTCGGACTGCCGACGGTGAGCGATCTTTTAAAGGAGCTGCAAAAGCCCGGTCGTGACCCACGGCCTGAATTTCGCGCCGCGCAGTTTCAGGAAGGCGTCGAGAAGGTCAGCGATCTGGTCGCCGGCATGGTGCTGGAAGGCGTGATTACCAACGTCACCCACTTTGGTGCCTTTGTAGATGTCGGCGTTCATCAGGATGGTCTGGTACATATTTCGGCGCTGTCGCATCAGTTCGTGCAGGATCCGCGCTCGGTGGTCAAGGCCGGCGATGTGGTCAGGGTCAAGGTCATGAACGTGGATCAGGCGCGTCAGCGTATTGCGTTGTCCATGCGTCTTGATGATACGCCGGACAACGAGCAGGGCAGCAGGGATGACAGCGCGGGGCGCCGCGGACGTGGCAAACCTCAGACGCGTCACAGGGAGACGGCTTCTACGCAGGAGCCGGTCGGCGCGCTGGGCGCGGCGCTGCTCAAGGCGGGCGCCGGCAAGCCACAGGATCGCAAGCGCTGAGATGATAAACTCGTTAGCATGCACACTTTGGCGCTTGAAAGGCCAGGGTGGCGCTTCATAATGAGCATACTATTGGCAGATGCCAGCGCCTGACTGACGTAATATCAGCAGGCGCTGGTCGACGAAAACAGTTCCGGAGCCCTGCCTCGGCAACCTGCCGGCATGCGCGCGGGCTCCCGCAAGAGAAGGTGTTCAACCTTGTCCGAGCAATTCACTCGCCGCATCGATGGATTGAGCGCACCGGCGCAGCAGGGCCTTTTTGGCCGCATTCGCCGGGGCATTGAAAAGGAAGGGCTGCGCGTGGATTCGCAGGGGCGTATCGTTTCAACGCCTCATCCGCATGCTCTGGGCTCGAAGCTGACCCACCCCTATATCACGACCGATTACTCGGAATCACTTCTGGAGTACATCACGCCGGTCTTTTCCCGGCCCTCGGATGCGCTCGCCTTTCTGGGCGATCTTCATCGTTACAGCTATCGCTACCTGGGGCAGGAACTGATCTGGCCGGCCAGCATGCCGGCCGAACTCGATGGCAACGACAGCATTCCGATTGCCGATTACGGCAACTCCAATGTGGGTACCATGAAGCGGGTCTATCGCAACGGTCTGGATATGCGCTACGGGCGCATCATGCAGTCGATTGCCGGTATCCATTACAACTTTTCGCTGCCCGATGAGCTCTGGACGCATCTACAGGAAATTGACGGCCAGCAGGCGGTGTCGGCACAGGCATTTCGTTCGCGCGCCTATTTTGATCTGATCCGTAACTTCCGTCGCAATAGCTGGGTACTGATGTATCTGTTCGGCGCATCGCCTGCGGTGGATCGCAGTTTCCTTGACGGGCGTGATGCCGGGCTGCTGCCTCATGGTCGTCAGACCCTGATCTCGGATACCGCCTCTACGCTTCGCATGAGCGATCTGGGCTACCAGAACAAGGTGCAGTCACAGCTGAGGATCTGTTTCAACTCGCTTGAAAACTATATCGGCACCCTGCGCCATGCCATTGTCACGCCGTGGCCCGATTATGAGCGTGAGGGCGTTGAGAGAGAGGGCGAATGGCGCCAGCTCAATGCCAACATGCTGCAGATTGAAAACGAGTATTACAGCGATATTCGCCCCAAGCGTGTGGCGCGCCATGATGAAACGCCGACCCAGGCCATGGAGTCGCGCGGCGTCGAATATATCGAAGTACGCTGTCTGGATCTCAATCCGTTCACGCCACTGGGCATCGATGAGCAGCAGATTCACTTTATCGACACGTTCCTGGTCTGGTGTCTGCTCTCGCCCAGTCCCTGGATCGATGATCAGGAGTGTGATCGCCTTGATGATAACCGCGCCCAGGTGGTGCGTGGTGGTCGCGATGCCTCGCTGATGCTCTCCTTCGCCAGCGGTGATCGCCCGCTGCATGAGTGTCTGGAAGAGATTTTTGATGCCATGGCACCCATTGCCGAGCTGATGGACAGTAATGATGACGCCACACCTCATCAAAAGGCCCTGAGCGAGCTGCGCGCCCTGATTCATCATCCCGAGAAGACGCCGGCCGGTCGCATGTATCAGCAGATGCAGGACAGTGGCGATGACTTCGTGAGCTGGTCACTGGCACGTGCGCGTGAGCATGCACAATGGTTTGCAGACACATCCATGGATCCGGCGCGTGACACGCTGCTGGATCAACTGGTGGAAACCTCCCATCAACAGCAGCGCGAAACGGAAGAGAATGACGACGTTGATTTCTCGACCTTTATGCAGCGTTATTTCGAACATGCGCGCCAATTGAAGGTCAATACTGGCGCCTCATAACGAAGTAATAACGTAAATTGGTGGAGCAACGCATGTCGAATCTTTTGAACCGGTCAGCACGCCAGTGGTGTCTTGCTGGTAGCGCCTTTTGTATTTTCATGCTGGCCTTTGCGCTGGTGTTGCAGTATGGCTTCGGGCTTGAGCCCTGCCCGCTGTGTACCTTTCAGCGCGTTGCCGTGCTGGCGGCGCTGGTGCCCCTGATCATTGGAGCGCTGCACAACCCCAGAGGATGGGGCGGCAGCGTCTATGGTGTGCTGGCGTTGATCGGTGCCGGTACCGGTATCTTTCTGGCCGGTCGACATGTCTGGTTGCAAAGCCTTCCTGCTGATCAGGTCCCCAGCTGTGGGCCGGGGCTGGATTACATGATGGAAGTGCTGCCACTGAAAAGCGTGATTGCTACGGTGCTGAGCGCTTCAGGCGAGTGCGCCGATATCGAAGGCAGTTTTCTGGGCGTTTCCCTGCCCGGCTGGACGCTGGTTGGTTTTATCGTTCTGGCTCTGATGGCGCTTGCCCTGATATTGAGTGCGGTTAAACGCCAGCGTTTGAACGCGGCCGCCTGAAGATGCCGTGGTGATATCAGTCTTGTCATAAAAAAAGGCACCCGAAAGGGTGCCTTTTTTGTGCCAGCCGCTGGCCTGTGAATTCAGGCGCCGGGACCGACGCTTTTATCCTGCTTTTCCTTTTCCCGCTCGCCTTCGAGGTCTTCTCCATGAGATGACTTTTCGGGTGACATCTGCGGGTTTTCATCAAGACCCCGGAGCTCGACTTCACCCATCAGGAGGTCACGCTCGAACGCTTCCTTGTCGATATTGAAGCCAAGGAACTGCTGCGCCAGGTACATGTCCTTTTCGGCATTACCCAGACAGCTTGTGCCACCGGGCGAGGGCGTCATGTTGAATACGATACCGGTACCGGGATCGATCTTGGCTTCACCCATGACCAGTTTTTTGGCGGTCTTGTCGATCAGCTGCGGGCGCACGCCGCCAAAGCCCTTGGCAAACTCGACATCTTCTACCCGAAGGCCGGGCACAATGGTCTTGATACTTTGATAGAAAAGTCTCTCGCGCAGTACCGGCACTTCGTACATGAAGTTCTTGAAGACATAGTTGCGAATATCACGCACCTTGAGCAGGTCCCAGAAGACCTTCGCCACGCTGCCATCAAAGCGGAACACGCGCAGGAATTCCGTGAAGGTCTTGCTGTTATAGCGCTCGAGCAGCGGCAGCATCAGGGCCGTGGGGCCAAAGCGGGTCTTGCCGTCCACCAGTACATCGGGGTCGCCGTGTACGGCTGCAAACGGCAGATTCTCGTTCTGGATGGTATAGACCTTGCCGTTGAGCACCTTGGGCGTGAAGTAAAACGAGCCGGCCATCGGCAGACAGGACTTGTCCAGACCATAGCCCATCTGATGGGCAAACAGCAGCGAGTGGCCGCCGGCGGCCACGACCACGTAGCGTGCCTGCAGTGTCCCCTTGTTGGGCGTGGTGACCTTGAAAAGATCGCCTTCCTTCTCGATCTTGTGCACCGGCGTCGAGAGGTGCAGGTCGCAGGTCATGCCCTTTTTCTCGGCATCCTGCTCAGCATATTTAACGAAGGCTTCCGACAGCGTGGTGTAGTTGACGGCCGTATATTCGTTGGGCGAGCCCAGCGCCACGATCTTTTCGGCCGGATCGCGACCTTCTACCACCCGGGGTTCCTGGGCGGCGATGTCATCGCGCTCAAGAAGGCGCATTTCCGGGAAGAGTTCGCGAAAGGTGTCAAAGCGCTTGCGCAGGAAGTCACACTGTTTGTCACCTACGCCCAGTACCATCTTGGGATAGCGGTAGATGATGCTGTCGCGTTCTTCTGCAGAAAGCTTGGTGCCAAAATTGACCACCATGCCGGCGGTACGCTTGGTCGTGCGCGCCTTTTCCAGCGTGTAGTTGGTCTCGATATCGCCACAGTGAATGGTCTGGCTGTTGTTGCGACCATGCGAATTGACAATGGCAACCTTGTCATATTTCTCGACCAGACCGATGGCTTTCAGATCGGTATATCGGGCCAGTTCATACAAAAGGGCAGTGCCTGATACGCCGCCACCCACGATAAGAACATCATACGTCGTTGCTGCCATGGCTTCTCACGCTCGGTTTGATGCGAGATTTGCGTCCTGATCTGTCAATCGACATGACACGGGGCCTTTACACGCCGAAGCGTCATCGTCGCAGATGGGTGAATGACAAACAGGACACGCTGGGTCAAACGGCATTTCCATTGTCTGACCGGGGGCCGTTCCTCAAGCGGGGAGATCCCATGAGAATTCCCTTCCGGTGCTGCCAGGGGTGTCAAAATGACACACTCCACGATGGATATGTCGATTATAGGGAATCACGTCGTTCGTCGCGATCCCGCAGGGTCATGATTTGCCAGCTACGCTTTCTGGCAATGTCGGCCAGTATCGGGTCCGGGTCGACGGCTACCGGATTGTCGATCCGCTCCAGCAGCGGCAGATCATTTTGAGAGTCGCTGTAGAAAAAAGCGCCTTCAAGCGAGATGTCGTGCTCGTCAAGCCAGTGTTCCAGCCGGGTAATCTTGCCTTCGCGGAAACTGGGGGTGCCCGTGACGCGCCCGGTATAGCGATTCTCGACCATTTCAGGCTCCACGGCGATCAGGTGCTCGACACCGAGCCGCTGAGCAATGGGGGCTGTCACAAAGCGATTGGTGGCCGTAATGATCAGAATCTGATCACCACGTGCGCGATGCGTTTCCAGAAGCGCCTCGCCCTGGGCCAGGATGATGGGCTCGATACGCTCTGCCATGAAATGCCGATGCAGATCATCAAGCTCCGCCATGGTGTGGCGGGTCAGTGGCGCAAGTGCGAAGGCCAGATACTCATGAATATCCAGGGTGCCGGCCTCGTAGGCGCGATGAAACCGATCGTTTTCCCGGCGGAAGTGGTCACGATCAACAATGCCCCGTTCGACCAGAAAATCGTTCCAGGCGTGATCGCTGTCGCCGCCAAGCAGCGTGTTGTCGAGATCGAAAATGGCCAGCGTCAAGGGGGAAGCTCCCATCAAAGGCAAGGGTCGGTTTGTTTAGTTTCATTATTACAAAGATGACTGCGCTTTAATATGCGCAACAACACGTGCCTGCCCTTGCGCAGCATATTGATGCGCTTTCGCGCTTTGTGGAAGAATGCCTGTAATCTATTTTCAAAAGGTGGCAAGTCGTGATCGATCCCGACGGTTTCCGGCCCAACGTTGGCATCATCATTGCCAACTGCGGTGGCCAGGTGCTGTGGGCACGACGGGTAGGACAAAATGCATGGCAATTTCCACAGGGTGGTATCAAGGAAGATGAGACACCTCATGACGCCTTGTATCGAGAACTGAAAGAGGAGATCGGCCTGCATCCTGATGACGTTGATATACTGGCCTGTACGCGTGGCTGGCTCAGATATCGACTGCCAAAGGGACTGATTCGTACCCATTCGCGCCCGCTTTGCATCGGCCAGAAGCAGAAGTGGTTCCTGTTGCGCATGCGATGTCAGGAATCAAGCATTTGTGTGGATACCACGCCCAAGCCCGAGTTTGACGGCTGGCGATGGGTCAGTTACTGGTATCCTCTGGGTCAGGTGGTGTCTTTCAAGCGTGACGTCTACCGGCGCGCCCTGCGAGAGCTGGCGCCGCGTTTGCCCGGAGAGAATTCGGTGGATGCGGCCGGCCAATAGCGGCCATTGCATGTTCAGGCGTCCGTCATGTCCGGGCGCTTTGTTCATGGCAGATACACAGGGATGAAAATATAACGTCATGCTCGAAATTCTTCGCCGCATCGTTCAGGAGGTTAACGGCGCCCGCAGTCTGGATGCGGCGTTGTCGATCATTGTGCGGCGCATACGCAAGGCAATGCAGACCGATGTCTGCTCGGTGTATCTGCGCGACGACGAGCGTGACTGCTTCATCCTGATGGATACCATTGGCCTGAACGCCTCGGCGATCGGGCAGGTGACGCTAAAGCCGGGCGAGGGTCTGGTGGGGCTTGTCGGTCAGCGTGAAGAGCCTCTCAATATTGAGGAGGCCCCGTCGCATTCCCATTTTCGCTACTTTGCCGAAACCGGCGAAGAGCGCTATTCAAGCTTTCTTGGCGTTCCCATTATTCACCAGCGCCGCGTGCTGGGCGTTCTGGTGGTACAGCAGCGTGAAAAACGCCAGTTCGGCGAAGGTGAAGAAGCCTTTCTGATCACCATGGCCGCACAGCTGGCCGGCGTACTGGTGCATGCCCTGTCTACCGGTGCGCTGGCGCGCTTGAGTGACCCCAGTACGCAGGCGCTTTTGAACGGCATCGCTGCCGCCCCGGGCATGACCATCGGTGAAGCCTTTGTGGTGGTGCCATCGGCCAATCTCGAAGCGGTTCCCGAGCGAGTCCCCGAGGATGTCGAAGCCGAGGTTGTGCGCCTGCGCGAGGCCATCGACTGCGTGCGCCACGATATTCGTCAGGCGGCCGAGCGGCTGGCGAGTCGCATCTCGGCGCAGGAGCAGGCGCTGTTTGATGTCTATCAGCAGATGCTGGGAGACGCCGCGCTGGGCAACGAGGTTGAAAAGCGCATTCGTGAAGGGCAGTGGGCACCCTACGCGTTGTCGCGGGTCGTGCAGCGTCACGTCAATTATCTTGAGCGTGTGGATGATAATTATCTGCGCGAGCGTGCTGCGGATATTCGTGATCTGGGGCGCCGAGTGCTGGCGCATCTGCAAAAGGACAGCAGTGCCCGTCCGCCGGTTTATCCGGATCGCACCATTCTGGTCGGCGATGAAATCAGTGCCGCGCAGCTCGGTGAAATTCCGCGGGAAAAGCTGGCGGGTCTGGTCGCGCTGCGAGGGTCGAGTACCTCACACGTGGCGATACTGGCACGGGCCATGGGGATCCCGGCCGTGATGGGCATGAGTGATCTGCCTATCTCGCGACTGGCCGGCACACCGATGATCGTGGATGGTTATCGTGGACGCCTGATCCTGCGACCGCAGCCGGATCTTCTGGTGCGCTATGAGAGCATGATCGAGGAGGAGGAAGCCCTCACCTCGATGCTCGAGAGCGAGCAGTCCCTGCCCAGCGAAACCAGTGACGGGTTTCGTATCCGGTTGATGATCAATACCGGACTGGCGGTGGAAATGAGCGGCTCGCCTGCTGCGCGAATCGATGGGGTGGGGCTCTATCGCACCGAAGTGCCCTTCATGATGCATCAGCGCTTTCCCAGCGAGAAGGAGCAGACGCGGATCTATCGTGAGCAGCTTCAGGGGTTTGCACCGCTGCCGGTGGTCATGCGCACGCTCGATATCGGCGGTGACAAGTCGTTGCCCTATTTTCCCATCGAAGAAGACAATCCCTTTCTGGGCTGGCGTGGCATTCGGGTGACGCTGGATCACCCTGAAGTGCTGATGGTACAGCTGCGTGCCATGCTCAGGGCCGCCGAGGGGCTGGATAACCTGCGTATTCTGCTGCCGATGGTCACCAGCGTTGAGGAGGTCGATACGGTATGTCGCCTGCTGGAGCGCGCCATACAGGAACTGCGTAACGATGGGGTCCAGGTAGAGCGACCGCTGCTGGGTGTGATGCTGGAGGTGCCTGCAGTGATTTATCAGCTGGAGGCGCTGGCAGAGCGCGTTGATTTCTTCTCGGTAGGCAGCAATGATCTGATTCAGTATCTGCTGGCGGTAGATCGCAACAATGCTCGCGTATCAGGACTTTATGATGCCTGTCAGCCGGCGGTGCTCAGGGCGCTGGATCATATCGCACGCGAAAGTCGACGGCTCAATATCTCTGCGTCGGTATGTGGTGAGCTGGCGGGGGACCCGATCGGTGCACTGTTGCTGATGGGCATGGGCTATCGAGTGCTGTCGATGAACGCGCCCAACCTTTCACGCGTGCGCGCTGCGATACGTCGCGTATCGCTGGAGGGGGCGCAGAATCTGGTCAGTGATGTGCTGGCACTGCATTCGCTGACCGAGACGCGCGAGCTGGTCTATCAGCGCATGAAGGAGTGGGAGCTGGCCCATCTGCTGCCACCACGGGACTGATATCTGCCCGTGCGCGCGTCCTTCTGACCTCCCCTGTCTCGTTTTGACCCACCTTGACCATGTGTCATGGCGACCCATGTGTCGTTCTGATACATGGGGTGTGAGGCTTGTCCAGATTCATCCTGTTGTCATGTTATGGAAGATATCCTTTAAAAACATGAGTTTAATGTTTTTTTGTGCAGGCTTCTCATGTTGGCATGGTCGTTGCTCTCCCAAGGGACGATAACGATCAACGGATAGTGACTGCCCATGGTCAAGAAGCTTGAATGGATCAACATTCTGAAAGGACTCGGCATCATGATGGTGGTGTATGGCCACATGACATCCGGGTACTGGAGGAATTTTTTCTTTCTGTTTCATATGCCGCTTTTTTTCATCATTGCGGGTTACCTCTTCAGGCCCAATGCCGATCTCAAGGCCTATCTGGGACGCAAAAGCCTGCACCTGCTGGTGCCCTACAGCTTTTTCATGGCGCTTTTGTATGCCCCGGTACTCTATCAGTCGCTGGGTGAAGCTCAGTCGCTCCTTGATGCACTGCTGGATATGGCGCTGGGAGGGCGTGCGCTGATATCGGGCCTGGCGCCTTTCTGGTTCGTGACCTGTTTCTGGGCCACCCAGCAGCTGATCAATTGGCTGCTGACACGTCTGTCGCTGCGTACCACGGGCCTTGTCATGCTGGGCATGCTTGGACTTGCCACCGTAAACCAGTGGTTTTTCAGAGAGTTCTGGCTGATCGGCAATCTTAATGTGGTCCTGATGGCGGCCCCCTGTTTTTACCTGGGGCACCTGGTGGCGCATTACAGGATCGATGTCGAAAAAATGCACGTGCTATTGCCGGCCACACTGGCCGGACTGCTCTCCATGTGGCTGGTACAGGCCAATCCCCACTTCACGATGGACATGAAGTATGCCGACTACGGTATGCCGGTATTGAGCCTTCTGGCAGCGCTTGCCATCACGCTGGTGCTGATGGCGTTGTCACGTCAGCTGGCTCGCGTGCCGGTTATCTCCAAAAGCGTGGGCGTGGTGGGCGAAGCCTCCATGGTCATCATGTTTTTGCACCTGAGCATCCAGGTTATGCTTGATCACCATGACATGGTGACGTCACTGGCCCCGCGCTGGCTGTTGATGACGGCACTGCCGGTCATGTTTTATCTGCTGGTACGTCATAACGGCTGGACACGACTGCTGTGCCTGGGGGACCCCGCCGTGCTGGCAGAACGTCGCGAGCGTCGCCGTGAACGACGCCAAAAGGATTACACGCTGGCCTCCAGCTAGTATCAGAAGGGGTACAGGTGCTTGAGCAGAAGGGCAGGCTAGGGCGTATCGCGCTCCTCGAGACGTCGATAAAGCGTCTTGCGGCCAATACCCAGAATGTCTGCGGCGCGGCGCTTGTTGCCGTCGACGGCGTCGAGGACGCGCTTGATATAGTGCTGTTCCATCTGTTCAAGGCTGAGCCACTCCCGAGTGCGAGCATCTTGACTGTCCGGCGCTGATGTTGCCGCCTGGCGAAAGCGCTCGGGAAAGTCATCGGGTTCCAGCATGTCTGCTCTGGCCAGGGTCACGGCGCGCAGAATGGCATTGTCCAGCTCCCTGACATTGCCGGGAAAGGGGTAGGCCCACAGTAGCGATAGCGCTGAAGGTGACAGGGTCATGGCGCTGCGGCCCTGTTCCCGGCTGTAGCGCTCGATGAAATGCGTCGCCAGCAGGGTGATATCGTCGGGTCGCTCGCGCAGCGGTGGCAGGGTCAGACTGAAGGTCTCCAGTCGGTAGAACAGGTCCTCGCGGAAAAGACCGGCCTCGATGAGTTCTTCGAGAGGGCGATTGGTCGCGGCCACGATACGAACATCAATCTGCTGCTCCTCTTCACTGCCTACGGGCCTGACACGATGTGTCTGCAGTACGCGCAGCAGCCTGGCCTGCAGGGCAAGTGGCATATCGCCGACCTCATCGAGAAAGAGCGTGCCGCCATGAGCCTGCTGAAAAAGGCCGCGGCGGTTGGCAATGGCGCCTGTAAAGGCGCCTTTGACGTGGCCAAAGCACTCGCTTTCCATGACATCGGCCGCGATGCTGGCACAGTTGACGGCAATAAAGGGACCCTTTCGGCGAGGACCTTCCCGGTGCAGCGCGTGAGCCAGAAGCTCCTTGCCGGTACCGCTTTCTCCCTGAATCAGGACGGCGGCCTGCTGCGCCGCCAGGGTCCGGGCCTGATCAAAAAGCCGCCCCATGGCCGGGGTACAGCTTGATAGCTCGTCCAGATGAAAGGTGTCGCGTGTTCCGCTGGCCTGTTGGTGTGTCGTTAATGCCTGGCGTCGGGTCAGTCGCGCGACGCTGGCGCGCACCTGATCAAGGTCGAGCGGTTTGGTCAGGAAATCGTCTGCACCGCGCTGCAGGGCATTTACGGCCTGCTCGATGCTGCCAAAGGCGGTAATGATGATGATGGCCGGTCGACTGGCCTGCTGTGCTCTGGACTGCTGTACCAGCGTGTCCAGCAGTGTCATCCCATCCATGCCGGGCAGACGGATATCGCTGATGATGATGTCAAAGGGAGTATCAGACAGCGTCAGCGCTCGCTCGGCGGTGTCGATGCCGGTGACGACATGGCCGGCTTCCTCGAGCTCTTCGGTCAAAAGCTCAAGAATGGCAGCGTCATCCTCGACAATCAGAATACGATCAGTCATGGCCGTGACGCCGTGGCATGGTATTTTCCCCATTACTGACATCTTTCATATCGTCTCTGCCAGTTGCAGTGTCGTTGGTGGTGGCAGCGTCAGGCGGCAATAGCGTTTCAGGGGGCAGGGTGATCACAAAGGCCGCTCCCTTGAGTGCACTCTCTTCCAGCGTGATATGCCCGCCGTGATCCTCAAGTGTCTGGTGAACGATGGTCAGTCCCAGCCCGCTTCCCTTGCCGGCCCCTCGGGTGGTGTAGAAGGGGTCAAAAATCCGGCTGCGGTGCTCGGCATCAATGCCCGGCCCATCATCTTCGATACGCAGCACCACGCCTGCCGCCGAGTAGTGCGCTGAAATGTCGACCCGGTGGCTGCCGGCCTGAAAGGCATTCTTGACCAGGTTGTCCAGCAGTTGCTGAAATCGCTGCGGGTCCACGGTGATGGCATCCCTGGCCGGCAGATGGGTCACGAGCAGCGGATGCGCCTTTTCAAGATGCAGGGCATCGCGTGCCAGCTGTTCTGCCTCACTTATCATGTACGCCAGCGAGCGCTGCACCGGATGCAGCGTGTGGCGCCGCCCCATGTCCATCAACTGGCGTACGGTATTCTCCATGCGCCGCGTCTCGTGTCTGATTCGTGCCAGGCGCTGGCGTGTATCATCGGGCAGATCTTCGCGGCGCTGCAAACGCTGAACCTGTCCATCAATGACCGTGAGTGGCGAGCCAAGTTCGTGGGCAACGCCTGCGGCCAGAACGCCGATTTCGGCAAGCCGCCGGGATTTTTTCAGACTGCGCTCCAGGGCGAGCTGCTGCTGTTGCTGTTCACGGACCTCCTGCTCCTTGTGGGCCACGGCGTCGAGCATGGCGTTGAACGCCTCGCCAAGCTCTCGAAACTCCCGGGCCCCGCCGGGTGTCATCCGGTGCAGGCGATTGCCGCCCTGGACGGCCTTCATGCTGCGATAGAGCCGGTTGACCGGGCGGTCCACGTAACGGCGAAAGCCCCACCACACCATGAGGACGACCAGTATGCCAATGAGGACAGCCAGCAGCAGTGCCACGGTGGTCATCAGGCTCATGTAGCGCTCGATGCCGGTGGCCAGCCGGTTGATCTGCAGGACGCCCAGCACTTCACCCTGTGCGTTGGTCAATGGCAGCAGGTAAGTGTAAAAGTCCTGCCCGTTCTGCTGCGAATAGCGCCCTGCATCCTGTCCTGCGTTGATCACCCGTTGCAGCAGGTCGTCATCATGCAGACCGCCGGCAAGGCCTACGCCGGCAATCTGCTGGCCTGACGGGGAGAGAATAAAGGCACCATAAAGGCGCGACAGTGAAAAGGTGGTGCTCAAGGCGTCCTGCAGGGCCTGCTGCTGATGATCGATCAGTGCCTGTGACAGGGGCAGACGTATGCCGTGGGCAATAAGACGCACTTCTTCCTGCTGGCGCTGCGCCATGTTGTCTTCTAGCACCCAGAGCGCCACGGCGCTGAAGGTGATCAGCGTCAGCAGCAGGGGACAGATGATGGTCAGTAGTATGGTGTTGCGTAGTCTCATGGCAACTCGAGGGCGTTGATCAGGCTGCTACCTTAACGCGCCGTACACAAGCAGACGAGCATTGGCATAAAGGCGCGAGGCCTGATGGTCATGGTAGACTCGCCGCTGTCATGGCATCGCCTGCGAAGGGGTGATGTTGTCGGGTCTGGTATGGCTCTTCTGCAGGGAAGGTTGCATGTTTCATCATCCGCAATTTGATCCGGTAGCGATCTCGCTTGGACCGCTGGCCATTCACTGGTACGGCCTGATGTATGTGGTAGGGTTCGTGGGTGCCTGGTGGCTGGCCCGCGTACGCGCCGAGCGGCTTGGTCTGACAAAGGACCAGGTCGGTGACATGATCTTTTACGGTGCCCTGGGTGTGGTGCTGGGCGGGCGCATCGGTTACGCCCTTTTTTACGGCTGGGAGCAGTTCCTGGCCAATCCGCTGTGGGTGTTCAAGGTTTGGGAAGGCGGCATGAGCTTTCACGGCGGTCTCATCGGGGTACTGATCGCATCACTGCTCTATGCGCGCCGACATCGGTTGACCTTTTTTCAGCTCACCGACTTTATTGCGCCCATGGTGCCCATCGGGCTGGGGGCCGGGCGACTGGGCAACTTCATCAATCAGGAACTGCCCGGACGCGTCACGGATGTGGCCTGGGGCATGGTGTATCCCCTGTACGGCCCCGAGCCGCGGCATCCTTCCGAGCTTTACGAGTTTGCCCTTGAAGGCGTGGTGCTCTTTTGCATTCTCTGGACCGTCTCACGCCAGCCGCGTCAGCGTGGTCTGATCTCGGGACTGTTTCTGATCTGCTATGGTGCCTTCCGCTTTTTCATCGAATTCTTCCGCCGTCCCGACCCGCAGCTTGGTTTTATCGCCTTTGACTGGCTGACCATGGGGCAGCTCTTGTGTGTTCCCATGCTGCTGGCGGGTGTGGCGCTGGTGGTCTGGTCGCGTCGTCAGGATGTTGACGACGCGCGTTCTTCTTCACAGGTATAAACGGTTCAAGTACATGCAGCCCTATCTCGAACTCATGCAGCAGGTGCTCGATCATGGCGTGGAAAAACATGATCGTACGGGCGTGGGTACGCGCGCCATCTTTGGCCATCAGATGCGTTTTGATCTTTCGCAGGGCTTTCCGCTTCTGACGACCAAGAAACTGCATCTGCGTTCGATCATTCATGAGCTTCTCTGGTTTTTGAGCGGCGATACCAACATTGGTTATCTCAGGGATAACGGTGTCTCCATCTGGGATGCCTGGGCCAATGACGAAGGCGAGCTGGGCCCGGTCTATGGTTATCAGTGGCGCAGCTGGCCGGCACCGGGTGGCGGTCATGTCGATCAGATCAGCCGGGTCATCGAGCAGATCAAGGCGAATCCGGATTCCCGGCGCCTGATCGTGTCGGCCTGGAATCCGGCACTGGTCGATGAGATGGCGCTGCCGCCATGCCATGCGCTGTTTCAGTTTTTTGTGGCGGATGGAAAACTGTCCTGTCAGCTCTATCAGCGCAGTGGCGATATCTTTCTGGGCGTGCCCTTCAACATTGCAAGCTATGCGCTATTGACGCATATGGTGGCGCAGGTCTGTGGACTGGCGCCCGGGGAGTTCATTCATACGCTGGGCGATGCGCATCTGTACAGCAATCATATGGAACAGGCGCGCCTTCAGCTGACGCGGGCCCCTAGGCAAAGGCCGGCACTCAGGCTCAATCCTGACGTAAAGGATATTTTTGCCTTCCGCTTTGAAGACATCGCCATTGATGACTATGACCCCCATCCGCACATTCGTGCCCAGGTGGCCGTGTAATGAAACCGGAGAGCGATACAATGCAGGAAACACTGGTGCCTATCGCCTTCATCGCTGCCATGTCACGCAATCGCGTCATTGGCGTTGATGGCAAGCTGCCCTGGTATCTGCCCGAGGATCTGAAGTTCTTCAAGGCAGTCACATTACACAAGCCCCTGATCATGGGACGCGCTACCTTTGCCTCCATCGGCAAGCCATTGCCCAACCGTCTCAATATCGTGGTAACCCGTGATACCACCTTCGAGCATCCCGGGGTACGGGTATGTCATGACCTGGCGAGTGCTTTTGCACTGGCTGATGATCAGGCCATGATCGAAGGTGTTGAAGAGATCATGGTGATCGGGGGCGGTGAGATTTATCAGCAGGCGCTGCCTTGCGCTTCACGTCTTTATCTGACAGAAATTGATGTAGAGGTTGAAGGCGATACCTTTTTTCCGGCGCTGGAAAGTGACTGGCAGGAGATGGAGCGGGTAGCAGGTTCTCCCGCCGAGGAACAGCCCAGGTATGATTTTGTACGTTATGAAAGGCATGGTGTCGCAGAAAGTTGAGTTTTCCTTGCCGGATGATGGCTGCAAGCCCCATAAAATGATGTATGGTTCGATGGTGTTAGATGCAGGATCCATCATGAAAACCCTTGGGAGATGGGCGTGAGCGACCGTTTTGATGAAGTGTTCAGGGCGCTGGAAAAGCAGGCGAGCGATCTGACAGCACGTCTGGAAAGTGCCAGAGCGCGCATTCGCGAGCTTGAAAGCACCAATCAGCAACTGACAGCGCGCCTGACACGCATTCAGCAGATGTCGGGTGCTCAGGATGCGCCTTTGCCCGCATCGCCTACGGCATCCGATGATGTTGCGACTGCCGTGCCCGTAGCTTTTGAGGGCGCAGAGACCGGCAATATCGAGTCGGCAGGCATTGAAACTTCTCAGGCGTCTTCTCCCGAGGCCTCCGTGCCGGAAACACTGCCCATGGCTTCTTCATCGACGCCGCAAGATACATCCACCCCCTCAGAGCAAAAAATGTCCGAAGTTGCCGATGTAGCACCGCCTGAACCCGTCCAGGAGGACATTTCACCTCAGGCGCTTTTAAAGCAGTGGTATCGCCGTTATCCCAAAACCTTTTTTGAGCGTCATACGCGTCCGCTGGCCATTGGTATTCATGAAGCACTGGCCGCACGTGAGCCCTACAGTGAGAAGCTGATTCGCCGCGCGCTGGCGGGCTATGTCAATCTTCCCCGCTATCTCAAGTCGGTTCGGGTCAATGCGGCGCGTATTGATCTGGAAGGACAGGAAGCCGGCAGGGTAGAAGAAGAGGATGCCAGACACGCGCAGGAACAGCTCAAGCGTCTGCAGGATCGCCAGCAGGAAAGGGAGGCGGAAAAGCAAAAGCGCAGACTGGCACAAAAGATGTCCGAGCTTGCCCATCTTCATCAGCGATAAGACCATCAAAAAAGGCAGAAAATAATCGTTATGCTGCAAATGAAATGGCACGTGTTTTGCCGGGGTATATTTGTATGATGTAACGCTTTGATGCCTTTTATTTTTACGAAAAAGAGCGCCCGAACAGGGCGCTCTTTTTTTGGGTTGTGATAAAGCACTGTCATACAAAAGTAACGCGTTTGCCCCAGAATATTGGCCTGACAGCGGCGTTGTAGTCCAATAGTAAAAAGAACGAAAACGCTGTTTTTTTCTTGTTGCGTTAGTTAAAACGCCGTTATAAGGTAGCCCGGCGAGCAACAAACAATAAAAGCTCGAACGCCACCGGCTTCGGGCATCTGCTACGGCAGACAATCGAACAGTTAGCCAGTTAAGGAAAAATCAAGATGAAAAAGACGCTCTTAGCGACTGCGATTGCCGGTGCGCTCGGCACGATGGCGGCTGGTGCCCAGGCGGCCACGGTTTACAATCAGGACGGTTCCAAGATGGACGTTTACGGTAACGTTCAGCTGGGATGGGTGAACACTAAAGAGGGTGATGGCCAAACGACTGATGAGCTTTTCGACAACGGTTCTACTGTTGGGTTCCGTGGCGAGCACATCATTAATCCGGATTTGACCGGCTATTTCCGTGCCGAATTCGAATTCAATGCCGATCAGCAGAAAGGTTATTACGCTGCTGGTGGTTCTAATTCCAGTGCTTCCGGTCTTTCCAAGGGTGACCAGGCTTACCTGGGTTTGACGGGTAGTTTCGGTGATCTGCGTATTGGTTCCTGGGATGACCTGCTCAATGACTGGGTTCAGGATCCTGTCTCCAACAATGAATACTTTAGTAATACTACCAGCGGTAATGATATCGGCGGTGGTACTTATCGCGAAGGTAACAAGATTACTTATACGTCGCCAATTCTGAGTGGGCTGCAGTTCGCTGTTGGTACCCGTTATTATGGTGATGCTGAAGATACTCAAGAGTTTCAAAACAACGTTAGAGATCGCGCAGGTTTGGATGGGCAGTTCCAGACCAAGGACGGTGGAAGTGCCGCCTTGTTCGGTGGGTTGCGTTACATGTTTGGTGATTGGACGCTGGCTGCGGTCTACGACAATCTGAGGAATTTTGAGTACATTGATGCCGACGGCGATGACCACACCTATGGTCAGCAGTTTGGTCTGAATGCAACTTGGCAAATGAATGATGATCTGCGTATTGCTGCCAAATGGGAGCAGGTGCACGGCCAGTGGGAAGATGATGCTAATGCTGATCGTTACGGCATTGGTGCGCGCTATAGCTACGGTACCGGGGATCTCTACGGTTCTTATCAGCATGTTAGGGCAGAGCGTAATGCCGTTGCTCTTGTCGATCCGGATTCTTTCTCCGGTATTGATCAGGGCGGTGACAAGAGCTACAACGAGTTTGTGCTGGGCGCGACCTATAACCTGAGTAGCCAGATGTACGTCTGGCTGGAAGGCGCCAAGTACGACCGTGATAACAACACTGGTGATGGTTTCGGCACCGGTATCGCCTACAGCTTCTAAGCACCTGTCCTGATAGTCTTCATGACTTTCAAGACACACAGGAAACCGGCCCCTATGGGGTCGGTTTTTTTGTGGGCAATATTCTCGACATGTTCCAAAGCGAAGTTCGCTCGGTCATCATTTAAAAAAGCGCCTTTATTCTGCAATGTCGCCATATGATATGGCGCGTACAATGCAGCGGTTATCGAATGGGCGCTTTTCAATAGCGCTGGATTCATGGCGCTGCACTATGCTTCAGGCACTTCATTTTCGATGAGCCCGCCATCATGAAAACGCCTTTCGTGGCCCAGGTGTTTGACAGGATAGAGACAGGAGAAGGGCGTGTTACTGCGTGAACTTACCATTGGCGGTGTCTTCATCAGTCCGATGCTGCTGTTTGCGCTGGTGTCCCTGGTGATTTCGGCGTTACTGCGAACCGTGATGCACAAGGCAGGTCTGACACGCTGGGTATGGCAGGAGGCGTGGTTCGATGTAAGTCTGTTCGTGATTGTGCTGGCCGTGGTGACCTACCTTTCAAGTCATGTGTTGTAGAAGCGAAACCTGAATGCGCACGATTATTAGAGTCTTCATTACGCTGGTGCTGGCAGCCGTTGCCATCGCACTGGGTGTCTGGCTGTGGCAGTACTACATGTATACACCCTGGACACGCGATGCCCGCGTTCGGGCTGATATTGTCACCATCGCGCCTGATGTCTCGGGCTGGGTCATGGATCTAAATGCCCATGACAATCAGCAGGTGAAGGCCGGTGATGTGCTCTTTACCGTCAACCACGAGCGCTATGAAGCGGCCGTGCGTCAGGCCGAGGCGACGCTGGCCAATCGGGAGTACTCTTACCAGCTCAACGAGAATGAGTATGAGCGTCGTCGCAGCCTGGGCAGCAACGCCATCAGCACCGAGAATCGCCAGACCGCCAAACTCAATGCGCAGATCGCCAGGGCCCAGCGCGATCTTGCTCAGGCGCAGCTCGACAGTGCACGCATAGATCTGGATCGTAGCGTAGTGACATCGCCGGTCGATGGCTCGGTAATCAACCTGCAGCTGCGCCAGGGCAACTATGTCAGCCAGGGTAACGCCCAGATGTCGATTGTGCGCGACGGCTCGTTTTATATCACCGCCTATTTCGAGGAGACCAAGATCCCCTCGATCGATATCGGTGACAGCGCCAGCATCTGGCTGATGGGCGGTGATCAGGAGATGCAGGGGCATGTGGTCAGTATCGGTCGCGGGATCGCCAACACCAACACCACGCCCGACGGGCAGCTCCTGCCGCAGGTGCAGCAGACCTTTACCTGGGTACGCCTGTCCCAGCGTATCCCTGTGGATATCGCCATCGATCATATCCCGGACGGTGTGTATCTGAGTTCGGGCATGACCGCCAGCGTGCGCATCGATGACCAGGATCGACAGGATGAGGGTGTGGACGGTGTACGGCCACAGGGCATGGGCAACAGCGGCGAGCAGGCCCGTAATCCCGATATTCCACCGGCGACCACCGGTGACGTCGAGCAGCAGGATCCCTGATCATGGCTCTTGGCCCCTGGGGGCGCGTCTATCTCACGCCTGACATCAACACCCTCAAGTTTGCGACCAAGGGTCTGGTGGCCATGGCCCTGTCGCTTTATCTCGCCATGGAGATGCAGCTGGACCGTCCCTACTGGGCGCTGATTTCGGCCGTATTTCTGCAGATTCGCCCCCAGAGCGGGCTGGTGATCGAAAAGGGGTTTTGTCAGATCGGCGGCACCGTGATCGGTGGGGGAGTAGGCGTCCTGATCATGGCGCTGAGCATGCAGATGCCGGCCATGGCGCTGATGCTGTTGATGGTCTGGATCTTTATCTGTGCCACCTCTTCGGCGCTGACCCGTAACTTCAATCTGACCTACGGCTTTGCGATGGGGGCCGCCACGGCCATTCTTGTCGTGGTACTGACCATCGTTAATGACAACTCAAGTCAGGGTGTTTTTGACATTGCCGTGGCGCGTGTCAGCGAGATCGTACTGGGGGCGACCTGCGCCACGCTTGTCAGCATGCTGCTCTGGCCCGACCGGGTCAGATACATCATCCACAGCCACGCCAACACGGTCATCGATCAGACCTTCAAGGCGCTTTCCATGCATCTTGATGCCAGTGTCTCGATGACAGATGCACGCGCGCAGATCATGTCCGCACTTGAGCAGGCGCTGACGCTCAACAATGACAGCAGTGCCGTTATTTATGAAGGCCCGCACGGCCCCGGGCGCGCCCGGGCCGCCTACCTGCTATCCCAGCGGGCCCTGTCCATGATGGCTGAAATGCAGACCTACGCCCGCTTGGTGCGTGAGCGACCGACACTGGCAAGTGAGGCGTTTGATGAAGCGCTCAGGGACATCCGCGATACCATGGAGCGGGTCCGTTCACGCCAGACCTACAGCGAGCGCAAGCGCGAGATCAACAGTCTTCGACAGCGGATTCAAAAGGCTGAGTTGCATCGCCAGGGGACGCCGCTGGCACGACGCATGGCGCAGGGGCTGCTGATGCTGCTGGGTTATGCCAGTGTCATGGTCGAGGCCCATCACGCCATCAACGATGCCGAAAATACCCGGCTCAAGGCGCCACGCCTGTCACGCCATCGTGACTATATGCCGGCATTGACCATCGGCATTCGATCCAGCCTGCTGTTTGCCATTGGTTCGATCATCTATGTGTCGACTCAGTGGGGCTCGGGTGTGCTGATGATGGTGATGCCCGTCATCTTTGGCACCATGTTTGCCTCCTTCCCCGCACCGACCGTCATGCTGGGCAAGGTCATGAAGGGGGGGGCCGTCGGTGCCATGGCGGCACTGGTGTTTGGCAATATTCTGCTGGCACAGGCTCCTCACGAGTACCCCATGCTGGTCATGGTGTTCGGGGCGCCGCTCTTTCTGGGGCTGATGGCACTCAATAACCGCCCCGTGCTGGCTAACGGACTGGGCTTTTGTATCATCTACACCATTCTGACCATGCCCAGTAACAGCATGACCTTCGATATCAGCAGCTTCATGGATCGCACGCTGGCCATCGCGCTGGGGCTCACCATCCTCTATACCGTCTTTCGGATCGTGCCTTCCCCCAATGCTCTGGTACTGCGCCGACGTGCCATTCGTGCCATTACCGATGACATGGATCAGCTCTGGGCGCGTTCGTGCAAACACTCGCGTGAACGAGCGGCAGACTGGTTCAACGGTCGCATGGTGGAGCGTGTGCAGCGTCTGGCCAACTTCGACAGTCAGCTGCCGGAAGAAGAGCGCTATCTGCTGGATCTGGGCATGACCGGTCTGAACCTGGGTCATGTGATTCTGGCCAACTATCGCCGGGTCACCAGCCTGGACGATACCCCACCGACCCGGGCTGCCCTGAAGCAGTGGCAGACGGCCCTGGCCCACGCTTACCAGGCCTGCGCCTGGGGCGATTTTGATGAACGCTTCACTGACGCCAGTCAGGCGTTGCTGGAGAGATTGCGCGAGGCCGGTGAGATGGAAGAAGAGCAGATCGAACTGGTGGAAGGCATGATCAAGCGTCTGGATATCACGCTGCATCGCTTTGCGCGGATGAGCAGCAGTCGTGATCAGCGCGACATCGATATGGCCGTGCAGCAGGTGCCATAAGTGCCGCGGTAATTGGTGACTGTCAAGGCGGTGCACAGATGTGCACCGCCTTTTTAATGTGTGTTAGCCCCCGGACGGTTGTACTCGTCAAGGCTTTGACCCTATTGCTCGTGTGCACTAATCCTTTAGGGGGGCCATTGATGACCGCTGTCTGATATGGGCGCGAATCACCGCATCTCGAGCAGGGTAAAATGCTATGGCAAACGAGGCAGCGCCAGTCATTATCGTGGTCAACGCAGGCTCTTCAAGCCTCAAGCTCTCGGTGTATTTTCTGGAAGATGACGATGCGCTGCGTCTGGCCGCACATGGTGCCATTGAAGAGATTGGCGCCGATGCGCCACATCTTCAGGCGCATATGGCCGATGGCAACGATATCGCTGATGAATCCCTGTCAAAAGAGCAGGTTGGCGATCATCGCGCGGCCTATCAGGTGCTGCGCGAGCGTGTGACGCAGGCCCTTGATAATGTACGCCCGGTAGCCGTAGGGCATCGCGTCCTCCATGGCGGGCGCGATTTCAGTGACCCGGTGGTGATCGATGAGCAGGTCCGCCGGCGCCTTGATGAGCTGATTGCGCTGGCCCCTCTGCATCAGCCCCATAATCTGACCGGGATTGACGCCGTTTCGCGCTACGCCCCCGACGTGCTGCAGGTAGCCTGTTTCGATACGGCCTTTCATCATCAGCGCCCTGAAGTGTCCATGATGACCGGGCTGCCCTGGTTTTGGTTTGAAAAGGGCCTTCAGCGCTACGGCTTTCATGGCCTCTCCTATGAATACATCGCCCAGCGTTTGCCCGAGCTGGATCCGACGCTGTCCAAAGGGCACGTGATCGTGGCGCATCTGGGCAATGGCGCCAGCCTGTGCGCCATGAGCAACTGCCAGAGCATGGAAACCACCATGAGTTTTACGGCGCTGGACGGCCTGCCCATGGGAACGCGCTGCGGCGCGCTGGATCCGGGTACCGTGCTGTACCTTCAGCAGCAACATGACCTTGATCATGATGCCCTGCAGGACATGCTCTACAAGGAGTCGGGGCTCAAGGGCATTTCGGGTATCAGCAGCAACATGCAGACCCTGCTGGATGACGACTCGCCAGAGGCACGACGTGCCATTGATTTTTTTGTCTATCGCACCGCTCAGGAGGTCGGACGCATGGCTGTGGCCCTGGGCGGCTTTGATGGTCTTGTGTTTACCGGCGGGATCGGTGAACACGCCGCGCCCATTCGCCAGGCGATCGTTGAAAGACTCAAGGCGCTCTTTCCAGTGGCGCTGGATCATGAGGCCAACAAGGGCGATGACCCCGACATCATTTCGACAGACGAAAGCACCATTACCGTCAGGGTTATCTCCACCGATGAAGAAGGCATGCTGGCACGCCATACCGTCAGTCTTCTGCGCAAGCACACGGATAAGGGCGAATGAATCCGTCGGCAGATAAAACGCCAGACATTCAATTCAGTGGCGCTGGATCATGAGGCCAACAAGGGCGATGACCCCGACATCATTTCGACAGACGAAAGCACCATTACCGTCAGGGTTATCCCCACCGATGAAGAAGGCATGCTGGCACGCCATACCGTCAGTCTTCTGCGCAAGCACACGGATAAGGGCGAATGAATCCGTCGGCAGATAAAACGCCAGACATTCAATTCAGGGAGGAGATCATGTCAGCCAACATGCAGGCGGGATCAGAAGGAAGCACCGTGGATACACAGACGCTGGAACAGCTGGATGCCTGGTGGCGCGCCACCAACTATCTCGCGGTAGGCCAGATTTACCTCAGGGACAATCCACTTCTACGTGAGCCGCTCAGCATCGAGCATATCAAGCCACGTCTGCTGGGCCACTGGGGCACCTCGCCGGGGCTCAGCCTGATTTATACTCACCTGAATCATCAGATCAAAACACGCGATCTCGACATGATCTATCTGGCCGGCCCCGGGCATGGCGGCCCGGCCGTGCTGGCCAATGTCTGGCTTGAAGGCAGCTATAGCGAGCATTTTCCGAAGGTGAGCCGGGATGAAGCCGGCATGCGCGCGCTCTTTCGTCAATTCTCCACGCCCGGCGGCATTCCAAGTCATGTCAGCGTGCCGACGCCGGGTTCCATCCATGAGGGAGGCGAGCTGGGCTACGTGCTGACCCATGCCTTTGGTGCGGTATTTGATAACCCCGACCTGATCGCTGCCGCTGTCGTGGGGGATGGGGAAGCTGAAACCGGACCGCTGGAAGGTTCCTGGAAAGGCATTCGCTTTCTCAACCCGAAACGTGATGGTGCCGTGCTGCCGATCTTCCATCTCAACGGCTACAAGATTGCCAGTGCCTCGGTCATGTCACGTCAGAGTGACGAAACGCTAACGCACTATTTCAAGGGCCATGGCTACTCGCCGCGCTTTGTGGAAGGCGATGACCCGATGCAGGTCCATCGCGACATGCATGATGCCCTTTCAAACGCACTGGATGATATCCGCGAGATCCAGCGTAAGGCACGTGAGCAGGGCAGTCAGGAGGCCCCCGAATGGCCCATGATCGTCATGCGTACGCCCAAGGGCTGGACCGGCCCGGATCGCGTGGATGGCGTGCCGATCGCCGGCAGCTACCGCGCCCACCAAGTGCCACTGGGCGGGCTGAAGGATAACCCGGAGCATCTCAAGCTGCTGGAAGAATGGTTGAGAAGCTATCGTCCCGACGAGCTTTTTGACGACCAGGGCCGTCCGCTGGCGGCACTGACCGATCAGGCGCCAGAAGGCGAACGGCGGATGGGATCCAATCCGCATGCCAACGGCGGGCGACTGCGCAAGCCTCTGACGCTGCGTGACTGGGGCGATTACGGTGTCTCGGTGAATGACGACAATCGCGGGCGCGAGATGACCAGCTCCACCGAGCGCTTGGGGCAGTTCATGCGCGATATCTATCGCGACAATCCGCATAACTTCCGTCTTTTCTGCCCTGACGAGACCAACTCCAACAAGCTGGGCGCGGTCTTTGAAGCCACGGATCGGTGTCTGATGAGCCCGGTCAATGAAGAAGATGACAGCATCTCGCCGGACGGTCGGGTCATGGAAGTGCTTAGCGAGCACAACTGCCATGGCTGGCTGGAGGGCTATATCCTGACCGGGCGACACGGCCTTTTTGCCAGCTATGAAGCGTTTGCCACCATTGTGGATTCAATGGCCATGCAGCATGCCAAATGGCTTGAACATGCTCGCGAAGTGTCCTGGCGCGAGCCGATTCCCTCCATGAATTATCTGTTGACCTCGACCTGCTGGCGCAACGATCACAATGGTTTCAGTCATCAGGGGCCCGGCTTTATCGACAACCTTTTGAACAAGCAGCCGGAGGTGGTGCGCATTTATATGCCACCAGATGCCAACTGTCTGTTATCGGTGGCCGATCACTGCTTTCAAAGCACCAGCTATCTCAATGCCATTGTCATCGACAAGCACCCTCAGCTGCAGTATTTAAGCGTTGAAGAGGCCCGTGAGCACTGCACGCAAGGCGCCAGCACCTGGCACTGGGCCAGCAATGAGCGCGATGATCAGGAAGATCCCGACATTGTCATGGCCTGTGCCGGCGATATTGCTACCCAGGAGACGCTGGCCGCGGTCGATCTGCTGCGCCACTATCTGCCGGAACTGGCCGTACGGGTGGTCAACGTGGTGGATCTGATGAGCCTGCCGCCGCGGGATTCACATCCCCATGGCATGAGCCAGCAGCGTTTCGTGGAGCTCTTTACGGTCGGCAAGCCGGTGCTTTTTGCCTTCCACGGCTATCCGGGCGTCGTGCATCAGCTGCTGCATGGTCGCTCCAGCAGCGAGCGTTTTCATGTACGGGGCTATCAGGAGGAGGGGACGACCACGACACCGTTCGACATGGTCGTGCTCAACCACATGAGTCGCATCCATCTGGCACTTGATGCCCTGCGCTATGCCCCGGGCCATCTCAAGAACGCCGTACGTATCATCGATGAGCTTGAAGGGTTGCTGGAGCAGCACCATCGCTATATTCGCGAGCACTTTGAGGATATGCCGGACATTACCGCATGGCGCTGGAGCAAGGGGGAAAATCCGCTGGAGCAAGCGTAAGCGGTACTGGCGATTGCCCATGAACAGGGGCTGCTCATGAGAAGGGGCCGATATTGATATCGGCCCCTGTTGAATCCACCTGATCAAATAGTGTCAGGCTTAAAGGTCATCCGGGTCACGGCTTTCCATATCCGGCCGGGTACGCTGGGGATCAACATGATCGCCACCTTCGGATTCCTCGAAATCGAGTGCCTTGATATTGGCTTCGATCCCTTCTTCATCGGCATCGGTCACCTCAAGCTCGTTTTCAAGCTCGGCGTCCTTTTCATCCACGAGACGCTCATCTTCATCCAGCGCGCCGGTTTCTACCAGATCGGCGTACTCATCGTTTTCATCGGGCAGGATGGACGCGTCCTCCGTGGAGCCCGTGCCATCATTGATATCTTCCAGATCGTTGGTCCATGCATCCGTTTCCGGTGTGGCGGCGGTCACATCGGTAGCATCGCGTGCCGGGCGGTTATCGCTGGGGCCCTTTTTTTCCTCGTCCATGAGTACACTCCATCGTTGTCAGGGGATGATCGACATCCGTTGCCCTGAGTCTAGAACATTGTGGGCCATTACCCTGCGTCATGTGGTGGTCGGCGCCTGATTCTTCAACCCGCCACTTCCAGCATGGTCGCCGAAAACGAAAGATCAGCTTTCAGGGGGTGCTCAGAGGCGGAAGGAAGTATCGTGAAGTGATGGGGGTAACGAATATCCTTGAAATGAGAATAACCAATTGATTGAAAGGTGATGATTTGGCCCCGGACGTTTAGAATGGCCTTTCTTATCGGGCACTTGAGGAAAAGAACCCATGGACGACCTTTCTACTACAGGCGTGGTTGTTGCGGGCATCGTCGTGCTTGAAGGAGAGCATATCGTGGCCGCGGGCTGCAATGAACACGAGGCGATGGCCAGCGTCCCTCTGGCATGGCAGAAAAGCCCCCTGCTGAAATGTGTACCCGCCTCCATGAAGCTGGTACGCCAGGTACAAAAGCGCGGCAGCGTTCCCTTTGTCGTCGTCGATGACATGCTGTGTACCATTGACGATGTGGATGCCATTCTGGAGCCCGATGACGCCGCCGAAGTACCGGGCAGCCCCGAAGTGGAACAACTTCTATCGCGCACCAATGCGCTGGTAGCAGACAACGATGAAGATGACGCCGAGCGCACCGGCTGATCAAGACGTGCACCGTTCATTTTCAGTCTCTCATTGTTCATTGCCAATACCGTGATTCGTGCCATGTCCGAAACCCTGATGCCCTCGTCTTCCAGCGCCTGCCCCGACGATGCCGCGCAACCGATCTGGCTGTTTGGTTATGGCTCCCTGATCTACAAGACCGGGTTTGTTTTCAAGACACGCCGTCCTGCCAGCATCAAGGGGTGGACGCGTCGTTTCTGGCAGGGCTCGCATGATCATCGCGGCACGCTTGAGGCGCCGGGGCGTGTGGCGACACTGGTTCCGCAGGACGGCGCCATCTGCCATGGCATGGCCTATCTGATCACGCCTGATGTGCTTGACGGGCTCGATATCCGGGAAAAAAACGGTTATCTGCGTGTGGTCACCGATCTTTATTTTGATGACGGCGAGCGCAGTGAAGCGCTCGTCTATATGGCCACCGAGGGCAACGAGGCCTGGCTGGGTGAGGCCTCGGCGCTGGAAATTGCCCGGCAGATCTCGACAGCGTGCGGTCCCAGCGGCCCCAATCGTGATTATCTCCTGATGCTGGCAGCATCGTTGCGCGATATGGGTCATGACGATGCCCATGTGCATGCCATCGAGCAGGCACTGCTGGCACTGGAGACCCGTGCGGGGACGCCGTGACTCGCAGCGTTATCGCTGGCACCGATATACAAAAAGGACCGCACAAGCGGTCCTTTTTGATACAGGCAGTCAAGCGCCGGGCGTGACAGGAACCGGGCGGGTTAGAAGGTTTCCCACTCATCTTCATCGCTGGTGGCACGCGTGCTGCGAGCCGGGGCGGCAGGTGCAGGTGCGGGCTTGTCTGCCTTCGGGGCGGGGCGTTGATCAGCCACGGGCGCGGATGCCCTGGCGGTCGTTGTCCTGTTGGTCAGGGCAGGGGCAGAGGTGGTAGCTTTCGGGGCTTCCGGTGGCGTCTGCAGGGCAGGCTCATCCGGCAGAATAAACAGATTCACCGAATCACGCAGGGCGTGGGCCTGACGTTCCAGCTCACCGGCCGCTCGCGCTGCATTTTGTACCAGTTCGGCATTTTGCTGCGTGACCTGATCGATCTGCGAGATGGCCTGATTGACCTGACCGATGCCGCTGCTCTGTTCCTGGGAGGCCGAGGCGATTTCGGCGATGATTTCCGTGGCCCGCTGCACGGATTCAACAATGACCTGCATCGTGCTGCTGGCCTGTTCCACCAGCGCAGAGCCGTCGCCCACCCGCTTGAGCGAGTTATCGATCAGCTCGCGAATGTCGCCGGCAGCACTGGCAGAGCGCCCGGCAAGTGCGCGCACCTCACCGGCCACCACGGCAAATCCCTTGCCCTGCTCGCCGGCGCGCGCTGCCTCAACGGAGGCATTGAGTGCCAGGATGTTGGTCTGAAAGGCGATGGAGTCGATCAGGGCAATGATGTCGCCCATCTGCTGGGAACTCTGACTGATGCCCTGCATGGTCTGCTGGACTTCGACGATGACCTCGCCACCGCGCTGTGCCTGGCGGGACGCTTCCTGTGCCAGTTGGCTGGCCTGGTGCGAGTTCTCGGCATTCTGGGTAACGGTGGCCGTCAGCTCTTCCATGCTGGCCGCGGTCTGCTCAAGCGAGGCGGCCTGCTGTTCGGTACGGGCAGAAAGATCCATGTTGTCACGGGCGATCAGGCGTGCGTCGTCATTGATACGATGGCTGCCCTGGCGCACGGTACTGACCGTGTGGGACAGGCTCTGTCGCATCGCGGCCAGAGCGCTGAAAAGCCGTCCGATTTCGTTGTCTCCACGGTGTTGGTCGGTCTCGGACAGATCGCCCTTCGCCATGCGTTCAAAATGGGTGACCAGCCGCTTGAGCGGGTTGATCACGTTGACCGTAACCCCCCACATTACCCCGGCGCTGACCACAAGGGCGATCACAATGGCCGCTATCATGGCCGTGTGCAGTATCGAGGTGACGTCCTGAAGACGAGCATGCAGCTGGTCGGCGCGACTGCCGTCATCGGCGATAAGCTGTAAAAAAAGGTCTTCGCTATAATGAAGGCCATAAAAACCCAGCGCGCTGACGCCTGCTATCAGCCCCACGAAGACGGCAATCACCAGTGTCCAGCTTGTTTTGACGGTCATGTCATCGATCAGCTTCATGTTCACTCTTCACCCTGTTTTAAACCCGGGGGGTTATCTGATGATGCAGTATTATCGGCCGTCTCTGATGAATCTGTAGCCGGTCAGGTTCAGGGCATCAAAAGATATGGAAGACACACTTCAGGAAAGCGTATGGAGGCCGTTATCAACGAGGCAGGCTCAAAAGAGATGATTTCCCTAAAATGACCGTACGCTACGACCGCAAGGGCATCCCGGCATTACAACAATTGCTGCGCAGCGCAGCGCATGCCACTGACTGTGCACGCAGCGTTCTTTACGGTGCCCGGGGCGAGGTCATGGTGAGTTACGGCGGTGGCCTGCTGCCTGCCATGACGCGTGACAAGATCACCATGCTCTGCGATCTGATCGACAGCAGTGGAGAGGGCCATTTATGCCTTGAGGATGTCCGGCAAAGTGAAGCGCCACTGTTGCAACTCCCCTGGCCGGAAAATACGGCATTTGCGGCGCTGGCGACCGTGCGATCCGGGCGCGGCGAGCTATTGGGCGTGCTTTTGGTCAGCGATGATCGACCGCGCCGTGGGCTGAGCACGGCCCAGTGCTATGTCCTGCATACCCATGCCGCTCAGGTGGGACATCATCATGACTGCCAGCAGGTGCGCGAATCGGTCGAGATTGCCAATACCAGCGGTCGCGAGCGTCTGCGGCTGCTGGAGTCGGTTGTGGTGCACGCCAATGATTCGATCCTGATTACCGAAGCCGAGCCGGTGGGACTGCCCGGGCCGCGCATCGTCTACTGTAACGCCGCCTTTACCCGCACCACCGGCTATAGCGAAGCAGATGTGCTGGGTAAAACGCCCCGCATCCTGCAAAACGAGCGCACCGATCGCAAGGCGCTGGATCGTTTGAGGGCGGCGCTGGACAAATGGCAACCCGTTGAAGTCGAGCTCCTGAACTCCCGTCGTGACGGCAGCGAGTTCTGGGTCGAGCTCAGTATTGTCCCGGTGGCCAACGAGAAAGGATGGTTTACCCACTGGATCTCGGTCCAGCGCGATATCAGCGAGCGCAAGCGGGCCGAGGAGATCGAGCTGCAGGCACGCCAGACGCAGGCACAAAACATGGCGCTGGAAGCGCGGCTTCTGGAGCGCCAGCGTATCGAGCAGGAGCTATCCTGGGCGGCGACCCACGATAATCTAACCGAGCTTTACAACCGGGCCTGGATCATGGCGCGGCTGCGTGAGCTGCTTTCCAGAGCGCCCCCGGCGCAGCCGGAAGCGGCCGTACTGTTCATGGATCTGGATCGTTTCAAGCTCGTTAATGACAGTCTCGGCCATCGCGCGGGGGATCAGCTGTTGATGGGCATGGCCCGACGGCTTGAATCCTGTCTGCGCAGCGCCGATACCCTGGCCCGGGTAGGAGGCGATGAGTTTGTGGTGCTGATCGAGGATGTTTCACCGGCCCGGGCGGCCGGCGAAGTGGCCCATCGCATTGCCCAGTGTTTGCAAAAGCCCTTCAGGATTCAGGGACAGAATCTCTTTTCTTCCAGCAGTATCGGTATTGTGGTGCTGGAGTCGCATTACCATACTCCCGAAGAGCTGCTGCGTGATGCCGATACCGCCATGTATGTGGCCAAGGGAGAGGGGGTCGGACGCTACGTTTTTTTCACCTCCTCCATGCGGGACAGTGTGGTGGAGACGCTGGCGCTGCAAAACGATCTGCGTCATGCCATGGCGCGTGAAGAATTTACGCTGTGCTATCAGCCCATTCATGAGCCGCACTCGCGTGTGATCAGGGGTATTGAAGCGTTATTGACCTGGCAGCATCCCGAGCGCGGCAGTGTCGCCCCGGAACTCTTTATCGGCATGGCCGAGGAGCTGGGCATACTGCGCGACATCGGTCACTGGGTCATGCATGAGGCCTGTCAGCAGCTGGCGGCGTGGCGTCGGACGTACCCCCGACTCTGTGAGCATCTGACGCTCAACATCAATGTGTCGGCGCAGGAGCTCAAGCATCACAGCTTCAAGAGTGACCTTGTGTCAGTGCTTGAAGACAGCGGGGTGCCAGCGCATCTGCTGCAGCTTGAGATCAACGAAGGGGTGTTTCGTCATCATCCCGAGATCATCGGTCAGATCCTGCATGACATTCGCGCGCTGGGGGTGAGTATCGTGCTGGATGACTTCGGTACCGGTTATTCGGCGCTGAGCTATATCGATCAGTACGAGATTGATGCCATCAAGGTGGATCGCACCTTCGTGCTGCGCATGGTGTTGCATCAGCGTTCCATGGCGATCATGCAGAGTCTTTTGTGGCTGGGCAGGGCCCTTGAACTGGATATCGTGGCGGAAGGCGTCGAGACCCTGGAGCAGCTGGAGATGCTGCAAAGCCTTGGGTGTCCGCTGGCGCAGGGCTATTTCCTTTCCCGGCCCATGACGCCCGAGCAGATCGAAGGACTGCTTTCAAGACGTGAAGAGGCACCGTCCGGAGCACGTTCGGCGCTGCCGCTGTTAACGACGTGGTCTCCAGCGAATTCCGACCCGGATGGATGTTGCTGAAACACAATAACGGATCATTCACCGCTGGCGATGGCCGCCAGCGGCAAATGACCCGTCAATGAGGTATCAGGGGCAGGGCAGATAATAATCTGTCCTGCCCCTTTACATTACCGGTCGGTAATGGCGATCAGTAATGAATGACGGTACGGATCGATTTGCCTTCATGCATCAGATCAAAGGCTTCGTTGATCTGCTCCAGCGGCATGGTATGCGTAATGAACGGATCCAGGTCGATCTTGCCGCCCAGATAGTCATTGACCATGCCCGGCAGCTGCGAGCGGCCCTTGACGCCACCAAACGCTGAGCCTTTCCAGACCCGGCCGGTGACCAGCTGGAAGGGGCGGGTGCTGATTTCCTTGCCGGCACCGGCCACGCCGATGATGATGCTTTCGCCCCAGCCCTTGTGACAGCACTCCAGCGCCGAGCGCATGACATCAACGTTACCGATACATTCAAAGCTGAAGTCCACGCCACCGTCGGTCATCTCGACGATCACTTCCTGGATCGGCCGGTCATGATCCTTCGGGTTGATGAAGTCGGTAGCGCCCATGGAACGGGCCAGCTCGAACTTGTCCGGGTTGGTATCGATGGCCAGAATGCGCGAGGCCTTTGCCTGTACCGCGCCCTGAATGGCGGCAAGACCGATGCCGCCGAGACCGAAGATGGCCACCGTGTCGCCTTCCTTGACCTTCGCGGTGTTGTGCACGGCACCGATGCCGGTGGTCACGCCACAGCCCAGCAGGCAGGCCTTTTCCAGCGGTGCTTCTTCGTTGATCACCGCCAGAGATACCTCGGCCACCACGGTGTACTCACTGAAGGTACTGGTGCCCATGTAGTGATAGATGGGCTCACCGTTGTAGGAGAAACGGGTAGTGCCATCCGGCATCAGGCCCTTGCCCTGCGTGGTGCGCACGGCCGAGCACAGGTTGGTCTTGCCGGAGCGGCAGAACTTGCACTCGCCACATTCGGCGGTGTAGAGCGGAATGACATGATCGCCCGGCTTGACGCTGGTCACGCCTTCACCGACAGCCTCGACGATACCGCCGCCTTCATGGCCCAGTACGGCCGGGAAGATACCTTCCGGGTCCTCGCCTGACAGGGTAAAGGCATCCGTATGGCAGACGCCGGTATGCGTAATGCGCACCAGCACCTCACCCTTGCGGGGCGGTTCAACATCAATTTCCACGATCTCGAGCGGTTTGCCCGGTCCAAAGGCGACAGCAGCACGTGATTTCAAGTGACTCTCCTTGAGGTTGCAACAGGCCCGGGCATCGGGCCGCAGGCTATTTCAGATAGGAACGGACCAGTGAGGCCATCTCATCGACGCGAGCGGTACGATCATCATCGCTTGAAGCGGCGTCACCGAAGGTCTCACGAATATGGGTTTCCATCATCTCTGACATCAGACCGTTGATGGCTCCGCGCATGGCCGCGATCTGTTGAAGAATCGGGGCACACTCGGCACCGGCTTCCAGCTGACGTTCCAGTGCCTCGCACTGGCCCCGAATGCGACGCACCCGAGCAAGAACACGCTTTTTGGCAGCGGGAGAATGCGGCATGACAACGTCTCTATATACTATACCCCAGTATGGTAAAGACATCCTGACACGAATGCACCCTTTCAATACCCCTGCCTGACAGTCTTTCCCACAGTGGCGCAATAATCTCTTTCGATGAACGTCAACGCCTGCATATTAATGTAAAAACACTTGAGACCGGCGGCCGGCAAGGCCATCATCGGCGGCCTTCTTGCCGCAATGCCCATCGGGCAGGCGAGACCACGACCGGGGTGGCATCGGGTCGGGGTGTGCTGAATCTTTCCTGGTGAAAAGTTGGTTGCCCACTACCGATAAGACCCTTACCACTGTTGACTTTCCCGATCTGGAATTGACTCCATGAACAAGGTTCTGATTATTGGCGCCGGTGGCGTCGGTGGCGTTGTTACCCACAAGTGTGCGCAGCATCCTGAAGTGTTTGGCGAGATCTGCCTTGCCAGCCGCAACGAGGCCAAGTGCAGGGCAATCGCCGATCAGCTCTCGCGTCCCATTCAGACCGCGCAGGTCGATGCCGATGACGTCGAAGCACTGGTCGCCCTGATTGAGTCCTTCAAGCCGGATGTCCTGATCCATGTGGCCCTGCCCTATCAGGATCTGACCATCATGGAAGCCTGCCTGCGTACCGGTGTGCCCTATCTGGACACGGCCAACTATGAGCATCCCGATGAGGCGAAGTTCGAGTACAAGGAGCAGTGGGCCTTCCAGGATCGCTACAAGGACGCTGGCAACATGGCCACGCTCGGCTGCGGCTTTGACCCGGGCATGACCAATATCTACTGCGCCTATGGCCAGAAGAACCTGTTTGACGAGATCCACCGCATCGACATCCTCGATGCCAACGGTGGCGATCACGGCTACCCCTTTGCGACCAACTTCAACCCGGAGATCAACATTCGCGAGATCACCGCGAACGGTCGCTACTGGGAGAAGGGCGAGTGGGTTGAAACCGCGCCGCTGGCGGAAAAGCGCACGTTCGACTTCGACGGTATCGGCGAAAAGGACATGTACCTGCTCTACCACGAAGAGCTGGAATCGCTGGCACAGAACATCAAGGGCATCGAGCGCATCCGCTTCTGGATGACCTTTTCCGAGAAGTACATCACGCATCTGAAGGTGCTGGAAAACGTCGGTATGACCAGCATCGAGCCGATCAACGTCAACGGCTGCGAGGTCTCGCCGCTGCAGTTTCTGAAGTCCGTGCTGCCGGATCCGGCATCGCTTGGCCCGCGTACGAAAGGCAAGACCAACATCGGCGTCATTCTCGATGGCATCAAGGATGGCAAGCGTCGCAAGGTGTATATCTACAACATCTGCGATCACGAAAAGTGCTACGCCGAAGTCCAGTCCCAGGCAATCTCCTACACCACCGGTGTACCGGCGGTGACCGGCGCCATGCTGATGCTGGAAGGCATCTGGAAGGGCGAGGGCGTATTCAACGTCGAGCAGCTTGATCCGAACCCCTTCATGGAGCGCATTGGTGACATGGGCCTGCCGTGGCAGATGGTCGAGCTCGACCCCGACCATGATCCGCTGGGCTGAGCGCTGATGACAGATAACCGCATCGACTTCGATATCCACGCCTGCCCGTCTCCGGCCTATGTGGTCGATGATGCGCTGCTCAGGCGCAATCTCGAGCGGCTTGGCCAGGTGCAACAGGACAGCGGGGCGAAAATCCTGCTGGCGCTGAAGGGCTTTGCCCTGTGGGACAGCTTCCCGCTGGTGCGCCAGTACCTGGTGGGCACCACCGCCAGCGGACAGGATGAAGCGCGTCTGGGGGCCGAGACCTTTGGCGGCGAGGTGCATGTCTACTCGCCGGCCTTTACCGAGGCCGAAATGGCGGAAGTACTGCGCTACGCCGATCATCTGAGCTTCAACTCCCCTGGTCAGTGGCGGCGTCATCGTGACACGGTCGCGGCATCGCCGCGGCGCCCCTCCTGCGGGCTGCGGGTCAACCCTGAGCACTCCACCGGGGCGGTGGCACTGTATGACCCCTGTGCGGCGGGCTCCCGGCTGGGCACTCGCACGGCGGATATTTCCCCGGGCGATCTCGACGGCCTTGAGGGGCTTCACTTTCACACCCTGTGTGAGCAAAACAGTGACGCCCTGGAAGAGACGCTGGCGGCGTTCGAGGAGAAGTTCGGGCAGTATCTGAATGGGATGCGCTGGGTCAACTTTGGCGGTGGCCATCACATCACCCGGGAGGATTACGATGTGGCGCGGCTGGTACGCGTGATTCGTGACTTCCGCGCGCGCTATCCGCATCTCGAGGTCTATCTGGAGCCGGGCGAGGCGATTGCGCTCAATACCGGCTATCTGATCGCCACCGTGCTGGATATCGTCGACAACAACGGACCGATCGCGATTCTCGACACCTCGGCCACGGCACATATGCCGGACGTGCTGGAGATGCCGTATCGGCCCGAGATCATCGGCGCCGGCCATCCGGGTGAGAAGGCCCACACCTATCGCCTCGGCGGCATGACCTGTCTGGCGGGTGACGTCATCGGGGACTATGCCTTTGATGCACCGCTTGAGATCGGCGACCGGCTGGTCTTTACCGACATGGCGCACTACACCATGGTCAAGACCACCACCTTCAACGGCATTCGTCTGCCCTCGATCTGCCGGATCGATGAAAAAAGCCGTGATATTCGAACGGTCAGAACCTTTGGCTACGTTGACTACATGCAGCGCCTGAGCTGATCAGCGCGCTGTCATGGCCAGACCCGAACGCCCCGCACCCGCGGGGCGTTTTTTATGGAGCAGGCGAGACGACGCAACAGGTGTAAAGGCGCTTTATCAGGACTGGTGCCACACTGGATCATGGATACTCCATGACACAGGGAATGTGGCTTCTCATGACAAGACCCATCAGTTTCTTCGTGCACCACCAGGGGCGCGGTCATGCCCGACGTACCATGGCGATCATTCGCGAGTTTTCTCCCGAGCGCCCGGTCAGCGTGATGACCGCCGACCCGTCACTGTTTGACGGCTTTGAGCGTGATATCGAGCTGATCGCGCTGCCCAACATGATCGGTGCCGATGTGCCCACCCAGGCGCTTTTTGATCAGCCGACACCATCTGTCATGCACTGCGTACCGATGGGTGTGGTCGAGATGCGCCAGACCATGCGCCGCATTCTCGATCATCTGGATGATATCGATGCCGGACTTTTCGTGATCGATGTGTCGGCGGAGCTGGCGCTGCTGTCGCGGGTGGCCAGTATCCCGGCGGTCAAGATACGCATGCATGGTGATCGCAACGACCCGGGGCATCTGGGCGCCTATGAAGCCTGTGTGGGCATGCTGGCGCCCTATGATGTGCGCCTTGAGCAGGCGGACTATCCGGATCATCTGCGTGACAAGACCTTCTACAGCGGTGGGCTGTGTACCACGGCCGCGAAGGTGCCCACGCGTGAGGAGGCACGTGCCCGACTCGGGCTCGATCCGGACCGGGAAATCGTGGTCGCCCTGACCGGCGGTGGTGGGGCAGGCACACCCTATGCGCCGTTGACCGTGGCGGCCCGCGCTGCGCCGCAGACCCTGTTTCTGACCATCGGACCGCTGCATCTGGAAGGCCACGAGACCGATTTTGCCAATCTCATCAACTGCGGCTGGGTCGATAACGTGGTCGACTACATCGTGGCCTGCGACATCGTCATCGCCTCGGCCGGGGATAACACGGTGCATGAGGTGGCCATGCTGGAGCGGCCCTACATCTGCGCCCCGGAGTGGCGCTACTTCGGTGAGCAGGCCCGCAAGGCCGAGTGCCTGGCCGGGCTGGGTGCGGCGGTCAACATGACGCACTGGCCGTCCGATTTTGCCGGCTGGCAGGACGTGCTGGCCCGTGCCCGCGCGCTGGATGTCCAGACGCTTGCCGAGCTGTACGCGCCTGATGCCGCGCGGCGGGCGGCGCAGTGGCTGGAAGCCTGCGTGGATCGTCTCTGGGAAGGCGCCCCGGAATCCGGCATTGAACACGTGCCATCGGAGGCGGCCACCCTGCCGGAGGATCAGCGACCGGTGGCCAACGATCTGTATCAGCAGTAACGCGCACTCGACGGCAGCCGCGCGTCATCGATCTCCTGCTCGGTCGGCGCGCGCAGCACCTTGATGTCATCGGCCTCGGGTGACCAGTCGATCACACCGGCATCGCGAAACTGCCCCAGCCAGTAGTCCATGCACCAGTGCCCCCAGCGCGCATGAAAGCGCCGGGCATTGGCCACGATCGCCTCAAGATGGGGATAGGGCGGGGCGTGCAGCGGATGATGCTGATGCCAGGCCAGCGCCCCGCCCAGCCAGTAAAGCGGAATCTCGGCAGCCGCCAGTCGCCAGGCATAGTCGGTCTCCTCACCGCCATAGCCCACGTAGCCCTCATCCATGCCGCCGGCGCGCCAGTGATCGGTGCGCATCAGCGCAAAGGAGAGCCCCCAGAGCTGACCGTGATCGGCCTCATGACGCATTTCGTGTGGCGAAAGCGCTGGGCGCGCCGGATGGCGCTCGCCCAGCTGGGTCAGGCGCTCAAGATCCATATCGCCACCGTCGTGGCCGTTTTTACTGTCATGATCACCGCGATAGCGTACGGCATCCGCCGGCAGATAATGGACCTCACCGATGTAGAGCGCGGCTTTGGTCTGCAATGCCTCATGGTAGCGTTTGATCAGCCCGGGCGAGGCAATGCAGTCCACATCGAGAAAAACCAGTGCCTCGAAGCTGGCGGCCTCGACGGCGGCGTTACGGGCCCGGGCCAGCGGCAGGGCATCGCCTTCCACCATGACGTGCTGAACGGGGAAGGACGTCTCGGGAAGGTCGCACTCCCGCGTGGACTGCATCCAGGCAATCACCAGTTCATCGGGGCGCTGCTGTTGGGCCTCGAGACTTCGCATCAGATTGACGAGGTGATCGCGCCGGTGGCGCACCAGAGTCAGAACGCTGAGTTTCATGATGCCAGCTCCTGCTGCTGGAAGTGTTTGACGCCCTCGATGATGCCCAGGGCATGGGCGGCGCTGGCGGCGTAGACATGGCTCATGCCGGGGGCGGCCAGCAGATCATCGCTGTAGTTGGCCACCACGATCGAGCAGGGGGTCGCGCGCAGCATGTCCAGGTCATTGCCTGAATCACCGGCCACATACAGCTGCCTTGCCGGGATGTTGAAGCGCTGTCTGACGTGTTCAACGGCCAGCCCCTTGGAGGCATTGATGGGCAGAATATCGAAGTAGCGTCCGTGGCTGTGGATGACCGTACAGGCCAGCCCCCGCTGCTGAAGATAGCGCTGCACGCGCGCCGAGAGCCTTGTGTCGCCGTCGCTGAAATAGCTCAGCTTGTGGCGCCGCTGCTCCAGCGGCCCCTGGGGCGTCAGCCCGGGGAAGTCTTCAAGCGCTCGCGCAATGGCCTCGCGCTGCCAGTGTTGATCCAGCAGTGCCGACCAGCGCTCATCCTTTTGATAGCGCACGCCGCTGTCATCGAGATAGTGGATCTCGGAGCCCACCGAGGAGATGACCAGCTGCGGGTAGACGATACCGGCCTGTTCCAGAATGGACAGGGCGCTATGGAAGCTGCGCCCGGTAGCCACGCCGAAACCGAGCCGCGGCTGGGCCTGATACCAGGCGTTGAAGGTCTGGATGCCCACCGGGGAGCCGGTCAGGGTGTTATCGATATCGCAGATCAACAGTGCCCGTGGGGGCGTTGTGTCCGTGTGGGGCCGGCATAGGCGCGCCAGCAGGTCGTGATAGCGCTGGACATGGCGCTGCCAGTCAAAGGCCAGCACCGCCTGATGGCCATGGTCGGCCATGCGCTGCCAGCGCGCTGGATCATTGAGCAGATCCAGCATCTCGCAGGCCATGCGCTCGGTGTGGCGCGGGTTGATCAATATGCCGTTGCCGCACTGCTCGATGATGTCATTGGGGCCGCCGCTGTCGGTGGCCACCAGCGGCAGCCCGGCGGCAGAGGCCTCCAGCAGTGTCAGTCCGAAGGGCTCGTTGAATGCCGGGTTGATAAAGATACCGCCGCGCTCGCGCGCCCAGGCATACAGGGCCGGAATATCCTCCTCACGGTGATAACGCGGGTAGGCCACCTGCCCGTAAAGATCGTAATCATCGATCAGCTCCAAGAGTTCGCGCAGGTTGTCGGCAAGCTCGGACTCCAGATGATCAATGCGCTCACGCACGCCGGCCACGATCACCAGATTGGCCTTGTCCCGCAGTGCGGGGCTATTGCCAAAGGCATGCACCAGTGCGGCCAGATTCTTGCGCGTGACCGGGCGGGCAATGGCCAGCAGGGCCGGTTTGTTCGGGTCGGTGAGAAAGCGCCCCAGCATCGTATCCACACAGGGCGTCGAGGCAGCGTCGGTGAAGGCGCTCAGGTGACTGCCGGGCGGGATGACCCGAATACGACCGGCATCATAGCCGGGGTAGTCGGCATACTGGACCTCGGCCTCGTCGCGGGAGCTGGCGATGATCAGCCCGGCCTCGCGGATGGCGCGTGCTTCAAAGGCGATGCGCCGCATCAGGGTCTGATGCGTGGCGTCGTCCAGCGGTGTCCCGCTCTGTTGCAGGCATTTAAGCTTGCTGCGTCCCAGCGAATGTCCGGTGAATACGAAGGGAATCCCCAGGCGCGCCTGCATCTCGGCGGCCACCTCACCGGCATCGGCGTAATGGGCATGCAGGGCGTCCGGCAGTTGTGGCTGCCTTCTCAGCCACTGCTCGAAGGCGTCCATGAAGGAAGGCAGCTCCTGATAAAGCTGCTCCTTGGGCAGATAACCCGGATGATCGGTCGCCAGACGTACCAGCGAGACCCTGTCGCTCAGTACTTCCTGCGGGCAGGTGTAATCGACATGGCTGAAATCACTGTCGAAGGCGCGCGTGATCAGCGTGATGCGATCGATGGCCGGGTCCTGCTCGGAGGCCTCTACCAGCTCCAGCAGATATCGAATATGGCCTCCGGTGTCAGCAGTGATGCCATACTCGATATCGCTGCCCCGCAGGCAGCCCTGTAACGCCACATGTACGATATGCATGGTGTGAAAATCCCTTTCACTGATATGGAACATTCCCTTTCATGGCCAACAAGGATTGTTTGCGCATTGCCCAGATTGCCCCGGTCATCTTTCCGGTGCCGCCTGCTGATCATGGCGGCACCGAACGCATCGTCGCTGATCTGACCGAAGCGCTCGTGGCCATGGGCCATGACGTGACCCTCATCGCGCCTTCCGACAGTCATACGACGGCCCGCCATCTTGCCGCCTCGCCCAGCCTGAGCCTTTTGCAGCAGCACCACGACAATGTTCCGCCGGGTGTGCCCGGGGTGCTCGAAGCCCTGGCGCTTGAACAGCTGCGCCAGCATCTGGATGACTTTGACGTCATCCACTGTCACGGCGAGTTCTGTCACGCGGCGCTTCTGGGCGAGCGACGTCGACACAGCCTCACCACCATCCACTGGCGCATCGATGAGCTGGATCGCCAGCTGTTCTTTGCAGGCTTTCCCGATCTGCCGGTGGCGGCCATCTCCCACGCCCAGGGGGCAGGGATTCCAACGGCCAACCGGCTTGGCACGGTCTATCACGGGCTGGATGCTGACCGCTTTAACCCAGGTAACGGTGACGGCGGCTATCTGGCCTTCATTGGCCGCATGACGGATCAGAAGCGCCCTGATCGTGCCATTGACGTCGCCCGGGCCACCGGCCATGAACTGCGTCTGGCCGGCACGGTGGATGTGGGCAACCCTGACTGGTTTGATCAGCATGTGCGTCCCGAGCTCGATGCACACATCCGCTATGTGGGTCCCATCAATGATAGTCAGAAAGAGACGCTGCTCGGTGGTGCCCGGGCACTTCTTTTTCCCATCGACTGGCCGGAGCCCTTTGGGCTGGTGATGATCGAGGCGATGGCGTGCGGTACGCCGGTCATTGCCTGGCGCGGCGGCGCGGTGGCGGAGGTGATCGAGGAGGGCGTGACCGGCTTTGTCGTCGAAAGCCATGAGGAGGCCGTGGCAGCGGTGGCCCGGCTCGATGAGATCGATCGCGATCGGGTGCGCGCGGTCTTTCTGGAGCGCTTTAGCGCTACCCGCATGGCGCAGGACTACGTGACGCTCTATCGACAGCTGCTGGCCTGAGCGCGCTGCTGCAAAAGCGTGATGCAGCAGAAGAGTAATACAGCAGAAAATACCCCGGGAGATTCATCAAACCTCCCGGGGCATGAGCGCCGAATCAGTCGTGCTGCATGACCAGACGATTACGCCCGGCGCCCAGCGCCACGATCATTGCCCCCAGTCCGATCAGGCCCAGCAGGATACCCACCACATCCCAGCCGCCGGACCAGTCATGCAACAGCCCGACCAGCAGCGGGCCAAAGGCGGCCAGCACGTAGCCAAAGCCTTGCGCCATGCCGGAAAGTTCCGAAGCGGTATCGGCATCCGGGGCACGCAGTGCCAGAAGCGTCAGCGCCATGCTGAACGTACCGCCCTGGCCCAGTCCCAGAATCACGATCCACAGCCACAGGCTCTGTGTGGGGGCATACAGACAGCCCGCCAGACCACACAGGGTCAGCAGCATGACACCAATCAGCACGGCGCGCTGATCCTTCATCCGACTGCCGAGCAGCGGCGCCAGAATGGCCGTAATGACCTGACACAGAATCGACACCGACAGCGCAAGCCCCGCCGTCACCGGGGCCACGCCACGGTCCTGCAGGATGGTCGGCAGCCAGCCAAACACCGTATAGGCCAGCGATGACTGCAGGCCCATGAACAGCGTTACCTGCCAGGCCAGGGCATTGCGATACAGCGGATGGCGACCCGTGGGGCGCACGCGTGCGGCGTGGACAACACGAAGCTGGGGAATCCATACCAGTGCGGCAATCACCGCCGGCACCAGCCAGAAGGCAAGTGAGGGCTGCCACTGCTCACCAAAGGCCTGGCGCAGCGGCTCGGTGGCGCCGGCCGCCATCGAGGCGCCCAGGTTGAGCGCTACGGTATAAAGCCCCGTCATGAGGCTGACCCGGGTGGGGAAGTCGCGCTTGACGATCCCCGGCAGCAGCACGTTCATGATGCCGATACACGCACCGGCCAGCGCCGTAAAGATGAAAAGTCCCAGCGTACTGGTGAAGGGGCGCACCAAAAGCGTTACGGCCAGCAGAATCAGGATGATGAAGATGGTGCGCTCGGGGCCGATGCGTCGCGCCATGCGCGGTGCCAGCGGGGCAGCCAGCCCCAGACAGACCACCGGCAGTGTGGTCAGCACGCCCTGAGCGGCCGGCGACAGCGACAGTCCCTCGGCGATATTTTTCAGCACCGGAGAGACGCTGGTCAGCGCCGGTCGCAGGTTGATGGCCACCAGCAAAAGCCCCACCAGCGCAAGCGCTCCCTGATACCCCTTTTTTGTGAAGCTTGCAGATGACATGCAACGACATTCCCTTTAGAACAAAAAAGTGCCCCATTCTGGGGCAGAGTGTCGCATCAGGATAGCGGCAGCAGCATCGGGTGTCGCCGGTGGACAAATGTCGTACGCAGTACGGCGCGGCTCTTAACGCCAGGTCTACAGGAAGGCCATGGTGTCGTCCTGTTTCCAGCGTTAAAGGTGCAAGCCTGCTCAAGTGTGAAAAAGCGCCGCTCTTAGAGCATGGCAGTCCTTCAAATGATGGTCGGTCTGCGTCGGACAGGTGTTCTCCGGTGCATTGACCAGCACGGTACGGGTGCCTGCCGCGCGCCCACACTGCATGTCCAGCGGACTGTCGCCCACCATCACCACCTCCGAGGGCGCCACACCCCAGCGCCTGATGAAGTGTTCAAGCCCATCCGGATGCGGTTTGGGCGAGGCATCCTCCCGGCCCAGCACATCTTCACGGTCAAAGCACTCTGTCAGCCCGATCACCTCCAGCGTGATATGGGCCAGCTCACGCGCGTTGCGGGTAAGAATGCCCAGCCGGTAATCGCGCGCGCAGAGTTCCCGGATCAGCGCTACCGCGCCCTCGGCCGGTGTCGAGCGTCCGGCCAGTTCGCGCTCATGATCCATCAGCCAGGCATGACTGGCGCGGCGCTGCTCATCCGGCAGTGACTCAAGATGCTCGAGAATGTCGCTGCCCTCCGGCACCCCAAGCTCGCGCCGAATGAGTTTGAAGTCATGCACGCCCACGGTCAGCGTGCCATCCATATCGAATACCCAGTGCCGGCAGTCGTTGAGAGAAGCGATGGTCATGAGACACCGATGATCAGGAAGAGAATGTCATGGTGGCACGCCGCGGCGAGGTTGGCAGGGCCGTCTTGCAGATTTCTTCAGCTGGAGAGAAAGTCGGGAGGTGGATCAACCCTGAGACAACCCCTGTAGCGCCAAAGGAGTCTTCGATGAACATTGCAAGGGCAGCCCTTCTGACGAGCGCCATGCTGCTGACGGCAGCGGCCGGGCCGGTACTGGCTGCGGATAACACCACGGATTGCAGCCGGTTGAACGGTGCGCCGGGAGAGAACGGTAAAGATGGTACAGCGCAATGCCCACAGGGCGGCCACGGCGGTGTGGGGGTGGCCGGCAGAAATGGCGGTAAAGGCGGCGATGGTGGTGACGGCGGCATGGGTGGACAGGATGGCCGCGACGGGGCTGACGGGAAGGATGGATAGAAAAGCAAAGGCCGTTAGCGTCCGAAAATAGCGGCGCAGCGGCAGGTAGTCGCTGTTTTCAAGCCTGATGGATCAGGAAAAGACCAAAGTATAAATAATAGTTGTAGTTCTTTTTGGGTGGCGGACTACATTAAAGCTCCTGCTGTTTAACAAGAAGACGTTCAAAGGAGTTGAACACATGCCGCAGCTGACCCAACACCAGTCCCAATCCTTCGCCTTTACCAGAGGCGGTGATCAGACATTTGTACTGACAGATAACATCGATACGCTGGAACTGAACGCCCAGTTCAATGAAAGCCGTGCCCGATCCGGCGAGACGCTCTCGGCCAGCGCCCAGGGCGATGCGCTCGAGACGCTGATGCTCAGTGGCAACGGCCGCATCGAATGGGACAACAGCGCCATCGATACCACGGCAGTGGCCTATACGGATGCCAGCGCGCTGGAAGGGGGGCTTGAGTACACGGCCTCGGCCGACGTGCAGGAAACCATTGTACTGGGGGGCAGTGGCAACGGTGCGGATGTGCTGTATTTCTCCGAAGACGCTTCCCGCTACGGCCAGGAGGGCGATGGCATCGACACGCTGGTTGGCTTTGATGGCATGCAGGACACGCTGTTTGTGGACGGTGAGATCATGGCCTCCTTTGAGACCATCAATTTTGATCATGCCGTGACGGCCTGGGATGCCGAGTCGCTTGAAGAAGCGTTCACCATGGCAGGGGAGATGGACAGCGGCGATGCCGTGATCCCCGTGTTTTTCAAGGAAGACTTCTATCTCTATCGCGATAGCGGCCCGGCCGGACTGGATGAAAATGATTTTGTCCTGCGTTTGAGCGACCTGGCCGGAGGGCCCAATACCTTTTCGGATCGTCGTGACATGATTTCCAAGATGGCACCGGCGCCCGAAGGACCCTTTACGGATGTGCTGGTAGAAGGGACGGTCAACGGTACTGAAAACACGCCCGACAGTTTTGTACTGGGCGACGATGATGCCTGGTGGGACAGTGTGATCACCGACTTTGAACTGGGGATTGATCGCATTGATGTGTCCGGGCTGACCGGCACGGATGGTGAGCCGCTCGGTTTCGACGACATCCGGCCGATGTTCCATGGCGACGGTACTGACCTGCTGATCGATGACGGGTCCGGATTCAATACGGTGACGCTGATCGGCGTGCCCAAGTACGATTCAGGCGCGCCGCTGGGGGAGCTGGCCTACGCCCTCAATGCAGAAGACTTTCTGTTTGCCTGATTGACTGTCAGATTCGCCTTGAATAACGAAAAGCCTCGCCAGAGCGGGGCTTTTTAGTATCTGCCGGATAATGTAGTGAGGTTATGTCAGGTGTATGGACATGCATCAAGCAAGGCGCCCGTCAGGATTCTGTTATAGTTTTATATCATTGATAATTAAGGAATTTATTTTACCTTTCTGTGTGAATATACCATCGTGTATACCTCTGGTAAGAAGTAAATTTCACAACACTTCTACTATGGCAATTATCCTTGCTGTCTTAAGCACTCTTTTTTATTGATCCCCTCTATGCTTGCGAAAAAGCTCCCTTAAGCGCTGATACTGGGGGGTTCTCTCAAGTTCCGGCGAACTCTGTATGATATTGTTCAAACAATGCCCTAGCTCACGATGTACCCATGGCTGCTCGGTGATTATGGCATCCATAAGAGTCAAGGCTTCTGCTGGGAAGCGTGAATCCAGCTCTGATGTATGCAGTAAATGTATAACGGTATGTGGGTGTTCGAGCGGTTGTATCCAGTTCTTTATCATGGCTAATGCGGCTGGAAACTCAGCTCTGGCTGCAATTGCTGCTCTAATCAATGATGCAGAAATTCGTTGTGTAGCAAAATCTCTCGATTTTGGCCAAATGTGTTGCCAAAATGGTTGAACACGATTTTTCCAATAATTTTCCCGCTGATCGCCGGCGCTCTCAAGTGCTTGCGATAAAGCTTGTGCACAAGCTTCTAACCCCTCTTGAGGCAAGTCTTCAATCGCTGTACGGAATTCTTGTGAGGTATACCCCTCTATAGGGCCAAGTGCAGCATAAGTTAGAAACGCAGCGTAACGTTGAAGGTTTCCCCCTAACTCAGCATGATGTTTCGCAGTTGCAAGAAACTGTGATTTTAAAGAAAGCAATAAAGGCTGGTACAAACGAGGTGACCAAAGGAAACCTTCCCACATTGCTTTTGCCTCTTTAGAGTTTTCCCAATCGAAAAAAGGCAACAGGCATTCCTTACTCCATTCGCGATCAACACGAAAAAGAGCAATTAACCTTGATCCTAAAAGTACGCGCCCATGCCTAAATTCTTTTTCTTTAATATTGCTGATTTGCGTGAAAAAGGACCTTGTTTGTGGAGGAAGTAAATCGTTGTCTTTTGGTTTTTCTTTTGTCCAAAGATTTATTACAGCTTCAGTGACATGTCCAATAGGATGGTTGATAGCCTCGTTAATAGATTGTGAAGACTCCCTGCTGGTTTCATTTATGTTGCCATTTTTGCCGGAAAATAGAATCGTAATTCTTTTGCAAAGTTTGAAAAGAATATCTTCATCTTTTTTTATTGATTCAGATACCTTTCGAAGCCAATAAGTAACGCTATGGGCTATCTCTTTTAAGATTTCATCAGGAATATTTTTTATGAACGGGGTGGCATATTGCCAAGATTTTAGTGCTAGGCGTTCCTCGCTCCAAGATTGGAATGCCTCGCGCCAACGATTAATAGGCCAGATGTTCTCTTCCGCTAAATCGCCTAGCGCATAAAGGCTATTAAGAAGATGTTTCTGACAAACATAACGCCAAGTATCTTCGGAAAATGGTGAGTTGGAAGATGGCTTTTGTAGCCAATGAAAAAGCTCGCTACGCTTTTTAGGGGCTATGTCAATTTCACGATTGTCTTCAAAGTCTGGATCGCCGGTACCACTCATCCAGCTAGAAAACTCATCCCTTTCACTATCCGATAATTGAAAGTCCGAATAAATATCGGAAATTTCTTTAAGTTTGACTGCTGCGGCTCCTCCTATGCTAATACCCGAGGCATCGAGTTTGGCGAGACGAAGCCAGATAGATCGAGCTACTAAGTGTTGAAAAATATCTGGTTCTATATCTTTACGATACTTTTCGCTAGGTGGGCCAGCTACTATAGCGTCTTCCAGACGTTTTTGAAGATCTCCTCTTAATTTTGAACCTTGCAAAACGATAACTCGGCACATCTCTCTCATGGTCTCTAACGACCATAAGCACTGAGCATTATCAGCAAGCAGCCATTCCACCCATTTCTCGGGTTGAATGTAATTACTCTTGCTGGCCGCAAATAGAGCTAAGCGTTTAAAGGAGGGATATGGCAAATCGAACCAACTTTGGGCTATCCGTGCTGCACGCATATGGTCGTTTTCATTAATTACAAGCCATGCTTCTCGCAATAATTCGATTAGGTTGACCCATTCACTGAAACCACGGTTTTGCCAATGTGGTTCGATAGATGGCAAATCTATATAAGATAGATCATGATAATCATCGGCTTTTCCGAGCTCTCATGCCAAGTCCAGAGCATCACGTAATAGCTGCTGAAAATCCTCTATAAGCAGCGGCAAAGCTGAAACCCAATGACCCCCAGTTAGGTCTCGTATAGCTGAGTGTATATAATCTGCAGCTAGAGTTAACTCCCACTCTATTAATTGGCGCGAACTATTTGAAGTGCTTTCATTTTCTTCTGATTGGTAGGGATAATAAGTTCTTTTTAAAGCTATTCTTGGAGCAAGAAGATCTCGCAGCTCAAGTCGTAAAGTGGTGTTTAGTCCTTCTTTTTTTAATCGCTCTTCCCATCTGTATAGATCTAAATGAAGGTGAGGGTTTTTTAAACGCCCACTTAAGGTTATACGCCACAAAGTGCGCATAAATTCATCTGGAACCGCATTTGGTGCCTGAGAGCTGATACTTTGCAGCTCAGAAATTTTGTTCTCCTGTTGAAGAGTGGAAAGACGATCTAGTTCTGACTCGATCAAAAAAGACCATGTGTCATGTACTTTCCCGCCACGTTGAGCAATCCAAAGAATTAATCTTGGATCGTTCAAGTGACGTGTAAGCCAACGGGATATATGAAACATTACGTTATCCCATTTATTGTGGTCGATGCTCTCACAATTCAAAGACATAAACTGTGCATGGTCGTAATGAGTTGGTCGACGAACTAAGCTAAATCTTAATTTGTGGTTGACTGTATTATATGAGGGCACTCCAAAGCGTGGAAGGTCACTGTGCTGAAAGCGTTCTTCTGAAAAAGATTCTAATAACCAATCAAGCGATGGTGTTGGCTCGAAGTCAGCAAAACGCTTGGCAGGCAAGCCTGACTTGTCTGATAAAGCCCATAATAAACGGCCTACGAAATTATCTTGTTGTGTGCTCGCAGAAGGTTTCGCCAAAGCATGACTGACGACAATTTTTTATTTACCAATTACGCCATCGCGATGAGTATCTGCCCAAGCAATTAAAGTCTGATGGAGACCAGAATGATCTTGGGTGCCATTAGGCACATTATAAAAGATTGGTGTTACACCTTTAGCCTCCCATTCGAGGGCCTCACGCTTTTCTTGGCCAGATTTGCAAGCCCCCAGTGCCCAAGCCTGAGGCGTAATTTCTCCTAGCATTCGATCTGCTGCTAGTGCATCCATCATATAGCGCAATACTGGATCGTTGATGCTGTACCCTACGAAGCAAACTATATAATTGCGGAATAACTCACTTAAGAAGCGGGCAGCCCATCTCTCGATGAGATAAGCTAGACCGAAATCTCCGCTAGTAACGACAAGACGATTTAGCGCCGTATCGTCTGTTTTATGGGGTAGTAGACCATGCAAGTAAACTAACCCATCCCAGCGGCTGTTTTTCGGGATTGGCAACATTGGAGCAGCATAGAATTGGAATGTCTGCCCAGTACGTTTTGCCGCCGCATGAAATACACGGTCAAAGTTAGTAGTGACCATTCTTAGCGCGCCTTCCCGATTACGAGCTAGCTTTAATAGTGCAGCATGTGTATCGGTAGCACCCTTACGACGTAATTTTGGCTTTAGCGCATCTGCGAGAGCATGGCGAACAGTTAATCGTTGTCCAGGTAGTCGACGTTCTAGCAAATCGAGCGCAGCGTCATATTGAAAGTTAGCTAGAACATTGCTCTCGATTTCTGACGGTACCGTTCCATTTAATTTATAGATTTTTTCTACTAGTCCTCCAAAACCCGGCAAACCGGCAGGGTAAGAAATACCTGCGCCGCAGAAAAATACTACGCGACCTTCCTCGTGAGCCTGAAGAAGTTCATCTGGGATGTCAGGTCCATTAGGTATGAATTGCATCTTTCTCTCTTTAAGCCATGTCTTTTACGCATCTAGTGCGCTGTCGACTTCCCGCCCCGCCTGCGCACTAAATGGGTCGGTTTTATTGCACCCTTGCAAGCGGCACCGATCCGCGCCAGTACTAGGCCGCGCGGCGGTTTTATGGCCCCAAAAAGCCTTGCATTTCCTTGCATCTCACACCTGCCACATAAGGCGGTACGGGGTGAAAAGCCGGCTTTCCTGCGCACGTTGCCGCTATGATTAGAAAACGGGTGGCCCTAGCGGTCCTCGGCAAGCTCTAAAAGTCTTTTCAGCACAATATTCGAGCGCACTGATTAAGTAAAGTTGTGTAACAGATGAGTGAGACAAAAGCAGCGCGCATCACGACCCCCTTTCGCTCGCCAGAGTGGAATGATTACGTCCTGACTTGGCCTGTCTCGGGCGCCGCGCTATGTGGGGTAGTGGCTCGGTCACCAGAACGTTTGATTCGTGACATGGGGAAGTTATGGGAGGAGCAGGGTTAATCTCTATCCCCTGAAAAACCTGAGCAGGGCATTTGCCAGTGTTTCTGGCGCTTCCTCAGCCATATGGTGGCCGCAGTCGATACCTTGACCCGTGAGCGTGGTCGTCCATGGGCGCCACACTTCCAGCACATCGCCATAAAGTCGCTCCAGATCATCACGCAGTGACCATAGCACCAGGGTAGGGCACTGGAGTCGCCGGCCTTGCTCTCGATCCTCTCTGTCATGCAGGTGATCAATGCTCATCCCTGCGCGGTAATCTTCAATCATGCCGTGCACAACATCCGGATCGTGGATGGCTTTTCGAAAGTCGGCGTAGGATTCAACTCCCATGGCTTTTTCGCTGCCGCCATACCATGCATCGGGATCGGCAAGAATGGCTCGTTCGGGTTTCTCTGGCTGGGCGAAGAAGAACCAGTGCCACCACTCGGTGGCAAAGCGGGCATCACAGCGCTCCAGGGCTTCCAGAATCGGGACGCCGTCCAGTATGGCGGCGCGCTCGATGGCGTCCGGGTAATCCATTGCAGTGCGGAAGGCGGTGTAGCTGCCACGGTCGTGCCCTACAATCGTGAAGCGATCAAATCCAAGATGATGCATCAGCTCAATACAGTCGCGCGCCTTGGCGCGTTTTGAGGAGTTCGCATGATCCGGCGTATCTGCCGGCTAAGATGATTGGCCGAAACCTCTCAGGTCCGGGCAGACCACGGTGTACCAGGGCGCCAGTCGCGATGCGACCCGGTCCCAGGTGGCATGTGTACGCGGGTGGCCATGTAGCAAAAGTACCGGAGGGCCAGAACCACCGTATCTGACGCGCAGGGTGGCTTCGGACAGTTCAATCATTTCAAGCTGGAACCCTTTGAACATCGCTTTCTCCCTTTGAGGACCTGAGTCCGGTCAATAGAGAGTAGTGCTAATTTCCAACCCCTTTCGCTCGCCACAATCCGATGATCATGTCCTGATGCGGCGCTTTTCAGCTTTTGTGTTTTGGCGGCCTTAAAGGCATGGCAGGGTAAGTAGTGGGAATGGACAGATAGGGAGAGGAAAGACGTGCAGATTCGAACGTTCGAACTGAAGGATCAGGAGGCGGTGATCGCGCTCTGGCAGCGCTGCGAACTGACGCGCCCATGGAACGATCCTGCCCTGGATATCGAGCGCAAGTGCCGCGAGGACCCGACACTGTTTCTGGTTGGCACCAATCAACAACAGCTCGTCATCGCATCAGCCATGGTGGGGTTTGATGGTCATCGAGGCTGGCTCTATTACCTGGCAGTCGATCCCGAGGAGCAGCGACGCGGTGTTGGTCGCGCATTAATCGAATGCGCCGAGCAGCGTTTGATTGAACGGGGCTGTCCCAAGCTCATGCTGATGGTGCGTCGTGGCCAACCGGCACTGGAAAACTATTATCGCGCGCTGGGCTTTGAGGAAAACGAGGTCGTGACGATGGGGAAACGGCTGATCAGGGATGACTAGTCTGGCAGGAAGGGGAGCAATCGATGGCGCCCCCAGCACGATTCGAACGTGCGACCTTCCCCTTAGGAGGGGGACGCTCTATCCAGCTGAGCTATGGGGGCGAAGCGGGCGCCATTATAGGGATTTCACGCGTATAGTGAAACCCTGACGCATCAACGCCTGCAATCGAGCCCGCATGAAAGAACGCATCACGACGGACCGTCACTTCAACGGCATGGCCGAGAAGTTCGAAACCTCCCTGTATAACCACTCCCGCGGTCGGCTGCGTCTGGCGCTTCTGACACGTGCCATCGAGTCCTCCATTCCGTTGACAGGGCAGCCCCTGGTGGATGTCGGGGCAGGGCTGGGGCAGATGGCGCAATGGGCGAGTGAGCGCGGCCATCCGGTGACGCTGCTGGAGCCAGCCGAGGACATGCTCGCCGCTGCACGCGAGCGCCTTTCAGGCCGTGATGCCCGCTTTTATCAGCGCGATCTGCAGAGTCTGCCCGATATTGCGCCCGGACCCTGGCCGCTGATGTTCTGCCACGCGGTGCTGGAATGGCTGATCGACCCCAGAGCGGCCATCGATCTGCTGGCCGAGCAGATGGCACCAAACGGTTGGCTGTCGCTGATGGTGTTCAACGAGGATGCGCTGCGCTTTTCCAACGTGGTGAAGGGCAATCTGCAGAAGGTGCTGGATGATCAGCTGGCCGGCTTTGGCAAGCGCAAGCGCCTGACCCCGATTTCGCCACTGCGCCATGACGATGTGGTGCGCTGGCTTGAAGATGCGGGGCTGGAGGTTCGCGCCGTCACGGGTATTCGTGTGTTCCACGACTACCTACGTGAGCGCGATCCGGATGAGGCCACGCTTGAGAGGCTGTTCGAGCTGGAGCACCGCTATTGCCAGCAGGAGCCCTACTGGCGGCTGGGCCGCTATCTTCATTACAGCGTTTACCGCCCGAGCTGATATTCTTCATCTCATTCGAGGTGCGTTCCGGGGATACCCGTGAATATACCGTTATCTTTATGGGTCTGTCACAGGACAGGCCGATCACTATTTGAGTAGAGCAGGGGATTCATGAGTTTTTCCACGCCGATGGGGCAGTTGCTGGATCGACAGTCACCCGCAATCAGGGAAGGAGAGTGGCTGATTGCGCCGCCGCTGGATGAAGGGCTTTTGAACGGTGCAAGACAGCGTATCTGGAGTCTGGATCATCTGATTGCCGAGGTCTGGCGCAAACACGGTCATGAGGTGGTTGAAGGACTGACCCCGCCGGAGAACATGAACGCTGCCCTGCTGTTCTGGCCCAAGACCATGGATCTGGGCCGCTGGTGGATTGATCAGATCAATGCCCACTGTGCCCCGGGCAGTACGCTGCGCGTCGTGGGGGAGCATCATGGCGGCGGCAAGCGGGTGCCCGGCGAGCTGGAAGCGCGCGGCATGTCGTATCAGCGTCTGGATAACGCGCGGCGCTGTTCGCTGTATCAGACGACCACCGTGGCGGGTGAAGCGGGAGAGCACTGGTCACGGTTCGAGGCGCTTGATCTTGCGCTGGTCAGTCACCCGGGGATTTTCGGGCATGGGCGACTGGATGACGGTACCGGCATGCTGCTGGAAGTGCTGCCGACGCTGGAAGGCCGCGTGATCGATGCAGGCTGTGGCGATGGCGTGATCAGCGCCTGGCTGGCGCGTCAGGGCGCCGAGGTGACCGCGGTGGATATCAATCATCTGGCACTGGAGGCCACCCGGCGCACGCTTGAGGCCAATGATCTAAAGGGCGAGGTATTGCCCAGCGATATGCTGGAGGCCGTAGAGGGCCAGTTTGACGCCATCATCAGCAATCCGGCCTTTCATCAGGAGCGCCATGTGTCGATTGACCCGGCCCGCAAACTGATCGAACAGGCCAGCAAGAAGCTTGCGCCGAAGGGCGCGCTCTATCTGGTGGCCAACAGCTTCCTGCCCTACATGGATCTGATGAAAAAGCACTTTGGCCGTGTGGAAGTGCTCAAGGAAACCAGTCGCTTCCGGGTCTATCGCGCAAGCCGACGTTGAGGGCTGCAGGCCGCGCTAACGTTCGGCGTAATCGATCTCGGTGATGATCCAGGTGGTTTCCCCGCCCGGGGCATCCACGGTCACTTCGGCGTCCAGCGGCTTGCCGAGCAGGGCGCGCGCCAGGGGCGCATCCACGCTGATCCAGCGCTTTTTATTGTCGGTCTCATCGGGGCCGACAATGCGCAGGCGCATCTCTTCGCCGTTTTCATCTTCCAGCGTCACCCAGGCACTGAAAAAGACCTTGTCGCGGTCGGCCGGCAGGCGATCAACCACGGTCAGGGCGTCCAGGCGCTTTTGCAGATAGGCGATCCGGGCGATGGTGCCGTTCAGGGCCTTCTTGTTGTAGGTGTAGTCGGCGTTTTCACTGCGATCGCCCTGGGCGGCGGCTTCGCCGGTCTTGCGTGACTGTTCCGGACGGCGTACGCGTACCAGATGATCGAGAAGGCCCTTCATCGAGGCGTACCCTTCCGGCGTGATCAGGTCGGTCTTTTTTTCCTGCCGCGGATCCTTGGCCGGATCGCGCCAGCGGGTCATGTTGCGTCCTTTCATGCAGGTTATGGCCGTATGACAATGGGGCGATTACCATAATCGTCTGGTGTTGTGCTGCCAAGGCTGCCGCCCGGCGCAGTCTTGAAAGTAACGGGTGCGGCACCCATAAATGTATTCACACTTCTTCATGATCTGCTCCAACCTGTACTCCCGTGACTGAATACTGCTCGGCGTCATCGATCGCCGGCAGTGCTTGCGTATTTCAAGGAAAGCCGATGACAAGCCATGACAGGACGCCGCTGCCGCGCTTTGATCAGCAGGACGTCGAGCACATTGAAGACGAGCCGCTGCATCGCGGATTTTTCAATCTTGATCGCATCAACGTGCGTTATCGCCAGTATCAGGGTGGCTGGAGCGAGACCATTCAGCGTGAGGTGTTTCGCCACCACGACGCCGTGGGCGTTCTGCTCTACGACGTGGAACGTGATGCCGTCGTGCTGGTCGAACAGTTTCGCGCCGGGGCCATGGGGCGAGCGTTCAGTCCCTGGCTGCTGGAGCCGGCTGCCGGTCTGATTGATTCAGACGAGTCACCGGAAGAGGTCGCCCGCCGTGAAGTACAGGAAGAGACGGGATGCGAGGCCGAACAGCTGATCGAAATGCATCGCTACTTCCCCAGCCCTGGTGCCTGTGATGAGTACATTACGCTTTACTGTGCGCTGGTGGATTCAGGTGACGTGGGTGGCATACACGGGCTTGAAGAGGAGCACGAGGACATCATGGTGCGTGTGTTACCCTTTCGTGACGTCTGGGGAATGCTGGAAGACGGCACCATCAACAATGCCATGTCACTGATCGCGCTGTACTGGCTGGCTCGTGAACGCCCGGCCCTCAGAGCAAGGAGATAGTCATTTGAGTAGACGAACCGCTTACGTCACCGATCTCAGGACGCTGCAGGCCGAGTGTACGGCCAACTTCGTGCGCCTTGACCGGCTGCTGGGCGACACCGTGGCCGGCGAGAAGGTTGAGCTGCCGCTGGCAAGCCATACCACTCGTTTTGGAACGCTGCATCTTGAGGTCGTCGAGCGTGCGCCCTACACGACCATCGTGCGTGTTTTTCAAAGCGGCGTGCTCGATGACATGATCGATGCCCCGCGCATGGTGGTGCATCTCTATCACGACGTGCAGATGGCAGAAGTGACCGACTTTCAGCGCAAGCGTCACTTTGAAGGGCGCTACCGCTACCCCAACGCCCATATGCACCAGCCCGACGAGAAGCTTCAGCTCAATCGCTTTCTGGGCGAGTGGCTGGAACATGGTCTGGCCCATGGTCACGATACCCGCGTCTTTGAAACACCCTGAACCACGCCGCGTTCATGGGTCATTGCCGCCTTTTTAGCCCCGCGTCATTTCTGTCTGCCACACTCTTTTAGCTCGCCGCCCTGTTGCGGTCATGTTTCGTTGTCAGGAGAGCGCCATGCTGCTGATTCAGCTATCGGATAGCCATCTGAAGGCTGATCCCGCCGGGTTGTATCGAGACGTTGATGTACAGGCGCGCCTGAGCGCAATGCTGGCCAGTGTTTCCCGCCATCAGCCGGACCTGGTAGTGTTCAGTGGCGATGTCAGCGATGACGGTTCAATCGCCTCCTATCAGCGGGTAGCCAAACAGCTGGACGCACTTGGCTGCCCCTGGGTGTGGCTGCCCGGCAACCATGATCACCCGGCCACCATGGCCGACGTTCGCCCCCTGAAAACGGTCATCCATCTCGACGGCTGGCAGATCATTCTGCTTGATAGCTGGATCGACGGTGAGGAAGGCGGCCGGCTGGGGGAGGAGCAGCTAGCGCGGCTTGAAACGCAGCTGGCAGATGATGCCTCGCCGGCACTGATTGTGCTGCATCATCCGCCCGTCACCGTGGACGCCGCCTGGATGAACGAGATCGGTCTTGAAGACCGTGAAACCTTCTGGGCAAGACTTGATCGATACGATCATGTTCATGCCGTTTTGTGTGGCCACATTCATCATGAGATGACCTGTCTGCATGACAATGTGCCGGTCATGTCGGTGCCGGCTATCGCGGCGCAGTTCGTACCCGATAGCCCCGATTTTGCCGTCGATAGCCACGCGCCAGGCGGTTTTCGCCTGGTACGGCTGTCAATTGACGAGGCGCAACGGCCTCGTTTATCGACCCGCGTTGAGTATCTTTTGAGCAAGGTATGAGAAAGGCGATCCATTAATGGGTAGCTTTTATAGCGTTAACGTCTAAAGGAAGAAAAGTTGATTCTTTGACGTTATGAAAACCGCTCGCTAACGTGAGCGCATCATTATTTGCTCGTGACGTTTTTCTATCGCGAGACACCCCGTTTATAGCGTCATCGCCATCCGGCGATGGCGTTTGGTCATGAGAGGTTGTGACACGCATGCTTTCTCCCGAGCGGCAAACACATCTGAAACAGCTCGAAGCCGAGTCGATTCATATCATTCGCGAGGTGGCGGCCGAGTTTCGCAACCCCGTCATGCTCTATTCGATCGGCAAGGACTCCTCGGTCATGCTGCATCTGGCGCGCAAGGCGTTCTATCCCGGTACGCCGCCGTTCCCGCTGATGCACGTCAATACCACGTGGAAATTCCACGAGATGATTGAGTTTCGTGATCGCATGGCGGCCGAGACCGGCATGGAGCTGATCGAGCACATCAACGAGGAAGGCCGTGAAGCGGGGATCAACCCCTTTGATCACGGCAGTTCCAAGTACACCGATATCATGAAGACCCAGTCGCTCAAGCAGGCGCTGGACAAGTATGGCTTCGATGCCGCCTTTGGCGGGGCGCGTCGCGATGAAGAGGCCTCGCGTGCCAAGGAACGCGTGTACTCCTTCCGCGATCAGTACCATCGCTGGGACCCGAAAAACCAGCGTCCGGAGCTGTGGAGCCTGTACAACGGCCACATCAACAAGGGCGAGTCGATTCGCGTCTTTCCGCTCTCCAACTGGACCGAGCTGGATATCTGGCAGTACATCTATCTGGAATCGATCCCGATCGTGCCGCTGTACTACTCCGCCAAACGTCCGGTGGTCGAGCGCGACGGCACGCTGATCATGGTCGATGACGAGCGCATGCCGCTCAATGAGGGCGAAGTGCCCGAAATGAAGTCCGTGCGGTTCAGGACGCTGGGCTGCTATCCGCTGACCGGGGCCGTAGAGTCCGAGGCGGCAACGCTGCCCGACATCATTCAGGAAATGCTCCTGACCCGTACCAGTGAACGCTCCGGGCGCGCCATCGATCACGATCAGGCCGGCTCCATGGAACGCAAGAAACGCGAAGGTTACTTCTGAGGCGCATATGGCACACCAATCATCCCTGATAGCCGAAAACATCGAGGCGTATCTCAAGGAGCATGAAGCCAAGGATCTGCTGCGCTTCATTACCTGTGGCAGCGTTGATGACGGCAAGTCGACCCTGATCGGACGACTGCTCCACGACTCGAAAATGATTTATGAAGATCAGCTGGCGGCGCTGACGCGGGACTCAAAGACCCGTGGCACGACCGGCGAGCGGGTGGATCTGGCGCTGCTGGTGGACGGGCTTCAGTCCGAGCGTGAGCAGGGCATCACCATCGATGTGGCCTACCGCTTTTTCTCGACCGACAAGCGCAAGTTCATCATTGCCGATACCCCCGGGCACGAGCAGTACACCCGCAACATGGCGACCGGTGCCTCCACGGCAAGCCTGGCGGTCATTCTGATCGATGCGCGTTACGGCGTGCAGGTGCAAACGCGTCGTCACAGCTTCATCGCGGATCTGCTGGGCATTCAGCATCTGGTCATCGCGGTCAACAAGATGGACCTGGTGGACTACTCGCAGGAACGTTTTGAAGAGATCAAGCGCGAGTATCTGGGCTTTGCCGAGAACCTCAAGGCGCGTGATATCAGCTTTGTGCCGATGTCGGCGCTGGAAGGCGACAATGTCGTTAACCCGAGCGTCAACATGCCCTGGCATGACGGCGTGCCGCTGCTGGAACAGCTGGAGAACGTTGAGGTCTCGCGCGACCAGAACCTGACGGATCTGCGCTTCCCGGTGCAGTATGTCAACCGGCCCAATCTGGATTTCCGCGGCTATGCCGGCACGCTGCAGGCGGGCGTCCTGCGTCCGGGCCAGCAGGTCAAGGTACTGCCGTCGAACAAGCTGTCCACGGTTGAGCGCATCGTGACCTTTGATGGCGATCTCGAGGCCGCCTGGCCCGGTCAGGCCATTACCGTGACGCTGGCTGATGAAGTGGATATCTCACGCGGCGACTGGCTGGTGGCAGCCGATACCGAGCTGCCGATGTCCAATGCCTTCGTCGCCGACATTGTCTGGATGAACGAGCGCGAACTGACGCCCGGTCGTGGCTACGATTTCAAGCTGGCCACGCGCGATGTCAGCGGCCAGATCGATGCCATCGAGTATGGTATTGATGTGAATACGCTTGAGCATCACGATGCCGAGCGCCTGGCGCTCAACGAGATCGGCCGCTGCCATGTCACGCTGACGCAGTCCGTGCCGGTGGATGCCTATGACACCAGTCCCGGTACCGGCAGCTTTATCGTGATTGACCGCCTGACCAATCTGACGGTCGGGGCCGGCATGATCCGCAAGGCAGCCGACAATACCCAGGGCAGCGGTGCTGTCGACTGGCAGGCCTTTGAGGTCGAGCTCAATGACCTGATCCGTCGCCACTTCCCGCACTGGGAAGCGAAGGACGTGCGCGACATCTTCAAGCGCTGATCCCGCAGTCAGTGATCGATCCACGCCCGGCCCTGTGCCGGGCGTTTTTATGCCTGCCCTTGATGACACGCTGGTTTTTCTGGCGGTTTTCCCTGCACCCCTTTGAACACCATCGCCCTGAAGATAGGCCGATCATGGCTGCATCAAACCGTCATGTCCTTTCAATTGGTTGCATTACTTTACCCGGTTTGACCGTTCTGACATCCGGGCGACATCTCTTAAGCCAATAATCAGGAATCGGGGCAAGGGGCCCTGTTCGGATCAGCGAGGAAAACAAGAGATGGCACTCAACATATTGTTGACCAACGACGATGGCTACGAGGCACCCGGCATTCATTCACTGCATGAGGCCTTGAGCGCTGCCGGCCATAACGTCACGGTCGCCGCCCCCAGGGTCAACCAGAGCGCGCAGGGCAGTTCACTGGGCGGTGAGGAAGCGCTGTCATCCGATATTGAAGTGGCGCAGTACGATGACGCCGGCAATTACTGGATCGATGGACGCCCTGTCGTGGCAGTGGATACCGCTCTGGACGCGTTGTTCGCCGACCGGGAGTTTGATCTGGTTATCTCGGGTACCAACAAGGGCGAGAACATTGGCACCAGCGAGAACATCTCCGGCACCGTCAATGGTGCCATGGCCGGCCTGAAGCACGGCCTTCCGGCGATCGCCGTATCGGCTGCCGCTGATGAGGCCGGTGATGAAGGGTTCGTCAACGCAGCGGCCTACACCGTTGATCTGCTGCAGCGCCTTGAAGACCAGCAGCAGGCAGGACAGCCGCTGCTGCCGGAAGGCACCGGGCTCTCCGTCAATGTGCCGGAAGGCGATATCAACGGCGCCGTACTCACCGAGATTACCCGCAAGTCGAGCACCGAATTTCCCATTACCGAGAACGAAGACGGCACTTACGGCTCCCGGGCCATTGATCAGCAGAGCTCGGGCGGACTGTTCAATGAAGGCGATCAGTTTCTGGACGGTAACATTACCGTTTCCGCCATCGATGGCAATTGGGGCGCCAATGAAGCGGCGCGCAGTGCGCTGGAGGCCCGGCTGGAGACACTGCTTGCCGATGGCGTGGCGCCTGCCGGTGATCATGCGCCGCTCAATATCATGCTGGTCAACGATGGCGGTTATGAGGCGCAGGGGCTGACCACTACGCGCGAAGCACTGCTGGAGGCGGGTTACGACGTGACAGTGGTGGCGCCCACCGAGAGTCAGCAGGCGACCGGCAGTGCGCTGACGCTGGGCGGGTTTGAGGTGACCGAGTACGACGGTGGCTATCACGTGGACGCCACGCCCAGTACCACGGTCTACACCGGGCTGGATGCGCTGTTGCTGGGCGCCAATCAGCCTGACCTGATCGTCTCCGGCGTTGATGACGGCGCCGGTGTGGGGTTGCAGGCCAGCAGCTCCGGCACGCTGGGGGCGGCCGTGGCCTCGGTGTTCAATTACGACATTCCGGCGATTGCCCTCTCGGCGGGCACCGATGACAGCGGCGAGGTGCCGGACGGCCTGTATGAGACCAGTGCCGACTTTCTGGTGGAAGTGATCGGCGGCCTGCAGGCCACCCAGGCGGGCAATGGCAGCCAGTTGTTGCCAGAAGGCGAAGGGCTCAGCATCAATGTGCCGCTTGATGCCGATACGACTGATTTTGCCTTCACTCTGCCGGACGCAGCCAATGACGGTCAGCGTCACATCGTGGCTGACGGCGAGGGCGGTTATCACTATCAAATCGACGCGCCGGTCAATACCGATAATGAGTGGTCGGAAGGCACCCATTACAACCAGGGCGAGATCACCCTCACGCCCATTGATGGCAGCTATCAGGCCAGCGATGCGATCACGCTGGAAGTGGGCGATCTGCTGGGGATGGCGTATGGCCGGGTCAATGACTGGTCAGCCGAGTCAGACGATGCTGACGTCATGCCGATGCCCGGCCATGAGGTGCCAGGCCATGAAGAGGACAGCGGCCTGTCGCTGATCGGCGGGCTCGAGGAGCTTTTTCAGGACGTCACTGCCGGCATCGGTCAGCTCGTGGCGCAGCTGGATGCGCAGACATCAAGCGGCTTCCACTCCCAGCACACCAGCCTTGAATGGAGCTCGGGACCTCAACACCATGCCATCAGCTTCAACGATGAGCAGTATCACCGCGACGCCATGAGTGAAGCCTTCTCCAGTCAGAGCGCGGACTATAGCGCCGGCACCTTCGGGCACATGTTCGAGCAGAGCGGCTTTTCCGCCGTGCGTGACGCCTTTGGCCGAACGGACGGTCAGCAGTCGCATGATGTCTGGCACAGCGAGGTTTCCCCGTTCAGCAGTGGCGCCGCTCAGGCGTCTTTCCTGCAGGATGACATGCTGGCCGCATTCACGGGCGGTGACGATGCGATGTTTGATATACAGGCCGATATGACGGTGACGGCTGACATGACCAATGGCATTGATAGCCAGCCGATGACGGCCATGCTGACCGGCCTGAATGATCAGGCGCCGCCCATGGAATTTTTCGCTGTCTGAGAGCAGTTATCGCTGGTTTGATACCAAAACGCCTCGCAGAAGTTGCGAGGCGTTTTTTCATGGTGGCATTGCGCCGACTGGCGAGGAGCGACGTTTCATGTCCACTGTTGTCTTCAGTTCGGTTTCAAATCCGAACGCGACATCACTATACTCCCTGCCCATTTTATGTCGTCAGGTGAGGCGTGCCCTGTATGGTACGGCACCTTTTTATCGTCATGTCGGGATCACACAATGAGTATCGGAAAGGGAGGGCGTGTACTTTTGGCCGCCACGGGCACCCTTGTGCTGGCGCAGGTCGGTGCCGCCCGGGCAGAAGTCACGCTGTTATCGCCTGCCGAGCAGCCACGTTCGCCGCTGGATCGTGTCGAGGTTCAGGTCGGTGGCAGCATCAGGCCGCAGTATTTCAATGAGCTGGGTGGCGGCGATGACGGCAGTTACAAGCATCGGGGCTATGATGGCGGCACACGCTTTCGCCTGCACGTCGACTACCACGTCAGCGATGACCTGACGCTTTTGAGCTATGGCGAGCTGGGCGTGAATATCCCCCGGGTCATGGGCTGGCATGATCACTATGACCGGGACAGCAGCGACAGCGCGACCGACCGTCGGCAGATCTATTTTGGTTTCGAAAGCGACCGCTATGGCCGAGTGACCGCCGGCAAGCAGAACAGCGTTTATTACGACACCGTTGGGGTGAGTACCGACGTGTGGGATTACAACATGTTCGCCCAGGCCTCCGGCGTGGGAATCGACGGCAATTACGACGGTTCCTATCGTGCCCGCAAAAGCCTGCGCTACTCCAACGGTACCGAAGACTTTACGGTCTTTGCAGGCTGGCTGTTTCCTGACGACGATCTCCACCTGGACAATGATCCGTATGACTACCGTCGTCGTACCGGGGCTTCCATCGGCTTTCGGTGGCATCTGACCGATGATCTGACCCTGGGCGCGGCCTATGCCAATACCTCGGCCGAGATCAAGGGCGAGGGCGACCAGCAGTCCTTTCGCCAGCAGCTGACCGGCAGCTCCCTGACCTGGACGGGCGGCGACTGGTATCTCGCCGTGGGCGCCGGCTACTATGACAATTTCGTGCCGGACCCCGCGGGCGGGTTCGATGACTATTTTGCCAGCGATGCCTACGGGGTGGAGTACATCGCCCGCTACAGCTTCCAGCTCGATAATGACTGGGTACAAAGCATCAAGCCCTTTCTCGCCGGCGACCGCTTGAAGCGCATGGGCAGTGCTGACAGTCAGACCAATCATCAGGTCCTGGGGGTCACGACCCAGTTCAACCACGGCTTTCGCTTCGATCTTGAGCGAATATTTGCCAATACCTCGGACAGCGAACCCGATTCGGTACTGGCCAGGCTGCGCTACGATTTCTAGCGTCAATCACAGGATCGCAAACGACGAGCTGGCCTGAGGAGCCTTTCTGCCGGAAAATCCTTTGTTCAACAGCCTCCCTGTGCCGTCGTTCGACTCTGGCAGGCGGTATCAGCAGAAGTCATTCCAGGTACAGGGGCGCCGGCTGACATCGAGTCGGCACCATCAAACGAGGAGCCATCGTGATGATTGAACATGCCGTCATGCCCTCCGCACTGGGCGATATCGTGCTGCGTGTCGAATCGGATCACCTGACCGGTGTTTTCTTCCATGATCAGAAGCATTTCCCGCTGTCGGCACGCGCTTCTCTTATGTTGGCAAGGGAGAGTTCTGTTCGGGTAATGCGTCAGGCCTGTGAGGAGGTCGAAGAATATCTGGCCGGTGCACGCACATGCTTTGACCTGCCGCTGGCAATGCCGGGCAGTGCATTTCAACAACGCGTCTGGCAGCGTCTTGAAGGGATCGATTTTGGTGAGGTGATGACCTACGGCGCGCTGGCACGCGCGCTTGGGCTGTCACGCGGCCACGCGCGGGCGGTAGGCAGTGCAGTCGGGCGCAATCCAATCTCGATGATCGTGCCCTGTCACCGCGTGGTGGCCGGCAGCGGCGGGCTTACCGGCTATGCCGGTGGACTGGCGCGTAAGGCGCATCTGCTGGCGCTGGAGGGGCGTCCTGAAGGGTCAGTCGGTCTCGGTCAGGTCAAGGGCGAGCATCATCTCGCCGCTGCTATCAAAGGCCTCCAGTGACGTATCCAGCCCCGCGTGGCCGGGCCGCATGACCTGCCACACTTCATGCAGGGCGCTGCTGTCGAGAGACAGTGTCAGGTGTTCGCTTTCAAGGCTCAGGATGCCGCGGCGTCCCTGGTGGAAATGCCTGAAGCAGGCGCGATGGTGATGGGCGCCGCCGGCATGGATCAGACTGGCCCGGGTGGGCTGCGTGCGCCGACAGGCACCGGCCAGCGCCATGATGAAACGCTCGGGCGCTACGGACGTACTGAAATGCCCGGCCACGGCGCGGTTGGCTTCCACCCGTCGCAGGTGATGGCGTGACAGCAGTCTTGAGAAATCATCAGGCCCCTGCATGGCGCGCCATGCCTTGAGCAGTGCGGGGCGGTGGCCCCTGGTGCAGACGTTGGCGATGTCGATACGGTGGGTAAAGTCGGGTCTTCTCAGCGCAGCGAAGTACTCAAGCATGTTCCAGCCGGGGGCCTCGGGCGTCAGCCCATAAAGCTGGTGCAGCACACGGCCGAAACGATCGAACACCTGCAGGCAGGGCACTTCCCGGGCCGTCGGCGTCGGCCGCTCATGTGACAGGCAGACCCAGTACCAGCAGGGCAGTAACAGCTGCATGGCCAGCGCCTGATGATCACGGATACTGGCATGGTGCTGATCGGCATCGATGCGACACGTTTCCAGCTGACTCGAGAGCGCGGCGTGAGGGGTTCGGGTGACCATCTGCACCTGACCCAGCTGCGGCAGCATCATGACCAGATCGCAGGCAGTCAGGGCGAGAGAATGTACGCCACGGCCCAGGCGCGCGGCCTGAATCTCGCCTTCGCTGCAGTCCAGCAGAGCGGCCAGCGTGTGACATTCCATGTGCGGCGCTCGCAGGCGCGCTTCCTCGAACGCTTCAAACAAAACGTTGGCCTGGCACATGTGGCGACCCTCACGGCGTCATGGATCAGTGAAAAAACAGATATTGTTAATGATAACCATTTGCAACTGCGTATCAAGATAAAAGATGCCCCACCGTTTTGATCAACGGTGGGGCATCTTTTCAGCGCTTGATTTTCGTGCGAGTTGTCAGGACGCAAGAGGCGTCAGGGCTTTTTCGCAATGATCACGGCGCGTCGGGGCGCCGGGTAGCCTTCGATCGTGCGGCTTGTGTCCTGGGGATCAAGAAAGTCGGCCAGTGACTGGAAGGTCATCCATTCGGTCGCGCGCTGCTCATCCAGTGCGGTGTCGGCCTCATCGACCACGTGCGGGTTTTCAAAGCCCACGCGCGACAACCAGTGCACGAGCGCCCTGGAGGAGGGCAGAAACCAGACGTTGGGCATCTGCGCGTAGCGCTCGCCCGGCACCAGCACCTGATGTTCGTCGCCTTCAATCACCAGGGTTTCGAGCACCAGTTCACCGCCGGGGCGCAGCGTGTCATACAGTTCGCGCAGATGATCGATGGGCGAGCGGCGGTGATAGAGCACGCCCATGGAAAAGACCGTGTCAAAGACGGCAAGGTTGGGAGGCACCTCTTCAATGCCGACCGGCAGGAAGTGCACGTTGGCACCAGCATCACCGATGAAGTGGCGAATGGCGTGAAACTGCCAGTAAAAGCGCGGTGAAGGGTCAATGACCAGCACAAAACCGGCGCCGGCACCTGCCATGCGCCAGCCGTGATAGCCGTTGCCGCCGCCGACATCGAGCACGCGTCGGCCGGTGAGATCGCTTAAATGCGGTGCCAGCCGCTGCCACTTCCAGTCCGAGCGCCACTCGGTATCGATGGTGATATCACCGATGCGGTAGGGCCCCTTGCGCCACGGCGCCAGAATCTTCAAAAGGTTGTCGCACTGCCGGCGACTGGCGTCATTCATCGCCACGTCCACGCTTACGGTGTCTTCGGTCAGATGTACCGCCTGCGTCTCAAGGGCGGGCAGGCGCTTGACGGCGCGCTCCCAGGCCGGTAAATCCCCGAAACGCTGGCGATCCAGCCCGCGGGCCAGCTGGTCGGGCAGGCGGGCAAGCCAGCTGTCCAGACCCTGCTCGAGAAAGGCGTGATAAAGGGGGAGGTGACGTGCGTCTATCGACATTCAAAGGGGTCCGGCTGCGTAAAACGATCAGAAAGGGCTATTTGAAAGCCAGTATCGAGGCAAAGTTGAGATACTGAAACCAGGTGTCATGACGCGTGAAACCTGTGCGCGCCAGCCGGTCGTGATGGGTGGAAAGCCGATCCGGAATCATGACCTCTTCAAGCGCGGTGCGTTTCTGGCTGATCTCGAGATCCGAGTAGCCGTTGGCACGCTTGAAGTCATGATGCAGATCGATCAGCAGCTGCTCCTGACCCGGTTCACCCAGAATCTTTTCCGACAGCAGCAGCACGCCACCCGGGGTGAGCGCGTCATACAGGCGAGCGATGACATGATCACGCTCGCTCGGGTCAAGAAACTGTAACGTAAAATTGACCATGATCATGCCGGCCGCGGGCAGCGGACAGTCACGGATATCGCCCTGGGTGACCTCGATGCGATGCTCGCTCGCCTGCTGCGCCAGCAGGCCACGAGCCTTTTCTACCATGGGCATCGACAGATCAATGGCCTGCAGGGTGAAGGCGTCAGGGGCCAGACGCTGGCAGATGGACAGGGTCGAGGCGCCCAGCGAGCAGCCCAGGTCCAGGATATGAGCGCCAGGGCTCAGGTGGCGGGCGGCGATGACACCGGCCATGCTGGTGATCTGGGCATAGCCCGGGACCGAGCGGCGAATCATGTCGGGAAAGCAATCGACCACACGCTCGTCAAAGGAGAAGTCGGCGACCTGATCCAGCGGTGTCGAAAAAAGGGCGTCGCGTCGGGAGACGTCGGTCATCGGGGTACCCACGATCTATCAGGCTCTGAAGGAGGTTGTTCGGTCATGCAGACAATGGTCTGATAGAGACCCGCTGCGTGCCAGACACGCCATCTGCCGGAATCAACATCGAACAGGGGCGGTCTTCATGGCCGACCATGTTACGCTTTGAGCGCTAAAGCTGCACCTATCACGGAGGAAGAGCAAGGATGTCAATTCGTCACAACAAGGCCTGGAAGGCGCTGGAAAGTCATCGCGATACGATGCGCGACGTGCATCTGAAAACCCTGTTTGAACAGGATGGGCGCTTTGATGCCTTCTCCCGTCAGGCAGCCGGGCTGACACTTGATTTCTCCAAGCAGCGCATTCGCCAGGAGACGCTGGATCTGCTGCTGGATCTGGCCCGTGAAGCGAAGGTGGAAGACGCCGTTGAGCGGTTGCTGTCCGGCAAGCGGGTCAATCTGACGGAAGATCGTCCGGCGCTGCATACGGCCCTGCGCCTGCCCCAGGGCGGTGAGTTTCACGTCGAGGGCGAGGACGTTCAGGCAGGGGTGCATGAAAGTCTGGATCGCATGCAGCAGATGGTCGACAAGCTGCAGGCCGGCCAGTGGCGTGGCGTGAATGGCAAGGCCATCAAACAGGTCATCAACCTGGGGGTGGGCGGTTCGGATCTGGGCCCGCTGATGGTCGTCAAGGCGCTGGAAGATGCCTTCGTGACACCGCATGCCCTTGAGGTTCACTTTGCCTCGACCATTGATGGCTCACAGCTTTCCGAGCTGCTGCCGACGCTGGATGCCGACGAGACGCTGTTCATCTACTCCTCCAAATCGTTTGGCACCATCGATACCTCGGCCAATGCCGATACGGCGCTGGCCTGGCTTGCCGAGCAGACCGGCAGCGAGATCGAGCGCATCAAGCATCATCATTTCATCGGGGTCTCCACCAAGCCCGAGAAGATGACCGAGTGGGGCATTGCCCCTGACAACCAGCTGCTCTTCTGGGACTGGGTCGGCGGCCGCTATTCCTTCTGGAGCGCCATTGGGCTGCCCATCGCCATTCGTCTGGGCATGGACAACTTCCGCCGTCTGCTCGCCGGTGGTCATGCCATGGATGAGCATTTTGCCTCGGCGCCTCTGGAAGAGAATCTGCCGGTACTGTTTGCCCTGCTGGGTATCTGGAATACCAACTTTCTGGATATCGAGTCGCTGGCGGTACTGCCCTATGATGGTCGCCTCAAGCACCTGCCGGGCTATCTCCAGCAGCTCGAAATGGAATCCAACGGCAAGTCGTCGACCAATGAAGGTGAAAAGGTCGATTACAACACCTGCCCGATTCTCTGGGGCGAGATCGGTCCCAACGGCCAGCACGCCTTCTATCAGTTGCTTCATCAGGGCACGCGGGCAGTAGCGTGCGATTTCGTGGCGCCCATCAGGCGTTATGACTACATCGAAAGCGCGCCGGTGCGTGAAAGCCTTGAGCGCCAGCACCGTCTGTCGCTGGCCAACTGCTTTGCCCAGTCACGTGTGCTGATGCTCGGTGATGATGCCATCAAAAGCAGTGAGACGCCGCCGGCCCACAAGCGCTATGCCGGCAACCAGCCGTCCTCGACCATTCTGTTCGATTCGCTTTCTCCCGAGGCGCTCGGCGCCCTGATCGCGCTTTACGAGCACAAGGTGTATGTGCAGGGCGCTATCTGGGACATCGACTCCTTCGATCAGTGGGGCGTAGAGCTTGGCAAGAAGATTGCCAATGAAACGGCCGACATCCTGGAAACCGGGCATGGTGCCGATCAGCTGGATGACTCGAGCCGTCATTTGATCGAGACCGTGCTGGGTCAGCGTGGCAGTGCTTAAAAATAGCTGTTTATTTATACAGTAATTGCGTTATGCTGATGTCATGAATGATCACGCCAATGCCGTCGACAACGTGCTTTATCTGCACGGTTTCAACAGCCACCCTGGCTCGGCCAAGGCCGAGCTGACGCGTCGGGCCTGCGAGCAGGCCCGGCCACGGCCGCGCTTTATCGCCCCGGCCCTGTCACACCATCCCGGTCCTGCCTGGCAGACGGCTCAGGAGGTCATGAGTACGCTGACCGGGCGCACCATGGTGATCGGCAGTTCCATGGGGGGCTTTCTCGCCATGGGCCTTGCTCGTACCCATGAGGTGGCGCGGGTCGTGCTCATCAATCCGGCCGTGGATCCACTGCGCATCGCACTGGAACGCATGGGCAGCGAGTTTGCCCATGTCGAGACCGGTGAGATGTTCCTGATTGATGATAGCTACGCGGATGCCCTGCGCGAGCAGCAGGGCGAGGTGGTCAATACCGACCGTTTTCTGGTGTTGCTGGGGACCGAGGATGAAATCCTTGATTACCGTCAGGCACTGGAAATGCTGGAAGGCAGCCGGTTTGTGATCAATGAAGGTGATGATCATGGTCTGAGCCGGTATCCTGAGCTGCTCTCGACAGTGCTGGCCCATGGCGGCCTGACACTGCCGGAAGATTTCAATCCCGTACCGTAGGCCCCCGGGCCGATGGCGCCTTGTTAGTTGACGTGATGGGCCAGACCGTGTGTCTGGTCCATTGCGACTGCGCTGATTGTTCCAGAGAGCCCCTTCGGCGCTTGACGATGAGCGCTTCTCGTTCATTTCCGACGCGATTTCATGTATGAGCCAGTACAGTGCCAGTTCCATCGAGGTGCTTTCCGGTCTTGAACCGGTTCGAAAGCGCCCCGGTATGTATACCGATACGACCCGACCCAACCACCTGGTGCAGGAGGTGGTCGATAACAGCGTTGATGAAGCGCTGGCCGGTCATGCACGCAAGATTACCGTGCAGCTTCGTGATGATGGTGCCATCGAAGTGGCCGATGACGGCCGCGGCATGCCCATCGACATTCACCCCGAGCATGGGGTGTCGGGGATCGAGCTGATCCTGACGCGTCTGCATGCCGGCGGCAAGTTTTCCCAGTCCAGCTATCGCTTCTCCGGCGGCCTGCACGGCGTGGGGGTATCGGTGGTCAATGCCCTCTCCGAGCGCCTGGAAGTCGAGGTCTGCAAGCAGGGCAAGCGCTATCGCACCGCCTTTGCCTTTGGCGAGAAGGTCGAAGAGCTCGCCGTCATTGGCGACTGCCCCAAAAAGGCCACCGGTACGACGGTACGCTTCTGGCCGGAAGCGGCCTATTTCGACAGCCCCAATGTTTCCGTGGCGCGACTGTCGCATCTGCTGCGCGCCAAGGCCGTGCTCTGCCCAGGTCTTGAGGTCAAGCTGATCGACAGCAGCGGCAACGTCAGTACCTGGCATTACGAGGACGGGCTGCGCGATTATCTTGCCCAGTCCACCGACGGTTTCGAGCCGTTGCCGGCCTCACCCTTTGTCGGTGCCTTTGAAGACGATGAACACAGCGTTGACTGGGCCATCCAGTGGCTGCCCGAAGGGGGAGAAGCACTGGTCGAATCCTACGTTAATCTGATTCCCACCACCCTGGGGGGGACCCACGTCAACGGTTTTCGTACCGGCCTTTTGGACGCGCTGCGCGAGTTCTGTGACTACCGCAGTCTGCTCCCTCGTAACGTCAAACTGTCGGGCGAGGATCTGTGGGAGCGGGTAGCCTTTGTGCTCTCGATCAAGATGTTCGAACCGCAGTTTGCCGGCCAGACCAAGGAGCGCCTCTCCTCGCGTGCGGTGGCAGGTTTTGTCTCGGCCGTGGTCAAGGACGCCTTCTCGCTGTGGCTCAACGAGCATACCGCGCAGGCCGAGCAGCTGGCGGAGCTTGTCATCAGTGCTGCCCAGCGTCGTCAGCGCTCCTCAAAAAAGGTGGCGCGCAAGAAGGTCACCCAGGGGCCGGCCCTGCCCGGCAAGCTGGCGGACTGTTCCAGTCAGGATCCCACGGTTGGCGAGCTCTTTCTGGTCGAGGGTGACAGTGCCGGTGGCAGTGCCAAGCAGGCACGCAACCGGGAAACCCAGGCGATTTTGCCGCTCAAGGGCAAGATCATGAACACCTGGGAGGTCGACTCTCAGGAAGTGCTGGGCTCACAGGAGATTCACGATATCGCCGTGGCACTCGGGATGGACCCGGGCAGCGATAATCTGGAACGCCTGCGCTATCACAAGATCTGCATTCTGGCCGATGCCGACTCTGATGGGTTGCACATCGCCACACTGCTGTGCGCGCTGTTTGTGCGTCATTTCCCGTCACTGGTGGATGCCGGCCATGTGTTTGTCGCCATGCCGCCGCTGTATCGCATCGACCTGGGCAAGGAGGTGCACTACGCCCTGGATGAAAGCGAAAAGGCGTCCGTGCTCAAGAAGCTGGCCAGCCGTCGGGGTACGCCCAACGTTCAGCGCTTCAAGGGGCTGGGGGAAATGAGCCCGGTACAGCTTCGGGAAACCACCATGGCACCGGATACGCGTCGGCTGGTCCAGCTCACCCGCGAGGCCGGTGACGATACCCTGGAGCTGATGGATATGCTGCTGGCCAAAAAGCGTGCCGGCGACCGGCGCGGCTGGCTGGAGCGTTACGGCAATATGGCTGAGGTAGAAGTCTGACATGAGCATGGATATTCACGTGCGCGAAGGCGACGTCGAGCGTCTGGCGCTGAGAAGCTATACCGAAAAGGCGTACCTCGATTATTCGATGTACGTCATTCTTGATCGTGCCCTGCCCAATATCGGCGATGGCATGAAGCCGGTGCAGCGGCGCATCGTTTACGCCATGCGCGAGCTGTCGCTGACGGCCAGCGCCAAGTACAAGAAGTCAGCGCGTACCGTAGGCGACGTGCTGGGCAAGTTTCACCCGCACGGTGACAGCGCCTGCTATGAAGCCATGGTGCTGATGGCGCAGTCCTTCAGCTATCGTTATCCGCTGGTGGATGGCCAGGGCAACTGGGGCAGTCCGGATGATCCCAAGTCCTTTGCCGCCATGCGCTATACCGAATCACGTCTGACGCGCTTTTCCGAAGTCCTGCTGGCCGAACTGGGGCAGGGCACCGTGGACTGGGTGCCCAACTTCGACGGCACCATGAACGAACCCGCGGTATTGCCGGCACGTCTGCCGCATGTGCTGCTCAATGGCGGCTCCGGCATCGCAGTCGGCATGGCCACCGATATCCCGCCGCACAACGTGACCGAGGTGGTCGAGGCCACCGTGCATCGCCTGCGCCATCCGGACTGCAGCGTCGAGACCCTGTGTGAACTGCTGCCGGCACCGGATTTCCCTACGGCTCCCGAGATCGTGACGCCGCGTGCGGATCTGCAAAAGCTCTATACCACCGGGCGCGGCTCGGTGCGCATGCGTGCGCGGTACAATCTGGAGGGCAGCGATATCATCATCAACGCGCTGCCCTGGCAGGTCAGCGGTGCGCGCGTGCTGGAGCAGATGGCCGCGCAGATGCAGGCCAAAAAGCTGCCGATGGTGGCGGATCTGCGCGATGAGTCCACCCATGAAGAGCCCACGCGGCTGGTCATCGTGCCGCGCTCCAATCGCGTCGATGTTCAGGCGCTGATGGATCATCTCTTTGCCACTACCGATCTGGAGAAGAGCACGCGGGTCAACATGAACCTGATCGGGCTCGATGGTCGCCCGCAGGTCATGGCGCTGGACCGCCTGCTTGATGAATGGCTGGCGTTTCGTCGTAACACCGTGCGCCGCCGTCTGGAACATCGTCTGGGCAAGGTCGAGGATCGCCTTCACATTCTTGAAGGCCTGTTGATTGCCTATCTCGATCTCGACGAGGTGATTCGCATCATCCGTGAAGAGGATGAGCCAAAGCCCGCGCTGATTGCCCATTTTGGGCTCAGCGAGCGCCAGGCCGATGCCATTCTCGAGCTGCGCCTGCGCCACCTGGCAAAGCTTGAAGAGATGAAGCTCAAGGGTGAGCGTGATGAGCTTGAGCGCGAGCGCAAGCAGCTCGAAAAGCTGCTGGGCAGTGAAAAGGCCATGACCAACCTGATCGAGCGTGAACTGCGTGCCGATGCCAAAGCGTACGGTGACGAGCGCCGCAGCCCGCTGGTCGAGCGTCAGGAGGCCAGAGCGTTGTCCGAGGTCGACCTGCTGGGGGCAGACCCGATCACCGTGGTGGTCTCCGAAAAGGGCTGGATTCGAGCGGCCAAGGGCCACGATATCGATCCGAAGAGTCTTTCGTACAAGTCAGGCGACAGCTTTGCCTTCTCCGCTCTGGGTAAGACCAATCAGCCGCTGGTGCTGCTGGAGGACAGCGGCCGTGCCTATACGCTTGCCGCCCATCAGCTGCCATCGGCCCGCGGGCAGGGGGAGCCGGTGTCCGGCAAGGTCAATCTGGCTGCGGGTTCAAGGCTGCGTGCGGCCATGATCGGGGCGCCAACACAACGCTATCTGCTGGGCAGCGATGGGGGCTACGCCTTCAGCGTGGGGCTTGAGGAGATGGTCGGGCGCAGCAAGTCCGGCAAGGCGGTGGTGAGCATTGCGAAGGGATGTGACGTGCTGATGCCACTGGCGCTTTCCGGCGAGGCACAAAAGGTGGCCGTGGTCTCCAATGAAGGGCGACTGCTGGTATTTGAAGCCAGTGAACTGCCGGCCATGAGCAAGGGCAAGGGCGCGCGCATGATGGATATTACCGGTGCGCGGGCGGCCAATCGTGAAGAGTTCGTGCGTGACTGGATCGTGCTGGACGCAGGCCAGGCGCTGGTGGTGCATGCCGGTAAGCGCAAGAAGCGTCTGACAGGTGATGAGCTGGCCGGTTACGTGAGCAGTGCCGGCAAGCGGGGCATGAAGCTTCCGCAGGGCTTTCAGAAGGTGGATCGTCTGGACGTTGAGTAGCCTTCCCTTGAGGCAGGCGACAACATTGGAAAGGCCGGTGGGGCAACCCCCGGCCTTGAGCTTTTTCCCCAGGGTGTGTGAGAGAACAACATGACGCAAAGGCTGCTGGTACGTGCCATCGGTCAGGTGAAACCGGGCCAGCTGGCGATACTGAGCCAGACACTCAACGCGTGCGATGTCGCTTTGCTGGATATCGATCAACGTGTCACGCAGGGCCAGACGGTGCTTGAGGCGCTGGTCTCCTGTCATGACAGCGCCTCAACGCTGACGCAGCGTCTTCATGCGGCCAGAGAGACGTTTGCAGCTGAGGCAGATCTCGCGCTGTCGGTGCATGAGATCGATCAGGATACGCACGAAAGTGGTCAGTCGCTTCATCTTGTGATGACGCTCATGGCCACGCGGCTGTCAAGGGACCTGCTGGCACGGGTTGACCGGCTGATCAGCAAGTGGGGCCTTGCGATCGAGCGAATGCAGCGTCTGTCCGGGCCATCGTCATTGATCGAGACAGCCCCCGCCGCAGGGGTCTGCCTTGAATATCATTTGCGTGGCGAGGCGGTGAATATCGATGCGCTGAGGCAGGCGCTGCTGGCCTTCGCTGCGCAGGAAGGCGTGGATATCGCCCTGCAGGAAGAAAGCCGCTGGCGCCATCAGCGCCGTCTGATCTGCTTTGACATGGACTCGACCCTGATCAAGGCCGAGGTCATTGATGAGCTGGCACGCCGCCACGGCGTTTATGATGCGGTCGCGGCGATTACCGAGCGGGCCATGCGCGGTGAAATTGACTTCCAGCAGAGCTTTCGCGAGCGCATGAGCATGCTCAACGGACTCAGCGAGTCGGTGCTGGCAGACGTCGCCGACGGACTTGAGCTGATGGACGGGCTGGAGCGTCTGATGACGCAGCTCAGGCGGCTGGGCTATCGCACCGCCATTCTGTCAGGCGGGTTTACCTACTTTGCGCACTATCTGCAAAGGCGACTCGGCTTTGATGAGGTACATGCCAATGAGCTGATCATTGAGGCCGGCGTGGTTACCGGAGAAGTGCATCTGCCGATCGTGGATGCCGAGCGCAAGGCCGTGCTTTTAAAGGAGATCGCCGAGCACCACGGTATTGCCCTTGAGCAGACCGTGGCCGTGGGCGATGGGGCCAACGATCTGAAGATGCTGGCGAGCGCCGGGCTGGGCATTGCCTTTCACGCCAAGCCGCTGGTGCGCGAACAGGCGCGTATCTCGCTCTCTACCCTGGGACTGGACGCTATCCTTTACCTGCTGGGCCACGATGAGCAAACGCTGCAGCAACAGGGGTAGCGCTGCGGCAGACAGCCTTTAACACAGCTCAAGAAAGGCAGTAACATGCCGATATCCCCGGCATTTAGGCACTCAGGCCTGCTCGGTGGATGATCTCATGTTTCCCAGTTCCAATCTCAATGCAAGCAAGGCGCGCCATCTTGATATTGGCGCGCCGGATCAAATCGTCGAGACCTTCGCCGACCTGACCGGTAACGATGCCCGTCTGTCGATACGCTTTGAAGGTCTCGATGTCCAGTACCCCGTGACGCTGGCCAGGCTGGATCGCGATCTGCACCAGTGCATGCTCAGGGCCAGCGATCTTGAGGATCTCAATACCCTGCTGACGCAGCGCCTTCCCTTTTATCTGGATATTCAGCACACCTCGATGTCGATGACCAGTGCGTTGATGCGCCCGCTCCAGGTCAGCGGTCAGGTCGACTGGATCGATATTCGCACAGCGCTGCCGGTATCGCTCAAGCTGACTCGCCAGCGCAACCTGTTCAGGGCCACGCTTGAACGCGGCATGAAGGTCAACATGCTCATGACCGCACAGCGCAACGGCAGTGAGGTCGAAGGGCGGCTGGTGGATCTTTCCATCGGCGGCTGTTTGATAGCGGTCTCGGTCAACGATGCCATCAACTTTCAGATCGGCATGTCGCTGTATCGTCTTCGAGCCGTCTTCCCCAGTGGCGAGGCCTTTGATGCGTCCGGGTGCGTGCGTCATATGCGCTGCAGCGATGACAGCAACGATGTGTTGATCGGGGTGGTCTTTGACGCAAGCCTTGCCGACTTTGAGCGTCGGGTATGGTTCTATGTCCGCGAAATCGAGCGTGAGGCCGTGCGCCTTGAGGCGCCACCCGAACGCCCCGTGGCGCCCTCACGACTTTTTAATGAAGGCAGTGCTGCCCTTGAGGTAGAAGCCGTCGCCACGCCTCAGGAAGAAGCGCTGGCAGCACTGCCCCTTTTTGATAACGTCAGGAATATTGCCCGTGCGCTGGGCGTTCAGCTGATCAACCTGCAGGCCGGCATAAGTCTTGAAACCGCCGTGCTGTGTGAGCAGGCACGCATGCTGCTGTCCCTGTTGCAGGAAGATCGTCAGGCGCTTTTATATGCGCTGGCCTGCGTTGAGCGCCATTCCACACCGCTGGTGTGTCACGGTCTGGCCGTGGCCACACGACTGGCGGATCTGGAAAGTGGCGGTCGCACCACCGAGCAGGTCATACAGATGATGGCCTGCGCAATGGTGCATGACTTTGGCAAGATACTGCTGCCCGAAAACGTACGGCTTCATCAGGGCGTCATGGAAGCGCCACTGCTGTCACATCTGCACGCTCATGTGGAACTCTTGCGTTTTCGCATCGAGCGCGACGGACTCTCCGGCGATGCGCGTCGTGACGTGCTGTTGAGCATCAACGAGCGGCTTGATGGCAGCGGCTATCCGCGCGGGCTGGAGGGTTACTCGCTGAATCGTCTGGCCCGCATGGCCAGCGTCATTGATGCCATTGATGCCATGGGCCGACCGCGCAGTGATCGCCCGGCCTGGCTGGCGCTGGAAATCTATCGCCATATCTTCAATGCCGGAGCACAGTTTGATACGGGCTGCGCCAATCGCTACGTCAAGCGCTACGGGTTTACCCCGATCGGCTCGCTGGTGGCGTTTTCAAGCGGTTTCCAGGCCTGGGTGATGCGCCTTGACGCCAGGGGGCAGCCGTCGCGGGTCCGGGTCGTGCGTGAGCTTACTCATGATAAAAGCATGAATCAGGTGCTGGAGGGGCCCGAACTGGTTCAGCTTGGCACGCTTGAGGGGTGCGTCGGGCGTCACGATAACCACATGACGCCCTGGTGAAATATCAGCGCGAGAAGGTAGCGCTGTCGGTTTCCACCATTTCGACGGTAGCGCTCATGCGCTCGCCCAGATGCGCGTTGATCACTGCCAGCAGGGCTCTGGAAAGCGCAAGACGCTGTTCCTGCGACCGTCCGGTAAACAGGCGCATCTGCAGCGACGCAAAGGGCTTTCGCTCGCCACCCTGACGGGGGTTGGAGATTGCCAGCGCAGCAGCCTTGATCGTATGCGCCTCGAAAAGACCGGAATCCAGCGCGCATTGATGAAGGGCATCCATTAGTGGGTCGAGAATGTCATCGCTCAGCTCGCGCGGATGATGAAAAAGCAGTGTGGGCATACCGGTGCCTCGTCATGAAGGTCTTTCAGCCATGCGGCCTGTCAGCCATAAGCGCGCTGATGGGCCTTCTTGCGTTTGAGATAATCCTCGTCTTCGCGCACCTGTTTCCAGATTTTTTCAAAGATGGCTGCCGATTCGGCCTTCTCCTCATCAATCTGGCGTTCGCGAATCTCGCCATTTTTATCGTATTTGCGCCCCCCGGGATAGTTGGCATAGCGCTTGGCGCGGGTGTGGCCCATCTGGATGAACTTGCGTGCCATGTCCATGCCGACAAAGTCGTCACGCTTTCGGTAGTCTTCAAACATCTCCAGCAGCTTTTGCGACGAGGCCCGGGCATCGTCCGGCGTCTTGAAGCGCCAGTGGGGCAGCAGCTCGCCCTTGTAGGGTTCAACGGTCAGCACCCCCTGTTCACCGCGGCCCACGCGATAGTGCTCAGGGTGCTTTCGACAGTCGGGCTTGTCGCCGTCCTCCTGTTGTGGCTGACCGGTCAGGGCCTCCCTGGACTTGCTCATTGATCCATCCTGTCATCCGTTGACGCTGTTCTGCCGTCTGTCCATGAACCCATGCTGAAATACCGGGACGTTCACTGTGCCCGGCAGTAGTCAATGCCGGGCCTTATCAGCCATGATAGTTCAGCTCAACAGACAGGAAAGCGGTAATGCCATCACAATTTCAGGGAAGACAATTGCCACGCCGACACGCTGCGATGTCGGCCGCGCGGGCTCGCACGCTGATGCTGACGCTGTTGCTGAGCGGCGGCGCCATGCAGGGCTGTCAGGCCGGTGCAGCACCGTCACCGCAGTCGCCTTCATCCTCGCCGGCGCAGACGACGGCTGCCGACGCCGGCAAGGCACAGGGCGCCAGCGATGCCAAAGCGGCCACGACAGCGCCTGCGTCGGCAAATCCGGACGATCAGACGCCCGCCGAGCGTGAGTCGTTTGATCAGTGGGTCAGCGAGTTTCGCCGGAAGGCACAGGCAGAAGGCATTACGCCGGCCACCCTGGACAAGGCGCTGGCAGACGTGCGCTATCAGCCGCGCATCATCGAGCTGGATCGCTCGCAGCCGGAGTTTACCCGGGCCATATGGGAGTATCTGGATGGCGCGGTATCCTCAACGCGCATTGACAATGGGCGCAGAAAGCTGGCCGAGCATCGCAGCGCTGCCGACCAGGCGCAGGCGCAATATGGCGTGCCGGGCTCGGTCATCACGGCCATATGGGGCATCGAGAGCAACTACGGCAGCAACTTCGGCAGCTTCTCGACCATCGATGCCTTTGCCACGCTTGGCTATGAAGGGCGGCGTCATGCCTTTGCTCAGGAGCAGCTGATCGCGGCGCTTCGCATCATCCAGGAAGGCGATATTGATCGCGAGCATATGCTGGGGTCCTGGGCCGGCGCCATGGGTCACACCCAGTTCATTCCCACCAGTTTTCTGGCCTACGCCGTGGATGGTGACAATGACGGGAAGCGCGATATCTGGGGCAGCATCCCTGATGTGATGGCCTCTACCGCCAACTATCTGGCCAAAAATGGCTGGCAGCGCGGTCAGCCCTGGGGTGTGGAAGTGACCCTTCCCGAAAACTTTGACTACACCCGCACCGAGCTTGCCACGCGTCAGTCCACGCAGACCTGGCAGTCGCAGGGTGTTCGCGCCATGCAGGGTCAGACGCTGCCGAATTTCGATCAGGCCTCGGTCATTGCCCCGGCCGGTGCACAGGGGCCTGCCTTTCTGGTCGGTCCCAATTTTCGCGTCATCATGCGTTACAACAACGCTACCAGCTACGCCCTTGCCGTGGCGCTTCTCTCGCAGCGCATCGACGGCGGGCCGGGCGTGCAGGGTGACTGGCCGCGTGATCTGAAACCGCTGTCACGCTCACAGACCAAAGAGATGCAGACCCTTTTGAACCAGAAGGGTTTTGGCACCGGTACGCCGGACGGCATCATGGGCCCCAACACCCGGGATGGGCTGCGGGCATGGCAGCGCAGCGTCGGTAAAACGCCGGACGGCTTTCCCAGCAGCAGCGTGCTGGAGTCGCTGCGTTCGTCGTGACAACACCGGGCAGGGGAAGACAAAAGTCGGTGTGGTGATTCATCACACCTTGAAGTTTCCCCAGCCCATGATCGACTAGGCTTGTCAGTGAAGGGATTCAATTATCAGCAGGGACCGCCGTGTAACAGTGTCGTGCTGTTACTGCGGCAGACAGTCGGAGAGTCATCATGAAGGCGACGCGCAACAATCCTTACGGAGTCATTCCTCCTCATCTTCTCAATTACCTGATTGAAAACGGTAACGACCGCCATCGCCGTTGCGCGTTGAATACCCTGTCACTGGATGCCCGTTTCAGAGCCCGTACCGAGCGGCATACGGCGCCGACCGATGCTCGCCGTGGCCAGCAGGGAGAGCCACTGCGCTATATCTTTGATGCCGGTAATACCATGGAGCTGCCGGGGCGTCAGGTGCGCCGTGAAGGCCAGCATGAGACCGGCGATGAGGCCGTGGATGAGGCCTACGATGATCTGGGGGCCACCTATCGCTTTTTCTCGGAGGTGTTCGGACGTAACGCCATCGATGATGAAGGCGGTGCGCTGCTGGGCAGCGTGCATTACGGCGAGGATTACCAGAATGCCTTCTGGAACGGTTACCAGATGGTGTTTGGTGACGGCGATGGCGACATCTTTCTCTCCTTCACAAAAGCGCTTGATGTCGTGGCCCATGAGCTGATGCATGGCATTACCGAGCGCGAGGCGGGGCTTGTCTATTACAACCAGCCCGGCGCGCTGAACGAGTCCATCTCGGACGTCTTTGGCGTGATGGTCGCCCAGTATGACGCTGGTCAGACGGTTGAAGAAGCTGACTGGTCGATCGGTCGGGCGCTGCTGGCACCAGGTATCAACGGCACCGGACTTCGCTCGATGTCCGAGCCGGGCACGGCCTACGACGATCCGCTGCTGGGACGCGATCCGCAGCCTGGCCACATGCGTGATTTCGTGGAAACCAATGAGGACAGCGGCGGCGTTCATATCAACTCCGGCATTCCCAATCGCGCCTTCTATCTGACGGCCATGGCGCTGGGCGGCTACAGCTGGGAGCGCGCCGGGCGTGTGTGGTATGCAACGCTTTTGGACCGGCGGCTGGCCAATGATGCCGAGTTCAGTGATTTTGCCCGGCTGACGCTGGATCATGCTGCGCGCCTTTTCGAAGGCAATGAAGTCCATGACGCTGTTCAACAGGGCTGGCAGGGTGTAGGAGTCAACGTGTGAGCTATCGACATTCTCTGGGTGAGCGCGCGCGCGTTCGTGTCGCACGTGAAGGCGGCGTGGCCTATATGCCGGCGCTGGCCCGCCCGCGCGAGATCAATTTTCAGGAGTGCTCGCTGTCACAGCGCAAGAAGGTCTGTCAGCTGCTCGATGACGCCGAGCAGCTGAAGTGCCCCGGCGATCAGGCAGGGCAGGGTGACCAGCGCTATTTCCGCATCGTGATCATGCCGGCAGGCAGCGACACCGATGTGATTACTCTGCATGTGCCGGAGCGAAAGGCGCCGAAGCCACTGGTGGCGCTGTGGAAAAACGGCCCCGAGACGGATTGAAACGCTAGCGTGGCGGTACCTGAAGCGGTGTCTTGGCATCGGCGCCGGGTACCTCGCGCACCAGTCGGGGCAGCAAAAAGCCCGGCAGCTGGCCTCGAAGGACGTCATGCAGCTGGCAGGCTTCATGATCCGGTACATCAAAATGTGCCGCGCCCGCTACGGGGTCCAGTACATGGAGGTAGTAGGGCAGAATACCGGCTTCAAAAAGACGCTCGGACAACGCTCTGAGCGTTGCCACATCATCGTTGACGCCGCGCAGCAACACGCTCTGGTTGAGCAGCGTGACGCCCACCCCCTTGAGCCGTTCACAGGCATTGATGACACTGTCATCAATTTCATTGGCATGATTGATGTGCAGCACCATCACCTTTTGCAGCCGCGTGTTCGAGAGCCAGGCCAGCATGGCGTCATCGACCCGGTCGGGGATGACGACCGGCAGGCGGGTATGCAGGCGCAACCGCTTGAGGTGGGAAATGGCGTCGAGCTCACCGACCAGCCAGGCGAGTCGGCTGTCGCTGGACACCAGCGGGTCGCCTCCTGACAGAATGGCCTCGATCAGCGAATCATCATCGCGCAGGTAGTCCAGCGTTTCCCCCCACTGCGCGCGGGAGGCGGCGTGATCCTCATAGGGGAAATGACGCCGGAAGCAGTAGCGGCAGTTGATGGCGCAGGCGCTGCTGGTAATCATCAGAACGCGCGTGGCGTATTTGTGAATCAGCCCGGTCGCGGGGGTATGATCGGCCTCTTCCAGCGGGTCGGTGACATAGCCTGCTACCGCCCGGGTTTCGGCGTCCAGCGGCAGCACCTGACGCAGCAGCGGATCGTTCGGGTCGTCCCTTTTGATGCGTGACAGATAGGCCTGCGGCACCCGGACCTCAAAGGCCTGATGACCGCCTTGCGCGCCCGGCAGCCAGCGCTCGTCCAGGCCAACGGCGGCCAGCAGGGCCTTCGGGTCGCGAATGGCACCGGAAAGCTGTGACTGCCAGCTTCCCCGGGACGCACTATCGTCGCAGGCGATAGAAGAAGAGATAGTCTGCACAGGCTGCATGGTTCGCGTTATCATCGCACACATTCTGATGCTCCGGATTCGATGCGGCTGCATGGCACATCGACTCCGGAGCGTTTTGGTCATTCACTGTCCCCGCAGCGCCGCGGACTCGGGCGGCTGCGAACACAACGAGGCGTTATGGCAAGCTATTCTACCAATGAATTCAAGGGCGGTCTGAAAGTGATGCTCGACGGCGATCCCTGCAACATCGTCGAAAACGAGTTCGTCAAGCCCGGCAAGGGTCAGGCCTTCAACCGCGTCAAGCTGCGCAACCTGATGACCGGTCGTACCTGGGAGCGCACCTTCAAGTCCGGCGAAACGCTGGAAGGCGCCGATGTTCTCGACATCGACATGGAGTATCTCTACAACGATGGCGAGATGTGGCACTTCATGAAGACCGACGGCTCCTTTGAGCAGTTCGCCGCCGACAAGAAGGCCGTGGGTGACACTTCCAGGTGGCTCAAGGAGCAGGTGGTTTACACCATTACGCTGTGGAACGATAACCCCATCTCGGTGACCCCGCCCAACTTCATTGAGCTGGAAGTGGTCGAAACCGATCCGGGCCTCAAGGGCGATACGGCCCAGGGCGGCTCCAAGCCGGCCACCCTGTCGACCGGTGCCATGGTGCGCGTCCCGTTGTTCATCAATCAGGGCGAAACGCTCAAGATTGATACCCGCAGCGGTGAGTACGTCAGCCGCGCATAAGCTGTACCCTGAACTGCTGCAAGCGCCGGGCCTCATGGTCCGGCGCTTGCGTTTTATCCCGTCTCACCAATGGATCATCTGCCATGAGTGCTGCTGACTGGCGACCCGGCGCCACCATCGAGGTACTACACGCGCGTGCGGCCATCATGCGCCGCATCCGTGACTTCTTTCATGCCCGCGACGTGCTTGAGGTGGAAACCCCCGTGCTGGGCCACGCCGGCAGCAGCGATGTGCATCTGGATTCGCTTTCCTTGAGTGCCCGCACGCCAGCCGGTGATACGCGACTCTGGCTGCAGACCTCGCCCGAGTACCACATGAAACGTCTGCTGGCGGCAGGTAGTGGCCCCATTTTTCAGCTCTCGCGTGTTTTTCGCGATGGTGAAGCGGGCCGACGCCACAACATCGAATTCACCATGCTGGAGTGGTATCGCCCCGGGTTTGCCCTTGAAGAACTGATCCAGGAGGTGGCTGATCTGATCGAGACGGTGCTGGCTTCCCCATTGCCACAGGTGCGTCTGCGCCGCTATCGCGAGCTTTTCACGACGCATTTTTCGGTGGACCCGCTGCAGGAAAGTCCCGAGATGCTGGCGGCACTGCGCGATCATGCCGCTCGTCACGCAGGAGCTGATACGACGTCGTGGTCGCGCGATGACTGCTGTGATCTTTTGATGTCACTGGTCATCGAACCCACGCTGGGTCGCGACGGTCTGGATGTCGTCGTTGACTATCCGGCGTCTCAGGCGGCGCTGGCCCGCAAGCGCCGTGACCGCGACGGTACGCTGGTGGCGTCACGTTTTGAGGTCTATCTGGAGGGTATTGAACTGGCCAACGGATTCGATGAGCTGACCGATGCCGACGAGCAGCAAGCGCGCTTTGAGAAGGACAACCAGCAGCGTCTTGCGCTTGGCAAACCCTGCATATCTACGGATCAGAAGCTGATCGATGCCCTGCACTCAGGAATGCCCGCAGGATGTGGTGTCGCCCTGGGAATAGACCGTCTCATCATGCTCGCGCTTGAACGCGAAGATATCGACAGCGTCATGGCTTTCAGCCTTGAAAAGTGCTGATAGGGTCACGCGCCGTGAATTTAATTCAGTTTTACTTCAGAATAGCGCGCCGTGACACTTATTTTTGCTTTCCGTGACCGATGATAACGATGAGAGAACAAGGTATGGACGATCCGAATCGTCAACCGCTGCCCATGGATGGCAAAAAAGGCGGATTGACCAGGCGCCAGCTGCTGGGCGGGGCGATTACAGGCGCTATCGGACTGGCCGCTGCCCGTCTGTTTACCCTTGATGATTTTATAGCCTTGGCGCAGGCCTCGACACCTGATGATGATCTGGTCGAGCGCTTCATGAGCCTTTCCGCGAAGCTGATCCCCCAGTACAACCTTGACCCGGCCATCGGGCGGCGCCTGCTTGATGCGCTGAATCAGCATTTCGAGGATACGCCCGAGTCGCTGGCATACCTGGCACAGGTGATCGATCAGCCCCAGTCGCAGTGGGATGATGCCCAGCGCAACGCCGCCAAACGAGTCCTGTATGGCTGGTACACCGGCATCGTGGGAGAGGGCGAAAAGGCCGTGGTGGTCATCTATGAAGATGCCCTGCAGTTTCGCTGCGTCGAAAATGAATTGATCGTGCGCAGCTATTGTCCCAACAAGCCCGGTTTCTGGGCAGAAAAACCCACGGCCCGGAGCGCTTGACCATGGCACGCGAACATGAAGATTTACAGGCCGATGTGGTCATTGTCGGCTCCGGCGTGGCCGGGGCGCTGATTGCCCACCAGATGTCGATGGCCGGCAAATCGGTGATCATGCTTGAGGCCGGCCCGCGCCGTCCGCGCTGGCAGATTGTGGAAAATTTCCGCAATGCGCCGGACAAGATGGACTTTCAGGCGCCGTATCCCTCCACCGAGTATGCGCCGCACCCGCAGTTCAGCCCTGACAACGGCTATCTGATCCAGAAGGGTGAGCAGGCCTACGACGCCCAGTACCTGCGCGTGGTCGGCGGGACGACCTGGCACTGGGCCGCCTCGACCTGGCGTTACCTGCCCCAGGACTTCGAGCTCAAGAGTCGCTATGGCGTCGGACGTGACTGGCCGATCAGCTATGACGATCTCGAGCACTACTATCAGTGGGCCGAGGAAGAGCTGGGTGTCTGGGGGCCGAGTGACGAAGAGCTGGGCTCGCCGCGCTCCAAACCCTATCCGATGGCGCCGCTGCCACTGTCCTACAACGAAAGCACGGTCAAGACGCGTCTTAATGACAATGGCTTTTATGTGGTCACCGAGCCGGTGGCGCGCAACAGCCGCCCCTACGATCAGCGCCCGACCTGCTGTGGCAACAACAACTGCATGCCCATCTGCCCGATCGGGGCCATGTATAACGGGATCTTTCACGTCGAGAAGGCCGAAAAGGCCGGGGCACGCCTGATTCCCGAGGCGGTGGTGTACCGGGTGGAAGCCGGCGAGGGCGGCCGCATTACAGCCGTGCACTACAAGGACCCGCAGGGGAATGACTACCGCGTGGAAGGGCGCTACTTCGTGCTAGCCGCCAACGGCATCGAAACGCCCAAGCTCATGCAGATTTCGACCAGCGACGCCTTCCCCGATGGCATTGGCAACAGCTCCGGCATGGTCGGTCGCAACCTGATGGATCACCCGGGTACCGGAATCAGTTTCCTGGCCAGCGAGCCGCTCTGGCCGGGTCGCGGACCGCAGGAAATGACCTCGGTCGTGGGCTGGCGTGACGGTGATTTTCGAAGTGAGTACGCCGGCAAGAAACTGCATCAGTCCAACGTTTCGCGCGTGGATCAGATGGCCGATCAGATATTGAGTGCCGATGGTCTGCTGACAGGCCCGGCGCTGGATGAGCGCATCCGTGATCGCGCCTCACGCTATGTGCAGTTTGACTGCTTCCATGAGCTGTTGCCGCATCCGGAAAACCGGATTCGCCCCAGCGCGACGCACAGGGATGCCCTGGGTATTCCCAAACCCGAATTTCATTACGCCATTGATGACTACGTGCGTAAAAGCGCCGTGCATACCCGTGAAGCCTACGGGCGCATTGCCGAGCTGATGGGTGGCACGGAAATCAGCTATAGCGATGACTTTGCCAACAATCAGCATATCTGCGGCACGGTCATCATGGGTGATGACCCGAGCACTGCCGTGGTCGATGGCGATTGTCGCTGCTTTGATCACGACAATCTGTTTCTGGCCACCAGCGGCACCATGCCCACGGTTGGCACTGTCAACTGTACTTTGACGGTTGCCGCACTGGCGCTTCGTATCAGTGACACGCTCAAGCGGGAGGTATGATCATGACCCAGCATGTTTATCGCCATGGTCTTCTCATGATCATGCCACTGGCCCTGCTGGCAGGCAGTGCCACGGCGCTCGGCGCCGATCAGGACCAGCTTGAGCGCGGCGCCTATATTGCCCGCACGGCCGACTGTACGGCCTGTCACACCACCGATGAAGACAAGCCCTTTGCCGGTGGGCTGGCAATGCCCACCCCGATGGGGGATATCTATTCGACCAATATCACGCCTGATCCTGACACCGGCATTGGTGGCTACTCGCTGGAGGAGTTCACGCGGGTACTGCGTGAAGGCGTGGCAAGGGATGGGCACCGTCTCTATCCGGCCATGCCCTATACCGCTTATACCAAAATGCCGGATGAGGATATCCAGGCGCTCTATACCTGGTTTCAGGAAGGGGTCGAGCCGGTGCATCAGGAGAACCGGGAAAGCGATATTCCCTGGCCTTTGAACATGCGCTGGCCGCTGGCGGTCTGGAACTGGGCATTTGTCGATACCGGTGCCTATGAGCCCCGTGACGACAAGAGTGATGAATGGAACCGCGGGGCCTATCTGGTACAGGGGCCGACCCACTGTGGTACCTGTCATACGCCGCGAGGCCTGGCCATGCAGGAAAAGGCCAGCGATGACACCGGCAAGGGGTTTCTGTCCGGTGCCGACCTGGGCGGGTGGCATGCCTTCAACATCACCAGCGATCACAACAGCGGCATTGGTGGATGGAGTGACGATGAGGTCTTCAGCTATCTGAAAACCGGCGCGGCACATGGCAAGGGGCAGGCGGCAGGGCCGATGGGCGAAGCAGTGGAGCACAGCCTGCGCTACATGAGCGACGAGGATATTCGCGCCATCGTGACCTATCTGCGTGATGTGCCGGCCGTCAACGATGGTGATGAGATGCCGCGTTATGGCCATGAAGGGCAGGGCAGCGACGCTTCCCGCCTGCGTGGTCAGGACAGCAGCGACGGCCAGCATACCGGTGAAAATGCCACTGACGGCGCAGCACTTTATCTGGGCAACTGTGCGACCTGTCACCAGGCAGACGGCAGCGGCTCACCGGATGGCTACTATCCGTCGCTGGTGCACAACAGCGTAGTGGGGACGTCACACAGCGATAATCTTACGCAGGTCATCCTCAACGGTGTGCATCGTGCCAACAACGACGGTGAAATCTTCATGCCGGCCTTTCGTGATCAGCTCAGTGATGAGCAGATCTCGGCGCTGGCAAGCTACGTGCAGACGCAGTTTGGCGATCCCGATGCCAAAGGGGTCGATGTCGGCCGCGTGAAGGAGATTCGTGATGACACGCCATAAGTGACACTGGCAGTCACTTCAATACAGACTGGCCCGGTGAATGACCGGGCCGGTTTTTTTATGCAGGCGACGATGTCGATCAGACACCGTCAGGGGAAAGTGTTTTATTTCGGCCTGTCGGCATCTTCAGGCCTGGGGATTGAACAGCCTGATCTCCCGGATCTCGATATGCTCCCACACCCTTTCCTTCACGTAGGGCTCTGTCTCGAGCCAGGCGTCCATGGCCGCCCTGTCCTCAAACTGAAAGTGGGCGTTGGAGCCGATCATTCTGCCGTTGTCATCGAGCATGACGCCGCCGCCGATGAAATGCCCCTGCTGATAAAGCTCGCGAAGGCCCTCCAGATGCGCCTCGCGACAGCCCATACGGCGCTCGAGCGCTCCGTCATCCGTATAATCCCAGGCCAACAGGGTGTACTGCGTCATGTCATGCTCCTTGTCAGGGTCAAAATCGATCAGGACAGCTCTTCCGGTACCAGGGTGTCGGCCGGGATGTCAGGATCCGGCGCCAGCTGCTGGCCCAGACGAATCTTCATGCCGGGCGTGAGTGTCTCATTGAAGGTGTAGGCCTTTGGCAGACACATGACCACCGAAGAGCCCAGGTGGAAGCGGCCCATCTCATCGCCCTTGTCGAGCGTGACCGGCGTGTCGCGCCAGGCATCGCTGCGTGGCTGGCGAGACTGCGGTGTCACCTGGCCGGACCAGACGGTTTCAATGCCGGCGACAATCATCGCGCCCACCAGCACCAACGCCATTGGCCCCAGCTCGGTGTCAAACAGACAGACCAGCCGTTCGTTACGGGCAAAAAGCCCCGGAACCTCACGCGCCGTGGCATGGTTGACCGAGAAAAGCCGACCCGGTACGTAGATGGTACGCACCAGACGCCCCTTGAGCGGCATGTGCACGCGATGATAATCACGTGGGGAGAGATAGACGGTCGCAAAACTGCCTTCGCGAAGCTCGGCGGCGGCGGCTTCATCGCCACCCAGCAGGGCGGTCAGTGAGTAGGCATGCCCCTTGGCCTGTATGAGCGTGCCGTGATTGATGCGTCCAAACTGGGAAAGCACACCATCGGCCGCGGAGACAATGCCCGATTCGATGGGCCGTGCATCGGGGCGCAGCGGGCGGGTAAAAAACTCGTTGAAGCTCTTGTAGCTACCCAGATCGGGATTGAGGGCCTCACTCATGTCAACGTCATAGTGATTGGCAAAGCGCTGAATGAATGTATCGCGAATCCAGGGCGTGCGCGCATCGGCGAAGCGCCCCACCAGTCGGGAGATGGCGTGCTGGGGCAGTGGATATTGCAGCAGGGCAAACAGACGATCACGATTCAAGAGAAACACCTGGAAACAGTAATGAATGAGGGCAATGTTACATACCCCTGCCAGGTGCTCAAGCACATTGCCGGCAGGGGCGGGGCATCAGGTTTCAATCGGTGTATCTTCCCGATTGCCCCATTCCTGCCATGAACCCGGATAGGCACGAATGTGGTACCCCAGCGCATGACCGATCATCCAGGTCAGGCCGCTGCGATGATGGCTCTGGCAGTGGGTGGCGATTTCGCTTTGCGCGTCGATCCCCATGGCGGCAAGTTCGCCCACCAGCTCCGAGAGATCCCGAAGGCGCAGGTCGCGGCCCTTGTCCATGGTATCGGTCCATTCGAGATTGACCGCCCCGGGGATATGGCCCAGACGCTGATTATTGCCCTTGACCCCGTCATACTCCTCGGGGCTGCGCGCATCCCAGATGGCAAGTGCGGGATCTTCAAGCCGTTCGATCAGCTCCTCACGACGAATGATCAGTTCCGGACGCTCAATGCGGGCCTCAAAGCGTGAAGGCGTCGGCGCTGTTTCCTCGGGCGTGACAGGCAGATCTTCTCCCTTCCAGGCATGAATGCCGCCGTTGAGATAGGACCACTGATCGTGACCCAGCAGGGTCAGGGTCCAGGCCAGTCGGCCGGCCCATCCGCCGCCCTCATCGTCATAGACAATCACGTGGGTCTGCGGCGTCAGGCCCAGTTCGGAAAAAAGCGTCGAGAGGGCGGCTTCATCGGGCACATCGTTGGCAACCGGTGCCTGACCCGACAGCAGACGGCGATAATCAAGAAAAACGGCCCCCGGTACATGGCCGTCACGATAGTTCTGGGCGTTGGCGGGGACATCAATGATCAAAAGATCAGGGGCTTCAAGATGCGCTGACAGCGCCCGGGGCTCGATAATTCGGGGGAACCTTGCCTCATCCTGTGACATCCTCACTCTCCTTTTGGCGACGCGAGCGGGTTAACATGGGGCCCAAGCATTGCACACTCGATGGCACCTCGCGAACGGTGGCAATGGCGGTCTTCAGGGAAAGTGATGTTTTGACAGCATCGAAGACAGTGACGTGTCGACAATCATTCAGGTATCAGGACGGACAAACAGTGCAAGTGGAGAGTCAGCGTGCTCGAATCGTATTTTAAAACAACAAGTCAGGGCAGCAGCGTACGTCGCGATATCCTGGCCGGAATCGCCACCTTTCTGGCCGCCATGTACATCATTGTGGTCAACCCGACCATCATGAGCGCTGCGGGCATTCCCTTTGCCAGTGCCCTGACCGCGACCGTGCTGGTCAGCTTCTTTGGCAGTCTGATGATGGGGCTTTATGCGCGCAACCCGATTCTGGTGGCACCGGGCATGGGTATCAACGCGCTGTTTACCTACACGATGGTTGTCGGGGCGGGTATTCCCTGGCAGACGGCGCTGGGGTGCGTATTCTGGGCAGGGATCCTCTTTGCCGTGCTGGCCGTGTTCAATGTGCGTCGCTATATCATTGACGCGATCCCGGCGCAGCTGCGCTACGCCATTTCCTGTGGCATCGGGCTTTTCATTACGGTGATTGGTCTGGTCAATGCCGGTTTTCTGGTCAGCAACCCGGCCACCGTGGTAGGGCTGGGCGAGATGACGCCGACGCTGGTGACCTTTCTGATCGGGCTTGCCATCACGGCGATTCTGGTGGCACGCAACACCCCGGGGGCACTAATCATCGGTATCGTAACGACGACGGTGATGGCCTCGGCGATCGGCCGGCTCTGGGGTGATGCCAGTGCGTTTTCCCCCACCGGCACGGCGACACTGGTCAATTTCAACGGCATCTTTGCGCTGCCGGATTTCAGCGCCGTCGGGCAGCTTGATTTGATTGGAGCGCTCAACATTGCCTATTGGCCGTTCATCTTCGTGGTGCTGTTCACCACGTTCTTTGATGCGCTGTCGACCTTCGTGGGGGTATGTCAGGCCGGCAAGCTGCTGGATCGCAACGGTGAGCCGCGCAACATTCGCCAGTCCATGATGGTGGATGCCATGTCGGCGGTGATCTCCGCGCCGCTGGGCACCAGTCCGGCCAATGCCTATGTGGAGTCGGCCGCCGGCATCAGCCAGGGCGGGCGCTCGGGGCTGGTGGCCGTGACGGCCGCGCTGCTCTTTTTACCGTTTCTCTTTTTATCGCCGATATTGTCACTGGTCCCCTCGATTGCCACGGCACCGGCGCTGATCATGGTCGGGGTGTTCATGCTCGACCCGATTCGCCACATCAACTGGTATGAGTTTGATGACGCCATTCCGGCCTTTATCGCCATGATCCTGATTCCGCTGACCTACTCGATTACCCACGGCGTGGTGTTTGGCTTTCTGGCGTTCGTGGCGGTCAAGGCAGGGGTTGGCAAGCGCCATGAAATTCGCCCGACCATGTGGATTCTGGCCGCGCTGTCACTGCTGCTGCTGTTTCAGGAGTAAGGGCGCTGACCTGTACTACACAAAAAAGGGCCGCCCTTGGGCGGCCTTTCTTGTGTTCGACTCATGGCGGTGCGCGATCAGCGCGGTGGTGCGTTGAGTTCATGAATGATGCGCCGAAAGCTTTCCAGCCGTTCGGGAGAAATCTCGCCGCGCTCAGATGCCGCCAGAATGGCGCAGCCGGGCTCATGACGGTGACGACAGTCACGAAAGCGGCAGTGGCCCAGATACGGACGGAACTCGATAAAGCCGTTTTCGACCTGCCGTTCATCCAGATGGCCCAGGCCGAATTCACGGATGCCGGGAGAGTCGATCAGCGCGCCGCTGCCCTGGCTGAAGTGATACAGACGGGCCGTGGTCGTGGTGTGACGGCCCTTGCGCGTATCCACGGAGAGCTCGCCCACGGCCAGTGACTCATCCGGCAGCAGCGCATCGATCAGCGAGGACTTGCCCACGCCGCTCTGGCCGACAAACACTGCTGTGGTGTCATCCATGGCATCAATCAGCTCATCAAGGCCGCCATCACGCCGCGTCGTAGCGCCCACGACCGGATAGCCCAGCGCGCGATAGCGGCCGGCCAGTTCATGCAGCACGTGCTGATCATCAAGCAGGTCGATCTTGTTGAGCACCAGTGCCGGGGCGATGCCGGTGGCTTCAGCCGCGACCAGATAACGGTCGATCAAGAAGGGATGGGGTTCGGGCTCGACGGCAAACACGATCATGATGCGATCAATGTTGGCCGCCACACTCTTGAGTCTGCCGCGGGCATCGGGACGCTCCAGGGTTGAATAACGCTCAAGGCGCGCCTCGACCACGCCACTGCCATCGCTTGCCTCGCGCCAGCTGACCTTGTCGCCGGTGACCAGCGTATCGAGATTGGCGCGCAAATGGCACAGATGGCGCACGCCGTCAGCACCTTCCACTTCCATGTTGCGCCCGAAGTGAGCCACCACGCGTCCGAGCTGTTCTGGACCGTATTCCCCTTCCGCCAGCTGGCGCTGATCGAGCTGCTCGCGCTTTTCGGCGCGTTTGACACGCTCGGCCTGTACTTTCTCGACACGCCAGCGTTGCTGACGGGATAGCTTGCGTTGACTCATGAAACTCCTGAACTGTCGTGGCCTCCCGCGCCTGCCGATCCCGGCTGGTGGAAAGCGTCGCGCAATTGTACGCTTTAGGGCATTCGCGTTTCATCCCGGCCCATCAAGGCGCGTCGGGAGAGATATCCCCTCAAGTCTATCCGGAAAGTGTCATGAGTACTCAAAACGAACGTCTGATCTGGATCGATCTCGAAATGACCGGTCTGGACCCCGCGCGGGATCGTATTATCGAAATCGCCACCATTGTGACCGACAGTCAGCTCAATGTGATTGCCGAAGGCCCGGTGATGGCCATTCACCAGAGCGATGAACAGCTCTCGCTGATGGATGACTGGAACACCCGCACCCATGGCGGTACGGGACTCACCGAGCGGGTACGTCAGAGCCGGGTTTCCACGCAGGAAGCGGAACAGGCGACCCTGCGCTTTCTGGAGCAGCATGTGGAGAAGGGCGCCTCGCCGATGTGCGGCAACAGCGTCCATCAGGACCGGCGATTCATGCAGCACGAGATGCAGGCGCTGGAAGCCTTTTTCCATTATCGCAATCTGGATGTCTCGACGCTCAAGGAGCTGGCACGGCGCTGGAAGCCATCAATCCTGTCCGGCCTCAGCAAGAAGGGCACGCATCTGGCGCTGGATGATATCCGTGACTCGATCGAAGAGCTGCGCTACTACCGCAGTCATCTGCTGGCCCTCTAGCGTGTCAGGCCGGCTGGCGGGCGATAATATCGTCAAAGCCGGCCTCGATCAGCGGCGCTGAACCGGTCTGGTGATCCTCATCGCGTTTCTGGTACTGCTGCGTTAGCGCCCAGCGCACGTGCTCACGCACCATATCGCTGGGCCAGGCCAGACGTGCCCGCAGCGCCGAGACAATCTCCTCGTTGAAGGGCGCATTGCCCAGCCCCACGGCCAGATTGCGCAGCCAGCGCTCATACCCCAGCCGTCGAATGGCGCTGCCCTCGGTATGGGTGAGAAATTCCGGCTCGCTCCAGTTGAACAGATCGACCAGCCGGGCACGGTCCAGCGCGTGGCGCGGGGCAAAGTCCTTCTCACGGGTGGCGCGGGTGAAGCGTGTAAAGGGGCAGACCAATTGACAGTCGTCACAGCCAAAGACGCGGTTGCCCATGGCCCGGCGAAACTCCAGCGGGATAGGGCCGTGTTTTTCGATGGTGAGATAGGAGATGCAGCGCCGGGCATCGATGACCTTGTCGTCCACGATGGCGCCGGTCGGGCACCAGGTGCGGCAGCGGGAGCACTTGCCGCAGTGATCACGCTCAAAGGGCTGATCCACCGGCAGGGGCAGGTCGGTATACAGTTCGCCGAGAAAGAACAGCGACCCGGCCTGCGGATTGAGAATCATTGCGTTCTTGCCAAACCAGCCGATGCCGGCCTTTTGTGCCAGCGCCCGCTCCATGACGGGGGCCGAGTCCACGAAGGCGCGAAAACCGAAATCACCGATCTCCCTTTGCAGCTTTTGCGCCAGTTGGGTCAACCGCTTGCGGATCAGCTTGTGATAGTCGCGCCCGAGCGCGTAACGTGCCACATAGGCACGCTCGGGCTGGCCCAGCACCCGTGTGCTTTCGATCTCGGGTGGCAGATAGTCCATGCGCACACTGATAATGCGTATCGTACCGGGCTCCAGTTCAGCCGGACGGGTACGTTTGGTGCCGTGGCGCGTCATGTAATCCATCTCGCCGTGATGGCCTGCCTCGAGCCATCGGGACAAATAGGCTTCGTGGGCATCAAGGTCTGTATCGGTGATGCCCAGTTGCTGAAAGCCCAGCTCGCGCGCCCAGAGACGCAGTTTTTCTGCCATCTCGGCGGGGTCGGGCGTATGGGCAGCATCAGAAGCCGTCGACGGGTTAACGCCATCGGATGCGGGAGTATTCGTAAAGGCTGTGGTCATGGCATTCGAGCCTCGAGGCTCGGTATTGCGGGGCATGCTGGATGCCGGGCAGATGGGACATTATAGGTGCCCAGTATGACAGCGCAGACGCTTTCAGGCCAAAGGTGTGGTGGCGTCTTTCCTTGCGAGAAAGCATGTATGGCCGGAACCCGCCCGGGGTAACAGGGTCTCAACACTGCTTTTCCAGCGCCGGACGGACGATAGAATTCGAGGCTGGTATGGTCCGAAGCAACGACATGGATGGTTTGAAAGGGAGTAACGCCATGATGGCGAACGCACGACTCTACAGCACCCGGCAGGTGCAGGTACTGGATCAACGCACCATCGAGCAGGGCGTGCCGGGATTTGCCCTGATGCTGCAGGCCGGACAGGCTGCCCTTGACGAGATCATGAAGCGCTTTCCGCAGGCGCGACGCCTGTGCATTTTTTGCGGCGGTGGTAACAACGGCGGCGATGGCTATGTCGTGGCGGCGCTGGCCCGTCGACAGGGGCTGGACGTACAGCTGCTGGCGCTTCGCGCGCCAAATCAGCTGCAGGATGAAGCGGCCGAGGCAGTGCATCTTGCCCGCGAAAGCGGTGTGACCATTGATGACTGGCATCAGGGTGTCGAGATCGCGAAAACGACCGACGTGATTGTTGATGCGCTGTTGGGGACCGGTACCCGGGGTGAGATACGCGCCCCGTTTGATCGTGCCATTGCGTGTATTAACGCAGCGCCACAGCCGGTGATCGCGCTGGATATCCCCTCGGGCCTGAATGCCGATACCGGGGCGCTGCTGGGCGACGCCGTCGAGGCGGATCTGACGGTCACCTTTATTGCACGCAAGTTCGGCCTGTATACCGGTCAGGCCCCCGATGTCACCGGTGAGATTGTGCTGGCGCCGCTGAGCGTTTCCGAGACAACGTTGACCGACAGTGATTATACCGGTGAGCTGCTCGTACCCGAGCGGCTTCAGAACACGTTGCCTCGGCGTCGCCCCACCACCCACAAGGGCCACTGCGGTCATCTGCTGGTGGTCGGCGGTCAGCCCGGTTTTGGCGGCTCGACCATCATGAGCGCTGAAACCGCCGCGCGGCTGGGCGCCGGCCTGGTCAGTCTGGCCACGGCGAGCGTGCATATTCCGCCGGCGCTGACACGCTGCCCGGAAATGATGGTGCGCGAGGCGCGCAACGGTCTGGATATCGAAGACCTGGTCGACAAGGCCACCGCCGTACTGATCGGTCCGGGACTGGGGCAGGGCGCCTGGGGGCAGGGGCTGATGCAGACCGTCATGAACGCTGCCGGCCCCCGGCTGGTGGATGCCGACGGGCTTCATCTGCTGGCGGCAGGCTATGGCGGTGAGCGTCGCGATGACTGGATTCTGACCCCGCACCCGGGTGAAGCCGCCATGCTGCTGGACTGCAGTGTCGCCGAGGTGCAGGCCGATCGTTATCAGGCAGCCCTTGCCCTGCACCGTCGCTACGGCGGTGTCATCGTGCTCAAGGGCGCCGGCACGCTGGTGGTCGGCGGTGAGGGGCCGGGTGAGTGTTTTATCAGTCCCTTTGGTAACCCGGGCATGGCCTCCGGCGGCATGGGCGATGTGCTGGGGGGCATGATTGCTTCGCTGCTGGTACAGGGGGTCCCAGGGCTGGAAGCCGCGGCCAGTGGTGTTTTGATCCATGGCCTGGCGGCTGATGATGCTGCGCGCGAACATGGCGAGCGTGGCCTGCTGGCAAGTGATCTGGCATGCTACGCGCGCCGTCGCGCTAATCCCGACAGGCGATAGGATGTCATCGACATGACGGCCTGCCGATACCGGTGCAGGCCGCTTATCAGTTTAAAGTGGGACAACGTGAGCAAGACAACCATCATCCTTGAAGCCGGCGATGAAGCCGCCCAGGTGGCCATTGGCCGTCAGTTGGCCGATGCCCTTGAGTACCGCGGCATCGTGTATCTCAACGGAGAGCTGGGTGCCGGCAAGACTACCCTGACCCGCGGCGTGTTACGTGCCCTGGGCCATGACGGCGCAGTCAAGAGTCCGACCTATACGCTGGTGGAGCCTTATAATCTTGATGGCGGGCGGGTGTATCACTTTGATCTTTATCGCCTGGCAGATCCCGAGGAGCTCGAGTTTCTGGGCGCGCGCGACATGTTTGCTGATGAGTCGTTGACGCTTGTGGAGTGGCCGATACGGGGTGAAGGCTGGCTGCCCGCTGCCGATGTTGTCATTACGCTATCGCTGATCGAACAGGGACGGCGTCTGGTGCTCGAATCCGGCAGTGATCATGGGGCCCGCGCCCTGACACGACTGGCGGTGTCTTCACAGGACATTTCATGATGGCTTCGGCTCCTGTACCGGGCCTGTCCGGCGTAACCGCCATGAACACCAATACAGTGATAAGGCAGTGATGAAGTTTCCGGCAGCCCTTTTGACCCTTTTTGCCATGCTCATGTTGAGTCTCATGGCCACCGCTGCTCAGGCTGCACAGCTTGAGGGGCTTCGGCAATGGACCGACAGTGACGGAACGCGTCTGGTTTTTGACCTCTCAAGTGAGGCAAAGGCCGATGTATTTACCCTTGATAACCCGGCACGGCTGGTGATCGACCTTGCCAACACGACCCTGAACGCCAATCTTGGCAGCGCCGTTGATGGGCGTGGCATGGTCAAGGACGTGCGCTCCGGTGTGCGCGATGGCTCCGGTCTTCGCGTGGTCGTGGAGCTGGACCGACAGGCCACGCCCAATGCCTTCAAGCTGCCGCCGGGCGGCGGGCATGGCTATCGGCTGGTGGTCGATCTGGCACCGGGAAAGGGCGGCAGTAATCCCGCAGCTTCTTCCGGTAACGATGACCCGATTACGGCCATGATTCAGGAGCAGGAGCGTGCGGCACGCAGCAAGCTGGCCAGCAGTCGCCCTGCAGAAAATCCGCAGGTGGCGCAGCAGGTCAGCAATGAGCCGACGGTGGAATCGCGCCAGAAGGCAAAGCCCCACCCGCGGCGCGATATTATTGTGGTGGTGGACCCTGGCCATGGCGGCAAGGACCCCGGCGCTTCCGGCCCCGGCGGGACACGTGAAAAGGATGTCGTGCTGCAGATCGGGCGGCGCGTACAGACCAAGCTCAATGCCATGTCCGGGTTCAAGGCTTATATGACGCGCAGTGACGATACCTTCATTCCGCTGCGAGGCCGTACGCGCATCGCGCGTGAGCGCCATGCCGATTTCTTTGTCTCGGTGCATGCCGATGCCGGGGGCTCCAGTTCACCGCGGGGCACGTCCGTCTATGCGCTTTCCCAGCACGGGGCAACCTCCGAGCGCGCCCGCTGGCTGGCCCAGAGTGAAAACCGCTCCGATCTGATCGGCGGCGTGGATGGCGATCTGAACCTTGATGACAAGGATCAGGTACTGCGTGGCGTGTTGCTGGATCTGAGCATGACCGCCACCGTTAATGATTCGCTGTCTGCCGGTACTGACGTGCTCAGTCGCGTCTCCAGCTTCAACAAGCTGTTTCATTCACGCGTCGAGCAGGCCGGGTTCGTGGTGCTCAAGTCACCGGATATTCCATCGCTTCTGGTGGAAACCGGCTTTTTGACCAACCCCGCCGAGGAACGTCTGCTCAAGAGCCCGGCGCATCAGGAGAAGCTGGCCGATGCCATTGCCCAGGGCATTCGACAGCACTTCTCGCGCAGTCCGCCGCCTGACAGCCTGCTGGCCTGGCAGCGTGACCAGAAGCGCGGAGGGGCCTCCAACGAGTATCGTGTGCAGCCCGGCGATACACTTTCGGGAATCGCTGCACGTCAGAATGTGTCGCTGGCCGCGCTTCGCAAGGTGAATGGGCTGGATACCGATGTGCTGCGTCTGGGACAGGTACTGACGATCCCCCGATGAGCCATATCACTGCGGTCATGACACGGGAGGATGCAAATGAGTGACATCACAACATCCGGTGTCCGTCGTATTCAGTCACTGGCGCCGCGTCTGGCCAACCAGATTGCGGCCGGCGAGGTGGTCGAGCGCCCCTCGTCGGTCGTCAAGGAACTGGTTGAAAACGCCATCGATGCCGGCAGTTCACGCATTGAAATCGAACTGGAATCCGGCGGCAGTCGACTGATTCAGGTGCGCGATAACGGCAGCGGCATCGAGCATGATGATCTGGGGCTGGCACTGTCTCGTCATGCCACCAGCAAGATCACCTCACTGGACGATCTTGAGGGCGTGGCAAGCCTTGGGTTTCGCGGTGAGGCGCTGGCGGCGACCAGTGCCGTCTCAAGGCTCGAGCTTTATTCCAATACCAGCGATGACCCGGTCAACGGCTGGCGGGTAGTGGCGGAGGGCCGCGAAATGGCGCCGCGCCTTTCACCAGCGCCGCATCCGCGTGGTACCACCGTGACGGTGCGGGATCTCTTTTTCAACACGCCGGCACGGCGCAAGTTTCTGCGTACCGAGAAGACCGAGTTCAATCACGTTGAAGAGGCCTTTCGCCGGCTGGCGCTGTCGCGTCAGGATGTGGATCTGGTGCTGCGCCATAACCAGAAGACCGTACATCAGCTGATGGGCGGCAACAGTCAGGCCGCAATGGAAAAGCGCATCGCCCAGCTGCTGGGGCGCAGCTTTCTGGAAAATGCCATCCATATCGACATGGCGGCCACCGGTCTGGCACTGAAGGGATGGGTGGGGCTGCCATCACACACTCGAAGCCAGGCCGATCAGCAGTATTTTTTCGTCAACGGTCGGGTGATCCGCGACCGGCTGGTGGCACATGCCGTACGTCAGGCCTATCGCGATGTGCTCTTTCACGGCCGTCATCCCGTTTTCGTGCTCTATCTGGACCTTGATGCTCACGGAGTGGATGTCAACGTGCATCCCACAAAGCACGAAGTACGCTTTCGCGATGGTCGGCTGGTGCACGATTTCCTGTTTTCGAGCCTGCATCGGGCGCTGGCGGAGGTCAGGCCCAACGAGCGCACTGCACCCGAACCCAGGGCCGAGCCTTCTTCGCCGGAAGTTGCTGCACCGCGCTTTGATCAGCAGCGCATGGCGCTTGGTGAGACTCCCGGTAAGCAGACGTCCGCCGGGGATGCCGATGGCAGCCTCCGGACGGCGTCGTATGGCAGTAGTAGTCGACCGGGTGAGCAACAGGTTCGGGAGTTCATGGCCGGCTACCGTGCCCTGCATCCGGGACATGAAGAGCGGCTGCTGACGTCTCGCACGGCGGGGCGCGGTGATCATGATGGGCAGACGCGCGGTGCGGGTGTTTCATCGTTTGCGCGTGGATCATCCGTAGCCGATACCCCGCCGACCTCGAGTGCGTCGCAGGCCGTGGCGCCTGCCGATGATACCCGGGCACCGCCGCTGGGTTACGCCGTGGCACAGCTTCATGGAGTTTACATCCTGTCGCAGACCGAGCGTGGCATGGTGGTGGTGGATATGCATGCCGCCCATGAGCGCATTACCTATGAGCGCATGAAGGATCAGTACCTGGGGGCGGGTATCGATACGCAGCCACTGCTGGTCCCGGTCTCCATGTCAGTGAGCGAGGCACAGGTAGAGCTGGCCGAACGCGAGCAGGAGACGATTGCCGCCATGGGCGTCACGCTCGAAGCGGCAGGACCTGAAACGCTATTGATTCGTGAAGTACCGGCGCTTTTAAAGGACGGCAGCGTCGAGGCCCTGGTGCGTGAAATGCTCGAAGAGCTTGAGCGTTACGGCCGCAGCCAGGTCGTTACCGATCATCTGTTTGATCTGCTTTCTACCATGGCCTGCCATGGCAGCGTGCGGGCCAATCGACGGCTGACCATTGAAGAGATGAACGCGCTTTTACGGGATATGGAGCGTACCGAGCGCAGCGGCCAGTGTAATCACGGGCGTCCTACCTGGACGGAAATGTCGATGCGTGACCTTGACCGTCTTTTTCTGCGCGGACAGTAGGATGACAACACCATGAATGTCGATGCATCGCAGCCGCCGGTTATCATGCTGATGGGCCCTACGGCAGTGGGCAAGACCGATCTTGCCATCGAGCTGCACGAACATCTGGACGTCGAACTTGTCAGCGTCGACTCGGCCCTGGTCTACAGGGGCATGGATATCGGCACTGCCAAGCCCTCGGCGCAGGAGCTGGCCCGCGCCCCTCATCGGCTGATCGATATTCGCGACCCGTCCGAGCCCTATTCCGGTGTGGCCTTTCGCGAGGATGCACTCAAATGCATTGAAGAGATTAGCGCTCGGGGCAGGGTGCCGCTGCTGGTGGGCGGCACCATGCTCTATTTTCGGCTACTGACGGAAGGGGCGGCCGACATGCCTCAGGCGGATCCCGGGATTCGTCAGGCGCTGGGGGAAATGCTTGAAAAGGGCGGGCCCGGCGCCCTGCATGCCGAGCTTTCCCGAGTGGATCCCGAGGCCGCGACGCGGCTTCATCCCAACGATCCACAGCGCCTGATGCGGGCGCTGGAAGTCTATCGCGTCAGCGGTGAAACCCTCAGCGCGCATTGGGCACGTCAGTCACCCGTGACGCTGCCGTTCACGCCGCATCCGATTGCACTGTTGCCCGGCAAGCGGGCGCTGTTGCATGAGCGCATCAAACAGCGTCTTGACAAAATGTTTGCCAATGGCTTCGTTGATGAAGTGAAAAAACTTCGCGCGCGCGGTGATTTAAGTCCAGATTTACCTTCGATGAAAAGTGTGGGCTATCGTCAGGTGTGGGAAGGACTTGATCGCGGCGACGATTGCCCCCAAATGGCCTTCAGGGCGCTGACCGCTACCCGGCAGCTGGCCAAGCGTCAGATGACCTGGTTGCGGCGCTGGCCGGGCGCTCTTCAGCTTGACCCGCAGGATGCCGACGTTGCGCAGCAGTTGCTGAAAATCGTGCGCAACACCGGTACTTAGCGTAATATGATCGGTTACCAGTGAGCCTCGCTTGAGCCTCCGGGACGTGGATCTTTCTTGCGCTTACAGCAAGTTAAAAACCGATAAACATACAGCAATTAATATTTTTGGGAGAGCCACATGTCCAAAGGACAATCCCTTCAGGATCCGTATCTGAATATCCTGCGTAAGGAGCGTATCCCCGTCTCCATCTTTCTGGTCAATGGCATCAAGCTTCAGGGCCAGATCGAATCCTTTGATCAATTTGTCATTTTGCTGCGCAACACCGTCAGTCAGATGGTTTACAAGCACGCCATTTCCACGGTAGTGCCCGCGCGTAACGTCCGTTTACCGGCGCAGGATACTGCTGCTCCCGGTCAGGAAAGCTGATAGAGAGGCGCTGATTGTTTTTTGAACGCCCCGATTCGGGAGAAACGGCTGTCCTGGTGCATATCGACTTCCAGGACAGCACCGAGCGCGAAGACACTTCAGAATTCATGGAGCTGGTCCGCAGTGCCGGTGCCGTGCCGGCGGCCCTGCTGACAGGCAGTCGGCGCTCTCCCAGCCCCAGGCTCATGATTGGTGAAGGCAAGCTCGAAGAGCTGCGCGAGATGCTCGTTACACATCGCGCCGAGCTTGTCATCTTCAACCATTCCCTTTCGCCTTCTCAGGAACGAAATCTTGAGCGGGCCCTTCAATGTCGCGTACTGGATCGTACCGGTCTGATTCTCGATATCTTCGCACAGCGCGCCAGAACGCATGAAGGCAAGCTGCAGGTGGAGCTTGCTCAGCTTGAGTACATGTCAACCCGCCTGGTGCGTGGCTGGACGCACCTTGAGCGCCAGAAAGGAGGTATCGGTCTGCGTGGCCCTGGTGAGACCCAGCTGGAGACCGATAGACGACTGCTACGCGGGCGTATCAAGGCCATTCACAAGCGCCTTGACCGGGTGCGCAGTCAGCGCGACCAGAATCGCCGCTCGCGTACACGGGCAGAAATACCTTCCGTTTCGCTGGTGGGATATACCAATGCGGGCAAGTCGACACTGTTCAATGCGCTGACCAATGCCGAGGTGTATGCCGCCGACCAGCTTTTTGCCACGCTTGATCCCACGCTAAGGCGTCTTGAAATCAGCGATGTTGGGCCCATCGTCATGGCCGACACGGTAGGTTTCATTCGCCATCTGCCACACAAGCTGGTCGAGGCCTTTCGGGCCACGCTTCAGGAAGCGGCCGAGGCCAGCCTGCTGGTGCATGTCATCGACGCGGCGGACCCGCAGCGTGAAGCGCACATCGAGCAGGTCAATGCCGTACTGGAGGAAATTGGCGCCGGTGACGTGCCACGACTTCTGGTCATGAACAAGATTGACCTGCTGGGCATGTCACCCCGTCTTGAGCGCAGCACCACCGAGGAGGTGGAAACTGTCTGGCTTTCGGCCAAGGATGCCACCGGGTTTGACCTGCTGGAGCAGGCCCTTTCCGAGCGCCTTGCCACGAATCTTGTAGAAACCACCGTGCTGCTGGAGCCCTCACAGGGCTGGTTGCGCGCTCAGCTTTTTGCCCATGACGCCGTTCAGGAAGAAAGCTTTGATGAAGAAGGCAGAACGCATCTGAAAATTCGACTGCCGCGTCATGATCTGTTGCGCCTTTTGTCGCGTGCCGATGAAAACCCCGATGACTATCTCTCCCAGGCAGAGCAGGGCCGGGAGCAGTGGCAGGAATAAAACGCCATCCTGTCATGCCAGGAAGAATTTCAGGTCTTTGGCATGACGACATGTTACAAATAGGGACGCTTCCGTCATTATCAGGATGATCGGATATTCAAAGCGCTACTGTAAGAATGGCGCGTAATGATGTTATGAGGCTGGCGTTCAGCAACTCTTGCCCAGTGGAGAAGATGTATGGCCTGGAATGAGCCTGGTGGTGGTGGCAACAATAACCAGCAGGACCCCTGGAGTGGTGGCGACCGTCGCGGTGGTGGCGGTGGCAATAATAACCAGGGTGGGGGACCTCCTGATCTTGATGAAGTCATCAGGAAACTGCGCAACAAGCTTAATGGGCTGCTGGGCCGTCGCCAGCTTCGCTCGGTAAACAACGGCGATGACAACAATGGCAACGGTGGCAACAAGGGCGGTGGCAGCGGCCGCAGTGCTCTTTTATTGCCGATTGTTGTATTGATCGTGGGTGTCGTCATCTGGGCAGGATCGGGTTTTCATCTGATCGACCAGTCCGAACGTGGTGTGGTTTTCCGCTTTGGCAAGTATACCAATACCATCGGCCCGGGCCTGCACTGGAACCCGCCGCTGATCGACCGGGTGGAAAGTGTCAATGTGACCCGGATCCGGTCGGCCAGTCAGACGGACTCCATGCTTACGCGTGATGAAAACATCGTACGTGTCAGTATCTCTTCTCAATACGTGGTCTCGGATCCGCATGCGTTTCTGGTCAACGTACGTGGGCCGGAGATGACGCTGCAAAATGCCATGGACAGCGCCCTTCGTCAGGAAGTGGGCAACATGGATCTGCAGCAGATCCTGACCACCGGTCGTGAAGAGCTGGCCGGCGATATTTATGATCGCCTGGCGTCATACCTTGAAGCCTATGGCACCGGTATCCGGCTCCAGACGGTCAACATGGAGTCCACCTCGCCACCGGATCAGGTGCAGGACGCCTTTGATGACGTTATCCGTGCGCGTGAAGAACAGCAGCGTACCATCAACCGTGCCAATGCCTATCGTGACGCCATCCTGCCTGAAGCTGAAGGTCAGCGTCAGCGCATGATCGAGGAAGCCCAGGGCTACAAGGCAGCGGTCGTTGCTGATGCTCAGGGTGAAACCAATCGCTTCATATCACTGTTGGGCGAGTATGAAAAAGCGCCCGATGTGACACGTCAGCGTCTGTATCTGGACACCATGACCGAGATTCTGGCGAATACGCCCAAGGCACTGGTGGATCTGGGTGAAGGCAACGATGCAGTGACGGTTCTGCCGCTTAACCAGATGGGACGTGGTGACAACAGTGGCAATCGCGATGGCGACCGCAACCAGAGCAATGTGGATGCGCGTCAGCTTGAGCAGCTCTCTCAGCAGGTCGTCGAGCACATGAGAAGCAATCAGCAGCAAAACAACGGTCGCAATAGCCTGCGGGAGGGACGCTAATGTTCAATAATCGCGCCCTTGTCATCATCATCGTACTGGGCATTCTTGCCTGGGTCGGCAGCGCAAGTCTTTATACGATCAATGAAACCGAGCGCGGCATCAAGCTGCGCTTTGGTGAGGTGATCGAAAACGACATCCAGCCGGGTCTGCACTTTAAATGGCCCATTCTCAATACCGTCAGGATTTTCGATACCCGTGTGCTGTCGGTGGACGCCAGCGCTACGCGCTATCTGACCAGCGATTCCAAGGCCGTCATCGTGGATTCGTTCGTGAAGTGGCAGATCATCGATGCCGGTCTTTTCTATGAGGCTACGCGGGGCAACGAGCAGGCAGCCGAGCGTCTGATTGCACCACGCACCGATGAAGCGCTGCGTAACAAGTTTGGTCAAACCACGATGACACAGATCATTCGTGAACGACCGGCGGCGCAGAGCGACAACCGCGAAGTTGCCGAGGAAGTGCAGCAGGGCGATTCGGTGGCCAGCGAGCGTGACGAGCTGATGGTGGATCCCATCAAGCAGCTTGATGCTGCCATGCGTCGTGAGCTCGGTGTGCGCATTCTCGATATCCGCGTCAAGCGTATCGAGCTGCCCAGTGAGGTGACGCAGGCGGTTTATGAACGCATGAACTCACAGCGTGAACAGGCCGCACGTGGCTATCGTGCCGAGGGCACACGTCAGGCGGAAGAAATCAGTGCCGATGCCGATCGCCAGCGTGAAGAGATTCTTGCCAGCGGCCGTCAGATTGCCGAAACCACGCGTGGTGAAGGTGATGCAGCAGCGGCGGCACTCTATTCGGCTGCCTATCAGCAAAATGCCGGATTCTTTGATTTCTATCGCACGCTTCAGGCCTATCGTGAAAGCTTCAAGGGGCATAACGATCTGATGGTATTGAGCCCGTCAAGCAACCAGTTCCTGCAGCTTTTCAAGCAGGGCAACGGTGAATCATCCTCGGCAGCCATGCCCTGAATTCAGGGAAGATGCCCGGGCGGGATTTCTCCGCTGACGAGTTGTGATAGTATCCTTCAACCGGGGGCTTCCCCCGGTTTTTTTGTGGCTGTCGTTTGTCGATGGCTTGATGTGGTACCCGTTCGGGCATGGCCGGGGCCACCGTTTTTTTACTTCTGTCAGGGCATGTTCGATGACCATTGCTGATCGCTGGCTGCTTCCGGACGGTATGGATGAGGTGCTTCCGCCTCAGGCGCTGCGTATGGAGTCGCTGCGCCGCGGCCTGATGGATCTCTACTATCGCTGGGGTTATGACCTGGTCATGCCACCGCCGGTAGAGTTTCTTGATTCCCTTCTTACCGGCGCCGGTACCGATCTTGATTTACAGACGTTCAAGCTGACTGATCAGCTGACAGGGCGTTTGATGGGGGCCAGCGCGGATGTGACGCCTCAGGTTGCCAGAATGGATGCTCACTCCCTGCGACGTCAGGGACCGGTGCGATTGTGTTATTGCGCCCATGTGCTGCGGGCCAGGGCCGATGAGCATCAGGGTGGGCGCAGTCCGGTGCAGGCAGGGCTTGAGCTTTTCGGTCATGCCGGTATCGAGGCCGATATCGAAATCGTGAAGCTGGCGCTTGCGAGCCTGTCCTTTGCCGGAGCCAATGATGTCCATCTGGCCATCGGGCATATCGGTATCTACCGGGCGCTCGCTGAAGAGGCGCATCTTGAAGACGATGTCGAATCATTGATTTTCGAAGCGCTGGAACGCAAGGCCGTCTCGGAAGTCGATGCGCTGATCGAGCAACACATCTCTGATGCTTCTCTTGCTGCCATGTTCAAACAGTTGCCGCGTCTGCATGGCAGCGTTGAAGTGCTTGAGCGTGCCCGAAACATCTTTGCCAATGGCTCACAGGCCATTGTTGATGCGCTTGACCAACTGGTCGCGCTGCAGCATGTGCTCAGCACTGCCTATGACGAGGTCACTCTCTATTTTGATCTGGCAGAGCTGCGTGGCTATCAATATCACACGGGGCTGGTATTTGCCGCCTACGTGCCAGGCTATGGGCAGGCCCTGGTAAAGGGCGGTCGCTATGATGATACCGGGCGCGCCTTCGGGCGGCCGCGGCCGGCGACCGGCTGTTCCATGGACCTCAAGCAATTGGCAACCCTTTGCCAGCGCGCGCCTTCTCATGATGGTATCTGGGCACCCATGGAAGAAGATGAGGCCTTGAGCCAGCGCATTCATGCATTGCGTGATGCTGGTGAACGTGTTGTTCAGCAGTTACCCGGTCAGTCAACGGATGCACTGGCCCATTTCTGCGATCGTCAACTCATCTATCGTGATGGCGCCTGGCACATCGAGTCGCTCGCCAACTGAATTTGACACCCGGCGTCTGCCCGTTCCGGGCAGGCCTTTGAATCAGAGATGAAACAATGGGCAAGAATGTCGTAGTACTGGGCACGCAGTGGGGCGATGAAGGCAAGGGCAAGGTCGTCGATCTGCTGACGGAATCGGCTTCCGCCGTGGTTCGCTTTCAGGGCGGACATAACGCGGGTCATACGCTGGTCATTGATGGCAAGAAGACAATTTTGCGCCTGATCCCGTCGGGTATCCTGCGTCCTGATGTGACCTGTGTCATCGGCAATGGCGTGGTGCTATCACCGGAAGCACTGCTCAGCGAAATGGCCGAGCTTGAAGAAAGCGGTGTACCCGTGCGAGAAAGGCTGCGGCTGTCGCCGGCCTGTCCGCTGATCCTGCCCTATCATGTGGCACTCGATGTGGCTCGCGAGAAAGCGCGCGGCGTGGCCAAGATCGGCACAACCGGTCGCGGCATCGGACCGGCCTACGAAGACAAGGTAGCGCGGCGCGGCCTGCGACTCGGCGACATCCTGCATCGCGAGCGTTTTGCCAGCAAGCTGGGCGAAGTGCTCGATTATCACAACTTTGTGCTGACCCGCTATCATGGCGAGCCGGCCGTGGATTTCCAGGAAGTGCTGGACCAGGCCATGGCGATGGCCGAAGAGCTGCGTCCGATGATCTGCGATACAGTGTCCTTTGTGCATAACCTGCGCAAGCAGGACAAGAACATCATGTTTGAAGGCGCCCAGGGCTCACTGCTGGATATCGACCACGGTACCTATCCGTTCGTGACCAGCTCCAACACTACCGCCGGCGGCACGGCTACCGGTTCAGGAGTGGGGCCGCTCTATCTCGATTACGTGCTGGGGATTACCAAGGCCTATACCACACGCGTGGGTTCAGGACCGTTTCCCACCGAGCTTTTCGACGAGTTCGGGCGCCATCTGGCCGAGCATGGTCATGAGTTTGGTTCCAACACCGGTCGTGCCCGCCGCTGTGGCTGGTTTGATGCCGTGGCACTGCGTCATGCCGTGCAGATCAACTCGATTTCCGGACTGTGTCTGACCAAGCTCGACGTGCTTGATGGCCTGGAAAACATCCGGGTCTGTGTCGGCTATCGCACCAAGGATGGCGAACTGATCGATAATCTGGTCGACAGTGAAGGTTACGAGGCCATCAGCCCCGAGTATCACGACCTGCCGGGCTGGCGTGAATCCACGGTAGGTGCTCGCTCACTGGATGATTTGCCGGCCAATGCTCGCGCCTACATCAATTTCCTCGAAGAACAGATCGGTACCCCCATCGATATCATTTCGACAGGACCGGATCGTGTAGAAACCATCGTTCTGCGCAATCCTTTTGATAGCTGATCCTGACGTGATGTTTCTTCCAATCCCTGATGATTCATCAGGGATTTTTAGTATCTGGCACTCGCATGCGGGGCCTTAAAGTCTGAAGCTATCATGTTGATTGGCAAGGAAGTGGGTTCACACTGCCCGTAATGAGGACTAAAATAGTACGCAATCAGTCAGGCAAGAGGCCGACATGCTGAAGCTGTCGAAAATGAGCGATTATGGAGCAGTGGTGATGGCGCAGATATCGCGTCATCCGGATTGTTCGCATGCTGCTGCCGATATTGCTGATCGCGTCGGATTGCCTCGGCCCACCGTTAGCAAGACACTCAAGCTTTTATTGCGCGCCGGACTCTTGACGTCACAGCGTGGAGTCAACGGCGGTTATCGGCTGTCACGCAGTGCCAGTGCCATTACGGTGCGCGATATCATCACTGCCATTGAGGGTCCGGTAGCCATGACCGAATGCAGCCATGGTCATGGCGATTGTGACCTGATGTCCAGCTGTGGCGTGGCAAGCAACTGGCAGCGCGTATCGCTGGCCGTACGCCAGTTGCTTGACAGTGTCACGCTGTCGGACCTGGCGCATGATGCGCCAATCAAATTGCCCGTACAGCTGCCCATACAGAGTGTGGCACTCGGTGAGGCACGCGGTATCTGACGGACCGCAGACGATATAACACGACGGTTCTGACCAACGACCGATGAGACGAACAGTACCCGTTTGAGGGGAGAGGATCATGGCAACCGAAGCAATGGAGCAGCTTGCTCGTCGCGAGTACAAGCAGGGTTTTATTACCGATATCGAAAGCGATACGGTACCGCCCGGACTTGACGAGAGCACGATCGCCTTTATTTCACAAAAGAAGGGCGAGCCACAGTGGATGCTGGACTGGCGTCTTGAGGCCTATCATCAGTGGCTCAAGATGACGTCACCATCATGGGCGCATCTGGATTATCCGCCGATCGATTATCAGGCCATTTCGTATTTCAGTGCGCCCAAAAAGCCGGAAGACCGGCCTCAGAGTCTGGACGAAGTTGACCCGAAGCTTCTGGAGACCTATGAGAAGCTGGGTATTCCGCTGCATGAGCGAGCAGCGCTTGCCGGTGTGGCCGTGGATGCTGTCTTCGACTCGGTCTCCGTGACTACGACCTTCAGGGAAAAGCTTGCCGAGGCCGGTGTCATCTTCTGCTCGATCTCGGAAGCCATCCGTGAATATCCCGAGCTGGTGCGCCAGTATCTGGGGACTGTCGTGCCGCCGGGCGATAATTATTTCGCCGCGCTCAATTCGGCAGTATTTACCGACGGCTCATTTGTCTACATCCCGGAGGGCGTCACCTGTCCGATGGAGCTGTCGACCTATTTCCGTATCAATGCCGCCAATACCGGACAGTTCGAGCGCACGCTGATCGTGTGTGACAAGCGCGCGCAGGTCTCCTACCTGGAAGGTTGTACCGCTCCACAGCGTGATGAAAATCAGCTGCACGCCGCCGTTGTTGAGCTGGTAGCGCTGGAAGATGCCTACATCAAGTACTCCACCGTTCAGAACTGGTATCCCGGTGACGAAGATGGCAAGGGTGGTATTTATAACTTTGTGACCAAGCGCGGTGATTGTCGCGGTGATCGTTCGCGCATCAGCTGGACGCAGGTCGAAACCGGTTCTGCCATCACCTGGAAGTATCCGTCGTGCCTTCTGCGTGGCAATGAGAGCAAGGGCGAGTTCTATTCGGTGGCGGTCACCAATGGGCGTCAGCAGGCCGATACCGGCACCAAGATGATCCACATTGGTAAAAACACCTCGTCAACGATCGTGTCCAAGGGCATCGCGGCCGGCAAGAGTAATCAGTCCTATCGCGGACTGGTCAAGGTATCGCCACGTGCTACCGGCAGCCGCAACTTTACCCAGTGCGACTCGCTTCTGATCGGCGACAAGTGTGGCGCGCATACCTTTCCCTATCAGGAGATCGGTAACAGCCGCTCTACCATCGAGCATGAAGCCACCACTTCAAAAATTGGCGACGATCAGCTCTTTTACTGCAAGAGCCGCGGCATTTCGGAAGAAGACGCCGTCAGCATGATCGTCAACGGCTTCTGCAAGGATGTCTTCCAGGAACTGCCGATGGAGTTTGCGGTAGAAGCCGAAGCATTGCTTAGCGTGACGCTAGAAGGCTCGGTCGGCTAATAACCGTTTTGATGGACGGTCATGCCGGCCGTCCACACCGACAATTTTTTCAGCCGCCCGGCGGCGCACCATTACAGAATCAGGGTTACAACATGCTCGAGATCAAGGATCTTCACGCGACGGTAGAAGGCAACGAAATTCTCAAGGGAATCACGTTGACCATTAATCCCGGTGAAGTACATGCCATCATGGGCCCCAATGGCGCGGGCAAGTCGACACTGTCGGCCGTACTGGCCGGTCGCGATGGCTATGAAGTGACTCAGGGCACCATCACGTTTGATGGCAAGGATCTTGCCGAGATGGCTGTCGAAGAGCGTGCCCAGGCAGGTCTTCTGATGGGCTTTCAGTATCCGGTTGAAATCCCCGGGGTCAAGAACATCTATCTGCTGAAGTCGGCCCTCAACGCCCAGCGCGCAGCGCGTGGCATGGAAGACATGCCGGCACCCGAGTTCATGAAGCTGATCAAGGAAAAGATCGCTTTCATGAAGATGGATTCAAGCTTTCTGCACCGCGCCGTAAATGAAGGCTTCTCGGGCGGCGAGAAAAAGCGCAATGAAATTCTGCAGATGCTGGTACTTCAGCCGAAGCTTGCTCTGCTTGACGAGATTGACTCCGGTCTTGATATCGACGCCATGAAAGTGGTGGCTGAAGGTGTCAACTCGCTGCGCAGCGAAGATCGCGCCATTTTGATGGTTACGCACTATCAGCGTCTTCTTGATCACATCACGCCCGATCAGGTGCACGTGCTGATCGATGGCCGTATTGCCAAGTCCGGTGACCAGCATCTGGCACAAGAACTTGAAGCGCGCGGTTATGAATGGGTTGTCGAGGAGCCTGCAGCATGAGTTTGCCTGAAACGCTCACACAGCGTCTGCATGCAGCCGCAGGCGCCGAGGAGCCGCAATGGCTTGCCGGCAAGCGTCGTGAAGGTGCTGCGCAGTTTGAAGCACAGGGGTTTCCCACGCGTCGCGAAGAGGCGTGGAAATATACCGACATGTCCCGACTCTCGGGCATCGAGTTTGGGCAGGCAACGGACAGCGAGCTCGATCAGGCGCTGTTTGAAGCGCTCAGACTGGATATCGATGCCTGTCGTCTGGTGTTCGTGGACGGCGTTTTCAGCAGCACCTGGTCTGACATCGATCACCTGCCCGAAGGCCTCAGCGTAGCGCCGTTGTCACAGGCACTGACAAGCGATCAGGGGTCTGTCAGCGAGCAGTTCGGCCATCTGACGGGTATCAGCTTCTCGCCCTTTGCCGCGCTCAATACGGCCCTGAGCAATGAAGGTGCCGTGATCAGTATTGGCAAGGGCAAGGCAGTGGAAAAGCCTGTCTATCTGCTGTTCATTTCGCGCAATCGTGCTGAACCTGTCATGAGCCATCCGCGTATTCTGGTGCGCTGTGAGCCCGAGAGTGAAGCAACGGTGATCGAGCATTACGTGGGTGAACAGGGCGCTGCCAACCTGACCAATGCCGTCACCGAAATCGATATGGCACCGGCGTCCAGGCTTTCACATTACAAGCTTCAGGAAGCAAGCCAGAGCGAGTATCACGTCGCCAGCATTCAGGTGGATCAGCGTCGTGATACGAACTTCACCTCGCACAACCTGAATCTGGGTGGGGCGCTGGTACGCAACGATCTGATCAGTGATCTCAACGATGAAAACGCGACGGTAGACCTGCTGGGACTATTTTTCGGTCAGGAACGTCAGCACATCGATAATCACACCAAGGTCAATCACAACGCGCCGCGCACGTATTCCAACGAGAACTACAAGGGTATTCTCGATGGGCGCGCTCGCGGGGTCTTCAATGGCCGGGTTTATATCAAGCGTGACGCTCAGCAGGTGCTGGGGTATCAGAACAACGCCAACCTGTTGTTATCTGATCGCGCCGAGATTGATACCAAGCCGGAACTTGAAATCTATGCCGACGACGTACAGTGCTCTCATGGCACGACCACCGGTCAGCTGGATGAGAACGCCATCTTTGCCCTTCGTGCCCGCGGCATTGATGAACAGATGGCGCGCGGATTGCTGACGCTGGCCTTTGCCAATGAAGTCATGGAACGTATTCGCCATGGCGTGCTGACGGATCGTGTGGAACGTGCGGTCGCAGGCAAGTTGCCTGACCGCTTCAACCTCGAAAGCCTGGTAGAAGATACTTCGCTATGAGCATGACCGACGAACTCACGCTGGATGTTCAGGCCCTGCGCGCGGAATTTCCCGTGCTGGGCCGCAAGGTTCATGGGGACAAGGCGCTGGTGTATTTTGACAACGCCGCCACGACCCAGACCCCAAAGGCTGTGCTGGATACCTGGGTGGATTATTTTGAGCGTTACAACGCCAATATCCATCGTGGGCTGCATCGCCTTGCCGATGAAGCCACGCAGGCCTATGAGCACAGCCGTGACACCGTGCGTGAGTTCGTCAATGCTGAAGATGTTCGTGAGATCATCTTTACGCGCGGCACGACAGAGGCCATTAATCTGGTCGCCCAGAGCTGGGGTCGCAGCCAGCTTGTCGAGGGCGACGAGATTCTGATTTCGCGACTGGAACATCACTCCAACATCGTGCCGTGGCAGATGCTGGCGAAGGAAAAGGGGCTCACCATCCGGATCATTCCGGTGGATGCACGCGGTGAGCTGGACATGGCGGCCTATCGTGAGCTTTTCACGCCAAAAACGCGGCTTGTCTGCGTGTCACATGTCTCAAACGCACTCGGTACGGTCAATCCCATCGCCGAGATGGCGCGTATCGCCCATGAGCACGATGCCCGCATCCTGGTGGATGGGGCGCAGGCGGTAGCGCATACCCGCGTTGATGTGCAGGCGCTGGATGCTGATTTTTATGCCTTTTCGGGCCACAAGCTCTATGGTCCGACCGGTGTTGGCGTGCTTTATGGCCGTCTCTCCCTGCTGGAGCGCATGCCGCCCTGGCAGGGCGGTGGTGAGATGATCAAGACTGTCAGTCTTGAAGAGGGCACTCGCTTTGCCGAGCCGCCGCATCGATTTGAGGCCGGGACACCAGCCATTGCCGAAGTCATCGCCCTAGAGCGTGCCATTCGCTGGGTCACCAATCTCCACTTTGAGCTTCTGGAAGGCTGGGAACAGCGTCTTTTGAGGCATGCGACCGAGCGCATGGAGAGTATTGATGGCATGCGCATTATCGGTGAGGCGCCGCACAAGGCGGCCGTGATCTCCTTTGTGGTAGAAGGTGCTCACTCGCAGGATATTGGCCTGCTGGTCGATCAGTTCGGGGTAGCCATCCGCACCGGGCACCACTGCGCGCAGCCGCTGATGCATCACTATGGACTGGATGCCACCTGTCGTGCTTCCTTTGCCGCGTACAATACGCTTGAGGAAGTGGATTATTTTGTCGACGCTCTTCAGCGTGTCGTGACCATGGTGCGGGATTAGGCATGATCAGGGAGGGGTATTGATGAGCGCGATTGCGTCCCTGCAAAAGGGACAACAGCTACCGCTGCAGCGTAACGTCGAGGCCATCTCGATTCCCTTCGGCAAGCCGGTCTGGCTTGATGAGGATGAAACGGTTCAGGTCATGCAGGCGCTTGGCACGTCGGTATCGGTGCTGCACAAGGGCAACATGTTTTTGATCGAGGGTTTCAATCTGGATGCCTTCGGCATGGAGCCGATGGAAAGGCCCCATCTGCCTGATGGAGCCACTGACGAAGAGTTGGAAGCCTTTGCCTGGGCGCAGCTTCGTACCTGTTTTGACCCGGAGATTCCGGTCGATATTGTCGAGCTGGGTCTGGTGTATGGCTGTCGGATTACCACATTGATTGATGGCCAGAAGATGGCCCAGATCAAGATGACACTGACGGCACCCGGTTGTGGCATGGGCGAGGTCATTGCCGAAGATGCCAAGCACAAGATTCTGGGTGCCGAGCAGATCAACCGGGTCAACGTTGAGCTGGTTTTTGATCCGCCCTGGTCACGTGAGATGATGAGCGATGAAGCAAGACTTGCGCTCAACATGTTCTGACAGCGTGCAAACGCTTTACTCAACGCCCCGCAGGCAGCGCCTGCGGGGCGTTGTTGTAGGGGTATTGCCCGGTCAGAGGCGGTCGCTTAAGCTGGCAGACGATCTGTTCTGGTGATCTTCGGGCAAATGAATAAATACATGGCAGGATTGCTCAAGGGCACGGCAATCGTGGGTGCCATGTCGTTGGTGTTGATCGTGGTAGCGACGGTGAGCGCCAATTATTGGGTGTGGCGCAAGACCCATGCCAGCATCACGCTTGAAAGCGGGCAGTGTGTCCATGAGCCGGTGGGACTGGTCTTTGGTACATCCTATGGCCTGCGTGGCGGGGGCGAGAATCCCTGGTATCGGGCCAGGCTGGATCTTGCCGCAAGTCTCTGGAAGTCCGGTCAGGTGGACCATCTACTACTGTCAGGCGATAACCACACGCGTTATTACAATGAACCCATCAGGATGTGGCGCGACCTTCGGCGCCAGCAGATACCGGATGCGGCCATGACGCTGGATTATGCCGGTTTCAGTACTTTCGATACGCTGGCACGCAGCCGGGATGTCTTCGGTGTCTCAAGGGTCACGCTCATTTCACAGCGCTGGCATTTGCCGCGCGCGGTTTTCATTGCCCAGTATCTGGGGTTGGACGCCAGAGGCTGCGCAACGCGTGAGCGTTCGATTCTCAATGACCGCTGGATGTGGGCAAGAGAGATACTGGCCCGTGTACAGATCATGGCGGATCTTTACCTGTTTGATCGCCATCCCTATTTTCTGGGTCCCAGCATTGCCTTGCCGACGGATGGGAAGGCGCCCGGATATATTATTCCCGTCTACCAGCGCGTTCCCATGCCAACACCTGTGGTGCAGGCGCTCAACGATTTGCGCGTGCTACTTGGCCCGCAGGATGACCAGAGCCCGAAGCAGCGCTGGCGTGCCTATTGAAAAAATCGCTCAGCGTTTTTTCTGATGCTGATATTGATGCAGCACGCGAATGGTGGCGCGGCAGTTTTTCCAGAGCCGCTCCATGACCGGTTCTATCTCTTCAGGCAGGGCATGGGTCATCATGGTGGAAAGGGCCTGCATGATAATGCGCTCCTGCTCGAGCAGCTCATTGATCAATACATGCGCATTATTGGCCACAAAGCTCTTCAAACGACTCCAGAGCCAGAGATAATCATCGCGTTCGACGTCGGCATCGCGGGGAAGAAGGTCAAGGTGACGTCGCGCCTGCTGCTGCAGCAGACGCATGTCCTGTCGGCGCTCTTCAAAGCAGGGATTCAATGCCTCACGCATGTCATTACGCAGGCGGGCGACATTATCCTGATAGTAGTCGAGGCTATCGGCCAGAGCCTCGAGCAGGCCATCCATCGCCGCCTGGCGATTGTCGAGAAACATGAGGAATTATCTCCACTGATGCCAGAAAAAGGGGGAAGGAGCTGAAATTCTAACGCGCCCGGAAAATTTGTAACATCCATCAGCAGGGATTTATCAAAGAAAATGCCTGCTGATGGTATGGACGCGTTTTGCCGGGGTCGTGGCAGGCCTGAAGTGCTCAGCCTTTCGGTCGCGGCGGCGCCTTTTTGACCGGCGCTGCATTGCGGGCAATGTGCTCAATGATCATGCCTGCCACATCCTTGCCCGTGCTGGTCTCGATGCCCTGAAGGCCCGGTGAGGAGTTGACCTCCATGATCACCGGCCCATGGTTGGAGCGCAAAAGATCGACGCCTGCCACCTGCAGCCCCATGGCCTTGGCGGCGCGAATGGCGGTCGAGCGCTCTTCCGGCGTAATGCGGATGCTGCTGGCACTGCCCCCGCGGTGCAGGTTGGAGCGAAATTCACCTTCCGCCGCCTGACGCTTCATGGCGGCGACTACCTTGTCACCCACGACAAAGCAGCGCAGATCCGCGCCTCGCGCTTCCTTGATGTATTCCTGCACCATGATGTTGGCGTTGAGGCCCATAAAGGCCTGAATGACGCTCTCTGCGGCCTGCTGGGTTTCTGCCAGCACCACGCCGATACCCTGCGTGCCTTCCAGCAGTTTGATGACCAGTGGGGCGCCCTTGACCATCTTGATCAGGTCAGGAATATCATCCGGCGAGTGGGCAAAACCGGTGATGGGCAGTCCCAGACCCTTGCGTGAGAGCAGCTGTAGCGAGCGCAGCTTGTCCCGCGAACGGGTAATGCCAACCGAGTCATTAAGGACATAGGTGCCCATCATCTCGAACTGGCGCAGTACTGCTGTCCCGTAAAAGGTTACCGAGGCGCCGATGCGCGGGATAACAGCATCAAAGGGCTCAAGCTCCTCGCCACGATAGTGAATCGTGGGATGGTGAGAGGCGATATTCATGTAACAGCGCAGGGTATCGATAACCCGCACCGTATGCCCACGTTGCTCGGCGGCCTCGATCAGTCGCCGTGTAGAGTAAAGATTACGGTTGCGGGACAGCAGGGCGATATGCATGAGAAGTCCTTTTGAGCAGGGCTTAAGGTGTGCCATGCAGGAAGGAAGTGCCAGGGGCCACCAGCACCCTTCTCATGGCACGACGTCCCAGCAGCATGGGGTGTTTCATGGCAGCGCGATCCACCAGCGTCAGCTCCAGCTCCTGGGTCAGTTCGCCCAGTTGCATGGTGGTGCGAATGACGTACCGCCAGCTGGCATGACCATTGGAACTTCTGATCTTGCGGCGGTCACTGAGTGGTAGGGTAAAGCGACTGGCGCCCTGCGAATCTTCCCCGCTCCAGGTATCAAAGCTGATCCACCACTGTCCGTGTTGATCAAACGCATGGATATTTTCGGCATGAAGGGCGGACGTTCGGGCACCGGTATCGATCTTGCAGGCCAGGCGCAGATCGAGCTCGGGAAGGGCCACCATCTCCCGACGACCCACGATGGCTCTTGGCGTATAGGGTAGTTCATCCATGCTGTTCTCTCTGGATCGCGTCAATCTGCTGCCCCAGGGGGGAGCCGGGACTTGCCTGTTTCATCGCCATGATCATGGGCAGGCGAAGGCGCGGAATTCGGGTCAGATCGCGAACCAGTACCCTGAAGTCATGCGCGGCAAGCTGCGAAATACTGACAAGATAGTCAATGGAACGACGTTCGTGCTCAAGATGATGCCAGCCGCGAGCGGCAATGATGGCAAGCGCTGTAGCATCAGGTGAACGATGCAGCAGGGTTTCCAGCCATGCGCCGGCCTGTTCGAGCGGGCTGGCCAGTATGGCGCTCATGACCGCCTGCTGGCGCGGGTGATCCGCCTCCAGTGCAGCATGCTGGTCGGTCATGGCGTCAAGCAGACTTGTCTGCTGTATGGGCGCATGGGCCAGACAGTCGCACAGGGCAATAAAGGCCTGATCGGGTAGTTCGCTCAGTCGGCGGGACAGGCACCTTTCGTCCTCATCCGTCCTGCGTATGACAAGATCCGCAATGCCCTGTAACCCCAGCTGTTGCCAATCCTGCGTGCTGTCCTCACCCAGGTAGTACGTTCTTGCCGTCTCATGATAATGGCTGGCCGGCAGCTCAAGATCATGCGCGATGCGCGCATGTAACATCGCTCTGGTCAGATCGTTGGGCTGAAGGGCAATGGCCACATCCTTGAGCGTTTCTGCAGCACTGTCGAGCGCCATGCTGCCATCAGGCTCACGCCTGAAGGTGCTCATCAGCTGTTCAAGGAAGTTGTCGCGCAGTGCCGGCACCAGCATGGACTGCTCATCCAGAGGCAGCGCCAGGCACCAGATAATGGGCTCACGCTCGAGGGCTGGCGTAAAGACCAGCGCCACCTGTGCCTGCGACTGCCAGGGCTGTGGCCATGCGATCTGCTGTGCCTCGAACCCCCTGAACTGTTCAATGGTGCAGGGCGTTACCCGGCGTCCGAGATGATAGATTCGGAGCGTGATGTCGGCATGGGTAAAAAGATCGACAAGCGTGGGCGTTAACATCGGGATATTTCCAGCAGGGTTCATATCGGCGCGGCCGCGCAATGTAGCGCGTTGATGGTCGGTATGCCAGTCCGAAACTGCGCAAAAAATAAACAATTTCCCGCAGCCTGCGAATCAGCCGGGCCGGATAAAACTATCCCGGTCTTATCCACATGTTCATTCAGCTGATCTGTGCAAAACAGGATCGTCGGTCGTCAGGCGCCGTGCATCAGATTCCCATCATTTGATTCAACATGCAGGGCACGCATAATGGTTGCCATCCCATCTTCATGATCAGGAAATCCCATGACGCAATACGAATCGCTTGATACTGCCCTGACACGCCTTGAGGCCGCCATGCGCGCAGGAGATCTCTGGCAGAGCCAGACCCGGCCGGCACCTTCTGATTTTGAAAGCGAGCAGCCCTTTTATGCCGATACCATGTCGCTGGGCCAATGGCTGCGCTTTGTACTGATCCCGCGACTGCGAGGTCTGATGGAAAACGACCAGCCGCTGCCGGCCAGCGCCAATATTGCCTCGGCTGCTGAAATCTATCTGCAGGACAACCGGACCAGCGTGCGTCTGCCCATTCTGGAAGCACTGCGCGATGTGGACAACGTGCTGGTCAACGGGGAGCTGCGACCGCAGCAGGAGGGGCAATGAGCGAGTATGCCGCCGACAGTGACGCGGACGTGCATTACTACTTTGCCTATGGCAGCAATATGAACGTCGCCAGAATGCAGGCGCGGGTCGGAGATACCCGGCGTATGCTGGCAGCCACGCTAAGGCACTGGCAGCTCTATTTTGACAAGGCTTCCCGCATTGAAGGCGTGGCGCATGCCAATGTCAGGAGAGAAGAGGGGAGCCATGTAGAAGGTGTTCTGTATGAATTGAAACATCCTTCGCAGATCAGGGATATGGATCCCTTTGAAGGGCATCCTGTTGAATACTGTCGTCAGGTTGAAATGATCGATACTGCTGATGGGCCCCTTGCTGCCTGGGTCTATGTGGCCCTGCCGGAAAAGACGGCTCTGGGGCGTATTCCCGCAAGGGAGTACATGGCGCATTTGTTGGCAGGCGAGGATTTCCTTAGTCAGACGTATGTTGAGCGTTTGCGCCAGCAGCAGTGTGTGGAGACCTTAAATGACGAGGCGTTGCTGACCCTTGGCATTTCTCGTCACACGTCTCGTTGATGACCCTTGCAGCTGCTTGTGAGTGCTGTTTGTAAACACAGAACGTAAAAAGGCCACCCGAGGGTGGCCTTTTGTATTCCGCATCAGTTCATGCAGAACCTGTCATGTCATCGCGCTTAGAAGCGGAAGGAGACGCCAGCGCCAACTGCCAGCGGGTCGAGCTTCTGCTTGCCGCCTTCGTTGTACTCGGCGCTAATGTCGGTGTACTGAGCAAAACCGCTGACACCCCAGTTGTCAGTGACCTGCAGATCAACACCGAGCTGGGCAGAAGGTGCCCACTGGCGGCTCTTGAGGCTCTTGGTACCGTCTTCAGCGCTGGAGTTGGTGAAGGTCATGTAGGTAGCGCCACCGCCAACGTAGGGCTGAACCTTGGAATCAGTGCCGCCCAGCGGGTAGTACTGCGCCATCAGGCTGACCGGACGCGATTCAAACTTGCCGCTGGTGCCGCTGCCGTCAAAAGTGGACTTCTGGGTCGTGTTTACTTCGATACCCAGATTGTCGGTCGGCATGACACCGACAGCGCCGAACCAGTTGGTGTCATCCTTGTAGTTACCGGTACCGGTAGTTTCGGACTTGACAACACCACCGCGGACGAAGACATCGCCCTGACCATAGGCCATGGCAGACTGGGCGGCGAAAACGCTGGTGCCTACCAGAACAGAAGCTGCGAAGAGTTTGTTCAGAGTCATGATGTTCTCCTTGCTCGAAATAAAAATAGTTTCATTTCGATGAGGTTATGGTTGGGAAACGCTGTTTCCTAATGCTTGAGAGCAACTATAGAGAACACTGTTTTGTTTGTCACGTTATTTTTTTACAGTGTTTTTTATTGTTCTGATAACTCAAGGCTATCAAGCAGTCAGTGCCTTTATGCCTGTGGCGACAGGGCGATAACTGCCCGTTTGGCAGGCTTACAGCCAGCTCGATAGCGTCACTACTCCAAAGTAGTCGCTTTCATCCTGACTTTCGAATTCGCGACTGCGCTTCAGGGTGGTCAAACTTAAATTGTAGCGATCCCATGAAATGGCGCCGCCTATTTCCAGGTCCCCCACCCACTGGCGCTTGTCTACGCTATGGCTGTTTTCAAAGGTGTTGCCATCCAGCAGCATGTTGCGAGCCATAAAGCGTCCCTGCGCATTCCCGAAGATGTACCAGTTGAAGGCACGATCGCGAGAAAACATCATGTTCGATGAGGTATAAGGCGCCATGCCCGGGTTGGTGTATTGATTATCCAGTCGCCGACCCAGGCGGATGCTCAGCCCTGCAGAAGCATAGTCATAGAGATTACCCAGGGCAAAGCCTGCGTTGGGGCCATACTCCACTGCCAGACTGCCCAGACTATTGCGATGCCACCAGCTGCGCTGCATGATCAATGTCGCGGTGGGCTCATTATGCAGTTGATTGCGCCATCCCTTTGGGTCGTCACTGTCGACAAGATGATGAAAGTTTTTCTGTACTGTTTTCGCACCGGCCCCCGGCCCTATAAAACCGATATCCAGCGAGAAGGCATCATCGATACGCCATTGTGGAGTCAGGCGATGGCGATAAAGGGACAGCCCGCCGTAGAGGTACCCTGCATAGGGTCGGTCGTCAGTGATCAGGTCGCGGCGATCGGTATCTTCCGGCGTATACATCTGCTGGCCGAAGCGATAGGAAGCAGCGTCTACATCTTCTGAAGCCCAGCCGGGTATCCAGTTGGCGACCGAGCGGGTCCAGTGGTTGGGATCTGGCTCGAAGGACCAATTGCCCTCAACACCGTTGGTGTAGTGGCCATCGTCACTTCTTGCGGAAAAAAAATCGTTGGAAAGCTTGAAGGTCAAAACGCCATCTGCCATGGCAGTAGCGGAAAAGAGCAGGCCACTGCCTATCAGTATCGCGCGACAGATCATGAGTAAAGTTCCCTTTTAATGACATTGTTTTCATTAACCGGCTTACTTTAACCGATGATAAAACATCTTGCTTTACTCATATTAGGCGCATTAAAAAAACCGCCCATGGGGCGGTTTTTCGAAAGAGTCAGGCGAGCGTTGGTTCAGGAGCCTATTCTGGCGCAATACTCATGCTGTTGCCGGAACCAATAAGTCTGACGCGCTGGCCGGGCTGATAGGGCGTATCGGCCTTCTGGACAACAACCATATCCTGGCCGCTATCGGTACGTACCTGAATTTCATAGGCACTGACCTGATTGACGCGATCTTCAACCTTGCTGCCAGCCACCGCACCGCCGATACCACCTACCGCAGTGGTCAGCACGCGCCCAGAACCGCCGCCAAACTGATTGCCAAGCAGACCGCCCAGAACGGCGCCGCCAATACCGCCGAGTCCGGAGTTGTTCTCGTTGCCGGCCTGAATGGTAACAGGACGTACACCGGTCACCGTGCCATAGGTCACATTACGGGCGGTCTTGGCCTGGTTGCCGGTATAGGTATTACCGGAATAAATATCGCTATTGGCACACCCTCCAAGGGTCAGGGCACCAAGGGCTGCAACAACAAGATAACGCTTCATGGGTAACTCCTGCGTCGGCGTGTTGCACCGACGGGCTGTTTATTCTGGAACGCTGTTTGACAATCGAAACCGGAACAGGTTTCCACCACCCTTCAATATGATCATGGTGCCTGTCAGGCTGACTGGCAGAAGCCATGTCTGCAACACTGTAGCCTGCAGACATATCGACTGCCAGCGATAGCGCAGCCGGCTCAGGCAAGGCTCAGGGTCATGTCACGATGCGCAATGCCCGCATCCATGTAAATTTCACCGTGTGCCACAAACCCCAGCTGTTCATAAAACCCCATGGCATGCGTCTGCGCGCTGAGGACGCAATGGGTGAATTGTTGTGATCGGGCGTGGGCGATGACGTGATGCATCAGCCGTGCTCCCAGCCCAAGACCGCGATGGGAGGCGAGAATGGCAACACGCCCGATATGGCCATCGGGAAGCAGTCTTGCAGTACCGCAGGGTATCTGACCAGCGCGTATCAGAAAGTGGGTGCACTCGGGGTCGAGTGCATCCAGTTCCTCGCTTTCATCCACGCCCTGTTCCTGAACAAAGACGACAAGGCGTATGCGGCTGCAGATTTCCCCCAGCGTGGCCCAGTCACTCGCCTCGATAGTAACCTCGTCATCGCGCATGATCAGTCGTCCGCGATGTCATCGTCATCATCAAGGTCATCATCATCTTCTACCCAGTGCAGGCTGCCACGATTGACCAATGTGACGAGCAGTGTCGCGGCGTCCTCAAGCGCCAGTACTTCCTGATCGATGGCTCGGGCGCTGGAGAGTCGTTTGGCCAGCGCAGTACTGCAGGTATAGCCATCACCATCAACGAAAAGGGCTGCCTGGTCCTTGCAGGGGTGCCATGCCAGACGCGACCCCGGTGCGGGCTCCAGCAAATCACCTTCCAAAAGTGCACTGCGCAGCGTTTCTTCATTGGCCGGCGTGATGGGCGGCATCAACTGATCAGGGTATTTCACCTGGGTCATGGTACGTCCAAACCACTGGGCCATCTGTTCGGGATTATCCAGTGCTGCCAGCATCTGCCGGCGTACGCGTGCCATGGCGCTTTCATCGATCAGAGCGCCGTCATGGGCCGCCTCGAGATCAGGGTCGTGATAGCGCGAGGATTCATCAAGCTGTTCACCCAGGTAATCGGCCCAGGAGGTCACCATCTCATCCATGGAGGGCGCGCGAAAACCGACCGAAAAGGTCATGCAGTCTTCGCTCTGGCTGATGCCATGGTGTGCCACGCGCGGGGGCAGATAAAGCATATCGCCGGGTTCGAGCACCCAGTCCTGATCCTCGGTCACGCTGAAGTCGGCGAGAATGCGAAGATCGATGCCATCAATGATGGGCGCATCCTCACCCATCACGCCTCCCAGCTGCCAGCGGCGCTGGCCGCTCGCCTGAAGGAGAAACACGTCGTAGTTGTCAACGTGAGCGCCGACATTGCCGCCCGGCGGGGCGAAGCTGACCATGATGTCATCAAGGCGCCAGCGCGGAATGAAGGTGAAGTGCTCCAGCAGTTCGGCAACCTCCGGCACATAGTGGTCCACGGCCTGTACCAGCAGGGACCAGTCCTTGCGTCCCAAGCGCGCAAAGGTCTCGTCATCAAACGGACCGTGAGACACCTGCCACGGCTTGTCCGGACCATCCAGCTCGACCAGACGCGCTTCGACATTGTCTTCACAGGCCAGGCCTGCCAGGTCGTCGGGATCAAGCGGTGACTGGAAGTCGGGAAAGGCGCCGCGAATCAGCAGCGGCTTTTTCTGCCAGTAGTCGCGCAGAAAGGTTTCGGCCGACATGCCTCCCAGTGGGAGGCGTGTATGGTCTGTCATGATGGGCTCCCGCTTTTTGGCGCGTCCTGAATATGCGTGATGTCGTGTGCCTGTTCGGCGGCGTTACCGGTATAGCTGGCCGGTGTCATGGCCTTGAGCCGGCCTTTGACGTCTTCGGGCAGCTCGAGCGTGTCGATGAACTCGGCAAAGCCTGCCTGATCGATCTGACGACCTCGCGTCAGCGCCTTGAGCTTTTCGTAGGGCTTTTCGATGCCGTAGCGGCGCATGACGGTCTGGACCGGCTCTGCCAGCACTTCCCAGCTCTGGTCAAGATCAGCGTTCAGCCGTGCCGGGTTGCTTTCCAGCTTGCCGATGCCCTTGAGGGTGGCCTGATAGGCAATCAGGCCATGTGCCAGGCCCACGCCCAGATTACGCAGTACGGTGGAGTCGGTCAGGTCACGCTGCCAGCGCGAAATCGGCAGCTTCTGGGCCAGATGGCCGAGAATGGCATTGGCCAGTCCCAGATTGCCCTCGGAGTTTTCAAAGTCGATCGGATTGACCTTGTGCGGCATGGTCGAGGAGCCGATTTCCCCTTCCACGGTGCGCTGCTTGAAATAGCCCAGCGAGATGTAGCCCCAGACGTCGCGGTCAAAGTCGATCAGGATCGTATTGAAGCGGCAGACACTGTCAAAGAATTCGGCAATATAGTCGTGCGGCTCGATCTGGGTGGTGTAAGGGTTGAAGCTCAGGCCCAGCCGCTCGATAAACACGCGCGCGTTCTCTGCCCAGTCGATCTCCGGGTAGGCCGCCAGGTGTGCGTTGTAATTGCCGACCGCGCCGTTGATCTTGCCCAGCATCTCGATGGACTCGATCTGCCTGAGCTGGCGGCGCAGGCGATGCACCACGTTGGCCATCTCCTTGCCCAGCGTGGTGGGACTTGCGGTCTGGCCGTGGGTGCGAGAGAGCATGGGCTGTTCGGCATGTGCCTGGGACAGCGCGGTGATGGCATCGACAATCTCGCGCATGGCGGGCAGCAGGACGTTGTCCAGCCCGGCGCGCAGCATCAGTGCATGAGACAGGTTGTTGATGTCCTCACTGGTGCAGGCAAAGTGCACAAACTCGCTGATCGCTTCCAGCTCGGCATGGCCTTCAAACTTCTCCTTGAGGAAGTACTCGATGGCCTTGACGTCATGATTGGTGGTGCGCTCGATGGTCTTGACCCGTTCGGCCTCGTCAACGGAAAAATCGTTGATCAGCTGATTCAGAAACTGTCGTGCCGCGCTAGACAGGGGCGGGACTTCCTCGATCTGCTCGTGTTCGGCCAGGCGTTCCAGCCAGCGCACCTCGACAATGACCCGAGCGCGAATCAGGCCGTATTCACTGAAGTGTTCACGCAGCGCCATTGTCTTGCTGCCGTAGCGGCCGTCAACAGGAGAGAGAGCGGTCAGTGCAGAAAGTTCCATCATGGTTCCCGGGTCTGTGCCCAATCGTTGTGAAATAAAAGGGCAGCCCGGGGAGAGCTGCCCGAGACGCAGTTATTCGTCGAGTGATTTGAGCGCACGCCGAATGCCGCTACGACCGGCAATCAGCTTCCAGCGGCGCCCGTCCTGTTGATGCCAGAGCAGGGCAAAGCGCACGCCTGACAGCAGGATGGCTCTGACCCGTTCAGGCATCTGCCGACTCTGCAGCAGGGAAGGGTCGCCCTGTACCACGATGCGATAGCGAAAGGTGGACAGCGTGTCCTGATAGATTTCACCAAGGCTTGCGATCACGTTCTCATGCAGTTCGCCAAAGTGTTCCGACTGCGCCTGGACCCGGCCCAGACGCTGTCCCAGCGTGTTCATCATCTCCGTATTCTTGCGCAGACGATGCATGAGCAGAATCAGCGAAAAGCCGTAACGCATGACATTGGGAGAGACCTGCTGACGTGTCAGGACCCCATCCAGTGTTTCGATGCCCGGTCGCAGGTTGTTGATCTGGCCGCCGTAGACATCCTCAAAGGTAGCCGGGCTGGTCTCCAGCGTGGCCTTGATCAGGGTCGACCAGGCGCGTTCATTGGTATGTCCTGTACGGGCGAGCTCATCGACAACGGTCGCGGCCTGGAAAACGCCGGCCAGCGCCAGTGCCTGACGCGCCTCACTGTTCATGCTGCACTCTCCAGCGCCTGGCGAAACGTCGTGGCAATCACCGCACCGCCCAGACAGACGTTGCCATCGTAAAGGACGGCGGACTGTCCCGGCGTGACGGCGCGCTGAGGCTCATCAAAGATCAGGGTGACGCTTTGATCGTCATTGATAATGACCCGACAGGGCTGATCGCTCTGGCGATAGCGGATCTTGGCGCTGGCGCGAAATTCACGCATTGTCGGCGGTTCGCCGATCCAGTGCATGGCTTCAGTGGTCAGCGACTGTCGATACAGCAGGTCGTGATGTTTGCCCTGCACGGCGATCAGCACGTTGCGCTCAAGGTCCTTGTCTGCCACATACCAGGGGGCTTCGGGATAGCCGTTGATCCCACCGATGCCCAGCCCCTGACGCTGTCCCAGGGTGTAGTACATCAGACCCATGTGCTCGCCGATATCCTCACCTTCCGTTGTCTGGATGCGCCCGGGCTGTGCCGGCAGGTACTGGCGCAGAAAATCGGCAAAGCGGCGCTCGCCAATAAAGCAGATGCCGGTAGAGTCCTTCTTGCGCGCTGTGGCCAGCCCGTGCTGTTCGGCCAGCGCCCGAACCTCTGATTTTTCCATTTCCCCGATGGGGAAAAGTGTGCGGCTCAGGGCCTGTTCGCTGACGGCATGCAGGAAGTAGCTTTGATCCTTGTTGGGATCGATACCCTTGCACAGCAGGGTGCGCTCACCATGCGCGCCGCGGCGCACATAGTGGCCGGTGGCGATCAGCTCGGCGCCCAGCATTTCCGCATAATCAAGAAAGACCTTGAACTTGATTTCACGGTTGCAAAGGATGTCCGGATTGGGGGTTCGCCCGGCCCGATACTCTTCAAGAAAGTGCTCGAAGACGTTATCCCAGTATTCGGCCGCAAAGTTGGCGGTATGAAGGCGGATGCCCAGCCGGTCACAAACGGCCTGGGCATCGGCCAGATCAGCCTTGGCCGTGCAGTATTCGGTACCGTCGTCCTCATCCCAGTTCTTCATGAAAAGGCCTTCCACGTGATAGCCCTGCTCAAGCAGCAACAGCGCGGTCACGGAGGAATCCACACCGCCGGACATGCCCACGATGACCTTCGAAGCGGTGGAAGAGGGGACTGTATTGTTGACAGGGGAAGTCATGGCGTACCCGTCGTCAGATATCATTTGGCCGTCATTATACGCCAGCCGCCCCCTGCCTTGACAGGCGGTGGCGGATGATCGTGGCATAACGGCTTGTAGTGTCGATCAGGGATGGTTCAAGTCCCGGATCAGAGTCAGCGGATAGGGGCGCTCTTCAAGGGCGTCACGGATCCGTCTGGCGACCAGCGGGCTTCTGAGACGGTGGGTACGTTCAAGGCGCTCGACCTGCGCCAGGCTGTACCAGTTCGCACCGGTGATGCCGTCATCAAGCGTCTGGCTCACTTGTCGTATCGGGCGGGCCAGAAAGGTATGGCTATGATAGACGACGTCGTTGGGGGCCGTGTTGATGTAAAGTCCCAGATAGCCTTCCAGCGCAATCTCCCAGCCACTCTCTTCAAGGGTTTCGCGATGCACGGCATCAATCAGGGACTCATCGGCTTCCAGATGACCGGCTGGCTGGTTGAACACCGTGATGCTTGAGGCCGTATTCATGCGATCACGCTCCTCGACCAGCAAGAAACGGTCACGGTCGATCACGACAGCGGCTACCGTCACGTGTGGCAAAAATCGGCTCATTGTTCTTTCCTGCGTGGCCTGCTGCGTGGTGCGCGCGCCTGGCCCGGTCGTGAGGTGCGTGGCATATGGATCGTCTCGCGTCGCCATTCGCCGGGAGATAACGTTCCCAGCGTCCATTGTCCGATGGCTGTGCGAATCAAACGCAGGGTGGGATGGCCGACATGGGCTGTCATTCGACGCACCTGGCGGTTGCGCCCTTCGGTAATCGATATTTCAAGCCAGGTGTCGACAATGTTGGCGCGATGGCGTACCGGCGGTTCTCGTCGTGACACTACCGGTGTGTCGATTCGCCTGACCCTGGCCGGCCGTGTCAGGCCGTCCTTTAGCGTCACTCCTCTGGCCAGGGCCTTGAGAGCGTTGTCATCAGGCTGACCTTCTACCAGGACAAGATAGGTCTTGGACTGCTTGTGATCAGGATGCGTAATCCGGTGGGCCAGCATGCCGTCATCGGTCAGCAGTAAAAGCCCTTCGCTGTCGTAATCCAGCCGACCGGCGGGGTAGATGTCAGGAATGCTCAGCCACTGGGCAAGCGTGTCGCGACCCTGATGATCCGTGAACTGGGTAAGCACCTGAAAGGGCTTGTGAAAGAGATAAAGTGTACTCATAAGCGTGGCCTGATTGTCGACAACCTCTACGCAGTGACAGGGTCTTGATGCTACATTAGTCGACTCATTTCAGAACAGAATCTTTCGTTCCCATCACGCCGGAGTATTTCCATGCCCAGCGGCAATATCAGCATTCCCAGCAGCGGTCGGATGATTACGATCAATGACGATTTCACGCTTGCGGTACCGGATCGACCCATTATTCCCTTCATTGAAGGCGACGGCATTGGCGCAGACATTACACCTGCCATGCAAAGGGTTGTTGATGCCGCCGTGGCAAGCGCCTACGGCGGGCAGCGCGAAATCCAGTGGATGGAAATCTATGCCGGTGAAAAGGCCACACGTGTCTACGGAGAGGACCACTGGCTGCCTCAGGAAACCCTTGAAGCCGTCAGGGATCATGTGGTGTCGATCAAGGGGCCGCTGACGACGCCTGTTGGTGGTGGCATTCGCTCACTCAACGTCACGCTTCGCCAGACGCTGGATCTTTATGTTTGTGAGCGCCCGGTACGGTGGTTCAAGGGCGTGCCCAGCCCGGTACGCAAGCCACAAAATGTCGACATGGTGATCTTCCGGGAAAATGCCGAGGACATCTATGCCGGTATCGAGTGGCAGGCCGGAACCGAGGAAAACCGGAAGCTGATCCAGTTCCTGCGCAAAGAGATGCAGGTCGACAATATCCGCTTTACCGAGCAGTGTGGCATCGGTATCAAGCCGGTATCGGAAGAGGGCAGCAAGCGGCTGGTGCGCAAGGCGATTCACCATGCCATCGATAATGGTCGTGAGTCGGTGACGCTGGTGCACAAGGGCAACATCATGAAGTTCACCGAAGGCGCCTTCAAGCAGTGGGGCTATGAGGTGGCGCGTGACGAGTTCGGTGCAGAGCTGCTCGATGGTGGACCCTGGCTTTCCATGGAAAATCCGCGTGATGGCAGCACCATTGTCATCAAGGATGTCATTGCTGATGCCATGCTGCAGGAGGTGCTGATCCATCCCGAACAATTCGATGTCATTGCCACGCTCAATCTCAATGGCGATTTCCTGTCCGATGCACTGGCCGCCCAGGTCGGGGGCATCGGCATTGCACCCGGCGCCAACCGCGGTGACGCCGTGGCCATGTTCGAGGCAACCCATGGGACGGCACCGAAACTCGCCGGCAAGGACAGCGCCAATCCGGGGTCACTGATCCTGTCGGCTGAAATGATGCTGCGCTATCTGGGCTGGGATGACGCGGCAGCGGTTATCATTAACGCCATGGAGTCAACGATCGCCCGCGGCGAGGTGACAGGCGACTTCCATCAGGTCATGGAGCAGGCGACGCTGCTGGGCACTTCGGCCTTCGCTGACGCCGTGATTTGCCAGATGACCTCCTCATAGACATCGATAATCACGTGCCGTAACGCCAATCGGCAGTGACGCGCGTTCAACACGATATGCCGCGCGTCGCTCTCGTTTCACCACGCGGGCATGAGATACTGTTTTTGTTGCCGCGCGCTTGCATCGTCGGCAGGGCAGCACCATCTTTAGGGGAACACTGAGGCTTGTTAGCGCTCAAACTGTTAGCTCGATGAGTGCATTCAATCATCTTTCCGCTTGTTTTCATCGATCCGGGCACATATGTTCAAGATAGATAGTGAGGCACTTCACTGCGATTTTCGTAATACGGTCACTCATGCAGGCATCACACCACCCGACTCCGACCACGAGGAGCAGGGAAACGTGGCCGAGCAGTCGAGCGATCCCGAGCTTGAAGAACCGCCGCTTTACAAGGTGGTACTTCACAATGACGACTACACGCCCATGGAGTTTGTCGTCGAAGTACTTCAAACCTTTTTCGCCATGGATCACGAGAAGGCGGTACAGATCATGCTGGCCGTTCATACTCAGGGTAAGGCGACCTGTGGCATCTATACCCGTGATATCGCGGAAACCAGGAGCCAGCAGGTCAATCAATACGCTCGAGAATGCCAGCATCCACTGCTGTGCGATATCGACCGGGCAGACTGAGCTGTCTGCAGCGGCCAAGAGGGGACTGCCATGTTGAGCAAAGAACTTGAATTGACCCTGAACACCGCATTTACCGTGGCGCGGTCAAAGCGCCATGAGTTCATGACTGTTGAGCACCTTCTGCTGGCATTGCTGGACAATGCTTCGGCAGCCGATGTCCTGCGCGCCTGTGGGGCGAATCTCGACAAGCTTCGCACCGATCTGCAGGATTTTATCAATACCACGACCCCGCTGATCCCCGAGGATCAGGATGATCGTGAAACCCAGCCCACGCTGGGCTTTCAGCGTGTGCTTCAGCGCGCGGTCTTCCACGTGCAGTCGTCCGGCAAGTCGGAAGTGACCGGTGCCAATGTACTGGTCGCCATCTTCTCCGAACAGGAAAGCCAGGCCGTCTATTTTCTCAAGCAGCAGAACGTGGCGCGTGTCGATGCGGTCAACTATATCGCACACGGCATTGCCAAGGTGGCTGGGCATAATCAGCAGGGTCAGCACAACAGCGGTGGTGAATCCGAAGATAGTGAAGAAGCATCCGGTGATGCTTCGTCGCATCCGCTGACCGGCTATGCCACCAATCTGAATGAGCAGGCACGCATTGGCCGTATCGATCCGCTGGTCGGGCGCGATCATGAGCTGGAACGTGTGGTGCAGATTCTGGCACGTCGTCGCAAGAACAACCCTCTGCTGGTGGGCGAGGCCGGTGTCGGCAAGACCGCCATTGCCGAAGGGCTTGCCAAGCGCATCGTGGAGGAGGATGTACCCGACGTCATCAGTGACGCCGTGGTCTATTCACTTGATATGGGTGCCCTGCTGGCAGGCACCAAGTATCGTGGCGATTTCGAAAAGCGTCTGAAGGGGCTTCTCGCCGAACTCAAGAAAGAGCCCAACTCGATTCTGTTCATCGATGAGATTCATACCATCATCGGTGCCGGTGCGGCGTCTGGCGGCGTCATGGATGCTTCCAACCTGCTCAAGCCCATGCTGTCATCGGGCGAGCTGCGTTGTATCGGATCAACGACCTTTCAGGAATTCCGCGGCATTTTTGAGAAGGATCGTGCGCTGGCGCGTCGCTTCCAGAAAGTGGATGTCATGGAGCCTACGGTCGAGGATGCCATTCGCATTCTGAAAGGATTGCGTGGCCGCTTTGAGGAGCATCACCAGCTCAAGTATACCGATGCTGCCATGGAAGCCGCTGTACGACTGGCGTCGCGCTATATCAATGACCGCTACTTGCCGGACAAGGCCATTGATGTCATCGATGAAGCCGGCGCCCATCAGCGGCTGCTGCCGGTTGAAGCGCGTCTTTCCCAGATCGACGTTGAGCAGATCGAGGCGATTGTGGCTTCCATCGCGCGTATTCCGCCCAAAAGTGTTTCCAGCTCCGATCGCAAGCTGCTGGCGGATCTTGAGCGCAATCTCAAGATGCTGGTTTTTGGTCAGGACGAGGCCATCGACAGCCTGTCTTCGGCCATCAAGCTTTCCCGTGCCGGGTTGGGTTCGCCCGACAAGCCGGTAGGCAACTTCCTGTTTGCCGGCCCGACCGGGGTGGGCAAGACTGAAGTGGCACGGCAGCTGGCCCAGATCATGGGTATCGAGCTGGTACGCTTTGACATGTCCGAGTACATGGAGCGTCATACCGTATCGCGTCTGATCGGTGCGCCTCCAGGCTACGTGGGTTATGACCAGGGCGGGCTTTTGACCGAGGCGGTCACCAAGAATCCGCACTGCGTGCTGTTGCTTGATGAGATTGAAAAGGCGCATCCGGATGTCTTCAACCTGCTGCTGCAGGTGATGGATCACGGCAAGCTGACCGACAACAACGGGCGCGAAGCGGATTTCCGCAATGTAATTCTGGTCATGACGTCCAATGCAGGCGCAGAGCTGGCATCACGTCGCTCCATTGGCTTCCAGACCCAGGATCACTCCACCGACGCTATGGAAACCATTCGACGTACGTTCACACCAGAATTCCGTAACCGATTGGACAGCATCATTCAGTTCCGTCATCTGGATATGGATATTGTGCGTAACGTCGTCGACAAGTTTCTGGTGGAACTGCAGGCACAGCTGGACGAAAAGCGTGTGCAGCTTGACGTTGATGATGAGGCTCGTGGCTGGCTTGCCGAGCACGGGTACGACCCGCAGATGGGTGCACGCCCCATGGCGCGCCTGATCCAGGAAAAGATCAAGAAGCCGCTGGCCGAAATGATTCTGTTCGGCGATCTGGCCGATCACGGCGGGACAGTGCATGTCACGCTGGAGGATGGAGAGCTGCAGCTTTCAGCGGCTGCCGAACAGGTCGCCTGATCGGCACGCCATACCAGTAGTCACTGACGCCCTGTCTTCGGACGGGGCGTTTTTTCATGCGCGGGAATGGATGGCAAACCAGAAGCTATCCATCGGCCAGCGAGCTGTCGGTCAGTCTGAAAAAGCCAGAGCGCCGTGAAGCATGGGAGACGCGAGGAGGGAGCGTGCAGAATAAGGACGCATCGCGTCCTTAGCGGGAGCGATAGACGATACGGCCCTTGGAGAGATCGTAGGGCGTCAGTTCTACCTTGACCTTGTCGCCGGTCAGAATGCGGATGTAGTTCTTGCGCATCTTGCCGGAAATGTGTGCTGTCACCACGTGGCCGTTTTCAAGCTCGACGCGAAACATGGTGTTGGGAAGCGTATCGACAATCACGCCTTCCATTTCAATATGATCTTCTCTTGCCATATGATGCATTCCCCGATAATCGTAATATGAGCACGCCATCAGGGCAGTCTTGCTGACCCGACGGTCAGACAACGTGAATGATGGCGGACTGAACGGGCGATATTTTGCCTGATACCCGCCTGAAGCGCAAAGGCACTGGAGGCTCGTGACGCTTTAATGATGCGTCTGGGTCATTGGAATGCTCCGGCGCCAGCGATGTCCCTGAAGATACTCCAGCGGTTTGAAGCGCTGCTTGTACCCCATTTTCTGACTTTCGTTGATCCAGTACCCCAGATACACGTGATCAAGCCCCAGCGACTGTGCCTTTCGAATCTGCCAGATGACGGCCCAGCTTCCCAGCGATCGGGATCGAAAGGCCTCATCGGGCTCGAAGAAGGTATAGATGGCAGAGAGCCCATGGGTCAGAAAGTCCACTGCTGCCACGGCCAGAAGACGTCCATCCAGTCGAAATTCGACCAGACGTGAAAAATCGTGTGACGTATTCAAAAAGGCGCGGTACTGCTCGATGGCCGGTGGGTACATCTCGCCATCACTGTGACGCGCCCTGATATAGCGCTCATAAAGCGCATAGTGTTCGTCATCAAAACAGGCCGGGCGTTCGACGACTGTCAGATCCTGATTGGCGCGTTCGGTACGCTTGAGCGAGCGGTCGGGCGTAAAGTCATCGACCGGTACACGCACGGACACGCAGGCATTGCATTCCTGGCAATGTGGTCGGTAAAGGTGCGTGCCACTGCGCCGGAAGCCCATGAGCGTCAGTGCGCTGTACATGTCATGATCCACGGGCGTATGAGGATCCATGAACAGCGTTGTCGCTTCATGGGCGCCCAGATAGCTACAGCCATGAGGCTCTGTCAGGAAAAACCGAAGATCCTGAAGGGGGGAATGCATGCTTGAGTCGTTCAACGGGCGCAACGTCCAATAAAGTGGTCTGGGGCCTGAAGCATTAATGATCTGATAACAATTATCGGCGCAATTCCCGGGGTTCTTGAAAAGAAGCGGGTATATAGCGTTCAAGCAGGGCATTGAATTGATGACGCGAGATATCCCGAGCCCCCAGGCTGGCCAGGTGCGGCGTATGCATCTGGCAGTCTATCAGTGCCAGATCGTGGTGCTCACACAGCCACTCTACCAGCCGCACCAGCGCGATCTTGGAGCTGTCGGGACGTATGGAAAACATTGATTCGCCGAAAAATACGCGTCCCAGCATGATGCCGTAAAGTCCGCCCACCAGCGTGTCACCTTCCCATACCTCGACACTGTGCCCATGGCCCAGCTGATGCATGGCCACATAGGCCTTGATGATGTCGGATGAAATCCATGTGCCTTCCTGCGCTGCCCGCTGAACTGCGCACTGTGTCATCACCGCCTCGAATGCCTGATCAAGGGTCGCTGTCATGCCCGAATTGCGAAGCCGTTTGGCCAGACTGCGACGTACGCGAAGTTCCTCGGGAAACAGGACCATTCTGGGATCAGGCGACCACCAGAGTATGGGGTCGTCCTCATTGAACCACGGAAAAATACCGCGACGATAGGCAGCCAGAAGCCAGTCAGGTGTGAGATCTCCACCCGCCGCCAGCAAGCCATTGGGCGTTTCAAGCGCGTTATCCAATGCAGGGAATCCAACGGGCCAGGGGGCAAGCCAGTCAATCATGGCGGTATCCAGAGGCTGGATGGCATGACCCTGTATATCCGGGTACCTGATAAAACATTCATTATCTCTTAAGTTTTAGCCGTGATGGCCGACATTGGATCGCAGGAAGGTTTGTCGGAACGGACGCTGGCTGCCGAAAAAACATTAACCATTATTGGGTATTTTTCATGGCGGACTATTTTCGACGCATGAGCATTGGCTCACGTCTGGCGCTGGTTATCGGTCTGGTGGCCATCGCAGGGTTTGTCGCATTAAGCTGGGGATTATCGTCCTCCAGTGCCCGTGCGCTTCGTGAGCAGGCCACGCACAGCATGAAGCAGCAGACGCAACAGTTTACTGATTCGGTTACCCTTTTCGACCAGAGCCTTCAGCAGCAAAGCGCCCGTTTTTTGAAGCTGTTTCAGGCTGAAGGCCTGGCCCCGCCCTTTGTACTTGACCCCAGCCGGACCATGGAGGTCAAGTCCAGACAGACGCCACTGCTGATGGATCAGCGCGGTGTCCTGAACATGGATACCCAGCGCGTGGATGACTTTACGCGTCGCACCAGCACCCCCGTCACACTTTTTGCCCGGACCGGCGATGACTTTGTACGCGTCAATACATCTGTCATGGACGATCAGGGAGAGCGTGCTGTCGGCACGCTGCTTGATCGTAATTCTGCAAGCTATAGGGCGCTGATGGAAGATCGTGTCTATTCCGGTATTGCCACCCTGTTCGGTACCCCCTATATCACCCGCTATGAGCCCATTCATGATGATCGGGGACGTGTCATCGGGGCGAGTTTTATCGGCGTGGACATCACTGCAGATCTGGAAAGCTTCAAGGCGCGCGTACGGGCGCTGAGTATTGGTGAAAATGGCTACTTCATGATTGTCGATGCCAATACCGGTAGTGTACTGGCCGGTGGTGACAACGAAGGCGCTGCACTGAATGAGGTGATGAATGTCGAGGGCGAGCCTGCCTTCGCGCCGTTGTTCAAGGGTCAGCAGGGGCTTTTTGAGTATCAGCAGGCCGGTGCTGACAATGCGCATCGCACCACCTATTTCATGCAGTACCCCGACTGGCACTGGGTCGTGGCCGCCACGGCTATCAATGCCGACATCGATGACCAGATTACTGCAGCGCGTAACCGGTTTTTGCTGATTGCACTGGGACTGGCGCTGGTAGCCGCCCTGGGTGTTTACCTCATGATGCGCCGCAGCTTGAGCAGCCCTCTGGCAAGCGTTCAGGGTATGGCCGGGCATCTGGCCAACGGGGATCTCAGGCAGCGTCTGGACAGCCATCGCAAGGATGAAATCGGCTCGCTGGTAGGCGCCATGAACGGTATCAGCGATGGCCTGCGCGATATCGTCAGCCGTGTGCGTCAGTCAGTAGAAGGAATCGGTCATGCCTCCAGCGAGATTGCCAGTGGCAACATGGACCTGTCACGTCGTACCGAAAGCCAGGCAGCAAGCCTTGAGCAAACGGCAGCCAGTATCGAGGAACTGACGGCCACCGTGCGTCAGAACACCGAACGTGCCCGTCAGGGCGATGGCATGGCAGAAGACGTAATGGCCTCGGCCAGAGAGGGTCAAAAGCGTCTGGGGCGTGCCATGACCACGCTGAGAGACCTGGACGCCACGGCCTCGAAGATGTCGGACATCATCGCCACTATCGATGGTATCGCCTTTCAGACCAATCTGCTGGCACTCAATGCCTCGGTCGAGGCGGCACGTGCCGGGGCGCATGGTCGTGGCTTTACCGTGGTAGCCGAGGAGGTCCGGCGTCTGGCGGTTCGCTGTAGCGAGGCTTCAGCCGATATCGGTCAGCTGATTCGACATACCATCGAAGAAGTCACTACCGGCAATGCTCATATCCAGCAAAGCGGCGAGCAGATCGAGGAGATCACGGCGCGGATGGAAAAGCTGGGTATCATCGTCAGCGAGATCAGTCGCGCCAGTGACGAGCAGCTTGAAGGTATCGAGCAGGTCAGTAGCGCGCTGGCATCGCTTGATGAGACCACGCAGCACAATGCGGCGCTGGTCGAGCAGTCGGCCGCAGCGTCAGGGCATCTGGATGAGCAGGCGCGCAAGCTCAGTGAGGTCGTGCGGGTATTCCATCTGCCGGCCTGATATTTCCCCAATTTCCCGGCTGCAATTGCCGGGTCTGTGCCGTACCATCATCTCCAGGTATGATACCTGCCTCTGGCAGGGTGTGACTCGATGTCATTACCCTGCCAATATGCCTTTATCAGGCCTTCGAATGCTTCATCAGGGTACAGCCATAACACTCGCATGAGTGCAGGGGGGATGGCCGTTGAGCGCCAGCAAGACCAGACAATCGCAATCGCAGTCACAGGCGCGCCGCAGCAAAAGCGGTGCCAGCCCGCGAACAACGCGTAAAAGCGCCACCATGCAGCGCTCTCGACAGCGTGTGACAAAAGCCCGGGATAACGCCCGCCACTTCAGTGCCAGGCTTCAGGGGGCTGCCAAGGAAGGGGTTGCCATCATCATGCTGGCGCTTTGCGCCTTTCTGCTGCTGGCGCTTTTCAGCTACATGCCGGCAGACCCCAGCTGGTCGCATAGTGGCCCGGATCAGCAGGTGACCAACTGGATGGGACCTGTCGGGGCGTGGCTTTCCGATGTTCTTTATTCCCTGTTTGGTGCCAGTGCGCTCTGGGCGCCCGGCATGCTGGGGCTGGGTGCCTGGCGGTTGATGCGTGCCCGGGAAGCCCATGTCGTCTGGGACCCCATGGCGCTGGCGGTGCGCGGGGGTGGCCTGCTGCTGGTCATGGTGGCTACCTGCAATGTCGGCGCGCTGCATTTTCAGGATGCCAGCAGCGATCTGCCCTATGGTTCGGGCGGTATCGTGGGTGAGGGCGTGTCGGCAGCGCTTGCCTCGCTGGTGGGCAAGCATGGCACCACGTTGCTGTCGCTGGCGGCCTTCCTTTGTGGCATGCCACTGCTGACCGGCATGTCCTGGTTTTCCATCATTGATGAAATGGGCAACGGCATCTGGCGTGGCGTACGCTGGTGCGCGCGTCGCCTAGGGATGGCAGGCGCGCAGATTGGCAGTGCTGGCTCAAGGCTCAGGGAGCGTCGGCGTGAAATGGCGCAGGAGCGCCGCGAGGCGTATCTCGCTGCCCAGGCAGAAGATGAGTTCGACTTTGGCCATGACGATGACGACCTCGATACCGGCCTGCGAGCAGATGCCGGGGATGCGCGCCCCCGTCGTGAGCGCAGCAGTATCTTTGCCCGCTTCATGCCAGGGCGTCGCACGCAGGACCATGACGACGAATACCTTGATGATCATGACGAGCCAATAGCCTCTGCTCGACATCAGCATGAAAGCGACGCTGATGATGAACAGGTGCCGGTATCCGGCATGCGCACCGGCGATGACGATATCCCCTGGGAGCAGCCCTGCGAAGCGCCTTCAGGGCGTGATGTGCCGGAGTCCAAAACGACGCCTGCCGAGACGATTACTCCTGCGGCTGACCGGCAAACAGAAAGCGCTCGCGATACGCTTGCATCTGATGCCATGTCTGACCGGCCGGCTGCCAGTGTCGAGGACGACAAGGCCCGTATGGCGTCGCCTGTGACCTCGACGCCCCCGGCTGAAGCAGGCGCATCTACACCGGCATCAGACATGGATGAGCCGCTGGTACAGGCGCCGGATGACGGCCGCGATATCGATGAAACACCAGAAAGGCCCGATGCTTCCGGAATGGCAGAAACCCGCGTAGATGAAGCCCCAGCGCCGGCAGAAGCCTCTCGAGCACCGTCGGAGCCACTTCAGCGTCCCGAGGCATCAGCATACGATGTTACTCGCAGGCGCATTCCGGAAGTCATTCCCGAGCCGCATCTGGCCGAGGATGACGATGACGGTCAAGCGCCGGGTGCTTCTTCATTTGAACCATCCGAGCCAGCACGACATTCGCCACCGCCCTTCGAGAATGTTCACGAGCCCCGCGTGCCTTCGTCAACACCGGGCGCCCCTGTTGCGCCGGTATCAGACGATATGACTCTGCCCGAGGTAGAAGCGCCTTCCGAGGAGCGTGTGGCACCACTCGTGGATGACATCCAGAGCAGTGATCGACCGGTACTGAGCTGGGAAGATGATGAGCCCGAGTTCTCGACACCGTTGAGCGCGCGTGAAGAAGACACATCAGAGCCTTCGGCGTCCGTATCCCCTGCGTCAACGCTGACCTTCGAGGAAGAAGATGATACTCGCAGCGATGCACTGGTGATGCCGGTTCCGCCAGCATCAACCCAGTCACCGCCCGAGACATCAGCACCGATAGCGCCATCGGGACATGAGCCGACGGCCGCGCCATCGGATCAACATGATACGAAAGGCGAGTCGCCGGTTAATGATGCTGCGGGTCATGCACCGGCAAGGGCGACGGCAGCAACGTCACCCTCTGCATCAGCCCCATCGGCCCCGGTAGCTGATGTCGCTGATCAGGGCGCTGATGAGAACACTGATAATGACAGCAGTGGCCCCACACTCTGGACGGTGCAGCAGATGCAGACCCAGCGTCCCGTGCATGAGTCTGACGGTGAACCGCTGGGTGAGCTGCCATCGCTGTCGCTTCTGACACCGCCGTCGTCTCACGAGCCGACCTATACGCCCGAGCAGCTCCAGGACATGGCAGAGCTTCTCGAAGTGCGCCTGCGTGAATACGGCGTCAAGGCCGAAGTTGTCGATACCTGGCCCGGCCCGGTCATCACACGTTTTGAGATCAAGCCGGCGCCTGGCGTGAAGGTCTCCAAGATCAGTAATCTGGCCAAGGATCTGGCGCGCTCGCTGATGGTGAAAAGCGTGCGCGTGGTCGAGATCATTCCAGGCCGCCCAACGGTCGGTATCGAAATTCCCAACCCCAACCGGGCGATGATCCGGCTGCGGGAGGTCTTTGATTCCGATGTCTATCAGGATGCCAGTTCGCCGGTCACGGTGGCACTGGGACAGGACATCGGCGGCAACCCGGTCGTGGCCAATCTGAACAAGATGCCGCACCTGCTGGTGGCCGGTACTACCGGCTCGGGTAAATCGGTGGGCGTCAACGCCATGCTGATCTCAATGCTTTTGAAGGCCACGCCTGACGAAGTGCGCATGATCATGGTCGATCCCAAGATGCTGGAGCTGTCAGTGTATGACGGCATTCCTCATCTGCTGGCCCCGGTCGTGACCGACATGAAGGAAGCGGCCAACGCCCTGCGCTGGTGCGTGGCGGAGATGGAGCGTCGCTACAAGCTGATGGCGGCCATGGGCGTGCGTAACCTGGCCGGCTTCAATGCACGTATCGATGAAGCCTCCGCCGCCGGCGCCCAGATTGCCGACCCGCTATGGGAGCCGCAGCCCTGGGAGATGCATGAGCAGCCGCCAGTGCTCGAAAAGCTGCCCTATATCGTGGTGGTGATTGATGAGTTTGCCGACATGTTCATGATCGTGGGCAAAAAGGTTGAAGAGCTGATTGCCCGTATTGCCCAGAAGGCGCGTGCGGCCGGCATTCACCTGATTCTGGCCACACAGCGTCCCTCGGTGGATGTGGTGACCGGCCTGATCAAGGCCAACATCCCGACGCGCATGGCCTTTCAGGTCTCCTCGCGCATCGATTCACGCACGATTCTGGATCAGGGCGGTGCCGAACATCTGCTCGGGCATGGTGACATGCTCTATCTGCCCGCCGGTGCCGGTATCCCGATGCGCGTGCACGGCGCCTTTGTAGACGATGATGAGGTGCATCGCGTGGTCGATGACTGGAAGCGTCGCGGTGAACCCGAGTATATCGATGAAATTCTCTCCGGCGGCGTGTCGGCCGATGCCCTGGCAGGACTTGAAGCCGAGGGAGAGGGTAGCGACGATCCGGAGCAGGACGCGCTTTACGATGAAGCAGTGGCCTACGTGACCGAATCACGTCGCGCATCGATCTCTTCGGTCCAGCGACGTTTCAAGATTGGCTACAATCGCGCCGCCCGACTCGTCGAGGCCATGGAAATGGCCGGCGTGGTGTCCTCCATGGGCAGTAACGGCGCCAGAGAGGTGCTGGCCTCGCCGCCGGCACACTGACGGCACTGTCTCGCTGAATCTTAAGTTTCAGCGAGGCGGATGATAGAACCTGCCGCCCGGTGGCAGGTCAAAGGGACACCACGGCACGCTCTGCCAACAAGGACAGGATGTTTTGATGACACTGATGACTCATGGCCGTAAAAGCCTCGCCCGTACACTGGGTCTGACCGGCGCTGCTCTCATGGCGGCCTGCATGACACTGCCGGCCCAGGCGGCCTCCAGCGATGCCGAACGACTGACGTCACTGCTGCAACCGCTCAAGACCTATTCGGCCGATTTCAATCAGCAGGTCGCCAGCGGTGGCGGCAGCCTGCAGGATGCCAGCGGCCATATGTGGCTCTCGCGTCCCGGGCGCTTCAACTGGGAAGTCTCCGACCCCTATCGCCAGACCGTGGTCTCCGACGGGCAAAAGGTTTATCTCTATGACCCCGATCTCGAGCAGGTGAGCATTCGCCCGCTGGATCAGCGCGTGACCCATACGCCGGCACTGCTGCTCTCCGGTCAGGCCAGCGAACTGACCGAGAACTACAATGTGTCGCGTCGCCAGCAGGGGACCACCGAGTTCTTTGCGCTCTCACCGCGCTCCAATGACATCCTGTTCGAATCGCTGGAGCTGGTGTTCAACAATGAGCGACTTTCGGGCATCGATCTGACCGATGGCACCGGCCAGCGTACGGAAATCTCGTTTCGCAATATCGAGGTCAATCCCGATATCAGCGCCTCGCAGTTTCAGTTCGAGATCCCTGAAGGGGCTGACGTGATGCGCGAAGGCAACTGATTGATATCGCGTTATCTGCCATGATGAGGGCATGACCCGCAAGGAGGTGCCTTCCTCATGAGTGACCTGTTTGATCGTGACGCGCCGCCCGGGCAACCCCTGGCGGCGCGTCTGCGTCCGGCCCGGCTTGAAGACTATATCGGCCAGTCACATCTGCTGGGGCCGGATCGCCCTTTGACGCGTGCGCTGGCGCGCGATCAGCTTTATTCGATGATCCTGTGGGGGCCGCCCGGGGTGGGCAAGACTACCCTGGCACGCCTGATTGCCGGCTATACCCGGTCACACTTTGCCACGCTCTCGGCCGTGTCGGCAGGCGTCAAGGAGATTCGCGCTGCCGCCTTTGAAGCGCAGCAGCGCGGTCAGAGCGGGCAGCGTACACTGCTGTTCGTCGATGAGGTGCATCGCTTCAACAAGGCGCAGCAGGATGCCTTTCTGCCCTGGGTTGAAGAGGGCGTGTTCACGTTTGTCGGCGCCACCACCGAAAATCCTTCCTTTGAGCTCAACAATGCACTGCTCTCGCGGGCGCGCGTTCATGTACTCAAGCCCTTGAGTGTGGAAGAGCTGCGCCAGGTGATTGACCGGGCGCTGATCGAGCCTGCCGGTCTGGGCGACGCCGGTATCGAGGCACCAGACAGCGTGCGTGATCTTCTGGCGCAGGCCGCTGATGGTGATGCGCGTCGGGCGCTCAATCTGCTGGAGATCGCCGCCGACATGGCCGAGGCCGGGCGTGACGGCGAGGCGCCGACGCTATCGCAGGCCGTCATCGAGGAGGTGCTGGGGGAGAGCACTCGGCGTCTCGACCGCGGCGGCGATCTCTTTTATGACCAGGTTTCAGCGCTGCACAAGTCGGTGCGCGGCAGTGCGCCGGATGCCGCCCTCTACTGGTACTGTCGCATGCTCGATGGCGGCGCGGACCCGCTCTACATTGCCCGTCGTGTAGTCCGCATGGCCAGCGAGGAAATCGGCAATGCCGACCCCCGGGCGCTGCGTCTGGCGCTTGATGGCTGGGAGGTGCAGGAGCGTCTGGGCAGTCCGGAAGGCGAGCTTGCCGTGGCCCAGGCCATTCTCTATATCGCCAGTGCCCCGAAAAGCAACGCCGCCTATGTCGCCTATAACCAGGCGCGAGCGCATGTGGCGTCCACGCCCGGGCATGATGTTCCGGTCCACCTGCGCAATGCGCCAACCTCCCTGATGAAATCGCTGGGCCATGGACATGAGTATCGCTATGCCCATGATGAGCCTCATGCCTACGCGGCCGGTGAAACCTACTTTCCCGAACCGCTTGAAGGAACGCGTTACTACCGGCCGGTCGATCGCGGGCTGGAAAAACGCATCGCCGAAAAGCTTGACTGGCTGGAAGGGCTTGATCAGGCTGCGACGCATCGACGCAGCGGCGAATCATCATGAGAAAGTATTAACGTTCGAGGGGCGTCATCTCATGCCCGTCATGGCGGGATCGAGGCCGGGGCGGGCGCCGGCGCAGGTGGTCAGGCTGTGGCGGGTATTAAATTTTCTGAACCCTGTATGCGACCAAAGTAAGTGGCAGGTGCTCTCAAAAAGCACAAGACTGGTAGCTCGTCAAATTTGCCGGAGACGCCGCCATGCTCAAGTTGACCCAGCTTCGCCAGGACCATGCGCATATGGCACGACTGCTTCATGTACTGTCGCTGCAGCATCGTTATCTTGTGACCGGAGAGCGCCCCAGCTTTCGTCTGATGCGTGAAGCCTGTGATTACATCATGGACTACATGGATGACTACATCGTGCCGCTGGAAACGCTTTGCGGCAATCGCCTGACCGAGCGCGGGGCGCATACCGGTCAGGAAATCTGTGAGCTGGCCGGTGAGTATCATGAACTCAAGCAGCGCCTGAGGCATCTGGCCGACGATCTCGATAATATCCTGATGGATGCCATCATGCCCATGACGCTGTTTGGTGAGCGCCTCAAGGCCTATCTGGACGCGCATCGCCATGTGCTGCGCATGGAGCGTGAGCATCTGTTTCCGCTGCTTGATGCCAGCCTCAATGAAGAGGAGTACGTTGAGTTGCGTGATGCGCTGCCGCTGCAGGCACGTACGCAGCTGATGCGTCTGCAACAGGAATATCCGGACCTCTATGCGGAGTTTCGTGAGGTTCGTCCGGCGGTGGCCTGAGTGCACATCCGGCATCCCCGGCAGATGACAGTACAAACATGAGCGGGGCGGCATTCACATGCCGCCCCGCTTTTTCATGCCAGCATCTTTATGACAGTGCCGGACAGTAGGAACTACAGACGCTCGTAGGCGTAACCTTCATTGCCATAAATGGCCAGTGTGCTGAGCGCTGAAGGCGTAATGTCGATCTCTTCATTGACCTCGTCATCAGCGATTTTCCAGTGGTTGAGCACCTGCCCGCATACTCGGACATGAACGCCGGCTTCCTTCAGGGCACTGACCAGCGCCACGTTGGGGTTTTCGATTCCGAACCACTTTTCATAAACGCTGGAAGTCACGACACTGCGGGTCGCGTCACCGTGGATGATGGCCACAAAATCCAGGTGCTCCAGCGGTACGCCGGCCTCGGCAAAGACATTGACCGCGCGTGCCACGCGCATCAAACCGGGATTGATGGTACGTGGATCATCGCTGCCACTGACCACATCAAAGATGACATGGTAATGCTTGCTGGGGTCAGGCACATCGACCGTGTCATGACGCTCGGCGATGCCGCCAAATTTCTCTATGGCCGGATAGCGTACATGATCAAGGCCTGTTGCCGGCTTGCGAGGAATGGCGGCAGCAAAGAGCACCATAAGCACGGCTGCGAACACGAGTGCCGCCAGCATCCAGTACCGCTTGAGAAGAGTCAGCATGTAGGGTCCCTGAAACGAGAAAAGTGATGTCCGTATGGAGAGGTTACCTGGTGGCGTAACGTTCGAGGTATAGCCGACAGGGCGTCAGGAGTCTATAGCATGCGTCATGACGCCACCATGTCACGATGGTGCAAGGTCGCGGCAGGCGCCATCAGGACTTGAGCTGCGATGGGCAGGCGCTACACTGGCGGCCTTTTCAATCATGCCCGTTATCGTTCGTGACGGCCGGATCAGGTATTTCACATTGAGCGTACCCGTCGTTAATCCCGACCAGTACTCTGCGCAGCTTGAGGCCAAGCGTCAGCGCATCATCGATCAGTTCGCCCGTTTCAGGGCGCCGACACTTGAGGTCTTTGCCTCCCCGGCCAGCCATTACCGCATGCGCTGTGAGTTTCGCCTGTGGCATGAGGGCGATGATCTCTTTCATGCCATGTTTGATGCCGACCCCAGTACGCGTGATGGCAAGAAGACGGTGCGAATGGATCAGTACCCGGTCGCGAGTCGGCGTATCAATGCGCTGATGACGCAACTGCTTGATGCCATCCGGGACAGTCATGTGCTGCGTCATCGTCTTTTTCAGGTCGAATATCTCACCACCCGGCAGGGTGAGGCGCTGGTCACGCTGGTCTATCATCGAAAGCTTGATGATGCCTGGGAGCAGGCCGCCCGTGCGCTCGAGAAGACACTTGATGCCGCCATCATTGGCCGGTCGCGCAAGCAGCGTCTGGTGCTGACGCGTGAATCGGTCACCGAGCATCTCAACGTGGCCGGGCGCGTGTTCAGCTATCAGCAGGTCGAAAACAGCTTCACCCAGCCCAACGCCGACATTGCGGAAAGCATGCTCAACTGGGCGCGCGAAGTGACACAGGGCGAAGAGGGCCAGCGCCGTGAGACCGATCTGGTCGAGCTTTACTGTGGCAACGGCAATTTCACGATCGCCCTGGCAGACAATTTTCGTCGCGTGGTGGCCACCGAGATTTCGCGCACGTCGGTGGCCTCGGCCCAGCACAACCTGGCACTCAACGGCATCGACAACGTACACGTGGCACGCATGTCGAGCGAGGAATTTGCCCAGGCGCTGTCAGGTGAGAAAACGGGGCGGCGTGTCAGTGACATGCAGCTTGAAACCCATGACTTCTCGACCGTGCTGGTCGATCCGCCGCGGGCGGGGCTGGACGCGCAAAGCTGCGAACAGATCGCCCGCTTCGATGACATCGTCTACATCTCCTGCAACCCGGATACGCTTGAAACCAATCTCGAGCAGCTGGGGCGTACCCACGAGATTCATCGCTTTGCGCTCTTTGATCAGTTTCCCTATACCCATCACTGTGAGTGCGGTGTGCTGTTGAAGCGTCGTCAGATGCCAAGCGGCGTCTGATATCGACAGCACGCTTGCGTTGCGGCGCTTTTCCCCATGCCATGCCGATAGAAGCATTGAAGCCGGCGTGCCCATGCCTGATGGTCATGGGGCATGATGAAAATGCGCATACAGTAGGGATAAAGCGTTGACTGAACTAGGATGTCACTGTGGTCATCCCATCAGGATGCGTAGGCATTTGCGGTACGCGAGGAGAATCGATGCAGAGTACAGTGCCGGATAACAAGGAAGACTTTTTCAAAGCGCTCGAGACGCTGCTGGACGAGCGTCTGGCGCCCGAGCAAGCGCGCGATATCAGCGCCTTTGCGCGTCACTATTACGCGGCGGCCAGCCATGAGGATCTGCGCGAGCGCCATTTTGAAGATCTTTATGGCGCCACGCTGTCCACCTGGTTTTTCCTGCAGCAGCGTGAAAGGGCAGATCGTCCTCGGGTGCGCGTGTTCAATCCCGAATACGAGGAGCATGGCTGGCAGACGACCCATACCGTTGTCGAAGTGCTCAGTCCGGACATGTCGTTTCTCGTCGACTCGGTGCGCATCGAGCTCAATCGTTGCGGGTTTACCGTTCACTCTATCCTCAACTCGGTGATTGCCACCGAGCGCGATGATGATCAGAAACTGATTCGCTTTACCCCGCCGCGCGCCTCTGATGCGCCCTCGACCCGTGAGTCGATCATCTATATCGAGATCGATCGACACTCCGACCCCGCCATGCTCAATGAACTCAGGGACAACATCCTTGATGTGTTGACCGATGTGCGTGCTGCCGTGGGCGATTTCGAGGCCATGCGTGATCAGGCGCGCGCCGCACTGGAGGAAATGCGTTCGCGTCAGCCCCAGAATGCGGCCTCACGCGATGTTGATGAAGCCCGCGACTTTCTGGCATGGCTTCTGGATGATCACTTTACCTTTCTGGGCTTTGAAGAGTACGTGCTGGAAGACCGGGACGGCCATCCCCAGCTGGTGCGCTCGAACGACAGCGAGCTTGGGGTGCTGAAACTCGATACCCCGCGATACAGCGAAGAGCCTCAGCAGTTCAGCGCAGATGCCGAGGAAGCGGGGGAATATGTTCTGATTCCCGAGCTGATTTCCTTTGCCAAGAGCGCCTGGCCATCGCGCATTCACCGTCCCAGTTACCCGGACTACATCATTGTCGAGCGTCACAATGAAAAGGGCGAGGTGATCGGTGAGCGGCGTTTTCTGGGGCTCTATACGCTGTCGGTCTACAACGAACGCCCGGTCAACATCCCGGTGCTGCGTCGCAAGATCGATGCTGTCATCAGCACCTCGGGCGTTGATCCGGCCGGGCACAACGGCAAGCAGCTTCAGCAGATTCTGGAAGTCTATCCGCGCGATGAGCTGTTCCAGATGGGGACAGACGACCTGTGTCGTACGGCGCTGGGCATTCTGAGCATGCGTGAGCGTCGCCGCGTGCGGCTCTTTATTCGCGAGGATCGTTCAGGACGCTTCTATTCCTGTCTGGTGTATGTCCCGCGTGACGTGTTCTCGACCGATCTGCGACTGCGTATTCAGAACATGCTCTGTGAAGAGCTCGATGCCAGTTTTGGCGATTTCAATACCTATCTTTCCGAGTCGGTACTGGCGCGCATTCAACTGGTCCTGCGCTTTAATCGCGATACGCCGGTCACCTACGACAATCGCGCACTGGAGCAGAAGGTCATTGCCATTGCCCGCGGCTGGCGTGACGATCTGCACGACGCGCTGGTGGAAGGCTATGGCGAAGAGCCTGCCAATCGATTGATGGAGCGCTACCGCGACGCCTTCCCGAGCAGCTACCGGGAAGACTTCACGGCACGGACCGCCATCTACGATATCGGCCACATGGAAAGTCTGGACGATGCAAGCGCAATCGGCCTGAGCCTTTATCGTCAGGCGGAGCATGAAAGCGACGTCAATCTGAAGCTCTTTCATCGCAACCGACCGGTGCCGCTGTCCGATGTGCTGCCGATGCTGGAACACATGGGACTGCGAGTCATCAGCGAACGGCCCTATGAGATCGAACGCACCGATAATGTGCTCTGGATTCACGACTTCAATCTGGAGACCTCCGGGCGTGAGCCGGTCGATCTGCACGGCATGCGGGACAACTTCATCGATGCCTTCAAGCGTATCTGGTCAGGTGCCGCCGAGAGTGACAGCTTTAACCGCCTGATCACGTCAGCGAAGCTGGACTGGCGCGAGGTGGCGATGCTGCGGGCCTATGCGCGCTATCTCAAGCAGGTGCGCTTTGGCCTGTCACAGGACTATATCGCCACGGCGCTGACCCAGCATGCCGGAATCACCCGTGAACTGGTGGCCCTGTTTCGACACCGGTTTGATCCGCAGGCCTCACGTGATGACAGCGAGGCCAAAAGGATTCGTGAGCGTATCGAGGCCTGGCTGGAAGAGGTCACCAGCCTCAACGATGATCAGCTGATTCGCCGCTATATGGAGCTGATTGACGCCACGCTGCGCACCAACTATTTCCAGCCGGCGGCCGATGGCGGCCCCAGGTCCTATATCTCCTTCAAGCTGGCGCCGCGTCAGATCAGCGATGTGCCACGCCCGCGTCCGCTGTATGAAATCTTTGTCTACTCGCCGCGCATGGAAGGGGTGCATCTGCGTACCACCAATATTGCACGTGGTGGCATGCGCTGGTCCGATCGCTTCGAGGATTTTCGTACCGAAATTCTGGGGCTGGTCAAGGCGCAGCATGTGAAGAACTCGGTCATCGTGCCCAGCGGTGCCAAGGGTGGCTTTATCTGCAAGCAGGCGCCGGTCGGTGGCAGTCGCGAAGAGATCCAGAAGGAGGGCATTGCCTGCTATCAGATTTTGATTCGTGGCATGCTCGATATCACCGATAACCTGATCGACAAACAGGTCGTACCGCCCGAGCATGTTGTGCGTCATGACGGGGACGACCCCTATCTGGTGGTGGCCGCCGACAAGGGCACGGCTACCTTCTCCGATATCGCCAACGCGCTGGCACAGGAATACAACTTCTGGCTGGGTGATGCCTTCGCTTCCGGCGGCAAGCACGGCTATGACCACAAGGCCATGGCGATCACTGCGCGCGGCGCCTGGGAGGCGGTCAAGCGTCACTTCCGCGAGCTGGGGCTCAATACCCAGAAGGATCCCTTTACTGTCATCGGTGTGGGTGACATGGCCGGCGACGTATTTGGTAACGGCATGCTGCTGTCCGAGCAGATTCAGCTGGTGGCCGCCTTCAACCATCGCCATATCTTTATCGATCCTGACCCGGACTGTGCGGCATCCTTCAAGGAACGCCAGCGTATGTTTGGTCTGGCCGCGTCCAGCTGGGAGGATTACGACAGATCGCTGATCAGCCAGGGCGGCGGTATCTTCTCGCGCGATGCGAAGTCGATCGAGATTACCGATGCCATGAAGTCCCGCTTCGGGATCAAGTCATCGCGCATGGCGCCTGCCGAGCTGATCAATGCGCTGTTGAAGGCAAAAGTGGATCTGCTCTGGAACGGCGGCATCGGCACCTACGTCAAGTCCAGCCAGGAAAGTCACGCCGATGTGGGTGACAAGGCCAACGATACGCTGCGTGTCAATGGCAGCGAGCTTGGCTGTCGCGTGATTGGTGAGGGCGGTAATCTGGGGGTCACTCAGCTCGGACGTCGCGAGGCGGCCCAGCACGGCGTACGCCTGAATACCGACTTCATCGATAACGCCGGTGGCGTGAATTGCTCCGACCATGAGGTCAATATCAAGATCCTGCTTGATGAAGTGGTCTCGCGTGGCGACATGACCGGCAAGCAGCGTAACGATCTGCTGGCGCAGATGACCGATGAGGTGGCCGAGCTGGTGGTGGATGACAACTATCGCCAGACCCAGGCACTCTCCCTGTCACGACTGCTGTCGGCGGAAAACCTCGGACCCTACCGACGCTTTATCCGTGATCTGGAAGAGACCGGCCAGCTTGATCGTGAGCTGGAGGCGCTACCGGATGATGCCACGCTGGCCGCGCGCGCCGAACGGGGCGAGGGACTGACCCATCCGGAGCTCTCGTCACTGATTTCGCATGCCAAGATTGATCTCAAGGGTCTGCTGATGGCGTCGGAGGTGCCCAATGAGCCGGGCATCGTCGATCATGCCGAGCGCGCCTTCCCGGCCACGCTGGTATCACGTTACGGCGAGGAGATCGCCAGTCACCGGCTGCGTCATCAGATTGTGGCGACCAAGGTGGCAGGGGATGTGATCAATCACATGGGCATTCCGTTCGTGCGCCGGCTGATGGATATTACCGGCACCAGCGCCGGTGAGGTCGTTCGCGCCTATGTCATGGCCCGCGACAGCTTCGGGCTGGAATCGCTGTGGGAGCAGATCGAGGCACTGGATACGCAGGTCGATGCTGCCATTCAGTACGACATGATGCTCGCACTGGTGCGCCTGCTGCGTCGTGCCACGCGCTATTTCCTGCGCTATCACATGCAGGCTAATGCCGAAGAGGTGGTCGAGCAGTACGCGCCTGACCTTGCCCGCCTTCAGGAGAACATTGGTGAAAGGCTGCGGGGCGAGGCGCAGCGTCAGTGTCTGGCACTGCGTGATCGTTATGTCGAGGCCGGTGCGCCACAGGCACTCGCCGAGCGTGTGGCTGCCACTGAAAGCCTTTATGCCGGGCTGGGTATCATCGATACGGCGCGACTGACCGAAGTATCGCTGGAGCGGGTCGCCGATACCTACTATCTCATCGGCGAGCGCCTCTCGCTGCCCTGGATGCTGGAGCAGGTCAATCGCCTTGAGGTGAACGACAGCTGGCAGACGATCGCGCGGGAAGCCCTTCGCGACGATCTGGATCGTCAGCAGCTGACGCTGGCAGCAAGCGTCCTGCGCAGTGAAGAGTGCCAGGATGTCGATAGCTGCGTCGAGCAGTGGATGGAGCAGCACAAGGCGCCCGTCAAGCGCTGGTGTGCGCTGCTGGAAGAAGTTCACTCCAGCGACGAGCTGGGCTATGCGCTCTTCACGGTTGCCGTGAGGGCACTTGGTGAGCTTTCAGAGCGTCCTCCTTCCGCGGCGTAATCAGCGCAGCAGGCGCCGGCCTGCCGTGATCGAAGCATCCACGCCGCCCCCCGGGGCGGCGTTTCTTTTATGTTACATTGACGCCCACCCGTTCTGGACACTGGATGGTTGCTCATGACGCCCTGCATCAGCTCATTGCATATTTACCCGGTAAAATCGCTGGCCGGCATCGACCTGCGCGAGTCACTGTTGACTGCCGAGGGGCTGGCCCACGATCGACGCTGGGTCATTACCGACGAGAATGGCGATTTCATGACCCAGCGAAGCTGCACGCGCATGGCCACCCTGATCCCCGCCATCGATCAGCATCATCTGATTCTTGAAGCGCCGGACGGGCGTCATCTTTTCATTTCGCTCGCCCCGCCCGAAGTGGCGCCTTCACGCGTGCGCATCTTTGGCACCGAGTGTCAGGGGCTTGATGAAGGCGATGAGGCAGCGCAGTGGCTGAGCGACTTTTTTGAGCGGCCCGTCAGGCTCAAGCGTGTACCCCGGGACAACCAGCGCCGTGTCAGCCCCGAGCGTCTGGGCGAGCATGTGGCCCATACCGGCTTTGCCGATGGCTATCCGCTGCTGGTGGCGTCAATGACGTCACTGGCCGCGCTCAATGCCCGGCTGGCGGCACGCACCCTGCCGACGATCCCCATGTCGCGCTTTCGACCCAATATTGTCATCAATGGGGCGCCGGCCTTTGCCGAGCATGACAGCGAAACGCTGACAGGTGAGTACCTGTCTCTTTGGCTGTGCAAGCCCTGCGAACGCTGCCGTATTACCACCATCAATCAGAGCAGCGGTGAGATTGCCGTGCCGGGAGAGCCGTTGAAAACGTTGATGACGATGGATCATGTGCCGGGCGCTGGCGCCTTTTTTGGCGAAAACGCCGTCATCATGGAGGGTGCCGGGCAATACCTTCATACCGGTATGCCAGTGAGCATGCGCTAGTCAAAACCATCGCCAAATACGCAGGCTTTGTTATGCTGTGGCCGTTTTGCTGACCGGCGGCGACCACAACTGCTGTCTGCATCGGTATCAATGGATCATTCCAACGAGAGACATCATGAAAAATACAATCTTGTATCTGGCACTGGGGATGGGCGTAGGGCTTGGCACTCTCTCGGGGCAGGTACTGGCTGCAAAGAGCCCGGCGCTCGAGCGGGCCGAGCAGGCCGCAGGCCAGGTCGATATCTCCGATGCCATTCAGCGCGATACGGATTCCATGAGCCGGTCCATGTACCTGGGCTCAAAGCCGGTGTCGCATGATTTCGATGTCAAGCAGGGTGGGGAGTACATCATTGAGGCGCGTGCCTTCCACGGCACATCGGGGCTTTATGAGGTCAACGCCGAGCTTCGTGATGATGCCGGTCAGACACTGGCCTCGGCCAGCGGCAACAACCAGACCAACGGCCTGATGATCCGTCATGAGCTGGCACCGGGCACCTATCATGTGGTAATTACCGGTCAGAACCGCAGCCCGGCGCGAGATCAGACCCAGTCCGTGACCGTCTCCGTACAGCAGGCCGATGCCAGCGTGCGTGGCGAGGGGCTGGCCGATGCCAGTCGCATCGAACGACTGGGGCCTGCGCAGGCAGCCACCGGTGTCAACAATGCCAATGCACCGGCACGGCTGGGGCGCGATGGTGCCGTTCAGGGCGATGCGACTGCTGCCGGCGTCGGCGCCTCGCAGCGCAGTGCCAGCGCAACAGCCGGCCCCGGTGAGACACGTCCCGAGCCCGGCCCTTCTGGCAGGGCACTGGAGCATGCCGCCCAGTCAGTAACTGCCGAAGAGGGCGAGGGCCTGACGGCAGGGCAGGGAGACATTAATGCCGCCCGCAACAGCCAGCAGGTCGATACGGCCGGGAGCAGTGACGCGCGTCCGGCGCAGCAGACAGCGCCGGCTGACAATGACGCTTCCCCCATTCGTGAGCGCATCCTGCGTGACGTGCCCATGCGCACCAACGGGGAAGTTCTCAGGTTTGAAGTGGTTTCTGCCGGCACCGTGACCGTTGACAGCTTCACGATGGATTCCAGCGGTAACTACCGTATTTCCGGTGAGCTGCTCGACAGCGATGGCAACGTGGTGGCCAGTGACAGCGGCAGCGGCTTCCAGGGCGATTTCCATCTGCGTGAATCCCTTGAGCCCGGCATCTACAGCGTGCGCGTACGCGGTCAGAAGTTCGGCGGCGTGCGTGGCGGTGCCAACAACTTCACGCTGCGTGTGGAACAGCCTGGCGAATAACCCATCATCTACAGGCCCGGGTGGTGGCCCGGGCCAGGTCAATCTCTCCTCAAGGACATGCCCCACATGTACAAGGCCGCTCGTGCGCTGTTGTTTCGTCTCGACCCTGAAACGGCTCATGATCTGACGCTGTCGTCTCTGGCGTTGGCGCATCGCCTTCACATGCAGCGTGTGCTGGCAGCGCCCATGATAGAAGATCCCGTCACGCTGATGGGGCTTCGCTTTGCCAATCGGGTCGGGTTGTCAGCCGGGCTGGACAAGAATGCCGAGCACCTCGATGCCCTGGGGGCGCTGGGGTTTGGCTTTGTGGAAGTCGGCACGGTCACACCGCGTGCCCAGTCGGGCAACCCAAAACCCAGACTTTTTCGACTGCCCGAGCAGGGCGCCATTATCAATCGTATGGGATTCAACAATCAGGGCGTCGATCAGCTCATCGCCAACGTTGCCCGTAGCCGTTATGACGGCGTGATTGGTATCAACATCGGCAAGAACCTGACCACGCCGGTCGAGCAGGCCGTGGATGATTACATGACTTGTCTGCGCGCCGTGCATGGCCACGCCCATTATGTGACTGTCAATATTTCCTCACCCAACACCCCGGGGCTTCGAAGCCTGCAGTTTGGCGAGCAGCTCAATGCGCTGCTGTCAGCGCTGCAGCAGGAGAACCGGATGCTCAATCAGCGTCATGGTCGACAGGTGCCGCTGGCCGTCAAGATTGCGCCGGACATGAGCGAGCCGGAAACGGATCTGGTGGCCGAGTGCCTCAGGGCCTGCCATATCGAGGCGGTCATTGGCACCAATACCACCGTCAGCCGTGAGGGGATTGCGGGTAGTGTCCATGCCGACGAAGCCGGTGGCCTGTCTGGCCGTCCTGTAAGAGAGGCATCCACTACCATTGTCAGACGCTTGCGTGAGAAGCTGGCGGATATCACCATCATCGGCGTCGGCGGTATCGATAGTGGCGAGGCCGCACTGGAAAAGCGTCGCGCAGGTGCCGATCTGGTACAGCTTTACAGTGGATTGATCTATGAAGGTCCGGCGCTGGTGGGACAATGCGCCAGAGCTCTACGGGAAGCGCATACCTTATAGAACGTCAGAGAATGGAAGGGTTTTATTCAAGACCGGGCACGTTGCCACGCACCCGGATGTCATGCCATACGATGAATTCAATGCTGCCGATGGAGGGTCAGTTCGCTGCCATCGGATTGACGTGCAGACCCGAGACCCCTGTCATACCGGACCATTGTGCTTCACGGCCTTCACGCCAGCCGCTCATCCAGGACTCGCGCATTTCGATACCCTGACTGGGACAGTCATCTCTGGAACGTCCGGTGACGCCGGCCTTGTAACCACTAACATAGGCTTTCTGGAAGGGATCACGTTTCTGTCTTTTCATTGGATAACCTCGCTTCACACAAATAGTGTTTCTTCCCGTGACAGTGGCAATGCCGCTACCACGAGGGTCGTAGGTTGACAGCGGTCGTGCAGTATTTCGTAGCTACCCTTATACCTTTACAGCAGCCGAGAGGCGCTGTCGAAAATCGTTTTCATCTAAGCAAATTGCTCATTAATCTTTTCAGGAATATGACACCGCATGATGCCTTCCAGCACTGAACATTCACCGGATACGGCTCATGAGGAGCTCTCCTTTCTGGCCACCTGTCCGCGCAGCATGGAAACCCTGCTGGCCGATGAGCTGACAGGGCTTGGCGCCAGGGTTGCGCGTACCAGTGTCTCAAGCGTCCATGGCAGTGCCAGCCGTGAAGTGCTTTACCGCCTGTGTCTTTGGTCACGCCTGGCCAATCGCATCATTCTGGTGGCCGGTCGTTTCGAGGATGTGGAGGATGCCCCGGCGCTGGTAGCAGCCTCCAACAGTATCGAGTGGGAGACAATGATCGCCCCCGGTGCCAGTCTGCGGGTCGATTTTCACGGTGAAAGTGCCCAGATTCGCCACACCCGTTTCGGGGCCCAGTGCGTCAAGGATGGCGTGGTGGATCGCTTTCAGGATCACGGTCTGGCGCGCCCGACCATCGACCCGGGCGCGGCGGATCTGCGCCTTTACGCGCATCTGCACCGGGGGCGGCTGGTGCTGGGAATCGACCTTTCCGGCGACAGCCTGCACCTGCGTGGCTATCGGCTGGAGGGCGCCAGTGCACCGCTTAAGGAGAACCTGGCCGCGGCACTGCTGGTACGTGCCGACTGGCCGGCGCGCGCAGCGAAAGGGGAAAGCCTTTTCGATCCGATGTGCGGCTCGGGGACCCTGCTGATCGAGGCCGCGCTGATGGCCTGTGATGTGGCCCCCAACCTGGCACGCGAGCGCTTTGGCTTTCACGGCTGGGTCGGGCATGACGAGACACAGTGGCAGGAAGTCCACGGCGAGGCTGCCCATCGAGCGCGCGTTGGCCTGCGTGAGTGCCGACTTTCAATCTGCGGTCGTGATCACAACCTGCGCGCGATGGAAGCGGCGCGTGCCAATGCCGGTCGTGCCGGTGTTAAATCACTGATCCAGATTGAGCATGCCGATGCGCTGTCAGCGCCTCCCGCGATGGCGCCGGGTCTTGTGATCACCAACCCGCCCTATGGGGAACGTCTGGGCGAACTGCCGGCGCTGATCAGTCTTTATCAAGGGCTGGGGGCGCTGTTGCGCGAGCATTTTGTCGGCTGGTCGGTAGCGCTTTTGACCGGTGACCCGAAGCTTGGCCACCGGCTGGGCATGAAGGCCCATCGTCAGTACGCCTTCAAAAACGGCAGTCTTGATACCAAACTTCTGCTGATCGATGTGCACGAGCGTGTGCGCTCGGAAAAGCCCGAGCAGGCGCCGAGCGCCACAAAGGGTAATGAAGAAGCTGGCGCCGTGACCCATTCCGCCGGCGCGCAGATGTTTGCCAACCGTCTCAGAAAAAACCAGAAACGTTTGTCAAAATGGCTCAAGCGCTCCGGGGTTGAATGCTACCGGCTTTACGATGCCGACATGCCCGAATACGCACTTGCCATCGATATTTATGGCGCCTGGGTGCACGTGCAGGAGTACGCAGCGCCACGCTCGATCGATGCTGATCAGGCCGAGCGCCGCCTGCTGGAGGCGATTGGCGTGCTGCCGGAAGTGCTCGGTGTCGCGGCGGATTATATCTTCCTGAAGCGGCGTGAACGCCAGTCGGGCCGGGCGCAATACGAGCGACGTGACAGCTCCGGGCAGCGTTTTCAGGTCAATGAAGGCAGTGCCAGACTCTGGGTCAACCTGCGCGACTATCTGGATACCGGACTGTTTCTCGATCATCGGCCCGTGCGCCGCTGGTTGTTTGAGAATGCTGCCGACAAGCGGGTGCTCAATCTGTTTTGCTATACCGCCACGGCCAGCGTTCAGGCTGCGCTGGGCGGGGCACGCGAGAGTCTGAGCATCGACATGTCCAATACCTATCTGGGCTGGGCCGAAGACAATTTCCGGCTCAATCGACTCGACATGTCACGTCATCGCCTGATGCGTGAGGACTGCATGGCCTGGCTTGAAAGAACGGGGCCGCAGTTTGATCTCATCTTCATGGACCCGCCGACGTTTTCCAATTCCAAGAAGATGGACAGCGTGCTGGATATTCAGCGCGACCATGCTCACATGATCGAGCGCGCCATGGCGCATCTGACACCGACAGGCACGCTGTTGTTCTCCAACAACCTGCGGCGTTTCCAGATGGATGAGAGCGTCAACGCACGCTTTGAGGTGAAGGCGCTGTCAAAACAGATGCTGGACCCCGATTTCGAGCGGCGCCCGGATATTCATCACGTCTATCAGATTCGTCACCGCATTGCCTAGCGGGCATCGAGCAGCGAGAGCTGACGTACGGCATCCCGGGCCTCCGGGGTGTCGTCGCTGGTTTCAAGCACGCGTGAAAAACCGCGCAGGCGCTGGATATGATCCACGTCGCTGACCCAGGTCATGGCCTGGGCGTAGTCTTCGGCCAGCGCGTGCTGAATCCCCCCGTAGGCGGTCCCGATCTGCCCCCAGGCGCGGACAAAGATCCAGTCGCCGAACATGTCCTGGTGAACATGCACCAGCACGTAGTCATGTTCGCTTTCCCAGCGGATGATCAAGACAGCGCTCCTGTGTAGTATGGAATACGAAGAAGGTAAGGGCAGTGACGCCGACAGGGCGCAGATTGTAACGGTCACGGACATTTCAACAAAGCAGGGCATACCGGCAGTTGTCTGAAGGCCGGTGCGTTATTCATTCATGGCAGTGCAGGTATCGATCGAATCATGCGTATTGTGGCAGATGAGAACATTCCGCTGGCCGAGGCCTTTTTCGCGGATTACGGCGAACTGGTACGGCTGCCCGGACGTGAGATGACCCGTGAGCAGGTGCGTGACGCCGATATCCTGCTGGTACGCTCGGTGACGCGTGTCAACGCCGAGCTGCTGGAAGGCTCGCGCGTGAAATTCGTGGGGACGGCGACCATCGGGCGTGATCACGTGGATCAGGACTGGCTGGCCAACCAGGGCATTGGTTTTGCCAGCGCGCCGGGCTGCAACGCCGACTCGGTAGGCGATTATGTGATCTCGACGCTTTTGCTCCTTGGCGAGCAGGATGGTGTGGCACTGACGGATCGCGTGGTTGGCGTTGTGGGCGCCGGCAATGTGGGTGGCCGACTGCTCGAGCGTCTTCGTTCGCTGGGCATTCGCTGTCTGGTCTGTGATCCACCGCGCGCCGAGCGGGAAGGCAATGAAGGCTTTATCAGCCTTGAGACGCTGATTGAGCAGGCCGATGTTGTCTGTGTGCATACGCCGCTGATTCGGGGTGGGGAGCATCCTACCCATCATCTCCTGAGCGAGCAGCATATCGAGGCGCTGCGCTCTGATCAGATCCTGATCAGTGCCGGGCGGGGTGATTGTGTGGATGGTCAGGCACTCAGGGCGCGCCTTGAGCGTGATCCTGATCTGCGCGTGGTGCTTGATGTGTGGGAAAACGAGCCTGATATCGATGAGGCGCTGTATCGGCTGGCCGCCATCGCCACCCCCCACATTGCCGGCTACAGCCTGGATGGCAAGCTGCGGGGAACTGAGATGCTGTATCAGGCCATGAGCCGTCATTTTGGTCTGCCGGTGCGCAAGCGACTGGGACAGCTCAAGCCGGAGAACTGGCTGCGCCGTATCGCCATCTCTCGTCGCGCGCCCCCACAGGAAGCGCTGCTGCTGTGTACGCGAACCTGCTATGACGTGCGCCGAGATGCGCTGCTGTTTGAGCGCTACCGGCGCCAGTACGGCATGGCAAAAGGGTTTGACCTGATGCGGCGGGAGTATCCGACACGCCGGGAGTTTTCGACACTGCGCGTGGAGCTCAAGCACAGTGCCGGTGCGGTCAGGGAAGTGCTGGAAAATGCCGGCTTTGCCATTCGCGCGCCACGCAAGTCATGACTGATTTGATTCACGCTGCGTTACACCACGCCTGATAGCAGCAGTTTAATGCCAGATGCCGGTTGATTCCGGCATTTCTGGTATTACGATGGCGTTCTCCCTCGCTTCGACAGACAGGTCCATGTCCCGAAATATTCAATACAGACCCGCTACTGCCGACGACTTTGCAGGCGTCGTCGATATCTTTATGACCAGCATGAATGTTGCCATTTTCACTGCGGTCACGGACCCGGAAGCACTTCGCCATATGGCCACGCTGTTTCTGGCAAAGGACTTTCAAAAGGCCAACTACATTCAGGTGGCAGAGGTCGATGAGACCCTTTGCGGCGTTTTGATCGGCACGACCGAGAAGGTCTCACAATCGGCCCTCGAGTTTAATGCCGAACCCTGGGTCGAAGCCTCTGAAGAAGCTCTAAAACGAACGGCGGCCGGGCGTCAGGTGCTGCACGATCTGGAGGGCAGTAGTGACCCCACCTTGATGCCAAAATCTACCGTTTTGTCTGACTGCGACAGCGAGCTGGTGTTTTTCAGCTCAGCACTTGGACATCGCCGCTGTGGTATAGGCTCGCAGCTGGTCAGGAACTTCGAGGCGTTTTTGAAGGCCTGTGGCGCCCGAAAGTATTATCTTTACTCCGATAGCCTATGCACGTATCAGTTTTACGATAACAACGGCTATCAGCGAGTGGAGCAAAAGCAAAATACGTTTGATCCCTGCATTGAGAACTACACCTATACCAAAAAGGTTAACGAATAACGCCCGGGTGATATGAGATCTTGGTGCTGCTGATAGTGTGTTTCTGATGCCGTGCGATGGTATGAATCATCGTGAGAGAATCAGCGCTGCTTAATAGATTGCAGCAGATGACGACAGCAAAAGGGGCTCGCCATGTGGCGAGCCCCTTTTATGGAATGCCGGGTGGTGTTTCCCGACTTCTGTTATTGCTGGTAGGCCGCTTTTTTCAGTGCCGCGATTCGATCATCCAGCGGCGGGTGGCTGGCAAAGAGCCTTTCCATGAGCTTGCGTGTCTGACCGGTCGTGATGGCAAAGGCCGTCAGGGAATCCGGCATCTGATCAGGCATGTTCTGCTGCGCCTTGAGGCGTGCCAGCGCATTGATCATGGCGCCACTGCCGGCAAGTCTTGCACCGGCTTCATCGGCGCGGTACTCACGATAGCGCGAGAACCAGGCGACGATAATGGAGGCGACCAGACCGAACACGATCTCCAGCACCATCACCACTGCAAAGTAACCCATGAAACCCAGACCGCCGCCCTCGTCATCACGACGCAGGAAGCTGTCCAGCACCTGGGCGACGATACGGGCAAAGAACATCACGAAGGTGTTGAGCACGCCCTGAATCAATGACAGGGTGACCATGTCACCGTTGGCCACGTGGCCGATCTCATGACCCAGAACGGCACGCACTTCCTCGGGACGCATCTGATTGAGAAGCCCGGCCGAGACGCATACCAGCGCGTCGTTCTTGTTCCAGCCGGTGGCAAAGGCGTTGGCCTGCTGCGCCGGAAAGATACCCACTTCAGGCATTTTGATACCGGCATCACGGGAAAGCTCGGCTACGGTGTCATAAAGCCACTGCTCGTTGGCATTGCTCGGGCGATCAATGATCTGGGCACGGGTGCTCATCTTTGCCATCTTCTTGGACAGCAGCAGCGATACCAGTGAGCCCGCCATGCCAAACACAAAGCAGAATATCAGCAGCGAAGTCAGGTTGAGCCCGCTGCCGGCAAGGTAACTCTCTACGCCCAACAGGCGCAGCGTAATGCTTGCCACCAGCACTACTGCCAGGTTGGTGGCAAGAAAGAGGACAATCCTCATCATGACCGGTGGTCTCCATAGGGGTGATACGTCAATCGGTAGCCCGTCCATCGGGACCGCAGGGGTCACCAACGACAGCCCTTAGATAAGTGCTGTCGCCGGGAGTTTCAATCGCGCCTTAAGAATCGTTTAGGTGATCAGGCCTGACGACGCCGCGCCAGAAAGCGCCCAAGACGCTCGATGGCATCTTCAAGCTGTTCCGCCCATGGCAGGGTCACGATGCGTAGATGATCGGGCGTCGGCCAGTTGAAGGCCGTGCCCTGTACCAGCAGCATCTTTTCCTCAAGCAGCAGATCCAGCACCAGCTGCTGGTCATCCCTGATGTCATACATCGCCGGGTCAAGGCGGGGGAACATGTAGAGCGCCCCGCGTGGCTTGACGCAGCTGACCCCGGGGATGGTGTTGAGTTTCTCCCAGGCAGCGTCACGCTGGGCCAGCAGGCGGCCGCCGGGCAGGATCAGGTCGTTGATCGATTGATAGCCACCCAGTGCGGTCTGGATGGCGTGCTGTGCCGGCACATTGGCACACAAGCGCATGGAGGCGAGCATGTCCAGTCCCTGAATGTAGTCACGGGCATGACGCTTTTCGCCCGAAACGATCATCCAGCCGGAGCGAAAGCCGGCGCAGCGATAGCTCTTGGAGAGCCCGTTCATGGTGATGATCAAAAGATCATCCGCCAGCGACGCCGTCGGGGTGTGGATGGCACCGTCGTAGAGGATCTTGTCATAGATCTCATCGGAAAAGACGATCAGGCCATGCTCGCGTGCGACCTGCAGCACGTTTTCGATCACCTGGGGTGAGTAAACGGCGCCGGTCGGGTTGTTGGGATTGATCAGGACGATTGCCTTGGTGCGAGCGGTGACCTTTTGACGAATATCCTCGATATTCGGCTCCCAGTCCTGATTCTCGTCGCAGAGATAGTGCACGGCCTGACCGCTGGCGAGATTGACGGCCGCCGTCCAGAGCGGATAGTCGGGGGCAGGGACCAGCACCTCGTCGCTGTCATCAAGCAGTGCCTGCATGGCCATGACGATCAGCTCGGAAACGCCATTGCCGACATAGATGTCTTCGATGCCCACGCCTTCCACGCGATTGCGCTGGCACTCCTGCATGATCGCCTTGCGGGCCGAATAGAGCCCCTTGGAATCGCAGTAGCCCTGGGCCGTGGGCAGATTGCGCATGACATCCTGCAGGATTTCTTCGGGCGCCTCAAAGCCAAAGGGCGCGGGGTTACCGATATTGAGCTTCAGGATGCGATGCCCCTCATCCTCGAGCCTTTTGGCGTGCTCAAGTACCGGACCGCGAATGTCATAGGAAACGTGGTCTAGCTTGTGGGATTTTCTGATCGGCGTGGTCATGCTGCTCAAGGGATCCGCTGAAATGAAAGGGAGACAGCCATCGATCGGGAAAGCGGCGTCCGACGTAGCTGCCATAACCATGAAAATGACGGACATCGCATGGATGCCTGTCATTTCAGCATACCGCGGCGTCTGCCCGTGATGCTATCGCCGTATCACGAGACTGACATCACTGCTCGGCAGGCGTGTCATCGTCGAGAAAGGTTTCGCCTTTGTTGAAGCGTTCACGCTCGGCACGCATGGCCTCGAGGCCTGCTTCATCGGGAATGTCGGCAGGTGTTTCCAGCGTGATGGGTCCCAGCTTGCCGCCGCGCAGATCCATCAGCAGCACCTCGGCACCACGATGCATGTCGACCTCGCCGCCGGCACGCAGGCCACCTCGACGCGTGGCAATCTCGCGCACGATGGATTCCCCGGTATCGCCGAAGGTTTCCAGCTTGTAGCGCGATCTGAGTGCCTCGGGGTAGCGCTCGGCCAGCGCCAGGGCTGCCACGGAGGCCACGTCGACATATTCAAGCGCGGTGTCGCGAATGGCGCCGCTGGCGGCCAGCCGATAGGCACTGTTTTGATCCTCGATACGCGGCCAGAGCACGCCGGGCGTGTCGGTAAGGGCAATGCGCTGGCCGATGCGGATCTTCTGCTGACGCTTGGTGACGGCCGGCTCATTGCCCGTTTTGGCAATTTTCTTGCCGGCAAGCGTGTTGATCAGCGTGGATTTGCCCACGTTGGGGATGCCCATCACCATGACGCGTACATCGCGGTCTTCACGAATATGACCGGCCAACTCATGGCAGAGCTTGTAGAGTGGCTTGAGCGCTCGGGTGTCGGTTGTGACCACTGCCATGGCGCGTACGTCAGGCTGGGCGTCAAAGTGTTCGATCCATTCCTGGGTTCTGGCGGGATCTGCCAGATCGGCACGAGACAGCAGTTTCAGCGAAGGCTTGTGACGAATGAGGCCGGCCAGCATGGGGTTGGCGCTGGAGTAGGGCAGGCGCGCATCCAGTACTTCAATGACCACATCAATTTCGGGCAGGGCTTCGCTGATCTGGCGTCTGGCCTTGTTCATATGCCCCGGGAACCAGCCCAGCATAAGTCTCTCCTGTTGCCATGCAGTTTGGCGGGCACACTGCGCGCACCGCGATCGTGGCCGCGCAGTGTACCCTGTCAGACGTCAATGCCGAAGCGGGCTGCAGGGTGATGATGATGCGACAGGTCTACTCGCCCTGATGAAAGGTCATGGCGACCGAGTTGATGCAGTAGCGAAGCCCGGTCGTATCACGCGGGCCATCCGGAAAGACATGGCCCAGATGGGCATCACAGCGACGGCAGGTCACCTCGATGCGGCGCATGCCGTGGCTTTCATCGACATGTTCTTCCAGAGCTGCATCGGCCAGCGGTCGATCAAAGCTTGGCCAGCCGCAGTGAGACTCGAACTTGTGCTCGTTTTCAAACAGCGGCGCGTTGCAGCAGACGCAGTGATAAACCCCCTGGACGGGCTCTACCTGATAGTCACCGGTATAGGGGCGCTCGGTGCCCGCCTGGCGAGTCACGCGATACTGCTCATCGGTAAGCGCTTCGCGCCATTCACTGTCGCTTTTATGTACCTTTTTCATGAAGTCCTCCTCGGTCCCTGTTCATGCCGGTCAGTCATGCCAGCTCTGCGGTGGCGGTGGCGCGGACAGGCAGGCATCCTAGCAGGATAGGACGAACCATGCCTGTCCGTGAGGGTGACATGATCAGGGCGAGGCGGCTACAGCGCTGCGCTGACGTTTCGCCTACAGGCTCGCAGCGCCGCCATCACTTCGTGGATCGTGGGCGCTTTCCAGCAGGCCATCCGGGTGGTGCACGATGGCGCCGGCGTGTCCCATGGTATCGGTAAAGGTCTCGGGCAGGACTTCCACGTCGTGACCGGCCTGACTGAGCGCATCCACCAGGGGCGTGTAGACCCGTGATTCCAGCTTCAGGTTGGTGCTGTTCTCTCCCCAGGTCCGCCCCAGTAGCCAGCGCGGTGCCGCAATGGCCTGCTGCAGGGGCATGTTATGCATGGCGTAGCGAGAGTAAATGGCCGCCTGGGTCTGCGGCTGGCCTTCACCGCCCATGGTGCCATACACCATGGTGCGTCCGTCTTTGAAGCGCGCCAGCGCCGGGTTAAGGGTATGAAACGGTTTGCGTCCCGGGGCAAGGCTTCGAAGGTCTTCAGGATCCAGCGAGAAGCTGATGCCCCGGTTTTGCCACAGCACGCCGCTTTCAGGCAGCACCACGCCGCTGCCGAACTCCCAGTAAAGGCTTTGAATAAAGCTCACCGCGCGGCCTTCGCTGTCTACCGTACCCATCCAGATGGTATCTCCCGGTTCAGGAGTGTGCGGCCAGGCCATGGCCTTTTGCGGGTCAATGGCCGCGGCTTCCTGATCAAGCCGCTCAGCACTTAGAAGCGTCTGGAGGTTTGTCGTCATGCGCTCGGGATGGGTGATGTAGCGATCACGCAGCAAAAAGGCGCGTTTGGTGGATTCAATCAATCCGTGCAGATGCGCAAAGCCTTCGCCGCTGTCGACATTGAGCCGGTCATAGAGGGCCAGGATCATCAGTGAGGCCATGCCCTGGGTAGGGGCGGGCAGGTTATAGAGGGTGGCGTCCTTTAGCGCTACCTCAAGAGGGGCCACGACCTGTGCCTGATAATTATGAAAGTCCTGTAGACGCAGGGGGCTGCCCAGCGATTCAAGATCCCTTGCCATGCTTTGGGCCAGCTCGCCGCGGTAGAAATCATCAAGTCCGGCGCTGGCAAGACGACGCAGTGTGGTAGCCAGACGCGGCTGGCGCAGGCGCTGGCCTTCACGTGGTATTTCGCCATCAAGCAAAAAGGATGCATTGAATCCGGGGCTTTGTGACAGGCGCTCGATATGCTGGCGTGTCAGTGCTTCCTGACTCCTGGATACGGCGATGCCCTGTTCACCGTAGCGAATGGCGTCATCCAGAATGGTGCTCAGAGGTAGAGGCGTGCCCCAGTCTGCACCAATATCGAGCGCCTTCTGCCAGCCGCTAACGGTACCGGCCATGGTCAGGGCAGATGTCGGGCCACGTTCCGGGATACTTGAACGGCCGGCATAGAAATCGGTCGTAGCCAGCTGTGCTGCGCTGCCACAGGCATCGATGGCAACCGGTGTCTTGCCGGGCTCATGAATCAGCCAGAAGCCATCGCCGCCCAGCGCATTCATGTGAGGGTAGGCCACCGCGATGGCGGCTGCCGCTGCTACCATGGCCTCGATCGCATTGCCGCCCTGTTTGAGAACATCGCGTCCGGCACTGGCCGCCAGATGGTGCGGTGCGACACAGCTGCCGCCGCCGTAGCTTCGTTGCGTATTGAAGGCGGCATCGGGCTGAAAGGCTGTGGTGGCCTGGTCGTTCTGATCCTCCTGTGGCCGGGCATGAGCCATATGAGGCAGTCCCAGGGCAAGACCTGCCGTGGTGGATACTGCTGTAGCACTTAAAAATCTGCGACGTGTAAATGGCATCAGGCACCCGTGATTCATGAATGAACATTACTGGATGCAAAAAACGCGCCATATATCAGTCTTGTAGGGCTGTATGTTACTCAGGGGGATGGTCTTGCACCTTCATGAGGGCAGAATCAAAAAAGTGATCTTCATTTGCAGTCACATGCTTGACACGATTTCGGTGCATGGGTAATATGCGCGCCACTCGGTGAGGCGAACCGGACTACGTCCCATTCGTCTAGTGGTCCAGGACACCGCCCTTTCACGGCGGTAACAGGGGTTCGAACCCCCTATGGGACGCCACTTCGCTTCATTGATGACCGGTGCGGGAATAGCTCAGTGGTAGAGCATCGCCTTGCCAAGGCGAGGGTCGGGAGTTCGAATCTCCTTTCCCGCTCCAATGCGTCCCATTCGTCTAGTGGTCCAGGACACCGCCCTTTCACGGCGGTAACAGGGGTTCGAACCCCCTATGGGACGCCACTTCATCTTGTCGATATGCGGGAATAGCTCAGTGGTAGAGCATCGCCTTGCCAAGGCGAGGGTCGGGAGTTCGAATCTCCTTTCCCGCTCCAATTTGGTAGCGCAAGTCAGGTAGCATGGGTCGTGAGCTGGAACGCCAGCGCGGTCGATCTCCTTTCCCGCTCCAGTTCGACAGCTTGCTCAGGGTACAGGATTTAGCGGGGTTCCCGTTGGATCGATCATGTTACCTGCTCCAGTGTGTCCCATTCGTCTAGTGGTCCAGGACACCGCCCTTTCACGGCGGTAACAGGGGTTCGAACCCCCTATGGGACGCCATCTTTCCTGTTTCCCTCATACCATGCTTGTCATGTTGGCATGCCACATGGGCCACTGTATGCCCATGAATTCGCGTGTCTGGCATCTGCTTTTTTGTAGCTGAACAGTGCTGTCCCCCGTGTGTTCGACTATCATTGCTGCCTGGCAATACGCATCCCTGTCAGTGTTTCGTAACGGCGCTTCGACACAAGATGCTTTCATTTCAACGCCCTGGTGTCGGGCGTCTTCCCATCGCCGCCTTTTTCTGCCCTGTTATCACCGGGGTGAGGTAGCTCGCCTTCTGATGCGTGCATTTGCGGCGATATTTCCGATCGTCATGGAGTTTTGACTGTGCATGCTGCCCTCTCCATAAGAGGCCTGACCAAGGTTTACGACAACAGTTTTCATGCCCTCAAGGGTATCGATCTCGAAGTCCCGCAGGGAGATTTCTTTGCACTGCTGGGGCCCAACGGGGCCGGCAAGTCCACAACGCTGGGTGTAGTCAGTTCGCTGGTAAGAAAGACATCAGGTGACGTCTCGATTTACGGCATCGACGTTGATCGTGATTTTGCCCGTGCGCGCTATCATCTCGGCGTGGTGCCTCAGGAGTTCAACTTCAATCAGTTTGAAAAGGTTGAAGATATTGTGCTGACCCAGGCCGGCTACTACGGTATCCCACGCCGTCAGGCCATGGATCGTGCCCATCAGCTGCTGGAAGATCTCGGGCTCTGGGACAAGCGCCATGATGCCGCGCGCATGCTTTCCGGTGGCATGAAGCGACGCCTGATGATTGCGCGTGCCCTGATCCATCGCCCGCGACTTCTGATTCTCGATGAGCCCACTGCCGGCGTGGATATCGAGCTGCGCCGCAGCATGTGGGAATACATGAAGCGCATCAATGAGCAGGAAGGCACCACCATCATTCTGACCACGCATTATCTGGAAGAGGCTGAAAGTCTGTGTCGCAATATCGCCATCATCAATCACGGTGAAATTGTGCATAACACCAGCATGCGGGATCTGCTGGGGCAGCTCACTCGGGAAACCTTTGTACTGGATCTGGCAGCACCGGTAGCGCAGTGTCCGGTCATTGAGGGGTTCGATGTGGAAAGACTTGATGAACGCCAGCTGTCACTGTCCATCGACAAGGGACAGCACATCAATGACGCCTTTGCCCGCCTGAGTGAGCAACACATAGAAGTGCTGTCGATGCGCAACCGTGCCAACCGGCTGGAGGAGCTGTTCGTGCGCATGGTGGAAGGCAGCAACAATACAGAAGGGCAGCAGGGGGGGATTCGCTGATGAACGCTCAACAGATGGCGATCGCGTTATGGACCATCGTGCGCAGCGAAATTCGCCGCTTCATGCGTATATGGCCGCAGACCCTTTTGCCGCCGTCCATTACCATGACCATGTATTTCATCATCTTCGGCAACCTGATTGGCTCGCGTGTCGGCCAGATGGATGGCGTGGACTACATGGACTATATCGTGCCCGGACTGGTCATGATGTCGATCATTACCAATAGCTACTCCAACGTGGCCTCCTCGTTTTTTGGCAGCAAGTTTCAGCGTAGCGTTGAAGAGATGATCATCTCGCCCATGCCCAACTGGCTGGTCCTGACAGGCTTTGTCATTGGCGGTTCTGCGCGTGGGTTGGCAGTAGGCATCATCGTGACGACTGTATCGCTCTTTTTTACCGATCTTGATATTCAGCATCCCATTCTGACAGTGCTGGTCGTGATCATGACCGCCGTACTCTTTTCCATTGGCGGCTTTATCAACGCGCTGCTGGGCAAGAAGTTTGATGATATCTCGATCGTGCCCATCTTCGTGCTTACACCGCTGACTTATCTGGGGGGCGTGTTCTATTCGATTCACATGCTGCCCGAGTTCTGGCAGAAGGTTTCCTTGATCAACCCGATTCTGTATATGGTCAACACCTTCCGATACGGTATTCTTGGCGTTTCCGATATCAATGTTGGCGTAGCAGTCGGGGCAATTGCGGTCTTTATCGTAATTTTCTTTATCGTGGCCATGTGGCTGCTGCGCCGTGGCAAGGGGCTACGTAGCTGAATGAGCGACGACCTGAAAGATGCGCCACTGGGACAGACCAGTGCCTACATCACCGAGTATGACCCGTCACTGCTTTATCCCATCGCGCGTAGTGCCAACCGGGCGTCGCTGGATCTTGACGAGGATGATCTGCCCTTTGAGGGTGAAGACGAGTGGCAGGCCTTTGAGCTGTCGTGGCTGACGCCTACCGGCAAGCCCGTGGTGGCCATTGCGCGCTTTCGGGTGCCTGCCAGTTCGAGTTTTCTGATCGAATCCAAGTCGTGGAAGCTTTATCTCAACAGCTTCAACCAGACCCGGTTTGCCTCCTCGGTTGAAGTGCGCCGGGTGCTTCGGCAGGATCTGTCGCGTGTGGTGGATGCCGAAGTGGAAGTCACGCTGTTTGGCGTGGATGACATAGCATTGGCGCCCGGACGTCTGCCTGGCATCTGTCTTGATGATCTGGACGTGGAGGTTGATACCTATCAGCCCGACCCGGAGCTCATCATTACCGACAGCGATATCATTGAAGAGACCGTGCACTCGCACCTGCTCAAGTCCAACTGTCCGGTCACCGGTCAGCCGGACTGGGGCAGCGTGTTGATCCGCTACCGGGGGCCGGCACTGGATCACCACGCACTGCTGGCCTATATCATCTCCTTTCGCGAGCATCAGGAGTTTCATGAGCACTGCGTCGAGCGCATGTTCATGGACATTCTGCGTGAGGCCGAACCGGATCAGCTGCTGGTCATGGCGCGCTACGTGCGCCGCGGCGGGCTGGATATCAGCCCCTGGCGGGCGCTGCCCGGCGAGACACCCATCAAGACAATGCGTCTGATGCGCCAGTGAAGCGGGAGCTAGACATGGATGCCATGGCATTGCTGCTGGATCGTCAGTCACACGGCAAGCTGGAGGCGCCTGCCCCCTCGGCAGAGCAGATGGAGATGATCTATCGCGCCGCGCTGCGGGCGCCGGATCATGGCGAGCTGCGTCCCTGGCGTTTTATCGAGTACAGCGGGCAGGGGCGAGAGACACTTGGGGAAATATTCGCTGGTGCCGAGCTCGAGGATAACCCTGACGTCAGTGATAAAACGCTTGAAAAGGCGCGCGGCAAGCCACTGCGTGCTCCTTTTGTGATTGCCGTCATAGCCGCAGTAAAAGCCGATAAAAAGGTGCCGCGTATCGAGCAGGTCGTGTCGGCCGGCTGCGCTGCCCATGCCATGTTGTATGCCGCGCACGCACAGGGACTGGGCGCCATGTGGCGCACCGGTGATGTTGTCTATCATCAGCACGTGCGAAAGGCACTGCGGCTCGAGCATGATGATGAGCTGGTGGGCTTTTTATATCTGGGGCACTGCGCCCGCGGTGACCGCGACATCAGAACGCTTGACCCCGCCGACTTTATCGAGCGTGTCGAGGGCTGAGGTCATCAGTGCTTGCAATTAACGGGCCATCATGTCAGGATGTGCGCCGTTCTCGCAGACAAGTCTGCGCGGATGACAATGCGGAGGGGTGTCCGAGTGGTCGAAGGAGCACGCCTGGAAAGTGTGTAAGTCGCAAGGCTTCGAGGGTTCGAATCCCTCCCCCTCCGCCACGAATTCAGAATCAGCCGGCTCTCGAGCCGGCTTTTTCATGTCTAAAAATGGCGTGAGGCAACAGGTGATTCCCGGCTCGCAATGAAGGGCAGGGCGCTCTGATCAGCAATCGGTCAATGCTTCGCTTCAAAATGCAAAGGGGAATCAGGCCAATGTCTGGTTTTCCTTTCTCGTTTTTTATGGGCATTCGTTCGATGCCGATAGTGCAACAAAGCCATCTTTCCTGTGGGGCGTTTCGGGTCCATGCTTGATGCTGGAATCACATCAGGAGAGACCATGCGCTATTACTTCAATTACCAGTATCTTCCCAAAGGCGCTGAGCAGCCTGTCGACACGGGCGACGCTGTCCGTATTACCGATGAGCAGACAGCAAAGCCGCCGACGCTGCCTGACGTAGGCGATTATGTACAAATCAATTATTTCAGGGCGGAGGATGAAATCCTCTCGGGCAGGGTGAAAAGTCGTCTCTTTAGATACCTGGTAAGCGATGAAGACCCCGACCTTCATCAGTGTTTGGTCAATATTGTTGTTGAAGAGACGGACGATGATTGGGGAAAGCTCATAAAGGAATAGTCTTTCATGAGACTTCCGGGCGTTCAGTGACTCGCTGAGCGCTTTTTTATGGTTCGGCGTCTGCTCTGTTTCCAGCGGCCTGGCCGTTGACATTGACCACCAGTCGCCCGCGAATCCTGCCAGATAAAAGCTCATCTGCGGCATCGATGGTCTCGGAGAGCGTCACTTCTCTGGTCATGGTGTCGAGCATGTCGGTATCGACTTCCTGCGCCAGCCTTGTCCAGGCCTCCCGGCGCTGCGCCTGCGGTCTTGTCACGCTATTGATACCCAGAAGGGTTACTCCTCTCAGGATGAACGGCGCTACGGTACCCGGAAAATTTAGTCCCTGAGCCAGGCCGCAGGCGGCCACCAGGCCATCTTCCCGGGTATGAGCACAGGCATTGGCCAGCGTATGGCTGCCTACCGAATCGATGACGCCGGCCCAGCGTGTCTTTCCCAGTGGTCGGCCCTGACTGGCCAGTTCATCACGGTGAATAATCTCCGAGGCACCCAGCGCCTTGAGATAATGCTGCTCTTCAGGTCGGCCAGTCGCGGCAATGACGCGATAGCCGCTTCGTGCCAGAAACATGATGGCAAAAGAGCCCACGCCGCCGCTGGCACCGGTCACTAGCACATCGCCCTTGTGGGGTGTCAGACCATGGCGTTCAAGCGTCATGAGGCTCAGCATGGCCGTATAGCCGGCCGTGCCGATCGACATGGCCTGTCTTGCATTCAGGTTTTCGGGTAAGGGTGTCAGCCACTGTGATGACAGCCGTGCCTTCTGCGCCAGCCCGCCCCAGTGGCTTTCGCCGACCCCCCAGCCATTGACCAGCACACGATCACCGGGAGACCAGTCTGCGCTGTCGCTGTGTTCCACCACGCCTGCAAGGTCAATGCCCGGCACCATTGGAAAATGGCGCACGATCGATCCCTTGCCCGTGATGGCAAGCGCGTCCTTGTAATTGAGCGTGCTCCAGTCGATACGCACCTGCACATCGCCCTCGGGAAGTGCCTCGGGGGCCATTTCAGTGAGCGCTGTATCCATTGATTGATCTTCTGCCCTGCGTATCAAGATGGCATTGAACATCGATCTCTCCTTTATGGGATGCCTGAAACCGGAGCAAATTGTTGTGCGAACATGAGAATACGGCTCTCACACCATGTGCCTGTCGCCGACTGGCATTCAGAGCGTACCATCGTGAGAAGCGGTGGGTGCTGCAAGCATCGCCTTTTGGCTTTGAAAACAACAGACGTGGTTATTGGTTATGGCCGGCATTCCCCCTCTGGAGAATGCCATGAGTGTGGCAGATGAGATTGATGGTGAGCAGGCCCTTCGAAGGTAACGCTTTGTATGTCTTTGACGTATATCAAATACTGCTAAAGCAAATATCGGACACTGAGTGGTGAGCAGGAAGCTCGGACGGTCACGGAAAACCTTCTGCACAGGGATGTGCTCACTTTCATGCCTGATCATGTGTAATCGCCACGCATTGGCTTTTTCAGACATAAAAAAAGGCCGGCTGCGAGGGGTGCGTGGCCGGCCTGAAATTTCGTTACGGCTATTCGCCGCTAACGTGATCGCTATTGTTACATAAAATGTTTCTTTGAGTAACTTAAAGTTTACTTCAGAGCCTGCTCTGATATGTGCCTATCCTGCCTCGTATTTTCTCCCATGGTGGCCCGATCAAACCCGGCCATGAAACAGGTCGGAGTGGCTGCGTCGAGGCTTGTTCAGGAGTCGTTCCTGGATGGCCGTTCGCGTGCGGTTGACCAGCTGCTCCTGAAAAAGTACGCAGACGATCACGACGCCGGCCAGGAAGAGCGGATACATCCAGAGCTCCCGTGTTTGTTCACCTGCCAGATTCAACAGGGACGTTACTGAAACAGGCGCCTGTGTTGTCAGCATCTCGATCGCGCCCAGGATCAACTTTTCAATTTTTGAAGAGATCATGTTGAGTGGGGTATGCAGGGCGAAGATGGACAGCGAGGCCACGCCCAGGCGTGTGGCAAGCCTTGCCTGCGCTGTATCACTTGCCGGCTGAAACCAGGCGCACATTAGAACCAGCAGCAGCTGGGAGGGCAGCAGCAGGCCGTTATGCAGCAGGTAATACCAGCCACCGCGAACTTCAGCATGGATCCAGGCGCTCAAGGCGAAACAACCCACGATGAAGGCCAGCGAGGCAATCGTGCCACGTGTGCTGAAAAGCGCTGCCATCAGCAGTTTGTGGCGCAGATAGACCTGATGCAGTACCACGCCTGCCAGAAACTCTGGCAAACGAAGCAATGGGTTACGATGCATGATGCCATGTGCCACTACATTGTCATTGGTACCTGTGAGAAACATGTATAGCGCCGGCAGGGCATAGATAAGCCCAATGGCGACAAGGGCCAGCAGGGGGCGGCGCACGCGTGCCAGTGCCGGCCCAATGAAGGGGAATACGAGGTAAAAGAAAAACAGGGCTGACAACGACCAGGTGGCAAAGTTGAAGGTGGTATAAAACGGGCTCCATGCGTGCAGTAGGCTGACATGCAGCAGGAGGTTGCTCACAAAGCCACTCATGCCGAGCATGTGAGAGGCCATGCTGCCGCCTTCTGCCCAGTCGTTGGTATTGGGAGTGACCGTAATCTGCGACATGCTGCCTGCATTAATCACGACCAGCGGCAGGACAATGATCAGCGCCAGAATATGGATGGGGTACAGCGAGGCAAAGCGTTTGATCCAGAAGCGCTTGTAGTTGAGATCGCGCCCTTCGTTTCTGCCGATATAAACATGGGCCAACAAAAAGCCGGACAGCACGAAAAAGGTGCTCGTGGAATAAAAGCCCAGACTCATGCTGCTATAAATCCACTGCACGGCTCTGATATCGCCATATTCCTTGAGTGTGTGAAAAAGCACCAGGTAGATCGCCAGCGCGAAACGCAGCCAGTCCAGAGCAATAAATTTTTCCCGAGGCATATAACATTCCCTGTTGGGCTTATGAGGACGGGGAGTCTGCGAGAATGTTACTTAATGATGTTTTAAGTCATTTATCGTAACTCTCAAAGAGCCACGTTAACCGATAGCCTGACGTATATGAACGATTGCTCTGTGCCATGTTGATCGTATGGTGGCGGGCCTTAAGGCTGATATAAAAGGCTCAGCATATCGGCATAATGGCAGGAGGGTTCATAGCGTCCTGCTATCAGGATCCGCGGGTGACCAGTTGTGGCAAGAGGCAGGAAACAGGCACCTTTGTTAGACTCCTTGTCACGATAGTGACGTAGTCGGGCCTGCGGCCTGATTGGCAACGAGACGGGAGCGCGACAGTGAAACTAGGAATTGTTGGTCTTGGCAGAATGGGTGGCAATATTGCACGCCGTCTGATGGACGCCGGTCACGAATGCACCGTGTTCGATACCAGCGACAAGGCAAGAGAGGCGCTGCAGCAGGACGGCGCTGAAAGCGCAGACTCGTTGCAGGCGCTGGTGGAAGGACTGCCCGCGCCGCGCAGCATCTGGTTGATGCTGCCGGCAGGAGATATTACCGAAACCACTATCAGTCAGCTGTCTGACATGCTTGAGCCGGGCGATACCTTGATCGAGGGCGGCAATGCCTTTTTCAAGGACGATGTGCGTCGCGCTCGCGAACTTCGTCAAAAGGATCTGCATTACGTCGATGTTGGCGTTTCCGGCGGTGTCTGGGGGCGTGAGCGTGGTTATTGCCTGATGATCGGTGGTGAGAAGGAGATCGTTGAAGGGCTTGATCCCATCTTTGCAACCCTGGCGCCGGGTGCCGGCGATATCGACAAGACCCCCGGGCGAGAAGCCGAGCGCTTTGATCCTCGTGCTGAAGTGGGCTATCTACACTGCGGTCCGGTAGGTTCCGGTCACTTCGTCAAGATGGTTCATAACGGTATCGAATACGGCATGATGCAGGCTTATGCCGAAGGCTTTGATATCCTCAAGAACCGCAACCTCGAGACCCTGCCTGAAGATGAGCGTTATGATCTTGATCTGGCCGATATAGCCGAGCTGTGGCGTCGCGGCAGCGTCATCTCTTCCTGGCTGTTGGATCTGACCTCGATTGCCCTGTCTGAAGATCATGACCTGGAACAGTACACCGGCAAGGTCAATGATTCCGGCGAAGGCCGCTGGACGATCGAGGCGGCGATCGAAGAAGCCGTACCTGCCAGCGTGTTGACCAGCGCGCTCTTTACGCGGTTTCGTTCGCGAAGCGATAATACCTACGGTGAGAAGCTGTTGTCTGCCATGCGCCAGCAGTTCGGTGGTCACGTGGAAACGCCCATGTCACCCACCAAATAAATCTGGCACGTATTTAACGAAGAGGGGCCGCTTTTGCGGCCCCTTTCTCTTTTTTGATCTAAAACGGGAATCTAAAAAGCGAATGAATCACTGGGATGTAGTGATCATCGGTGCCGGCGCCGCAGGCATGATGTGCGCTCTTCAGGCAGGTTATCGCGGCAAGAGCGTATTGTTGCTCGATCACGTCAAACGCCCCGGCAAGAAAATTCTGATGTCAGGTGGCGGGCGGTGCAATTTCACCAATATGGCCACCGCCCCAGGCCATTTTTTCTCGCGTAACCCGCATTTCACCATTTCAGCGCTCAAACGCTACACGCCAGGTGATTTTGTGGACATGGTAGAGCGTCACGGTATAGAACCCGTCGAAAAGGCGCCCGGCCAGCTGTTCTGTGCTGATTCAAGTCAGCCCATCGTGGATATGCTTTTAACCGAGTGTCAGTGGGCCGGCGTAGAACTCAGACTGTCTACTGCCATTGAGCACGTCGATGTCAATGAGGCAGGGGTGCAACTGTCGACTTCCAATGGGCAAGTGCTGGCTGACAAGCTGGTCGTCGCCACCGGCGGTCTTTCCATTCCAACGCTTGGGGCTACCGGATTTGCCTATGATATTGCCCGCCAGTATGGTCTTGACGTCGTAACACCTCGACCGGCGCTGGTACCGTTTACCCTGGATGTGCCATGGAAGGAGCGCATGGCAGCACTGTCGGGTGTATCGGCATCGACCATCGTGCAATGCGGCGACGGTCGCTATCGGGATGCGACATTGCTGACCCATCGCGGGCTTTCGGGTCCGGCCATCCTGCAGGCGTCAAGTCACTGGCAGGGGGGAGAAGAGGTCCGTATCAACTGGCTGCCTGAGGTGGACGACCTGTCTGCAACGCTCAAGGGTGTACGCCAGGACGCGCCCAAAAGAACGCTTGGCGGCTGGCTGGGTGAACACCTGCCCAAAAGACTGGCGCAGGCGCTGGAAGAATGGCTGGGACTTTCCGGCATTATGGCGGATTACAGTAATCAAAAGCTTGATGCGCTTGCCAGGCAGATCACGGATTTTACGATCAAGCCGGCAGGAACGGAAGGGTGGCGTACGGCAGAGGTCACCATGGGGGGGATCGATACCCGGGCCATTTCGTCAAAGAGCTTTGCCGTCAATGACCGGCCAAGGCTGCACTTTATCGGGGAGGCGCTTGATGTCACCGGGCAGCTGGGAGGATTCAACTTTCAATGGGCTTGGGCTTCAGGATATGCCTGTGCGCAGGCGCTTTAATACCTGCGCACAGGAAAAGGGCACCTTCATATGGACTTTCGATCAGCGCCCAATCATCTTTTTGGCACGTCGCGCCATGGTGTAGGCGACGATCGAGCGTTTGAGCATTCTGCCCACTCGACCCTTGCTGCGTGAAAGCATGGTCACGAGAACGCCAGAGCCCAGCAGGATCGGGCCCTTGTAACGAGCAAGCTGCTGCCACCCCTGATCGATCGGCGCTGTGGCTTCATGCCAGTCACGTACAGCGCTCGTTATCTGGAGGCGTTCCTGCATGATGCGCTGTTCAAAGCGATGGCGCCGGGCTGCCAGTTCATCTTTCTTCATGCCGTTCTCCCACACGGGTGTGGTCGATGCGCGTTTGATCCAGCAGTTCCTTGTCTTCGCTAAAGCGTGCAAGCGTCGAGCGCAAAAGGCTTGGTTCTCGCGAGATGGCGCGCACACGTAGCGATACCAGAAGTCCTGACAGAATCAGGATGCCAGCCGCGATACCGATAGCCAGCAGGCGATGGTCCTGCCAGAAGGCCACAATGATCAACAGCATCAGCATGCCGATGCCGAAGGCAAACAGCAGCAGCGCAATGCCTGACAGCAGAAGCAGCGAAAAAAGCCTTGCGCGTTCTTCCTGAAGCTCGATAACGGCAAGACGCAGACGCGTCTCACCGGTATCCAGAAGATTTTTCAGAAGTCGCCGCGCGGCCAGGATAACGCGTTCGGCTGGGCCGCTACCGGAAGACATCAGCTGCGACCGAGAATCAGGCCTACCACGACACCCAGTGCTGCACCGTAGCCGACACTTTTCCAGGGGTTGCTGCGTACATATTCATCAGCACATTCCAGGCTGTCCTGCGCCTGATGGCGAACGCGCTCACCGCTGGCCGCCAGGCGTGCGCGGGTCTCTTCAAGCTTTGCTTCTGCGCGCTCACGAAGGCGAGCGACATTTTCACGAGAATCATCGGCAGTCGCCTGCATCAGTTCCTCGATTGTGCTGGAAAGCTGACGCAGATCCTCGCGCAGCTGTTCCTGGCTTTCGCTGTCATTCCCCTTGATAGGCTTCATGGCCATGCTATGTCTCTCCGTTGACAATAAGGTTGCCTCATCATCATAACAGCCTGGGCGTTAGCTTCAATGTAAAGACATTACGTTTTGATTAACGCATCAAAGGGTATCCGGTATACCCAGAAATGACGTGTTGAGTGAAAAGCCAATGCCGATTCGCCGATTGTAGTGATTGTAATCAATCATGCTTTCACCATAGCCCTCGTAATACTGCACCATCCCCCTGATCTTGCCATGAAGCGGAAAGGAGTAATCCAGCTGGTTGCCAAAATGCCCCTTGGCAGGATTGCCACGAGTTAAAAGCGTGACTTCGTGCTGATTATCGAACAGATAACCCACCGTAATATCGGCGTATCCGACATAGTCTTCGATATCGGGATTGTCATCATTGCTGCTGGATTCAGGGATGCGCCAGAAGGGCGCCACTGACAGGGTCAGTTTGCCTTTTTGCCAGATGCTGTCCACATAGATGCGGTTCCAGCTGCGTGACAGCGGGTCGGAGCGCCCGTTGGACTGATGCAGTAGCCCGACCCGGTTGGCCGTATTGTTCCAGCCGCCCAGATCATAGTCGTTGTCAAAGCTTAAAAAGATTTCCGGCTCGTAGTTGGTCTCACGAAAGGGAGACGAGGCGTCAGCATTGTAGGCCTGCCACCAGGAGCGCTGGGTATAGGCGAAATAGAGATCACCATTGTCGCCAAAGATGTTGTCCAGAAGACCTACCTTGACGCTGAACTGGAATTTCACCTCACCGCGATCAACCCCGGCCTCGTCGATTTCCTTGAAGTCCTTGGCATTGGGGCGGCTGTTATAGGTGTAAGGCATCAGATAGTTGCGCTTGTACACCGTAATGGCCACGGGGTTCATCATGGCCTGCCGTTCCAGTGCCTGGCGATTGCGCTCCTGGCCGAGCGTATCATCGCTGTTGGTGTCAGCATGGGCCAGCGGAGTGATCATCAGCGTGCATGGCAGCAGAGCCAGCAACAGACGTTGAACACGATGAGTCATAGAGATCCATTCCAGAGGTGACAGACGTCGTGATGAGCTTATCATGGCGCCCTGAATTCGACATGCCCCATGATGGGGTGCGCCCTGCCGAGATGACCGTGATTATCGGCAGCCTTGAGTAGCGTTTTAGTTATTTCCTGGTAGATCGATATTATGTCTGCGCAGGAAGTTCTAATCCAGAGATGTTCATTCATGTGAGGTATGGCCAGCATGGTAAAGCCTGTCAGGGTCTTGGCGTGCCAAGGCATGCTGTTTTTAACGATATTGATGCTCTTTTTGGTGGCACCCCGGGCACTGGCCGGTGAGCAGGGCATACCGTCTCGTCAATCCATTGATGAGCAGATAAGGCAGTTTGAAGGCAATGATCCCCAGAGTGCGGCTGACCAGCAGGTGCTGGAGACGCTGAACAGAACACGTGAAGCGCTGGAGGCACTGAGTAATACGCAAAGGGAACAGGCAGCGCTGGAAGATCGGGTCAATCGGGCCGATCAACAGCGCCGTCAGTACCAGGATCAGCTGCAGGGAATGGAGAGTGATCGCGCGCTGGACAGCGAAACACTGGGCAGAAGTTCGCTTGAGCAGCTTGAGCAACGACTGGGGAGCACCGTCGAGGATCTCAAGCGGCAACAGGAGCAGCTTGGTGAGGTCTCGCGTGCATTGATCAGCGCCCAGACCCTGCCGGAACGGGTGCAGGCCACCATCAGTGATGCGCGACGTGAGCAGCAGCAGCTCAATGATTCGCTGGATTCAGGCGATGGCGGCGCCCCGAGCAATGAGCGCCAACAGCTGGTGAACGTCCGTATGGCGCTGCTGGATGCCCGAATCGAGCTGGGCCAGCGCCAGCTGGCCAACAGCACGATACTGCGTGACGTCAACCAGATGCACCGAGAGCTTCTGGCGCGCCAGATCGATATCAACCAGAACGCGCTGCTGGTGCTGCAGGAGGCCATCAATCAAAAGCGTCGGGATGCTTCCGAACAGGCCATCGCCGAGGCGGCTCACGTTGGTGACAACGACCGGATCAGCAATCCGGTGGTAGACGAGGCGAGAGCCCAGAATCGGGCGCTGGCCCAGGAGCTTTTGCACACGACTGATCGCGCCAACACCATGATTCGTGATGGCATCAATACCCGGGCCCGGCTTGAACAGGTGCGTCAGGTCGAGCGCACGCTCAATGAGCAGATCGAAGCATTGCGTGGCAGCCTTTTGTTGTCACGGGTGCTGCGCCAGCAGCGCGGGTCGCTGCCGGATGTCCAGAGCCAGCACAGCCTGCAGGAGGAGATTGGTGATCTGCGTCTGCGCCAGTTTGATATCGGTCAGTCACGCCAGGCACTGGCCAATCCGTCGCGCTATATCGAGGAGCATCTCCAGGACGAGGACCCGCTGACCGGTCAGACACGCCAGGTACTGCTTCAGACACTGGAGATGCGTCGGGATCTGCTGGATCAGCTGGACCGGGAGTACGGCAATCTGCTGAGTCGGGCCATCGATGTGCAGCTCAACCAGCAGCAGCTTCTGGATATCAGCCGTTCGGTGCGCGATACCATCGAAGAGCAGCTTTTCTGGGTCGCCAACGGCCAGCCGCTGGGATTGACATGGCTTGGTGATCTTCCGGAGCGCCTTGGACAACAGCTGTTCGGTGGTCAGTGGTTTCAGAGTCTGGGGTCGCTATGGGCAATGCCTTCACCACGTGCGTTGCTGGCCGTTCCCATTCTGATCATGGCCGGGCTGATGGCCTTTTTCCGTCGTCGCATCAAGGCCTACCTGCTGGAGCTGCACAATCAGATCGGTCGTCTCAAGCGTGATACGCAGCTGCACACGCCCCGAGCAATCGTGCTCAACCTCATTCTCTCCTCCACGACCCCGCTAATACTTTTGGCAGTGGGTATTGCCCTGTGGCTGGGCGGTGAAGGGCTCGCCGTCTCGTTTGGTCGAGCGCTGCTGCAACTGGCGCTTGCCCTGCAGGTCTTCGGTCTTATTCGACGTCTGCTGGTGCCTGATGGGGTGGCAACACGCCATTTTCACTGGCCCGCATCCTACGTTGACCGACTACGGCGCAATATATTCTGGATGGGCTGCAGTGTGGCGCCGGTGGTCATGGTAGCCAGTATCGCCGAGCAGGCCGACAGTCGGCTGGCGGATCAGCCGCTGGCACTGCTGGTCATGCTGGTGGGCCTGATGGGCATGAGCGTTTTCATGCTGCGCCTGATTCTTGCCCACGTGCCATGGATGGGCGTGCGCCTTTTCCGGCTGCTGCTGGGTGTCACGCTTGCCATGGTGCCGCTGGCGCTGATCGGCATGATTCTTTTTGGCTACGAGTACACGGCGCTGCGCCTGTGCGGCCGCTTCATTCTGACGCTTTATATTCTGGCGCTGTGGCTTTTGGTCGAGGCCAGCGTGGTGCGCGGGCTGGCCGTAGCCGCGCGGCGTCTGGCGTATCGCCGTGCGGTGACGCGTCGGCGTGCTCAGGGGCGTGACAGTGCTGCCGAAAGCGGTGTAGATGTGGTCGAGGAGCCACCGCTGGATATGGAGCAGGTCAATCAGCAGTCGCTGCGCCTGTCCAAACTCATTTTGTTTTTGATCTTTATCAGCGTGTTGTATCTGGTCTGGGCCGACCTTCTGGGGGTGCTCTCCTATCTGGACAACGTCAATATTGGTCAGATCAGCGAAAGCGATGCGGCTGGCGGTGTCGTCAACGTGGTCACGCTGGCCGATGTGCTGACCGCACTGTTCATCCTTGGATTAATGATGATCATGGCGCGCAATCTGCCAGGGCTTCTGGAAGTCATGGTGCTCTCTCGGCTCAATCTCAAGCAGGGCAGTGCCTACGCGGTTACCTCCTTGCTGTCCTACACCATTATCGGTACCGGGATCGTGGCGGCATTGGGCACGCTTGGCGTGACCTGGGACAAGCTGCAGTGGCTGGTGGCCGCCCTGTCACTCGGTCTGGGTTTTGGCTTGCAGGAGATTTTTGCCAACTTCATTTCGGGTCTGATCATCCTGTTTGAACGGCCTATCCGTATTGGCGATACCATCACGCTGGGCAACCTGCACGGTACGGTCAGCCGGATTCGCATCCGCGCCACCACGGTCACGGATTTTGATCGCAAGGAGATCATCATCCCCAACAAGACCTTCGTTATCGATCAGCTGATCAACTGGTCGCTGAGCGATAACATTACGCGGGTGGTACTGACTTTCGGCGTGGCACACGGTACCGATCTCGACCTGGCTCATCGCATCCTGCGCCGCATTGCCGACGAGCACCCGAAGGTACTGGCCGACCCCGAGCCTCAAGTGTTCTGCATGGCCTATAGTCAGAGCGCCTTCAACTTCGAGCTGCGCGTGTTCGTCAACGAATTGGTCGACCGACTGGTGGTCACCGACGAGATCAACCGTCGAGTCGATGCCGAGTTCAAGTCCAACAAGCTGCGCGTGGCCTTTCAGCAGATGGATGTCTGGCTGCACAACGAAGACGGCGAGAAGCGTCTGGTACAGCAAAAAGCAGCGAAGGACGGCCGTCCGTCACCTCATGCCAGCAATGCGCACGATGGTGATCCGGGCGACGCTTCATCGGGTGATGCGCCCTCTGCAGAAATCCCCTGATCGTTGTCAGGAGGGGGTGCGTGTGGCATGCATTAAAAACTCCCGATTGCCGTCGCCTCCGGTAATCGGGCTGTCGCCCCAGTATTGCAGGCTGAATCCGGTCTGCTCGCAGCACATACGCAGGCGCGTCTCGACCTGATCAAAGTGGCGCGCATCACGCACGATACCGCCGCTGCCAATCTGTTCGGGGGAAAGTTCAAACTGCGGCTTGACCAGACTGAGCAGGTGCGCACCGGCCGGTAGCAGCCGTGCCAGTTCGGGCAGAATCAGCGTCTGGGAAATGAACGATACATCCATGACCGCGCCTGCAATGCCGTCAGGTGCCAGCGCCATGATCTGCTCGGTCGGCAGCTGGCGAGCATTGACACCTTCCAGACAGTGCACACGGCTGTCCTCACGCAGCATAGGATCCAGCTGGCCGTGACCGACCTCGATGCCAATCACGCGTGCTGCGCCGTGATGGAGCAGACAGTCGGTAAACCCGCCCGTCGACTGACCTACATCCAGCAGGGTGAGGTCCTGAGGCGTTATGCCGGTTGCAGCCAGCAGCGCCTCAAGCTTGAGGCCCGCACGCGAGACGTAGCGTTCCTCGGGGTCCTCCACGACATGAAACCGGCTCTCTTCGGGCAGTTTTTCCCCGGGTCGGGTCAGGGTGCGCGGCTGGCCATCCCCCATCAGTTGTACCCGTCCATGGCGAATCAGACGCTGGGCGCGCGTGCGTGAACGTACCAGTGCCTGCGCGACCAGAAGCTGATCGACACGTACCATCCTGCTCATGTTGATGTCCTGCGATGCAAGGGTTGCGAGGCCTGCGCGATCGGCAGGACCCTTTGGAAAACCTATTCTACCGTGCCTTCGACAATGTTCGGAGCAGCGATGCTGCGGGTATCAAAGATGGTCTGCCAGCGATCCAGCAGCGCTTCGCGCTTGAGCGGGTCAATCAGCGCTAAAAGTCCCGGGGTCAATTGGATGGGCTCAAGTGAGTCATCTGGCGACGTGGCGCCTTCGAAGGCCAGGAGCGGACTGCCCAGCGGTGTTCGGGTCGTCATGATCTGCTGACCCTGCCTTGAGGTGATAAAGGTCAGAAAGCGTCTGGCCATCTCGGGGTGCGGAGCGTTCATCGGAATCAATGCCAGGCGCTGCAATGCCAGGGCGTAATCGGTCGGCACCTGCATTGCCAGGTCGGGATGATCCTGAACGGCGCGGCGAGCATAGGAGCCCATCAGGTTGTAGCCGATCAGGTAACGGCCCTCGATCAACCCTTCAAGCATGTCCGCGGTGGAATCCAGCAGCTGCGTATCGGCCTCGCCCATGGCATCAAACAGTGCCCAGGCTTCCGTCGAGCGTGCCACATCCTGAGCCACGGCCATGAAGCCGGTCGGGCTTCGAGCGGGGTCATAGGTGGCCACACGTCCTGTCAGCGCCGTGTTTTTTTGATTCAAAAGCGCCAGAAGGCCTGCGTGATCTTCGGGCGGGGGAGCAATATCGGCCAGCTCCCGACGATAGACCATCACCAGCGGTTCATGGGTCAGTCCGATCAGCTCATCGCGCCAGCGAGCGCTTTCCGGCCAGTCAGGGTTGATAACGCCACTGCCCAGCGGCTGGGCATATCCGGCGTTGGCCAGCTGATACTGCTGCGCCATGGCAGAGGACATCAAAAGGTCGACGTTGGGCGGCACCGTGGCAGGCTGGGGGCGTTCGCCGCGAGAGGCGTCGTGATAGTGCAGCGTGATCTGTGGGTAGCGCTGATGAAAGGCCTCAAGCACCGGGCGCAGGATATCGGCTTCTACCACGCCCTGTATGTTGAGGGTTTCGTTGCCCTGACCCTGAAATCGAAGATTACCTTCAATGGACAGTGAAGGCTCGGCGGCACTGGCAGTCGTGGCAAGCGTTATTACTGACCATGCCACCAACATGAGGCGGTAACAGTAACGGCAGGGCTTGAGCATCAGGTCATTTCTCCGGGCAGATGCAGGCCGATCATGAACCCACCGCCGGGCAGGTGATGCATGACAATGGTTCCCCCATGGGCACGTGCCACGCCGTCGGCAATCGCCAGTCCCAGTCCGCTGCCGGGCCCCTGTTCCTGGCAGCGGTGAAACGGGCGCAGGACATCGTCCTGTTCGCCATTGTTGATCCCCGGGCCATCATCCTCGACATGAATCACGCTGTTAGCGGCATCAATGCCCACGGTCACCCGGGAGCGCGCGTAACGCAGGGCATTGTCGATCAGGTTGCTCAATGCCTCTTCCAGCTGCCAGCGATTGCCAGCGACAGACAGCTCGGGACAGGGCTCGGCAAGGCCCAGATCGATGCCGTTTTTGTCAGCCACGGGCAGAAATCGCACCAGCGTCTCGCGTGCCAGGGTCGCCAGCGCCACCGGCTGTCGTGTCAGGGGGGCCTCTGGCGAATGAAGACGTGTTAATGACAGGAGCTGCTCGGCCAGACGGGTGGCACGGTGCGTTCCGGCCTGTATTTCCTGTAGTGCCTGATGCCAGTGGGCACTGTCCTGGCTGCGAAGGGCCAGCTCTGCGCTGGCGGCAATGCCGGCAAGCGGTGTGCGCAGTTGATGAGAAGCGTCACCAATGAAGCGTTGTTCATGGATGCGCACCTGGCGCTGACGTGCCAGCAGGGCGTTGAGTGCGGCGAGAAGCTCTTCAAGCTCACGCGGCACCCTCACATGGATGGGAGAGAGATCATGTGCCGTGCGAGCCTTGAGTCGCCTGCGCAGCTGTTTCAGCGGGCGCAGTGCCAGGCGCAGGGTCATCAAAAGCCCTGCCACGGCCAGCGCCACAATGCCGGCCAGACGCAGGCTGCTGTCGCGAAAAAGCTGCCAGGTCATGGCGTGCCGTGCTTCCAGCGTATGGGCGACCAGCAGCGCGTAGGGCGCGCGGTTGTGCCAGCCCGTCAGGCGAGCGCCCAGGGCGCCCACGCGTAACGACAATCCATTGAAGGTGGCCGAACTGGTCTGAAAGCTTCCCGTGGCCGGCAGGTCCTGGATCAGTGCGACCAGAGCGGCATTGCCGCTGACGAGGTGCCCCTCGCGGTCGATGAGAGCATAAAAAACGCGCTCATCGCCGTGCGGAGCCAGCATGTTCAGTGCCGAGGCCGGTACATCGAACCAGAGGCGATCGTTGCGCCAGCTCACATGATCACTCATGACCTGAGCCGCTGAGGCCAGCAGTCGATCGTAGGCGCGATCGGCGCTGCGCTGTGCACTGTACCAGGACTGAAGCAGCAGCAGGGTGCAGGTCAGTAACAGCAGCAGGGAAAGTCCGCCCAGCAGGCGACGATGAAGACTGGCGGCCGACACCATGATTCAACGCAGCTCCAGACGATAGCCCATGCCGCGCACGGTGCGTATATGGATGTCACTGCCTTCAAGACGTCGGCGCAGGCGGTGGATGTAGACCTCCAGGGCGTTGTCCCGCAGGCTGTCGTCACCGCCAAAGGCTTCTGCCATCAGATCGGCGCGGCTGATGACCTTCTCGGCATGGCGCAGCAGACAGGCCATCAGCCGCAGCTCCCGGGTCGGCAGCTCCATAACGGTCTGGTTGAGTTCAAGGCGCTGGGTAGGTACGTGCAGGGCAAGCTGGCCCAGTTTCAGCGTATCGGAGGCCGTCGGTCGCGCGCGGCGCAAAAGTGCACGCACCCGGGCCTCGAACTCGCTGAGCGAGAAGGGCTTGGTGAGATAGTCATCGGCGCCCAGATCAAGGCCTTCCACACGATCCTCGATCGAGGCGCGCGCCGTCAGGATCAGCACGGGCGTGTGAGTGTCATGTCGGCGCAGCGTGGCCAGCACCTCAAGGCCGCTGCAGTGGGGCAGGTTCAGATCCAGAATCACCAGATCGAGCTGTCGACGCGTGGCGAGATGATCACAGGCATGATCACCGCGCGTGATGACGTCCAGCTGATCATCATATTCGAGCAGCAGTGTTTCAAGAGTCTGTGCCAGCAGCACGTCATCTTCGATGAGCAGTAGCGCCATGAAGGCTCCGCAGCGACTGAACGGGAGGGGGTTAGTCTACCCTGGTCGGTCGCTTCATCACGACTGTCCCCAACCTGCCGTGCCATCGCTTGCGATAAAGGCAGGCGTGCTGGTAAGATGCGCGCTCGGTTGATCGGGGGCTGGCCAGCGGCCGGTAAATATCCTGCCCTGACATCCGATGATGGTGACCCTTGATGGTCCTCTCGCAACGCGATATCGCGAACCCCGCCAGGCCCGGAAGGGAGCAACGGTAGTGATGGAGGCGTGTGCCGGGATGTGGCTGTTGAGGGTCGCCACCCTCCAGTCTTTCAGTGTCTTCCCCGTTTTGTTATCCGATGCCTGCCTTCCCTGTATGGCACCTTTTTGCTGTTTCAGCGATAAGGGGCAGATCAACATGGCCCTGGATATTCCATCGACGCTTTCATGACAGGGATCGATTGGCGCCTGCATACCCAGTCGATAGAATGGTCGGCCTATCCATCGGTTCGACGCCCCTTTCGATTTTCCAACGTCGATACTTCACCGCTTTGACTACAGGCTATAGCGCTGCATGAGCTATCAGGTACTGGCCCGCAAATGGCGGCCGCGCACATTTCATGAGCTGGTAGGGCAGGAGCATGTCAGTCGTGCGCTGGTCAACGCGCTTGATCAGGGGCGGCTACATCATGCCTATCTGTTTACCGGAACGCGCGGGGTGGGCAAGACCACGCTGGCACGCATTCTGGCCAAGTGCCTGAACTGTGAAACCGGCGTGACCTCACGACCGTGCGGGCAGTGCCAGACCTGTTGCGATATCGATCAGGGCCGGTTTGTCGATCTGATCGAAGTGGATGCCGCCTCTCGTACCCGCGTGGAAGACACCCGGGAGCTGCTCGACAACGTGCAGTATGCGCCCACCCAGGGGCGCTACAAGGTGTATCTCATCGATGAGGTACACATGCTCTCGACGCACAGCTTCAATGCGCTGTTGAAAACGCTTGAAGAGCCGCCCCCGCATGTCAGGTTCCTGCTGGCGACCACCGACCCGCAGAAGCTGCCTATCACGGTGCTGTCGCGCTGCCTGCAGTTTGCCCTGAAACGCATGACGCCCGAGCGCATTGTCGAGCATCTCGGCCACGTCCTTGCCCAGGAACAGACTGCCTTTGATACCGCGGCGCTCTGGCTGCTGGGGCGCGCCGCCGACGGCTCCATGCGTGACGCCATGTCACTGACCGACCAGGCCATTGCCTTTGGCCACGGTGAAGTGCGTGAAAATGACGTCATTGCCATGCTCGGGACCCTCGATCATCGCCAGATTCTGGCGCTGGTCGAGTCACTGGCGGGTGGCGATGCTGCAGACGTGTTGGCGCGGGTGGCCCAGCTGGCCGAGCAGGGCCCGGATTTTGCCGGTGTACTTGATGCCCTGTGTGGCGTGTTTCACCGTCTGGCGATTGCGCAGATGGTGCCGGCGGCACTGGATAATGCCCAGGGTGATCGCGAGACACTGATTGAGCTTGCGGCACATTTTACCCCCGAGGACGTGCAGCTTTACTACCAGATTGGGTTGAACGGCCGCGGCGATATGGACAACGCGCCCGAGCAGCGAACAGCGCTTGAAATGACACTGCTGCGCATGCTCGCCTTCCGGCCGCAGGGTGCGCCGGCGCCGGAGCACAAGCCGCTACCGATCCGGGCCGAGACGTCTTCCTCTACATCGACGGCACCGTCGACGACCGATGACGCAGCATCGCAGAAGGCATCTGCTGACGCTGCTCCGGTCTCAAACAGCTCACAGCCACATGCCCCTGCCCAGGGCGAATCGGTGACGGCCGAAACACCGACAGCACCTGTTGAGCAGCGTCAGGTTGAACCCTCTGCTGCTCCAGAGCCCGCGCCGCCCTGGAATGATGACGACGCAGGCGTTTCGCTGGTCAGTGCGCCCGAGAGCGCCGCCTATGGTGAGGCCTTGCAGGAAGAGGTGGGTGAGGCTGCGCCTGCAGATATTGTGCAACCGGCGGTGACCCCGGATGCACCGGCAGTACCGGATACACGCCAGTCGCTGACGGATAATGCTTCTGCCCGGATGACCGTAACGCCGACAGTGGATGAGCCTGCAGCAGATGATGAGCAGGACGATGCGCTCGACGAGTACATGAACGAAGCACTCGGCGACAACGCCGCCGGCCAGGCGCTGGAGGCAATGGTCGAAGGGCTCTGCGATCAATCCTCGCCGGATGAGGCCGACACATCAGCGACGGACGATACGCCGGCCTCCGAGGGTATCAGTACCCTGCCGGTCGAAGCCGATCACACGCCACTTGATAACGTCCGCTGGCTTGAACTCTTTCCTGGGCTGGGGCTTTCCGGGATGACCGCCAATCTGGTAGCCAACTGCGTTGTGCACCATGATGATGGTCACCATCTCGGGATGTGGCTGCATCACTCCCAGAGCGCCATGAATGCAGAAGTGCATCGTGAGCGCCTTGAAAAGGCCCTGACGGCACGAGGGCTTTCGCGCCGGGTCGCCATTGAGGTGGGTGACATTGATGAACATATCGAAACGCCGGCCCGGCGCCGTGCCCGACTGGAAAAGGCACGATTGCAGCGCGCCATTGAAGCCTTGCGTGATGACCCACATATTCAGTCTCTACAGGAAGTCTTCGGTGCCCGCCTGCTTGAGCGCAGTGTGACCTCGTTTGAGCAGGATGATGCTGGCAGCGGCAGCTGAACGTAGATATCGATAACGGTTTGATTCAACGACTCTCAAGGAAGGCAATCATGTTCAAGGGTGGCATGGGTAACCTGATGAAGCAGGCTCAGGAAATGCAGGACAAGATGCAAAAGGTTCAGGAAGAGATTGCTGATACCGAAGTGCATGGCGAGTCCGGTGCCGGCATGGTCAAGGTGACCATGAATGGTCGACACGACGTCACCTCGATCGAACTTGATCCGGCCATCATGCAGGAAGAGAAGGAATTTCTTGAAGACCTGCTGGCGGCTGCCGTCAATGATGCCGTGCGCAAGGTGGAAGTCAACTCGCGCACTAAAATGGAAGAAGCCACGCAGGGGCTTAACCTGCCGCCTGGCTTCAAGATGCCGTTCTAGGATACGCAGCATTCATGGCGACCTTTTCACCCCTGATCGACCGTTTGCTCGAAACGCTGCGCGTGCTGCCAGGCGTCGGGCCTCGTACCGCACAGCGCATGGCCTTTCATCTGCTGGAGCGTGACCGCGAGGGCGGACGTCGGCTGGCGTACGTGCTGGGCGAGGCGCTTGAGAACGTGGGCTACTGCGAGCGCTGTCGTAACCTGACGGAAAGTCATCTTTGCAGTATCTGCGAGGATACGCGCCGTGATGATCGTGCCCTGTGTGTGGTGGAGTCTCCGGCCGATCTTCTGGCCATTGAGGAGGCCGGCGGTTTTCGCGGGCGTTACTTTGTGCTCCATGGGCACCTTTCGCCCATCGATGGTATTGGTCCGGGTGATCTGGGGCTGGATCAGCTTGAGGCGCTGGTGCATCAACAGCAGATAGAAGAGCTGATTCTGGCCACCAATCCCACGGTGGAGGGCGAGGCGACCGCGCATTATATCGCCGAGCAGCTTCGCGCGCTGGGCGTGCGCTGCTCGCGTCTGGCCTATGGCGTTCCGATGGGGGGCGAGCTTGAGTATGTCGATGGCGGTACGCTGTCACGCGCCTTCATGGGACGTCAGCCCTTTGGCGAGCAGGGCTAGAAGCCGTTGCAACAAAAGCGCCTGTGTGAATACGAGCATCCTGGATGCGACAAGCCGCCGTGCGGCTTGTTTTATTTTATGACCTGCTGGCACCTGTGCCGGCCGGCCGCAGTAGACGGAATGGCTATGCCCACTGATGTAACCTGGCACTTTATTGATACCGAAGAGGCGCTTGAGCGCGCCTGCGCAGATCTCGCCACCCGCGAGGTGATCGGTGTGGACACCGAGTTCATGCGTGAAACGACCTTCTATCCGGTGCCTGCACTGATTCAGTTGGGCGATGCCGAGGTGGTCTACCTGATCGACCCGACCGTGGTGGCGCCCACCGCTTCCCTGCGCACACTGCTGGGTGATGAAGGGCCCCTGAAGATCTTGCATGCCTGCGGTGAGGACATGGAGATCTTCATGCACTGGACAGGGGACGTACCTTCTCCGATCGTGGATACCCAGCTGGCGCATGCCCTGCTGGGGGAGGAAAGCTCCATCAGTTATCAGCGGTTGGTGGATCACTGGGAGCAGCAGCATGTGCCCAAGGGAGAAACCCGCTCCAACTGGCTGCAACGCCCCTTGAGCGAGGAGCAGTGCCGCTATGCAGCGCTGGACGTGGTCTGGCTGTCATCAATCTGGCAGCGCCAGCAGATACCTCTTCGCGAGCAGGGCCGTCTTGCGTGGTTGCTTGAGGACTGTCATGCACTGGTCGAGGCAGCACGAGGCGTGCGTGATGATGAGCGCTGGTATCTGCGTCATCGCAATGCCTGGCGGCTCGAGCCGCGTCAACTGGCGGCCTTTCAGCGCCTGTGCGTCTGGCGGGAACGTGCCGTACGCGAGCGAAATCTGCCGCGTAACTGGCTGGCAAGCGATGCCATTCTGATGGAGATCGCGGCGGCATTGCCGGGTAATCGCTATGAGCTTTCCCGGATCGATGGCATCAAGCCTTCCCTGATCAAGCGCGAGGGTGACACGCTTTTGGCACTGATTCAGGAAGCGATGATGCTTGATGAATCCGTGCTGCCTACCGTACTGCCTTCCCCTGTCAGTGACGCCTACAAAAAGCGCATGAAGGCGCTGAAGGCTGCAGTCAGTGATCGTGCTCGTGAACTGTCACTTCCCTCCGAAGTGCTGGTGACCCGTCGTGAGCTTGAGCGCTGGATCAGTGCCGATCTTCAGCACACTGACTGGCCCAGCCTGAGCGGCTGGCGTGGCGATGTCCTCAATGACGCTCTGGCATCGGCACTGTCAAAAAATGAGCGTGCTCCAGTCTCTGCTCCTGATAAGCGCTGAGACCACCATGCCCCTGTGGAGAACACCATGACCCCAACACCGTTACTGTGTCAGATCTACAAGAGTCCGCGACAGGAAGAGATGTTTCTGTATGTGGATCGTACGCGTGGGCTGGAAGTGGTGCCTCAGGAGCTGCTGGCAGGTTTTGGGACCCCGCAATCCATCATGATGATGGTCATGACGCCGGAGCGAACGCTGGCCCGCGTGGATACCGAACAGGTCATCACGGCACTGAAGGAAAAGGGCTATTACTTGCAGATGCCCCCCGGCGGTGATGCGCGATCACGTGACCTTGCCTTTGACGTCAGCGATCATGCTGCTGATCAGGCGCGCTGATAGACGTTTCAGGAGTCAGCATGCGTGAGCGATTCTGGGAAAGATTTCCGCTGGAGGCCCTGACGCCCCAGGAATGGGAGGCCGTCTGCGATGGCTGCGGACAGTGTTGTCTGGTCAGGCTTGAAGATGAAGAAAATCAGGAGATCGTGACGTTGTCGGTGGCCTGTCGTCTTTTTGATACAAAAGACTGTCGCTGCAGTGATTACGAGCATCGCTTTGACAAGGTGCCGGACTGTCTACAGCTCACTCCGGAGCGCGCTCGGGCATTCCACTGGCTGCCCGAGACCTGTGGCTATCGGCGTCTGGCGCAGTCAAAACCGCTGCCCAAATGGCATCCTCTGCGCAGCGGCGATTTGTCAGGTGCACGCCGCGCCGGGATCAGCATGCATGGCATGGCCGTCAGTGAGGCGGTGGTTCCCGAGAGTGACTATGAGGATTACATCATTGCCGTAATCCCCTGCCAGTAGCGCCCGGGAAGGGCAGCATTGGCGCGCTGTATCGGCCTGGCAGAAAAGGGGCACGCTTTCGTCATGAAGCGTGCCTTTTGTTCGATCAGGCTGCCGATGTTTGAGTAGTATCAGCCGTCCTGCGCTGGCGTGTCAGGTGACAGAGTGCCCTGTGACAGCCCCAGCGCCCACAGGATAAAGGCATCCTGTCGGGCCACATCGCGCCAGGCGTGAAAGCGTCCCGAGGCGCCGCCGTGGCCGGCACTCATGTCGGTGCGCAGCAGTACCGGACCGCGGGCGCTATCAAGCTCGATCAGGCGGGCATAAAGCTTGGCCGGCTCCCAGTAGGGCACGCGCGAATCGTGCCAGCTGCCCTGCAGATAGACGGCCGGCCATGGCGCCGGGACCAGATTGTTCAGCGGCGAATAGCCCTTGATGCGCCGATGGGCTTCAGGCTCCTCGGGATTGCCCCATTCGGTATATTCCGCAGTGGTCAGCGGCAGATCCGGATTTTCCATGGTGCGCAGGACATCGACAAAGGGCACATCCAGTACAGCAGCACAGAAGGCGTGAGGATCGAGATTCACGCTGGCCGCGACCAGTAGCCCGCCAGCACTGGCGCCGTAGGCGGCAATATGGTGCTCCTGTGCGATGCCGTGCTCGACCAGCACATTACGTGCCGCCAGAAAGTCGCGAAAGCTGTTTTCCTTGTGCTCCAGCTTGCCGGCCAGATACCAGGGCTCGCCGCGGTCTCCGCCGCCGCGCACATGGGCGACAGCAAAGGCACCACCGCGCGCCAGAAGCTCAAGGCGTGAAATCGAAAACCAGGGGTCAAGCGTCTGCCCGTAGGCGCCGTAGCCATAGAGCAGGGTCGGCAGCGGACCACGATCGATCAGATCGGCACGTGCCACCACCGAGACTGGTACACGCTCGCCATCAAAGGAGGTCGCCCAGAGTCGGCGGCAGGCCAGCTGTCCGGGTTGGAGATCGCCATAAATGGGCTGCTGGCGCAGCAGGCGTCGCTCTGCGCTGTCAATATTGAACTCGATCCAGCGTGGTGGCGTCGTAAAGGATTCTTCATGCAGACGAAGACAGCGCGTATCGAAATGCGGCGTGTCGGCCAGTCCAAGACTGCAGGGCGTTTCAGGAATGGGCAGCCATTCATCGCGCGTCACGTCATGCTGCTCGTCAAGCTGCATCAGGCGCAGGTGGACCTGAGCACTGTCATGGTCACGCTCGGTCAGTACCAACCCCCAGGAAAAGGCATCCACATCTTCCAGGGTGGTATTGGCGCGATGCGCGATCATCGGCACCCATTGATCAGGTGCATACTCATCGGCGCGCTCAAGACAAAAGTGCACGGCGTTACGGTTGTGGAGCACATAAAACATGCCCGGGCGGTGATCGATGCCATACTCCACACCGGTTTCGCGCGGATGAAAGCAGCGTGGGGCCGTCTCTGGTGCAGTAGCGGGAACCAGGTGGCTCTCGCTGGTGTCCTTGGAAGCACTATGGATGACAAGCCATTCACGCGAACGGGTCTTGTCCAGTCCAACCCAGAACTCGACATCGGTTTCTTCAAACAGACAGACCGCTTCATCATGGGCGCGATGACGCCGCCATACCGTGGCCGGGCGCTGGGTGGCGTCATAACGGGTAAAGAGTACCGTGGCGTTGTCTTCTGCCCAGCACAGGTCAGGCCCGATACCGCGCTCAAGACGGATGGTCTCGCCATCAGGTAGATGGCGCAGATAGAGATCAAAATACTCATTGCCCTGGGTATCCAGCGTCCAGGCCATCCACTGCTCGTCTTCGGACAGGGCGAGATCACCCAGTTCCATAAAGCTGCTGTGGCGGGAGAGTTCTTGCAGGTCAATCAGGCACTCATGACCACGGCGCTCAATATCCAGATGATCGAAGTCATCCCCGATCGGATGGCGCCAGAAGACCGGATAGTCAGCATCGGCTGCCGTCTCGCTCCAGTACACGAAATGATCAAAGGGCGTGGCCAGCCCCGTCACGGCCAGTTCTCGACGGGCAAGATGGCTGTCAAACAGGGTACGGGTGAGCGAATCGAGTGGTTCAAACCACTGATCACATTCAAGGTTTACGGCTTCAAGAAACTCGGCCACCTCCTGGTGATCCCGGTTTTCAAGCCAGTGCCAGTGGGGATCTTCGACTTTCCTGAAGCGCGCAACCGGCGCGGGGGATGGATGTTCTTTCATAATGTGCAGTGTAACATTGGTCGCTGTATTTAACCCGGAGGTATCAAGGGCGTGCTGATTTCAGACTCGATCCCACTATTGTGGCTATGCTGGTTCGTACTATCCGTTATTGTGCTGGTCTGCGGCTATCTTGCCATTTCATTTCTGCCGCGCCTGCCTCGCTGGCTGATCGCCGGGGGGGTAGCAGGCATGCTCTGGATGCCGGCCTTCTTTTCAGTACCCGGTCCCGAGTCGGAGCTTGGCTATTCAGGCTGGGCCCCTTCGCTGATCGTCACGGCTGTCGGCTTTCTACAGCATAACGGCGGTCAGGTCCTTTTTGGCGGCGTATTAATGGCCATCGGGGCGCTGCTGGGCATGCTGGTCACCTTCTTTATCGGCCGGCGTGGCCGACACGACAGTGAAGATGACGACCGCGCCGAGGGTACTCGGACACAGCGGCGTCCATCCGGCCGTGACCAGACACCTCGACGCAAGGACAGTGCCCCGGCGCGTCGAGAACCTTCGCTCGGGAGATAGGCCCTATGCTGTATCGGTGGCTGGTGACAGGTACATGGTTATTGCTGGCTCTGATGGTACTGCCTGTACAGGCAGCGCCGCAGGACGGCACTGAACGGGGTGATGTTCGCCTGGCCATCGATGTGTCCGGCAGCATGAAGGACAACGATCCGGATAACCTGCGTGCCAGCGGCGTCCGTCTGATGGTGGATCTATTGCCCGACAATGTTCGCGCCGGGCTCTGGACCTTTGGTCAGCAGGTCGCCAATCCGCTGGCCATGGAGGCCGTCAACGACCAGTGGCGCCAGCGTGCGCTCTCCGTGTTGCCGCAGCTGACCCGATACGAGCAGTTCACCGACCTTGAGTCAGCGCTGAATCTGGCCACACAGGATGTGACCAGCGATGGCCGCACGCATCTGATCGTGCTGACCGATGGTATGGTGGATGTACCTGCCATCAGCGACAAGCCGGCCCAGGATCGTGCCTCGCGCGAGCGCATCATCGAGACGCTCGCGCCGGATCTTGCCGAGCGTCATGTGGTCATTCATACCATTGCACTTTCGCGCAATGCCGATATTGATCTGATGCGTGACATCTCGCAGCAGACCGGCGGACTTGCCTCGGTAGCCGAGGATTCGCGGGCGCTTCTGCGCTCCTTTCTTGATGTCCTCAATCAGGTGGCGCCACGTCAGCAGTTGCCGCTGGAAGATGGCCGGTTCCAAGTCGATGATCAGGTCCGTGAGTTTACGGCACTGATCTTTCATGATCGGGACGAAGGTCCGGTCACGCTGATCAGTCCCACCGGTGAGCGCCTGAGTATCGAGTCGCCGGGCGCCGCAAGCCGCTGGCGTCATGATGACCGCTATGAACTGATTACCGTGCCCGAGCCTGCTGCCGGGCAGTGGCGCATTGATGGGCCGGTGGGTGCAGGCTCACGTATCCTGATCGACTCAAAACTGCAATTGCGAAGTGGCAAAATACCGGCCACATTGTACGAGCATTTCGATCTACCCTTGGAGGTCTGGCTGGAAGGTCAGCCCGATCAGGACGATGCCTCGGCGCAGAGACCTGCCGTAGATGCAGTGTTGCGAGGTGCCAACGGTGAGATCACCAGCGCTCGCCTGCCGCACGAGGCGGATGGACGTTACCGCGGGCGCCTTGAGCACATCAATCAGACAGGCAATGCCGAACTGGCCCTTCAGGCGCAAGGCGATGCCTTTGCGCGATTGTTGACCCGTAGCGTCAACGTTGTTCCGGCCATCGATGCCGCACTTTCCAGTGACCAGGCCTACATTACGCTGAGCGCAGCCCATCCTCGTCTGACGCGGGATAACACCCGTATCAATGCGCAGCTGCTGGGGGAAACGCTGAAGGTTACGCCGGTGGCGGAGAGTCGCTGGCGGGTCACGTTACCCGATACCCTGCCGGAGGAATCCGTATCGGTAGAGCTGACGGCCACGGTGGCCCTGGATGACCGGATACACGACGTCCCGCTGCCGCCGGTGGTGCTCAACCGTGAGGCGGCCACCAGCCTGTCCGGTGCCCGTCTTGATCGTGACACGATCAGCAGTGAAAAAATGGCGTCCCGTCAGGACGATGACGAGGAAGAACAGAGATGGTCACTGCAGCGCCTGTGGCAGCTGGCGCAGGATAACTGGCCGGCGGCCAGGGCGCAGGCCATACAGTGGATGCAGGACCCGCGCGCGTGGTGGGTGGCCGCCGTCCTGGTATTGCTTTGTCTATTGCTTGCCTTCAGACGACGTCGCCTGCGACGTCAGCGTCCCCGACACAGGAGAGACCCGAGTGTGTGAGCTACTGGGCATGAGCGCCAATCAGCCGGTCAATACCGGTTTCAGCTGGCGTGGATTCAAGCACCGAGGCGGAGACAATGGTCCCCATCGGGATGGGTTCGGCATTGGCTTTTATCGTCGTGACGGCTATCACGATTTTCATGATGTGCGCGCGGCGATGGATTCACCGCTGGCGGAGCTGCTTGGTCGTGACAATATCCCGGCCCTGATCATGCTGGGCCATCTTCGCCATGCCAATGAAGGCAGCATTGAAATCCAGAACACCTATCCGTTTACGCGGGAAACGAAAGGACGGCGCTGGTGCTATACCATGCAGGGCCAGTTGGAAGGGTTTGAAGCGCTGAAACTTTCCGGTCGATTTACGCCACTGGGCACCACGGATGGCGAACACGCTTTCTGCTGGCTGCTTGATCAGCTGTCGGAAGAAGATTGCGACAATTCTTCCGCGGTCTGCGAACTGTTGCGCCAGTGTAGTGACCGACTGGCCCAAATGGGCGTTTTCAACATGATGCTCAGCGATGGCCGGACGCTTTATACCTACTGCAGCAAAAAAATGTGCTGGCTGACCCGGCGTGCGCCCTTCGGTACCGTGACCTCACTGGACAGCGGCGAGCATATTGACCTTGCTGAGAACTGTGATAGCGCCACGGTCTATACCCTGCTGGCAACATCGCCCCTGACCAGTGAGGCAGGCTGGCAGGACATGCATCCGGGGGAGGCGATGGCCTTTTGTGACGGCGAGCGGTGTGATGTCAGCACCCCGGAAGCCATGACGGCCTGACGTTTGAAACGTCACTGATGGCTTATCAAAAGGCGCCGCAGACACGGTCAATGTCTGCGGCGCCTTTTTGAACTCAAGACTTTTTCAGCTCAGCTCTTCTTCGGTAAACATGCCTTCAAACAGCGCGGTAGAGAGATAGCGCTCGCCGCTGTCGGGCAGGATAACGGCGATGGCCTTGTCCCTGTAGGCCGGGTCTTCGGCCAGGCGCAGGGCGGCAACCATGGCGGCGCCACATGAAATGCCAACCAGCATGCCTTCCTCACGCATCAGACGGCGCGCCATGGCCATGGCGTCTTCGCTGCTGACCGCTTCCACCTGATCGATATAATCCAGATCGAGATTGGCCGGAATGAAGTTGGCACCGATGCCCTGGATCTTGTGACCGGCAGGCGTAAGGTCTTCACCGCGCAGGCGCTGGCCGATGATGGGCGATTCAAGCGGCTCTACCGCCACGCTGTGAAGCGTCTTGCCCTTCGTCTTTTCGAAATAGCGTGAAATGCCGGTAATGGTACCGCCGGTGCCGACGCCGGCGACCAGAACATCCAGGTCGCCATCGGTAGCGTCCCAGAGTTCGGGGCCGGTAGTCCTTTCATGAATCTCGGGGTTGGCCGGGTTTTCAAACTGCGCCGGCATGAAATAGCGCTCGGGCTCGGCATCGCGCAGCTCGGTGGCACGCTCCACGGCGCCTTTCATGCCACGCGCCGGTTCGGTCAACACCAGTTCGGCGCCCAGTGCCTTGAGCACCTTGCGACGCTCGATGCTCATCGAGGCCGGCATGGTCAGCTTGACCTTGTAGCCGCGGGCGGCACCCACAAAGGCAAGTGCAATGCCGGTATTGCCGGAAGTGGGCTCGATGATCTCCATGCCGGGTTTGAGAGCGCCGCGCTTTTCGGCGTCCCAGATCATGTTGGCACCGATCCGGCACTTGACCGACAACGCTGGATTGCGCGATTCGAGCTTGGCATACACGCGAGGGTGATCGGTCAGATGTCTGATCCTGACCAGTGGCGTCTGTCCGATTGTCTGGGAATTGTCTTCCAGAATCCTGCTCATCGCGTGCTCCGTGTCAGTAGGCTGCCCACCATGGGCAGTGATAAAGGGATCTGTCTTATTTTGACGGGGGGGTTGACCTTCGTCGAGTCCTGGAAGCCTTCCGCCGCAGTGACAGGCTTTCATGCTATTTTAGGGTCTTTCCATGAAACGGTATTTGGCTGCAAGCGCCATGATGATCGGGAGAAGGCATGAGCGAGATGAAGACGGCACCGGCACTGCTTGAAGGGCCAGCGCTTGAGAAGGATGACGGTTACCGGTCGATTCTCGACGTGTTTGAAAAAGCCTGTGCGCAGTATGCCGACCGCCCCGCCTTTACCTGTATGGGCAGTACGCTGACCTACAAGGGCATGAAGGATCTGGTGGACCGCTTTGCGCACTGGATCATCACGCAGACCAGGATGTCGCCCGGTGATCGCCTGGCCATTGTGCTGCCCAATCTGCTGCAGTATCCGGTGGCCGTGTTCGGCGCCTTGAAGGCCGGACTGGTCGTGGTGAACACCAATCCGCTCTATACCGCTGATGAAATGCATCACCAGTTTGCGGATGCCGGGGTGACCGGGGTAGTGATCTTTGCCCATATGGCCGACAAGCTGGAGGCTGTGCTCAAGCGCATGACGATTGAGCATGTCATCGTCACCGAGGTGGCGGATCTGCATTCCTGGCCGTCGCGTCTCAAGTACAACCTTGGCGCGCGCTATATCGCCCGCCAGGTGCCGCGTTACCATCTGCCCAATGCCGTATCGATGCGTCAGGTCTTGAAGGGAAAGGGGCAGGTCGATGATCAGCGCTGGGGGCGCGATGATGATCTGGCCATCCTGCAATATACCGGCGGCACGACCGGCACCCCCAAGGGTGCGATGCTGTCCCATGCCAACCTGGTAGCCAACATGCGCCAGACCGGAGAGGTGCTGGGCAGCGCCGTGACCCGTGGGCAGGAAACCATCATTGCACCGCTGCCGGTCTATCATATCTACACCTTCACCGTGAACTGCATGTTCGGCTGTGAAACCGGCAATCACAGCATTCTGATTCCCAATCCGAAGGACCTTGACGGTTTCGTCAAGACGCTCGCCCAACAGCCCTTTTCCGCCTTTATCGGTCTCAATACGCTGTTTGCAGCGCTGTGCCGACGAGAGGATTTCAAAAAGCTGGATTTCAGTCACCTGAAGCTCAGTGTCTCCGGTGGCATGGCGCTCAATACCACCACGGCCAATCGCTGGTACGAGATTACCGGCTCTGCGGTGCTGGAAGGGTATGGCATGACCGAGACCTCACCGGTGGTGTGCGTCAATCCACCGGACAAAATTCAGCCCGGCGCAATCGGTCGACCGGTCGCCGGCACCCGACTGCAGGTGCTTGATGAAAACGACCAGCCGCTGGGTTATGACACGCCCGGGGAGCTGTGTGTGCAGGGGCCGCAGGTCATGAAGGGCTACTGGAATTTGCCGGAAGAGACGGCCAAAACGCTTTTTGATGATGGTTGGGTCAGGTCAGGCGATATCGCCGTGCTGCAGCGAGACGGGTTTGTGCGCATCGTGGATCGCAAGAAGGACATGATCGTCAGCTCGGGCTTTAATGTGTACCCCAACGAAGTGGAAGATGTACTGCTTGGACATGAAGATGTTCATGAGGCCGCCGTGATTGGCGTGCCGGATGAAGACAGTGGTGAAAGTGTGGTCGCGTTCATTGTGCCGCGAAACGGGGCAAGTCTTGATTCCGAAGCACTGAAAAAATGGTGTCGGCGCGAGCTGACAGGTTACAAGGTGCCAAGACGATTCGAGTTTCGCGATCAGTTGCCGCGCAGCAATGTTGGCAAGGTGCTGCGCCGGGCACTGCGTGATGAGCTCTCAGGCGACAGCAGCCAGAACGCCTCCTGAACTGGCGGGCGGTTGGCCGCCAGGGCCTGAATGGCGCTACAATAATGCCCCTGTTATCAGTATCTGAAACACCTTTCTCTCAGACGGTCATGGCAGCACCATGACCGTTGTCACCACCGCCTCGGCGGTTTCAAAAGTCCAGAGGGTACCTTGAGCGATAACGTGACTTACTCCGGTGAGTCGGCGCAGGAGGCGCTTGCATCCCTGCGTCGCCGCCTCGATGACGCGCTGATCAGCGATGCCATGACGCAGGGACAGCGGCTGGAACGTCTGGCCGGCCGCATTCGGCGCGGCCAGCCCGTGGATAAGGCCCTGAAGGATATCAATGCCCGGCTGACGCGCTCGACAGAACTGGTCAAACGGCGTCGCGATCAGCCGGTCACGCTTGAATATCCGCCGGAACTGCCGGTCGCCGAGCGTCGCGACGATATTTTAAAGGCCATTCGTGATCATCAGGTTGTGGTCGTGGCCGGCGAGACCGGTTCCGGCAAGACCACCCAGTTGCCCAAGATATGTCTGGAGCTGGGGCTTGGCGTTCGTGGCCTGATCGGCCATACCCAGCCACGCCGGCTGGCAGCACGCAGCGTGGCGCAGCGACTGGCGCAGGAAACGAGCACCTCGCTGGGCGGCGCCATCGGTTATCAGGTGCGCTTTACCGATCAGACCGACCCGACCACCCGGGTCAAGCTGATGACCGACGGTATCCTGCTGGCCGAAACCCAGCATGATCCGCAGCTTTTACGCTATGACGCCATCATCATTGATGAGGCACACGAGCGCAGTCTCAACATTGATTTCCTGATGGGGTATCTCAAGCGTCTGCTGGCGGAGCGCCCTGATCTCAAGGTCATCATTACCTCTGCCACCATCGATGTGGATCGCTTCTCGCGCCACTTCGGTCAACATCATGATGATGGCACCGTCACACCGGCGCCGGTGATCGAGGTTTCCGGGCGTACCTATCCCGTGGAAACGCACTACCGTCCGCTGGTACGTGATGAGCGCGAGGAAGAGGACCAGACACTGCAGGAAGGCATCGTGGCGGCCGTCGAGGAGATCAGCCGTATCGAGCGCGAAAAGCGCTGGTACACCGGACCGCGCGATATTCTGATCTTTCTGCCCGGCGAGCGCGAAATCCGTGAGACGGCCGATACGCTGCGGCGGCTTGAACTGCGTGATACGGAAGTGCTGCCGCTGTATGCGCGCCTTTCCAACAGTGAGCAAAACCGCGTTTTCGCTCCGCACACGGGGCGGCGTATCGTGCTTTCCACCAACGTGGCGGAAACGTCGCTGACCGTGCCCGGCATTCGTTACGTGGTTGACCCGGGGCTGGTGCGCATCAGCCGCTACAGCTATCGCGCCAAGGTACAGCGCCTGCCGATCGAGCCGATCAGCCAGGCCAGTGCCGATCAGCGCCGTGGACGCTGTGGTCGTATTGCCGAGGGCGTGTGCATTCGCCTCTACAGCGAAGAGGACTATCTATCGCGTTCGGCCTATACCGAACCCGAAATCCAGCGTACCAACCTGGCCTCGGTCATTCTCTCCATGCTGTCACTCGGGCTGGGAGATATCGGCAAGTTTCCCTTTGTGGATGTGCCGGACAGTCGCTTTATCAAGGATGGCTTTCGACTGCTTTTCGAGCTCGGCGCCGTGGATGAGCGTCAGCATCTGACCAAAACCGGTTGCCAGCTGGCACGCCTGCCGATCGACCCACGACTGGCCCGCATGGTGCTGGCGGCCAGTGAGTTTGGCAGCCTGCGCGAGACACTGATCGTGGTCAGCGCGCTCTCCATCCAGGACCCGCGTGAGCGTCCGGCCGACAAGCGCGAGGCGGCCGATCAGAAGCATCGCCAGTGGCTGGACAAGGATTCCGATTTCACGGCTTGGATCAATCTGTGGCAGGGCTTTGAGGCCAGTCGCGCCGAGCTTTCGGGCAACCAGCTGCGGCGCTGGTGTCGCGATAACTACCTGAGCTATCTGCGTCTGCGCGAATGGCATGATACCTACCGCCAGCTCAAGCAGCTGACTCGTGAGCTGGCGCTGGTGGAAAACGAAGGGGAGCCAGATATTGCCCGACTGCATCAGGCGCTTCTGACCGGACTTTTATCCAATCTGGGGCTGCACGCCGGCTCGGACAAGGAGCCGCGGGAATATCTGGGGGCGCGCAACCGCAAGTTCATGATCCATCCGGGGTCCGGGCTTTCAAAGCGTACGCCCAAGTGGATCATGGCCGGTGAAATGGTCGAGACCACGCGTCTGTTTGCCCGACAGGTGGCTGCCATCCGCCCGGAGTGGATCGAGCCGCTGGCAGCACATCTGACCAAACGCAGCTACAGCGAGCCGCACTGGGAAATGAAGCGTGCTCAGGTCGTGGCTTATGAACAGGTCACCCTGTTTGGTCTGCCCATTGTGGCCCGGCGCAAGGTGCATTACGGGCCCATTGCGCCTCAGGAGTCGCGCGAGCTCTTTATCCGTCATGCGCTGGTGGAGGGGCAGTTCCAGACGAAGGGGGCATTTTTCGAGCACAACCGGGCGCTGATCGAGGAAGTCGAGGATCTCGAGGATCGCGCACGCCGCCGCGACATTCTGGTGGATGAACAAACGCTGTTTGAGTTTTATGATGCGCGCCTTCCGGCCGATATATACAACGGCAAGAGTTTCGAGCACTGGCGGCGCCATAGCGAACAGCACGATGGCAATATTCTGTTTCTTGATATGGAGACGCTGCTGGCGCGTGAAGCCAGCGAGGTCACCATCGAGCAGTATCCCGATACGCTCGAGCTGAGCTATCAGGGCGGTGGTATTCGTTATCCGCTCTCCTATCACTTTGCACCTGGTGAGCCGGATGATGGAGTAACCATCACGGTGCCGGCTTCCATGCTGTCGACCCTGCCGGGTGAGCGGCTGGAGTGGCTGGTGCCAGGGCTTCGCCGCGACAAGGTGATCGCGCTGATGAAATCACTGCCCAAGCAGTATCGCCGGCAGGTGGTGCCGATTCCGGATTGGGCGGATGCAGCGCTTTCAGCACTGACGCCCGGCAATGTATCGCTGACCTCGGCGCTGGCAGAGTTCTTGCGTCAGAAAACGGGCATTCGGCTCTCTGCCGACGAGTGGCGACCGGAGCAGCTGCCGGTGCATCTGATCATGAATATCCGCGTGGTAAACCATGACGGTCATGTGCTGGGAGAAGGGCGCGATCTGAATGCCCTGATCGAGCGTTTCGAGCGGGAAGCCGAGGCCGGCACGAAAGCCATGGCCGGGGATGCGCTGTCCCAGCAGGGCCTGACGCAGTTTCCGGCCGGCGAGCTGCCGCAGTCTCACGTGCGTGATCAGGCCGGCATCCGTGTCGAGGCCTGGCCGGCACTGGTGGATGAGGGTGACACGCTGGGAGTGACGCTTTTTGATCATCCCGACAAGGCGCACGAGCAGCATCGCCATGGCATCAAGCGACTGGCCATGCGCCGCCTGCCGGATCAGGTTCGTTTTCTGGCGCGCGACCTGCCCGGTCTTGAGCGCTGTGTGCTGCTTTATGCCAATGTGGGTACCCGACGGGATCTGGTGGATGATTTCATTGAAGCCGTGTTTTTAAGGGTCTTTGCCTTTGATCCGCTACCACGTGATGAGGCGGCGTTTGAGGCGCGTCTTGATGGTGAGCGCGCGCGGCTGCATGAAACGGCCGAGACGCTCGTGGCACTGCTGGAGCGCATTCTCAAGCGTCATCTTGAGGTCAGCAAGGCGCTCAAGGGACGCGTGAGTTTTAATCTCGCCCTGAGCTGGAGCGATGTGCGTGCCCAGATGCAGCGTTTGATCCATCCCGGCTTTATCAGCGCTGCCGGAGAGTGGCTGACGCACTACCCACGCTATATGGAAGCCGCCTTGATCCGGCTTGAAAAGGCGCCTCGAGAGGTGCGTCGTGATCAGCTGGCCATGGAGGAGGTCAACGATTTTCAGCGCCGGCTTGAGGAAAGGCGGCGCAGGAATGGAGCCATGTCAGCCCAGGATCAGACGCTTGAAACGTTTGGCTGGTGGCTTGAAGAGTTGCGAGTATCGCTGTTTGCTCAGCAGTTGGGAACACAGGCGCCGGTATCGACCAAGCGTCTGGAGCGTCAGTGGCAGGAGCTCACGGCTTCCTGACTCTGGACTGATGACCGCTGGGCTGTACAGTGACCTGAAATCGGCTGACAATGCGGCGTTTGGATTCTTTGCGCGCTATTGAAATCAGAGCGCAGTGGATGCAGCAAGGCAAGTGGTTGCCGCAGTAGAATATGATGCAGTTGCCGCGCGCGCTGCAGACAACAAGGGGCAAGGTGAACGAATGAAAACATGGACGAATATTGCCGCGGCAACCTTTACCTGTGCCACGCTGGCAGGATGTGCCGGTGCGCAGACACAGGACAGCAACCCCCAGGATCCGTGGGAGGGCTTTAACCGTGGCGTGTATTCCTTCAACGATACGCTGGATCGCTACGCGCTCAAGCCTGTCGCGCAGGGGTATGACTACGTCACGCCCGAGCCCGTTCAGGAAGGGGTCGGCAATTTCTTTTCCAACCTTGGCGAAGTCAGCAACTCCTTCAACAGTCTGCTGCAGTGGAAGCTGACCAATGCAGGTACCTCGATCGGGCGTCTTTTGATCAATACCACGCTGGGGCTTGGCGGCTTTCTTGATCCGGCATCGCGCATGGGGATCGAGCGGCATGATGAGGACTTCGGTCAGACACTGGCCACCTGGGGTGTCGGTTCAGGGCCTTATCTGGTACTGCCTTTCTTGGGGCCAAGCACGGTGCGTGATACGGCTGGTCTGCCGGTAGACTGGTATACCGATCCGGTTACCTATATCGACCATGACGTCACCCGCTGGAGCGTGCGCTTTATCAATCTGGTGGACACGCGCGCCTCGCTGCTGGGTCAGGAGCAGTTGATCCGAGGGGATCGCTACTCGTTCATTCGCGATGCCTACCTGCAGCGCCGGGAATTTTTGATCAATGATGGCCGTGCCGGTGAGGATCCCTTCGGCAGTGATGATCTTGAATTCGATGACAGTGACTTTGCAGAATAAATCCTTCGAACGACCATGGCGGAAAAGCGTTCATGCCTGTCAATGTAGATAGGATAGCGCTTGTCGATAAGCCGGGAGCGCGTCGTGACGCGCTTTATCAGGCGTTGTCAGCGTGCGACCGGTTCGTATTGCTGGTTGCTGACAATATCGAGGCGTTGCCCGAGGTTCTGGATGGTCTGATCGTGCACGCGGATATCGTGCCGGTATCATGCTGGGCGTCGCTGGTAAAACGCCTGCCTACCGTCGTGGTCAGCCAGACGCGCGACAGCCGTGACCTGCTGGCAGCGGTGGAGGCGGGCATCCTCGATTACGTGGTGGATCCGGTCGGGCAGGAGGAGCTTTTGATGCACCTCATGTTGCGTGCGCTGGATTATCGCCGTCTGCAGGTCTCAACGCTGCGTGATCGGGATCGCCTGGAACAGCTCAACGAGCAGCTTCAGACGCATCTGTGTACGCTGCGTACCGATCTTCAGGCCGGGGGACAGATTCAGCGGCGATTGCAGCCCATGCCGTGTACCCGACTCAACGGTATCGAAGGTGATTACTGGATGGCGCCTTCGCTTTATCTGTCGGGAGACTTTCTTGACTATCAGGCCCATGGTGATCGGCACGTCCTGTTCTGTTTTGCCGATGTAGCGGGGCATGGCGCTTCTTCTGCCTTTGTCACGGTACTCTTGAAGGCACTTTTTCAGCGCTGGCTGTCGCGCTGGAATGCGCGCCTGCCGGAAAATTTGCCTGCGCGATGGCTGGCCCGGCTCAATCGGGAACTGCTGGATACCGGTATCGGCAAGCATGCCGCCATCGTGGTGGGTGTCATCGACTGCCATACCCGTATGCTGCATTATTCGCTGGGCGCGCAGATGCCCATGCCGATTCTGGCTACTCGGGGCGGTGTGCGTCAGCTCAAGGGCGAGGGGCCCGCCGTCGGGCTTTTCCCGGACGTTGAATACCCGACCTATCATTGTGAACTGCCGGAGGATTTTCGGCTCTGGCTCTGTTCGGATGGTGTCTTTGACTGCCTGCCGGGAAATAATCTTGAAGAGCGACTTTCTGCGCTGTGCGAGCATATCGGCAATGCACAGAGCATCAGTGATCTGAAATCATCACTGGCCCTGTCCGATGCATTACCGGATGACATTACCTTTCTTACCCTGAGCGGTTTCAACGATGGATGAAGGACGACTTCAGGCGGCTTTCGAAAAGGGCACCTTTGTGCTCAGACTGGCCGGCGACGTGCGCCTGACACTGTGTGCCACCCTGGACCAGCAGGTACAGCCGCTGGCGGAGCTGCCGGGGCTTGAGCGTGTCGTCATCGATCTGCGCCAGGTCATCAACATGGATTCCACGGCACTGGGCTTTCTTGCCAAGATCGCGCTGGCCGTGCGCCATCGCATTCCCGGCCAGCCGCTGGTGGCCGTTGATCACCCTGATGTCAGACGCATGCTTGATGTCATGGGGCTTCAGAAATATGTCACTATTATTGATATGCCATGGTCAGAGCCTGCGTTTTTCAGCGATATACCGGCCATGGAAAGCAGCGAGGAAGAGCTGCGCGCACGAATCCTTGAAGCACACCGCACCCTGGCGGCGATGAGCGAGCAGAACCGAATCGAGTTTCAGCCGCTGATCGATCTGCTGGAAGCCCAGCGAGAGCACTGATCGTGACGGTCGTGTGCCTATCCGGAGATCACACAACGCTCACGGTCTGATCTGGAGAATGACTTGCCTATTATCGGGGCCAGACGTCTGGCCTTTCTGGTTGCCGCCAATACGGCCCTGGCGCCCTTTGCCATCGATGCCTACCTGCCTGCCATTCCTGCCCTTGCCCTGCATATTGATGCCAACATTCATCTGACCGAGCTGTCGATCAGTATCTTCTTGCTGGGCATGGCGCTGGGACAGCTGATTTTTGGCCCCCTGTCAGATCGGGTGGGGCGCAAGCCGGTACTGTTGGGAGGAATCATTACCTTCACACTGGCCAGTCTGCTGCTGACACAGATAGATACCTTTCGGTCGCTCATGATATTGCGTTTTTTACAGGCGCTGGGTGGCGGGGCCTGTGTGGTCAACTCGGCGGCCATCGTGCGTGATTGCTTTTCAGGGCGGGAAGCCGCGCGCGTGCTCTCGACGATGGTCATGATCCTGATGCTGGCACCTCTTGTTGCGCCAGCCGTCGGGAGCGTGTTGCTGGGGCTTGCCGACTGGTGGGCCATCTTTTTGTTTCTCGCGCTCTATGGCGCTGCGCTGTTTTATCTCATAGCCCATCATCTGCCTGAAACCCGTGCGCCCGATCATCAGGTGCCGCCGGGGGCCGGGCAGGTAATGCGTAATTACGTGCAAGTGCTCAGACATCGTGAGGCAATGGGCTATATTGCGGCCGTATCATTTTCATTTGCCGGTATGTTCTGCTTTATTACCAGTTCTCCATATGCCTATATGGAGTATTACGGCGTATCCAGTCAGCTTTACCCGTTTGTCTTTGGTGCCAATATCATTGTGATGGCACTTTCCAACCGCCTGAACATACGACTGTTGTCCCGATATTCACCTCAGCAGCTTCTCAGGCTGGGACTTGGCATTCAGCTGGGAGCGGGTGTACTGATCGTACTGTCGGTACTTGCGGGGCTGGATACGCTATGGTGGATAGTGCTGCTGGTGATGTTCTTTGTTGGTGTCAACGGCCTCATTTCGCCCAATGCCGCCTCTTCCATGCTGGATCACTTCCCCGGCATGAGTGCCACGGCCAGCGCCGTACTGGGCAGTTTGCAGTTTACGGCCGGAGGACTTGCTGGTGCACTGGTCAGTGGGCTTCAGATACAGAGTATCTGGCCGATGGTATTGGGCATGGTGGGCGCAAGCCTTTGCGCCAATACGCTGTTGCGTGTACTGGCCCCGCTTGCACGTGCCGGGAAGGTGACATCCTGAAACGCGCACTGCGCTTCCGGTATAGACCGTTGTAATGTCCGATATCGGTATCTGAGAGGCTGACATGAAGCACGACCCCGAGCAGGACCAGCATCATTTTCCCTATCACCTCATGCTGACCTTTGCTTCTCTGGTCATTATTGTCACGGGTCTCAAGCTGGGTGCCGGCCTTTTCATTCCAGTGCTTTTATCACTGTTTATTGCCATCCTGTGCTCTCGGCCGGTCAAATGGCTGCACGGGCGTGGTGTGAGCGTCAATCTGTCCATTCTTTGCGTGTTGTTGGTCGTGGCCCTGGCCAGTGCACTACTGATCTGGCTGGTCACGGCGCGCCTGGGTGATCTGGTCAATCAGTTGCCTGAGCTCGAACAGTCCCTGAGAGAGCACTATACGGGTCTTTTGCAGTGGTTTGATGCGCTGGGACTGCCATTTGATGTCAGAGCAATGCAGGATAATCTGGATCCCGGCATGCTCATGAATTCCCTGCCGTCGCTTCTAGGCGGTATTGGCAATTTCATTACCCAGCTTGGCATCATTGTCATTTTGATCATCTTTATTCTGTATGAAACGCTGGACTTCCCCTACAAGCTTTCCCAGGCCATTCAGCAGCCTCACGGCAGTCTTGCACGTTTTACGCAGTTTTCCAGAACCCTGCAGCGCTACCTGCTGGTCAAAACGGTTATCAGCGCCATTACCGGCTCGCTCATTGCTGCCTGCTGTCTGATACTCCAGGTCGAGTTTGCCCTGCTGTGGGGAGTGCTGGGCTTTTTCCTCAATTTTATTCCCAATATTGGCTCGATCATTGCAGCGGTGCCGGCAGTGCTTCTGACCCTGATCATGCCGGATGGGGGAGCCGTCAAGGCCGCCATTCTCAGCGGTGCCTATGTCATGATCAATTTTGTGCTGGGCAATCTTATCGAGCCTCGCATCATGGGCCAGACCCTGGGCATGTCGACTCTGGCAGCTTTCATGTCACTGGTATTCTGGGGCTGGCTTTTCGGCCCAATAGGGCTTTTCCTGTCTGTTCCCCTGACCATGTCGCTCAAGATATTGCTCGATAGCCATCCCGATACGCGCTGGCTGTCGATACTGCTGGGCCCCAATAGAGAACGACGTCGGCGCGCCAGGGAAGGAATGCCGACTGATGATTGAGCCGCTCTAATGAGACCTGATACCGGACAGGATCTAAGACAGACATAAAAAAACGCTCCCCGATGGGGAGCGTTTTGGCAGAGCCGTAATGCAGGATCAGGCGTTCTGATCGATGAACTGCACCAGCTGTGTCTTGGACTGTGCACCGACCAAGGAAGCTACCTTAGTGCCATTTTTGAACATCATGACCGTCGGAACACCACGAACACCCTGTTCAGCAGCGATATCCTGAGCATCGTCAACGTTGATGCTGACAACCTTGAGCTCGCCTGACTTCTCTTCTGCAACCTCATCGATGACCGGAGCCATCATCTTGCAGGGGCCGCACCACGGGGCCCAGAACTTCAGCAGTACAGGCTTGTCAGCCTGCATGACTTCCTGGTCGAAATTGGCGCTGGTAACGTCAACATTGTTAGCCATGATTTACTCCAGTGATTACATGTACAGGCTGTATGCATGGGATGGTAGCGGGTACCGGGGGGTGAGGCAAATGTGTCTCTGCGATGGTTGTCATTGAGCAAAGCGATTAACCCCGGTGCTGGTTCAAAAAAATGCGTATCGAATCCCCATGGTCAGCAGCAGCAGTGTCAGCATGCCACGCAGCAGATTTTCCGGCAGATACTTCGAAAGCCAGGCGCCCAGATGAATGGCCGGTACAGAACCCACGAGTAGTGCCAGCAAAAGGGCAAAGTCAACGTTGCCCAGCAGCAGGTGCCCGCCACCGGCCACAAGTGTCAGAGGAACGGCGTGAGCGATATCGGTACCCACAATGCGACCCGGCGCAAAGAAGGGATACAGCAGCATCAATACGGCAGTACCAAAGACCCCGGCACCTACCGAAGAGAGCGTGACACATACGCCCAGCACCACCCCTGCTACCAGCGTCAGTGGCACAACGTGGCGATTGACCCAGCGGTCGCCCTGACCGGTCCAGCGCTGAAGGGGCGTCTTGAAGATCAATACCGTGGCCGTCAGGATCAGCATGATGCCAAGCGTGGTGGTAATCAGCCCGCTGTAGTCATGTGCGCCGGTGAAAAAGCGGTTGAGCAGAAAAACCGTCACAACCGCGGCAGGAACACTGCCGGCCGTCAGACGGAGCATGACCTTCCAGTCAATGTGCCCCTGACGTTGATGGCTTGCGATGCCGCTGATCTTGGTAAAGGCGGCGTACAAAAGATCCGTGCCCACGGCCACGTGGGGCGGAAATCCAAAACCCAGCAGGATAGGGGTCATCAGTGAGCCACCGCCGATGCCAGAGAGTCCCACCGCGATACCGACGCCCGCGCCGGCAAGTACATAAAGTAGAAAATCGATAAGTGACATGCTAAATCCCATGGCATTGGCAAGAGCATTGCGCTGCAGGAATCTAGGGATAATCTTTTATTCTGAAAAGGAATGATTGTTCATTATTTTAGACCCTGATAGCATTAGCAGCCGATTTTTCGTCCTTTTTTACCCGGTTTTCGGACCCGTCCTGCAGGAGGTTAATGCCTTGAAACTTCAGCAGCTTCGCTATATCTGGGAAGTTTCCCGGCATAATCTGAATGTGTCTGCCACAGCACAGAGTCTTTTCACCTCTCAGCCTGGCATCTCCAAGCAGATACGCTTGCTGGAAGACGAGCTGGGGGTCGAAATATTTGCGCGAAGCGGCAAACATCTGACGAGAATAACCCCGGCCGGGCGACCGATCGTTGAGCTGGCGGGGGAAGTGCTTCGCAAGGTGGACAATATCCGCCATGTGGCGCAGGAATTCAGTGACGATCGTCGGGGCAGCCTATCGATTGCTACCACTCACACCCAGGCACGATATGCCTTGCCTGCTGTTATCGGGGGCTTTACCCAGCGTTACCCGGACGTTGCATTACACATGCAGCAGGGGACGCCCCGTCAGATCGCACAGATGGTCTGTGAAGGCATGGCAGATTTTGCCATCTGCACGGAATCACTGGATCTATTCAACGATCTGGTTCTGTTGCCCTGTTATCGCTGGAACCGATGTGTACTGGTACCCAAGGATCATCCGCTGGCCGGAACGCGTCATCTGACGCTTGAAGCGCTTGGGCAGCATCCGCTGGTCACCTATACCTTCGGGTTTACCGGCCGCTCCCAGCTTGATGATGCCTTCAAGGCACACGGTATCACGCCCAATGTGGTTTTGACGGCGGCAGACTCCGACGTTATCAAGACCTATGTTCGGCTGGGGCTGGGTGTGGGTATCGTCGCTCATATGGCGGTAGACCCGGTGGCGGATCACGACTTGGTGGCCATCGACGCCAGCCACATGTTTGAAAGCTCGGTCACCCGAATCGGCATTCGGCGCGGTACCTTCATGCGTAACTACATGTTTGATTTTATCCATGAGTTTGCCGCCCATCTGGACCGCGATACGGTCGAGGCGGCCCTGGAGTCAAGTCCGCATGCTGAAAATGCGTTGTTTGAAAACATGGAGCTGCCCGTCAGATAGCTGGATGGCTGCATCCATATAAAAAGGCTCGCCAGACAATCTGGCGAGCCTTTTTTATTTCTTCGAGACGATATTTGTCAGTGCTGCAGATGCAGTCCACATTCGCGGGTTTCTTCACCCTTGGTTGGATCAAAATAGTCAAAGTTGTTGGGCAGATCATGCTGGACCAGATAGTCGTGCATGTCCTTGCTGCTCCAGTGCAGTACGGGCGCGACCTTGATCAGACCATCCTGATTGATGCTGACCGGCTGCATCTGTGCGCGGGTGGCAGTATCGGAGGCGCGCAGTGCCGTAAACCAGACACCGGGATTTGTCTCGCGCAGGGCACGCTCAAAGGGCTCGAGCTTGACCTCTCTGGTGAATGCTTCATGACGAGGATCATCGAGTGCCGGTGTGGGCCCTTCCACGGCTTCCCGGTGAGCACGCGAGCGCAGGGGCAGATAGATGATGCGGTTGAGGCCGAGTTTCTGGCTTACCTCATCGGCAAAGGCATAGGTCGCGGGTGTATTGTAGCCGGAGTCCATCCAGACAATGGGAACATCAGGACGCACCTGGGTCACCATATGCAGGATAACGGCTTCGAAGGGGCGAAAGTTGGTGGTGCAGATGGGGCGTTTATCAAGCGACAGCGCCCACTCCACCAATGCCTGAGGATCATTACCCAGCCTTGCATTGATCTCATCGATATTCAGCGACATGTGATGTCTCCGTCTTCGGTAGCAGATAGCCCTTCAGGAGGGGCAGATGGCAGGCACGATAGCAAATCACCTGAACGCATCCCCAATACCATTTGGTTCAAAGTTTAGAAGTCCTGTCGGCTATTTTGCGCGCCAAGCTGGCGCGTGGCGGCCAGCGGTGTCACGCGTGGCGGCTCGCCTTCGGGCCATTCAACATGTGCCCTGATGGCATAGACCTCGCGCAGACGCTCCTCGGTCAGCACCTTCTCGGGCGGGCCTACGGCGCGCACCTTGCCACCTGTACCCATCAGCCACATGTGGCGTGAAAAACGTGCTGCCAGGCTCAGGTCATGAATAGCGATGATAATGATCATCTGCTGCTCCCGGGCCAGGGTCACCAGCCACTCAAGCACCTGTAACTGATGGTGTAAATCCAGCGCACTGGTGGGCTCGTCCAGCATGAGCACGCGTGGTTCGCGCACTACCGCCTGGGCAATGGCAACCCGCTGGCGCTGCCCCCCGGAAAGCTGGCCAAGGTCACGCTCGGCATATTGCTCAAGTTCCAGTGTCTGCAGGGTATGCTGCACCCGCTTCAGATCCTGCTGCCGGTCCGTCTGGTGTGTAGTGCGTCGCGCCAGTAATACGGCTTCAAATACGCTGAGCGCTGCGCGGGAGGTGATGTCCTGGGGCAGGTAATAGATTTTTCCGGCACGTCGGGCGATGTCCAGCGTATCCAGCACAGTGTCATCAAGGCTGACAAGACCCGTTGATCGCTCGATGCCGGCAATGGATTTCAATAGTGTGGACTTGCCCGCTCCATTGGGCCCGATCAGAGCCGTCAACTCTCCCGGGCACGCCTTTAGACCGCTGACGTCATCCAGAATCAATGTGCGCCCAAAGCGTACCGACAGCGATTCAACCTTGAGACTCATCCCCACACCTCACGCCGGCTTTTCAGGATCAGGGAGACAAAGAACGGCAGTCCAATCAGTGCCGTGATAATGCCCACGGGCAACAGCACACCGGGAATCAGCGTCTTGGAAACAATCGAGGTCAATGACATTAAAAGCGCCCCTGTCAGCGCTGACATGGGCAGGAAAACGCGTTGGTCCTCACCGACCAGCATGCGAGCGATATGAGGCCCTACCAGTCCGATAAATCCGATAATGCCGACAAACGCCACGGCTGTGGCAGCCAGCAACGAGCTGCAAAGCAGTACGGTCAGTCGCAGACGACCCACATTGACGCCCAGCGCGCGAGCCTGCAGATCGCCCATGCGAAGTGCCGTCAGTCGCCAGCCGGCGAAAAAGAAGATGGGCATCGTGATCAGAAGCGCTGCGGTAACAATGCCGATTTTTGACCAGCTGGCCCGTGACAGTGACCCCAGTGACCAGAAGATCAGCTGCTGAAGAGACTCTGCTGAAGCCACGTATTGCAGGATGCCCAGCGTGGCGTTGAAAAAGAACATCAGGGCAATACCCATCAGTACCATCGTCTGGACACTGACCCCCCGCATGCGACTGACCAGCCAGATTAAAAGCGAAGCGACCATGGCCATGATAAAGGCATTAAGGGTGGTCAGCAGTTCGCTGGCGACCGGAAAAAGCGATACACCCAGTACGATGGCAAGTGCTGCACCAAAGCTTGCCGCCGCCGAAATGCCCAGCGTGAAGGGATCAGCCAGCGGGTTGTTAAGAATGGTCTGCATTTCGGCCCCGGCGCTGGCCAGCGACATGCCGACCATGATGGCCATGAGCGCTACCGGCAGGCGTATCTCCCATACGATGACAGCAATGGCCCGCGGAGCGTCGTCGGGTGAAACAATGGCGTGCAGAATATCGCCAAGCCCGTACTGACCGGGGCCGGTCGCTACATCAGCTATCAAAGAGCAAAGCGTCAGCACTGCCGTGATGGCCAATAGCCAGTAGTGACGCCGCCGCCGTTGAAGATATCGCTCGATACTGGTGTCTGTAGAGGGGGCGGTGACTGTCATGTAAAGCTACCAGCGCTCATCGGCATTCTCGTGCGGCGGGCACGAATGCCCGTGGTGATTGGAATGGTTATCAATCATAAACATCGCCTGCCTGAGCGTACAGGCGTGTTTATGCCAGTGCCTTCATCAGGTGGCGAATCTTGTCCAGTGTCTCGATGAATTCGCTTTCTTCATGAGAGTCGGCAACCAGTCCGCCGCCCCCCCATACATAAAGGGTATCGTCCTGCCGGAACAGGGTGCGAATGGCAATGGAGGTATGCATATCACCGCGCTGGTCGATGTAGCCGATACTGCCGCAGTAGGGCCCGCGCCGAGTGCCTTCCAGCTCATCAATGATATCCATGGCACGAATGCGCGGCGCGCCGGTAATGGAACCGCCGGGAAAGGCCGCTGCCAAGGCATCGATGGCATCAAGACCTGGTGCCAGTTCACCTGTAATGGTGCTGACCAGATGATGGACATTACGGTAGCTCTCAAGGGCAGCCAGCGCCGGCACACTTACCGTGCCTGCACGGCACACCCGGCCAAGGTCGTTGCGCAGCAGATCCACAATCATGACGTTTTCGGTGCGATCCTTGAGGCTGCCGAGCAGTTCATCGGCAAGCTGTTGATCTTCCTGAGCTGTCTGACCGCGCGGCCGTGTTCCCTTGATGGGGCTGGTGATCAACTGACGATCCTGTAAATGCAGGAAGCGTTCGGGAGACAGTGACAGAATGCTGCGTTCGCGGTGATCTTCTCCCTGCCAGGACAACCAGGCACCAAAGGGAGCAGGGGTGGCATTGCGCAAACGGCGATACGCTTCCCAGCTGTCACCCTCACACCGCGCCTGAAAGCGCTGGGCCAGATTGACCTGATAACAGTCTCCAGCGTGAAGGTAATCGCTGACCTGTTGAAAACGTTGTCCATAAGTGGCGCGATTGATATCGGCACTGAAAGGCGAAGTCAGGGTAAAAGGTGTTCCCTGCCGGCCATGGGAAGGTTCAAGCCATGCCAGCACCTGATCACGACGTTCGGCAGTGGCGACAAGATAGCTGCGCTCCAGGTCATGATCCTGAATCAGGGCCCAGTCGTAGAGGCCAAGTCTGGCCAGTGGCAGATCGATATCCGCCACTGCACGGCTTTCCAGTCTTTCGAGCAATCTTCCAAAATCATAGCTCCAGTAGCCCATGAGGCCGCCAACGAAGGGGAGTTCATCGGTAGTTGCCGGGGGGATCGTTTCAAGATGCTGTAAAAGCTCACGCTGTGCGGCCAGTGGCGTGACGGCCGAGAGCGGTCTTGTACAGTGATGCTGTCCCTGAGCATCTATCTCGATGGTGGCCAGCGGGTCAGCGCTCATGATGTCAAAGCGGCCGGACTGCGTATAAGGACGGCCACTATCAAGCAGTATCGCCTCATGACGATGGCGAAGTCCTTCAAACCAGACAGCCGGATCAGCCCGGTAGGGGAGGGGATGGAGCAGCAGTTGAGCGGAAGACATGGTCATATATCGCAGGCTTTAACGGAGCAGGCAGTTTAACAGGCCTGATCAATGGCAGGCGCTACCTGTTTGGGTATGGATGACGCGGGAACTTTGGTCTTTGGCACCAGTATGTCGTACTGTGATGGAGTTTCCCTGATTGTTGACAATGCTCATGACTTCAACGACTTCTTCCGGTGAGATACCTCTTGAAGCGCGGACACTCGCCGAGCGAGTCTTTCAGCAGCTTCAGGATGCCATCGTCCGGGGTGAATTGCCGGCAGGCAGCAAGATTACCGAGCCAGGCCTTGCCCAGGCCTATGGCATCTCGCGCGGACCATTGCGTGAGGCCATGCGACGGCTGGAAGCACACCGGCTTATCGAGCGGGAGCCCCATGTGGGCGCCAGAGTCGTCAAGCTGTCCATGCGTGAGCTGCTTGAGCTTTTTGATATGCGCGAGGCACTGGAGAGCATGGCTGCCAGACTGGCAGCGCGGCATATGACAGTAGAGGAAGTCCAGGCACTGCGTGATGTATTGGTCGCGCATGAAGAGCAGGGCGATCTGGATCAGGCTGAAGCCTATTATCAGCGTGAAGGTGATCTCGACTTTCATTATTTGATTGTACGCGGTAGCCACAATCGAATGTTGATGACGACGCTTTGTGATGACCTCTACTACCTGGTGCGGCTGTATCGAACGCAATATAGCGCAAGGGGAGGGCGTCCCCAACGCGCCTTTATAGAGCATCACCGTATCGTGGATGCCATCGCTTCGGGTGATGAAGAGCTTGCAGAACAGTTGATGCGTCGCCACGTTATTGCTGCAAGGCAGACGGTCGCCGAGCGCTACGCCATGTCACTGGATGACGATCGCGAGCTGCCCGGGGGAAACAGGAAGGCGCTGTCTCGCCGTCCTCCTTCTGTCTGAATAGGTATCCCTTTACTGCACTTCGTAGGCGCCCTGAGAAAAAATGAAATCTTTTTCAGAAAAGGGTTGCGTGATCGAAGGTCGATCTATAAAGTACGCATCCGCTGCCACGGAGCACAACGCAACGCGGCAGCGGGAAGTGAAGCAGGTGATTGTTTTGA
>NZ_BMZM01000004.1 GCF_014652795.1 Kushneria pakistanensis
GGGGTTCCTTTATGTGCGCCACCGACAGCGGCGGCGCAGCCCGGCCCGCCCGGCGGTCACTGACGTGACCGCCGGGCAGGGGCCTCAGCACTCATTGACTGCTGACCATGTACAATACGTATTTCCATGCATTGCCTTTCCGGGACAACATCCTATATGTCTGCAAACGCCAATCGTGTTGCCAGCGAAATACTGCTTTATTGCCGCGCCGGCTTTGAGGCGGATCTTGCTGCGGAAATAGCGGCCAAAGCTGCTGGGTTTGGCGCTAATGGCTATCCGATTGCCTCCGCAAACTCGGGATTTGTGCGCTACGTAATGGCCGATAATCAGCCTGTACATACGCTTCAGAGGCAGCTTTCCTTTGAGACGCTGGTGTTTGCAAGGCAAACCCTGGTCGCTTTCTCGCCACTTTCCAATCTGGATCGTGAAGACCGGATATCGCCTGTCATGGCATTGATTCGCGAAAGTGGCTGGAGCTTTGAACGTATCTGTCAGGAAATACCGGATACCAATGATGGCAAGGCGTTAACAGGGCTTGGCAAATCAATTCAAAAGGCAGTCGAAAGCGCCAGTCGTAAATGTGGCGCACTGCGCCGCAAGGCCGGCAAGCGATGGCTGCATCTTTTCTGGACAGCCGGTGATCAGGTGCAGGTCGCCATCAGTTTTCCGGGCAATCGCAGTGAATACCCCAATGGTATTCGCCACCTCCGTTTTCCTCATGATGCGCCCAGTCGCTCGACACTCAAGCTTGAAGAGGCCTGGCATACTTTTATTGCGCCGTCGCAATGGGATGAAGTGCTTGGCGAAAACATGTGGGCAGCCGATCTGGGCGCTGCTCCCGGTGGCTGGACCTGGCAACTCGTCAAGCGTGGCATGAGCGTATATGCCATCGACAACGGTCCCATGCAGGCCTCGCTTTTAAAAACCGGGCAGGTGGAGCATCTGCGTGAAGATGCCTATGCCTGGCAGCCCCCGCATACGCTGGACTGGCTGGTATGCGATATGGTCGATCAACCCATCAGGGTAGCCAAACTCATGGGCACATGGATCGAAAATGGCTGGACAAGACGCGCCATTTTCAACCTCAAGCTGCCTATGAAGCAGCGCTGGCATGAGGTTGAGCATTGTCTTGAGCTGTTGCATCAGTGCGTGGAAAAGGCCGGGTTCAAAGCGCATATCAGATGCCGTCATCTTTATCATGATCGGGAAGAAGTCACCGTTCATGTTGCTATTATTTGATACACGGTTCTTTAATGCATAGTCAGATAACGATGCAGGAGAAGGTAGTGTCCAGGCAACCTGAAAGCCACGAAACCCTTGATACGTCCGGGCTTTACTGCCCCGAGCCCATCATGATGATGCACAACCGCGTTCGGGAAATGGCACCGGGTCAGGTGCTTGAAATTATTGCAACAGACCCGGCCACCACACGCGATGTTCCCAAATTCTGTACCTTTCTCGGTCATGAGCTGATTGAGCAGCAAGAAGAAGCGGGGACGTGGCGCTACTATATCCGTCTGGCCGCTTCTGATCAGCAGGATTAGTTCTCGATGACCATCATGACGGACAGCGCCTCGAGCGTAGCGGGATCCTGACTGCGAATACGATTGGCGATCTGGCGCTGAAACAGGTAAAGCGATTCGTGTCGGCTGTGGCCTGCATAAAGACAGTCATCGCCGGGCAGAATCGGTTCCTGACAAACCTGATCTTCATCCTGTAGCAGCGCTTCGATGTTGCCGTCACTATAAAGATGCCATCCATGTACCAGCTTCAGTTGCCAGCTGTCATCGTGGGCATGGCACAGGGCATGGGTACCCTGGGTATCGGGCAGGTGCTGAAGTACGCAGGGTTCATCGTCATGTTCATATTCGAAATACGCTGCGGCATGCTCGAGTTCGACCACCTTATGGAGCGGTGGGGAATCCATGATCATATCCGATTCGGGATCGCGATAACCCACGAAGCATCCCTGATCCGGGTCTTCCAGCGTATGACAGGGCGTTAAACAATCCAGCCAGGGGACGAGACCGACAACGTGACCGTCCTCCTGTAGCCCCCATGCCAATACCGGCATGCCATAGAGTGATTGGGTATCACTTGCCAGTCGATACAGCATTTCAAGGCCATCAAGCTCGGGTGCCAGGCGCACAATACGATGCCTTTTGCGCCGCTGCTGACGTACCGTGTCCAGATCGATAACCTTCATACGATGGTGCGTCGACATCGTGTTCATTGCTTGCCCCTCCGGTTATCTGTCCGGTATATCCCTTATCCTTGCTCAGGCTGGCGACCTGGTTATCAGGACGCGTGCTGCAGGTGCCTTTTAACTATTAGCACACCTGCAGTAATGAATGTCATACCATAAGTGATACTTTCATGGCAGTTCGTCAAAAACAATCCTGGGGCACGCCCATGGCGCTATGCGTTGTCCACTGCTCTTTTGTGCTGCTTCGCCGTATGATGCAGTCGAAGCCCAAGCAGAATGGAAGCCACGCTGAGACCGGCAATCAGCCCCAGCCAGTAGCCATATACTCCCCAGCCCGAAAAGACGGCCGGTATTCCACCTCCCAGCAGATGCCCGCCTCCCATGCCAACGATCCAGTAGGACGCCAGAGTAATGAGCATGATAATGCGCGTGTCCTTGTAGCCTCGCAGGGCACCCGCCATGCTCACTTGAAGGGCGTCGGAAATCTGATAGATGGCAGCCAGCAGGATCAGATTGGCAGCAAGCGCACGTACAGCCATATTGCTGGAGTAAAGAGCAACGATGGGATGCGCGGCTAAAATCAGCACGACGTCGATAAGAAGGGCTGCCATCAGGGCCATGCTCACGCCATTCCAGGCAATAAAGCGTGCTCGTTGGCTATCTCCCTGGCCCAGGGTATTACCCACGCGCACGGTAAGCGCCATGCCCAATGACAGCGGAAGCATAAACAGCAGCGAGGTAAAGTTGAGTGCGACCTGATGCGCTGCGACCACGATTTCGCCAAGGCTTGCCACAAAAAGCGCGATCAGCGCAAAAAGGGTCACCTCGGTAAAAATGGCCACGCCAATTGGCAGGCCTATTCGCAAAAGCTCAGCACTTAGTTGCAGATTGGGCCGACTAAATCCCTGCCATAGCTGGATGGGTGCGTATATCCGCGCGCGACGGGTATAAAAGGCCATGCAAGTGCACATGACCCACATGGCAATGGCCGTGGCAATGCCACATCCGGTAGCTCCCAGGGCCGGCATTGACTCAAGCAGGGGAATGGATATACCGGTCAGGGAGGTAACGCCTGCACCGCCGAAAATCAGCAGGTAATTACAGGGAATATTGACTGCCAGACCAATCAGACTGATCCAGAGTGCCGGTCGCGTATGGTTAACGCCGTCAGAAAACGCCCGCAAGGCCTGATATAACGCAACAGCTGGCATGCCAAAAGCCACGGCGTGCAGATACTGCGTTGATGTTGTGGCTACTGCCTCGGGTACTGACATATACGTAAATATGGGCTCTGCTGTCAGCCAGATCAGCAGGCATGCCGTCATGCCCAGCAAAAGGGCGATCCAGAGCGCCTGATGCACCGAGGGCCGAATGGCATTTTGCTGCCGGGCGCCCATGTGCTGAGCAACGATAGGCGTCAATCCCATTAGCGTGCCTGTCATGAACAGCATCAAGGGCACCCAGAGACTGGCACCGACTGACACGGCGGCTAGGTCCGTAGCGCTGGAGTGACCGGACATCATGACGTCAACGGTGCTCATGGCAGCCTGCGCCAGCTGGGCACCAAGGATGGGGAGTGCCAGCCGCATCAGGGCAGAGGTTTCAAGGCGACAGGCAGTAAGATCGATACGCAACAAGGCCGGCTCCAGCCAGAGGAAAGCGCTATTGTAGCAAAGCGCTCACATTCTGAGTCTCATGATAAAGTGGCGCGCCGAAAGCATATCTGCAGGAGAAACACGTGACGTCTCAGCAAGAGGAACAGTGCCAGCTCGAGCAACTGATGGCGCTTTTCAATCAGGTCTTCTCGTCACGCTACCAGACCCTTCTGGTACGCGGTGACGACGAACCCATCTATCTACCTGCCGATGAACATAACGCTTATCATCGCGTGGTCTTTGCCCATGGCTACTTCGCCAGTGCGCTGCATGAGGTCAGTCACTGGTGCATTGCCGGGGCTCGGCGGCGTCTTCTGGAAGATTACGGCTACTGGTATATGCCCGACGGCCGCGATGATAGCGCTCAGGAGGCCTTTGAAGCTGCAGAGATCGCTCCTCAGGCAATCGAGAAAATACTGACTCTGGCCTGTGGTCGGCGTTTCAACGTCAGCGTGGACAATCTTGAAGGCAGTGCAGAGGTGGATCGCGACGCCTTTGCCGCCAGAGTGGAAGCAAAGCGACAGCACTATCTGATCCACGGACTGCCGACACGGGCGGAAGCCTTTCGCCAGTCGTTGAAAGCGCTTTTCAGTGAAGGGCAATCGCCCGAGCAGGCAGCTCGCTGCGCGGGCGAATGGCTTGATCAGCAGATGGCGGTGTGCTGATCCAGGCGCGAGAGTAACTCAGTCAGCGAGCATGTCATCTTCCATCCAGCGGACATGCAGTTTAAGCAGTGTTTCCAGATCATGCTCGGCGCGCCCTGGCTCAAGGCCCATCTCGTTGAACATCTCGCTGCGCTGCTGGTACCACTCATCGCGGTCACTGTAGAGCGTGCCTGCATCCGTGATCGTCACGAACGTGCTACCGGCCAGCGCCTCGAAGATACGAGACAGGGCTGCTTCATCTTCATCAGGGTTTGCACTGTAGAGGGTGCTGCCGTGATGGTCGGCTTCCAGCTCGCGTACCACATCGCTCACACTCACCCCCATTGTGAGCAGTTCATCGGCGTGATAATCGCCCAGACTGGCCGCCTCATCTTCCAGCCACGCCTCGTCAGGCTGGATCAGCGTATGCTTGATCTGACCATCCGGCAGTGACCAGGCAATGGCGACCGGCACATTACCTTCGCCGCTTTCCAGTGCGATGAAACCGGGAAGCGTCAGACCCTCACCAGAAGAGGGATCATTGGAAGAGAAATCATATTCGTCCTGCATATGCATGGTGTCCTGAAAATGGTTAGAGCGGATCGGGGATAGCGAAAAAACGCTGCGCATTGGCCGTTGTTTCACGCGCAATAACAGCCTCGCTGACACCTCGACAAGTGGCAATTTCCCGGGCAATCCAAGGCAGCAGGGCCGGCTCATGGCGTCTGCCCTTGAGTTTTGCCGGCAGGTTGCGCGGTAACAGGTAGGGGCAATCGGTTTCGATCATCAGGCGATTGGCAGGGATGTCGCTCACCAGTTCGCGCAGATGCTCACCCCGACGTTCGTCGCACAGCCAGCCTGTCTGCCCGATATAAAGATCCATGTCCAGATAGCCATAAAGCGTGTGTCTGTCACCCGTAAAGCAGTGAATGACCGCCGGCCCGATGTCATCGCGCCACTGTTTGAGCATGTCCAGCATGTCACCGCCGGCCTCACGCTCATGCAGAAACAGGGGCTTTTTCGTTCGCGCGGCCATTTCAAGATGGGCCTCGAAGGCACGACGCTGATCAGCAGGCGATGAAAAATCGCGATGATAGTCCAGTCCACATTCTCCCACGGCCAGTACGCGTGGATGATCAAGATAGCCTTCGATAAAGCGCTGCAGTGAGCTGTCGAATTCGCCAGCGTGATGCGGGTGTAGCCCGGCGGTCGCATAAAGTGCCACGGGGTTCTCGCGCTGGGTCAGTTCAGCGGCGGCTTCAATGCTGGCGCGATCCGTCCCGGTGAGTACCATTGCTGCCACGTTGGCCCGGGCAGCGCGTTCGAGCACGGCGTCCAGATCGTTTTGAAAGCTTTCATGTGTCAGGTTGGCCCCAATATCGATCAGGGGGTCCGGCGATTGAAAGCACAGGGCGTCAGGCAGCATGCCATCTCCGTGGGTCATGAGGTGTTCGGCGGCCATTGTAGGACAGCGGGTCCATTGGTGTCCCATCGCGTGGCAGTCAGAACCCGAATGCATGAGGTACAATGATGCCTTCGGAAACGCTTTCACTAATTGCAGAGCTCCATGACGCTTTTACGACTGGAACAGCTTCAACTGGCCTATGGCACTCATGTGCTGCTCGACGGTGCCGACCTCGTGCTGGAAAAGGGTGAGCGCCTGGCCCTGGTAGGGCGCAACGGCACCGGCAAGTCCACCCTGATGTCCCTGATCGAGGGGCGTGCATTGCCCGATGGCGGCAATATCTGGCGCATGCCGGGGCTTCGCATCGGCACGCTGCTACAGCATCTACCCCCGGCAGAAGGGCGCACCATTTTCGATGTGGTCGCCGAGGGACTGCCCGAAACCGGTGAACTTCTCAGCCAGTATCAGCATCTGATCGATTCTGCCGATCCGGACATGAATCGTCTGGCTACGCTGCAGACGGCCATCGAAGCACGGGATGGCTGGTCGTATCATCAGCGCATCGATACCGTGTTGACTCGTTTGGGGCTGCCAGCCACCACCATGATGGAAGGACTTTCAGGTGGCTGGCGGCGGCGTGTGGCACTGGCGCGTGCACTGGTGGTTGATCCCGACGTTCTGCTACTGGATGAGCCGACCAACCACCTGGATCTGGATACCATCAGCTGGCTGGAAGATCAGCTTTTACAGTTCAACGGCTCGGTACTGTTCATTACCCATGACCGCGCCTTTTTGAAGCGCCTGGCCACTGGCACTCTGGAGCTTGATCGCGGTCGTCTCGGACGCTATCCGGGAGATTATGAGAAGTATCAGGCCCAGAAACAGCATGAGCTTGAGGTCGAATCGCGAGAACGAGAGGAGTTCGACAAGAAACTGGCCGCAGAAGAACGCTGGATCCGTCAGGGGGTCAAGGCACGCCGCACCCGTAATGAAGGACGCGTCCGTGCCCTTGAAAAGCTGCGCGCCGAGCGGGCAGAACGTCGTGAGCGCCAGGGCAATGCCAATATCAACGTCGATAGCGGCGAGCGAAGCGGCAAGCGCGTCGTGGAACTCGAGAATGTCAGCCACAGGTTCGGTCAGGACTGGGTAGTGCGTGACCTGTCCATCGAGATACAGCGCGGCGATCGCATTGGCTTCATTGGACGCAACGGCGCAGGCAAGACAACGCTTTTGAAAATCCTGCTGGGTGAGCTCGAACCCCAGGAAGGCAGCGTTCGTGAAGGCACCAATCTGAAGGTGGCCTACTTTGATCAGCTGCGCGCCGGTCTCGACCTTGACGCTACCGTGCTGGATAACGTGGCCGGCGGGCGTGATCAGGTCACCATTAATGGGCGCGACCGTCATGTCATGAGCTATCTGCAGGATTTCCTGTTTGCACCCGATAGAGCGCGACAGCCTGTCCGGGCCCTGTCCGGTGGGGAAGCCAACCGACTGCTGCTGGCCAAGCTGTTTACCCAGCCGGCCAACGTGCTGGTACTCGATGAGCCGACCAATGATCTGGATGTGGAAACGCTGGAGCTGCTCGAAGAGCTTCTGATCAATTTCGAGGGAACGCTGCTACTGGTCAGCCACGATCGTGCCTTCATGGATAACGTGGTGACCAGCGTACTGGCCTTTGAAGGCGATGGCGTTATTCGCGACTATGTTGGCGGCTATACCGACTGGGTTCGACAGGGTGGCAGGCTGCCCCCGGCACCCGGGGAAATGCGTGAGCGGGCAAAAGATACCGTCGAGAAAACGACGACCAGAGGGACGAGCAAAGAGAAAAGCGCACCTTCAGCGCCTGCCAAAAAGAAGCTCAGCTACAAGCTGCAGCGTGAGCTTGATCAGTTGCCCGGCCAGATTGAACAGCTCGAAGCACGTATTGCCGAGCTGGAAACCACTATTGGCTCGGCCGAGTTTTATCAGCAGGACAGTGCCACCATCAATGCTACCCTGGCCGAGCATGAAAATGCCCAGCAGGCGCTGGAGCAGGCCATGGAACGCTGGATGGAGCTTGAAAGTGACAATGGCTAAGCGCTGAGATGAGGTGAAAGGCTGTCGTCCAGCCATGAAAAAAGGGGCCCCGTTAACAGCGGGGCCCCTTTTTTATCAGCACCAGCGGTGATTATTCGGTGGCTTCACCTTCGGCACCCACACGCACGGCCAGCACATCACATTTGGCGCCATGCAATACCCCGGTAGACGTGGAGCCCAGCAGCAGTGCAAAGCCGGTTCTGCCGTGAGATCCGACCACGATCAGATCCACCTTGCGTTCGGCGGCAAAGCGATGAATTTCAGCGTCGGGCATACCCACGACAACATGCTGATCCTCGCGCGGGATACCATGAGCGTCCGCAATTTCTGCCAGACGATCCCTGGCATGACCATCAAGCTGATCCTGAATACTGGTAAGGTCCATTGGGATATCGCCCCCGTAGGCAAATCCCAGCGGCTCAAGCGTATGAATGATGGAGACCCGTGCATTCTGGTTTCGCCTTGCGATACGAATGGCACGCGCCAGCACTAGGCCCGAATCACGTGTCAGATCAACGGCTACCAGTACGTGCTGATAGTGTTCGCTCATGTCCCTGTTCTCCCATCAATTGATCCGAGGCGAGTGGCCGTGTGATATAGCCAGTCGGGATGCCCTGTCAGCGGCAATGAGCCTAATTTAGCCGCTGAAGGGAAGGGAGGGAAGAGGTGACAATATCGGAAAGGAAAAACCGGTTCAGGGGGACGGTTCGCTGTCGCGCAGCGACAGCTCATGGCTACCGTTGCTTTCAATCAGCGTCAGAATACGCTCGAACTGCTCAAGGTCTTCCTCGCTGATATCCCTGAGCATGTCGCCACGGGCATCGTTGACCGCCTTTTCAATCTCTTCAAGCAGCGGGGTTGCCTGCGTGGTGAGATATACCAGCTTGGTGCGGCGATCTTCCTCGCTGGCACGGCGCTCGATCAGCCCCTGCTGACTCAGTTGATCAAGCGTACGCACCAGGGAAGGCGCTTCAACGCCGATGGTACGTGCCAGATCACACTGGGCCTGGCCGTCTCCATAGCGCCATAGATGGTAAAGCGTGACCCAGCGCGTATGCGTCATGCCCAGCGGCGCCAGTCGTTTATCAATAACGGCGCGCCACAGGCGCGGTACACGCGAAACCTTGAGGCAGAGAGATTCGTGCATGTTGTCCGTAGGTCATGATTGATCGGGCGCCGATTCTTGCGAATTATTGCGCACCGATACAAGTTAACTTTTGTCCGAGAGGGCAGACATCAATCCTTTTGATATCTGCGCAACCAGCCGATGCCTGGTGTCCTTTCAAGATGGCCATCGGCCTTGCGGGCCTGGTCGATATCGTCGACAACGTTAAAGCGTATCACGCCCAGACGCTGCCCGGCATCTGTTACGACATCCACCTGCCAGTCACCCGTCACATCAGCGCCAAAATGTTGCTTGCGTGACCAGGCACGGTAGCCTCGACCCCGGCCGCCCTGAATGGTCAGATCGATCTCGTCGACCACCCGACCTTCATGACGCCACACATGGCGGATATGCTCGTTGAGCCCCAGCGGTGCATGTATGGCCGTAAAGGCATAAAGCCCCTGGGCGCGAAGAGCGTCAGGCGTCAGCGCCATGCTGCCGCGAGGCGCTCGAGCGCCGGGATCAAACTTCGGCGAAAGGGCACTGGCCTCGATCCAGAGCGTGGCTGGCGGAATAAAGCTGCGAAGGGCCCAGGCGCCGCCACTGATACTTATCGCCAGTACGATCAGCGCCAGCCATCGCCAGGCCCTGTCCGGGCGCAGGATGCTGATCAGACTGGGCAGCGCGACCATGGGAAAGACAATGGCGGCCAGCAGCAGGCTTGTACCGGTGGAAAGACGAAGCAGCAGCGGGCCGACCACCAGCAGCACGGCAAACACGCACAGGGCGTGATAACTGAAATAGAGCCATCGGCGTTTTTCGGCAATGCGAAAATAGAGCGGATCAACAATGGAAATAATCGCGCAGGCGACCAGAAGCCCCGTAAAAATGGCCTGGCCGCTGTCCCATACGGTGGTGATCAGGAAAAAGGGCAGGCAAAAGAACAGGGTTTCCTGATGGGTCAGCTGGGCACAAAAGGTTGCCAGCAGCCGTGGCAGGGAAGAGTGCTCACGATGACGATGCCACCAGCTCCAGAGGCTTTCAAGCGATAGCAGAAGCCAGGTGAGCATCAGGGCCAGTGCCAGCCATGCACCGAGACTCTGCTGACGACTGATCAGGAAAAAACTGAAAATGCCGCTGCCAAAGCTGATCAGCGGCCATAGCCAGTAGTAGCGGCGCAGCCAGTGATAGAGCCGCTCAAGGCGTGCAGGAACAAGATTGGATACGCTTGCCATGGGAGCTATACGCGTCCGGGCAGGGTGATGCGGTAGCTATCGGGCATCTCTGCCAGCATGCCCCGGCCTCCGGCCAGCGTCAGTGCAAGGTCGGCAAGACTTGCCCATGTGGGCAATGGCGCCGTGCCCTTGATGGCCTGGTCAATACGCTGTGACAGCAGCAACAGCTTGTGCAGACGCTTCAGAGGAAGCCTCTTCAGAGCCTGCTGATACTGGGGCCGTCGTTTTTCCGGAATCATGGGTCTTTGTGCCTTGCAGGCATGTTCAAGGCTCTGGCCCTGATCCATGTGTTGCCGAACGGAGAGCAGCGTGCGCAGCTCACGAGTCAGTGCCCACAACACCACGGGCGCCTCGATGCCTTCTTCTCTCAGTCCTGACACGATTCTTACTGCTCGGTCACGCTCACCGCGCAGGCAGGCATCCGTCAGGTTGAAGACATCAAAGCGGGCACTGTCTTCTGTATCGGCAGCCACGGCCTGTGCATTGAGCCGCGCCCCGGCCGGGTGTACCAGCGCCAGTCGAATCAGCGCCTGATCTGCAGCCAGCAGGTTGCCTTCGGTACGCTCGGCCAGAAGCCTTGCGGCTTCCTGATCAAGTTCCAGCCCATGACGCCCGGCACGATCGCGGACCCAGAAGTGCAGGCGCTGATGATCAACGGGCCATACCGGAACATGTACCCCCTTGCTTTCGAGCGTCTTGAACCATTTGCTTTGCAACAGGCGCCGTTCCATGCGTCCGGCGCTGATCAACAGGATATCGCTGCTGTCATCGGCCTGCTGCGCGTAGGCTTCCAGTGCGCGTGCGCCTTCCTGTCCCGGTGACTGGGAGCCCAGACGCAGCTCTATCAGTCTGGATGTGGCAAACAATGACAGGCTGTTGGCGCTTTCCATCAGCTGATGCCAGCCGAATCCCTGCTCTACCTGCAGAATCTCGCGCTCCTCGATACCCGATTCACGCGCGCGGCTTCGTATCGCATCGCAGGCCTCCATATGCAGCAGCGGCTCTTCACCGGCCACGATATAAATGGGCGCGAGCTTGCGGGCGAGCTGCTCGGACAGCTTGTCAGGGTATACCCTCATTCAGGCCGGTCCTTCAGGATGATGGCGCAGCCGAAGAGGGCTGAACCGTCCTGGTGCTATCGGGCTGAAAGGTCTGCAGCCGATCGATCAGGCGGCGTGCAGCATTCTGATACAGCTGGCTTTTCAGCGCCTCTCGCGCATCGTCGCGCGTCAGCAACTGATCACTGCTGGTATAGAAGGTCCCCGATACGACCACTTCTTCCTGACTGGCCAGATAGGCGCCGTCGGCGACACGTTGCAACGACCAGGGCACGGTCAGGGTCAGCTGACGCTCTTGGGTGCCCGCATCACCGTAGGTCAGCTCCCGCTCGCGAAACGCTTCCGAGCTCAGGTTGAGGCGCAGGGGCGCCTGATCGTTGAGGGTCACGCCAGCGCTATTAAGCTCCTGGGTGATCTCGCGGGTCAGTTCGCTGGTCGGACCGCCGGCACTTTCCAGCGCCAGTTCACCGAGCGTGAGGGTGCTGCCGGGGCCGGTACCGCGAAGCTGAAAACCACAGCCTGCCAGCATCAATACAAGGCCTGCACCTGCCAGGCCTGCAAGAAACGCGCGTCTTTTCACCTTGAACTCCTTGTGCGCCATGACGACAGCGCAGGGGGTTATCCTGTTTTCCCGCCAGCCCCTGGCGGGAGCCTTCTGGAAGGTTCGCCTCAGCCGACCACAATATTGATCAATTTACCGGGCACCACGATTACCTTGCGCACGCTTTTGCCCTCAATATGACGCTGCACGTTGGCATCCGCCATGGCGGCCTGCTCGATGTCATCACGCTCGGCGTTGCTTGGCATACTGATGCGCCCCCGCAGCTTGCCATTGACCTGTACGGCAAGCTCGACGCTGTCGCGCGTGAGCGCCTGATCATCGGCCTGCGGCCAGCCGGCATCAATGACAGGCGTTTCATGTCCCAGATGCTGCCAGAGGGCATGCATGGCGTGCGGTGTGATGGGGGCAAGCAGCAGGACACAGGCTTCCAGCGCTTCACGAACCACGGCCAGCCCCTGTGGGCTTGTGTCGTCAAAGCGCGAGACAGCGTTGGAAAGCTCCATCACAGCGGCAATGGCGGTATTAAACGTAATGCGTCGGCCGATATCATCGCTGGCCTTGGCAATGGTCTCGTGTGTCTTGCGCCGAAGTGTCCGCTGATCGTCATCCAGGGCGCCGGTATCGAGCGACGCCGGTGTACCGGCATCAATATGCTCGACCACCTGCCGCCAGAGCCGTTTGAGGAAGCGATGGGCGCCTTCCACGCCGGAATCGGACCACTCGAGTGACTGTTCGGGCGGGGCAGCAAACATCATGAAAAGGCGTACCGTGTCAGCACCAAAGCGATCGATCATGGACTGCGGATCAACGCCATTGTTTTTCGACTTCGACATCTTCTCGATGCCACCGGGGGTGACCGGCTCGCCGTCGCTGATCAGGCGCGCTGCCAGCGGCCGTCCGCGTTCATCACGATCCACCGTGACTTCCAGCGGGTTGAACCAGTCGCGTCCACCGTTTGGCAATTCGCGATAGTAGGTTTCAGCCACCACCATGCCCTGGGTGAGCAGGCGCTTGAAAGGCTCGTCGCTGTCGACGAGCCCGAAGTCGCGCATCAGCTTGTGGAAAAAGCGCGCATAGAGCAGGTGCAGGATGGCGTGCTCGATCCCGCCAATGTAGATGTCCACCGGCAGCCAGTAATTGGCACGCGCGTCCAGCATGGCTTCCTTGTTGTCGGCGCAGCAAAAACGTGCGTAGTACCAGGAAGATTCCATGAAGGTATCGAAGGTATCGGTTTCGCGCACCCAGCCATCGCCCAGATCATAAAAGGACGCCATCTTTTTCAGCGGTGAACCGGTGGCGTCAAACTCGACTTCCCGGGGCAGTTCGACCGGCAGTTCGTCGTCGGTCAGCGGTACGGTCTGCCCTTCGGGGCCATACTTGACCGGGATCGGCGCGCCCCAGTAGCGCTGGCGGGCGACACCCCAGTCACGCAGACGGAAGTTGGTCCTGACCGTGCCACGGCCTTGCTCTTCGAGTCGGCTGGAAATGGTCGAAAAAGCGGTGTCGAAGTCCAGCCCGTCATACTCACCGGAATTGATCAGCGTGCCATGTTCGGTAAAGGCGCCCTCGGACAGGTCGGGTGTGTTGCCTTCAGCGTTGGCGATCACCGGTACGATCGGCAGGTCGTATTTTGTTGCAAATTCCCAGTCACGCTGGTCATGCCCGGGTACGGCCATGACGGCGCCGGTGCCGTACTCCATGAGGACAAAGTTGGCCACGAAGATGGGCAGGCGATCGCCGCTGATGGGGTGCACCGCTTCAAAGCCGGTGGCCAGCCCCTTTTTCTCCATGGTCGCCATGTCGGCCTCCGAAGTACCGCCTTGGCGACACTCCTGACGAAAGGCCGTCATGCCTTCAACATTTGCACTTGCCGCCTCGGCCAGCGGGTGATCCGCGGCCACGGCCAGATAGGTGACGCCCATCAGGGTATCCGGACGGGTCGTGAACACCGTCAGCTTCTCGCTGTTCGCCGGCAGGTCAGGGCCGTCGTCTGCCACATCAAAGCTCAGTTCGAGACCGCGCGACTTGCCGATCCAGTTGCGCTGCATGGTCTTGACCTGCTCGGGCCAGTCAACATGCTCAAGATCAGCCAGCAGCTCTTCGGCGTAGTCGGTAATCTTCAAGAACCACAGCGGAATATCGCGACGCTCCACCAGCGCGCCCGAGCGCCAGCCACGACCGTCGATGACCTGTTCGTTGGCAAGGACCGTCTGGTCGACCGGGTCCCAGTTGACCGTGGAGCTTTTCTTGTACACCAGCCCCTTCTCGACCAGGCGTGCAAAAAACCATTGCTCCCAGCGGTAATAGTCGCTGTCGCAGGTCGCAAACTCGCGGTCCCAGTCATAGGCAAATCCCAGTGCCTTGAGCTGATCACGCATGTAGTCAATGTTCTGATACGTCCAGTCACCGGGCGCGACATGATTCTTGATCGCGGCATTTTCAGCCGGCATGCCAAAGGCATCCCAGCCCATCGGCTGCAGAACGTTCTTGCCCTGCATACGCTGAAAACGGGAGACGACGTCCCCGATGGTGTAGTTGCGCACATGCCCCATATGCAGTTTACCGCTGGGGTAGGGAAACATGCACAGGCTGTAATATTTTTCGCGGTTGGCATCTTCAACCGCCTTGAAGCAGCGGTTTTTGTCCCAGAATTGCTGGGCGGCGCGTTCGATTTCGAAGGGGTTGTATTGTGCGTCCATCGTGTTCGTCTTGAAGCCTTGGCGTTGGGCAGCGACGCCCTGAAAATGTGTGCGGGCCGAATGACCGGTAGTCGAGGCAACAGAACCGCGTCATGATGCATGAACACCGTTCTGGACAGCGCGCCCTGAGCCGTCAATGCTTGAAATGACGACATCGATCCGGCCGCTGGTGGTGATCAAGGATACCCGACTCGGCCAGTGACAGGTAGGCCCGAGCCGTGACGTTTATACCATCGGGCGCACACGCAAGGAGCTGGGCCATGACAGAGCATGACAAACCCGCAAGGGACAACGATCCTTCGTCTTCAACCCTTTCAGGGGATACACCCGAGGCCTCCCGCCAGGCGCCTGACGAACACGGCACCGGTCGTTTGTCAGAGGCTTATGAACGCATCGTGGCACGGTTTAATGAGCGCAGCGATTCACTGTCCCGTGAGGGGATGCAGCAGGAGCTTGATGAAGCGTTGAGCTTCGAAGCCGAAGTCGAGGAGTTCACGCGTGATGAGCTGGCCATTCTGCGCGCCTGGGTGGAGCGCGATGTCAGCGATTTTCGACGCTATCTGGTCAGTGGTGGGGAGAGTCTGGCAGGTTTTCTGGGCATTGACCTGAGCATGTTATCCGACCGTTTGCGTCAGGGGCTTTTGTCGGTCGCTGATCGCACTGCGCTTGATCAGCGGCGTTTCGAGGAAGAGCTTGAAGCCGCGCGCGCTGACTATACCGAAGGCGAAGTGGTGGCACCGGGACGCATGGCATGCGTTCACTGTGAGCATCCCGTTATCCTGCACTATCGCCAACTGCTGGAGCCCTGCCACCAGTGTGGCCATCGTTATTTTCAGCGCGCGGGGTACTGATTTTTCAGGACGGCATGGCCGTTGCCTTTGGGTTTGAGACAACGGCCTGGTCATGCCAGCCTGCTTCATCATCATCCAGTGCCCGATGAGCGGATTCCGGCAGGCGCGAACCGCCAATGAAGGCCAGTACCGCGATGGCGATCAGATAGAAGGCGGGGGCCAGCGAGTAGCCGGTGAGATCGATCAGCCATGTGGCGATCAGCGGTGCGGTACCGCCAAAAATGGTATAGGCCACGTTGTAGCACAGCGCCGACGCCGTATAGCGCACCCGGGTAGGGAACTGCTCGGCCATCAGAACCGCCGTTACCACACCACACATGACCGCACCGACTGCCAGCAGTGACGCGCCCAGCATGGCAAGCCACAGCTCACCGCTGCCGGCCAGATAATACGCCGGAAAGACTGCCACCATCAGGGACAGACAGGCACCGCGTATGGTGTTGCGTCGCCCGATCCGATCCGATAGCCGCCCGATGACCGGGCAAAACAGCCCTGCAAAGACCAGCGCCCCCAGGCTGGCCAGCAGGGCAGTCGTGATGGTGGCGTTGCCTGCGACCTGCATATAGGTCACCAGATAGGTCGTGAACATGTAAAACGACAGCGCCGTAGCGGAGATAAAGGCGCTGAGGCAGACAATGGTGGCACCATGCGCCTTCACCGTTTCGCTGACCGTCGCATGCGGCGTCTCGGGCGCCTTTTGCAGCGTTTTGAAGGCGGGCGACTCTTCCAGATGCAGGCGCATGTATAGACCGATCAGGCCCAGCGGTGCTGCGAGCAGAAACGGAATGCGCCAGCCCCAGGCCTGCATGGCGCCCTCCGACATGATGCTGCCCAGCAGCAGGGTCAGCCCGGCCGCCGAAGCAAAGGCCAGGAAGGTAGAGACCGGAATCAGGCTGCCATAGCGCGCCTTTTGATGGGTAGGAGAATGTTCGAGTACATAGGTACAGGCGCCGGCGTACTCGCCACCTGCCGAGAAGCCCTGAATGCAGCGTGCCAGCGCCAGCAGCAGCGGTGCGGCAAATCCGATGGCGCCATAGGTCGGCAGCACCCCGATCAGTGCCGTGGCCCCGGCCATCATGAGGATGGTGATGGCCAGCACCCGCTTGCGCCCGATTCGATCCCCCAGTTTGCCGAAAAATAGGCCGCCGATCGGTCGTAGCGCAAAGGAGACGGCAAATACCGCGAAGGTCTGTAGCAGGGCAAGCGCCGGCTCGCCCGGCGGAAAGAAATGCTGGGCAATGATGATGGCGAGAAAGCCGTAGACGGCAAAATCGAACCATTCCACGAAGTTGCCGATGGCTGACGCAATGATGACCTGATGCATGGCCTTGCGTCTTTCAGGCGACAGGGGGGCCGAGAGCGAAGCGCGGTGGTCGCCGCTGTTTGATGGGCCGACATGATTGTTATTGGACATGATCGCGTTCCTGAACAGAGGATCAACATGGGCAGAATACCTGCCTATTCAGTCTGCCATCAGCCTTGTCGGCCCGCCTCACCAGAGCGCCATCGACATTGTCAGGGGCGACTCCGGGAGGCTTGAGCATTATCGGGAGAGGGGACTAGCGACCAACGATCAGTCCGATATATTCATGCAGTGCCCAGTAGCTGTTACCCAGTGCGGTCATGTCAGGCGAGAAGCTGCGTGGGCCAAAGCCTGCGCGGGCGGTAAACCCGGTGGGTGCGGCCAGTACGGTAAGGCCTTCGTTTTCAAAGGCACGACGAGCACGGGGCATATGCCAGGCGCTGGTCACCAGAATAATGGTATCGATGTTTTCTTCGCGTAGTATTCGGGCGCTATAAAGTGCGTTCTGTTCTGTATTGTGGCTTTGCACTTCCCGCCATTTCACGGGCAGGGCAAAGCTTTCTTCAAAGCGATGCGCCATCAGGTCGGCCTCGGGCAAATGTCGTGTACCACGCCGTCCGCCGCCGCCCGTCATCAATACCGGCAGATCAATCTGGCGCTTGATTCGCGCCCCATCCACCAGCCGCTGCATGGCCATGGGAGTAACGTCATCAAAGCCTTCCAGCTGGGATTGTCCGAAAAGACGCCCGCCGCTGAGAATGACGATGGCCTGCGCCTGCTGCCATTGCTCCTGCGTGGCAATCGGCACTTCGCTTTCCAGCGGATCCATCAGCAGGGTGGCAACGCGTGAGGTTGAGAGCGCCCAGAAAACCAGTACCACGCCGATGCCCAGGCGTCGTCCCCAGCGTCGGCGCCAGTGCCATACGACGACGAGCGCAAACAATAGCGCCACAATAATGATGCCCGGTGGCAGAAGGTACATCTTTACAAGGGTCAGCATGGTCGTGGTCTCTGCCAGGGCATCAAGGATCAATGGGCGTGTGGATCACGCCTGCGAAGGCGCAAGATACCACCGGGAAGCAACATTAACAGTGCCAGGAGCAGCGTCGGCCAGCTTCCCATGCGCGTAAAGGGCGTGAGGCCTTCCATCGGGCGGATGGTGCCGTTGAGAACGGCCGGTTCAAAGCGCGGTGCCTGACGCATGATGTGCCCGTCCGGTGCGACGATGGCCGTCATGCCGTTATTGGTTGCCCGGAGCAGATAGCGGTTATTCTCCAGTGCCCTGAGCTGTGCCATCTGCATGTGCTGCAGGGGACCGATGGAGTGGCCAAACCAGGTATCGTTGGAAATGGTGACCAGGGCGTTGGCCTGTTCGGCGCGCGCGCGCACCAGTTCGGGATAGACGATTTCATAGCAGATGGCGACACCCAGACGCAGACCGTGGGCCTGCAGCGGTGGCTGGTCATCACCGCCGGCACCGATGTTGCCCATCGGAATATTGAAGATCTGCAGCAACCCGCCCAGTAGTGATTCAAGTGGCAGGTACTCGCCAAAGGGCACCAGGTGCGCCTTGCGATATTGCCCCGGCTGCTCGCCCAGCGAAATCATGCTGTTGTAGAACATGCCGTTACGATCTCGCTGCATGATTCCCGTCATCAGGGTGCTATCTGCCGGCAGCGTGGACTGTACACGCTGTAAAAAGGGCATGGCCTGCTGCTCCAGCATGGGCAGCGCGGTTTCCGGCCAAATGACAAGATCACTGTCCAGCGCCTGCTCGCGAGTCAGGCGAAAATAGGTGTTGGCAGCATCACGCTGGCCCTCGGGTGTCCACTTGCTGAGCTGGGCCAGGTCGCCCTGCACCAGCGAGACTGTCACCTCATCGCCTGAAGGGCCGGCCCACTGGGTCGGCAGGGCCAGCGGAATCAACCACACGGCTGCCAGTGGTGCGAGCAGCCACCAGACACGAGCCAGAAGAATTTTTGCCAGCAGAGCGCCGCTCAGGGCCACCGCCAGTGTCACAAGATAGACGCCGCCCAGCGGCGCCAGACTGGCCAGCGGCGACTCAACATGGGCGCTGCCCAGAAAAAGCCAGGGAAAACCGGTAAAGGCCCAGCTGCGAAAGGCTTCACCCAGCACCCAGGCGCCGGCAAAGGCTACAACATCGAGCCTTGAAGCAGCGCAGAGGCGATACAGCAGCGCAGGCAACATCATGAAAAGCGCCATGGCCACGATAAAAAGCACCGTCAGCACGATAGCCAGTGGTCCGCCGGTATTGCCATAGTCATGAATCGACACATAGACCCATGAGGCACCGCTGCCAAACATGCCAGCACCGAACAGCCAGCCACGCCATAACGCCTGACGCAGGCTGGTCTGCTGTAGCACGGCATAAAACACTGCCAGCGCCACGGGGCCAAGCCACCAGAGGCCAAAGGGGGCAAAGGTCAGTGTAGTGAGTGCGCCGGCCAGCAGGGCCAGAAGCGAGCTGACGCCGCGACGCTGTAGAAGGGAGGCCATGCTGCATCCTCTGACAAAAACGGGCAGGCGATCATGCCTGCCCGGGACGGGGTTCACAAGGCAGGGGGCCGTTCAGACCTGCCGAAAAAACGTATCAGTTATCAGGCTGATGGGCATCGGCCGTGGCGGCCCTGGTATCGGTTCTCGCAGCCTGAAGCCAGCGAATGCGGCGGCTGTCGGCATTCATGACCGTAAAGCGCCAGTGATCAAGCTCGGTGGATTCATTGCGTGCCGGCAGATGCCCAAAGCGCTGCATGACCAGACCGCCAACGGTATCAAACTCCTCGTCGGAAAAGCTGGTTTCAAAGCGCTCGTTGAAATCATCAATGGGGGTCAGGGCCTTGACGGCATAGGTGCCGTTGCCCAGATCACGAATATCGTCTTCTTCATCGATATCGTGCTCATCCTCGATATCACCGACGATCTGCTCGAGAATATCCTCGATGGTGATGATGCCGGCCGTGCCACCGTATTCGTCAACGACAATGGCCATGTGATTACGCGTATCGCGAAACTCGCGCAGCAGATTGTTGAGCCGCTTGGATTCAGGGATGAACAGGGCCGGTCTTAATACATCGCGCAGTTTGAAGCGCTGTCGCTCCTCGCTGTCCTGGAGAATGAGCGGCAGCATATCCTTGACCAGCAATACGCCCGCCACCTCATCAAGATTGTCATCAATGACGGGATAGCGTGAATGGGCGGTCTCGCGAATGATGGGCAGGCATTGATCGGGAGAGTGATCGGCCTGAATGGCCACGATCTGGGAGCGGGGCACCATGGCTTCACGTGCCTGCATGGTGCTGATATCAAAGGCCCCTTCAATGATGGTCAGACCATCCTGATCGAGGCTCAATCGCGTGGAAGCTTCCTTGAGAAAGCTGATCAGCTCATCGCGACTGCTGGGCTCTTCGTTATCGCCGGAAAAAGCGCCGATTATTCTGTCAAGCCAGGATCGGGATGGCTGACTTGCCGGTCGGTCATCGCTCATGCGTCGGTTCTCTTCTCCTCGGATACCTGATGGCTGTCATGCCTTGTGTCATCTTCAAAAATAACAGCATAGGGATCAGAAATGCCCAGCGTGGACAGGATGTCCCGCTCGAGCTGTTCCATGGCCTCGGCCTCATCGTCATCGATGTGGTCAAGACCCAATAGATGCAGCGTACCATGCACGATCATGTGGACGAAGTGATCCTCGAGGCGCTTGTGTTGCTCAAGCGCCTCGCGTTCGACCACGTGAGGACTGATCACCAGATCACCCAGCAGGGGAAGGGCAACACCCGGCGGTGCCTCAAAGGGAAAGGAAAGCACGTTGGTCGATTTGTCGCGACCGCGGTAATCATGATTGAGCGTACGGCTTTCTGCTTCACTGGCAAAACGTACCGTCATCTCGCGACGGGACTCTCCCGGAAAATGCTCAAGCACTGTAGTAAACCAGTGCTCGAGTGCCTGTGCTTCGGGAAGTGCGTCAAAGTCGACCGCTACCTGACGGTCGACGTAGACAGCATCGCTCATGAGTGGCGATCCTCTTCGGATTCGTGCGCCTCGTAGGCATCGATGATGCGTGCGACCAGCGGGTGACGAACCACATCCTTGGAGGCAAAACGGGTCATGCTGATGCCGTTGACATCCTTGAGCACGTTGAGCACGTGAATCAGACCTGAATTCGTGCCACGCGGCAGATCGACCTGCGTTACATCGCCGGTAATCACGGCGGTGGAGCCAAAGCCAATACGCGTCAAAAACATCTTCATCTGCTCGCGCGTGGTGTTCTGGCTCTCATCGAGGATGACAAAGGCGTTGTTGAGCGTGCGTCCGCGCATGTAGGCCAGCGGCGCAATCTCGATCACCTGCTTTTCGATCAGCTTGTTGACCTGTTCAAAGCCGAGCATCTCGTAAAGGGCGTCGTACAGCGGACGCAGATAGGGATCGATCTTCTGGGCCAGATCGCCCGGCAAAAATCCGAGTTTTTCGCCGGCTTCAACGGCCGGGCGCACCAGCAGAATGCGGCGCACCTCCTGCTGATTGAGCGCTTCAACCGCGGCGGCAACGGCCAGATAGGTCTTGCCTGTACCGGCAGGACCGATGCCGAAGTTGATGTCATGATTTCGGATGTGTTCAACGTACTGCTGCTGATTCTGCCCGCGGGGCTTGATGACGGCGCGCGGCGTACGCAGGATGACGCCCTCGCGGGGCAGATCGTCTTCTTCATCCTCGGCAATCGATTCAAGGCCCGATTCCTGCAGATAAAGATGCACGATTTCCGGCGACAGGGTCTGCGTCTGGGTTTCGCGGTACAGATGCTCCAGCACGTTGGCAGTGGCCTTGACGCGTGCTGCGTTGCCGGCCAGCTGAAACTCGTTGCCACGATTGCGTACCGTGACTTCAAGGCGCTGCTCGATCAGATGAAGATGTTCATCCTGCTGACCGCTGAGATTGGCCAGCCGCATGGGGTCATTGGGTTCCAGCGACAGCTGAAGAATACGATGCGCGTTGGCGGTTTTCTGGGTCAATGTTAGGTCCGGTCGTTGCGTCATTGGAAGGCAGTCTGAATCTGATCCTTTAGGGGAACAATAGCATCAATTGTTCGATCGAAAAGGAAGAGTCGCCATCGCGTCATGGTGCTCGCGATGGCGCGCCCGTCCGGTACATGCGATATGACATCAGACGCGCATCTGCCCATCAGTATTTCTGTGAAGAGACAAGCTCACCACGCAGAGAGTTGGGGAAGGCTTCGACGATTTCAACATCGACGAAGTATCCAATCAGATCGATCGGATTGGCGGCGCGGAAGTTGACCACGCGGTTATTTTCGGTGCGGCCGGAAAGCTCACCCGGGTCCCTGGGTGAAAAGCCCGAGACCAGAATGCGCTGGGTCGTACCCACCATGCGCCGCGAGATACCGATCGCATTCTGGGTGATGCGATCCTGAAGAATCTTCAGGCGCTGTTTCTTGACCAGTTCCGGGGTATCGTCGGGCAGATCAGAAGCCGGTGTGCCGGGGCGTTTGGAATAGACAAACGAGAAGGAATGATCAAAACCGATGCGCTCGATCAGATCCATCGTGTCCAGAAAGTCCTGCTCGGTCTCACCCGGAAAGCCGATAATGAAGTCAGAGGAAAAACTGATGTCCGGGCGCTTTTCACGAATGCGCTCCATCTTGGCAATATACTCTTCGCGACCGTGACCGCGTTTCATCGCCTTGAGAATGGCATCGGAACCCGACTGCACCGGCAGGTGCAGATGGCTGACCAGCTCGGGAATCTCGCCGAAGGCCTCGATCAGGCTGTCGGTAAACTCCACCGGGTGTGACGTGGTAAAGCGGATACGGTCGATGCCATCCACAGCGGCCACGGCCGCAATCATTTCGGCCAGATCGATCTCTTCGCCGCTGTCATCCATGCCGCGATAGGCATTGACGTTCTGGCCCAGCAGATTGATTTCGCGCACACCCTGTTCGGCCAGGTGGACGACTTCATCAAGCACGTCCTCGAACGGGCGTGAGATCTCCTCGCCACGAGTGTAGGGCACCACGCAGAAGCTGCAATACTTCGAGCAGCCTTCCATGATCGACACAAACGACGAGGCACCATCGGAGTTGGGCGCCGGCAGACGGTCGAACTTCTCGATTTCGGGGAAGGTGACATCCACCACCGAAATCAGATTTCCGCTTTCGTTGCGGTTATCCATCATGTCCGGCAGGCGATGCAGGGTCTGCGGGCCAAAAACCATGTCAACATGGGGGGCGCGCTTTTGAATGTTGTCGCCTTCCTGGCTCGCCACGCAGCCACCGACGCCAATCACCAGATTCGGGTTGGCCGCCTTGAGCTTTTTCCAGCGGCCAAGCTGATGAAACACCTTTTCCTGCGCCTTCTCGCGAATCGAGCAGGTATTGAGCAGGATGACATCCGCCTCGTGCTCGTTGTCCGTCAGTTCCATCTGATGGGACTCGCCCAGCAGGTCGGCCATGCGAGCCGAGTCATACTCGTTCATCTGGCAGCCGTGGGTCTTGATGAAGAGTTTCTTCGTCATGGGCCTTGGGTACATATAAAAAAGTGGGTGTCAGACGATGATCCAGCGATGACAGCACAAAACCTGCCGTGCTTTCGCCCTACCATCGAGAGGAGTGCCGTGAAGTGTCGCACTGCGACATGAGATGGCGAAATTATACGCAAGGGCGCAGGTACAGGCCAGCATGCGCTTGTGTAGTGAAAAATAGTCTTTGTGTATCAACGCGTGAGCGCGGTCATGACGGGCGCCATCGGTGCAAAAGCCTATGATAGACTCCCGCGCTTGTCGCGGCCCATGACGGCGGCGCGGCGATCTTTCTTTGGTCTGGCGCAATAGAATGAGGGTTCAGCGTACATGGCGGCAAGGCCACTTTATAGAATCAGTTTTCTGCAGCAGGGCGAGCTCTGGGAGCTTTACGCGCGCGATATCTTCCAGAGCGAGCTGTGGGGCTTTATCGAGATCGAGGGCGTGGTGTTTGGCGATGACGCCAGAATGGTGGTCGACCCCGGTGCTGAAAAGCTGCGTCGTACCTTTGAAGGCGTCTCGCGCAGCTATCTGCCGATGAATGCCATTGTCCGCATCGACGAAGTGGAGCACGAAGGGGCTCCAAGAGCGGTCAAGGCAGAAGGCAATGTCACTGCCTTTCCGGGCGCCATGCACTGGCCGCCGCGCGAAGAGTAGGGTCTCTGGCTGAACATTTTTTGAGCAAAATGGTGTCATGGCCTGTCTGCCGGGCGCTTTATGCGTCATGTGATCAGGTTGTCCCGTAGGTTATCCACAGAAACTGTGGATGAGCGATTTCATCGGGATCAGGTAATGGGTACGTCCGGCGCAGCCACCATGATGTGACGATCAATTTTTAACGAACAATGACTTCCCATGAAAACAATTGGAAAACTTTGCGTCGGTATTTTACTGGGTGTCGGGGTCAGCACCGCTTACGCTGACGAAGCCCGCTGGGTCAGCGATTCGCTGTCGACCTATGTCCGAAGTGGCCCCACCGACAGTTATCGTATCGTGGGCACGGTGGATGCCGGTCAGCGGGTGACACAGCTTGAAACCCAGGGCAAATACAGCCGTATTCGTACCGAAAGCGGTGACAGTGTCTGGATTCCCAGCGATGACCTGCAGGCAGAGCAGAGCGTGCAGGAACAGGTGCCTGAAATGCAGGAGCGCGTGCAGTCCCTGACGCAGCGGCTTGAAGGCATTGATGATGAGTGGAACAGCCGGGTGGCCGACATGAAGACATCGCTGGAAAGCAGTCAGGCCCGTGTCAATGAACTTCAGACCAGCAATGATGACCTCAATGCCCAGCTCACTCAGGCGCAGTCCAAAATGCGCGAGTACCAGGCAAGGCTCGACACCGAGCGTGAAGATCTTTTGATGCGCTACTTCGTCTACGGTGGCAGCGTGGCAGGTGCCGGGCTGGTGCTGGGATTGCTGGTGCCGCATCTGCCAAGACGTCGCAAGAAGCGTGATCGCTGGTTCTGATCATGGCTTCTTCCGATCAGGGTAGCGAGCAGTGGTTTGACCGCTGGCGGGAAGGGCGCATCGGCTTTCACAGCGACAGCGTCCAGCCCATGCTGGCACGTTACTGGCCACTTTTGGGTATAGCATCCCACGCTCGCGTGCTGCTCCCGCTGTGCGGGAAAAGTGGCGATATTCACTGGCTGGCTCAGCGCGGCCATCCCGTACTGGGCGTCGAGCTGGTAGAGGCGGCCGTCCAGGGCTGGTTTGAGGCACAGGGTGAGGCCCGGCCGCAGGCTGACCCTCGACCCGGGTTTGAACGATTCGTGAGCCCGGCGCAGACCAAACGTGCCGAGGTAACGCTCGACGTGGGCAACTTCTTTCATCTGGAAGCAGACCAGGGAGAAGCCATCGATGCCTTTTATGACCGGGCTGCGCTGATTGCACTACCCGAGACCGCTCGTCAGCGCTATGCGCTCAGGCTGGCCGAGCTGTGTCGCCCTGGCGTGGAAGGGCTCCTGATTTCGGTGGTGCGTGATGAACGCCGTGATCAGGGGCCGCCCTATGTGGTCACCGATGAGGAGATACAGCGCCTTTTTGCCCCCAACTTCGTGCTGGAGAGGCTGGGCGAGCAGCCGGATGATCGCGGCATGACCGATATTGCCTGGCGACTGCGGCGCAAGACCCCGCTGTCATGTTGATCTACCCGAACGATCGATCATGACCACGCATGCAAGGCCGACAAGCGCGTTGGCCTTGCATGGACTGACCGGTGAGTTGATCTTTCGTGCAACAAAAGTGCTCAGGCGTTTTCCGGTGCGAACTGGTGCCAGCGGGCGGGAATGACAAAGAAGGCGCCTCCGCGCTCGGGCCTGAGTCGATCAAAGTCGTGATGGGTGATGCTGGCAAGCCAGGGTGTATCCATCCAGTCGGCAGTCAGTTCGATACGTACATCGCTGCCTACCGGCGAGACCGCATCAACGGTCACCGGCAAATGCGCCCGCGCATCCGGTGCGGTGGTCAGTATCAGCTCATGCGGGCGTAACAGTACCTCACTGGTCGGAGCGCCTGCCTTGTCCAGCTGTATCCATGCCTGATCCCGATGCAGTCGACCTTCACGATACTCACCGGCAAAGCGGTTGGTTTCGCCCAGAAACGAGAATACAAAGCGGTTGGCGGGTGCGCGATACAGCGTCTGCGGCGTGTCGATCTGCTCGATGCGGCCGTTGCTCATGACCACCACCCGATCGGAAAGCTCAAGGGCCTCCTCCTGATCGTGCGTCACAAACACGCTGGTAAAGTTGAATTCCTCGTGCAGATGCCTGAGCCAGCGCCGCAGTTCCAGTCGTACCTTGGCATCCAGCGCCCCGAAGGGTTCATCCAGCAGCAGCACCTCGGGCTCGACCGCCAGGGCGCGCGCCAGCGCCACGCGCTGCTGCTGTCCACCGGAAAGCTGCGCCGGCAGACGTTTGGCCAGTGCTTCAAGACGTACACGCTCAAGCAGATGATGCACCCGGTCATGAATCTCGGCGTTGGACAGGCGTTCGCTGGAAGGCCTTGCGCGCAATCCAAAGGCCACATTCTCAAATACGCTCATGTGCCGAAAAAGCGCGTAGTGCTGAAAGACGAATCCGACCCGGCGCTTTCGAACGTGCACGTGGGTCACGTCGCGGTCGCCAAAATGGATCGAGCCACTGTTGGGTGTCTCAAGACCTGCAATGATGCGCAAAAGCGTGGTCTTGCCAGAGCCTGATGGTCCCAGCAGCCCCACCATCTCTCCCTTGGCAATCTCCAACGACAGCGGATGCAGGGCGGTCGTGTTGCCAAAGCGTCTGGAGACACCGGTCACGCTGATACTCATGCTGTTTTCTCCCGACGATGGGTATGCCACTCAAGCAGGGCCTTGATCATCAGCGTCACGATGGCAAGAGCTGCCAGCAATGCCGCGCTGGTGAAGGCGCCCACCGTGTTGTAATCCTGATACAAAAGCTCCACCTGCAGCGGCAGATTGATGGTCTCGCCACGAATGCTGCCCGAAACGACCGAGACGGCGCCAAACTCGCCGATGGCTCGGGCGTTGGTCAGAATCACGCCGTAGACCAGCGCCCAGCGGATATTGGGCAGGGTAATGCGTCGAAAAAGCATCCAGCCGCTGGCGCCCAGTGTCACACCGGCCTCTTCCTCGGCACTGCCCTGGGCCTGCATGAGCGGGATCAGCTCGCGCGCCACAAACGGACAGGTGACGAAAATGGTGACCAGCACCATGCCCGGCCAGGCAAACATCAGCTGCACGTCCTGCTCGGAGAGGATGCTGCCCAGCCATCCGGTGCGGCCATACAGCAGCAGGTAGAGCAGACCGGCCACTACCGGCGAGACCGCAAAGGGTATATCGATCAATGTCTGCAGAATGCGCCGACCAGGGAAGGTGAAGCGGGTCACCAGCCAGGCCAGAAAGATGCCAAATATCAGATTGACCGGCACGGTCATCAGTGCAATCAGCAGCGTCAGGCCGATCGCTTCCCGAGTGAAGTTGCTGGTCAGGTTCTGCCAGAATGGCGCAAGACCTTCGGCAAAGGCCTGATAGAAAATGCCGGCCAGCGGGATGACCAGAAACAGCGTTGTCAGTATTACGGCCAGCGTGATCAGCCCCAGACGTGTGCCGGTACCGTCGCCAATGCGCTTCATGTCAGTGCCTCCCACCATGCAGACGGCGATAGAAACGTCCCTGCCAGAGATTGATGGCCAGCAGCAGCAATAGCGACACCAGCATCACCAGCGACGCAATGGCCGCGGCGCCTGCGTAGTCATACTCTTCCAGACGTGTGGCCATCATCAGGGAGACCACTTCGGTGCGGTAGGGCATGTTGCCGGCAATGAATATGACGGCGCCAAATTCGCCCAGCGAGCGGGCGAAGGAAAGCCCGGTACCGGTGACCACGGCCGGCCAGATATGCGGCAGGATGACCCGTCGAAAGGCGTACAGATTGCTGGCCCCCAGCGTGAGCGCTGCTTCATCGGCCTGCGCTGGCAGGTCTTCAAGGACCGGCTGTACGGTGCGCACGACAAAGGGCACGCTGGTAAAGGCCATGGCCAGCGCAATGCCCAGCCAGGTATAGGCCACCTCGATCCCCAGCGGGTCCAGCAGGCTGCCAACCGCACCATTGCGTGAATAAAGCGTGGCCAGCGTAATGCCAGCCACCGCCGTGGGCAGGGCAAAGGGCAGATCCATCAGCGCATCGAGAATACGCTTGCCGGGAAACGTGTAGCGTGCCAGCACCCAGGCCATCAAAAGCCCGAACAGCGCGTTGAAAAGCGAGGCTGCCAGCGCTGCCAGCAGCGTCACCTTATAGCTTGCGATCAGGCGAGGGTCGGTAATGGCTGCCCAGTACTGTGACCATGACAGCGTAGAGAGCTGGCCGATGAGACTGGTCATCGGCAACAGCAGGATCAGAGAGACGAACAGCAGGGTCACGCCAAGTGACAGCGAAAACCCTGGCAGTACTCTGGCAGAACGCGTGCTCATTAACGGCGCTGCAACTGGTCGAGTTCACCACCGTTGGCAAAATGTGTCTGCATCACATCTTCCCAGCTCCCCAGTGCGTCTTCGACACGCAGTAGCGTGGTCTGCGGGAAGCGCTCGGCAAACTCCTTGCTGATCTCGTCATCGTTGACGCGGTAGTAGTACTGCGCCAGCGTGCGCTGTGCTTCAGGCGAATAGAGGTACTCCAGATAGCCCTTCGCCAGATCCTCGGTACCGTTGCGCGCAGTGTTTTTGTCCACCCAGGTCACCGGGAACTCGGCCATGATATCCACCGGCGGCACGACGACCTCATAGTCGTCCGGGCCGTACTGGTTGCGGATGTTGTTGGCTTCCGATTCAAACGTGATCAGCACATCGCCGATGCCGCGCTCGGCAAAGGTGGTCGTGGCACCGCGACCGCCGGTGTCGAAGACTTCGACATTGGCCAGCATCCTTTTCATGTAATCACGCGTGGCGGCATCATCATTGCCGTTGTCGTGATTGCTGGCGGCCCAGGCTGCCAGATAGGTATAGCGTCCGTTGCCGGAGGTCTTGGGGTTGGGGAATACCAGCGCCACGTCATCGCCGGCCAGATCCGCCCAGGTGTGGATATCCTTCGGATTGTCCTTTCTGACCAGAAAGGCCATGGTCGAATAGTAGGGCGAGCTGTAATTGGGCAGGCGAGACTGCCAGTCGTCGGGAATCAATTGCCCCTTCTGTGCCAGTACGTCGACGTCGGTCACCTGATTGAAGGTGACAACATCTGCGCGCAGTCCCTGCAGGATCGCGCGTGCCTGGGTCGAAGAGCCGGCGTGGGTCTGCTTGACCTCAACGGATTCCCCATGTTCCTCCTGCCAGTGCTCAACGAACTGCGGATTGAGCTCGGCAAAGAGTTCGCGCGCGATATCGTAGGAGGCGTTGAGCAGCTCGCGATCGGCGCTGAAGGCCTGTGTGCTGCCCAGTGCCATGCTTAGCGCAGCTGTCGCCACCACACGGCGCAAAAGGGTCGTGCGTAAAAACATATCGTGTTCCCCGGCATCTGATCGGCAGGATTTTTTATCTGTAGCCAGTGAGTCTGGCAATGAGCAGAGGCTAAACAAAACTCGTGGGAATGACAATCAGGCTGGTTATGCCATTTTGTTCTTTAAACCTGAGCCAGGATTACGCCGGCAGGAGAGGCCATGCCTCTCCTGCCGAGCGAGTCAGAGGCCCATTGCCGAGGAGGTTTCCCGGCGCGGGTCGGCGCCGCCCTGAAAGCCGTCCTCGTTGATCAGTATCGACTGGCTGGCGCCCATGGCCGATTGCTGAACCACGTGGTGGCCCATGCCTTCCAGCAGGCGCAGGGTGTCCGGACTGAAGCCATCCTCGATGCGAAGCTCATCGGGCAGCCACTGATCGTGAAAACGCGGCGCGCTGACGGCCGACTGGATGTTCATGCCGTGATCGATCACGTTGCTGATCACACCAAGGGTGGTGGTGATAATACGTGAGCCGCCGGGGCTGCCGGTGACCAGAAGGTTTTTACCATCACGCTTGACGATGGTGGGTGTCATGGAGGAGAGCATACGCTTGCCGGGCCCTACCGCATTGGCCTGGCCACCGATCAGGCCAAAGGCATTGGGAACGCCGGGCTTGGCCGAAAAGTCATCCATTTCGTTGTTGAGCAGAAAGCCTGCCTTGTCCACGGCAATGCCGGAGCCATAACTGAAATTGAGCGTATAGGTATTGGAGACGGCCAGCCCCGAATCGTCGGCCACCGAATAGTGGGTGGTCTCGTTGGACTCATAAGGGGTGATGTTTCCCGGGCCAATGGCCTCTGACGGTGTCGCCCGACCGGCTGAAATCTGCGCGCGAAGCTCGCGGGCATACGCCTTTGAGGTCAGTGCCTCGACCGGTACATCAAGGAAGTCTGGATCACCCAGGTACTTTGAGCGATCCGCGTAGGCGCGACGCATCGCCTCGCTCATTAGATGCATGGTGGCGGCAGAGCCAAAGCCCATGCGGGTCAGGTCATCGTTTTCCAGCATGTTCAGAATCTGCACGATATGCACGCCGCCGGAAGAGGGCGGGGCCATCGCATAGACGTCGTAACCCCGATAGGTACCGTGAACCGGCGCGCGCTCAACGGCCCGATAATTCTTCAAATCTTCCCGGGTCATGATGCCATCAAAGGCCCGGATGGTATCGATCAGGTGGTCAGCGGTTTCACCCTCGTAAAACTCGCGCGGCCCGTTTTGGGCAATACGGGTCAGCGTGGCTGCCAGTTCGGGCTGTTTGAAGACCTCTCCTGCGCGCCAGTCGCTGCCGTCGGCCTTGTAGAACAATCGACGTGTGCCGTCGTTTTTTTCCAGCTGTTCGCGGCTGTCGTTGAGGCCGTCGGCAAAGCGCTGCGGGATGGCAAAGCCGTCATGGGCCAGACGAATGGCCGGTGCCATGACCTGTTCAAGCGGCATGGAACCGTAGCGCTCAAGCGCCATCGCCATGCCGGCGACTGTTCCGGGCACCCCCGAGGCGTTGGCCGAAAAGCGCGAGGCCTTTTCGATCACATTGCCCTCGTCATCCTGAAACATGGTTTCAAAGGCGCCGGCGGGGGCGGTCTCCCGATAGTCGATCGACGTCACATCACCGCTTTTCTCATCGGAGATCACCATGAAACCGCCGCCGCCAATATTGCCCGAGCGTGGCTGTACCACGGCGAGTGCAAAGCCGATGGCGACAGCAGCATCCACGGCGTTGCCACCCTCACGCAGAATGTCGCGACCCACGCGGCTTGCCAGCGTATGGCTGGTAACGACCATGGCGCGCTGTCCGGGCTCGGGATGGAAGCGCTCACCTTCAATGATGGGCGCCTGAGCAGCGGCGCTCAGTGAGGTCAGCATCAAAAGCAGGCACAGCAGCCCGGCCAGCATGGGTGGTTTGCGTGCAGACATTTGAATTCCCTTTTATATTGTTTATGGTTTTACATTAGTGCTGATGAATGAGTATGGCGAAATAAAGGATCTGCGTCGTCTCCGAAAGTCAGTCAGTGACGGTAAATCAGCAGAGGGCTCGCTTAGCGGCGGGCATGCACTATAGTGATTCCTGCACGTTCACTCAGAGGTTATTGCCATGCCTGATCAAACGCCTACCCCCCGCACAGCCTGCGTAAAGAAGGTCGACAAGGGCGGCGGTACAACCGTATATGAAGTTCGCGGCGTCAATCCTGATAAGGATACCCTGCTCAGTGAATATGAAACCGAGGAAGAGGCGCTGGACGCCGTCAAACGCTATGAGTGTGAAAACTGATTTTTTAGCGTCCTGATCCGGGGCCGCCATGATGCGGCCCTTTTTTGTGCCACGACTTCAACGATCACTCGGCACGACTCTGTTACCCCACGTGATCGGGGTGTACGCTGATGGATATCGAATTTGTTTGACGAGGTGTTTACAGTGCAACAACCCTTCAGGATTGCGCCTTCCATTCTATCGGCGGATTTCGCCCGTCTGGGGCAGGAAGTAGACGATGTGCTGGCCAGCGGCGCCGACATGATCCACTTCGATGTCATGGACAATCACTATGTGCCCAACCTGAGCTTCGGGCCCGGCGTGTGTCATGCGCTGCGCAATTACGGCGTGACCGCGGAGATCGATGTTCACCTGATGGTGTCGCCGGTAGACGATCTGATTCGTGCCTTTCTGGATGCCGGGGCCAATCACATTACCTTTCATCCCGAGGCCAGTCTGCATATCGACCGCTCGCTGCAGCTGATCATTGATGGCGGGGCGACAGCAGGCCTGGCGCTTAATCCGGCCACCCCGCTGTCCACGCTGGATCACGTGCTCGACAAGCTGTCGATGCTGCTGGTGATGACGGTCAATCCAGGTTTTGGTGGGCAGTCCTTCATTCCCGCCATGATGGACAAGCTGCGTCTGGCCCGCGCGATGATCAATGCCACCGGCAAACCCATTCGCCTGCAGGTGGATGGCGGTATCAATGCGGACAACATCGGCGAAATTGCCGAAGCCGGCGCCGATACCTTCGTCTCCGGTTCTTCCATCTTTGCCAGGCGCAGTGATAGTGATCCGAATCACTATGACTCGATCCTGCGCGCCTTCAGGGAACCACTGGATGGCCTGTCTCGCTGATCAGGAGGGGCCGGACGACGTGGAGGCGCCAGTCTGGTCGCTGTACATCATTGAAAACCGGCTGGGGCATCTTTATACCGGCGTGACCACCGATGTGGCACGCCGTTTCAACGAGCATCAGCGCGGTGGCACCCGCTGTGCCAGAGCCCTGCGGGGCAAGGGGCCACTGCAGCTGCGTTTTTCCTGTCAGGTAGGTGACCAGGGCCGTGCGCTCAGCCTTGAGCGCCGTATCAAGAAACTCTCCCGCCATCAGCGCCTGGCCATTATTGAAAAGGGCCGGCTCCCCATTGAGTAACAGCCCGACAGGGCATTGCCCCGGGTATTTGCGGCAAACGGATAGCTGACCCCGTTCCCTGCTCACCGACATCGTCATTGAAACGAAACTTAAACTATTGTCGTATTAATGATAATGTGGCGCGCGCTGCGACACATCACCGCATTCAGCCGTGAGCCAGACATGACCCGTAAACAAATTTAAACAAGGGTCTGATACTCAAGGCCGCCATTGCGACAAGAATCCCTGTAGGAACCTGACATGTCTTCCCGGATACAGAACAGACAGCGCCGCGATTTCATTCGTGGTTCGCTGACGATGATTCCCGCCATTACCCTTGGCAGCGGCGTAACGCTGACTGCCCAGGCCGCCGAACAGGCGCCGGCGCTGAGCGACTATTCCCCCCTGTTTTTCAACGACGACGAGTGGGCCTTCATACTGGCCGCCTGTGACCGCCTGATCCCTTCACAAGGCAATGGACCGGGCGCACTTGAGGCCCACGTTCCTGTCTTCATCGATCGTCAGCTGGATGGTGATTACGGTCACGCCACCGACTGGTACATGGAAGGGCCCTTTGTTGCCGGCTCTCCGGATCTGGGATTTCAGTATCCCTATACGCCCCGGGAAGTCTATCAGCGCGGTATCGCGCTGACGCAGCGCTGGTGCCAGCAGACGCACGGGGCATCCTTTGACGCCCTTGATGCCCAAACGCGTGATCAGGTACTGAGCGATCTGGAAAAGGGCAATATCGATTTTGCAGCGATGGATGAAGAGTGGCTGCCCGCCGCTGATTTCTTCTCCGGGCTTTTGCAGAACACGCACGAAGGTTATTTCGCCGATCCCATCTATGGCGGCAACCGTCACATGGGACCCTGGAAGATGGTGGGCTTCCCCGGTGCGCGTGGCAGCTTCCGTGACTGGGTGGATCAGCATGACGTTGAATATCCGCTTGGCCCCGTCAGTCTCAGCGGTGAGCGCGGCTAAATCCCAGAGTCGCTGCAGTATTGATTCGCTACAGGAACAGGCAAGTGAATAGAAAAGAAATGATGGCAGTGCTGGCGGGCATCGGGACGCTGATGATGGCCACCACCAGCAGCGCAGCCGATAACGATGAGACCATTGAGCGAGGCGCGTATCTGGCCCGGGCAGGCGATTGCGTAGCCTGTCATACCGCGCCCGATGGTGAAGACTTTGCAGGCGGGCTGGGTATCGAAAGCCCATTCGGCACGATCTACTCCACCAATATCACGCCGGATAAAAAGACCGGTATTGGCGACTGGAGCGAAGAGGAATTTGCCGCGGCGCTGCGCGACGGCAAGCGCGCCGATGGTGCCAACCTCTATCCGGCCATGCCTTATCCCTCTTACGCCAGGGTATCCGATGAGGATATCCACGCCCTTTACGTCTACTTCATGAAAGGGGTTGAGCCGGTTCAGCACCAGCCTGAAGAGACGAGCCTTTCCTTCCCCTTCAATCAGCGCTGGGGCATTTCCGCCTGGAACTGGCTGTTTGCCGGTGGCGAGGTATTTGAGCCGAAGGCGGATCGCAGCGAACAGATCAACCGTGGCGCTTACCTGGTCGAAGGGCTGGGGCACTGTGGCAGCTGTCATACTCCGCGCGGCATTTTCCAGCAGGAAAAGGCGCTTGATGACAGCGGTGATGACTACCTCTCCGGTGCCGATCTCAACGACTGGCTGGCGCCCTCACTGCGTGGCAAGGGTGATGGTCCGCACGGGATGGTGACCTGGAGTGAAGACGATATCGTCGAATATCTGGCCACCGGTCGTAACGAGCGCAACGTGGTGTCCGGCGAAATGACCGACGTCATTGAAAACAGCACCTCGCACATGAGTGAAGAGGATCTGCGTGCCATTGCGGTCTATCTCAAGAGCCTGCCGGCCAATGAGAGCAGCAACGCTGACGTGGCGCAAACGGGCGAAGAAGACAATACCCGGGCCCATCTGGATGCCGCAAAGGATCTGAGTTCGGCCGAGCGTCTCTATCTCGATAACTGCAGTGCCTGCCACTTCAATGATGGCATGGGCGCGCCGCGCGTGTTCCCGGCGCTGGATGGCAACTCGCTGGCCAATGCCGACAATCCCACCGGCCTTATTCATACCATTCTGGCCGGCGCCGAAATGCCCTCGACCGAGAAAATGCCGTCGAAGCTGGTCATGCCCGGTTTTGCCTGGCGTCTGTCGGATGAAGAAGTCGCTGATCTGGCGACCTTTGTACGCCAGGGCTGGAGCAACCAGGGGGGTAAAGTCACGGCCGATGAAGTCTCAAGGGTACGTGATGAGCTCCACGAGCGTAGCTTCAGCACGGCTCCCGCGTCGGTGATTGACGGCGAAGAGTTCAAAAAGCGCAGCGGCGATGGCAACGGCACCCGCCCCGAGCACAATCAGTAAATCATTTTAATATGACGGAGATGGTCCGGCGGGCGTGATACGCCCGGGGCGGCCATCTCCTGTTTCAAGGTTTCAGGAGTACACATGGCGATTCAAAAAGCGCCTGTCGATGCGGTGATCGTGGGTTTGGGCTGGAGTGGTTCCATCATGGGGATGGAGCTGACCGATGCCGGTCTCAACGTTCTGGCGCTCGAAAGGGGCGCTGACCGCACGCATGAAGATTTTGCCTATCCCAAACCGGCCGATGAGCTGGCCTACGGCTATCGTCACAAGATGATGCAAAAGCCGAAGCAGTCGGCGGTCACGATTCGTCGTGGTCTTGATGAGCGGGCCCTGCCGCAGCGTAAGCTGGGCGCGTTCTTGCCTGGTGATGGCGTCGGCGGTGCCGGTGCGCACTGGACGGGCGTGTTGATCCGCCCGACACCGACGGATCTGGCGCTCAAGAGCTTCGCTGATGAAAACTTTGAGCCCGGCGTGCTGCAGGAAGACATGCAGATTCAGGACTTCGGGGTCAGCTGGGACGAGCTGGAGCCGCACTTCACCTTTTTCGAGAAGGTATGCGGTCAGTCCGGCACCACGGGCAATCTCAACGGCGAGATTCAGGAAGGGGGCGATCCGTTTGAGGGGCCGCGCAGCGAACCCTATCCGCTGCCGGCACTGCAGGATACCCAGAACACTGTCATGTTCGACAAGGCGGCTCGTCAGCTGGGATATCACCCGTTTCCCAACCCGTCGGCCAACGTGTCACGGGCATGGACCAACCCGTATGGCATGCAGCTGGGCCCGTGTAACTACTGCGGCTTCTGCTCGAAGTATGGCTGCCTGAACTACTCCAAGGCGTCGCCCCAGACCTGCATTCTGGATGCCCTGAAGCGGCGCAGCAATTTTGAATATCGCACCCATGCCAACGTGACGCGTGTTGAACTGGCTCCCGATGGCAAGACAGCCACTGGCGTGACCTATGTCGATGGTGACGGCAACGAGGTATTCCAGCCGGCCGATATCGTGGTGCTGGCGTCCTACTCACTCAACAACGTGCGCTTGATGCTGAACTCGAAGATCGGCAAGCCCTATGACCCGATCTCTCGTACCGGTGTGGTAGGGCGTAACTACGCCTATCAGGTCGGCGGTGGCATCAGCATGTATTTTGATGACATCGAGTTCAATCCGTTTGCCACGGCCGGTGCTACCGGGCGCATGTTCAATGACTTCTCGCCGGGCAACTTTGACAGTGCCAAACACGGCTTCATTGGCGGCGCCAAGATGCACTCCTCGCAGGCGACCGGTACGCCGATCAGCATGCCGCTGCCCAAAAATACGCCGAAGTGGGGCGTAGGGTACAAGGAGGCGCTGCAAAAGCACTATGGTCATCACATGAAACTGTCGATGACCGGCAGCGTCATGTCCTATCGCACCAACATGCTGGATCTCGATCCGACCTGGAAGGACCCCTACGGCATGCCGCTGCTGCGCATGACGTTTGACTGGAAGGAAAACGAGCAGAAGCTTTCCATGTTCATGCGTGACCGCCTCAGGGAGATTGCCGACATTCTCAAGCCCGACTACCGGGATGAGAGCTTTCAGCTCGAAGGCAGTCACTTCAAGGTCACCAGCTACGTCTCGACCCACAACGTGGGCGGCGCGGTCATGGGTACGGACCCGTCGACCTCGGCGGTCAACCGCTACCTGCAAAGCTGGGATGTGCATAACGTGTTTGTGCCCAGCGGCAGCGCCTTCCCGCAGAACTTCCAGGCCAACCCGACGGATCTGATCGGGGCACTGACCTACTGGTGTGCCAAAAAGATCCGCGAGGATTACCTGAAAAATCCGGGACCTTTGATGTCGGCCTGATACGGATGACAGCAGCATCCTTCGCATGAAGAGATGAAAAAAATCGCCGGCCTTATGGCCGGCGATTTTTTATGGCTGTTGCTATCGCTGCCACGGTAATGGCTGATAACAGCTCGCGTGACGTTTAGCGATCAAGCGCGTCCCAGTTATAGGGGGCTTTCGGCTTGTCTCCCTCGAGTACCGCCAGGGCATTATCCACTGCAAGCTCTGCCATGGCATAGCGCGTTTCATGGGTGGCCGAGCCAATGTGGGGCAGGGCGACCACATTGTCCATGTGCGCCAGCGGGGACTCATTGGGCAGGGGCTCGGTGGTAAATACATCCAGGCCTGCCGCGCGAATCGTGCCCTTTTGCAGCGCCTCGATCATGGCCGGCTCATCCACCACACCACCGCGGGCAATATTGACGAAGATGGTGTCCTTGCCCATCAGTTCGAACTCACGCTGACCAAACATCTGACGGGTGGCATCGGAAAGCGGTACGGTTACGCAGACAAAATCCGAGTCACGCAGCAGATCATCAAGCTCCTTCCAGTCAGCATCCAGCTCGCGTTCGAAATCCTCATGGCGTGAGCGGTTGTGATAGCTCACCGACATGTTGAAGCCGAACTTCCCGCGCCGGGCAATGGCAGCACCGATGCGACCCATGCCGACAATACCGAGCTTCTTGCCCTGTACATCGACCCCGAACTGAGGCTCGGCAATCCCACCGGTCCATTCGCCCCTTTTCACCATTTCCGCCAGTTCCACGGCGCGTCGGGCGCTGGCCAAGATCAGCAGAAAAGCCGTGTCGGCGGTGGTCTCGGTCAGCACATCCGGCGTATGGCATAGTACGATGCCACGCTTGCTGAGATAGTCGATGTCGTAGTTGTCCACGCCGACCGAAATGCTCGAGACCACTTCAAGATTCGGCGCCTGATCGAGCAGTTCGGGAGTGAGATTGACGCTGGAGCCGATCAGGCCGTGTGCCTGAGAAAGCGCCTTTTTGAATTCGCCATCCTCGGTCAGGTTCTGCGTCTGCGAAAAATCCAGTACGTGGCAGTCACGCTCGAGCTTCTCTCGCAGGTCAGGCTTCAGGGCGCGCTGATAGACAATGACCGTTTTCTTCGTGGACATGATTTCTCCTGTACGGGGGTGTAGTGCCGTTTAAAGATGCCACGCGCAAGTTCAGGCAAGCGAGCGCAGAAGTTCAACATGGCGCGCAGTAGCGTTTGGGTCGTCATGATCAAGCGGAAACTCGATCGCACGAGGCACGGACGCCGGAAAATGATGCCAGAGTGCGGCCCAGTGTGCGCGCGTGGTCTCATCCGGCGGGCAGGCCCGAGGGGCACCATTGGTATGCGCGACGGCCTTGCAGTGGACATAACGTACCTTTGCTCCCAGGCGGCTGGCGGCCTGGGAAAGGTCATGATCCGTCCAGTAGCCGTTGCCCAGATCCAGCGTCGTCCCGAACAGGGAAGACGCGAGCGCCCGATGCAGGGCCGCATGAATCAGCGGGTCGCCACCGCAGGAGGTCTGATCGTTTTCGATCAGAATCGGCATCGCACTATCGGCCAGCCGAGACTTGAGCGCGGCGGCGCCGTCATCAATGCATTCAGCACATAGCTGGCCAAGGCCGAACTTGATCCACTGTGCCCCCAGTTCACTGGCGCGCGTCAGCGCCTGGGCTGTGTCCGCGGCATTGAGTCTGCTTTGAGTATCAAAAAGCGGCGTGGCGGCAGAGTAGACACAAATCAGCGATGCCTGCTCGATGGCCACCCGCAATTGACTCAGCGGCAGGTCGTGCTCACTCAGGAGCTCTTCACGGATTTCGACGCCCTGTGCGCCAGCATCTCTGATGTGTTGAAGGACACCCGCCTGACCAAGGCGTTTGACCAGATCGGCGCCAAAGGCAGAAGTGCAGATCATTACCGGGCCCATGAAAGGCTCCTTGCATCACCTGGTGTGGAAACGGTCCCGGCGGGCCTGGCCCCGGAAACCACTGTAGGGGAAATACTCACATCCCCTTTTAGTGTAGTGGAGTCGCGCGAAGACGGGGTCGCCGGGAAGGTGGTGGCTGGCAGGCGGCTTGCTGTGCCTTTGATCGGCGCATCAAAAGGATGGTGGCAAAAAGGACTGCTGTAAAAACAGGCAATAAAAAGGGCCGCTGTAAAAAGCGGCCCTGAGGCAGAAAAGGAGGGTCAGTGCAGTTTGAGGCGGGGACGAATGATCGTATTGATGCGATCAACCAGCATGCGAACGCCGGTGCGCGTATAGCCATGGATGGCGGCCTGATGCATGCGATACAGCGAGGCGTAGAAGATCTTGGCCAGCCAGCCCTCGACCAGCACGCCACGGGCAGAAGCACCACGCATCAGATTACCCACGGCGTCAAAGTGCGCCAGCGAGATCAGTGATCCCATATCCTTGTAGTGGAAGTCAGCCAGCTCGCGCCCGGCCATGGCGGCACGCAGGTTCTTGTAAAGCGTGCTGGCCTGCTGGTGGGCGGCCTGCGCCCGCGGTGGGACCATCTTGTCACCCGGCTGCGGGCAGGCCGCGCAGTCACCGAGGGCGAATATGCGCTCGTCATCCACGCTCTGCATGTTCTGTTTGACGATGATCTGATGATTGCGCTGGGTGGAAAGCCCCAGCTCCGACAGCACGGAAGGCGCACGAACGCCGGCCGCCCAGACCGTCAGGTCGGCATCAATACGTGATCCATCGGCAATCTCGAAGCCCTGCTCATCGGCCTGAGTGACGCGGGTGTCGGTGTGGATTTCCACGCCGAGACGTTCAAGCTCGCGATGCACCGAGCGGCTGATACGCTCGGGCAGGGCGGGCAGTACACGCGGCGCGGCTTCCAGCAGGTGGATCTTGAGCTGCTGGCGGCTGATGCGGCTAAAGCCGTAGCCATGGAGCATCTGCGTGGCATTCAAAAGCTCTGCCGAAAGCTCCACCCCTGTGGCGCCACCACCCACGATGGCCACTGACATGCCGGATTTGTCCGGTTCCTCGCGGTTGCTGCAGCGCAGAAAGGTATTGAGCATCTGCTTGCGAAAGGCCTCTGCCTGGCTGACGCTGTCCAGGAAGTAGCAGTGATCGGCCACGCCCGGCGTGCCGAAATCATTGGACACGCTGCCGACCGAAAGCACCAGGTAGTCATAATCCAGTCGCCGCTCGGGCAGCACGATACGTTCCTTGTCATCGTGAATGGCTGCCAGACGAATCTGGCGGTGTTCACGGTCGAGGCCACACAGCGTGCCGATCTGATAACGATAGCCGGCATTGGCCGAATGCCCCTGATAGGACACCTCGTCAAGGCTTGAGTCCATGACACCGACAGCCACTTCGTGCAGTAGCGGCTTCCAGATGTGCGTGGGGTTGCGATCGACCAGAATGATCTCGGCCTTGCCTGACTTGCCCAGCTTGCGCCCAAGACGCGTGATCAGCTCGAAACCGCCGGCGCCACCGCCGACCACAACAATGCGAGGGATCGCCATTGAGTGCTCCATGGAAATAAAATGAAAAGGGAAACGTTCAGGGCGGGGCCCTTTGTCCGGACCACGGCCTGAAGGCTTCCGGTCACATCGGACCGTGACATGCCCTTATTGGGCATCGATACTCTGACAGCGCTGCACCGTTTTCGATCCTGGCAATGTTCGTCTGCCGCGCTTCGTTATACATGGGGTCATTGTGACCTGAATTCACCCGTGGTGATGTCCTGATGATGCATGACGCACTTCACAATATTGACCTGATTACTTATGACCTTGACGGCACCCTGCTTGATTCGGCGCCGGATCTGGCGCTGGCCATCGATGACATGCTCAGAGCCATGGCGCTTGCGCCGGCCGGCATTGATCGGGTGCGCGAGTGGGTCGGCAATGGTTCAAGGCGTCTGGTCGAACGTGCTCTGGTGCACGCCGGCGCGCGAGGGCCTGACAGTGCACAGCTCGATGAGGCGCTGGCGCTTTTCATGCAGTTCTATGCAAGGCATCTGGTGTCAAATACCCGCTGCTACCCGGGCGTCATGGCATGTCTTGAGGCCCAGCGCGAGCGGGGCATCGCTCAGGCACTGGTCACCAACAAGCCTTCGCGCTTCATTGCGCCGCTTCTTGAAGCCACGGGGCTTGAGGGCTTTTTCTCCCATACGCTGGGCGGGGATGCCCTAGCGCAGAAAAAGCCTGATCCGGCGCCTCTTTTGCATATCGCCCGGGCGCTGGATATCGCGCCCGAACGGGCCATGATGATCGGCGATTCACGCAGTGATGTGCAGGCGGCCAGAGCGGCCGGATTTCGTTGCCTGGCCGTCACCTATGGCTACAACCATGGTGAGCCCATTGCGGCGCTGAACCCCGACCATCTTCTTGATTCACTTGAAGAACTCGTTTAGGGTTGAAGCGCGCCACGGCGCGCTGCTCGCCCTTTTTCTCCCTTCGTGTGAAGGAATTTTCAGCTTGCGAGATACAATCATGTCACTGAGTGCAAAGGCCTGCGGACTGATGAGAAACGTCAAGCGCTGGCGCTGGTGATACCAGCCCCCTGCAATGAATTAACGTTTCTCCCTCTACAGGAATCTGCGACATGATGACATCCGAGCGCTTCGCCGAACTCGCCGCCGAAGGCTATAACCGTATCCCGGTCACCCGTGAAGTACTGGCTGACCTTGAAACCCCGCTGTCGACCTATCTCAAGCTTGCCGATGCGCCCTGGAGCTTTTTGCTCGAGTCGGTCACCGGTGGCGAGAAGTGGGGACGCTACTCGATTATCGGCCTGCCCTGTCGCGAGCGGATCGAGGTCAGCGGTTTCACCGTGCGCCACTATGTGGACGACTATCTTCAGGGCGCCACCGAAGTCGATGACCCGCTTGAATGGATCGAACAGTTTCGAAAGCGCTTTCGAGCCCCGGAGAATTCCGGTGCCATGCGCTTTGATGGCGGGCTGGTCGGCTATTTTGGCTATGACACCATTCGTCTGATCGAACCGCGTCTGCGCGGCGTGGAAAAGCCCGACCCGATCGACGTTCCCGATATTCTGCTGATGGTGGCCGACGAGCTGGTGGTCTTTGACAACCTTTCCGGACGCCTCACGCTGCTGGTCCATGCCAATCCCGGTGAGGCGCGTGCACTTGAGCAGGCGCAGGAGCGGCTGGCAACGCTTGAGCACCAGCTTCGTCACGCTCCGATCACCAACGCAAGTCCCGGCACCGGACGCGACGCCGTTGCCGAGGAAGACTTTTTTGCCAGTTTCTCCGAGCAGGGCTACAAGGACGCCGTGGCACGCATCCGCGAGTACGTCGCGGCCGGCGATCTGATGCAGTGTGTGCCTTCCCAGCGCATGACGATCGCCTACCAGGCGCCGCCGCTGGATCTGTATCGCGCGCTGCGAAGTCTCAACCCTTCCCCCTACATGTTCTTTTTCAATCTCGACGATCATCACGTCGTGGGGGCTTCGCCCGAGATTCTGGCACGCCTGGATCATGACGAGATCACGCTGCGCCCGATTGCCGGCACCCGCCATCGCGGCGCTACCGAGGAGGAGGATCAGGCGCTCGAGCAGGAACTGCTGTCCGATCCCAAGGAAATTGCCGAACACGTCATGCTGATCGATCTGGGCCGTAACGACGTGGGGCGTATCAGCGAGCCCGGCACGGTCGAACTGACCGATAAGATGACCATCGAGCGCTACTCGCATGTCATGCATATCGTCTCCAACGTGACCGGGCGTATCCGCCCGTCGATGGGGCCAATGGATGTGCTGCGTGCCACTTTTCCGGCCGGCACACTGTCCGGCGCGCCCAAGGTGCGGGCACTTGAAGTCATCGATGAGCTCGAGCCGGTCAAGCGTGGCATCTATTCCGGCGCCGTGGGCTATCTCTCCTGGCAGGACAACATGGACATGGCCATCGCCATCCGCACGGCCGTGATCAAGAATGGAGAGCTTCACGTCCAGGCCGGTGGCGGGATTGTTGCCGACTCCGATCCGGACAATGAATGGCAGGAGACGCTCAACAAGCGTCGTGCCATGTTCCGCGCCGTTGCCATGGCAGAACGCGGGCTGGACAACCTCGAATAGCGCCGGATTCCGCTTCGGAATCAACAGGTCAACACCGAATAAGGGCCGGATCATTTTTGTGTCGATGTATCGACAGTCCGGTCATCGTGAGGATGGAAAGCCATGAAAGTATTGATGATTGATAACTACGACAGCTTCACCTTCAACATCGTGCAGTATCTGGGCGAGCTGGGGGCCGTGGTTGAGACGGTTCGCAACGACACGCTGACCATTGAAGAGATCGAGCAGCGTGACTTCACCCATCTGATGATTTCACCGGGGCCCTGCAGCCCCAGTGAAGCCGGCATTTCGCTGGCGCTGATTCGCCATTTTGCCGGCCGGGTGCCGATCTTTGGTATCTGTCTGGGCTTTCAGGCCATCGGCCAGGCCTATGGCGGCAAGGTGGTCCGGGCGCCCATGGTCATGCACGGCAAGACGTCCATGGTCGACCACGACGGTCGGGGAGCGTTTGAAGGGCTTGAAAATCCGCTGGAGGTCACGCGGTATCATTCGCTGATTCTTGAGCGTGACACGCTGCCTGATTGTTTTGAGATTACGTCCACAACCGTGAGTGATGACGTGACGCCCGGTATCGTCATGGGCATTCGCCACCGGGAGCTGGACATGGAAGGCGTGCTCTTTCACCCGGAGTCGATTCTGTCGCGTCAGGGTCATGAACTGCTGGCCAACTTCCTCAAGCGCCAGCCGCTGGACGCCCCGCAGGGGGCAGCCGTCGAGGCCTGAGCATTGAACGTGTTGTCCCCCTGAGGGGATAAACCCTTGCAGGTGGCGCCCGCTGCCTGTGGCATGGAGAGAGACTCATGGAGCTCAAGGAAGCCATTTCGCGCGTTACACGCCGTGAGGATCTCAGTCTGGACGAGATGCGAACGGTCATGTCGACCATCATGTGCGGTGAGGCAGATCCGGTGCAGATGGGCGGCTTTCTGGTCGGCCTTGCCATGAAGGGGGAGGCCGTCGATGAAATTACGGCCGCCGTCATGGTCATGCGCGAGCTGATGCATCCGGTGCACGTCGATGCCGATCATGTGGTTGATATCGTGGGTACCGGGGGCGACGGCGCGGGGCTTTTCAATGTCTCGACCGCGGCAAGCTTTGCCGCCGCGGCCTGCGGTGCGCGCGTGGCCAAGCACGGCGGGCGAGGTGTCTCCAGCAGTTCCGGCAGCGCCGATCTGCTGTCGCTGGCCGGCGTATCGCTGGCGCTGTCCTCCGAGCAGATTGCCCGCTGCATCGAGGAGATCGGGGTCGGTTTCATGTTTGCCCCCAATCATCATACGGCCATGCGCCACGCCGTGGCCGTACGCAAGGCACTCGGCGTACGCACCATGTTCAACATCCTCGGGCCCCTGACCAACCCGACCGGCGCCACACGCCAGGTCATCGGGGTCTACAGTCCTGACCTGCTGGTCCCCATGGCCACGGTACTCAGGCGTCTGGGCAGCCAGCACGTGCTGGTCGTGCATGCCGAGGATGGTCTTGATGAGTTCTCCATTGCCTCACCCACTCAAGTGGCCGAGCTGCATCATGGCGAGATCCACGAGTATGTGGTGACGCCCGAGGATGCAGGGCTTGAGCGCCAGCCGCTGGACGCGATTCGTGCCGACAGCAGTGAGGCCAGTCTGGTACTGGTCAAGGCAGCATTGCGCGGTGAAGGCGCGGCTGCTGACATGGTGGCCTACAACGCTGGCGCGGCCCTTTATGTGGCCGATGTGGCGAGCTCCATCAAGGAAGGTGTGCAGACCGTACGTGACGCGCTCAACAAGGGCCACGGTCTTGCAAAACTGGACGCACTGGCAGAGTTTTCTGCGCAACTGGCTCAGGCCGACGACTGAATCATCATAATAACGACCGGGCATGAGACAACATCGTGCCCGGTCGATTTTCAGGGAACATCGCATGAGTACGCTGCCTACCATTCTGACGCAAATCATTGCCCGCAAGCATGAAGAGATCGCCGAACGCTCGGCCAGTATCAGCGAAAACACGTTGCGCGCTCGCGCCGAGCAGGCGCCGCCCACCCGCGGGTTTGCCGCTGCACTCAATCAGCGCCTGACCAATGGTGACCCGGCTGTCATCGCCGAGATCAAGAAGGCCTCGCCTTCAAAGGGCATCATCCGCGCCGACTTTGATCCGGTCGCCATCGCCCAGCGCTATGAAGCCGGCGGCGCGGCGTGTCTGTCCGTGCTGACGGATGCCGACTATTTCCAGGGCAGCGAGCGCTTTCTGATCGCCGCCCGCGGTGCCTGCCAGCTGCCGGTGCTGCGCAAGGATTTTATTGTCGCCCCCTACCAGGTCTATGAGGCGCGCAGCATGGGCGCGGATGCGATCCTGCTGATCGTGGCCGCACTCGATGATCGCCAGATGAAGACACTCAACACGCTCGCCATCGAGCTTGGCATGGATGTACTGGTGGAGGTGCACAACCAGGAAGAGCTTGAGCGTGCCCTGAAGCTGGATCTGGCGCTGGTGGGCATCAACAACCGGGATCTGCATACCTTCGAGACCCGGCTGGATACCACATTCGAGCTGCTGGAAAAGGTGCCGGAAGGGGTGCGCGTGGTCACCGAGTCAGGGATCGCCACCCGCGAGGATGTGGCGCGCATGCGTCGGGGTAATGTCAACGCCTTTCTGGTCGGTGAGCGCTTCATGCGCGAACCGGATCCGGGTGATGCCCTGCGCCAGCTCTTTTTCACCTGAGCCAGACCCCTCGACCAGGGGTACTGAATACTGCCAGCCACGCGCTGGCAGTATTCATTCAGGGCCTTTTTCAGATACTGGCTTTCAGACCTTCAGCGCGGCTTGCGGCGTCTATCGCCGCGTGCCTGGCGCTGATAGCGCGGATCAAAAAGCCCCGGGTCGTCGGTAAACACACCGTTGACGCCATGATCCCACCAGGAGGCAAAGCGCTCGGGGTCGTTGACCGTGTAGCAAAGCATGGCAAGCCCCGCGCGCTGGATCTCGATAAGACGCTCCTGATCAAGCTGCGTCCAGTCGGCATGGATGCTGACCGGGCGAAGCCGCTCGGCATCGCTGGCCCAGCGCCGCGGGACGGCTTCATATAAAAGCCCCAGCGCCAGTTCTTCATCCTGCGCCCGAGCGCTTTCAAGGGCGGTCATGTCAAAGCTGGATACCAGAAGCCGATCAAGCGGCAGTACCTGACGGGCGCGGTGGACCGCGATGTTGGCAAGCTCGACCGGGTCATGACCGGGATTGAGCTTGAGCTCCAGATTCAGACCCAGCTCCAGCGCACTGACCAGCGATAGCGCTTCATCAAGCAGCGCCATGCGCTCACCACGAAACTCGGAAGAGAACCAGCTGCCGACATCCAGCGGGCGGATCTGATCGCGCGTCATGTCGACAAGTGCCCCTTTGCCATCGCTGCAGCGATCGACGCTTTCGTCGTGCCAGATGACCGGGGTGCCATCGCCCAGACACTGGACGTCAAGTTCGATCCACTCACAGCCGGCATCGGCGGCGGCCTGAATGGCGGCCAGGGTATTTTCAGGGGCGTGTTTTGAGAGGCCACGGTGGGCAATATAGCGTGGTAGTTGCATGCATCAGGACTCCATGGGACAGGTAGTGTCGGCAAGTCTGGGCCGGGTGGCCAGTCGTTGTCCATGACGATCAAACAGATGAAACGGTCCCTGAAGGTTCAGGCCGGTCAGCTGGCCTGCCGTAGGCAGCTCGGTACCGGCGTGTCGCACCACCAGTCGCGTCTCGTGTCCGTTTGGACGCACATGGACCAGACTCTCCGAGCCCAGCGGTTCTACCAGTTCGATCCGGGCATCCATGTGTCCGCTACCTGAAGACGTGAGCATGATGTGCTCGGGTCTGATACCCACACTCAGTTCGCCCTTGAGTGGCTCCGTGGTCTCTGCCGGCACTTTGGTCAGCCAGCCGGGCAGCGCATTGATGGCAAGGGTCAGAAAGTTCATGGCCGGTGAGCCGATGAAGCCCGCAACAAAGCGGGTGGCAGGCTTTCGAAACAGTGCCATGGGCGTACCGATCTGTTCGATGCGTCCGGCATTCATGACCACCAGCCGGTCGGCCATGGTCATGGCTTCGGTCTGATCATGGGTCACATACAGCGAGGTGATGTTCAAGCGCTGCTGCAGGGCGCGAATTTCCTGGCGCATCTGCACGCGCAGGCTGGCATCCAGGTTGGAAAGTGGCTCATCAAACAAAAAGACGCGCGGCTCTCGAATCACGGCTCGGCCCATCGCCACGCGCTGGCGTTGTCCGCCCGAGAGCTGGCGGGGTTTGCGATCCAGCAGCGACGCAATGCCCAGAAGCCTTGATGTCTCGTCAACGCGCCGCGCGATCTCATCCTTCGGCGTGCCGCGGTTTTTAAGACTGTAGGCCAGGTTGTCGAACACGCTCATGTGGGGGTAGAGCGCATAGTTTTGAAATACCATGGCAATATCACGCTCGGCCGGCTCCTGGCCGTTGACGCAGTCACCGTCGATGAAAAGCTCACCGCTGCTGATTGATTCAAGCCCTGCCACCATGCGCAAAAGTGTCGACTTGCCGCAGCCTGACGGGCCCACGACCACGATCATCTCGCCATCATTGATACTCAGCTCAATGTCATGAAGCACATTGGCGCCACCTGCGTAGCGCTTTTGCAAACGCCTGAGTTCCAGTCTTGCCATGTTATTTCTCCGTATCCACCAGGCCCTTGATGAACCAGCGTTGCATGATCACGATCACCACGACCGGCGGCAGCAGTGACAGCACCGTCATGGCCGTGGCCAGATGCCAGGGGGGCGTGCCGTCCTGGGAAATCGTCAGTCGCTTGAGGCTCATGACCAGCGTGGCGTTATCGGCACTGCTCATGGCTACCAGCGGCCACAGGTACTGGTTCCAGCCGTAGATGAACATGATGACAAACAGTGCCGCGATATTGGTTTTGGACAGCGGCAGTAAAATGTCGATAAAAAAGCGCCATGGCCCGGCGCCATCCACTCGTGCGGCTTCCATGAGCTCAGGTGGCAGCGTCATGAAAAACTGACGAAAGAGAAAGGTCGCCGTGGCGCTGGCGATCAGCGGCAGTACCAGCCCCGGGTAGCTGTTGAGCAGGCCGAGATCGGCGACCACGCCGTAGGTCGGCACGATACGCACCTCGATGGGCAGCATCAGGGTGATGAAGATCAGCCAGAAGCAGCAGCGACGAAACGGAAAGCGGAAAAAGACCAGCGCGTAGGCGGCAAGGATCGCAATGGTCAGCTTGCCGATGGCAATGCCAAGCGCCATTAACAGCGAGTTGAGCATCAACTGCCAGGCCGGCACGCCGATGCCGCGCACCGGCTCGCTTAACAGCGTGAGGTAATGATCCAGACCACTGGCACCGAACCAGAGCGGCAGCGTTCCGGAAAAAAGCGCGCCAGGCGTCTGGGTAGAGGCTAGCACAGCCAGAATGACGGGCAGCATGAACACCAGCGCCCCGATGATCAGGATGGTATGAGCCAGTACATCAAGGCCCGGGCGGTGATAGCGCATGGCAAGGCTTCCTGACGGGTATCAATGCGGTGGAAAGGGAATCAGTGGTACTGCACGCGGCGTTCGACATAGCGAAACTGCACCAGAGTCAAAAGGCCGACCATCAGCATCAACAGTACCGACTGGGCTGCCGAGCCGCCCAGATCCAGCCCCACGATGCCGTCCTGATAAAGCTTGTAGACCAGCGTGCGGGTGGCGCCGCCCGGCCCACCGCTGGTGGTAGTGTCGATGGTGCCGAAGGTTTCGAAAAAGGCGTAGATCGTGTTCATGACCAGCAAAAAGAAGCTGGTAGGCGAGAGCAGTGGAAAGGTAATGGTCCAGAAGCGCCGCCAGGGGCCGGCGCCATCAATGGTGGCGGCCTCCAGCAGACTGGCCGGGATGCCCTGCAGGCCGGCCAGAAAGAACACGAAGTTGTAGCTCATCTGTTGCCAGATGGCGGCAATGATCACCAGCGCCATGGCCTGGTGGCCGTTGAGCCTGTAATCCCAGTGAACGCCCAGTGCTTCCAGTGCCCGGCTTAATACGCCCAGGGTCGGATCGAGCATGAACATCCACAGCACCCCGGCGGCGGCCGGTGCCACGGCGTAGGGCCAGATCAGCAGTGTGCGGTAGGCGCGGCTGGCCCGCAGGACGCGATCGGCCATGGTGGCCAGCAACAGCGCGATGGCCATCGCGCCCAGCGCCACGCTGACGCTGAAGATCGCTGTATTGAAAAGGGCCTCGTGGTAGCTCTGAGAGCTGAGTACTCGCGTAAAGTTGGCAAGACCGGCGAAGGTTTCTCCCAGCCCGAAGGCATCCTGCACATAAAAGGACTGTCGCAGGGCCGTGATGGCCGGCCAGAAAAAGAACACCAGTACGATGATGAGCTGAGGCGCCATGAGCACCCATGGCGTGACGCGATGACGTTGAAACGTGGACATGGGGTGACAGGGTTATCCGAAGGGCACAGGAAAGAGAAAGGCCTGCCCCGACGACGCTGTCGCCGGGGCAGAGAGGTCAACGCACGCTGCGCTCGAACTGCTCGAGCAGCTCGTTACCGCGTTTGGCGGCGCTATCAAGTGCCTGCTGGGCGCTCTTGTCGCCGCTGAAGGCCCGCTCGAGCTCCTCTTCGATGACTTCCCGAATCTGGGGCATGTTGCCCAGGCGCAGTCCGCGTGAATTATCGCTCGGCTCGCCTTCGGTCATCTGTTTGAGGGCAATCTCGGTGCCGGGATTTTCCTCGTAGAAGTGCTGTTCGCGGGTCAGGGCATAGGCCTTGTCGGTAATGGGCAGATAGCCGGTGAATTGATGCCAGTCAGCCTGCACTTCCGGTGAGGAGAGATAGTTGAAGAACCTGGCAACGCCCTGATAGACGTCATCATCCTGACCCTTGAGGACCCACAGCGAGGCACCCCCGATGATCGAGTTCTTCGGCTGATCGATGACCTCGGGGTCCCAGGGCAGGGGCGCCACACCGAATTCAAAGTTTTCCGTGTTGTCGCGCACGCTGGCATAGCTGGCCGAGGACGCCATCAGCATGGCGCAGCGCCCGGAGAAAAAGCGTGGTGAGGCCTGGTCTTCACGACCGCCATAGCCAAACACGCCGTTTTTCTGCCAGTCGATCAGATCCTGTACGTGTGCGACCACGGCCTTGCTGTCGTTGAAGGTCAGCCGCGCGGCCGGCCCGCCAAAGCCGTTTTGTTCGCTGGCAAAGGGGATGTCATGACGGGCGGCGAAGTTTTCAAGCTGAATCCAGCTGGGCCAGGTGGTGGTAAAGCCACAGCTGGCCGCACCGCTGTCGACGATCCTTTTGCCTGCCTGGGCCACCTCTTCCCAGGTAGTGGGCGGGGCGTCGGGATCAAGCCCTGCCTTTTCAAACAGATCGCGGTTGTAGTAGACCACCGGGGTCGAGGAGTTGAACGGCAGCGACAGCATCTCGCCATCGGTGGTGCTGTAATAGCCGGTAACGGCTGGTAGGTAGCTGGCGGGATCAAAGGGCTGGTCGGTGTCGGCCATGAGCTCGTACACCGGATAGATGGCGCCACGGGCGTTCATCATGGTGGCCGTGCCGACTTCATAGACCTGGGTAATGGCAGGGGCATTACCGGCACGGAAAGCGGCAATGGTCGAGGTCATGTTTTCGCTGTAGGTACCCTTGTAAACGGGTTTGACCACATAGTCGGACTGCGATTGATTAAAGCCTTCAGCGATCTCGTTGACCTTGTCACCCAGCCCGCCCTCCATGGCATGCCACCAGACAATATCGGTAGCAGCGCTGGCCGATGTTGCGCCCAGCGCCAGCGTGGACAGTGCTGCCACCCCTGCAATGCCCCTGTAACCCTTGACCATGTTGTGCTCCGTATTTTCGTTATGGAAGGCTCTGCTGCGCCGACATGCTGAAAGTCGGGCATGGCAATCATGTGGCGAACATGTGTCAGTCATGTGACAGGACAGACAGGCAAGGGTCGAAGGCCGCCATGCTGACCAAAGAGGTTAGCCAGAAGGGAAAGGCACATGGCATCATGGCGCTTTTGAACGGCGGGCAGACGCAGCTTTGAAGATTTCATATATCACCGGATTACAGGACAGGGATGCCTGTCTGGCCATGCTCTGTGCCAGCGTATTCGGGCGGGAGGCAGGACTGACACCGCTGGTGGAGTTTGCCGGCATCAGTCGACTGCTGGAGCAGGAATCAGCGCGTATCGTGGCCCTTTTTGATGACAACAAAAGGCTCTGCTCGGTGGCGCTGTTGACGCTCGAAGTAGAGGGTCGGGGCGTTGAACTCAGGCTTCTGGCCACGCCGGAGAAAAAGCGTGGACGCGGGTTTGGTCGTCGGCTGGTGACCCGTCTGGGTGAGTCGACCGCGATGCGTACCAGCACGGCCGACCCAAGACTTGAAGCCTTTTTCACCACGTTCGGCCTTGAGCGCTGGTATCGCCACGTGGATAGTGACCTGCGCACCGGCTTTAATGCCCGCTCCGGCGTTGCCTCGCTGGATGAGGCGCCGGAAGTGGTGGATTTTCAGAAGGACGCCGTACTGCGTGCCTTCAAGCGTGACCCCAGACTTTTCGAGCGCTACAAGACACGCTTTGCCGAAGGGCTTGAGCACTTCAATACCCTGACCTGATGAGATACGGCCACCATCAAAAAACCCGACACTGGTCGGGGTTTTTTGTGGTGACAGGGGCTTTGATGGTCAGCGTCGCCGCAGGCGATCCAGATAGAGATAGACCACCGGGGTGGTGTAGAGCGTCAGGATCTGACTGACGATCAGGCCGCCCACGATGGAAATGCCCAGCGGTGCGCGCAGTGCGGCGTTTTCATCCGTGCCGAACATCAGCGGCAGGGCGCCCAGAATGGCGGCAATGGTGGTCATCATGATGGGGCGAAAGCGTACCAGCGCCGCCTCGCGGATGGCGGCCTGCGAGGAAAGACCGCGCTCACGCTCGGCACTCAGGGCGAAATCCACCAGCATGATGGCGTTTTTCTTGACCACGCCAATCAGCAGGATGATGCCGATCAGGGCAATCAGGGTGAACGGCTTGTCCAGCCACATCAGCGCCAGCAGGGCCCCGATACCGCCGGAGGGCAGGGTGGAGAGAATCGTCAGCGGATGGATGTAGCTTTCATATAAAATCCCCAGCACCAGATAGACCGTCACCAGTGCAGCGAGTATCAGCCAGGGCATGGCTTCGACGCCGCTTTGAAAGCTGGCAGCACTGCCTTCGAAATCGGCTTGCACATCGGTGGGCAGGTGCAGACGATCCAGTCGGTCACTGATGATATCGGTGGCCTCGGAAAGCGAGACCCCGTCGCTTAAATTGAACGATACCGTGGTGGCAGCAAACTGTCCCTGGTGGCTGACGCTGACCGGGCTGGTGCTGCGCTCGTAATGACTGAAGGCCGATAGTGGCACCGGACTGCCGTCATTGTTGACGATATGCATCATCTCCAGCGCTCTGGCCGAGCGCTGCCACTGCTGGGCGACTTCCAGTACCACGTAGTACTGGTTCGTGCCTTCATAGACGCTTGAAATCTGCCCCTGGGCAAAGGCGTTGCCCAGAAGGGTATCGATATCGCGCATGCTCACGCCAAGGCGTGCGGCCGTATCGCGATCCACCACCAGCCTGATGGCCTGTCCGCCACTGCGACTGTCGGTGTCCACGCCGGTAATCTCGGGAATATCACGCATAACCTCGGCCACGCGCGGTGACCATTCACGCAGTAGCGAGAGATCATCGCTTTTCAGCGTCAGCTCGTACTGGCTGTTGCTTGAGGAGCGACCGCCCATGCGCAGATCCTGTAGCCCGCGCATGAACACCTGGACCCCGGGGATATCGCTCATCAGGGCAGACAGGCGGTTACCGTTGGCATTGGTATCGCCCTGGCGGTCCGGCTTCAACGATACAAAGAGGGTGGCCGAATTCGCACCGCCACCGCCCGGGCCGCTGCCGCCCAGAAAGCCCAGTACGCTGTCCACGGCGTCATCGGCCAGCAGACGATCCCGTGCGGTTTCCAGCTTGGCTGACATGGCGTCAAACGAGATGCTTTGATCACCGCGCACGGCACCGATCAGCCGCCCGGTATCCTGATCGGGCACGAGTCCCTTGTCGATGTGCACATACAAAAAACCGTTGAGCACGATCACCGCCACCAGTGACAAAAGCGTCAGGCGCCGATGGCGCAGGGCGATGTCCAGCGTGCGTTCATAGCCGGTCAGAATGCGCTGACCACCGCGCTCGACAAGGCGCTGAAGCCTGCCCGGCGCTCGCTCATGCAGGGCACCCTTTAGCCAGCGCGAACACAGCATCGGTGTCAGCGTCAGCGATACCAGCAGCGATACCATGACGGCCGTGGCCAGCGTGACGGCAAACTCGTGAAAGAGCCGCCCGATAAATCCGCCCAGAAACAGCAGCGGCACGAACACGGCAACCAGCGACACGCTCATCGAGAGCACCGTGAAGCCCACTTCCCGTGCGCCCAGCAGGGCGGCCTGGCGTACATTCATGCCGGCTTCAATGTGTCTGGCGATGTTTTCCACCACCACGATGGCGTCATCGACCACAAAGCCGATGGCAATGATCAGCGCCATCAGCGACAGCGTGTTGAGCGAGTAGCCCAGCAGATACATCACCATGAAGGTACCCAGCAGCGACACCGGGATGACGGCGCTCGGGATCAGCGTGGCGCGTGGATTGCGCAGAAAGACAAACACGACCATCACCACCAGAATCACGGCCAGGATCAGGGTAATCTGGGTTTCATGCAGCGAGGCGCTGATACCCGGAGAGCGGTCAAGCACCGTGTGCAGATCGGCGCTGGCGGGCAGTGCCGCATGGATACCGGGCAGGCGCTCCTTGATACGCGCGATGGTCTCGATCACGTTGGCGTTGCTGGCCGGGCTGACCACGATGACTACTGCCGGCTGGCGGTTATAAAAGCCGACGTTGTAGATGTCCTCGACGCTTTTTTCCACCAGAGCCACATCGCCCAGCCGCATGACGTGATCACCGTCACGAGCGATGATCAGGTCGCGATAGCCCTGCGCCTCGAACATCTGCGAGTCGGTATAAAGGCTCCATCGATAGCGGTCGTCTTCGGTAAAGCCGGTTGGCTGATTGCTGTTGGCAGCATTGATGGCATCGCGGACCTGGTTCAGTCCGATGCCGGCATTTTCAAGCTTGCGCGGGTTGAGGGTGATACGTACCGCTGGCGATGAACTGCCGCCGACGCTGACGCGCGAGACGCCCTCGACCTGCGCAATACGCGGGGCAATGTCCTGATCGGCCAGGTTGTAGAGCGTGCCTTTGTCGATCTCGGCACTGGTCAGCGACAGCAGCATGATCGGCGAGTCGGCCGGGTTGAGCTTTCGAAGCCGGGGCGAGCTGGTCATGGCGCTGGGCAATAACGCCTCGGCCCGGTTGATGGCCGCCTGTACCTCCCGGGCGGCCTCGTTGATGTCCTTTTCCAGCTCGAACTGGATGATGACACTGGTCGAGCTCTCCGAGCTTGACGAGGTCATCTGGGTGATCCCGGCAATCTGGCCCAGCGAGCGCTCCAGCGGCGTCGCCACCGTTGAGGCCATGGTCTCCGGGTTGGCGCCTGACAGACTGGCCGTGACGAGAATGGTCGGGAACGACACCGCCGGCAGCGGCGCTACCGGCAGGCGCGCGTAGGAGAGCAGCCCGCCCAGAATGATCGCCAGGGTCAGAAGCGAGGTGGCGATCGGGCGCTGAATAAAGGGCGAGGACAGACTCATGACGCGTGCCCATCGGCGACGGTGGCGTCGTCGGATCGAAGACCGAACCGGCCGGACAGGCGATCAAAGAACAGATAGATGACCGGTGTGGTAAAGAGCGTCAGAAGCTGACTGACCAGCAGCCCGCCGACCATGGCCAGCCCCAGCGGCTGGCGCAGCTCCGAGCCGAAGCCGCTGGCGAGCATCAGCGGAATGGCACCAAAGAGTGCGGCAAAGGTGGTCATCATGATGGGTCGAAAGCGCAACAGTGCCGCTCGATAGATCGCCTCATAAGGGGTGAGCCCCATATGGCGCTGACCGTCGAGGGCAAAGTCGATCATCATGATGGCGTTTTTCTTGACGATCCCGATCAGCAAAATAATGCCGATGATGCCCACCATGCCCAGGTCATTGCCGGTGATCATCAGCGCCAGCAGCGCGCCGATGGCCGCCGAGGGCAGGGTGGAAAGGATGGTCAGCGGATGGATGTAGCTCTCATAGAGCACGCCCAGCACGATATACATCACCACCACGGCGGCCAGAATCAGCAACAGCGTGTTGGCCGTGGAGCCGGCAAAGCCCAGCGCGGCGCCCTGATAGGCGCGCTGCGTATCCTGATCCAGTCCTGCCTGTTCACTGGCCTCATCAATGGCATCAAAGGCCTGTGACAGCGAGTAGCCCGGTGCCACATCAAAGGAGACATTGGCCGCGGCAATCCGGTTCTGGCGGGAGAGCGACAAGTCCGTGTAGCGCTGCTCGACGCTGACCAGCGAGGTCAGGGGCACCATGTCACCGCTGTCGGTGGCGATATAGAGACGGTCCAGCGCCGAGGGGCCGCGCTGCGCTTCATCGGCAACATTCATCACCACCCGGTACTGGTTGGACTGGGTGAAGATGGTCGAGATCAGACGCTGGCCAAAAGCGTTGTAGAGCGTGGCATCGATATCGCTGACGCTGATGCCCAGCCGGCTGGCACGGTCGCGATCGATATCCAGGTAAAGCTGCAGACCGCGATTTTGCAGATCCGAGGCCACACCCGAAATGGCCGGTGACTGACCTATCTGATGGAGCAGGGCATCCACGTCGTGCGCCAGGAGATCAGCATTGTTGTTGGTTACCGACATCTGATACTGATAGCGGCTGACGTTGTCATCCAGCGTCAGGTCCTGCAGCGGCTGCAGGTAAAGTTGCATGCCGGCCACGGCCCGGGTCTTTCCATTGAGGCGCGCAATGACCTCCTGGGCGCCATCGCGCTCACCCAGTGGCTTGAGGTTGATCTGAAAGCGTCCGGTGTTGAGCGTGCTGTTGTCTTCATTCACACCGATGGTCGAGGAGAGACTCTCCACCGCCGGGTCGTTCAGGATGATCTCTGCCAGCGCCTGCTGATGACGGGCCATCGCCTCAAAGGAGATCGATTGATCCGCCTCGCTGATGCCACGAATGGCGCCGGTATCCTGCTGCGGAAAAAGCCCCTTGGGAATGGCCAGATACAAAAGTGCCGTAACGCCAAAGGTAATGACGGCCACCCCAAGTGTCAGGCCCTGATGGGCCAGCACCCACTGAAGTCCGCGGTCATAAAGACGCAGGAGTCGGCCGAAAAGTCCGGCGTAGCTCTCGGCATGGGCCTGGGTATCATCGCTGTCGGCACCTTTTTCAGGCGCGCGTGCCTTGAGCATTTTGGCGCACAGCATGGGTGTGAGCGTCAGTGAAATGAACGCCGAAATCACGATCGCCACGGCCAGCGTGATGGCGAACTCGCGGAACAGACGCCCGACCACGTCCTGCATGAACAGCAGCGGAATCAGCACTGCCACCAGCGACACGGTCAGGGAGATGATGGTGAAAAAGATCTGTTTGGCGCCCTTGAGGGCCGCCTCGACTGGTTTCTCGCCCTTTTCCAGATGGCGGATGATATTTTCCAGCACCACGATGGCGTCATCGATGACAAAGCCGGTCGCAATGGTCAGGGCCATCAAGGTGAGGTTGTTGAGGCTGAAGCCTGCCAGATGCATGACGCCGAAGGTACCGATCAGCGACATGGGCACGGCCAGACTCGGGATGATGGTGGCCGGGATGTTGCGCAGAAAAAGAAAGGTAATGAGGATGACCAGCCCGACGGCCAGCACCAGTTCGAACTGGGTATCCTCGACCGAGGCGCGAATGGTCTGGGTACGATCGCTTAGAATCGAAATATCCACGCTCTCGGGCAGGCTCGCCTGCAGCTCGGGCAGCTGTTGTCGAATGGCGTCGACCACGCTGGTGACGTTGGCACCGGGCTGGCGCTGAACGCTGATGATCAGCGCCGGGTCGCGGTCGGCCCAGGCAGTCAGCCAGGCATTTTCCGAGCCCTCGTGCACCATTGCGATATCACGCAGGCGCAGCGGCATGTCGTTGTCGTACTTGACGATCAGGTCACGGTACTGCTCGGGTGAGGTGAGCTGATCGTTGGCATCGATGGTCAGCGCGCGGTAGGGGCCGTACAGGGTGCCCTTGGGCTGATTGACGTTGGCCGCCGTAATGGCATTGCGCACGGCTTCCATGTCCAGACCGTGGGCCGCCATGCGGCGGGCGTCGCCGTCGATGCGAATGGCGGGTTCATGACCGCCTGACAATGACACCAGCCCCACACCGCTGATCTGGGACAGCCGCTGTGCCAGTCGGGTATCGACCAGATCATAGACGCGCGTCAGCGGCAGATTGCCCGAGCGCACGGCCAGTGTCATGACGGGAGTGTCTGCCGGATTGACCTTGCTGTAGCTGGGCGGCATGGGCAGATCACCCGGCAGCAGGTTGCTGGCCTGGTTGAGAGCCGCCTGCACATCCTGTTCGGCCACGCCCAGATTGCTGTCGAGGCCGAAACGCAGCGTAATCAGTGACGCGCCACCGGTGCTGGTGGAGCGCATGTCCTCAAGCCCCGATATCTGTCCGAGCTGGTCCTCCAGCGGCGAGGTGACATTGGAGAGCATGATATCGGGACTGGCGCCCGGGTAGAGCGTCGTGACCTGAATGGTGGGGTAGTCCACCTCCGGCAGGGAGGCCACCGGCAGCATGCGATAGGCCATGACGCCGGCCAGCAGAATGGCCAGCATGATCAGCGATGTGGCGACCGGTCGGAGAATGAAAAGGCGCGACGGATTCATGACGCTTGATCACTCTCGCCGGCGGGCGCCTCGCTGGCCTTGAGCTGATCTTCATTGGTGGTCTCACCGGCCGGTGGTGTCTCATCCTTGGCATCTTCTTCGCCCGGCAGGCGGTTGCTGACCACTTTGACGCTGGCGCCATCACGCAGACGATCCACGCCATCGACGACCACCCGCTCATCGGCATCAAGACCGGACTCGATGACAGCGCGCAGATCGTTGCTGGCGCCGACGCTCACGCTGCGCTGATGAACGGTGTCGTTGTCATCCACCACATAGACGTGGTTGCCGGATTCACTGTTCTGGATGGCGGTCTCGGGAATAATCACCACGTTTTCAAGCGTTGTCAGGGTGAGTTCCACGTTGACGAAGGCGTTGGGATAGAGCTGCTCGTCGTCGTTATCCATTCGTGCGCGCAGACGCACCGTACCGGTACCGGTATTGATGGCGCTGTCAATGCTTGTCAGCTCGCCGCGGGCCAGAGGAGTGGCAGCATTGTCATCCATGACACTGACCATCATGCGTCCCTGCTGCAGGCTGGCTCTGATGCGCGCGAGATACTGACCCGGCAGTGAAAAAACGACTGAAATGGGATTAAGCGTCGTCAGGGTGGCGATGGGGTTGTCATTACCGGTGGCCACGATATTGCCGGGATCAACGTTGCGAAGGCCAATGATGCCATCGGCCGGGGCGCGCAGGGTGGTGTAGTCCAGCTGAACACGGGCACTCTGGATATTGGCACGGGAGGCTTCCACGGCGCCCTGGTACTGCCTGACGACCTGACGCTGGGTTTCCAGATCCTGACGCGAAACGTTATTGGCGCGGCTCAGGTTCTCGTAGCGCTTTAAATCCTCTCGGGCCGTGGCCAGCTGCGCCTGATTCTGGGTCAGCTCGGCATTGGCCTGGGCGAGCTGTGCCTGGTAGGTACCGTCATCGATATGCGCCAGTATCTGATCCTTTTTAACGCGCTGGCCTTCCTCGAAATCCACCGATATCAGCTCTCCCTCGATGCGGGGGCGAATCTCGATGCTTGACAGCGAGCGCACGGTGCCCAGTGCGCTCAGGGTGACCGGGAAATCTCCTCGCTGTGCTGTCACGGCCGCCACGGCAACGCTGCCACCGGGCATGCCCGGCTGCGACGATGGATCGCCGTCAGTATCGGCGGTATTTTGCAGAAAGAACCACCAGAGGGCGGCCAGGGCGATGAGCAGCAGTAGGGTCCACAGAATCACGCGTCTGGCTGAAAGACGTCGTGTCGAAGAGGGGTGAGACATGCGTCCACTTCCATTGTCAGGCTGTCATTGATGCTGTCACTGGTGCAGACGTGCGCCAATGGCAGAGAGTGTCAGGTTACCGCGTTGATGAGTGGCCATTGAGGAAAAACCATGGATATCGCAGAGGTAATTCCCACTGCTCATGGAATGACATTCTTTCACCTGCAAGGCTTCAGTTTACCTCATCGCCAGGTGCACAGGCCCGGGCATTGTAGCGTGGCCCGAAAATTGTGATGGATGCAAAAGGTAGTTTAACTACAAAAGTGAGACAATTCGGATAGACTTGTTCATTCTCCCCCTTTGAGACCGTGACAGGTGAGGTTTTCATGCATACCACCCTGACCCGCGTAACCCAGCGCATCATCGAGCGATCAGAGGCGCGCCGCGCCCTGTATGAGACCCGCATGCAGGCGCAGCATCGCCGGGGCGTTCACCGCGGCGCGCTGGACTGCGGCAATCTGGCCCATGGCTTCGCCGCCTGCAGCGTCTCTGACAAGCAGCAGCTCAAGCTGACCAACAGCGCCAATCTGGGCATCATCACTTCTTATAATGACATGCTCTCGGCGCACCAGCCCTTTGAGCGATTCCCCGACGTCATTCGCCAGGCGGCACGTCGCATGGGCTCGACGGCGCAGGTCGCCGGTGGTGTGCCTGCCATGTGTGACGGCGTGACTCAGGGTCAACCCGGCATGGAACTGTCGCTTTTTTCACGCGACAACATTGCCCGGGCCGCCGGGATCGGACTTTCTCATAACATGTTCGATGCTGCGCTCTTTCTGGGCGTGTGCGACAAGATCATTCCGGGGCTTTTCATTGCCGCTGCCCGCTTTGGGCATCTGCCTGCCGTTTTTGTTCCGGCAGGTCCCATGCCCAGCGGTCTGCCCAACAAGGAAAAGGCGCGCATTCGTCAGCAGTTTGCCGAAGGCAGGGTCGATCGCGCCGAGCTTCTGGAGTCGGAGTCAGCCTCCTATCATGCGCCGGGCACCTGCACCTTTTATGGTACGGCAAACTCCAATCAGCTAATGATGGAGATCATGGGACTGCACCTGCCGGGATCATCGTTTGTTAACCCGAATACGCCGCTGCGTGATGCCCTGACAATGCATGCGACCGAGCGCGCGATCAAAAACTCCGAGCCGGGCGGCGGTTATTTGCCTTTCTGGCAGCAGATCGATGCTCGTGCCATCGTCAATGCGCTGGTGGGGCTTCTGGCCTCTGGTGGCTCCACCAACCATACCATGCACCTGATTGCCATGGCCGGTGCAGCGGGTATCACCCTGAACTGGGATGACTTTGCCGAGCTTTCCGCAGTGGTCCCCAGCCTGATGCATGTCTATCCAAGCGGTCAGGCGGATGTGAACCACTTCCACGCTGCCGGCGGCATGAGTGTGCTGATTCGTGAGTTGCTCAAGGGCGGCCTGCTGCACGGCGATATCCTGACGGTCACGGGGAAAACGCTGGCGGAAAGCTACACGCAGGAACCCTTCCTGGAAGGGGATCAACTGGTCTGGCGCGAGGGTCCGGCGCAGAGTCTGGACCCCGAAGTGGTCACCGATATCGAGCATCCCTTTTCACCCACGGGCGGGCTGGCAGTACTGGATGGCAACCTTGGGCGTGGCGTTATCAAGGTCTCGGCAGTCAAGCCCGAGTTTCGCGTTATCGAGGCACCAATACGGGTGTTTGCCGATCAGGACGCGCTCAAGACGGCCTTCAACAAGGGCGAACTCGAGCGTGACTTTATTGCCGTGGTGCGCTTTCAGGGCCCGCGTGCCAATGGCATGCCGGAGCTACACAAGCTCACCCCCTATCTTGGTTCGCTACTCGATCGTGGTTTTCGCGTGGCGCTGGTCACCGATGGCCGCATGTCAGGGGCTTCCGGCAAGGTGCCCGCCGCGATTCACATGACGCCGGAGGCCATTGATGGTGGACCGCTGGCGCGCTTGCGCGATGGTGACATGGCTCGCCTGGATTCGGTCAGCGGTCGCCTCGAGGTGCTTGTTGATGCCGATGAGTTCGCTGCGCGTCCGTGCGCTCAGGCTGATCTGTCACAGTATCATCATGGGCTGGGTCGGGAGATGTTTGCCGGCATGCGTCAACTGGTAGGCAGCGCCGAGGAGGGCGCCAGTACCTTTGGCGGGTTCGAGGCTGCCGAGGTGGCACCAGTTTCATCCATGCTCGAGGAACACTTGCCGGCCTGAACCGATCGTCATGAATACCGATTGTCATAAATAAACAACACCGGGCCCAGACCCGGTGTTTTTCATGAACTGGCCGGCATGGCGTTACTGATGCGCTTGAGTGGTATCGGCCTCACGTGCGTTCTGCCCGGGGTTTTGTGCGGTATAAAACGCCACTTTCGTCAGCGGGTGCAGCGGCCTGCGCCCTCGTACGCTGTCGGCCAGCTTTTCGGCCATCATGATGGTGGTGGCGTTCAGGTTGCCGGTGACGATCACGGGCATGAGTGAAGCGTCGATCACGCGCAGACCTTCCATGCCATGCACGCGCCCCTGGCCATCGACCACGGCGTCCGGGCCTTCGCCCATGCGGCAGGTGCCGCAGGGGTGATAGGCTGTTTCAGCGTGATTGCGTACGAACTCATCGAGCTGCTCATCGGTCTGGACGTCGGGGCCGGGCGCGATTTCGCGGCCACGGTACGCATCCAGCGCCGGCTGTTCGATGATGCGACGTGTGACGCGAATGGCGTCACGAAACTCTTCCCAGTCTCGCGTCTCGCTCATGTAGTTGAAGAGGATGCTGGGCGGCTCGTCCGGATTGCGCGATTTGATCTTGACGCGCCCCCGGCTTTTCGAGCGCATGGAACCCACGTGGGCCTGGAAGCCATGAGCATCCACGGCACTCTTGCCGTTGTAGCTGATGGCACAGGGCAGAAAGTGATACTGCAGATTGGGCCAGGATTCGCCCTCATCGGTACGAATGAAGCCGCCGGCCTCGAACTGATTGCTGGCGCCAATGCCTTTGCCCTGAAACAGCCACTCGGCGCCAATCTTCGGCTGGTTGTACCACTTCAGCGCCGAGTAGAGCGTAATGGGCTGCTTGCACTCGTACTGAATGTACATCTCCAGGTGATCCTGCAGGTTCTTGCCCACGCCCGGCAGCGCGTGCACCAGGTCAATGTTCATTTCTTCAAACCATTCAGGATCACCCACCCCTGAGCGCTGCAGAATGGCCGGTGAGGCGATGGCGCCAGCACACAGCAGCACTTCGCGGCGGGCATGGACCTTTTGGCTCTGGCCCCGGCGAGCATAGGCCACCCCTGTGGCCCGTTTGCCCTCGAACAGGATGCGATCGGTGACGGCATGCGTTTCAATCGTCAGATTGGGGCGATGGCGGGCCATATCGAGATAGCCTCGCGCCGTCGAGGAACGCCGCCCATCAGGCGTGGTGGTGCGATCCATCGGCCCGAAACCTTCCTGTCTGTAGCCGTTGAGATCGTCGGTTTCACCATAGCCCGCCTGTTTGCCGGCCTCGATAAAGGCGCGGTTGAGCGGATTGGTGGTCGGTTTGGGGGTGGCCACCTGCACCGGACCATGATCGCCGTGATAGTCGTTGCCGCCGATATCGCGGGTCTCGGCCTTCTTGTAATAGGGCAGGCAGTGGGCATAGCCCCAGTCGTCAAGGCCAGGCAGTTCGGCCCAGCCTTCCAGATCCATGGCATTGCCGCGGATATAGCACATGCCGTTGATCAGCGATGAGCCTCCCAGACCCTTGCCGCGACCACACTCCATGCGCCGGTGATTCATGTAGGGCTCTGGATCGGTTTCAAAGGCCCAGTTGTAGCGTTTACCCTGCAGCGGATAGGCCAGCGCTGCCGGCATCTGGGTGCGAAAATCCAGTCGATAGTCCGGACCCCCGGCTTCCAGCAGCAGCACGGTGACGTCGTCGTCTTCGGTCAGGCGCGCCGCCAGAACGTTGCCGGCCGAGCCGGCACCGATAATGATGTAGTCATATTCACGCATGTCAGCCATCAAACAGGCCCTCCTGACAGGTCATGGGCCGGGTATCGAAAAGCTTCTCGATATCCGCCGAGGCACCACGAAAAGCGATGATCAAAAGGCCGATTCAAAGGGGCCCATCTCGATCTGCACGGATTTGACCCTTGTGTAGTGCGCAAGCGTCACCAGGCCGTTTTCACGGCCCACGCCGGACTGCTTGTAGCCGCCAACCGGCATTTGTGCCGGGCTGTCGCCCCAGGTATTGACCCAGCAGATGCCGGCTTCGAGCTGATGGACCACGCGATGCGCGCGGTTAAGCCCTTCGGTGAAAATCCCGGCGGCCAGGCCATAGTCGGTATCGTTGGCACGACGAATGACTTCCTCTTCGTCATCAAAGGCGAGGATCGACATGACGGGGCCGAAAATTTCTTCTGTCACGATGCGCATGTCGTCACGGCAGTCGGTAAAGATGGTGGGCGCCACAAAGGCCCCCTTGCCGAAGTCACCTTCCGTCATGCGCGCCCCACCTGCCAGCAGGCGCGCGCCATCCTGCTTGCCGGCTTCCAGATAGCCGCAAACCTTCTCCAGATGCTCGAAACTGACCAGCGGGCCGAAGTTGGTGGCCGGGTCCAGCGGGTCACCGGCCTTCACGCGCTCGATGCGCTCGAGCAGCTTCGCTTCAAAGGCTTCCTTGACGGAGCGTTCCACGAACACGCGCGTACCGTTGGTGCAGACCTGGCCGGTGGAGTAGAAGTTGGCCATCATGGCGCCATCGGCAGCACGATCAAGGTCGGCATCGGCAAAGACGAGCAGGGGAGACTTGCCTCCCAGCTCCATGGTGACTTCCTTCAGTGAGGAGGAGGCCGAAGATGCCATGACCTTCTTGCCGGTACCCACTTCGCCGGTAAAGGAGATCTTGTCGATACCGGGATGCTCGGTCAGCATCGCACCCACGCGTCCATCGCCCTGCACAACGTTGAAAACACCGTCGGGCAGGCCGGCCTCGGTGAAGATTTCGGCCAGCATCAGCGTGGTCAGCGGGGTGACTTCGCTGGGCTTTAAAATCATGGCGTTGCCGGTGGCCAGTGCCGGTGCCGATTTCCAGCAGGCGATCTGGATGGGATAGTTCCAGGCACCGATGCCGGCGCACACCCCCAGCGGCTCACGCCGGGTATAGGCAAACGAATCGGCGCGGATGGGGATCTGTTCGCCTTCTACCGCAGCGGCAAGACCTGCGTAATACTCCAGCACGTCAGCACCGGTCACGATATCCACGGCCATGGTTTCGCTCAGCGGCTTGCCGGTATCCATTGATTCGATCCGGGCGATCTCGTCATTTCTTTCACGCAGCAGGGCCACGGCGCGATTAAGAATGCGCGAACGCTCAACACCTGTCATGGCGGCCCACACCTTCTGGCCGCGACGTGCGGATTCGACGGCGCGGTCGATATCGGCCCGGGCGGCCTGCTGGATGTCGGCCAGCACATCACCGTTGAAGGGGTTGATGGACTCGAAGGTGTCACCAGAGGTGGCATCGACGCGCTTGCCATCGATGTAGAGCTGCTGGGTGTTGAAAATGGCCATTGGACCTCCCGGGTAAAAGTGGTGTTTTGAAAGGCTGCAGGGCGTCAGGCAGTGCTGCTGCCGTCAAGCTGCTCGTCAACATAGCGACAGGCCAGTAATACGGCGCTTGAAGTATCAAATTTCTCGGGTGTCAGCGCCCCACGCAGCCACAGGCCATCGATAAGCGCCGCCAGGCCGCGAGCGGCAGTACGTGCCTGCTCAGGCATCAAGTGCTTCCTGAACTGATAGGTGATGTTGGAGTAAAGGCGCCGGTCGTTGACCCTCTGCAGGCGCTGCAGGCTGGGCTTGTGCATGCTGGTGGTCCAGAAGGCCAGCCATGTCTTCATGACCGCCTGACTGACCTGGCTGCGATCAAAGTTGCCTTCAACGATCGCATACAGATGTGCTCTGGCGTCACTACTGCTCTGGGCCTGACGTCGGCGAGCGACTGATGTGCCAAGTTCGCTGAGGATGTGGCGCATGGTGGCTTCAAGCAGGCCATCCTTGCCGCCAAAATAATGACTGATAATGCCGGCAGAGACGCCGGCACGCCGCGATATCTGCATGATGGTGCTGTCGGCCAGGCCGGCTTCATCAATCGTTGCCATGGTGGCGTCGATCAACTGCTGACGCCGAATGGGCTCCATACCTACCTTGGGCACTGATCCCTCTCCTGAAGTGGAAGGCATACAAGAATATTCAGGGTAGACTTTCTTTATTGAACGATCAATCAATAAAGCGTGGTTTGATATCACGCCGTTGGCAGTATTTGCTGCATGAGCAGTGACAGGTACCGGATGAGTCTGATGATATTTGAGCGACCACACGAAAGGGGAGGCCTGACGAAGATGGACGCTGGTGGCCCAATGGCTTTAAGGGATTGGCATCTTCCCGCCACTTCTGTAGAATGCGCACGGTCGCTGGCTACGTAGCTCAGCTGGTTAGAGCACATCACTCATAATGATGGGGTCCCCTGTTCGAATCAGGGCGTAGCCACCAGCGACAGGCACTATTCATGTCGTTTTACGAATAGTGCCGGGGTCTTTATCAGGGCCTTGACGTTTTTTCTGAAATACGTATACTACGCCGCGTATTCGGAAAGACATTCCCCGATAGCTCAGTTGGTAGAGCAAATGACTGTTAATCATTGGGTCACAGGTTCGAGTCCTGTTCGGGGAGCCAATACAATCTGATATTTCGTTGTTCCCTGATAGCTCAGTTGGTAGAGCAAATGACTGTTAATCATTGGGTCGCAGGTTCGAGTCCTGCTCAGGGAGCCATTCTCTAACAGGAGAATGTCAAAACGATCGTCCAGTTGGATCCTTTCTCTCCAGCCTGTTATTTCTCCGATTATATCTTCTTAAGATATTTGATGTTGCTTCCAGACGTTGTCATTCATGACTATTACAGTCAGCATGATGATGTGTATTACCTGCTGTCCATCCAGGTTGTTCCCGTTGCCGCATTCCCTATGCTTTCGCGCTTTATTTGACTCAATAAATGGCGTTTGCTATAAGAAATCAGACCTGCGGCAGTACATGTCTTTCGCGGTAGCTGTATTTCCAGTATTTATCTCGAATTATTAAAGCCTGTTTGCCAGTCAATGTCCTTTTGGTATGGATTATTGGTATTCAGAGTGTTGATAGCCTTCGTTTGATTCAGCGCATCGTCCTGTCGCATCGATACATGACCTGCCGTTTTTCTATCCCGATACCTGCTTGTTAATGCCTGCTGGTATCATTTTTATTTTTAATATCAATAATTTCAGGAATGTAAAGAATGCCTCGCGAGAGAAGCCTGTCCATCAAGGACAAATGGTCACTTGATAATCAGCTTGGCGAAATGTTGAGAGGCCTTGAAAGCAAGGAGCCCGTCAGGCCTGCTTTTTCCGAAGAGCTCGAGGCATTGATGCGGCGTTATGACATGAATCATCATGACACTCTTAAAATACTGAAACTCATACAGCAGTTATAAAGTATCTAGTACTTTTCATCGCTTTAATATTTTTATCATTAAGCATCTTTTCGTTATCGATTATTCGATAATAAAAAGGGGCGGCCTGTTAATTACAGGCCGCCCCTTTTTTTACAACCACATTTATGGAGTGGTGGTTTTGCCCGGCTTGTGGCGACTATCAATCATTAGTGCGTAGTCGAGCAAAATCTCGGCGCTTTCTTCCAGGCCGGCCTGCTGAATGGGAGACTCGGGCTCCTCGCCATCATCACCGGTTTGCAGCGCTTCATCGCGTGCATCGGTCCATGTATCGATTTCCGGGAGTCCGAGAGCCCGGCGCCGCTGATTTTCAAGCGCCAGCTGCTCGGCTTCCTGTGCCTTCATCTCGCGCTGTCGCTGCTCACGATTGAGGCTGACCGTATTGTTCTGTGCCTGGAACTGTTCGGCCAGCTGCGCTTCGCGCATCAGGTAATGAAAGTTGGGATTGTTCTGGGCGCGCTGTTCGTGTTTTTGCCTGAGCTGTGACACGAACTGCCAGGGCTCGCCATACATGCGATAGCTGACCGGGCGTACCGTATCCCATGCCAGTGCATAGTCGAGAGCGCTTTCACCAATTTCTTCCTTGTCGATCAGACTTGGAAAGGAGATATCCGGTTCCACGCCACGCAGCTGGGTACTTTCTCCTGAAATCCGATAGAACTTGGCGCGCGTCAGTTTCAGCTCGCCGTGACTCAAATCGCTGAGTGTCTGGACCGTGCCCTTGCCGAAGGTCTGATTACCCAGTACCAGGCCGCGGCCATAATCCTGAATGGCGCCGGCAAAGATTTCCGAGGCAGAAGCAGAAAGCCTGTCTACCAGAACGGCCAGTGGCCCATCATAGGCAACGCCGCGGTCCGTATCACCATAAAGGCTGATGCGTCCGCGGGCGTCACGCACCTGCACGGTAGGGCCGCGATCGATAAAGAGGCCTACCATCGAATTGGCTTCCTGCAGCGCGCCGCCGCCGTTGCCGCGCATGTCCAGCACAATGCCTTCTACATTCTGTGTTTTCAGTTTCTCGATCAGTTTGGCCACGTCGCGTGTCGAGCTGCGATAGTTCTGATCGCCCGCCTGATAGGCATCAAAGTCGACATAAAAGGCCGGTACCTTGATGACGCCGACACGATGGTTTTCGCCATTGCGATGGGACTCGATGACACGGCTGCTGGCTGCCTGATCTTCCAGGCTGACGGTATCACGCGTAATTTCAATGGTGCGTGTCTGGGTCACATCAATGGCCTTGGCCGGAATGATTTCCAGGCGTACCTTCGAGCCCTTCGGGCCGCGAATATGCTCAACGACTTCGTCCAGGCGCATGCCAATGACGCTGATCATTTCACCCGTATCGCCATCGCCGACGGCCACGATGCGATCAGCCGGCTTGATCTGACCGCTGCGCTCGGCAGGGCCGCCCGAGACCAGACTTGAAACGCGAACGTATTCGCTGTCCTGCTGGAGGAGAGCACCGATACCTTCCAGTGACAGTTTCATCTGAATATCGAAGGATTGACCGCGGCTGGGAGAAAGATACTCCGAGTGCGGATCAATGGAGCCGGTGGCGGCATTGAGAATAACGCTCAGGACATCCTCGGTATTGGTCTGTCTTACCCGTGACAGCTGACTCTTGTAACGGTCGGCCAGCTGTTTGGCGATCTTCTCGCTGTCCATGGGCTTGTCATCATTGCCGGCAGGTGTTTCGGGCTCGGATACCCTGGCCGGGATGGTGGCTATTTCGGACAGCACGCTGGTATCAACAACCGGTTGATCCGCCGATGTCTCCGGCGCCAGAGAGAGCGTCAGAGCAGCGTTTTTGAGGCGCCTGCGCCAGAGATCATCCAGTTCACGCTGGCTTTCCGCCCAGTCGGCGTCTTCAAGATTGGTGGGCAAACGTTCATTACCGGTGAAATCGAAGTCGGGCTGTTTTTCGAGTCGATCCACCAGCCATTCGAGCCGATTTTCCAGTCGCGTCTGATAGAGATTATAAAACGCATAGACGCGATCCAGATCGCCTTCTACCAGCATCTCATCAAGGCCTGTACGCAGATCACTGAACTGCGCGATATCTTCCCGGGTCAGATAGGCATGCTGGGAATCCAGTAGTTTCAGCATGCGGCTGAAGACCTTGTCCGCCCAGCCATTATTGAGCGTTACAGGTTCGTAGTGGCCATATTCCAGTGACTGAATGACTTCCCGAGACGCCTGTCGCCCCTCGTCGGTTGGCTTGATTGCCTCATCGCCCATTGCGGGCAGGGCAGTCAAAAGGCACAGAGCGAACACCGCAAGATTGCGGGCTGGGGCAAACAGGCTCATCAAGGAAGCACTCCCGGGTTCATGTACACTTTGTATTCTGTTATTACGAGATTAATAGGATCTGTTGCAGGTCAGCAGGCAGGGCCATCATTGTAGCAGCCCGACGTGCTTATCACCGATAGGTAGTATGGGAGAATTACGTGTTTCATTCCTCGACAATTACTGATTTGTTCAATTTTCTCAAGTGTTCCCCTACACCGTGGCATGCGATCGAGGAGATGGCGTCGCGTCTTGCATCCGCAGGATTTGTCGCATTGGACGAAACGAAGCCATGGCAGCTTGTTCCCGGCAAGCGTTATTACTGCACGCGCGCCGGTGGCGCCCTGGTCGCTTTCCAGTTGCCGGAAGGGCCGCTGGAGGCGCTTCGCATGGTGGGCGCCCATACGGACAGCCCCGCACTGCGGCTGAAACCCCAGCCTGTGCAGATGTCCACTCAGTGGATGCAGCTGGGCGTCGAAGTCTACGGTGGCGCCCTGTTGGCGCCGTGGTTTGATCGTGACCTGGCCATTGCCGGACGTGTGTATCTGCGCGACGGTCAGGGGAGGCTCAAAGAGCAGCTCTTTCAGGTGGACCGGCCGGTCGCCATTATCCCGAGCCTGGCCATCCATCTTGACCGCGAGGCCAATCAGGGCAAGGCGCTCAATGCCCAGACGCAGATGGCGCCCGTGGTCTGGCAGGCAGGACCCGGCCAGACGCCGCCTTCGATCGAATCACTGCTCAAGCGTTGGCTGGCTGAGCAGCATGATTTAAGTGATATCGACATCATCGATTATGAGTTGAGCTTTCATGATGCGCAGCCGGCGTCACAGCTGGGCCTTGAGGGGGAAATGATCAGCGGCGCACGCCTGGATAACCTGTTGTCGTGCTACTGCGGCATGCGTGCACTGATGGAAAGTGATGGCACCCAGGGCGCGCTTTTTATTGCCAACGATCATGAAGAGATCGGCAGCGGCAGCACCGGTGGCGCCCAGGGCACACTGCTGGGTGATGTCGTATCACGTCTGGCTGAAGCGCAGGGTACGGGCGGTGCCGAGGCACGCATCCGGCTTTTACAGTCATCGCGCCTGATCTCCTGCGACAACGCGCACGCCGTGCATCCGAGCTACCCCGACAAGCATGACGCGCGTCATCAGCCGGCGCTCAACCAGGGACCTGTCATCAAGGTCAATGCCAGTCAGCGCTACGCAACCAGCGCCGCGACCGGCGCGCTTTTTCGCGAGATATGTCGTGAGGCCGATGTACCGGTACAGACCTTTGTCAGCCGTGCCGACATGCCATGCGGTACGACCATTGGGCCACTCACGGCAACCCGAACCGGAGTACCGACGCTGGATATCGGGTTGGCGCAGTGGGCAATGCATTCCATTCGCGAAACGGCAGGCGCGCACGACCCTGACTATCTGATTCGTGCGTTGACGGCGTTTTGCAATCGCAGCCATCTTGATTAAACGCGCAGCAAGCAGGGCAGGCATAAAAAAACGGCATCCGAGGATGCCGTTTTTTCGTATCTGGTGGCTACGCCCTGATTCGAACAGGGGACCCCATCATTATGAGTGATGTGCTCTAACCAGCTGAGCTACGTAGCCGTTCAACGGGAGCGCATACTACGCAAAGGCCAACATCGCGTCAAGCACTTATACCGGCATCTTCAGACGTTGAAGCGAAAATGCACCACATCGCCGTCCTTTAGCACATACTCCTTGCCTTCCAGACGCCATTTGCCGGCTTCCTTGGCGCCCTGTTCGCCCCCCAAGCCCACGAAATCCTCATAGGCAATGACTTCGGCGCGGATAAAGCCCTTCTGGAAATCGGTGTGGATGACTCCGGCGCCCTGCGGTGCTGTGGCACCTACCGGCACTGTCCAGGCGCGTACTTCCTTGACGCCTGCCGTGAAGTAGGTCTGAAGCCCCAGCAGGCTGTAACCGGCACGAATCACGCGATCAAGCCCGGGTTCTTCCATCCCCAGCTCATCAAGGAACATGGCGCGCTCTTCTTCCTCGAGCTCGGCTATCTCGGCCTCGATCTTGTTGCAGACCGGTACGACCACGGCACCTTCTTCGGCGGCAATGGCATGTACCACGTCCAGATGCGGGTTGTTTTCAAAACCCTCTTCATGAACGTTGGCGATATACATGGTCGGCTTGAGGGTCAAAAAGCCATAGCCCTTCAAAAGCCTTTTTTCATCTTCATCAAGACCAAAGCTGCGCAGTGGCTGGCCTTCGGCCACATGGGGCTGGATGCGCTCCAGCAGTGCCTTGCTGGCAATCGCTTCCTTGTCCCCGCCCTTGGCCACGCGAGCCAGGCGCTGAATGCCGCGCTCAACGCTATCCAGATCCGCCAGTGCCAGCTCGATATTGATGGTTTCAATATCGGCGCGTGGATCAACCTGATTGGAGACGTGAATGACATTTTCATCGTCGAAACAGCGCACCACATGCGCGATGGCGTCGGTTTCACGAATATTGGCCAGAAACTGATTGCCCAGGCCTTCGCCCTTTGAAGCGCCGGCAACAAGCCCTGCAATGTCCACGAATTCCATCGTGGTCGGCACTACCTTCTCCGGCTTGACGATCTCGGAGAGTCGATCAAGGCGGGGGTCCGGCATTGGCACGATGCCGGTATTGGGCTCGATGGTGCAGAAGGGAAAGTTTTCTGCATCGATGCCTGACTTGGTCAGGGCATTGAAAAGGGTCGATTTGCCCACGTTGGGCAGGCCGACAATACCGCAATTGAATCCCATGGAGGTACATCCTGCAATGTAGGGCGATGTTTGTCATTCGGCCCGCGATGCGAGCCAATATGGCGCGAAGTTTACCTGCTGGGGCGGGCAGGGCGCTACCGTCCGGGTGATGCTCCGCGGCTGGCAAGGCCTACGCCACAGGCGGCCAGCAGCATGCCGCCCACCTGTAGCGGCCCCAGCGTTTCGTCAAATAAAAGCCAGCTCAAAAGGGCGACCACCGGCGGCACCAGATAAAACAGTGATGCCACGCTCGCGACCGAACCACGGCGTATCATGACCAGCAGCAGGGAGATGGCGCCTACCGACAGGCCAAATACCGACCATAAAAGGCCGGCCCATGACTGCCAGTTTGATTCAAAACGCATGCTTTCGGTGGTGATCGCCAGGGGGAGGGTGACCACAAATGCGCCAATAAACTGAATGGCGGCATTGGTGCGCAGGTCAGCACCAGGGCCGGTTCGTTTTTGCCAGATGGTGCCCAGCGTAATGCTCAGCATGGCGATCAGTACCGCCACAAGGGGTATTGGATCAATCGCGCCGAAGTCTGTTTTCAGTCCGGGCAGCAGTACCAGCAGGGTGCCGACAAGGCCGATCAACACGCCCAGCCATTGGCGAGCATGGGGTCGCTCGTTGAGCATTGAAGTGGCGAAAAGGGTCGTGGCCAGCGGCTGCAGACCGACGACCAGTGCTGCCACGCCCGCAGGCAGGCCGCGATCGACTGCCCAGAAGACGCCGCCCAGATAGAGGCTTTGCAGCAGGATACCAACCAGCAGCGCATGCGCCCAGGCTGCAGGTCCGCGTGGCCACCGGGCGCCCACCGCCTGCGCAATCAGCACGAAGACCAGGGCGCCAAGCAAAAACCGATAGCTCAGAAAGGTAAGGGGATCGGTCCAGGGGGCGACCAGACGGGCGGCAATGAAGCCGGTGGCCCAGATTCCGACAAAGGCCAGCGGTATGAGGCGTTCAAGCGTCATGTCAAACGGCTCCGGCGGCAGGACTTACACAAGGCTAGGCTGCGCTAAAACTGTGAAGTTGATTCATGGCGCGTGCCCAGTTGCCGGACAGTGCCAGCGGCAGGGTGTCCAGAGAGGCATCGATAGCCTCGTCAATGGCCTGTCGTTCGCTCTTGCCCGGTGGGCCAAGCACGTAATTGACGACCTGGCTGGCGCTTCCGGGATGACCGATGCCCAGTCGCAACCGATGGAAGTTACGGTTTTGACCCAGGGCATTGATGGTATCGCGCAGGCCATTATGGCCACCATGGCCGCCACCCTGTTTGTAGCGGGCATGACCGGGGATTAGATCCAGCTCGTCATGCACTACCAGCAGTGATTCGGGTGGGAGCTTGTAAAAGGCCGCCAGTGCACCGATCGACTGACCGCTATGGTTCATGTAAGTCGAAGGGGTCAGCAGGTGAACATCCTGACCCTCAATGCTTGCGCGGGCGTAGTGTCCCAGCAGCTTGCGCTCGCTGCGCAGCGTGGTGTGATAGCGCGCGGCCAGCGCTTCGATCAGCCAGAAGCCAGCGTTATGACGGGTCTGCGTATACTGGGCACCCGGATTGCCCAGCCCTATGATCGCTTTGATATCGCTCATGAGGCGTTCTCGCTAATGTGATCCCAACGCCCTGCAGTGCAGGCCATAAATCAGAACGGCCGGTCGGGCCGGGCACAGGGCCCGGCCCGACCGGCCGTCAGGCATCAGAGTGTGTCAGTCACTCTTATACCTTGTCACCCTCGCCGCCATTATCGGCTGCGGTGCGCTGAACGTCGGTAGAAGGCTCGCCTTCACCGTCGGCGTCATCAGTGCCGGTGTCAGGATGCGTGACCGTGACGATGCCGGTGTCATGGTCTTCACCGTGCGTCAGGGCAACAATGGTCACACCCTTGGGCATCGGTATGTCGGACAGGTGCAGGGTATTGCCCAGCTCCAGAGCGGCCACGTTGACTTCCAGGTACTCGGGCAGATCGGCCGGCAGGCAGCTGACTTCGACGTCGTTGGCCAGAACGTGCAGAACGCCGTCCTGTTCACGAACACCCTTGCACTCGTCTTCACCGGCAAAGTGAAGCGGTACGGTGATGGTCAGCTCGTGAGTGGCATCAACGCGCATGAAGTCAGCGTGCGTGATCAGTTCCTTGTAGGGATGGCGCTGCAGATCACGAATAACCACCTGTTCCTTCTTGCCATCAACATCGATGTTGACGATGGAAGAGAAGAAGGCTTCTTCTTCAAGCGCCTTGTAAAAGGCCGGCTTGTCGATGGCGATCGGCTGCGGCTCGGCGCTGCCGCCATAGATGATGGCCGCAACACGTTCGTTCGCACGACGCAGGCGGCGGCTCGCACCTTTCCCCAGCGCCGTACGAGCGACAGCGGTCAGTTGGTAATCATGTTTCATGGGTTGGACCCCTCATTGGTTCAAGTCGAAAACGACGCGGCCCGCGACCAGACCTGTGCCGTTTTATCGGGCTTTCACATCATGCGAAAGCGGTTACCGGCGCGATGTCAGTGGAACATCGCGCTGACGGATTCTTCATTGCTGACACGTCGAATCGCCTCGGCGATCAGACCGGCCACCGACAGCTGGCGAATCTTGCCGCTGCGGCGGGCATGCTCGGCAAGCGGAATGGTGTCAGCTACTACCAGCTCATCGAGCTGGGATTTTGAAATATTGTCGACTGCCGGGCCCGATAGAATGGCATGCGTGGCGTAGGCGAGCACGCGACGGGCGCCGTGTGCCTTAAGTGCTTCGGCTGCCTTGCAGAGAGTACCTGCCGTATCGACCATGTCATCAACCAGCACGCAGGTGCGGTCCTTGATGTCACCGATAATGTGCATCACCTGGGCCTGATTGGCAGACGGACGGCGCTTGTCGATGATGGCCAGATCAGCGTTGAGCTGCTTGGCAATGGCACGCGCACGTACAACACCGCCAACGTCGGGTGAGACGATGGCGATGTCGTCATAATTCTGGCGCTCGATGTCATCGAGCAGAATGGGCGAGCCATAGACGTTATCAACCGGGACGTCGAAAAAGCCCTGGATCTGGTCAGCGTGCAGGTCCATGGTCATGACGCGATCAACGCCGGCCTTGACCATCATGTCGGCGACGACCTTGGCGGAAATCGGCACACGCGCCGAACGCACACGGCGATCCTGACGGGCGTAACCAAAGTAGGGGACAACAGCAGTAATACGAGTGGCGCTGGCCCGACGCAGTGCATCCACCATCAGGATAAGTTCCATCAGGTTGTCATTGGTCGGTGCACAGGTCGACTGCAGGATAAAAACGTCCTTGCCGCGCACGTTCTCGTTGATCTCGACCGCGATCTCGCCATCGCTGAACTGCCCGACCGTGGCATGGCCCAGACGATTATCAAGGCTCTCGGCCACCTTTCGGGCAAGCTCGGGGTTGGCGTTCCCCGCGAAGACCATCAGTTTAGACACGCGCAGCCACCTTTGGACGCTTGTAGAAAATCGGGGTGGTTTGAAGTCAAGCGTGAGTCACATCGAAAAGAAATGGCTGGGGTACCAGGATTCGAACCTGGGAATGCCGGTACCAGAAACCGGTGCCTTACCACTTGGCTATACCCCAGTAACCTTTGATGCAAGCGCTGACGCTCAATGCTTCATGATACTCCGGTATCACCTGATACTCGAAGATTGTTCAGAGCCTGATGCAGGGGAGAGATGTTACAACCGCGTGCCCTGAAAACGCTCCAGCGATTCGGGTACGCATGCCGGGCGATACCATAGAGTATCTCCCTTTCCAGTTCAAGCGCCGTACTTTCGTCACTGATCGGACAAAAGACGCAGGCACCTGTTCCGGTCAGCATGGCAGGTCCGTGCTGACGAAGCAGGTCAATGACCTCACCGATACCCGGTTCAAGCCTTCTCACCACGGCCTCGCAGTCGTTTCGACCTCCCTGCAGGGCGCGCGACATACTAATCAAGGGGGTATCGCGTGTCAATTCCGGGTGGCCGAAGACACCGGCCGTCGAGACGCTCACGCCAGGGTGGATTACGACAAACCAGGGCGTATCCAGCGGTGCCGGCACCAGTCGCTCCCCGACACCTTCACCCCAAGCCGCAAAGCCGCGCACGAACACGGGCACATCGGCCCCCAGCGAAAGCCCGAGCGTTGCCAGCGTATCGGTGTCCAGATCGAGCTGCCAGAGGTGATCGAGCGCCAGCAGTGTAGTGGCCGCATCGGAGCTGCCGCCACCTAGGCCGCCGCCCATGGGCAGCCTTTTGTCGAGTGCGATATCTACACCCGCCAGTGGCCGATCGACAACGCCCTGTAGAAGGCGGGCTGCACGAACGATCAGGTTGTTCTCGACGCTGACGCCTTCAACCTGCGGCGACAGGGTAATGGCATCATCATCGCGCAGGCGAAAGTGCAGCGTGTCGCCATGATCGAGAAACTGAAACAGAGTTTGCAGCTCATGGTAGCCATCGCCGCGCTTGCCCACGATATGAAGCATTCGGTTGAGCTTGGCCGGGGCCGGCAGGGTCAGTGTGGCATGACCTTTCATGGCAGTTCTGCCTGCCCTGGCTGCCAGCGGTTGATCACCAGCGTGGTACGGATATCGTCATAGGTCATGACCATACGACGCGGCAGCCACAGGCGGTCAGCCTGAATCCAGTCACGATATTCGATGTGCCAGCCGGCCTGATCCAGCGTGGCGGGGAAGCCGACATCATCTTCGCTCATGCGGTGCGGGCCGCGCGGGTCGGGCAGGGCGCGTACCCAGTAATCCAGCGAGGACAGTGGCAGCGCCCAACCCATCTGCTGCGCCATCAGCTCTTCGGGCGTGTCGGCCTGAAAGGTACCCTCGCCGTTGGTCAGGGTGACCTGGCGTGCGTCACCTTCCAGCGTATTGCGACCGGTGCCCCAGGGGCCGCTGACCGAAATACGATAACGCTGTGCCTGCTGCGTCCAGTCAAGATTGGCGCTCTGGCTGTCATCAGGGGTGCGAATGCCGACCTTGCCGGCTGCCGTCCAGGTGTCGAGTGCTTCAAGCGACGCCTTCTGGCTGCGCCAGTCACCGAACTGACGATCTTCATTCTGGGACGGCGCCTGGGTCGCACAGCCTGCCAGCAGGGTGATCAGGGCGAGGGTCAGTAACTGGAACATGCGACCGATCGCAGTGCCTGATGTCATGGGGTGTTCTCCTGAGAGGTTGCAGTGGATGAATCTGTTGCCGTGGGCGCCGGGCTGAGCGGGGTCAAAAGCGGGTAACGGGTCAACAGATCGTCAATGGTAGGGTGATGACGAAAGCGGGTAGTGGCGCCTGCAATAATACGTCGCGCCTGTTCACTGTCACCATCGGCCCAGAGGGCTTCGGCCAGATGCGCGGCCACCTCTTCATCCGGCATCATCGCGTAGGCCTGCTTGAGCAGCGCCACGGCATGATCCAGCTGGCCCAGATGAAAGTGTGCCCAGCCCAGACTGTCGGTGACGGCTGCTGAATCCGGGGCCAGGCGATGGGCGCGCTCAAGAAGCTCGAGCGCCTCTTCATGGCGTTCGGTCTGCTCGGTCAGGGTATAGCCGAAGGCGTTAAGCGCATCGACGTTGTCGGGATCACGCGTGAGCAGGGTGCGCATGTCGCGCTCCATGGCCTTGAGATCCTGATGTTCGATGGCGCGAACGGCACGTATATAGAGCAGGGCGTCATTATCGGGGGCACGGTCCTCAATGGCGCTGTCGAGCAGGTGATCGGCACGAGTGCGCTGATCGTTTTGATCCAGCAGTGACAGGGAAAGCTCCATGAGCGCTGCATGCTGATCGGGATAGTCACTTTCCTGCTTGTGCAGCCAGTCAAGCGCATCATCAATACGCTGGCGCTCGACCAGCAGCTGCACGCCGCGGACCCGTGCCGCCACGAACTGCTCGCCTTCGGGTACACGGGCATATAGGGTCAGCGCCTGACCGATGTCCTCAAGCCTCTCGCTGACAAGGCCTGCCAGCATATAAAGCTCGCCCGACGAGGAGGCGCTGTCATCTTCCAGTGCTGGCGTCAGCAGCCGTCGCGCCGCCTTTGGCTGATCATTGCGAAGATAAAGCTGTGCCAGAGCCAGCCGCAGCTGAAGATTGTCCGGCATCTCGCTGATCAGGATATCGAACTGCTGCTCTGCGGCCTTGACATCGTTCATGGCCAGGTTGGCCTGTGCCATGGCAAGAATGAAGCGATTGTCATCGGGGGCAAGCTGATGGCCGCGTCGAGCGTACTCAAGCGCCGCAGCGGCATCCTCGCGGTCCAGCGCAATCTGGCTGCGCGCCAGCCAGAGTGACGGCAGCGTCGCATCGAGCGCCTCGGCGCGCTCAAGGTCACGGCTGGCGGCGTCGTTATTGCCCTGTAGCGATCGGAGCAGGGCGCGTGCTGTCAGCGCATGAGGGCGGTCGGGCTGACGCGTGATGTAGTTTTCAAGCGGTGCCAGCAGCTCTTCAGCGCTGGCGCCGCTGGTAATGGCATCTTCCAGAAAGGCTTCGATATCGCCATCCTGACCACTGGCATCAACCTCCAGCAATAGCGCCATGGCCGTTGCCCATTCGCCCTGTTCGGCCGCGACGGCGGCCAGAATGCGACGCGGTGTTGCGCTTTGCCGATCCAGCGCGGCCCATTGGTTGGCAGCGGTCACAACCAGACGAGGATCGTTGCTCAAGCGCGCCATCTGGGTCGCGCGTCGCGCCAGGGTAACATCCCTGTGCTGCCGGCTCTGCTGGAGATAGGTACGTGCGGCCAGCCCCATATCGCCGCGCTGTGCCGCGATATCGGCGCCAAGAAGCGCGCCGAAGGTGGCGCCGTCAAGGCTTTCTTGAGAGGTGCCGGCTGTTTCTTGTGTGCTGACATCGTGCTGTCGAATGTTGATGTCATGAACAGACACTGGTGTCGTCTGGTCATCGGCGCTCGCTGACGATATCGACCAGAGTGTCGAGGGCAGCAGCAAGGCGGCCATCGATAGCCATATTGTGCGTTGACGCATCCGTGTCCTCATTGATGGCAAAACCTGCAGGAGCTATGAGGCCGATGAAAGGCTTACATCCCATGGCGCCCGGGGCTATGTTAGAATGCGCGACCATGGAGTGCGAGCACCACGCAGCACGCAATCCGTTGGTGCCGCTCATGGCACTGCATACGCACTGTATCACCGATAACGGACCTGACATGACACGGCTGGATACCTGACACATTATCCAGACGTGCCTCAGCGTTCTACACGAACGTTATAGCTAATACGGTATCACGATGCTTCTTTCTCTAGGCATCAATCATAAAAGTGCGACCCTGGAAGTACGTGAACAGGTCGCTTTCTCTTCCAGTCAGATGGCGCTGGCGCTTGAAGATCTGACCTCGCTTGTCGAGGTTCAGGAAGCCGCCATCCTGTCGACCTGCAATCGAACCGAGATCTACTGTCGGCTCGAAGGGGGAGATGAGCGTCTGGTGCTTGAATGGCTCGGTCACTTTCATCGCCTGCCCGTTGAATCACTGGAGCACTGCGCCCGGTGGCATCGGGACGGCGAGGCCGTGCGTCATCTGATGCGCGTCGCCTGTGGCCTTGACTCGATGGTGCTCGGGGAACCGCAGATCCTGGGGCAGATCAAGAGTGCCTATCAGCTGGCCAGAACCCATCACACCCTGGGCAGCGAGCTCGAGCGTCTTTTTCAGCATACCTTTGCGGTGGCCAAGCAGGTGCGCACCGATACCGGCATCGGTGAAAATCCGGTGTCGGTCGCCTATGCCGCGGTCAATCTGGCCGGCCGTATCTTTGATGACATTCGCCAGTCCCGGGCACTCCTGATCGGTGCCGGCGAAACCATCGAGCTGGTGGCGCGCCATCTTCGTGAGGCCGGTATTCAGGGTGTGATTGTCGCCAATCGGACGCGCGAGCGCGCGCAGACGCTGGCCGATGAGGTTGGCGGCGTGGCGATCGGACTGGACGAGCTCGAAAACGCGCTGGTCTGTGCCGATATCGTGATCTCCTCGACCGGTAGCCCTACGCCACTGCTGGGCAAGGGGATCGTGGAGTCGGCGCTGAAAACACGCAAGCACCGCCCCATTTTCATGGTGGATATCGCCATCCCACGGGATATCGAGCCGCAGGTGGGCGAGCTTGACGACATCTTTTTGTACAGCATTGATGACCTCAATGAGGTCATCAGTGAAAACCGACGCTCGCGTCAGGCCGCCGCCGATCAGGCCGAAGAGATGATTCTGGCCAATGTCTCGGTCTGGCAACATGAGCGCCGCGTGCGCAACGCTGGTGATCTTATCCGGCGCCATCGCCATCAGGCTGAAATCCTGCGTGCCGAGGCCGAGGCCGAAGCACTGGCGGCGTTGTCGCGCGGGCAGGACCCCGAACGGGTCATCCAGAAACTGACGCAGCAGCTGACCAATCGGCTGCTGCATGGCACGACTTCACGTATTCGCGCGGCCTCTGGTGCCGAGCGGGTAGATCTGATCCAGGCTGCGGAGGAACTCTTGATCGACGATAGCGCACTGCACCGGGAGTCGCCATGAAGGCCTCTCTTCGGGACCGTCTTGACGGCTTTGCCGAACGTTTTGAAGAACTCTCCAGACTGCTTTCCGACCCCGGCGTCATCGGTGATCAGACCCGGTTTCGCAACTACTCGCGTGAATATTCCGACCTGGAAGCCCTGGTCGCGCAATGGGCGCGATATCGCGCGCTGGAAGACGATCGCGATAGCGCCCGGCAAATGCTCGACGACAACGACCCGGACATGCGCGCCATGGCGCATGATGAAATTGCCGAGATTGACGAAGCGCTTGAGGCACTGGAACCGCAGCTCCTGCAGCTTCTGATTCCAAAGGATCCGGACGATCAGCGCAGTGTCTTTCTGGAAGTCCGTGCCGGCACCGGTGGTGATGAAGCGGCACTTTTTGCCGGCGATCTCTTTCGGATGTACTCCCGCTACGCTGAAAACCGCGGCTGGAAGATGGAAACCATCAGTGCCAGTCATGGCGAACAGGGCGGTTTCAAGGAAATCATTGCGCGCGTATCCGGCGGCGATATCTATGGCCGACTCAAGTTTGAATCCGGCGCGCATCGGGTACAGCGGGTGCCGGCCACCGAATCCCAGGGCCGGATTCATACCTCGGCCTGTACCGTGGCCGTGATGGCAGAAGCAGACGAGGTCGCCGAAGTTGAGCTCAATCCGGCCGACCTGCGGGTGGATACCTTTCGCGCCAGCGGCGCCGGCGGCCAGCACGTCAACACCACCGATTCCGCCATCCGCATTACCCATCTGCCGACCGGCACCGTGGTTGAATGTCAGGATGAGCGCAGCCAGCACAAGAACCGCGCCCGCGCCATGTCGCTGCTGGCCGCCCGCCTCAAGCAGACGGCTGAAAGCGCCCGGCATCAGCAACAGTCCGATACGCGCCGCTCGCTGGTTGGCTCGGGCGATCGCAGTGAGCGCATTCGCACCTACAACTTCCCTCAGGGCCGGGTGACCGATCACCGAATCAACCTGACGCTCTACAAGCTGGGGGAAGTCATGACCGGCGCCCTTGATGACATCATCGATCCGCTGGTACATGAATATCAGGCCGACCAGCTGGCGGCCATGACTGGCGAGAATGGCTGACGTCGCCCCTCATGCGCATTGATCAGGCCCTGTCGGATGCCGTGGCGCGCCTTGCCCGGTGCTCGACCGACGAAACTGCCACGCCCCACCTTGATGCCCAGCTTTTGCTGGCCCATGTGCTGGGGCGTTCGCGGACCTGGCTCTATACCTGGGGAGACCGTGAGGTCGAAAGCGTCGAGCTTGAACGCTTCAATGCGCTGATTGCGCGGCGCGAGCAGGGCGATCCGGTGGCCTGGTTGCTGGGCTACCGTGAATTTTTCGGTCTGCGTCTCGCTGTTTCCCCCCATACACTGATTCCGCGTCCCGATACCGAGACACTGGTCGAACAGGCGCTCTCACGCATGCCGGCCACTGGCGTGCGTGCGCTCGATCTGGGCACCGGCAGTGGCGCCATTGCACTGGCACTGGCCGCCGAGCGCCCGGCCTGGCAGGTCACGGGCATCGATATCGTGCCGGAAGCGGTCGCGCTGGCGCAGCGCAATGCCGATGCGCTGAACATCACCAATGCCTGTTTTGAACAGGGCAATTTCTTCTCGGCCCTGTCACCCTCGGCGCGCTTTGAGCTGATCGTCAGCAACCCGCCCTACATCGATGAACACGATGTGCATCTGGGTCAGGGCGACGTACGCTTTGAGCCCCGCTCGGCGCTGGTCGCCGGGAAGAAAGGCCTGGCCGATCTGCTGCACCTGATTGATGCCGCACGTGCCTTTCTGGCGTCCGGCGGCTGGCTATTGCTGGAACACGGCTACCAGCAGGGCGCCGATGTGCGGGCCGCGCTGACTGATGCCGGCTATACCGCGGTCAGTACCTGTCAGGACCTTGGCGGGCGCGAGCGTATCAGTCTGGGGCAGTGGCATGCTGCCTCTCCTTAATCCCTGTTGAGCGTCATACGGGAGTCACCATGAACGACGAGCAGCTCCTGCGTTATAGCCGCCAGATCATGCTCAACGAGCTTGATTATGAAGGTCAGATGCGGCTCATGACCGGTCATGTACTGATTATCGGGCTGGGCGGTCTGGGCTCGCCGGCAGCACTCTACCTGGCCGCCGCTGGTGTCGGCACGCTGACGCTTGCCGATGACGACCGGGTCGATCTCTCCAACCTGCAGCGCCAGATTGCCCACGGCGAGGCGGACATCGATACCTTCAAGGCGCAATCGGCAGCTGACAGCATTGCCGGCATCAACAGCCTCTGCCGGACACATGTCATCACCGAGCGGCTTGAGGGCGAGACATTACAGCGCGCCGTGGCACGTGCCGATGTGGTGCTGGACTGCACGGATCGCTTTGAGAGCCGTGACGCCATCAACCGTGCCTGTGTGGCCGCCGGCACACCGCTGGTCTCCGGGGCGGCCATTCGCTTTTCGGGCCAGCTGGCCGTCTTCGATCTTCGAGATCCAACCGCACCCTGCTACGCCTGCCTTTATGGTGACAGTGCCGATGAGGATCAGCTGACCTGTGCCGAGAGCGGCGTCATCGCCCCGCTGGTTGGCATGATTGGCAGCTATCAGGCACTCGAAGCGTTGAAGCTTTTAAGCGGCTGCGGCACACCACATCAGGGGCTTTCCACCTTTGATGGGCTGAGTGGCCAGTGGCGGCATTTTGGGCTGGGGCGTGATCCACACTGCCCGGTATGTCGGTCGCGTCACTAAAGACGAATATATTGTGAGAGCCGCGCTCCGGGCGCGGCTTTTTTTATCTGCCATTAATGGGTATGAATAAGACGTGGACAGATACATTGCAAACTTTAATTAATGTAGATTATTTTTAATAATCACTTAAGTTAGTTCAGAGGTGGCCGTAATAAAGCATTCACTGATTAAATGCTGACGGCCAATGTTTCCACGTCTTATGCCGTACGCCTTGGGCTGCGTACTGTTACTGCTTCTATTTTCTACGGCACAGGCTGCCGAAGCGCCCGTGACTTTTGGTGCCGATCCGGCCAGTCGCAATCTCAATCGTGATCAGCAATCGCGCCTGTTGGATCAACAGTCCCGTCGGCTGGAAGCCCTGCAACAGCTTCCCGGTGAAAGCGGGACCGTGGTGAGTTCTCCTTCCTCTGACAGCACCCAGTGTTTCCTGATCGATGCCGTCCATCTGGATGGCATGACGCTGCTTGACTCTGACACACGCCGTCAGCTGCTGTTACCCATCATCGATCATTGTGTCGCCCTGGATGATCTCAACGAGCTGCTGCGTCACATCACGCAGGCCTACGTGGATCGTGGCTACATTACCTCTCGCGCCTATCTACCACCGCAGGACCTGAGTGGCGGCCAATTACGGGTGGTCATTGTCGAAGGGCGTATCGAGTCCATTGAAGGATCAGATGGCAGCCCCTCTGCCCGAGAGCTTTACATGACTGCGCCCGTTGAGGCCGGAAATACCCTCAACCTGCGCGCACTTGAGCAGATGATCGACCAGCTCAACCGGCTGCCGTCACGTCAGTCGACTCTCCAGATGCTCCCCGGTGACGAGATCGGCGGTTCCCGCGTGCAGGTGGAAAGTTCGCCACAAAAACCCTGGCGCGTGAGCCTGTCCCGCAGCAACGATGGGGATGAGAGTACCGGCGAGCAGCAGTGGGGCATGGGGCTGGATATCGACAGTCCGCTGGGACTGGCCGATCAGCTCGTGACCCGATTCGGAGAAGATGCCAGTGGTAATCATGAGCATCGTTCCGGTAACCGGTATCTCGCCTACAGCCTGCCTTATGGCTGGTGGACCTTCAGCTACAGCTACAGTAAAAGCGACTACCGCTCCCGCGCCGAGGCCAACGGCTTCTTCTTTCGACTCGACGGTGCCAGCGAGCGCCATCAGCTGCAGGCCGAACGTCTTTTATGGCGTGACAGCGTCAGCAAGACCGCCGCCAGCATTGGTCTGAGCCGTATCTCCACGCGCAACTATATCGACCATTCCCGCATCGATGTCAGCAGCCAGCAGCTCAGTGAGCTGGCGCTGGGCATCAACCACGGTCGCCGGCTGGGCTCGGCACTTTTCAATATTGATGCCGGCTGGCAGAAGGGGCTGACCCTCATGGGCGCCCAACATGACGAAGACACCTCGCCCGGAGCCCCGCAGGCCCAGTATGACAAGGCCACGCTGACCCTGAGCTATCTGCAGCCTTTCGAGATTCACGATCAACACTTCCGCTTTCTGAGTCTGGCCAACGCCCAGCACAGCGATGACGTGCTCTACAGCCCGGTGCGCCTGAGCCTGGGCGGCGCCAGCTCGGTGCGTGGCTTCAAGAACCAGACGCTCTCGGGTGACAGCGGCGCGTACTGGCGCAATCAGGTTAGCTGGCTGCATCCGCTGGAAGGCCCGCTGTCACAGCCGCTGTTCAACAACATGGATCTGACCCTGGCCTATGACCAGGGCGTAATCGACAGCACCCGTTACACCGACGGTCTCAGCGGGCGCATGACCGGCTGGGTCGCCGAGGTCGGACTGAGTGGCCAGCATCTGGCCGTGCACGCAGGCTTTGCCCACTCGCTGAAGCGTCCCGGCGCCTTTCCCGAGCGGGAAACGCCGGTCTATTTAAGCGCGGATATCCTTTTCTAGGCGATCAGCTCCCGAAGAGGCGCGGTGGCCGGCAGCGCCCATGGGTGAACTGCCATAACGCATTAAACAGAAGAAAAACAGGGAACAGCCTCATGAAGGTACACAGCCGTGCGGGCCGCCTGCTGGCCCATATTCTGGTCAATGCCATGTTCTGGCAGCCGGTCATCGTGCTCGCCGATGGCATCACCATTGATGGCCGAGCCGGTGGCAATACGGCAATGGACAGGGCCGGCAACGGCGTGCCGGTGGTGGATATTGCTACCCCCAACGGCCGCGGCCTCTCGCACAATACCTTCAGTGATTACAACGTTGGCAAGGAAGGCGTGATTCTCAACAATGCCACCGACAAGCTTCAGTCAACGAAGCTCGGTGGCATGATCGTGGGCAACCCCAATCTGAAGGGGCAGGCCGCTCAGCTGATCGTCAATGAGGTCAACGGCGGGCGTGCCAGTCAGCTCAGGGGCTACACCGAAGTGGCCGGGCAGGCCGCCAATGTGGTGGTCGCCAACCCCTACGGCATTACCTGTAACGGCTGCGGCTTTATCAATAGTCCTCGCGTCACCCTCTCGACCGGCAAACCGATGATCGAAGACGGCGCGCTTGATCGCTTTGCCGTCGATCAGGGCCAGGTCACTATCGAAGGGCTGGGGCTTGATGCCAGCGAGGTCGATCAGTTCGACATCGTGACCCGGACAGCAAAACTCAATGGCGAGCTCCATGCCCGCCAGCTCAATATCGTGACCGGTCGCAACGATGTAGATGCCACCTCCCTGACCGCTACGGCGCGCAAGGGAAGTGACGATGCCCCGGCACTGTCCATCGATGCCTCGGCGCTGGGCGCCATGTATGCCGGCAGTATCCACCTGGTGGGAACAGAGGCCGGCGTCGGGGTACGCCTGGCCGGCGATATGGCCGCCACCGCCGGTGATATCACCATCGACACACAGGGCCACCTTGCCCTCAACAATGCCGCCGCGCAGCGGGATATAGACGCCCGGGCGACGGCCATCGACACACGGGGTAGTCAGCATGCCCGCAATGACGTGCGCCTGAATGCCCGGGAAGACATGGGCCTCTACGGCAACCTCTCCAGCGGGGGTGATACCACCCTGACGGCGGGCAAAACGCTGGCCCAGCAGGGGCAGGTCATTGCCGGTATCGAAGGTAATCAGCGCATCAACGGTCGCCGGCTGGCCATCAGCGCTGATCGGATCGACAACCGGGGCCATCTTGATGCCAGCCAGACCCTGCAGACGCGTTCAGGACAGCTGAGCAACAGCGGGCAGCTGCTGGCCGATGAGATCAGCATTCGCGCTGATGATGGCATTGATAACACCGGCACCCTGCAGGGGCGCCGGGTCCGGCTTGAAACGGCCGCGCTGACCAACGGCCACAATGATGCCGTGATCGATGCCGAGCAGGCGCTGGAGCTTCAGGCGCCGGTCGTCACCAACCGGGGCACCCTGCAGTTCGGCAAGAGTCAGGACGTCACGCTGGACCTTATCCGGCTGGATAACCGCGATGGCCGGTTCGTCCTCAACGAAGGCGCGCTGGAGCTACGCGCCGACACGCTGTTCAACGACCGGGGCACGCTACAGGCCGAATCCCTGCGTCTTGCCGGTCGTTATGTGACCAATCGCGAAGGTGGACTCATTGTTGCGGCCAGTGGGAACGCAACACTGGTAATCGAGCAGCAGCTCGACAACAGCGGCGGCCAGTTGCAGGCCGCCAGGGCACTCGACGTTCAGGGTGGTGACGTCCTGAACCAGCAGGGCCAGATGACGGCGAATGGCCTCGCTCTGAACGTGGCGTCGCTGGACAACACCGATGGTCTGATCTCGGCCGGTGCGGGCAATGCCACTGTTGCGGCCCGCCAGCAGCTCAATAATACCGGCGGGAAGGTTGAGGCCCAAAAGGTGCTGGACCTGACGGCCGGAGCGCTTGATAACGCCCGCGGGACGCTAATCGCCGATACCGTCACCGTGAATGCTGGCACGTTGCGCAACCGCGCCGGCACGGTCAGCGCCCAGCAGGGCGATCTTGAATTGTCCGTGGCGGGTTTGCTGGATAACGACCGCGGGCAGCTGCAGTCCGTTCATCAGGCACTGCGCCTCAATGCCGGTGACCTGACCAACCGACAGGGCACACTGATGGCCCGGTTGGTCACGCTGGGCGTCGAACACACTCTGAACAACCAGAGCGGTCGTATTGTCAGCGACGGCGTGCTCACGGCCGACGTCAATGATGTGCTGGATAACACCGGCGGCACCCTGCGCGGCAGCAGCGTTGCACTGGCAACAGGTATCCTCATCAATAACGATGACGGGCTGATCTCCGCCGACAGCGGCGATCTCGATATCGCCGCCAGCGATCGCCTCATCAATCAGCGCGGCAAGCTGCAGGCACTCAACGCGATCAATATCAATGGCGGCAATATCGATAACGCAGCCGGCACCCTGGTGGCTGATCGTATCGATATCGACGGCCTGTCCCTTGCCAACCGCGAGGGCGTGATCAGCGCCGAACACGGCGCGCTGATTCTCAAGACGACAAATGGCTTCGACAACGCTCGCGGCCATTTGCAGGCCACCGATGCTGCGTCCATTAACGTCGGCACGCTCGACAATGGGGAAGGCACCATCACGGCTCGCGATATCACGCTGGCCAGTGACGGGGCGCTGGATAACACTGCTGGCCGTATCGTGGCGCAGCAGGGCGATCTGCTGGTCAACACAAGCGGTGCCCTTCAAAACAGTGAAGGCACCCTGGCCGGCAATGCACTCACGCTGGATGCCGAGTCGATCAAAGCCAACCAGGGCGGTCTGATCGCGGCACTTGCCAATAACGCACGGATTCGCGCCCGCCAGACGCTCAATAACGATAGCGGCCAGATTCAGGCTGCCGGGCTGCTGACCCTTGATGCACCCGATATCACCAACCGTGCCGGCCATCTGATCGGTCAATCGTTAACGCTCACCGGCAACGCGCTGGATAACAGCGGCGGTCTGGTCAGCGCAGAGCAGGGCAATGCCACCCTGACGCTGGCACACCTGCTGAATAATACCGAAGGGCGCCTGCAGGCCGGGAAAGGCATGCTGTCACTTGATGGTGGCGGCACCCTGATCAATCAGCGCGGCATGGCGATGGCGGATCAGCTCGATATCGACATGGCCGATCTCGATAACCGCAAGGGGCAGCTGGTCGGCGAGCGCCTGACTCTTCAGGCCGACTCGTTAGACAACGGCGACGGCGGACTGATCGCGGCAGGTCAGCAGGGGGCCACCCTGACGCTGGCGTCACTTGCCAATGACCGCGGCCAGATTCAGGCCGATGGCCGTCTCGATATCAAGGCCGCCACGCTGGATAACACCCACGGTGTCCTGCTGGCCGATCGGCTGGATCTCAACAGCGCGCGTCTGATCAATGACAGTGGCTCGATGCTGGCCAATGCCGGCGGTATAGCGCTGACGCTGTCAGGGGAAGCCCGCAACCGTCAGGGCATGATCGATAGCGATGGCGGCAAGATAACCATCGACGGGGACGGGCAAACTTTCGACAACAGCGGCGGTGTTATCAATGGCGATGTGCTCACGATCAGCACCGGGGCACTAAGCAATCGCAGCGGTGGCCAGCTAGCCGGACACCAGATCCGCTTTATCGGTTTAAAGGCACTGGATAACGCCGGTGGACGCGTGCTGGCCGGCACAGAGGGGCTTACCGTCGAGGCTAAGGAGATTGATAACCGCGCAGGCGTACTGCAGGGGGATCATATCTCACTGGTTGGCCGCCATCTCGGCAACGGTGACAACGGTTTGATCGCCAGCCTGGATGGCACGTTAAAAGCCGTCTTTACCCAGACGCTGGATAACCGCAACGGCCGCATGATTGCCAACGGCCTGCTGGATATTGACCCGCCCCGGATCGATAACCGCAACGGCCAGATGGCCGGTGATGTGGTTCGGCTGGAAGCCGGCACGCTGGACAACGACGGCGGCATCATCGAAGCCCAGAAAGGTCTGGCGCTCAACGTTGACACCCTGAACAACCGCAGTGGCAACCTGCGCGCACTGGGTGGCGATAGCAGTGACTTCCGGGTCGCAGGTGCGCTCGACAATACCCGGGGTAATATCGAGCTGGCCAGTCGTGACGCCCGTATCGATGCTGCCAGTCTGAATAACACCAATGGCCACGTCGTGCACGCTGGCAGCGGGCTTTTCACCCTGCTGCTCAAGTCACTGGATAACCAAGGCGGTTCGCTGCAGGGCACCGGCCGCGCCCAGGCCAATATTGACCGAATCAACAACACCGGCCAGTGGCAGTTCAATGGCCCGCTGAGCCTGACCACGCTCAATGCCCTGACGCTGACGAACAGTGACCGGCTCGCCAGCGCCGATAACCTCACGCTGGAAGCCGCCAGTCTGGATAACCGGGGTGAGCTGCTCGCCAACGGCAACCTCATCTTCAAAAGCGCCGGAGACATCACCAACCGCGGTCTGATCTCGGCGCAGCGTCAGCTGAACATCACCGGGCGCAATCTCACCCAGAACGATGGCCGCATTGCCAGCGGCGGCGGCGCTACCTACCGCCTGAGCGGCACCCTCGATAACCTGGGACGGCTGACCGGCAGCGACAATATCGACCTGCAGGCGCGTGAGATCAACAATCGCGGCACGCTGGGCAGTCAGAAAAACCTTCGTCTGGTCAGTCAGGGCGCCATCAACAACCAGGCCGATACACTGCTGTTTGCCGGTGGCGACATGACCCTGCGTGGTACACGTCTTTATAACCGCTACGGCGATCTCTACAGCCGCGGTGATCTTGATTTAGCGCGCGATGACAACGGCGGGTATGCGGATTCGCTGGAGAACCGTTCGGGGACGATTGAGGCGGAAGGCGATATCAGGCTACGCGTGAATAGCCTTTTGAATACGCGGGACGCGTTTGCAGTGGAGCGGCAGGCTACTGGTGGTCGTATCGAGCGTGGTCCGCGTTACGGCTGCAAGTATCATCGCTGTTTTGACTACATAATGACTGAAACGAGTGAGCTACGCATTACTCAGAATAGTCCGACTGGCGTCATTCTCGCCGGTCGCGATCTTGAGATCGAAAGCGGGGGTAGCGTGGTCAATCGCTACAGCCTGCTGGGCGCCAATCACAATCTAACGGTGCAATCGGATTCACTTGAAAACACTGGCGCTTCAACCGGTACATCGACCAGGGAAAGACAGTACTCCGTCATTCTGGGTGGCCACGACAATGAAACCTCACAGGAGAAACGCTTCTATGAAAACTTCATTGATCCATGGAACGCTGCCAATGGGTTGGACGAGCAAAACAATCCTCTGCCAACGCCACTGGTCAAGGAGGAATATGATGCGTATATCAAGGGCAGATCGCGCCTGGATCTGCTTCATGACACTACAACGAACACGCTGGATAACAACTCTGCACCTGCAACCATTCAGGCAGGTAACCGGATCTCGATCAGGGCCAGCCAGCGTATTGATAACGGTGACATAAGCGATAACAAGCGCGCTCAGTTGAACGGTCGCCTTGCGGGGGCGGATAAAAATGCCCCTGTCATGGGGCTTGATTACACCCTCAATCGTCGTACTGATGCTGCAGTGGCCGTCAAGGGGAGCGACACCCGGGCCAGGCAACGCCGTCAGATGGCTGGGACAATTTCTGCGAGCGAGTATCAAAACGCCAGAAATGAATCCGGAACAGCTGTCGGACGCAATGCTCCCATTGCCCTGAACTTTATCCCGGTCGATTACAGCGGCTTAAGTTTTGAACGCGTTTCCCCGACACAGCTCTCCAGCTTCCGCCTGCCGGAAGGCCAGTACGGGCTCTTCGTTAAAAACAAGGCGCCCAATAGCCACTATCTGATCGAGACCAATCCCGAGTTCACCTCCGCCGACCGGCTAATGGGCTCCGACTACCTGTTGGGCAAGCTCCATTACACCAGCGATGGTGCCTACAAGCTGCTGGGTGATGGGCGCTATGAATCCCGTCTGATTCGCGATGCCGTTCAGGCGAAGACGGGCAGTCGTTTTCTCGATGAGAATCTCAAGAACGACTATGAGCAGTATCTCTACCTGATGAACAACGCCATCGCCGCGCAGGATGAGCTTCATCTAACAACCGGCGTGGCACTTACACCCTCCCAGACAGCGGCACTGACGCATGACATCGTCTGGATGGAAGAGCAGGAAGTCGATGGTGAGAGCGTACTGGCGCCGGTGCTGTATCTGGCACAGGTCGACGAGCGCAACGTGCGCGGCAGCAGTCTGATTCAGGGCCACGATATCGATCTGATCGCCGGCAATGATCTGGCCAATGTCGGCACCATTCGTGCTTCCAATGATCTGACCGCCAACAGTGGCAGCAGCATTTTGCAGGGTGGCCTGATGGCTGCCGGCAACAATCTGGCACTGACGGCGAAGGATGACCTTCGCAACAGCCTGGCCGGCGAGATCCGCGGGCGCCAGGTTGATCTCACCACGCTCAAGGGCGACATCGTCAATGATCGAATGGCGGTTAAAAGTGGCAGTGAGCGGCGTTATGACACGGTTCTGGATCAGGGTGGGCTGATTTCGGCAACAGGGGCGCTCAACGTGTCTGCGGGTCGGGACCTTGTTAACCGCTCGGACATTGCCAGCGGGGGGGATCTCAGGCTGTCTGCTGCCCGCGATCTGCGTCTGATGGCAGTGGAAGATGCCCGTGGCGATGATTCTACCTACGGCTATAGGCGCTCGTCGCAGGTACAGCAGTTGGGCAGTCGGGTCACGGCGGCCAACGATATCGCGCTCAATGCCGGTCGTGATATCGATGTGATTGCCAGTACTGTCGAGGCGGGCAAGGATCTCTCGGCAGCAGCAGGCCAGGATCTTAACATCCTGTCAGGCACCAATAGTCAGCATGATGAACTCCACTACCGTTCATCCCGTACCAAAAAGGATGTTATCAATACGGTTACCCGCCAGCAGGGCAGTCAGCTGACTGCCGGCAACAGTCTGACGCTCGTCGCTGACAATGATCTGACCGCTCAGGCCAGCCAGCTTAAAGCGGGTGATCAGGCATACCTGGTCGGCGGCAACGATGTTCAACTGATCGCCGCCAATGATCAGGACTACCACTTCTACCAGAAGAAGAAAAAAAGCGGTGGACTGATCAGCAGCAAGTCGATGAAGCGTGACGAGGTGACTGATACCCGCGCGGTTGGCACCACGGTGGAAAGCGGTGGTGATCTCGTCATCGCCAGCGGCAACGATCAGGTCTATCAGAAGGCGCGTCTGGACGCCGGCGAGGACCTCACCCTGACCAGCGGTGGCGATATCACCTTTGCCGCGGCCATGGATACCCACTCTGAGTCCCACGAGAAGAGCAAAAGCAACTGGGCGTGGCAGTCGGCAAAGGGCAAGGGCAATACCGATGAAACCCTGCGCCAGAGTGAACTGGTCGCTCAGGGGCAGCTGGCGATCAACGCTGCCAACCGCGTCAATATCGATGTTCGTGACATCGATCAACAGAGCGTTAGCCAGACCATTGACGCCATGGTCGCCGCAGAACCCGAGCTTGCCTGGCTCAAGCAGGCCGAGGCGCAGGGGGATGTCGACTGGCGGCAGGTGAAGGAGATCCACGACCGCTGGAACTACAAGCAGTCCGGTCTCGGTGAGGGCGCAGCACTGGCGGTCAGCATCGCGGCCACTGCCGCCATGCCCGGCATCGGTACCGGCCTGACCGGTGCCATGATGACCGCCGCTGCCGGCTCGCTGGCCGGTAACAGCGTTGTCGGTCTGATCAACAACCGAGGCAACCTCGGCGCCACGTTAAGCGATGCGCTCTCCTCCGACAGCCTGAAAGGCGCCCTGATCGCCGCGGCGTCTGCGGGAATTTCTCAAGGCATGGACAGCGTCTGGGGTGGCGAGACAGACCCGGCCACGGGCCGGACCATTCCTCATGACCTCAGCTCCTGGGGAGGTACCGGACGCTTTGCCGGCCAGCGCGCCTCGCAGGCCCTGGCCGACGCCGGCCTTCAGAGTGCCATCAGCGGCGGTAGCCTGAATGACAACCTCAAACAGAGCCTGCAGGGCGCCGTTACCACGGTACTGGAAGCCTCACTCTTCAATCTTGTCGGGGATCTGACAAAACAGGGCGCAAAGGGCAGCAACGGTCAGCACTGGGCCGACGGCTCGGCCGAGAAAACAGTAGTGCATGCACTGGCCGGTGGCCTGGCATCACAGGCCACCGGGGGCGATTTCCGTACTGGCGCCATTGCGGCAGGCGCTAACGAAGCACTGATCAATCAGCTTGATGATCTGGTTAAAGGGGATCGCAAGCTTCTGATCGCAGCGTCCCAGATTACCGGTATTGTGGCGGCCGGGATGGCAGACGGCGATGTTCAGAAGGGCGCCGAGATTGCCGGTAACGCGACGGCATATAACCGCATGATGCATACCTCGGAAAAGGAGTGGATCGAGGCACATGGCGGGAGTGAAGAGGAAAAGGCAAGGCTGACAGTTGCTGCTTTTGCTCTGATTGAGGCTTCGGCCCAGTACGAGAAGGGATCGGAATCATATAACTATTACAAAGCCCTTGAAGATATGGGCAATACCGATGCCTTTGCTGCCGAACGTCATAAGGTAATGAGCTCGGGGCTATTCGGCTATAGCAAATGGGATGGCATCAAGGATAGTGCAGAGCGCTATCAGGTGGCTAACCGCGCGTGGGGGGCTGTTCAAGTTGGAAGCGGTATTGCAGCTGGAGTCGGTAGTGCGGCAACGGTAGGCACCGGCCCCGGTATGTTACTCGGCTCAGGAATGCTGTTATGGGGTGCAGATAACTTTGCGGCAGGCCTGCCGACAATCATCAATGGCCTTCCTGCTACCAGGTTTGGCGCTCAGGCACTGCAGCAGGCCGGAATTTCACCTGAGATGGCGGATATTATCTACGATCTGGGTGGTATGGCAGGTGCCGCCGGGCTTGCAAAGTTTGGGTCAAGCCCAACCGTTGTAGGGAATAAAGCCCTTGAAAGCGCTACTTCCCATGCAGCTAATGACATTCGCTTCTCGCAAAATACTGTATCTTTCAATAAGAAGGATCGGGTTAGCGGTACCAATTATACCTACGACGATCTAGTTCAAAGTATGCGGGACAATGGTTGGAAGGGAGATCCGGTCGATGTTGTGAAAATGCCGGATAGGAAGCTTACAAGTATGGATAACACCCGTATTGCAGCAGCCAGAGAAGCAGGGATTGACGTAAAAGCTACAGTACGAGATTTTAATGACCCGTTAACCCCAGCTGTTCAAGAAGCTAGAGGCTGGCAGCAGTTCGATACTTGGGGAGAGGCCATCACAGGCCGTATCGGCAAGCAAAGTGGTGGGTTTGCTAATAACAATCCTTATGGGGCATCAGAAGCTCCACGCATTACAGGGAGTAAAAAGTGAAAGCGTATCTTTATGATTCTCCTGTCTTACCTGATGGTTTTAAACTACCAAAAGCATATATCGATTTCGCTATCAGTAGTGACTCTCAGGATTTGCTTCCTTGGAAAATTATGGCAGGCGACATGGCGGCCTGTCTGAGTTATTTTGGTGCCATGCTTTTAAAATTCCCAAATAGACCTTTGGTGCCCTTCGCGATAGTTCATGATGAGTCGGGAGTATATAATGATGGGTGGATTGTCTTGGCATGCTTTGATGGAACGGATTTGTCAGGTGACCCGCCAGTAAGGATATATGACTACTCTAGGCCTAAAGTATTCCCTTGGGATGAAAAGCCTTATCAAAATTTCTCTGCGTGGCTTGAGACTGCTAAAAACGAGTCGTCAGATTACAAATCGTCGTTATTGTGATTTAAGAACCGTGTTGCTACACATGCCGTTAGCCATACCCCGTTTTCCGCTTGAAAGAACTCGAAGCCTTCCAGGTGCATTCTGAGGGCTTCAATTTTTAGTACCACAGGCTTTCCATAGCGCTGTCCAACAGTAATGGCCGTAGTTATGTCCTGCGACAGGTGTACATGGTGGCGAGAGCCTGCGATCAATCCTTGCTGCCGAATCGACTCTAGGAAGCGTGTAGCGGTGCCGTGGTAGAGAAACTCTGGCGGCTCTTTCTTTACATGCTGAAGGCTCACGCTGGCCGATGAGTGGCCCTGTACGGCGCGAATGCGCAGCCCATCATCCGAGATACTGAAACGCTTTTTATCGCTGCTGCTGACGACAGCCTGAATCAGGCCAATATCTAAAATTCGCCCATCTTTAGCTGCACCGGCTATTAAGGATTCGACATCTGCCCAGCCCTCGCTGTCTAGGTTTAAGCCGATCGCCTGGGGCTCATGCCTCAAAACATAGCTGAGAAACTTGCTGACCTCATTGAGTGTTTTAGTGTTCATAGCTGCTTTACGTATCGACAATTTTTCATCGTGAATTTATCCGCATATTGCCTGCGCCTAAGGATGCCTCTCAAGCAATCTTCATTAAAAATGATTTTTTAGAGCCAGAGATCCAGCTGAACAAACATGATCAGCATGTTTTAAAGTCCTAAATCTGAGACAAGCTATCGATTACAATAGTTCGAGCTCATCTCATGAAGCCGATCAGTGAACCAGTTATTGCCACTGCCGGTGACCAGTAGCCTTCGACGAGCGCGCGTCATGCCGACATAGAGCAGGCGTGCTTCTTGCGCCAGATTGTCCTCATCATCCGCCAGCTCTCCAACCCCGCCAAGAATGACGGTATCGAACTCCAGTCCCTTGCTGCTATGTCGGCTAAGCAGCACAACCTGATTGGCCTGTGGGTCATAGGCACGCTTGTCAGCAGTAGACTGCAGGCAGCTACTGGGTACGCCGGCAGATTCAAGGGCGCTCTGATCGCCGCGGCGTCTGCGGGCGTTTCCAATGAGCTGGATAGTGTCTGGGGTGGTAATACGGACCCTGCTACGGGCCGGACCATTCCCCATGACCTCAGTTCCTGGGAAGGCACCGGACGCTTTGCCGGCCAGCGCGCCTCGCAGGCCCTGGCCGACGCCGGTGTTCAAAGTGCCATTAGCGGTGGCAGCCTGAATGACAACCTCAAACAGAACCTGCAGGGCGCCGTTACCACGGTACTGGAGGCCTCACTCTTCAATCTTGTCGGGGATCTGACAAAACAGGGCGCAAAGGGCAGCAACGGTCAGCACTGGGCCGACGGCTCGGCCGAGAAAACAGTAGTGCATGTACTGGCCGGTGGTCTGGCATCCCAGGCAACCGGTGGTGATTTCCGTACTGGCGCCATTGCGGCAGGCGCTAATGAAGCGCTGATCAATCAGCTCGATGGCCTGGTGAAAGGGGATCGCAGGCTTCTGATTGTAGCGTCACAGATTACCGGCATTGTAGCGGCCGGCATGACGGATGGTGACGTTCAGAAGGGCGCCGAGATTGCCGGTAATGCGACGGCATATAACCGCATGATGCACACCTCGGAAAGGGAGTGGATCGAGGCGCATGGTGGGAGTGAAGAGGAAAAGGCAAGGTTAATAACTGCTGCTTGTGCGCTGATTGAATGTTCGGCCCAGTACGAAAGAGGATCGGAGCAGTACGCGCTTTACAAGGGCCTTGAAGATAAAGGCAATACTGATGCCTTTGCTGCCGAACGTCAGAAGGTAATGAGCTCGGGGCTATTCGGCTATAGCAAATGGAATGGCGTCACCGATGGTCTGGAGCGTTATCAGGTCGGTAATCGATCCTTCGGAGCGCTGCAGATAGTGGGTAGTGGCGCGCTTGCCGCCAGTGCTGCTGCGATGGCATCTACCGGAGCCGGTAGCGTTCTCGCTTATGTGCTGACTGGTATAGCTGCGGATCAGGGCGCCGCCGGTGCCATGGCTGTTTGGTATGGGCACCCTGCTCCAACCTTTGGGGCTAGAGTGCTGGCCGATCAGATGAATATACCAGTGGAGCGGGCAGAGCTTCTGTATGGCCTGGCGACGGCGGCCGGAGAGGCCAGTGCTGCGAACCAACTGTTGAATGCCGCATCACGCAGCGTCGGCAAGAAGCCAATGGTTGAGTTTGATGGTTTTGATGATGGTATCAATGCTTCCAAACCTTCTCCAAGTGCTGCCTCTGGAGGTAAGGTTGGAACGGATAGTCTGGATAACGCTGTTAAAAATGGTACAAAAGTAGGCGAATTAACCTTTGGTTCCAATGGCCGTAAACTTGACTTTCTTTTCAATCGCAACATCGATCAATCAATTCCATACAATGCTGGGCGCGCGGAAGGTAATGCAAGGAGGATCGGTATTGCCGATACCCCAGACAACAGAGCTGAGGTGACTAGATTGTTTAACGAGGCATTCAATAATCCAGCCTCAGTTGTTGGGGCTGATAAGTTACCCGGGAGTAATATGCGTGAATTTTTCCTGCCTGGTGTTACTGGAACTGGATCAAAGATTCAGTTTGTAGAGCAGAACGGAAAAGTCATCACAATTATGGCGAGGTAATTATGCAGACTCGACAGCTATCAAACGGTCTATGGGTATCTTGTGAGTCTCGCTATGCACTCATTGCTCAGTTGCCCCCTGATCAAGAAGTTGTGGAAACTGAAAGTCCTAATAGCTGGGGTTATGTGGACTTTGAATCCGACGTGGTTGTTCCAGTAGGATATTCAGATATGGGGTTGCAGCCTTTGGCGGTGAGGCTTGGCGAACGAGTATTTGTTGGAATAGATGAGTTGTTGATTGGCTACGATTGCTTTGGTCGCTATATACTTTTTAAATACAATATGCCGACTATATTTCACGAGTTTGTCCGTTTCGATCAACACGAATTTATCGTTCGTGATGAGATTGGTTTTGTCGGTATTTCATACTCCGGTGATGAACGTTGGAGTTTTTGTATTGATATAATTGCCAGTTACAGGATTGATCAGGCATTGATCGTGGGTTTAACTGAAGGAGGGGAAGATTTCAAATTTTCTATTCCCTCTGAATAGTGATGCGCTACATTTTTATTTTTTCAGCTACTGATCATGGCTTATTTATGAGGGAGGATTAAAACAGTTATGTCTTGATTTAAGCAGTTAGCTAGGGCTGAAAATATGCCTGTAGCTAAATTCGTTTTTGGCATGGGGACAATATATAGAACCAAAACTAACGCCGGTGCTCGAATAAACCTTCGAGATTTTCCCACATCTTCGCAGCAGACATGGGCCTCGTGGACGATAGATGTTGAGCACAAATCCATTAATGGCGGAAGGATAGTGAAGATCAATTTCAAATGATTGATGGGCTTTATAAGTCGGTGTTGCGAAGCGCGTTTGGACTCTCGATGGGTGCTATATGGCAGCATATGACGGTTGAGCTTCTTGGCTCGTCTATCGACTACACGGACCGAGTCAACCTGTTCTTTTCTCTGATGAAGCGTCTGATGTTGGAGGGGAATATAAGACTTGCGCATGATGGCCTTTTCCTTATTGGTACTATCCAAGATCAGTTGGACGTGCTTAAGGAAGCGTGGCCCAAAGAGCCTGATGAAGAAGCTCTTGATGGTTTTGGGCTTTGGTTTATTACAGAGGCACCTGTTGGAGTTGTATGGATAGACTCAGATGGGGAAGAGTTCTGGACGTAGGTCGTAGGGCCCGGTGGTGAAAAATAATTGGTCCTATATTGTCGGTGGCAATGACGCTGAACTAATTGTCGCCAATGATCGGGACTACCACTTCTACCAGAAGAAGAAAAAGAGCGGTGGACTGATCAGCAGCAAAAAGATGAAGCGCGACGAGGTCACCGATACCCGCGCGGTCGGCACCGCGGTGGAAAGCGGTGGTGATCTCATCATTGCCAGCGGCAACGATCAGGTCTATCAGAAGGCGCGTCTGGATGCCGGTGAGGATATGACTCTGACCAGCGGTGGCGATATCACCTTTGCCGCGGCCATGGATGCTCGCTCCGAGTCTCATGAGAAGAGCAGGAGTAACTGGGCGTGGCAGTCGGCGAAGGGCAAGGGCAGTACCGACGAGACCCTGCGCCAGAGTGAACTGATCGCTCAGGGGCAACTGGCGATCAATGCTGCCAACCGCGTCAACATTGACGTTCGCGACATTGACCAGCAGAGCGTCAGTCAAACCATTGAGGCCATGGCCGCCGCCGAGCCGGAGCTTGCATGGCTCAAACAGGCCGAAGCGCAGGGTGATATTGACTGGCGGCAGGTGAAGGAGATCCATGACAGTTGGGACTACAGCCAATCGGGCGTTAGCCCTGCTGTAGGTATGGCCGTGGCCATTGTCGCAGCTGCCGCGACGTCCGGTGCCGCCAGTTCGGCAATCGGAACGTTATCGGGAACTACGTCAGCGGCGACCGCGACTACGGCTGCCTCGGTATGGGCGGCCGGGACAACCACGGCCGCCTCCGGCTGGGCCAACGCAGCCCTTTCAGGGGCCATCGCTGGAGCAGTCGGTGGTGTCGCCGGAGCGGCAAGTCAGGGTCAGGATTGGCAAACCCCTGCGCTGCATGGCGCGATAATGGGTGGTCTTGCCAATTATCTGGCGGCGGGTACCTATTACGGCAATCCCTTGAGCAAGGCGACCGACCTGGGGCAACAGATCTCGCAAGGTGCTTTGCTGGATGCCGGAAAGGTGGTTGGCGGCGTTGTTATGCAAAAGACCTGGAGTCGTATCGCCGAGAAGCTGGCCAAAGGTGTGGGCCTGAATGCGGAAGAGCTGAACTGGTTATTAATGGCCGGTTCGGTCGCAGGCGATCAACTGCCCGGGATTGGCAATCGCTATAAGGCAGACGATCAAAAATTTAATCTAACAAATTATGTGGGCGAGCGTGGCGTCATGGATCGTGATCTACCGGGGCTCCCGTTCGACGCGGTCGATATCGCGCTCGGGTATCAGGGACTGCCGGACGCTTCAGTACGTGCCTATCTAGTCGACCAGGGTTTTGGCGGAGCTTTGACAGGACACAGCCTGGGTACGTTGACATCCAACTATCTGGCAGGTAATGGACTGGTCGAGCACGCTGAACTCTTCTCTCTACCTTTCGGCAATATTGCGGCACCCGGCGCACATCTGACCATTGGCTCGGGTGATCTGGTCAATGGTGGTTACCTTGGAAAAATATTTAATCCCGATGCCATCGTTGCACCACTAACTCCATCTCAACATCCATTTAATAACTACAAGGCATTTATCGATGCAAATCGCGAGCTCTACCCGACGGATCATTGATCCCTGGTATGTGTGTTTTAGTCGCTCTAAACAACCGCAATGGCCGTTGTTGCCACTGGGAGTCGTCATGATGACTACGCTCAGTGGTTGTCCGACCATGGCCGATTACGGAGCTGCGACCAGTGGCGATGGGCGTGATTTTGTCGCGCCTCATGAGAAGTTTCAGGTCGATCCTATCGATTATCCGGTCTTTGCCACTACAGAGGATCGTGAAGCGCCTCGAAGTAATGTCAACCACCCACGAAACAACGGCAGAAAAATGCCTCCGTTGAAGCAAAGCTACCGTTGGCAGGTTACCCATAAGGTGTATGGCGAATATCTGATCGGTTCCGAGGAGTTCGACCAGGCGTGGTGTCGTCAGACCAAGGATGGTCGGGATCACCCGGAGCATTGTGAGCCGGAGGGCATTGGTGCCGAATATCTGGAGCGAATATACATTCATCCGAATGGCTCGGCCTATGCTTATGGGTACCTGAAAAATACTCCTCGGTGGCCGCACTGGTTTGGGAAAAACGAGACCTGGTTTTGGCATGATGACACCGGCGACTGGTCCGGCCAGCCGTGGTTCGAATGCGTGGCTCGGTGCGACAAGCTAAAGAATATGAGGGACGAGTCGGCTCGGTGACTTCCGCTCGTTCATGCACCTCACCACCACTCAAACTGTTTTTTCTCTCACATTCTCAAACAGCGTCCATCTCTCTTCCAATATGCAAAAAGAAGCTAAAGTATGCTGCTGGCATATGCAAAGCATGAGGCGGTAAAGGGTGACCTTTCTGTACCTTTTCCATGTAGCTCTGTCATCGTAAATGGGCTTTCGCTTGTGCTTGCCGATGTCAGGGGATGACGGGCGGCTGGTCACCCGGGTCTCCGGTAATAATGTATGCCGTGCCTGTTTTCGGCCGTTCTGCCTGGAATGCTTTCATGACCCTGGATAATAACAGCTGGTATGCCCACTCCCGCAATCTTACGCTGGACAACACCACGCCCCTGAGCGGGGCGCAGCGTTTTGATGTGGCGATCATCGGTGGCGGGGTCACCGGATGCAGCGCCGCTTTGCATCTGGCCGAGCGGGGCTATCGGGTGGCAATCCTGGAGGCCGGTGAGATCGGGGCGGGCGCATCAGGACGTAGCGGCGGGCAGATCCTGCCGGGGCTGGGCACCGAGCTTTCAGTAATCGAGCGCGCCCTTGGACAGGCAGCCGCGCGCGATATCTGGGAGATGAGCCGCGAAGCGGTCAGGCTGACCGAGTCGCTGATTGCGCATCATCATATTGATTGCGAATATTCCCGCGGTTATGTTCATGCCGCGATCAAGCCGCGACATGAGCGCGCCATGAAAACCATGCGTGATGAGATGGCTGCGCGCTACGGTTATGAAGGCCTTGAGTGGCTGGAAGGCGAGGCCCTGAAGGCGCATGTAACCACAAATGCCTACATCGGCGGACTGTATGAGCGTGAGGCAGGTCACCTGCATCCGCTCAATTACACGCTGGGGCTGGCGCGTGCTGCACAACAGGCCGGCGCTGTTGTGCATGAACACAGCCGTATCATGCACGTCGTGCCGGGGCAGGTGATTCGGGTGGCCACGGCGCAGGGCCATATTGACTGTGATCATCTGCTGGTGGCGGGCAATGCCTATCTGAACGGACTGATGCCCGAGCTTGAGCGCAAGATCATGCCGGTGGTGAACTACATCATTGCCACCGAACCCCTGTCCGAGGAGCAGGTGGCACAGACGCTGCCACAGCGCGATGCTGTCTCGGACGCCAATTTTGTGCTGGACTACTATCGCCTCACCCAGGGACGACGTTTACTCTATGGTGGACAGGTCAGCTACAGTGGCCGCGAGCCGCGCCAGCTGGTCGCAACCATGCAGCGCAAGATGCGCGAACTCTTTCCAGTGCTTGGGAACGTGGCGATCGATTATCGCTGGGGCGGCCGGGTGGCCATTACCCGCAATCGGGCGCCGCATTTTGGCCGACTGGATCACAATATTCATTTTGTGCAGGGGTATTCAGGCCATGGCATGGCGCTGGCAGGGCTTGCCGGTCAACTGATGGCCGATGCCGTGGCCGGACAGTGTGAGCGCTTTGATCTGTTTGCCACCATGAAACATCTTGATTTTCCCGGTGGTCGCCGGCTTCGCACTCCGCTGCTGGTGCTGGCGACCACCTTTTATCGATGGCGGGATCGGCTCTGAGTTTCAGAGCGTTGCCCCATGACTTATATCTTCAGGCACCACCCAGGTGGTGCATTCATACGCAAGGGGATCCTGTTCGATGGCAGAACGCTCACCGACCGCCGCACCCGGCGGGCCTTTTTCATCAGTCGAGAGCACCACGGGTAGCGAGGCCAGTGCGGCGCGAGAGGCGTCCTCCATCAGCCTGAAAGGCATTCGCAAGGAGTATCCAGGCGGTGTCGTGGCGCTGGAAAGCGTGGATCTGAATATTCGTGCCGGTGAGTTTTTTACGCTGCTGGGGCCCTCCGGCTGCGGCAAGACCACGCTGTTGCGAATGCTGGCAGGCCTTGACGAACCCAGCGCCGGCACGCTCTCCATTGGCGGGGTGGATGTCACCGATACGCCGCCCCACAAGCGCAGCGTCAATACGGTCTTTCAGTCCTATGCGCTGTTTCCGCATCTCTCGGTGCGTGACAACATCGCCTTTGGTCTGAAAATGCGTGGCATGGCGCGTGCCGAGCGCGAGCAGAAGGTGGTCGAGATCGCCGAGTTCATCAAGCTCGGCTCGCTGATCGATCGCCGCGTCGATCAGCTCTCCGGTGGCCAGCGCCAGCGTATCGCGCTGGCGCGCGCCCTGATCTGCGAGCCGGATGTGCTGCTGCTTGATGAACCACTCTCGGCGCTCGACGCCGGGCTTCGCAGTCAGCTGCAGGTCGAGTTGTTGCGCACCCAGAAGCGTCTGGGCATGACATTCGTGTTCGTCACCCATGACCAGGAAGAAGCAATGGTCATGAGTGACCGCATCGCGGTATTAAACGACGGGATCATCCAGCAAATCGGCAGTCCGCAGGAGGTCTACGAGCGGCCGGCCAATCTGTTCGTGGCACGCTTCATGGGCCATGACAATCTCTTCCCGATCTCGGCCAGAGAGGGCATGACGGTCAAGACGCCCATCGGGACGCTGGAAACCGAGGATAAAAATGAAGGCCGGGTGGCGCTGATCCGCCCCGAGACGCTGGAGCTGACCGCGCCCGGTGCGCCGAGCGTGGAGCCGGGCAAGCAGCTCAATATGCTCATGTGCCGGGTCGTGGAGCGTTTTTATCGCGGCAGCAACGTCGAGTATCGGCTTTCCCATCAGCATGGCGAACAGCACAGCGAACTGATTGCCGAAATCTCCAATACCGGCGATCGCCTTTTTCGGGTCGGTGATGAGGTCAAGGTCGAGATCTACCCCGAAGACGTCATCATGTTAAGCGATGACGAGGAGGGCGCATGAACCAGGTGGATGTGGTCTGGCGACGTCGGCGTCGCCGGGAAACCCGTCATCTCTTGATGAGTGTGCTGCCGGGGGCGCTGTGGATATTCATCTTTCTGGTGCTGCCCAGTGCCTATCTGATGTCGGTGGCCTTCATGACCAACGGCGGCTTTGGTCAGCCGCAGCTGCCGCTGACGCTGGACGCCTTTCGCAATCTGGCCGGCTTTGGCTTTCTGGGCTGGAGCCCGGGTAATCTTTATACGCTGTGGCGCTCCGTGTTTCAGTCCGTCATTTCGCTGGGACTGGTAGTGCTGGTGGCGTATCCGGTGGCCTGGTATATCTCCATGTGCCGGCCGCGTCTTCGCGCCATCATGCTGTTGGCCGTGGTGGTGCCGTCCTGGACCAATCAGGTCATTCGCGCCTTTGGCTGGATGAACCTGCTCTCGCCGGGCACGACACTGTCGGATCTGGCCGCCAGGCTGGGGTTGATTGCGCCCAATATGGGGCTTTTTCCGTCCGATTTTGCCGTGACGCTGGGGCTGGTCTATAACTTCCTGCCCTTCATGGTGCTGCCGCTGTACGCTGCGTTTGAAAAGCTCGATCACGCCCAGATCGAGGCGGCGCGGGATCTTTACGCCTCGCCCCTGCGTACCTTCTTTGTCGCCGTACTGCCGCAGACGCTGCCGGGATTGCTGGCGGGGTCGGTGCTGGTGGCCATTCCGGCCTTTGGCATGTATGTCATTCCGGAGCTGCTGGGGGGTGGGCGCTCACAGATGCTGGGCAACCTGGTGGCCAGCCAGTTCGGGGACGCCGCCAACTGGCCACTGGGCGCGGCCGGTGCACTTTTGATGCTGCTGGCCACCTTTGTGGGCCTGCTGGTGCTGCGTCGGATGGGTCGCCGCCTGGGCGGTGGCAGCGAGATGGTGATCTAGGAGGCCGGCATGCATAACACGAGCTTTAAAAAGGGGCTGGCCATCTTCTGGTGGCTGACACTGGTTTTCCTCTACGCGCCGCTGCTGGTCGTGATGGTGTTTTCGTTTAACGCCATCAATACCTCGGCGCGCTGGGGCGGTTTTTCGTTGCGCTGGTACGAGCGGTTATTCAACAACGATGTCGTCATCGGTGCCATTGGTCATACGCTGCTGCTGGCGGTGATTTCCTCGATCATTGCCGTGATTCTGGGGGCGATGATCGGTTACGGGCTCTATAAGCATCGTGCCCGCAAACTCGGGCTTTTGATCATCCTGATTTATCTGCCGATCGTGATGCCCGACATCGTGTTCGGTATCGCCGACATGGCGTTTTTCGTTCAGATCAACCGCCTGACCGGGCTGCTGTCGCCGGGGCTTTCGACCATGGTGATTGCCCATGTGACCTTCCAGATTCCGTTTGTGGCGCTGATTGTCTATTCACGCTTTGTGGGCCTGGATGCCACGCTCTTTGATGCAGCGAAGGATCTCTACGCCAGCCCCTGGCAGCGGGTGGCGCATTTCATTTTGCCGACCATCAAGCCTGCGCTTTTGTCGGCGTTTTTCCTGTCGTTTACGCTCTCGGTCGATGATTTCGTGATCAGCTTCTTTACGGCAGGGCCTGAAAGCGCGACGCTGCCGATCTATATCTGGGGCGCCATTCGCCGCGGCATCTCACCGGAAATCAATGCCATTGCGACCCTCATGATTGCTTCCGTGGCGCTGGTGGCCGTGCTGAGCCTTTTGTTCAACCGTCGCCGCGCCTGAGCACCGCGGCGGAATCATAAAAACCGTAAACCATTGATCATGATCATTCAGGGAAACTGCCAATGACTCCTTTCTCATTTCGCCCGGCGCTGATGGCCGGTGCCGTGGCCGCCGTCATGTTCTCCGGACACGCCGGCGCGGCCGAGCGTCTCTATGTGTTCAACTGGACCGATTACATGGATCCGGAGATCATCGAGGCGTTCGAGAAGCAGTACGACGTTGAGGTGGTGCAGAACTACTACGGCTCGCTGGGCGAGATGTTCTCCAAGCTGCAGGCCGGCGGCGTGTCCCAGTACGACATCGTGGTGCCGTCGAACTATTTCGTGCCGCGCATGATCGAGGCGGGGCTTTTGCAGCCGCTGGACAAGTCGCAGCTGCCCAACATGGACAACCTCATGGAGCGCTTTGTTGATCCGCCCTATGATCCGGACAACAAGTACACAGCGGGTTATCTGTGGGGCTCGACGGGGTTGATCATCAACACTGACACCTTCCCCGAAGCAAAACCAAGCTGGTCGATGATCTTTGATGAGTCGGCCAACAAGAGCCAGCCGTTCTCGATGCTCAAGGATGGCCAGGTCATGTTTGGCGCCGCCTGTGCGTTTCTGGGCAAGCCCTATAACTGCACCGCGCAGGACGACATGGTCAACGCGGCAAAGCTGATGCTCAAGACCAAGCACCGGCGCAATTTCACCGGCTTTACCGATTCCACGCCGGTGCTCGGCCAGGTCGCCCGCGGCGTCAACGCCCTCGGGGTGACCTATAACGGGGATTATCTGCAGTACCGGGAGGATGACCCCGAAGGCTATGCCAACACCGAGTTCGTGATTCCTGAGGAGGGCTCGGAGCTGTGGATCGACTCCATGGCGATTCCGGCACGCGCCCCGCACCCGGAGCTGGCGCACAAGTTCATCAACTTCATTCTGGATGCCCAGGTGGGGGCGCAGCTTTCCAACTACACCTTCTACTCTACCCCGAACCAGGCGGCGGTCGAGCATCTGGACGCGGTGCTTCAGCAGCCGCCGTCACTGCCCGGTGATGAGGACATGGCACGGCTGAAGTTCACGCCGACGCTGTCCGGCAAGGACCTGCAGCGCTATCAGCAGTTGTGGAATGAAGTGCAGTCACGCTAGAACGTGATGGGCTGTTCGCCATTTGGTGAACAGCCCTTTTACATGCGTTTGATCAGGCTCGGCTGAGGAGGCCGACATGACGCTCAAGCATCGTCCGGTAGTTCTGACAGACTGGTTTGAAGAACATCGCATCACCGAGGTGGAATGTCTGGTCAGCGATCTGACCGGCATTCTCAAGGGCAAGATCATGCCCGCCGGCAAGTACCTCAACGGTGGGCGACCGCGTCTGCCGGATTCGATCTTTATCCAGTCGGTAACGGGGGGCTACCCCGATGACGAGGCCCTGCGCTTCTGGAACGCTGCCGAGCTCGACATGCAGCTGATTGCCGACCCCGCCGCGGCCTATCTGGTGCCCTGGGCAGAAGATCCGACCGCCCAGATCATCCATGACTGCTACTACATGAACGGCGAGCCGGTCGAGATCGCACCGCGCCACGTGTTGAAGCGCGTGCTGGCCCTTTATGAAGCGCGCGGCTGGAAGCCGGTCATGGCACCGGAAGTCGAGTTCTATCTGGTCAAGACCAACACCGACCCGGACTACCCGCTGGAGCCGCCGATCGGGCGCTCGGGGCGTCAGGAGAGTGGGCGGCAGTCGTTTTCCATCGATGCAGTCAACGAGTTCGACCCACTCTTTGAGGAGATGTACGACTACTGCGAGGCGCAGGAGCTTGACATCGATACCCTCATTCACGAAGAGGGTGCCGGGCAGATGGAGGTCAACTTCCAGCACGGCGACCCCCTCTATCTGGCCGATCAGGTGGTGATCTTCAAGCGCACCCTGCGCGAGACGGCGCTGCGCCACGGCATGTATGCCACCTTCATGGCCAAGCCCATGGCCAACGAGCCGGGCAGTGCCATGCATCTGCATCAGAGCCTGGTGGATGCTCAAAGCGGCGGGAACCTGTTTGCCGGTGACAACGGCCAGCCAAGCGATCTTTTCATGAACTATATCGGCGGGCTGCAGACCTGGATGCCCGCGGCCATGCCGTTCTTTGCTCCCAACGTCAACTCCTGGCGTCGGTTGATGCCCAGCGAGCACGGCGGCTCGGCGCCGACCAACGTGGAGTGGGGCTACGACAACCGTACCGTGGGACTGCGAGTCCCCGTAGGCAATGCCGAGGCCACACGGGTCGAAAATCGCCTGCCCGGGGCCGATGCCAACCCCTATCTGGTGATGGCTGCGTCGCTGGCCTGCGGCTATCTGGGCATGACGCAACAGCTCGCGGCGCGCCCGCCCTTGACCGGAGGGGCCTGGACCGGCGGTATCGCGCTGCCCAACGATGTCGGCCCGGCGCTGGACGCCCTGGATGCCTGTGATGCGCTGGCGGACGTGCTGGGTGAGCGCTTCGTCAAAAGCTATCTGGCCGTCAAGCGCGCCGAACACCTGGCCTATTACCGCGTGATCAGCTCCTGGGAGCGCGAGCACCTGCTGCTGCGGGTATAGGCAGCGGCGAACAACGTCGACAGAACACAACAACAAATGGATCACCAGGGGGGAAGCGCGATGACACGATCATGGCGGTGGCATGTCGGGGCTGCATTGCTGGTCGGTACAAGCCTTTCGGCCAACGCCGAAGGGGAAAGGGCGGACACACTGTATCTTTTCAACTGGACGGAGTACGTGCCGCCGGCAGTGCTGCAGGACTTCGAGCGGGAATATGACGTTCGGGTGGTGCAGAACTTTTTCACCTCCAATGCCGAGATGTTCACCAAACTGCGCAGCGGCGGTGATGCCCAGTATGACGTGGTGGTGCCGACTGATTACTTCGTACCGCGCCTGATTCAGGCCGGTCTCATTCAGCCGCTGGACCATGACCGCCTGCCGGGCCTTGAAAATCTGCTGCCTGAATTTCAAAACCCTGACTACGATCCCGGCAATCGTTACAGCGTGCCCTATCAGTGGGGTGTCAGCGGGATCGTTTACGACAGTCGGGTGCTGGAGGATATCCCGCAGAGCTGGTCGGCGCTCTTTGACCCGCAGGTCAATGAAAAGGCGCCCTTTACGCTGCTGGGTGGTGATCCACAGGTGTTGTTTGGTGCTGCCTGCGCCTCTATGGGTTACGGGTTTGACTGTACTCAGCAGGATCAGTGGGTAGACGCTGCGCGCCTTCTGATGCAGACCAGACAGCGCTCGAACTTCATCGGCTTTGTCGACAGTACCGCCGCCATCGATCAGATCGTCCGCGGTGTCAGCGGGATCGGCATCACCTACAACGGCGATCTGGCCTGGCGGCAGGCCGAAGACCCGGATACCTACGGCCATCTGCGCTTTTTTGTGCCCGAGGAGGGCTCTCAGCGCGGCATCGATACCCTGGTCATCCCGAAGCGCGCACCACACCCTGAACTGGCACAGGCGTTCATTGCCTATACGCTGCGTCCTGACGTGGCCGCTCGTATCAGCAACTACACCTTCTATGCTACGCCCAATCAGGCTGCGCTCGATCAGCTGGATGATGCCCTGCAAAAGCCACCGTCAAGACTCAGCAGGGAAGTGCAGGCGCGACTGGTATTTGTCCCTCGGATCAATGAAACGCAGCTTGGGACGCTGTCACAGCTCAACAATGAAATGCGTAGTCGCTGAATCATCACGGCCCGGGCAGGGCCGCTTGCACGGTAAATTTTCATGACCCAGTCAGATCCTGCATCGTCTCACGGCTATGCGCACTCGCTCTACGCCGCCACCATGAATCCCGCACCCGAGCGTCCTGCGTTATCCGGGCAGGTAGACGTGGACGTCTGCGTGGTAGGCGCGGGCTTTACCGGAATTTCCAGCGCCCTGCATCTGGCCGAACAGGGCTTTCGCGTGGCGGTGCTTGAAGCGCAGCGCGTGGGCTTTGGCGCCAGCGGTCGCAACGGCGGCCAGATCGTCAACAGCTACAGCCGCGACATGGACATGATCGAGGCCCGCTTTGGCGAGCAAGCCGCGCGGGCGCTTGGCGACATGGCGTTTGAGGGCAATCGCATCATCCGTGAGCGCATCAAACACTACGACATCAAATGCGATCTCAAAAACGGCAATCTCTTTGCGGCCTGCAATGACAAACAGCTGGCCGCGCTCAGACACCACAAGATGCTGTGGGAGAAGTACGGCCACCAGGAGCTGGAGCTGCTGGAAGGCCAGGCCTATCGTCGCGAGATTGGCAGCGCACGCTACACCGGCGCGCTGCTGGATCACTCCGGTGGTCACCTGCATCCGCTCAATCTGGTGCTCGGGCAGGCAGCGGCATTTGAGTCGCTGGGCGGGGTCATTTTCGAGCACTCGCCCATGACGCGGCTGGAGCACGGCGAGCGGGTGAAGATTCATACCGCGCAGGGAATGATCGAGGCCGAACGTGCTGTCATCGCCGGCAATGCCTATCTGGGCGATATCGTACCCGAGCTATCTGACCGCTCCATGCCATGCGGTACCCAGGTCATTGCGACCGAAGTGCTTGATGAAGCCACTGCCAAACGGCTTTTGCCTACCGATCGCGCCGTCGAGGACAGCAATTACCTGCTGGATTATTACCGGCTTTCCGCCGAGCGCCGGCTGATCTACGGCGGTGGCGTTACCTACGGCGGGCGCGACCCGGCCAGCATCGAAGGCGCCATTCGGCCCAAGCTCTTGAAGACCTTCCCGGAACTCGAGAAGGTGAAGATCGACTACGCCTGGAGCGGCAACTTCCTGCTCACCCTCAACCGGCTGCCGCAGTTCGGCCGGCTCAACCACAACGTCTACTACGCCCAGGGCTACTCCGGTCACGGGGTGACGGCCTCGCATCTGGCCGGTCGGCTGGTGGGCGAAATCATCAAGGGCGAAAGTGGGCGCTTTGACGCCTTTGCCGATATTCGCCACCTGCCGTTTCCCGGCGGGCGCCGCTTTGCTGTGCCGTTTTCCGCCATGGGCGCCTGGTACTATGCGTTGCGCGACCGATTGGGGGTTTGAACGCCGCTGCCTGTCGTGCGCCTACACCAGGCGCAGGTACCAGTCATATTCCAGCGCGCTGACGGTACGCAGGGCCAGTGCGCGCTCGGCCTGGCGGTTGGCGTAGTAGATATGCTGAAAACCTCGCCCGAGCCGTTCGCCCAGCACCTCGCTTTCCATCCACAGTTCCAGCGCCACGCCCCAGGAGTCCGGCAGGGTGGCGTCGAGCTGCGTATAGGCGTTGCCCTCGATGGCCGGCGGCGGCGTGAGCCTTTCCTCAAGACCGTGGGCAATCGAGGCCAGCAGCACCGCGCACAGCAGATAGACGTTGACGTCGGCACCGGCCACGCGATGCTCAAGGCGAGTAGCAGCCGCAGGGCCTGAAGGAATGCGCACTGCCACCGAGCGGTTATCAAGCCCCCAGGAGGGCGCCATCGGCACATAGAGCCCGGGCTGGAAGCGCCGGAATGCATTGAGATTGGGGGCACAGACCGCCATCGAGGCGGGCATCAGGTCCAGCACGCCGGCAATCGCCTGGTGCAACAGGGCGCTGCCCATGGGGTGTTTGTCTTCGGCGGCAAAGACGTTGCGGCCGTGCTCATCCAGCAGGCTGATATGGACATGGGTGCCGCTGCCGGCTTCATTGCCCCAGGGCTTTGCCATGAAGGTGGCTTCAAAGCCCTGCTGCTGGGCTACGCCCTTGATGGCACGCTTGAGCATGACGGCGTCATCGCAGGCGCGCAGGGCATCACTGCGATGGCGCAGGTTGATCTCGAACTGCCCCGGCGCGCACTCCTTGAGCGCTGTATCCAGCGGCAGCCCCTGCTGGGCGCAGGCCTCGTGAATGGCATCAATGAAATCGGCATATTCATCGAGTTCGCTGATCGAGTAGAGCTGACTTGAGCGTGCGCGCTCACCGGTCAGCGGCGAGCGCGGCGGCTGGGGCTGGCCGCGGTCATTGCGTTCGGCATCAAGCAGGTAAAACTCCTGCTCGATGGCCACCACCGGTGTTAGTCCCTGACGGGTAAATCCCCCAAGCACCCGCGCCAGCACCTGGCGCGGGTCGGCATGCCAGCCGCTGCCATCCGGCTCGACCATGGTCATCAAAAGCTGCGCGGTCGGCGCGCGCTGATGCCACGACACCGGCACCAGCGTGCCGGGAATCGGCAGGCAGGCACGGTCGCCATCGCCGCTGTCGAGCCCCAGCCCCGTCTCTTCCACCGTATTGCCGGTGATATCGAGGGCAAAGATCGAGGCCGGCAGATTAACGCCGCTGGTATAGGCCTCATCAAGACTGGTGCGCGGAATACGCTTGCCGCGCAGTACACCATTGAGATCGCTGATCAGAACATCGATCTGGGTCACTTCCGGATGTGTTTCAAGAAAGTGGCGCGCCTCAATGACGCCAATGGCGGGGCTGTCGTTCATGGTCGAGCTGCTCTGACGGGAATAGGAGATAGCAGGCGATAGTACGCAAGCACGTCACGAATTGCAGCGCCGCTCGGAGCAAAGTATCAGGATGGATTGCCCATGATTCATGTTCTGCTCGAGAGGGCATGGTGCACCGTGCTTTTGATCAGTGGCGCCCAGGGCAGGGCGTTCATGACGTGCAGCGTATCCTGGAGTGTTGGTACGCCGCTTAAAAAGCGGATCAGGCTATCGGTGGGGGCTTTTTCAAACAGCAGCTGATAGAACTCGGGGGCGCGCTCTGGGTGGCGTTCCAGCGTGCTCATGAAAATGCGGTCCAGATGCGGCAGTATTCGTCCGGGGTGGGCGCCTACCGGGGGCTGGCCCTTGATCAGGGCGCTGGCGCAGTCATCGGCCCAGCGCTGAATGGCGTGGAAGGCGTAGCCGGTGGCAGCGCGCATGGCGCCGCCGTAGGCGCCGGCGGCGACCATGGAGCGCCCATTGGTGCGTGTCGGCGGCGCCATGGGTAGTGTGCCGGTCTCGCGGCGCAGGGCCTGCCATTGGCCCACACCAAAGCGTACGTCCAGATGCGCTTCCAGCGCGTGCTCAAGGGTGGTCGGATCGGTGGGCGGGCGGCCAAAGCGGGTCCATTCAAAAAGCGCCTGATCCGGGGCGTAGGGCAGTACATAGAGAAAATCGATGCCGTCGTGCGGATCATCGCCAACACGAAAATCCATCAGCTCGGCGCCTTGCGGTATCTCGGCTGCCTGCACGTTGATACCGGCAAAATCCTGCCATAGCCAGGGGGCGACGAGCGGCTTCGGGTGCGGGCGGGTGTCCACGCCAAAACGCGCCTGAAACGTCTCGCCGCTTTCCAGTGTGATACTGATTCCGTCGTCACGATCCTCAACTTCCACTGCGCGGCCCTGATGGCTTGTCAGGCGTGGATGGGCATCAATCGCTTCAAGCGTACGAGTGTAAAAGCGCTCGGCTTCGAGCATTTCATACGGATAGCGCCGACTTTCAACGGTGGTGCTGGTGTGTTCGGTATGCAGTGTCAGGCCATGCCAGCGGGCGCGGACGTCTTTTTGAAAGGGGTGCGCCGTGACCGGCCAGCCGCACCAGGTACGGTCATTGGTGTATTCATCGCGCGGGTCGATGATCAGCGTGCGCGGTGGCTGCTCGTGCTGTGCCAGTCGATAGGCAAGGCTCAGCCCGGCACAGCCACCGCCGAGGATCACAAGATCGAACGTCTCATCCACGTTCATGGGCTATCTGGCGCATGGGCGCCGGGGAGATCGGCAATATGGCGATGCAGCTCGGCATCATGAAAGTCATGTCCGCTGCCCTGAATGGCGCCCCGACCGCTCAGGCGGCGGGTGGCAAGCCACATCTTGCCGGTCAGCGGTACATGCACCCGGCCCTGCCACCAGGCGAGCCGCTCGCGGCGCAGTCGAAAGCCGATGGCGCGATAGACGTCGGCGGCCACCGCAATGGCGCGTCTATTTTTCCCCGGAATGCGATCAAATCCGTCAGCGGCACTGGCGTAGTAGGTCTCGGCTCGGGTCAGCAAATGATCAATGGCGCGGGCGACCTGCTCACGCTGGTCGTCATTGGCAAGTGCGATTTCCTCCGGCGTCAGGTAGTCGATCCATTCTCCTGGCAGGTAACGACGGCCCATGTCGGCATCTTCTCGTACATCGCGGGCGATGTTGGTCATCTGCATGGCCAGCCCCAGATCGATGCCGTGCGGGATAGCGCTGTCATCGGCACCGACCACCGGGCACATCAACACGCCCACGGCGCCGGCCACCCCGTAGCAGTAGCGCATCAGCCCGGCCTCATCATGGATCAGGGCCGGGCGCTCGACATCACTGATCAGGGCATCGATCAGTGCGACGGCAGCACGGGTGTCCAGGCCGCGGCGCCTTTGAAGATCGGTCAGCACATGGGTAAGGGGATCGCTGCCGGCACCCTTGAGCAGCTCGGTTCGAATGACCATCAGGCGGCGATGAGCATCCAGATTTTCGGCCTCGGTGGGCATCTCCTGATCGGCCAGATCATCGAGCTCACGACAGACCATATACAAGAGCGCGGCGTCGTGGGCATCACTGCGCTCCATGAAGTAGCTGGCAAAGCGAAACGACTTGCCATGGCGCGCCAGAATGGCCTCGGCACTGGACTGCTCGGTGCCCTGCGTCATGCGTCAGCATCCGGCAGCAGGTGGTCGACCACGCGGGCACTGGAGAGCACGCCCGGCAGTCCGGCGCCCGGATGGGTACCGGCGCCGGTGAGATAGAGGTTTTCCAGCACTTCGCTCTTGTTGTGAAAGCGAAACCACGCCGACTGGCGAAAGATGGGCGCGATCGAGAAACCGGTGCCGTGCATCGACAGATAACGCTCGCTGAAGTCCGCGGGCGTCATGTGAAAGCGGGTAACGATCGATTCACGAAAGCCCGGCAGCGTGGTGCGATCAAGCGCGTCAATGATGGCATCCCCGAGCTTTTCGCCTTCACGCGACCAGTCCACGTCGCCCTGCAGGTTGGGCACCGGGGCGAGAATGTAGAACGAATCGCAGCCGGGTGGGGCAAAGGACGGGTCGGTCGCGGTCGGACGGTGCGCGTAGAGGGAAAAGTCATTGGCCAGCACGCGGTGCTCGAAAATGTCTTCCAGCAGTTCGCGGTAGCGCTGTCCCATCCAGATGGTGTGGTGCTCGGCTTCAGGGAACTGCCGGTTGGTGCCGACATAGAGCACGAAAAGGCCCATCGAGTAGCGTGCGCCGGCCAGCTTGAGCTTCGCGCTGGTCGAGACCTGATCCACCATATTGGTATAGAGATATGCGGCATCGGCGTTACTGATGACCACGTTAGCCGGCAGCTTCTCGCCGCTTTCAAGCTCCACGCCGTTGGCGCGGCCGTGCTCGCTCAGGATGCGTTTGACGGTGGTGCCGGTCTCGATGGTGATCCCTACATCGCGCATGAGTTTTTCAAGCGCGGCGACCAGTGCCCCGGTGCCGCCCATGGGGAAGTGCACGCCCCACTTGCGCTCAAGCCAGGGAATCAGGCCATAGATGCTGGTGGTGCGAAAGGGGTTGCCACCGACCAGCAGCGGCGGAATCGAGAAGGCCTGACGCAGGCTGTCATCCTCGATATGCGCGCAGACCATCTGCCATACCGAGCGATAGCTTTTCAGCCGCAAAAGTGCCGGAATCTGTGCGGCCATGGTCGAGAACTGATGAAAGGGGCGATCGGCGAGCTGCTCAAAGCCGATCTCGAAGATTTCCTTCGAGGTTTTTAAAAGGCGCTGATAACCCTCAACATCGCGCTCGTTGAAGCCCCTTATGCTGGCAAGTGTCGCCGACATGTCGGTGCCGTAGTCAAAGGTCCGGCCGTCCTGAAAATAGAACTGATACCAGATATCGAGCGCAACCATCTCGACATAGTCTTCCAGACGCTTGTCAAAAAGCGCGAAGAGCTCCTCGAACAGAAAGGGCGCGGTGATGACCGTGGGGCCGGCATCAAAGCGAAACCCCTGATCGGTAAAGACCTGAGCGCGTCCGCCCAGATGCTCGCAGCGCTCGATCAAGGTGACGTCATAACCCTTCTTGCGTGCCCTCAGGGCGGCTGCCATGCCGCCGAAACCGCCGCCGATCACCAGCGCCTGACTCATGATGGTTCACCTGTCACGCTCATCAGCTTCTCCTCGAGCCTGTACGTTTCCTCGACCAGGGCCTGACCGCAGCCCATTGGCAGGGCGTCTGCCAGATGGCGCGCCTGGGTCAGTTGATGACAGCCATAATTCCGTGCCGAGGCCATGGGGTCGGTATCGCCGCGGCTGCTCAGAGCGTGCAGCATGTTACAGGCCCCCTGCTGTTGATCGGTCATGTCGCTGTCAAAATCCTCGATGTCATCGATGAGCTGATAGATCGTGGCAAACGACAGCGCTGCCTGACGGGCGCTATCGATGGCACCGTCATGGCCGGTCAGCAGCAGGGGCGCTTCAAGAGCCAGCGCAAAGAGGGGACCGGACTTGCCGCAGGCGGCCTGGCTGGACTGCTCGAAATCAGGGTCAGGCGTCAGCGCCAGGCTGAAACAATCGGCCTGGCCGTGGATAGTGGTGCGCACATGATCATGCACGCAGGCCAGCAGGCCGGGTAGATGTGTGGCATGGGTACCAAGCCCGGCCATCAGGCCATAGGCGGCCGAAATGAACAGGTCCCCCAGGCAGATGGCCACACCTTCATTCCAGACCCGCCAGATGCTCTGCTGGCCGCGACGCATGCTGTCGTGGTCCAGCACATCGTCGTGAATCAGGGATGCGTTGTGTAAAAGCTCGCTGATGCAGGCACAGGTCAGGGCATCCTCGTGGGCAAGGCCCAGCGCCCGTCCGGTGTGGTAGCCCAGACGCGCACGCAGGTAACCGCCGGCAGCGGCCAGATGATGGTTGATGGCATCACGTATCAACCCCTGCTGGTGCTCATCCCTGAGGGCCTGTATCAGGGTGGCATGAATGTCGTGGTTGAGGGAGGCGTACGGGGCGTCCTGTGCGGGCTGTCGTTCGACGATCACAGACGTCAGGCCGGTCATGAATTTCTCCTTGTCTGACGCGCAGTTGCGACCGACATCCATTGTTGTATTCACCTGACGGTTCACATACGACGCCAGGGCATTGATTGATTCAGGGCAATAAAACGGATTACTCCAGGATAGCTGAAAAGCACCTCGACTGTCATGGCCGCAAAGCGTGGTCGCTGGGCTGTCTTCAGCGCGCAGTGAGGAGGCGTCCTTGCGTTTTGGCTGGCGCCACCGGGTCTGGATTGCCAGACTCAGTGCAGATAATAGGACAGCCGGGTCACATCGACCTGAACGCACAGGAGGCAACAATGGCCAACCCAACGCTTTTGATTACAGGTGCATCGACCGGCATCGGTGAGGCCAGCGCGCGTCACGCAGCCCAGGCCGGCTATAACGTGGCACTGGCCGCGCGCAGTACCCAGCGACTGGAAACCTTGGCACAAACGCTTGAAAGCGAATATGGCGTACGCGCGGCAGCCTTCACCTGCAATGTGCAGTCCTGGGAGGCGCAGGAGCAGCTGGTGGCGTCGGTCGTTGAGCATTTTGGCAGCCTGGACGCGGTCTTTGCCAATGCCGGGCGTGGTCTTGAAGGGCGTGGCTATGGCGGCAGCGACCCGGAAGAGTGGCGCGAGGTGCTTCTGACCAATGTGCTGGGGCCGGCCCTGACGGTGCGTGCGTCCATGGCCGAGCTTAAAAAGAGTCGGGGACACGTACTGATCACCGGTTCCGTTGCCGGGCGGCGGGTCATGCCGGGCTCCTTTTATGGCGCTACCAAAAGTGCCGTGCAGAGCATGGCCTATAACCTGCGCGAAGAGGTGAAGGGCAGTGGCATGCGGGTCACGCTGATCGAGCCGGGTGTGGTGGATACGCCCTTTTTCGATGAGCCACAGGAAGATGCGCTGACGCCGGACGATATTGCCCGCTCGGTGATTTTTGCGCTTACCCAGCCCAGACACGTGGAAGTGCATGATATGTGCATTCTGCCAACGCCACCCATTGAGGAGTGAGGCCGGGCGAAAACGTCGCGGTACCATAAGCCGTGTGACGAAAAAGGGGACGCCAACAGGCGCCCCCTTTTTTGATGTTGCCTGTGTTGCCACACCGTCTTCAGAGCAGGGCGTCGAGCTTTTCCTTGAGCATGGCGTTGACCTGCGGCGGGTTGGCCGTGCCACGTGAAGCCTTCATGACCTGGCCGACAAAGAAGCCGATCATCTTGCCGCGCTTGTCCTCGGTCGCTTCGCGGTACTGGGTGACCTGAACCGGATTGTCGGCGATGACCTGATCACACAGGGATTCGATTGCGCCGGTATCGGTGACCTGCTTGAGGCCGCGGGATTCGATGATCTCGTCGGCCGTCTCGCCCCTGCATTCCCACAGATCAGCAAAGACCTGCTTGGCTGCCTTGCCGTTGATGGTGTCATCACTGATGCGCAGCAAAAGGCCGCCGAGCTGCTCGGCGTTGACCGGGCTCTGGGTAATATCGAGGCCGTCACGATTGAGGCGACCGAGCAGATCACCCTGTACCCAGTTGGCGGCCATCTTGGCATCGCCACAGAGCTTCTGAACCGCTTCAAAATATTCAGCCAGCGGGCGTGAGCCGGTCAGCACGTTCGCGTCGTAGGTCGAAAGCCCCAGTGATTCGACAAAGCGCTGACGCTTCTCACTGGGCAGCTCCGGCAGCAGCGAGCGCTGATGTTCGATGTAGGCCTCATCGAGCATCAGCGGCAGCAGATCGGGGCAGGGGAAGTAACGGTAATCGTTAGCTTCCTCCTTGGTGCGCATCGAGCGGGTCTCGTCCAGATCCGGATCGTAAAGACGCGTTTCCTGAACAATCTTGCCGCCTTCTTCAAGAATCTCGGCCTGACGCTCGATTTCAAACGCAATGGCGCGTTCGACAAAGCGGAAGGAGTTGACGTTCTTGATTTCGGCACGCGTACCCAGCTTCTCCTGACCCTTCGGGCGCAGCGACACGTTGACGTCACAGCGCATCGAGCCTTCGGCCATGTTGCCATCGGATATCCCCAGATAGGTCACGATGGCGTGAATGGCCTTGATGTACGCGGAAGCCTCTTCGGCACTGTGCATGTCGGGTTCGGAGACAATTTCCAGCAGCGGCGTACCGGCCCGGTTGAGGTCGATACCGGTCATGCCGCTGTAGTCCTCATGCAGCGACTTGCCGGCATCTTCTTCCATGTGCGCATGGTGAATGCGCACGGTCTTGATCGTGCCATCGCCAAGCGTGATGTCGACCTCGCCACGCCCGACCACGGGATGGGCCATCTGGCTGGTCTGATAGCCCTTGGGCAGATCCGGGTAGAAATAATTCTTGCGCTCAAAGACCGAGTATTCAGGGATCTCGGCATTGATGGCCAGGCCAAAACGTACCGCCATCGCAACGGCATTTTCGTTGAGTACCGGCAGCGTACCCGGCAGGGCCAGGTCGATACCGCAAGCCTGGGTATTGGGCTCGGCACCGAAGGCGGTTGAGGCACCGGAAAAGATTTTCGAGCAGGTCGAAAGCTGCACGTGGACTTCAAGCCCGATCACGGGTTCCCACTGCATGTTGATTACTCCTTGATCTCGGGCCGGCGCTGATGCCAGTCCGTGGCCTGCTGATAGACATGCGCCACGTTAAGAAGATGAGCCTCACCGAAATGCGGCCCCAGAATCTGAAGCCCTACCGGGCGATTGTCGACCAGGCCGGCCGGCACGCTGATGCCCGGAATACCGGCCAGGTTGATGGCAATGGTGTAGATATCCTGCAGATACATCTGCACCGGGTCGGCCTTGGCGCCCAGCTCGAAGGCCGTGGTCGGCGCGGCTGGTCCCATGAGCACATCCACGCGGCTGAAGGCATCGAGGAAGTCCTGACGGATCAGGCGGCGGACCTGCTGCGCCTTGCGGTAGTAGGCATCAAAAAAGCCTTCGGAAAGGGTATGCGTACCGATCAGGATGCGGCGCTTGACCTCATCGCCAAAGCCTTCGGCGCGGGTGCGCTTGTAGAGATCCTCCAGATCGGCGGGATCATCACAGCGATGGCCAAAGCGCACGCCGTCATAGCGTGACAGGTTGGAAGACGCTTCGGCCGGCGCGATGACGTAGTACGCCGGAATCGCCATGCTGGTGTGCGGCAGGCTGACATCAATGACCTGGGCGCCAAGAGATTCATAGACCCGAACGGCCTCGCGCACCGCTGTTTCGACCTCGGGAGACAGGCCGTCACCGAAATACTCCACCGGCAGGCCGATCTTGAGGCCGTTGAGTGGCTTGTCCAGCCCCTGGGTGTAGTCGGGCACGTTGCGTGCAACGCTGGTGGAGTCACGCGCGTCGTGGCCGGCCATGACGTTCATGAGCATCGCGCAGTCTTCTGCCGTGCGGGCCATGGGGCCTGCCTGATCAAGGCTTGAGGCGTAGGCGATCATGCCGTAGCGCGACACGCGCCCATAGGTGGGCTTGAGCCCGGTAATGCCGCAAAAGGCAGCCGGCTGGCGGATTGAACCACCGGTATCGGTTCCCAGCGCAGCGGGGACCAGTCCGGCGGCGACGGCGGCTGCACTGCCACCCGAGGAGCCTCCGGGGACCAGTGTCGGGTTCCAGGGATTTTTAACCGGGCCGTAGTAGCTGTTTTCGTTGGAAGAGCCCATGGCGAACTCATCCATGTTGGTCTTGCCAAGGCTGACCGTGCCGGCGTGGCGGAGTTTTTCCACCACGGTGGCGTTGTAGGGGGCGATGAAGTTGTCCAGCATCTTCGAGCCGGCACTGGTACGCACGCCCTCGGTGCAGAAAATGTCCTTGTAGGCCAGCGGCAGGCCGCTGAGGATACCTGCCTCACCCTTGTGGCGCAGGGTATCGGCGGCATCGGCATCCTTGAGGGCCTGCTCATCGGTGACGGTGATAAAGCTGTTGATGGCCGGATCGTGTTTCTTGACGCGCTCAAGCAGCGAGGACGTCAGCTCACGACTGGAAAAGTCACCGGCAGCCAGGCCGCGGGCCAGTTCGGCAAGTGTCTTGTCATGCATGGGGGCTTGTTACTCCTTGGCTGCCCTGAGTCCGGGCAGCGTCTCTGATCTGTCGCGTGTCATGCGGCTCGAGCTTTCTTTTGTCGATTACTCGACCACGCGCGGCACCAGGTAAAGACCGTCTGCCGTGGCAGGCGCAATCTGCTGGAAGGTGTCGCGACGGTCGGGCTCGATCGCTTCGTCGGCGCGCAGGGGCTGGGTGGCGTCCAGCGGATGGGATAGTGGCGCCACGCCCTGGGTGTCGATCTCGGAAAGCCGATCCACCATCTCGAGAATGCGAGACAGATCATCGACATAGCGTTCGGCCTGGGCATCACTGACGCCCAGACGAGCCAGATGCGCAGCGCGCAGAACATTGGCGTGTTCAATAGCCATGGCGGTTCTACCTTTGAACGATGCAAGGTTTGATTGCAGGGGAGTGGACGCTCGACTTTTGATCGGCTGCATAAAACCAACAAAAAGAAGGGAGGCCACATTGTAGGAAGAAGGTATCATAAGCGGCGGGTGCATGGCAGGCGGGCTGCTTGCCGCATCATGACGGCGATGATACCGTTTGCATCCGCACAAGTTCCGGTCTGGCCCAGGTGAAAGACTTTCATGTTTAAACGTTTACGGGGGTTGTTTTCCAGTGATCTGTCGATCGATCTGGGAACCGCCAACACACTGATTTATGTACGTGGTCGCGGTATCGTGCTTGATGAACCCTCGGTCGTGGCCATTCGCCAGTCCGGCAGCATGAGAAGCGTGGCCGCTGTCGGCCTCGATGCCAAGCGGATGCTGGGGCGTACCCCCGGCAATATCACGGCCATTCGTCCGATGAAGGACGGCGTCATTGCCGACTTCACCGTGACCGAACAGATGCTGCAATATTTTATTCGAAAGGTGCATCAGAGCACCTTTTTAACGCCCAGCCCTCGCGTGCTGGTCTGCGTTCCCTGCATGTCCACGCAGGTCGAGCGCCGTGCCATCAAGGAATCCGCCGAAGGCGCCGGTGCTCGCGAAGTCTTTCTGATCGAGGAGCCGATGGCGGCTGCCATCGGTGCCGGGCTGCCGGTGGAGGAGGCGACCGGCTCGATGGTGGTCGACATCGGTGGCGGCACGACCGAAATTGCGATTATTTCGCTGTCCGGTGTGGTCTATTCCGAGTCCGTGCGCGTTGGCGGTGACCGGTTTGACGAGGCCATCACGTCCTATGTGCGCCGCCATTACGGCAGCCTGATCGGCGAAGCCACGGCCGAGCGCATCAAGGAAGAGATCGGCAGTGCCTGGCCCGGTGGTGAGCTGCGCGAGATCGATGTCCGCGGTCGTAACCTGGCCGAAGGCGTACCGCGCAGTTTCACCCTGAACTCCCACGAGATTCTCGATGCCCTGCAGGAGCCGCTCTCCTCGATCGTGGCCGCCGTGAGAAGTGCGCTGGAGCAGTCGCCTCCGGAGCTGGCTTCCGATATCGCCGATCGGGGGCTGGTGATTACCGGCGGTGGTGGTCTTCTGCGCGATATCGACAAGCTGATCGCCGAAGAGACCGGCCTGCCTGTCATCATTGCCGAAGATCCGCTGACCTGTGTGGCGCGCGGTGGCGGCAAGGCGCTTGAAATGATCGATCAGCACACCTTCGAACTGCTGTCCATCGATTGATGTCAGCGGCAGCCGGCGCCTTGCGTCGGCTGCAGACAGTTCGCGGGAGGAAGGCCTATCAAACCGCTTTTTTCGCACGGTCCCATTCCCGGTTACCGAATGATCCTGTGCGTCATTCTGGCGTCTTTTCTGATGTTTGCCGACCAGCGCATGAGCTGGATGGAAGACGTGCGCGCGCAGGTATCGACCGTGGTGGCGCCGGTGCAGTGGGTTGTCAGCCTGCCGGCGCGAGGCCTGAGTCTGGCCTCTCTGGCGCTGAGCGATCAGACGCGGCTGGTCAATGAAAATCGCCAGCTTCGCGAGCGGCTTTTGACGCTATCGCAGCGCGTACAGCGCATGGCCAGTCTTGCCGAAGACAACACCCGCCTTCGAGAGCTTTTGAAGGCCGCGCCGCGTCAGGAGATTCCCTGGATTACGGCAGGGCTTCTAACGCTGGACAATAACCCCTTCCTGCAGCAGATGATCATCGATCGCGGCCAGCAAAGCGGTGTCTACAGCGGCCAGCCGGTGGTGGATTCGGCCGGACTTGTCGGTCAGGTCATTTCGGTGTCGCGTTATTCAAGCCGTGTGCTGCTGATTACCGATGCCAGCCATTCAGTGCCCGTACAGATCAATCGCAATGGCCTGCGCTTCATTGCCCGCGGTGCGGGTCAATCCAATCGACTGACGCTGGACAACGTGCCCAACAATACCGATATCCGTGAAGGCGATCTGCTGGTGACCTCCGGGCTGACCGGGCGTTTCCCCGAAGGTTATCCGGTCGCCCGGGTCAGTCGTATCGTGCGCAATGCGGGTACGCCGTTTGCCACAGTGGAAGTGCTGCCCATCGCGCAGCTTGATCGCAGTCGCAACTTTCTACTGCTCTTTACCCATGACAGCCTCAAGCCCAGAAGTCACCGCCTGAGTCAGGAGGCAGTGGATGCCGCGCTGCAGGTAGCACGTCCTGGCCGCAAGGAGGACCGTCAATGAGAGGCTATTCCGCGGTCATTCCACTTTCCTTTTTGTGTGCGCTGATACTGCAGGTCATGCCCCTGCCGGAAGAGTGGCTCCTGTGGCGGCCCAACTGGGCAGGTCTGGTGCTGATCTACTGGTGCATCATTACGCCGTATCGGGTGGGGGTCTTTCATGGCTTTTTGATCGGCATACTGCTGGATCTTCTCCAGGGGACTCCGCTGGGAGAAAATGCACTGTTGTATGCCGCCATCGCCTTTCTGACCCTGTTGCTCTACCAGCGCATGCGTATCTACGCGCTCTGGCGTCAGGCCATGCTGGTCACGATCGTGCTGGCGCTGATGCAGCTGTTCGAACAATGGCTGCGAACCCTGTTGCTGGGCGCTCCGCTGCATCTCGAGTTTGTCTATGCCGCACTTCTGGGTGGCATACTGTGGCCCTGGCTGTTTACCCTGATGCAGATCGTACGTCGACGCTTTGCCTCCTTTTGATTCGCCGTCGGCTGGTGTCAGAGCCCGTCACCCCTGGTGGATCAGGGCGCTTTTGCAGCCCCTTTTTTCGGATATCCCATGCGCATGTCATCGCCTGATCTGATTCTTGCCTCGGCGTCTCCCCGGCGCCTTGAGCTGCTGGCTACCATCGGTGTGGCGGCACGTGCCTGCCCGGTGGATATCGATGAGACGCCCCGTCCCGATGAGCCGGCATGCGACTATGTCCTGCGCCTGGCGCGGGAAAAGGCGCTGGCCGGACGAGAAGCCAGTGCCACGCCTCTACCGGTGCTGGGCGGTGATACGGCACTGTCACTGGATGGGCGGATTCTGGGCAAGCCGGACAGTGATGAGCAGGCCCGGGCATGGCTTCGCGACTTCTCGGGGCGCTCGCATCAGGTGATCAGTGCCGTGGCGATCAGCGGTCCGTCCGGGCTTCTGGACGCCTGCGTGATCAGTGATGTTCATTTTCGCTTGATGGAAGAAACGGAAATCAACGCCTATGTTGCCAGCGGTGAAGGCCGCGACAAGGCCGGCAGTTATGCCCTGCAGGGGCGTGCGGCCATGTTTGTCTCGCGCATCGAGGGAAGCTGGTCGGCCATTGTCGGGCTGCCGCTGTGTGAAACGGCGCAGCTGCTTTCCCGCCAGGGAGTCACGCCGTGGCTGGCCTGAAATGCACTGAAGAAGGGAGGGCGTCATGAGCGGTGAAATCCTGATCAACATGACGCCCATGGAAACCCGCGTCGCGGTGGTCGAAAACGGCGTGCTGCAGGAGGCCTGGATCGAACGTGACCAGCGTCGGGGCATTGTCAGCAATATCTACATGGGCAAGGTCGTGCGCGTGCTGCCGGGCATGCAGGCTGCCTTTGTCGATATTGGGCAGGCCCGCACTGCCTTTATCCATGCCCAGGAATTGATGCCGGCCGGACATTCCGGGCAGGAGGCGGCGCCGATTCGCTCGCTGGTCCACGAAGGGCAAACGCTGGTGGTCCAGGTCATCAAGGACCCGCTGGGCTCCAAGGGCGCCCGGTTGACGACCCAGCTTTCCATTCCTTCGCGCTATCTGGTCTACATGCCAGGCGCTGCCTATACCGGTGTCTCCCAGCGTATCGAGGATGAAGCAGAGCGCGAGCGTCTTCGCGACATGGTCAACGCCCAGGCCAGTGCCCGCGACGGACTGGTCGGTGGCTTTATCATTCGTACGGCCGCCGAAGGGGTCGATGAACCTTCACTGGCAGCAGATATGCAGTTTCTGCTCAGACTGTGGCGCAAGATCGAGGTTTCCCGGCGCGAAACCCGGGCTCCGGCCGTGCTTTATGAGGATCTGGCGCTACCGACCCGCACGTTGCGCGATGTCATGCGCGAGGGCATCGAGCGCATTCGCATCGACTCAAGGGAAAACCACGACCGGCTGTGTGAGTTTGCCCGGGAGCTGATGCCGGCGCTGGAATCGCGGATCGAGTACTACCCGGGGGAGCGTCCGATCTTTGATCTTTTCTCGGTCGAGGATGAGCTGCAACGGGCGCTGGAGCGGCGCGCCGATCTCAAGTCCGGCGGGTATCTGATCATTGATCAGACCGAGGCCATGACCACCATCGACGTCAATACCGGCGCCTTTGTGGGTCATCGCAATCTCGAAGAGACCATTTTCAAGACCAATCTCGAAGCGGCTACGGCCATTGCCCGACAGCTTCGCCTGCGTAACCTGGGCGGCATCATCATTATCGATTTCATCGATATGCTCGATAGCGAGCATCAGCGTCAGGTGCTGCGGGTACTTGAAAAGGCGCTGGAGCGCGATTATGCCCGTACCCGGCTGTCAGGGGTGACCGAGCTGGGCCTGGTGCAGATGACGCGCAAGCGGACCCGTGAGAGCCTGGAACATGTGCTGTGCGAGGCGTGTCCTGTCTGCAAGGGGCGCGGCACTCTCAAGACACCGGAAACCGTCTGTTATGAAATCTTTCGCGAAATCATGCGTGAAGAGCGTGCCTATTCCCCTGATACCTATCTGGTCATGGCGGCGCAGAGCGTGGTGGACCGACTGCATGAAGAGGAATCAACGGCGGTGGCTGATCTGGAGAGCTTTATCGGCAAGACCATCCGCTTCCAGGTGGAACAGCACTATTGTCAGGAGCAGTACGACATCGTACTGATGTGATCATGTCCCCGCTGCGAATCCTGATGCGCTGGCTACTGACATTGATGGCGATTGTCCTGCTGCTGCTGGCAGTGGTGACAACTTCGCTGCGCCTGGGCGTGCTTAACCAGCCGACCCTGCAGCAGCATGTGCTCGAAATGCTGGATCTGCCATCCCGATACCACGTGCGCTGGCAGGACCTGCGCATCGACCTGGAAGGGCGAGAGCTGGTGGTGGCACTGCACAATCTTGCCCTTGATGGCGATGAGGGAACCCGCTCGCTGGTCTCGCTGGGCGCCTTTGAAGCTCACCTTGACCTTGCTGATCTGCTGACCGGGCAGGCGCTGACGCTTTCCTCATTTCAGGCCCGTGATGCCACAATTGATCTTTACGAAACCGCCCCGGGTCAATGGGGGTGGGGGCCAGAGACGCAGGATGACGACGACGAGGCCTTCGAAATCACGCCCGAGCGCCTGACGGCATGGGTCCAGACGCTGATGCGACAGTCCGCTGACCTGCAAAACGGGCGCATCAACTTTCATGCCCGTCTGCCGGAGAGTATCTCCGAGGATCACGTTATCGATGAAGGGCCTTTTAGTACCTCATCGCTTTTGATTGATCAATTTGTTATTGCTGGACACGGCAGCGCCTCACGAACGCTGGCAGCGTCGGCGCGCTGGGAGGGAAATGATGAGGCAGGCTTTAGTCTCGCGGGTCGCTTTGATGATATTTCCTCGCTGAACGGACAGTTACAGCTCAAGGCAGATGCCGAGCAGACCCGGCGTCTGGCCAGCCTCTGGAACGGGCTGTGGCCTGATTACGGCTTTTCGAGCGCCAGCGGTCAGGCCTCGCTATGGGCTGGCTGGGACAAGGGGGACTTTACGACCGGGCGGTTGTCCCTGGAGGTGCCCGCACTGTCCGGCACCCATCATGATGCTGACTTCACACTCAATGACATGACACTTGAAGCCGGCATTGCGCGTGAGCCGGATGGGCGTTGGCATGGCAGTGTCGCGCAGGCCGGCCTGGCACGTGATGGTCGGGCACTGACCCTGCTGCCCGAAGCTGCCGAGCTTGATGCGGCCGATGACTTCTCCGACTTCAGTGTGATCACCACGGCTTTCGCGCTTGATGATGTCATGGCCATTGCCGATCTCATGCCGCTGCCTGATGGGGAAAGCCGTCAGATGCTGGCCGGAATGGCACTCAAGGGGCGCATTGACGGGCTCTCCATTCGTCGCCGTACTGGTGGGCCGGTTGAAACACACGCGGCACTTCGAGAGGTCTCGGGGCAGCCGGTGCAGCAGATCCCCGGCTTTGGCCCGATCGATGGCTGGCTGAGTGCCGAGGGGCTTGATGCGCAGCTGCAGTTTGGCGCCCGTCACACGGTGCTGAATCTACCGAAGGTTTTTTTGGCGCCCTGGAAGCTTGAAAACGTCAGTGGCCGGCTGACATTTGATGTCAGTGACGAGGGCGAGATCCGCTTTGGCGGCAGTGATATCCGGCTTGAGCGGCGTGGCGCTCATGCTCGGGGTGATTTTGCCCTGACGGCGCCGCCGGGCAAGCCGGAGCGCTTTGACATGAATGTCGCCTTTGATGGCGTTTCAACCGACAAGCCGCGGGAGTGGCTGCCCGTCAATGCCATTGAAGACCCCGAAGTGCGTGTCTGGCTGGACAAGCGCATTCATCGCGCTGACATCCCCAGCGGCAACGTGGCGTTGCGGCTGGTGTTCAACGATGACCGACCCGAGGCACCCGATGAGGACAAGGTCAAACTGTCAGTGGATGCCCGCAATGTCAGCCTGACCTGGCAGGAAGGCTGGCCACCGGTCACCGAGCTGGATGGTCAGTTCAGGATGTCGGGCAACAATTTCGATGCCGATATTACCCACGCCAATCTGATGGGGATGGTGTCACGCGGCGCGAAGGCGGCGCTTCGCGACCAGCAGTTTACGCTCTCGGCGCTGGTGACCGGTGATGCCGGTAATCTGCTTGAGCTGTTGCAACAGGCGCCACTGGAGGATCGCTCGCTCAGTGAAACGCTCAATAGCTGGCGCACAAGCGGAAGCCTGATCGGTTCGGTCAATGTGTCACTGCCCACCACGGATCCGGAGGCTGTCAGGATTACCGGTGATGGTCGCCTGGATAACGCCACGCTGTATTCAAGGGAGTCGGACCTGACCGTCACCGATATCAAAGGTGATGTGCATTACGGCTACCGTCATCAGCAAAGCAGTATTACCGGCGGGCTGGATGCGCGCGTTTTCGAGGGGCCGGTCAAGGCACGGCTGCATCTGATGGATGGCGGCATCGATATTGCCGGGCGCGGCTACGCAGAAGGGGTGGCCGGCTGGCTGGGTCTTGAGAATATTATTCCCATTGTTCATGGTCCGATCGACTATACGGCGCAGATCATGCTGGGCGATGGGGGCGCGCAGATTCACGTGCAGACGCCACTTGAAGGGTTGTCACTGCAGCTGCCGCAGCCGTTTCAGAAATCGCCCAATAGCCGCCTGCCGCTGACGCTGGATGTCGATGTGGGCAGTGGCGCCGGCGAGTTGCGGGCCGGTGATCTGGTACGCGCCCGCTGGCGTCATAACAGTCATCAGGGACAGGTCTGGCTGGAGGAGATGCCCGCGGAGGACGTCGAGTGGCCGCTGGAAGATCACTGGCAGGTCAACTGGCAGGCGGATCGACTGGATCTGGTAGCCTGGCAGCTGGCCATTTCCCAGCTCTCCGATACGGCCGATGACAACAGCCGGCGTCGCCGTCCGGATGCGCCATCGCAGAAGATTTCACCCATTGAGCGTGTTGCGATCAACACTGATTGTGTCCTGTTCGGCGTTACCTGTCTGGGCAGTGCTCAGGGGCTTGCAGAGGTCCGGGGCAATGACTGGCATGCCATGGTCGACAGCTCCTTTTTAAGCGGTACGGCAGACTGGCGTGATAATCCCGAACTGCCTGTCAACGTGCATGTTGACTGGCTGGATCTTACGCCGCTGATGACCGAGGCCAGGCGTAGCAGCGAGGCGGCCAACGGTTCGAAAAAAGCCGGGACAACGCTGACGGCCTATCCGGAAGGGCTGGCAAGCCTGGGCGATGGCGAGTTTGCCATCGATCAGGTGCGACTCGACGGACGCACGCTTGGGAGCGTATCGGGGCGCTGGCACTCGGACGATGAGCGTATCGATATCTCGCCACTGCAGATCCGAATGCGCGATCTGGTCGCCAATGGAGAGCTGGTATGGGAGCGGGCCGGCAGTCTTCCGAGTCTTAGTCGCCTGCGTCTTGAGGCCGGCGCCGGTGATCTGGGCAAGACCATGGCTTCCCTTGGCGTCGACAACGTACTGCGGACCGATAGCGGCGCCCTCGATACACAGCTGGCATGGCCGGGGGCGCCATGGCAGTTTGATATCGAAAGGGTCAATGGCAGCATCAATGCCGATCTTGGCAGCGGTCGATTGACCTTTGTGCAGTCGCGCTGGGCCAATCTGGTTTCGCTTTTGAATCTGGACAATCTGGTCCGACGGCTTCAGCTCAACTTCTCGGACGTGACCCGTTCGGGCATTGCCTTCAAATCGGTCAGTGCCCGCACAACGCTACATGAGGGCGTGGTGCGTACGGTGGAGCCTGTTCTCTTTGATGGTTCCGCGACTCACTTTTCGGTAGCCGGACAGGTCGATATACCCCAGCGTACGCTGGATGCCCATCTGGGGGTGACCGTGCCGGTCTCCCAGAACCTGCCGCTGGCCGCGGTGCTGGTGGGCGCGCCTCAGGTCGGCGGTGTGCTTTATCTTTTACACAAGCTGTTCGAGCCCTGGTTTGACCGGGTGTCGCAGGTTCATTATCACGTGGCGGGTCCCTGGGAGACGCCACAGGTCAAACTGGAGCATACGCGCTGATGACAACGCCGACCCTTACGGGCTCTCGATCAGACCATGCCCGTGCCCTGTTGCTTGACGCGCATGGGCTGGATGATGCCGCACTCCATCAGGGGCTTGAAAAGGCCATGGGGCCGGGCATCGATTTTGCCGATATCTTTTTACAGCGCAGCTGGCGCGAGTCCTGGTCGCTGGAGGACGGAGAGGTCAAGGACGCCGGTTACAGCATCGACAGCGGCCTGGGTATTCGCGCGCAGCATCAGGAGCAGACCGGTTTTGCCTACTCCAACCAGTTGAGTCGTGAGGCCATCGGCAGTACCGCGCATACCGCCTCTCTGATCGTGCGTGCCGGGCAGCGCACGCCGCCGGTCGCTGTCAGTGCACCGGTATCAACAGATGCACGCTACGCCAGCGACAACCCGCTCGAGTCTCTGGGTGCCGATGACAAGGTGGCCATGCTCCAGCGCGCCGACCGGATCGCGCGGGCGGCTGACCCGGCCATTACACGGGTCAGCGTCTCGTTGAGCGCCTCCTATGAGGCCATCATGGTGCAAAACAGCGACGGCACCCAGGCACTGGATCTGCGACCGCTGGTGCGCTTTAACGTCTCGGTCATTGCAGTACGTGGCGGGCGTCGTGAGCGCGGCAGTGCCGGCGGCGGTGGACGTTTTTCACTAACGCAGTTCGTGCGCAACGATGTGGCCGAGCAGTATGCCAGGGAAGCCGTACGTCAGGCGCTGGTCAATCTGGAGGCGATCGATGCCCCGGCCGGGCAGTTGCCGGTCGTGCTGGGCAACGGCTGGCCGGGCGTGTTGCTGCATGAGGCTGTCGGCCATGGGCTTGAAGGGGACTTCAACCGCCGCGGCAGTTCGGCGTTCAGCGGCCGCATCGGTGAGCAGGTGGCCGCGCGTGGGGTGACCGTGGTGGATGACGCTACCTGTGAGGGCGGTCGCGGGTCGCTGAGCGTGGACGATGAAGGCACGCCGGGTCAGTACACACCGCTGATCGAGGACGGCATTCTGACCGGTTACATGCAGGACCGGCTCAATGCGCGGCTGATGGGCATGGCACCCACCGGCAATGGCCGGCGCGAGTCCTACGCCCATCTGCCCATGCCTCGCATGACCAACACCTACATGCTGGCAGGCGCGCATGATCCCGAGGAAATCATTGCCTCGGTGGATCATGGCATTTACGCCGCAAGCTTTGGCGGTGGGCAGGTGGATATCACCTCGGGTCGCTTTGTCTTTTCGGCCAGCGAGGCCTATCTGATCGAAAATGGCAGAATTACCACACCGGTGCGCGGCGCTACGCTGATCGGTAATGGCCCTGAGTCCATGAGCCGGATCTCGATGATCGGCAATGACCTGGCGCTGGATACTGGCGTGGGCGTATGTGGCAAGGATGGGCAATCCGTACCGGTCGGTGTCGGACAGCCCACCTTGAGACTCGATGCCATGACCATCGGCGGCACTGCCGGTTAAGGCGGCCGGCTGAAACGAGCCCTAGAGCCCCGCGGTATCGCGAATCAGGCGAAAGAGCTTGCGCGCGCTGGCCGGGGGTTTTTCGGCGGCGCGTTCTGTCCGGGCGTTGCGAACCAGCTGGCCCAGCGCCTGCCGGTCCACTTCGGGATACTCGTTGACGAAGGCAGTGATGGTCTCGTTATCGCCGTCGATCAGGCGATCGCGCCACTGTTCAAGGTGATGAAAGCCAAGCTCACGCTGGCGCTTTTCGCGGGCCATGGTGTCAAATACGGCTCGAATTTCATCAAGATGTTCGCGACGCATGATCTTGCCGACATACTGCATATGGCGGCGGCGTGCTTCACGCGAGGTGATACGACGGGTTTCATCAATGGCAGCCAGCAGGTCATCGGACAGCGGCAGACGCGCGCGCTCCGTGGCCGACATGGCAATGATCTGCTCGCCCAGTTCCTTGAGATCCTGCGCTTCCTGCTTCAGGCGGGTCTTGTTGGGACGGCCATTTTCATGATGAAACTCATCATGCTGGTTGTCAGTGTCAGAAGGCGTCTCCTCTAGAGAGTGAGCGCGCGATTTTTTTCGTGGCGACATGCAAGAGCTCCGGCGAGCGAAGAACAAATGAATAGGGTGGGAGAGTATATCAGGCTCCTTCCCCCTCCAGGGCAGACAGGAGAGCGCCATGACGAGCACACTCGATATTGATGGTCAGCAGGCAACACTTGAGACGGCCGTGGCGCAGGCACTGGCGCACGCCCGTGCCGCCGGGGCAGATGCCTGCGAGATCGGTGCCAGTATTCAGCAGGGCATGGAAATCAACGTCCGCAAGGGCAGCGTTGAAACGCTGGAAATGGCGCGTGACCAGGGCATTGGCGTGACGCTGTATCTGGGCAGACGGCGTGCCAGCGTTTCCAGCAGCGATGCCTCGGAAGCCTCACTGGTAGAGGCTGTCAGGCGTGCACTCGATATTGCCCGCTATACGGCAGAAGACCCGGCTGCCGGCCTTGCCGATCCGGCACTGCTGGCCCGCGAGCTGCCCGATATGGGCGTTCACCACCCCTGGGCACTGGAGCCCGATGAGGGGATCGAGCTGGCCAGACGCTGCGAGCAGGGCGGTCTTGCGGTGGCGGGGATCGACAGCAGCGATGGAGCTTCGCTCACGACCAGTGAAGGCGTCAGCGTGTACGGCAACAGCCACGGTTTCATGGGCGTGACGCGCGCCAGCCATCACGCGCTGTCGTGCATGATGATTGCCCGGGACAGCGCGGGGATGCAGCGTGATCACGACTACACCGTGGACTGCGATGCCTCTCGCCTTCGGGTGCCCGAGGCGGTAGGGCGTGTGGCCGCCGAGCAGGCCATGGCGCGACTGGGGGCCCGGCAGATGGAGACCGGCAGAATGCCGGTCATCTTTGCCCCCAACATGGCCCGCACGCTGATCGGGCATCTGCTCAACGCCATTGCCGGCGGCGCCATTTTTCGCGAATCCTCCTTTTTGTGTGATGCCATGGGAGAGCGACTGTTTCCCGACTGGCTGAGTCTTGGCGAGCGCCCGAGGGAGTATGGCGCGATGGCCAGCAGCGCCTATGACGATGACGGGGTCTATACACGTGACAATGACTTCATCAAGGACGGACAGCTGGCAAGCTGGATGCTCTCAAGCTATAGCGCACGGCGACTGGGCCTTGTGAGCACGGGAAACGCTGGCGGGGCACGCAATGTGCGCCTGCAGGCACCTTTGACGCCTGAAAGAGAGCTGCTGGGCAGCGTCGAACGTGGTGTCATGGTCACCGAGCTGATGGGGCAGGGCGTCAATACGGTCACCGGGGATTATTCCCGCGGCGCGGCAGGCTTTCTCATCGAGAAGGGACAGATCGTGGCGCCGGTGGAAGAGTTCACCATCGCCGGCAATCTGCGAGACATGTTCCACAATCTCTCGGGGCTGGGAGACGACATCGACCGGCGCAGCAGCGTGCATACCGGCAGCTGGCTGATCGATGACATGATGATTGCCGGATAGGCATCAAACACCGCCAGGGCATCGCGATGCCCTGGCGGTGTTTTTAATACAGGGCGGTGGCCAGCCCCAGAAAGGCCACAAAACCCACCACATCGGTAATGGTGGTCAACAGCACACCACCTGACAGTGCCGGGTCGATCGACAGCCTTTTCAGAATGACCGGGATCAGAGTACCTGCCAGCGCTGCCACCAGCAGGTTGATGATCATGGCCATGGCAATGATGGCGCCCAGCTTCATGTCATGAAAACGTGCCACCGCCATGACGGCGACCACTGCTGCCCACAGCACGCCGTTGAGCGAGCCGGACAGCATTTCGCGCACCACCAGCCAGCGCACGTTGGCCCCTGACACGTGACCCAGCGCAATGCCGCGAATCAGGACAGTCAGGGTCTGTGAGCCGGCAATGCCCCCCATGCTGGAGACAATTGGCATCAGCACGGCCAGCGCTGCAATCTGCTGAATGGTGTTTTCAAAAAAGCCGATGGCGATGGAAACGATCGTGGCCGCTACCAGGTTGATGCCCAGCCAGACAGCGCGTCGGCGGCTGGTGCGCAGTACCGGCGCGAAGGTGTCCTCCTCATCCTCAAGGCCGGCCATGCTCATCATGGTACGCGCCGAGTTTTCACGAATGACGTCAACCACATCATCGATGGTGATGCGTCCCAGCAAGCGGTTGTCGACGCTGATGACGGGCGCCGAGATCAGGTCGCGGCGCTCGAAGATGCTGGCTACTTCATCTTCATGCATCAGTGCCGTGAGGGTGACCACGTCGGTATCCATGATTTCGCGCACGCTGATGCCCGGGTCGCTCACCAGCATGCGGTTGATGGGCAGCGCACCGATCAGTTCGTTGTGCCGCGTCACAACCAGCAGGTTGTCCGTGGACTCGGGCAGGCGCTTGTGGCGGCGCAGATAGCGCAGCACCACATTCAGGGTGACATCGGGGCGAATCGTGATGGTGTTGGTATCCATCAGACCGCCGGCAGTATCCTCGGGATAGGAAAGGACCGTCTCGATGCGCGCCCGTCGGGCAGGCGCCATCATCGAGAGAACTTCTTCAAGCGAGGTATTGGGGAGGCGCTGCAGCAGATCGGCCGCGTCGTCGTTATCAAGCTGCTGGGTGGCCGTCAACAGCTGGGAGGTATCCATCCGGGTCAGGAATTCGGTCTGGATATCATCGTTCAGGTACTGAAGGATCTCGCCCTTGGCGTGACTGTCGACCTGCTCCCAGAGAATGTCACGCTCGCGCGGCGGAGTGGATTCCAGCAGCTGGGCGATATCGACCGGCGGCAGACCACGGCGAAGGAGGCGGCGCACCTGGTCCATTTCCCGCTGCGCCAGGGCATTTTCGAGCCGTTCAAGACGAGGCTGACGTCTTTTGTGATCATTGCTCATTGCCGTGGCGCCCCTGTGTCAGCCCATGTAAGCGCCGTATTCTAGCAGAGTGTCGAACAATGTTCGTGAATGCTGAAGGCGCTACTGGTCCTCATCAAAGCGGGCGTCAAACAGTGCCACGATGGCAGCAAGCGCCTCTTCGGCATCCTCGCCCTCGACATGGACCTGTACAACGCTGGTGCAGGGCGCTGCCAGCATCAAAAGAGACATGATATTGGCCGCATCGGCGCATCTGTCGCCATGCTGGATCGTGACACGTGATGCAAAGGGCTGACAGCACTGCACAAGGCGCGTCGCGGCACGTGCATGCAGCCCGCGACGATTGGTCAATGTCAGTTCACGTTGAAGCATCACCCGCCTCGTTGACAGCACGCTGAATGGTCAGCTCACGGTGACGGATGCGCACGGCGGGAAACTGGCCTGCAAAATGCTCGCCCAGCTGTTCGGCCAGATAGACCGATCGATGCTGGCCCCCGGTGCAGCCAATGGCCACGGTCAGATAGCTGCGATGACTGGCCAGATAGGACGGCAACCAGCGCTCCAGCCACTGACAGATGTCACCAAACATCGCCTTGACTTCATCATGGGCTTCCAGAAATTCGATGACGTCACTGTCCTGACCGGTCTGGGTGCGATAGCGCGGGTCCCAGTAGGGATTGGGCAGACAGCGCACATCGAACACCATATCTGCATCCAGCGGTACGCCGCGCTTGAAACCAAAGGATTCAAAGGTCAGCGTCAGGTCATTGATGTCATGTCGGGCGACCTGCTCGGCCACACGGCGTCTCAGGTCATGCACCGATTGACCTGAGGTATCGATGATCAGATCGGCCGTATAGCGAAGGGGGGAGAGAAACTGATGCTCCGCTTCGATCGCTTCGGCCAGCGTCATCTGGGTTTCCCGCGTGAGCGGATGACGTCGCCGTGTGGCAGCATAGCGCTCCAGCAGGACGCGCGAATCCGCGGTCAGATAGACCACCTGACAGTGGATGCCGCGCGAAGAGAGGGCTTCGAGATGCTCCGGAAAGCGCTCAAGGGCGCTGGGCAGGTTGCGGGCATCAATGCTGACCGCAACACGATTGCGATGTGGGCTGCCGGCTTCCAGTTCATCAATCAATGCAGACAAGAGCATTGCCGGAAGATTGTCGATGGCATAAAAGCCCTGATCTTCCAGTGCCTGCAGCGCAATGGATTTACCGGAACCGGAGCGTCCACTGACGATAACAAGTTCCATGGCCATGCTGCTTATACTCGTGTGGAAAGTTGGCTGATGGCCTGCATCAAAATGTCATGAAGCTCTTGCGCATCCTGTGCATTGCGCAGTGCCTGCCGGGTTTCGGCAGCGTTCATGACTTCAGCAATCTGTGCCAGCAGGGAAAGATGCGTATCCTCGGCCGCTTCAGGTACCAGCAGTACAAAGAGCAGATCGACGGGTTCGCCATCGATGGCATCAAAATCCACGGCCTGTTGAAGCCGCATGAATCCGGCCAATGGCTGGCGACAGTGAGAATTGCGTGCATGGGGAATGGCCACGCCATTCCCCACACCGGTGCTACCCAGACGCTCCCTGCTGATCAGGCGGGAAAAGACTTCCTGACTGTCAAGACTGGGAATGTTTTGTGAGATGAACCCGCTGAAAAACTCCAGCACGCGCTTCTTGCTGCCTCCTTCCACATCAAACAGGATTCGGTCGGAGGGGAGTATCTGGTCAAGTGTCATGGGTTACAGGTATTTGCCGTTGCCCTGGGAGCGGGCCTGTGTTTTCTCCTTGTGTTTGAGCAGCTGACGATCAAGCTTCTCGGTCAAGGCATCGATGGCAACATAGAGGTCTTCCTGCTCGGCCTGAGCATGAAGCTCGGCACCTGCGGCGTGAAGCGTGGCTGCAGCCTGCTGGCGCTCCTTCTCGACTGACAGCGTCACCTGCACGTTGGTGATGTTGTCATAGTGGCGTTCCAGCTTGGCAAGCTTCTGGTTGACGTGCTCGCGCAGTGCATCGGTCAGTTCGACGTGGTGCCCGGTAATGTTTACCTGCATGGCATGCTCCCTGAATCGAAACGGATAACCGACAGTCCATGTGGGCTGCCGGACCTGCAAGCCTCTCCGGCTACTCTCAGATTGTAACGCTTTTCCTGCCAGCGCAAACCCTCAATCATGTTGTTATGTCTCATGAAGGTTTCAGGGCGTCATTATTTCATGATGAAGGTCATGCCAGCCGCTTGCGCTCGCTGGAAGAGGGAATGCCCATGGCTTCGCGATACTTGGCCACGGTGCGTCTGGCGACCATGATGCCGTTGTCGGCCAGAAGCTGTACCAGACGGGCATCGGAAAGCGGGCGTCGTGGCGTCTCATCGCCAATGAACTTGCGTATCCGGGCGCGGATGGCCGTGCTGGCGTGGGCGTCTCCCTCCTGACCGACATGGCTTGAGAAGAAATACTTGAGCTCCATGACCCCGCGGGGCGTATGGATATACTTTCGTGTAGTGACCCTCGAGATGGTGGATTCATGCATATCCACGGCCCGGGCAATATCGGCCAGGATCATGGGCTTGAGCGCCTCATCGCCCTGTTCGATAAAGCCGGCCTGACGCGTCATGATTTCACGGCCTACCCGCAGCAGGGTGTCGTTGCGACTTGACAGGCTCTTGAGCAGCCAGCGTGCTTCCTGAAGATGTTGTTTGAGAAAGGTGTTGTCATCGCTTTTATCGGCACGGCGTACCAGGGCCGCGTAATCGGGCTGGATACGAAGCCGCGGGAGGGCTTCCTGGTTGAGCTCGACCTGCCAGCCATGGTGCACGTGGTGTCGCAGAATCAGATCCGGAATGACGTGATGGTGATCCACGGCTTCAAAGTCCTGCCCCGGACGCGGGTTGAGCGAGCGGATAGTGCGGATCACCTCATCGAGTGCCTCATCATCCAGGCTCAGGCGACGCTTGAGAAGACGCCGATTGTTTTGCCCGAGCGCTTCGAGAAACTGACGAACCATGCGCCGGGTCTGGGCAAGCCAGGGGGTGTCGCTTTGGAAATGATCGAGCTGCAGCAGCAGACATTCCCGCAGATCCCGAGCAAAGACACCGGTGGGTTCACACTGCTGAAGCCGCGCCAGCATCTGCTCCATCTCGACCTGTCGGAGATCATCAAGGCCCTGCTGGCGAAGCCCCTTGCCAAGATCTTCCAGATCCATGCCGAGATAGCCGCTGGGTTCAAGAGCGTCCAGCAGGGTATCGGTGATCAGCTGTCCACGTGCATCCATGTCCATCAGCATGATCTGCCCACGCACGTGTGAAATCAGATCAATCGCCTGGGCGTTGTGCTCGATATTCCAGCTGTCATCCGCTGCCCCGAGTGGGGCGCTGCCATTGGTATAGATATCCTCCCAGCGAGCATCCAGCGGCAGCTCATCGGGAATATCTTCGGACCATTCGTCCTGGGAAAGCGGCGTGTCCAGCTGTTCGAGGCTCTGCTCTTCTTCAAGATCCAGCAGTGGATTGCTTTCCAGCGCCATCTGGATTTCCTGCTGTAGATCCAGCGTCGACAACTGCAGCAGGTGAATGGCCTGCTGCAGTTGCGGTGTCATGGTGAGCTGAGTGCCAGCGCGCAGCTGTAAGGCGGGTTTCATCATGGTCATAACGCCCGGTCGCCAACGTTTGATATCACGCTATCCAGTCCGTGGCGGCCTTGCAAGTGCTGAAGGCGCTCCGGGCTGCAAATATCATGCCATCAGGCGACGATGTCTGCGGGGTTAGAGGCGGAACTCGTGACCCAGGTAGACGTCACGCACATGCTGGTTGCTCAGGACAGCGTTGGCATCACCTTCGGCAATGATCAGGCCGCTGCCGACGATATAGGCGTTATCGCAGATATCAAGTGTTTCACGCACATTGTGATCGGTAATCAATACGCCAATGCCACGGGTACGCAGCTGACGGATAATGCCCTTGATCTCGCCAACCGAAATGGGGTCAACGCCGGCAAAGGGCTCATCGAGCAGGATGAAGGCAGGCTCGATGGCCAGCGCGCGGGCGATCTCGACACGTCGACGCTCGCCGCCGGACAGGCTCATGCCCATGTTGTCCCGAATATGGGTAATGCTGAACTCTTCAAGCAGCTGATCAAGACGTTCGCGGCGCTGATGGCGGTCAAGGTCCTTGCGCGTCTCAAGGATGGCCATGATGTTGTCGGCCACGGAAAGCTTGCGAAAGATGGAGGCTTCCTGGGGCAGATAGCTGATGCCTGCGTGGGCGCGCTTGTGCATCGGGCTGCGGCTCAAATCGAGATCATCAATGGCCACGCGGCCGGCATCGGCCTGGATCAGCCCCACAATCATGTAAAACGAGGTGGTCTTGCCGGCGCCATTGGGACCCAGCAGGCCGACGATTTCCCCCTGGCCGATCGACAGACTGATGTCCTGCACGACACGGCGCCCCTTGAAGCTTTTGGCCAGATGGGCTGCGTGAAGGGTTTTCATTGATTACTGTTGCCCTGTTGGTCTTCGGGAGTGAGCTGCATGCGAACACGGCCGCCTGCGCCATTGCCAGAGCTGGTACTGCCTTGAGCGCTCTGATTGCCGCGTGCGTTGACCTGGCGGGAGTCAAGAAAATACTCCACGTACCCCCCAGTGAAGGTGTCACCATTTTGATGCAGTTCAGCGTTGCCAATCAGTTCTACGCGGCGCGCGCCGGCATGATAGATGATGGTGTTGCCCCAGCCCTTGGCAAGTGGGTCATTGGGCGCCGGCTGCTGCTCGATATAGGCGCGTCCGCCATTGCCCCCCTTGGCTGTCAGGCTGGAGAGGCCGCCGCTTTGAGCACGCTTTAACTCGACCCGGCTGGAGCGCAGCTTCATGGTGCCCTGGTCGACTTCAACGGTGCCGGTATAGACGGCTGTGCCGGCGCGATTATCGATATTGAGTTCGTCGGCGCCGATATCGATGGGTTTCTGGCGATCGCTTTCCAGAGCCATGGCCTGCTGGCCGAGCATTGCCAGAAGCAGGGCAGAAGTACACAGCAGCAGAGGGCGCGTCATGGTATGTCCTTGTCATCGTTCATGTTTGAAAAAGGCGGCGGTTACTGGCGAATGGGAGGGTGAAAGCCCCGCACATTGCCCTCAAGCGTCATGCGATCCTCATCGACCCAGCCGTCAAAACGATCACCGCGGGTACGCTGCTCGTTCTGGGTAAAGATGGCTTCGCTGTCGCTCCAGGCATGCCGCGCTGGTACGTCATAATGCAGCACATCCGTTTGTAGTTGCCACCCGTCCGCCGGCTGGCGCAGTACGGCATTGCCGGCCAGCTCGAACGTATTGCCATCAGGACCGAGCGTGGCGCGCTCGCCATCGGCTGTCCAGCGGTTGCCGTCATCTCCCAGCAGCGTGAAATGCGGCGTTGTGGCACGCGTCACATCATCGGCAGGCGTATGGGAAACGCGTGGGCTCTCCATGGTCTGTGCCATGCGGCCCTGTTCATCGAAGCGGGTATAGGACACCCCTTCAAGGTAGTAGTCGGGAACGCCTTCTTCGCTGTCCGGGGCAGGGCCGGGCGACATCAGGGTGTTTCTCTGATCGATCAGCGTGAGTACTCCGCCCAGTACCAGCACCAGGGCCAGAATGCCCAGACGTGCCCGTGTTCGTCTGGTTGGGAGCCTGTCTCGAAATGCCATATGCACTTCCTGTCGAGTAAGCGATGCAGCCTCAGGGCTGCTCGTGAGCACGAATGATAGCCTGCCAGGCGCCACGCGCGGTCAGTAGCCATTCGCAGAGTTCGCGTACGGCACCGTGCCCACCATGCGCCCGGGTGACAATATCAGCCCGCTGGCGAATATAGTCCGGTGCATCCGCTACTGTCGCGCCTACGCCTGCATGCATGATAGCGCCCAGATCGGGAAGGTCATCGCCGCAATAACAGACGTTACCGGCCTCAAACCCCTGTTCTGCCATCAGGGCCTTCAATACGACGAGCTTGTCATCACGGCCCTGAACAACGTGGCGAATGCCCAGCTCCTGTGCCCGCCGGTCCACGGCGGGGGATATCCGGCCGGTAATCAGGGCAACATCGATGCCTGCCTGCATGATCAGCTTTAGTCCGAGGCCGTCACGTACATGAAATACCTTGTCGCCATCATGCTGTGGCTGGGAGGCGTATCGAAGCCGGCCATCGGTCAGTACCCCGTCGACATCCAGCGCCAGCAGGCGAATGGAACGGGCGCGTGCCGTCAGTGCAGAATTCGTGTCATCGGGTTGTGTCATGGCGTGTGCTTTCAGGTCTCCAGAATGGCGAACGGAACTGCGAAGGCTACTCGGTTAACGTCAGCCAGTCGTCCTGTGATCGAGCATGGATCAGGGTGGCGCTAGACAATGCCGCTTCTGAGCAGATCATGCATCTTGAGAAGCCCGGTCGGTCGATACCTGTCATCAACCACCACCAGGGCCGTAATGCGATGCTCCTCCATGACTCTGACGGCTTCTGCGGCGAGTGTTTGTGCCTCGATGGTACGACCGCCCGGCGTCATGACGTCTCTGATGACCAGTTTTCGAACGTCGCCATGACGATCGATCGTGCGTCGCAGGTCACCATCGGTATAGATGCCCACGAGGCGGTCGGTATCATCCGTAATACAGGTGAAGCCATGACCCTTGCGTGTCATCTCGACCAGCGCCTCGCTGAGCAGTGCATCCTGCTGGATGATCGGGAGTTCGTCACCGGTATGCATCAGGTCTTCCACTCGCAGCAGCAGGCGCTTGCCCAGCGTGCCGCCCGGGTGGGACAGGGCGAAATCTTCCGGGCTGAAACGTCGCGCTTCAAGCAGGGCGATGGCCAGCGCATCACCCAGTGCCAGCGCAGCAGTAGTGGAGGATGTCGGTGCCAGGTTCAGTGGACAGGCTTCCTGCGCCACGCTTGCATCAAGATGTACGTCTGCGTGTCTGGCAAGGCTTGAGGAGGCGTTGCCGGTCATGGCAATGACGGTGGTGCCCCGGCGCTTGAACAGTGGCAACAGGGCCGTCAGTTCGGCGGTTTCACCGGAGTTGGAAAGCGCCAGGACAAGGTCGTTGCGCACCAGCATGCCCAGATCGCCATGGCTGGCTTCGCCTGCATGGACAAAAAAGGCGGGCGTGCCGGTGCTGGCCAGGGTGGCGGCCGTTTTTCGTCCCACATGGCCTGATTTTCCAACGCCAATGACCACCACGCGCCCGCTGCACTGGAGGATATGCCGACAGGCGCGCGTGAAGTGTTCATCGAGGCGCTCGCGCAGATCCCTCAATGCCTCCTGCTCAAGCAGGAGCGTACGCCGGGCGCTGGCCAAAAAGTCGTAGTGGGTATCAGGTGTCGTCATGGCATCGAATTCTGACGCCGGATGCATCCGGGCACAAGCGCAACCGTACGGTCGAGCATGTGTCATCGAGAAAAAAGGGATGCCCTGAAACCTCTGTAGGGGCGTCATTTTCATGCCTTTGTGATGGTTGCCTTCAGCCAGTACTGGTGGGTGAGGGTATAATTCGGATACGATGTTCGCTAACTCCATATCCTTTTGTGTTTACTCAGGAGTTGTATGTCCGACTCAACACTGGTCAGCGTCGAGAATCTACATTTCTCGCGAGCTGGCAGACCCATTTTTTCGGGCGTTGATCTGGAGATCCCCAAGGGGCGCATTACAGCCATCATGGGGCCCAGCGGCACCGGCAAGACAACCCTGCTCAAACTGATTGCCGGCCAGCTGACGCCCGATTCGGGCAGTGTGCATGTCGGCAAGGACAACGTGCATCGATTGTCCCGACAGGCGCTGTTTCGAATGCGGCGTCGCATGGGCATGCTGTTTCAGAGCGGGGCGCTCTTTTCGGATCTGAGTGTGTTCGAAAACGTGGCCTTTCCGCTGCGCGTGCATACCGACCTGCCCGAGCACATGATCCGTGATCTGGTCCTGATCAAGCTGCAGGCCGTGGGGCTGCGTGGCGCGCGTGATCTCATGCCCGCCGAGCTTTCAGGCGGCATGACCCGGCGGGTGGCTCTGGCGCGTGCCATTGCGCTGGATCCGGATCTGATCATGTACGATGAGCCCTTTGTGGGGCAGGATCCCATTTCCATGGGGGTACTGGTGACGCTGATTCGCCGGCTCAACAGTGCCTTTAACATGACAGCCATTGTGGTCTCCCACGATATCAAGGAGACGCTGTCGATTGCCGATCATGTCTACGTGATTGCCGATGGTCGCGTGATGGCCAGCGGGTCACCGGCATCACTGCGCGAAGCACAGGATCCCCGGGTCAGCCAGTTCATTCAGGGCCAGCCCGACGGGCCGGTTCCCTTTCATTATCCTTCGAAGAACTTCTACGAGGATATTCTTGCGCCATCGGAGGTGTCTTGATGTCACCGTTGACGTCTCTGGGGCGCAAAACGCTGAACACGCTCGAGTCACTGGGGCGCAGTGCCATCTTTCTGGCACAGGCGCTTTTCCATCTGCCCAGGATCGAAGGGGCGAGGCTATGGCTCAGGCAGATGTATTTTGTGGGTGTCATGTCGTTGCCCATTGTTGCCGTGTCAGGTCTTTTCATTGGCATGGTCATCGCCCTGCAGGGTTATCTGGTGCTGTCCGGATTTGGCGCCGATGAGGCGCTGGGCCAGATGGTGGCGCTGTCGCTGCTGCGCGAGCTTGCCCCTGTTGTCACCGCGCTGTTGTTCGCCGGTCGTGCCGGTTCTGCCCTGACGGCCGAAATCGGGCTCATGAAGGCGACCGAGCAGCTCTCCAGCATGGAGATGATCGGCGTTGACCCGTTGCGCCGGGTTATCTCGCCGCGGCTGTGGGCGGGATTCCTGTCCATGCCGATACTGACCGTGTTTTTCAGCGTGATCGGTATCGCGGGTGGCTACCTTGTCGGTGTGGACTGGCTTGGCGTCGATCAGGGCTCGTTCTGGGGCAACATGCAAGGCAGCGTTGTCTTCATGGATGATGTCATGAACGGCATGTTGAAAAGCGTGGTGTTTGGTGTCGTCGTGACATGGATCGCCGTCTTTCAGGGATACGATCTCATACCGACCTCCGAGGGAATTTCGCGCGCCACGACCCGGACCGTTGTTTTTGGCTCGCTGGCCGTACTGGGGCTGGATTTCATTTTGACCGCGCTGATGTTTGGAGAATTCTGATGAAGCGCTCTAAGTGGCTTGAAGCCGGTGTTGGTGCCTTTGTACTGGCCGGTTTTCTGGGACTCGTCTTTTTGGGTCTACAGGTAAGTGGTCTTGCTCCCGGGCAGGCTGAACAGAATTTCACGGTGCATGCCAATTTCAGCAATATTGGCGGACTGAAGGAGCGCTCAAGGGTCACCATGGCCGGTGTCACCGTTGGCCGTATCACCGATATCGAGCTGGACCCGCAGTGGCTGGAAGGTCGGGTGACCATGAAAATTGACAGTGATGTGGGTGAAAAACTGTCGCAGGACTCCACGGCGTCTATTCTGACGGCAGGGCTTCTGGGCGAGAAATACATCGGCCTTTCAACCGGTGGCGCGCCTGAAATGATCGAGGATGGCGGCACCATTCGCGATACGCAGTCGGCCCTGGTGCTGGAAGAGTTGATCCAGCAGTTCGTATCAAACATGTCCAAATAATCTGAATGGCGATGGTCGATACCACCTGTCGGCCCTCGCGCAATTTGTGTCACCAGGAGGTGCAATAAATGAAAAAAGTCTCCCGTTATGTTGGCGTACTGGTAGCGGCCATGCTTGGCATGGGCATCATGTCTGCTCAGGCGGCCAATCAGTCTCCCCATGAGGTGGTCAGCCAGAGCGTTGATCAGCTGATGTCAAAACTTGAAAATAATCAGGACCGTTATCGCAATCATCCTGATGAGCTCAAAAAGGTTGTCGATCAGAATATCGACCCCATCGTTGACTGGCGCTATGCCTCGGCCAGTGTCATGGGCAAGTACTTTCAGGCAGCCAGTCCCGAACAGCGCAGCAAGTTTGCGCGCGTGTTCAAGCAGACGCTGATCGATACCTACGCTCAGGGGCTGGTGACGTTTGACTACAAGGATGTTCGTGTCCTCGATAACAGTCAGAACACACGTTACGAAGATCAGGCCAGTGTCGATATGGAAGTCATTGCTGCCAGCGGCGAGCGCTATCCGGTCTCCTATACGCTGCGTCAGCGTGATGGGCAGTGGAAGGTCATCAATGTAGTGGTCAACGGTATCAATCTGGGGCTGACCTTCCGCAACCAGTTTGATCAGGCCATGCGTTCCAACAACCGTAACTTTGATGCGGTCATCAATGGCTGGGCACCTGACGTCGATCTGGAAGAGGGCGATGGCAATAATCAAAAGGCTCAGGGCTGATGAGCGATACGCTCTACAGTGATGATAGCGTTGCACTCAAGGCCCGGGAGGATGTCCTTTATCTAAAGGGGGCGCCGGGTTTTGACAATGCTTCCGATCTGGCCACGGCTGGTATCAACTGGCTGCAGCAGCATAAAGGGTCACAGGTATCCTTCAATCTGTGCGGTGTCAGCCGCACCAGCAGTGCGACCATCTCGGTGCTGCTTGAATGGTTGCGCATGACGCAGCAAAAGAAGCTGGAAGTGGATCGCATTACACTGTCCGACAGCATGCGTGAGCTGATCGAGATGGCGGAGCTCAGCGATGTGTTTCCCGCCCATGAAACCTCGTTTGCCGCACCCGGCGACACCTGAAACGCTGATCCGGCAGGCAGCATGATTTGAAAGCGGCGTCACTGACGCCGCTTTTTTTTATGTCCATTCGCGCCGGGTCATGCTTTTCATTTACCATTGGCGCCCAACAAGCCAGCGAAGGAGTCACCATGCAGCCTGATGAAGTCAAACGCCTGCTTGAGGCGCGAATTGAAGGATGTGAATTTCACATTCAGGGAGAAGGATGCAATTTTCAGGTCACTGCCATTGGTGGTGTTTTTGAAGGCATGTCACCCGTCAAGCGTCAGCAGCTCATTTATGCCGCCCTTTCTGAAGAGATTGCCAGCGGTGCGCTGCATGCCATTACTATCAGGACCCTGACACCGGCCCAGTGGGCCGAGGCGTCACCTGATTCAGATCGTGCCTGATTGCCGTGGAAGCCTGGTGAATGGATAAACTGATTATCAGCGGTGGTCGGCCGCTGTCCGGCGAGGTCTGGACCTCGGGTGCCAAGAATTCGGCCCTGCCCATCCTTGCCGCCACATTGCTGGCCGATGAGCCGGTTATCATCGGCAATCTGCCGCATCTGCAGGACATCACCACCACGCTCGAATTGTTGGGGCGGATGGGGGTCGAGCCCATCATGGGCGAGAAGATGAGCATCCAGCTCGATGGCCGCGTCAGGGACTGTCACGCCCCTTATGACCTGGTCAAGAAGATGCGCGCCTCGATTCTGGTGCTGGGCCCACTGCTGGCCCACTTTGGTACGGCAGATGTTTCACTGCCTGGCGGTTGTGCCATTGGCTCGCGTCCGGTGGATCTGCATATTCGTGGTCTGCAGGCGATGGGCGCCGATATCAGGGTGGAAGGCGGCTACATTCGTGCCAGGGCGCCCGGGGGGCTGAAAGGCGCCCATATCGTGATGGATACGGTCACGGTCACGGGAACGGAAAATCTTCTGATGGCTGCCACCCTGGCCGATGGCCGTACCGTGCTGGAAAACGCCGCCCGTGAGCCTGAAATCGTCGATCTGGCCGAGTGTCTGATCGCGATGGGCGCAAATATCAGCGGCCATGGCAGCAGCACGATTACCATCGACGGCGTTAAACGTCTGCACGGCTGTCACTATGACGTCATGCCCGATCGCATCGAAACCGGCACCTTTCTGGTCGCCGCGGCGGCTACCCGTGGCAGGGTCCGGGTGCGTAACGCCCGTGCCGATACCATGGAGGCGGTACTGCTCAAGCTGGAAGAAGCCGGCGCCGAGATCGAAACCGGTGATGGCTGGATCTCGCTGGACATGCATGGCCGCCGGCCGAAGGCCGTCAACATTCGCACGGCCCCCTATCCGGCCTTTCCGACCGACATGCAGGCACAGTTTGTGGCGTTGAACGCCGTGGCCGAAGGCAGTGGCCGCGTCGTTGAGACCATCTTTGAAAATCGTTTCATGCATGTGCAGGAAATCAACCGCATGGGGGCGGACATCTCCCTTGAGGGCAATACGGCGCTGGTCAACGGTGTCGAGCGCTTGAGCGGTGCCCCTGTCATGGCTACCGATCTTCGTGCCTCTGCCAGCCTTGTCATTGCGGCCCTGGTGGCTGAAGGTGAAACGGTGGTGGATCGTATCTACCATATCGATCGTGGTTATGAGTGCATCGAGGAAAAGCTTCAGCTGATGGGGGCGCGTATTCGTCGCGTGCCGCGTTAGGGGCCGTACGATACACGTCATGCCGATTCATTTTTGCAGCCAATGAAGATCACATGAGTAAACCGCTGATACTGGCGCTCTCCAAGGGGCGAATCCTCAAGGAAACGCTGCCACTGCTGGCCGATGCCGGCATTGAGCCGCTGGAGCCGCTCGACAAGAGCCGAAAGCTGCTGTTCGATACCACGCTTGAAAACGTCAAGCTGGTGATCCTGCGTGCCGTGGACGTACCCACCTATGTGCAGATGGGGGCCGCCGATGTCGGTGTGGCCGGCAAGGACGTTCTGCTCGAGCATGGCGCCCAGGGGCTCTATGAGCCTCTGGACCTGGATATTTCGCGCTGTCGCCTGATGACAGCCGGTATTGAAGGCGTCACGCCCGGGCGCGCCCGGCGCCGTGTGGCGACCAAGTTCGTCAATATTGCCCGGCGCTACTATTCGGGCCTGGGTATTCAGGCAGAGGTCATCAAGCTTTACGGCGCGATGGAACTGGCCCCGCTGATGAACCTTGCCGACGAGATCGTTGATATTGTCGATACCGGCAATACCCTGCGAGCCAACGGCATGGCGCCGCGTGAGCTGATCGCCGATATCAGTACGCGTCTGGTCGTCAACAAGGCGTCCATGACCGTGGAACATGCGCGGCTTGGACCGTTGATCGAACGTCTGGGCCAGGCGGTGGCGGCACGTCGCCAGAGTGACGTGACGTCCTGAGCCTGTCTGATTCGCACGGTTCTTCGCCGCATTGGCGAAGCAGGAGATCACCCCCCTGATGCAGCGTGACACTCTCCGGCGCGAGCCGGGATGCAAGGAGTAATTCTGGCGTGATGGACAATCAGAGCATACAGCGACTTTCTACACAGCAGCCGGATTTTGAGTCCCGACTGAATGCGCTTCTGGACTGGGAAAGCGTTTCCAGCGCCGAGATACAGCAAAGCGTGGACAGCATCATCGCCGACGTTCGCCGTCGTGGCGATGCTGCCGTGATCGAACTGACCCGTCGGTTTGATCGGCTTGATGTTCAGGACATGTCAGCACTGACGCTGACGGCCGATCGACTGGCGCAGGCGTGGGAGGGCTTGCCGGAAGAGCAGCGACAGGCACTGGCAGTGGCAGCTGATCGCATCCGCGCCTATCACGAACGCCAAAAGCCCGAGTCCTGGTCCTATCAGGAAGCGGACGGCACCATGCTGGGTCAGAAGGTAACGCCACTGGACCGGGCCGGTGTTTATGTCCCGGGTGGCAAGGCGGCCTATCCCTCTTCGGTGCTGATGAACGTGATTCCGGCGCACGTGGCCGGTGTGGAAGACATCGTCATGGTCGTCCCCACGCCGGATGGCGTGCTCAATGAGCTGGTGCTGGCAGCGGCTCATGTGGCCGGCGTTGCTCGCGTCTTTACCATTGGCGGTGCCCAGGCCGTGGCGGCACTGGCCTATGGCACTGAAACGATCCCGAAGGTCGACAAGATCGTGGGGCCGGGCAATATCTTTGTGGCCACGGCCAAGCGCGCCGTATTCGGGCAGGTTGGCATTGACATGATCGCCGGCCCCTCGGAAATCCTGGTGGTCTCTGACGGGGGCACCGACCCGGATTGGCTGGCCATGGATCTTTTCTCGCAGGCCGAGCACGATGAGGATGCCCAGGCCATGCTGATCAGCTGGGATGCACGGCACCTGGAGGCAGTGGCGGAAAGTATCGAGCGTTTGCTGCCCACGCTGGAGCGTGCCGAGATCGTTCGCGCATCGCTTTCCCGTCGTGGGGCGCTGGTGCTGGTAGATGACGAGACGCAGGCATTGTCGCTGGTTAATCGTATCGCACCAGAGCATCTGGAGCTGTCAGTGGAAGAGCCACAGCGGCTGGTCGAGCAGGTGCGCCATGCCGGTGCCATCTTCATGGGCCGCTATACGGCCGAGGCGCTGGGCGATTATTGCGCCGGTCCCAACCACGTGCTCCCGACCTCCGGTACAGCGCGTTTTTCCTCTCCGCTGGGCGTGTATGATTTTCAGAAGCGCTCTTCGCTGATTCAGTGTTCACCCCAGGGGGCTTCAACACTGGGACGCACGGCGTCGGTACTGGCCAGAGGGGAGTCGCTGACAGCACACGCTCGCTCGGCTGAAAACCGTATCGATAGCGACAAGCACTGACTCAAGAGCGTTTCAGCCATCAATCGCCGGTCAGCTGTCGGGCTGTACCGGCGTCACCGGCCGGCTGGGACGCTCCCCCACGCTGACGTTGACCTTGAACCGTTTGCCGCTACGATAAAGCTCTACCGGTAGCTGCTTGCCGGGCTCGATCTCTGCGATATCCACCATGGCGGTCTGGGCATCCAGTAGCGGTTTGCCGGCCATCGAAAGAATCAGATCGCCTACCCGGATGCCGGCCTGTGCTGCCGGGCCGCCTTCCACCACATCCGACACCACGACCCCGCGCGGGGCATTGATATCCAGCGATGCGGCCAGACTGGAGCTTACCTCCCTGGCCTCGATACCCAGCCAGCCCCTGACGACTCGCCCGCGAGTGACCAGGTCATTGAGAATGCCATGCGCCAGGTTGGTAGGGATGGCAAAGCCGATGCCCTGTGACCCGCCGGTGCGCGAAAAGATCGCCGTATTAATACCGACGAGCGCGCCTTCTGCATTGACCAGAGCACCACCCGAGTTGCCGGGATTGATGGCGGCGTCCGTCTGGATGAAATCCTCGTAGGCGTTGAGGCCCAGATGATTGCGTCCGGTGGCGCTGATAATGCCCATGGTCACGGTCTGTCCCACGCCGAAGGGATTGCCGATGGCCAGGGCAATGTCGCCGACGCGCGTGTTGGTTGCATCGGCAAGATCAATGACCGGCAGCTTTTCGAGATCAATCTTGAGTACCGCCAGATCCGTTTCCGGATCGGTACCGATGACAGTTGCCAGCGTTTCACGGCCGTCCCGCAGGGCAACCTGTACTTCATCGGCGCCGCTGATAACGTGATTGTTGGTCAGGATATAGCCTTCGTCGCTGACGATGACGCCCGAACCGAGACTGGACAGCATGCGCCGCCGGCCTGATTGGCTGTTGCCAAAGAACTGTTCGAAAAAGGGGTCCGACATCAGCGGATGCTGGTCGCGCTCGACCAGCCGTGACGAATAGACATTGACCACAGCAGGTGCTGCGCGCTGTACGGCATCGGCGTAGCTTGCCGTGCCGGGGCCCCGCTGCAATGGTGTGGCTTCACGTGTTACTGGTGGGGTGCGCTGTACTGGCGGTGTGGAGACCGGCATGGAAGGTGGAGAAACCACCTGCTCCTGCCGGGCAGGACTGGCAAGATGCTCTCCACTGTCAATGATCTGTGGCATGTGGTCCAGCAATACCATCGCCAGCAGTACGCCACAGACGACAGGCCAGATCAGGGGCACCAGAAAACGGCGCATGACAACATCCTTTTTGAAACAGGCAGCGCATGGCTGCAGACTTGCAGATGATTCGGGTCCGGCATCTGGCTTTGGGGGTTACCCCCTGAAGGCAGATCGGAATGTCGTATAAATGTTGGGCGAGTTTATCACCGAGGCATCAGCAATGTCTGATGCCGGCGTTGTCACTTTCAGAAATTAATGGGCAGGAGATCAGACATGACCGCGCGCAAGGTATTGCTGGATGACATGCAGGCACTGCTTGCTCCCGAGCGTTTCAAGGACTTTACCGTCAATGGGCTGCAGGTTGAGGGGCGCGACCAGGTCACACGCATCATGAGCGGGGTCACGGCCAGTCAGGCGCTGCTCGATGAGGCCGTTGCATGGCAGGCCGATATGGTACTGGTGCACCATGGCTATTTCTGGAAAAACGAGCCGGTAGCCATTACGGGCATGAAGCAGCGTCGCATTGCCACGTTGCTGGCGCATGACATCAATCTGGTAGCCTGGCATCTGCCGCTGGATGCCCATGCCACGCTTGGCAATAACGTGTTGCTGGCCGAGCGCATGGGATGGCAGGTAGAGGGCGTACTCAACGGAGAAGTGGGGCAGGGGCTTCTATATCACGGCACCATGGAAGTCTGCTCACAGCAGGCACTTGCCGAGCTGTTGCGTACTCGACTTGACCACACGCCATTGATGATCTGTGGGCATGACCGCCCCGTCAGGCGTATTGCATGGTGCACGGGAGGCGCGCAGGACATGATCATCGAGGCCGCAGAGGCTGGCATGGACGCTTTCGTATCCGGTGAGGTGTCCGAGCGAACGACGCATCTGGCGCGGGAAATGGGAATTACCTACTATGCTGCCGGCCACCACGCGACCGAACGCGACGGTATTCGCGCCCTGGGCGAGTGGCTGGCGCAGCAGCATGATGTCGAGCACCGCTTTGTCGATATCGAAAATCCGGTGTAGCGGCTACCGATGTCCCGGCAGCTGTCGTCAGATCAATAGCGAGGCGGCTGCGGGTCCTTGCTTTCACTCTCCTGCTTCTGACGCAGCCCGTAGCTTTCATCCAGCGTGCCGCTGCTGTCGGCATAGTCGCGTGGAATGTGAAGGGCCGTTGTGTCTTCCTCTGATTCCTGAGGCGTATCGACCTGGCGCTGACGCTTGAGTGCCGGGTCGCTGGTCATGGTGGCGGCATCAGTGCCGAGTCGCGTCTGAAGCTCTTCACTCTGGCGGGTAATGTTTTGCGCCAGGGTCATGACGTCGGCGAAATGTGTATTCACATTCTCGCGAAGCCCATTGAGCTCAAGTTCGGTTTCAGCCAGTCTCTGCTTGAGTCTTTGGCTGGTCGTTCTCTCCGAGCCCGAGAAGTGGCGGATCAACACGCCGATAGCGATGCCTGCCAGCAGCGCCACGATGGCGACTACCCAATCAATATTGCCTTCGTTCACCAATATTCCCCTCTTCGATGCTGATTGCACGCACGACCGGCGTGACCATGCGATGGGTCATTATAGAAGGCGTCGTGTTGTTCGGGTCAATTCACTCACGACATAATCATGCTCATCAGCGATGATGAAGCATCGCCATCGTGGCGAATCAGTCTTCGCCACGATGTACAATCATGGGCACCCGATTTCTGCAAGGCACCGAACAATATGTCCAGACTTTCCCCGCGTGAACAGTACCGGCAGGACCTTGAACGTGAAGGCTTTCAGCATGACAGCTCCCAGGAAAAGGCAGTCGAGCATCTGCAGCGTCTTTATGAAGCGCTGACGAACAGACCGCGGCCGAAGCCTTCAGCAACGACGGCCGACAGCGGGCTCAAATCAAGGATGTCGGGTCTTTTCGGTAAAAAGAGTGCCCCGGCGCCCACGGCACCTGCCGAGCCGGATATCAAGGGCCTGTATTTCTGGGGCGGGGTAGGCCGGGGCAAGACATGGCTTGTGGATACCTTCCATGACAGCCTGCCCTTTGATGACAAGATGCGTACGCACTTTCATCGCTTCATGCAGCGTGTGCACAAGGAGCTGGAAATTCACAAGGGTCAGAAAAATCCGCTGACCCAGGTGGCTGCAAAACTTGCCGGAGAAGCCAGGGTCATCTGTCTTGACGAGTTTTTCGTCAAGGATATTACCGATGCCATGATTCTGGGCAATCTGCTCGATGCTCTTTTCGCGCAGGGCGTAGTGCTGGTGACCACGTCCAATATCGTGCCGGACGAGTTGTATAAAAACGGCCTGCAGCGTGACCGTTTCCTGCCCGCCATCGACCTGCTCAACCGCTACTGTGAGGTAGTCAATGTGGATGCGGGCATTGATTATCGAATGCGTACTCTGACTCGCGAGGAGATCTTTCATACGCCGGCCGGTGACAGTGCCGACAAGGCTTTGCAGGAGAGCTTCATTCACCTTGCTGGTGAGGCCGGAGAAGAAGAAACGTTACGTATCAACGGCCGTGCCCTGCAGGCGCGTCGCTGCCATGAAGGCGTGGTCTGGTTCGACTTCAGGACACTGTGCGACGGGCCACGCAGTCAGAACGACTATATCGAACTCTCACGCCAGTATCACAGCGTGCTGATCTCCAATGTGCCGATCATGGGGGCAGCCATCGAGGATCAGGCGCGGCGCTTTATCAACATGGTGGACGAGTTTTATGATCGCGCCGTCAAGCTGGTGATGTCGGCAGATGCCGAACCCGAGTCACTCTACAGTGGAGGAGAGCTTGCCTTTGAGTTCGAGCGCACGGTATCGCGTCTACAGGAGATGCAGTCAAGTGATTATCTGGCGTTGACGCACAAGCCCTGAATGTGATTACTCCTTGTCTGGCGAGCGTGGGCTCTGTACAATGCGCGCTCGCTTATCGTTGTTGTCCTTGCCTGCAGAGGCAACAACCAAGAAAAATAGGGATTGGCAGGGCAGCAGTCACGCTCTCGCCACAACCATGGTGATTCATACATGAAGACGTTCAGCGCCAAACCGCAGTCCGTGCAGCGCGACTGGTATGTCGTCGATGCTGCAGACAAGACTCTGGGTCGACTGGCTACCGAGATTGCCCGCCGTCTGCGTGGCAAGCACAAGGCCGAATATACCCCTCACGTTGATACCGGTGACTACATCGTTGTCGTCAACGCCGAGAAGGTTCGTGTGACCGGCAAGAAGTCCTTTGCCAAGCAGTATTATCGCCATACCGGTTACCCGGGCGGCCTGCGTTCGATGAACTTCGAGCAGATGATCGATCATGCTCCGGAGCGCGTTCTCGAAATCGCTGTCAAGGGAATGCTGCCCAAGGGCCCGCTGGGTCGCGCCATGTATTCCAAGCTCAAGGTTTATGCCGGTGGTGAGCATCCTCATGCGGCGCAGCAACCTCAGGCACTGAATCTCTAAAGGAACATTTTCATGGCACAGCAGCAATACTACGGCACAGGCCGCCGCAAGACTTCTACCGCACGCGTTTTCCTGCGTCCGGGCAATGGCAAGATCACGGTCAACAAGCGTGAGCTCAACGAATACTTCGGTCGCGTTACGGCGCAGATGGTTGTCCGTCAGCCGCTGGAGTTGACTGAACTGACCAATCAGTTCGATATTTTTGTTACCGTTCAGGGCGGCGGTGGCTCTGCTCAGGCAGGCGCCATTCGTCACGGCATTACCCGTGCCCTGATGGAATACAACGAAGAACTGCGCGCCCCGCTGCGCAGCGCCGGCTACGTGACGCGTGATGCACGTATGGTCGAGCGTAAGAAAGTGGGTCTGCGCAAGGCACGTCGTCGTCCCCAGTTCTCCAAGCGTTAAGCTTCGACGTCATGTCTCAGGACGCCCGGGTGCTTTCCCGGGCGTTTTTGTGTCCGCAAAACGTTTTTCCACACTTGTTGAAACGTTGTGGTTGCCAATCCGGCAACCCGAGATGCGTGCTCTCGTGTTATCATCCAGCTCGTCATTAAAGTGAGGACTTTCTATGGGTGTTGTGGCCAAACGATCGTCAATGACGTTCTATACAGGCAGTGACGACCATTACAGCCATCGCGTCAGGATCGTGCTGGCCGAAAAGGGGATTTCCGTTGATATCATTGAGGTCAACGATGAGCATCGTCCAGCAGAGCTGGCGGATCTCAATCCCTACAATAGTGTGCCGACACTGATCGATCGTGATCTGGTTCTCTATGAATCAAAGGTCATGATGGAGTACCTAGATGAACGTTTTCCGCATCCGCCTCTATTGCCGGTATATCCCGTAGCGCGTGCCCAGAGCCGCCTGTGGATGCACCGAATCGAGCGTGAATGGTGCCCGATGGTGGAACGTATCCTGTCGCCGGGTTCCAAAAAGGAAGTCGAGCAGGCGCGCAAGGAATTGCGTGAAAGTCTGATAGGTATCAGCCCGATCTTCGAAGATATTCCGTTTTTCATGAGCGAAGAATTTTCGCTGGTAGACTGCTGTCTGGCGCCCATCCTCTGGCGTCTACCGGCGCTGGGTGTCGATCTGCCCGAGCAGCAGGTCAAGCCACTGATGGGCTATATGGAAAGGCTGTTTGCGCGGGATGCCTTCAAGGCATCGCTTCTCGAATCGGAGCGCGAGCTTCGCACCTGATCGGATAATCGTTGCAGGCATGTGATGTCCTGCAACAGAAAATACTGATTGATGCGCAGGGTCTGACATTTTGATGCATTCTTCAGTGAGGTGAAAACATGCATTCCAGCCGTCCCTACCTGATTCGTGCGTTGTATCAGTGGCTGCTGGACAACGACTGCACGCCTTATGTCGTTGTCGATGCCGAACGTACGGGCGTGGTAGTACCAGAGCAGTTCGTCCAGAATGGCCAGATTGTTCTGAATATTGGCCCTGGCGCCGTGCGAGAGCTCTTCATGGAAAACGACATGGTCGCTTTCAACGCACGTTTCGGCGGACAGCCAATGACTGTTGAACTGCCCATTGATGCCATCATCGCCATTTATGCGCGTGAAAACGGCGTGGGCATGGTCTTTGGCCAGGAACCTGTCATGCCGGATGACGCCTCGGGTGTTGCCGAGCCGGATGAAGATGATTCCGAGGATCGTGACTCACACCTGGGAACAGTGGCGAGAACGAACGATGACAATGGCGATGATGACAACGACAATGATGATGACGGCACGCCGCGTCCTCGCAAGGGTCGTCCTTCGCTGAAAGTCATCAAGTAGGCATTTTCTGACAGTGTCATACCAACGGACCCGCCAAAAGGCGGGTCCGTTTTTTATGCGCCGCCAGTGCAGCAGATGGATTGCGCAGAATGTTCAGGTGTTGATGTACTCAAAGACCTTGACGATGCGCTCCACGCCACTGGTCTGTGAAGCCAGCTGTACGAGGTAGTCCGCTTCATGGGGGCGAACCATCCCCATCAGATACACCGTACCGTTTTCTGTCAGGATTCTGACGCGCTCATTATCAATACGTTTGCCAGCGGCCAGTCGCGCCTTCACGCGTGAAGTGACCCAGGTATCCTGCAGTCGCTGCTGTGTCGAGCTGTTGGGACCAACGCTTAATTCGTTGCGCAACTGGCGAACGCCCTGAAGACGCGTGGCCAGTTCATTTGTCCGAGCCTTCTGGGCATCGCTGCCCACCTGACCCGTCAACAGGACAAAGCCGTTGTAAACGTCAACGTTGATATGACTGTTATCCAGACTGTCATCGGCCCGGATGCTGTCCCAGAGCGTTCGCGCAATCTGTGTGTCCTGGTCGATGGCGTAGCTGGTGCGCGTACCATAGCCACTGCTGCCGGTAATGGTGCTGCAGCCACTTGTGGCCAGCGTCAGACCCAGAAGAAGGGCGCCTGTTAACCGGGAAAATGAGCGCTTATTCATTGCTGCCAAAGAGTTGGTGATCGATCAGGTCGCAAAGACAGTGAATGACCAGCAGGTGCACTTCCTGAATGCGGGCGGTCACGGTGGCGGGGACACGAATTTCACAATCTTCCTGACCCAGCAGGGAGGCCATGTTGCCGCCGTCTCGCCCGGTCAGGGCGACCACGGTCATGTCGCGATCATGCGCTGCCTGGATGGCCTGGATGACATTGGCTGAATTGCCGCTGGTCGAAATGGCCAGCAGGACGTCTCCAGGCTGACCCAGCGCCCGAATCTGCTTGGAAAAGACGTCGTTGTAGCTGTAATCGTTGGCAATCGAGGTGATGGTTGAAGAGTCCGTGGTCAATGCCAGCGCGGGCAGACTGGGGCGTTCGCGTTCGAAGCGATTGAGCAGTTCCGAGGAGAAGTGCTGGGCGTCGCCGGCGCTGCCCCCGTTACCGCAGGTCAGGATCTTGCCGTCATTGATCAGGCTTTGTACCATGATCTGGCTGGCAGCCTCAATGAAGGGCGGCAGGACCTCGCTCGACCAGGTCTTGACGTCGATGCTGGCGTTAAAGTGATCGATGATGCGTGATTGAAAGTCCATGGCACTCTTCAAATCGTAAAATGGCGTTTTATTCCCGCTGCTTCACGCCAGGGCTCAAAAGGCGTCAAAGGCACTTTTGACCCATTCAAAACGCAAGCGGTCGGGAGGCTCACCCGTAACTCCTACCGCATCGAAGCGGCAAGGGCATGATAACCGCTTGTCGAGCAGATAAAAACGCGCAGCCCGGATCAGCTTTCGCTGCTTGGCAGGGGTAATGGTTTCAAGCGGGGAGCCGTGGGAGGCGCTGGCGCGATAGCGTACTTCGATAAAGACCAGATATTCGCCATCACGCATGATGAGATCAGTCTCGCCGCCTCGGACATGCTGATTACGGGCAATGACAGCGAGCCCCTGTTGTTCAAGCCACTGCGCGGTCAACGACTCGATATCGTGACCGCGCTGGCGATTGCTGAAGGGTCCGAAAGCCACGGCGTATCAGGGCAGGGCCGGCTGGCCGTTACGAAACACTGCCCAGGGCAGGGTGCGAACAATTCGACCATCCTGACCGGGCGCCAGTCGGCCGGTGGCACCATAAAGCTCAAATCCACCAATGGCGTTCATGACCGGCAGGCGACGCGCCAGCTCAAAGGCATCAACCCCCATGGCATGAAGCTTGATCAGTGCCGGCTGATCATCCTGGAGAAGGCGTTCGCGGGTGGATTCAAAGGGTAGTGCGTCACTGCCACCGGCTGCCGCTTCGGGAATCAGCCAGGGGATGTCCACGAACATGACATCATCAAGATCGTGATCCAGTCTTGGCTGGGGCGAGCCTTCATAGACGTGCGAGGTCGCATAGATGGGCAGGTCAGCGGCGTCATAATAATCAAGCGTAGGAGGCACTTGGCGGGCATAGCCGGGCAGTGCCAGCAGGAAAAGCATGTCGGGACGCCCACGACCGCCGTTCAGGGCTGCCTTGACCGAAGAGGTGGCTGATGCTGACGGGTCATAGTTCTGAACGCTGACCAGATCGCCGCCATTTTGCTGCCAGGACTGTTGGAAAGCCCCCAGTACGCGGCTGCCCCATTCATTGTTGGGAACCAGAACGCCGGCCCTGTGATGACCGTCAAGCTGCGCGCGCTGTGCGGCCTGGCGTGCTTCATCTTCGGCAGAAAGACCATACTGGAACAGGTTACGGGCACTGTTGTGATCATGGGTGCCGTAATTGAGGGCCAGTGTCGGCAGCGCGACCGCATCGCGGGTTTCCAGCTGCGATACCTGCTCCTTGCTGAGCGGGCCGATCACGGCCTGCGCGCCTTCCATGGTGGCTCGCGCGTAAAGGCTTTCCATGTCCTGCCCGGTGGTGTCATAAAACACCAGTTCAGGGGTCTGGCCGCCCTGGTCGCGAACATCATCGGCACGCGTCTGAATGCCTTCACGTACTGCGGTGGCAATGGATTCCAGCGGACCACTCTGGGGCAAAAATACCGCAATCTTGCGAATTTCCTGATCGCGAATCTCATCCAGCGCGCTAAGATCCGTTGGCAGACGACGCGATGCCGGATGCCGGGCATTGTTGGACTGCCACTGGTTGATGGCGTCGGTCAGCGTGCTGATGTTGGCACCCTGCTGACGCTGAAGCCGCGCCAGTTCAACCCAGCCGGCCGCCACGCTGCCCTGGCGGGCGAGCTGGTCGAGCTGACCCGGGTCAAGGCGATTGAGCTGACGCCAGATGGTGTCATTAAGCTGTGTATCCCCCGTGCGCTCCTGCAGGGCCGTCAGGGTGAGGGCCGCCTCCATGGGCTCATTGTTCATGGCCTGGGCAAGGCCGCGACGCTCAAGCAGCGTGTTTCTTTCATTGTCCGGCAGCGCTGCGGCGCTATCCAGAATGCGCGTGGCATCCAGAACTGTCTGCGGATCCTGCATGTCCAGTGCGGCGCGTGACGTCAGCAGTGCCCAGCGAAGCTGCTGGTCACCGGGAAGTGCCGACCGATCCAGAGCGTTGGCCACTTCCAGCGCGCGGGTGTTATCGCCCTGACGCTGCAGCATCTCGGCGGCCTGGAGGCGGGTGGCCGCGGCTTCCGGTCCCTGTTGCTGCTGGGCCTGACGCAGGAGGTCATCGGAGGACTGACCGCCAAAGCGATCAACAATGCCCGACGTGCCGGCACAGCCTGCCAGTGTAAGTGCCACCATGGCCGCGCCGGCCAGTCTGGTAAATGATGTTCGCATGCCTGGGCATTTCCTTTTCTTGCCGGTCTCCGTGATGGCGCCACAGCGTGGCGTCCGCGAACTGCACGGCGTACCATGCAGCTCCAGTCGAGCCTGTAATGTTTTTTGTCATGACACAGGCGAATCCGAAGGCAATAACGCGTCCGAACCAGTGTAGTGTGATGACATGAATAGTTTTAGCAAGGGCGCATTGTACGTGGTTGCCACACCGATTGGTAACCTTGATGACCTCTCCAGACGTGCCATGGATACCCTGGCACAGGCGGATCTGATCGCCGCTGAAGATACCCGCCACAGCGTGCGTCTGCTCGATCATATCGGGGTGCGTGTGCCCCTGATCTCCCTTCACGAGCACAATGAAACCTCACGAATCGAGCGCATCCGGCAGGCTCTGGATGACGGGCAGCGGGTTGCGTTGATCAGTGATGCCGGCACGCCGCTGATTTCCGATCCGGGCTATCGCCTGGTGCAGGCGCTGCGCGCCGCGGATTACACCATCATTCCCATTCCGGGCCCCAGCGCCCTGATTACGGCCCTGAGCGCTGCCGGGCTACCGACCGAGCGCTTTCTGTTCGAGGGCTTTTTGCCGGCCAAAAGCTCGGGGCGGCGGCAGCGTCTGGGCGATGTCGTCGAGCTGCCGGTCACCCTGGTGCTGTATGAGTCGCCTCACCGTATTCGCCAGCTGCTGGAGGATATCGAGATCGTGTTTGGCGAGCGCCACATCGTCATTGCGCGCGAGCTGACCAAGACCTTTGAAACCTTTTTGCATGGCACGGCGCGTGAGCTGCTTGAGCGCATGGCCGAGGATGCCGATCAGATGCGCGGCGAATTCGTGGTCATGATGGCGCCGGCACCGGAAAAGGCACTGGCCGACAGCAGCCAGATTGACGGCGATCAGCTGCTCTCGTCACTGCTGGAAGAAGGTGTGGGCGTCAAGCAGTCTGCCAGTGTCGCGACACGCATCCTGGGGGGACGTAAAAGTGACTGGTATCAGCGTGCACAACAGCTCAAGGATGGAGTATCGCGTAAATAATTGTTGCCAGTACGTCACGGATATCCGAGCGCAAGGATAAAAATGGTTAACGCGCTTGGAGCGGGGGGCCGGCACTGATATTCTTGCGCGCTTGGGAGTCGGCCGGACAGTCGCCGCCGGACCTTCGGGTTCGGGGGAGGAAAGTCCGGGCTCCACAGGGCAGGATGCCAGGTAACGCCTGGGCGGCGCGAGCCGACGGAAAGTGCAGCAGAGAGTAGACCGCCCAAGCGGTGCCGATACTCTCGGTGCCGACGGCAAGGGTGAAAGGGTGCGGTAAGAGCGCACCGCGCGCCTGGTAACAGGTCGTGGCATGGTAAACCCCATCCGGAGCAAGACCGAATAGGAACCCGTTGACGTGGCCCGCGTTGGGTTCGGGTAGGTTGCTTGAGGCGTTCGGTGACGAACGTCCTAGAGGAATGACTGTTCTCGACAGAACCCGGCTTACAGGCCGACTCCCACCTGTTTTCCCTTGAAACATCCCTTGAGCCCTCATGAATCAGACCCCAGGTATCCGGCAAGACCACAAGCATGAAAGCGTCCTGCTTGAGGGTGCCGTCGATGCCCTCGTTCAGCGGCCGGACGGCCTCTATCTGGATGGCACCTTCGGGCGTGGCGGACACTCCCGCGCCATTCTTGATCGCCTGAGTGATCAGGGACGCCTGCTCGCCATCGATCGGGATCCTGATGCCCTTGCCGCCGCAGCGGCCATCGAGGATTCCCGGTTCAGCATCGCCCGGGCCACCTTTGCTGATCTGGGGGAGGTGGCACGCCAGCAGGGGGTTCATGGCAACCTCTCCGGCATCCTGCTGGATGTCGGTGTGTCCTCTCCCCAGCTTGACGATGCCAGTCGCGGTTTCAGCTTCATGCGCGATGGCCCCCTGGATATGCGCATGGATCCCGATTCGGGCATCAGTGCCGCCCAGTGGATTGCCGAGACATCCGAGCGCGACATGGCAGATGTGTTCAAGCGTCTGGGGGAGGAGCGCTTTGCCAAACGTCTGGCGCGCGCCGTTGTGGCCCGACGCAAGGAAGTCCCCATTACCCGGACCGTGGAGCTTGCCGAGCTTTTGAAGACGGCCCATCCGGCGTGGGAAAAGGGACGCCACCCCGCAACACGTGCCTTTCAGGCCATTCGTATTCATCTCAACGACGAGCTGGGTCAGCTTGAGCGTGCCCTTGATGCCGCGCTTGATGCGCTGGCGCCTGACGGCCGGCTGGTCGTGATCAGCTTTCATTCGCTGGAAGATCGTCTGGTCAAGCGCTTTATTCGCGACAAGTCGCGTGGTGATCAACACCTGCCGCGCCATATGCCGTTACGTGAAGATCAGATTCATCGTGACCTGGCCCCCGTTGGCAAGGCCATACGTCCGGACGCGCAGGAAACCGGGCTCAATGTTCGATCCCGCAGTGCGGTCATGCGTGTGGCACGAAAGCTTGGGCAGGAGCGCTAGTCGATATGGTTGAACGCACCCCGGGCTCGTCTTCGCACGGGCAGTGGCAGTGGCCCTTTCGTCTTCGCCTGACCCTGGTTCACATCATTATTCTGGTGCTGCTGGTGCTGGTCATTTTGTCGGCGCTGGGTGTCATCAGTACGGCCTATCACACGCGTTCCCAGTACGCGCGTCTGCAGACCATGGAGCGTGAACACGATCAGCTTCAGACGGTCTGGAGCCGTCTGCTGCTGGAAGAGAGCACCTGGTCGACCCCTTCACGTATCGAAAATCTGGCCCGTGATCGCCTTGAGATGCATGTGCCGGACGTTCACCACACCAGAGTCATGCGCCCATGAGTGAACAAAAGCGGCGCGTCGGACGCAATGCACGCATGTATGGCGGTGATACGGCCACCAGCCACGTGACGGCAATGCCGGCCTGGCGTTATCGCCTGGTGCTGGGGATCATCTTTGTGGCCATGGCGGTACTGGTGGGGCGTATTATCTATTTACAGGTAGTCGATCATCAGTTTCTCCAGGGGCAGGGGGATTCCAGAACTATCCGGGTACAGAGCATTGATGCCCACCGCGGCATGATTACCGATCGCGATGGCGAGCCGCTGGCGGTGTCCACGCCGGTGGTCACTCTGTGGGCCAACCCGAAGGATCTGCCCGAGGATCCCATACAGCTGACACGGCTGGCAGAAGCGCTGGGGGAGCCGCCATCGGCTTTCATGGATCGGGTGCAAAGCTATCGTGACAAGGAGTTCATGTACCTGAAGCGTCGTGTGACGCCCGAACCGGCCGCGCGCGTGCTGGCACTTGATATCCCGGGCGTACACGGGCGTCACGAGTACAAGCGCTATTATCCGGCCGGTGAGGTCACCTCGCAGCTGGTCGGCATGACCAATATCGATGATCACGGTCAGGAAGGACTGGAGCTGGCCTTTGACCGCTATCTGTCCGGTCGCCCGGGGCAGCGGCGCGTGCTGCAGGACCGAAAGGGCCAGCTGGTACGCGACCTGCACATGATCCGTGAGGCCCATCCCGGCGGCGATGTCACGCTCTCGATCAATCTGCGCCTGCAGTATCTGGCCTATCGCGAGCTCAAGGCAGCAGTCAATGAGCACAACGCCGACAGTGGCACCATGGTCATGATGGATGCCCATACCGGGGAGGTGCTGGCCATGGTCAGCCTGCCATCGTACAACCCCAACAATCGCACCAGCGTGGATCCGGCGGGGCTGCGTAACCGCTCACTGACCGATGCCTTCGAGCCCGGGTCGGTCATGAAACCGCTGGCCATGAGCGCCGGGCTCGAGTCGGGCAAGTTCACGCCGCATACGCCCATGGATACCAGTCCCGGCTGGATGATGGTGGATGGCTATACCATCAAGGACTTCCGCAATCTCGGCAAGCTGGACATGACCGGGGTCATCACCCACTCCTCCAATATTGGCATGACCCGTATGGCCCTGGCGCTGCCGGATGATGCGATCTGGAACGTATATGACTCGATGAAGCTCGGCCACCCCACAGGGCTTGGATTTCCCGGTGAGGCCAATGGCAGCCTGCCATCGCCCTTTAGCTGGTCAAAGGCCAAGCGTGCCACGCTTTCCTATGGTTACGGCCTGTCGGTCAATGCAGTCCAGCTGGCCAGCGCTTATACGGCGGTCACCAATGACGGCAGGCAACTGCCGCCTTCGCTGCTCAAGCTGAACAAGCCGCCCGAAGGACATCAGGTAATGTCTTCCAAAACCTCCCATGAGCTGATCCGCATGATGGAGACGGTGGTAGAGCCAGGCGGCGGTGGCACGCGTGCGGCACTGGATGGTTATCGGGTGGCTGGCAAGACCGGCACCGTGAGAAAGGTAGGCAACACCGGCTACCAGAAAGAAGCCTATCGCTCCAATTTCGTGGGCATCGCGCCGGCGAGCAACCCGCGGATCGTGACCGTGATTTCGATTGATAATCCCAAGGGCAAGCAGTACTACGGTGGTCTGGTGGCTGCGCCCATCTTCTCCAGAGTGGCCGGTAACGCGCTACGCCTTCTGGATATCCCCCCTGATGATCAGAGCAAGGAGGCGCCCGGTGCCTGATTTGCCGACCTGCACGCTGGCCGATGCCATTGCAAGGCTCTGGCCCGAGGCCGGGACGTTACAGCTGTCCAATGATGCGCGGCTGGTGCTGGATTCACGCCATGTTCAACCCGGCGACGTCTTTGTGGCCCTGCCCGGCACGCGAGTTGATGGCCGTCAGTACATTGCTCAGGCTCGTGAGAAGGGGGCCGCACTGTCTCTGGTGGCACCGCCATGGCAGGAAAGTGCAGACGATCTTCTGGTGCTGGATCATCTGGCAGAGCGGTTGGGTCAGCTGGCGGCGCTGGTCATGGGCGTGCCGGATTCTCTGGAGCAGATTGCCGTGACCGGCACCAATGGCAAGAGCTCGGTCACGCATTACATCGCGGCCCTCAGTGAGGCACTGGCAGTGCCGGCCGGTCTGATCGGCACGCTGGGCAGCGGTCGTCCCGGGGCGCTTGATCATGCCGGACTAACCACGCCGGATGCGATCTCGCTACAGCAGCGCCTGCGTGAACTGGCGGTTGCCGGCGTTGAACGTGTAGCGCTGGAGGCCTCTTCTCACGCCCTTGATCAGCAGCGCCTGAGCGGCTGTCATGTTCGGGCCGCCGTCTTTACCAATCTGAGTCGTGATCATCTGGACTATCACCCCAGCATGGCGGCCTACGCGGCAGCCAAGGCGCGCCTTTTTCAGCGTCCCGAGCTTGAGCTGGCGGTCGTCAATGCTGATGACGCGCTCGCGCGCCTGATGCTGGCGGGGGTGCGCCAGGGCGTGAGGGTGCTGAAAACAGGCAGTGAAGCCGCTCATGATTTTCAGGTGCGTCACTGGCAGGCAGAGCGTCTCGGTCTGGAAGCCGTGATCATGACCCCGGAAGGTGAGCGCAACCTGAAACTGCCGCTGATGGGGCGCTTCAATCTGGATAATGTCCTGCTGGCCATTGCCACATTGTACGGGCTGGGTAGCCCGCTGGATGCACTGCTGGAGGCCGCCGGCCGCCTTGCGCCAGTGCCCGGGCGCATGCAGCTGCTCACACACCCGGGCGCGCCCGCCGTTGTCGTGGATTACGCCCATACCCCCGATGCGCTTCGCAATGCGTTGCTGGCGCTGCGTGAGCATGTGCCGGGCAGGCTCTGGTGCGTGCTGGGCTGTGGCGGCGACCGCGATAGTGGCAAGCGTCCCCTGATGGGCGGTGTGGCTGCTCTGCTGGCGGACGAAGTAGTGGTGACGGACGATAACCCTCGCAGTGAATCGCCTGACGACATCCGCCGCATGATCATGGCCGACATGCCTCCCGGGGCACACGTTCGGGAAGTGGCCGGGCGCGCCCGGGCCATTGCCGATGTCGTGGCCAGTGCAAAGGCAAAAGACGTGATCCTGCTGGCTGGCAAGGGACACGAGAACTACCAGGAGATTCAGGGCGTACGCCATCCCTTCAGCGATGTTGATGTGGCATCCCTGGCACTGGAGGCGCACTGGCATGAGTAATACGCCGGCACGGATCGTTGAAGCGCTGCATCTTGGCCCTGAGGCCATTATCGATCCGCAGGGTAATTTCAAGCGCGCGGCTGCCTGTCGTATTGTCACCGATACCCGCAGCCTGCAGTCGGGTGATGTGTTCGTGGCCCTTCGCGGTGAGCGCTTTGATGGTCATGACTTTCTTGAAATGGCATATGACAGGGGCGCCGTTGCTGCCGTTGTCGATACACCGGTTGCGGTGGACATCGCGCAGCTGGTGGTTCCTGATACGCGTCTGGCGCTGGGGCTTCTGGCCCGTCATCACCGTTTGCAGTGGCAGGGGCGGCTGGCGGCCATCACCGGCAATAGCGGCAAGACCACCGTGCGCGCCCTGTGCGAAGCCATTTTGTCACGCAGTGCGCCAGTGCATGCCACACGCGGCAATCTCAATAACGATATCGGTGTGCCGCTGACCCTTTTGCAGCTGAATGACACCTGTACGCAGGCCGTCATCGAAATCGGCGCCAACCATACCGGCGAAATTGCTTGGACGACGGCCCTGGCTCGTCCGGATGTCGTGTTGATCAACAACGTCACCGATGCCCATATCGGCGAATTCGGCAGCGCCGGTCATATCGCTCAGGCCAAGGCGGAAATACTGTCTGGGCTGTCGCCTGATGGTGTGGCAATACTCAATCGCAATGACCGCTTTTATCCTGTCTGGGCCGCGCTGGCATCACATCACGATATTCTGGATTTTGGCATTGATGTACCCGCCCGCGTTCAGGCCATCAATCTGGTCAGTGACGCGGGTTTTTACCGGTTTACCCTTTGTATCGATGGTGACGAGATCGGTCAGGTAGTGCTACCCCTGATGGGGCGTCATAACGTCATGAATGCGCTGGGCGCGGCTGGCGTGGCACATGCCATGGGCTGTGATCCACTGCATTCACTGGCCGCCCTGAACGAGGCCGAAGGCGTGGCCCGACGGATGGTAATGATCGAGGGCGTTCGCGGCACCACGCTGATCGATGACAGCTACAATGCCAACCCCGGTGCCATGCGCGCCTCGCTGGACACCCTGGCGCAGCGCCCGGGGCCGCGATGGTGTTTTCTCGGCGCCATGGGCGAGCTGGGTCACTATAGTGCCCAGGCCCATGAGTCACTGGGGCACTATGCCCGCGAGCTCGATATTGATCTGGTCGTTACGATCGGAGAACCTGCCAGGGCCATTTCGACGGCTGCTGGTGTGCGCGGACGCCATTTCGAAGACTGGGCATCGATGATCGATTTTGCCCGTCAATCCCTGCCTTCAGGTGCCAGTGTGCTGATCAAGGGTTCCCTCAGCGCCGGCATGGACCGTCTGGTCAATGCACTTCGATCAGAATCTTCAGGTGAATACTTATAATGTTGCTTTTTCTTGCCGAACTGCTTGCTTCCTTTCAGACCAGCTTCAGCGTTTTCGGTTATCTGACGCTGCGGATGATTCTGGCCACGCTGACCGCGCTTTTATTGTCTCTGATGATCGGCCCCTGGGTCATTCGACGGCTGGTGGCCGGTCAGATCGGACAGGCCATTCGTGATGACGGCCCGCAGTCGCATCTGTCCAAGGCGGGCACGCCCACCATGGGGGGCGTGATGATCCTGCTGTCGATCGCGATATCCACGCTGCTGTGGGCAGATCTTGGTAATCACTATGTCTGGCTTGTTCTGCTGGTAACGCTGGGCTTTGGCGCCATCGGCTGGGTGGATGACTATCGCAAGGTGGTCGAGAAGAACCCGCGCGGACTGCCGGCCAAATGGAAGTATCTGTGGCAGTCGGTGATCGGTCTGACCGTGGCCGTTGCGCTGTATTTCACGGCGTCGTCACCTGTGGAAACCAGTCTGATCGTGCCATTTTTCAAAAGCATCGTGATTCAGCTCGGCCCCTTTTTCATTTTGCTGACGTATCTGGTCATTGTGGGCAGTTCCAACGCCGTCAATCTGACAGACGGGCTGGATGGTCTGGCGATCATGCCTACCGTGCTGGTGGCCATGGGGCTGGGCGTTTTTGCCTATGCCAGTGGTAATGCCATGTTTGCCGAGTATCTGCATATTCCCTCGGTTCCCGGTGCCGGTGAGATGGCCGTCTTCTGTGGCACCATCATTGGCGCAGGGCTTGGCTTTCTCTGGTTCAACACCTATCCCGCCCAGGTCTTCATGGGCGATGTCGGTGCGCTGGCGCTGGGCGCAGCGCTTGGTGTGGTGGCTGTGGCCGTACGTCAGGAAATCGTGCTTTTCATCATGGGCGGTGTGTTTGTCATGGAGACCGTCTCGGTCATCCTGCAGGTCGCTTCATTCAAGCTGACCGGACGACGCATTTTCCGCATGGCGCCGCTGCATCACCACTTTGAATTGAAGGGATGGCCCGAGCCGCGCGTCATTATCCGTTTCTGGATCATTACCGTGGTGCTGGTACTGCTGGGTCTGGCTACCCTGAAAATTCGCTGACATGGCATCGGCTGACATGTTGATTGAGTCACACCATAGCGTGGTTGTCGGGCTGGGCCGCTCAGGCATGGCGATTGCAGAACATCTGACGCGCCGGGGTGAGCCCTTTGTCATGGCGGACACTCGCCTCCAGCCATCGGGGCTTGCTGAATTTCAGCGTCTTTACCCGCACGTTGATGTGCATTGTGGTGATCTGCGTGAGCTTGATCTGCAAAAGGCACGACGAATCGTTTTAAGCCCCGGCGTGGATACCCGCACGCCGGGGCTGGCGTTGCCCGGTCTTGAAATTATTGGCGAGACAGCACTGTTCGTGGAAGCCCTGGGTGAGCTTGCGCAGCGTCCGATGCTGATTGCCATTACCGGTTCCAATGCCAAATCAACCGTGACAACCCTTGTCGGTGACATGGCTCGCGCCTGCGGTATTGAGGTAGCGGTAGGGGGCAATCTTGGCACGCCGGCGCTGACACTACTGGCGCAACAGCCAACGGCTGCGTGTTTTGTACTGGAGCTTTCTTCCTTTCAGCTGGAAACGACGCCACAGCTGAACGCCGATATTGCTGTTCATCTTAATCTCAGCAGTGACCATCTGGACCGACATGACGGCCTGGCGGGCTACGCGCATGCCAAACAGCAGATCTTCAATGGTGCCGGCGTGGCGATTGTCAATCGTGATGATCCTGCCACGATGCCATGCGAGCGCGCGCAGGTAGCGCGCGTCATCTCCTTTGGCAGTGACAGGCCGGAGAGCAATAACTGGGGGCTTGCCGAGCGTGATGGGGATGTCTGGCTCATGCAGGGGGAGCAGGCAGTCATGGCCGCGCACGACGTCACGATGCCGGGGCAGCATAATCGGCTCAACGTACTGGCGGCACTGGCCGTCGGCCATGAGGCAGACTGGTCACGTGATGGCATGATCAATACGGTGGCGCATTTTGCAGGACTGCCGCACCGGGCGCAGCGGGTCGCCGATATTGATGGGGTGAGCTGGATCAATGACTCCAAGGGGACCAACGTGGGGGCCACCCTTGCCGCCATTGAAGGCATTGGGGTAACGCTGACCGGCCGGTTGATCCTGCTGGCCGGCGGGATGGGGAAGGGCGCTGACTTTACGCCACTGGCGGCACCGCTTGCCAGTCATGCCCGAGCCGTTGTGGTCTATGGGCGTGATCGTGAACAGCTGGCACAGGCACTGCACACCGCAGTGACGGTTGTGGTCGTGGACACGCTTGAGCAGGCCATGCAACATGCCATGGGCGTGGCGCAGCCAGGTGACGCCGTACTGTTGTCGCCTGCCTGTGCCAGTCTTGATCAGTTCGACAACTTCGAAGCGCGTGGAGAGGCTTTCTGCGCGTGGCTCAAACAGTGGCAGCCTCACTCATGAAACCTCTGGCAGAACGTTTTTCCACCGAGCGCCATGTCATCGATGGCTGGCTGGTGCTTTCGGCCATTACCCTGCTGATGATTGGCTGGATCATGGTGACGTCGGCGTCGACCGAAGTCGCCAGCAGCCAGACCGGCAATCCGTGGTATTACAGCACCCGGCACGGCATCTTTGTTCTTGCCTCCATATCCATTGCGCTTCTCGTCATGCGTGTTCCGTCGGTGTGGTGGCGGGCCAACGGTCCCACGCTGTTGCTCATGGCCGCCATTTTGCTGGCAGCCGTGCTGATCGTGGGGCGCGAGGTCAACGGCAGCCGACGCTGGATTCACCTTGGTCCCATCAACCTTCAGGCCTCCGAAGTCGCCAAGTTCTGCCTGATTATCTACATCGCCGGTTATACCGAGCGGCATCTTACCCGGCTTCGTCGCAGTTGGTGGGGCTTCATGGCACCCCTGATGCTGACCTTTTCGCTGGGTATTCTGCTGATTCTGGAGCCGGACTACGGCGCGGCGGTTGTGATGCTGGCCGCTACCATGGGCGTTTTGCTGCTGGCAGGAGCATCGCTGTGGCGCTTTCTGCTGCTGGCGGGTGGTGTGGTGACACTGGGCGCCTTTGTCGCAATATCGGAACCCTACCGTCTGGCGCGTATTGCCAGTTTTCTTGACCCGTGGGCCAACCAGTACGGTTCGGGTTATCAGCTGACCCAGGCACTGATCGCCTTCGGGCGCGGCGGCTGGAGCGGACTGGGGCTGGGCAACAGTGTGCAAAAGCTCTTTTATCTTCCCGAGGCCCATACCGACTTCGTGTTTTCGGTATTGGCAGAAGAGCTTGGTATGCTGGGTGCCGTGGGTTCGGTCGGCCTTTTCGCCATTCTGGTCTATCGCTGCTTTCGCATTGGACGCAATGCCGAGGAGAGCGGCCATCTCTTTGCCGCCTACGTCTGCTATGGCATTGGCATCATTTTCGCCTCGCAGTCCTTTATCAATGTGGCGGTCAATGCCGGGCTTTTGCCGACCAAGGGGCTGACGCTACCGCTTTTGAGCTATGGTGGCTCGAGCCTGATGGTCAGCGGCGCCATGGTGGGACTGCTTTTGCGCGTTGATGGTGAAACGAGAGGGCGCCGTCGTGCCGCGCGCAAGCGTTCTCGCAGTACTGCTGCGGAGGTGCCGGCATGAGTACCGGATCCCGAAAGGCATTGATCATGGCCGGCGGTACCGGCGGCCACGTCGTCCCGGCGCTGTCTCTGGCACGCGCGTTACAGGCAAGGGGCATCGAGGTCCACTGGCTGGGTACCCCAAGGGGTATTGAAAACACCCTGGTGCCCGAGGCCGGCATTCCCCTGCATCACGTCTCCATTGTTGGATTGCGCGGCAACGGTACGCTGGGATGGCTGAAAGCGCCCTGGCGGCTCTGGAAGGCCGTGGTTCAGGCTCGTCGCATCATCGGGTCACTGGATGTCTCGCTGGTGGTCGGTCTGGGCGGATTTGCCAGTGGCCCGGGTGGGCTGGCCGCCTGGCTGATGAAAAGGCCCCTGGTCATTCATGAGCAGAATGCGCTGCCGGGCATGACCAACAAGGCGCTGGCGCGGCTGGCCAGGCGCGTTTATGCCGCCTTTCCGGATGCTTTCCCGGCGTCGCGCCACCCGGTCGTGATCGGCAATCCCGTGCGCCAGGAAATTGCCGCGATCGGGGAAATTCCCCAGAAGATCGAAACACTGATGGGACGGCCGCTGAGACTATTGGTGGTCGGCGGCTCTCTGGGTGCGCAGGTGCTCAATGAGCGGGTGCCTGAAGCTCTGGCGCGACTTGCGCCCGAGGTGCGTCCCGAAGTGCGCCATCAGGCAGGTAAAAACAAGGATGCCGCGACCATTGCGGCCTATCAGGCCGCCGGCGTCGAGGCCACCGTATCCGATTTTATTGGTGACATGGCACAGGCCTATGAATGGGCCGATCTGGTGGTGTGTCGCAGCGGTGCGCTGACGGTGACCGAGCTGGCGGCAGCAGGCAGGGCATCGCTTCTGGTGCCGTTTCCACATGCCGTGGATGACCATCAGACCATCAATGCAAACTATCTGTTGAAGGCCGGTGCAGCGCAGTTGGTTCCCCAGGCGCAGATGAGTGTGCAGACATTGAGTGACACGCTTGCTGAACTGCTGGATGCTCACCGGCTGGTGGAAATGGGGCAGCGTGCCAGAAGCGTGGCGCAGCTGGAGGCGACCGACATCATGGCCCGAGGCTGTATGGAGACAGGTTTTGAATAATCAGATGCAGGCACGCAGCGGTATGCGTCGTATACGCTGTATTCATTTTGTAGGGATTGGCGGCTCCGGCATGTGTGGCATTGCCGAAGTACTGGCCAATCAGGGGTTTTGTGTCAGCGGTAGCGACCTGCGCGAGTCGGCGGTCGTCACGCATCTGCGTCAGTGCGGCATTCGTGTGGCCATAGGTCACCATGGCGACAATGTGCGTGATGCTGACGTGGTGGTGGTTTCCAGCGCAGTGGATCCGACCAATCCTGAAGTCATGATGGCGCGTGAACACCGGGTGCCGGTCGTGCGTCGCGCTGAAATGCTTGCCGAGCTGATGCGCTTTCGCCATGGCATTGCCGTAGCCGGAACGCATGGCAAGACCACCACTACCAGTCTGACGGCAACGCTACTGGCCGAGGGTGGCCTGGACCCTACCTTTGTGATTGGTGGGCGACTCACCAGTGCCGGCAGCAACGCGCAGCTGGGGGAGGGCGATTATCTGGTCGCCGAGGCCGACGAATCCGACGCCTCCTTTCTGCATCTTCAGCCGATGACGGCCATCGTGACCAATATCGATGCCGATCACATGGCAACCTATGAAGGTGATTTCGGAAGATTGCAGGATACCTTCATCGAGTTTCTGCATAACCTGCCTTTCTACGGTCTGGCGATTGTCTGTCTGGATGATCCGGTCGTGCGTGAACTGCTGCCCAGGATTCAACGCCATTTTGTTACCTATGGTTTTGATGAGGACGCCGATTACCGGATCAGCGATTTCTCCCAGCAAGGCGATACCGTCTCGTTTACGGCATATCGACCTGCGCCGCATGCACCGATTGCCGTTCGACTGGCCATGCCCGGACGCCACAATGCGCTTAACGCCATGGCGGCGATTGCGGTAGCCACGGATGCCGGTGTCAGCGATGAAGCAATCGTTCGGGCGCTGGCAGGGTTTGCCGGGGTAGGACGGCGTTTTCAGGTGCAGGGACACTATTGCCTGCCCGATAGCACCCGTCATGACCTGCCGGTAATGCTGGTGGATGACTATGGGCATCATCCCCGCGAAGTGGAAATGGTCATTCGCGCTGTTCGAGAGGGCTGGCCTGATCGCCGACTGGTCATGATCTATCAGCCACATCGCTATTCCAGAACCCATGATCTTTATGAGGATTTCGTTCGGGTGCTGTCGGGGGTGGATCAGCTTCTGTTGCTGGATGTCTACAGTGCCGGAGAGGCGCCCATTACAGGTGCCGATTCGCGGGCGCTGGCGGGCTCCATTCGTCAGCGTGGTCAGACAGCGCCGCTTTTCATCGAAAGTCGCGAAGCGCTCGCAGAGGTCTTGAACAATGTGCTGGATGACAACGATATTCTGATCACACAGGGCGCTGGCGATATTGGCGGCATCAGCACTGCGCTAGCCCAGTGTGAGCTCAGGCTCAAGGGGGTCACCCTGTAATGATTCAGGCTTTCGGGACCTGCGCTCTGGTGCAGGACATGCCATGACAACGGCCACTTCCAACCGCCTGCTCGGGCTGATTCTTATCGTGGCACTGCTGGTGGCCGGTGGGCGTACGCTCTGGATATGGCTGGACAAGCCCATTGAACGGGTGTCCATCAGAGGTGACCTTGAGTATGTCAACGCCGCCTATCTGCAGGATCAGCTCTCACCCCTGATTGCCGGAGAGAGCTGGTTGTCCGTGGATATCGGCCAGCTGCGTGCCGAGGCACTTGAGGTCCCGTGGCTCAAGGATGTTCGTCTTTCAAGGCGCTGGCCGGATGCCCTGACGTTTGAGCTCTATGAACAGCGTCCCGTGGCCTGGTGGAATGATGACTCACTGCTTAATGCCCAGGGGGAGCCCTTTGCAGCTGGCCCCATCAGTAATGTTGGCGAACGACCTTGGCTGGCAGGTCCAAAGGGCAGCGGGCCCGAAGTGCTTGCCTACTATGATGCACTCAAAAAGCAGTTTGCGCGTCTGGGCATGACCATTACGCAGCTTCGTCTCGAACCCCGTGGTGCCTGGCGGGTACAGCTTGATAATGCTTTCTGGATCATGCTGGGAAGAACGGATCTGGACATGCGTCTTGAGCGTTTTATTACCGCCTGGCAGCGTGGTCTTTCAGCCGGTCGCAACGATATTCGCTATATTGATCTACGTTATCCCAACGGGGTCTCGGTAGCATGGCACGGCGAAAATGAGCCCGAGAATGATAATTCGGATAAATAATTGGAACGTTCTCGTTAAGTTGCGTAAAAACAGGGGTTATGAAGGGTAATGGGTATTTCTTTCGCCTTAAAATCACCGTATTCTCGGTAAGGCTTTTCAGTATTATTAACGCGTAATTACGCCAGTTACTTTTTTAATTGGATGCGATTGAGATAATTGTGCGTATTAACAGGTTGATCAGGGAGTAGGCCCGACCTATGGCAGGAGAAACCAACGCTTCCAATATGGTCGTCGGGCTGGATATCGGAACATCCAAGGTTGTCGCCATTGTTGGACAACCCACTGATGACGGCGGTATAGAGATCGCCGGCATCGGTTCCCACCCCTCGCATGGCATGAAAAAGGGGGTGGTCATCAATATTGAATCCACGGTGCAGTCCATTCAACGCGCCGTGGAAGAAGCCGAACTCATGGCAGGATGTGACATTCATTCTGTCTATGTCGGTATCGCAGGCAGCCATATCAGTTCCATGAATTCAGATGGTGTCGTTGCCATCAAGGAACGTGAAGTGGCACCGTCCGATATCGATCGTGTCATTGATTCTGCCCGTGCACGTGCCATTTCTGAAGGTCAGCGAATCCTGCACGTCTTGCCGCAGGAATATGCCATTGATACCCAGGAGGGTATTCGTGAGCCGCTGGGCATGTCGGGCGTACGTCTTGAGGCGCGTGTGCATCTGGTCACGGCTGCCCTCAATGCAGTTCAGAACATCGAAAAGTGCGTGCGCCGCTGTGGTCTGGAAGTGGATGACATCATTCTTGAACAGCTGGCATCAAGCCATGCCGTACTGACCGAGGATGAGCGTGAGCTGGGTGTCTGCATGGTGGATATCGGTGGCGGCACAACCGATATCGCTGTCTTTACCGAAGGCGCCATTCGACATACGGCGGTCATCCCCATCGCAGGTGATCAGGTCACCAACGATATTGCCATGGCCCTGCGTACGCCGACCCAGTATGCAGAAGACATCAAGGTCAAGTATGCCTGTGCGCTGACGCAGCTGGCGTCCAGTGATGAGATGATCAAGGTACCAAGCGTGGGCGATCGTCCCGCACGTGATCTTTCCAGACAGCATCTGGCAGAAGTGGTAGAGCCTCGGTATGAGGAACTTTTTACACTGGTGCGTGAAGAGCTTCGACGCAGCGGGTATGAAGATCTGGTGGCCGCCGGTATCGTGTTGACAGGTGGCACTTCAAGAATGGAAGGGGTGGGTGAGCTGGCAGAAGAGATATTCCATATGCCGGTACGTATTGCCTGTCCGCAGAACGTGCGAGGGCTTGCAGATGTCGTGCGCAATCCAATTTATTCGACCGGCGTTGGTTTGTTACTCTACGGCATGAAATATTCTCGCTACTCGCGTTCTACGGCCCAACCCCGCCGGGATGAGCAGCCAAGACGTTACCAGTCCGAGCGCCCGGACAACGAGCGGCTCTCCTCAACCATTACGCGGATCAAGGGCTGGTTAAAAGGAAATTTCTGACAGGACTGCCTTGGCGGTCCAGGAGACGGGGTTATGTTTGAGCTTGTAGACAATGCGCCATCCAGCAGCGCGGTAATCAAGGTAATCGGCGTAGGTGGCGGCGGCGGCAACGCCGTCAACCACATGGTCGAAAGCAATATCGAAGGCGTTGAATTCATCTGCGCGAACACCGATGCGCAGGCGCTCAAGAGAGTTGCTGCCAAGACCGTTTTGCAGCTGGGCAGTGAAATTACCAAGGGATTGGGTGCCGGGGCGAACCCGGAAGTCGGCCGTCAGGCTGCCATGGAAGACCGCGAGCGTATTGCCGAGCTTTTGCAGGGCGCTGATATGGTATTCATCACTGCTGGCATGGGTGGTGGTACCGGGACGGGTGGTGCACCGGTCGTGGCACAGGTGGCCAAGGAACTGGGCATTCTGACCGTGGCGGTTGTCACGCGTCCCTTCCCCTTTGAAGGTCCCAAGCGTCAGCGTGCTGCCGAGGAGGGCATGAAGGAGCTCTCCGAGCATGTTGATTCCCTGATTACCATTCCCAATGAAAAGCTGCTGACGGTGCTGGGCAAGAATGCCAGTCTGTTGACGGCATTCAGCGCTGCCAATGATGTGCTGCTGGGTGCGGTGCAGGGCATCGCCGAGCTGATTACCAGCCCGGGTATCATCAACGTCGACTTTGCTGACGTACGCACGGTGATGTCCGAAATGGGCATGGCCATGATGGGCAGCGGTACGGCCATGGGTGAAAACCGCGCGCGTGAAGCTGCCGAGAAGGCCATTCGCAGTCCGCTGCTGGAAGATATTGATCTCAACGGTGCCCGCGGCATTCTGGTCAATATTACGGCTGGCCCGGATCTCTCCATCGGCGAGTTCAATGATGTAGGCGCAACCGTCCAGGAGTTCGCTTCTCAGGATGCTACCATCGTGGTAGGTACTGCCATCGACATGGACATGACCGACGATCTGCGCGTCACCGTTGTGGCCGCAGGGCTTGATGGTCGTGTAGAGAAGGCTACGCCACGTCAGACCCAGGCTTCCCGCAGTGATCAGTCTGACTATCGTCGCATGGCACGTCAGCCGGCGGTTTCTCGCCAGCAGGCCGCTTCACGCGATACGCGTGAAAAGGAGAAGGAAAAGGAGCAGCAGAAGGCATCCCGCGAGCGGCGTCAAAAGTCGCAGGAAATGGATGACTATCTGGATATTCCTGCCTTCCTGCGTCGTCAGGCAGATTGATTTGATTGGGCGGCCCTTCGGGGTCGCCGAATTTTATGATGGTAATAATAAAGATAATGGTCGACTAATCGAACACTGTTCGTTGTCGAATACCAAGGGAACTGTTACCATATAAACAACTGTTTGAATGTTTCCTGCCTGGTAGCCCAGACTATGATCCGTCAAAGAACCCTACAGAACACCATCCGTGCGACAGGCGTTGGTCTGCATTCAGGTAAAAAGGTTTACCTGACCCTGCGTCCGGCACCGGTCAACACCGGAATCGTTTTTGTACGTACTGACTTGGACCCGGTGGTTCGCATCCCGGCGCATCCGGAAAACGTCCATTTTACAACCATGTGCACTGCCGTCGCTGTGGGCGATGTGCGTGTATCGACCGTTGAACATCTGATGTCGGCCTTCGCAGGGCTGGGAATCGATAATGCCTTTGTCGATCTCAGCGAGCCTGAAGTGCCCATTATGGATGGCAGCGCCGGCCCGTTTGTGTTTCTGATTCAGTCGGCAGGTATTGCTGAACAGGAAGCGGCCAAGAAGTTCATCCGCATCAAGCAGGAGCTGACGGTCAGGGATGGCGACAAGTATGCCACCTTCCTGCCACATGACGGCTTCAAGGTCAGCTTTGCCATTGACTTTGATCACCCTGTCTTTGCCAGCCAGAAACAGACGACAAGCGTTGATTTCTCGACCACGTCGTTTGTGAAGGAAGTCAGTCGCGCCCGTACCTTTGGTTTTATGCGCGATATCGAATTTCTCCGTTCCCAGAATCTGGCGCTGGGCGGCAGTCTCGACAACGCGATTGTTGTCGATGAATACCGTATTCTTAACGAAGATGGCCTTCGCTACGAAGATGAATTTGTGCGTCACAAGGTGCTCGATGCCATCGGTGATCTTTACCAGCTGGGCTATAGCCTGATTGGCGAGTTTCGTGGCTACAAGTCCGGTCACGGGCTCAACAATCAGCTGGTGCGCGCGCTGCTTCAGCATCAGGAAGCCTTCGAAGTCGTGACCTTCGAGGATCGCGAGACCTCGCCGATTTCCTACTCCGAGCCTGCCATGGCCATGTAATTCTTCGGGTTGCGCCAGCAGGACATCAAACAGCATGCGAGGGCACCGATCACTGATCGGTGCCCTTTTTTGTGCGGGTCATCAAGGCTTGTTCACTGTCTTGGCGTGCATGTGAAGCCAGACGCTCAAGTGATTTCTTGAGACGAGGGCTTGTAATATCGCGTGCACAATCACGAAGCTGGGAGGCAGCGGCTTCCGGAAGTTCACGAGTCCGGGCGTGTGGCGTATAGACGGGCCGAATGGGACGAACCTTGAAGGTAAGTCCTGCAAGATCCTGAAAGGCGGGAAGCTGTCGCAACAGGGACAGAAGACGCTGGCGCTCAAAACGCAGCCACGTCAGCCAGACAGCACGATCAGTCATCAGCGTCAGGTTGCCATCATGGTAGCCGCCGACGCGGACATGATCCTGAAGCTCATCGGGCAATGCCTTCAGAAGGTGTTCCTGGGCTTCAAGGAGGATGCCAGCCGTATGGATCAGTGGCGCCAGAGAGCCGCGGGTGCGTAACAATTGCCCCACGGGCTGGGCGCGTACTCCTTTACCCTTTATACTCATGGCCCTGCCGCGCGATCATTAAGGATGGCGCCAATTTATCACGGCTGATCCTCAGATTGACAGCATGACCCATCCCGCTCGCACATTCCGTCTGCCCCGGGGCTTTAGAACCCGATGGTGGCTGGCTGGCCTTCTGATTGGCTGTCTCCTGCCAATAGGCATGGCTGACGCTCGCCTTGATGGCAGCGCTGCTCGGCTGATCCGGATCTGCTTTCATTCGCCCGAACATATTCGCGCCGAGTCTCGTCGTCGTTATCGCATCAGGCGACTGGTATTACGCTTGTGGTGCCTGTCAGTGGCCCTGCTGTGTATCGTACGCATGGTCCTGCCTGGTCGACCTTGGCTTGGCATGTCGACAGGTCATGATGTGCTATCGCGCCGGGGTCCGCCTTCGACGTGTCACACTTTTTGTGAATGACATGACACGACGACACAGGATAAAGAGATGCTGAATACGCTGTTACGCAAGATGGTCGGCAGCAAGAACGACCGTGATATCAGACGCATGCGCAAGACAGTTGCGCAGATCAACGCCCTGGAAGAATCCGTCAGTGCACTGGATGACAGTGCACTGCAGCAGCAGACGACCCGATTCCGTGAGCGCCTTGCCAATGGCGAAGCGCTTGAAAAGCTCCTGCCTGAAGCCTTCGCTACCGTGCGCGAGGCCACTAAACGCGTCATGGGCATGCGTCAGTTTGATGTCCAGATGATTGGCGGCATGGCGCTCAATGACGGCCGTATTGCCGAGATGAAAACCGGCGAGGGCAAGACACTTGTTGCTACGCTCGCCGTTTATCTCAATGCGCTGCCGGGACTGGGCGTGCATGTGGTCACGGTCAACGATTATCTGGCGCGTCGTGATGCTGACTGGATGCGTCCGCTGTATGAATTCTTGGGTCTGTCCGTCGGTGTCATTTACTCGGGTCAGCAGCCGCGTGAAAAACGCGATGCCTATGCCTGTGATATTACCTACGGCACCAACAATGAATACGGCTTTGATTATCTGCGCGATAACATGGCCTTTTCACAGGGCGAAAAGGTCCAGCGCAGGCTCCATTACGCCATCATCGATGAAGTTGACTCGATTCTGATCGATGAGGCGCGCACGCCGTTGATCATCTCAGGTCCCGTGGATGAAAACGTCGATATCTATCGCACCATTCATCAACTGGTGGCCGCGCTGACGCCCTGCGAGGACCCCGAGGATCCCGAGACTGGCGATTTCATCATTGATGAAAAGCAAAAGCAGATCGAGCTGACCGAGCGTGGCCACAACGAGATCGAAAATATCCTGCGTCAGGCGAGTCTGCTGCCCGAGGAAGACTCCCTGTATGCCGCCCATAACCTGGGACTTTTGCATCACGTCAGTGCCGCGCTGAGGGCCAAGCATCTTTTCCACCGTGATGTAGATTACGTGGTCGCCAAGGGTGAGGTCATCATCGTCGATGAGCATACCGGGCGTACCATGCACGGCCGGCGCTGGTCCGAAGGCCTGCACCAGGCCGTTGAAGCCAAGGAAAACGTGGAAGTTCAAAAGGAAAGCCAGACGCTGGCATCCACGACCTTCCAGAATTACTTCCGTCTCTATGACAAGCTCTCGGGCATGACCGGTACGGCCGATACCGAAGCCTTCGAATTCCGACAGATCTATGATCTGGATGTGCTGGTCATTCCGACCAACAAGCCCCGCGCGCGCAAGGACCTCAACGACCTGGTGTTCATGACGACCCAGGAGAAGTTCGAGGCCATCATTGAAGACATCAAGGAAAAGCAGGCCGAGGGACGTCCCGTTCTGGTCGGTACGGCCTCGATCGAAAGCTCCGAGGTGCTTTCGGAAATGATGCGCAAGCAGCAGCTGGCCCACAACGTCCTCAATGCCAAGCAACATGATCGTGAAGCGGAAATCATCGCGCAGGCCGGTCGTCCGGCGGCGGTGACCATTGCCACCAACATGGCCGGTCGTGGTACCGATATCATGCTGGGCGGCAACTGGGAGTCCGAAGTGGCTGGCCTTGATAACCCGAGCGATGCGGCCATCGAGGCGATCAAGGCCGAATGGAAAAAGCGCCACGATGCGGTTATCGAGGCGGGCGGTCTGCACGTGATCGGCACCGAACGTCATGAATCGCGCCGTATCGACAACCAGCTGCGCGGGCGTGCCGGTCGTCAGGGCGACCCGGGCTCGACCCGCTTTTTCCTGTCGCTGGAAGACAACCTGATGCGTTTGTTCGGATCCGAGCGGGTGCAGAAGATGATGGGCGTGCTGGGCCTTGAAAAGGGCGAAGCCATCGAACACAAGATGGTCAGCAACGCGGTCGAACGCGCCCAGCGCAAGGTGGAAGGTCGTAACTTCGACATGCGCAAGCAGCTGCTGGAATACGATGATGTAGCCAATGACCAGCGTCGTGTGGTCTACGATCAGCGTGATGAAATTCTGGCTTCCGACAACGTCTCCGATAATGTTCAGGGGCTGCGTGTCGAGATGCTGGATCACGCCATCTCAAGCTATGTACCCCCGCAGAGTCTGGCCGAGCAGTGGGATCTGGCCGGTCTTGAAGAGCATCTGCGTCAGGAGTTCAACCTTGATGCACCGGTGGTTGCCTGGGCGCGCGATGATGAAGGCTTCCACGAAGAGATGCTGCGCGAGCGGCTGCATGAGCAGCTTCGACAGGCATGGGCAGCGAAGGAGGCGAGCGTGGGTGATGAGACCATGCGTCGCTTTGAAAAGCAGGTCATGCTCCAGGTGCTCGATACGCGCTGGAAAGAGCATCTGCAGTCGATGGACCACCTGCGTCGCGGCATTCACCTGCGTGGTTACGCGCAGAAAAATCCCAAGCAGGAATACAAGCGCGAGTCCTTCGAGCTATTCCAGACGCTCTTGCACAACATCAAATCTGATGTGGTGCGCATTCTCAGTCACGTACAGGTGCGCCAGCAGGCTGATCCGGACATGCTGGAGCGTGAGCGTCGCGAAAACCTTCAGCGTGAGCAGCAGGCCAGTGAGTTAACGCGCCAGGATGTTGCCCACGAAGATGTCCCGGCACCGGAAGTCAGCGAGGAAGCCGTTGCTGCAGCCGAGGCCGTGCAGAACCCGACCGTGCGACGTGACGAGCCGAAGGTAGGGCGTAATGATCCCTGCCCCTGTGGGTCGGGCAAGAAATACAAGCACTGCCATGGCAGTCTCGACTGATAGTCATTGGCGTAGCGACGTTGCCCGGCTGCCATGACGGCACCGGGCGGGCAACATGGACAGCAGAGGGCAGTGATCATGGCCGTAGGTAAAGCGCATTTTCCCGATATGCCTCGCATCGAAGGGCTGCGGCTGGGCACTGCCCGGGCAGGCATCAAAAAGGCGGATCGTCGTGATCTGGTCGTTTTTGAGCTCGCTGAAGGCAGTCATGTGGCAGCCACTTTCACACGCAACGCCTTCTGCGCCGCACCGGTGCATGTGGCACGACGACATCTTGCAGATGGCGCGCCGCGTTATCTGCTGATCAATACCGGCAATGCCAATGCCGGCACCGGGGAGCAGGGCATGAAGGATGCCCTGGCCTGCTGTGCGGCACTTGCAGAGCGTACCGGTCGGCTGCCGGAACAGGTATTGCCCTTTTCCACCGGCGTGATTGGCGAGCCGCTGCCGGTTGAACGAATTCGCAACGGTCTGGACGAGGCGCTGGCTTCACTGGATGAAGGGCAGTGGCAGGCCGCGGCCGAAGGCATCATGACCACCGATACACGTCCCAAGGGCGTCACGCGCACGATCACGGTGGGTGGTCAGCCGGTCACCATCAACGGTATCTCCAAGGGTGCAGGGATGATCTGCCCCAATATGGCCACCATGCTGGCCTTTGTGGCGACCGATGCCGCAATCGGGCATGACGCGCTGCAAGGGCTTTTGCGCGCCAGCGTCGAGCGCAGTTTCAATCGCATTACCATTGATTCCGATACGTCTACCAATGATGCCTGCACGTTGGTGGCGACAGGACGTGGCGCTGTCATCGAAAGCGATGAGGCACTCGCCGAGTTTTCCAGCGCTCTGGACGACGTGCTGCTGTCGCTGGCGCAGGCCATTGTGCGTGACGGCGAAGGCGCCACCAAATTTGTCACGGTGACCATCGAGGAGGCGGCCAGTACTGAAGAGGCACTGGCGGTTGCCTTCAGTGTGGCGCACTCGCCACTGGTCAAGACGGCCCTTTATGCCAGTGATGCCAACTGGGGCCGACTTCTGATGGCAGTAGGCAAGGTACCCATCGACGATTTCGATGTCAGTCAGGTGGCGATCGATATCAATGGCGTCACCATCGCCCGACAGGGTGGCCGCGCGCAGGAATACCGTGAGGAAGCCGGCGCTGCCGTCATGGCCGAGGAAGAGATCAATATCACGATTCGTCTGGGACGTGGTGTGGCACAGGAGCGGGTCTGGACCTCGGATCTCTCCCACGATTACGTTTCCATCAATGCCGATTATCGCAGCTGACGCACGCTGTTTGTGCGCTGTCATTATTAAGTTCCGGGGTGGCGAGCAGATGGTCTCACCCCCTTTACCGATTGATATTCACGCATCATGAAAGGTCATGCCAGCATGCCGAAAAGAAGGGTACATGTCGCCGCTGCGGCCATTTTCAACGATCAGGGCCAGGTGCTAATTGCGCGGCGGCCATCGATTGCCGATCAGGGCGGACTGTGGGAATTCCCCGGTGGCAAGCTGGCCCCTTATGAAACCGGGCTTGAAGCGCTGCGTCGTGAGCTGCGCGAAGAGCTTGGTATCAGCATTCAGCGCGCCCAACCGCTGATTCGTGTGCATCATGAGTATCCCGACAAGCATATCCTGCTGGATGTCTGGGAAACACATGATTTCGAGGGTGAGCCCTGGGGGCGTGAAGGCCAGGCGGTACGATGGGTCAACCCTGATGATCTGGGCCGCTATGCATTTCCGGCCGCCAACAGCCCTATCATTCGCGCCGTTATCCTGCCCCATGATTATCTGATCACGGGTGAGGCCAGCGATGAGGCGGAATTTGATCGCAAGCTCGAGCGCGCGCTGGTGGAAGATGGCATCAAGCTGGTACAGCTGCGGGCACATGAGCTTGATGAAAAGGCCTATCGGGCACGCGCCGAACGCACACTGGCAAAGTGCCGCGAGCATGGGACATCACTGATACTCAATTGCTCGCTGGACACGTTCAGGGCGGTAGACGCTGATGGGCTGCATCTGCCCAGTCGCGAGCTGATGGCACTGACGCATCGCCCCGTGGGTGATGACAAATGGCTGGCTGCCTCTACGCATAATAACGAGCAGATTGCACAGGCCCAGCGACTGGGCTGCGATTTTGCAACGCTGTCACCGGTGCGCGAAACGCCCAGTCATCCGGGGGCCGTTACCATCGGCTGGCATGATCTTCAGCAGATGGTCGAGGAAGTTACCATGCCGGTGTATGCCCTAGGCGGTACCACGCGTGATGATGGCGACCGGGCGCGCGCAGTAGGTGCGCAGGGGATTGCCTCAATCCGGGAATTCTGGCGTTAAGCCAGGTCGATTATCAGAAAAAAGGGCCACCCCGATGGGGTGGCCCTTTTGCGTTCATGGGTGGCCTGCGTATTACGGCCATGGAATATTGCGGGCGGTCAATCGCCACGCTCGATGCGGTTCATGAGCTCATCAAGGCTGGCATCATCCATGGCCGGTTCACCGGCAATGCGGTGCGACTCGTCGGCCCAGGCGCCCAGATCAATCATCTTGCAACGTTGGGAACAAAAGGGTCGCCAGGGGTTGTCACTGGTCCAGTAAAGACGCTTGCCGCATTGGGGGCAGGGCACTACAGGTGGTTTATTTTCATCACTCATGGGGCGTTGTACTGCCTGGCAAGCTGGCGGTAAAAAAGATCGAGCCGATCGATCCGGGCATCGACCACGTGAAAGCTGCCGACATTGTCGATAACGTCGTCGGCGCTGGCAAGCCGTCGGTTACGTGACATCTGGGCGGCGACAATGGCGCGCGCCTGCGCCTCTGACACACCGTCACGGGCGCAGGTCCTTCTGATCTGCTCCTGCGGCGGCACATCGATCACCAGAATCCGGTTGACCAGCTGATGCTGGTCGGTTTCCAGCAGCAGCGGTGACACCAGCAGAGCGTAGGGGCCCGAGAACGTTTCAAGACGCTGCATCAGTCTTTCACGAATACGTGGATGCGTGATGGCCTCAAGGGCCTGGCGTGCCTGGTCGTCCTCGAAAATGATGTTGCGCATGGCCGCCCGGTCCAGCTCGCCACGCTCGGTCATGACGCGGTCGCCAAAGCGTTCGTGAATCTCTGCCAGCGCAGGTTCACCAGGCATGACCACCTCGCGTGCCAGATGATCCACATCCACCCAGTCTGCACCGCGCCGCGCGAAGGCTTCGGCAATGGTCGTCTTGCCGGCAGCAATGCCCCCGGTCAGGCCGATAATCAGCATAAAAGCTCCCGCAAATAGTCCTTGTGATCCCAGGGGGCGGAAAATGTGTACATGGTATCTAGATCGAAGAAAGGCCAATGATGGTGTAATAAAGCTCGATCACCCTATCACCTCCCAGCAGGACCAGCATGCCTGCCGCACTCAGAAAAGGACCAAAGGGCATCGGTGCGCCCCGCAAACGGGGCAGCAACAGCTGAATGATGATACCGAGCACGGCCCCTGTAGTGGCTGACAGCACCAGAATCAGTGGCAGTGTCTGCCATCCACACCAGGCGCCCAGTGCCGCCAACAGTTTGAAATCGCCCCGACCCAGACCTTCACGGCCGCTGGCAAGCCGAAAGAGCCAGTAAAATCCCCAAGCGACGCTATAGCCGGCTGCCGCACCAATGACGGATTCGGCCAGCCTGTCGGGATGCACCACCAGCTGATACAAAAGCCCGCCCCACAGCAGGGGCAGGGTGAGCACATCCGGCAGCAACAGGGTACGTAAATCAATCACGGCGAGTGTCAGCAGGATCAGGCAGGCGAGCGCAATTGCCATCCCGGTGAAGGTCATGCCATGGTGCCACACGGCCCAGAGCACCAGCGCCATGCTGGCTGCCTCGACCAGCGGATACTGCACGCTAATGGGGCACCTGCACTGTGCGCAGCGCCCCCGGCGCTTCAGATAACCCACCAGCGGGATATTGTCATGCCAGGCAATGGTGGCGTCACATTCAGGGCAATGAGAGCGCGGGACCAGCAGGTTGTATCTGGTCTGCGGCTGGGTCGGGGGCGTCAGTGTCAGCGTCTGGTGGGCCTCGTGTGTCCACTGCCGAGACAGCATCACCGGCAGTCGGGCAATCACCACATTGAGAAAGCTGCCCAGCGTCAGCGCCAGCAGCGCCACGATGCACAGCAAAAAGGGGTCGGACAGCGAAGACATGTCGAGGCTCCTATATGGCGCTGCCAAGATCGAACACGGGAAGATACATCGAGACCACCACACCGCCGACCAGTGATCCAAGCACCACGATAATCAGGGGCTCCATCAAGGTGGTCAGCGTATCAACCCGGCTTTCGACTTCGGCATCGTAGAAGTCAGCTACCCGGTTCAGCATGGCCTCCAGAGAGCCCGACTCCTCACCAATGGCGACCATCTGTAGCGCCATGGGGGTGAAAAGGCCCGTGGTCCGCAGCGCAAAATGCAGCTGCTGACCGGTGCTCACATCCTGACGGACACGTTCGATGGCCTGCTCGAACACCAGATTGCCGCAGACGCCGCCGGCCGTTTCCAGTGCTGACATCAGCGGTACCCCGGCAGCAAAGGTGGTGGCCAATGTGCGTGAAAAACGCGCAATGGCAGCTCTTTCAATCACCGGTCCCAGCACGGGAATTCCGAGCAGCAAACGGCTGGCCTGAAATGCAAGGGTTGGTGAGCGTGCCAGCATGCGGCGTGTAAACAACCCGATGGCCATTGTTACCAGCAGTACCTGCCACCACAGGTGCTGTGCGGCCTCCGACAGCGCAATGGTCAGTCGGGTCGGGGCCGGCAGTTCTGCACCAAAGCTTGCGAACATGCTTTCAAACTGTGGCACGACCTTGATCAACAGCAGCGCGGTGACGCCGATACCGACAGCCACGACGGCGGCAGGATAATACAGCGCCTTGCGGACGCGGCCCCTTAGGGTATCAAGACGCTCCTTGTTGGTGGCCACGCGGTCAAGCATGCGATCAAGGGCGCCTGCCTGCTCGCCGGCCTCGACCAGATGCACGAACAGTTGATCGATATGACGCGGATGCGCTGCCAGCGCCTGGGAAAAGCTCATACCGCTTGAGACGTCATGTTTGAGGGTTTCGATGAAATGGCGCAGTGCCGGACGGTTGGTACCATTGGCCACGGCCTCCAGAGACTGCAGCAGGGGAACGCCGGCACGAATCATGGTCGCCATCTGACGGGCGAACAGGGTGATATCCTGACCCTTGATACGGTGCCCCATGCCGGGCAGTGAACGCTTGCGGCTCAGACGGGTCACGACAATGCCCTGCGATGACAGCTGGCGACGGATGTCATGCTCACTGACGCCGTGCATGTCTCCTCTGACCCGTTCGCCGCGGCCGTTCTTGCCCATCCAGCGAAAGGTCACAGCGTCACCGGCGGGTGCGGGAGAGCGCTTTGGCAAGGCAGAAGACGCCATGGTGATGATTACTCCTGAATGATCCGGTTGAGTTCTTCCAGCGTGGTCAGCCCTGCCAGTACCTTGTAAAGCCCATTGCGGCGCAGATCATGATGGCCTTCGCGTTTTGCCTGCCCTGCCAGTGCCATCGCCCCGGCATCCTGCATGATCAGATGGCTCATGGCTGCAGAGATTGGCACCATTTCATAGATGCCCACGCGCCCTCGGTAGCCATGGGTACAGTGCTCACAACCCACGGCCTGATAAAGCGTGGCGCGTTCGATCTCTTCATCATCAAGGCCCTGATGTTTGAGGACCTCATGGGGCAGGGCCACCGGCTGACGGCAATGCTCGCACAGTCGGCGTGCCAGTCGCTGGGCAATGATCAAACTAATGGAGGTGGCGATATTGAAACCTGCCACGCCCATGTTGCCCAGACGGGTCAGGGTTTCGGCCGCCGAATTGGTGTGCAGGGTCGAGAGCACCAGATGGCCGGTCTGGGCTGCCTTGATGGCCACTTCTGCCGTTTCCAGATCGCGAATTTCACCGACCATGACCACGTCAGGGTCCTGACGCAGAAAGGCGCGCAGGGCAGCGGCAAAATCAAAGCCGATGCCGGGACGCACGTTGACCTGATTGATGCCCTCCAGCTTGATCTCGACCGGGTCCTCGGCCGTGGCAATGTTGCGCGCCTCGGTGTTAAGCAGATTGAGCGCGGTATAAAGCGTGACGGTCTTGCCGCTACCGGTGGGGCCGGTCACCAGAATCATGCCCTGCGGCCGGGCGATGGCCTGTTCAAAGATGCCGCGCTGTTCCTGCGTGAAACCCAGTGCATCAATGCCCATGCGGGCGCTGTTCGGGTCCAGCAACCGCATGACGATCTTTTCGCCAAAGAGCGTCGGCAGCGTGTTGACGCGAAATTCGACATGGCGTTTTGTCGAGAGCTTCAGGCGCACGCTACCATCCTGGGGCAGGCGCCGCTCGGAGATATCCAGCTTTGCCATCACCTTGATACGTGCCGCAATGCGCTGGCGAAGCTGCGCTGGCGGACGCGATGCTTCCATGAGCATGCCGTCGATGCGAAAGCGAATGCGAAAGCTCTCCTCAAACGGCTCGAAATGAATATCAGAGGCGCCACGGCGAATGCCGTCCAGCAGGATCTGCTTGACGAAGCGCACCACCGGCGCGTCGTCACTGGACTGAAAGGAGGCGTCTTCGACCTGCTCCTCAATATCACCTTCTTCAAGCGCCAGTGTCTCGATGGCATGTTGCCCCTCCAGCAGTGCCAGCGCGCCTTCACCATGCACTTCCAGATACTGCTCGAGCCTTGAACTGAGCTGGTCGGCCGGCGCCAGAACACCTTCCACGTTCATGCCGATCACGAACTGAAGCTCATCCAGTACGGGCAGGCGGGAAGGGTCGTCCACCGCCACGATCAGACAACGCTCCTGACGCAGCAGGGGCAGAACACCCAGCCGACGAATCATGGACTCCGGCAAACCCTGCAGCGGTGGCAGCCGCGCCACGGGGATGGCGTCCAGATCAACGCAGCCAAGCCCAAAGGCCCAGCCGGCACTCTGAATGGCATCGCGCTGTGACACACCGGTTTCTTCAATGATCAGTTTGAGCAGCGGGCGCTTTTCCCGGTGCGCCTGTTCTTCAAGCGCCAGCGCGCGCGTGGCCTCGAGCAGACCATCCTCGACCAGCTGGTGGGCGAGGCTGCGCAGTGGGTTGGCAGACAGCTGAGTGAGGGCATCCGACATGCACGTGAGTCCATAGGGCAGAGGAAGTGGTGACTTGCCCCATGTTATCGGCGGGCGTTCGGTTCTCTAAAGTTCCCGGCGGTTTTGTCGTTAAGGGCTCTGCGTCGATCAATGATCAGGCGAAAAATATACCGTTATCTTGCCCGTCGGGCAGGAATACATGCATTCAATCGGGAAGGACACGGCAATGGCAGGCAGGCAGGGTGGTTTTACGTTGATCGAGCTGATGATCGTGGTCGCCATCATCGGCGTGCTGGCGGCCATTGCCGTACCGCGCTATCAGGACTATGTGGCAAGGTCCGAAGTGGCTTCTGGGTTGGCTTCAATTCGAGGCACGCAAACGGCAATTGAGGAAGCTGTGCTTCGTGGAGAGTCGATCAGTATCACTCCTGATACCAAAGGTTTTATCGGTCTTACCAATAATGATGTGAAATTAGGTACCCTGAGCGTTCCAGATGCTAATTCAGGTAATACTGGAGTAGCTTCTGTCCAATTGGATTTTGACACCGGCGCAAACTCAACCTTGCGTAGCAAAAATATCAAGCTTGCAAGAACAAAAGACGGCGTCTGGAACTGCACTACGAACGTTGCTCCCGAGTTCAAGCCACGTGGTTGTGAAGCCGCTGGAGGTACCACTACTACACAATAGTTAGTATTCGAACTCTCAAAGCCGGCCTCGCGCCGGCTTTTTCTTTTATCTGCCTTCGCGGCTGCGTCACCTTTCCCAAACCGCTATAGTAGCGCGCACCTGTTGATCATTCTGGATGCAAGGCATGCTGCGTCTGCCGCTTTTTCGTAATCCGGCCGGAATGGGCCCCATTCTGCGTATTCTGGCCATGCTGCTGCTGGTCCTGTCGCTGTTCATGCTGATCCCACTGGCGCTGTTGGCGCTGGAAGGTGACGGGCAGATGTGGCCTTTCCTGTGGGCTTTCGCGGTAACCTTCGGCACGGCCGTGGTAGTGATATTGCTGACCTGGGGGGTGCACATCGAACTGCGTCCCCGGCAGATGTTTATCCTGACCACTTCCAGCTGGATCGTGATGTCGGCCTTTTCCAGTCTGCCCATGCAGTTTGGAGCGCCACGCCTGTCGGTGGCCGATGCGGTGTTCGAGTCGGTCTCGGCCATTACCACCACCGGGGCGACCGTACTGGTGGGCATCGAGCATCTCTCCGATGGTCTCAAGCTCTGGCGCGGTCTGATGCAGTGGGTGGGCGGAGTGGGGATCATCGTGATGGCGATCGCTGTCCTGCCCTTTTTGCGGGTGGGTGGCATGCGACTTTTCCAGACCGAATCCTCCGACTGGTCAGACAAGGTGCTGCCCCGGGCCGGTACGGTCGCCAAGGCGATCGGGCTGGTGTATGTGGGCTTTACGATCGTCTCGATCATCAGCTACTGGCTGGCCGGCATGCTGCCGCTGGACGCCGTGGTACACGGCATGACGTCCGTGGCCACCGGTGGCTTTGCCAACTACGACGCCTCCTTTGGACAATACGCTGATAACCCCGTCATCCTCTGGCTGAGCATTCTCTCGATGCTGACCGGTGCGCTGCCCTTTGTGCTCTACATTCGCATGGCGCGCGAACGCTCCGGCGTGCTCTGGAGGGATCAGCAGGTGAGAGGGCTGCTGGCGCTGCTGGTGGTAGTCATTGCGCTACTGACCCTTTATCGCACGATGCGCGGCATGGAGTTTTTCGATGCCTTGACACAGGTGGCCTTCAACGTGGTATCGGTGGTGACGACCACCGGCTATGCCACGGATGACTACACGGTATGGGGCCCGCTGTCGGCAGCAGCCTTTTTCTATCTGACCTTTGTAGGCGGTTGTTCGGGGTCGACCAGTGGCGGGATGAAGGTCTTTCGCTTTCAGGTGGGGCTGATCATGCTGGTCAATCAGCTGCGCTATCTGGTGCATGCCAATGGCGTGTTCGTGCAGCGCTATAACGGGCGTGTGCTGACCGACGATCAGATACGCGGTGTTATTGCCTTCTCCTTTTTCTTCTTCTTTACCGTGGCGGTGCTGGCGCTGGGGCTTTCCCTGATGGGACTGGATCTGGTGACGGCACTTTCCGGTGCGGCCACGGCAGTGGCCAATGTCGGCCCTGGCATCGGTGATGTGATCGGGCCTGCCGGTAACTTTGCGCCACTGCCGGATGCAGCCAAGTGGATGCTGAGTATCGGCATGCTGATGGGGCGTCTGGAAATCCTGACCGTACTGGTGCTGCTCACGCCGACCTTCTGGCGCAAGTAGTCAGCCTCTTCTGACGCCCTGATCATCAGGGCGCAGGCTCAGAACTCTCTGCAGGATTACTTGCCGGGCTGGAGATCCTGCAGGAGGCTAGAGGGGCTTGCGTCCGGCACGATTGAGGACAGGGTTGGCATATTGACATAGCCACCAGGGACGAAGCTCCTCGGCCACCTGTTCAAGGCGCTTGTTGAAGGCCTGTCGATCTGCTGGCGTGATATGGCGGGTATCGACAAGCTCCGGCGCGTGGCCGGTGGCTTCCAGTGCCAGGTAATGACTGGGGAAAAGCGTGTAGTTGTTCAATACCTGAGTATCGATGTCCTGGGCGGCGCTGTCGTAGCTGTCATAACTGGCGTCAAGCGGCGTGCCAAAGACCAGCTTCACACGCCCCTTGTTGCCGGTAATGCCGGCAGCGATGGAGAGAATGTCCTCATAGGCGATCTTTTCATACGCCACGCCATCGTTGCGTGCCTTGAGCTCGCGTGCCTTTTGCTGATCACAGGGGTCAAATTCGTAGCTGATGGACACCGGCACGATACGCAGCTCGGCAATGGTCTCGCTGACCGAGGCGTCCTTGTCCTTCATGCGTCGGGCCATGCCCAGCATCTTGATAATCGCGCTGTCAGTGCGATCCACGCCGTTTTTGGCCCGCCCTTCGCGCTGGGCCAGCCAGATCGAGTGATTATCGCTGACAATGGAGTGGCGAATGTAGTTGGAAAGCTGCTGATAGGCCGCCAGCATCGCCCGCTTGCCGCGCGCCGAGCGTGGCACGATAAAGCTCTTGTTGAGCCGCATGAGATCGGTCACATAGGGCTTTTGCAGCAGGTTGTCGCCAATGGCGATGCGCACGGTGCTGCGTCCACTATGGTAAAGCGCGTAATTGACGAAGGCCGGGTCCAGGGCGATATCGCGATGGTTGCCGATGAAGAGATAGGCCTTTTGATGATCCAGGTGTTCAAGACCTTCCACGCTGAACGTGTTGGTCGTGTTCTGAATCATGCGCGCCATGTAATGGGAGATGTGATTTTGAAAATCACTGACCGTGTGGATGTTGCGCACGGCGCGTTTGAGCCCGTGGCGTACCAGCACGCGCGCCACGCGTGGGGCATGGCGGGCAAGCCTGGGCATCCGGTAACGCGTGATAGTGTCGATGAACTCATCATTGCAGACCAGGCGTGCCAGCGTGTCGACCACTTCGTCATCGTGATAGGGACGTATGGCCTCGAAGTCGTCCACGCTCGGCATGGCATCCGTGGATGAGGTCATCTCGTTTCCTGATGCATCAGACGTTTGATTCATGATGTTGCGGGAGCCGTTGTCGCTTCACCACCCAGCCACTGCATCAGCCGCTCGGCAGTATCACCCAGCACATGGGCCATGAGGGCAAACTCGGTTTCCATCTGCAGGACGGGATTATCGTCGCTGTCGGTGTCATCGATCTCCTTGAGTACGGCATCGGCAAAGCGGATCGACTTGATTGACATGTCCTCCTGCAGCACCAGCGTCATCTGTTCTTCGATGTTCAGGGCCAGCTTGCTGGCCTGACGGCCCACGTCCAGTGACATGCGTACTTCCTCGCCATCCGGGTCGATACTGCGGGCACGAAGAATGCCATCATCGCCCTTGGCGCGAAGCTCGATCTGATCGCCCAGTACAACGCCTTCGGGACGGGTAGCCGGGTCGGTCAGCCAGGTCGTCATGGTGCGTCCGGCCGGCGTCTGCGGTGCCAGCGGAATCACCTTGAGCGAGCCCAGCGACTCACGTAGCACGTCGAGTATCTCCTCGGCACGTTTGGCACTTGAGGCGTTGATACCGATCAGGCGACGTTTCGTGTCCCACCACAGATCCGTGCGTGTCGTACGGGTAAAGGCACGTGGCAGCAGCTCCTCAACGATACGCTCCTTGAGCGCCAGCTTGTCTCGGCGGCCGGGTGGGTAACCCTGCTGTGCGGTCAGGACCTCGACACGTTCCTCGAGCGTTTCCTTGACCACGGCACTCGGTAACAGCCGCTCCTGGCGCAAAAGTGTCATCAGGCGGTGTCCCTGAATCTCGTGCACCAGCTGGTCACCATGGCGTCCGGCAGGCGCAGCCCATCCCACACGGCGGGCCTGCGTCTCGGTGACCGGCGCAAAGCGATAGGTGTCGAGGGCTTGTGTGAGCTGATCCAGTGACCAGTCCTGCTCATCGAGCAGGCGGTAAAGTTGTAAATGCTTGAACCACATAGCGTCCTTTCCTTGAAGGCGCACATTATGTCGAATGGCAGGCGCGGGTGCCAGCGCTTGCGTGGCTTGATGTCATACTCCTGGACTATCCGATCATGACAGCCGTCGATGCAGGGCATAACAGCGCCATTGCCAACAGGCCTCGAATCACCAGCAGATTGCATCACTGTCTGCCGGAGAGCGGTGGGGCTGTGGTACAATCGGTGCCAACCAATTGGATCATTCGTGCGCGATCATGTGTGCGTCATGATTGCATTACGGGTGTTCGCGCCTGAACGCCCCCTGGCCCCTGCGGCAGGGGTGTTCGGGCAGCAGGGCTTCTTGAACAGGACCAGGATTTGACGACCCATGGGTGAGATCGCCAGAGAGATTCTGCCAGTCAATATCGAGGACGAGCTGAAGCAGTCGTACCTTGATTACGCGATGAGCGTCATCATCGGTCGAGCGCTTCCCGATGTCAGGGACGGACTCAAGCCGGTACACCGTCGCGTGCTTTATGCCATGCATGAACTGCGCAACGACTGGAACAAGTCCTATCTGAAGTCGGCGCGTGTCGTGGGTGATGTCATCGGTAAGTATCACCCGCATGGTGACAGCGCCGTCTATGACACCATCGTGCGCATGGCCCAGAACTTTTCCATGCGCTACATGCTGGTGGATGGACAGGGCAACTTCGGCTCGATCGACGGTGATAGCGCTGCGGCCATGCGTTATACCGAAGTGCGCATGGCGCGTTTGTCGCACGAGCTGCTCTCGGATCTGGAAAAGGACACGGTCGACTGGGTCGACAACTATGACGGCACCGAGCGTATTCCCGATGTGCTGCCAACGCGTGTTCCCAATCTGCTGATCAACGGTGCCTCCGGTATTGCAGTAGGCATGGCGACCAACGTGCCGCCGCATAACATGGGCGAGGTTATCGACGGCTGTCTGGCGCTGATCGAAGACCATACCCTGAGCATTGATGAGCTGATGGAGTATATCCCCGGACCGGATTTCCCGACGGCGGGTATCATCAATGGGCGTGCCGGCATTGTGGATGCCTACCGCACCGGTCGGGGACGCATTCACGTGCGTGCCCGTCATACCGTCGAGCACGATGAGCGCACCGGGCGTGACCATATTGTCGTGACCGAGCTTCCCTATCAGGTCAATAAGGCGCGTCTGATCGAAAAGATCGCCGAGCTGGTCAAGGAAAAGCGCATCGAGGGGATTGCCGAGCTGCGTGACGAGTCCGACAAGGATGGCCTGCGAGTGGTCATTGAAACCCGTCGCGGCGAGTCCGGTGACGTGGTGGTCAATAATCTCTTTTCGCAGACTCAGCTTGAAACCGTCTTCGGCATCAACGTGGTGGCACTGGAAAACGGCCAGCCCAGGACGCTCAATCTCAAGCAGCTTCTGGAAGCCTTCATTCGTCACCGCCGCGAAGTGGTCACTCGTCGTACGCTGTTTGAGCTGAAAAAGGCAAAAGAGCGCGGTCATATTCTTGAAGGCCTGACGGTCGCCATCTCCAATATCGACAAGGTCATCGAGCTGATCAAGGCCTCACCCAATGCGGCAGAGGCAAAAGAGAAGCTGATGTCGCGTGACTGGGCGCCGGGTCAGGTCATCGATATGCTGGACCGCGCCGGAGCGTATTCCTGCAAGCCCGACGATCTCGAGGAGAGCTGCGGGCTTTCGGAAGATCGCAGTCGCTATCAACTCTCCGCGGCGCAGGCCCAGGCCATTCTTGAACTGCGTCTGCACCGTCTGACCGGCCTTGAAACCGAGAAGCTGCTCGATGAGTACAAGGGCATTCTGGAGACCATTGCCGAGCTGACGCGCATTCTGTCTTCAGCCGATCGACTGATGGAAGTGATTCGCGAAGAGCTGGAAGCCGTGCGTGATCAGTATCGCGATGAGCGTCGTACCGAGATTCAGAACAGCCGTCGTGACCTGACGATGGAAGATTTGATTGCGGCTGAAGACATGGTCGTGACCATCTCGCGCAGTGGCTATGCCAAGACCCAGCCGCTGTCTGACTATCAGGCGCAAAAGCGCGGTGGGCGTGGCAAGTCGGCGACCACCATGAAGGATGAGGATGTCATCGAGCATCTGCTGGTCGCCTCAACGCATGACACCGTCCTGCTCTTTTCCGATCGTGGCAAGGTTTACTGGCTCAAGGTGTATGAAATGCCTCAGGCCTCGCGTGGCTCGCGCGGCCGGCCGCTGGTCAACCTGCTGTCTCTGGACGAAGGGGAGTGGATCACTGCCATTCTTCCGGTCAAGGAGTACAGCGAAGACAGCTACATCTTCTTTGCCACGGCCAATGGTACGGTCAAGCGCACCACGCTGGATCAGTTCTCGCGTCCGCGCAGTGCCGGTCTGATTGCGCTGGATCTGGATGAAGGTGATCGTCTGGTAGGAGCTGCCATCACCTCCGGCAATGATCATGCCATCCTGCTGTCCTCCAATGGCAAGGCGATCCGCTTTGACGAAAATGACGTGCGCGCCATGGGCCGTACGGCCCGCGGGGTCAGGGGCATGCGTCTGCTGAATGATGCTCGGGTTATCAGCCTGATCATCCCCAGCACGACGACCATTGATGAAGGCGCCGACGATGACAGCGAAGTCGAAGGAAGCCAGGTTAGCGAAGGGCAGTGCTATATCCTGACCGCGTCAATGAATGGCTATGGCAAGCGCACCCGACTTGAAGAGTTCCCGCTGCGCGGGCGTGGCGGGCAGGGCGTGATTGCCATGCAGACCACAGCGCGTAACGGTGCGCTGGTGGCGGCCATCCAGGTCGGTGAAAGTGACGAGATGATGATGATCTCCGATCGCGGCACGCTGGTACGTACCCGGGTCAGCGAGGTATCCATCAGCTCGCGCAACACCCAGGGCGTTACCCTGATTCGTACCGTCAAGGGCGAAAGCCTGGTGTCCGCCGTGCGACTTGATGAGCTGGACAAGGACGATGTGCTCGCCGAGGATGAGGACGGCTTGGTGGATGAGACCGGTCAGCCCATCGATGCTGCCGATGACGGTGAGCCTCAGGTGACCAGCGAAGACTAGAACCATCGGCGCCTTTCATGGAAAGGCGCCGTTATTTTTTCAAGCCCGTCGAGATCCGACATGACCCGACATTTCAATTTCTGTTCCGGCCCCGCCACGCTGCCTACCGCCGTGCTTGAGCGCGCGCGCAACGAGATGCTCGATTTTGAAGGGCGTGGCCTCTCTGTCATGGAAATGAGCCACCGCAGTGAGACCTTCATTGCCCTGGCAGAACGCGCCGAGGCCAATCTGCGCGAACTGATGCAGGTGCCGGACAATTACAGCGTGCTGTTCATGCAGGGCGGCGCCACACAGCAGTTTGGATGTGTACCGCTTAACCTGCTGGGCCAGGGCGGTAGCGGTAATTATCTGGATACCGGCATCTGGTCGCAGAAGGCCTTCAAGGAAGGCCGGCATCTGGGCGATGCCCATCTGGTCGCCTCGGCCGAGAGCAATGGATATACCGCCGCACCCGGGCAGGAAGCATTGAGCCTTTCAGGGGACGCTGCCTATCTGCATTACTGCGATAACGAGACCATCGGCGGGCTGCAGATGGATTACGTGCCACAGGTCGATGCACCGCTGGTCTGTGACATGTCCTCATCGATTCTGTCGCGCTCGGTAGATGTCTCGAAGTTCGGCGTGATCTATGCCGGTGCGCAGAAAAATATCGGGCCGGCCGGCATTGTCATCGTGATCGTACGCAATGACCTGCTGGATCGCGCTCGTCGCGAGACGCCCTCCATGCTGAACTGGAAGGCCTTTGCCGACAATGGCTCGATGCTCAACACACCGGCCACCTATGCCTGGTACCTGTCGGGTCTGGTGTTCGAGTGGCTCAAGGAGCAGGGGGGCGTCGAGGCGATCGAGAAAATCAATCGCCGCAAGGCGCGCAAGCTCTATGACGCCATCGATGCCAGCGGCTTCTATTCCAATCCGATTGCAGCCGCCAACCGTTCACTGACCAACGTGCCCTTCGTACTCAGTGATGAGTCACTCAATCAGACGTTTCTTGAGGAGTCAGAGGCTGTCGGCCTTCTGACGCTCAAGGGGCATCGCAGTGTCGGCGGTATGCGTGCCAGCCTTTATAACGCCATGCCGGAAGAGGGCGTTGATCGTCTGGTGGCCTTTATGCAGGATTTCGAGCGTCGCTACGGGTAGAACACATGACGGATCATCCTTCATCCCATGATAAAAACGATCAGGGCGTGGATCTTGGCGCCCTGCGTGATCGTATCGATACGCTGGACCAGGAGATTCTTGGTCTGATCAGCGAGCGTGCTTCCTGCGCCCAGCAGGTCGCGCATGTGAAGCTTGCCGAAGACCCCGAGGCGCTGTTTTATCGCCCAGAGCGTGAAGCTCAGGTGCTCAAGCGCATCATGGCTCTCAATGAAGGGCCGTTGCCGGGTGAGGAGATGGCGCGCCTTTTCCGCGAGATCATGTCAGCCTGTCTGGCGCTGGAAAAGCCGGTACGTGCGGCCTATCTCGGTCCGGAAGGGACCTTCACCCAGCAGGCTGCGCTCAAGCACTTTGGCGATAGCGCGGTCTGTACGCCGCTGCCCGCCATTGATGAGGTCTTTCGCGAAGTCGAGGCGGGCGCTGCCAACTATGGTGTGGTTCCGGTCGAAAACTCGACGGAAGGCGTGGTCAACCATACGCTTGACTCCTTCATGGATACGTCGCTGCGTATCTGCGGCGAAGTCGTGCTGCGCATCCATCACCATCTGCTGGTTGGCAGCAATACTCGAAGGGACAAGGTGTCGCGCATCTATTCCCATTCGCAGTCGCTGGCGCAGTGTCGCAAGTGGCTGGATGCGCACTACCCGCATGCCGAGCGTGTGGCCGTATCGTCCAATGCCGAAGCAGCCCGTCGGGTCAAGAGCGAGTGGCACACCGCCGCGATTGCCGGTGATATGGCTGCACGGCTTTACGGTCTTGAGCACCTCGAAGAAAAGATCGAGGACATGCCGGATAACTCAACGCGCTTTTTGATCATTGGCAATCATGATGTACCGCCCAGTGGTGAAGACAAGACGTCACTGGTGGCTTCGATGCGCAACCAGCCCGGCGCTCTGCATGATCTGCTGGAGCCTTTCCATCGTCATCATGTCGACATGACGCGTCTGGAAAGCCGGCCCTCGCGTCACGGTCTCTGGAACTATGTCTTCTTCATTGACTTCAAGGGTCATCAGGAGGAGCCGCGGGTTCAGGCTGCACTGGAAGAAGTGCGACTGCGTGCCGCTGATGTCCGGGTGCTGGGGTCCTATCCGGTGGGTGTGCTTTGAGCGAGCAGGACATTTCGAATACACCGTCCGTGTTGTCAGATGAGTCCGGCATTCTGGTGATTGGTCTGGGACTGATCGGCGGTTCACTACTGGCGGCGCTGCGCGATGCCGGCTATGCGGGGCGCCGCTATGGCGTCGATCTCAACCCTCATGAGGTGACGCTGGGTCGGCGTATGGGGCTGATCGATGATGGTGGTTCGGATCTGGCGGCATTTTTACCCCATGTCTCGCTGGTGGTGCTGGCCGTGCCGGTTATGGCCATCGCACCGGTCATGGCGCAGCTAAGCCAGTTGCGCCGTCATGGGCAGGTCATGACCGATGTCGGCAGCACCAAATCGGCCATTCGCGATCAGATTCGGTCGGCTCTGGGTCGGGTGCCGAGCTGGCTGGTGCTGGGTCATCCCATTGCCGGTGCGGAAAAAAGTGGCGTCGAGGCGGCCAACCCGACGCTTTATCAACATCATCGCGTCATTCTTACACCCGAAACTGATACCGACCCGCAGGCACTACAGCGGGTTGAAAGCCTGTGGTACACCTGTGGCGCGCATATCGAGTGCCTGACGGTTGAGCGTCACGATGAGGTGCTGGCACGTACCAGCCATCTGCCGCATCTGCTGGCCTTTTCGCTGGTCGATACGCTGGCACGTCAGGATGATCGGCTGGATATCTTTCGCTACGCCGCTGGCGGCTTTCGTGATTTTACCCGCATTGCCGGCAGTGACCCGGTCATGTGGCGGGATATCTATCTGGCCAATCGGGACGCCGTCCTTGAGGCGCTTTCAGAGTTCGAAGCCGGGGTCAGCGAGCTTCGTACTGCCGTGGCGGGTGGTGACGGGGATGCCATGCTGGGCATCTTTTCTCGCGCCAGCCACGCGCGACATTATTTCGACAGATTACTCAGCCAGAAGAGCTATCAGGTCATGGAAACCAGAAACGTTGTGTACCGCGCAAGCGCTGGCGGACAGGTCAGGGGCAACATCCGCGTGCCCGGCGACAAATCGATGTCGCATCGCTCCATCATGCTGGGCGCGCTGGCCGAGGGTGTGACCACCGTAGAGGGATTTCTCGAAGGTGAGGATAGTCTGGCCACACTGCAGGCCTTTCGTGAAATGGGCGTGGCGATCGAAGGCCCTCAGGCTGGCCGCGTGGTCATTCATGGCGTCGGTCTTCACGGACTCAAACAGCCGAAGGGACCACTTTATCTGGGCAATTCCGGTACCAGCATGCGCCTGTTTGCAGGTTTGATGGCTGGCCAGAACTTTGACGTTACCCTGACAGGGGACGCCTCACTCAATCGTCGTCCGATGGGACGGGTGGCCGACCCGCTTCGCCTGATGGGCGCCGTCATTGATACCGGTGAAGGTGGCCGGCCGCCGTTGAGCGTGCGCGGCGGGCAAAAGCTTGCCGGGATTGATTATGACCTTCCCATGGCCAGTGCACAGGTCAAGTCGTGCCTGCTGCTGGCCGGCATGTATGCCGAAGGGGACACCCGGGTGCGCGAGCCTGCACCGACACGGGATCATACCGAGCGCATGCTGACCGCCTTTGGTTATCCGGTAAACCGTACCGAGGACGTCGCTCATATTCAGGGTGGCGGTGGCCTCAAGGGCGGCTTCGTTGATGTGCCGGCAGATATCTCTTCTGCGGCCTTCTTCCTGGTCGCTGCGTCCATTACGCCCGGCGCAAACCTGACCCTGCAGCATGTCGGTATTAACCCGACACGGATTGGCGTGATCAACATTCTTCGCGAAATGGGCGCTGATATCGAGCTGCTCAATGAGCGGGAAGTCAGCGGTGAGCCGGTCGCCGATCTGCGCGTGCGTCACGCCGAGCTGCACGGGATTGATATCCCGGTAGATCAGGTGCCGCTGGCCATTGATGAGTTTCCGGTACTCTTTATTGCAGCTGCCAATGCGCGCGGTACCACACGTCTGCGCGATGCGCTCGAACTGCGCGTCAAGGAGTCCGACCGCATCAAGGCCATGGCCGATGGGCTGGAGGTGCTGGGTGTGATCAACACCGTGGTAGAAGACGGTATCGACATCGTGGGTGGTCGCTACCAGGGTGGCGAGGTTGAAAGTCTCGGCGATCATCGTATTGCCATGGCCTTTGCGGTCGCTGCGCTGCGCGCCGAGGGTGATATCACCATTCGTGACTGTGCCAACGTGGCAACATCATTTCCCAACTTTCCTGCGCTGGCCGGCGAGGTGGGTATGCAGATCGAGGTTGTTTCGGAGGGCGCATGAGTCAGCAGACAGATACACCGGTAATCGCCATTGACGGGCCGGGTGGGGCAGGCAAGGGCACCATCAGCCGGCTGGTCGCACAGGACCTGGGCTGGCATCTGCTGGACTCGGGTGCGCTGTATCGTCTGACGGCGCTGGCCGCCATGCGTCGTGATATCGCCATGACCGATGAGGCGGCGCTTGAATCAGTGGCGCGCGAGCTGGATGTCACCTTCATCAGCGAGGGTGAGCATACGCGCATCATGCTGGAAGGCGAGGATGTCAGCGCTGACATTCGCAATGAGCATGTGGGCGGTTGTGCCTCTCGGGTAGCGGCCATTGGCAGTGTGCGTGAGGCGCTGCTGGCACGTCAGCGTGAGTTCGCCAAAATGCCGGGGCTGGTAGCCGATGGCCGGGACATGGGCACCGTGGTATTTCCTGATGCGCCGCTCAAGATATTTCTGACCGCCAGTGCCGAGGAACGAGCAAGAAGACGACATGATCAGTTGCGAGAGGCCGGGCAACATGCTAGCCTTTCGAGCCTTTTAAAGGAGATAGAGGCTCGGGACGCGCGTGACATGCAGAGAACGGTAGCGCCATTAAGGCCTGCCGAGGATGCCGTCACCATTGACACGACCGAGCTTTCGATCCCGGATGTCGTGGCACACATTGAAGCACTTCTCTCCCTGCGTGGTTTGAAAAGCCCGCAATGAGCGCCTGAATTTCCGGAGGCCCCGGCAAGACGTCATGGGGTGGCAGCGGTCAACATCTGTAAACCCTGCCACGTCTAACCAGCGTTAACGTCCCCGGGGAGTTTGTCATTGGCCCGCGCTTGTTGGTGGCGTGGAGAATGCAACCGTCCTGGTTGCTTTTTGTTGATCACTATAGGAATACCATGAGCGAAAGCTTTGCAGAACTGTTTGAACAGTCTCTTCAGGACATCAACATGGAACCCGGTGCCATTGTCATGGCTACCGTGGTGGACATTGAAGGTGACTGGATCACTGTTAACGCCGGACTGAAATCCGAAGGGCAGATCCCTGCGGCACAGTTTCGTAGCGATAACGGTGAACTGACCATCAGTGTCGGCGATGAAGTCAAGGTTGCGCTGGAAGCCGTTGAAGACGGTTTCGGTGAGACGCGCCTGTCTCGCGAAAAGGCCAAGCGTGCCGAAGCCTGGAAGGAACTGGAAGCAGCCTTCGAGGAAAACGAAGTCGTCAAGGGCGTGATCAACGGAAAGGTCAAGGGCGGTTTCACCGTCGATGTCAATTCCATCCGTGCCTTCCTCCCGGGCTCGCTCGTCGATGTCCGTCCGGTTCGCGACACTGCGCACCTGGAGAACAAGGAACTCGACTTCAAGGTCATCAAGCTTGATGCGAAGCGCAACAACGTTGTTGTTTCCCGTCGCGCCGTGCTTGAAGCCGAAAACAGTGCCGAGCGTGAAGCGCTGCTCGCGACACTGCAGGAAGGCCAGCAGATCAACGGTATCGTCAAGAACCTGACTGACTACGGCGCCTTCGTTGATCTGGGCGGCGTTGATGGCCTGCTCCACATCACTGACATGGCCTGGAAGCGTATCAAGCATCCGAGCGAAATCGTGGCCGTGGGCGACGAGATCAATGTCAAGGTGCTGAAGTTTGACCGTGAGCGCAACCGCGTATCGCTGGGTCTGAAGCAGCTGGGCGAAGATCCGTGGGTCAACATCAAGAACCGTTACCCCGAAGGCACCAAGGTCAACGCTCGCGTGACCAACCTGACCGACTACGGCTGCTTTGCCGAGCTGGAAGAAGGTGTTGAAGGTCTGGTTCACGTTTCTGAAATGGACTGGACCAACAAGAACATTCATCCCTCCAAGGTTGTTCAGGTCGGTGATGATGTTGAAGTCATGGTGCTGGATATCGACGAAGAACGTCGTCGTATCTCGCTGGGCATCAAGCAGTGCACCTCCAATCCGTGGGAAGACTTCAGCTCGCGCTTTGCCAAGGGCGATCGTGTCTCCGGTACCATCAAGTCCATCACTGACTTTGGTATCTTCATCGGTCTGGACGGCAGCATCGACGGTCTGGTGCACCTCTCCGACATCTCCTGGAACGAAACCGGTGAAGAAGCTGTTCGCCGCTATCGCAAGGGTGAAGAAGCAGAGGCTGTCATCCTGTCGATCGATCCGGAACGTGAGCGCATCTCGCTGGGTATCAAGCAGCTTGAAAGCGATCCGATGTCCGAGTACCTGGCTGTCAATGACAAGGGCGCCCTCGTGTCCGGCCGTGTCACTGAAGTTGATGCCCGTGAAGCCTATGTAGAACTGGCCACTGACGTTATCGCCGTACTCAAGGCTTCCGAGATCAGCGCTGATCGCGTTGAAGACGCCCGTACCGTGATCAACGAAGGCGATAGCGTCGAAGCACGTATCGTGGGCGTTGACCGCAAGAATCGCGTCATCAACCTGTCCATCCGCGCCAAGGATCAGGACGAAACACGTCAGAACATGCGCAACATGCGTGAGCAGGAGGCCGATACTTCCGGCCCGACCACTATCGGTGACCTGATCAAGCAGCAGATGAATCAGGACTGATAGCACGCTGCTGGCCATCCATGGATGGCCGCTGATGTGTGTTCAGACACATGAATGACATTGTCGCCAGCAGGGCACATTCTGCTGGCGGCAACGTTGAAATCACGGATTTAATCGCCCCTGGTTACCCAGGGAGACGGAGGTAGCATGCAGGTCGTCAGCTCACTCAAGTCAGCCAAGACTCGCCACAAGGATTGTCAGGTCGTCAAGCGCCGCGGTCGCGTTTACGTTATCTGCAAGACCAACCCGCGTTTCAAGGCTGTTCAGGGCCGTCCGAAGCCCAAGCGTTAATGCCACAGGCATGATCGAATACCCCCGGGTATCGACGCAAAAGGACCCCAATGGTGCATTGGGGTCCTTTTTTATGTTTGATGGATATGCTCAGCCATCATGAGCATCCATTAAAAGGCCCATCCTTTGGATGGGCCTTTTCGCTTTCATGCAGCGTTCGTGCAAACCATCAACGCTGATCGTCGCGATTTTCGATGGTCTTGCGATAGTTGTCGATAAAGGGCTTTTCTGCCTTGTCGATACGATCCATGCCGGCCACGACCCGATGCCAGTACGGATACTGGGGCGCTGGACGCGTGGCTGCTTCAATACGATCGATATCTTCCTGATCCAGTGTCATCTCAGCGGCTGCCAGATCATCCTTGAGATGATCTTCATTGCGTGCGCCGATAATCAGGGAAGTCACGCCCGGGCGGTCCTTGAGCCATGCCAGGCAGGTGCGAGGAATCGAAGCATCATGCTTTTCGCCGATCTCGGCCAGAAGCTCGATGATGTCGTAGGCGCGCTCCATGTCATGGATATAGGGCTCCGGCCAGCCATTACCCTGACGCGTACCTTCCGGCGCCTTCTGACCGCGACGCAGCTTGCCGTTGAAGACACCTTCTCCCAGTGGACCCCAGACCAGAGTGCCCACGTTCTGATCGATGGCAAGCGGCATCAATTCGTATTCCGCTTCTCGTGCTTCAGGCGTGTAGTAAATCTGCTGGCTGATCGGCTGCACAAGATTGTGCAGCTCGGCCTTGCCGATGGTTTTCATCATCTGCCAACCAGTAAAGTTGGACGTACCGTAGTAACGGATCTTGCCGCTTTGTACCAGATGATCCAGCGCGTAAAGCATCTCTTCGACGGGGGTCACCCCATCCCAGTTATGCATCTGATATAGGTCGATATGATCCGTACCCAACCGCTTGAGGCTTGCCTCGCAGGCATTGATCAGATGATAGCGCGAGAAACCGCTGTGATTGGGATTGTTGCCCATCGGGCTTCTTGCCTTGCTGGCAAGAATGATCTCGTTGCGCTTGTCGCCAAGAGCGCGGCCTACCAGCTCTTCGGCCTCACCCATGGAGTAGAGATCTGCCGTGTCGATCAGGTTGACGCCGGCATCGATGGCGATGTCGAACTGACGCCGTGCGCCTTCAACATCGACACTGGCTGCCTTTTCAAAGCCACCGCCGCCGCCAAAGGGAACGGTGCCCAGAACGATTTCGGATACCAGCAGGCCGGAGTTGCCAAGCGGACGATATTGCATGGTGAAAGCTTCCCTGTTTTCTAAACAAGATCATCAGGTGATTGATCAGGCTATAAGCCTGGCAGATCAGATTGGCGCGACAAGCCTGGAATGATTAACCCAGGAGAAACCCTTGAGATAAAGGCGCGCCGCTGGAGAAAGCTGGCAGTTGCGCCTGGCGGGCGTCTGGAGGCTGTCTCATTATCTGCTGCGGCGCTCGCGTAGCTCGTCAAGCACCAGCGCAAAAAAGCCCCGAATCTCCTGAAGTTTAGGCCTTGCCTCATGGATGAGGATATCCATTGATTCGAGTTCGCGCGCCTGGGCCTCTCTTGAAGCAAGCTCGGCTCTGATTTCTTCTATTAAATCAGCAGATTCATTCAACATGGCCCTGAGCTCGGCCGTTGACATGGTCTCAATGCGATGTTCGATACTCATGGCATCATCCTGTCACAGCAGTAATGGCGATTAGCGTCGCAGGCAGCGCAATGAAAGCGCCCAGCACCCAGGCGGCCGCCAGTGTTTTTCGTTCAGCAGCCAATTGGCCCAGCCGCTGGGCGCCCTTTACAGGCAGCTGCCGTAAAAATGGCAGACTGCCAATAATGAGCATGGCAAAAAGATTGAAAAACAGATGCACCAGCGCAATTTCCAGCGCCAATATGGCATTTGCACCGCTAATCGCTGTGGCAGCCAGCAGCGCGGTGAAGGTGGTGCCTATATTGCTGCCTATCGTAAAGGGGTAGATCTGCTTCAGGGTAAAGGTTCCCGAGCCCGCCAGTGGCACCATCAGGCTGGTGGTGGTCGATGATGATTGCACCAGAAGGGTGACAAGCGCACCCGATGTCACGCCAGTGATTGGCCCGCGCCCTATGGCGTTGTTCATGATGCGTCTGGCACGTCCGACCATCAGCCCCTTCAGGAGTTTGCCGATATAGCGGATGGCCAGAAAGATCGCCGCTATGCCAAGCGCGATCATTACGATGCCGCCCAGCACGGTCGGCAGCGTTGATGCCAAGCGCTCCACTGAATCAGTGACGGGGTCTGTCGCCAGACCGATCAGGTTCGCGTTATCGATGGACAGGTCGGCATCGCCGTAAAACACCACGGCTGCCAGCTCGGCCAGGCGTTCCAGGGGGCTAAAGAGTATCTCCAGTGGGAGGAGAATAACGACCGCCAGGAAGTTGAAAAAGTCGTGCACGGTAGCCGCAGCAAACGCGCGACGAAATTCGTCCTTGTTGCGTACGTGTCCAAGACTTACCAGCGTATTGGTCATCGTGGTGCCGATATTGGCGCCCATGACCATGGGCACTGCGATCGACACCGGCAAGCCTCCTGCCACCATGGCAACGATAATGGAAGTCACCGTCGAGGAAGACTGAATCAGTGAGGTGGCAATAATGCCTACCATCAATCCTACAAAGGGATTGGTGGCAAAGGTGAAAAGCTGTTCTGCATGATCGCCCGTGGCCGTACTAAAGCCGTCGCCGATCACCGATACCGCACAAATGAGGCAATAAATCAGCAGAACAAGTGTTAGCCACCGCCTTGAGCGTCCGCCTTGCTGAATATTTTCGTCATCATGATCAGTGGCCTGGTCGGCCATGCCCTTGGTCGCTTCGGTCATTATCTTTCCCTCGCCAGGAAGTCAGGTATCCTCGTATTTCGATTCAGCCTGATCAGCATGACCGACAACCGATGACAGTGGCGTGACGCGCCGGGGTTTTAAACACCTGACCGGCTGACCACTGAATAGCGGTTAGCCGATGAACACCACGGATCATCGCCCGTATCGAGCGGTACAAACGATTTTTGGATAGCTATCGAATCAACCGCCGACGGGCAGGCAGAAACAACAAGGCGAAAGTGTTCCGGGAGGGATCGCCAGCCCGGGCATTCAGGCCGGCGATCGTCAGGCAGGCATTGTCAGGGGTTAAAGATCTTCTTCGGTCACATCATCAGGGGCCAGTCTTAACCCGCCTGCCGGCAGCGGGTGGCTATCAAGCCTTGGGCCATCCTGGGTCAGTTTGAGGCGCCCCTGCATGAACCAGCGCACTGTCATCGGGTAGATCACATGTTCTCGCGTGAGTACCCGTTCTGCCAGCGCTGCTTCATCATCGTCAGGCGTCACACTGACGGCAGCCTGTACCACGACAGGCCCGCCATCGAGTTCGTCGGTGACGAAATGAACGCTGGCACCATGCTCCTGCACGCCATCGGCAAGGGCGCGCGCATGCGTGTTCAGGCCGCGATAGTCCGGCAGCAGCGAGGGGTGAATGTTGAGCATGCGCCCGTGATAGCGTTGTACAAACGCAGGCGTCAGGATGCGCATGAAGCCGGCCAGCACGATCAGATCTGGCGCATGTCGATCGATGACCTTGACCAGCGCTGCATCGAAGGCTTCACGGGATTCATACTCGTGATGGGGCAGCACCACGGCCGGAATTCCGGCTTCACGCGCGCGCACCAGCCCGTAGGCATCCCCGCGATTGGAAATGACGGCGGCAATTTCGCCGCCCAGCTCATCATGGGCTTCAGCATCGATCAACGCCTGCAGATTGCTGCCGCTTCCCGAGATCAGTACGACCAGCCGCTGGCGATCCGGCTGTTCGAACTGGCTTTCCTGCTCGGCTGTTTCAGTGTCGGACATGAGAGTACCTGTTCAATTACTGGCGAGCGTTTTCAAGCACAACGCCTGGCTGGGCGTCGTCCGATTGGCTGACATGCCCCAGTCGATACACGGTTTCGCCCATGCTCTCCAGAAAGGTCTCGGCCTGCTCGGCCTGTGTTGCAGGCACCACCACGACCATGCCGATGCCGCAGTTGAGCACGCGATGCATTTCGGTCTCATCGATGTTGCCTTCACGCTGCAGCCAGTCAAAGACCGCCGGACGCGGCCAGGCCTGCGCATCAATATGAACGCTGGTGTGCTCCGGCAGCACGCGAGGAATGTTCTCGAGCAGCCCGCCACCGGTGATATGGGAAAGCGCATGCACAGCGATATCGCTGTCATGCAGCATGGCCAGCAGCGACTTGACGTAAATGCGGGTCGGCGCCATCAGTGCGTCGCGCAGGGTCTGGCCATCATCAAGGTGAGTGTCAGGCGTAGCGTCGCTGCGCTCGAGCACGCGACGAATCAGCGAATAGCCATTGGAGTGCGGTCCGCTGGAGGCCAGACCCAGCACAACATCGCCTTCGCCGACCCGGGAACCGTCGAGGATTTTCGACTTTTCAACGACGCCGACACAAAACCCGGCCAGATCGTAATCGCTGCCCTCATACATGCCCGGCATCTCGGCCGTTTCGCCGCCGACCAGCGCACATCCAGCCTGACGACATCCCTCACCAATACCTGTCACCACGTCTGCGGCCATCTCGACGTCCAGTTTGCCGGTGGCGTAGTAGTCGAGAAAGAACAGGGGCTCGGCACCTGCTACCACCAGGTCGTTGACGCACATGGCGACCAGATCGATACCGATGGTGTCATGACGGCCCAGATCCATGGCCAGCTTGAGCTTGGTGCCTACGCCATCGGTGCCGGAGACCAGTACCGGCTCATGGTAGCCGCTGGGCAGCTGACAGAGCGCGCCAAAACCGCCAAGCCCGCCCATCACTTCCGGCCGCGTTGTGCTTTTGGCGACATGCTTGATGCGTTCGACCAGCGCATTACCGGCGTCGATATCAACACCGGCATCCTTGTAGGAGAGGGATTCACGAGACGAAGGCTCGGTCATGTTGGGGTCCTGTCACTGAAAATGAGACGGGGTTCCGGCCGGGGCCAGAGCGATAATCAAGAAGGCCGGCATTGTACCATTGGCCATGAGCGATCGCATCGCAACGCCCGCGCCTGATTGCCCGGTTATGGATAGGCTGCCCCGAATCATCGGGTTCATGATAATGTGGCCGTCATTCCCCTTGTTTTGAGCATGGACGCCGTAATGAGTCCGGATACCCTACAGCTTCCGCTAGGTGTTGGTGCGCGCGATGACGCCACGTTTGCCAGTTTCTGGCCCGGTGCCAATGCAGGCCTTGTTACCCATCTGCGTCATCAGCTTGACGAGGGCGGCGAGCAGTTTATCTATCTCTGGGGACCTTCCGGCAGCGGACGCAGCCATCTGCTTCAGGCCGCCTGTCTTGAAGCGAGCGACCGCGGCGCCCGAGCGCTTTATCTGCCACTCGATGATCTGGGGCACTTTCCGCCGCACATGCTGGAAGATCTTGAAGCGCTGGATCTGATCGCCATTGATGACCTTGAACGTGTCATCGGGCGAAAGCGCTGGGAAGAGGCGCTTTTTCACTGTTTCAACCGCTTGAGAGATGCCAACTGCCGGCTGGTGATCTCCGCGCAGGCGGCACCCCGGGCACTGCCTGTAATCCTGCCGGATCTGGCCTCACGGCTGGGGTGGGGCATGACCTTCCATCTGCAGCCACTGAGTGACCAGGATCGCATGGAAGTATTGCGTCTGCGAGCACATCAGCGTGGTATGCAGCTCCCCGATGAAGTTGCCCGCTATATGCTGCATCGTGGTCCGCGCCGGCTGGGCGATATGCTGGCACTGTTGACGCGCCTGGATAGCGCCTCTCTTTCAGCGCAGCGCAGATTGACCATTCCCTTTGTCAAGCAGGCCCTCGACTGGTAAATGATCAATCCCGGCGAACATCAGGAAAACTGGCAGGTCTGGTGAAGCAATCTATACTTCAGGACAAGACTTCTGGTTTCCTGTTCACCGCCCACTTCCCCGGGCGGTTTTTTATTGCCTGAGATCTGCCTGCTGCCAGAAAGCGTGATGGGATATTCAGCCTCGAGACACAAAAAAACCGGCGCCCTGAGGCGCCGGTTTTTTGATACCTGTCGTACTGATCGGTAATTAACGACGTGTGATCAGCGCGCCCAGTACAAACCCAACGGTAGCTGCTACAGCCAGTGCGCCTACCGGCTGCTTGACCGTGAACTCACGAGCACTGTCGACGACTTCGCCATACTGCGACTGTACCTGACCTGCGGCACTGCGCAGCTTGCCTTCGGTACGGTGCTCATTGTCATCGGTAAAGTCACCATAGGCTTCCTGCGCCTTGCCTACTGCGTTTTTGGTTTCGCCTTCGATCTGATTCTTGAACATGGTGTCCTGACTCCGATGGGTGAATAAATCCTTGTACTTTCTTAAATCTATCTCATGTTAGCGGTTACGCCAGGATTATCTTCATTTCGGCACAACAAAACTGTCACATGACGACAGGGTAATCAGGGCGACTCCCGACGTCCTGGGTTAAACCGCAGTATCACGGCGCCAGCAGATAGCCGCTGCGCCGGCTGTCATGCCCGGCGAGGTCCGCCACGATCATGCCGGCCGTCGCCATGCGCCGCTGACTTCTGGCATAGATCATGCCGTCCTGCGTGGCGCGCACGTCATGTACCACATCATGGATGGGATCGATGACCTCGGCAATGAGCTGGCCGCTGACCACCTGCTCACCGGGCCGGGCATGAAACACCAGTAGTCCACCTTCGGGAGCGACGAGAAATTCCATGGCCGCCAGCGGCGTGGGCGGGAAGGGGAGGGCCGGCAGTGCCGGCGCCTCACCCTGGACAAGACCGAGCTGCATCATCCAGTGAATGATGGCGCTGCTGTCGTGATCGGCCAGGTCATGATCAACATCATCCTGCCCGCGCAGCTCCAGCGTAATGGACTGCGTGCCGTAACCGATCGGAAAGCGCTCGCCCAGGCGCTCACGCAACTGTTCCCAGACCAGCGTGAAGCACTCATCAAAGGACTGGCCGCCCGAATCGGTAGCCAGCATGCTGGCCCGAGAGCCGAAATAACGCGCCAGCGGCTCGAACGTCGGCCAGGCCGCCGGCGTGGTGTAAAGATGTTCGACGGCGTTGAAGTCACAGTGCAGGTCCAGCACGTAGTCAGCCTGGCAGGCCAGGCGTTGCAGGGTCAGCTGCAGGGACTCAAGTGCGTTGGCCGGTGTCCTGTCTTCGAGCGCTGTCAGAAAGCGCGTCCGAATGATGTCGATGTTGTCGGTTTCGCTATCACCCAGCGCTGTCTCGAGTCCCTCGGCAATGGCGGCGGTCATGTCCGCGTAGTGGCGATTGAAGTTCTTCAGGGTTTCCAGCTCATAGCGCCCCAGCGGAACATCCATCAGCTGCTGGGTCAGCCCGATCGGGTTGGCAATCGGCACGATACACACGCGCGCATTCAGAAGACCGGCCGCTTCAAGCTCGGCCAGGCGCTGTTTGAGCTTGAAGGCCACCAGCATGCCCGGCAGCTCATCGGCATGCAGCGAGCTCTGGATATAGACACTGCGCTCGCTGTCCGGCGGGCCGTAATGAAAGCTATGCAGTTGAGAGACCGTGCCGGGCACAGCCGACATCAGCTCATGAATACGATGTTCCACGAAATTTTCCCGGGCCTTTTGTTCATGAGGATGGCGCCAGGCGCCACCCGGTGCAGAGGATGGATGCCGCGACAACGGCGTGCTTATGGCTGAGCGCTGTCCGGCTCGTTGTCCGATTGAATGGACAGGTCATAGTCAAAATACTGGTGCATCAGCTTGTCGACGGTACCATCGGCGTAAACCTCGCGAATGGCCTCGTTGAATTTCTCTGCCAGTGCCTTGTCACGCGTGCGAAAGGCCATGGCGGCGCCGCTGCCGAAAATGCGTTTGGGCGTACTGATCTCGGTGCCGATCTGTTTGAAGGGGCTGTCGTCATTGCGAAAGTCGATGCTCTCGATGGCCAGCGGATAGTCTTCAAAGGCCAGATCCAGCCGGCCGGACTCAAGATCGTTTTTAACGTCCTGAGAAGAGCCATAGCGGCGAATGTCGAGCACGTCTGCGTACATTTCGGTGACATAAACGTCGCGAATGGAGCCACGCTGCACGCCGACACTCAACCCCTTGAGGCTGTCGCGGTCGTCGATATCGATGTCGCGATCACGCGATGTGATCCAGATACTGGGCGTGTTGTAGTAGGGAATCGAAAAGAGCACCTGACGCTCGCGCTCCGGGGTGATCGCCATGGACGACAAAATGGCGTCATACTTGCGCGCGATCAGGCCAGGGATAATGCCGTCCCAGGGCTGCTCGACCCAGCTGCACTCCAGCGATGCGCGTTTGCACAGCTCGTTGCCCAGATCAATCTCGAAACCTTCGAGCTGCCCGTTGGGTGCGCGATAAACGAAGGGCTCATAGGGCACGTCGATGGCCAGTCTGACGTTGTCCGGCACGCGGGCCATGGCGCCGCCCGATATCAGCAGCGTGGCAATGCAGGTCGCACTCAATAGTCTTTTCATTGTCGTTTCCCTTGTTCTGAAGCCGGTGCCATTACCGGTTTGATCGCCGAGTGTATACCCGCCGTGACAGGTGGCAAGCGCACGCAGTCACTTCTCTCGCCAGTGGCCTTTGACCGCTGATATCATGGATGCATGAACAGTACCCCTGCCTCTTTAGCGCCTCATGGCGTGCCACTCTTGCGCGTTGCAGATTCCCTGCGCGATCCGCGTTATTACCTGGTCAATTTTGACAATGTGCTGACCTGGGTCAGCGAGCGCTACGATGATCTGCTCGATGATGATGAGCGCGACTTCATCACGCGCTTTCAGGCTCTGCCAGTGCCCTCAAGAGCGCTGCTGGTACGCATGGTGATGCGAAAGGGTGAACATTTCCGCCTCGATCGTCTCATTTATGACGAGATCGGCGATGCTCGGGCGGCACTGGCGCCGCTGGTCGAACAGGGGCTGGTGGATGACAGTCCCTGTCTGACGCTGGATCATCTTTTTGATCTTTTCACTCGTGACGAGCTGGTGGGCATGTTTCGTGACCACCTGCCCCGGCCCCGTGATCGCAAGGCATTGCTGAAAGAGGCGCTGGCGCCGATGTTTGAGCAGGCATTTCAGCCGGATGACTGGCGCACGGCGGCAGGGCAGCCCATCGCGGCGAGCGTTGTTCGTCTGACCGTCATGCCGGTGTGTGAGCGCCTGCGCCTGATGTTTTTTGGCAATCTGCGCCAGCAGTTTTCCGAATTCGTGCTGGCGGATCAGGGCATCTACCGCTTTGAAGTGGTTCCCTTCACCCCTGACTCGCGAGCGTTTCAGTCCCGTGAGGATATCGAGCGCTACTGGCAGATTCATGCGTGTCGGGAGCGCTTCGAGACCGGCGGCGACATGGAGGAAGTGCTGGCGGCGCTGCCCGAATGCATCGGTGACAGTGTCTGGCTGGAGGCGCGCCGGGGCCGGGTGATCTACGCCATTGCTCGCCACTGCGAGCGTCAGGGTGAACTTGTGCGGGCCGCTGAGCTTTACGGACGCAGCGGCCACGGTGAGGCGCGCATTCGCCGTATTCGGGTGCTGGAGCGTCTCGGTGAGCATCAGCAGGCACTGGCCCTGTGTGTCGCGGTGCAAGAGGCACCGACCAGTGAGGCCGAGCGCCAGCAGGCCGCACGTATTCAGCCGCGATTGCATCGCGCGCTGGGCATGGAAAAACCCTCGAGCGTGGCGGACGCACCGGTCAGGCGCTGTGATCTGACCCTGCCCCGAAGTGGCTGTGTGGAGCGCGCCGTGCGCGAGCATCTCGAAACGCCGGAAGCACCGGTGTTCTACGTTGAAAATACCCTGATCAATGCGCTGTTTGGTCTGTTGTGCTGGGAGGCCATCTTTGCACCGCTGCCCGGTGCCTTCTTTCATCCGTTCCAGAGCGGTCCTGCCGATCTGATGCGCCCGGAGTTCTATCCGCAGCGCGAGCAGCACTTTCAGCGCTGTCTGGCCCGGCTGGAAACGGACGCCTGGCGTGACACCATCCAGCAGCGCTACCGGGAAAAGCAGGGCATCCAGTCTCCCTTTGTACACTGGGGCGCGCTCAGTGATGAGCTGCTGACGCTGGCGCTTGAATGTCTGCCACCGACGCATCTGCGCGCCTGGTTCGAGCGGCTGTTGACCGATATCCGCGCCAATCGTGCCGGGATGCCGGATCTCATTCGCTTTTATCCGCATGCCCCGGAAGGCACACCCCGCTATGAGATGATCGAGGTCAAGGGGCCAGGCGATCGACTGCAGGACAACCAGAAGCGCTGGATTGCCTTTTGTGCCTGCCACGACATGCCGGTCACGGTCTGCCATGTGCGCTGGTGTGACGATGAGGATGCACCGTGAGTACTGATCACGCGATCATGGCGCCAGCGGATGCCGAGTCACCACGCTATCGGGTGGCGGTACGCGCGCTGTGCGAGTTTACTGCGCGATCAGGCGATCTGGATCTTCGCTTTACGCCGGCGCCCACCGCGCAGCAGGGTATTGCCGGCCATCAGGTAGTGGCCTCGCGTCGGGGTGAGCATTACGAGCATGAAGTCACGCTCGAAGGCCGTTATGGCGCACTCATCGTGCGGGGGCGGGCCGATGGCTATGACCCGGTGCGCCAGCGGCTGGAGGAGGTCAAGACCCGGCGGGGCGACATTGATGCCATGCCGGATAATCAACGCGCGTTGCACTGGGCGCAGGCGAAGGTCTATGCCGCGCTGATGTGTCGCGAGCGGGAACTCGAGGCCATCGAGGTCGCGCTGGTCTATTTCGATATCGAACAGCAGCGCGAAACCGTGCTCGTCGAGACCATGGATCGCCACACGCTGGAGGCCTTTTTTATCGCCCAGTGTGAGCGTTTCATTGACTGGGCCGAGCAGGAGCTCGCCCATGAAACGGCGCGCGCGCAGGCGCTGGGGCAACTGGCGTTCCCTCACGCTGATTTTCGCCCCGGTCAGCGCGCGCTGGCCGAAAGTGTATTCAAGGCCATCAGTACCCGACGCGATCTGATGCTGCAGGCGCCCACCGGCATCGGCAAGACACTGGGCACGCTGTTTCCTGCACTCAAGGCGATGCCGGGGCAACAGCTGGATCGTCTGTTCTTTCTCACCGCACGCACTACCGGGCGCCGGCTGGCGCTGGAGGCGCTCACCACCCTGGGCATGGCGAATTCCTGTGAAGAGGCTGGCGAGCCGGGGGTTCGCACGCTGGAACTGATCGCGCGCGACAAGGCCTGCGAGCATCCGGAGCTTGCCTGTCACGGCGACAGCTGCCCGCTGGCCAGCGGCTTTTATGATCGGCTCCCCGGGGCCCGTCAGGCGGCGGTGCAGCAGGGCTTTCTGGATCACGACAGCCTTCGCAGCGTTGCACTGGCCCATCGCGTTTGTCCCTATTACCTCGGTCAGGAGATGGCGCACTGGTGTGACGTGGTAATCGGCGACGTCAATTACTGGTTCGATACCAGCGCCATGCTCTACGCCCTGACGCGACAGCACCAGTGGCGGGTCAGCGTGCTCATTGATGAGGCGCACAATCTCGTCGAACGCGGGCGTGCCATGTATGGCGCCGAGTTTGACCAGAACCGTTTTGCCGCGGCCCGGCGTGAGGCCCCGGCTGCGCTCAAGCGGGTGCTGGATCGGCTCTGGCGCCAGTGGAAGGCGCTGCTGCGAGAGCACGACGGCGATTACATCTGCCTTGATGCGCCGCCGCGCAAGCTCTTCAACGCACTGTCGCAGTTCGTCACCAGTGTGGGGGATTTGATGGTCGAGACGCCCATCGCCCTGGAGAGTGCGCTGCTGGAGGCCTGGTTTGACGCCATGCAGATCGTGCGGATTGCCGAGCTTGCCGGTGAATGCGATGCCAGCCATTACCTGTTTGATATTGAGCGCCGCGGACGCAGCGCGACGCTGTCGTTGCGTAACGTGGTGCCGGCACCGCTGCTGGCGGCGCGGTTTGAGGGCGCGCACGCGGCCATTTTGTTTTCCGCCACGCTCTCGCCGGGCCATTACTACCGTGATCAGCTGGGGCTTGGGTCATCGACGCCCTGGCTTGAGATGGCCTCGCCTTTCACTGCCGGGCAGCTCGAGGTGCATCTGGCCGGGCATATCTCGACGCGCTATCGCGATCGCCGCGCCTCCCTTGCGCCCATTGCCGAACTGATGGCACACCAGTTTCACCAGCGCCCCGGCAACTATCTGGCCTTTTTCAGCAGCTTTGACTATCTCGAACAGGTCAGTGAAGCGCTCGCCGAGCACGCCCCCGATGTGCCGCAATGGTCACAGGCAAGACGCATGTCGGAGCCCGAGCGTGATGCCTTTCTGGCACGCTTTACGCCCAAGGGGCAGGGCATCGGCTTTGCGGTGCTGGGCGGCATTTTCGGTGAAGGCATCGATCTGCCCGGTGAGCGGTTGATCGGTGCCTTTGTCGCAACGCTGGGCCTTGCGCAGTTCAATCCGGTCAACGAGCAGATGAAGACTCGCATGGAGGCGCTGTTCGGTGATGGCTACCGCTATGCCTATCTGTATCCGGGTATTACGCGCGTGGTACAGGCCGCCGGTCGCGTGATTCGCTCGCCAGAGGATCAGGGCGTTATCCATCTCATTGATGATCGTTTCCGGCGTGGCGAGATTCAGGCGCTGCTGCCGCGCTGGTGGACGCTACCGCCTGGCGCTCGCCACAATGTTGACATTCGATAGCATGCGTCTTCGTTGAAAAGGGCGATCTCAAGGCCCACTTAAGAGCATTCTGGCTTTTCCTGATTCGCCACGCGCCTGTCCCTGTAAGGTCTTCGGGGCCAACTCACGGGTCGTGCCGGGTCGACTGCGCTACGCTCAACAGCATATTTATTCATGACACATCGCAGGTCGGTCTGCGGTGTCGTCCGGCACTCCGGGATACTCACATGGCACGGTTAAATCATTACAGCAAGGCGGATCACGCCATCGACTGGCAGCTCGATAGCGTGGTGAATGAACTCAGGGGCGCCCGCGAGCAGTGGCGCGCCGATCACGGGCGCACCAATGAGTCGGGCGGGCGCAGCCTGCCGTCACGCGAAATCATCAACGAGGTGGTCGAAGCCGTGATCGGAGCCGTCTTCCCCATGCGGCTGGGCCCCTCCAATCTGCGCCATCACAGTGAAGACTACTTCGTTGGCTATACGCTGGACGCCGCGCTCAATGCGCTGCTCGATCAGGTGCTGCTCGAACTGGATCACACGGCCATGCGTCGCGGTGAGGCGCCGCAGGATCACTCCGATCAGGCCATTGCCATCGTGCGCGATTTCGGCGCCATGCTACCGACCATTCGCCACTGGCTGGATATCGACATCATGGCCGCCTATCGCGGCGACCCGGCAGCGCGCAGTGTTGATGAAGTGCTTTTATGCTACCCGGGCATCACCGCGATCATCTATCACCGCCTGGCGCACCAGCTCTACTCGACCGGGGCACCGCTGCTGGCCCGCATGGTGTCGGAGGCGGCACATTCGGCCACGGGCATCGACATCCATCCCGGCGCCAGCATCGGCTCGGGCTTTTTCATCGATCACGGTACCGGTGTGGTCATTGGTGAAACCGCCATTATCGGCGATCGGGTGCGGATCTATCAGGCGGTTACCCTGGGTGCCAAGCGCTTTCCGGCCGATGAGACCGGCCAGCTGGAGAAGGGCCATGCCCGCCATCCGATCGTGGAAAACGATGTGGTCATCTATGCCGGTGCGACCATTCTGGGACGCGTGACGATCGGTCATGACTCGATTATCGGTGGTAATGTCTGGCTGACCCGAAGCGTTGAGCCGCACAGCAATGTCTCTCAGGCCAGCCTGCAGAAATCGCCCTGCTAGGGCGTCTGTGCAACGCGGCTTGCGGGCGCCAGTGGGAAGCCTCGCCAGGCCTGATCGCGCAATCGATTCGTGGCGTCTACACTGTCGCTTTTCCGGTACGGCCATGAAGACAGGCTATCCTGAGGACGTGACGTCAATTTGATCAGGTGCCGGCCTTGGTTTTGAGACCGATGGCCCTCATATCCGTACTGGCCACGGCAGCAGGACGCAGCGCTGGTGGAACATTTGGTCGCCAGCATGGCTGGCGTCGTAATAACACTTTCTGGAAATGAAGTGAGGTTGGGATATGGATATCGTCAGAATTATTTTTGCCATTTTGCTGCCGCCGGTAGGCGTGTTTCTGCAGGTGGGTCTGGGACTGCAGTTCTGGGTCAATATCCTGCTGACGTTGTTGGGCTATATTCCCGGGATTATCCACGCCATCTGGATTATCGCGCGTCGTTAATGCCTGCTCACCTCCGGGTGAGATACTGATTGTTGAAAGGGAAGGCCCACCGGGCCTTCCCTTTTTTGTGCGTAATCTCAAAAGACGTTAATGCCTGCAGCAGGCAGGAACCGGCGGCATCGTATGTCCTACATATAAAGTTCAATGACACATTGTATAGTGGTAGGTCAGATATGATGTATGACAAATTTAACCCCAGCCATGCCGTTCCCGTTCGTGCGGCTTCTCCTATTCGGCAGGCGGCAAATCTCTGATAACCCGCTGCAACCCCCTGACATGGCTACCTTTCTGCCCAGCGTGATGGGAACAACGCTGCCCGGCGAAATGCTTGATTACTCACCGTTAGGAGAGCATGTCATGTCGATTGGATATTCCCTGAATCCTGTTCATTGTCTGCAGGCTGCTGCCGTTGTCGGCATGCTGGCTGCCATGACGATGCCGGCACAGGCTGATAACTGGCGCGGCTGGAACGTGCATCCGCAGGGTTACCCCAACAGTGAGGCGCTTGACAGCTTCGTCAAGGAGGTCACCGACAAGACCGACGGGCGCGTCAAGGCGAAGATCTTTCACAACGGTGTACTGGGAGATCAGCCCGATGCCATCGAACAGACCCGTAGCGGTGCCCTGAATTTCGCCAACTTCAACATGGGGCCGATGGGGCCGATCGTGCCGGAAACCAACGTGCTGTCGCTGCCGTTTCTGTTCAAGGACATTGACGCCATGCACAAGGTCATGGATGGCGAGATCGGCCAGCGTTTTGCTGACGCGCTGGAAAGGAAAAACCTGATCGCCCTGTCCTGGTTCGATTCGGGCGCACGCAGCGTCTACAACACCAAAAGGGCCATCAATGAGCCCGAGGACATGCAGGGGCTCAAGGTTCGGGTCATGAACAATGACCTCTACGTGGAGATGATCGACGCGCTGGGTGGCAATGCCACGCCCATGGCCTATGGTGAGGTGTATCAGTCGCTCAAGACCGGCGTACTCGATGGCGCTGAAAACAACTTTCCCTCCTTTGAGTCCAGCGGTCATGACGAGATTGCCAAATATTTCTCCGAGACCGAGCACCTGATCCTGCCCGAGTGTCTGTGTATCGCCAAGCGTAGCTGGGACAAGCTGTCCGATCAGGATCAAAGGATCGTGCGTCAGGCAGCACTTGATGCCGCTACCCTGCAGCGCCAGCTCTGGCAGGAAAGCTCGAAGCAGAGTCGCGAGGACGTCATTGCCGCCGGTGTAGAAATCAATGAAGTGGACAAGCCGGCCTTCCAGGCAAAAATGGAGCCGATCTACGCCGCCTTTGTCAAAAAACATCCCGATCTTGAGCCCCTGCTCAACGATATTCGCAACGCACAGTAAAACAACAACAGCGAAGGGCGCGCGTTACTCCCGAAGATGACAGGGGTAATGCGTGCCCGGGAGTCTCCCCACCATGAATCGTTCTACCGACCAGATCGAAGACATACCCCAAAAGCGATCGAGCACAGGCGTTGCAGGACGCATTCTCGATGGACTGGCCCATCTGTGCATCATGATCTCCGGTGCGCTGCTGGTGTTTCTGATCGTCTCGTTTGGCTGGCTGGTCTACGGCCGCTATGTACTCAACAACACGCCGACCTGGGTCGAGCAGTCCGCGCTGCTCATCGTGGTGTATATCACCTGCCTGGGCGCTGCCGCGGGAGTGCGTCACAACACGCACCTGAGCATCGACATGGTGCGTGAGGCGCTGCCGGCAGTGCCGCGGGCCATCATGTGTCATGTCGCCGATCTTTTCGTACTCGTCTTTGGCGTCTTCATGGCATGGCAGGGCACCAATCTGGTGCTGGATAACATGACCCGCGCGATTCCAATGATCGGGCTGTCGGAAAGCTGGCGGGCCGCACCGCTGGCCATCTGCGGGGTGCTGATGGTGCTGTTCGCCGGCGCCAATATCGTTGAGCGCCTTACCCATACCACAAGGGTGTAAACAGCATGGGCCTGATGATCCTGTTTGGTGTTTTCTTTATCGGTCTGGTGGTTGGCGCGCCGGTAGCCTTTGCCGTGGGGCTGGCCGCCGTGGTGACCTTCCTGTATGAGGGGTTGCCACTCTTTGTCGGCTTTCAGCGCATTCTCTCCGGCATCTCGGTGTTTTCACTGCTGGCGATCCCGTTTTTCATCTTTGCCGGCGAGCTGATGCTCCACGGCGGTATCTCCGACCGGCTGGTGCGGCTGGCCTCGGCCGCCGTCGGGCGCGTCCGCGGTGGCCTGGGGCTGGTCAACGTCAGCTCCTCGATGTTGTTCGGCGGGATTTCCGGCTCGGCCGTGGCCGACACTTCAGCACTGGGTTCGATTCTGATTCCGGTCATGAAGGAGAAGGGCTACGACGCCGATTACGCCGTCAACGTGACGGTGACGTCCTCGATTGCTGGCGTCGTCATTCCTCCCAGCCACAACATGATTCTCTACGCCGTCGCGGCGGGCGGCGGTATTTCGGTGACCCAGCTGTTCATCGCCGGCGTGGTGCCGGGCATCCTGATGTGCGTGGCGCTGGCCGTGGCCGCCTACGTGGTGGCGGTCAAGCGGGGCTATCCGGCCGAGACCTTCCCGGGCTGGCGCGCCCTGTTGATCAGTCTGGTGGCCGCGCTACCAGGGCTGATGACAGCGATCATCATTGTCGGCGGGGTACTCTCGGGCATTCTGACCGTGACTGAATCGGGCGCCTTTGGTGCCATCTACGCCATCGTGGTGACGGCACTGGTGTATCGCGAGCTGCGCTGGGACAACTTCAAGAAAGCGGTCTATCAATCAGTGCGCACCACCTCGCTGGTCATGATTCTGGTCGGCTGCGCCTCGGCGTTCTCCTATCTGCTGGCGCTCTACAGTGTGCCGGAGCTTTTGACCGATCTGCTGATGGGGATCTCCGATAATCCGCTTGTGATCCTCCTGTTGCTCAACGTGACCCTGTTGGCGCTGGGCATGATCATGGACATGGCGGCGCTGATCCTGATCTGCACGCCGATCTTTCTGCCGATCGCGATGCAGTTCGGCATGGACCCCATCCAGTTTGGCGTCGTCATGATGATCAACCTGGGCATGGGACTTTGCACGCCACCGGTCGGGGCCTGTCTGTTCGTGGGCAGCGTCATCGGCAAGATCAAGATGGAGCACGCCGTGCGCACCATCTGGCCGTTCTATCTGGCGCTCTTTGCCGTGCTGATGCTGGTGACCTACGTCCCCATGGTCTCCATGTGGTTGCCCGGGCTGATCGAATAGCCCCCTGACATCTTGATGACAGTACTTCGACGACAAAAAAGAGGCTTTTCAAAAGCCTCTTTTTTTATGCCGGGTTTATGGCGGGAATTTATGACGAGAACCTGCCCTGTGAGCGAACGTTATCAGGGCAAAAGCGGCACCGACGCATCGGCAGCGATCTGCTGACCATTGACGATCAGCGTACGCCGGTCACCGGTGGGCACCTCGATGCGAAGCTCGTGATAGGCCGGACGATAGTGGCCCCGGGTCTGCCAGTCGAGATGAATGCTGTCATCGTCGCAGACCAGCTCCAGCGTCATGACCAGTGCGCCCGGCCCCTGATCGAGATGACTTTCGCCATCGTCATCGAAAACCGTGACAGTGCGCTGGCCCTGTTGGGCAAAGGGGTACACGCGCAGGGCGCGAACATCGTCGCGCTCGGCATCGACATGGGCGATACGCTCGGAGGTGGGAATGACAGTGCCGGCACGGACAAAAAGCGGCAGGTGCTCAAGCGGGGCATCCACCGTAATGGTCGTGCCGGGGGCGAAGTGCTGATCTCCCCCGAAGGTGTACCAGCCATCATGATTGTCCGGCAGATAGAGCGTACGTTCGCGCGCGTCCTGTTCCATGACCGTGGCGACCAGCAGATCACGACCGAGCAGAAACTCATCGTTTTCCTCAAACGTCTGCGCGTCATGTTCATGATCCAGCAGGGTCGGGCGGATCATTGGTTCATGCGCCTCATGAGCCTGCCATAGCAGGGTGTAGAGATAGGGCAGCAGGCGATAGCGCAGCTCGATGGCCTGGCGCACGGCGTCTACGGCTTCCGGGTACATCCAGGGCTCGTTGACCGTGCCGTCATCGTTCCATGAATGAATGGTGAAGCGCGGATGCATGACGCCATTTTGCACCCAGCGAATGAAGAGTTCGGCATCCGGGCGGGGGCCGGCAAAGCCGCCCACATCGTGACCGATATTGGAGATGCCGCTCAGCGAAAGCCCCAGCCCCATGCGCTGGTTGTAGCGCAGCGTGCGCCATTCGGTGCGGTTGTCTCCCGTCCATGTCTGGGCATAGCGCTGAAGTCCCGGCCCACCCGAGCGCGTGATCAGAAAAGGGCGCTTGTCCGGCGCATGCCGGGCCTGGGCGTCATGAGATGCACGCACCATCAAAAGCGACAGTACCGGCTTGGCGACCGAGGCGGTCAGCGGGGTGCCAAACCCTGCCAGTCGCGCCTGCTGGTCGATGATCTGAAACTCGTTGTTGTCGTTCCAGCTGCTGTCGATGCCCAGCTCCAGCAGCTGCTTTTGCAGGTTGTCCTGCCACCACTGCTGGGTCGCCGGATTGGTGAAATCCAGATGCGAGCCATCAGCGTCCCAGAACGGCGAGATTTCCGGCGTGCCGGTGTCGGAATCGGCAACGAACAGCCCCTTGTCGGCAACCTCGTTATAGGCCGGATGATCCGTCAGCAGACAGGGCTTGATATTGGCGATCACCCGCATGCCGGCATCATGAAAGCGCTTTACCATGGCTTCGGGCGAGGGGACCTTGTCACGGTTCCAGGTGAAGACATAGCGCTTGGCACCGATCGACGAGTAGCCCGAGGAGAGCTGGAACGAGTCGCAGGGGATGGCGTGCTGCTGACACAGGTCAACGAATTCGCCGAGCCGCTCCTGGGCGTTGGGGGCGTCAGTGTAGTGCATGGTCGAACCCGAATAGCCCAGTGACCATTTCGGGCCGAAGGCGACCCCGCCGGTGAGTCGGGTAAACTCCTTGACCACATCCAGCATGGCCGGGCCGAGCAGAAACCACATGTCGAGATCGCCGTCCTCGGCGCGAAACGCACGATAGGGCGGGTGATAGTTGTCGAGCTCGTTGCCCAGATCAAAACGCGAGGTCGAGAGGTTGTCGTAGAAAATGCCGTAGGAAAGGCCCTCGGCTGTGCGGGTAATCGTAAAGGGAATGTGCTTGTACAGTGGGTCGGTACGGTCGGCGCGATAGCCCATGGCATCGAGCGTTCGCATTTCAAAACGTCGGCCGGAACGCTCCAGATCGCCGCTTTTTTCGCCCAGTCCGTAGTAGCGCTCCTCATTATTGCGGGCCATGTAGTGCTCGACGCCTGAGCCATGACGCGCTACGGCAATGCCGCCGGTGGATCGATCCCGGGCCAGGGTGATCCACTGGCCCTGATGGCGCACCGCCCACTCCAGTCGCAGGGGGCGGCGGACGGTCAGGCGCAGGTTCTCCATTTCAACGACGAGGCCATCGGCGGTCTCTTCCCAGCGCCACGGCGGCGTATCGAATCCTTCAGTGGAGAGACGATTGCGCCCCTCGCGAGCGAGATCACCGTGCGGGTCGATCGACCAGGTGTTGGCGGGGTTGGGATGTTCAGGGCGATAAAGGAAGACACGGACGATATTCGAGGCCATTGGGAAAAGCACCATATGGTGCTTGCCGGTCTCGAGCACGAGGCGATCTTCCATGACGTCGTGAAGTGACCAGTCGGATAGAAAGCGCATGTTGACCTCGTTAATTCAAAAGCAGGTTGGGCAGCGCAAGGCTGATCTGGGGGATATAGGTAATCAGAAGCAGCATCGCCAACAGTACAAAAAACATCGGAATCAGCGGTCGCACGACGCTGCTGATCGGCACGCCGGCAATGGAGCTGCCCACAAAAAGCGCACTCCCTACGGGCGGGGTGCAGATACCGATACACAGATTGAACGTCAGCACCACGCCGAAATGGACGGGGTCCATGCCGAACTGGGTAACAATTGGCAAGAAGATCGGGGTGAAAATCAAAAGCGCCGGGGTGATGTCCATGAACATGCCGATACACAGAATCACCAGGTTGATCAAAAGCAGAATCACCAGTGGATTATCGGAAAGACCCAGCAACAAATCGGAAAGTTGCTGGGGAATGCTTTCAAGCGACATCGACCAGGACATGGCACCGGAGACCGCAATCAACGGCAGCACGATGGCCGTGGTCATGGCTGCATCCAGCACAATGGTCGGCAGGGTGCGAAAGGTGACGGTGCGATAGATGGCCATGGTCAGCACCAGCGTATACACCACCGCAATGGCCGAGGCCTCGGTCGCGGTAAAGACGCCCGTGATGATGCCGCCAATCACGATGATCATCAGCAGCACCGAGGGAATGGCGTGTAACAGTGTGGTCACGACGTCCTTGCCGGTAGGGCGTGAAGAGGTCGGATAGCCGCGGCGTTTGGCAATCACACCGGCCACCACCATGAGCCCCAGACCCATCAGAAGACCAGGCAGATAGCCGGCCACAAACAGCGCCGCAATGGAGGTGCCGCCGGACACCAGCGAGTAGACGATAAAGGTAGAGCTTGGGGGAATGAGAAGCCCTGCCGGGCTGGAGGCAATATTGACGGCTGCAGCGTAGCCGGGCTCGTAGCCCTCGCGCTTTTGCAGCGGGGTCATGACGCTGCCAACAGCGGCGCAGGAAGCCACGGCCGAGCCCGAGATGGAACCAAACAGCATGTTGGCGACCACGTTGCAATGCGCCAGGCCGCCCGGCAGGCGCCCCACGATCAGTCTGGCCAGGTCGATCAGGCGGATGGCAATACCGCCGTGGTTCATCAGACTGCCGGCCAGAATGAAAAAGGGAATCGCCAGCAGCGTAAAGCTGTCCAGCCCTGCCAGCATGCGCTGAGCCACGACATAAGCACTGGTATCCAGCGAGAAGGCAGTGCACAGCGTGGCAAGCGATGCCAGGCCAATGGCATAGATAATGGGCAGGCCCAGCATCATTAAAAGAAAAAACGTCCCGAACAGGAGGGCGGCTTCGATCACCATGATGTGTCACCTTCCTTTGGGGTTGGCATATCCCTTGACCCGGCAAGCCGCAGCATCTGCAGACAGGCATGAAAAGCGATAAAGGTACCGGATAACGGCAGTGCCAGATAAATCCAGCCCATGTACCAGCCCAGAACGGGCGTGGTCTGCGCGGTTGAAAGCGTCGTCACGACCAGGCTTCCACCGCCATAGACCATGATGTAGCCGGCAAAAAACAACACCAGCAGCTGAAGAAAGCACAGAAGCCATCGCCTGGCGGGCCAGGCAAGTGCTTCAGGAAGCAGGTCAATGGAAAGGTGGCGCATTCTGCCCGAGGCGTAGGCCGCACCCAAAAGCCCCAGCCAGATCAGGGCAAAGCGGGCCATTTCATCAGTGGCAGTGGTCGGGGTATCGGTAAGATAGCGACTACCGACTTGGACGGTCACCACTACCACCAGCAGGAAGAAAAGAACGATCAGCATTGCGCCCAGAAGACGGTCAAGAAAGGATGACACCCTGTTCAATGCGAGAAGAAATCCCTGAGAAGAGGGCATCAAATCTCCTCCTTGTATGATGTATGACCTTGACGGTTAAAGTCAGCATGTCGCTATCTTATTCCTTCAGCAACCTGGACATTGGTCGCTTTGACGCCAGTCGTTGCGCCTGATTAGCTTTCGAAAAATGGTGGCAATGTTCAGGAGTTCGGCCGCGTGATTAATCGTCGTAAATTTTGCACGCTGACGGCCGGCACCCTTCTTTTAGGGCCAATGACATCTTCATGGGCAGCGCGATCCGACTCGCATGAATTACGGTTGAGTCATAACCTGACCACCGATCATTCCGTGCACAAGGCCATGGCCATGATGGGGGAGCGCCTTTCTGAACTGACCAACGGGGCGGTGACGCTGCGTATTTACCCCGGCGCGCAGCTGGGCACACAGCGTGAATCCGTCGAGCTGGTACAGCGTGGCATTCTGGACATGGCCAAGACCAATGCCAGCGAGCTGGAAGCCTTTGACCCGGTCTTTTCGGTATTAAATGTTCCCTATCTGTTCACGAGCCGGGATCATTTCTACCAGGCGCTGACCGGCGAGATCGGTCGCGAACTCTTTCAGGCCTCGCGTAACCGGGGCTTTGAAGGAGTAACCTTTTATGATTCCGGGGCGCGCAGTTTTTACGCCACGCGTCCAATCCATACCCCTGATGATCTTTACAACATGAAGATCCGGGTCCAGCCCAGTGCCACCGCGATTGCCATGACGCAATTGCTGGGCGCGAGTCCGACACCGCTGGATTTCGGCGATCTTTATACTGCACTGCAGCAGGGCGTCGTGGATGGCGCCGAGAACAATCCCACGGCACTGGTAACGGCCAATCATGGGGAAGTTTCCAAATTCTTTACCCTTGATGAGCACACGCGGGTGCCCGACATGCTTGTCATTTCATCAAAAGCGCTGGAGCGATTGTCGAGTGCACAGCGCGAGGCGCTCTATCAGGCGGCGCATGAATCAATGATGTTTCAAAAGGATGCCTGGGAAAGTGCCAGCGAGCAGGCAATCGCCACGGCCAAGGCTGACATGGGGGTTGAATTCATTCAGGTCGATCAGGCCTTGTTTGCCGACAGGACCCGGCCGCTTCGTAATGACATTGCCGCACAATCGGCGCAATCTAAAAAAATGATTCAAAAAATCGAGCGTCTGTCGGCATGAATCATGCGGTGTCCAGCCCCGAAGGTTGATATCTCAAAAAGTTGATATCTCAAAGGAGAATGTCGTGCTCAATCGTCTGTTGGTGACCGGCGCTGCCGGTGGGCTGGGTCAGGCCCTTCGCCCGTATCTGTCGCGTCTGGCTCGCCATGTGCGGCTGTCCGATATCGTGGCGCTGGAAGGAGCGCAGGATCACGAGGAGATCGTGCGCTGTGATCTGGCCGATGCCGACAGTGTCAGCGCGCTGGTGCGCGACTGTGACGGCATCGTTCATCTGGGCGGTATCTCGGTAGAAAGCCCCTGGCAGAGCATCCTGCAGGCCAATATCATTGGTACCTATAACCTGTATGAAGCGGCCAGACACTATGGTCGCCCGCGGGTCGTCTTTGCCAGCTCCAACCACACCATCGGTTATTACCCGCGTACGACGCACATCGATACTGACTCACCCCGTCGGCCCGATTCCCTTTACGGGGTCTCCAAATGCTTTGGAGAGGATCTCGCCAGCCTCTACTACCACAAGTTCAATATCGAAACCCTCAACGTGCGAATTGGCTCGTGCTTCCCCAAACCGGCCGACACCCGAATGATGGCCACCTGGATGAGCGTGGAAGATTTCGTGGCACTGCTGGAGCGGGCGTTCGTGGCACCGAAGCTGGGCTGTACGGTGATCTACGGCGTCTCGAACAACAGCGAACGCTGGTGGGACAACCGCAAGTCCTCGTTTCTGGGCTGGGTGCCCAGGGACAGTTCCGAACCCTGGCGTGCCGAAACCGAAGCCGCGGCAGGGGAGATTGACCCGGATGATCCGGCCGTCGTCTACCAGGGGGGCAAGTTTGCCAGTACCGGCCATCCCGACGATTGAAAGCACGCCCACCCAATAGTATCTGACACCGTCGGCGCCTCAAAAGGGCGTCGGCGGTTTGCGTCTGGCCTGAGCCATTGGGCAGGCTTTTCCCCGTCAGCCTTTTGTCCTGCTGCCTGATGCGCGGCGACAGGACGCCAGAGACTTCCTCTCACGGGGCATGTGTCCAAAGTTCAATGTACCAAGGTCGCGTAGTCGTAAATGTATGATGTATGACACCTTCGCAGTTCCATCCGTTGATTGACGCCGCCTGAAACCGACACTGCATCGACGTATTGCCAGACACGCAGCACCGGGTAAATCGCAGCATGCAGTGACGGGCTGACATTCAGCGAGACCTCCATTCATCAAGGGACTGCCATGGCGCAACATACCGATACACCAACCATTGTGGCCATGCGGGTCATCCCCGTGGCCGGGCGCGACAGCATGCTGCTCAACGTGGGTGGCGCGCATTCCCCCTTCTTCACGCGCAACATTCTGATTCTGGAAGACAGCGCCGGGCGAGTGGGCGTGGGGGAAGCCCCCGGCGGCGAGACCATCCAGCGCTCGCTGGAACAGGCCCGCCAGGTCGTGGAAGGCCAGTCACTGGGCAGATTGCGCTCGATGGTGTCAAGGCTTTCGGCCAGCGGTCAGCGCGCGGACTTCAACGATTTCGGCAAGGGTGCCTGGACCTTTGAGCTGCGCGTCAATGCCGTGGCCGCGCTGGAGGCCGCGCTGCTGGATCTGATGGGCCAGCATCTGGGCGTGCCGGTGGCCGAGCTTCTGGGCGAGGGCAAGCGACGCGACAGTGTCGAGGTGCTGGGGTATCTCTTTTTCATCGGCGACGGTGAGAAAACGCCGCTGGGCTATCGTCAGTCAACGCCGCATCAGACGCACGACTGGTATCGCCAGCGTGACATGGCCGCCATGACGCCCGAGCGTATCGTGGAACTCGCCGGCGCGGCGCAGGATCGCTACGGCTTTCGCGATTTCAAGCTCAAGGGCGGCGTGCTGGCCGGCGAGCGCGAAATAGAGGCCGTGACGGCACTGTCAAAAGCCTTTCCCGAAGCGCGCACCACCATCGACCCCAACGGCGCCTGGTCCCTGCCGGAGGCGATCAGCCTGTGCAAGGACCTTCACGGCGTGCTTGCCTACGCCGAAGACCCCTGCGGCGCGGAAGAGGGCTTCTCGGGTCGCGAGATTCTCGCAGAGTTTCGTCATGCCACCGGTCTGCCGGTGGCCACCAACATGGTGGCCACCAACTGGCGTGAAATGGCCCACGCCCTGATGCTGCGCTCGGTCGATATCCCGCTGGCCGATCCTCATTTCTGGACGCTTTCCGGCGCCGTGCGGGTGTCACAGCTGTGTGCCGACCATGGCATGACCTGGGGCTCGCACTCCAACAACCATTTCGATATTTCGCTGGCCATGTTCGCCCAGGTCGGCGCTGCCGCCGTGGGGAACATGACCGCACTGGATACCCACTGGATCTGGCAGGAGGGCGATGCGCGTCTGACCCGCGAGTCTCCCGAAATCATTGATGGGCGTGTCGCGGTCACCGATGCGCCCGGCCTTGGCATCGAGCCCGACATGGAGGCCATCGAGAAGGCGAACGCGCTGTATCGCACCCTGCCGGCCGGTGCGCGAAACGATGCCACTGCCATGCAGTATCTGATTGATGGCTGGACGTTTGATCCCAAGCGCCCGGCGCTGGTGCGTTGATCCTGGCTGCAGGGCCACATGACGACTGGAGAACAACATGAAAAAACTACTGGGCACACTGGGTCTTGCGACCACGCTGATGTTTGGCGGCCAGGCCGCACTGGCGGCGGAGTATCCCACCAAAAGCGTTGACATGATCGTGCCGTTTTCCGCCGGTGGCGGTAACGACACCTTCGTGCGCGCCATGCAGCCCATGCTGGAAAAGCGGCTGGGGCAGAGTCTGGTGATTCGCAATATTGCCGGTGGTGGCGGGGCGGTCGGCATGTCGCGTGCCGTGGCATCAAGACCCGATGGCTATACCCTGCTGGCGGCCAGCAACGCCATGCTGACGCTTGAAGCCATGGGCAACGTCGCCTTTACGCATAACGATTTTGACTTCATCGCCAAGGTGGTCGAAGAGCCCTATGTCATTGCTGCACGCGGCGACGGCCCCTATCAGGATCTGGATGCCCTGCTGGAAGCTGCCCGCGCGGGCAAGGCCATCAAGGTCGGTGTATCGGGTGTCGGATCATCGGCGCATATCGCGGCGGTAGCGATGGCCAATACCACCGGGGTCAAGTTCAACATCATTCCTTACCCCGGCGGGGCAGAAACCATCTCTGCCGCCATGGGCGGTCACATTGACGCCGTTGTGCTGGGCGGTTCGGAGCTGCGTTCCGTGCTGCAGTCCGAGCGCTTGAAGGCGCTGGCCATGACCTATGACGAGCGCAGTGATTCCTTGCCCGGCGTACCGACCTTCAAGGAAGAGGGCCATGATCTCTCCCTGACGGTATGGCGTGCCATTGCAGCGCCGAAAGGACTGCCGGAAGACGTCAAGCAGACCTGGGTTGCTGCCATCAAGGACATTCTCGACAGCGGCGAATATGACCAGACCGCGGCCAATCTGGGGACCGATGTGGCGCCCCTGTATGGCGAGGCGCTGGATGAGTTTATCGAAAACTCGGCCGTCACCATGAACGAGGCGGCCGGCGAGCTGGCCCGATAACGTTCGACATCCCTGTCGCTCAACGCCGGCGCTGCCAGCAGCGTCGGCGGTTCTTGTGGAGACGGTATTACAATGGCACAGGATATTGGCAAGCCAGTCTTTGACCTGATACTGCTGGTGGCGTCAGCCACCGGCTTTGTCATGGCCTCCCAGCTGCCCGACGTGGTGGTATTGGGTGATCTTTCCCCGGCCTTTTTTCCCCAGCTGATTTCGGCACTGGTCTTTATCTGCGCCGTGCCCTGTCTCATCCGTGATACGCGCCAATGGCTGGCAGCGCGTCACACCAGCGCATCAACTACCGCGCCACTGTCCACGGATACATCGGCCTCGCCATCCGCACCTCAAAAGGCGTCATCCGCACCTCAAGAGGCCCCGGCCACGCCATCACGCGGGCGTCGCAATACTCTTCAGTGGCTGTTTGTAGTGGCGGTATCACTGGCCTACATCGTGATGTTTGAACCGCTGGGCTATGTCATCAGCACCACGCTTTTCTGCCTTGCCTGCGTGATCGGGCTGTGGTGTATCGGTGGCAGTCACAAGGGCATGACGGGTGCTGCAATGCTCAAAAACATTGCCGGTTATGCGGTGTATGCCCTGGTGCTGGCCATGGCGATTTACATCGTTTTCACCCGCGTGTTTCAGATTCCCCTACCCAATTGAGCCGGAGTCGCAAGGCCCGGATGCCTGATAACAGGGCAAGGAGTGCAGGATGATTTCCGGATATCTGGAAGGGCTGGGCATGGTGCTGCAGCTTGGTACGCTGCTGGCCATTGCCGGCGGCACATTTCTGGGCATTCTCATGGGAGCACTGCCGGGGCTGACATCGGCCATGGCCGTGGCACTGCTGCTGCCGGTGACCTTTGGCATGCCGCCCGTCATGGGAATCGGCATGATGCTGGGCGCGCTGTGTGGTGCCGGCGCCAGCGGCTCGATTCCGGCCATTTTGCTCAATATTCCGGGCACGCCGTCATCGGTGGCGACCACCTTTGATGGCTATCCCATGGCGCAGAAGGGTGAAGCCGGGCGTGCGCTGGGGCTGGCCATTGTTGCCTCGTTTGTCGGCGGGGTGGCCAGCATGATCATTCTGAGCCTGCTGGCACCGCCCATTGCCGATTTTGCCCTGCGCTTTGGTGCTGCCGAGTACTTTTCGCTGAGCATCTTTGGCCTGGTCATCATCGCCTCGGTGGCCGGCAAGTCACTGCTCAAGGGCATGATCGCCGGGCTGCTGGGCTTTTTTGCCGCCACGGTCGGTACCGACCCGATCACAGGCGTTGGTCGATTTACCTTCAATGAGCTCTCGCTGCTGACCGGCATCAATCTGCTGCCGGCCCTGATCGGTCTTTTTGCGGTCTCTCAGGTGTTAAAGGATGCCTTTGAATATGACCCGAATGAGCGCCTTCAGGCCAGCACGCATCGTATCGAAGGCGCACGTCCGCGCTTTGTGGAAACGTTGCAGAACTGGCGGGCACTGCTGGCAGGCATTTTGTCGGGGTCCGTGGTCGGGCCGGTACCCGGGGCGGGCGGCAGCATCGCCTCGCTGGTGGCCTATGACCAGACCCGGCGGTTTTCAAAACATCCTGAAAAATTCGGTACCGGACACGGTGCCGGCATTGTCTCGGTGGAAAGCGCCAATAACGCGCTGCTGGGTGGTGCATTGATCCCCACCCTGGCACTGGGGATCCCCGGCGAGGCGGCCACGGCCGTGCTGCTGGGCGGGCTTTTGATCCAGGGGATTACGCCGGGGCCGATGCTGTTCGCGGATCAAGGCGGCACGATCTACGGCATTTTCCTGGCCTATCTGGTCGCCAACGTGTTCATGCTGTTGATCATGTGTCTGGGCATCAAGCTGTTCATTCGCGTCCTGATGGTGCCGCGCAAGCAGCTTTTGTCCGCCATCCTGGTGTTCTGCTTTATCGGGGTGTATGGCGTTGACGGCGATGTCTTCAATCTCTATCTGATGCTGGGATTCGGCATTCTGGGTTACTTCCTCAATCGCTACGACTTTGGCACGGCGCCGGTCATTCTGGGATTGATACTGGGCCCGATTGCCGAATCCAATCTACGCCGCGGGCTTCAGACCTTTGAAGGCGACTGGACGCCATTTTTTACCCGGCCCATCAGTCTGGCCTTTCTGGTCGTGGCGCTGGGCCTGCTGGTGCTGACGCTCTGGCAGAACTACCGCGCCAATCGTTCTGCGCCGCCCGGGGGCGCTACCTGACCGCTGGAGTCCACCATGACACGCGTTACCTTCGAGCAGTTGTTTAGCGTGATCGAGCGCGCCCTGCGGTGCGCCGGGCTGACGCCGGATGACGCGGCGTTATGCGCCCGCATCCATGCCGAGAGTACCCGCGACGGGGTGAATTCCCACGGCCTTGATCGCATTCCCAGGCTGGTGGACTACCTTGCACGCGGCTGGGTCGATCCTCAGGGGCTGCTCGAGCCGGTTCAGGCGCTGGGAGCGCTGGAAGTCTACGACGGGAACCAGGGGCTGGGCGTGCGTCATGCCCTGCAGGCAACCGAGCGGGCCATTGCCCTGGCCCGGGAGCACGGCATGGGGCTGGTGGCAGTGCGCAATACGACCCACTGGATGCGTGGTGGCACCTATGGCTGGCATGCCGTGGAACAGGGCATGGCCGCCATCATGTGGACCAATACGGAATCCTGCATGCCGGCCTGGGGCGCAAGCAGCGAGAGCATCGGCAACAATCCGCTGGTCATGGCCGTACCCGGCGGCCGGGCACCGCTGGTGCTGGATATGGCCATGTCACAGTTCTCCTACGGCCGGCTGGGCGTGTTGAAGGAACGCGGCGAGCAGCTGCCGGTAGCGGGCGGTTTTGATGAGCATGGGCAGCTCACCCGTGACCCCGGAGTCATTCAGGCGACGCGACGCATTCTGCCCACCGGCTACTGGAAAGGCTCAGGGCTGGCCATTCTGCTCGATGCCATGGCGGCGCTCCTGTCGCAGGGACGGGCAACGCATGAGATCGACGGGGTCGAGCGCGGCAGTGGCACCGGCAGCTCTCAGGTATTTCTGGTGTTTGATCCGCAGCAGCTGGGCGGCCTTGATGCCTGTCACGCCATGGTGGATGACATGACCGCGCATTTGTCACAGGCGACACCGGATGAGTCTGGCCGCGCAGTACGATGGCCCGGCGCATCCACCTTTCATCGTCGCCACGACACTGCCGATATCGAGGTCAATCCCGACATCTGGGAGGCGGTGCAGCGGCTGGCGGGGCCGGGAGACGTTTGAAAAGAAGAGCGTCAGGGGAGGAGAGAAGGGCGCCGCCCGGTCAGGCAGCGCGCCGATCGGGGTTATTGGTTGCTGTCTTCGGCAACCTTGCGTGAGGCCGGAATCATGACCTCGGCCATGTCGGTCACGTAGGTATCAAGTTCTTCACCAAAAAGCGGGCTGACCTCCACTCCGGTGCTCTCGGCAAAGCGCTTGAACTCGGGTGCCTCGATCGCCTTTTTGACGGCCTCGACCCAAGCCTTTTCCACGTTCTCGTCAACGCCTGTGGGGGCGGCAATGCCGCGCCACTGGCTGACGGCCAGATCAAAGCCCTGCTCCTTCATGGTCATGACATCCGGCAGCAGTTCACTGCGCTGACCGCCGGTGGAGAGCACTGCCTGCAGGCGATTGCCACGAATCTGTGAAAGCACCTCGGAAGGATTGACCACCACGGCATCCACATGACGGCCCATCAGCGCCGAAATGGCCGGTGAGCCTCCATCAAAGGGGACAACCTGAACCGGAATGCCCAGCTGGCTGCCCAGCATGGAGGCTACCACATAGGTGGAAGAGCCCACGCCGGAGGTGCCGACCTGCAGCGGCTTGCCGCTTTTTTTCAGATCGGCCACCAGCGCCCTGGCGTCCTGCCACTGGTCATTGTTGTTGCTGACCAGCAGATAGGGCTCCTCGGTAATGCGCGCCAGATAATCGAAGTCCTGATACTTGAAGCCGACGTTGCCCAGACCTTCCAGCGTAAAGTTCTGATTGTTGGCCAGCGTGAAGGTATAGCCATCGGGTTTGGCGGTCACGGTACGGGTCAGCGCCAGCGCACCGCCGCCGGCACCCATGTTGCGCACCACGATGGTACGCCCCAGTGATGATTCAAGCCCCGGCTGGAGGGCGCGCATCAGCGTATCGGCCGCGCCGCCCGGTGAGGCCGGAATGATCATGTCGATATTTTTGGTCGGATAGTCTGCCGCCCAGGCGGCTGCCGGCATGGCAGTGGCCATGATCAGTACGGATAGTGTCTTTTTCATGCGTGGCAATTCCCTCTCGGGGTAAAGACATGACGACCGCCAGGCAGTGTCATCCTCGCCCACGGTTGTCTTCGGACAACAGGGGTTATCTTACGCAGGTTTTGTTAGCGCTATCATTTCGACTATCGTTGCACGCACATATTCAGCACAGGAAAAGCGGGGCAGGGCCCGACAGGTGCTTTTAGAAGACAGTATTATCCGGGCTGATGCCTTGCCTGTGACATGATGTTCGCTGTATTCCCGATGTTTTGCTGGAGAGATGCATGGGAGATTCATCCGATTCCCGCCCTGAAAAATCTGCTGGTGGCAGCCGCGACAACCCGCGTGCCACCGGGGCCGTGCGCCTGAGCGATGTGGCCGCCGCCGCCGGTGTGGCGGCCATGACCGTATCACGGGCGCTCAATCAGCCGGAGCTGGTCAGTGAGCGTACGCGTGAACGGGTACAGCGCGCCGTGATCGAGACCGGCTATGTACCCAATCGTGTGGCCGGCGCGCTGGCATCCAGTCGCAGCCGGATGGTGGCCGTACTGGTGCCGACCGTGGCGCATTCGCTCTTTGCCGATGTGGTGCAGTCGATGACGGACACGCTGGCCTGTGAGGGGTATCAGGTGCTGCTGGGGCTGACCGGTTACCAGCGTGAGCAGGAGGAGGCGGTCGTGGAGACCGTGCTGAGTCGGCGCCCGGATGCGCTGGTCGTGGCCGGTACCCGTCACTCCAGTGCCACGCGTCAGCGTCTTGAGGCGGCGCGTATTCCGGTGGTCGAGATCTGGGACATGAGTGATGACCCGCTGGATATGCTGATCGGGTTTTCCCATCACGCGGTGGGGGCAGCGGTCGCCGAACATCTGCTGGGATGTGGTTATCAGCGCTTTGGGCAGGTCATGGCCGATGATCCGCGCTCTCATCAGCGCGCCGAAGGCTTCAACGCCCGCATCAAGGCCGAGCAGGCGACCCGTCCGCAGGCGGGTATCAAGGTCACCACCCACTGGGCGGATATCCCGGCCAGCCTTGCCGGCGGACGCTCGGGTGGAGCGGCACTGCTGGCGCGCATGCCTGATTGCGAGGCGATTGTCTGCGGCTCGGACACGCTGGCGATGGGGGTGATTGCCGAAGCACAAAGTCGGGCCATGGCCATTCCGGACGCTCTGGCGGTGATGGGCTTTGGTGACATGGGCTTTGCCGCCGCGACATGGCCTGCCCTGAGTACGGTGCGTATCGATGGCGCCGGGATCGGGCGGCTGACGGCCGATCATCTGTTAAAGCGTTTTGAAACGCGCCATCACGAGCCCCTTCATGATGTCCTTGATATCGGTTTTGAGATCGTGGCGCGTCAGACCACCCGGGCGCACCGGTCGTGAGTGGAAACTGACAGCTTCCTTCGGACCATGCCGCCACCTGTGAGCATGAGACTGCCAGAAGCGCCATGGCATTAGGCTTTGGTCTTGGTTGACACCGAAGGCTGTGTGAAGCGCAATGATAGCGCTAACATCAACAGGCCGATACCTTATCCCGGGTTGGCCCATGCGCCTTCGGAGTCCTCATGTCCTTTGATGCCATTTCCTCGATTACCTTCTCTCATGTCCTGCTGCCGCTGGCCACGCCGATCAGCGATGCCAAGGTACTGACCGGGCGGCAGAAGCCGATGACCGAAGTCTCTTTCCTGTTTGCCGAGATCACTACGCGTGACGGCCATACCGGGATTGGCTTCAGCTATTCCAAACGGGCCGGTGGCTACGCCCAGTACGCCCATGCCTGTGAAATTGCACCGGCCATCATCGGTGAAGACCCCAACGATATCGACAAGCTGTGGCAGAAGCTGGTGTGGGCGGGGGCGTCGGTCGGGCGGGGCGGAGTGTCAACCCAGGCAATTGCCGCCGTGGATATCGGCCTGTGGGATCTCAAGGCCAAACGTGCCGGCCTGCCACTGGCCAAGCTCATCGGTGCGCATCGCGACTCGGTACAGTGCTACAACACCTCCGGCGGCTTTTTGCATACGCCGATCGAGGAAGTGCTCAAGAACGCCACGCACTCGCTGGAAAGCGGTATCAAGGGCATCAAGATCAAGGTCGGTCAGCCCGACATGCGCATCGACCTGGAGCGTGTAGCTGCCGTGCGCGCCCACATCGGTGACCACGTGCCATTGATGGTGGATGCCAATCAGCAGTGGGACCGTGCCAGCGCCCTGCGCTTTGGTCGTGCGATGGAAAAATACGAGCTGGTCTGGATCGAGGAGCCGCTGGATGCCCACGACGCCGAAGGCCATGCCGCGCTGGCGGCAGCGCTGGATACGCCGATCGCCACCGGCGAGATGCTCTCAAGCGTTGCCGAGCACATGAAGCTCATCGAGCATCGCAGCGCCGACATCATTCAGCCCGATGCCCCGCGCATTGGCGGTATCACCCAGTTTTTGAAGCTGGCCACGCTCGCCTCCCAGGCCGGACTTCAGCTGGCGCCCCATTTCGCCATGGAAATCCACCTGCACCTGGCAGCGGCCTATCCCACCGAGCCATGGGTCGAGCATTTCGACTGGTTGGCACCGCTGTTCAATGAAGTTCTTGAAACCCGCGATGGCCGCATGATTGTGCCGGATCGCCCGGGCCTGGGGATTACCCTGACCGAGCAGGCGCGCCAGTGGACCATTGCCCATCAGACCTTTAGCGCCTGAGAGGTTATTCGAGGGGCGGACCAGGCCCTTCGTATAATGGCTTTAAAAGTATGATGTATGACAAAGTAGCTGACATCGCTTCACCACGCGGTGGGGCAGGCCAATCCAGAGGACCCAACATGACGTTTTCACGAGCTGACGTTACGCGTGCCGCAGGCGATGGCCTGCTCTCCTTCCCGGTTACGGACTTTGATGATGCCGGCCGATTTGATGGCGAAAGCTACCGCAAGCGTATTGCATGGCTGCTTGAGTACGACATTTCCACACTGTTTGTGGCCGGCGGTACGGGGGAATTTTTCAACCTGGGCCTTGAAGAGTTCGGTGAGATCGTCCGTATTGCCGTAGAAGAGACAAGGGGCCGTGTTCCCGTCATCGCCAGTGCCGGACAGAGCATCACCATGGCAAAGGCCCATGCAGCCGCCGCCGAAGCCGCCGGTGCTGACGGCATCCTGCTGATGCCGCCTTACCTGACCGAGTGCTCGCAGGAAGGCATCGTTGAATACGCCGCCCAGATCTGTGAGTCCACCTCGCTCAATGTCATCTACTACAACCGTGCCAACGGCGCGCTGGAAGCTCAGGCCGTCAAGGCGCTGGCCGAGCGTTGCCCCAACCTGATCGGTCTCAAGGATGGGCGCGGCGACATTCAATCGCTCAACACCATTATCAAGACCGTGGGCGATCGCCTGATCTACATCGGTGGCGTCCCCACTGCCGAAATCTTTGCAGAAGCCTATCTCTCCATCGGCGTGAACACCTACTCCTCGGCAGTGTTCAACTTCGTGCCGGAGATGGCCGTGCACTTTTACAAGTCCCTGCGCGCCGGCGATCACGACACCGTGGCCCGTCTGACCAATGACTTTTTCATTCCCTTCGTTGCCCTGCGCGATACGTGCCGTGGCTATGCCGTCAGCCTGGTGAAGGCCGGTGCCGCCCAGGTGGGATATCCGGCAGGTAACGTTCGTGCCCCGTTGACCATGCCCAATGCTGAAGAAGTCGAGCAGCTCAAGACACTGATCGAGCGCGTACGTTAATCATTCACGACGGTTTGCCCGCATGGACCACGACCCATGCGGGCAGGCGACAAGGAGCCGATGGCATGAAAAAGATACTGAGCGTACTGGGCGCTGCCACCATGCTGGCCAGCAGCATGGCCATGGCCGCCGATTATCCTTCCAAGAATATTCAGTTCATCGTGCCCTGGTCCGCCGGTGGCGGCGCGGATACGGCCGTGCGCGCCATGCAGCCCGGTCTTGAAAAGGCGCTGGGCACGACCATCGTGGTGCGCAACATTGGCGGCGGCGGTGGGGCAGTCGGTTTCTCACGTGCTGTAGCCTCAAAGCCGGATGGTTATACCGTTACCATCCCGACCAATGCCACCTTTACTCTGGAAGGGCTGGGCAACGTGGCCTTTACACGGGATGACTTCGAGTTTATCGCCCGCGTACTGGTAGAGCCCTACGTCATGGCCGTGCGTCCCAACGACGACTGGTCGGACCTGGAAAGCCTGGTCAATGAGCGCAAGGCATCAGGCGAGCCGCTTCGCATGGGGGCCTCCGGTGTGGGCTCTTCCACACATATCGTGTCACTGATGCTGGCCCGCGAGCTGGGCATCAAGATGGAAGTCATCCCGTTTGATAGCGGCTCGGCGGCAGTATCCGCGGCCATGGGTGGTCATATCGATGGTGTGGTACTCAACCCGTCGGAAGTGATTTCGGCCATTGACGGCAACCGCCTCAAGGCGATCGTCACCACCGGTGAAGAGCGCAGTGGCGTACTGCCAGATGCGCCAACCATGCATGAGGCCGGCTACGACTTCGAACTGGCGCAGTGGCGCGGTATCGCAGCACCCAAGGGTCTTGATCCGGCCATCGAGGAGCAATGGGTCGAAGCCGTCAAGCAGATGGTCGAGGATCCGCAGTTCCAGAAAACCGCCCGCAGTATCGGCACCGATGTCAGTCCTCTGTATGGCGAAGAGCTGGACCAGTTTGTCGAAAGAACTTCCAAACCGTTGATCGAAGAAGCCGGCGCGATTCGCCAGTAAAACGGCCGGGGAGTATTGAACATGGTCAGAACACGCAGTGATGCACTGTTTCATCTGGTACTGCTGGCGCTGGCGGGGTGGTTTCTGCAGGAAGCCTGGAACCTGCCGGCCAATGCCGCGGGGGGAAGTCTTTCCCCCGCGTTTTTCCCCCGCGCCATATCCTCAGCCATCGCTATTTTGCTGTTGATCTCAATGGTTCGTGGCCTGGTTGCAGGCACGTTGCTGGCGCGCGATACCTCCGACGAGGCGGCCACTTCGCCAGCCTGGGTGCCGGTACTGGCCTGGGGTGCGGTGGCGCTTTTGCTGGTGCTGTATGCCGTACTGCTGGAGCCACTGGGTTATGTGGTGTCCACGGCGCTGTTTCTCTTTTTGTGCGTGGCCATCATCAGCGTGTTGTCACGACAGCGTGGCGACGGTATCCCGATGGTGCGCGTGCTCATGCTGGCGCTGTTTTCTGCCGTCGTGTCAGTGGCCATCTTTTTGATCTTCTCGGTGGGGTTCGAAATCGTGCTGCCCACCATCGGCGTGATGGGGGTATGACATGGGAGATTATGTAGAAGCGCTCGGACTGGTCTTTCAATGGCACGTGCTGCTGGTCATCGGCGGCGGTACGCTGCTGGGTCTGATCATGGGCGCACTGCCGGGGCTGACGGCCGCGATGGCGATCGCGCTGCTGCTGCCGCTGACGTTTGGCATGCCGCCGGTCATGGGCATGGGCATGCTGCTGGGCACACTGTGCGGGGCCATTGCCGGCGGGTCGGTGTCGGCCACCCTTCTGAATATTCCCGGTACGCCGTCATCGGTGGCCACCACGCTTGATGCCTTCCCCATGGCGCGTCGGGGTGAGGCCGGTCGGGCGCTGGGTATCTGTATCGTGGCTTCGTTCGTCGGCGGTGTCTTCAGTGCCGTGGTGCTGAGTCTGCTGGCACCGCCCATTGCCGATTTTGCGCTGCGCTTTGGCCCGGCCGAATATTTCGCCCTGAGCGTCTTCGGGCTGGTAATCATTGCGTCTGTCTCCAGCAAGTCGCTGATCAAGGGGCTGGTGGCGGGTCTGATCGGCCTGCTGATCGCCACGGTTGGCACCGATCCGGTCGCCGGGGTACAGCGCTATACATTCAATAACCTGTCACTGCTGACCGGCGTCAATCTACTGCCGGCGCTGATTGGTCTGTTTGCCGTCTCCCAGGTGCTCAAGGATGTGGTCGACTACTTCGGTGGCGGGCCTGTCGAGCACAGCAAGAACAAAATGGACCACGCCCGGCCGCGCTGGCTGGAAACCCTGCGCTACTGGAAGGTGCTGCTGTCGAGCTCGGTGATCGGCACGATCGTGGGCGCCATCCCGGGCGCGGGCGGCAGTATCGGCTCGTTTCTCTCCTACGATCAGGCCAAGAAGATGTCGAAAACGCCGGAGAAATTCGGCACCGGACATCCCGAAGGGATCGTGGCCTCGGAGTCTTCCAACAATGCGCTGGTGGGCGGGGCGCTGATTCCGATGCTGACACTGGGCATTCCGGGGGAGGCCGCCACGGCGGTACTGATGGGCGGTCTGATGATCCAGGGCATCAGTCCCGGACCGACGCTTTTTACCGATAATGGCTCGATCATCTACGGCATCTTCATTGCCTTCTTTGTTGCCAACATCTTCATGCTGCTGATCCAGTGGTTCGGGATCCGGATGTTCGTCAAGGTGCTGCAGGTACCGCGCAAGCTGCTGATGGCGCTGATTCTGATGTTCTGCGTGATCGGGGTGTATGCCGTGGATGCCGACATCTTCAACGTCTATCTGATGCTGGGCTTCGGGGGGCTGGGCTATTTCCTCAACCGCTATGACTTTGGGACTGCGCCGGTCATTCTGGGCCTGATTCTGGGGCCGATCGCCGAGTCCAATATTCGTCGTGCCCTCATGCTCTCCGGCGGTGACTGGAGCGTGCTGGTCACGCGTCCGATCAGCCTGGTGTTTCTGCTGGTCGCGGCGGCCTTTCTCTTTTTCACCCTGTGGCAGAACCGTCGCCAAACGACCCCCCATTCATAGGAGAAGACCTGTATGTCACTGCCTACCATTACACGCATGACGATTGTGCCGGTCGCAGGCCATGACAGCTTTCTGCTCAATCTGAGCGGTGGTCATGCTCCCTGGTTCGTGCGCTGTGTCCTGATCCTTGAAGACAACGCCGGCAATCGCGGCGTGGGCGAAATCCCCTCCAGTGAGGGCATTTTGAAAGGGCTCGAGAAGTGCCGTTCGCTGGTAGAAGGCACCAATCTCAACGCCTGGCGCGGCACCCTCAACAATGCCAGAAACCTGCTGGCCCAGGCGGGGCCGGAAGAGCGCGGCCGTCAGACCTTTGACCTGCGGGTCGCGGTGCATGTATTGACGGCGATCGAATCGGCGCTGCTGGATCTTTATGGTCAGGCTGTCGACATGCCGGTGGCTGATCTGCTGGGGCGCATGGGGCGCCAGCGTGACGAGGTCGAAGCCCTGGGCTATCTCTTCCTGCTCGGAGACCCGAACAAGACAAATCTGCCCTATCCGAAGGCCGACAACCCGCGGGACGACTGGGATCGGCTACGCTGTCAGGAAGCCCTGACGCCCGAGGCCGTGGCAGAGCTTGCTCGCGCCGCGCATGAGCGTTATGGCTTTCGCGACTTCAAGCTCAAGGGCGGGGTACTCCCCGGTGAGCAGGAGGCCGACTGCATTCGTGCCATGCACGAAATCTTCCCCGAGGCGCGTCTGACGCTCGACCCCAACGGGGCCTGGTCACTGGAGGAAGCTGTAAGGGTGCTGTCACCCATTCGTGACATCCTGAGCTATGCCGAAGACCCCTGTGGTCAGGAGGGCAGCTGGTCCGGTCGTGAAACCATGGCCGAGTTCAAGCGCCGCACCGGCCTTCGTACGGCTACCAACATGATCGCCACCGACTTCAAGCAGCTGCAGTACGCCGCGCAAATGAACGCAGTCGACATTCCGCTGGCGGACTGTCACTTCTGGACCATGCAGGGCGCGGTCATGGTCGGTGAGCTCTGCCATGAGTGGGGCATGACATGGGGCTCGCACTCAAACAACCACTTTGATATTTCACTGGCCATGATGACGCACGTGGCAGCCGCCTGCCCGGGTGAAATTACCGCCATTGATACCCACTGGATCTGGCAGGACGGTCAGCGCCTGACCGAGGCACCCTTTGAAATTCGCGACGGCAAGCTGACCGTGCCGAAAACGCCCGGACTGGGTGTCACGCTGGACCAGGACAAGCTTGATGAGGCGCATGCGCTTTATCGCTCGCTGGATGTTCGGGCCCGCAACGATGCCACGGCCATGCAGTATCTGATCGACGGCTGGGCTTTCGACCCCAAGCGCCCCGCGCTGGTGCGCTGAACTCGGCAAGATGCAACGCAACCATCAGGAGAGAAAGATGCAACTGACAGGCGAACTTCTTATTGGACAGCACGCCATCAAGGGCACGCGTGACCCGATTCAGGCCATCAACCCGGCGACCGGCGAAAAACTGGAGCCGGCCTATAACGGTGGCAGCAGCAATGAGGTCGAACAGGCCTGTGCGCTGGCCTGGCAGGCCTTTGACCAGTACCGGGAGACAACGCTTGAAGATCGTGCGGTCTTTCTGGAAACCGTTGCCGAAGAGATCGAGGCGATCGGTGATGCGCTGGTCGAGCGCGCGGTTGCAGAAACCGGCCTGCCTGAAGGACGTATTCAGGGCGAGCGCGCGCGTACCTGCGGTCAGCTGAGGCTGTTCGCACGCGTGGTGCGTGATGGCGAATGGCTTGACGTGCGTGTTGATCCTGCCATGCCGGACCGTCAGCCGATGCCGCGTACCGACCTGCGCCAGCGTCATATTGGCCTGGGCCCGGTGGTCGTGTTCGGCGCCAGCAACTTCCCGCTGGCCTTCTCGGTCGCCGGTGGTGATACGGCCTCGGCATTCGCGGCTGGTTGCCCGGTCATCGTCAAGGCCCACGGTGCACACCCGGGGACTTCCGAGCTGGTCGGCCGTGCCATTCAGAAGGCCGTTGCCCGCTGCAACCTGCCCGAAGGGGTCTTTTCCCTGCTGTATGGTTCGGGCCGTGACGTGGGTACCGCACTGGTCAACGACAAGCGCATCAAGGCCGCCGGCTTTACCGGTTCACGCAGCGGTGGGATGGCGCTCTGGAAGGTGGCACAGTCACGTTCCGAGCCGATTCCCTTCTACGCCGAGATGAGCAGCATCAACCCGGTCTTCCCGCTGCCGGAAGCGCTCAAGGCGCGCGGTCGCGATATGGGCAAGGCGTTTGTCGGCTCATTGAACATGGGTGCCGGCCAGTTCTGTACCAATCCGGGGCTGGTGATTGCCATCAAGGGCGAGACGCTGGAGACCTTCAAGCAGGCAGCCACGGAAGCGCTGGCAGATGCCAACGCCCAGACCATGCTCACGCCCGGGATCAGCGATGCCTATCAGGAAGGTGTCAAGCGGCTCTCGCAGCATAACGGCGTAACCGAGCTGGGCCGCGGGCCGACAGGTGAGGGCGCCTACATGTGTCAGGCGGGGCTCTACACGACCTCGGCGCAGACTTTCCTGGCCGATACCGAGCTGCAGGATGAAGTGTTCGGTGCCACATCGCTGATCATCGAGTGTGTTGACCAGCAGGAGCTGCTGGCAGTGACCGAGCATCTGGAAGGCCAGCTGACCGCCACGCTGCAGATGGATGATGCCGACCTGGACAGCGCCCGTGCGCTGGTACCGATTCTGGAGCGCAAGGCGGGCCGTATTCTGGTCAACGGCTGGCCGACCGGTGTTGAAGTCAGTGATGCCATGGTACACGGCGGACCCTTCCCGGCGACGTCCGACGGTCGTGCCACTTCGGTCGGTACTGCAGCCATCAAGCGCTTTTTGCGCCCGGTCTGCTATCAGAACCTGCCGGACGCGCTGCGTCCCGAAGCCCTGCGTGATGCCAACCCCTATCAGCTCAATCGGCTGGTCGATGGCAAGCGCGAAGGCTGATTTTCCGGCCTGACAATCCATCTGGATTGAATCGAAAGGGTCTGCCGCAGGGCAGGCCCTTTTTGTGTTTATACGATGGTCGATGCATGAACTAAAGGAGCACAGGCAAGCGCATAAAAAAGCGTATTATCGCTTATGTATGATGTATGACTTTTGGAAATAAAAAGACATCGATGAGGTCAGCCATGAAAAAGTTTGCTTTGAAGAAAGGGTATGTTGCCATCGCCATGGCCATGAGCATGGCCACAATGTCTTCGACGGTCATGGCTGCCGATTTTCCCGATGACGACATTACCTTTATTTCCCCTGCCTCTCCCGGCGGCGGTTCCGATTATCTGATCCGCTCGCTGCAGGAAGGACTTCAAAAGGATCTGGGCGTCAACATCATTCCCCAGTATCTGACCGGTGGCGGCGGTGCGATCGGGTTCATGAAGACCATCCAGTCACGCCCGGATGGCTATACGATCGTGGCCATCGACAACAAGGTGTTTACCCAGCAGGGCATGGGCAATGTCAACTTCAAGTATGAAGACTTTGACTATCTGGCCAGCTTCTATTCCGTGCCCTATGTACTGGCGGTCAACAGCAAGCTGGGGATCGACAGCGTCGAGGATATCCTCCCGGGGGGTGAGCATAACCGCCGCCTGAAGATCGGCTTTGCCGGCATTGGCTCCTCGACCCACATCATGAGCGTGCTGGTCGGCAAGGAGCTTGGCGCCAACTTTGACACCATCTCCTATCAGGGCGCACCTGATGCCACGGCGGCCGTCATGGGCGGACACATCGATGGTGTCGTCATGGATCCGATGGATCTTCGCGGTGCGCTTGAATCCGGTCAGATGACACCGCTTGTGGTGACCAGCGGTGAGCGCAGTGACTCCCTGCCGGACGTGCCCACCATGAAAGAGCTGGGCCACGATATTGATATCTCGAACTGGCGCGGTGTTGCCGCACCGAAGGGCATGGACGAACAGACACGTGATCGCTGGCTGAGTGCACTTGAAAAAGCGTCCAAAGACCCGGTCTTCGTCAAGCGTATCGAACAGTTGGGTCTGCATGTCGACTTCCGCTCCGGCGAGGAATTCAACCAGTATGTTGATGATCTGGCGCAGGAACTGATTCCGGTGGCACAAGAGGTTGCCAGCGAGAACAGCTAAGGAGCAATGCCATGAAGGGTCATCTTCAGGAAGCCGTTTTCAGTCTGTTGCTGGCACTGGTAGCTGCCTTTCTCTGCGTGTCGGCCATGGATATTCCAGGCGGCGCGCATGGCTCCATTGCGCCGGCCACCTTTCCCAGTGTCATTACCTTCATTATCGCCCTGCTGGCAATATTGAATGTCATTGCCTGCATTTTGAAAGGAAAAAAGGCCAATAACCTGCCGGCCATATCGCGGCAGGGGTTTTTGAATCTCGCGCTTTTTATCGTGCTCAGTACCGCTTATGTCTGGGTCATCAGCATGGCGGGATTTCTGGTATCCACGTTCTTGTACCTGCTTTTGATGCCTCCCTTCATATGTCTTATTTCCACCGACAGGAAAGGGCATGTGGCAAAACCGGCCTTCTGGGCGCGGGTAACGGTTTTTGCCCTGCTCGGCACGGGCATTATTTATGGCGTGTTTGTCGAGTTGCTCAAGGTCAGATTCTGAGCTGAACATCGGGAGGTTTTATGCAAACGCTGACAGATACCATTCAGCTCTTTGGTCCGCTGACGCTTTTGGCCATATTGGCCGGTACCTTTCTGGGCATCATCCTGGGGGCGCTGCCCGGGCTTTCGGCCGCCATGGCCGTGGCACTGCTGCTACCCCTGACCTATGGGCTGGATACCATCGCCGGTATCGGGCTTTTGCTGGGCGCCTTTTGCGGTGCCATTGCCGGTGGTTCGGTACCGGCCATACTGCTGAACATGCCGGGCACGCCGGGCTCCATTGCGACCACCTTTGACGCCGCCCCCATGGCGGCCAACGGTCGAGCGGGCAAGGCGCTGGGCCTGTCGGTGGCGGCTTCGTTCCTGGGCGGCACCATCAGCGCCCTGATCCTGATGCTGGTGTCTCCCCTGATCGCCTCCGTGGCGCTGCAGTTCGGCGCTGCCGAGTACTTCTCCCTGAGTATTCTGGGCCTGATGATCATTGTGTCGATCTCCGGCGGCTCGCTCATCAAGGGGCTGATCGTGGGCCTGATCGGCATGCTGATGTCGACGGTCGGTGCCGATCAGGTCACCGGTGCCATGCGTCTGACCTTTGGCCAGATGTCGCTTTTGACCGGTATCAGCCTGCTGGCCGTGATCGTGGGTATCTTTGCAGTCTCCCAGTTGCTGCTGGACATGGAAAAAATGCACGAGAAGCGGCCTTCCATGAAGGTCGAGAATGCGCTTGAGGGCGCCTTTCCGCGGATGCGGGAGGTACTGCGCAACTGGAAGCTTCTGTTGATGAGCTCTTTCATCGGTGCCGGCGTGGGCGCCGTACCGGGGGCCGGTGGCAGCATCGCCTCGATCATGGCCTACGATCAGGCCAAGCGGTTTTCCAAAAACTCGAAGGAGTTCGGCAAGGGGGCGCCGGAGGGCGTAGTGGCCTCCGAGTCGTCCAACAATGCCATGGTCGGCGGGGCGCTGATCCCGATGCTGACACTGGGTATCCCCGGTGAAGGCGCCACGGCCGTGCTGATCGGCGGTCTGATGATTCAGGGCATCCAGCCCGGTCCCATGCTCTTTGATACCCAGGCAACTCTGGTGTACGGCATTTTCGTGGCCTTTTTGCTGGCCAATATCATGATGCTGTTCGTGCAGTGGTGGGGGATTCGCCTGTTCGTGCGCATCCTGCGCGTTCCCCAGCATTTCCTGCTGCCCCTGATCTTCATCTTCTGCGCCATCGGTGTTTTCAGTATCAACAGTGATTACTTCGATGTGTATCTGATGATGGCCCTGGGGGTGCTCGGTTTCTTCCTCGCCCGTTTTGGTTTCGGCGTGGCCCCCGTCGTGATCGGCCTGATCCTGGGTGGTGTGGCCGAGACCAATCTGCGCCGCGGGCTGCAGACCTTCGATGGTAGCTGGGAGCCTTTCTTCACACGTCCCATCAGCGTGACCTTTCTGATACTGGCGCTGGTGTTTGTCGTCTTCTCCCTGCGTGCTTCCTGGCGGGAAAGAAAAGCAAATGCCGTCTCAAACTGACAGGACAATGACATGACACATAATGTTGTAGTGGTACATGAGCTTTACCCCGAACTGCTGGCGCAGCTGCAGGCCGATTATCACGTCACGCACTTTCAGCGTCTGGCCAGTGACGAGGACAGGCAGGCCTTTCGGGAGGCGATGCGTGATGCCGATGCCTTTATCGGCTCCAACGTCAAATTCGATGAGGCCCTGCTCGATGGCGCGCCGCGCCTGAAGGTGATCGCCAGCGTATCGGTGGGCGTGGATGCCTACCCGAAGGAGGCCATTGAGGCCCGCGGTATCGTGCTGACCAATACGCCTGAAGTGCTCACCGATGCCACGGCGGATACCGGGTTCTTGCTGTTGATGATGGCGGCCCGACGCGCCGGCGAGATGGAGCGCAAGGTGCGCTCCGGGCAGTGGCAGGCCTCGCTGGGCCGCACGGATTTTGGCATCGACATCACCGGCAAGACGCTCGGTGTTGTGGGCATGGGGCGTATCGGACAGGCAGTGGCCCAGCGCGGCCATCACGGCTTCAACATGCCGGTTGTTTTCTACAACCGCAGCGACAGGCCGGAGTTTGAAAAGGCGTTTGATGCGCGCCAGGTATCGCTTGAAACGCTGTTCAGCGAATCCGACTTCATTGTGGTGACCGTGGCGCTGTCAGAAGGCACGCAGGGGCTGATTGATCGAAAACTGCTGGCCGCCACGCGCGAAAAGGCTATTTTGATCAATATTTCCCGCGGTCAGGTGGTCAGGGAAGAGGACCTGATCAGTTGTCTGCAGGATGGCACGCTCTACTATGCAGGCCTTGATGTCTATGAGCGCGAGCCGCTGGCGCAGGATTCCGCGTTGCTGGCCCTCGATAATGCCGTATTGCTGCCCCATATTGGTTCGTCAACGTTTGAAACGCGCAGCGCCATGTGTGATCTGGCTGCCGACAATCTGAAGCGGGTGCTGGCAGGCTCACCGGCGTTGACGCCCGCCTGATACAGGCAAGGCTATCGCAGAGGCGAGCGCATCCGTGGTCCGGCAACAGCAGTACGGCTTGTACGGTATGATTGGCGCGTGTAATCGATACCTGGCATGACACAACAGCAGATGGTCAATATGAAAACGCTCAAGCTTGAACGCATTACCCAGCAGGGCAGCCTGTCGGGACAAATTGCCCGTCAGCTGGAAACCTCGATTGCCAACGGGCAGATTGCCGTGGGTGACAAGCTGCCCACGGAAAGCGCGCTGTGTGACATGTTTGGCGTCAGCCGTACTGCCGTACGCGAGGCGATTGCGCATCTGCGCTCGTCAGGGCTGATCGAGACCCGGCGGGGGATCGGCACGCGCGTCATCCAGACGCGCCAGTCGGCCCCTTCGCCAGCCCGGCGCATCAGTGCCAATACGGTGGAAGATATCCTGCATGTGCTGGAGCTTCGCCTGACCCTGGAGCCGCGTGCGGCGGCGCTTGCAGCCGAGCGCCATGATGATGACGATGCGCGCCGTCTTGAGACTACCCATGCCGCCTTCCTGGAGGCCATGAAACATGACCGCCAGGCGCGGCACGAGGATTATCAGTTCCATCACGCCATTATCGAGGCGACCCACAATCCCTTCTTTTTGTCCTTTTACGAACCGCTGAGCCAGGAAGCCATTCCGCGTGCCCGGCTGGTCGACAACGAGCTGGATACCGGGGTCGCGCGGCGCTATCTGGAGATGGTGGCGGGAGAGCATCAGGCCATTCTGGATGCGGTGCTTGCACGTGATCCGCAGCGCGCCGAACAGGCGGTCAGACAGCACTTTTCCCGCGCCCGACAGACCTATACGGCCTATCGAGAGGATCACTGACGCTGATGCCACACATCGTCGGCGTCAGCATTGGTGCTATCAGGCGTGCGCCTGGCCCAGCCGCTGCATCGAGGCCACCAGGTCGTTGAAGCGCTCCCCCTGAAGCAGGACATGTCCCCTTAGTTCGCACTGCGCCGTCTCGGCATCACCTGCCATCAGGGCCGCAACGATGCGCTCATGCTCGCACCAGGAACTTTCCAGCCGGTGTCTTGCGTGTAGCTGCAGGCGTCGATAGGGCTTTAGCATGGCGTGCAGGCGTCTGGCTTCCTGGGCCAGAAAAGCGTTGTGACTGCCTTCATAGATCAGGCGATGAAACTCGCCGTTTTCATAGTAATACCCGTTGATATCCCCTTCGAGCATGCACTGGCGACAGGCGGCCTGCGCCTTTTGCAGCGTGGCCAGGGCGTCGTCGTTCATGCGTCTTGCGGCCAGCCGACCGCACATGCCCTCAAGCTCTGCCATGACTTCAAAGCGCTCGACCAGTTCGGTCACGCTCAGACGTGCCACAAAGGTGCCGCGCTTGGGCGCCACCTTCACCATGCCGGAGGCGGCCAACTGGGTCAGTGCCTCGCGGATGGGCGTGCGTGAACACTGATACTGACGGGCCAGTGCTTCGGGGTCGAGGCGGTCGCCCGGGGCGTAATGGCCTTCGACAATGGCATCTTCCAGCAGATCACGAAGCCGCTGCGCCTGGGGAATACGCCTTCCTGGACTTTCATTCAATAGACTTTCTCCCATGTTGACACCCTCGGGCAGCGCGCGGATTGTTATATATAACAGTGCGGTGACATGTATATGAAAAGATGTATATGAAAAGTAACTTTCGCCTCGATGACAAGCAATAGCCATCGCCGGGCGTCGGGATCTCCGTTCACGCCACCGAAGAGGGCTGCCATGAACGTCAACATGAATTTTCTCCAGGAGCTGCTGTCCGGGCTTGAACGCCGCACCCGTGAGCGTTTTCGCAGCACCGGTGGTGAGAGTAACGACAGGACCGCAAGTCTGGCGCAGCTGGCCTCAAGCTGTGAAACGCTCATGCAGCGCGGTGGGGAAGCCTCCCAGATCCTGATCGCCCAGCAGGCCCTGATGCGCTATCGAAGCCTGGATGACGCTGACAGGCTGGCCTTTTTCGAAATGCTCGCCGAGCACTACGCCGCTGACGCCGACGATATCCACAAGGCCTACCGTGACTGGAGCGAGAAGGAAGACAACGCCACGCTTCAAAAGCTTTTTGCCGCCTGCGAGCCGCGCCGCCAGCACCTTTTGCGCCGACTCAATCTGTGCCCGGGCGGCACCTATGAGCTGGTGGCCATGCGCGCCGATCTGCTGCGCTTTTTGAAAACGAATCCCGAACTTGCCCCGCTGGATGATGACTTTGCCCACCTGTTCGCTTCCTGGTTCAACCGCGGCTTTTTAATGCTGGAAAGCATCGGCTGGAATACCCCGGCGGCGGTGCTGGAAAAGATCATTCGCTATGAAGCGGTCCACGCCATTCAGGACTGGTCGGACCTGCGCCGCCGGCTCGATCCCGGTGATCGGCGCTGCTACGCCTTCTTCCACCCGGCGACCGGTGATGAACCGCTGATCTTTGTCGAAGTGGCGCTGTGCAAGGGCATTCCCGACAACATTCAGACCATTCTGGCTGGCGGTGAGGAGATTGCGCCGGGCGAGGCGGATACGGCAGCGTTTTACAGCATCAGCAACTGTCAGAGCGGGCTCAAGGGCATCTCGTTTGGCAACTTCCTGATCAAGCAGGTGGTGCAGGAGCTCAAGAAGGACCTGCCGGGACTGGTCAATTTCGTCACGCTCTCGCCGGTCCCGGGTTTTGCCCGCTGGCTGTCCACGCAGCGTGAGGAGGGCGAACTGCCGGAAGACGATGAGGTCTGCGTCGCGCTTGATCGGGCCAGCTGGACCCTCGATCAAAAGGAGCGCCAGCGCCTGGCCCCCGAGCTTCGTGCACTGGCCGCGCACTATCTGCTGGACGCGCGCAGCACAAAGGGTCAGCCGCTGGACCCGGTGGCGCGCTTTCATCTGGGCAATGGCGCCAGCCTGCATCGCATCAACTGGCCGGGGGATACCTCCGAGAAGGGCTGTCAGCAGGCCCACGGCCTGATGGTCAACTACCTCTACGAGATCGATCGCATCGAGCAGAACCATGAGGCCTTCAGCCGTGAGGGCACCGTGGTCTGTACCAGCGATATTCGTCGCCAGGCCAGAGCCGGGCGCAAGCGCCTTGTCTCGCGGGACAATGCCTGAATCGAGGCCTGGGGCGATCAACGAGACGAGCACGGCACCCGGCCCCTCTCGGGGCGGCAGGGGTAAAAGGATCTACCGGCAGGAGTTTCCATGAACCATAACCTTTATCTGCAGTTCTATCCCCATTTCGAGCGCCACCCCGACAAGGTGCTGATCGACACTCCCGAAGGGCATCAATACCGCTACGCCGACGTACTGGCCCAGTCACGTCGCTTTGCCAGCGTTCTGCAAACGCTGGGCGTGACGCCGGGCGATCGCGTGGTGGTGCAGGTCGACAAGAGTGCGCAGGCACTGATGCTCTATCTGGCCGCGCTGCAGGTGGGGGCGGCCTGGCTGCCGCTCAATACCGCCTATACCGAGTCGGAGATCGAATACTTTTTGGGTGACGCCGAACCGCGGCTATATATCTGCCGTCCGGATGATCTCGAACAGGCCCGGGCGCTTGCCAGCCGCTGCGGTGTAGCCCATGTGGAGAGTCTGGGTGTGGCAGGTGACGGCACCCTGATGGAGAAGGCCGATGGGGCCTTCGAGGAGACGCGGATCGCCGAGGTGGACCGCGACGATCTGGCCTCGATTTTATATACCTCCGGCACTACCGGACGTTCCAAGGGCGCGATGCTGACCCACGGCAACCTGGCCGCCAACAGTCAGGCGCTGGTCGAGACCTGGCAGTTCTCTGATGCCGACCACCTACTGCACGCGCTGCCGATCTTTCATACCCACGGCCTGTTTGTGGCCTGCAACGTCACCCTCATGGTGGGCGGCTCGATGACGCTGCTGCCAAAACTGGATATCGAGCAGCTGCTGGATCTGATGCCGCGCGCCACGGTGCTGATGGGCGTGCCAACCTTCTATACAAGGCTGCTGACAAGCCCGCGGCTGGATCGCGAACGTGCTGCCGGCATGCGCCTTTTCATCTCGGGTTCGGCGCCGCTGCTGGCCGAGACCCACCGCGAGTTCTTCGAGCGCACCGGTCATGCCATTTTAGAGCGCTACGGCATGACCGAGACCAACATGAACACCTCCAACCCCTACGACGGAGAGCGCCGCCCCGGCACGGTCGGCATGGCGCTGCCCGGCAGCGAGGTGCGCATTACCGACCGCGACAGCGGCAAGCCTCTGCCCGATGGTGAAACGGGACTGGTCGAGGTGCGTGGGCCCAACGTGTTCAAGGGCTACTGGCGCATGCCGGACAAGACCCGCGAAGAGTTTCGTGACGACGGCTTTTTTATCACCGGTGATCTGGGGCTGATCGATGAGCACGGCTATCTCAATATCGTCGGGCGCGACAAGGATCTGGTGATCTCGGGGGGCTACAACGTCTACCCGAAGGAGATCGAGCAGTGGATCGATGCGCTGCCGGAGGTGGCGGAGTCAGCCGTCATCGGGGTGCATCATCCGGATCTGGGTGAGGGCGTCACGGCGGCAGTCGTGCTGCGGGACAATGCGCGTCTTGATGAGGCACAGGTGCTGGCGGCACTGAAGGACAAGCTGGCCCGCTACAAGCAGCCCGGGCGCGTATTCTTTATCGATGCGCTGCCGCGCAACGTGATGGGCAAGGTGCAAAAGAATGTGCTGCGCGAGCGCTACGCGGATACCTATCAGCAGGCGGCCGCTGCCCACCCCTAAGACCTGCGCAACACCATCTACAACAACAAGGGGTAACCGTGGCGTCGTTATCGACCGTGACCCCCGCAGCGCTTCTGCGGTGGACGGTCTGATCCAACAAATACAAGGAGATGCATCATGGTGATTTATGGCGTGGCACTGCTGGCCGGCTGCATGCTGGTCGGTCTGATCATTGGCGATGTGCTGGGGCAGCTGTTGGGCATCAATGCCAATCTGGGCGGCGTGGGGATCGCCATGCTGCTGCTGATTTTTGTGACCGGCTATCTGAAAACGCATGACCATCTGCCGGAGAGCACCGAAAGCGGGATCAACTTCTGGAATGCGATGTATATCCCCATCGTGGTGGCGATGGCGGCCAGTCAGAACGTGGCGGCCGCCTTCAGCGGTGGCATGGTGGCGATTCTGGCCGGTGCCCTGGCGCTCGTGCTGGGTCTGGCGCTGGTGCCGGTACTCACCGGCAAGCGCGTGGATGAAGCCCGGCCACTGGATGCGCAGCCCATGCAGGTTCATGGCAGAAGCCGTTAACCGATCACGCCCCTGGAGTGTGCCATGAACGATTCCATCATGACGCTGTTGGACAAGTATCACCTGATTGCCGCCTTTGCCGTGATCGGCCTGACCATGTTCGTCTCGCACTGGATGAGCAAACACCTGACCGCCAATCGACTGCACGGCTCGGCGATCGCCATTTTGATCGGGCTGGCGCTGGCCTACTTTGGCGGCATCTATACCGGCGGCAGCCACGGGCTGGCGGATGTGTCGCTGTTTACCGGACTGGGCCTGATGGGCGGCGGGATGCTGCGTGATCTGGCGATCATCGCCACCGCCTATGGGGTGCGCTTTTCCGAGATTAAAAAGGCCGGCATGCGCGGGTTGATTGCGCTCTTTGCCGGTGTGCTGGTGTCCTTTTTCGCCGGCGCCGTAGTGGCCGTGGGCTTTGGCTACACCAGTGCGGTGGATATCACCACCATTGCCGCCGGCGCCGTCACCTACATCGTCGGGCCGGTCACCGGCGCCACGCTCGGGGCCAGCTCCGAGGTCGTGGCGCTCTCGATTGCGGCAGGGCTGGTGAAGTCAATTCTGACCATGATCGTGACCCCCATGGTGGCGCGCATGATCGGGCTGGATAACCCGCGCTCGGCGATGATCTTTGGCGGGCTGATCGGCACGACCAGCGGTGTGGCAGCAGGCCTTGCGGCCACCGATGCACGGCTGGTGCCCTATGGGGCTATGACGGCGACCTTCTACACCGGGCTGGGAATACTGCTGGCCCCGACGCTGTTGTTTCTGGCCGTACGGCTGTTTTTCTAACCCCGGGGGCAAGGACAGGGCAGCGACTCATCAAAAGAGGTGACGCTTCCAGCGGTTTACTCTTCCAGAAAGTAGTCGCTGTCCAGCCGCTTGATCTCGAAGCGATCAACGGTCGAAACGCCGACGTTGTGATCGATCATCAGACGCGCCAGTTGCGGGCCATCGATCAGGATGATGCGGGTTTCAAGCCCGGTCACGTACTCCTGTGCCTCGCGGGTGAAGTTTGAGGTGGTGATAAATACGCCCTTGCGCGCCCGCCTGCCAGCCAACGCCCCGGAAAACTTCTGGATATCGGGGCGGCCCACCGGGTTGCTCCAGCGCTTGGCCTGCAGATAGATCGTCTCAAGGCCGAGCGGGTCTTCGTTGATGATGCCATCAATGCCGCCGTCCCCGCTTTGCCCCACGTTCTGACCGGCCGATTCGCCGCAGCCGTAGCCCATGGTCATCAGCACATCGATGACCAGCTGCTCAAAGCGCGCCGGGTGGATCTGCTGCATGCGCTCGATCAGATCGAACTCGAGATCGGCACGAATGGCGCGCCACGACACCTCCATGCTCTCCAACGGCGTCAGGCAGTCCGGCACATCCTCGATGGTGTCGTTATCCTCCGGACCGCGGGGGCGGGGCGCACTGCTCCCGGTGCGGCGGCGAAACTCCCGAAACGATTCAAAGCCCATCAGATAGGCCATGTCGATGTGGCGCACTTCGCGCAGGGTGATATAGCCCTGCGGCGTGATCGCCACCAGCCCGCGCCCGCGGGATTCCAGAAGCCCCGCCTTGCGCAGATAGCTGGCAGCCCAGGTGACGCGGTTGTTGAACAGGTACTGCTGGCCGCTGGGGCTGAGCTGATGGCGCTCCTGCGGGCTCAGCTCAAAGGCATCGGCAAGCGGCGCGTAGCTGTCGCGCAGGCGCAGCGTCCCGGCCCCGGCGGCCAGCTGCAGCAGGGGATACATCAGGGCGTGAAAATCGGGAATCGGCATCGGTTATCGGCTCGTCATGACAATGCGCTCGGGGCCTCGCATCCTGACGTGCATTGTCGCCCAATCGCGGGGCGGGATAAAACATTGGGCGCTCATTGTGGCTGAGGCAGTCGAATTTGAAAGCCTGCGCCCCCCAGAGGCGCGTCTTCAATGGTCAGGCTGCCATCCTGCACCGTGATGGCCTCGCGACTGATGGCAAGTCCCAGTCCGAAGCCACCCGTGGCACGATCGCGGCTTCTGTCCAGACGGTAGAAGGGCGTAAAGATATTGGCCTTTTCGTCGTCAGGAATACCGATACCGTCATCCTCTACCTGAATGCACAGCATGCCATCGCGGTGAGTGGCCGTGATTCGAATGTGCTGTCGGCAATAGCGCATGGCGTTGCTGATCAGATTCTGCAGGGCCCGGGCGGTGAGACGCGGCTCCAGGGTGACCGGTGTGCCGGCCTCGATATGCACCTCAAGGTTGATGTGGCGCTCCTCGAGCGGTTCGGCAAAGGCGCTGAGCACGCTGTCCAGATACGCCTCGATGGTGAGGGTGGTTTTTTCAAGATGCTGTCGAGGGGACTGCAGACGCGTATAGGAGAGAAGCTCCTGCACCAGCGCGTTGAGCTCGTTGATGTGGGTCTTCATCTCATCAATACGTCTGGCGGCCTCGGGGGTCATGGGGGTGTCGGCGACCAGTGCCAGACCGAAATCGAGCCGGGACAGCGGCGTGCGAAGCTCGTGGGAGACGGCGTTGATCAGATCGCGCTGGCGGGCCAAAAGCCCTTCAAGCTCGTCGGCCATGCCATCAAAGACGCCGGCCAGCTCGCCCAGGTTCGAGTGGGCGGGGATTTCGGTACGGGCATCGAGATGCCCCTGGCCCAGCCGCCGCGCCGTGGCCTTCAGGCGTTCGAGATCCTGCCAGTGCGGTCGCCACCAGAGAAATACGCCACCCATTAAAATGGCGCCGATCAGCAAATTGGTGAGCCAGTAGATCAGATCGATATCCAGCGGCAGGGCGTCCATCGAAATTTCGAGCAGCTGACCATCACCAATGTAGAGGCGTACCTTTTCCGGCAGTCCGTCGGCATCCAGCGTGACAAGCGGTTTGCCACGCATGAGCTTGTGGCGTTCGTGCGCACCGATATCGGATGTATCGATCGGCAGCATCCTGAGCCGCTCGGCCGGAAACCTGGCCGCCAGCTCCGGCATCTGCTCGCTGCGCTCTTTGGGCGTCAGATCGGCCAGACGGTCCTCAAGCAGATAGAGAATCCCCTGATACTGCGCCACGCCGTAGCTTTCAAGGCGGTGCTTGAACAGATTGATGACCAGCCAGGGCACGGCATAGGAGGCCGCGCCGTAGCTGATCAGCAAAATGAGAAACAGTCGAATCAATATTCTGGGCATGCGCGCTCTTTGACATGTGCGTTTGTCAGTATCATCAGACTTCCCATTCGGTGCGGCTCATCAGATAGCCACGCCCCCAGACGGTCTTGATGCGCCGCGGATCGTTGCCGGCATCTTCAAAGCGTCGCCGGAGCTTGGAAATGGCGACATCGACCGTGCGATCAACGCCGTTGAACTCGATGCCGCGCACCTGCTGAAGCAGCTGATCACGGCTCTGGACCTCGCCGGCATGTCGGGCCAGCGCCACCAGCACGTTGAACTCGGCACTCGACATGTCGATCTCGCGACCCTGCCAGTGCACCAGGCGCTCACTGGTATCGATGTGCAGCTGTCCGATCACGATACGATCGTCCGGTACGGTTTCGGGCGGGGTGCTGCGACGCAGCAGGGTGCGAATGCGGGCCAGCAGAAGGCGCGGTTCACACGGCTTTGGAATGTAATCATCGGCGCCCATCTCAAGGCCCAGCACCTGATCATGGGTATCGTCCCGGGCGGTAAGCATCAGAATCGGCAGCCCCGGATAATCGCGGCGCAGCTGCTGACAGACCCTGAGCCCGTCCATGCCCGGCAGCATCACATCAAGGATGACCAGCACCGGCTTTAGTCGGCGAACATGTTCGCAGGCCGTATCCCCACGTGCGGTGGTATGCACCCGGTAGCCGTGCTGGCCCAGATAGGCCGCTATCAGCTCGGCAAGCGGGGTGTCGTCTTCAACAAGCAGCAGATCGCCCATCGGTAAGGTTCCGTCTCCACGAAAGCGCCAGCATACCCTGGACCCGGGGACATGCCGGTGATGGTTAATACTTTTTCACAACTTCCACCGACTCTTTTACACCTGCTCAAAAGCCGATCGTTAGTATCAGCACTCCCGCATTTGCCGGGGTTTTCTTCTCATGCTGACGGTCACGACGCTTCTTCTGTTGAAGGTCACGGCGTCACGGCCGGCGCCAACAGCGCTCGGCGCGACAAGAAAAACACCGGGCAAAATCGGGACGGCGCTGTCAGCACTGTCGGCGCCGGGTTTTCCTACTACCTGACCACCGAGCACGCCATGACCGCCATGCACGACGATGCCTTGCCCCTGTGCCGCCCCGCCCTGAATGACGCCGATATCGACGCCGTGGTGGCAGTACTTCGTTCCGGCTGGATCACGACCGGCGCCCGAAGCGCGCAGCTTGAGCAGGATATCTGCCGTCTGACCGGCGCCTTCGAGGCCGTTGCGCTCAGCAGTGCCACGGCCGGTATGCATCTGGCGCTGCTGGCGCTGGGTATTGGCCCCGGTGATGAGGTCATTACCCCCTCCATGACCTGGGTCTCGACTGTCAACATGATCGCTCTGACCGGGGCCACGCCGGTGTTCGTGGACATTGAGCCCGACACGCTGATGACCACCGCCGAGCAGATCGAGGCGCTGATCACGCCCAGAACCCGACTGATCATCCCGGTGCATTTTGCCGGCGCCTCACTGGATCTGGACCCCATTTACGGCCTGGCCGAGCGCCACGGCATTACCGTAATCGAGGACGCCGCACACGCGCTGGGCGCACGCTACAAGGGGCGGCCGGTGGGCGCCCGGGGCCACTGCATTTTCTCCCTGCACGCCATCAAGAATGTGACCTCGGCCGAAGGCGGCGTGTTCACTACCTTCGATCCGGTGCTGGCCGACAGAATCCGACGTCTGAAATTCCACGGGCTTGCCGTGGATGCCTTTGATCGGGAGACCCATGGACGTGCCCCGCAGGCCGAGGTCATCGAACCGGGGTTCAAATACAACCTGCCCGATATCAGCGCTGCTCTGGCGCTGGGCCAGCTTGAAAGACTTGAAGACATTACTGGCGCACGCCAGGCGCTGGCCGGGATCTACTTCGAGAAGCTCAGGGACATTCCCGGTATCACGCCGATTCAGTCTCCCGCGCATGAGCATGTTCACTGCCGACACCTGATGATCGTGCAGGTGGACCCTGACGTGGCAGGCGTTGATCGCAATCAGCTCATCGCTGAACTCAAGGCCCGAAATATCGGCGCCGGCATCCATTTCCTTCCGGTGCACGTTCAAAAATATTACCGCGACCACTACGCCGACCTTTATGACCGGCCCATGCCCGCACTTGCCAATACGACGCTGGTCGGAGGGCGGATCTGTTCATTGCCCCTGTTCCCCGACATGACCCCACAGGATGTCGAGCGCGTCATCAATGCGCTGAAAGCAATAGTGCTCCCGAATGAAAACAGTGACCCCAAATGAAAAATAATCAGCCCATCACCCTGGTCTCCGTGGTCATTCCTGTGTTCAACGAGGAAGTGACCCTGCCCGAACTGGTCCGGCGCACCACAGAGTCCTGTCAGGCTCTCAGGCAGCCCCATGAACTGATTCTGGTCGATGACGGCAGTCAGGACGGCAGCGCGGCCCTGATCGAAGCCATGTCAAAACGTCCGGACAGTGGCATTGTCGGGGTGATCCTCAATCGGAACTACGGTCAGCATAACGCCATCATGGCGGGCTTTGAGCAGGCGCGCGGCGATGTCGTCATCACCCTTGACGCCGATCTGCAAAACCCGCCGGAAGAAATCCCACGGCTGGTGGCCAAAATCGAGGAGGGCTTTGACTCGGTCGGCACGGTGCGCAAAAAGCGGCGCGACACACTGCTGCGTCGGCTGCCGTCAAGGCTGGTCAATCGGGCCGTCAAGATGGCCACCGGGGTCGAGATGACCGACTACGGCTGCATGCTGCGCGCGTATCGGCGTCACGTGGTCGACGCCATGCTCGGCTGCCATGAAAGAAGCACCTTCATCCCCATTCTGGCCAACAACTTCTCGCGTCGTACCACCGAAATCGACGTTCACCATGACGAGCGCGCCGACGGCCATTCGAAATACAGCCCCATGAAGCTGATCAGTTTGATGTTTGATCTTCTGACCAGCATGACGACCGCACCGCTTCGCATGCTCAGCCTGCTGGGCGGCGCCATGGCGCTGTTTGGCGTGGTCTTTGGCCTGTTTTTGATGGTGCTGCGTCTGGCGCTGGGCGCTGCGTGGGCCGGCGATGGCCTCTTTACGCTTTTCGCCATCCTGTTCGTATTGATCGGCGCGCAGTTTATCGGCCTGGGCCTTTTGGGCGAGTACATCGGCCGGATCTACAGCGATGTTCGCGCCAGACCCCGCTTTTTCGTTCAGGACCTGCTGATTGGCAGGGGCGTGTCCGAGCGAAGAACGTCCGGTATTTCAAAAGAAGCGCCCGCTATTTCAAAAGAAGTTTCCGGTATCTCGAAAGAAACGACCCGCCAGACGGCGCATTGAAGAAGACAACGATATGAAAGCCATCATTTTTGCGTATCACAATTTCGGCTGCGTGGGCCTCCAGAGTGTTCTGGACAGCGGTATCGAAATCGCCGCCATTTTTACCCATGTGGACGATGCCAGCGAAAACGTCTTTTTTGGCTCGGTCGCCAAGCTGGCCGCCCAGCACGGTATCCCCGTGCATGCGCCGGAAAACGTCAATCATCCGATCTGGATCGACAAGATCCGCATGATGCAGCCGGACATCATCTTCTCCTTTTATTATCGCCATCTGATCTGTCAGGAAATACTCGATATTGCCGAGCAAGGCGGCTTCAACCTGCACGGCTCGCTGCTGCCGGCCTATCGTGGGCGCGCGCCGATCAACTGGGCGCTCGTCAATGGCGAGAAGGAAACCGGCCTGACGCTGCATCGCATGACCCGCCAGGCCGATGCCGGCGACATTTTCTATCAGAAGCGCCTTGCCATCAGCGACGCCGATGACGCCGCCACACTGCACCAGCGCATGGTCGTTCTGGCACGGGAGATGCTCAATGAAGCGCTGCCGGAACTGATCAATCACCGGCTGGTGCCGGTGGCACAGGATGAAACAAAAGCCAGCACCTTTCCGCGGCGCACGCCCGAAGATGGCGAGCTTGACTGGTCACGTGATGCTCGCAGCCTTTTCAACCTGGTGCGTGCGGTGACCGAACCCTATCCAGGAGCGTTTACCTTCATGGGCGAGCGCAGGATCACGATCTGGAAGGCAAGAGCAGACCAGCAGCAGCATGACGTGAAGCCCGGTACCATCGTCTCTCTTTCCCCCCTGACGATTGCCTGCGGCCAGGGGTCACTGATCGTGGATGCCGCGCAGAGCGAGCAGGGGCTTTATCTGAGCGGTGAACGGCTGGTGAGCGAGCTGCACCTGGCGCCCGGCATGCAGTTCGGACCGTCCGCCAGCAGTCTGCTGGCCAAAAGAAAGCGTACCCGAGTGCTGATTCTGGGCGCCAATGGCTTCATCGGCACTCACCTGACGCGTCGTCTGCTGCAGGAAGAAAAATACTCCGTGTATGCCATGGACGTCAGCGCCAGTCAGATCTCGGAGTTTCTGCCACACCCCAATTTCCACTTTGTGGAAGGTGATATCACCATTCATAACGAATGGATCGAGTATCAGATCAAGAAATGCGATGTGGTGCTGCCGCTGGTAGCGATCGCGACACCCATTGAATACACGCGCAATCCGCTACGGGTATTTGAGCTCGATTTTGAAGAAAACCTCAAAATCATACGCAGCTGCGTCAAGTACAAAAAACGCGTCATCTTCCCGTCGACGTCCGAGGTGTACGGCATGTGCACCGATGAAGCCTTTGACGAAGAGACCTCTCCCTTGATTGTGGGCCCCATTAACCGCCAGCGCTGGATCTACTCGGTCTCCAAGCAGCTGCTGGATCGGGTGATCTGGGCCTATGGCATCAAGGAAGGACTGAAATTTACCCTGTTTCGTCCCTTCAACTGGATGGGCACGCATCTGGACAACCTGGGCTCGGCACGCATTGGTTCAAGCCGTGCCATCACGCAGCTCATTCTCAACCTGGTGGAAGGAACGCCCATCAACCTTATCGATGGTGGCGAGCAAAAGCGCTGCTTTACCGATATATCCGATGCCATCGAGGCACTCTTTCGCATCGTGGAAAACACCGATGGCGTCTGTGATGGACAGATCATCAATATCGGGGCACCGGAGAACGAAGCCAGCATCAAGGAGCTGGCCGAAAGCCTGGTCGTACGGTTTGAACGGCATCCGCTGCGCGATCGGTTCCCGCCCTTTGCCGGCTATAACCTGCTGGAGAGCACATCCTTTTATGGTGACGGTTATCAGGATGTCCAGCATCGTCAGCCCTGCATTCGTAATGCCAAAAGGATACTGAACTGGGCGCCGACCACGCATTTTGAAAGCACCATCGAGCAGACGCTGGACTTCTTCCTGAAAGAAGCGCTGGAAGAGCAGGCCCATGCGTGAGCCCGTCACACAAGTCGGTCTGCGCATCGATGTAGACACCTACCGAGGCACCCTGAAGGGGGTGCCTCGATTGCTGGACATCCTGGCCCGCCATGAGATCAGGGCCTCCTTTTTCTTTACGGTGGGCCCGGACAACATGGGGCGTCATCTCTGGCGACTGCTGCGACCGGACTTTGTCAAAAAGATGCTGCGCTCCAGGGCCAGCAGCCTTTATGGCTACGACATTCTCCTCAAGGGGACGCTGTGGCCGGGGCCGGATATCGGCTGGAAGCTGGGTCACCTGATTCGTCAGACGCACCAGATGCAGCACGAAACGGGCCTGCATGCCTGGGATCATCACCGCTGGCAGACCCGCATCGATCGGATGAACCCGGCCGAGATCCATCGCGAGATCGAGCAGGGCCATCACCGCCTCGAGATGCTGCTTGATGCGCCCGTCACCTGTAGCGCCGTGGCCGGCTGGCGCTGCAACGAGACAGCGCTTGTCGAAAAGGAGCGGTTCTCCTTTCGATACAACAGCGACTGTCGTGGCGAGAGCATCTTTATGCCCGAGGGCTTGGGGACGCCGCAGATCCCGGTCACGCTGCCGACCTATGACGAGCTGATCGGTCAGCACGGCGTCACCGATGACAACTACAACCAGCATATTCTCGAGCGCATCGAACCCGGGCGGCTGAATGTGTACACGATTCATGCCGAAGCCGAGGGGATTGCCTGCGCGAGCATGTTCGAGAAGTTTCTGGTCGCGGCCGCCGGACGCGGCATTCGGTTTGTGCCTCTGGGCGCGCTGTTGCCGGCGGATCTCAACACGCTGCCCGTAGGCAGGCTGGAAAAAACCGGGTTATCAGGGCGGGAAGGGTGGGTCGCCCGACAGGCCATTCTTTCCTGACAAGGCATGATCAACATGAAAAGAACGTTCAGGCCTGCCGGGTGGTTTCTGGTCACGGGCTATTTTCTGGTGGCGTATCTACTGACGCTGAACGCCCCGGCGCTCTGGTCACCCGATGAGCTGCGCTACGGCGAAATGTCACGAGAGCTTCTGGCCCGGAGGGACTGGGCCGTGCCGCATTTCAACGGGCTGGTCTACTTCGAAAAACCAATCATGGGCTACTGGCTCAATGCCTTTGCCCAGATGCTGTTTGGCGAGACCAACTTCGCGGTCCGATTCATGTCGGCCCTGTCAGCCCTGGGCGGGGCGTTTTGCATCGTGTGGCTGGTGCGACGTCTCTGGGGCGCCGACCGGGCCTGGCTGTCGGGCGGCGTTTACCTGAGCCTTTTCATCGTGATGGCGGTGGGCACCTACAGCGTGTTCGACAGCTTTCTGGCGTTCTGGCTGACCGTGACCATGGTGGCCTTTTATGCGGCGCTGGAGTCCTCCTCATATCGTGAGCGCTGTCTTTATTATCTGCTGGCGGGGCTGGGCTGCGGCGGCGCCTTTCTGACCAAGGGCTTTCTGGCACTGGTGCTGCCGTTGATGGTGGTGGTGGCCTATAGCCTGGTGCAGCGGCGTGTCAAAACCCTGATGATTTACGGCTGGATCAGCGTGACCAGCGCACTGATCGTGACGCTGCCCTGGGCGCTGGCCATCCACTTCAGGGCGCCGGATTTCTGGCACTATTTCTTCTGGGTCGAGCATATCCATCGCTTCCTTGCAGCGGATGCCCAGCACGCCGCTCCGGTCTGGTTTTTCGTGCCGGTACTGCTTCTGGGACTGATGCCCTGGACGCCCGTGGCGCTGCCGGCCCTGGCCCGACTGCGCGGTTCGCTCGCATCGCCTCTGGTGCGCTATGCGCTGCTGTGGGCGGTATTGCCCTTTATCTTTTTCTCCCTGTCCAGGGGCAAGCTTGCCACCTATATCCTGCCGTGCATGGCGCCACTGGCCATTTTGATCACCCACGCCCTGGGCCGGATGTTTGAAAGTCCGGGCGGGCGACGGTGCCTTCGACGTCTCTCCAGCATTCAGACGCTGGCCATGCTGGTCATGGCACTGGGCGTTGCGCTGGGCTTCTGGCTGGAACTGTTGCCGCTTGACGACGGCGAAGGCTACAAGGCGGGACTCTGGGTACTGTCTTTTCTTGTCTGGAGTGCGTGTCTTGCAGGGGCGGCCCGTACCCGCAATATCAGAGGCTTTTTTGCGCTGTACATGCTGGCGCCCGTCGCATTTTTCATGCTGTTCGGGTTTGCGCTGCCTGATCGCACCCTCAAGGCCAAACAGCCTGAAGGGCTCGTTCATCGGGTGGCCCCCTGGGTGAAGGAAGACACCGTTCTGGTTGCGGATTACCCCACCATCATGTCGGCGTTCAACTGGTATCTGAAACGCGATGACGTCTTTCTTTTCAAGCATCAGGGCGAGATGGAATACGGCCTGAGCCAGGCCGATGCCCGCCACCGGTTCATTGATGCCCGCGGGATGGAAGACTTCATTGCCGATCAGCGTCGCCATCACGACGTCGTGGTTGAAATTCGAAGGCGCTCGTCTGATGAGAGCGATCTGCCGCCATCCGATCGACTGCTCCGGCATGGGCCTTACAGCGTTCTTTTCTATAAAAGGAGCGAGTCTTGAATACGACTCTTCTTTTTATCATTTCGCTGCTCTCAAGCGTCGCCAGCCATTACTGGCAAAAGCGAACGGCGATCTATTTCGCGTGCTATCCCGGGATGGCGCTGTGGAAACGAGTGCTCTGCTACCAGCTGATGCTGTCGGTCTTCTTTTTGCTGCTGGGTGCGGTCACCTGGCTTTACGTGCTGCGTGACTGGAGTGTCTCGATGGCCTATCCGATGCTCAGTCTCAACCTGGTGCTTGTGATGCTGATCTCGAAATTCAGCTTTGGCGAAGTGCTGTCGGTCCATCACTGGGTGGGCTGTGGCGTCATCCTGCTGGGCGTGGTGGTCATCGTGGCGTCTACAGGATGAGCCCATCGATACGGTTTACGGACATGGCGCTGGTGGCGCTGAGTGTGGTGCTGGTGTCCACCGCGCAGCTTTCAATGAAGTGGGGCATGAGCCTTTTGCCGGTGGAGGGACTTGATCCCGACGTGATCGGCATTGCGCTGTCGGGGGGCGCCTGGCCGCCGCTTCTGGCCGTGGGGGCCGGGCTTGGGTGCTACGCGCTGTCGATGCTCTGCTGGGTGCTGGCCCTTCGAGCCGTGCCCCTGGGCGTAGCCTATCCCTTTTTGAGTCTGAGCTATGTGCTGGTCTATGTCGGCTCGCTGTGTCTGCCGGGGCTTGCGGACACCTTCTCGTGGCTGAAGCTGGCCGGTATCGCACTGATCATGACAGGGGTGGCCATCACCTTTTACGGCGGCTCGAAAACGGTTCACCGGACATCCGGCACTTGAGGAACATACCCAATGACAGGCATGAACAAGCGGGCAGGGCGGCATGATGAACAGCGATAAAATGGCATTTTTACGATCGTGGCAGTGTTATCTGGTGCTGGGGATCGTCGCGGTCGTTGTCAGCGGGCTTTTTGATCATGACGTTCTGACCCCGGACGAGCCTCGGGTCATGGCCGTCATCAAGAGCATGTTTCTTTCCGGCAATCTGGTCATTCCGGAGTTTGCCGGCATTCCCTTTGTGGAAAAGCCGCCGCTCTTTTTTGCCTACGCGGTGGGGCTGATGCACCTGACCGGGCTGGATGCCTTGATGGCCGGGCGCCTGGGGCTTGCGATCCTGTGTCTGCTGACGCTTCTGGCCACCTTTCGGTTTGCCTGTCTGCTGCAGGGCAGGCGCTTTGGCTGGGCCAGCGTTGCCGTGCTGGCAACACTTGAAGGGTTTCTCGTCAACTTTCACTGGCTGCGGGTGGATGCCGCGCTTGCGATGACCAGCATGGGCGCCATCTGGGCCTTCGGCGAGGCGTATCTGCGCGGTCGTTACCGCTGGCTTCTGGTGGCGGGTGTGTTCACCGGGCTGGCCTTTTTGAGCAAGGGCCCGGTGGCCATTGTGCTGTGCATCGCCCCGATATGGCTGCTGCTGTTCATGCGCCATCTTTATCTGCTGAAAGCGAATCTGCTGAAAACGACGTTTGAGCGCCGTAGTGCATGGGGTCGCATACTGGTCTGGCATCTTGTCGGCATGGCGCTGATGGCGCTGGTCATGGCCGCCTGGATCTATCCCTTTTATCTAAAGGCTTCCCCGGAGCTCTGGCATGCCTGGTTCTGGGACAATCAGGTCGGGCGCCTGACCGGAGCCTCGACCGATACGCTGGGCCATAACCACGACGGTGAACCCTTTTACTACGCCAGCGGTGTTATCGAATACACGCTGCCCTGGAGTGGTTTTCTCATCGCCTGGCTGGCGGTGACGTTCAGGGAACTTGTCACGCTGCGCGGGCGGATTCGCTGGCAGACGGCGCTGATGCTGGGCTGGCTGGTTCTGACCATGCTGGTACTGGGCATCTCGGTCACCAAGCGCACCATGTATATGGCGCCGCTGATGCCCATGTTTGCCCTGATGATTGCCGATGCGGCACTGCGCTTTCAGGGCCGAATCGCCACCTGGTATCGCCGCGGCTGGGCGCTGGCCATGGGGGTCTCGCTGGCCGTTTTTGCCGTTACGCCGCTGTGGGCACAGTACTTTCCGAAGGAAGCTTCCAGCGAGCTGATGCAGTGGCTGACCAGCTGGCACATTACGGCGCCGGTGATTGGACTGGCACTGACGCTGATGGTCTGCGTCGAAATAACCCGCTGGCCCGGCTGGGTCAAATTCGCCCTGATCACGATGCTCTTTTTCTGCAGCGGATTGAATCATCTGATGCCGGCGGTGGATGTAGCCAAGGACATGCGACGCGAGCTTCACGCGCTGGCGGTACAAATTCCCGAGGCGCAGCGCACCAGAACGGCCAGCGTTGGATTTACCGAAACCATGTCTTCCATCTTCTACCTCTACAGCGACTGGACTGTGCCCGGGGTCGATAGCGCGCGAGCACGTCGGATCCTGCTGGGGCAGGACGAGGAGTATGACTACCTGCTGCTGGATCGCTACAACTCGACGAAGGACCCGCTGACCTGGCTCGACCTGCCGGCGGATACACCCTATCGGGTACTGGCCGTGGGACACCCGCGAAGCAACAAGAAAAACGATGCCGTCTACTGGCTGACGGCCGCGCCCTGAATGGGTTTGGTGGCCACTGATTATACTTTTTAACATTCCGGCCGAGATCTTTTACATGCGCTGATACAAAAGCCATTAGTATCCCCTCAAAATTTACCGGGAAAACCCATGCTTGCCGCTCACCGTCGAGTATCTGTCCTGCTGCTGTCATTGATCTGCGGACTCTGTCTGCTGCTTTCGGCCTGTCACCACAGCGAGTCCGAGGAGGAGGCGCCATCCTCGGCCGGCGTCACGGTCGAGGTGGCGCAGGCAGCACCGCTGGTGGTGACCACCGATCTGAACGGTCGCCTGAAGGCCTCCAGGGTTGCCGAGGTGCGCGCCCGGGTCTCCGGCATTGTTCTCAAGCGCCTTTATCAGGAAGGCCACCAGGTCTCGGCCGGCGATACGCTCTTTCAGATCGACCCCGAGCCCCTGCAGGTTGAAGTCGCACGGGCAAGGGCGGCGCTGGACAAGGCCGAGGCCAACCGGTCGGACGCCGGCAGAAAGGCGCAGCGCTATGAAAGGTTGATCAATGCCAATGCCATCAGCCGGCAGGACTATGAAAGCATTCGCGGTCTTTCGCAGCAGGCCGATGCGGAGGTGGCCTCGGCGAAGGCCGAGCTGGCCAGCGCGCGGTTAAAGCTTGGATATGCCACGGTCACCGCACCCATCAGCGGCCGGATCGGTCCGGCCCAGGTGACCGAAGGTGCACTGGTCGGTCAGAACGAAGCCACCCTGATGGCGACCATTCAACAGCTTGACCCCATCTATGCCGATATCACCCAGCCACTGGAGCAGTACACGGCGATTCGCCAGGCCGGGGGCGAGGGGGATCGGATCGACGGCACTGATGTCATGCTGATTCAGCCGGGCGATGAGGCGCGGGCAGGGCAGCTGCTGTTTTCGGATACCTCTGTCGATCAGGGCACCGGGCAGGTCACACTGCGCAGCGCCTTTGCCAATGCCGACCAGTCACTGTTGCCTGGCGCCTTTGTTCAGGTGCGCGTGCCCGTAAAACGCCTAGAGAAGGGTCTGACGGTGGCCCAGCGCGCCGTTCAGCGCGACGGTGCCGGTGAGCCGGTGGTCATGATCGTCAACGACGAGGACCGAATCGAAAAGCGCACGCTGACACTGGGCGGCGTCCATGACGGGCGATGGATCGTGCTGAACGGGCTCAAGGAGGGGGATCGTGTAGTGACCTCGGGCCTTCAGCAGGTCAGCCCCGGCATGAGCGTCAATGTTGAATCCGGCTCGGCGTCTGAACCCTCTGCAGGAAGCTCCCCCTGAATGTCACGCTTTTTCATTGAACGCCCGGTCTTTGCCTGGGTCATAGCCCTTTTCATCATCCTTGCCGGGCTGCTGGCCCTGCCGCGTCTGCCGGTGGCGCAGTACCCGGCGGTGGCACCGCCCCAGATCGAGCTGGCCATGACTTATCCCGGCGCGTCTGCCGAGGCCATCGATGCCGGGGTGGTCAGCCTCGTGGAGGAGGAGCTCAACGGCGTCAACCATCTGCTGTATTTCTCCTCCGACAGCAGCCAGGGCATGGCCACGATCACGGTCACCTTCGAGCCCAGTACCAACCCGGAGCTGGCGCGGGTCGACATCCAGAACCGGATCAAGAGCGTGGAATCGCGTCTGCCGGCTGCCGTGCGTCAGCAGGGCATTCAGGTCGATGAGGTCTCGGCCGGCTTTTTGATGATGGTGACCCTGAGCTCCCCGGACAACAGTCTGGATGAAACCGCGCTCAGCGATTACATGGTACGTAACGTGGCCAACGAGCTGCGGCGTGTTCAGGGCGTGGGCAAGGCGCAGGTGTTCGGCGCCGAGCGGGCCATGCGCATCTGGCTTGATCCGGCCAGACTGGTGGCCTACAACCTGACGCCTGCTGACGTGAACCAGGCCATTGCCGATCAGAACATTCAGATTCCGGCCGGCAGCATCGGGGATCTGCCCTCGAGCAGCGAGCAGGAGATTACTGCGCCGGTGGTGCTGGATGGCCAGCTCTCCACACCGGAGGCGTTCGAGGCGATCATCCTGAAGGACAATGGCCGCGGTGCCCGGGTCACGATAGGCGATGTGGCCCGCGTCGAGATCGGCAGCCAGAGCTATGGCTACGGGACACGGCTTAACGGCAAACCCGCGGTGGCGATGGGGATTCAGCTTGCGCCGGGCGCCAATGCCATGAGCACGGCAACCCAGGTGCGCGAGCGCATGGCGGCGCTGTCCGGTCAGCTTCCCGCCGGAATGGCCTATCAGATTCCCTATGACACCTCACCGTTCGTCAAGGCCTCCATCACCCAGGTCATCCATACGCTGATCGAGGCGATGATCCTGGTGTTTGCGGTCATGTTCCTGTTTCTGCAAAACATCCGCTACACGCTGATTCCGGCGCTGGTGGTGCCGGTGGCGCTGCTGGGTACCCTGGCGTGCATGTACCTGTTCGGCTTTTCCGTCAACGTGCTGACCATGTTTGCCATGGTGCTGGCAATCGGCATTCTGGTGGATGACGCCATCGTGGTGGTGGAAAACGTCGAGCGACTGATGGTCGAGCAGCGGCTGTCGCCGCGCGAGGCCACCCGCCGGGCGATGGGGGAGATCTCCGGGGCGATTATCGGCATCACGCTGGTACTGTGCGCCGTGTTTATTCCCATGGCATTCATGTCGGGCTCGGTGGGAGTGATCTATCGTCAGTTCTCGATGGCAATGGCGGTCTCCATTCTGCTGTCGGCCTTTCTGGCCCTGACGCTGACCCCGGCGCTGTGTGCCACGCTGCTCAAGCCGATGACAAAAGGCGAGGCGCACCGCCACAAGGGCTTTTTTGGCGGGTTCAATCGGGGCTTTGAGCGCATTACAAATGGCTATACCCGCTGGGTGGGGCACGCCATCGGCCGCATCGGGCGCTATCTGGTGGTGTACGCCATGCTGCTGCTGGTGATGGCGTTTCTGTTCTGGCGGCTGCCGTCTTCCTTCTTGCCGGTCGAGGACCAGGGCTATGTCATGACCGATATTCAGCTGCCGGCCGGCGCCTCCGAGAATCGCACCATTGAGGTGGCCCGTCAGATCGAGGCGTTTGATGACCAGGACAATGACATCGACAGTACGCTGATCCTGCTCGGCTTCAGCTTTTCGGGGTCGGGACAGAACGCCGCGCTTGGGTTTACCACCCTGAAGGACTGGCAGGCGCGCAGTGACAAGGGCGATGCCGACAGCGTGGCTCAGCGGCTCAACGACGCCTTCAGTCGCATCAGTGAAGCCGTGGTCTATAGCCTGCTGCCGCCGCCCATCGATGGCATGGGCACCTCCAGCGGCTTCGAGTTTCAGCTGCAGGACCGCGGCGGTCACGGGCAGGCCGCTCTGACAGCGGCAAGGGATCAACTGCTTGAAAAGGCCGCGTCGAGCAAACAGGTTGCCAACGTGCGGGAAGCGGCGCTGCCGCAGACGCCGCAGGTGCGCATCGAGATCGATCGGCGCAAGGCCAGCGCCCTGGGCGTTGCCTATCAGGATATCGGCAGCACCCTGTCGACCGCGCTGGGCTCCTCCTATGTCAATGATTTCCCCAACAACGGCCGTATGCAGCAGGTGATCGTGCAGGCAGAGGGCTCGCAGCGTCAGCAGGTCGAGAGTCTCATGGCGTTTGAGGTGCGCAACAGCGAAGGCAGGATGGTGCCCCTGTCGGCCATGGCCACCGCCCAATGGGAGAGCGGCCCTGCCCAGCTGAGCCGTTACAACGGCTACTCCGCCGTCAATATTTCCGGCGAGCCCGGTCGGGGCACAAGCTCCGGGGAGGCCATGAAGGCGATCGAGGCGATGGTGTCAACGCTGCCTGACGGCTACGCCATCGAGTGGACCGGAACCTCGCTGCAGGAGCGGCTCTCCGGCAATCAGGCGCCTGCGCTGCTGGTGCTGTCGCTGCTGGTCGTGTTTTTGTGCCTGGCGGCCCTGTATGAAAGCTGGGCCATTCCGCTGTCGGTCATGCTGGTTGTGCCGCTGGGCATTATCGGCGCGGTAGTGATGGTGAGCCTGCGCGGCATGCCCAACGATGTCTTTTTCAAGGTGGGCCTTGTGACCATCATCGGGCTTTCGGCCAAGAACGCCATTTTGATCATCGAGTTCGCCAAATCGCTTCACGAGCAGGGGATGCCGCTCAGGGAAGCCTGCATTCAGGCCGCTCGACAACGTTTTCGCCCCATCATCATGACCTCGATGGCCTTTATTCTGGGCGTGGTGCCACTGGCGATTGCCAGCGGAGTAAGCTCGGCCAGCCAGAAGGCCATCGGCACGGGTGTGGTCGGCGGTATGCTCAGCGCCACGCTTGCCATCGTATTTGTGCCGGTGTTTTTCATGCTGGTCATGGGGACGCTGGCGCGGTGGCGCAAGCGTCGTGGCAATAACGTTCAGGACAGCGTTCAGGATCAGTAACGCTACACCTCCACCTGCCTGCCCGGCTCGATAACCTGGCCGGGCAGGGGGGAGGGAAAACGCCGGCTTGCCGTGGACGCCTTATTGCACAAAGCGGCATGTAGGAGAAGCGTTGCTCGCGCCGCACGCCATGGCCACCCCTGCACCTCGTTGCCGAGAGGGGTTAAAGCCGGCATTGGCGGCTGCCTGATCATGGAAAACGACTTAGCGCCTTGAAAGAGCGATAAAATCCACTCTGTTCATGCAGGCTCCGGGCCGCTAGAATGGAGCCCGTTGATGCGCAACGCATCACTGCCCGAGTGGCTCAATTGGATAGAGCAACGGCCTTCGAAGCCGTGGGTTGCAGGTTCGAGTCCTGCCTCGGGCGCCACTTCTGATCTTCCTCCCTGTTATCATCTCTCCATCGCTGCCCGTTCAGAGGGTAATCCTGCGTTGATAATTTCTGCGTCTGAACTTCCGATGCTTGTACAGGGCAGAGCGTGGTAGCCGTGATGCAACAGCTCGCCGGCGTTTTGAAAAGGCCTGCCATTCGCCAGTGGTGGGATCGTGTGACCGGCGGACTAATGATCGGGGTCGGGGCGCTGCTGGCAAGACATGGCCCCGGCTAATGGGCAGGATGGGGTAGAAGCCTACTGGCAAATATCAAGGCGATTGCGGTAACGTCACGAACCTTCTCGGCTTCTTTTTGATACCAGGATAAAAACATGTTGAAAGGCATTCTGATCTGCTGTGGCTTCCTGATCGCACAGCTTGCCCTGCTGCACTATGTGGATCATCGCCAGACCAACAGCCGCAGCCAGGTCGAGTACACGCAGACCAATGCACCGCAGGCGAACCTTCGACATCGGGAAGGGCAGTTGACCCGTCGTGAGGATGAAAACAGCGACGATAACGCCGTCTGAACATGACCATTGAGACAAAAAATCATCGAGACAAAAAAGCCCCGCCATGTGCGGGGCTTTTGTTCATCGTGGCAAATCATCGCGGCAAACATCGAGCACGAGTCGTCAGCGCGAAACTCGCCCACAGTGGGCACCGGCGTGCTTTTCTGTGACTGCCTGCTCACCATTATGCCGGGCTTGAATAACGCGCAGTGTTGCTGGTGCCTTCCTTCAATTTAAAGACACTGACCGCCTGGACGAGCTTGTTGGACTGATTGTCCAGGCTGTCAGCCGCTGCGGCCGCTTCTTCTACCAGTGCCGCATTCTGCTGGGTGACTGTCTCGAGTTGCATCAGCGCATCACTGACCTGACGAATACCCGTGGTCTGCTCGGTCGTCGCCACACTGATTTCATTCATCATGCTGGTCACATTTTGAACATGTGACACAAGATCCTGCATGGTTGCCCCGGCTTCGTTGACCAGCTTTCCGCCTGCTTCGACCTTGCTTACGCTGTCAGTAATCAGCGCTCTGATCTCCTGAGCGGAAGAAGCACTGCGCTGGGCCAGATTCCTGACCTCATTGGCCACTACCGCAAATCCACGGCCCTGTTCCCCGGCGCGTGCGGCTTCAACAGAGGCGTTCAGTGCCAGAAGATTGGTCTGGAAGGCAATTTCATCGATGACACCGATAATGTCGGAAATCTTGCGCGACGACGCCTGTATTTCGCTCATCATGGACTCGACACGCTCGACCACTTCGCCGCCCTGAGTGGCGACGTTGCTGGCACCGATCGCCAGTTTTACCGCTTGTTTGGCCGTTTCTTCAGTGTTTTTGACGACGCTGGAGATTTCCTCCATCGAGGCGGCGGTCTGCTGCAGGTTACTGGCCTGCTCTTCGGTACGCTGGGACAGATCCATATTGCCCGAAGCGATCTGGCTGGAGCCTGTTGCCACGTTTTCACTGCTGCTGCGCACCGTGCTGACCACATCGCTCAACGAGCGCTGCATTTTCGCCAGCGAGTCCATCAGGCTGTTCGCCCGGAGGTTTCGTGTGCTGAAGTCTTCTGACAGATCACCTCTGGCGACCTGATTTACCAGCGAACTCACCACGGCAGGTTCAGCCCCGAGCTGCCCGATAATGATCCGGTACCCGCCCCACAGCAGTAGAGCCACAGTGATGCTGAGCAACGCCGACAGGAAAAGCACCGCGCCTGACCAGAAGTTTCTCGACGCTTCGGCCGTCATGACGGCGCCATTGGTGCGTGCATCGAGCATGGCGTAGAACTGATTGATGGGCTCCATGATATGAGCGGCGTTACGGTTGTACTCCGCATTGAACATCAGATTGATGGCCTGCTCACGCGCTGCCTGACGCTCATCTCCGCTCAGGGCATTGGCCCGAGCGGTCAGCTCCATGGCACGGGTTTCCGTGACTACCAGATCCTGAGAGCGCCTCTGGGATTCGGCGAGCAGCGACAGCTCCTGGTCAGTAAAGCCTTCATCACGCATGCGATCGAGCAGCGCTCTGGGTTCTTCAACGCCCCCCTGGGGCGTGATGTCGGCAGCACGGAACTCCCAATAAATCCTGTTGTAGTTTTTGGGGTGTGGCGCGTTACCGCCGGCAATATCAATGACTTCCTGATACTGCTTCGCCCATTTTTCTTCGCCGGTTACCACATAGTTTCTGGCAAGCCTCGTCAGCGTCAGGGAGTTCTGACGCAGCTCGCTGGCCAGAAGATACGATTCATAGCGGCCACTATTGGCGGCATCCACCTGCAGGCCCTGCTTTTTGGTCATGTAGGACGCCAGCAGTATCAGCAACGACACCACAGCGACGACTGCAAAAAGCGAGACAAATACCGCTTTTACCGAAATTGCCTTTTTGATTTTCATGTTGGGTTCTGAGTACGTGCCGTTGTTTAGGAGGCTAACGATTTGGAGATAAAACAATATCGGCATGGCGGGTTGCCGCCTTTAGCTCTGATAGAACCGATCACGAAGCGCGCTGTGCGGGGCGCCCTTGCGGGGAGGTTTGAGCCAGCGCTTACCTGATGCCCTGGCGTGTTTTCAAAAGGCGTTCATTCACGATCACGGACACAAAAAAGCCCCGCCAGGTGCGGGGCTTTTTTGCGGTGTCACGCTTTCGGCAGCGCTATCAGGTGCGTGCGCTACAGCCAGTGCTGCGGGTAGCGCCGATGCCGCGCCAGATTGTTGATCAGCACCGCCACGGTCAGCATCAGCAGGCAGCCGAGCCCTATGGGGAAGAACGCATAGACCCAGCCCAGATCGTGCAGCTCATTGGAGCCGATTACCGCGATCAGGGCCGTGGCACCGCCGGGCGGGTGCAGGGTATGGGTCAGCTGCATGATCAGAATGGAGGTGGAGACCGCCACGGCCGCCGCGACCCAGTTATCGCCCAGCAGCATCCAGGTGACAACACCACACAGCGCCGAAAGCACGCTGCCGCCCAGTACATTTCGTGGCTGGGCAAAGGGGCTTTCCGGTGCGGCATAAAGCAGTACCGAAGTGGCGCCAAACGAGCCGATCATCAGCAGCGCATGCGCCTGCATGGACTGCGCGCTGATCCAGCCGACCCCGGTCATCCCGACAAATGCCCCGACCCACGACCAGAGCGCGTCACGCCAGCAGGGCGCTGCGCGGGATACCGCTGTGCCTCTCATCTTGCCCAGATAATTTTTCACGAATGCCTGCCGAAATCGTTCAAAAAGATCGCAGATAGTGACACTTGCGCACGATGCACTGAAATAGTGCATTGCTATGAAGTTAAGTATTTTTTGAAAAGACGATCAGGCGTCAGCGCATGGGCTGGCAAGCGTTAAATAAAAGGGACGTCGCCATCTCATTCGGGCGAGTGAATATAAGCAATAGGGTATGCTACTTTAGGGTTAATAACGTTACACAACTTTACTTAAGAAGCCCGATTCAATATCGTCGCTTGAGGATTAGCAGCGCCTTAAGAAGAACGGGCAGGACACCCGTTTTCAGGCGGTCGCTCGAACCTGTATTGCCACAGTGGTTTTACCGGCCTGGTGTGCCCATATGGGGGTGCGAAATTTAAGGAAACGCAAGGTTTTTCGAGGCCATAAAACCGCTGCGCGACCCAGTACTGGTGCGGATCGGCGCCGCTTGCAAGGGTGCAATAAAACCGACCCATTTAGCGCGCAGGCGGGGCGGGGAGTCGACAGCGCGCAGTGGGATACAGTAGCTAATACCAAGGCTTTATAAGCTAAATTTTTAGCAAACAGTTCGGGCGATAAACTAGGGCTTGAATTTAAATTGGCTCATTTTTGGTTCAAGGTTTTAATATTATTATTGGTATAATTTTAAAGTATTATAAAACTTACAAAGGTATTAATTATATACCTATTACAGACATGGATAATTTTTGTGGTTTGGTTGGTGAAAATGGTATAGGCAAAAGCTCAGTTTTAGAGGCTTTAGATACTTTTTTTAATGGACGGGCTTGGAACTATAATACTACAACAAAGAAAAGAGGAGTCGATTATTCAGAGCCTCAAATTGTACCCTTGTTTTTAATAGATAGAGAAAGCTTAAGCGCAAGTGTTCAAGATTTAGCCCGGGAATTGCACGAGGTCACTATTGGAGGTGTCGAAACCGATGTCAATTCAGCAAATAAAGCTAATTATAAAATATTTGCGGAGCATAGAAATCGATTAAGTGAGCGCGTAAATTTAGAAGAAAAATATCTAATACCAATTGGTATTAACCATTGTGGTGATATTGCTACATCTATTTTTAATAATAGAAGACTTGTTGAGGTTGTTCTAGGCCAAAGTAGTAATTCTGAAACAACAAGTTTGGATGAAGTGGATCTGCAAAGGTATCAGCCTTTGCTTCAAGAGTTAAAAACTTTAATTGAGTACATTTATATACCCAAGGAAATCGATTCTAACTCTTTTACTAAGCTGGAAACAAAAGAAATTCAGGTTCTCATGGGTGAGACCTTGATTGAAATATTAAGCACTAGAGTTACAGCGGCTCAAATTCAAGAAATAAATAGTAGTTTGATCGAGTTCATCGATACTTTGTCAGATGAGCTGGAAGACTATTCTTATCGGACGCCGACAGATCGGCAGCAACGCTTGAAAAAGAATGATGTATATAATCTAATTATACAAGCATTTTTTAATACAAGAAGGTTGCATAAAAAACAAGGGGCAAATTGGCTTGAAATTAGTGCTTTAAGCTCTGGAGAAAAACAGAAAGCTATTGTCGATATTGCTCATAGCTTACTGAATAAGCATAGATCAAAAGGTAGTAATTTAATTGTTGGTATTGATGAACCTGAAACTTCTCTTCACATGTCTGCTTGCTTTGATCAGTTCGATGCTTTGTACGATATAAGTCGGCAGTGTATGCAGATTTTTTTTGCTTCTCACTGGTACGGTTTTTTACCAACTGTAGAGCAGGGAAGTACTACAGTTATAACTAAAAAAGAAGATCATCATTTTTTTGATCAAATAAATTTGTCAGAATATCGCGAGCAGGTAAAAAGACTTGCAACATCTTCAAGAGGGCGACTGCCTTATGACATAAGATTAAAAAGCATGAACGATTTTATTCAATCTATAATAACAAGTGTTATAGGTGATAATCCCTTCTCTTGGATTATTTGTGAAGGTAGTTCTGAAAAGGTTTATCTGTCATCATATTTAAAAGACCTTTTGCAAGATAAACGTATTCGAATTGTACCTGTTGGAGGTGCTAAAGAGATAAAGCGAGTCTATAACCATCTTTCAACTTCTTATGAAGATTTCAAAAAAGAAGTTAGTGGTAAAATGATTTTGATATCTGATACAGACGAAGAGCTTGTTAATTATAAGGTCAGTGAATATGAAAATTTAAAATGTAAAAGACTGGTACTTTCCTCCGAAGATAAAATTACAAGGCTTGTCAATATTGATTCGAATCCAGTGTCTCCTGCAACAGAAATAGAGGATTGTCTTAATGGAAAGCTTTTCTTGGAAACATTAAGGTTATTTTCTGAGGATTATTCTGAACTTGTCGGATTTGTGAATGATATTGATCTTGTTTCTGATGAGCTTGATGTCAAATTTGCTTTAGATATAAAAAGCAGTGAATGGGAGAAAATAAAAAGGTTTTTTGATTGTGAAGGAGTTAAATATCGTTTTGCACGAAAATATGTAGATACAATGAAACAAGATCATGCTATTCCCAGTTGGGTTCTAGAGGTTAGAAAAATGCTGGAGTAACTTTTGCTTGCGAAATAAAGTTATTGTTTCTCGGTGTCAAAAATATTTTTAACGCTAACCTGCTATTTTGGCTGGTTAGCGCAAATCGAGTTTTATACTTACAGACGCATAAGCTTATTTAAATGGTTAGCAACAAAAAGTAAGCCATGGGGTGGAGTCTAACGCCGGGATTTTGTTAAAGGTGAGTTCAAGCTCTACGTAAGCTTTAGCACTCTTGGAGCAGTCACCTTCTATATAGAGATGAATGATCAAGGAATGGCCGAAAAATGGCAGATGATAAGTCAAATCCGATCTGAGTTTGGTTTGTTACCAAACCTTGCTATCAACGCCCGATCTTTTTTGGCCCGTCGCCTGATTAATCAGTACAAGCATGGCAATGGCCTATGCATGGTATACGTATAGGTATACTGAAGCGGTGCAAAATACTCAGATATTTTTTATATCAATGGGCTGAGATGTTTTTATAGTCCTGCCTTGCCACTCGGTTACCGCATCCCACTCCCAAAAAGCCCCGCCAAATGCGGGGCTTTTTATGATCTTTACCAACTCATAAGGCGATGATCTAGCGGCGGTGCTACTCCTGCGGCGCCCGCTGATTCAGCAAATCGGTCTTGTCAGTTGTTCTGGCAATTTCCTGCTCGACCTTTTTCATCAGTTTTTCATCCGGGCGGGCATCGAACAGGGCTTCGGCGCTCGGGTCGCGCAGTATCTGCTGCGCGCGCGACCGGGCCGGGTGCCTGTCGCTGCCGTCACTGGGCGGGGGCATTGTTGATGTCGCGGAGGAGGCCGGGGCGGGTGTGGCGTCAACGCGAGTAGGGTCGGCACTGCTGCCCTGAAAGCGTTCCAGCGCCTGTTCAAGGGAGGCATTGAAGCGCAGGCGATAGATGGGTTCGGGCAGGCTGAAGCCGGCTTCCTCCAGCGCGTGTTTGGTTTCGCGAATGGCGATGCTGCGGGCCTTGCCAAAGTCGGTGCCGGATTGATCCACCCACACCTGAAACTCGAGCACGATGTTGGAGTCGCCCACCTGCGTGATAAGGCCCACGGCCCTGGGTTCTTCGAGGACAAATTTCAGCTGATGCAGCGCATCCAGCCCGACCTTGATGGCGGCGAGCGGGTCGTCATCGGCATCCACGCCCAGTTCAAACGTGAAGCGCCGCTCGGGGTTGCTGGTGTAGTTGAGGATGGTGCCCTTGAACACGTCGGCGTTGGGGATGCGCAGCTGATTGCCATCCAGCGTCATCAGGATCGTGGCGCGGGAAGTGAGCCGCACGACGATGCCTTCCTGCCCGTTGATGACCACCTGATCGCGCGCGCGAAAGGGCTGACGAACGCTCAGCATCAAAGAGGCAATGTAGTTTTCGATGGTGTCCTTGACCGCAAAGCCCACAGCAAGGCCGATAACCCCGGCGCCGCCCAGCAGCGTGCCCAGAATCGTTTCGGCGCCCATCAGACTGAGCGCCAGTATCAACCCAAAGACGATAAAAATGACCCTGACAGTCTGTGACAGCAGCTCAGCGACAAAAGGGTTGGGTGTCAGGCGCTGCCACAGGCGCTGGCGTCTGGAAAGCCACGCCCCGAACCAGGCGACAAGCGCGAACAACACGATGCCGACCAGCAGCAGCGGCAGAGCCTTGATCAGGCCTCTTGCCTGCGCCATCAGCTCCTGAAAGACGGTAGAGACGTTGTCCTGCACATCCAGCGTGCGGTTGATGTCGTCATTGACGGTGACCACGTCGGTCAGGCGGCCGGCAAGGCCCAGGGCCTGCTGGGCCTTTTTCTCGTTGGCCGTTTCCCCGGAGAGCGTCACCACACCCTGCGTCACGCTGATCTCGACGGCATCAAGACCGTCGATCTCGGAAAAGATCCCGGCGATGCGCGTTTGAATGTCACTGTCCCTGCGCGGGCTTGGGGTGGTTTCTATCCGGGCCTCGTCAACGCTTTCTGCCTGAGTACTGCTGCCGGTCAGCGCCTGGGCCACACCTGAAAGCTCCTCCGCGGCCTGAACCGGTGCACCAATAAATATGCCCAGTAGCAGAATCAGCAGAACACTCGCGCTCAGGCGCTGGCGGGCGAAAAGGGGAGGCAGGGAAACGGCCATGGTGATCCTGTGTCAGGGGTGTCGAGATAACGAGGGGCTGAGTGGCGTTTAAAAGCGCTTTGGCAACCCAGTGTAGTCAGGCTTTCAGTATGCAAAAGCCTTGCGGTGGACAGGTCTTTCGATGAGCTGATGGGTGAGCTAGTCACGACCCGCTGGCTCATCTTGTGAAGCTGGCGTTTGCATTGCGCCTTGTTTTGGGGCGATGACGACTCGAGCGGCCTTCCATTTTTTCAGACCGCGTATGCCCTCTGCCATCAGAACGATGACCGATAGCCAGATGGCGATATAGGTCGGCCATTCAGCGGGACGAATGGTTTCTCCCAGCGCGAGCGCCACCAGCATTAAAAGAACCGGTTCGACATAAATCAGCAGGCCGAACAGGCTGAGGTTCAGGTGAGGCGCCGACAGCGCCTGAAACGTCAGGGCCAGCGCGCTGATCAGGCCCAGACCGAGCACGGGCCACAACAGGTTCATGTTGATGGACAGCCCCGGGACAACCTCGCCGCCCTGAATGATGAAAAAGAGGCTAAAGGGCAGGGCAAGGGCCATATCAAACCAGAGACCGCCAATGTTGTTGGTATCGGTTCTGCGACGCAGCCAGAAATAGCCGGGATAGCCCAGGCATACGGCCAGGGTAGGCCACGCCATGCTTTGAGACAGCACCATTTGATTGGCAATGCCAAGGACGGCGAACGCGCATGCCAGCTTCTGAAAGCGTGACATTTGATCCCTGAAGGCCATGCGGCCGATGATTACCATTGTGATGGGCAGGATGAAATAACCCAGCGAAACGGCCAGGCCGTGACCGTTACCCGGCGCCCAGACGAACAGCCAGAGCTGAACGCTCAAAAGCAGAGCCGATATCAGGCGGGTGAGAGCGAAATGACGTTCACGATAAAGCCTTTGATAAATGCTGATTACCTGAGGCCAGTAGCCTTTCAGGGCGATAAAGGCCGTCAGGCAGGGAAAGGTTAAACACATCCGCCAGCCAAAAATTTCTTCACCATCCAGAGCCGTCAGCTGCGATGTTTGAGCAAACATCAGGGCAAAAAAGACGGAGGCAATGATATTAAGTGTGACGCCAAGCGTTATATTCTGATCGGTCTGCATGGTGGTTCGATACTGATGGAGGGTGCGTCTCAGGTTATGGCATCCCCACCGATAAAGGTTCTCAAAATCCGCGCTGTTGATGAGAGATTTTCCCGTATGAGTCTGCCTTCGGGACTGGACAAGTTTGATGTTGCCCTCCTTGAGCGTTTGCAAAAGGACTGCCTGACGCCCTTGCGCGAGCTGTCAGAAGCCGTGAATCTCTCGCCTGCCACGGTCCAGCGGCGCATTCAAAAGCTGAAGGAAAGCGGGCATATTCTGGCCAACGTTGCCATCGTTGATCCCGATAAGGTGGACAAGAGAATAACGGTGCTGGTGGAGGTTCAGGCGGACAGGATCTATAGCGACGATCTTGATGCCCTCAAGGAAAGCTTTTCGGGGCCTGAAGTGCAGCAGTGCTATTACGTGACGGGTGAAGCGGATTTCATGCTGATATTACTGGTCCCGGACATGAAGGCCTTTGAGGCGATATGTGACCGGCTGTTTCATCACAACCCAAACGTCAAATGGTTCAGAACCATGGTGGTGCTGGATCGCGTCAAGGCCACGATAGATGTTCTGTGAGGCGTAAGATTCGCTGCCTGATCGAAAAAGCAGAAGTTCCTGTCTCGATATTTCGACTCACAGCTCCGGGCTGAGACCTCTCTTTCAAGAAGACCCTATATGAGATTTACGTAGTACACGATTAAAGCGTGAGCATGGCTTTAAGTATTATTGCGCCTGCGCCGATATTGGATAGGTCCTGTCCATAGTCCATGACTATCCAAAACCTTTCTCTGGAAATCGGTGTAATGACCTTAAGAGACCTTTCCATCAGCAAGCAGATCGGCCTGGGCTTTCTCGTCGCCGTGTTGTTTCTGATTCTTAGCGGCGTGGTGAATTCGCTGAGCCTTCGCAGTATCAACAACACGATGCTGTCGCTGTATCACGACCGGGTGGTCCCGCTGAAGGATCTCAAGGTGATTTCGGATGCCTACGCCGTGGACGTTATCGATGCGGTCAACAAGGCCAACGCCGGCCTGATCACGGCCGAGGAGGCACTGCAGGATGTACGCGGGGCTCATGAGACCATCGCCAGCCACTGGTCGGCCTATATGCAGACAAGGCTGACGCCGGAGGAGGCCGCTGCGGCGGCGCGGGCGCAGTCGAGCTTTACGACCGCCAACAATGCGCTCGATGAAGTCGAGGAGATACTGCAGGGCATGACGGGCCGGGTCAGGGGGCAACTGGACATGATCGATGGGCCGCTGTATGCCGCCATTGACCCGATCAGCCATGACATCAGTGATCTGATCGAGATCCAGCTGGCGGAAGCGCAGGTCGGGATGGCGCATGGTGAATCGCAATATCATCAGGCCATGCTGAGCACGCTGGTGCTGGCATTGATCGCCGTGCTGGTCTCGGTCGTGGCGGCCATCGTGATTACCCGCGGCATCACCCGCCCGCTGGGTCAGGCGGTTCAGCAGGCGAAGGCGGTAGCCGCAGGCGACCTGTCGGTCCGCGTCGAGGCGCGCTCGCGCAATGAAATCGGTCAGCTGTTGATGGCCCAGAAGGAGATGGTGGCGGGCCTTTCAGAAGTCGTGTTTACCGTTCGCCGCAACGCAGAAAGCGTGGCCTCGGCGAGTGCGCAGATTTCGCAGGGCAACGATGACCTGAGCCAGCGCACCATGGTGCAGTCCTCTGCGCTTGAGCAGACCTCCGCCTCCATGGAGGAGATGGGCTCGAGCGCAACCCAGAACGCCGAGCACGCCCGCCGGGCCAGCGAGCTGACTTCCAGCGCCAGCGCCGTGGCCTCTCAGGGCGGTGAGGTGGTCGGTCAGGTGGTGCAGACCATGCGCGATATCAACGACAGCAGCGGCCGAATCAACAACATCGTCGGCGTGATCGACAGCATTGCCTTTCAGACCAATCTGCTGGCGCTCAATGCCTCCGTTGAGGCAGCCCGTGCCGGCGAGCAGGGCCGCGGATTTGCCGTGGTGGCCAGCGAAGTGCGCACCCTGGCCCAGCGCAGCGCCGAAGCCGCCAAGGATATCCGCGCACTGATCGACGAAAGCGTTCAGCGCGTCGAGAAGGGCACCACGCTGGTGGATCAGGCGGGTCGCACCATGGCGGACATCGTCTCCTCCATCAGGCATGTCAGCGATATCGTCGGGGAGATCAGCGGCGCCAGCAGCGAGCAGAACCAGTCGATCGGTCAGGTCAGTCAGGCCGTCAGCCAGCTTGACCAGACGACGCAGGAAAATGCAGCGCTGGTGGAGGAGTCTGCCGCTGCCGCTGTCAGTCTGAAACACCAGGCGCAGGAACTGGTCGCCACGGTGGGGCGCTTCAGGCTGGCTGGTGGAACAGGTTACTAAGGGCAGCTTGTTGAAAGCAGGGGGCGCCATCGGCTGTGGTATTTGTGCCGATTGATCATTCGGAGAGGCGGACAGCCTCCGGGGCGGGAATTTTCCCCCGGGGGCGCAGTCGTATCCGGCGATGTAGCTGGCGCCTCTGGCGCCCACCCCTGCGGATGCGACAGCGCCGCGTATTGCTGACCCCACTGATGGAATGACCATGCTCACTCTGGCCGCGCTTCAAGCCTTTGTTCTGGGCGTACTGGAAGGATTGACCGAATTTCTGCCCGTCTCCAGTACCGGGCATCTGATCATCGCAGGTGATCTGCTCAACTTTAATGGCGACACCGCCACCGCCTTCAAGATTGTCATTCAGCTCGGCGCCATTCTGGCCGTGATGTGGGAATTTCGCTCGCGCGTGCTCGGCGTGGTGAAAGGGCTGCCCCGTGAGCCACAGGCACAGCGTTTTGCCCTCAACGTGCTGATTGCCTTTATTCCTGCGGTCATCCTGGGACTCTTGATGGCGGATACCATCGAGCACTGGCTGTTTAATCCCATTACCGTGGCCACTGCGCTGATCATTGGCGGGTTCGTGATGCTCTGGGCGGAAAAGCGCGAGCACACCATCAGGGCCGAGACCGTTGATGACATGACCTGGCAGCTGGCGCTCAGGGTCGGGCTGGCGCAGTGTCTGGCGCTGATTCCCGGTACCTCGCGTTCGGGCTCGACCATCATCGGCGGGCTGCTGTTTGGGCTATCACGCAAGGCTGCCACCGACTTCTCGTTTTTCCTTGCCATGCCGACCATGGTGGCCGCCACGCTCTATTCGCTGTGGAAGTACCGCGACATCCTGCGCATGGAGGATCTGCCTGTCTTTGCCATCGGCTTTGTGACGACATTTATTGTCGCCATGCTGACGGTGCGGGCGCTTTTGAAGTTCATCGCCAGCCACAGCTACGCGGTATTCGCCTGGTATCGGATCGCCTTTGGCCTTTTGATTCTCGCCACATGGTATTTCGGCGTCATCGACTGGAGCACGGCGCAGGGGTGACCCTGGCCCTTGTGGTGCAAGAGGTATCAAACCAGTGCATGTGGCATTCCGCGCGGCTTGCGACCACACTTTTACTGTCATTGATCCATCAGGGAGGAAGGCATGGCCACGCGCTATGAAGTACACGAACATGCTACTGCACATGTGAAGGGCACCCCCAACCGTGAGCAGCAAAAGGAAATGGACGACATGCCGCTGGACTGCTTTCGCATATGGGACAGCCAGCAGCAGCGCTACGTCAGTGAAGAATATGAAGTGCGGGAAGATGCCGAAGAAGACTGCCAGCGCATGAACGAAGAGGGGTAACGTCTTTCCCTTTATCGCCTGAAATATCGGGCCCATCGCTAGATTGCCGGTGGGCTTTTTCATGGCTGGTGCCTGACGGGCCACCTGCCTGATCAAAAAATATGACCCGGGTGAATAAAAGGCATTGACCTTATAGAAGGTAGAAGGTTTACAAGGGTAGCGTTCACCTTATCAAGGAGCGCTACCATGTCTGACCAGACCAGCTGTGCCTGCCCGAAATGCACCTGCGCCGTAAGTGACAATGCCATTGAGCGCGACGGCGAGCTGTATTGCAGCCAGGCCTGCGCCACCGGCCATGCCGATGGCTCCGAAGGCTGTGGCCATAACTGCAGCTGCGGCAAGTAACGACAGCCCCATGACGGGCCCCTGCGAGCGGCCCGTCATCACTGTCTGACATGACCCCTGGTAATCCGCCGGCGGGTCATTTTTTTGTCCCTGTGGCCAATGGCCCTGCTGCCGATGCGCCACCTGGGCGCAGCAGCGCAGTGCCCGTGTCCATTGGTGCGGTGCGACAAATGGCCCGGCAGGGTCAGCCTTGATATTCCCTTCGGTCGTAGCCATCTCATGAAGCAACACACGCATTCAGGAGTGCACCATGAGCGCCGCGCGTATTTTGATGGTTCTGACCTCTCACGATGAGATGGGTAACACCGGCCACAAGACCGGGTTCTGGGCAGAAGAGTTTGCCGCGCCTTATTACACCTTCCTCGATGCCGGCTGCGAGATCGTGCTGGCCACGCCAAAGGGCGGTGCTGCACCGATTGATCCCAACAGCGAAGGCGAGGATGCCCAGACCGACGCCACGCGTCGCTTCTACGCCGATGACGAGGCAAGGGCACGCATCGCCGATACCGCGCGTCTGGCTGACATGCGCGCCGAGGATTTCGACACCGTGTTTTATCCCGGTGGCCACGGCCCGCTGTGGGATCTGACCGATAATCAGGACTCCATTGCACTGCTGGAAGACTTCCTGCGCCAGCAAAAGCCGATTGCCTCTGTTTGTCACGCGCCCACGGCGTTTTTGAATATCAGGGACGAGCAGGGTGAGTTCGTGATCAAGGGCAAAAAGGTGGCCGGTTTTACCAACGAGGAAGAGGCGGCTGTTGGCCTGACGGATGTGGTACCGCATCTTTTGGAAGACGAGCTCAAGCGCCGCGGCGCGGACTATCAGAAGGTTGAGGCCTTCGCTCCGTTTGCGCTGGTGGATGGTCTGGTGATTACCGGCCAGAACCCGGCAAGCTCGGAAGCCGTAGCCGAGAAGCTGCTCGAGGCACTCAAGCACTAAAGGCTTGATACCCCATAAAAAAGCCCCGACGCTTCGGCGTTGGGGCTTTTTTGTGTCCTGTTATTCCTAAAGGGCCGCTGTATCACAATACGCAACGCTACCGGTCCAGCATCATCCAGATCATAAAACCCACACACGCCAGCAGAATAAAGATTAACCGTTGACTCATGTTGTTCCTTCCTTCAGGTGATGAAAGGCCTTCGTCCAAAAGGCCGAGGCTATAATGCCGCGCCCCTGGTTATAAAAAAACACTAATGCAGGAATTTCAGCGGTGGCGGTGCCTTGCCGACGCATTTTTTGACGCGGCCTGTGAGGTAGGTAGACTGGTCTACCTACCCTGCATTCTGGATCATGTTCATGACCTCATTGGAGACCCTGTCGGCAACCAGCGCCCGCGAACGGCTGTTAAGCGCAGCGGCCGTGCTGTTCTACCGCGACGGCATTGCCGCCACCGGCATTGATGCCATCGTCAAGCGTGCAGGCGTGGCGAAAAAGAGTCTGTACAACAACTTCGATTCCAAGGCGGCGCTGGTCGCGGCGTATCTGGAAGCCCGTCACGCCGAGTGGCTCACGCTTTTTGAGGTACGTCTTTCTCAGGCCGCCACGCCTGCGGCGCGCGTGCTGGCGGTGTTTCTGGCCTATCAGGATCATGCCGAAGGGGCCTATGAGCGCGGCTTTCGCGGCTGCGGATTATTGAACGCCGCCGCCGAGTTGCCGGCCGGTCACAAGGGGCGCGAGGCGGTACGTCGCCACAAGCAGCAGGTAGAGGCATTGCTGGCCGCACCGCTGCTGGAGATGACCGGTGATGAGGCCGCCGCGTCATGTCTGGCACGCCAGCTTGCCTTCCTGCTGGAGGGCGCGATGGTGCGTGCAGGCCTGGAAGGTGACAGCCGCTGCGTTCAGCAAGCCCACGACATGGCCGCTGCGCTTTTGGAGGCCATATGAAGGGGAGCGCACGCGAACATCTGTTCGGAGTGGCCGGCGTACTGCTTGCTGCTGTGCTGTGGGGTACCACCGGCACGGCCGCTACCTTCGCCCCTGAGGTCAGTGCCGTGGCAATTGGCGCCGTGGCGATGGGGCTGGGCGGGCTATTGCAGGCGCTGGTGGCCGCACCCCGCATCCAAAAGGCCGGGCCACAGCTGCGCCGCCGATGGCCCTGGCTGATCTCCGGGGCGGTGGCGGTGGCGATCTATCCGCTGGCGTTTTATGGCTCGATGCGTCTGGCCGGCGTCACCATCGGCACGGTGGTGTCGATCGGTTCGGCACCGCTGCTCTCGGCGCTGATCGAATCCCGCTTTGATGGCCTGACGCTGGGTACGCGCTGGAAGGTGGGCGCGGCGCTGGGGCTGATCGGCATGGCGCTGCTGTGTCTGGCCGAAACCGGACCTCATGCCGGCGTGGGCAGTACGGCGCAGGTGCTTCAGGGCGTGGCGATGGGGCTGGTGGCCGGGCTGACCTATGCGTTTTATTCCTGGTTGGCGCGACGCCTGATGCAGGGCGGCATCCCCACCCGTGCGGCCATGGGCGCGACCTTTGGCCTTGGCGGGCTTTTGCTGATGCCGGTGCTGCTGCTGACCGGCGCACCGCTTCTGGCCTCGGTCAACAACGCCGCCGTCGGGCTCTACATGGCGCTGGTGCCGATGTTTGTGGGCTATCTCGGCTTTGGTTACGGCCTGGCGAGAGTGCCGGCCAGCACCGCCACCACCATTACGCTGTTTGAGCCGGTGGTGGCTGCACTGCTGGCAGTGATGATCGTCGGCGAGCGCCTGCCACCGCTGGGCTGGGGCGGTATCGTGTTGGTGATCGCTTGTCTGGTCTGTCTCACGGCGCCGATACGCTGGCGGCGGCCGTCGTTGGATGAGCCGGCATCGGTAGTGGAGTGAGGCTTTTTGTTCGGCCTATGACGGCGTGACCCTTTCCCATTCCACCACGCCCTCGATGGCGCCCTCATCTTCCAGCGTGCCTCCCCGGGCAAAGCGTGCCCACAGTGCGCGCAGCTGGCAGCCGCTGCGCTCCAGCTCCTGTTCGGTCATGCCTTCCACGATGCCGGCGTGTTGCCACTCGGCCCAGCCGGCAAACAAGAGGGCGAGATCGATGCTGTGACAGGCGCCGCGGGCGGCCCGGCCGCTGCCCCAGTTCAGTCGGTATCGCCAGACGCACCCCCCAGCCTCGGCATGACGCCGGGCAAAACGCTCGGCGGGGCGTGAATAGAGATGGCGGGTGATGCGTTGGCTCAAGCCGCTTCGAAGTCGCGCGCCGATGACCGGTAGGCCAAAAAGCCCCTGCAGCGGCTCGACCTCGGGCATGAACAGTTCGGCTTCGTCCACGTTGTGGCCGATCAGCAGATCGCAGTGGGGGGCGCGTTTTTCAAGCGCTGCATGTCGTTGATCCAGCGGCGGCAGTGGCGGCTGGCCGAACTGCACGCCGAAAGGCATCAGGCCGCCGGGCAGATAGCGCTGGCCGATTTTTTCGACCCGGTGCTGGGCATCCAGACAGGCCTTCAGTGAACTCCGCTCGTTGAGGCTCTCGGCTGCCCTGGCCATGGCCGTGTGCATGCCGTGGCGTCCGGGGGTAATGCCCAGCGGTGCGCTCTGGAGTATGGCACGGTGGAAGAGCCCCCTGGTCTCATCGGCTGTCATCAGATGCGCGATGGCGTCACCGCCGGCCGACTCGCCGAACAGGGTGACGTTGTCAGGGTCACCGCCGAAGGTGGCGATGTTGTCGCTGATCCAGCGCAGCGCGGCGATCATGTCCAGAAGGCCCAGGTTGGCGGGCCGATCGCCTGTCGCGCCCTGAGCCTTTGCCTCTTCCTGATTTGTTTTTCCCTGAAAGGTGCCGCCCACGAAGCCGAAAATGCCCAGGCGATAGGTGATGCTGACGGTGACCACGTCCTGCTCTGACACCAGTGGTTTGGGGTCATGAATGGGCAGATCGCCGGCGCCAAAAACGTAGGAGCCGCCATGGATCCACACCATGACCGGGCGCGGCGTTGTGGCCGGTCGGGCCGGCAGGCAGATGGACAGCCGGGTACAGTCTTCCTGCTGCGCCATGTTGTTGGGAGAGGCGCCCAGCAGGCGGGTGAAGGCCTGCATGGTGCGCTGCGGGCTGGCCGGTGCCCAGTGCGTGGCCTCGATCGGCGTCTCGCATCGTGTCAGCCGCTCGGGTGGTTGAAAGCGTCGGGCGCGCGCATAGGGGATGTTGGTGGCACGAAGCACGTCGCCGTCGCGCCAGCCGATGATCTCACCGGCGGGCGCTGAAAAACGAGGCAGGGCTTGAGTTTCTGACATCGGGTGCTCTTGCATGAATTCTTGTTACATAAGTGCGTGTGACATGAGTTCCTGCAAACGAGGTCCGGCGCTGACCGCCGGACCTGTGGCCTGCCGTGCTGGCGGGTTATCCCAGCATCTGCGGGTTGAGATGCCAAGTGCTCCAGGTCAGTGCAGTGGCCAGCGTTACCCAGGCCAGATAGGGCACCAGCAGGGCACCGGCCAGTGGCTTGATGCGCCAGAAGTTGATCAGGGTGGCGAGAATCAAACACCACAGAATGACCGTGCCGGCAAAGGAGATCGCGCCAAGATTCCAGACAAAGTAGAGCCAGCTCCACAGTGCGTTGACGGCGAGCTGCACGACAAAAAGCGTCAGCGCCGGGCGCACGTTCTGAACGGGCTTTTCACACCAGACCAGCCAGGCGGCAATGCCCATCAGGGCGTAGAGCGTGGTCCAGACCGGGCCGAAGGCGCCGGCCGGCGGCGCCCAGGAGGGCTGCTGGAGCGTTTGATAGAACTCGGCGGCATTGACGGAGGCAACAGCGCCGATGGTCGCGGCGAGATAGGCCAGCAGCAGCCAGCCGGCCAGGCCAAAGAGCTGTTGACGTCGGGTAAGCGTGTTCATGCCATGCCTCTTTTGTAAAAGCCTGTTTGGAAAGTCTGCCTTTCGATGGATACCGGCGCCGGAGACAGCGACGGACCGAAGGGTTCATATCCTACACAATAGCGCTCGCGACGGGGCGTCGCCGTGAGGCAGGATGTCCCACAGGCGCTGCGAATTCAGGAGACATCATGCAGATTGCGATCATGGGTGCCGGTGCGGTCGGCTGCTACTACGGGGCGCTGCTGGCACGCGCCGGCCATGCGGTGACGCTGATCGGTCGCGCCGCACATGTCGAGGCGATCCATCAAAATGGGCTGGTTCTGGAGACAGCATCAGGCCGCGAGACGTTCAGTGTTGCGGCCAGCACAGAGGTGGAAGCATTAAGGGGCGCCGAGCTGGTGCTCTTTTGCGTCAAATCCAACGACACGGAAACGGCCGGCGCGGCAATGGCTGTGAAGCTGGCTGACAGCGCCGTCGTCTTGAGCCTGCAAAACGGGGTGGATAACGCCGAACGGCTGGCGGCCATCGCAGGACGCGAGGTGATTCCGGTGGTGGTATATGCCGCGGTCGCGATGGCAGGGCCGGGTCACGTGCGTCATCACGGTCGCGGTGAGCTGGCACTCGGCGCCTCAACGAGGAGCGAGCCATTGGCACGTCTGTTTCAGGCGGCCGGTGTCCAGGCGGCGGTGGCAGACAACGTGACCGGCATGCTGTGGGCGAAGCTTGTCATCAACTGTGCCTGGAATGCGGTGTCGGCCGTGACGCAGATGCCCTACGGCGCGTTGATGGCCGTCGAGGGCGTTCGTGACATGGTGATCGCGCTTGTCCGGGAGTGTCAGCGCGTGGCGCAGGCCTGCGGTGTCACCCTGCCCGAGGACATCGAGCGCTCAACGCTCATGATTGCTGACACCATGGCGGGGCAGCGCTCCTCGACGGCGCAGGATCTCGCCCGCGCGCGTCCCAGTGAAATCGAGCATTTGAATGGTTTTATCGTACGCCAGGCACAGGCTCACGGTATGGCCACGCCCATCAATCACACCCTGCTGGTGCTGATACGCGCGCTGACGCAGGGGCACCCATCTTCCGATATCTCTCCTGCCTGATATGACACGCTTTTGATATCAGCGGCCGGGGCTGAAGCGCTCCGGTATTGCACTTTGGTCCCGATATCGACCAAAGCCGCGCTTCGCGCCGGCAGGTCGCGCTGTACAGTCCACTGAACAATGTTCAACTCACTGTACGACCGTTGGTCTTCGGAGCGCGCCATGACCCAGAAAACGCTGAAGGTGGCGGTGGCCACACCGCTGAGCGAGGCGCTGTGTACGCTGATTGAATCGCTGGTCCCCGAGATCGAGCTGCTGCGTGATCAGTCCCTACTGCCCCCCATGCGTCACCCGGCCGACTTTGCCGGCGACCCGAGCTTCAAGCGCACGCCCGAGCAGGAAGCGTAGTTTGACGCACTGCTGTGCGAGGCGGACGTGCTCTACGGGATTCCGGATGTGGACCCGCAGCGGCTGGCAAAAATCGTCGAGGCCAACCCGACATTGCGCTGGGTGCATGTAATGGCCGCCGGCGGCGGCGGGCAGGTCAAGGCGGCGGGGCTCTCGAGTGAGGCGCTGGCGCGGGTGATGTTTACCACCTCGGCCGGCGTGCACGGTGGACCGCTGGCGGAGTACGCCGTGTTCGGCGTGCTGGCGGGCGCCAAGCAGCTGCCCCGAATTCTGGCCCAGCAGCGTGACCACCACTGGGGCGATCGCTGGATGATGGGTCAGATCAGCGAGCAGCAGGTGCTGATTCTGGGGCTGGGCGGTATTGGGCGTGAAGTGGCGCGCCGGCTGTCGCTTCTGGATATGCACGTGCTGGGCGTCTCCCGCCAGCAGCGCATGGTGCCTCACGTTGATGAAATCATTGCGCCCTCACAGCTTCGCGACGGCGTGCGGCGCGCCGATGCCATCGTGATTGCGCTGCCGGGCACCGATGCCACCGAAGGGCTGATCGATGCCGAGCTGCTGGCCGAGATGAAGCCCGGCGTCACCATCGTCAACGTGGGCCGCGGCACGGTGATCGACGAGCCCGCCCTGATCGAGGCCCTGCAGCGCCAGCACGTGGGTCTGGCCGTGCTGGATGTCACCGCCTCGGAGCCGCTGGAGAAAGCCTCGCCGCTGTGGGACATGCCCAACGTGCTGCTGACACCGCACACGGCCGCGCTCAGCGAGTCCGAGGATCGTCTGATTGCCGAGTTTTTTGCCGATAACGCTCGCCGCTATCTCAATGGTGAGGCGCTTCGAAACCGTGTCGATACGGTCGAGTTCTACTGATGACGACCTCGGGCGACGATCGCGCCCCCGCGGTTGCTCGCGCCCTGCGGGTACTGTCGCTGCTGGAAGCGGCCGGCGGCGAGACGCTGGGGGTAAGCGAAATGGCGCGCCAGCTCGGGGTGGCCCGCTCGTCGCTGTTCAACGTCTGCCTGGCGCTGGAGGCCGAGGGGGTGATCCAGCGTGTGGAGGGCGGATATCGGCTGGGGCGTCGGCTGGTCGAGCTGGGGGGTGCCTATCTGCGCACGGTGGATCCGGTTCAGGCGTTCTATCAGGCCTGCAGTGATACCCCCTTCCTGCACGATGAAATCTGTCAGCTGGCGGTGCTCGACGGCACGGACGTGCTCTATCTTGCCGCCCATGCCGGGCGGCTACCGCTGCGCATGACGGCCAGTATTGGCAGTCGCTTTCCGGCCTCGATTACCGCAGTGGGCAATGCCCTGCTGGCCAGTCTTGATGATGAGGAACTCGAGCGGCGCTTCGAGAACCCGGCCACCCGTCCGGCCTGGACGGCGGACTCGGTCACTGACCTTGAAGCGCTGATCAACAAGATTCGTGATGTGCGAAAGCGTGGCCACGCGCGCGATGTGGGCGAAGTGTTTACCGGCATCCGCGGCCTGGCGGTTACCGTGGCGCCGCAGTACAGCGGCGAGCAGGCCTATGCCGTGGGCACCTCGCTGCTTGAAGTGTACTGCACGCCCCATATCGAGCAGCAGGCCATCGAGGCGCTCTCCGATATGGCAACGCACATTGCCAACCCGATGAATCTGGGCAGAGGTACCGCCGGCGCCGGTACCTGACATCAGCCGTATTCTCTGGCGCTACAGTCACGTTGAAAGGAGAAGACAGATGCAGGATTTCGATGAGGCGGCTGCCATCAGGGTCGGCATGATCGGGCTGGGCAGCATGGGCATGCCGATGGCGCACAATCTGCTGGCATCCGGCGTGGCCGGTCGTGTCAGCGTTTTCGGGCGCTCGCCGGAGAAGCTCACCCCGGTGCTGGAGGCGGGCGCCGAGCGCTGCGACACCCCAAGGGCGCTGGCCGCCCAAAGCGATGTGTTGATCACGGTGCTGCCGGACCTGCCTCAGCTCGAGGCACTGCTCGAGGGCGACGATGGCCTGCTGGCAGGCGTGTCGGGGCCGCTGCTGCTGGTGATCTGCTCCACCTCATCACCTGAAGGGGTACGCGCGCTGGCCCGGCAGCTGAATGAAAAAAGCCAGGGGCAGATGCACGTGCTGGACGCACCGCTGTCCGGCGGTACGGACGGCGCCGAGGCGGGCACGCTTTCAATCATGGTGGGCGGCGAGGCGGCCGACCTTGACCGCGCGCGTCCGGCACTGGAAACGATGGGTACGCCAGTGCTGCTGGGGCCGCTGGGGGCAGGCGAGGTCGCCAAGGCGTGTAATCAGATGGTGGTAGCCGCCACCATGGTGGCGCTGTCCGAGGCCACGGTGATCGCCGAGCGCGCCGGGCTCGATGTCGAGAAGCTGCTGGGCTGTCTGGGCGGCGGCTATGCCGGTGGGCGGTTTCTGGAGTCACGCAAAAAACGCCTGATCGACAAGGACTACACGCCCTCCGGCATCGCCCGCTACATGATCAAGGATCTGGGGTTTGCGCGGGATGAAGCCGCGCAGCAACAGGTGGTCACGCCGCAGCTCTCAACCCTTCTGGCGCTTTATCAGGATCTCGGTGAGCGCGGGCTGGGCGAGCTCGACCTGACCGTAACGCAGCGCTATATCGCCGAGCTGGATCAAAAGCCCGGCGATCATGACGACTGACCTGTCGGGCACAGGCAGGCTAGGACAGGAAAGAAGCGGGAACAGGGGGCAATACAGGGAACCATCGAAGCGGCGGCCCGAATGGGCCGGGGAGCACAACAATGACAATGTTTCGCGGGGTGTGGCGCAGCATCGAGTGGCTCATCGTGGCCCTGATGACCGCCATGATGGTGCTGGTGTTTTTCAACGTGGTACTGCGTTATGGCTTTTCCTCCGGGCTGCGCTCCGGTATCGAGCTCTCCCGGCTCGGGTTTGTCTGGGTCGTGATGCTGGGCGCCTCGCTGTGTTTGAAGGATGGCGAGCATCTGGCGGTAGCAGAGTTTTTTGACCGGCTGCCGGCCATGGCGCGCTCCCTCATCGCCCGCCTTTTGTGGGTCGTGATTCTGGGCGCCTCGGTCATGCTGCTGATGGGCTGCTGGAAGCAGACACAGGCCAACTGGCACAACATTTCACCGCTGACCGGGCTGCCGACCGGGCTGTTCTATCTGGCTGGCGTGGTGGCAGGCAGCCTGATGAGTGTTACCTCGCTGATCGGGCTGCTGCGTCCCGGCCCCGGTCGGGCACCGGGAGAGCAGGGCGGAGACGGCCATTCGCTGGCCGTTGACGAGGCGACGTCCTCTGCCAAAGGGGAGCACCGCTCATGACGCTGGCACTGTTTCTGGGGGTACTGATCGGGGCGATCCTGCTGCGTCTGCCGGTCGCCTTTGCGCTGTTGCTGGCGGCAGGCGCGCTGATGCTCAACCTGGGCATGTTCAGCGCTGACATCCTGTCGCAGTCGATGATCAACGGCGTGGACAACTTCGCGCTGCTGGCGATTCCCTTTTTCATGATCGCAGGCGAGGTGATGGCGGTCGGCGGACTCTCCGATCGCATCGTGAAGCTGGCGATGACGCTGGTGGGTCACTGGCGTGGTGGACTGGGCTATGTGGCGATTCTGACCTCGCTGTTGCTGGCGGGGCTTTCGGGCTCGGCGGTAGCCGATGCCGCAGCACTGGTGAGCATTCTCTACCCGATGATGCGCAAGAGCGGCTATCCGGCGTTTCGCTCGGTGGGGCTTTTGGCGGCCGGCGGCATTATCGCGCCGGTCATCCCACCGTCACTGCCGCTGATCATTCTCGGTGTGGCGGGCAATATCTCGATTGCCAAGCTCTTTATCGGCGGCATCGTGCCCGGGCTTTTGATGGGCGTGGCGCTGATGGTCACCTGGCGGTTCATGATGCGTAACGCCGATATTGAAAGGCAGCCGAAGGCGAGCCGGGCCGAGCGACTCAAGGCGCTCAGGGAAAGCGTGTGGGCACTGCTGCTGCCGGTCATCATCATCGTCGGCATCCGTTTCGGGGTCTTTACACCGACGGAGGCCGCCGTGGTGGCGGCGGTTTATGCCATTTTTGTGTCGACCGTAATCTATCGCGAGATGAGTCTGGCAAAACTTGCCCAGGTGCTCAAAAGTGCCGGACGCTCCACGGCGCTGGTGATGTTTCTGGTCGGCGCGGCGATGGTGGCCTCCTGGGTCATTACCATCGCGCAGCTGCCACAGCAGCTGGCCGAGCTTTTGGGCCCGCTGGTCGACAACCCAAGGCTTTTGATGGCCGCCATCATGGTGGTGGTGCTGCTGGTGGGCATGGTGATGGATCTGGCCCCGGCGATTCTGATTCTGGTGCCGCTGTTCATGCCGCTGGTGCGCGAGGCGGGCATCGATCCGATCTATTTCGGGCTGATGTTTGTCATCAACTGCTGCATCGGTCTGATTACGCCGCCGGTGGGCACTGTGCTCAACGTGGTCTGCGGCATCAGTAAATCGACGATGAGCGAGGCCGTACGCGGCGTCTATCCCTTTGTTCTGGTGTATATCGCGCTGCTGGCGCTGTTTGTGCTGATACCCCAGATCATTACCGTGCCGATGCATTGGCTGATCGGCTGACCTGGAAGGCAAGGAGCAATAACATGAAAAAAGTTCTGTTCGGTACGACGCTGGGGGTTAAAGCGCTTGCGACGACAGCCGCGGCGGTGCTTGTCGCCATGTCGGTCTCCAGCGGTGCCTGGGCGGCCACCACACTGCGCTTTGCGCATCCCACGCCGCAAAGCGATCTGCAGCACAAGCTTGCCGAGAAGTTCAAGGAAGAGGTGGAAAAGGCCAGCAATGGTGATCTCAAGGTACAGATATTTCCCAACGGCCAGCTGGGCAACGACGCGCAGATGATTGACGGCGCCCGCTCGGGGATCATCGATATCACACTCTCGGGACTGACCAACTTTACCGGCATGGTGCCCGAAGCCGGTGCCTTCGAGCTGCCGTTCATGTTTGCCGACAGTAGTGCCGCCTACAAGGCGCTGGATGGTGCATCGGGCGAGGAGGTGATGAGCAAACTGCCGGCACTGGGGCTCAAGGGACTGGCCTTCCCGGAAAACGGCTTTCGCGAAATTACCAACAACCGCGGGCCGATTCGCGAACCGGCGGACCTGAAAGGCCTGCGCATGCGGGTCAACAACTCGATCACGCTCAACAACATGTTCGAGCTCCTCGGCGCCAACCCGCAGCAGCTACCGGTCGCCGAGCTCTATACCGCGCTGGAGACCGGTGTGGTAGATGCTCAGGAACATCCGCTGGGCATCGTGGTGTCGTTCAATTTCAACGAGGTGCAGAAGTATCTTTCGATCACCAATCACGCCTATTCGGCACTGTTGATGGTCATGAACCAGAAGCGCTTTGACAGCCTCACGCCCGAGCAGCAGCAGATTGTCGAAAAGGCGGCGGCGGATGCCACCGCGATGCAGCGCAAAATGAACACCGAACAGACCGAGACGATGATCACAACGCTTGAAGATGAGGGTATGGAGGTCAATCGCGATGTCGACACCGCCGCCTTCCAAAAGGCCATTCAGCCGGTCTGGAAGACCTTTATCGATCAGAACGGTGACGAGATGATCAAGGCCATTCAGGCTGTCTCGGAGGGCGAGAGCCAGTCCTGATTCTGAGTCAAACATCTGCCGGGGCGAGGCCCCGGCAGATGGATCATTATTCCCCGAAAAGTGTGGCCAGAATGCGGCGGCTACCGCCGTTTTCCCGATGCTCCCCCAGCCAGATGCCCTGCCAGGTACCCGTGGCCAGCCGGCCGTTGTCGACGGCCAGTGTCAGCTCCGTGCCCATGAGGCTGGCCTTGATATGCGCGGGCATGTCGTCCGGGCCTTCCATGGTATGGCGAAAGTAGGGCAGATCGCCCGGCACGCGGTCACGAAAGAAGGCTTCCATGTCATGGCGTACATCCGGGTCGGCGTTTTCATTGAGCGTTAATGATGCCGAGGTATGCAGCATCTGCAGGTGTAAAAGCCCGGTGGAGATCTCCTTCATCTGGCTCAGCTCGCCCAGGATGTCGTTGGTAATCAGGTGAAAGCCGCGCTTGTAGGGTTTGAGGGTAATCTGCTGGCGGTACCACATAAGTGGTTGCTCCCTGGCTGATGGATCTGGTGATACAGGGTAGATGAGGTCGGCGGTGGCGTCTCGCTGTTGGCAGGTGGCTGGAAAAGGTCTACGAAGACCAAAGTGTCGTATGGCCATCAGCACTTTGGGCCTAGTCTTGATTGACCTTTCAGAGGGATCGCGCCATGGCTGATGAACGTCGAGCAGATAATGAGACTGTCTATTGGCCCGTGGGGCCCTTCAAGGTACGCCTGCCTTTCATTCACTACCGCTTTGAGTGGCCCGATTACTGCCAGGGCCTTTTGATGTGTGCCGTCGACCTGGCGGCGATTCCCCTGATGACCGAGCTTCTGGGCATGCCGTTTGAGGTGGCGCTGGCGGTGGTGCTGCTTAACGGCTTTCTCTACCTGACCCATCACCTGCTGGGAGACCCGGTGGTGCCCGGCTGGATCACTCCGGCTATCCCGCTGGTGATGGCCTGGTGTCAGACCTTCCCCGAGGGGACCGAACGTATCCACGCGCTGATCGCCTTTCAGATGACACTGGGGCTTTTCTCGATCGCGCTGGGCGTTTCCGGCTTGTCTCATCGCGTGGTGCAACTGGTGCCGTCTGCGCTCAAGGCAGGTGTGATCATCGGGGCCGGCATTGCGGCCGTCATGACGGTATTCCAGGTCGGCGGGCGATTTGACAGTTTTCCCTGGACCATTTCGATCGCGATCGGTGCGGCCTTCTATCTGCTGTTCTCACGCCATTTTACCCGCCTCAAAACCAGCAATACCTTCTGGGCCACCTTTGGCAAGCTGGGGATCTTTCCGATTATCGCGCTGGCCGTGGTGATTGCGCCGCTGTTTGGCGAAGCGCCGTGGCCGGAGATCGAGTGGGGCATTACGTCGCCGGATTTCGTGGGCCTGTGGCGTGACTACACCCTGTTTGGTCTGGGGTGGCCGCCGCTGATGGTCTTCGTGCAATCACTGCCGGTAGTGCTGGCCACCTACATTGTGGTGTTCGGCGATGTGTTACAGGGCAAGGCGCTGCTGGATGAGGCTGATGCCGCCCGCCCCGATGAGAAGGTCGAGTATGGTCCGAATCGCGCGCACATGATCTTTGGCGGACGCAACGCGGCCATGAGCGTGATCGGACCGGATATTGCCATGTGCGGGCCGCTCTGGGCTGCCATGCATGTGGTAATCGTGGAGCGCTTCAAGGAAGGGCGAAAGGCCATGGGCTCCATTTTTGGCGGCGCCGGCTCGTTTCGATGGGGCACCAACACAGGGTTGCTGCTGATGCCGATCGTGAGCCTGGTGCAGCCGATTCTGGGCGTGGCGCTGGCCCTGACGCTACTGATTCAGGGGTATGTCAGCGTGCGCGTCGGCATCATGGCGGCCCGCAGTCAGCGCGATCTGGGGATCGCAGGCGTCATAGCCGCGGTATTGGCAACGCGAGGAGCAGCCTGGGCTTTTGCTGTCGGCGTCGTTCTGTGTCTGCTGATCTATGGTCGTCGTTTTTTTCACGGCGAGGACGACCAGACCTTCAATAAGGATGGATAACCTGCGACCCAGGATTTCGTCGCGGCAAATACAATTGACTGTCACAAGGAGAGTGCCATGAAAACCCGTGCCGCCGTGCTGCGAGAGATGCAAAAGCCGCGTCCCTATGGGGAGTCGCAACCGCTGTCGATCGAAGAGATAACCCTCGATCCGCCCGGCCGTGGCGAGGTGCTGGTGCGTATTCGCGCCGCAGGACTTTGCCACTCGGATCTCTCGACCATCAACGGCAACCGGCCACGGCCGCTGCCGATGGTGCTGGGTCATGAAGCGGCCGGCGAGGTGGTCGAAACCGGCGAGGGCGTCGATGACCTCAAGGTCGGTGATCACGTGGTGTTTTCCTTCGCGCCCAACTGCGGCACCTGTGCGTTTTGTCTTTCCGGTGAGGCGGCGCTGTGTCAGCCGGGTGCTGCGGCCAACACCGCCGGGCACCTGCTGGGCGGTGGCATGCGGCTGCATCGAGGTGATGAGACGGTCTATCACCATATTGGCGTGTCCGGGTTTGCCGAGTACGCCGTGGCCTCGCGCCGCTCACTGACACGTATTGATCCGGAACTGCCGTTTCATGTCGCGGCGCTGTTTGGCTGTGCGGTGCTGACCGGTGTCGGCGCCGTGGTACACACCGGAAAGCTGAGGCTGGGGCAGTCGGTGTTGGTGGTCGGACTGGGCGGCGTGGGGCTGGCGGCGGTACTGGGCGCGCTGGGTGGTGGCGCGCGTCAGGTGATTGCCGCCGATATCGATGCCGACAAGCTGGAAACCGCCAGAGCAATGGGCGCCACCCATGTGGTCAACAGCGCTGATGACGATGCCATCGAGCAGGTGCGTGACATCAGCGGCGGCGGTGTGGATCTGGCCACCGAATTTGCCGGCGTGGCCTCGGCACTGGAATTTGCCTTTGAATGCACCCGGCGCGGCGGCACCACGGTGACCTCCGGGCTGCCGCATCCTGATGTGCGACTGGCCATCAGCCCAACGCGCATGGTGGCCGAGCAGCGCACGCTCAAGGGCTCCTATCTGGGTGGGCATGTACCGTCACTGGATGTGCCGGGATATATCGCGCTCTATCAGGCCGGGCGGCTGCCGGTAGACCGGCTGTTGACCCATCGGCTGACCCTTGATGAGATCAATGAAGGCTTCGAGCGTCTGGCGCAGGGGCAGGCCATTCGTCAGGTCATCGATCTTTGATGCTCAGGGCAGGGCGCGACACGCGCCGGGTGCAATGCCGGTGGGCCTGCTAACCTGAAGAGCATCTTTGGGCGCTTCATCGTTGATTATCAGGAGAGGATCATGGATCAGTCCCGTATCGAGAAGGACAGCATGGGCGAGCTGGAAGTGCCGATGGAGGCACTTTATGGTGCACAGACCCAGCGGGCCATCAACAACTTCCCGGTCAGTGGGCACCCGATGCCGGCGTCATTCATTGCAGCCGTGGCAAGGGTCAAGCGCGCCGCCGCCGAGGTCAACATGGACCTTGGGCTACTCGATGAAGGCCGGGCGCTGGCGATCGTCAAGGCAGCCGATGCGATCATTCGCGGTGAGCACGCCGATCAGTTCCCAATCGATATCTATCAGACCGGTTCGGGCACCTCGACCAACATGAATGTCAATGAGGTGATCTCGCATCTGGCCTCACGGACGGATCTTGAGGTCGGTCCCAACGACCACGTCAACATGGGTCAGAGCAGCAACGACACGATTCCCACGGCGCTTCATGTCTCGATTGCCATGGAGCTCAATGAGCGCCTGCTGCCGACGCTGCGCTATCTGCAAAAGACCATCGAGCACAAGGCTGCGTCGCTGGATGACGTGGTCAAGACCGGTCGCACCCATTTGATGGATGCCATGCCGGTACGCATGAGTCAGGAACTGGGCGCCTGGGCCAGTCAGGTCGCGCAGGCCATCGAACGTCTTGAAAGCGGGCTGACCCGCATGCTGCGCATCGCCCAGGGCGGCACCGCGGTCGGGAGTGGCATCAACGCCCATCCGGAATTTGCCGCTCGCTTTGCCGAGCGCCTTTCCGAGCAGACAGGGCTTGCCTTTACGCCTGCCGACAGTCTGTTTGCCGCGCTGGGCTCGCAGGATGCCACCGTGGAGCTTTCCGGCCATCTCAAGGCCTACGCCTGTGCGCTGATGAAGATCAGCAATGACCTGCGCTGGATGAATTCGGGGCCGCTGGCCGGGCTGGGTGAGATTGAGCTTGAGGCCCTGCAGCCGGGCAGCTCGATCATGCCGGGCAAGGTCAATCCGGTCATTCCCGAAGCAGCGGCGCAGGTGGCGGCCCAGGTGATCGGTAACGATGCGGCGGTGACCGTTGGTGGGCAATCGGGCAACTTTCAGCTCAATGTCATGCTGCCGCTGATGGCGCATAACGTGCTGAGTTCGATATCACTGTTGAACAATGTCTCGCAGCTGATGGCAGACAAGGCGATCAAGAGCTTCAACGTTCGTCGCGACAACATTGAATCGCCGTTGGCACGCAATCCGGTGCTGGTGACGGCACTCAATCCGGTGATCGGCTATAACGAGGCGGCGCGCGTGGCCAAGAAGGCGTATCAGGAAGGTCGGCCGATCATTGACGTGGCCGAGGAAGAGACCGAGCTTTCCCGCGAGGAGCTTGAGCGCTATCTCGATCCGGCGCAGCTGACACGTGGCGGTATTCAGGAATAGTCACCGACACGCCAGGTGCGATATCGCGTTATAAAAAAGGGCCCCGGATGGGGCCCTTTTTGTAGGCAGTCCCTGCGCTGAAAACATCGGCTGCAGGTGCTGCCGGTGAGCGCTTTAGTGCACCAGAGAGTGATCCGGTGAGGGGGTGCCAACCGGCTCGTTCATGTCATGCGGATCGGTGCCCATGCGACCGGTCACATATTCCTGCAGACGTGTACGCTGGGCTTCATTCAGACGCATGTCCATCTTGGTACGCCGCCAGAGGATATCGTCCACCTGAGTGGCCCATTCGTGATCGATCAGATAGTCCACTTCGGCCCTTGTCAGGCCCGAGCCGAAGTCTTCACCCAGCCCGGCCTCGTCGGTCACGCCGGTGAGGAACTTCTCGCACAGCGTGCCGTAGCTTGAGGCAAACCGGAGCGCACGTGCTTCACCCAGAAACGGATACTGGCTGGTCAGCTTGCGCGTATAGGCCTCGCGGGAATCGATGTTGCCACCCGGCAGCGGGCGCTTGTCGGTCCAGGGCTTGCCCATGCTGGGAAACCACGGCTCGATCTTCTCCATGGCAGATTCCGAGAGCCGGCGGAAGGTGGTGATCTTGCCACCAAAGACCGACAGCATCGGTGCGCCGGAATCATCCAGCGACAGCGTGTAATCACGTGTCATGGCGGAAGGATCATCCGATTCATCATCACACAGCGGCCGCACGCCGGAGTAGCTGGTCACGACGTCATCACGCGTGAGCTGCTCCTTGAAGTGGGCGTTGACGACATTAAGGATGTAGTCGGTCTCTTCATCGCTGATGGTGATGTGCGTTGGATCACCCTCATAGTTCTGGTCGGTTGTCCCGATCAGGCTGTAATCGTTTTGCCATGGCAGGACAAAGACGATGCGCTTGTCCTCGTTTTGCAGGATGAAGGCGCGATCATCACCGTTGATGCGTCGGGTGATGATATGGCTGCCCTTGATCATGTGGATGCCGTAGCGCGACTGGCGCTCGGTACTGCCCTTGATAAAGGACTCGACCCACGGGCCGGCGGCGTTGATCAGCGCCTTGGCACGGCGCACCATCTGTTTGCCGGTGCGGGTGTTTTCCAGCGTGATTTCCCAGATACCGTTTTTCTCAACGGCACTGGTGCAGCGGGTGCGTACCAGAATCTCGCCGCCCTGTTCCTGCGCCTGCAGGGCATTGAGCACGACCAGACGGGCATCGTCGACCCAGCAGTCGGAGTATTCAAAGCCCCTGGTGATATCAGGCTTGAGTGGACTTGTGCCGTCAAACTTCAGCGATTTCGAGCCGGGCAGCGTGTCGCGCGGGCTCAAGTGGTCATACAGGAAAAGACCGGCGCGCAGCATCCAGGCAGGGCGAAGATGCTGACGGTGCGGCAGGATAAAGCGCAGTGGCCAGATGATATGCGGTGCCTTGCCCAGCAGGATTTCCCGCTCGTGAAGCGCCTCGCGTACCAGACGAAATTCCTTGTGCTCCAGATAGCGCAACCCGCCGTGAATCAGCTTGCTGGACGCTGATGAGGTGGCACTGGCAAGGTCGGCCTGTTCACACAGCCCGACGCTGAGACCACGGCCGGCTGCATCATTGGCGATACCGGTGCCATTGATGCCGCCACCAATAATGAAAAGGTCCAGAACGGGGGTGTCCATTGCCATTGCGGAAGTCTTGTCGGAAGTCATGCGCCTGCCTTGCGCGTCTGCGCCGGGTGAGAAGTGGGGGAACGCGGTAACGATACCATCACGGATGTTCGAATGTGAACATAAGGCATGTTCAAAAGAACATCAAGTGGTCCGTGATTGTCTGATCCCATCAGCATGATCAGATTTTTTGTTCCTTCCAGGCCCTTCGCTCAGGGGCAGATGTTGAGTGCGATATTCTGCTCGCTCAGCAGGCGACATATTCCCGCGGGCGGCTCCTGATCGGTAAACAGGGCATGGATCTGATTGAGGTGCCCCAGCCTTACCACGGCGTTGCGTGCAAACTTGGAGTGATCGGCGGCCAGATAGACCTGGCGTGAATTGCTGATGATCGCCTGCGCCACCCTGACTTCCTGATAGTCAAAATCGAGCAGAGCGCCATCTTCATCAATGCTGCTGATGCCTATGATGCCAAAGTCGACCTTGAACTGATTGATGAAATCCACCGTGGCCTCGCCGATGATGCCGCCATCGCGCGAGCGTACGCTGCCGCCGGCCACGATGACATTGAAGTCCTCGCGGTGTTGGAGCGTGGCGGCGACATTAAGGTTGTTGGTGATGATTTCCAGCCCCTGATGATGGAGCAGCGCTTCGGCGATCAGTTCGGTACTGGTCCCGATATTGATAAAAAGCGAGCTCTGATTCGGGATCTGCTCTGCCAGTGCACGGGCAATGCGGGCCTTGGCATCGTGATTGATCAGCTTTCGTGCACTGTAGGCCGTATTGACCGTGCTGGATTCCAGCATACCGGCGCCGCCATGCACCCGCCGGATCAGCTGCTCATCGGCCAGTACCTTGAGATCGCGTCGGATGGTCTGCGGTGTGACATCGAAGTGATGTGCCAGCTGTTCAATGGTCGCGTAGCCCTGACGCTTGACCATGTCAGCGATCGTATTGTGACGTTCCTGCTGGGTCATGTTCTGTCCTGTCCTGTCCGGCGTGTTGCCTGGCGCTGATCGAGATGGCCAGGTTATCCCTGTGCTACCCGTCCGGCAATAGCCCTTTTCGTATCATTTTGACCTGATCAGTATCATGTTCGCCAGACAACAACAGGCGTTGTTTTTTGCACTGTTCAAGGGGGTAAAAACCCCTGAAAATGGTGTGTAATACTAAGGTTTAAAAGCCATTAAAATCATTAAAATCAGATGCTTATTACGATTTTTTCAAAAAGTCGGAAACGGCACATCGTTTTTTTCAATGGTTACTATAGGATGCTCGGAAAACAACACAAGCACGTCTTGAATGTGTTAAAACCAACGTCATCCCGGGGTAAAAAATGGGTATCATCGAAACCATTCTGGTTCATGAAATTGCCGGCACGGCCATCCTGACATTGCTGGGTTGCGGCGTGGTTGCCAATGTGCTTTTGAAAAAGACCAATGGCCACGGCAGTGACGGTATCGTCATTTTCTTTGGCTGGGGGCTGGCGGTCTTTTGTGCCGTGTATGTTGCCTACGATACCGGTGCCCATATCAATCCGGCGGTAACCCTTGCACTGCTCATTGGGCCGGCAAAGGAATATGCCGATGGTATCCCGATTACTTTTGCCACCACGATCACCTATTTCATTGCCGAGTTCATCGGTGCCTTTCTGGGTGCGCTGGTGTGCTACCTCGCCTACAAGAAACAGTATGACGAAACCGATGATCCGGGCGCGATTCTTGCCACGTTCTCTACCGGGCCTACCATCAAGTCCCATGGATGGAACATGGTGACCGAGATCATTGGTACCTTCGTGTTGATCTTTGTGATTATCATGTTCGGAAACACGCCCAGTGGCCTCGGGCCGCTGGCGGTGGCACTACTGGTGGTATCGATTGGTGCATCGCTGGGTGGCCCGACCGGCTACGCCATCAATCCGGCGCGCGATCTTGGTCCGCGGATCGCCCACGCCCTTCTGCCCATCAGGAACAAGGGTGGCAACAACTGGGGCTATGCCCTGGTGCCGGTGATTGGCCCACTCATTGGCAGCGCTCTGGCAGCACTGGCCGCCTATATCTATTGAATTGTCATCAGATCCATATCTCCGCTCGCACTACATCGAGGAGTCGATATTCATGAGCAAGCAGAAGCAGAAAAAGTACATTCTCGCGATCGATCAGGGGACAACCAGTTCGCGCTCAATGTTGTTTGATCATGAAGGCCATGTAGCAGGCATCGCTCAGCGTGAGTTCGAACAGATATTTCCGCGTCCGGGCTGGGTCGAGCACAATCCGCGTGAAATCATGACCAGCGTACTGACGACGCTGGCCGAGGTGATCAATAACTCGGAAGTGGATGTCTGCGAAATCGCCTCGATTGGTATCACCAACCAGCGCGAAACAACGGTGGTCTGGGACAAGAACAACGGTCACGCCGTCTGTAATGCCATTGTCTGGCAGTCACGCCACTCCGCCGAGATCTGCGATGAGCTGCGCGAAGCAGGTCACGAAGACATGATCCGTGACAAAACAGGTCTGGTCATCGATGCCTATTTCTCTGCGACCAAGCTGAAATGGATCTTCGACAATGTCGATGGCGTCCGCGAAAGGGCCGAGAAGGGCGAGTTGCTGTTTGGCACCATCGATAGCTGGCTGGTGTGGAATCTCACCGGTGGCAAGGTGCATGTGACCGATGTGAGCAATGCTTCGCGCACGATGCTGTTCAACATCCGCGAGCGCAAGTGGGATCCCGAACTGCTGGAGCTGTTTGGTGTGCCCGAGTGCATGCTGCCCGAGGTGAAGTCCAACAGTGAAGTATACGGCCATGTGCTGCCGAAATATTTGTTTGGCCATGAGGTGCCGATTGCTGGTATGGCGGGTGATCAGAACGCTGCGCTGTTTGGTCAGGCCTGCTTCAAGCCCGGCATGGCCAAGAACACTTACGGTACCGGCTGCTTTACCCTGATGAATACCGGTACCGAGGCGACACCTTCCAAAAATGGGCTGCTCACCACCGTGGCCTGGGAGGTCGAGGGCACGATGGAATACGCGCTGGAAGGGAGCGTGTTTGTGGCCGGCTCGGTCATCCAGTGGCTGCGTGACGGGCTGCGAATGCTGGGCAGGGCATCCGACTCGGAAGCCTATGCCGAGCGCGCCGGCAGTAATGATGGCGTGTATATGGTACCGGCGTTCACCGGTCTGGGCGCGCCGTACTGGAACTCCAACGTGCGCGGCGCGATGTTCGGTCTGACGCGGGGTACGACCAAGGAGCACTTCATTCGCTCGGCGGTAGAGTCTCTGGCTTATCAGAGCGCCGACGTGCTGCATGCGATGCAAAGCGATGCCAATATCGCGCTGGCCGAACTGCGCACCGACGGCGGAGCGATCTCCAACAACTTCCTCGCGCAGTTCCAGGCAGATATTCTGGGCGTTGATGTGCTGCGCTGTGAAGTCAACGAGACGACCGCACTTGGTGCGGCCTATCTCGCCGGTCTTGCAGTCGGGTTCTGGGAGTCGCGTGAGCAGATTGCCGAGTACTGGGCACTGGAGCGTCGTTTTGAACCGAAGATGACCGACAGGCAGCGTGATGAACTCTACACCGGCTGGAAGCAGGCCGTTGAGGCAACCATGGGTTTCCGGGTGGAATCCTGATCGCTATCGATAAAGGAAAACGCGGGGCTTTCGGTTCTTGAATGCCCCCCGACCCTGCTGGGCTATCTCGGCAGGGTCGGCAATTCTGCTGCCAGTCTCGGCTTGTGTTTTGCCTGGCCGGTATTGGGCAGACGCATGGCATTGCAACGTTATGGTTTTATAACAATAAATCGCCTGAACGGTTGCGCTTGATCAGAAAATAAGTACAATAGCGCAGCGTTGAAACGGCACTTCCATGCCATTGAAGCAGGACCGTAGCTCAGTTGGTTAGAGCGCCACGTTGACATCGTGGAGGTCAGCGGTTCAAATCCGCTCGGTCCTACCATCGCTTTAAGTGCGCAGGATATGGAAAGCTGTTACAGCCATTGATTTACAGGACCGTAGCTCAGTTGGTTAGAGCGCCACGTTGACATCGTGGAGGTCAGCGGTTCAAATCCGCTCGGTCCTACCAGAATATTGAAAAGCCCGCCACGGTCTCCGTGGCGGGCTTTTTGTCGTTCAAATGCCTGACACGAGACGGCGCCTGGTCAGATGGACGTCGGCAGGTCACTTTGCGCCACCAGCACCTGGCACATTGCTTCAATACCGGCCTGGTCTTCAATGCTGAAACGACCGGGCAGAGGGCTGTCCAGATCCAGTACGCCCCAGAGGCGATCGTCAACGATCAATGGCACAACAAGTTCGGAGCGTGAAGCTGCGTCACAGGCAATGTGGCCCGGGAAGGCATGAACATCCTCGACACGCTGGGTCTGGCGCGTGCGCGCCGCGGCACCGCAGACACCTTCTTCAAAGGCGATGGGGTTGCACGCCGGCTGCCCCTGAAATGGACCAAGGCGCAGTACGCGTTCTTCGCGCTGGATATAAAAGCCTGCCCAGTTAAGCTCGGGAATCTGCTGAAAGATAAAGGCAGCCATCTGTGAGGTGTTGGTCACCCAGTCCCGCGTGTCGAGCAGTGCCGTCAATTGACGCTTGAGCATGCCGTAATCGGTGATGGGTCGTGTGTCGTTCATGAATTATCTCGATGCCTGAATAACAATCTGCATAACAAAAAGGGCCGGCATGGGCCGGCCCCTGTCAACAATATGGTTGCTTACTGCTCGTTTTCCCAGCCTGCGATGGCACCACCCTGGAAGAGCTCATTGGCCCTGTCGATGACCTGCTGGCTCTGGAAGGCGTCCACGAGGTGCTGAATCTTCTCGCTGTTTTGATCGCCCTGGCGCACCACAATAAGGTTCACATAGGGGGAGTCGCCATCCTCGACAATGAGCGCCTGATCGACGGTCATGTCAGCGGCGACCGAGTAGGTGCTGTTGATGAAGGCCATATCGACATCCGGCAGGGCGCGCGTGAGCTGGGCAGCGTCCAGTTCGCGCAGCTGATAGTTGTGAGGGTTGTCGGTGATGTCGTCCGGCGTGGCAGTGGGACTCTGCGGATCGCGCAGTTCGATCAGGTTTTCGCGTGCCAGCAGCAGCAGGGCGCGCGCTTCGTTGGAAGGATCATTGGGCACGGCAATGGTCGCGCCATCCGGCAGTTCATCAATGCTCTGATATTTGTCGGAGTAGGCGCCGATCGGATATACGAATGTCTTGCCGGCCGCGACAAAGTCAAAGCCGCGGTCTTCCATCATGCTGTCCAGATAGGGCTGGTGCTGATAGGCGTTGGCATCAATGCTGCCGTCATCGAGTGCGGCATTGGGAGAGACGTAATCGTTGAACTCGGTGATTTTAACGTTCAGCCCGTACTGCTCTTTAGCGACTTCCGCGGCGGTTTCCATGAGGGCGGTTTCAGGGCCTGCCATGGTGCCAACACGAACCGTGTTCTCATCGTCGCTCTGGCTGCCGCAACCGGCGATAACGACGCTGGCGCTTAATGCAAGGGCAGCGCCCAGTCCCTTCGGTGAAATTCTCATGAGTCCTATCCTTCCAATGGGTTCGACAGGCGTTGCTGTCGAAAGGGTTTAACGGGCCGTTGGTCATTGCCCGTGGATGTCGTCATTATTGTTTTTAAGACCGTTGCCGGCGTTTAGCGATGGCGGCTGCGGTGCACGAAGAAATCGCCCAGCATCTGTACGCCCTGCACCATGACCACCATGATCAGTACCGTGACCAGCATGACCATGGGATTGTAACGCGAGTAGCCGTAGTTGTAGGCCACGGCGCCCAGGCCGCCGGCTCCGATGGCGCCGGCCATGGCGCTGTAGCCAATCAGCGCGATAATGGTGATGGTGGCGGCCGTGATCAGCCCGCCCCGTGCCTCGGGCAGCAGGACCCGGGTAATGATCTGCCACGGCGTGGCGCCCATTGATTCGGCCGCCTCGATCAGGCCGTGGGGCACCTCGTTGAGTGCGCCTTCGACCAGGCGTGCGACAAAGGGTATGGCGGCAATGCTCAGCGGAACCAGTGCTGCGGTGGTGCCAATGTAGGAGCCCACCAGCCAGCGGGTGAAGGGTGCCAGTGCCAGCATCAAAATGATAAAGGGCACCGAGCGGCCGATGTTGACGATCAGGCTGATGGCCCGGTTGAGCACCGGCATGGCCATGATGCGGTTTTCGCGAGTGACATAAAGCGCTACGCCCATGACGATCCCCAGCACGATGCCAATAAGGCCGCTGCAGATGACCAGATAAAAGGTGTCGAAAACGGCGTCGAGAATACGATCAATCATGGCGCTGGACATGGCCAAGTACCTCCGTTTGAACGTCAAGCGTTTGTAGATGATCCATGGCGGCGCCCAGGGTGTTTCGGGCGCCGTCAAGCTCCACGATCATCAGGCCCAGTGTGCGTCCCTGAATGTTTTCAACGCGCGCCTGCAGGATGCGCAGTCGAATGCCGAACTGCTGCTCAAGGTGGGTCATCAGCTCGCTGGACAGTGCCTGACCGCGGAAGGTCAGGCGCACGACAGCCAGGCTGTTATCCCCGGCGTGATCCGTCATGCGCTGCAGGAGGGTGTTTGAGGGGGCCAGCTGCAGGAAGTCGTTGAGAAAGAGTCGACCTTCCTCGGTGGTGGGGCGGGTAAAGAAATCGCCGACCGGAGAGGTTTCTACCAGCGCTCCGCCGCTGATCAATGCCACCTGATCGCAGATGCTCCTGACCACTTCCATTTCATGGGTGATCAGCAAAATGGTCAGTCCCAGCCGCTGGTTGATATCTCTTAACAGCGACAGGATGGCGCTGGTGGTCTGCGGGTCCAGCGCTGAGGTGGCCTCATCGCACAGCAGGGCCTGCGGGTTGCTTGCCAGTGCCCGGGCAATGGCCACGCGCTGTTTCTGGCCGCCCGAGAGGGCAGCAGGGTAAGCATTGGCACGCTCATTGAGGCCGGTCAGTTCCAGCAGCTCATCGATACGCTGATCGATCTCGCGTCGTGGGGTGCCAATCAGTTCGAGCGGCAGACCAATATTGCCCCGCACGGTGCGGGACTCAAGCAGATTGAAGTGCTGAAAGATCATGCCGATGCCGTGGCGTGCCTTTCTAAGCTCGGTCTTGTTCATGGTCGTCAGTTCCTGACCGGCCACGAATACCCGGCCCCGGGTCGGGCGCTCGAGCAGATTGACGCATCGGATCAGGGTGCTCTTGCCGGCACCGGAAACACCGATGACACCAGTGATGCTGCCGGCAGCCACTTCCAGATTGACGTCCTTGAGCGCCGTCACGGCTTTGGCGCCCTGACCATACACTCGGGTCACATTTTCAAGTCGAATCATCGGATTGGAATGTCTTAAATACAGTTGGGTCGTGCACCACCGCTTGCGTACCTGACGTGGTGAATGTGATCGTCGTGAAAAGTGCGCTGGGCACAAGGCGCGCCAGTATACTTGATCCATCGCGCTTGCGCGTCATAAGTACCCGGTAGGGCGGCTATATGAAAATGCCCTCGGTTGCACCCGGCATGATATCTCCCTGAACACGTATCGAGTGACAGGGCGCACCGATCAGGCGAGTATGGTCAGTTTCATCTGTCAGTGAGGCCATCATGTTTACCGGTATCGTACAGGGCATGGCCCGAGTGGTATCCATCGAGCGCTTGGAGGGGCTCAATCGTCATGTCATCGACATGCCCGGCCATCTGCTGGAGGGGCTGGCCCATGGCGCATCAATCGCGCATAACGGCTGCTGTCTGAGCGTTACGAGCATCAATGGCACGCACATCGGCTTTGACCTCATGCGCGAAACGCTGGCCCTGACCAACCTGGGTGCGCTTGAAGTTGGAGATGACGTCAACGTGGAGCGCGCGGCGCGTCTGGGTGATGAAATCGGCGGGCATGCGATGTCAGGTCATGTCATGTGCATGGCAGCGCTGATCTCGCGCGAGGATGCGCCCAACAACTGTCGTCTCTGGTTTGAACTGCCGCAACAGTGGACAAGGTTTTTGTTCGACAAGGGCTATATCGGGATTGATGGCATCAGCCTGACCATCGGTGAGGTCAGAAACAACCAGTTTTGTGTCAATCTGATTCCCGATACGCTGGCGCGTACCACTATCGGCACTCGAGAAGTTGGCGATAAGGTCAATATCGAAATTGATCCTCAGACACAGACCATTGTCGAGACCGTTGAGCGTATTCTTGCCGCAAGAACATGAAATCACGTGCTGATGTGGCCTGTGTGGGTCGCTTGCACGGGCGCCATTGGGTAAAATGATCAACGTTTATATAAAACGACCGGCACTGACCGGTCGTTTTGCATATGGGTCGACGAGAGATTGAACGTGGCGACAAGTATTTACGGCGACTATATCAAGTCGGTTATTCGTACCGTGAAGGATTGGCCGGAACCCGGGGTCAACTTTCGCGACATCACGCCAGTGCTGCAAAACAGTGCTGCCTTCCGAAAACTGATCGATAGTTTCGTCCATCGATATCAGGAACTTGATATCGATGCGATCGCCGCTATCGATGCGCGCGGCTTTATCATTGGCGCGCCGCTGGCCTATGAGCTGGGGTGCAGCTTTGTGCCGGTGCGAAAAAAGGGCAAGCTGCCCTTTCGGACCATCAGCGAGACCTACAGCCTCGAGTACGGCGAGTCCACCGTGGAGCTGCATTCGGATGCGTTCCAGGCGGGCGACAGAATCCTGCTGGTGGATGATCTGATTGCCACGGGCGGCACCATGCTGGCGGCTGCCCGGCTGATCGAGCGCAGCGGAGGCATCATCGTTGAAACGGCCGCCATTATTGATCTGCCCGAGCTTGGCGGCGGTGACATGATTCGTGCCGAAGGCTACAGCGTTTTCGCAGCCTGTACCTTTACAGAAGACGAATGAGCAGGGCAGACGTGTCCTTCTCGACGCACAGGATATTTCAATGAGTACCGAGCGCTACCATAACCAGTTCACGATCTCCTGGGATCGGCTTCATCGTGATGTGCGCATGCTGTGTCATCAGCTCATCGGGCGTGATTTCAAGGGCATCGTGGCCGTGACCCGTGGTGGTCTAATACCGGCAGCCCTGATCGCGCGTGAACTCGATATCCGCCTGATCGATACGGTCTGCATCAAAAGCTATGAGCACATGGAGCAAAGCAGCATCAATGTGCTCAAGGGCATCGATCATGATGGCGATGGCTGGCTTTTGGTGGATGATCTGGTTGATACCGGCAAGACAGCCGGGGCAGTACGCGAAATGTTGCCGCGCGCGCATTTCGTGACCATCTACGCCAAGCCGGAAGGGCGCCCGATGGTGGATCAGTATCTGACAGAAGTAGCGCAGGATACCTGGATTCAGTTCCCGTGGGACATGGGAATCTCCTTTGTCGAGCCGCTGGTAGACCAGCTTCGTACCCGCAAGGAGTAACCATGGCCCTGCCGCTGCCCGAGAGCTGGAGCCGCTACCTTGGCGACGAGGTAAACGCTCCCTATATGCAGGCCCTGAGAGCCTTTTTGCGCCATGAAAAGGATCAGCGCAAGGTCATCTATCCGGCCTCCGAGAACTGGTTTCGTGCCTTTGAGCTGACGCCGCTGGAAAGTGTCAGGGTGGTCATTCTGGGGCAGGACCCCTATCACGGCCCGGGTCAGGCGCATGGTCTGTGTTTCTCGGTACGTCCGGACGTCGCCGTTCCGCCATCCCTTGTGAATATCTACAAGGAGCTGCAGAGCGATGATGTGGCCTTTGAGCCGGTCAATCACGGGTTTCTGGAGAGCTGGGCACGTCAGGGGGTCTTGCTGCTCAATAGTGTACTGACCGTCGAGCGTGCTCAGGCTGCTTCACATCGCGGGCAGGGCTGGGAGACCTTTACGGATCGCGCCATTGAAGTCATCAATGAGCACTGTGCACACGTCGTGTTTCTGCTCTGGGGCAGTTATGCCCAGAAAAAGGCGGCTTTTGTAGACCGCACGAAACATCTGGTGCTGCATGCGCCGCATCCTTCACCGCTGGCAGCGCACCGTGGCTTTTTCGGCTCTCATCACTTTTCAAAGGCCAATGCCTTTCTGACCCAAAAGGGCGAGCAGCCCATCGACTGGCGTCTGCCTTCGCTTGAGCAACTGTCCGACGTTTAATCAGCGTCACTGCAATGTGTCAATATGTCCTCTATTGTCGGTGGATGGATGCTTAACCACATCTGTGCGCCGGAGTAGAATAGAGGGCACTTGCGCTGTCCACTGTCCAAAAGGGATAGCGATATTTTTCTATCAGGCCGTATATCCATCATGAATGTTCATACCATTGATCACCCTCTCGTCAAACACAAGCTTGGACTGTTGCGGGGGGCGGGTATCAGTACCAAGCACTTCCGTGAACTGGCCAATGAGCTTTCAACCCTTTTGACCTATGAGGCCACCAAGGGGCTTGAGCTGGGTGATGAAACCATCGAAGGCTGGAGTGGCAAACCGCTGAAGGTGCAGCAGATCAAGGGCAAGAAGGTCACGGTCGTACCGATTCTGCGCGCAGGGCTTGGCATGCTTGATGGCGTGACAACGCTGCTGCCCAGTGCCCGCATCAGCGTTGTGGGGCTTTATCGTAATGAAGAAACCCTCGAGCCGGTGCCCTATTTCGAAAAGTTTGTGCAGGATCTGGACGAGCGTCTGGCCATCGTCATTGATCCGATGCTCGCCACCGGTGGTTCCATGGCAGCCACGCTTGACATGCTCAAGGCCAAGGGTTGTCGACAGATCAAGGTGATCGTTTTGGTCGCCACGCCTGAAGGCATTGCACGTGTTTCCCGCTCTCATCCTGAAATCGAGCTCTATACGGCGGCTGTCGATGAAGGTCTCGACAGTCATGGCTATATCGTTCCCGGCCTTGGTGATGCCGGTGACAAGCTCTTCGGGACACGCTGAAGCCGCTTATGGATAGCAGGGCGTGCATTACCGGTGTGGTGTTGGCCGGCGGTCAGGGCCGGCGCATGGGTGGCGTGGACAAGGGACTGGTCGAGCTGGGCGGCCAGTCAATGGTCAGCCATGTACTGGCAGCGATCGCGCCCCAGGTGGGGCAGGTCATGATCAATGCCAATCGCCGCCATGATGATTATGCATCGCTGGGCTATCCGGTTGTTCCAGATGTAGTGTCGGGCAGCGCGGGGCCGCTGGCAGGCTTTCACGCCGCGCTCAAGGCGTCATCAACGCCCCTGGTATTGATGGTACCCTGCGATACGCCAGCGCTTCCCGACACACTGGTCGAAGTGCTCTGGGCTACACTCACGGACCGTGACGTGGATATCGTTTATGCCCGTGATCATGAACGTGCCCATCCTGCGGTTGTGCTCATGAAGCGCGAGCTGGCGGACGATCTTGAGCAGTGGTTGATCAGTGGTGGTCGCAAGATCGATCAGTGGTATGCGCGCCATCCTCATGCGGCCTGTCATTTTGATGATGCGCGGGCCTTTATCAATATCAATACACTCAACGACAGGGATGCCTTTGGCCAATGATCATGTCACGGGTCATGCAGGGCCGGGCCTGACATCAGGCGGGTAACCATGTCGATTTTCTCTGGCAGGTACCATGACGCAGCTGATCCTTTCCGATATTGATACACCGCTTCTGGGCATCGCCGCCTGGAGTGGTACAGGCAAGACGACGCTGCTGGAAGCCCTTCTACCCGCCTTGCGCATGCGCGGTCTCAATGTGGCCGTAATCAAGCATGCCCATCATGACTTTGATGTCGATATCCCGGGCAAGGACAGCCACCGTCTGCGAAAGGCGGGGGCTGCGCCGATGCTGGTCGCCTCCGGAAAGCGGTTTGCCCTGATGATGGAAACCCCCGGACAGGAAGAGCCCTGCCTGCCAACACTGCTGGATCAGGTATTGAAACTCTCACCGGATCTCGTATTGATCGAGGGGTTCAAGCAATGGCCACTGCCCAAGCTTGAGCTCTATCGTGAAGCCGTGGGCAAGTCATTGCGCGCCTTTGAAGACCCCTGGGTGCGCGCGGTGGCCACTACCGATGAGGTCGCTCTGCCATCAGATGTGGAGCGCCTGAATCTTGATGATCACGCCGCTTTGCTTGACTGGCTGGTGGCCTGGCCTTCCCGGTGGCACGCCATGGCGCAGGGGCCGCGTCATGAGTGATTGCTTTGGCAGCAGCGGGGCGCTTCTTTCGGTCAGCGAGATGCTGGCGCATATCACGGCTGCCTCACCCATGCCGGTAGGCAGTGAGCGCGTGCCGCTGTCGCAGGCCGTGGACCGGATACTCGCCGAACCGCTCGTGGCAACGCTGTCGTTGCCACGCTATACCGCCTCTGCCATGGACGGTATTGCCTTTTGTCATCAGGGACAAACACGCCTCGGATTGGTAGGAGAAGCCTTGGCCGGGCATCCTTTCAATGCCGAGGTAGCTCCGGGTGAGGCGGTTGCCATTACGACCGGCGCACCGTTGCCGGCCGGGTGCGATACGGTTGTCATGGCAGAAGATATCATTGTCAGGGGCGCGTGGGCCGAGCTTTCGCACCCTGAAGCTGTCAGGCGGGGGCAAAACATTCGCCACGCTGGTGAAGAGATTGCCATCGGTGATCATGTTTTTGCGCCAGGCACGCTTCTGGGGCCTGCCCAGCTCGGTATGGCAGCCTCGCTGGGGCATGAATACATCGATGTGCACCGCCGCCCCCGGGTGGCCATTTTCTCCAGTGGTGATGAGCTTCGCCGTGCCGGCGCCAATGACGATACGGCGCCCTCACTTTTTGATGCCAATGCCTTTAGCCTTGCCGCCTGCCTGAAGCGTTGGGGGGCCGAGATCGTCATGACCGATATACTGCCTGATAGCCTTGAGGGCAGTGTGGCAGGGCTTTCAAGCGCCAGTCAGCAGGCTGATCTTGTGATTACTTCCGGTGGAGTGTCGGCGGGCCAGGCTGATCTGGTGCGTGCGGCCATACAGCAGCTGGGACAGGTCACCTCCTGGCGTGTTGCGATGCGTCCGGGCAAGCCAATGGCATTTGGCCACATTGGGCAGGTGCCATTTTTTGGACTGCCTGGCAACCCCGTGGCGGCGCTGGTCACGCTCATGCAGTTTGTGCAGCCTCTGTTTCGCCAGCTTTGCGGGATGGTTCACTGGAAGCCTGTCAGATGGCATGCGATTAATGAACAGCCTCTGAAAGGGCGTTACGGCCGGCTGGATCTGTTGCGAGGCCGCTATCATGTCAATGCTCAGGGCGTGATCAGTGTCAGCGTTTTAAAAGAGCAGGGGTCTCATCGTCTGAGTTCACTTTACGACGCCAACTGTCTGATAGAGCTGCCTGCCGATATGGCAGCCTGTGATGCTGGCGCACCCGTGACCATACAACCGCTTGGAGAATTGATATGACATTGACCCACCTTAATGAACGGGGTGAAGCCAGCATGGTCGATGTATCGGACAAGCAGAGCAGCCATCGTGAAGCCATTGCCACCGGTCGCATTGTCATGCAGCCCGACACATTGAAACTGCTTGCCGACGGCGATATGCCCAAGGGAGATGTGCTGGCGACAGCGCGTATTGCCGGCATTCAGGCCGCCAAGCGCACGCATGAGCTGATTCCGTTGTGCCACGCACTGATGCTCTCAAAGGTTGCAGTGGATTTTGAGCTCGATATCGCCGGTCATTGCGTGCGGGTCAAGGCCTTTTGCCGTCTTGAGGGCCGCACCGGTGTAGAGATGGAGGCGCTAACGGCAGTGTCGGTAGCCTGCCTGACGCTTTATGACATGTGCAAGGCCGTGGATCGTGGGATGGAAATCATGGATGTCCGTCTTGAACATAAAAGCGGCGGACAATCGGGTGTATGGGAAAGAGACACCACAGTAGAATCGTCGCCGCTCGATACTCGAGAGACGAGCCTTGAAACACCTGAGCCTTCGGATGAATTAAACGAAAGCCCGATTCAGATACGTTTTTTTGCCGAGCTGAGAGAACGCCTGGGTATCGAAAAATTGAGTGTTTTACCAGGGCATCTATCGTCTCCTACACTGTCGGCATTAAAGGAGTGGATAAAGTCCCAGGTTGATACACCTGAAGCCATGGATCAGCCGCGCCTGCTGTGTGCCATCAATCACGATATGGTGCAGGGCGATGCTGCGCTTGGGGCTGGTGATGAAGTCGCCTTTTTCCCACCTGTTACCGGAGGCTGATCATGGGCGTCAGAAGATATACGTGATTGCGATACAACGTGAGCCCTTTGATATTGGCGCGCTTTATCAGCGCCTGGTCGGAGAGGGCCATGAAACGGGGGCTGTCGTCAGTTTTGTAGGGCGGGTCAGGGATTTCAATGAGTCGCCCGAGGTGACGGCACTGACGCTTGAACATTACCCGGGCATGACGGAAAGGGCACTGGGTGACATCGTGCAGCAGGCCCGGGATCGTTGGCAGATCAATGATGCGATCATTGTTCACCGCATTGGTTATATGACCCCGGGTGACGATATCGTGGCAGTGCTTGTCAGCACGGCACATCGTCACGCGGCTTTTGAAGCCTGTGCCTTTATCATGGATTTTTTAAAAACCAGTGCGCCCTTCTGGAAAAAGGAACATACCCATGGTGGCGCTTACTGGGTCAGGGAGCGTGAAAGCGATCTGGCGTCGTTGAAGCGCTGGGAGCAGCAATGAGTGAATTGATTGATGATTTTGATCGTCGTATCAAGTATGTCCGCATCTCGGTAACGGATCGCTGCGATTTTCGCTGTGTCTATTGCATGGGCGAAGAGATGACCTTTCTGCCGCGTGATCAGGTGCTTTCCATCGAGGAAATTTCGCTGGTGGCGAGGGCATTTACCGAACTGGGCGTGGAGAAGATTCGCCTGACCGGCGGTGAGCCACTGGTGCGTCGCAATATTGATGAGCTGGTAAAAAATATTGGTGCGCTGGAGGGTTTGCGTGATTTTACCATGACGACCAATGGCGCCCAGTTAAGGCGCTATGCATCATCACTGCGTCAGTCAGGTATGCAGCGTCTTAATATCAGTCTTGATTCCCTGAATCCGGAGCGTTTCAGGGAACTTACCCGGACCGGTAATCTTGAAAAGGTCATCGATGGCATTCGCGCTGCGAAGGAGGCAGGCTTTGAGCGTATCAAGCTCAATGCTGTCATTCTAAAAGGGCGAAATGATGATGAAATACTGGATCTGGTAGATTTCGCTCGCGATGAGGGCGTTGATATCAGCTTTATTGAAGAAATGCCGTTGGGTAACGTATCGGAACATTCGCGTCAGGAAACCTTTTGTTCCAGTGACGATGTGCGGGCAATGATCGAAACCCGCTACCCGCTGCTGCATTCTCCGGAAAATTCTGGTGGTCCTTCGCGCTACTATCGCATGGCAGACAGCAGTTCAAGGATCGGCTTTATTTCTCCTCATAGTCACAACTTCTGTGATACCTGCAACAGAGTGCGTGTGACCTGTGAAGGCAGGCTGCTGCTGTGCCTTGGCAATGAACATTCAACAGATTTGCGCGAAGTCATTCGCCGGTTCCCGGGTGAAATAGAACCCTTGAAGCAAAGGATTCGTGAGTCAATGTCACTCAAGCCTCATCGGCATCATTTTACAACCGATGGTGATGTGCAGATTGTAAGATTCATGAACATGACAGGTGGGTAGGGTGTTCTGATTTTCATGCAAAAAGGGCCAACATATGTTGGCCCTTTTCTTTGAGAATGGATAATTGCTAACCCTTTTTCAGGGTATATACTATTCGAGGCATATGTCTTTTATTTGGAGTGCTGGATATGTCGACAGAAACGCTGGAAAAGATTGCCCGCAACAAGAATGTGGCAAGAGCTGCGGCGCGCCAATTAAGCATGGAACAGCTGTCCAAGCTGTCTGAAATCATCGACGAGGTGATGACGCAGAAGCAGGAAGAAGAGCAAAAACGTCGTCAGGAAGAGGCCAGCAAGGAGCAAAAGCTGGCGGAAATCCGCGCAGCCATGACCGATGCCGGTTTATCCGTGAATGATCTTGTCGGAAACGAGCAGCCACGAAAGCGTCGTGGTCGGCCCCCCAAAGAGGCCAATGCCTGAGTATTTTCTGCTTTTCAGTAATGTCCTTTCTTCACGAGTCATCTTCTTCAAAGCCGTGATGGCTGCACGGCTTTTATAAAAGACCTGTCATTATTGCTGCGGTGTTGTATCAACGACATCGATCGTGATTCTGGAAGCTTGCCGAAGCTGGGCTTTGAGCCAGTGACTGGCAAGATCCTCGAGCAGATGCGCCAATTCCCGGGAGGAATGTGCCGTCATGTTTTCCAGCGTGATATCGACCCAGTCTCCGAGAGTTTCCTCGTCCACGAAGGTGTTGATCTGACTGTCGATCAGCATTCTGCCAACCCGATACCATTGCCCCGTATCAGCCTGGTAAACGACAGGCAGTACAATGATCGTGTCATTTTGACGATTTGAGGGCTTCCGGGTCCGCTTGCGCTGGGAAATGATGACGGGTGAAAGCGTTAGCGTGTTTTCCACTGTCATGCGCTTGCCATTCCAGCGCAGCCATTGTCCGTTGACGGGCAGTACAGAACTTTTGATGCCCAGCGTATCGGCAATCTCGCAATGCGCTTGTTGGTGAGCGCTTTCACCATGCACGGGCAGCAAATGAGAGGGTCTTGCCCATCGATACAGGCTGAGCAGCTCGTCACGACCGGGGTGGCCTGATGCATGAAGGCCCGGATGTGTTTCATCACTGAATACACGCGCGCCTCTTTGCGTGAACGCCTGTTGCAATCGCGTCACGGCCCTTTCATTGCCTGGTATGGCTCGTGAGGAGAAGATAATGCAATCCCCGGGCTCGATTTCAAGAGCAGAATGCTGGTTGGCGGCCAGACGGGAGAGGGCGGCGCGGGGTTCTCCCTGGCTACCGGTTGCCAGAATCAAAATTTCGCCTGGCGGTAGATAACCGATATCAGACAGGGGGACAGTCTCCGGGAAGTCGTCCAGATAGCCCAGTTCTCGTCCCAGGCGCACCATTTTTTCCATCGCTCTGCCTAACAGGGCAATACGTCGATGATGGCGTCGTGCTGCCCGTCCCGTGGCCAGAATGCGCGCCAGGTTACTGGCAAAACAGCTGACCACGACACGGCCTTGGCAGCTCTCCATAACCGCTTCAAGTGTGGCCGCCACTTCACTTTCGCTACGCGAATGGTGCTCTACCATGGCGTTGGTAGAGTCCCCCACCACCAGATCAACAGGCGCTATACGGGTGAAGTCCTCTTCACGAGTACAAAAGCCCAGCACAGGATGGGGGTCAATTTTCCAGTCCCCGGTGTGCAGAATGCGGTGTCGGTCTACTTCCAGAAGTAGTGAAACGCTTTCCGGTATGGAGTGTGCAACGTTGATACTTTGTACAGAGAAAGGGCCGGCATCAAAAAGAGTACCGGGCGTAAAGGTGCGAATGGCATCGGTTGCCAGTCCCTGCTCAACAAGCTTTTGTCGCGCGATCCCGGCTGCCAGAGGCGTGGCATGAATCGGGCAGCCAAAACGTGGCCATAACCAGCCCAGAGCACCGAGGTGATCCTCGTGCCCGTGAGTAATCACAATGGCTTCAGGTCGAATGCCAAGCGTTGCCAGCGAAGAGATATCGGGAATCTGCAGGGGCGTATCAGGCAGGTCCTGACGCAGGGCCATACCGCAATCGACAATCAGCCATCGGGACTGAAAGCCGTAAAGCATCAGGTTCATGCCAATTTCACCGCAGCCGCCAAGCGGTAATATGTCAATCTCAGAGCGGCGACGGGGGCGAACTTGTACGCGTGTCTGATCCATGGCGGGTCCGGCGATAGTTTGATGTCAACTATACGCAACGCATCAGGTGCTCACAACGAACACTGCTCAAAAGCATCTGAATTCGCTACAATTCCTGTCTTTGACCAAGTAGCGTGATCCTGATGTCCCTTTGTCGTCTAGTGGTAACCTGTCCTGATCGTGTTGGTATTGTCGCGCGTGTTTCGTCGTTTATCGCCGAGAAGGGTGGCTCTATTACCGAAGCCAATCAGCATTCCGATCTGGAAACCGGCCGCTTCTTCATGCGCTATGAAGTTGAGACCCGAAATATGAGCGTCGATAGCGATAGCTTCCGCCAGGCCTTTGCGTGCATTGCCAAAGAGTTCGATATGCAATGGCAGTGGCGTGATGGCGAACAGCGGCGGCGGCGCCTGATGATCATGGTGTCACGTGAGTCTCACTGTCTGGTGGACCTGTTGTATCGCTGGACAGCTGGTGAGCTCGACTGTGATATCGCTGGCGTCATCTCCAACCATGAAGATATGCGCAGCGTGGTCGAATGGCACGGCATTGAATACCATCATGTTCCGGTAGCTGCCGATGACAAGACGTCAGCCTTTTCAAGTGTTGAAAAAATTATTGAAAACAGCCAGGCCGATACCATTGTGCTGGCGCGTTACATGCAGATCATCCCACCTGCGTTGTGTGAGCGTTACAGCGGCCAGATCATCAATATTCACCATAGTTTCCTGCCGTCCTTCGCTGGTGCGAGGCCCTACCATCAGGCCCATACTCGCGGCGTCAAGCTGATCGGTGCTACCTGTCACTATGTCACTCAGGAACTTGATGCCGGGCCGATCATCGAGCAGGACATTCAGCGCGTCACCCACTGCCATACGGCCAGTGATCTGGTGCGGCTGGGCCGAGATATAGAAAAGTCCGTTCTGGCACGAGGTGTACGCTGGCATCTGCAGGATCGCGTGCTGATCGACGGCAACAAGACAGTCGTTTTTTCCTGAGTGTCAATTGGTCGGCAGCTGGTGCCTGATTTAAAAAAGGCCCAGCTGCCTTTGCGCATCTTCGGAGATCAGCCGTACGCCAACGCCCAGAAGTCTGACCGGACGCTCTGCCCGCTGCCATGCCGTATCAAAAAGGGGCAGGAAACTTTTCAGTTCAGGTATCTGGCCGGCAGTTTCCATGGTCGTAATCGAAAAGTCGTCAAAGCGTATCTTGACAAAAAGTTTATTGATGGCCGGGTGCTGATAGCGCGCCATACGCTCCTCCAGTCGCGTCACCAGCTCGGTTATTTTTTCCCGGCACGCAGCCATGCTGGGCAGGTCGCGGTCAAACGTGGTTTCCACGCTGATGGACTTTCGCTCCCTTTCCACCTTGACTGGTCGCTCATCTATGCCGCGAGCCAATTCATGGAGTCTGACGCCGAACTTGCCAAACGCTTCCAGAAGCGTTGGCAAGCCAACATTTCTTAAATCGCTGCAGGTATGTATTCCCTGACCTTCCAGCTTTTTTGCCGTGGCAGGCCCGACGCCATGAAGCCGTGTGATGGGCAGGTGGTCCAGAAATTCGCTGATCCTGTCGGGTGTAATGATGTAGAGACCGTCCGGCTTGTCCCAGTCGCTGGCAATCTTGGCAAGAAACTTGTTGGGCGCCACACCTACGGAAATGGTGATTCCCACACGGCTCTGCACTTCCTGTTTGAGCCATTGCGCCATCCAGGTAGCACTGCCTTGCATGCGCCCGACGTGCGTGACATCAAGGAAGGCTTCATCGAGCGAAAGCGGTTCGATAAGAGGCGTCAGCTCGCGAAATATATCCTGTACCTGACGGGAGGCCTGTCGGTATTTGTCAAAGTCGGGGATTAAACGCTGAAGGTGAGGACAAAGTCTTTTGGCATGTGCCATCGACATGGCCGAGCGTATGCCATATGCGCGCGCCGGGTAATTGCATGTTGCAACAACCCCCCTATGTTCTGCCCGACCGCCAATAACCAGGGGAACGTCTTGCAGTGAAGGATCGTCGCGCATCTCAACTGCTGCATAAAAACAGTCGCAATCAGCGTGAAGAATCTTGCGCATCGCTCGTCAGTATTTGGAAGTGGCTGTATGGATATACATACTATAAGCCCGTTAGCATGTAAATACGCCATCCGGTTTTCTATAAATGGACATGCTACAGGCGACTTGTAGTCATGCCTCTTGTAAAAGCGCCCTGGTATGGAGGACTGATAAAACCAATGCCGAAGGCAGGCAAGAGGGCCACATGCTGGCCAAAAAAAGATTCGATGTTTAAGCGTATCTTCTTATTATCATCTTTGTCCTGACAGTTACTTCTAATATTATTGATGGAGGTATGGCACATTTATATATGATCGGCCATGTTGCCTTGTGAGTAAGGTCAGTTTTTACTTTAAAGTGTGCTTTTTTTGACGTATTATCCAGGATACCAGATATTAAAACTATTTTAATAGGCCGTAGGGTCAGCATCTCCATGAGAGATGTGCTTAGCTGAAGAGGTCAGTAATGTCGTTGTTAAATGAATACATGAAAAAAGAACAACTGCTCAAACAACTGCGTGATGAGTTGCAACAGCTTGAGCAGGATCAAAGGCTCAAGGGTGAGCTTGAGTTCAAGGAAAAGCTTGAACAGCTCATGGAAAGCCATGACAAGACAGTTGCTGATGTCATTGACATCCTCAGTCCTGATAATGGTCAGGCAGCTGCAAGGCAGGCATCTTCTTCTGAAAGCCAGAGCGCAGGTCGGCGCAAGCGCAAGCTGAAAGTGTACCGCAATCCACATACGGGAGAGGTTGTAGAAACCCGAGGTGGTAACCAGAAGACGCTCAAGGCATGGAAGGAAGAATATGGTAATGATACGGTTGAGCAGTGGCTCGAGCGTACCGAATAAATTCTTTCTTTCCCGAGGGCCGTTTTAACGGCCCTTTTTTATATCTGCATTCCTGCCTTTATCCGCTGAAATCACAGGGCGGCATCTTCTGGCAACGCATTTCATGTCATTATAGCCTTTTGCGTATTGATCCCCATCACATGATGTTTTCTGCACAAGAGTCAGGGGAGTATCGGTTTAATATGGCTGGCAGCATTAAAACTGCGGTTTGGCAATTATTGACCGAAGGCATGTAACACGACGTGACATGAATATTCATAATACGAAGTGTCGTTAATGGCGGCTCAGATGCTGCTGCTGTAGAATCCTCAATAATGATGCGCACAGCAGCATACCCTTGAGCAAGGGGGTCTGATAGCATCGGCAGCAATCCAGAAGTCTGAATAATTTTATCTGCCCTTAAATTAAAGGATCTCTCGCCGATATCCTTAATTGGGGTAGGTCATGTTATTGAGGCGTCGATTCGACTTGCAGTCATGGACTGCTGCATCATGCGATACCGCTCGGCAGGTGCCGGGTAAAAAAATCGACATCGGCGGTATCTTATGGCCTCGGAAACACGCCAGTATTGACATTCCGTGGCGGTAGCGTGTCCAGACGCCGGAATAATTTTGACAGGAGTAAGCGGTTAATGAAGCGGCTGCTGAGTTGTGCCCTGGTGGGGAGTTCCCTTTTTCTGGGAGGTTGTGCCCTTTCTCCCGGCAGTGATATGCCCTATGAAAATTCGGGGCCACCCATTGATGATCTGGTAGATGTCCAGCCCATTACCTTTGGTCTTGTGCAGGCACAAAATGCTGCCCGCAAGGAGGCCAGCTCTCAGCAGAGTCTGAAAGAGGCCACCGAGGATCTGAAATTTGATGCCAGCGATTACGATTATCGGATAGGTAAGGGCGATATTCTCAATATTGTCGTTTATGACCATCCTGAACTGACCATTCCCGCCGGCGGCGAGCGTAGCTCGGTTGAGACCGGCAACGTGGTGCACAGCGATGGCACCATCTTTTATCCCTATGTCGGTCGTGTGCACGTTGCCGGAAAGAATGTGGCGGATGTACGCAGTCAGATCGCTTCAGCGCTAGCCGATTACATTGCCGAGCCTCAGGTCGAAGTCAATATTGCAAGCTTCCAGTCGCAGAAAGCCTATGTCAGCGGGCAGGTGGCCAACCCTGGGCAGCAGGCCATCACCAATACGCCGCTTACAGTGCTGGATGCCATTAGCAGCGCAGGCGGTCTTGGCGAAAACGCTGACTGGCGTCATGTCGTGTTAACGCACAATGGTGAAGAAGAGATCATCAATGTTTACGACATGTTGCAAAATGGCCAGATCAGCCAGAATCGTCTGCTTCATGATGGTGATGTTCTACACGTGCCCGATGTTGGTAGTGAGAAGGTGTATATCCTTGGCGAGGTTCAAAGGCCGCAAGACCTGCCAATGGGTGGTCATCGTTTCAATCTGGTAGATGCACTGAGTCAGTCAGGCGGAATAGATGAAGTCCAGGCACGCGCATCAGGTATTTTCGTTATTAGACAGGGCGGTCCGGGCGACAAGCAGGCTACTGTTTACCAGCTCGATGCCAGCAACGCTGCAGCCTATGTCATTGGCACGGAGTTTCAGCTCGAGCCTCGCGACATCGTCTACGTCACGACCGCACCGATTAGCCGCTGGAACCGCGTTATCAGTCAGTTGCTGCCGTCAACCAACCTTACGCGTCAATCAGTTGGTTCAGTCAGAGACTACAACAACCTCTAATGAGCTTGCGCTACCCCATGCAGCGGGTAGCGCGTTCCTTGAGGCGGCAGTATCGGAAATGAGCGCTGTATAAAACTGACAGTCATGCTCATGTACCATTTCGTAAATGGAATCAGTGATAAACCAATATGGCTTCGAATACTGAAAAATATCAGTCAACCGATTCCGGCGAAGAGCTTGATCTGGGCCGCCTTTTCGGTCTGATGATCGACAACAAATGGCTAATCGCTTTGATCGTATGTGTATTTACGTTCCTTGGGATTCTCTACGCCACATTTAAAACGCCTGTTTATCAAAGCGACGCACTGCTTGAAATAGAGGGTCGTGCCAATCCGGCCAGCAACCCGGTCCAGAACCTGGGCGTTTTTGGGGATACACCTCGCTCAACAGCCGAGATGGAAATCCTCAAGTCGCGAATGGTGCTGGGACAGGCAGCTGACCGTCTCAATCTCCAATTGAGTATTACGCCTGAAGGCCTTCCTGTTCTTGGGGATACGATGGCACGCCGCGGCATGGAGCGTCCTTCTTTCGCACAGGGCTGGGCATCGGTATGGGCTGGTGAAAGCATTAACGTCACACGCTTTATCGTGCCGGACAGCTGGATCAACAGGCCGCTTACCATCAAGTCTCTGGGCAACGATCGCTATGAGTTGCGTGCTGATGGCGAGCTGATTCTGGAAGGCCAGGTAGGTCAGCTGGCGCAGTCACGTGATGGCAACGTTGAAATGCGCATCATGGACATGACGGCCGGGCAGGGCGCAGAGTTTACTGTCGTCAAGCGTTCGCGGCTTTCCGCCATCAATGGCCTGCGCGGTAACTTCGAAGTTGAAGAAATCGGTCGTTCCGGTACAGGTATCCTGAGGTTGACGCTGCAAGGCACGAATCGAGACGAAATTCGTGACAGTCTCAAGGCCATTACGGATATCTATGTTACCCAGAACATTGAAAGGCAGTCTGCTGAAGCTCAAAAAAGTCTCGACTTTCTTAATCAGCAGGCGCCACGTGTTCGTGACAGCCTTGTAGAAGCCGAAAACAAGCTTAACAGCTATCGCGTCAATCAGGATTCCGTAGATCTGGACCAGGAAACAACGTCAGTTCTAAACCAGATCGTGAATCTTGATAATCAGCTTAATCAGCTGAGATTTGATGAAGCTGATCTTTCTCGTCGCTTCAATAGAAGCCATCCTCAATATCAGGCGCTTCTTGAAAAGCGTGAAGAGCTCAACGCAGAAAAGGAAAGACTGCAAAAGCGTGTTGACAGCTTGCCCGAGACTCAGCAGGAAGTCCTGCGTCTACAGCGCGATGTGAACGTCAATCAGGAAATGTACGTTCAAATGCTTAATCGCATGCAGGAGATGAACATCGCCAAGGCAGGTGCCGTGGGCAACGTTCGGATCATTGATGATTCAACGCTGCAAAATCGCCCGGTAGCGCCTCGCAAGGTTCTGGTAACTATCATTGCCTTTGTGCTGGGTCTGGTTGTTGCCATCATTGTAGTTCTGATTCGTCGTATCATGAATCGTGGCATTGAAAGCCCCGAGCAGCTTGAGCAGATTGGTATGCCCGTATACGCATCTGTGCCGTTGAGCAGTAACCAGAGCGGTCTGGTAAAACGGGTACGTGGTAATCGGGGGCTTCGTATTGGGGGTGGCAAGGGTGCCAAAAATACGGTGGATACTGGTGTACTGGCGCTACGCAACTCGGATGATCAGGCTGTTGAAGCCATTCGTAGCCTGCGTACGAGCCTGCACTTCGCCATGATGGAAGCACCTAATGCGCGTCTCATGATCAGCAGTGCCAGCCCGGGTGCCGGCAAGAGCTTCGTAGTTTCCAATCTGGGTATCGTTTGTGCTCAGGCAGGTCAACGAGTGCTGGTAATCGATGCTGATATGCGTATGGGTCATCTTCATCATGCCTTCAAGGGGCGCTCCGAGCATGGTCTGAGCGATATTCTGGCACGCAAGACAACAGCTTCGGCAGTAGTGCGTTCCGGAGGTGTCGATGGACTGGACTTTATCTCCCGAGGTTCTGCACCGCCCAATCCTGCCGAACTTCTGATGAGTGCAGGGTTTAGTGAATTGCTGGCATGGGCAGATCAGCATTATGACCTGATCATCATCGATACACCGCCCATTCTGGCTGTCACGGATGCCGCCATTATCGGTAAGCAGGCAGGCACCAACATGCTGCTCGCAAGGTATGGCGTGAATCCTCCGGCTGAGATCGAGCAGGCACGTCGTCGCTTTGAGCACAGTGGCGTGGAAATCAAGGGAACCGTTCTCAACGGTATAGAGCAGACAGCAGCACATCGTTATGGTGGTAACTACGGCAACTACCATTATAGCTATGGCAAAAAATCGTAAAGATTACGAGAACGCCCTAGTGGTCACTCCGCTTTTAGCGGAGTGACCACATCGGAAATGAGACAAGCAACATGGAAACGTTCACAAATTTCATGGAACAAAATCGTCGCCATTCAAGGTGGTATGAAAAACTTCTGCTGAGCTATCGCTTTAATCAGGCACTGGGACTGATTATCGCTGTACTGTTGCCGGCGATGTTTCAGTGGAACTGGAGTCTTGTAGCGGAGTGGCAGGCTGAACGTTGCATTACATTGCTGGGCACAGCTCTGGCCTATCTGGTAGCGATTATTGCTGTGCATAGTCTGGTCAATTTTCCCAGAACCAAGGCGTTTCTATATATTATTCCTTTCATCACGGTGTCTTATATCGTGATGGTAGCAGTTTTGTTGAGTTTGCAGCTTGAAATTGCCACAACTCAGATTGTTCTTTCCTATTTGATTGCAGTGCTTTACTGCTCTGTCGGTTATCAGCTCAGTACTCGCTATAGAACGCGTAAACTGGCAGTTGTGCCTTTTGGACGTGTGCACGAATTTTGTCACGATAAAAGTATCGATTGGCGCTGGCTGGAAAAACCTGATCTTGAAGCAATGCGTGTTGATGGTGTCGTTGCCGACCTGCGTGCCGATCTGGATGACAGCTGGCAAAAGTTTCTTGCTGATTGCACCATTCATCGTATTCCCGTGTTTAATGCAAGGCAGATACATGAATCCATTACCGGCAGGGTACATCTTGATCACTTGTACGAGAACAAGTATGGAAGTCTGACTCCCAGCGAAAACTATGAATTTGCCAAGCGTATCATTGATATTTTTGGCGTGTTGCTGGTGTTGCCGGTGGTTCTGCCTGTCATGCTTGCGACCATTATTATCATCAAAAGAGATGATCCAGGCCCGGCCTTTTTCAATCAGCAACGCATGGGGTTTCATTGCCGTCCCTTCAAGCTGTTCAAGTTCCGCAGCATGTACATGAATCACGAAGGGCTTGGCTTTACATCAGAGGGTGAGGATCCCCGCATTACACGTGTAGGGAAGGTCATCAGAAAATATCGTATCGATGAATTGCCTCAGCTTTTCAATGTGCTCAAGGGAGACATGAGTCTGATCGGGCCACGACCCGAGTCATGCAACCTGGCTGAATGGTATGAACGAGATGTGCCATTTTTCAACTATCGTCATGTTGTACGCCCTGGAATTTCTGGTTGGGCGCAAGTTGAGCTTGGGTATGCTGCTGAAGTAGAAGGCATGACCAAAAAGCTTGAACATGATTTCTACTACATCAAGAATTTTTCATTCTGGTTGGATGTCCTTATCGTGATTCGTACGATAAAGACAATGCTAACTGGTTTTGGTGCCAGATAAGATCTGTTTATGATAAATATTCTGAGTGTTGACTATATGCCAGCACTCGGAATTTTATTTTAAGGCAAGTGTAGTTGCCTGATTAGAATACTAGTTCATGACGTGTTATACGATACGAGCGATGTCGTATAACAAAACGATTCGTACTGCGTGGAATAAGCATGTCTAAATATAGTTATATAATCAACTCTGGATGGTGGTGTGGTGAAAAAACGCCTGAAAATGAGAAAAGAGTTGAATATGGCTCAAGCGAAATAAGAGGCGTCGCTTTTTTTCGCGAATGGTATGAATCGGTCAATAAACATACTTCGCCTGCAAAAATCATTGTGGTTGATTCAGCTTCACCCACTATTCCCGAGTTGCCTGACGATGACCGTATGGAATTCGTGAGCACGGATGTTAATGGCGGTCATTCCACGAGCCATATAGGAAAGTATGCAGGTTGTACCAGATGCTTTTTTATTGGATTGGCCTATACCTATGCCAGCGAAGCAGATTACTGGGTATATGTTGAACAGGATGCACTGCTTTTCGGGAAAGGCATTGTTGAACATGCCATTGATAATATGACTTCTGACTTCATGTTTGGCGACAGAGGAAATACGCCTCAGCCATTGCAGCAGTCAATGATGATTATTCGCAAGGCTGCGATCCCGGGCTTTATCAATGCCTATGCTCGAATAAAAGCCACGGATGAAGTTATTACACCAGAAATGAAGTTTGCTATAGCGTCAACGAAAGTGGCCCAATGGCTGCCGGAAAGGCTGTTTTACCAACGTGACTACAGCACGTTCAAGAATAAGCTTATTAACAAGTTGCAATACTGGTTGTTTAAGTATGGCAAGGGGTACGATGTCTTTCCCTTTGGATTTGGACGTGCCAAGCCAGTCAATTTTAATGATAAATATGGCTATTTTCAGCATGGCGATGAAGAAGAACTTCAGAAGTATCGGGAAACCGTTAACAAGGATGTCTCCTGATGAAAGTGCTTCATCTGGTTTCTGATTTCTCAAACTCTTCAGAAACTTTTATTTATGATCTCATTATTGATATGGAAGAGATGGGGGTCGACAATTATGTCGTGACCAATCGACATATCAATAAAACTGAACGCCCCTTCGGTAAGGTGATCAGTTTTGATATAGATAATAGAAATATATTTGAAAAAATATTGAAGCGCGGGCGTCGCAAGCTTCTTAACGATTACCATGTGTTTGAGCAAAAAAAACTGCAACAGGTTGTTAAAGATATTCAGCCTGATGTGTTGCATAGTCATTTTAATTATTTTTTCGAAAATATAGATGATTTGATTGATAGTGGTTTTCAGGGCCGGGTCATTATCTCTACACACGGCATCGACGTGGTTAGTAACAAGTTATACGGTCAGCCGCAATATGTTCAAAAAGTTCATAAATGCCAGCAGCATGGTAATATATATTTTACAGCGCCATCTCACTACCTGAAAAGAAAACTGCAGGAAATATTTGGTATTGCAGGCAGCAAGATTATTGTGCTGCCCAACTGTGTCAATATCTCAATGGCAGATTTTGAAGAAAAGAAAATTGATGCTGCCAAGGGCATTGTAATTACAAACGTCGGCCGCTTTGTAGGGTTTAAGGGACAAGCTTATTTAATCGATGCTCTGGCGAAACTTCATGAAAATGGATACGGTCAGATTAAGCTCAAGCTTATCGGGTTTGGAGCGCTGGAAGAAACACTGCGTCAGCAGGCGTCTAGTCTAGGTTTGGAAAGCGCTGTTGATTTTAAAATCGATTTGCCACGAGAAAAAATATTTGAAGAACTTTCTGCCAGCGATATTTATATCCAGTCCTCCATTCAGGATGAAGAGACAGGGCAGGAAGAGAGCTTTGGTATTGCAGTCCTTGAAGCAGTATCAGTAGGGCTGCCGGTAGTGGTAACAGACAGCGGGGGCCTACCTGATACGATCTGTGCTGCACCTTACTGGCCAATGACACAGATTATTGCTGCCAAAAGCAGTCAGGCCATTTATCAGGCTGTGGTCGATATTCTCGAAAGCGAACACCCGCCTCTTCAAAAAGAACAGGTAGACAGTCTTTTGTCGCATTTCAGCACCGATAGTAACCGCAAAAAAATACTTGAGTTATATCGCGGTGCATGAGGAAGTCAAATGAGTAATACGGATGCAATGAACCGTGATCTAAAATCCGGTTTCGTTTTTGGCTTCATTGAAAAATATTCCAATCTGATCGTGCAGTTTGCAGTAACCATGGTACTTGCCAGGTTCCTGACGCCGAGCGAATTCGGCGTTGTAGCGACAGTTATGGTGATTATTTTCTTTTTTAATCTGTTAGGAGAAATGGGTCTCGGGCCTGCCATTATTTACCACAAGGAACTGACAAAAGAGGAGATACGCGGCCTTTTCCTGATTTGTATCATGTTGGGGATGGCACTTTATTTTGTCTTTTCGGCAGGATCGTTTGTCGCAGTAGATTTTTTCGGCAACGACATCTATTACGGTGTCATGCCTTTGATCGGCGCCATGATTTTATTTTCGGTGCTTTCGATCGTGCCTGAAACCCTTCTGAGGCGAGAAAAAAGATTTAGTGCAGTCGCCATCATTACACTGATTAGCGCTCTCGTGTCGGGTGCTATTGCCTGCTTGATGGCTTATCAGGAATATGGTGTTTATGCGCTGGTATGGAAATCCATTATTCATACCGGTATGAGGTTTGTGCTGGTTTGCATATATGCAGGGTGGCGCAATCTGGTGGGGAGAGTGACCTTTACCGGATTCAAAACGGTTCTGGGGTTTTCTTCCTACCAGTTCATGTTCAATTTTTTGAACTATTTTTCCAGAAATTCCGACAAGATACTTATTTCAAAATTTATCGGTGAAGCGGCAGTAGGCCTTTATGATATGGCTTATCGCCTGATGATGCTTCCGATACAGAATATAGCAGGTATTGCTACAGCGGCGCTGCAACCGGTGTACAGCACTTTTGGCCAAAAGGAAGTTGCGGCAAGTTATAATGGACTGGTCAACAAGATATTTTTTCTTGGGTTCTTTGTCGGTATTTACACATTTTTGTTTGCAGACAAGATTATATATGTCCTTTATGGTCCAGGCTGGGAGCAGTCAGCAGTCATCCTTCAGTGCCTGACGCCGTTCCTGATCTTCCAGATTGTGCTGGCCACGACCGGCGGTATCTGGCAAACCCTCGGGCAGACGAAATCCCTGTTTTATTGTGGTGTCTTTTCTTCCATCACAAGTGTATTAGCTATTGCCGTAGGTGTTTATCTCACTAATCTGTATCTGGTCGCTTTCCTGCTTTCCATGGCCAGCATCCTTAACTTCGCGCAATGCTTTTGGCTTTTGCATGTCAAAAATGAGAATTTCAGAGTCGGTATTCTTCTAAAAGGCCTTCCTGCCACTACTGTGCTTTCTCTTGTTGTATTGGCAATTATGTTCCTCGGAGTGTATTTGTTTCCTTCACCGTTTGGCTTCATGACAAGCAAAACACTTTCGAGCCTTTTTGATCTGGTTGTCTTTGGAATGATGCAATTGCTTGTAGCATTGGTAGTAGGTGGCTTGCTGAAAAATGAGTCCGCGCTTTTCTTTATCAAAATACTGCAAAAACCCTTAAGAAAAATGAAGTTGATTGCAGGGTAACAAGGTACAGCTAATGAAAATTTCAGTAGTCATTCCTACTTATCGAAGCAGTGGTTTTATCAGGGAAACACTTGAGAGTGTCCATCAATCCGCACGTGATCACGACTATGAAGTGATCCTGGTAGATGATTGTTCTGATGACATTGAAACACTGGCATCGATTGTAGCGGATTCGCCTAACACTATTCTTGTAAGAAAGGAAAGCAAGTCCAACGCAGCAGTATCAAGAAATATCGGTATAGACCGCGCCTCCGGCAGCCATATTTTCCTGCTCGACTCTGATGATCATTTTACGTCGGGCTACGTTAGTGAGCGCCTGGAGTTTATGCGTCAGGGACAATACGATTTTTGCTTTGGTGCCTATACAGACGTTTCTATTGATGGCGAAAGAGATTTTATTGAAAAACCTGATGTCCGGGATCCTCGTCATTACCTTTTTATGGAGGACAAGGATATAAGAACATCTACCATCAGCTTTTTGGCCGAGCGCAAGCAAATCTTTCGCTTCAATGAAAGCCTGAACAAGCATCAGGACTGGGGGTTTTTCATCGATACTGCTGAGCATAGTAGATCATGGGGGTATGATCCTGTTCCCGGTGTGCGCCTGAATTGTGATCGTGATGGGCGTATGAGCGGCTCCATGAATATGGAGGCCAGCAAGGTGTTCATGAACAAGTATCTGGTGGATCCCAAACATGTCAGTGGTTTTGCCAAGCGGCACTTCGTGCTTGCGGCACTGCTGAAGGATCATGGCGCTTATCGCTTTTTCTCGGATCGCATCATGCCTGAACTTTTGAAGCCGAAGTTCAAAACGATCAAGCTGGCAGGAGATACGCTTGATAAGATTGGCCTATTCTTTCTTCTGCCTCATTTGCTTGGCACTTATAAAGCCATTGCCAGATTAAAAAAATCCTGATGGGTTAATACATGACTGCTGAGCTTGCATGGTACCTTGTGTTGTGTGGTTTTTCGTTCTTTTATTGCTTTCTCAATAAAAGAACTCCATTCGTATTGGTCGTTTATGGCGTTGCCATTTTTTATCTCTGGGTTGTTCGTAACTCAGGTTTTGACTATGACATGGCAGGTTATGCCAAATATCTTTCCAGTACGCTGGATTTTGCAACGGCATCGACTTATTACACGCGCGAGTTTGTGTATTGGTTTGGCTCTGGATACCTTTATGAATGGATCCAGGACGACATTACGACGCTCTGGGTTATTGACCTGATCTGGTTGTCTCTTCTTTTTTATGCAGTAGGCAATCGTAAGCAGAGCTATGGGATTCCTCTGTATGTTGCTCCTTTTATGCTGGTATTTTTCCCGGTATTGATGGGGTATGAGAATGTATACCGGCAGCTTATTGCCTGTATGTTTATACTGTATGCATTCTTTGGCGTTAGAAACCTGTTTATAGCCGGTATTTTTGGTTTAATGGCGCTTTTTACTCACAATGCCTCGATAGTGTATATGCCTCTGCTCTATCTTTTTGCAGTGACCAAAGGCATGACAATACCCAGACTTGGCTTTTTCCATAAAAGCGTCTTTTCCTTTCTCTATGTATTGATGCTTGGAGGGGTATATTACTCATCGCTTGCGGATAGTGAATTTGCCAAATCATCAAGTACAACTGGGCTGCCGCTGACTTATGCCTATCTGATGGTTTTCATTGCGATGTCCTTGATTGCCTTCCTGATTGCCAATTTCAATTTCGCAAGGTTTTTGAAGAACAATGTTTCGCTGGCATACGCCATTTTTACCTTTATGGCTTTTATCCCTGCATTGGGCGGCGCTCAGGCAGAGCGAATTGGTATGATGCTTTTGGTAGTGATCGTTCCCATCTTTGCCATGAATCTGGATCGGGCCATGAAAACACAAAGCGAAAGGCTTCTGATGAGGATCCTTTTTGTTTTGGTAGGTATCGCGCCCACGTTCCTTTTCAGTTCGGCTTTCAACTTTCTTACTACCGCCGCACGCCAGACCGGTTAAAGCATGGAGACGGTATTGAAAATTGCCCAGATAATTACAGAATTTAAGCCAAATGGTCCCGGGTATGTGGTAAAAAATATTGTTGATAATCTGCCATCGGGTATGGAATCGACGGTCTTTTTTCTGCGTGGGCCATCAACACTTGAAGCAAGTTGCGATATTCAACCTATAAGCTTCAAGGACACCAGTGTGCTAAATGAATTCGATATTATTCATTCACACGGTATCAGGCCTGATGTGTTATCTGCTTATACAGGATTGCGCAGGATAAAAGCCACTCGTGTTTCAACATTGCATAACTATGCAAAAGATGAGCTTCTCAATATTTATGGACCTAAGGTTGCCATGCTGGCAACACCTGTCTGGATGGCGACGTGGCGACGCATGAGCGCTTTGGCAGTATTGACAGAGGATGCCAAAAATTTTTATTCAAGATCGCTTTCGCCTGAAAAGTTGCACGTTGTCCATAATGGTATTGGTGAGCTGCCTCATGTGAGTGCACTTACCGATGAAGACAGTACCAGACTGGAAAGGCTGGCTCAGCAGTATCATGTACTGGGAACCAATGCGCATCTTATCAAGCGCAAGGGCATTGATCAGGTCATCAGAGCTCTGGTGGATATGCCCGATTGTGCGCTGGTTGTTGTCGGCGATGGCCCTTATCGGCAAGCGCTGATTGATCTTTCAGAAGAGATGAATGTTGCAGAACGTTGCTGGTTTACCGGCTATCGTAATAACATCGCTGCATTCCTGCCTCATTATGATGCCTACGTCATGCCCAGTCGAAGCGAAGGCTTTGGCCTTGCTTTATTGGAGGCAATGGAGGCCAGGCTGCCATGCATCTGTAGTGATATCAATGTTTTCAGGGAAATCATGGGCTCGCAGGCGGCTTTCTTTACGCTGGAAAATACAGCTTCTCTCGGTGAAGCCGTTCGCTTTGCCCTGAACCGTCGTGATGCGCTGGCTGAAGGTGGCTACCAGCGTTACCTGGAAAGGTTTACGGGTGAAGCCATGGGCAGGGCGTATGCCGAATTCTATGAAAAAGCACTTTCCGGACATCAGTAGACTGTTGCCGGGTGTCTCCATTTGTCCATATGCCGGTTGTTTTGACATTGATCCCTGATATACCTCCTGGGGATATCATTTGTGTGATACATGATGCGACAGCCAATTTAATGAGCAGGAAAAGATTAAAATGAAATTTTCGGTGCTGATGTCAGTCTATGACAAGGAGTCACCACGTTTTCTTCGTGAGTGTCTTGAGAGCATCAGGATGCAGAGTGTGCAGCCTGATGAGGTTGTCATTGTCGAGGACGGGCCCATCAATGATCAATTGCATGAAGCCCTTGATGAATACCGTCCTGCACTGAATATCGTTTCCGTAAGGCTTCCACAGAACAAGGGGCTGGGTGAGGCGCTTAATACCGGCCTCGAGCATTGCCGTAATGACCTTGTTGCCAGGATGGATACCGACGATCACTGTTGTCCGGGGCGCTTTGAACTGCAGGTTAACTATATGGCAGCGCACCCCGAGGTGGATATGCTTGGGGGCGCCATTGCCGAGTTCAATGAGGATCCTCAACAACCTCATGCCATTCGAGAGCTGCCCACCGGCAAGGAACAGGTAGCACGTTTTGCACGATCACGCTGCCCTGTTAATCACATGACGGTCATGTTTCGCCGCTCGGCCATTCTGAAAGCAGGCGGTTATCAGCATTTTCTGGGGATCGAAGACTACTATCTATGGGCGCGCCTGCTTTGTCAGGGCAGCCACATCGATAACGTCAGCGATATTCTGGTCAATGCACGCGTTGGTAACGGCATGTTGGCAAGGCGCCGGGGTTGGGGATATTTCAAGCAGGATGTAAAGCTTCAGAAAAAGTTCCTTGATATGGGTTTTATCGGGGCTGGTACCATGTGCATGAATATTCTTAAAAGAGCTCCTTTGCGCCTCATGCCCGAAAAACTGCTTGCTGCGGTATATCAGAGGGTTCTGAGAAAGAAGCCAGCAGCCTGATGCTGCTGACCCTTTAAAATCGGCAATCCAAAGTTTGCCCCGGTACAGGCCAAAAGCCTGTACCGGGGCTTTTGGTTTTCAGCGGCTGATTGCCCGATAAGCGGTTCAAATCCTGCGTTACTCGGCTGATGCAAAGTGGTCTGGCAGGATCGGTTGTCAGCGGTAAGCGCGGTATAGTACTCATCCCATGAAATACAGGAAATGAGTCCAATGACAGAACTGCTCGAGTCCGTAAAAAGCATTGCATGGGATGCTTGCGACGCCATCATGAATATCTATCAAGGCTCGGTGGGGATTACTGCCAAATCTGACAGTAGCCCTTTAACCCAGGCTGATCTGGCAGCGCATCAATTGATAATAGAGCGTCTGTCCGGTCTGACGCCTTCCTGGCCAATGCTTTCTGAAGAATCAGGTGCTGATGAAATAGAGGATCGCCGATCATGGTCAACCTATTGGTTAATCGATCCCCTGGATGGCACGAAGGAATTCATCAATCGCAGTGGTGAGTTTACGGTCAATATCGCGCTGGTACATGAAGGCAGCCCAGTGCTTGGCGTTATCGCTGCGCCTGTTTTGAACATCATGTGGTATGCCATGAAAGATGAGGGCGCATGGCGTCAACATCGGGGTGAGCCAGCCGAGCCCATTGCCACCACAACATGGCAGCCCGATCAAACACTACGTGTTGTCGGCAGTCGCTCTCACGGGGGGGAGGAACTCAAGCGTTTATTGAAAGCCTTGCCGCCACATGATTTGCAGGGCGTAGGAAGCTCGCTCAAGTTTTGTCGTATTGCAGAGGGCGCAGCCGATTGCTACCCAAGGCCGGGCGCCACCTGTGAATGGGATACCGGCGCAGCCCAGATCATCCTGGAAGAAGCCGGCGGTACCGTCATTCAGTTGGATACCCGTACCCTTCAGATAGAAGAGGCACTTCAATACAACCAGCGTCAGTCGCTGATCAATCCGGACTTTATCGCCCTGGGGCGAGGACTCGATGAGAAATGGAACCACTCCGGATTTTTGAAGGATTCTGCCGAGAGATTGCCTTAAACATTTTACGGTCTCTGCCGATAGTGTCCCTGAGAGAACAATGAATCCGCTTTTGCCTGCCAGGGTTCCCATTCCGGAGTGTTATAAATGGCTATCGAATCACTGGGTGTTGGTTCCAACCTTGATCTGACATCACTGCTTTCCAGTCTTAAAAAGTCGGAACAGGCGAAGCTGGAGCCCATTACCTCCAAGATTACATCGACCAACGCCAAGCTGTCGGGCTTTGGCCAGCTGAAAAGCTCACTTGAGGAGTTTCAGACAGCGGCCCAGAAGCTGAACAGCCCAAAGCTTTATGAAGGATTTGCTGCCAAGGTCAGCGGTTCGGCATTGACAGCTACTGCAGGAAGTACGGCAGCGGCAGGCAGCTATGACATCAGGATCAATTCGCTGGCGACGGCGCAGTCCCTGGCCACCGCCGGACGTGCTGATACGACAAGTACCATCGGAACAGGAACGCTGAGCGTCAAGGTGGGTGATAAATCCACCGACATCGAGATCACCGATGGGTCATTGGCCGGCATCCGCGATGCCATTAACAAGGCCGATGCCGGTATGAAGGCCTCCATCGTCAATGATGGCAGTGGCACACCCTATCGGCTGGTCTTGAACTCCGAGACCACGGGCGCTGCATCAACCATGTCCTTTGCCAGTGACAACAGCGAACTCAATGCGCTGTTTTCCGGCACAACCGAAACGGTAAAAGCAGCAGATGCTTCCCTGACGGTAAATGGTCTGGCGATTACGAGCGCTTCCAACACCGTGGAAGAAGCCATTCAGGGTGTCACCCTTAACCTTGTTGAAACGACCGCGGAAGGCGCCTCTACAAAACTGACGGTCAGTCAGGATACAGAGGCTGTCAAAACGGCAGTGCAGGATTTTGTGAAATCCTACAATGCGCTGGCCGACAAGATTACCTCCCTGACCAAGGTCAGTGGAGAGGGAGATAGTGTCAAGGGCGCCGCGCTGACGGGTAACAGCACCGTGCGGTCTGTCCAGAGCACACTGCGCAACGTCATGAGCAGCGCCGTAGACGGCGAGGGCATGAACTACCTCTTTGAGGCCGGCATCAGTTTCAGCAAGGATCTTGCCAAAAGCGGCAAGCTTGAAATCAGTGATGAGAAAAAGCTCGATGACGCCCTGGCCAACAATCTTGATGGCATGAAAGGGCTGTTCGCTGGAGACGGCAAGACAGGTATTGCAGCCAGACTTGATACCAGTATTAGTCAGATGCTGACGACCAATGGCGCAATAGGCAGCGCCAAGGCAGGCCTTGAAAGCTCAGTCAAAAGCCTTGAAGCCCGTAGCCTGAGAATGAAAGAGACCATTGATACAACGGTAGAGCGCTATAAAAAGCAGTTTCAGCAGCTCGATTCAATGATGTCCAGGCTCAACAATACACAGTCATACCTTACCCAGCAGTTTGAAGCCCTTAACAGCTCTTCGAAAAATTAACCGGTTTATAGTGGCGGATACCAACCATGTATGCACAAAAAGGGGCAAGTACCTACGCATCAGTAGGTGTGGAGACGGGCGTCATGAGCGCATCGCCTCATCAATTGATCGTCATGCTGTTCGATGGCGCCATGGCCGCCATTTTCAAGGCCAAATGGGCCATGGAGCATAACGATATTGCCGGCAGGGGCATGGCTATCTCCAAGGCCATTGATATTATCGATGGCGGTCTGCGCGCCAGTCTGGACATGACGCGTGGTGGCGCTCTGGCAGAGCGTCTGGCATCGCTTTATGAATACATGTCACGCTCTCTTTTGAAGGCCAATGTATCGAACGACAGGGCACTGCTTGAGCATGTTGAAAGCCTTTTAAGTGATATTGCCGGCGCATGGAAGGAAATAGGTCCGTCCGTTCAGCAATCTACCGCTGCTGCTCAGGTCTGAAATGGAAAAAAAACGTGCGCTGATCATTCATGGATATGAACGAGCTCTTGGTTTAAGCCAAAAAATGCTTGGCCATGCCGATGCAGGTCAGTGGCAGCAGCTGATCGCGCTTGAGCATGATTACCTGTGTGAGATTGATCGTTTACGGGCACGGGATGGTCAGATAACGTTGGATAGCGACCGCCAGGCTTATAAAAGGGAAATCCTGTCTCAGCTGCTGGAAAACGATCATCGGCTACATGAGCTCTTGCAACAAAAACTTGCCGAACTCAGTCATCTGATAGGGCAGAGCCGGGTGCAACAGCAGGTCAGTCGTGCCTATAGCGCGGCATCAACCCCAATGGGGGAATGATCATGAGTGCCATTACGCCATTGCTGGATACCCTGCTGCATAACGTGCTGGGGCGTAGAGCGGATCTGGATCGGGTTGCTTCAAGGCAACCCGATTTACCATTGGGTGGTGTGACCTATACGCCAGCAGTGCGCCATGCGACTTCTGATACACCCGATGAAACGCATGAACGTCACAGTGAAGATGCTGCTGCAAGAGCCAGCACGAACGACAAGACCGACAAGACCTCTGCCCGGGTAAAAATATCGGGCAGCAGCGTGCATTTTGAAGACAATACGCCGAGCAATGTCCCAAGGTCTTCCGCCACCCACTTCAGTGCTGAAGCCAGAGCCATATCCCGCATACTGGAAAAGTTTCCGGCCACCGCGCCAGTGATCGGCTCCGGTACTGTCATGCTGTCAGCCGGGGATACTCCCGAGGCACCGGCTCTTGCGGCAACACTTGCCGGACAAATCAGGCACAGCGGTCTTTTCTATGAGTCGCATCTTCGTCAGTGGCTGGTGGGCCAGCATGGCCTCCAGGAACTTCTGAAGGAGCCGCAAAACAGGCTCTCCCAGCTGCCGGCTGTCACTCACCAGACGGGTGCCGAGGCGGGCAAGACACACAGTGTACTCACCGCCACCATGCAGGAGCGCGCCACCTCACAGCTGGCAAGTAGCCTGTCGGACAAGGAAAGTGGGGCTACCGGCATGTCATCCGTCCAGGATGATTTGCAGGGTATTCTGCGGCATCAGCTGGAGCTCATGACGTCACCGCTTATTCGCTGGGAAGGTTTCTTGACGCCTCAGATACCTGTGCAGTGGGAAATTGAGCAGGGCACCGAGGAGGCCTCGGGCGATAGCAGGGAAGAAGCGCCGCGCGTCTGGCGTTCGAGGATGAAACTGGTGCTGCCTGCGCTGGGACACGTTGATCTGGACATCAGCCTGCAGGACAAGACCATCAATGTCAGCGGCAGGGTAGAAAACACATATCTTGCCTGGATGACCGTTCAGGGGCGACATCTGGATGAAAGGCTGGCTGGTGCAGGCCTTCAATTGAGCGCCCTGCATTTCTCCCCCCAACACAGGCGTGATCATGATGAGGGGTCAGTATGACATCTTCCAGTGATCGGCCCCTAGACCGCCAGCGGGCAGTGGCCATAGCACATGATGTCAACGAGACACCTCGTGTCGTGGCCAGGGGCTATGGCACGACGGCTGACGCCATCATAGAAAAGGCGCAGGCCAGCGGTATTTATGTGCATCAGTCTGCTGAGCTGGTCAATCTGCTATTGCATGTTGACCTTGATGATCGCATCCCTCAGGAGCTGTATCTGGCGCTGGCAGAACTCCTCTGCTGGGTGCATGAACTCGAGCAGGATCTCGCCTCCATTCGCTGATACCGCCTTGTAATGGCATCGTAACCTTTAGATACATTTAACCCACCTTAATTTAAAGAAATAGGGCCCATTTAGGGCCCTTTTCGTCTAATGTTGATTTTATTGATTAAATTCTCTGCTATCGTATTAATCCCATAGATGAGAAAACATTGTTTTCGTACTAATAAAAAAAATAGTTGTGATAGGAAAGTATGATGTGTCAATATTGCAAAAAGTAACGAGGCGTTACATTTTATCGAGTGAATGCCGCCTCACCTGGCAATGAACCTGCCGCGAAAGATGGTCAAGAGCGTGAACAATCGCCACTGCGCCTATCGCGACATGGAACAAATTTTCAAGACGAGGGGAAGGGAACATGATGACCACAAGTCATTTGCTGGACGATATTCGCAACGTCAATCTTTCGTATCTGCTGTTGGTACAGCGTCTTTTGAACGAAGATCGTTCTTCTGCCATGTTCAGGCTGAAGTTGAACGAGCAGATGGCTGATACTCTGGCATCACTACCCATTTCCCAGCTTGCAAAACTTGCCAATTCCAACCAGTTACTGTGTCATTTTGCTCTGGTGGATCCTTCCCAGCTGTCTTCGCTGACCACCCAGCAGCGCGAAGATGATCTCAAGCGTACGCACGCTGCTATTCTGCTGGCGGGCAGCATGCATGATGATGAGGAGGTGGTGCTGAAAAAGGGGCATCACCATGGCCGATAAAAGCGTCATCAATGAAGTGCGTGATATACAGCTGGCGATCGAGCTGATCGAGCTGGGCGCCAGGCTTCAGGTGCTTGAAACCGAAACGGACCTGTCTCGTGGCCGGCTGATTCGCCTTTACAAGGAAGTGCGTGGCGTTTCGCCCCCGAAGGGTATGTTGCCCTTTTCGACAGACTGGTTCATTACCTGGCTTCCCAATATTCATTCATCACTTTTTTATAATATTTACCTTTCCTTGCGGGAGCAGAGCCACTGTGACCGCATGGAGGCCATTATCAAGGCCTATCGGCTCTACTTTGAGCAGATCTCCATGCTTGAAGATGGCGAAGCCGTACTGGGTCTGACGCGGGCATGGACGCTGGTACGCTTTTTTGAAAGCGACATGATGCAGCTTTCCTCGTGCACCTCGTGCAAGGGTCGGTTCGTCAACCATGCCCATAGTCTTGATCAGGATTTTGTATGCGGTATCTGCCAGCCGCCTTCGCGTGCAGGCAAAACCCGGCGCGCCGCTGAGCGAGACCGCATCAGAAAGGAAAGCGGTACGGAGTAATGATGGACTTGTGTCATTGACACCCCTGAATGATCCCATCCTGTTGTCACGATTTCCCCTTTACCCCGAGAGCCTGCGCTTTCGGGGTTTTTTATGGCCTGTACCCCATGTAGCCCTCTGCCTTCAAACAGGAAAATTGACCCCTTTTTCGGAAGCTAGTCCTGCCTTTGATGAACAATAAAAGGCTTTAATCTTGCCAGCATTATCCTGCAGAACGTACCGGCAGAGCGGCAGGGGCCGTATCCCTTTTTCTCCGATGAATCTGATGAGATGGGCGCTCAAGCCAGGCCACTTTTGGCCGATGTTATCTCCAGATCCTGAATACTGAGGAATTACCGTGCTTATATTATTTGGATATGTTGCTGTTATTGCCTCGGTGATCGGGGGGTACATGATGGTGGGCGGGCACCTGGCCGTGCTGTTGCAACCGGCCGAGGTTGTCATCATCTGCGGTGCTGCCGTGGGAGCGTTCATCGCCAGTAACAATGGCAAGGCCATCAAGGCCACATTACGGGTCGTCCCCAAGCTCAAGGGAAGCGTCAAGTACAACAAGGAGCTTTTCATGGAGCTCATGGCGCTTTTGTACCTGCTGCTGGCCAAGGGGCGTCAGGAAGGCATGATGGCGCTTGAGCGTGACGTGGAAAGTCCCGCAGAAAGCCCTCTGTTTACCCGCTATCCAAAGTTGATGGCAGATCCCTTGCTGATGGAGTTTCTGACCGATTATCTGCGTCTGATGATCAGCGGCAACATGGATGCCTTTGAAATCGAGGCGTTGATGGATCATGAAATCGAGACTTTCCAGCATGAAGCCGAAATTCCCGTCAACGCCATTGCGGGTGTAGGGGATGGTCTGCCGGCCTTCGGTATCGTGGCCGCGGTCATGGGGGTTGTACACGCACTGGGTGCCGAAGGGCTGACGCCGGAAGAAGTGGGCCCTCTGATCGCTGCCGCCCTGGTAGGAACCTTTCTGGGCATATTGCTGGCCTATGGGTTCGTTACACCACTTGCCACGCACGTCAGGCATCAGATTGGTGAAGTAGAAAAGATGCTGCAGTGCATCAAGGTCACGCTCCTGGCCAACCTGAATGGCTATGCACCGCCGATCGCCGTCGAATTTGGCCGCAAGGTGCTCTATTCAACTGAACGTCCCAGTTTCAGTGAACTGGAAGAGCATGTACGCGCCGTTCGTTCACAGCCCAGTGGCAATGGACAGGGATAAGTCATGAGCCAGCATCGCCGTCCCATCGTTGTACGTCGTAAAAAGGCTGCCGGGCATCATGGCTCTCATGGCAGCTGGAAGATTGCTTATGCCGACTTCATGACGGCCATGATGGCTTTCTTTCTGGTGATGTGGCTGCTGGCTGGTACATCGAAAGCCGAATTTGAACAGATCAGTGAATATTTTCGTACGCCGCTGAAGGTGGCCCTGGCGGGCGGGGATCGTAATTCGGCCAGTAACAGTGCCATCCCCGGCGGTGGTGATGATGTCATGCACAGTGATGGTGAGCGCTCTCGCATCACCATTGAGCAAAACAGTGGCATGGCCACCGACATGTCGGCACTCAGCAGGCTCAAGGCGCGCCTTGAAGCGCTGATGCAGGAAGATCCCGCGTTACGGGACCTGCGCTCACAGATGCGACTTGACCTCACGCCCGAGGGGCTGCGGATCCAGATCGTGGACAGTCAGCGCCGCCCAATGTTTGAAATAGGTAGCGCGCGCGTGGCGCCTCATATGCACAACATATTGACGGCCATCGCACCGCTGCTTAATGAGCTGCCCAACAAGCTGACCCTGTCGGGGCATACGGATGATCTTCCGTTTGCCGCGGGTCTCAAGGGATACAGCAACTGGGAGCTCTCAACGGATCGGGCCAATGCGTCACGGCGTGAGCTGGTGACCGGGGGGCTTGAGCCCGAGAAGCTTTTGCGGGTCATCGGCATGGCAGACACCATGAACATGCCAGGTGAGGAGGACAGCGCGCTCAACCGCCGGATCAGCATTCTGGTGCTTAACAGCCGCGCACAGAAGATGATGGAACAGGAAAACATGGCACCAGGGGCACCAGCCGTCATCGATGGCGAGAAAAGCCCGCTTTCCATCGAGGACCTGACCCGAAATGAAAACGCCCTGGAAAGCCAGGCGGTGTCAGAGCAGAAAACACAGTCATGAGCATCATGACGACAGGTTTTGAAAGTACCTTCGCGCACGCTCGAGTCGAGCGTTGGACCGAATCCAGAAGCAGGGCAGGGCATCAGGCGTGAGCATCGATATTACCGAGTTCTACCAGACATTTTTCGAAGAGGCCGAGGAACTGCTCAGCGATATGGAGCAGCAGCTGTTGCAGATTGATCCCAGTGATCCTGACAGTGAACAGCTCAACGCCATTTTTCGAGCAGCACACTCCATCAAGGGTGGTGCGGGTACGTTTGGCTTTACCGTACTGCAGGAGACCACGCATCTGTTCGAGAACCTGCTCGACAAGGCGCGTCACCATGAACTGACCCTTGACCCGACCATTATCGACATATTTCTGGAAACCAAGGATATGCTCAGCGATCAGCTCAACGCCTATCGTCAACAGACCGAGCCGGACAGCGCCACCTACGAGCGTATCTGCAACACACTGAAAGCACTGGCCGAAGAAAAGGGTCAGGGTGAGGGCGCCGCTGCCACTACCACAGCGCAAACCGCTGCTGCCGGTCCCGCCGCCAGCGGTGCCATGGTCATCAGGATTGCTGGCGTGGCCGCGGACAACGCTACCAGCCTTGCAGAAGAGCTGGCGCTTTTCGGCACGGTGCTTGAGCAGCAGCATGCCAATGATGTACTGACCGTGCAGCTTGAAACCGCCACGGGTGAAGATGATATCCGCGCGGTACTCTGTTTTGTGGTCGACGACGATCAGATTACCTTTGAAAGCGCCGCGGCAGCGCCATCTGAAAGTGCTGTAGTAGCGCCGGCGGCTGAAGAGGCCGAGCAGAAAGCACTTGAAAAGGATGACGCTACACCGCCGCCAGCAGTAGATGCCGCTGCTGTGCCGGCAGAACCTGCAAAAGCCGCTGCGCCTGCCGCCAAAAAGGCCGCAAGCGCCGCCAGCAGTGAAAATGCTTCCCTGCGTGTATCGATTGAAAAGATCGATCAGATCATCAACCTGGTCGGTGAGCTGGTAATTACCCAGTCCATGCTGGAGCAGGGCACTGCCGATTTCGATCCGGTTACCCATGGCAGCCTGCTCAGCGGCATGAATCAACTGCAACGCAACGCCCGTGACCTGCAGGAAGCGGTCATGTCGATTCGCATGATGCCCATGGATGTGGTTTTCAACCGTTTCCCGCGGCTGGTGCGCGATCTGGCCGGCAAGCTTGGCAAACAGGTCGAACTTGAAACGGTGGGCAAGTCCACCGAGCTCGACAAGGGATTGATCGAGCGCATCGTTGATCCGCTGACCCACCTTGTCCGCAACAGTCTGGATCACGGGATTGAAACGCCCGATCGTCGTCTGGCCGCCGGCAAGCCGGCTGCGGGCAGGCTGACCCTGTCTGCCAGTCATCAGGGCGGCAATATCCTGATCGAGATCAGCGATGATGGCGCTGGCCTGAATCGTGACCGTATCCTGGGCAAGGCCCGCGAAAACGGTCTGGCCGTATCGGATGCCATGAGCGATGACGACGTCTGGCAGCTGATCTTTGCACCGGGCTTTTCGACGGCCGAGCAGGTCACCGACCTGTCAGGCCGAGGGGTCGGCATGGATGTGGTCAAGCGTAATATCGCGCAGATGGGCGGTCATGTAGACATTCTCTCCCGACCGGGACAGGGCACCACGACGCGTATCGTGCTGCCCCTGACACTGGCCATCCTCGATGGCATGTCGGTACGTGTGGGGGAAGAGGTGTATATCCTGCCGCTGGGCGCCATCAAGGAGTCCATGCAGGTCAAGCCGGAAGATATCAGCACCGTGACCGGCAGCGACCGTGTACTGCATGTACGCGGGGAATATCTGCCGCTGGTCGAGCTGTACCGCGTATTCGACATTCCCGAGGCGCAGCAGGACGTCACCAAAGGGATTGTCATGATCGTGCAAAGCGAGGGCCGCAGCTTTGCACTGCAGGTCGATCAGCTGATCGGGCAGCACCAGGTGGTGGTCAAGAATCTGGAAACCAATTACCGACGTGTCCCCGGTATCTCTGCTGCCACCATCCTGGGCGATGGCAGTGTGGCGCTGATCCTGGACATTCCGGCGCTGTCACGTGCTCCTCAGGATCGCGAAGGCAGTCACACCGGCAATCATCGTAGTGCTGCCACGCTGCATTGATGCGAGCGTGCGGTGAATCGCAACCTTGTTAATTCTGCCCGGCGGGCCGGGCATCTGGGAGTTGAGAAAATGGAAGCTTCTGCTATCGAGAAGGGACAGCTGGAAGGTGAAGGCCATGAATTTCTGGTCTTTCGACTGGGCGCGGAAGAGTACGGCATCGATATCCTGAGTGTGCAGGAAATCCGTGGCTATGAAGGCGTCACGCGCATTGCCAACGCACCTTCCTTTATCAAGGGCGTGACCAACCTGCGTGGCGTGATTGTCCCCATCGTTGATCTGCGTTTGAAGTTTGCACTGGGTAATGCCGACTATACGGCCCAGACCGTCGTGATCGTACTCAATATCGGTCACCGGGTAGTCGGTGTGGTTGTAGATGGCGTCTCCGACGTTCTGGCGTTGACCGGTGAACAGATCAAGCCGGCGCCGGAATTTGGCTCCACGCTTTCCACGCACTATCTGATGGGACTGGGCAGTCTGGACGATCGCATGCTGATTCTGGTTGATATTGAAAAGCTGATGACCAGCGAAGAAATGGCCCTGATCGACAAGGCCGCCTGATCCAACAGCCCCTGTCTTCAAAGGCGCCGGCATTTGCCGGCGCTTTTTTTATGCCTGCACAAATAACGTAGTTTAAGACGCGCTAATCCTTGGTTTGTTTTATTCAAAACATAGTTTGATATGCACAGACATGCTGGCATCTGCCGGTCACAGAAGCTATTGCAGGAGATCAATCCGTGCGCAACAACCAACCGATCAATGACAAACATCATGTTCTTGATGAGCAGCAGTTTTTGATCTCACAGACCGATCTGGACGGCAACATTGTCTATGCCAATCCGGCATTTATCTGTGTCAGTGGTTTTGAGCGCCATGAGTTGATTGGTGCCCCCCATAATCTGGTGCGCCATCCCGATATGCCGCCGATCGCCTTTGCCAATCTGTGGCAGACCCTGCGTGATGGCGGGACCTGGATCGGCATGGTCAAGAACCGGCGCAAGGATGGTGGCTATTACTGGGTCAGGGCAACCGTGATGCCCATGGTCGAGCAGGGCCAGCTCAAGGGTTATGCCTCGGTGCGGGTCAAGGCAGATGACGCGGCCATAGCACACGCGGAAAGTGTTTATCGACAAATCAATGAGGGTCGGGGCAAGGGCTGGACCCTGGTGCAGGGTGTCATTACACCGACCGGTCCGCGGGGCTGGATACATCGCCTCGGCCGTTTGATGCCCGCGCGCAAGGCCGGCTGGGCCGGCATGACCAGCGCTGTATCATCGATCGCTCTGATGGGGCTTCTGGTGGCGGACTATCAGATTCTTTCGGCGCAGCAGGCGCTGCCAACGCTTATGGGCGTGCTCACGGTTGGAGCAGCCCTGCTTGCCACAGGCTCAGCCGTGGCAGGGGCCTGGCTGGTGCGCCATGTGCAGCACTCTCTTGAGCAGGCGCTGACGTGTTGCCGCCAGATTTCCGGTGGCGATCTCGAAGCGACCAGTAATAGTCGGGACCAACTGATGATTGCGCTGGATACCATGCGCAAGTGCGTGCTGTGCGTCGTGCGTGACGTCAAGGGAAGTGCCGGCGTGATCGCCCCGGCCAGCAATGAGCTTGCCATCGGTAATCAAAACCTTTCCCGACGTACTGAAGAGCAGGCGGCATCACTTGAAGAAACCGCCAGCAGCATGGAGGAACTGACTGCCACGGTCGGGCACAACGCCGGACATGCCAGAGATGCCTCCCGGCTGGCGCATCAGGCCTCCAGCGTGGCAGAGCGCGGTCGCACCGAAATGGGGGACGTCGTTGCTCGAATGGAAGGTATCACGCAGGCCTCGGCACGCATCTCCGATATCGTGGGCGTCATCGACAGCATTGCCTTTCAGACCAATATTCTGGCGCTCAACGCCTCCGTGGAGGCGGCCCGTGCCGGGGAGCAGGGCAAGGGGTTTGCCGTGGTCGCCAACGAAGTACGTTCTTTGGCCAGTCGCAGTGCGCAGGCTGCTCGCGAGATCCGCGAGTTGATCGACAAGTCTTCGGTTGAGGTGAGTGTCGGCAGTGAGCTGGTCGCACGTGCCCAGGCCACCATGACCGATATCGTCGGTGGGGTGCATCGGGTCAGTGGCCTTATGCAGGAAATCTCATCAGCTACTGATGAACAGAAAAACGGCATCGAGCAGATCGGTCAGGCCATTCATCGCATGGATGAAATGACCCAGCAAAATGCCGCCATGGTTGAGCAGTCCTCGGCAGCGTCTGAATCGATGCGTCAAAAGGCCGATCATCTCAATGAAATTGTCAGTCTTTTCAGGATCAAGGAAAGCGCCCGCGCGCCGATAATAGGTTCAGACAGGAGTGTCCCTGCAACAGGGCACAGGGAACGCGCCGGCCGCGAAGTATCGAGCAAGCGTACACCGGTGTCATCGTCTGGCCATACCGGCAGCACAGTTCCTGTTGAAGTGCCGGTAAATCGCCAGCGTGATGCAAAAACGCCTGCAACAGTCGACGGGGACTGGACAACCTTTTAATCACCTTCAGGTGATGCGGAGTAAAAGACGTGACAGAAGTCGCTGAAAGCCGCGATTTAAAACTGACGCACGAGGATTTTGAGCGTGTAAGGCGCTTGATCCATGAGCGCGCCGGTATCGCACTGGCACTACACAAAAAAGAGATGGTGTATAGCCGTCTGGCACGTCGCCTGCGCACACTGGGGCTCAATCAGTTCAAGGCTTATCTGGATCTGCTCGATGGGCATGTCGACTCTTCGGAGTGGGAGCATTTCGTTAATGCATTGACGACCAACCTCACGTCGTTTTTCCGCGAGGCGCACCACTTCCCGATCCTGGCCGATCACGTTCGCGCTCAGAGCGGCAGCGTCAAGATATGGTGTTGCGCGGCGTCCACCGGCGAAGAACCCTGGTCACTGGCCATGACGTTGACGGAAGCACTCGGTTCAAGAGTGCAAAACGCCAAAATCGTGGCGACGGATATTGATACCAAGGCGCTCGCCACGGCCTCCGCCGGTATTTATCCGATCAACCAGATCGAGAAACTGCCGATGGAGCAGCGCAAGCGGTTTTTCATGCGGGGTGTCGGGGCGAAATCCGGCGTGGCGCGTGTCAATCCGGCCCTGGCAGCGCTGGTGGAATATCGGCAGCTGAATCTGCTGGCAGCGCGATGGGAAGTGGAAGGACCGTTTGATGCCATCTTCTGTCGCAACATCATGATCTATTTCGACAAGCCCACCCAGAAGCGCATCCTGGAAAGGTTTGCACCGCTGCTCAAGCCCAACGGGCTGCTCTTTGCCGGGCATTCCGAAAACTTTACCTACCTGACCGATGCCTTCCGGCTGCAAGGGCACACCGTCTACGGGCTGGCCTCGGGGCCGGGTTCACGGTCATGAAGGTGCGCGAGCAGGAGGGGCTGGCCAACCATTTCTATTTCGATCGGGATGACAGTCTTGACGCCGTCAAGCTGTTGCCAAGCGAGTATTACGTGGCCTCGTCTCCCATGGTGCTGTCGACCGTCCTGGGGTCATGTGTGTCAGCGTGCATTCGTGACAGTGCCGCAGGTGTGGGTGGCATGAACCATTACATGCTGCCCGGTGATGGCAGCCACGATACCAGCGGACCACGCCTTCGCTATGGCGAGCACGCCATGAGTACGCTGGTGGAAGAAATATGTCGCCTTGGCGGACGGCGGGATCGTCTGGAGGCCAAGGTGTTCGGGGGCGGCATGGTTATCGCCGGCATGGCATCTCGCATCGGGTTTGCCAATGCCGAGTTCGTGATGGCGTGGCTTGACCGCGAAAACATTCGCGTCCTGGCGCAGGATCTTAACGGTAGCCATGCCCGGCGGGTGCACTACCTGCCGGGTACCGGCCAGGTCAGGGTCAGGCGTCTCAACGGCAGTGCCACGGTCTGCAGTCGTGAAAAGACGCTGATCGAGACGCTGGTCGGAGAAGCTGTCCATCCGCTGGTCGCGGCAGCAGCAGGCATGAAAGGAGCAGGGCGGTGAACAAGATCAAGGTATTGTGTGTTGATGACTCAGCACTGATTCGCAGCCTGATCAGCGAAATCATCAATCAGGAGCCGGATATGGAGGTGGTGGCCACCGCGCCTGATCCGCTGGTGGCTCGTGATCTGATCAAGCGGACCAATCCCGATGTGCTGACACTGGATGTCGAAATGCCACGCATGGATGGTCTGGACTTTCTGGAAAGGCTCATGCGCCTGCGCCCCATGCCGGTCGTGATGGTCTCTTCCCTGACAGAACGCGGTTCGGAAATCACCATGCGTGCGCTGGAGCTGGGCGCGGTGGATTTTGTGACCAAGCCCCAGCTTGGCATTCGTGAGGGCATGGCGGAATACGCTCATGCCATTACCGACAAGATCCGGGCGGCTTCCAGAGCAAAGCTCAAGGTGGCGCACGCCTCGGCGGCTCCGGCACCGGCGGCACTGCGTGCGCCGCTGTACTCCAGTGAGAAGCTTTTGATCGTGGGGGCCTCAACGGGCGGTACCGAGGCGATCCGGGAATTTTTGATGCCGCTGCCCTCGGACAGTCCGGCCATACTGATTACGCAGCACATGCCGGCCGGATTTACCAAATCCTTTGCCGCCCGGCTGGACAGCCTTTGTCGCATCAGCGTGCGCGAAGCCGTGCATGGTGAGCGCGTATTGCCCGGACACGCCTATCTGGCCCCCGGCGGTGAGGCACATCTGCGCCTGGCGCGCAGCGGCGCCAACTATGTGATCTCACTGGATCATGAAGCACCGATCAATCGTCACAGACCCTCTGTTGATGCGCTGTTTGAATCAGCCGCTACCAACGCGGGCAAGAACGCCATTGGCGTATTGTTGACCGGTATGGGCAAGGATGGTGCTCAGGGGCTTTTAAAGATGCGTCAGGCCGGTGCCTGGACGCTGGCGCAGGATGAGGCCAGTTGTGTGGTCTTTGGCATGCCGCGTGAAGCCATTGCGCTGGGCGCTGCCTGCGAGATCGTCCCCATCACCAGCATGTGCGAGCGGGCGCTGGCACAACTGGGTGGCAACAATCGTCAGGCGCTGCGCGTGTAGCGCAGCACCATTGAATCGTTGACGCGCGCGCAAGCGCACTTATTGGAAAAGGAAATAGCAGACATGGCTGACAAGAATATTCACATCCTGGTGGTGGATGACTTTCCCACCATGCGTCGTATCGTACGCAACCTTCTCAAGGAGCTTGGCTTTAATAACGTTGATGAAGCCGAGGATGGTGTTGATGGTCTGGCAAAGCTTCGCAGTGACAGCTTCGGTTTTGTGGTCTCTGACTGGAACATGCCCAACCTGGACGGTCTGGAAATGCTCAAGCAGATTCGCGCCGATGATGCCCTCAAGCATCTTCCGGTACTGATGGTGACGGCAGAGGCCAAAAAGGAAAACATCATTGCCGCGGCGCAGGCCGGCGCCAATGGCTACGTGGTCAAACCCTTTACCGCCGCAACGCTCGAAGAGAAGCTGAACAAGATCTTCGAAAAGCTCGATAAATAGGTCTGCGGACAGCCTTCGGGAGTAAAAGCATGACAGCCAATGCCAAACCGCAGAGCGCAGATGATGCGATCACGCCGGATCTTATCGCGAGAATCGGCAATCTGACGCGTGCGTTGCGTGACAACATGAGAGAACTCGGTCTGGACAAGGAAGTCGAGAAGGCCGCCCAGGCCATTCCTGATTCCCGCGATCGCCTGAGCTATATCGCGACCATGACCGAACAGGCCGCCGAGCGCTCGCTCAATGCCATCGAGATTGCCCAGCCCATTCAGGACAATATCGAAAAACAGTCGGCTGAACTCGCCGGCCGCTGGGATCAGTGGTTTGACAAGCCACTCGAGCAGGGTGAAGCGCGTGATCTGGTGGGGGACACCCGCGCCTATCTGGAATGGGTGCCGGCACAGACGCGCGCTACCCAGAGCCAGCTGATGGAAGTCATGATGGCTCAGGACTTTCAGGATCTGACCGGTCAGGTCATCAAGAAGATGATGGAAGTCATCCGCGAGATCGAGCGCGAGCTTTTGCAGGTGCTGATCGACAACATGCCCTCAGAAGCCATGCGTGAGCGCGCTAGAGAAGGCAGCAACAAGACAACGACGCCAGAGGGGCTGCTCAACGGACCGCAGATCAAGCCGGAAGGGCGCACGGATGTCGTGACCGACCAGTCACAGGTTGACGATCTGCTCGACAGCCTGGGTTTTTAGACCGTATTTCCTGCTTATGTGTCGAATAGCTCTCCCTCGGGAGGGCTATTCGGACGATTGTTTTTCCCTTCCCCCTCGCACAATGTCGCCCATGCACACGATGCTCCACATGATGGCATGGGGTCGAAATGTCCGGCGACAGCGACGCAGAAAAAACCGAAGAGCCCACGGCACGGCGCATTGAAAAGGCCCGTGAAGAAGGGCAGATCGCACGTTCACGTGAATTGACCACCTTCCTGATGCTGGCCGTCGGGGCTGCCGGCCTATGGCTTTGCATGAGCTGGATGGGAGAGGTGCTGTCAGACATCATGAATGATGGTCTGTCCTTTGATGCGCGTGTGGCACAGGACCCTACCCGAATGATGATCAATGTCTCGGCGCTGGGTGGCAGAGCCCTGCTGGCCATTGCCCCCATCCTGGGCATCATGGGCGTAGTGGCGTTAATGGCACCGATGGCACTGGGAGGCTGGCTCTTTTCGACCAAGTCCATCAAGGTCGATGTCAAAAAACTCAACCCGGCCGCCGGTCTCAAGCGCATCTTTTCGAGTCAGGCGCTGGCGGAGCTGGTCAAGACCATTGCCAAATCCATGCTGATTGCCCTGGTGGCCGGTGGCTTTATCTATAACCATCAGGGGCAGCTGCTCGGGCTTGCCGGAGAAAATATCCAGTCCGCCATGCGTCATATGCTGCTGCTGACTGTCTTCTGCTGTGCCCTGATTCTGCTGGCCTTTATTGTCGTGATCATGATCGATGTGCCCTATCAGCTGTGGAGCCATACCAAAAAGCTTCGCATGAGCCGGGAAGACATTCGCCAGGAGCACAAGGAGTCCGAAGGTGACCCGCACGTCAAGGGCCGTATCCGTCAGCAGCAGCAGGCGATCGCAAGACGACGCATGATGAGTGAGGTGCCAAAGGCCGATGTCATTATTACCAACCCGACCCACTTTGCCGTAGCACTGGCCTATAAGGATGATGAGATGGGCGCCCCTAGGGTGGTCGCCAAGGGTGCCGATGCGGTGGCGGCCAGGATCCGCGAGCTGGGCCATGAAAATCGTATTCCCTTTCTGGAAGCCCCGGCGCTGGCACGCTCGCTGTATCGTCATGGCGAGCTGGGCCGGGAGATCCCCGCAGCCCTTTATACCGCCGTGGCCGAAGTGCTGGCCTGGGTGTATCAGATCAGGCGCTATCGCAGTGAAGGCGGCCGGTCACCGCAGCGGCCGGGTCATATCGAGGTGCCTGAAGACATGGCCTATAACCCTTCACCTTCCGATGATGACAACAATGAACATTGATGCCTGGACGCTGCATTGTGCCATTAAAGGCCCTGAATTCTTTATCTACCCTGACAGGTCATCGCTGACATGAATGCATTGAGTGCACTGTTTTCCCGTGGTGGCCTGACCCAGAGCAGCCAGCTGAAGTTTCTGGCCGGCCCTGTCCTGATTCTCATGATCCTGTCGATGATGGTGCTGCCGCTGCCACCATTTATTCTCGACATGCTGTTTACCTTCAATATTGCGCTGTCGATCATGGTGCTGCTGGTGAGCATGTTCACCACCAAGCCGCTCGAGTTTGCTGCCTTCCCGGCGGTGCTCTTGTTTTCAACGCTGCTGCGGCTATCGCTGAACGTCGCATCCACCCGTGTTGTACTGCTGGAAGGCCACAACGGCGGGGACGCTGCCGGCAAGGTCATCGAGGCCTTTGCCGAATTTCTGGTGGGCGGCAACTTTGCCGTGGGTCTGGTGGTGTTCGTGATTCTGGTCGTCATTAACTTCATGGTTATCACCAAGGGTGCCGGCCGTATTGCCGAAGTGGGCGCCCGCTTTACGCTTGATGCCATGCCCGGTAAACAGATGGCCATCGATGCCGACCTCAATGCCGGCCTGATCGATGAAAAGCATGCCCGTGCGCGGCGTAGCGAGATTGCCCAGGAAGCCGAGTTCTTCGGCTCCATGGATGGTGCCAGCAAGTTCGTGCGTGGTGATGCCGTGGCCGGCATTCTGATCATGGTTATCAACATCGTGGGTGGACTGGTCGTGGGCGTGGCCCAGCATGGCATGTCGGTGGGTGATGCTGCCCATACCTATACGCTGTTGACCATCGGGGATGGTCTGGTCGGTCAGATCCCGGCCCTGATTATCTCTACCGCAGCCGGTGTTACCGTCTCGCGCGTCAATACCGAACAGGATGTCGGCCAGCAGCTGCTGGGCCAGCTTTTTACCAACCCCCGTGTGCTCTATCTAACGGCAGGCGTTGTCGGTCTGCTGGGGATCATTCCCGGTATGCCTAACCTGGTATTTTTGACGTTCACCGCCATGCTGGGCGGTCTGGGCTGGTATCTGAACAAGAAAAAGCAGGAAGCCGCCATCGTAGAGGACGCAAAGCCAGCGCCGGCCGCTGCAACGGACAGCCACGAAGCCAGCTGGGACGATGTACAGCTGGTGGATCCGCTGGGGCTTGAGGTCGGTCATCGCCTGATCCCGCTGGTGGATCAGAATCAGGATGGCGAACTTCTGAAACGCATCAAGAGCCTGCGCAAGAAGTTTGCTCAGGAGGTAGGTTTCCTGCCGCCGGTGGTCCATATCCGCGATAACCTGTCATTGCAGCCGCAGCAGTATCGCATCGCGCTCAATGGCGTACTGATCGGCGAGGGTGAGGCATGGCCGGGGCAGTATCTGGCCATTGACCCCGGTCAGGCGATGGGCAGTCTTGAAGGGCGCACGACAAAGGATCCGGCGTTTGGTCTGCCTGCGACATGGATTGATGCCAATCAGCGCGATCAGGCACAGATGCAGGGCTTCACCGTGGTGGATGCCAGCACGGTCGTTGCGACCCATCTGAATCATCTGCTGGGTGAACATGCCAGCGAAATGATGGGGCGCAGTGAAACCCAGAAGCTGCTGGATCGCCTGACAAAAGAGTCGCCGAATCTGGTCGAGGAGGTCGTGCCCAAGCTGATTTCGTTGACCACGCTGACCCGCATCCTGCAGCAGCTGCTGTCAGAAGACGTCTCGATCCGTGATATGCGCACCATTATTGATACGCTGGCCGATCACGCTGCCCATACGACGGATGCCATGGAACTGACGGCTGCCGTACGATTGGCGTTGGGCCGTGCTATCACGCAGCAGTACTTCCCCGGTCAGGAGGCTGCCGAAGTCATCAGTCTGGATGTTGACCTGGAAAAAATGCTGATGCAGGCGCTCAACAACGGTGGGGCGCTGGAGCCCGGACTTGCCGATACCCTGCTTCAGCAGGCAGAAACTGCTGTCCAGCGCCAGGAAGAGCGGGGCCTGCCGGCAGTTCTGGTGGTGCAGCATGGCGTGCGCGCGCTTCTGTCACGCTTTTTGCGCCGACGTCTGCCACGTCTGGTCGTACTCTCGCAGGCAGAAATTCCTGAAGAGCGCCAGATTCGCGTGACCGCCATTATCGGGGGGCAGGCATGACCCGGCATCAGCTGCCCCGATGGCTCATGATCACTATCGTACTGGTACTGTCACCGGCGCAGGCTGATGCCAGCGCTGGTGGCGCCATTCCTGCTCAGGGCAGTGTCCCTGACATGGCCCAGAAGGGTCGCGAGTATCGGGTGGCGTTGATACCTGCCGACACTGCTCCGGCAGATGGCGTGTTAACCGAGCTTTCCTGGCACTACGAGCTGACACCAGGCGCCGTCATGCCCGCGGCGTGGCTGTGCACGCCGTCAGTATGCGAGTCGCTGTCCATGGCCCGTGGTAGTACCGATGCGCTTGCGGGGCTGCCGGCGAATACACCGCTGTCACTACATTTCGTATTGCCGGGTGAAGGTATGCTCAAGCGGCCGGTGCAGGGTGGGGCGGCGCAGGTATTTATCAATTACCGCATGCAGGCACAATAGAACTCAACAGCGGTAACTGATCGGGCAGGGTATTGATGTCCTGCTCAAAAAAGCGAACACCGGAATACGCAATGGCAACCGGCAACAATACAAAAGGAAAGGCCAAAAAGTGAAAAGGCCGCGCCATGTTGATGGCGCGGCCTTTTTGTTATGCACTACTTGTGTACGCTTGTCAGCCGACAAGATGGGTGCTGGAGCGGCCGATATTGTGCTGGCGGCCGTTGGGGCCATACATGGTCATGCCGGCAGCGGTCTGAAGAAAGTTAAGAGCTCGACTGTGAAAATCCAGCCGCCGGCCGATAACAAACCCGTTGAGACGATTACGTTGTGCGGCGGCTTCGGTGCGCTCGATGATGCGCTGCCAGATCTCGTTGAGTTCGAGTTTGATGGCAGCGCGATCACTTGTGGCGCGATCCGCGCTGAGGCCGCGGCTTTCGAGCAGTGTGCTTCGAGCGCGCTCAAGCTGATCCAGTCTGACCATTGCAGATCCCTTGTGCTCACAGACCTGCAGCAGGGCTTCAATGTCGACCGGATGGCTTTCCAACAGCTCGGCCTCCTGATCCAGTAAATCGACGAAGCGCCCGAGGGCTTCATCGATCTGATCAAGGATATTGGCGTAATCGTTCATCCACGTGTTCTCCAAAGGCGTTAAAGCAAAGGGAATGCCTTAGCCCTTGTTCGAAAGCAGCTCCTGGGCGCTTGCGATCAGGCCATCGGCAATTTTTCCGGTATCAACCTCAAAGCTGCCGTCCCGAATGGCCTGGCGCAGTTCATTGACGCGAACTGTATCAATGTCTTTGGAGCCATCATGGGCACTGGAAGGTACCCAGCGGGTGGCGGCACTCTGCTCGGTCTTGCCGGCTTCAGGTGTAGTCACACGCGATACCGATACCGGGCTGGCGATGCGGTTGATCGAACTGTTATTGCTGTCAATTTTCATCTTCATGCTCTCCGAAGCGCTCACTCGGGTGAGCTGATAAGGGGCGCAGGCACGCGCTGTTATACCCATTATCGACATCGCGGGCACGTTCTTTAACCCGTCTGCGTAACGAAAGGTGTCAAATGGATACCGCTGCGTAATGATGCTGCCTTCGGGACTAGTTAACCTCCACCAGCCCGTCGCGACTTGCCTCACCATTGATAATGCTGCCAGAGGGCATTTTAACCCGAACACTTTCACCAAGGCCTGCGTCATTCAACGCTTGGCCGCTACTGCTGATCATGAATCCATTGCCCTTTATCAGCAAAGCGACCTTTGCGCCGCGCTGAATCACTACAGGGGCCTTGACCATGCCTGCCTGAAATGGCTGGCCGGCCGCAATACGCCGCTGCGCGACCTGTCCCACCAGCTGGGAGGCATCGGTAATCAATCGACTGGAAAGCCGGGTCAGGTCGCCTTCCTGCCAGTCAAGATCGTTTTCTCCAATCACATCACCGGGGGCGATATCGCGATTGACGACCGGGTACGGCCCATTGATATGGACATAGGCCTGAAAATAACGCGTTTCCGGTGCATCGCCCGGGCAGCGTACCCCTACCGAGGTGCGCCCCGAGATCTTGCCTCCGCGTCCCGGCAGAAAGGGTGAAGGTGCCCGACAGGCCATGGCGGCCGCCGGTGAAGGGGTAATATCGATGGTGATATCGCCGCTTTCACTAGCTGTCTGCTCCAGCAAAAACCCTTCAATGACATCGTAAATGACCTGTTCACCTGCCTGAACCGATGCGCAGGTAAACCCTGTTGCTACCAGCACAAGGCCAGCAAGGCGACGGTAGCGGCTGTAATGCGAGCGCATGGTGAAAGGCAGCGACATGAAATGGCCTGTTGTCATCAAACGGTTACCCGGATGCTGGGCATTCTAGAGAAGTGCCAAAAAAAACAGTGCGCGAAATGACCCCTAAAAAGCAGCCTTTTCATTCAATGGTGAAGGTTGCTTGCTCTCTATGCTGCGCTCATTCCAGAAGGTAAGTGAAAGTAACCTTTGTTGTCTTAATGATTCATGGCGCAACGGAGCGACTCCCATGATCGACCGGCTCAATGCCTCACTCAACGTCCTGCAGCAGTCTCTTAACCTGCGTGCCGAGCGCCAGGAAGTACTGTCAGCCAATATTGCCAACGCCGATACCCCCGGTTACAAGGCGCGCGATTTTGACTTCAAAAGCGAACTGGATCGCGTCGTCAATCAGGGGCGGGCAGAAGGGCAGAGTGGGCTGTCATTGCGCATGACGTCCAGCCGACATATTCCGGCTCAGGCCAATGGCAGCGCAGGCGTCATGGACATGCTGTATCGCAATCCGACACAGCCCAGTCTTGATGGCAATACGGTCGACATGGACATGGAGCGCGTCAACTTCGCAGACAACGCGGTGCATTACCAGGCTGATGTCCAGTTTCTGACCAGTCGATTGCAGGGCCTCAAAAACGCCATGCAGCGCGAGTCCTGATAACCGACAGGAGAGTAGTCAATGAGTCTTTTTAACGTTTTCAACATATCAGGATCGGCGCTGTCGGCGCAGTCACAGCGTATGAACGTGACGGCCAGCAACCTTGCCAATGCTGATAGCGTCGCGGGTCCGGATGGACAGCCGTACCGTGCCAGGCAGCTGACCTTTGAAATGGCCGGCGAGCCGGGCCAGCAGATCGGCGGCGTGCGCGTGGCGGGTATCAGTGAAGATCAAAGCGAGTTTCGGCGCCTTTATGACCCGAAAAATCCGGCGGCTGATGATCAGGGCTACGTCAGCATGCCCAACGTGGATACCACGTCTGAAATGGTCAACATGATCTCGGCGGCGCGCTCTTATCAGGCCAACGTCGAAGTGCTCAACACCAACAAGACACTGATGCTCAAGACGCTGACGCTGGGTCAGTAAATCGGGTCATCAAGGAGTGAAACATGGCATTTGACAGCTCTCTGGTGGGCCAGATCAACGGCACCAGTTCCACGGTAGGCAGCAAGGGGATGGGCGCGACCAGCGCCAGTGAACTGGGCGAGGAGTTCATGAGCCTTCTGGTGGCACAGCTCAAGAATCAGGATCCGCTCAATCCGATGGAAAACTCGGAGTTCACCTCGCAGATTGCGCAGATCAATACGGTCAGTGGTATCGACAAGCTCAACAACACGCTGGCCAGTATCACGGGTCAGATTGATGCCTCGCAGAAACTGCAGGCCGGCGCCATGGTGGGTCGTGGCGTGCTGGTAGAAGGCAACAAAATACATGTGGGCAACAATACCGTACTGCCGTTCGGAATCGAGCTTGACGGCGATGCCGCCAAGGTAACGGCGACCATTACGGATGGCTCTGGTCGGACCATCAACCAGTACGATCTGGGTGAAATCAAGGCCGGCGTACAGTCCTTTAACTGGGATGGCACGGATACCACCAATGCCCGCGTCGAGGATGGCACCTATCAGGTTACTATCGCGGCTACTGATGGCAGCGGGCGGGCCGTGGCCTCACGTGCCCTTCAGTACGGGTACGTCAGCGGCGTAATGACGGCCAATAACGCTACGAAGCTGGACCTGGGGCCCAACATGGGCAGCGTCGCCTTCAACGACGTCAAACAGATTCTTTAACGCACCACCGGGCGCGGTGTTGCGCGTCCTGATGATCCACACGGCATTGCCGGTGAGACGACTTTAATCAGAGGATGAATCATGGCTTTTACACAGGGCGTTAGTGGTCTTAATGCAGCTTCCAGTCAGCTGGATACCATCGGCCACAACATTGCCAACTCACAGACCGTCGGCTTCAAGAAAAGCCGTACCGAGTTTGCTGATCTTTATGCCGGCGCCAAGGCAGGTCTTGGTGTGCAGGTGTCGGCCATCACTCAGGGCTTTTCCCAGGGTGCGCTTGAAACGACCGATCGTGATCTTGACCTGGCGATTCAGGGGGGCGGCTTCTTCCGCCTGACCGACGGTCAGCAGGTGACCTATTCGCGCAATGGCCAGTTCCAGATGGATTCCAATGGCTTTCTGGTCAACAACACTGGTGGCAAGCTGACAGGCTATCCGGTTGATGATCCGACCTCTGCCAACCCGGTGGTACTGGCCGGCGCCCAGCCAGTAGCTATTCAGGTCGCCCAGGGCGATCTGGACGCCAGCGCGACGACCAGCGGCAGCATGACCTTTAACCTGAATTCGACCGATACGGCCAAGGTGGATACCAACGGCAATGCGATCGCCTTCGATGCGACCAACCCCAAAAGCTACAACTGGCAGACGTCACTGACGACCTATGACTCGCAGGGTAATGCCCAGCAGGTCAACATGTACTTCGTAAAATCAGCAACAGCTGATAACAGCTGGACAGTACATGCTCTGAACAAGGGCAATGAGGTAGGCACCTCGAATCTGACGTTTAACGAAAATGGCAAGATTACCGGTGGCGATACGCTGAATCTGTCATTTAACCCGAATAACGGTGCTGCCAATATCAATGCCAACATTGACCTTGCCAATGTGACGCAAAACAGTGGCAGTTTTGTGGTCAAGGCCGCCGGTCAGAATGGTTACGCAGCAGGCAGCCTGACAGGTATCTCGATTGCCGATAACGGCGATGTGATGGGCAAGTACTCCAACAACCAGAGTCGTGCACTGGGTCGTGTCGCGCTGGCCAGTTTTACCAACGAGCAGGGCCTCAAGCCCGATGGCAACAACGCCTGGGTGGCGACCACCAACTCCGGTCAGGAGCTGCTGGGCAGTGCCGGTACCGGTCAGCTGGGCTCGCTGCTGTCGCAAACGCTTGAAAGCTCCAACGTCGATCTGGCGTCCGAGCTGGTCACCATGATCGTGGCGCAGCGCAACTATCAGGCCAATGCGCAGACCATCAAGACGCAGGACCAGATCCTGCAGACCATGGTCAGCCTGCGCTAAGTCTTGCCATGCAGTAAAACGACCGGCCTCAGGGCCGGTCATTTTTTTGATCCCTTTTTACAGTTCACGAAATACGACCTTTCTCGTGCCTTTCTTGTGCCTTTGAGAAGACGCGTTTGCGTGTTTACTAGGCGTCACAAAGGGCGGGCATTTGGTTACACCCTCCAAACGCCGGCCACGATACTTCTTCAAGCTTTTCGGAGCGGGTCATGGACAGAATCATCTATACCGCCATGTCGGGCGCCAAACAGAGTCTGGAGCGGCAGTCTGCCGTTGCCAACAACATGGCCAATGTCTCGACCAGCGGCTTTCGTGCCGAACTCAGTGCCGCTCGTGCGGTACCGGTCAACGGTGCAGGCTACGCCACGCGTGCCATTACGTCTGATTCAACCCCCGGCTCCGACTTTACGCCCGGCTCCTTCACCACTACAGGGCGTGCACTTGACGTTGCCATCAATGGCGACGGCTGGCTGGCGGTGCAGGCCAATAACGGTGAAACGGCCTACACCCGCAATGGTGCGCTACAGGTCGATGCGACCGGCATGCTGATGTCTCAGGGGCGTCCGGTAATGGGAGAAGACGGGCCCATCATCCTGCCACTTAATGCCGAGGTGTCGATTGCCGGTGACGGCACCATTTCCGCTCGGGAAGCCGGCACTCAGGTACAGGCCGAAGTCGGTCGACTGATGCTGGCCAGTAACCCGGATGGCCGCATGGCCCGACGTGAAGATGGCCTGTTTGGTGCCTGGAATGCGCAGGGTGGCCCCATGGGTGGCCTGCCACGTGATGAGGACATTCAGGTGATCAGCGGCACGCTCGAGGGCAGCAACGTTAATCCGACCGAAGCCATGGTCGCCATGATCGACACGGCCCGGCGCTTTGAGATGAACATGAAGGTGCTGACGACTGCCGATGAGAACGATCAGCGCGCCAACTCACTGCTTTCGATGAATTGATGCGTCCGGGCCATGACGGTCCTGACCAGGCACATGAAGTCACTGGATCATGTCCGGTGAATGGAGAAAAAGATGATTAATGCCCTCTGGATTGCCAAAACCGGTCTTGATGCCCAGCAAACCAACATGGACGTCATTTCCAATAACCTGGCCAACGTCTCGACCAATGGCTTCAAGCGCTCGCGCGCCGTGTTCGAGGATCTTTTGTATCAAAACCTGCGCCAGCCGGGCTCGATGTCTTCGGTGCAGACCAATCTGCCTTCCGGGCTTCAGATTGGTACCGGCGTACGTGCCGTGGCCACCGAGCGTCTGCACACCCAGGGCAACCTGGAACAGACCGGCAATACCAAGGATGTCGCCATCCGTGGTGATGGCTTTTTTGCCATCCAGATGCCGGACGGCACCAACGCCTTTACCCGTGACGGCGCCTTCCAGGTCAATCAGGATGGCCAGCTGGTGACGGCCAACGGCTTTCCGGTGGATCCGGGTATCGTGATTCCGGCCAACGCACTGTCGGTGTCGATTGCCAATGACGGTCTGGTCTCGGTCACGGTGCCCGGCAATGCGGCCAGTCAGCAGGTCGGCCAGCTGCAGCTGACCACCTTTATCAACCCGACCGGTCTGGAAAGCATCGGTGACAACCTTTATCTCGAGACCGACGCCTCGGGCCCGCGTAATGACAGCATCCCCGGCAACAACGGTGCCGGCACGATTTATCAGGGCTTTGTAGAAACCTCCAACGTCAATGTGGTGGAGGAGATGGTCAACATGATCGAGACGCAGCGGGCCTACGAAATCAACTCCAAGGCCGTGTCGACCGTCGACCAGATGCTGGGTCGTCTGACCCAGCTCTGACAGGGGATGTTGATGCATTCGTGCAGGGGTAACCGGGGATCAATGATGCGATACATGCGTTTGTGGAAGCTGCTTCTGGTGGCCTGCCTGGCCATGACCATGGTGGCCTGTGCCCAGATCCCGCGGCAAAACGTGGTAGAAGGCCCGACAACGGCACCGCCTCAGCTTCCACCGATGCCGGTGGCCAACGGCTCGATCTATCAGAGCAACTACACGCGGCCGCTGTTTGAGGATCGTCGCCCCCGTGGTGTGGGCGACATTCTGACCATCGTGCTCAACGAAAACGTCAGCGCCACCAAAAGCTCTGCTGCCAATGCCAGTCGGAACGGCTCGACAGCGCTTGGCCTTGAGGCCACGCCTCGCGTCATCGGCGGGCTGCTGGATGGTCAGACGACCAGCCTTTCCGGCACCAATACCTTCCAGGGGCAGGGCGGTGCGAATGCGTCCAATACCTTTACCGGCACCATCACCACAACGGTCATGAATGTGTTGCCCAACGGCAATTTCCAGGTGGCCGGTGAGAAGCGTATCGGGATCAATCAGGGCACCGAGTACATTCGTTTTTCGGGTACCGTCAACCCGCGCACGATTACCGGGCTCAATACCGTGCCGTCGACTCAGGTCGCAGATGCACGACTTGAGTACTACGGCGATGGCTATATCAATGAGGCGCAGACGATGGGTTGGCTGCAGCGCTTCTTCCTCAATATTTCACCGTTCTGATCGAGGATCTTCACAATGATGGCAATGTTGAAATCCGTCTCCCTGCGTTGTGCGGCGCTGCTTCTGAGTGGTTGTGCCCTGATGGGAATGGCCTGTCAGGCGCAGGCGGCCCGACTGGGTGACATTGCCACTTTTGAAGGTGTGCGCTCTAACCCGCTGGTCGGCTATGGCCTGGTCGTGGGTCTGGACAACACCGGTGATCAGACCATGCAGGCGCCCTTTACCGGGCAGTCGGTGACCAACATGCTCTCCGAGCTGGGTGTCACGATTCCGGCCGGCACCAACATGCAGCTCAAGAACGTCGCGGCCGTCATGGTCACGGCCGAGCTGCCGCCGTTTTCAAGCCCCGGTCAGCGTCTCGATATCACCGTTTCCTCGGTCGGTAATGCGCGTAGCCTGCGAGGCGGCACACTGCTCATGACCCCGCTCAAGGGCGCTGACGGACAGATCTATGCGCTGGCCCAGGGCAACATGGTCATTCCCGGCATCAGTGCCCAGGCTGCCGGCAGCAGCGTACAGGTCAACCAGACCTCGTCCGGTCGTATCCCGGCAGGGGCCACCATCGAGCGTACGGTACCGGTGCAGATGGCCGAGCAGGGGCGTATCAACCTGGAGCTCAAGGACGCCGACTTCAATACAGCCCTGCGCACCATGAATGCCATCAACAATGCCATGGGTCAGGGCATTGCCGTGGCTCAGAATTCGCGGGTGATCTCGCTGGCCGCGCCCATGGATAGCGCCTCTCAGGTCTCCTTCATGGCGCGTGTACAAAACATTGATGTCGATCCGGGTGTGGTCACGCCGAAGGTCATCATGAACGCGCGTACAGGTTCCGTGGCGATGAATACCCGGGTGACGCTTAATCGCGCGGCGATCGCCCATGGCAATCTCTCGATTACGATCGATTCCAACCCGATTATCAGCCAACCGAATGCCTTGTCAGGCGGGCAAACTGCCGTGGTACCCAATGCCGACATCAACGTGCAGGAAGAGTCCGGGGCGCTGAGCATTGTTAGTGGCGAAGCGGATCTGAGTCAGGTAGTGGATGCCCTGAATCGTCTGGGCGCTACTCCCAATGACCTGATGGCCATTCTTCAGGCGCTGAAATCGGCCGGTGCGCTCAACGCGGATCTGGAGATCATTTAATGGCGATGGATAGTCGGGGAAGTTTTGCGCTCGACGTGCAGGGGCTCTCGAAGCTCAAGTACAGCGCGCGTGATAACCCTCAGGAGAGCCTCAAGGAAACCACGCAGCAGTTTGAGGCGCTGTTTCTACAAAAGATGCTGAAAAGCATGCGTGATGCCATGCCCAAAAGCGATCTGCTCAAAAGCGACAGCATGGATACCTATACCAAGATGCTGGATCAGCAGTGGGCGCAGAATCTCTCCGAGCAGGGCATCGGACTGTCCGACATGATGATCAAGCAGTTGTCGAAGGACAGTGCCTTGGCTGACGGTTCGTCACCCAATGATCCGCTGGAAACGCTGAAGGCACAGTCACGCAATATTCCCTCGGCGTTTGCCATTCCGTTGAGCGATGAGCAGTTGAAGTACAACGCGGGTCTTGAAGCGTCCAGCAATGTGGTCAAGCCTGCCGAGCAAAAACGCGGGCCGCTGATTGAAGGCTACGCCTCGCTGGGCGGTGGCCTGCAGGGGCGTGAGGTGCATCAGAAGATGATGGCGGATGTCGCACCGCACGTCTCCTCGTTTGTCTCGAAAATGGGCAGCGCGGCGCGCGCGGTCAGCGAGCGTACCGGCATTCCACACCAGCTGATTCTGGCGCAGGCCGCGCTTGAAACCGGCTGGGGTGCCAAAGAAATTCGCACCAGTGATGGCAAGGCCAGCCATAACCTTTTCAATATCAAGGCCACCGGTAGCTGGCAGGGCGACCGGGCCAGCGTCATGACTACGGAGTTTGAAGCGGGCACGGCGCGCAAGGAGCGCGCCGCCTTCCGTGTTTATGACTCCTACGAAGCCGCGTTTTCCGACTATGCGCGTCTTTTGACCGAGAATCCGCGTTATCAGCCGGTGCTGGATGCGCGTACGCCTGAAGCCGCTGCCCACGCCCTGCAAAAATGTGGCTATGCGACCGACCCGCGCTATGGCGAAAAACTGGTCTCCATCATGGCTCAGATGCCGGGTGACGAGCGCACAGGGCCTCAGTCCCTGTATGCCACACGTACGACGCCCCGTCAGGAAAGCGATATATCAGCAGCCACACAGCGAAGGGCCGCCATGGCCTACGCCGTTGAAAACGAGGCCAGCCGGATTTTCTGACACATTGAAGCCGTAGGTCAGGACACGTTTTTCTAAAATTTCCCGGCCATCGGCCGATAGTACATGACAGATAACACCCTTAAGGGCGCGTGCGAGGAAACACCATGTCCGGTTCATTGATGGGGACAGCGCTGAGCGGGTTGCGAGCAGCCCAGATTGGCCTGAATACCACAAGCAATAACATTGCCAACGTTAATACTCAGGGCTACAACCGTCAGATTACGGAACTTACCGAATCCAAGGGCACCAATACCGGTGGCCTTTTTTCGGGCAGTGGCGTCAGTGTGACCGGCGTACAGCGCCAGTATCAGCAGTATCTCAGCACCCAGCTCAATGAAGCCAACAGTGAGCTGGGGGCCAGCAAGTCGCATCTGGCCCAGATGTCCCAGATTGATAACCTGCTGGGCGATGGCGATGCCGGTTTAAACAAGCAGATGCAGTCCTTTTTCAAGGGCGTGCAGACCATGGCCAACAACCCCGCTGATACGTCAGCACGCCAGGCCATGCTGGGCAACGCCGAAAGCATGACGGCACAGTTTCGCGCCACCGACAGCTACCTGAAGAACATGTCGGATAACACCGTAGCGCAGATGGGCGGTGCGGTGGATGAGATCAACAGCTACTCAAGGCAGATTGCCACACTCAACGTTCAGATTACCCAGACCCAGGCCAAGACCGGCACACCGCCCAACGACATGCTCGATCAGCGCGATTTGCTGGTGTCGAAAATGAGCGAACTGGTTGGTGTGTCCGTGGTGGATCAGGACGGTCAGTACATGGTGTCGCTCTCCACCGGTCAGGCGCTGGTAGCGGGCAAGCAGGTACAGTCACTGCAGATGGTCGCCTCGGAAGATGATCCGACCCGTCAGGTGGTCGCACTCAAGGCCAGCGACGGCAACCTGTTTGAGCTTGATGAAAGCAGGCTGAGCGGCGGCACACTGGGTGGGCTGGTACAGTTTCGCAGTCAGTCGCTGGAGCCCACGCAGCTGCGTGTGGATCAGATGGCCCATGCGCTGGCCAGCAGTGTCAACGATCTACAGACCAGTGGTTTTGACCTGGATGACAAGGCCGGCAAGGCGCTCTTTACCGCCAGCGCCCCGACGGTTGTGGCCAGCAAGGCCAACAGCAGCGATGGCGTGCCTTCGGTTACGTTCACTGACGATGTCACGAAGGTGGCCGCCAGCAACTACAAGCTGACGGCAAACAGCAACGCAGCCAATGGTTATTCGTTGACGCGTCTGGATAGCGGGCAGGCAGTCAACGCGGCAGACGTTGGTCTTGAGATCAATCTTCCGGAAGGCCTTGTCAACGGCGACAGTTTCGTCATCAAGCCACTGGACAACGCGGCCGGCAAACTGAGTGTCAGCAGTGAGATGACACCAGAAGGGATTGCCGCCCGCGGTAGCCTGAATGAGGGCGTACGTGGCAACAGCAATGCGCTGGCCATGGCCAATATCCAGAATGAAAAGCTGATCAACGGCAGCACCAGCCTGAATACGGCTTATGCCTCGATGGTCAGTGACGTGGGTAACAAGACGGCGACGCTCAAGAGCAGCAACGCCTCTCAGACCCAGATTTCCCAAGAGCTTAAAAGCGCGCAGCAGTCGGTGTCAGGGGTCAATATCGATGAGGAGGCCGCCAACATGCTCAAATATCAGCAGCTTTACAGTGCCAGCGCGCAGATGATCCGAGCCTCTTCGGAGATGTTCAACGCGCTGATCGGCATCATGCGTTAAGGGGAATAAATTAAATGCGTATCAGTACCTCAATGATGTTCGAGCGTAGCCAGAATGCGATGCAGGGTCGCCAGAGCGATCTGTCGAAAGTGGGCGAGCAGGTGGCCAACGGCAAGCGTATCGTGTCGCCGTCCGATGATCCGCGCGCCGCGTCACAGGCCCTGATCGTCAAGCAGGACCAGGCCGTGCAGGAGCAGTACAAGAGCGGTCGGACATCGGCCAACAGCACCCTGTCCCTGCAGGAAAATACCCTGAACAGCATGTCTGATCTGCTGGTCAGCGCCAAGGGGCTGATCGTCAAGGGCGGTAACGGCACCTATACCGATAGTGATCGTGCCTCGGTGGCGACCGAGCTTGAAGGGCTTTACAACCAGATGCTGGGCCTTGCCAATACCAGAGACAGCAGCGGGCTTTACATGTTCGCGGGTTCAAAGGGCGATGTGAAGCCTTTCGAAACTGCCGCTGATGGCAAGGTCGTGACCTATGCAGGCGATACGCAACCCCTGAACGTTCAGGTTGATGCGTCGCGCAGCATGAATGTCAACGCCGCCGGGTCAGAAGTCTTCAAGGTACCTGCCACCAGGGGCGGCGATGCCCAGAGTGACCTTTTCAAGGTATTTGAAACAGCCATTGAGACGCTGAGAACGCCACAGACTGCGGAAAATCAGGATACCCTGCGTGCCAGCCTGGACCAGGCCAACCGCCAGATCGACAGCGGCAGCGATAACATCCTGAGCGTACGCTCGGCAATCGGCAGCAAGCTCAATGAACTGGAAGTGCTGGGTGATATTGGCGATACACGCACCATCAGCAACAAGGTCATGCTCTCTGACCTGGAAGATCTGGATTATGCCGAAGCCATCTCCCGCTATACGCTGGGTCAGATCGGGCTTGAAGCCTCCCAGAAGATGTTCATGCAGACACAACAGACCTCGCTGTTCAGCCTGATCAGATAAGGCTGAACCTGGTCGCTACATACTCAAAACCCCCGCGCTGATATTCAGTACGGGGGTTTTTCATTGCCTGGCTACTGCACAATCTGCACAAGGTATGGCGTCGAAAAATCTATCGACCATGATGTCTGACACTATCTGCTTTTTCATCCGACAGAAGCACGAGTAGGGTCAGAACTACCGCTGGCCGGGTAGATGCCAATGTCAGGAGAACAATTCAGTGACGCTGACCATCTGATTGAGTGCGCTTTCAAACATGCGCTGAAAGACCATGCCCAGTTCCGGTGTCATGAAGGTCAGAAGGGTGACGCCGGTCGTCAGGGTAATGGGAAAGCCCACCGAGAAGACCGAAAACTGCGGTGAGGCTCGATTGAGGATGCCCATCGAGATATTGATGATCAAGAGCGCTGTCAGGACCGGCATGGCCATGAGAAAGCCAGCCGAGAAGATGAAGCTTCCCCAGCGCGCGATCGCATCAAAGCCGGCGGGCTCAAGGCCTTCGGCGCCAATCGGCAGGCGCGTGAAGGTCTCGATCAGAATCCGGATCATGATGGTATGGCCGTTAAGGGCCATGAACATGAGTATCGCAATCATGTTGAGAAAGCGTGCCAGCACCGTGGTCGTTCCCTGGGCTTCCGGGGAGTAGAACGAGGCAAAGGAAAGGCCCATCTGCAGGGCAATATAGTCACCGGCGGCCTGAACGGCAGCGAATACCAGCCGCATGACCAGACCCAGCGCAGCACCAATGATGAACTGCTGGATGATGATCATGATGCCTGCCCAGGAGGCAGGGGGAACGTCCGGCATCGGCGGGAGTACGGGCGCCACGATAATGGTCAGGGCAAAGGCAAGACCCACCTTGGCAGTGTTGGGAATGGCGTTTTCGCCAAAGATGGGGGAGGTGCCGATAAACGCCAGCATTCTGACAAAGGGCCAGAGAAAGGCCGTTAACCAGGCGTCAAGCTGGGCGGAAGTAATCTCCAGCAAGGCAGTGCCCTCTAGCCGATCATGCCGGGAATGTTGTTGAAAAGCTCCCGAGTGAAGTCGGACAGCGTTCCCAGCATCCAGGACCCGCCAATGATCAACGTCGTGAAGACCGCCAGAATCTTGGGAATAAAGGAAAGGGTCATTTCATTGATCTGGGTGGCCGCCTGAAAAAGGCTCACCAGCAAGCCCACCGTCAGCGCCACCAGCAGCAGCGGGGCGGCAATCAAAAGTGTCAGCATCATGCCGCGATAGGCAAGGCTCATTACCATTTCCGGTGTCATGAGACCACTCCTTGAAGTCGAGATACCAAGGGGCTTCGCCCCGAAAACGCCCGGCCGCCATGGCCATGCCTACATATAAAAACTCTGTGCCAGCGACCCCATCAGAAGCCCCCAGCCATCCACCAGTACAAACAGCATCAGCTTGAAGGGTAGCGACACGATAGCCGGTGGCACCATCATCATCCCCAGTGCCATCAGCACACTGGCCACGACCAGATCGATAATCAGAAAGGGAATAAAGATCGTAAAGCCGATCTGAAAGGCGGTTTTCAGCTCACTGGTGACAAAGGAAGGCAATAGCAGACGCATGGGCACATCCTCCGGGCCGTCCATGGCCGGCATGTTGGCGATGCCGGCAAACATGGCGATATCACTTTCGCGCGTCTGATGCAGCATGAACTCCCGCAGCGGCTGGCTACCGGTCTCAATCGCCTGCGGCATCCCGATATTGCCTTCCGACAGCGGCTGCCAGGCGGTTTCGTAGATCTGCTCAAAGACCGGTGACATGACAAAAAAGGTCAGAAACAGGGCCAGGCCGACCAGCACCTGATTGGGCGGTGAAGATTGCGTGCCCAGCGCGCTGCGTAAAAGCCCCAGCACGATGATGATGCGAGTAAAACCGGTCATCATCAAAAGCGCGGCCGGCAGAAAGGCCATCGAGCTCAAGAGTACCAATGTCTCGACGGAAAGACTCCAGGACTGGCCGCCACCATCGAGTGGCTGACTGGTCATGGCCGGAAACTCGGCCGAGGCATATGTTGGCAGTGATATGACCATGGCCAGCAACAGCATCAGTGTCGGCAGGCTGTATCGGGTCCAGTAAGGCAGACGACGGAGCAGGGCAGAGAGAGTCATGGGCGCCTATCAAAGCGCTGTGAGAGCGCACGCTTGAAGCTTTCGGAAAAGGACGGACGATCAAAGGTGCCCGGCTCGACCGGTGTATCATCACCAGGTGATACCGGCGATCTGGCAGGCATCTCGTGAAGTCGATTGATGCTGCCGGGTGCCACCCCCAGTACCAGCCAGGTGTTGTCTACTTCCACGACGACAACGCGCTCGCGAGCGCCGACAGTCTGGCTGGCCACAATGCGAAGTGATTGTCCCTGAAGACGCCGACCCGGCCCCATGCGCTTGATGAGTGCGCCAAGTCCCCAGATCAGCAAAAGTACCAGCGCCAGACCCAGTGCCGTCTTGCCCAGTCCCGCCATGCCCAGGCCATTGTCCTGAGCGGAGGGCGTTGGCCGGGTGGCAGGCATGACCGCGACATGTGCGGTGCCAACATGGTGAGCGCTTTCCAGCGCCCGGGCCTCAAACGGGCCGTCTTCGAAGTGGCTGGCGAATTCTGAAGCAGGCGAGGCGGCGGCCTCGCGCGTGTGGCTGTCGGTCATGGGATGACTCACATCGTTTCATTCAAGGGACACGACTTAGCACGAGCGAGGCACGCAATCAACGATTAAGCTTATGAATGCGCTCAGAGGGTGTAATGATATCAGTAATACGGATGCCGTACTTGTCCTCTACCACTACCACCTCACCCTGAGCAATCAGGTAGCCATTGATCAGAATATTCATGGGCTCACCGGCCAGACCATCAAGCTCCACGACCGATCCCTTGGCCAGATCCAGCAGCTCACGGATGGTCATGCGGGTGCGGCCAAGCTCGACCGACAGCGTGACCGGAATTTCCATGATGACATCAAGATCGCGCGACTGGCCGTGAGCGTCAGTGCCCGACAGGGGCTGGAAGATTCTGTCACTGGCAGATTCAGCCGTGGTTGCTACCGGAACGACTTCTTCCAGTGCATGCTCCGGTGTCTCGCCGGTCTCTGCAAAGGCGGCTCCCCAGTCGATATCATCCTCATCGGTACTGGCGCCCTGTTCCTGCATTGCACTGGCCCAGTCGTCGGGCATTTCATCGTGCTTTTCGTTGGGTGAATCCGGATTTTTTGGATCAGTCATGATGCGTATTCCTGTGGGCATCGATGGGACGATGGTCGATCAGTCTTTTGACGCGTAGACCCTTCTGGCCATTAAGGCTGCCATAATCGCAGGCCATGACCGGTACACCGTCGACGCGCACGTTGATTTCCTGAGGCAGATCAATGGGCAGGACATCACCCACCGACAGCTTTGAGATCCTGCTCAGTGTGGTTTCGATCGTTGTAAAGTCCGCGACCAGATCCACGCTTGAGGATTTCACCTCACCGGCAAGACGCTGCATCCTTTCGCGATCCTCTTCCGGGTCGTTGCGCTGCAACGGGCCGGAGAGGGTCTCCCGAATGGGTTCAATCATCGAGTAGGGCATGCAGATGTGAAAATCACTGCCAAAGGCACCGACTTCGACATGGAACGTGGTATTGACCACCAGTTCGTTGGCGCTGTTGGTGATGTTGGTAAATTTCACCTGCATTTCCGAGCGCTGGTACTCAAGCTCCACCGGATAGATGGACTGCCAGCCCTCGGCGTAGCTCTCCAGCGTCAGATTCAAAAGACGCCGGATAATGCGCTGCTCGGTATGGGTAAATTCCCGTCCCTCTGACTTGGTCAGAAAGCGCCCGTCCCCGCCAAAGAGGCTGTCCACCACCAGAAAGACCAGGTTGGGCGGAAACACGATCAGCGCATTGCCCTTGAGCGGCTTGATGGCAATCATGTTGATGTTGGCCGGTACGGGCAGATTGCGCGTGAAGTCGCTGTATTTCTGAATCTTGACCGGGCCTACCGTAATATCCGCTGTACGTCTGATCAGGTTGAAAAGCGCCATGCGAAAGCGACGGCCAAAGCGCTCGTGGATAATATCAAGCGACTGCAGTCGGCCGCGTACCACACGCTGCTGGTTGGCTGGATCGAAAGGGCGAATACGCTTGGTGCCAATGTCCCCGGAACGCGTCTCTTCTTCCTCGCCACTCACCCCTTTGAGTAGCGCGTCGATCTCTTCCTGGGACAGCATGTCATCTGCCATGGGGGCCTACTGAACGATGAAATCGGTGAACAGGGCATCGCTTACCGCGACGCTGCTTGTCTCGCCATTGAAGGGCTGCTCGAAAGCGCCAATCAACGCACTGGCCAGTGCCTGCTTGCCGGCCGGTGTGGTCAGCTGATCGCCCTGCTGACCGGTCAATACCATCAGAATGCGATTACGCACTTCGGGCATTTGCGACTTCAGGGTCGCAGCAGCTTCTTCGCCTTCTGCCTTGAGGGTAATGCCGATATAAAGAATGCGGCCACTGCCATCATTGAGATTGACGGTGAAGGGCTTGAGCTCGACAAACACCGGGACGGGCGCCGGTGCTGCCTGCGCGCTCTCATGTGGTGCCTCGGCTGCTGTATCTCCCTTGAGGAAGTACCAGGCACCGGCGGCACACGCCATGCCCACCAGAATGACCAGCAGCGCGACAATGACCCAAAGGAGTTTTTTACTGCCGGCCTTGGCCGGAGGCGTTGCGGTAGATGTCGTCATGGCGTCAGATCAATCCATCAGGGTTGAGAACACTTGTTCGTTAATCCGTAACATCATGTGTCATGGCGTGTTCGGGTTGATGCCATGGTACGGATTGCCGCGCTAAACGATGGATCAAATAGCGCAGTCTCATACGGTTATCTCGACGTTTTGAAATTCAGGACAGCCTCTGACGCCAGCAAACATGTAATGAAACGAAAGGGCCGCGCTGGCAGATACCAGCGCGACCCTTGAGCACATTGTTTTCGATACCACGCCGATCATCAGGCGAAGAGGTCAATACCACCGTTGAGTGAGCGGCCGTTCAACGGGCTGATCGAGATGACATCAGTGTCGGCATCGGCATTGATGCCGGCAACAGTGCCTGAACCGTCACGTGCGGCGAGAGCGCCGGGAGTACGTTCCTGTTGCTGCTGAAAACCACCCTGCTGGAAGTTGCCCTGGTCACTGACCGATGTCTGACCCAGCTCGATACCGCTGGCGTTGAACGCCTCGCGCAGCTGGGGCAGGGCCGCTTCAATGGCCGCGCGAACCTGGGCATGGTGCGAAGCGATATGCAGCTGCGCACTCTGTTCACCCATCTTCAGCGAAATGGACAGCGGGCCCAGTTCCAGCGGGTTCATGTTCAACCGCGCTTCACCACCACCACGCAGACTCAGACTGATGACCTGGCGCTCGAGGGCGTTACTCCACTGATCACTATCCATGGCGGGCAGGGTAGCGGTGGCAACCGCCTGGGCGGCTCCCGGCGCCATCGGATTGGTGCCGGTCTGACCCGTCAGGGCAGACAGCGTGTTCAGCGGATTATCGTTAACCGCGGGGGCGGCTGTCTGGGCGCTGAACGTTGTGTCAGCACCTGCCCCTCTCAGTGAGGCAAAGGTGCCTTCCCGCGGCTGAAGCATCTCGCTGAAAAGACGATCACTTTTGGCGCTTTCCTGATCACGCCCTTTCAACGCGCCCTGTGTTCCCTCAAGGCCTGCGGCATCACGGCCGCGCAGTCCCTGTTCGAGCATGACACGGCGTGCGGGCAGGGCGCCTTCACCTCCCGCAGATGCATTTTTTGCCAGTGGCGCCTGCATCAAAAAGCCGGTGTCGACCAGTCCATAAAGCGAGGTGGCGTTATCGGTCTGATCACTCTCGGTCAGGCGTTTACCCTTTTCATTGAGTTTGTCAGTGCTGGCACTGGCAGCCTGTTTATCCATGGCAGAGAGCCTGTCCATGCTTGACAGTCTGCTACCGGCACGATCGGCACTGGGCAGCTCCGGCTGGCGCGCGTCTGCCAGAGCTGTGAGGCCGGGCTGACGCGTATCATCGGCTGCTTTTTTGTCACCCGGTGTACGGGCACGGTCATTCCCCCGCTGCTGAGTAACCTCATCGCGCCGCTCACGGCTTTCCAGCCGATTGCCCTGAAGCTGCTCAAGGGCATTGGAGAGCGTTTGACGGGCGCTGCCGGCCTGCACTGGCTTGCGGCCATCGGTGATGCTGGCACCACGATCTGCCTGCGAGGCGGGGCGCTCTTCGTCAGTACGGGCGCCGCTGGCACGTGCCTGCGCCTGTGAGGTTGCAGGCTTGCCTGCCTCGGTGCTGCCCGTGGACGTGGCGGTGTCGTTCTGGCGGCGCGCCCTGGTGTCGCTTAAAAGCGCACCGAAGCCGTTATCACCGTCACTGCTTTTGGTGTTGGCGCTGGCAGAGCCCTGAGAAGTGATCTGGGCATTGATTGGCGTCAGCATGCGTCATGTTTCCTGACAGAAAAAACGTGGTTAGAACCCACCCAGCGCGGAAACTGCCCGGCTGGCATATTCATCACTCTGGCGCTGTTCGAGCTTGTTCGTGCGGTGCTCTGCTTCCTGACGGCGCCGATTGATCAGGACGTCGTAGGAATTCACCCGCTTTTGCTGCTGTTGCCAGTTCGTCATGCCGCGGGTAATGCGCCCCTGATGCTGATCAACCTGCTGGCGCTGATGTTCAATGGCACGGTCGAGTGAGGACAAAAACCGCTGATAGTTCTGAATGGAGGCCATGGTCAGGCCGCGCTGCATGGCCTGCTCGAAACGACGCAGATAGTCGCTGCGATAATCACTGAGCATCTCAAGCTGTGTATGGCTTTGCTGATGCGCCGAGCGCAGCTGGCCCAGCAGTTTGGCCGCTGCATCGCGATCGCCTTCGGCAAGCTCGATCAACATTTCAAGTGATGAATGATTGGACATGGTCCCCTCAGTATCAGTGACATTCAGCCGGATGGCCGCCTTTTGGACAGAGTGTCAGGTGCTATGAGCTCAAAAGCGACTTGAGACCTTCTACCGAGTGTTCCACATCGGCGCGCTCGCTCATGCGCTGCTGCAGGAAGGCTTCCAGTGCCGGATAGAGCCTGATGGCTTCATCCAGCAGTCGATCACTGCCTGCGGCGTAGGCACCCACGCTGATCAGATCGCGGTTGCGCTGATAGCGTGACAACATCTGCTTAAAGTATTTGATGCACTCGAAATGTGGTTCGTCGATAAGCGCTGTCATTGCACGGCTTATCGATGCTTCGATATCAATGGCCGGATAATGGCCCGCTTCGGCCAGCTTTCGTGATAGCACGATATGGCCATCGAGGATGGCGCGCGCCGCATCGGCAATCGGGTCCTGCTGGTCATCACCTTCGGTCAGTACGGTGTAAAAGCCGGTAATGGAGCCCTTGCCCGGAGCATCGTTGCCGGCGCGCTCAACGAGCGCCGGCAGCTTGGCAAAGACCGAGGGCGGGTAGCCCTTGGTAGCCGGTGGCTCGCCGATGGCCAGTGCAATTTCACGCTGGGCCATGGCGTAGCGGGTCAGGGAGTCCATGATCAGCAGCACGTTCTTGCCACGATCGCGAAAATCCTCGGCCAGGCGTGTGGCGTAAGCTGCGCCCTGCAGGCGCAGCAGGGGCGACATGTCAGCCGGCGCGGCAACCACTACCGCGCGACGCTGCCCCTCGGCGCCCAGTATGTTCTCGATGAAGTCCTTGACCTCACGGCCACGCTCCCCAATCAACCCCACCACGATGACATCGGCTTGGGTGTAACGGGCCATCATGCCCAGCAGCACACTCTTGCCTACGCCGGAGCCGGCAAACAGTCCCAGACGCTGGCCACGACCAACCGTCAGCAAGGCGTTGATGGCACGCACACCCACATCAAGTACCTCTTCGATGGGCGCGCGCTGCAGCGGGTTGAGCGTGGGTGCATTGAGTGAGACGTTATCCGGTTCCACCAACGGGCCACGGCCGTCCAGTACCCGGCCGCGGGCATCCACCACACGTCCGAGCAGGGCATCGCCTACCGGTAGCTGCTTGCTCTGGGACTGGCTGGCACCAGGGCGCGGATTGGCCGGCCAGACAAGGGCGCCCGGCACCAGCCCGCTGGTTTCAACCAGCGGCATCAAAAAAAGCTTGTCGCCATTGAAACCGACAACTTCAGCCTCTGCTTCTCCCTGGCCATCGGCCAGCTCAACCATGCAGCTGCAGCCCAGCGGCAGACGCAGACCGACCGCTTCCAGCACCAGGCCCGTGGCGCGGGTCAGCCGGCCGCGTTCGCGATTGGCCGGCAGTTTCTGGACGCGACGGGTAGCGGTTTCCAGCGTGCGCTTCCACTGACTTAACATGGCATCACTGTTCAATGACATGAGAGCTGACTCCTGTCCTTAACGGCATCAGTGCTTGCCATGACCGACGGCATGACGCAGCCGTTCCCATCGGTCATCGCGGGTGGCATCGATTTCGATTTGATCGGTTTCCAGCCGGCAGTCACCACGTGACAGTGATGCATCGCTTTTGAGCTGCCAACCGGCATCACCAAGCAGTGTGCTTAACTGCTTCTGGACCATGGCCAGATCGTCGGGATGAACACAGATGCGTGGCGTTCCACCAAGGGTGGGGTGTTCACTCATCAGCCGTTCGATATCATCGAGAATATGCTCAGGCGCCAGCTCCAGCGAGCGCCCGGCGAGCTGGCGACCGGTTTCCAGCGCCAGTTCGACCAGGGCGTAGGCGATGTCGTCCTTGAGCCTGCCGGCGGCCGTATCAAAGGCATTGACCATGTCTGCCACGGGGGCGAGCGCTTCGTGCAGACGCGATTCAAGCTCGAGCTGATACTCCTGGCGCGCCTGCTCCCGGCCGGCTTCAAGCCCTGCGGCATAGCCTGCCTCCTGTCCTTCACGCTGCCCCTGCTCAAAACCTTTCTGACGCGCCTTCTCGAAGGCTTCCCGCCGAACATCGTCATCTTCCCGGCGCTGAGGAATATTGTGCTGCGCCAGCACATCGGGAGAGGGCTGTCGCGGCTCGCGCCTTTCCAGACGACCCATCTCCCAGGGCTGCCAGGACGTGTGATCGTTCGACCTAGACATAGGCGTCGTCGCCTCCTCCTATGGTGACTTCGCCGGCATCGGCCAGGCGGCGTACAAGCTGCAGAATGTTTTTCTGCTCGGCTTCGACCTGCGACAGGCGAATCGGTCCGCGCATCTGCATGTCTTCGCGCAGCAGTTCTGCCGCACGCGAGGACATGTTGGTCAGGAAGCGGTCGCGAATCTCTTCCGGGGCACCCTTGAGTGCGATGACCAGCGAGTTGCTGTCGACGTCCTGCAGGATGCGCTTGATGCTGCGATCGTCCATATCGGCCAGGTTGTCGAAGACGAACATCTCATCAAGAATCTGCTGCGCCAGCGTGTCGTCATGGTGGCGCACGCTTTCGATAACGCTTTCTTCCTGTGTGCTGTTCATCAGGTTGAGAATTTCAGCCGCTGTTCTCACGCCGCCCATCTTGCTGCGCTTGAGGTTCTGGCCATCCAGCAGGCCGCTGAGCACTTCAGTCAGTTCCTGAAGGGCCGCCGGCTGTACACCGCTGAAGGTGGCAATACGCAGTACCACGTCGTTGCGCAGCGATTCATCAAAGCGTGCCAGCACCTCAGAGGCCTGGTGGCGCTCCAGATGTACCATGATGGTGGCAATGATCTGCGGATGCTCATCGCGGATCATTTCAGACACCACGCTGGGCTCCATCAGGTTCAGCGCATCGATACCGGAGTCGTTGCCGGATTCAAAGATATCTTCCAGCAGGCTCGAGGCACGTTCCTCGCCCAGCGCCTTGACCAGTACCGAGCGGATATGATCGCTGGACTGAAGATTGACGCCGCCAAGTTCTTCGATTTCGCTATCGAACTGCCTGAGCACTTCCATCAGACGCTCGTTGGTCAGCTGGGTGAGGCTGGCCATGGCCAGACCCACCTTTTGCACTTCCCGCTGTGACATGTGCTTGAAGACTTCGGCAGCCGTGTCGTCATCCAGTGCCATCATGAGAATGGCGCTGCGCTCGATGCCTTCTTCGTTGCCTTCAGTCCTTGCCATTGATCCAGCCTCTGAGAATTACTGCGACCATTCTGGGGTCCTTTTGAGCCTGTTCACGGACCGTGCTCAACAGGGTTTCATGTTCGATACGGGCACGACGCTTCTGCTTCTTCGCAATCTGTTCGGCGATATCGGATTCGAGTTCTTCCGTTTCTTCATCGTCATCCCCGGCGGTAGCCAGTAGCCTGCCGTCGCTTGTCGTGTTGCCATCGGCGGTGGTGCCTGCCGGTGCCAGTACTGCCTTCTGACGCTCTACCAGCGGCTTGAGCAGCTTGCGCCAGAGGATGAAGGCGACAATGGCAAGCAGCAGATAGCGACCCAGCGTTTTGGCCAGCGAGATGATTTCGGGATTCTCGTACCAGGCCAGTTCCGGCGCCTGGGCAACCGCCTGCTGACTAAAGGCTGCATTGACGACTTCCAGTGAATCACCGCGGGCCTCGGAAAAGCCCATGCCTTCACGTACCAGGCGCTGTATCCGATCCATCTCCTCATCGGTGAGGGCGACCATTTCAGTCTGACCATTCTCACCGGCCTGTTCACGGTAGTTGACGACCACTGCTACCGACAGACGCTGTACCCGACCGGTATCTTCCTGCACATGGCGAATGACCCGGTTGATCTCGTAATTGGTCGTGCTGCTGCGCGTGGAAGAGCGCGGCGTGGCCGGTGTCTGTGTCGTGGTGGTTTGCTCGGCATCACCATCCTGACCATTGTTTTGCTGTGCATTGTTCTGGTTCTGCCCATTGCCCGCGGCGTTCTCGACCGGTGAGGGCACGGTAGGGGCCGGCTGATTGCTCAGTGCACCGGGAACGCCGCCAATGCCACCACTACCGCTTTGTTCGCTTTCACTGGACTGAATGCTGCGAACGCTGGCCTGGTTGGGGTCCTGGTTGGGGTCGTAGGTCTCCTGGGTATGTTCACCCACGGAGAAGTCGATGCTGGCGGTCACCTGCGCGCGCACATTGTTGTGGCCCACGATGGTCGACAGCAGGGTTTCAATACGCTTGCGATAGCTCGCTTCGATCTGATCGGTGTATTTCAGCTGGGCGTCATTGAGGTTACGGCTGCCTTCATTGCCTGGCTGAGACAGCAGGTTGCCGCTTTGATCCACCACGGTGACCTGATTGACGGGCAGATTCGAAACGCTGGCAGACACCAGATGCGTAATCGCACTGACCTGGCCTTCACTGACGGCACGGTTACGGTAAAGCGTCAAAATGACCGAGGCCGAAGGCTGACGACGGTCCCTGACAAAAACGGACTCCTGCGGCATGGCAAGGTGTACGCGCGCTGTCTGGACCGCTTCGATGGATTCAATGGAACGTGCCAGCTCGCCTTCCAGCGCACGCTGATAGTTCACATGTTCGGCAAACTGACTGATGCCGAAGGACTGTCCGTCCATCAGCTCGAATCCGACGCCGCCGCCCTTGGGCAGGCCTTCGCTGGCCAGCGCCATGCGGGTCTGCTCAACGCGCTCGGCAGGAATGAGAATGGCCTGACCGCCTTCCGAGAAGCGATAGGGCACCTGCATCTGATCCAGACGGGCAATGATGACGCCGCCATCGCTGTCGCTGAGGTTGGAAAACAGCACGCGATAGTCAGGGGAGCGCGCCCATAAAAAGAGCACGACCAGAATCGCGATGGCAGCTGCGCCGGCCACCATGAGGGGCAGACGCGGATTGGCCTTGAGGCGATCCATCAGTCCGGACAGCTTCTGATCGGTGCCTTGTGTTGCTTGAGCACTCATCACATCGCCTCAGTGTTATTGGTGTTACGCGGGTTCAGCTCGATGGGCATCGGCAGACTCTTTATGCGCTGGGCGCCTGCAACGGTGGCGCCCTATACCGGGAGTGGCGTCATTATTACGGTAAGTAACCAGATTGAAGGATCGAATAGCCGTTGTTTTTTTCACTATTTAGAACAATCGATGAAGGCACTTTGTCTTTAAGCTGCGCCACATTCGTTGACAAAATTTACTTTCAGTTACGTTTACTCTCTCGGAGTTACTCTGATGTCAGTGGCAGCAGCGGGCCTTCAGGCCCTGGTTCAGCAAATGCAGGGTGTAGCGCAGCAGGCAGGCGGTCATCAAAATGCTGCGCAGCAGGTAGGAGGCATCAGTTTTGCAGGAGAACTCAAGGGAGCGATCGATCGCATCGATGGCCTGAAGCAGACCGCCGACGCCAAGGCCGTGGCATTTTCACGCGGCGACAGCAATGTGGCGCTCAACGATGTCATGGTCGACATGCAAAAATCCAGCGTGGCCATGGAGATGGGCATACAGGTGCGTAACCGTGTTCTCAATGCCTACCGCGAAATCATGAGCATGCAGGTATAAGCCCTGAAGATTTTCAATGCCCCTGTTCGTTCAGGGGCTGGTTAATGCACAAAGGCGCCTGCGTGGGCGCCTTTGTGTATCCATGGTTTTTGCATCAAGCGCCATTAATTGCCCTTCAAGCGACCGTTTCGAGCAGCCGACCCTGCTGGTGAGCTGCCCGACGTGCAATCACCAGCACTTCTTCCGTAGGAATCTGGCGTATTACTTCGCCGCTTTCGCGATCGATAACGCGTGTCACGATCCGGCCACTGTCGTCATGGATATCAAACTCAATGCCAACAAGAACAAAATCCTGATTCAGCTGCGCCACGGCGTCCTCCAGCAAGGGGGCGTTTTCGATTTTTTCCACCGGATCAGAATGAGCAAGTGAAGAAGCCACGGTGAGCTGTGTCGGGAAAAAATCCTTTCTATACGATGCGTTATACGAAATGCCTTGAGTGACTGAGTCGAAGGTCATGAGGTTGAGCCCTTTCCGGGGTTGCTGTTGAAAGTATGGAGCACCAATACGTCACAATAGATAAGGAGAAAGCGATGCCAGGGCGGCAAAACTATGCTGAAATGACTTTATATAAAAATATCCTGATACAATGAATCGCGAAAAAGAATGAAACTTCACAGGGAAATATGGGTGAAAGGAGCGGATTCTGCGCCATGAGGATACGCGCAATCGCACTACCAGCGATCGAGCATGAGCCCTTTACAAAAATTTTTTAGAATTAAATGCTTTAAAAACAGCATATTAAAAGATTGGTTGATCTCGGGCTGAAGATGGTACGTGCGGCCATCGTGACTCATGACACCCTGTGGTTCAAAGCTTCCGCCAGCTTAAATGAAATCAGTACTTTCAGATGTAATGAGCGTAACAGCACACTTTCTTTAAGTTACTCGTTTTACCTTTTGCGTGGTCAAAGTTACTTAAAGAAATATCCAACGATCTCGCAGGGGAAGGCAATGGCGGAATTACACGTGTTTTCAACCGCAAGTCAGCACGCCAAAGCAGAGATGCCGGGTTACGAAACAGATGACAAGCAGCTTCTTCCCCAAAAGCGCCAGCAATGGCTGCGCATGATGCGAAGAAGTATTACCCGTTGGATACCGGACCGCCTGTATATTGCGCACCGTTATCAGAAGCATTTTGGTGTCAGGCCCAATCTGGTCAACCCTGAGACCTTCAATGAAAAAATATGTTACCGGCGCCTGCATCCCGAACCCATCTTTTCGCCGCTAAGTGACAAGCTGCTGGTGCGTGATTACGTGCGCCAGAAAATCGGTGATGAGACCCTTTTGCCGCTGTATCCAGTGTCTCAGCCGTTCACGCAGCATGACTATGACAGGCTGCCCAACAGCTTCGTGCTCAAGGCCAATCATGGTTCCGGCTATAATCTGGTTGTGCGCAACAAGGCTGATTACAGCTTTGATACGATGCGTCGTCTCAGCGATCATTGGCTGGCCAGCAACTTTTATCGCGATAGCCGAGAGCTGCACTATCGCAGCATTACGCCCCGCCTGATGTGTGAAAAGCTGCTGCTTGACGAGCATGGCAAGATCCCCAAGGACTACAAGTTCTACTGCTTTAGGGCAGAAGGGCAGGCACCAAAGGTCTTTATTGAAGTCACGCATGATCGCTTCACCGATTTTCACGTCGATTACTACGATCAGGACTGGAACCTCGTGGACGTCGTCGACGAACGCTTCAATACCGGCGATCCGATCGAGAAGCCGGCACAGCTGGATCGAGCCATGAAGCTGGCGCTCAAGCTCTCCGAAGGCTTTGGATTTGTACGCGTTGACTTCTACCTGATGCGTGATGCGATCTACTTCGGGGAAATCACTTTTACGCCCACCGGTGGCATGAAAAATTTTCGGTCGGCGGCGCATGACCGTGCCTGGGGTGAGCTGTTCGATCATCAGCCAATGACCAGGGACTTTGGTTACGAAGATATAGAAGGTAATCGTTACTGAACAAGTAGCGGTAAATCAACCTGCACTATGCCGACAGCGTATTGCAGGTTTGTGCCGTTAGCGGCAGATACGGTTACGTCCCTCGCGTTTGGCACTATAGAGGGCCCGGTCAGCACGTTCAACGGCCTTTTCGAACGTGTCTCGGGGCTGTGCAATTTCAGCAATACCGATACTGATAGTGACGTTGACGGCTTTCGTGAAAATCATGAAAGGCTCGGTTTCAATGCGTGTTCTCAGGCGCTCTGCAAAAGCGGTCGCTTCATCGATGCTGGTATGAGGTAGTACGACCAGAAACTCTTCGCCCCCCCAGCGAACAGCCATATCATCACTGCGCATAAGGTTTTTCAGGCGTTTGGCAAAGGTTTTCAAGACATCGTCTCCGCCTTCATGTCCCAGCGTGTCGTTGATCCTTTTGAAATGATCAAGGTCGCCCAGAATGACACATGTCGTGCTGCCAGAACGCTCGAAATCAAGTTTAAGGAGCGCGTGCTGAATACCACGCCGATTGAAAAGCCCGGTCAATGCATCCGTTTCGGCCTGATGTCTGAGCTGCAGGTTGGCGCGCTCACCGCTCATCGCAACATACCCGACATACACCAGAACGCTGTTGATCTGGTCAAAAATAATCGTGGCGCGAGCGGTTTCTGTCGATATCTGAAGGTCTGTAAAGAGCAACATGGCGGCAGATAGCGCAAAGCCCATGGCATAAATGCCAAAGGCAATGGCCACCACGATCTGGGACCAGAGATATTCGCGTCTGGCCACCATGATCTCAACGACGATCATGACGGAAGCGGCAGTAGCGCAGAGGAAGTAAACGCTGGCCACGATTGTTTTCGAGGCTCCCAGCCAGGGTACCAGCAGGCATGCCAGTGCCGGTGTCACGGTCAGTATCACAACCGACACGATGGCGTATGCATGAAAACCAAGGCCGTAAAAGCGCCGTAATCCACTCCATGACAACACGAGGCTGGCCATGTAGAAGGTAAAGATCTGCATGCTTTCCAGCACCGGCAGCGTCAGGTTGGTCGGCTCCTTTGCCAGCATGATGGCGCCCAGCAGGGATGCCAGAATGGCGCCCAGCCAGTGCCAGAGATAGGATTTCTCCCGCTGACGCAATGCCAGTATCAGAAACACTGCAAAATAGGCAGCCCGGCTGACCGTACTGGAAAAGCTCAGCGTTGCAAGATCAAGCATGGAATTGGCGCATTCTTTTGGTACCAGGCATTTTTAACCCTTCTTTTGGCGTCTCTGCTCGTCTGTCACATTCGCTACGGTGTCTTTACGATGCCTTCCCTGTGGTCAAAACCCTTTAAAAGCGCAGGCCGATGCCTACGCCAAGCGTCATGACATCGGTGTCACTTTTGGCACTAAAGCCATCACCGCTGAAATGCTGGGTAGGGGTGATCAAATAGCGAACGCTGGCGTTTGCAAACCAGTCCCCGGAAAGGCGGTAATCCAGACCGGCATCCAGAAAAGGACTGGTAAGAGATTCCATTTCAATATCCGGTATGCCCGAGACGGTCTTGATGCTCAGAGGCCGGGTATGATTGATCCCGGCGCCCATATACGGATTCAGGGCACCATCAGGGCGAAAGTGATACTGCGCCGCCAGTGACACGCTGGCGCTTTTAACGCGACCGATATCCAGATCGCCCAGCACACTGTCTTTCAACCGATAATCGGTCGAGATGACGCCCGCCATGGCTTCCAGGGACCAGTGATCGGTCAGGAAATAACTCAAATCCAGCGTTGGCAGCCATTGAGAGGGCGTTTCCAACTGCCCCCCTAGTGGGCTTGTCTGACTGCTTTCATTGACCGAAACGATGTGGGTAGCTTTCAGCCGAATCAGCCAATCACCCTGTTGTAGACCGGCTGGCGATAGGGCTTGTGATGAGTCTGCATGTGCGGTTAAAGGCAGCGTATAAAATGCGATAACACAGCAGCCTGCAAAAAGCGTTTTAAAGTGCCCCGAGACCGGATGCATGATGAAAATTCCAGATGACAATCATGAGGCTGCCGGTTCAGGCCCGCAGCGAAAGAGAAGATAAGGTCATGCCTCAGTTTCCTGAGGGGATAGGGTAGTAACGGCGCATGATGAAGTGGGCTTTAACGCGATGTAACAATCAGCGGTATATGAAAATATTATCGTTTAGAAGTTGTTCCATTGATGGGGAAAAGTAGCCCTGCAACATCGATGAAAAACAACAATAAAGGGGCGCAGGAGGCGTTCTATCAGACGGTTTGAGTCGTCAGATTTAACGCAGCAGGGCAAGTACGCTGTCCAGCCGCTGGTTGGCCTGGGCCAGTACTGCCGTACCGGCCTGCTGGGTGATTTGAGCGCGACTCATGCTGGAGACTTCCAGTGCGTAGTCAGCATCCATGATGCGTGAGCGCGCCTCACTCAGTCTGCCAATGGTATGGCCCTGCTGATCGATGATCGCGCTCATGCGGTTCTGAGTGGCCCCCAGTGCACTGCGCTTGTCATCGACCCGGGCAATGGCGCGATCGAGCGCGGCCAGCGGGTCATCCGGGGTTTTAAGGCGGATTTCGGGATTGACTTCAGTCAGCTCGACCGTGCTGTGCGTGTTGGGCACATCCGTATTGGCGCGCACGTTCATTCGGTAATAGATGATTAGATCCCCGCTGCCGGTACGTGTCTTGAGCAGGGTGCCCATGTCTCGGGTATTGACCAGCGTCGCGGAGCGATAGCCGGTCGTCCCATTATCTTCGCTGGCGGCGCGCAGAAAATATTGTCCGTTGTCATCCACGCGCAGGGCATCTTCAATGCGGCGCCCGTCTCGATCGGTGTAGCTGGCGGTGACGTTGCGCGGGTCGAGCGTGACGGTCGATGTTCCATCAACCGTCACGCGCTCGGTTGTAATGGCTCGTTCAGGCGCAATGATCGGCGTATCCGTGGTCGCAGTAGCAATCACCTGCGGCCGGCTGGCGGTAACGCTTTCCGTTGCGACGGTGTAATAGCGGCCATTCTGCTCAAGGTAGTACTGGCCATCATCGGACTGCGTGAGCGTCGCATTCTGAAACGCACCCGCGTTGCCATCGGCATCCAGGTAGCGATGTGACGCCTCATCGAGTGACTGGCCATCGACTTCGGTTACCGGCTGGGTGGCCGGCGCTGAAGCAGATTGTATGGTGTTGGCCCTGACAACGTAGCCCTCAAGGGTGCTCTCGACCGCAGCCGGATAGAACGCACCTTCCGGGGTGGTCAGATAATGGTTATTTCCTGCCCGACTCAATGTCGCACCATTCACGACTTGCCCTGTGCTGTCGAAGTAGTCGACGTCATCGTTATTGAATGCAACGCCATTAATCGTGGTGGCAGGCGAGGGCGGCCATACCGCCTCATTGCTGGTTAGCCGAGCATCAATGGCCGCCGGAGCCGTGGTCACGCCGGCGCGGTAATAGACTGCCTCCGGACCACTGCCGCTTTTAATAAAGTGCTGAGACCCGGTTTTGACCAGCTGATTGTCGCCTTCAAGTATATTGCCACGACTGTCGCGGAAGACGCTGTCCGCGTCTGCGAGCTGATACCCTTGATGACTGGTGACCGGCGCATAGAGCTGTTGGCCGATATCGATGCGAACCCGGCTGGTATCGGTGGCAGTATCATGAGAGGCATCCACGCTTGAGGCAAAAAAGACCGTATTGCCCGCGCTGTCGTCCGCGCGGGTGTACCAGCCCGCCGGATAGCCGGGCGTGCTGGTACCGGCCTGCATTAGCTGCGGGTTACTGTAGCCGGCGGGCAGGGCAAAGTCGCTGGTCCTGACGGCGATGTCTCGCGCGCGGCCCGTGACGACATTGATACCGGTCACCTCGCCGCTGATGCCGGCGATGGTGAAATCGGTCAGGCCGAGTTCATCCACGCTGAAACCGGGGCGGGTCAGATCCACGCCCAGCGTTTCCCCGTCGTTGGCACCTACCTGCACGTTGACTGTACCTGCCGAGCCATCCAGCAGGTTAATGCCGTTGAACTGCGCCTGGGTATTGAGGCGATCGATCTCCTTTAGATTGAGATTGATCTCCTGCTGGATAGCATCCTGATCGACCAGCTTGAGCGTGCCATTAAGCCCCTGCACGGTAAGTTCGCGAATGCGCTGCAGGCGGTCATTAACCTGGGAAAGGGCGCCTTCGGCGGTCAGAGCCATGGAGGCACCGTCGTTGGTATTGCGCCGGGCCTGTTCGGTGCCGCGTACCTGCGCCTCCATCCGATTGCCGATCGAAAGCCCCGCGGCATCATCCTTCGCCGAATTGATACGCAGCCCGCTGGATAAGCGCTCGATCGCCTGATTAAGCGAGCGCTGGGTCTTGTCGAGCGAATTAGTGGCGAGGCGAGATGAGGCGGAAGAAACCGAGATCATGCGGATCCTCAGGAGCGGGGTAGCCGGATAGTCGCTTTAACGGCCAAAGCCTGCCGAGGTTTAGAAAATAAAAAGGCACGTGCCATTTTCAATAGTGCGGCGGCTGAGATGTAGAAGGGGCCAACAGCAGAGCATAAAAACGAAGAAGGGCGCCCGAAGGCGCCCCCTGATACTTTCAATTCTGAAGCTGTCAACCGGTCTGCGATTAACGCAGCAGGGACATGACACCCTGAGTGGTCTGGTTGGCCTGCGCCAGTACGGACGTACCGGCCTGCTGCAAGGTCTTCGTTAATTTTTATAAACCGATAAGTCTTTGCCAGAAGTTTTTTGGTGTTTTTTCTTCGTGCATGACGGTCTGTCTGACCAGTAGGCCGGTAGTAGTCTTATAGACGGTGTAAAGCGTATTCGGACGAATATCCTGATAAATCGAAGAGCCATAGTTGATGTCGGCAAAAATATTAAAACCGAAGATTGAAAAGCTCTCCAGGACACCACCGTCGTCGATATTGTGTGCCATATGTGGCAGATGATTGGCATCATTAATATTGGAATAGCGACCTTCCAGGCGAGAAAGGGCATACCTTGACTCTTTCCCTACAAACGCCGTTGCCATCCAGCGCATCTTTAAAAAGCGAGCATCCAGTCGCCACTGATCACCCATTATTTTATAACTTCCATAGTCCGAGTGATCCTGATCAGTAGAAAGGTGTGCCATATAATCCATGTTGCTGTGTCCAGCTGCCGGTTCAAACCAGAGTGCCGCCACATAATCCTCAGCGGTCAGGTTTTGATAAGACCAGGTAAAGCTGATGAGCACGATAGTGAATAACCCCAGCAACAAGAAACAGAAAGCAGCCATCAAAGCCAAAACTCCAATGAGTGCATTGCCCTGTTGGCGCAGTGCTGGAGAGTAATTCATGGTGGCCTCGCAACAGTTATTTGTTAAATATGTCATGGTGGCAACATAAAAAAGGGCGCCCGAAGGCGCCCCTGATACTTTCAACTCTGATGCTTTCAACCAGTCTGCGATTAACGCAGCAGGGACATGACGCCCTGAGTGGTCTGGTTGGCCTGCGCCAGTACAGAAGTACCGGCCTGCTGCAGGATCTGCGCCTTGGACATGTTGGAGACTTCGGTCGCGTAGTCGGCGTCCTTGATCTGTGACATGGCGGCAGACAGGTTGGTAGATGTAGT
>NZ_BMZM01000005.1 GCF_014652795.1 Kushneria pakistanensis
CGTTGCGTTGTGCTCCGTGGCAGCGGATGCGTACTTTATAGATCGACCTCCGATCGCGCAACCCTTTTTTGAAAAAGATTTCATCGGGCATTCATTCTGCTCTACAGGACGATTGGTAGTAGCCTTTCCTACCTCTACCTCTACCTCTACCTCTACCTCTACCTCTACCTCTACCTCTACCTCTACCTCTACCTCTACCTCTACCTCTACCTCTGTAGAGGATAAGGAAACCTTTTACAGGTCCACTGCATTCGGCACTGATGCCATCAATAAAAAGCCCGCCGCTGAAATAATCAGCGGCGGGCGTCATGGATCTTCCTGATCCCTAAACACCACCTTCCATGGTGATGTTGTGAAATTTACACCAAGGCTCCCTTCCGTGGGTACAACGCTTCCATGCGCTTGCTGCCTCGGTGTATGTACAAATCTACCTGACTGTAGCGGACGTGTCCAACTTTTTATGAGAAAAACCGCTGCAGATGTATGACTTGTCCAGGAATAAACTTATCCCTTTTGCAATCGAACTCGGGCATAACGCTTCTTGCCGGCCTGGATCACGTATTCCTGGCCCACTGCAAGCATGTGTCCTGCCTCAACCTTGTGGCCATCAATCCAGACACGTGCGTTTTTCAGCATGTCCTTTGCCTGAGCCCCGTTATTGGCAAGGCCTGCGCGATTGAGCACTGTAGCGATGGGTGCTTCATCCATCCCTTCAATCGTGACGTCCACTTCCGGCAGGTCGTCGGGCAGCTCACCTTCCTTGAGCTGGTTGCCACTGGCGCGATGTGCACCAGCAGCGGCCTCCTCACCGTGAAAGCGGGCTACAAGCTCACGTGCCAGCACCATCTTGATATCACGCGGGTTGGCGCCGTTGTCGACGTCGCTCATCAATGCCCTGACCTCTTCCATCGGCTTGAGCGAGAGCAGTTCAAAGTAGCGCCACATGAGTGAATCCGGCATGGAAACGATCTTGTTGAACATCTCGCCCGGGCGGTCAGTAATACCGACATAGTTGCCCAGCGACTTGGACATCTTCTGTATACCGTCCAGGCCTTCCAGCAGCGGCATGGTCAGTACGACCTGCGGGGTTTGCCCATAATGCTTTTGCAGCTCACGTCCCATCAACAGATTGAACTTCTGGTCGGTACCGCCAATTTCAATATCGGCTTCCAGTGCCACCGAGTCATAGCCCTGTATCAGCGGATAAAGAAACTCGTGGATGGCAATCGGTTGATTACCGCGGTAGCGCTTTTCAAAGTCATCACGCTCGAGCATGCGCGCCACCGTTGACTGGGCTGCCAGCCCGATCAGATCGGCCGCTGACATTTTCCCCATCCACTCCGCATTGAACACGACCTGTGTGCGCTCGGGATGGAGTACCTTGAACACCTGCTTCTGATAGGTACGTGCATTGGCCATGACGTCTTCTTGCGTCAGTGGCTTTCGTGTCACGCTCTTGCCGGTAGGGTCACCAATACGCCCGGTAAAGTCTCCGATCAGAAACAGCACCTCATGCCCCAGGTCCTGAAACTGTCGCAGTTTGTTAAGCAGTACGGTATGCCCCAGATGAAGATCGGGCGCCGTGGGGTCGAAGCCTGCCTTGATGCGCAGCGGTCGTCCCAGCGAGAGCTTTTTCTCCAGCTCTTCTTCTACCAGCACCTCGTGAACGCCGCGCTTTATCAGCGCCAGCGCATCGGCAACATCGGCCATGACCTGCTTCTCCTGTCTTCTGTTTATTGCGACTGCCACCCGGCCATCGGAGCGAGCAGCAAGAAATGGGCATCATGATAGCATGGTGTCAAAAGCGCCAACCGCCCCGGCAGGAGGGAGTAAATGAGTCTTGTAATAGGCCTGATGTCCGGCACCAGTCTGGACGGCGTTGATGCCGCACTGGTGGAGTGCAACCACCATCACCGTCCTGTGCTACTGGAAGCCACGGGCATTGAAATGCCGGAACCCCTGCGCCGCCAGCTCTGGCAGCTGTGCCATGCCAGTGAAGCCGCCTTTGAAGTACTTGCAGAAACCGAGGAGGCGTTCTGCCGGCTTCAGGCACAGGCTGTCGCGGCCCTGCTGGATAAAAGCGGCCATGCCGTAGAGGACATCGCCGCCATCGGCAGCCACGGACAGACCATCGAGCACCGTCCGGGCGGCGCATGGCCCTATACATGGCAGCTGGATAATCCGTCTCGCCTGGCTGAACTGACAGGATGTCGTGTGGTAGGTGATTTTCGCCGCCGTGACCTTGCGGCCGGTGGTCAGGGTGCACCGCTGGCGCCTGCCTTTCATGACGCGCTTTTCCGCGATTCACGCCAGTGGCGCGTGCTGCTCAATCTGGGCGGCTTTGCCAACGTTACCCTGTTACCGCCCGAAGGCAGCGAGATGCCGGTCATCGGCTTTGATACCGGGCCTGCCAATGCCCTGCTGGACGGGTGGTATGCGCGCCATCATGAGGGCCGGTTTGATCGCGATGGCACATGGGCAGGCCAGGGGCGCTCTCAACCGGCCCTGCTGGAACATCTGTTGAGTGATCCCTTTTTTGAAAGCACGCCTCCCAAGAGCACCGGTCGGGAGCATTTTCACCTGCAGTGGCTTGAGGCGCAGCTGACAGAGGAATCGCCGGCAGATATTCAGGCCACGCTTTTGGCGCTGACCGTTGAAAGCATTGCCCGTGAACTGGAACGCCACCTTCCTGCCGAGGTACAGGCCAATACCTGCGTTATTCCCTGCGGTGGCGGTGCCTACAACAAGGCGATGATGGCAGCCCTTGCCCAACGACTCTCGCCGATCATGGTCGAGCGCTGCGAGTCGCTGGGCTGGTCGCCGGACTGGCTGGAAGCCGGCGCCTTTGCCTGGCTTGCCTGGCGCCGTCTGGAAGGGCTGCCCGGCAATCTGCCCACGGTCACCGGTGCGATCGGGCCACGCATCCTTGGCGGCGTTTACGAGCGCTGACCGGGGCAAAATCGCTTGAACCAGACAACCGACTAGCCGCCATGCTCGTCGCGCACGATCAGCCCTTCGGCCGCCAGCCTTGACATGGCCGCCTCCATGGTCTGCATGCCCAGTCCACCGCCGGTCTGTAGCGCCGAGTAAATCTGGGCCACCTTGTCCTCACGAATGAGATTTCTAATGGCGGGGGTGGCGATCAGGATTTCGTGTGCCGCAATCCGCCCGCCACCGATACGGCGGACCAGCTGCTGGGAGACCACCCCCTGAAGTGATTCGGACAGCATGGCGCGCACCATTGCCTTTTCATCACCGGGAAAGACATCCACGATTCGATCCATCGTCCGGGCCGCCGAGGTAGTATGCAGTGTGGCCAGCACCAGATGCCCGGTCTCGGCGGCCGTCAGGGCCAGGCGCATGGTTTCCAGATCCCGCATTTCCCCGACCAGAATAACGTCCGGATCCTCACGCAGTGCCGAACGCAGCGCACCGGCCACACCATGCGTATCACGCTGCACTTCACGCTGATTGATCAGCGCGCGCCGGGAGTGATGTACAAACTCGATGGGGTCCTCGATAGTGAGCACATGCTGGGCACGCGAGGCATTGATATGGTCCACCATGGCGGCGAGCGTGGTGGACTTGCCCGAACCGGTAGGACCTGTCACCAGCACCAGACCATGTGGACAGCACGCCAGCCGTCGAAAGACCTCGCCAAGCCCCAGCGACTCGAGACTGGGTACATGGGCAGGAATGGTACGAAAGACGCCGGCCACGCCTCTGTTCTGATGGAAGGCATTGACACGAAAGCGTGACACGCCGGGGACATCGACAGAGAAATCGATCTCCAGTGCCTCTTTGAAATCCTGCTGCTGCACCTCACTCATGACTGCCGTCAACAGGCGGTAGACATCGTCGTTTTCAAGCGCCGGTGCATTGAGGCGGCGGATCTCGCCATCAACACGCATCATGGCAGGCAGCCCTGCCGACAGGTGTAGATCCGAGGCACCCTGTTTTGCCGTAAAAGCCAGCAGTTCGGTAATATCCATGCGTTCGCAGTTCCGGACGTCACAAAGAGTGATCACTCATGAGCGATCAGCAGTCATGCGCGACCCACGATCAGAATCACGCTGTAAAACACAATATCGTCGCGATACGTCACCGACTTGAGCAGGCCCTTCATCGTGCCGGCCGGCCCACGGGCAGTGCCGCCTTGCTAGCGGTCAGCAAGACCAGACCGGCGGCCATACTGCGAGAAGCGTTTGAGGCCGGCCAACGTCTTTTTGGCGAGAACTATCTGCAGGAAGCACTGGAAAAGCAGCAGGCCCTGAAAGACCTGGAAGACATCGAATGGCACTATATCGGCGCGCTTCAATCCAACAAGACACGCGATGTGGCCGAGCATTTCAGCTGGGTACACACTGTAGACCGTGAGAAGATCGCCCGGCGCCTGAGCGAGGCGCGCCCGGCATCTCTGGGTCCCCTTAATGTCTGCCTGCAGGTCAATATCAGCGGAGAGCGTTCGAAGTCGGGCGTGACGCCGGAGGCGCTGCCAGCGCTGGCCGAGCAGGTACTGGCCCTGCCGGGTCTTCGTCTGCGCGGGCTGATGTCGATTCCGGCCATCAGCGATGACCCGGAACAACAGCGCATTCCTCATGCAGCACTTCGTGAACTGTTCGAGCAGCTGGTCAGGCGCTATCCGCAGGCACCGCTGGACACCCTGTCGATGGGCATGAGTTCAGACATGGAAGCGGCCATTGACGAGGGCGCCACGCTGGTCAGACCTGGAACAGCCATTTTCGGCAGCCGCGACTGAACATCTCCACAACAAGGACGCTTTTCATGGTAAGTCAACTGACCTTTATCGGTGCCGGCAATATGGCCAGTGCCATCTTTGGCGGGCTGATCGACAATGGCTACCCTGCCGAAGCCATTACGGCCACCTCGCCCGACGAAGAGGTACTTGAGCAGCATCGCGCCCGCTATGGCATTCAGACCACCACCGACAATTCAGAAGGTGTCAGTGAAGCAGACGTTGTCATTCTGGCCGTCAAGCCACAGATCATGCGCGAGGTCTGCGAGCCGCTTCAGGACGCCCTGCAGATCAGTCGTCCGCTGATCATCTCGATTGCCGCCGGCCTCACCATCGACACGCTGGGTCAGTGGCTGGGGGATGACAGTTTGCCGATCATTCGCTGCATGCCCAATACACCGGCGCTGGTCGGCAAGGGCGCTACCGGGCTGTACGCCCCTGCCGGCATCAGTGACGCTCATCGCGCCCTGGCCGGTGATCTGCTGTCGGCGATCGGCATCATTGAGTGGGTGGAAGAAGAGACGCTGCTCAGTGCTGTCACAGCCATCGCCGGCAGTGCGCCGGCCTATTTCTTCTACATGCTGGAAGCCATGGAAAAGGCCGGCGTGGCCCGCGGACTTTCACGTGATATTGCCCGCCGACTGGCCATTCAAACAGCGCTGGGGGCGGCACACATGGCGCGTGAGAGTGAATATGATCCGCAAACGCTCAAGCAACAGGTGATGTCGCCGAAAGGTACTACGGAACGCGCCATTGCAAGTTTTGAGCAGGCCGGCTTCGAGAAAATGGTGGATGATGCCACACTGGCCTGTTTCGAGCGTGCCGAATCACTGGCACGTGAGCTGCGGGATCAGTAAATTCACTGTATCTGTCATCTTTTGACGACATAACGGAGAGTCTCCATGGGGAGCGCACTGGGCGATACCGGCATCATGCTGGTCAACACCCTGATCAATCTTTATCTGTTTGTACTGATGCTGCGCTTTTTGCTGCACGCCTCACGTGCCGACTACTACAACCCCATCAGTCAGGCGATCGTCAAGGCGACCTCGCCGCTGGTGGCGCCCCTGCAACGCGTGTTGAGACCTGCCGGGCCCATCGACATCGCAACGCTGGTGGTCGCGCTCTTGTTCAAGATGGCGGGCATTGCCCTGATCTGCATGGCGATCTTTGGCTTTCCGCCCATCGGGCTTCTGGCCGTTGCAGCGCTGGCCGGCGTGGTCAACGCCATTTTGAAGATCTATTTCTTTGCCATGATCATCATGATCATCCTGAGCTGGGTGGCCCCCCAGTCCGGCCATCCCGGGGCACTGCTGGTGTTTCAGATTACCGAGCCTGTCATGGCACCGGTTCGACGCGTCATTCCTTCCATCGGCATGATTGATCTGTCGCCCATCGTGGTCTTTTTGCTGATCAACGTGCTCGACAGCTTCCTGGTAGGTGCCCTTAGCCGCGCTGCCGGCCCGCTGGCACCGCTGATCTAAGCCCTGACACGCTGCCGTGCAAGCGTACGGCAGCGTCCCCGCCAGCACCCCTCCCCCGCTTTTGAAAGCGATATGCTACAGTGCGCCTCCGACGGTAGGTCATGATTCCGGCCTGCCCTGTCTGACCGGATTTGAGTGCTGATGCCCGAGACACTGTCTTCTTCATCGGTTGGCCTGGTAACGCCGCAGGTCGCCCGTTTTGATACGCCCCTGCCGCTGGCGTGCGGTCGAGAACTTCCTGACTTTGAGCTGGTGTATGAAACCTACGGTACGCTCAATGAGACGGCCAGCAATGCTGTCCTGATCTGCCATGCGCTATCGGGTCATCATCACGCGGCCGGCTATCACCATGTAGACGATCGAAAGCCCGGCTGGTGGGATGCTCATATTGGCCCCGGCAAGAGCATCGATACCCGACGTTTTTTTGTGGTTGCCGTTAACAACCTTGGTGGCTGTCACGGCAGCACCGGCCCTTCGAGTGAAAACCCGGCCACCGGACGCATCTGGGGGCCTGACTTCCCCCTCATGACGGTCACCGACTGGGTCAATAGCCAGGCCATGCTGGCCGACAGGCTCGGCATCCAGCGGTTTGCCGCCGTTGTCGGCGGCAGTCTGGGCGGCATGCAGGTCCTGCAGTGGGCCATGAGTCTGCCCGAGCGGGTGGCCAATGCCGCTGTCATTGCCGCCACACCCCGTCTGTCAGCCCAGAACATTGCCTTTAACGAAGTGGCACGCCAGGCCATTCGCTCCGACCCCGAGTTCTTTGACGGCTGGTATACCGAGCATCAGACCCTGCCCAAACAGGGACTGCGGCTGGCCCGCATGGTCGGTCATATCACCTATCTCTCGGAACACTCCATGGGCGCGCGCTTCGGCCGTGACCTGCGCACTGACAGTCTCAACTATGGCTACGACGTCGAATTCGAAGTGGAGTCCTATCTGCGCTATCAGGGCGACACCTTCTCGACACGATTTGATGCCAACACCTATCTGCTGATGACCAAGGCGCTCGATTATTTCGACCCGGCCGGCGAGCACGATGATGATCTGCCCCGCGCGCTCTCGACAGCGACGTGTCGTTTTCTGGTGGTCAGTTTCACGACCGACTGGCGCTTTGCACCGGCGCGGTCACGTGAGCTGGTCGATGCCCTGCTGCGTGCCGGCAAGCATGTCAGCTATGCCAATATCGACTCTCCCCATGGGCATGATGCCTTCCTGCTGCCCAACGAGCGTTACGAAGCCGTGCTGGGCGGTTTCATGACGCGTATCGCCAACGACGTGAAACGTACTGCCGGGAACATTTCGTGATGCGTGCCGATCTTGCACTGATTTATGACTGGGTGCCCCAGGGCGCTCGCGTACTGGACCTGGGCTGTGGTGATGGCACCCTGCTGGCGGCACTGTCATCGCAAAAGCAGGTCACGGGCTATGGCCTTGAGATCGACAGCGATGGCATCTCGCGCTGCCTTGAAAAGGGCGTGGATGTCATCGAGCAGGATCTGGACCAGGGGTTGGCCAACATCCCCGATGACACCTTTGATCTGGTCATCATGACCCAGGCGCTGCAGGTGCTGAGAAGGCCGGACCTCATGCTTGATGAGATGTTGCGGGTCGCCAATGAATGCATCATTGCCTTTCCCAACTTTGCCTGGTGGCGTCATCGCCTGTCGCTGGGCCTGAAGGGACGCATGCCGGTATCACGCTCCCTGCCGCATGCCTGGTACGACACACCCAATATTCATCTGTCGACCTTCCGGGATTTTGCTGATCTGTGCCGGATGCAGGGGCATACCATTACCGACAGCGCTGTAGGCAACGGTAGCAAGGAAGGCCAGTGGCGCCACAGACGGTGGCCCAACCTTCTGGGGCAGGACGCCATTTTTCGGGTACGACGCTAAGCGAACGCGCCGCGGCATCCTTATCCTTTGGTATAATGCGGTGACCATCATGCGACGCTGCCCGAGGCCCGACGATGAACTTTCATACGCGCAAGTGGATCAAGCCCGAAGATCTCAACCCCAATGGCACGCTCTTTGGCGGGAGCCTTCTCAAGTGGATCGATGAAGAGGCGGCCATCTACGCAGTGATTCAGCTGGGCAACTCCCGGGTGGTCACCAAATACATGTCTTCCATCAATTTTGTCTCCAGCGCACGACAGGGGGACATCATTGAGCTGGGCATCACCGCGACAAGGTTTGGCAAGAGCTCCCTAACCCTGCACTGTGTGGTGCGCAACAAGATCACCCATAAAAACATTCTGACCATCGACGAGATTGTCTTCGTCAACATGGGAGAGGATGGCCGTCCGGCAGCGCATGGCAAGACAAGGATTACCTATCTGCGTGACCGTGATCTTGAAGGGCCCGATAGCGTCACCTGAGGCTAATACAGGCGGCGATAGCGACAGGCCGTGATATGTTCTGGCGTGATATCGCAGCCCAGCATCATGACTTCCACGCCAGCCTCGCATGCCGCATGAAAGGTGCGGGCATAGGCGGGATCCAGGTACGCAGCCGGTTGAACACGGTCAATACCAGTGTGGGCGACCAGAAAGATCAGGACAGCTCGATCGCCTCTTGAGCGCAGTGCCATCAGTGTTTCCAGGTGTCGTCGTCCACGCGTGCTGACCGAGTCGGGGAAATAACCACTGCCATCATCTTCCTTGAGCGTCACCTGCTTTACTTCCAGCCAGGCAGGTGGCTGCCCCTCTCTGATCAGACGAAAATCCAGCCGCGACTCCCCGACCCGAACTTCACGTTGCAGGCTCCATGCCGTGTCAAAGGGCAGAATACTGCCGCTTTCAATGGACTCCTGCACCAGCGCATTGGCACGCCCGGTATGAATGGAAGCCAGCGCCCCATCCGGCAATTCAATAAGCTCCCAGGTCCATGCCAGACGCCGTTTCGGGTTGTCATGCCAGGATACCCAGACCCGGCAACCAGGCACATTGACGGCGCGCATTGAGCCGGTATTGGGACAATGCGCCGTAATGATACGGCCATCATCGAGTCGAATATCGGCCAGAAAACGCTTGTAGCGTGCGAGAAGCACACCGCTCCATAATGGCGGCAGCTTCATGACGTCCTGCCTGATGTCGATAGCGTGCTTTTCGATACAATCATGAAGCCTTCTCCGGGCCTGCTGACTTTCGTGGTAACCGGGTTGCAATCGGCATGAAATTCCTATAAACAGCACTACCCTGGATCATGCGATGCGGTACTCAGGAGCCGTCTTGCGGGCTTACGGCATCGCTATTACCTGCAGTGAGGCAATCTCCCATGGCAGTAGCCGAGACGCAGTCGCCCGACACCTTTACCCCCTATGAGCCGGCGCCGGGCGAAGAGTACATGAACGAGCACCAGCTGGCACATTTTCGCCAGATCCTGCTCAACTGGAAAAATGACCTGATGGCCGAGGTTGATCGCACCGTTCGCCACCTTCAGGAAGACGCCAACAATTACGCCGACCCCGCTGACCGCGCCACACAGGAAGAAGGCTTCAATCTTGAGCTTCGTACCCGTGATCGCGAACGAAAGCTGCTCAAGAAAATCAACGAGACCATCGAAAAGATCGATGATGACGACTATGGCTTTTGTGAGGCCTGTGGCATCGAGATCGGCATTCGTCGTCTGGAGGCCCGGCCCACAGCCACGCTTTGCGTTGACTGCAAGACGCTGTCGGAGTTAAAGGAAAAGCAGCTCGGAGGCTGAATGCCGGGCAGCAAGCATATTGAAAACGGCCCTGCGGTCGTTGGTCGCTTTGCGCCAACGCCCTCGGGGCCGTTGCATTTCGGTTCGCTGCTGGCCGCTTTGGCCAGCTGGCTGGACGCGCGTGCACGAAGTGGCCGCTGGCTGCTGCGCATGGAGGACATTGACCCGCCTCGCTGCCCACCCGGTGCCAGCGATATCATCATCAGGCAGCTCGATGCCTTTGGGCTCTATCACGATGGTGTTGTCGATTACCAACATGATCATGACAGCGACTATCAGCAGGCGCTGGACACCCTGGTAGAACGCGGTATGGCCTACCCCTGCAGCTGCTCGCGAAAGGAGTGGCAACATCTTGGCGTCTATCCGGGATGGTGTCGCCAGGGGCCCCTGCACCCCGAACGCAATTATGCCTGGCGTCTGCGTACCGATGTCGGTGAGTCGGATATTTGCTGGCAGGATCGACGGCTGGGCCATCAGCACTGGTCACTGCCCCAACTCGGCGATGTCGTGCTCAAGCGACGCGATGGTCTCTGGGCCTATCAGCTGGCTGTCGTGGTCGACGATGCCCGTCAGGGAGTAACCGATATCGTGCGTGGCGCCGATCTTCTCGACAATACACCCTGGCAGATCCGGCTGCAGCAGGCATTGGGATATGCCACGCCCGAGTATCTGCATCTTCCGCTGGTCATTGGGGATAATGGCCAGAAACTCTCGAAGCAGAACCTTGCGCCGGCCCTCCCTCTGCAGGACAGCGCTGTGCGTCCATTATTACACGAAGCACTAACCCTTCTAGGCCAATCTCCTGCCCCCATGCTGCGCCATGCGCCTATCAGCGAACAGCTCAACGCTGCTACCAAAGACTGGCAACCGCACTTTTTGTGTCCTCATGATGTTCAGCAAACGACGTCAAGTTGACCACTATCGACCATCGTCGTCTTTTTTTACGTCATGTTGCGCGTATGCTGGCTTTAGCCATCCGAAGCGATGCACCAATAAAAAGCATACACGTCATATTTTTGCACCATTTTGACGCAGCAAAGGATCTTAAAGCATTTCTGCGCGACAAAAATGGTGATGTCATATCAAAGAAAAACCCATAAGCCATTGATACAAGAAGCATAAATTTTATGTGGCACGTGTTCTGCTCTATAAAGCGCGACTGAAGAAGAACAACAGCGATCGCTTGAACCGGCTTCCAACAATAACAATGACCGTGTCTCGATCAGGCAGCCCTGGACAACAACAAGACTAAAGGGTCTGCCATCAACGTGTTCATGAGCCGATAACAACAACAATGCTCGAACCACATGAGACGTTAATAAAAACAATAACAGCCTCTCGCTATCAGAATGCGATGTCACGGCAGCGCTGCCCAACAAGAACAACACAGCCCTGCGACACTCCAGAACAACAACAAGACCGCTGGAGCAGCCTTATGGCTGTCGTCATGGAAGATTGTTTTGAATACGAGATGTTCGCAGCCGTCGAAACACAACAACAAGACGTCACGGCATATCGCGTTTGGTGAACATGGTACGTATTCAGGGCGATGCGCCATCACGAAGAAAAATCACGATGCAATAGAATTGGCGGGGAGGCGATATGTCTCCCCGTTTTCATTGCTGGCGGCGGCCTTGTACAACGGTCTGCTTTGCAAGCTTTTGCTGCTCGGCTACACTGAGCATCTGATCAGCGCCGCGATATGTCAGGGCGCGGACAGATCGGGACATCATGGCCGGTATGTCATCGGCCCCCGGAATTTTCATCAGGTCAACATGGCTTCACCTTGACGCCCACCATTCTTCCCCGCGATCAACATCCCATTTCCCGCCGAATGCTCAGCGAAAATGCGCTGAAAGTACTTTATCGGCTCAACCAGGCAGGATTTGAAGCCTATCTGGTAGGTGGATGTGTCAGAGATTCCCTGCTTGGGCAAGTTCCCAAGGATTTCGATGTAGCCACCAGTGCTACACCGGAACAGGTTCGCAGCGTCTTTCGCAATGCGCGCATGATCGGTCGACGCTTTCGTATCGTTCATGTCCGTTTCGGTCGTGAAATCATCGAGGTCACCACTTTCCGTGGCGGTCATGACACCGACCTGACCGAACGACATTCACACCAGTCCGAGGAAGGGCTGCTGCTGCGAGACAACGTCTGGGGCAGAATCGACGAAGATGCCCTGCGCCGTGACTTTACCGTCAATGCGCTTTATTACAGCGTGCGCGATTTTGCCATTCACGACTGGACCGGTGGTCTGGAAGATCTGGAACATCGTGTGCTGCGCCTGATCGGCGATCCGGACCTGCGTTACCGTGAAGATCCGGTGCGTATGCTGCGCGCCGTGCGTTTCGCCAGCAAGCTGGACTTTACCCTGGCACCCGAAACGCAGGCCCCTCTGGCAGAGTGCGCGCCCCTGCTGCTTCAGATACCGTCTGCACGGCTTTTTGAAGAAGTCCTCAAGCTCTTTCTCTCCGGTCACGCCCTGAGCACCTTTCATGGGCTTCGTCGCCATGGCCTTTTCGCCATGCTGTTTCCGGGCACCGAAGAGTCGTTCAGCCAGCTGAGCTGGGCACAAAAGATGGTCGAGCAGGCGCTGATCAATACCGATGAGCGTATTCGTGCCGACAAGCCCGTCACTCCTGCCTTTTTATACGCTGCCCTGCTCTGGCCGGCGACGGTTGCCCAGACGGCGCAGCTGATCGATGACGGCATTCCGCCGGTGCCTGCAGCGCAGCAGGCCTCCCAGCAGGTGCTGAACCGTCAGCTGCAGCATACGTCCATTCCAAAGCGTTTCAGCCTGCCCATGCGTGAAATCTGGGACATGCAGCTGATGCTGTCGCGTCGTCGGGGCAAGCGACCCTTCCAGACGCTGGCGCATCAACGCTTTCGCGCGGCCTATGACTTTTTGCTGCTCCGTGAAACGGCCGGTGAAATTGCGTCGGGCCTGGGGCTCTGGTGGACACGCTTTCAGGAAGTCAGCGAAACCCAGCAGCGTGAAATGGTGCAGAAGGTAGAACAGGGCCATGACGACACCGCCGTCGAGGATGACGCGCCTGAGAGCATGCCCATGCCTTCCCGCAAGCCCAGACGCCGCCGACGCCGCCGTGCGCCCAGGGACGATCAGGAGTGAGCCATACGGCATGGATCGGGCTCGGCAGCAACCTGGACCAGCCACGTCAGCAGGTATTGACGGCACTGGAGGATCTGGCGGGCCTGCCCCTGACCATGCTCAGCGCCCGCTCTTCGCTTTACGGCAGTCGCCCGGTCGGCCCGCAGGACCAGCCTGATTTCGTTAACGCCGTGGCGGTACTCGAGACGCTTTTGTCCCCGCTTGCACTGCTTGATCAACTTCAGGCCCTGGAGCAGCGCCATCGACGCGTACGAAAGCGTCACTGGGGACCGCGTACGCTGGATCTGGATCTTTTGCTTTACGATGATCAAGAGCTGAACCTTGCTCGCCTTGTCGTGCCACACCCCTGGCTTGCCAGCCGCGCCTTCGTTGTACAGCCCATGCTGGAAATCGCGCCCGAGCTTTCCCTGCCGGATGGTCAGCGTTTAAGCCAACTGTCAGCTGCACAACCATCGAATGACTTGAAGCGCCTCTCTCACTGCCTCTAGACTCGCTCGACCATATTGGTTGCCGACTCTCGAGGGATGCATGACCCGCCCCATCACCATCCAAACACTGAACGAGCACCGTGTTGCAGGGCGTGCGTTCAGCTGTCTTACTGCCTATGACGCGACCATGGCCACGCTGGCAAGTGATGCCGGTATTGAAGTCCTGTTGATCGGGGACTCGCTGGGCATGGTGCTGCAGGGGCATGGCTCTACCCTGCCTGTCACAATGGACGACATGATCTATCACACCCGATGTGTCGCGCGGGCGGCGACTTCCAGCCTGATCATGGCGGATCTTCCCTTCATGACCAACACCACAATCACCCAGACCCTGCAGGCAGCCGGACAACTGATGCAGGCGGGTGCTCATATGGTCAAGCTCGAAGGGGAGGCATGGCTGGCCGAGACCGTCACGGCACTGGCGCGTCGTGGCGTACCGGTGTGCGTGCATATGGGGCTTACCCCGCAAAGCGTTAATGCACTGGGCGGCTATCGCGTTCAGGGGCGCGACTCTCAGCAGGCCGACGCCATGCTCAGTGCAGCCACAGCACTGGAACAGGCCGGCGCCTGTGCCATTTTGCTGGAGTGCGTGCCCGGTGAACTGGCGGGACGCATTCGTGACCTTCTCAATGTCCCGGTCATCGGCATCGGGGCTGGACCTGACGTCGACGGACAGATTCTGGTCATGCACGACATGCTGGGCGCAACGACGGGCCGACCACCGAGGTTCGTCAAGGATTTCATGGCAGAAGCCGGCAGTATCAGCGGCGCCTTCCGGGCCTATCATGAAGCGGTCACGACCCGCAGCTTTCCCGCGCCCGAACACTGCTTTTGAACATGGATACAACACGGCATGCACACGCTTGACAGTATTACCGTCCTTCAACAGACCCTGGCCGCCTGGCGACGCGAAGGCCACCGAATCGCGCTGGTACCCACCATGGGCAATCTTCATGAAGGTCACCTGAGACTGATAGATGCGGCGCGGCAGCACGCCGATCGCGTCGTGGCCACCATCTTTGTCAATCCGCTCCAGTTTGGCCCTGACGAGGACCTTGACCGATATCCACGTACGCTTGCCGAGGATCAGCGCCTGCTGATTGAGCGTGGCTGCGATCTGCTGTTTGCGCCGAGCGTCGAGACGCTCTATCCGGAAGGGCAGGCTACCCTGACCCGGATCAGCGTACCGCAGGTATCAGAAGGACTGTGCGGTGCCCATCGCCCCGGCCACTTTGAGGGTGTGGCGACCGTCGTCAGCCTTCTCTTCAACCTGACCCGCCCGGATGTCGCCTGCTTTGGCGAGAAGGACTTTCAGCAGCTGACTGTTATCCGCAAGCTGGTACGCGATCAGCACATGCCCATCGACATCATTGGTGTCCCTATTGCCCGTGACCATGACGGTCTGGCGCTTTCTTCCCGCAATCGCTACCTCGATAGCGAGGCCCGGACACAGGCAAGCCGGCTCCATCAATGTCTTGTTGATAGCGCCCGACAATTTGAACAGGGGGAGGCCAGCGAGCAGGTGTTGGCACAGGGGTTACAGCAGTTGGAAGAGGCAGGCTTTCGGCCCGAGTATCTGGCGCTTTGTGATGCCACAACGCTGCGTCCGATCACCGCATGGCAACCCGGCTCGGTATTATTGGTCGCAGCCTGGCTGGGGACTACCCGGCTGATCGATAATTTGTCATACGACAGTGCTTCGTAGTGTTGTCCGGCACATAAAAAAACCCCGCATATGCGGGGTTTTCTGAAACTGCAGGAAGATTACTCTTCCAGCGTAGCTTCAAAGGCGGCCTTTTCTTCTTCGCCGACTTCCTTGATGGAAAGCTTGACGCGACCACGGTTGTCAATGTCCAGCACCTTGACGGTCACCATCTGCCCTTCGCTGAGGAAATCACGCACATCGTTAACACGCTCGGGGACGATCTGGGAGATATGTACCAGCCCATCGGTGCCCGGCATGAAGTTGACGAAGGCGCCGAAGTCAGCGATACGCACGACCTTGCCGCGATAAAGCTTGTTGATTTCAGCTTCGGCAGTAATACCCATGACGGTATCCACGGCCTTTTGTGCACCTGCCTTGGTTTCGGCGTAAATACGCACGCTGCCATCATCGTCGATATCGATGGAAGCACCGGTATCTTCACAGATCTGGCGGATGGTCGCGCCACCCTTGCCAATCACATCACGAATCTTTTCGGGATCGATCTTGAGACGGGCCATGGTGGGCGCATGCTCGGCTACTTCGCCACGGCTCTGCGCGATGACGCGGTTCATTTCTACCAGGATGTGCTGACGTGCATGGAAAGCCTGTTCCAGCGCCTTTTCCATGATCTCTTCATTGATCCCTTCGATCTTGATGTCCATCTGCAGCGCTGTAATGCCGTCGACGGAACCCGCTACCTTGAAGTCCATATCGCCGAGGTGATCTTCATCACCCAGGATATCGGTCAGCACGGCGAAACGATCGTTTTCCTTGACCAGCCCCATGGCAATACCGGCGACCGGTGCCTTCAACGGTACACCTGCGTCCATCAGTGCCAGGGAAGAACCACAGACAGAGGCCATCGAGCTTGACCCATTGGACTCGGTAATCTCGGAGACCACGCGAATCGAATAGGGGAAATCGTCAGCAGAAGGCAGCATGGCAGCGACACCACGGCGGGCCAGACGGCCATGACCAATTTCACGACGCTTGGGAGAACCGATGAAGCCGGCCTCGCCCACGCTGTAGGGCGGGAAGTTGTAGTGCAGCATGAAGCGGTCATGGCGCTCGCCATCAAGGCCTTCTACCAGCTGCGCGTCGCGGGTAGTACCCAGTGTCGTGGTCACAATGGCCTGGGTTTCACCACGCGTAAAGATGGCGGAACCATGCGTACGGGGCAATGCACCAACTTCGATATCCAGCGCGCGCACAGTGGCATGATCACGGCCATCGATACGCGGTTCGCCGTTGAGCACACGCTCACGCACGATGCGCTTTTCGAGTTTGGCAAAACCACCGCTGACGTCTTCGCTGCTGTAAAGCGCTGCGTCGCCTTCGGACAGCTGTGCCTTCGCCTGCGCCTTGAGTTCGCTCAGACGGTCCTGACGCGCCATCTTGTCGGTAATCCGATAGGCTTCGCCAATGCCGGCCTCATAGCCGCTGGCCAGCGCATCCTTGAGCGCCGAGTTCTCGGACTGGGGCTGCCAGTCCCACCTGGCCTTGCCACCTTCACTCACGAATTCATTGATGGCCTTGATGGCCACCTGCATCTCTTCGTGGGCAAACAAAACGGCGCCGAGCATTTCGTCTTCGGAAAGCTCTTTCGCCTCGGACTCGACCATCAGCACGGCCTTTTCGGTACCGGCTACAACCATGTCGAGCTCGGAACCCTGCAGCTCTTCCTGAGTGGGGTTGATGAAATAACCACGCTCATTGGTGAAGGCCACGCGCGCAGCGCCGATCGGGCCGGCAAAGGGCACACCGGAAATGGCCAGTGCCGCAGAGGTACCCAGCATGGCCGCGATATCAGGATCCTGATGCCGCTCGGCCGAGAGTACGGTACAGACGACCTGCACTTCGTTCATGAAGCCCTTGGGGAAAAGCGGACGGATCGGGCGATCAATCAGACGCGAGGTCAGCGTCTCCTTTTCGCTGGGGCGCCCTTCGCGCTTGAAAAAGCCGCCGGGAATCTTGCCGACCGAATAGGTCTTTTCCTGATAGTGCACGGAAAGGGGGAAGAAATCCTGACCGGGTTTGGTGTCCTTTCTGGCCACGACCGTACACAGGACAACCGTGTTGTCCATGGTGACCAGCACGCTGCCGGTGGCCTGACGTGCCAGGCGGCCGGTTTCCAGCGTGACGCTGTGATTGCCATATTGAAATGTCTTTTTAACCGCGTTCAATGCGCTGTCCTTTTCTCGTAAACCATTCATCTACTTTCGATGTCATCTTAAAATCAAACGTTCCAGGTGTCACTCTCACCCGAAAGGCGCAACAAAAAAACAGGCGGCTCCCAAGAGGGAGCCGCCTGCAGGTTCCTGCCGGAAAAGCGACGCAATCAGCGACGCAGGCCCAGACGGGAGATGATCTGCTGATAGCGATCAAAATTCTTGCGCTTGAGGTAGTCCAGCAGCTTGCGGCGCTGGTTAACCATGCGGATCAGGCCACGACGTGAGTGATGGTCCTGCTTGTGATCCTTGAAATGGCTCTGCAGCGTGACGATGTTGTCAGTCAGCAGGGCAATCTGAACTTCCGGCGAGCCGGTATCGTTCTCACCAGTACCGAATTCCTTGACGAGTTCGGCCTTGCGTTCGGCAGTCAGTGCCATGTTACTTCTCCAGTTCAATATGCCTAAGCATTGATGAATGTCGAAGACCACGCATATTTGCAGTCTTCGCGAACACTACTGACGCTCGTCAGCAGTATTGATCAGTCGACGAGGCGCACACTGCCCCGGCGTACTGATGGTGACCACACCCAGAAGGTGATGGTCATGATAAAGCCTGGCGACGCTGCCTTCGGCCAGCTCGAGCGTTTCAAGCGCAATGGGCTGACCCTGCATGATGCGTCGCGCCCCGTCATCGTCGGTATTGAGTGCCGGGAGATGGCCTATCAGCGCATCCACAGGCAACAATCTTTCAAGACGCTGCTCATCGTTCATGGCTTCCAGCGTCTCGATATCGATCATGCCGGCAGCATCGAAAGCACCCGTCCTGAGCCGGCGCAGCCCTTCAAGGTGCGCGCCACAGCCGAGACGTTCACCGATATCCTCGGCCAGCGTACGAATGTAGGTACCCTTGCTGACGCTGACATCCATGGCAAAGCCCTGTGCATGTCGCGCCGTGAGCGCAATATCATAAATGCTCACACGCCTGGGTGCACGCGTAATCTCCCGCCCGGCACGCGCATGCTCATAGAGCGGACGCCCCTGGTGCTTGAGCGCCGAGTACATGGGCGGCACCTGATCGATCTCACCGACAAGATTCGACAATACGTTTTCGACATCAGCGTCGCTCAATGAAGGCACGGTGCGCTGTTTCAGCACCTCACCTTCACGATCACCGGTATCGGTAACGACGCCCAGACGAACATTGGCCAGATAGCGCTTGTCGGCGTCCAGCAACCAAGAGGAGAACTTGGTAGCTTCTCCCAGACAAATGGGCAAAAGGCCCGTCGCCATGGGATCGAGCGTACCGGTATGTCCTGCCTTTTGCGCCTGGTAAAGCCCGCGCACCTGTTGCAGTGCACGGTTGGAAGTCACGCCTTCGCTTTTATCCAGCAGCAGCACCCCATCAATGGGACGCCCGCGACGTCGTCTTGCCATCAGTCGCTGCGCTCCGAACCTTCCTCGTCATCATCCGGGGCCCGATCACGATCGGACTGTACCGCACGCTCGATCAGGCTTGAAAGCGCATGCCCGCGAGTGACGGACTCATCGAAGTGAAAACGAAGCTCGGGCACATGCCGAAGCTTCATGACCCGGGCAATACGTGAGCGTAAAAACCCGCTGGCGCGCTTGAGCACGGCCAGGTTCTCACGAATACGCTCCGGATCGTTTTCACCCATCAGGGTGACGTGAACATCGGCGTAGCCCAGATCGCGACTGACATCGGCCGACGTGACCGTCACCATGCCCAGCCGGGGATCCTTGACCTCGCGCTGGATAAGCTGTGCCAGCTCGTGTGCCAGCTGCTCGCCTACCCGATCCGTACGACTGAATTCACGCATGAATCGCTCCCGTCATGGGTGCAGCGCTCACAGGGAGCGCTGGACCTCGATCTGGTCGAAGACTTCGATCTTGTCACCGACCTGGACATCATTGTAGTTACGTACCCCGATGCCGCACTCCATGCCATTACGCACTTCGCTGACGTCATCCTTGAAGCGGCGCAGTGACTCCAGCTCCCCTTCATAGATCACCACGTTTTCACGCAGGACACGAATACGCTTGTTACGATGGACGTTGCCTTCAATGACCATACAACCAGCGATGGCGCCAATTTTCGGGGCACGGAAGACGTCACGCACTTCGGCGACACCCACAATGTCTTCGCGCCATTCCGGTGCCAGCATACCGCTCATCGCCAGCTTGACCTCATCGATGAGCTGATAGATGACGCTGTAGTAGCGCAGATCCAGCCCTTCACGTTCGACGATTTCACGCGAAGAAGCATCGGCACGGACATTGAAGCCAACAATGATGGCACTGGAAGCCACGGCCAGATTGGTATCGGTTTCGGTAATACCACCTACACCAGAGGAGACCACAGCAACCTTGACCTCATCGGTCGACAGCTCTTCGAGTGCACCACGGATGGCTTCGAGCGATCCCTGCACATCGGCCTTGAGCACGATATTGACCGTTGCCGTCTCGTCCTGGCCCATCTGGCTGAACATGTTCTCCAGCTTGGCCTTTTGCTGACGTGCCAGACGTACTTCGCGGTATTTGCCCTGACGGAAGTTGGCTACTTCACGAGCCTTTTTCTCATCGGCCACGACCATGAAGTCGTCACCGGCTTCCGGCGTACCGCCCAGACCGAGAATCTCGACCGGCATGGAAGGTCCGGCTTCATCGACCTGCTTGCCCAGCTCGTTAACCAGCGCTCTCACGCGGCCATAGTGCAGGCCGGCAAGTACCACATCGCCCTTCTTGAGCGTGCCGTTTTGTACCAGTACGGTGGCAACCGGGCCACGGCCGCGATCCAGACGCGACTCGACAACAACACCCTTGCCGGGCGCTTCGGGCACGGCCTTGAGCTCCAGAACTTCAGAGACCAGCAGCACCGCTTCCAGCAGCCCATCGATGTTTTCGCCGCTTTTGGCTGACACATGAACAAACTGGGTATCACCGCCCCACTCTTCCGAGATAACGCCGCGCTGCGACAGCTCGTTGCGCACGCGATCCGGATCGGCGCCCTGCTTGTCGATCTTGTTGACGGCCACGACCAGCGGTACACCCGCGGCCTTGGCGTGCTCGATGGCCTCAACCGTTTGCGGCATGACGCCATCATCAGCAGCGACAACCAGAATGACCACATCCGTCGCCTGCGCACCGCGTGCACGCATGGCCGTAAAGGCAGCGTGACCGGGGGTATCGAGGAAGGTCACATCGCCGTTTTCATGTTTAACATGATAGGCACCGATGTGCTGGGTGATACCACCTGCCTCACCGGTAGCCACCTTGGTACGACGAATGTAGTCCAGCAGCGAGGTCTTGCCGTGGTCAACGTGACCCATGACGGTGACGACCGGTGCGCGAGTGATCTGCTCACCCTCGTAGGAGATGTTCTCGAGGACTTCCGTTTCGAGTGCATCCTCCTTTACCAGCTTGGGCGTATGCCCCATCTCCTCGACCACGATGGCAGCAGTGTCCTGATCGATGGTCTGGTTGATGGTGACTGCCGCGCCCATCTTGAACATGGCCTTGATGACTTCGTTGGCCTTGATGGCCATCTTGTCGGCAAGATCTGCCACGCTGATGGATTCGGGAATGGCCACTTCACGTACGATATTCTGCAACGGCTTTTGGAAGCCATGCGCATTATCGCTGCGATCATTGCCACCACGACGGCCGCCACGGCGCTGTTCAGCACGCTTGACCTTCTTGCCACCGCGCTTGCGCTCATTACGCTCGCTGCGTTCATCGGCATCGTCGCGACGCTGATCCCGGCGACCGCTTGCCGATTTGGTGTCGCCCTCACCCCGACGGGTAGTGCGTCGGTTGTTGTCGTTGCGCGGCTCACGCGGCGGCGCCTCGACGGCCGGGGCGCTATCTTCAGCGCTGACATCGGTCGGCACGACGGGTTCGACCGGCGTGGTCTGATCGCTTGAGGTATCAGTCGATTCAGCAACAGTCGTATCGGATACTGCTGCCTGCGCGGGCGCTTCAGTAGCGGCCGCAGCAGCGGCATTGTCAGTCTGCTCAGCGGCAGGCGCCTGCTGTTCCTGCTCCTGCTCGCCGTTTTCCTCATCACCACGCTTGACGTAGGTACGCTTCTTGCGCACCTGCACCTCGATGGTCTTGTTACGACCATCGCCGGTACGAATCTTGCTACGGGTCTTGCGCGTCATGGTAATGCGGTTCTTGTTACCGCGTGCGCCAGCGCCGCCGTGACTCTTGGTGAGATAATCGAGCAGTTTCTGCTTGTCTTCTTCCGAGACCGCATCATTTTCTGCCTTGTGCGGCAGACCTGCTTCACTCATCTGCTCCAGCAGGCGGCTGACATCACGTCCCACCTTGCCGGCAAATTCCTTAACCGTTGTTTCTGCCATTTATGACCTCCTGAACCCGTGACCTGTCGCGATACGATGGATTACTCGAACCACGGCGCCCGGGCCGTCATGATCAGTGCCGCAGCACGTTCTTCATCCATTCCCTCAATATCCTTGAGGTCTTCAATGGACTGCTCGGCAAGATCTTCCATGGTGATAATTCCTCGCCCGGCCAGCCGGTAGGCAAGATGCTGATCCATACCCTCCATCGAGAGCAGATCCTCGGCGGGCGCGGTGCCGTCCAGTACTTCTTCGGATGCAATGGCCAGATTAAGCAATTCATCCTTGGCACGCGCACGCAGCTCTTCGACCAGCGACTCATCAAAGCCGTCGACTTCCAGCATCTCTTCCAGCGGGACGTAGGCGACTTCTTCAAGTGAAGTGAAGCCTTCTTCCACCAGCAGTCGTGCCATCTCTTCATCAATATCCAGATGATTGATGAAGTATTCGATATAGCTGTCGAGTTCCTGCTCGCGTCGTCCTTCGGCTTCCTCCTCCGTCATGACGTTGAGTGTCCAGCCTGTCAGCTCGCTGGCCAGACGCACGTTCTGTCCGCTGCGCCCAATGGCCTGCGCCAGATTATCCTCGGCAACCGCAACATCCATGGCATGGGTGTCTTCATCCACCAGGATGGAGGCCACATCGGCAGGCGCCATGGCATTGATGACCAGCTGAGCAGGATTATCGTCCCAGAGCACGATATCCACACGCTCGTTGCGAAGCTCATTGGAAACGGCCTGAACCCTGGAGCCGCGCATGCCGACACAGGCGCCGACCGGATCAATACGCCGATCATTGGTCTTGACGGCAATCTTGGCACGAGAACCCGGATCACGTGCTGCGCCCTTGATCTCGATCAGTTGCTCGGAGATTTCGGGAACCTCGATGGTGAACAGCTCCACCAGAAATTCCGGGCGGGTACGCGAAAGAATCAGCTGCGCACCGCGCGCTTCGGGATCCACGCGCCAGAGCAGTGCCCTGACACGCTCATTGAGGCGATAACGCTCGCCCGGGATCATTTCGCCGCGCGGCAGAAAACCTTCAGCGTTATCGCCCAGATCAATGATCAGGCCATCACGTGTGGTTTTCTTGACACTACCGCCTACCAGCTCGCCTTCACGCTCAGCGTACTGCCGAACAATTTCGGCGCGCTCGGCTTCACGCACCTTCTGCACGATGACCTGTTTGGCCGTCTGGGCTGCAATCCGGCCAAACTCGGCAGATTCAATCTGTTCTTCCACTACGGCATTCAGACCCAGCGGCTCATCGCGCTCTTCCGCGGCGCCCAACGGTATCTGACGTGCCGAAGTGGTGTAATCCTCATCAGGCACGACGGTCCAGCGCCTGAAGGTGTCGTAGTCACCGGTGTTGCGATTGATATGCACACGGATGTCGACATCCTTGCCTTCGTAGCGCTTGCGGGAGGCGCTGGCCAGCGCCGCCTCGACGGCTTCGAAAATAATGTCGCGGGGGACACCCTTTTCATTCGATATTGCATCGACGACCAGCAAAATGTCCTTGCTCATGCCTGTGCCTCGCCAGAAAAGTCCTTGTTATCATCAAGCATCAGTTATCAAACCCGGGCACAACACGTGCCTGCTCAATGGTCTCGATAGGAAATCCATACTCTTCGTCGTTGAACTGCAGCAGCACTTCATCACCATCAACACCTGCCAGCAGGCCCTTGAAACGACGCTGCCCTTCAAACGGGGCGCGCAGCTTCAACGTAATCGTGTGACCGGCAAATCGGGCAAAGTGAGACAGGGAATAAAGCGGGCGGTCCATCCCGGGGGAGGAAACTTCAAGTTGATACTGTCCGGGAAGAGGGTCTTCTACATCCAGAAGCGCACTTACCTGCCGACTGACATCGGCACAGTCATCCACACCGACACCATTATCGTGTTCGATATAGACAACCAATCTGGAATGCTTCCCCTGGGCACTATAATCGATGCCCCAGAGTTCGAATCCGAGCGCTGCGACGGCGGGTTCTATCAGCTTATGCAGTGTTTCTTGCCTGGTTGGCACGACATGGCCTCCTGCAGTGGCATCAGGCACCTGAGCGAAAATACAGGAGAGCAGATGAGGTGACTGATGAGCGATCTTGTTGCGCTGTAACAAAAAGCCCCTTCGATGGAAGGGGCTTTTCGGATAAATATTTCCATCCATTGACACCTGGATGGTAGCGGGGGCCGGATTTGAACCGACGACCTTCGGGTTATGAGCCCGACGAGCTACCAGGCTGCTCCACCCCGCATCAATAGCGCAATCAGTATAAGGACTTTGTCCTGCCGAATCAACATGATCCGTCTGTCGCGACTTGCAGTTCCGATGGTGCCGAAGGCGGGACTTGAACCCGCACGACCATAAGGTCACTACCCCCTCAAGATAGCGTGTCTACCAATTCCACCACTTCGGCTTTCGGTCTGGCAGAACTTTCGTTCTGCCTCGTCTGACACCAATACTTTTGTCAGACGCTTGATGAAGCACCGCCAGGCGAGTGCCTCATCACTGGCGCGAGATTATGCATCCCCTGACTCGATTCGTCAAGCGATGCATGACCTCTTGCATCAATTACTGTTATTGCTGTCCGTAGAAGGTACTGTCAGGCCATCAGCATCGTCAGTGCCCTGCTGTGCAGTGCCCGCCCGAGGAGCATCATCGCCATCATCCAGACGTGGCGCCCCGCTTCGCTGCTGCTCGATCACGCTGGCATCAGGAATACCGCTCTGGGAATCACCGCCGCGGTCCACCAGCCAGGCAAGACCCAGCGATGTCACGAAAAACAGTGCCGCCAGTACACCGGTGAGGCGGGCAAGCGTCTTGGAGGCGCCCTGCGATCCCAGTACCGTTTGCGAAGCGCCGCCGCCGAAAGCCGCACCGGCCTCGGCGCCCTTGCCGCGCTGCAGTAGCACCAGCGCAATCAGGCTGATGGCAAGAAGGACGTGAATCAGAATGATGGCAACGTACATTTAATCAACCTGCTGCGTGACAAATCGCAATAAAGTCATCGGGTTTAAGCGAGGCGCCGCCTATCAGCCCCCCATCGATATCCGGCTGTGAAAGAAGCTCGGCTGCATTGTCAGCCTTCATGCTGCCGCCATAAAGCAGGCGCATGCCTTCTCCCAGCGCGGGATCCTTGTCTGACAACCATGAACGAATCATGGCATGTACCTGCTGCGCCTGTTCAGGCGTTGCCGTACGACCCGTGCCGATGGCCCAGACCGGCTCATAGGCAATGACCAGCCTGGAACGCTGCGATGCGGAAAGAGCATCAATCACGGTTTTTACCTGACCCAGCACTACCGTTTCCACCCTGTCAGCTTCACGCTCTTCCAGCGTTTCACCAACACATAGTATCGGTGTCATCCCGGCATCAAGGGCTGCCGTAACACGGGCAAGTACGGCCTGATCATCCTCACCGAACAGGGTACGACGCTCGGAATGACCTGCCAGCACATGGCTGACGCCACATTCTGTCAGCATGGAGGCACTGACCTCACCGGTAAAGGCACCGGAAGGCTCGGGATGAAGGGTCTGGGCGCCAAGCCTTATTGCGCTGTCTGACAACGTCCTGCCTGCTGACATGAGCAACGTAAAGGGCGGAATAATGGCGACCTCGACGCTTGAGGAAACCTGTGCAGACGTCAGGGCCTGCTTCATTGTTTCCAAAAGCTCCAGCGAACCGTTCATCTTCCAGTTGCCGGCAATCAGTGGCTTACGCATGATGACTTCTCCCTAGCCTGTCCGGAACAGGAAAGTATCGGTAGATGCCTCCGCAAGGAGGGCGATGGTAATGGAGCGATGGCGCGAACACAACCACGCCCCGTTTTCTTCACGCCTGGGCAGCCGACATGCCCTGCTCGATTTCATCGGCAATTTTCTGTGCCAGTGCCTGCACATCAAAGCGGGGGCGTCCTTCCACCATAACCCGAATCAGCGGTTCTGTACCGGAGGGTCTCAGCAGAACGCGTCCCGATTCGCCCAGCGTCTCTTCGACATCCCTGACCGCATTCGTGACCGGGGCACTCTCCATGAGCGCCGTCTTGTCAACGCCGGGTATCAGACGAACATTGATCAGCGCCTGTGGTGCCTTTTCCATACCCTCCAGCAGCTCACCAAGGCTTCGCTCTTCAATGACCATGGTCGCCAGTACCTGAAGGGCAGACACAATCCCATCACCCGTGGTTTGTGCATGGCCGCACAGGATATGACCCGAAGACTCTCCGCCCAGCTGCCAGTCACGCGCCAGCATCTGCTCGATAACATAGCGGTCGCCTACCTTGGCACGTACAAAGGGGATATCAAGTTCTTCCAGCGCTGATGCCAGTCCGAAGTTGCTCATCAGCGTACCGACAACGCCACCGCCCAGCACACCACGACGCTGACGATCACGTGCAATGATGTAAAGGATGTCATCGCCATCCACGATGCGACCGGCATGATCCACCATGATCACACGGTCGCCATCACCATCAAAGGCAATCCCTAGATCCGCACCGGTCTCGAGCACCTTTTCGCGCATGACTTCCGGGTGCGTGGAGCCCACCTGCTGATTGATGTTGAGCCCGTCAGGCGTCACGCCCAGTGTAATGACCTCGGCACCCAGCTCACGAAAGACATTGGGAGCAATATGGTAGGTAGCACCATTGGCGCAATCGATCACGATCTTCAGGCCATGCAGACCGAAGCGATTGGGCACCGTTGACTTGCAGAACTCTATATACCGCCCTGCTGCATCTTCAATACGTACGGCCTTGCCAAGCCGGTCGGGACCTACCGTTTCCTGCAGACCTTCAAGCTCACGCTCGATTTCATCTTCCAGCGCGTCGGGAAGCTTGGTGCCATCCCGTGAGAAGAACTTGATGCCGTTATCCTGGTACGGGTTATGCGAGGCGCTGATGACAACGCCGGCGCTGGCCCGTAGCGTACTTGTCAGATAGGCAATGCCGGGCGTTGGCATCGGCCCCAGCAGCGCTACATCCACGCCGGCCGCCGAAAAACCGGCTTCCAGTGCAGACTCGAACATATACCCCGAGATACGGGTATCCTTGCCGATCAGCACGCGTGCCCGACGGTTTTGACGCGCAAAGACGCGCCCGGCAGCCCACCCCAGACGCAGCATGAAATCTGCCGTAATGGGCGCCTGACCTACCGTGCCGCGAATACCATCCGTGCCGAAATATTGTCTTGCCATTGCTATTTGCCTTCCTTGAGTACTGCACAGGTCATGCCAACGGCATCAGCGCTGGCAGCGACATCATGTGTTCTGATAATCCAGGCACCCTTGCTGATGGCAAGAGTTGTCAGTGCCAGACCGCCATAAAGACGCTCATCCACCTCGCGTGACAGCGAACGACCGATCATGCCCTTGCGAGACGTCCCCACCAGCAAGGGATAGCCCAGACGCTGGAGATACTCTAGGCGATTCATCAAACGCAGATTGTGCGCAAGCGTCTTTGCAAAACCAAAACCCGGGTCAACCAGCAGCCGATCGGCAGTGATGCCGGCATCACGACAGCGTTCGATCTGTTGCGCCAGAAATGCCGTCACTTCCTCTTCGATGGGACGCTCATACTGTGGGTCATTTTGCATGTTATCGGGCTCACCCACCATATGCATGAGACATACGGGTAATCCCGAAGCAGCGGCTGCTTCCAGCGCGCCCGGTCGTCGCAACGAACGCACATCATTGATCATACCGGCACCAGCTTCAGCAATGGCTGTCATCACCTCCGGTGCACTGGTATCCACTGACACCAGCGCCCCCAGCTCACTGACCAGCCGCTCTACTACCGGCACCACCCGGTCCAGCTCCTGTTGTACGCTGACAGGCGTGGCACCGGGACGGGTGGACTCGCCGCCCACATCAATGATGTCGGCGCCGTCACGAAGCATGCCTTCTGCATGGCGCATTGCGGCATCACCTGCAGCGTGTCTGCCCCCGTCGGAAAAGGAATCCGGCGTCACGTTGAGGATCCCCATCACATGGGGTCTATCCAGCGTTAGCTGGTGCCGCTGGCTGCACGACATGAAAGTAGCTGCATTGGACATTGTGACTCCTGACACATGAGCCGACGGTCTGACATTGTCATCGTCGAACATAAAAAAACCGCCCCGGAGGGCGGTCATGATACGTAAAACGAAAGTCAATGTCCGGAAGAACCGCCCAGCGGATCAGACGGACGCCGCCGAGTATCATCGGTATCGCTGCTTTCCGGTTCATCGTCAGCAGGACGAACATCCGAAGGACTATTGTCGGGTGTACCCAGGCCGCCACTCGGACCACTACTGCCCGGCTCCTTCGGCGGACGTGGATCACGTCCTTCCATGATGTCGTTGATCTGATCGGCATCGATGGTTTCGAACTTGATCAGTGCATCGGTCATCGCATCAAGCTTGTCACGATTGTCATGCAGGATCTGCTCGGCCTGCTGGTAGCACTCGTCAATGATGCGACGAATCTCGCGGTCCAGCCTCGAAGAGGTTTCCGCTGAGGTGAACTTGCTGCCACCACTACCCGGACCACCCAGGAACTGATGTGACTCGTCCTCGTCATACATCAGCGGGCCCATCTCCTGTGACAGCCCCCACTTGGCGACCATGTTATGGGCAAGCTCGGTAGCACGCTTGATGTCGTTGGAAGCTCCTGTCGTCACGCCATTGGGGCCAAGCGTCATTTCTTCAGCGATACGTCCACCGAACAGGGAGCAGATCTGACTGATGATCTGTTGACGCGTGAAACTATAGCGATCCTCATTGGGCAGGAACATGGTAACGCCCAGTGCACGGCCACGCGGAATGATGGTGACCTTGTACACGGCATCATGTTCCGGCATCAGAAGACCGATAATGGCGTGTCCGGCTTCATGATAGGCCGTGTTGCGCTTTTCCTTTTCCGACATGACCATCGAGCGCTTTTCAGCACCCATCATGATCTTGTCCTTGGCCATTTCAAGCTCGGCCATACCGATGAGACGGCGGTTCTTGCGGGCGGCAAAGAGCGCTGCCTCATTGACCACGTTGGCAAGCTCGGCACCCGAGAAGCCCGGCGTGCCACGCGCGATCAGCTCCGGTCGAACGTCATCCGCCAGCGGTACCTTGCGAAGATGTACGCCCAGAATGTGTTCGCGACCACGAATGTCGGGAAGACCGACGGTAACCTGACGATCAAAACGTCCCGGACGCAGCAGCGCAGGGTCAAGCACATCAGGGCGGTTGGTCGCAGCAATGATGATGATGCCTTCATTGGCTTCAAAACCATCCATCTCGACCAGCAGCTGGTTCAGGGTCTGCTCGCGCTCATCGTGACCACCGCCCATACCGGAGCCGCGTGAGCGACCCACGGCATCGATCTCGTCGATAAAGATGATGCAGGGTGCCTGCTTTTTGGCCTGTTCGAACATGTCGCGCACGCGAGAGGCACCAACGCCCACGAACATTTCGACGAAGTCAGAACCCGATATGGTAAAGAACGGGACACGCGCTTCGCCGGCGATGGCCTTTGCCAGCAGAGTCTTGCCCGTTCCGGGTGGACCTACCAGCAATACGCCTCGCGGGATCTGCCCTCCCAGGCGCTGAAACTTGGAAGGATCCTTGAGGAAGTCGACCAGCTCTTCAACTTCTTCCTTGGCCTCGTCACACCCGGCGACATCCTTGAAGGTGGTCTTGACCTGTTCATGGGAAAGCAGCTTTGCCTTGGACTTTCCAAAGCTCATGGGGCCGCCCTTGCCGGCGCCGCCACCCTGCATCTGTCGCATGAAGAACAAAAAGATGCCCAGAATCAGCAGGATGGGGAAGCTGGCAATCAACAGCCGTGACCAGATACTTTGCTGGTCGGGCTCCTTGCCTATAACGGTAACGTTATTGCTGAGCAAATCATCCATCAGACGCGGATCTTCAGCAGAAGGCCTGATGGTCTGAAAGGTAGAGCCATCATCGCGCTCACCACGAATGTCGTAACCATCGATGGTGACCTGACGGATCTGGTTCTTTTGGACCTGCTCGACAAACTGGGAATAATTCATCGCCTGCGGCGAGTTGTCGACACTGAAATTGTTGAACACCGTCAGCAGGACCGCTGCGATAATCAACCAGAGGATCAGATTCTTGGCCATGTCGTTCAAGGGGACACCCTCACTACGTGATTCTGCCTGCCAGGCGTGGCCCGGTATGTGTCGGATAGCTTGGGGCACGGGCTTTCGATTACAAGCTTACGCGCGAAAACCACGCCCCAGCAGATATACTTCTCGCAATCTTGGACGCGAGGCATCGGGTTTACGAATAACTACCTTATCGAACCGCAGACGCATTTCCTTTAGGTACTGATCAAAACCCTCTCCCTGAAAGACCCTGGTCAGGAAATCGCCAACTGGCGACAGCACCTGCTGCGCCATATCAAGTGCCAGCGCTACAAGATACATGGCCTTGGGCTGGTCAATGGCCATCTGCCTGCTCATATTGGGCACCATATCTGGCAGCACAACATTGACCGGCCGATTTCCGAGCGCCTCGAGCATAGCATGTAGTGTCTGCTCCTCCGTAAAGTCACCCTGAATGAAATCCATCCGCAATGACATCCATTTCAGGAATACCAGTAGCGATAACCTGTCTCTGATCTCCCACGCGAGCCATGGCGACCTTGACTCCATCCATCAGGCACGGCGCCAGGATCCACTACACTCATTCCAGGCGCAAGAAGACGATCGCGATCATCCATTTCGAGCAGCTTGTAACTTGTACGAGAGCCATCCACCCGACTGCGCTTGCTCCGGACATCATCAAAATGTTCCCTCATCCAGCCGTTATCGGGTGAAGCTTTTTGCCGGCGGCCGACTTTTTGGCGCGTGTCACGTTAACGTCCGAAAAAGGGGATTGCAGTGCCACAGCGATCAAACACCAGCACGACGACAGGAAAGGACACCACGCGCCATACAACCGTTGGCGCCACTGCCGTTGTCTGGAGTAAGATGAGGGTACATGAAAAGGGATCGAGAGTTTTCAACATATCATGAGCCTTACAGCGGCACAAAAGAAAACCCTGCGAAGCGTCGGCCACATTCTCAATCCGGTTGTTTTGATTGGTGACAAGGGCCTGACCGAGGGAGTCATGGGTGAGCTTGAGCGTGCGCTTACCGACCACGAACTGATCAAGATACGCATTGCCGGCGCTGAGCGCGACGAGCGTACCGAGATCATTCATCATCTGCTGGAGCAGTCCGGTGCCGAACTGGTACAGAATATCGGCAAGACCGCGCTGCTTTATCGCCACAACCCCAAGGCTGACCCCAGACTTTCCAACGTGGCGCGCTATACACAGTAATCATCATCAAGTTCTTGTGATTTGATGAAGATGTGCTGAATGAAAAAGCCCCCCGACAGTGTCGGGGGGCTTTTTTATGGCAGACAATACGAGCCGGCTTAACCGATATGTTCGACCGTATCGATTTCATACTCGACATCGCCACCTGGCGTGCGCACATTGACCACATCGCCTTCGGATTTACCCACCAATGCACGGGCGATGGGCGAGTTGACCGAAATCTTGCCACTCTTGATGTTGGCTTCATCTTCACCCACGATCCGGTAGGCTACTTCCTCGTCGGTATCGAGATTCAGGAGCCTGACCGTGGTACCAAAGATGACCTTGCCGGTATGTGGCATTTTGGTGACATCAATGACCTGAGCATTGGACAGGCGTGATTCGATCTCCTGAATGCGCCCTTCAATAAACCCCTGCTGCTCACGCGCTGCGTGATACTCCGCATTTTCTTTCAGGTCGCCGTGCTCGCGCGCCTCGGCTATCTCTGCGATCACGCGCGGACGATCAACACCCTTGAGCTGGTTAAGCTCTTCACGCAGGGCCTGTTCGCCCTGCACCGTCATCGGAACCCTGCTCATGCCGTTACACTCGTATGGAGTTCCTGAAGTCGCCGCACGGTAATCTCGTTACCATACTCAAGCGCCATACACACGGCACGCGCCCCAGCCAGGGTCGTGGCATAGGGCACCTTGTGTGACAGCGCCGAGCGGCGAATCATGGAAGAATCGTTAATGGCCTGCCGCCCCTCGGTCGTATTCACGATGTAGGCAACCTCATCGTTTTTAATCATGTCGACGATATGGGGACGGCCTTCAAATACCTTGTTGACCGCTTCAACCGGCAGACCGGCAGCATTCAGTGCCTGCGCCGTGCCATGCGTGGCAATCAACGTAAAGCCTAATGTTAACAGAGAACGCGCTACGTCAATAACGCCCTCCTTGTCAGGATCGCGAACCGAAAGGAACGCCCGGCGATCGCCGCTGAGCGCCGGAATGGCCTCGCCTGCCCCCAGTTGCGCCTTGTAGAAGGCTTCGGCAAAGGTCGTACCGGTGCCCATGACCTCGCCGGTCGACTTCATCTCCGGTGTCAGAATCGGATCCACTCCCGGGAACTTGTTGAAGGGGAAAACCGCTTCCTTGACGCTATAGAAGTTCGGGATGTGCTCACGGGTAAACTCAAGCTCCACCAGCGTCTTGCCGGCCATGACACGAGCGGCCAGCTGGGCCAGCGAACGCCCGATGCATTTCGAGACAAACGGCACGGTACGCGAGGCACGCGGATTGACCTCGATGACATACACCTCACCATCCTGCCAGGCCAGCTGTACGTTCATCAGACCCACGACATTGAGCTCCAACGCCATGCGCTGCACCTGATCACGCATGCGATCCTGCACGTCGGCCGGCAGCGAATAGGGCGGCAGCGAACACGCCGAGTCACCTGAATGCACGCCCGCCTGCTCGATATGCTGCATGATGCCGCCGATCACGACATCCTTGCCGTCGCTGATCGCATCAATATCCACCTCGATGGCGGCATTGAGGAAATGATCCAGCAGTACCGGCGAGTCATTGGATACCTTGACCGCGTGGGTCATGTAGTTCTCAAGCTCGTCAGCGGAGTAGACGATCTCCATCGCCCGGCCGCCCAGTACATAGGAGGGGCGCACCACCAGCGGATAGCCAATCTTTTCCGCCTTGACAAAAGCGTCCTCAAAGCTGCGCGCGGTCGCATTGTGCGGCTGCTTGAGCCCCAGCTTTTCGATCATTTGCTGAAAGCGCTCGCGGTCCTCGGCGCGATCGATGGCGTCCGGCGTCGTACCAATAATGGGTACGCCTGCGGCTTCCAGATCGCGGGCAAGCTTCAGTGGCGTTTGACCACCGAACTGTACGATCACGCCCACCGGCCTTTCCGTTTCGACAATCGCCAGCACGTCTTCAAGCGTGACCGGCTCGAAATAAAGGCGATCCGAGGTGTCATAGTCGGTCGAGACGGTTTCCGGATTACAGTTGACCATGATGGTTTCATAACCATCCTCGCGCATGGCGAGTGCGGCATGCACACAGCAATAGTCGAACTCGATGCCCTGACCGATACGGTTGGGACCACCGCCCAGCACCATGATCTTTTGCCGGTCGCTGGGGTTGGCTTCGCACTCCTCTTCATACGTGGAGTACATGTAGGCCGTGGATGTGGCAAATTCAGCGGCGCAGGTATCAACGCGCTTGAAGACCGGGCGCACATCGAGTGACTGGCGATGCTCCCTGAACGCCTTTTCGCTCACGCCGATGAGGCGTGCCAGACGCGCGTCACCAAAGCCGCGGCGCTTGTAGAAATAGACCTGCTTGCGGCTGAGATCCTTCAACGAAGCCTTGGCAATCTGGCCTTCCAGAACGATCAGCTCCTGAATCTGAATCAGGAACCAGCGATCAATTTTGGTGAAATTGAAGACCTCATCCAGCGACAGACCTGCCCGGAAGGCATCGGCCACAAAGAAGATGCGATCGGCGCCCGGGCGCTGCAGTTCGCCCTGCATCAGTTGACGCGATGCCTCGTCGAAATCAGCAAGTTTCGGGTCAAGCCCGTCAACACCGATCTCCAGACCGCGCAGCGCCTTTTGCAGCGACTCCTGGAAGGTACGTCCAATGGCCATGACCTCACCCACCGACTTCATCTGCGTGGTCAGTCGGTCGTTGGCCTGCGGGAACTTCTCGAAGGTAAAGCGCGGCAGCTTGGTCACGACATAGTCGATGGACGGCTCAAACGACGCCGGCGTTGCCCCACCGGTAATATCGTTTTGCAGCTCATCCATGGTGTAGCCCACGGCCAGCTTGGCGGCGACCTTGGCGATCGGGAAGCCAGTCGCCTTGGAGGCCAGCGCTGACGAACGCGACACACGCGGGTTCATCTCGATAACCACCATGCGTCCGGTATCCGGGTCAACGCCGAACTGCACGTTGGAGCCCCCGGTTTCCACGCCAATCTCGCGCAGTACCGCGATCGATGCATTACGCATGATCTGGTACTCCTTGTCGGTCAGCGTCTGGGCCGGCGCCACGGTGATGGAATCACCGGTATGCACCCCCATCGGGTCGAAGTTCTCGATCGCGCAGACAATGATGCAGTTGTCGTTTTTATCGCGCACGACCTCCATCTCGTACTCTTTCCAGCCCAGCAGCGACTCATCGATCAAAAGCTCATGGTTGGAAGAGAGCTCGAAGCCGCGATGGCAGATCTCTTCAAACTCTTCGCGGTTGTAGGCCACGCCACCACCGGAGCCGCCCATGGTGTAGGACGGACGAATAATGCAGGGAAAGCCCAGCTCGGACTGGATTTCCCAGGCCTCCGGCATCGAATGCGCGACCCGGGCCTTTGGGCATTCAAGACCGATGTTTTTCATCGCCTTGTCAAAGAGATCCCGATCCTCGGCCTTCTCGATGGCCCTGGCGTTGGCCCCGATCAGTTCCACGCCAAACTCATCAAGAATGCCGCGCCGGTCCAGCTCAAGCGCACAGTTGAGCGCAGTCTGGCCACCCATGGTCGGCAGCACCGCATCAGGACGCTCGCGCTCGATGATGCGCGCCACCGTCTCCCAGGTCACCGGTTCAATGTAGGTAGCATCCGCCATGGCCGGATCGGTCATGATGGTAGCCGGATTGGAGTTGACCAGAATGACCCGGTACCCCTCCTCACGCAGCGCCTTGCAGGCCTGGGCGCCGGAATAGTCGAACTCACAGGCCTGGCCGATAACGATGGGGCCTGCGCCAATGATCAGAATGCTTTTCAGGTCGGTACGTTTTGGCATGACGATTTCACTGCGTCGAAAAATGGGATGCGAACAAGTCAGATGCGATGGCGATCCCGGCGGCCGTGATGGCAGCCGCCAGGGCCGGGTCAGGCCGCCTGATGGCGGCTTTCCATCATGGCCACGAAGCGATCAAACAGCGGTGAAACGTCATGTGGCCCGGGACTGGCTTCCGGGTGCCCCTGAAAGCTGAATGCCGGTGTATCGGTCAACTCGATGCCCTGAAGGGTATTGTCAAACAGTGACCGATGGGTGGCCCGCACATTGGCCGGCAGTGATGCCTCTTCAACGGCGAAACCATGGTTCTGGCTGGTAATCATGACATGGCCGCGATCAATATCCAGCACCGGGTGGTTGGCGCCGTGGTGGCCCTGCTTCATCTTGATGGTCTTCGCACCGCTGGCCAGCGCCAGCAGCTGATGCCCCAGACAGATGCCAAAGACCGGCGTGCCGGTGGCCAGAATTTCCTGAATGGCCTTGATGGCATAGTCGCAGGGCTCCGGGTCACCCGGGCCATTGGCAAGAAAGACACCATCGGGGTTCATCGCCATGACGTCACTGGCCGGCGTCTGCGCCGGTACCACGGTCAGGCGACACCCGCGGCTGGTCAACATGCGAAAGATGTTGTGCTTGGTGCCAAAGTCATAGGCCACCACGTGCCAGGGGCGCTCGCGCTGTCGAAAGTCGGCGTAGCCGGCACTCAGCTGCCATTCACCGTCATGCCATTCATGAATCTCACGGGCACTGGCCTCGCGCGCCAGATCCATGCCCTTGAGGCCGGGAAAGGCGCGCGCCGCCGCCAGTGCACGTGCCACGGCTTCTTCGCCCTGGGCATCCGCACCGGCGACAATGGCGCCGTTCTGGGCCCCCTTGTCACGCAAAAGACGCGTCAGACGACGCGTATCGATATCGGCAATACCCAGAATACCGTGGGCCGCCAGATAGTCATCCAGCGCCCGGACACTGCGGAAATTGCTGACCAGGCGCGGCAGATCGCGAATAACAAGGCCGGCGGCGTGGATGCGATGGGATTCGACATCCTCTTCATTGATGCCGGTGTTGCCGATATGGGGGTAGGTGAGCGTGACAATCTGACGAGAATAGGAAGGGTCAGTCAAAATCTCCTGATATCCCGTCATGGCCGTATTGAAGACCACTTCGCCACTGGTTTCTCCGTCGGCGCCAATGGAGACGCCGTGAAATACGCTGCCATCCTCGAGCGCCAGAATCGCGGGTTTGATCAATGCAACGTCCTCCACAGGGCAAAAGAGACTGTCAGCGAAAGCAACATGCCACAACGCTGACCAGAAAACCGGCCGTCTGGCGACCCCGTCGACCATACCCTTTTGGCGCGCCCTGATTGAAAGCGCGGTCCCGGGCTGCAAAAAAGCGGGACGAAACCCTTAAGGGTTTCATCCCGCTTTTGTTATCGCCATGGTCTGCGGGTTCGACCCGGCCAAATTGTGCCGATAATATCGGATTTCACGCCCGCATGCCATCACACAATGTTCAGGCAGCAGAGCCGTCAGGAAGGGCCTGTTTGAGGCCCAGCACATCCTGCATATCGTAATGGCCTGCCTTTTGATCCATCAGCCAGTGCGCCGCGCGCACGGCACCACGTCCGAAGGTCAGCCGGCTCGACGCCTTGTGGGTAATCTCGATGCGCTCGCCCTCGGCGGCAAACAGCACGGTGTGCTCGCCCACAATGTCGCCGCCACGCACGGTGGAAAAGCCGATTTCGCGCGCGCTTCTGGGACCGATCTGACCTACGCGCTGATAGACGCCATCGGCTTTCAGATCACGCCCCAGCGGCTCGGCGACAGCCCGCCCCATCATCAGTGCCGTGCCCGAAGGGGCATCAACCTTGTGGCGGTGATGGGCCTCGATGATCTCGATATCAAAGCCGGCATCGCCCAGCGCCCGCGCCGCCGTTGCCAGCAGATTAAGCGACAGATTGACGCCGGTACTCATGTTGGCGGCAAACACGAAGGGCACCCGATCTGAAAAGCCTTCAAGGCGCGTCAGTTCTTCCTCACTGAATCCTGTGGTGCCGATCACCATACGCTTGCCATGTGCCGCACACAGCGCCAGATTTTCAAGCGTCAGGGCGGGCGTGGTGAAATCGATCAGCACATCAAAATCATCGATGACCTCCTCGAGACTACCCGAAAGCGTCACGCCCAACCGACCCTGACCGGCCAGCTCGCCGGCATCGGCGCCCTTCAACGAGCTCTCCGGACGTACCACGGCGCCGGTCAATCGAGCCCTCTCGTCACCGCTGACCGCCTCGATCAACATTTTACCCATGCGCCCTGCAGCGCCCATGATGGCGATTCGTGTCACGCCGTCCTCCTGCTCATGTCATGTTCATCATTTGCCTGCACGATTGTCTGCCACTATACCCCATCAGAACAGGCAACCGGATGACCCCATGGCAGACAGACGCATCCACTCCCTCCTTTCTGCAACGGCCCTGGCCCTTTGGCTGGCGCTGCTGCCCGGCTGCACCCGCGCCGGTGTCATCGACCCGGGGGGGCCTCCGGGCGGCTCACGCCCCGAGCGTCTTGAGTGGTGCGGCATGCTGGAGCTGCCGGATCGCATGCCCGATGGCCAACCGCTGGGCGGGCTGTCGGAGCTTGCGTTCGACCCGAAAAGCAACCTTCTATACATGCTTTCCGATCGCGCCCGGCTCTATCGCGCTCGCCCGCATTTTGACGACCAACAACAGTTGAGTCGCCTTGAGCTGCTTGATTCAACACCCCTGCGTGATCACAGCGGGCAGCCGCTTGAAATGCCTTGGGCCGACAGTGAATCCATGGTGTTGACGGAAGACGAGCATGGAGAAAAAGCGCTACTGGTCGGCTTCGAACGCCGCCATCGATTACAGCGCTTCACGCTTGAGGGGAAGCCGCTGGGAGAGGCCATTGTACCTTCGGCGCTGGAAGGTGCCCGTTATAACGGCAGTCTGGAAGCACTGGTCAACCATCCCGGCCACGGCATCATCGCTGGGCTTGAATTTGCATCAGACGGCATGGCCGACAATGAAAGCCGGCTGTTCGCTCTCGACGGCCGCCAGTGGCGCTGGCAACGCCAGAGCAGCAACAGCGGCCTGACCGCCATGGCACCGCTGAATGATGACATCCTGATGCTCGAGCGCGACTTCAAGGTCGGCAGGCCCCTGATCATCTCGCTGCGCCGTGCCCGTATCACGAACGCCTCACCGGACAGCATCATCCCCGGCAACACCATTGCCCGTCTCGCCAGCGACGAAAACTGGCGGCTGGACAATTTTGAAGGCCTGACCCAAATCGGGCCGCAGCGTTATCTGATGGTCAGCGACGACAACTTCAGCTGGCTGCAGCGCTCGCTGCTGGGATGTTTTGATGTTCCTGACGATGCCGGCAAAGGCGCATGACCCTATGCCACGCGCCCGATAGACAGCGCTCAGGCGCTCCCGGCGTTTTCCGCCAGCAATGCCTCGAAGGTACTGACTTCACCACAGCGATCCGGCGCGTAACCTTCCAGTGAGGCTACCTCCGCCAGAAAGCCCCTTGATGCCATATAGGCCAGCAGCGCCTGCATGTTTTCCTGGGCCAGCCGCTCGGTACGACAGACCAGCAGATAGTGCTCGGTGGACAGTGCCACGAAATCGAGCCCGAACTGCCTCGCGGCGGCTTCTACCCCAAAGCCGGCATCGGCCATGCCGGCCGCCACATAGGCCGCGACCGCCGTGTGCGTAAACTCTTCATGACGCGCATCAGGGATAGCGGCCTCATCCACACCGTGCTCCGCCAGCAAAAGATCGAACAGCATGCGGGTACCGGAACGTTCATTGCGATTGATGAACCGCACATCTGCACGCGTGAGATCCGCTACGCTGCGGATTCGATGGCGATCCTCGTGACGCAGCATCAGCCCCTGATGCCGGGTCACAAAGCGAATGATCTTCAGATCCTGCCCCGATAGATAAGGCCGATAGACTGCCAGGACCTTCTCGGCCAGATGTGGCTGTACCGGCACATGCAGGCTGGCCAGGTCACACTCCTCGCGGCGCAGCGCGTCAAGCGCCTCCACGGACGTGCAATAGCGCAGATCCAGCTCACCCGGAAAATCCGGCAGCAGCGCTACGGCATAACCGTGGCTGGCGTGCAGCCGCAGTACGGGATGGGCGCCATCCAGCAGCTGTTGGAGCTGATGATTGAGCTCGGAGGCCATGGTATCGAGCTGTGGCCCCAGCCGCGCACGCACCCGCTGCTCCGACCACAGAAGCTTTTCTCCTAGCGGTGACAGCCGTGTGCCATGGCCGCGACGCATTTCCACCAGCGCCATGCCGAAGAAGGCCTCGCCCCGGTTAAGCAGGTTCCAGGCATGTCGATAGGAAATGTCCGCCGCACTGGCCGCGTGGGTGAGCTTGCCGGTCTCGCGAATACCTGCCAGCAGCATAAACAGCACTGGATCAAGCAGTTCGCCGTCATCGCGATAAAAGCGCCACGCCGGGGCGATATTCAACTTTCCTCTAAGCATTTCTGTTCATATTTTGCCGCCGCATTGAGAGTGCTAGTTTGGTGCCGAACGTGACCCTGACTTAAAGCAGTTATGAATAACGATTCCTATAAGACGATTGGATGAGTGCCGTTGGTGCAGCGCATCAATAGCCCCACCTTCCGACCTGATGAGACCCGGCCATGTCACACGCAAGCTCCCCCGTCGCCGACGCCTGGACGCCGGCGCAACTACAGGCAGTGATTGACGCGTACCAGTCGACACCCGGCGCCATGCTGCCTCTGCTCCACGCCATTCAGGACCGCTTTGGCTTTATTCCCGAAGCGGCGGTGCCATTGATTGCCGAGGCGTTGCGCCACACTCGCGCCGAAGTGCACGGCATCATCAGTTTCTACCATCACTTTCGCACTCATCCGCCGGGACGCAGTGTCATCCAGGTCTGTCGCGCCGAAGCATGTCAGTCCGTCGGCAGCCGTCAGCTGGAGGCACACGTCAAGGCGTCGCTGGGTGTGGACTACCACCAGACCACACCGGACCACGAATTTACGCTGGAGCCGGTCTACTGCCTGGGCAACTGTGCCTGCGGGCCATCCATTCGCGTTAACGACGACGTGTTTGGGCGCATGACGCCCGAGCGGTTCGATCAACTGACGGATGAGCTCTCGGCCACCGTCCTGGAGGTGAAGTGATGGCGATTACCGTTTATGTCCCCCGGGACACGACTGCCAGGGCGCTGGACGCCGACCGGGTCGCAGCACGCATTGAACGCGGTGCAAAAACACGCGGTGTGGACATCAATGTGGTACGCAACGGCTCACGCGGGCTGTTCTACCTGGAACCGCTGGTCGAGGTCGACACCCCCGAGGGTCGCGTCGCGTTTGGCCCGGTCACGCCAGGTGACGTGGAACCACTGCTTGATGCCGGGTTGCTTGAGGGTCGCCAGGATCACACGCTGGCCCTGGGGCTGACCGAGGAGATCGCCTATCTCAAGGGCCAGCAGCGCCTGACCTTCTCGCGCATCGGCATTACTGACCCGGTGTCGATTGAGGACTACACCGCCCTGCGCGGCTTCGAAGGCCTGAAAAAGGCGCTGGCACTCAGTAGTCAGACCATTGTTGATGAGATCAAGACCTCCGGACTGCGGGGCCGGGGTGGCGCGGCCTTCCCGACCGGCATCAAGTGGCAGACCGTGCACGACCAGCCGGCCGGGCAGAAGTACGTGGTCTGCAACGCCGATGAAGGCGACTCCGGCACCTTTGCCGACCGCCTGGTCATGGAATGCGACCCCTACATGCTGATCGAGGGCATGACCATTGCCGGTCTCGCCGCAGGCGCCGATCAGGGTTACATCTATCTGCGCTCCGAATACCCGTTGGCCCACGCCATTCTCAACGAGGCGATCGAGCGCGCCGTGGCTGCCGGCTATCTCGGCAGCAACATCCTCGACAGCGGCCGCGCCTTTCATCTGGAAGTGCGCCTGGGTGCCGGCGCCTATATCTGCGGCGAGGAGACCTCACTGCTGGAAAGTCTTGAAGGCAAGCGTGGGCTGGTACGTGCCAAGCCGCCATTGCCTGCCATAGAAGGGCTTTTTGGCCGCCCGACCGTGGTCAACAACGTGCTGTCACTGGCGGCCGTGCCCTTCATTCTGGATCAGGGTGGACAGGCCTATGCCGACTACGGCATGGGGCGCTCACGCGGCACGCTGGCCATCCAGCTGGCCGGCAACGTCAGGCGTGGTGGGCTGGTGGAACTGGCCTTTGGTACCAGTCTGCGCGAGCTGATGGAGGATTTCGGTGGCGGGACCCTGAGCGGTCGTCCACTCAAGGCCGTACAGGTCGGCGGGCCGCTGGGTGCCTATCTGCCCCAGAGTCAGTGGGACAATCCACTCGACTATGAAGGCTTTGCCGCCTTTGGCGGCGTCGTGGGCCACGGCGGCATCGTGATGTTTGACGACAGTGTCGACATGGGTGACCAGGCCCGTTTTGCCATGGAATTCTGCACTGTCGAATCCTGTGGCAAGTGCACGCCGTGTCGCATCGGCGCGGTGCGCGGCGTGGAGGTCATCGACCGCATTCGTGCCGGTGAAGCACCGGAGAAAAACCTCGTTTTACTGGCGGATCTCTGTGAGACCATGCTCGACGGCTCCCTGTGTGCCATGGGCGGCATGACGCCGTTCCCGGTCCAGAGCGTCATGCAACACTTCCCTGATGATCTGACACCTCGACAGGCCGTAACGGCGGGAGGTACGACATGCTGAACTACTTCGATCCCAAACAATCCGGTGCTCACCAGTTCAACGCAGGACTGGGTGGTGTGGGTGAAGCCCAGAGCACATTCAATCCGGCCTTTTTTGACCGCGATCTGGGCACCCCGGCCAGAATCTCTGAAACGCCGGTTGAGCTGACCATCGACGGCACCGCGATTCGCGTGCCGGAAGGGACCTCGGTCATGCGTGCCGCCGCCATGGCCGGCATCACCATTCCCAGGCTGTGTGCTTCGGACAATCTCGAAGCGTTCGGTTCCTGCCGACTCTGTGCGGTGGAGATCGAAGGGCGACGCGGCATGCCGGCCTCGTGCACCACGCCGGTCACCGAAGGCATGTCGGTCACAACGCAGAACGCCAAAATCGCGAAGCTGCGCCGCAACATAATGGAGCTCTACATCTCCGATCACCCACTGGACTGTCTGACCTGTCCGGCCAACGGTGACTGCGAGCTGCAGGACATGGCCGGCGTGGTGGGGCTTCGCGAGGTGCGCTACGGCTTTGACGGCGCCAACCATCTTGACGCCGAGATTGATGACTCCAACCCCTATTTCAGCTTTGATCCCAGCAAGTGCATCGTCTGCTCACGCTGCGTGCGCGCCTGCGGCGAGGTTCAGGGCACCTTTGCCCTGACCATCGAGGGACGCGGTTTCGACTCGAAAGTGGCCGCCAGCCAGAACGAGCCGTTCATGGATTCCGAGTGCGTTTCCTGCGGCGCCTGCGTGCAGGCCTGCCCCACCTCGACGCTGATGGAGAAAAGCGTGATCGAGGAAGGCGTTCCCGAGCACAGCGTGGTGACTACCTGCGCCTACTGCGGCGTGGGCTGCTCGTTCGAGGCGCAGATGAAGGGCGACAAGCTGGTGCGCATGGTGCCGTACAAGGGCGGCGACGCCAATCACGGCCACTCCTGCGTCAAGGGACGCTTTGCCTTTGGCTACGCCACCCACAAGGACCGCATCCGCGAGCCGATGATTCGCGACTCGATCGATCAGCCCTGGCGGGCGGTCTCCTGGGAGGACGCCATCGGCTTTGCCGCCCGGCGCCTCAGGGAGATTCAGGCGCAGTACGGCCGCGACAGCGTCGGCGGCATCACTTCTTCACGCTGCACCAATGAAGAGACCTATCTGGTCCAGAAGCTGATCCGTGCCGCGCTGGGCAACAACAACACCGATACCTGTGCCCGGGTCTGCCACTCGCCGACCGGCTATGGCCTCAAGACCACGCTGGGCGAATCTGCCGGCACCCAAACCTTTGACTCGGTCATGAAGGCCGACACCATTCTGGTCATTGGCGCCAATCCGACCGATGCCCACCCGGTGTTCGCCTCCCAGATGAAGCGCCGACTGCGCCAGGGCGCGACGCTGATTGTCGCCGACCCGCGCCGCATCGACCTGCTCAGAACGCCCCATGGCGGTCAGGGCCTGCACCTGGCGCTCAAGCCCGGCACCAACGTGGCACTGGTCAATGCACTTGGCCATGTGGTGGTCACCGAAGGCCTTGAGGACACCGACTTCATTGCCCGGCGCTGTGACACCGAAGGCTATCAGCGCTGGCGCACATTTATCTCCGACCCCCGCCATGCACCGGAAGCGGTGGAAGCCGAGACGGGTGTGCCGGCGGCGCGGGTTCGCGAGGCGGCCCGCACTTACGCCAATGCCAACAACGGCGCGATCTATTACGGTCTGGGCGTAACCGAGCATAGCCAGGGCTCCACCACGGTCATGGCGATCGCCAACCTGGCCATGGCGACCGGCAACATCGGTCGGGAAGGCGTCGGGGTCAACCCGCTGCGCGGACAGAACAACGTGCAGGGCTCCTGTGACATGGGCTCGTTCCCGCACGAGCTGCCGGGCTATCAGCATGTCGCTGACCCCGAAATCCGCCAGCGTTTTGAAGCCGTATGGAACGCCACGCTGGATGACGAGCCGGGGCTTCGCATTCCCAACATGTTTGACGCCGCCATCAACGGCACCTTCAAGGCGCTCTACGTACAGGGCGAGGACATTGCGCAGTCCGATCCCAATACCCAGCACGTCGAGTCGGCGCTGTCGTCACTGGACTGTCTGATCGTGCAGGACATCTTCCTCAACGAGACGGCGAAATACGCCCACGTGCTGCTGCCGGGCGCTACCTTCCTCGAGAAGAACGGTACCTTCACCAATGCCGAGCGGCGTATCAACCGCGTGCGCCGCGTCATGCCACCGATCGCCGGCAAGGAAGACTGGGAAGTCACCCAGGATCTGGCCAATGCACTGGGCTATCCCATGCACTACAGCCACCCGTCCGAGATCATGGACGAGATCGCAAGCCTTACGCCGACCTTCACCGGGGTGAGTTATCAAAAGCTTGAGCAACTGGGCAGCATCCAGTGGCCCTGCAATGATGACTATCCGCTGGGCACGCCCACCATGCATGGTGTGGATTTCCCGATCGGCAAGGGTCATTTCGCCATCACCGAGTATGTGGCCACCGAGGAACGCGTCAATCCGCGCTATCCGCTGCTGCTGACCACTGGACGCATTCTCAGTCAGTACAACGTGGGCGCGCAGACACGACGCACCGCCAACAGTGCCTGGCACTCGGAGGACGTGCTGGAGATCCATCCGGTCGATGCCGAGGACCGCGGGCTACGTGACGGTGACTGGCTGGGCATTCGCAGCCGCGTGGGCCATACGGTACTGCGCTGTCTCGTCAGCGACCGCATGGCGCCGGGCGTGGTGTACACCACCTTCCATCACCCGGGCAGCGGCGCCAACGTGATCACGACCGACAATTCCGACTGGGCCACCAACTGTCCCGAGTACAAGGTGACGGCGGTACAGGTCGAGAAGGTCTCGCAACCCTCGTCGTGGCAGCAGCAGTTCCAGCGCTTTGACGAGCGCCAGCAGCGCTATCTGGCCAATGCCGAAACACCGGAGCCGGCGCTCAAATGAGCGCCGCAGGCCACGACCTTACCCGGACTGCGAGGTTGACATGAACGACCCCATTACACCGCTGATCAAGATGATCAATCAGATCAGTCTCAATAATCGCCATCATGAAAATGATGCGGCGGCGGCCGAGCAGATTGCCGGACACCTCAAGAAATTCTGGGCGCGCGACATGAAACGCCAGATTATCGACTATGCCGACAATGACGGCAGTGAGCTCGATGACGTATCAAAAATGGCCATTGCTCGCCTCAAGACCATGTCAGGCGTGGTCAGGGACTGGGAAGAAACCTCCGACGCCGGATAATCTCATTCGACAGTGCAATACTCATGGCCCCGTTCGCATTCTGCCAACGGGGCCATTTCAATTCCGTAACGCCGCCTGGGGCCCTGCGGTGTGAGCGCCCCTTAAAGTATCCTGTTGCCCTCGCCTGTTCAGCGCATTTTCTGGCCCGCACCGCTCGACGGTGTTCATGAAACCTCGCATAATGCCGAAAAATGCAAATGATAAACCTTATCATTGCCCGGAAAGGTGCCTTTCGGTGCCGCATCTGCGGTGTGTCTCTCCCTCTTCTGGCCATTACAATCATCATGAAACGACACCTGCTGTTTACCGCTTTTATAACGTTTGCCCTTCTCTCTTGCGCCGCCCAGGCGAAGGATGTGGTGGTCACCGATGTAGCAGGCCGACAGGTGCACATCGATACACCGATCAAGCGAATGATTCTTGGCGAGGGCCGCCAGATCTACCTGCTCAGCGTACTTCAGCCAGAAACGCCCTTCGAGGGTGTTGTGGGCTGGCGGGAAGATCTTGCCCAGGCTGATCCCGAGACCTATGACGCCTACGCCGCCCGCTTCCCCGAACTCAAAAAAATCCCGACCTTTGGCGGCTTCAAGGATGGCACCTTTGACGTGGAACAGGCCGCTTCCTTGAAACCCGATGTGGTCTTCATGAATATCGAAGCCAAAACCGCCACAGAGGACGCCGGCTATGAAGCCAAGCTGGCGGCGCTGGGCATTCCCATCGTCTATGTCGACTTTCGTGAAGATCCGATCAAGGATACGCCTGCCTCGATCCGACTCATGGGCAGACTTCTGGACAAGGAAGACAAGGCAGAACGCTTCATTGATTTTTCCAACCAGCAGATGGCGCGCGTGACCGATGTCATCGAAAAGGCCCGTCCTGAACGCCCACGCGTGTTCATTGATCGCGCCGGCGGCTACTCTGATGATTGCTGCATGAGCTTTGGCCCGCACAACTTCGGTGACTACGTACGCATCGCCGGCGGGCAAAACATTGCCGATGACATCATCCCCACCACCTTTGGCACGCTCAATCCCGAACAGATCATTGCCTCAAACCCTGAGCAGGTTGTCGTAACCGGCGGTGACTGGGAAGCCTACGTGCCGGGCGGTGCCTGGGTGGGCGTGGGACCGGGTGCCGACACGGCCCAGGCCCGGCGCAAGCTTGAGGCGCTGACGCATCGCACCGCCATGACCGGCATCGATGCCGTCAGGCAGGATCAGGTACATGCCATCTGGCATCAGTTCTACAACAGCCCCTACTACTTTGTCGCAATCCAGCAACTGGCCAAATGGTTCCATCCCGAGCTTTTTGAAGATCTCGATCCCGATGCCACCATGCGCGAGCTTCATGAGCGCTTTTTGCCGCTGACCTACCAGCCAGGATACTGGGTATCGCTTGAGGCGGGCCATGAATAAGCCAACGGCCGCCATGACCTCGCAAGAACAGGGCCGCACCTTCTATCGCGCCATGGTCCTGCGCCGTCAGCTGATTCTGATGGGGCTTCTGGCAGCACTATTTTTAAGCTTCTGCGTCGATCTGGCCCTGGGCCCGGCCCGCTATGATCTGAGCCAGGTGCTGCGTGCGCTGCTCTCGCCCGGCTCGGTCAGCGAGCAGATCAGTGTCATTGTCTGGCAGATCCGCATGCCGGTGGCACTGATGGCCATCGTTGTCGGCGCCAGCCTGTCGATTGCCGGCGCGCAGATGCAGACCATTCTGAGCAATCCTCTGGCCAGCCCCTTTACGCTGGGCATTTCGGCCGGCGCCGGTTTTGGTGCGGCGCTGGCGCTGGCCTTTGGCGTCTCGATCGTTCCGTTCGCAGTGGACTATATCGTCCCGATCAATGCCTTTCTGGTCGCCATGCTGACGGCGCTAATGATTCACCTTTTGAGCATGCGACGTGGCGTGACGATTGAAACCATCGTCCTGCTGGGCATTGCCATGGTGTTTATCTTCAATGCGCTCATGGCGCTGATCCAGTTCTTTGCCAGCCAGCAGGCCCTGTCTGCCGTGGTGTTCTGGACCATGGGCAGTCTGACCAAGGCGACCTGGCCCAAGCTCTGGGTGTCGCTTGCGGTACTGGCAATTGCGATCCCGCTGCTGGCCCGCCACGGCTGGGCATTGACGGCCATGCGACTGGGTGATGCCAAGGCCGAGAGCATGGGTGTACGCCCGCGCCGGCTAAGACTTGAGGTGTTGATGCTGGTGTCACTGCTGGCTTCCGTGTCGGTCGCCTTTGTGGGTACGATCGGCTTTATCGGCCTGGTGGGGCCGCATATTGCGCGAATGCTGGTGGGGGAAGATCAGCGCTTTTTCCTGCCGGCCTCCGCCCTGTGCGGCGCATTGATCCTGTCGGTGGGCTCGGTGATTTCCAAGATGCTGATTCCGGGCACGGTGATTCCTATCGGGATCATCACCTCGCTGGTCGGCATCCCGTTCTTTCTCTTTCTTGTTCTCAACCAGAAGAAATCGACATGGTAAGCCTGACGCTTGAACAGGTAACGGCCCACTACGGCAAGCGTGAAGTGCTCTCCAGCATTACCACGCCGACGCTGTCGGGCGGCCAGGTGGTCGCCCTGCTGGGCCCCAATGCAGCAGGTAAATCCACGCTGTTTCGACGCATTCTGGGGCTGCTTTCCGGGGCGGGGAACGTTCGGATCACGGGCGCACGCTCGGAGCGTCCGGTGGCCTACATGCCTCAGGAAACCCGCATTGATGCTGTATTAAGTGTCTATGAAAGCGTGTTGCTGGCGCGCATGCAGGGGCGACGCCTCAAGGTGCAGCCCGAGGATCTGGCCCAGGTGGATGCGGCACTCGATGAGCTGAATCTTCAGCCGCTGGCCAAACGTGATATCGGGGATCTCAGCGGCGGGCAGCGCCAGCTGGTCAGTGCAGCACAGGCACTGGTACAGGCCCCCGACATCCTGCTGCTCGATGAGCCAACCTCTGCACTGGATCTGCATCGACAGATCGGGCTTTTGAGCGTGCTGCGCCGGCTGGCCGAACAGCGTCAGATGCTGATCGTCGTGGCCCTGCATGACCTCGGCCATGCCCTGCGCTTTGCCGATCAGGCCATGGTACTGGCTGGTGGTGCCTTGAAAGCCTGCGGCCCGACACGGGCCGTGGTCACTTCCGAACTCCTGCGAGAGGTCTATCAGGTTGAAGGGCGTATCGAAAACTGCTCGCGAGGCAGCCCGATGCTTATCGTTGAAACAGCGCTCTGATATCCGGGTCGATAAACTGATGGTGCCTGCGCACTGCGCCACCGATGCATTCGAGTATCAGGCTACTTGAGCACTTCCAGCCTGACCGGGACGACACCACTTTTAATCATTCCAATCTGACCGGCGGCAGCGCGTGAGAGATCAATCACCCGCCCCCTGGAAAAGGGGCCCCGGTCGTTGATGCGCACGACAGCCTGTCGCTGGTTATCCAGATTGGTCACGCGAACCCGGGTACCAAAGGCCAGCGTGCGGTGCGCCGCCGTCATGGCATTTTTGTCATAGCGCTCACCGCTGGCAGTACGTGCACCCTGATGGCGGTCACTGTAATAGGAAGCCTTGCCCGAAGAGGTTGCCCCCGGTGCATCAGACATCTGCTGACCGGCGCACCCGACCAGTCCGAGCAGACACAGCAGCACTACAAGCCACCGCCCCTTTGACCAGCACCTGGCTGGCATCAATCCTGTCGACATGACGTCATGATCTCCATAAAAAACGCACCGCAGTCTATCAGAGCTGCGGTGCGTTTTTTGTAGGGATCAGATCACGGATTTACTGACCCTTTACCTCGATGTCGACCTGAATATTGCCGCGTGTGGCCTTGGAATACGGACACATTTCATGGGCCTGAGCGATCAGCTTTTCCGCCTCGTTCTGGGGCAGAGCGACCTCAGCCGTTAATTTGACCGTCAGATTGTAGTCATGGTTTTCAGCATCCAGTGCCACATGTGCCGAGACGGGAATATCGTCAAGCTTGTGGCCCTGCTGGCGCGCGACACCCATTGCCGCACTGGCAAAACAGGCCGCATAGCCGGCGGCAAAGAGCTGTTCCGGGTTGGTCGCGTCAGTGCCGCTGCCGGGCATGGCGAGATCAACATCAAGAATGCCGTCATCACTTCTGGCATGTCCCTTGCGTCCGCCGGAAACGTTCACGGTGGTTTCATACATGACTGACATGATGCTCTCCCTGTAGTGACAACCTGTGGCAAGCGTAGCTGATACATCCTTTGGGTGCCTGGGCGCGCCAGCAGGCATAAAAAAGCCCTGCCGATAAGCAGGGCTTTTTATTGCATCGATGCAGACCCTACGGGCGCATGTCATCGAAGAACTTTTTCACGCCATCAAACCAGCGGCTCTTGCGCGGCGAGTGGCGCGTATCCGTGCCATCCAGACTCTCCTGGAATTGACGCAGCAGCTGTTTTTGCTCCTCGTCGAGATTGACGGGCGTTTCCAGCACAACCTTGCACATAAGATCGCCAGGCGCGCCGCCACGTACCGGCTTGACGCCCTTGCCACGCAACCTGAAGAGTTTGCCGGTCTGGGTTTCGGCCGGAATGCGCAGCTTGACGCGCCCTTCAAGCGTGGGCACTTCGAGCTCGCCACCCAGCGTTGCATCCACAAAATTGATGGGCACTTCGCAGTAGAGATCACGCCCGTCGCGCTCAAAGATGGCATGCGCCTTGATAGCTACCTGTACATACAGATCGCCGGCAGGGCCACCGTTGACACCGGCTTCACCCTCGCCGTTGAGGCGAATGCGGTCGCCGGTGTCGACGCCGGCCGGAATCTTGACCGACAGGGTACGCGTTTCCTGAATGCGCCCCTCGCCATGACATTTACGACACGGCGTGTCCACGGTCTGCCCCTGACCATGACAGGTCGGACAGGGCTGCTGCACGGCGAAAAAGCCCTGCTGCATGCGGACCTGGCCCATGCCATTACAGGTCGAGCAGGTGCGCTTGCTGGTCCCGGGCTCGGCACTGTCTCCATGACAGCGATCGCACTCTACCAGCCGCGGCACCCGGATATCGACGGTCGTGCCGGCCACGGCCTCTTCCAGGTCGATTTCCAGGTTATAACGCAGATCGCTGCCGCGAGCGGCGCCGCCCGGCCCACGACGGCCGCCGGCACCACCAAAGATGTCGCCAAAAACGTCGCCGAAAATATCGCTGAAGCCACCCGCGCCGCCGGCACCACCGAAGCCGCTACCGCCAAAACCACCGCCCTGACCGTCAACACCGGCATGGCCAAACTGGTCATAGGCAGCCCGCTTGTCGCTGTCGCTCAATACCTCGTAGGCATCGGAGACCTCCCGGAACCTTTCAGCGGCAGTATCATCGTCCGGATTACGGTCAGGATGATATTTCTGCGCCAGTCGCCGGTAGGCCTTCTTGATTTCCTTGTCGTCGGCGCCACGCTCGACGCCGAGGACCTCATAATAGTCACGCTTGGACATGGTTTAACGGATCCTCCGAAGTCTGACACCTGCAAAAACAACGCGGGAGCAAAGCCCCCGCGTTGTACAGATCAGGCGTGAAAGGCCTTACTGCTTTTTCTGGTCGTCGTTGACTTCTTCGTAGTCCGCATCGACCACATCGTCACCGGCCTTCTGGTCACCCTGCGGCTGCTCACCCTGGGGCTGCTCACCCTGCTCGGCGTACATCTTCTGCGCCAGGTTACCGGAGGCTTCTGTCAGAGCATCCAGCTTCGGCTGAATCTGTTCCGGATCATCGCTCTTGATCGCCTCTTCCAGCTCGCTGATGGCGGTCTCGATGCTCTGGCGCTCTTCATCAGAGGCCTTGTCACCAGATTCTTCCAGTGTCTTGCGTGAGGCATGAATCATGCCGTCAGCCTGGTTACGCAGCTGTACCAGCTCTTCGAACTTCTTGTCCTCGGCCTCGTGAGCCTCGGCGTCCCTGACCATCTGATCAATCTCTTCATCGGAGAGACCGCCGGAGGACTTGATGACAATCGACTGTTCCTTGCCGGTCGCCTTGTCCTTCGCCGTGATGTTCAGGATGCCGTTGGCATCGAGATCAAAGGCCACTTCGATCTGCGGCACGCCGCGCGGTGCCGGCGGAATATCGGCCAGATCAAAACGACCCAGTGACTTGTTTTGCGCCGCCTGCTTGCGCTCACCCTGCAGCGCATGGATGGTCACTGCCGTCTGGTTGTCCTCGGCCGTGGAGAAGGTCTGCGTCTTCTTGGTCGGGATCGTGGTGTTCTTTTCGATCAGCGGCGTCATCACACCACCCATCGTTTCGATACCCAGCGTCAGCGGTGTGACGTCAAGCAGCAGTACGTCCTTGACGTCACCGCCCAGTACACCGCCCTGAAGCGCTGCACCCATGGCGACGGCTTCGTCCGGGTTGACGTCCTTGCGAGCGTCCTTGCCAAAGAATTCAGCGACCTTTTGCTGCACCATTGGCATGCGCGTCTGGCCACCGACCAGAATCACGTCATGGATCTCGCTGTTGGAGAGACCGGCGTCCTGCATGGCAGTCTTGCACGGACCGAGCGAGCGCTGTACCAGATCTTCTACCAGCGACTCGAGCTTGGCACGTGTGACCTTGACAGCCAGGTGCTTGGGACCAGTCTGGTCTGCCGTGATGTAGGGCAGGTTGACTTCGGTCTGCTGTGCAGAGGAAAGCTCGATCTTGGCTTTCTCGGCAGCTTCCTTCAGACGCTGCATGGCGAGCGAATCGCCCGACAGGTCGATACCGGAATCGTTCTTGAACTGCTGGACGAGATAGTCGATCAGTTTCAGGTCGAAATCTTCACCGCCCAGGAAGGTGTCACCGTTGGTCGCCAGTACTTCGAACTGCTTTTCGCCATCAACGTCGGCTACTTCGATGATGGAAATATCGAAGGTGCCGCCGCCCAGGTCGTAGACCGCGATGGTACGGTCACCGCCGCTGCGATCCATGCCGTAGGCCAGTGCTGCTGCCGTCGGCTCATTGATGATGCGCTTGACTTCAAGACCGGCAATACGACCGGCATCCTTGGTCGCCTGACGCTGGGAGTCGTTGAAGTAGGCCGGTACGGTGATGACCGCTTCCGTGACCTCTTCGCCAAGATAGTCCTCGGCGGTCTTTTTCATCTTCTTCAGGACTTCAGCGCTGACCTGCGGCGGGGCCATCTTCTTGTCGTTGACCTGCACCCAGGCATCGCCGTTGTCGGCTTCGATGATGCTGTAGGGCACCATCTTGATGTCCTTTTGAACAACGTCATCCTTGAACTTGCGGCCGATCAGACGCTTGACCGCATACAGGGTGTTGTTCGGATTGGTTACGGCCTGACGCTTGGCGGCCTGACCTACCAGTGTCTCGCCGTCATCGGTATAGCCGATGATGGAAGGCGTCGTACGTCCGCCTTCGGCGTTTTCGATTACGCGGGTCTTGTCGCCATCAAGCACAGCCACACAGGAGTTGGTTGTGCCAAGGTCGATACCAATAATGCGTCCCATAGTGTCACCTCGAAAAATCTTCTGAACCAAAAATGCTTTCGATGCGCAGCCAACGCTGCGTGGATGTCTGCCTATGTGTGGGCATTGCGATGCTTTTCAAGACCCCACATGTATCGTTGTCGACAAAAACATCTCTATCAGGCCATCAGGCCTGCTTGCTCACCACGACCATGGCCGGGCGCACCAGGCGGCCGTTGAGCGTGTACCCCTTTTGCATGACATCCATGACCGTATTGGGGTCCATTTGCGGGTTGGGCACCAGCGTCATGGCTTCGTGATACTGGGGGTCAAAGGGCTCACCGTGCGGATCAACCGGCTCGACACCAAATTTTTTCAGCACATCGAGCTGCATCCTGAGCGTCATCGATACCCCTTCACGATGGGTCTCGCTGACATCCTCGCTCATGCTCTCAAGCCCCTTTTCAAGGCTGTCCACAACCGGCAGCAGTTCCTTGACGAACTTCTCAAGTGCAAATTTCTTCGCCTTGTCAGCATCCTGTTCGGCACGTCGGCGTGCATTCTGCGCCTCGGCAGCCGCGCGAACCTGCTGATCCTTTGCCTGTGCCAGCTCCTGCTCAAGTTCTGCCACGCGGGCCGCGAGAATATCGGCTTCCTGATCGCTCTGGCTCATCGCTGCATCGTCATCTGTCTGCAACGCTTCCTCGAGGCCATCAAGGGTGTCCACGTTTTCGGTATCAAGCGATTGCGGCTCGGCGTCTCGCTCGGCGCGCTCGAGTTCTTCATCCTTCGGATCATGCGGCTTGTTGGTCATACCCCACTCCTGACTCGCTGTGTCTGCCTTTTAAGTCATGCCACTCTTGCGCGGGCAGTACGCGACCGGCTGTCAGTGCGTCATCCTGTAGAGCGACATTCATGCTGAAAACTGTTTAACCAAATGGGGCGCTCGGAGCGCGATCTCAAGGCGTGAAGGCGATGAAATTACCAATTCAGGGTATTGAAGCGTGTCAAAAGCCGCTGTATAAAAACACAATCACTGTATATAAAGTCAGTCTTCAACCCACTAAACCCAGCCTTTTGCGATACCGCACACGGGAGTGGCCATGCTGTCTCAGCTATCCATCAGTAACTACGCCATCGTTGAACATCTGGAACTGGATTTCCGGGATGGCATGACGGCCATTACCGGCGAAACCGGTGCCGGCAAGTCCATTCTTCTGGATGCCCTGTCGCTTTGTCTGGGAGACAGAGCCGATGCCGGCAGCGTACGCCATGGTGCAGCAAGAGCTGACCTAGCCGTACGTTTTGATGTCGAAGCGCTACCGGAAGCACGCGCCTGGCTTTCCGAGCGCGACCTGGACAATACAGAATGCCTGCTGCGTCGCTCGGTTACTGCCAACGGGCGTTCAAAGGCGTGGATCAACGGCGTGCCGGCCACACTGGCCGATCTCAAGGCGCTGAGCGAACACCTGATCGATATTTATGGCCAGCATGCTCACCAGACACTGATGCGTGAAGAGACGCACCTGCGTCTTCTGGACGATTTTGCCGGTCACAGTGACGCTGTTGCTACGCTGACCCAGCACTATCGTCAATGGCAGCAGGCCAGTCGCCGGCTACGGGCCGCACGTGAAAGCGGGGATGAGCAACAGGCACGCTGTCAGCTGCTGCGCTATCAGGTGGAGGAGCTCGACATTCTGGCACTGGGTGAAGATGAACTTTCAGCCCTGGAGGATGAACAGACTCGTCTGGCCAATGCCGAAGAGATCATTACCCAGGCACAGTTTGCAGCTGACTGCTGCGATCATGATGAGGATGGCGTACTGCCGCGGCTGGCCCAGGCCAGACAGCGTCTGGAACAGCTGCCCGGCAGTGACAGCGGTGCGCTGGCCAATGTGCTGGCCATGCTCAACGATGCCAGCATTCAATTGCAGGAAGCCGGCTATGAGCTGCACCGTTATGTCGATAGTACCGAGCTGGACCCCGAACGTTTGATGGTGGTCGAGTCACGGCTGGCAGAAATTCATCGCATCGCCCGCAAGCACCATGTCATGCCCGAGGAAGTACCGGCGCTGCATCAACGGCTGCAGAGCGAGCTTTGCGCGCTTCAGGATGACGGGGAAGACCTGGAAACGCTGGTAAAGATGACAGAAACGGCGCGCAACGCCTGGCGCGAGCTGGCCCGCCAGATTTCCGAGCAGCGTATGGAAGCCGCACGCCGCATGGGTGAGGAAGTGCAGTCCCAGCTGGCCTTTCTGGGCATGGAAAAGGCAGGTTTTGCCGTTGATGTTGCGCGCAGAGACACTGCTCAGCCCGAGGGCATGGATCGGGTCAGCTTTTTGATCAGCGCCAATCCCGGTCAGCCGGCCCGGGCATTGACGCGGGTGGCCTCAGGAGGCGAGCTTTCTCGCGTCAGCCTGGCCATTCAGGTGGTGGCAGCCCAACACAGCACCATACCGACTCTTGTCTTTGATGAAGTGGATGTCGGGATTTCAGGCGCCACAGCAGAGATTGTCGGTCAGTTGCTGCGCCAGCTGGGCAGCCAGGGTCAGATCCTTTGTGTCACGCATCTGCCTCAGGTCGCGGCACAGGGTCATCAGCATCTGCATATTGAAAAGCAGGCAGATGAGCGAACCACTCATACCACCATGGCGCTGCTTGATGAGGGCGGGCGTGTACGGGAGCTGGCGCGCATGCTGGGAGGCGTACATCTTTCAGAGCGCACGCTGGCTCATGCTCGCGAAATGCTGGACGTCAGCCAGCGCTCGCCACATTAAGTAAACAAGGTAACGTCAGACATCAAAACGCCGCGAATATTCGCGGCGTTTTCATGATCACCCCTGTCTGCGCGGGCTCTTGTCAACGGCGGTTGCCGCCGTCCTGTCGCGTAGCACTGGAGCCCTTGGGGCGCACGTATAATACCAGCGCGTGATCAACCAGCTCGTAGCCACGCTCTTCGGCAAGCTCACGCTGACGCCGTTCGATATCGCGATCAAAGAACTCAACGACTTCGCCGGTCTCAAGGCATAGCATATGATCGTGATGCTCTTCCTGAGACATCTCGAATACGGCATGGCCGCCGTCGAAATTATGGCGTACAACAAGTCCTGCGGATTCAAACTGTGTCAGTACACGATAAACGGTGGCCAGACCGACGTCTTCACCGGAATCCAGCAGCGCCTTGTAGACGTCTTCGGCGCTCATGTGCAGATCCTCTTCCCGAGTTGCCTCGAGGATCTGAAGGATTTTTACGCGTGGCAGGGTCACCTTGAGCCCCGCCTTGCGTAACTCCTGATTTCTATCGGCCATGGTAGCTCTTCGCAGTCTCTGGATGTATCGGGTATGATCGATCAAGGCAAACGATAGGGAAAGTCCCAGGCAAATGCAAAACACGCTCAAGCTTATAATTTTTTCTTTTTTGGTCAGTCTGTTAGCAGCATGCGTATACAAGCGCGACCTGCCACAGGGCAATCTCATCACCCCCGATATGGTGTCGCAATTACAGCCCGGCATGAGCCGTCAGCAGGTGGTACAGGTCATGGGTAGCCCCCTGATGTACAACGCCTTTGACGATGCAAGCTGGAACTATGTCTATCGGCTGAAAGATGCTGATGACAATATCACTGAAAAGCAGGTTTCGCTCGTCTTTAATGGCAATCAACTGGCCGACATTCAGACATCCGGTGATATTGATGCCAACGTACACGGTCAGCAGCGCGACGCACCTGCCTCTGCTGCCGCTGCGGGGCCGGGAGAGGCGATATCACCCATGGGCAGCCCCACGTCAAACCCTGAAGGCGGCGCTGCTGACCCCACTTTGTAAGCAACCACAGGACAGGTGGCTTTCAGTCCTTTCGTCGGGCTCGCGCCCGACGAGCCTGTTTCGGATCGATCTGAAGTGGTCTGTATATCTCGATACGCTCTCCCTGACGCACTGTCTGTTCAGCAGGCGCCCTGACATGTTCACCGAATATCCCCAGTTGCAAGGCATGAAGGGGTATTGCGGCCAGCTCGTCTACCCGTCCGCAAAATCCTGAAGCCTCAAGCACTGACAAGACGGTTGAGCCATAAGGCACGGTAACGCTTTCCAGGTATTGTCTTTCCGAAGTCGCCCAGGCGATTTCACAGGTGATGTCTGCTGCTTCCTTTTGCATCAACGTCCGTACACCCTGTCTGCCCGCTCAATAAAGGCATCCACCAGATGGCCCGCCAATTGATTGAAAAGACGCCCAAAGGCCATCCCCAATAGACGGTTGGAAAACTCGAACTCCAGATGCAGCTCTACTCGACAGGAGCGCTCATCAAGGGCCACAAACTTCCAGTAACCTTCAAAACGCTTAAAAGGGCCGCTGGCTAGAGTAAGGTCGATACGATCAAAGGGCTTGAGCGCATTGTGGGTACGAAAGGTCTGCTCGATCCCTCCCTTGCCCAGGGTAAGCTCACCCACCAGATGCTGCTCCCCCTTTTCTACCGTGCGCGCATTACGGCAATTGGGAAGGAACTCGGGGTAGCGTTCGAAATCATTTACCAGATCAAACATCTGCTGATCGGTGTGTCGCACCATCGCGGAGCGATCAACGGTGGGCATGCCCTTCTCCCATGACGCAGGCACGCACAGCGCGTACCATGGTTGACGTTTGTTCACACATGCTTGAATGATATCACGCCTCCCCCCATTTTAAGGTGAGTACGCGCATGTGATGCATTGCATGATTCCTACAGTCAAGGAGATGACATTTCGATGGGCAAGAAGAAACACCAGCCCTCAGGCAATCTGATTGCCCAGAACCGCAAGGCGCGCCACGAATATCACATCGAGGAAAGCTTTGAAGCAGGGCTCGCGCTGTCAGGATGGGAAGTCAAGAGCCTGCGCGCCGGCAAGGCACAGCTGACGGATACCTATATTCTGGTACGTCGTGGCGAGGCGTGGCTCATGGGCGCTCATTTTACGCCCCTGAACACCACCAGTACGCACGAAGTGGCCGAGCCTGCCCGCACGCGCAAACTGCTGCTGCATAGAAAGGAAATTGCCAAAATCTTTTCACGCACCCAAGACAAGGGGCATACCTGTGTGCCATTGAGACTTTACTGGAAAGGGCATCTGGTCAAGTGCGAGCTGGCATTGGTAGTGGGCAAGCAAAAGCATGACAAGCGGGAAACCGAAAAACAACGGGATTGGCAGCGCCAGAAGGCACGCGTCGTTCGCGAACAACGCTAGCCCTGAAAGCTAGCTCGCACAGCAACAACAAAATCGAAAAACATGATATCCGTCGTTGATTGGCGCCAGCACTGATTGTTGCTATAATCTTTCAGTGATCTGGGGGCGTTATGGATTCGACGCCGGTTGCAGATCCTGAGGTGCATGCCGAGAGCGTAACGTATCTCGTAAATACCACGTTACTCTAAAATAGTCGCAAACGACGAAAACTATGCTCAAGAGGGCGCGCTGGCAGCTTAAACCCTGCTGGTAACCTTCTTACCCCGAAGCGATGTGCCTGTTCATCGTAACGGGGCTATGAGCTACAGCTGACAGGATCGTGGTTGGCTTTGTTCTCGCGTCAACCGTTAAACCTTAGAGAGCCCGCTGTATCGGATCCTGCTCGTCGGAGCCGATACGGTTGAACCAAAAGACGAAACTAAGCATGTAGAGCTGATGGACGAGTGCCGGCGGACGGGGGTTCAACTCCCCCCGCCTCCACCAAACATCAAAAAAGCCGCTGATCATTCAGCGGCTTTTTTTGTTTTTTATTCTATGATTAACGACACAAGGCAAGATATTTAAACATATTAATTTAATCGAACCTCGCATTAATAAGAAATTTTCATTGTATCGGGATTAACTGCAGGTATTTATATATTTCTATATAGCCGGTTTATCTACACCCTTTTATTAAAATGCACATCGTTATTTCTTAAGATATTGAAAATTTATCCTAATGGTACTGTGCTACCGCGTATCAACCGCTTCAAAAGGCGCTCGTCGTCGCTTTGCGCGTTCCAGCCTACCTGCCAGGACGCCCTAAACGATTTAATGTTCCAGATGATCAAAACCGTTTTTTAATTGCCCTGGTTGGCAGCAGTAATTATGCAGGAAGTAACAAAAAGCACACAAAGCGACTTGCGGCACCACTTCGGCACATCTTAGTGGCGAACACACTGCCAACATTACGTTATCGCAGCCAATGCATATCGGAATGATGTTTTTCATGAATGACCTCGTATCATTTTTCAGATCAAACTGAAAAATGATACGAATACCTTCATATACTGGCTCAGCGGCTTTTGGTCGTTTGTCAGCTGGCAAGGTTGTTCATGGCCAACGCAGCACATCACTTCCGATACACCAGCCTGATTCACAGGCAGCTGTATCGCAGGGTATCCAAGAATGAAGGAGGGCATATGCCCAGGGCCGTAAAAAACCTGTTTGCCGACTCGCTGACGGCTGAATCGGAGCCTCAAATGGAAAAGCAGGACAGCAGGGTTGTCGAAGCGGAGAAAAAGGACCGCATCGAAGAATTCCTGCGTCTGGCGCGTCGCAGCATCATGAATGTCCTCCCTGACAAGTGGCATACGGCGCTTCGCTATCGACGCGTATTCGGCGAATTCCCTGACCTGAAAAATCCGCGCACCTTTAATGAAAAGATCTGCTATCGCAAGATCAATCCTCAGCCCATTTATTCAATTCTCAGCGACAAGATTGCAGCGCGTGATTATGTGGCGCACACCATTGGCGAACAATATCTTGTGCCCTGCTACGCAATAGAATCAGAGCCTACGCCGGCCACCTATTCAGCACTGCCGGAAAGCTTTGTCATGAAAGCCAATCATGGCTTTGGCTACAATCTGCTCGTTCGCAACAAGGCTGACCATCCGTTCCCTCAGATCTATAATCTGGGACAACACTGGCTGGGGCAGGATTTCTACGATGTCTGTCGAGAAGCTCACTATCGTGAGATCAAGCCTCGCCTGATCTTTGAAAAACTGCTTCTGGATGACCTTGGCAACATTCCCAAGGACTTCAAGTTTCATTGCTTTCAGCGCGAAGGCGAAGATCCGGTTGTTTTTATCGAAGTCACTCATGACCGCTTTACCAACTACAAGGTCGATTTCTACAACCAGCACTGGGAGCTGGTAGAGATCCGTCGCTCGGAAGTCAGCACCGGACAGGCCATGCCCCGCCCTCAGCAACTTGATGAAGCGCTTGAACTGGCGCTCAAGCTTGCCAACGGTTTTTCTTATGTCCGAGTGGATTTTTACCTGGTGGGCGATGCCATTTACTTCGGCGAAATGACCTTTACGCCTACTGCGGGACTGACAAAATTCAAGGATCGCGAAACCGACCGCCAGTGGGGCACTCTGTTCGACATTTAGGTCGTCTACCCCGACATGGCAATCCACTTTTGATTGCCATGTCAGGTTCTACCTGTTCTGTCCTGTATCGGCATCAAACGGCATACGAAGGTCGCGCTGCCATCTGCGCACCTTGAGTCGTTGACGACGCTTCCCCAGCTGTTGGGTACCGATCGTTTCAGGGATAAGACTCAGCTTTTTATTCTCGTCGTATTTCATGTGGAACCGGCGACTGGCCCCTATGGGGCTTTTTTCAGCACCAAAAATCATGATCAAACGAATTTCAACGTTACTGAAGCCTTCCTCGCCAGTAGGGCGGCAGCTTTCGTCTAAACCAATTCCGTGCTCACTAGCGACCTTTTGCAGCAACGTGCGAAAGGTTCCAGCATTCATGTACTCCCCCGACCCCAGTGGCCCCTGACGCGTAACCTGACGCAACTCCTTTACATTCACATCTTTGCTACTCTCGCCTTCTTCATCCACTGTATCGGTAACGTCGGTAACGTACTGGCCATCGCTGGTTTCGAGCTTGACGATAATACTGTCTATAAAAACGGCAGATTGACTCATGTTGCTGACAATGCAGCGTGAATCAATACCGCGACCGTAGCCATGATTGATAATGATCTGAGGGCGACGCTGCATGCGAAAGTTATGTAATAGAAGCTGCAGATAGACACCCCATATCAAAAGCATGCCGACACTGGTCAGACCACTAAAAACCGTGGCGTTTTCCTGTATCCAGTCCCATAGATTGCTAAAGAAATAAATCACTTCCTTCCCCTGAAAAATATGCTGTCGAGCATCCATCTTGCGTGAGTTGCCAAAGCGCATTCCTCATCAGCACAAGCATGGCTGAAAAAGCCGCCTTCCGCCCTAGCATCCATGCCTATCGACCAATAGATGCCTCTATCGACCCTTTGCAAAGACAATAGCCAACTATAGTGCGAAGACGGCCACCGTAATCTGGTAGCCAACGATGTGGCATGGCTTGTTATCAGTGATATCAACGTTGTCATGGACCTCAAGAGGTCCAGGGGGTACATCATGATTCATCATGTCTGGGGCCTGATGGCTCATCCTCACCGAGAGTGGAAACACATCGAAGGTGAACACGAGAGCGCGACGCACATGTATGCCAGCCACGTTTTACTACTGGCTGCCATACCTGTCGTTTGCGCATTTATTGGTACTACCACCATAGGCTGGGACTTTGGCCGCTCGGCGGTCGTGACACTCTCAACGATTAGCGCGCTACAGCTGGCCGTTATTTTCTATCTGGCCATTCTGGGCGCTATTGCTCTGATGGGCGTTGTCATTCACCGCATGGCACAGCGATATCCCATTCATCCTGATCTGAATCGCTGCATTGTTTTTGCGGGGTATGTTGCCACCCCCATGTTTTTGGCCGGCGTGGTCGCCCTGTATCCCATGATATGGCTCTGTCTACTGGCTGGTGTGGCAGGGCTTTGCTACACGGGCTATTTGCTCTATCTGGGCATACCGGGATTTTTGGGCATTGATCGAAAGGAAGGCTTTATCGTCTCAAGCTCAACATTGGGTATTGGTGTGTTGGTACTTGAAGTGCTTCTTGCCATTACCGTATTGCTTTGGGGGTATGGAGCACATCTTGTCTATTAAGAAGACGATAAGGAGAAACAAAGGATAGGCACAAATAAAAAGGGAGCTGCCACTGGCAGCTCCCTTTACAGCAGATTTAATCTACCGACTTACTCAGGGCGGATTGCAGAAGCCTGCAGACCTTTCTTACCCTGAGTGACGTTGAAGGAGACCTTCTGGCCTTCCTGCAGCGACTTGAAACCTTCTGCCTGAATTTCGGAGAAGTGTGCGAACAGATCGTCGCCACCATCGTCAGGAGAAATAAAACCGAAGCCTTTGCTGTCGTTGAACCACTTAACAGTGCCAGTTGCCATGCTTTTGATACCTGTGCAATAAATTAATGATGGTTAGCCCCCAGCGGGCACAAACAAGATAGCCATTCATATGCTCTCGACAGGATCGATTACAACTGACGATATACTGCCTTGTTAACCACCCGGTTCATAGTGCACTTATCGCTCTATCGGGTCAAGTAACCCTTTAGTAGGGGGTATGCGATACGGACAAGATGAGCTCTCTGTTTGACACACAAAAGCCGGCCTGTCAACAGAAAAGCATCAAGTCCTCGAAGCATCAGCATCAAAGCGGTATGCACCAGCCTGCGCCGTGATGGCGCCAAGACGGCCTTGGGGATTTGCAGGTCTTTGACACAGGCAGGAACTGTTTTTGAGATGGCCATGAGCCTGTCAGCCATCAAGGTATAAAAAAACCGCCCTTGAAGGCGGTTTCTTTTCATTTCTGCACTACATCAATAGCAGTTCAGAATGGTGCCGGCTGAAGGAGTCGAACCCTCGACCTACTGATTACAAGTCAGTTGCTCTACCAACTGAGCTAAGCCGGCATATTCAGCATGCAAGCATACTAAAGTGGCTGGGGTACCAGGACTCGAACCTGGGAATGCCGATACCAAAAACCGGTGCCTTACCACTTGGCTATACCCCAGCAGATGGTGGCCAGAGACGGAATCGAACCGCCGACACGGGGATTTTCAATCCCCTGCTCTACCGACTGAGCTATCTGGCCGCTGCCAACGGCTGCGTATTAAATCGAAAACCTCTCCCCAGGTCAACACCTATTCTCAAATTATTTTAAAAACTATTGAGACGGTGGCACATAGCCCTCAGCACTATCGGTTTCTTCGTTATTAAAAAACCGTGTCATCTGCATCATCAGGTAGTCACGCGTTTGAGGATCCAGCATGTTGAGCCGCTTTTCATTGATCAGTCGCGTCTGTAGCGCCTGCCACTCTTCCCAGGCCTGCCTGGAAACATGATCATAAATGTCCTGCCCTTTGGCACCGGGCAGAGGTGGCATCTGCAGCCCTTCCATGTCCTTTTGATACTTGCGGCAAAATACCATGCGCGTCATTTCAATACCTTTTGTCAGCGTGTTATTGCAGGAGCGTAGAGGATGACAGGGACTCAAGCAGCACCTTTACCGGCGCCGCCAGTCCGATGCTGTCAGGTTGATCCGGATCATACCATCGCCACCCCGTGGCACAGGTACTCACCTGACGTGGCAGATGTACCTGGACCGGCGTGATTTCAAGGCGAAAGTGCGTAAAGGCATGCGTAAACCCCGGCCATTTTCCCTGCACCATGCTGTCGGGCATTTCGCTCTCCAGCCACGCCTGTAGCGCTTCCTGACTATCAAACTGGGGCAACCCCCACAACCCACCCCAAAGGCCGCTTGAAGGGCGCTGTTCGAGCAATACACGCCCATCAGCATCACGCAGCATCAGCATCAATGTCTGACGAACGGGAATGTCCTTTTTGGGTTTTGATTCAGGGAACTGATGCTCCTCTCCCCGAGCATGAGCGACGCAGTCCTTTTCAAACGGGCACAGCAGGCAACTGGGGCGTCGGCGCGTGCAGAGGGTAGCCCCCATGTCCATCATGGCCTGAGTGAAGTCAGCACAGCGCCACTGCGGCGTATAGTGCTCGGCCAGCTGCCAGAGCCGGCGCTCGACCTCCGGCCTGCCGGGCCAGCCTGTGACACCATGCAGACGCGTCAACACCCGTTTGACATTGCCATCCAGAATGGGGGCCCTTGCCCCGGTTGCCTGAGCGATGATGGCGCCGGCCGTTGAACGGCCGATGCCTGGCAGCGCACTCAGCGCTTCTACGCTTTCAACCGGAAACTCTCCGCCATGCTCGTTGACCACACACATGGCCGCACGATGCAGGTTTCGGGCACGGGCGTAATAGCCCAGTCCCGTCCAGAGATGTAGCACCTCATCCTGCTCGGCAGCCGCCAGCGCCGTGACATCCGGAAAGCGCTGCATGAAGCGCTCAAAGTAACCGATGACAGTCGCCACCTGCGTCTGCTGCAGCATGATCTCCGATACCCAGACACGGTAAGGGGTTCTATCCTGCTGCCATGGCAGGTGCGTGCGGCCATACTGATCGAACCAGCTCAGCAGACGGGTGCGGAAATATTCGGCATCCAGCGGCTGCGGGGCCTTTACACAAGTGTTCACGAATCGGCTCTCGCCCTGAAATAAAATACAGGAAGGTGCAGACACCGCACTGATGGCGGTGCCTGACATGGTGGATCGTTACTGAAAAAGCCCCTTGATGGCATTTCTCAGGTTGCTGCCCGAGTCCTCACCCAGTTTTTCTTCAATCCGCTGCCCCAGCTTGCCTTCAAGCTGACGGTCCAGATGCTCACGCAGTCTTTCCTGCCCCTCACTGGCAGCCGTCTTTTGCAAAATGGCGCGAAAGGCATCGGTATCAAAACGACACCACTGGGCTGGAGAATCCTTCAAATCTCCCGAACAGTGCAGTGGCAGCTGTATTCGACTCAGGGTATTGCTGACCGGGCACCCCTGAGTATCAGCGGTATCGACCAGCCGGGCGGCCAGGGCCATGTCCAGATTCCGTGCCGCAGCATCAATCTGGCCGCTGCCGGCAATATCAATACCCGGCAGCGTCACCTTCAGATCATCGTTTTTAATGACACCATCGACAATATCAAGGGTTGCAGCAAACTCGTTGAACTCGGTATCACTGCTCCATTCGTGCGAGGTGCTGTTACCCTGCAGCATGGCTGCAGTGGTGCACAGCTGTCCCGGCAGATTGACACCGATCATGGCACCATCAGTAATATCAAACGACGCCTTTCCATTGAGGTTTGCCAGTAGCGAGGCATCGCTTCCAAATGCCGAGGAAAGCGCGGCTCTGGCATCGAGTGTCCCGCGAAAGATATCGTCACGGCCCAGCGCATCGCGCAGTAGCGGCTGCAGCGCTACCCCCGCCAACTGCGGCTCAAAAGAGAGCGTGGTCGATGATGCGGCAACGTTCATGGCACCACTGGCCCTGAGCGTTCCCTCATACAGATCGGCGGCAAGCGTTGGGAGTCGATAGCGCCCATCCTGCCCCTGAGCCTGCAGAGCCACGTTTTCAAGCTGAAGGCCATGCACCCTGAGTGCCTCAAGCTTCAGATTCAGGGCGAGATCCAGCACACTTGCCAACGTCCACGTATCATCACTCGAGGATGCCTGTGAATCCGTTTGCGTCTTGGCGCTTTCCTTGACGGCCTGTGGCGTGCCCTCTGCCGACGACGCCTGCGTTTCCCGGGCGGGCAGATAGCGATCCAGATCCAGCGAGTTCCCCTCAAGGTCGGCATGCAATAGTGGCGTATCGAGTCCCAGCACCGCGGTGCCCTCAAGGGCGGTATCGTCGACATTCAGCGCCAGGTTATTCAGGTGCGCCACGTGCCTGTCACCCTCAACCCGGGAAGAGAAACCGACCCGCTGCAGCGCCTGAGCATCTGCTGTGGGCGGCAGCTGCCCCAGTCGCTCCAGCCAGCTACGCAGATCAGCCGGTGCCATCTCCACCTGTCCCTGCCAGTGCAGATCATCATCCAGACCGCTTGCCTCACCACTGCCGGTAAGACGCAATAACTGTCCACTGCTGAGTGCAAACGCTTTCAAAAGCGCATGATTATCCTCCAGTGACACCTCACCGCTGGCCTCACCGCCCAGCGGCAGGGCGCGATCGCCCAGAAACGGTACATGGAAGTTGCCATCAAATGCAGCCTTGTCGAAGGTATAACGCTGATGATTGAGATCCGCGGCCAGTCTTGAAGCATTCACGGTGAAGCTCTGATCGTGCTCATCATCAAGCGTCGGCAAACGTGCCGACCCCTTTAGCGCCAGTCCATTCAAGGCATAAGTGGCGTTGTTCAGATCAAGACTTGCCTGGCTTTTCAGGCTGATGTTGCCGGCCAGCTCGGGCTGCGTACCCTTGAGCGCAAAGGAGAGCTCCAGCGGAAAGCTGCCCTCGGAGGTGACATTGGAAGCCAGCAGCGCCAGAGACGACAGCGTCATGTCACGATCATGCTGCCGATCTTCAAAATGCACCTGTCCATCGCTGACCTGCACGCTGGCGATATCCATGGCCAGAGGCCGGTCACCGGCGGTACTGACGCGCTGAGGCCGACGTGACGCCGACGCCGGTCGGGCGCTGTCCTGATGCGCCACGGTATCGATCAGCCTCTCCCAGTTGCCGCGCCCCTGCGCATCGCGCTCAAGGTTGAGGCGAAGCCCGTCCAGCGTGAAACCATCGATTTCAATATTGCCGCTCAACAGCGGCGCGAATCGAAGGCGCGCTTCGGCCTGCCTGAAGGCAGCGAAAGGCGCCTCATGGCTATCCTGATCAGGAAGATGCGCCGAGGCGTCCTCAACGGTAACACCGATACGCGGATAGAAGGTCCAGGACAGCGGACCATTGAGCGACAGCTCAAGCCCCGTATGCTCACGCACGGCATCCGCCAGTCGCGGCTTGAGATCGTTGGGGTCGAGAAAGGTTGTGGCATAAATGACCACGGCCACGGCCAGCAGCCCCAGCACCCCCATCGCCGCCAGCACTATCCTGAACAACGCTTTCATTGAATACTCCCTGAGAGACCCTTTCCCACCCGATAACCGCCTCGACAGACCCTGGCAACATGGCACTGCCCGGCCCGTCAAGTGCGGGCGCCAGTGTAGCGGATGGTCGCTGCCCTTCTCTATAATGACGTATCTGCGTGAGCTCATGGCGCACTGCCAGGATGCCCTGAAACATCAAGCCGCGCGGGCATGACCAGCTTTTGATATCGTTGTCACCCATTACGCCTTCAAGGCGATGATCCTCTTTTTGCAGGGAGCCTTCATGACCCAGTCGCCGCGGCGCGCCAGCATTTCACGCCATACCAGCGAAACACGTATCAGCGTCTCGCTTGACCTGGATGGTCAGGGTGAGCTCAAGGCCGATACCGGCGTCCCCTTTTTCGAGCACATGCTCGATCAGATCGCACGCCACGGCATGATTGATCTGACAATCGATGCCGACGGCGATCGCCATATTGATGATCATCATACGGTTGAGGACACCGGTATTACGCTGGGCCAGGCCTTTGCCGAGGCGCTGGGTGACAAGCGCGGCATCCATCGTTATGGGCATGCCTACGTCCCGCTGGATGAGGCGCTCTCACGCGTGGTCATCGATTTCTCGGGACGTCCGGGGCTTTTCATGAACGCCGAGTTCACGCGCGCCACCATTGGCGCCTTCGAGACCCAGCTGGTGTCCGAGTTCTTCCAGGGCTTTGCCAGCCATGCTCGCGCCACCGTGCATATCGACAACCTGAAGGGTGATAACGCTCACCATCAGGTCGAAACCATCTTCAAGGCCTTCGGTCGCGCCCTGCGCATGGCCGTCTCCCCGGATGAGCGCATGGCGGGGCGTATCGCCTCGACCAAGGGCAGCCTGTAACCAACACCATCCGGTCGGCGTGATGCCGGCCGGCGAGGAGTGTGTCCAGCATGACGATTGCCATCATCGATTACGGCATGGGAAACCTGCACTCGGTGGCCAAGGCCATCGAGCACGTCAGCCCCGATGAGCGAGTCACCATCACGCGGGATGCCCGTGCCATCAAGGGTGCCTCACGCGTGGTGCTGCCCGGCCAGGGCGCCATCCGCGACTGCATGGGGGAGCTCGAGCGTACCGAGCTGACCGGCCTGGTCAAGGAGCTGCTGGCCGATGCCAGCAAGCCACTGCTGGGCATCTGTGTCGGTCAGCAGATGCTGATGGACAAGAGCGAGGAAAACGGTGGCGTACGCTGCCTGGGCTATCTGCCGGGCCGGGTCACCCGCTTTGACGATACGGCACTCGATGAACAGGGCCAGCGGCTCAAGGTGCCCCACATGGGGTGGAACCGCGTACATCAGCACCATATGCATCCGCTCTGGGAAGGCATTCCGACCGGCGAGCGCTTCTACTTCGTACACAGCTATTTCGTTCAGGCAGATGACGACGCCCATGCGCTGGGCTACATCGATTACGCCGGCAGTCGCGCCCATGTCGCCACCGGGCGTGATGCCGTCTTTGCCGTACAGTTTCATCCGGAAAAAAGTGCCGATGCCGGCCTGAGGCTGCTGGCCAACTTTGTGGCCTGGTCGCCCTGAATTCTCATACGCCCAGAACATCTCACGACAAGGATAAAGGAATCCCCATGCTGGTCATCCCCGCCATCGACCTGAAAGACGGTCAGTGTGTTCGCCTCAAGCAGGGCCGTATGGAAGACTCAACCACCTACGGTGAAGACCCGGTTGCCATGGCACAGCGCTGGGTGGATGCCGGCGCACGCCGCCTGCATCTGGTCGATCTCAACGGCGCCTTCGAGGGTCGCCCGGTCAACGCAGAAGCGGTCAGGGCGATTGCAGCCCGTTTCCCGGACCTGCCCATTCAGATTGGCGGCGGCATTCGTACTCGCGAGGTGATCCAGAGCTATCTGGATGCCGGCGTCAGCTGGGTCATCATAGGCACCCAGGCCGTTCGTGATCCCGACTTCGTTCGACAGATGTGTCGTGAGTTCCCCGGTCACATCATGGTGGGCCTTGATGCCCGTGACGGCTATGTTGCCACCGACGGCTGGGCGGAAGTCTCCGCCATGCGCGCCGTGGATCTGGCCCGTCACTTCGCCGAAGATGGCGTCAGCGCGATCATTTATACCGACATTTCGCGCGATGGCATGATGAACGGCGTCAACGTTGAATCAACGGTCGAAATGGCCAGTCATGGCGGCGTACCGGTCATTGCCTCGGGCGGCGTGACCGACCTGGAAGACGTGCAGAAGCTGGCAGATGTATCGGCCTCGGGCATCGTCGGCGCCATTACCGGGCGTGCCATCTACGAAGGCAAGCTCGATCTGGCCGAGGCTCAGACCCTGTGTGACACCATTGAGGCGCAGCGCGTCTGATGGCCCGGAGAAGCACATGACACTGGCAAAACGTATTATCCCCTGTCTGGACGTGGATCGTGGTCGCGTGGTCAAGGGCGTCAACTTTCTGGGCATTCGTGATGCCGGCGACCCGGTCGAGGTCGCCCGGCGCTACAACGAGCAGAATGCCGACGAGATTACCTTTCTCGACATTACCGCCAGCCACGAGGCACGGGGCACCACGCTGGATATGGTCAGCCGGATCGCCGGCGAGGTATTCATTCCGCTGACGGTCGGCGGCGGTATTCGCAGCTGCGAGAACATTCGTGCCCTGCTCAATGCCGGCGCCGACAAGGTCTCGATCAACACCGCGGCCGTAACCAATCCCGACTTCGTATATGAAGCCTCCCAGCGTTTTGGCAGCCAGTGCATTGTGGTGGCCATCGATGCCAAGCGGGTCAGCGAGGACGGTGACACCCCGCGCTGGGAAATCTTTACCCATGGCGGACGCAGGTCGACCGGGCTCGATGCCGTGGCATGGTCACGCAAGATGGTGGAGTACGGTGCCGGAGAGCTGCTGGTGACCAGCATGGATCGTGATGGCACCCGGGAAGGATTTGACCTGGGCGTTACGCGTGCCATCAGCGACGCCGTATCGGTACCGGTCATCGCTTCGGGCGGGGTAGGCAACCTGGACCACCTGGCCGCAGGCGTGAAGGAAGGCGGCGCAGACGCCGTGCTGGCTGCCAGCATCTTCCATTTTGGCGAGTACACCATCGAGCAGGCCAAGCAGCACATGGCCGCTCAGGGTATCGAGATGCGCCTTTAAGCTCGATGCCTGCACGGCGTCGATGGTCGACGCCGTGTGTTTACAGCCTGTCGCCGGACTAGTCTGCGGTCAGCCCCAGATTGCTGATCCCCTCGTTTTTGCCCAGCGCTTGCAACTCACGAAGCCCTTCGCGATCCAGCGTCAGCGTTTCGACCATATCCAGTACCGCCAGCTGAAAGGCCCGCTCATCGCTCATCAGCGCATGTTCATCAATCAATGCTTCGCGCTCGGCATCATTATTGATTGCCTCACCAGCGCTCATTTCAATAAAGCGTTCGATACCGCCGATGGACAGACGGCTGACATCGACCGGTGCCTCGCCGGCGGTACTTGAAAGCACATCCATGCAGGCAGAAAGTGCCAGGGTCAGATCCCGGGCAATACGCGCACCGAAGCTGTCATCTTCTTCCGGCGGTTCACACGCCACGAGCTTTGTTGCCTGGCGTTCAAAGTCGATACGGGCATCGCGTACGCCCAGACTTTCCCACACCAGCGCCAGAATGCTGGCCACCCCATGGGCATCGCCGGCCGCACCGATCTCGGCATAAAGCTGATAGTTGGGCATCAGCCGTTCGCTCAGCGCGGCCATGAAAGCCAGTGCCTGACGAGGCGATAGCGCCCGCAGGCGCCTTTCAAAACCCGTTTCAATCATGGTGGGCATTATGCTGCTCCCTGCTCAGGCTAAATCATGCCAGTGTTGTGAAATACATGCCCCTGGCCGGATTCACGGCCAGAAAAAGCGTTCGGGAATACGGCCTCGCACATCGAATACCACGCCTTCGGCACTTAAAAGCTCGCGCTGCTCACGGGCGCCGCCGTGGTCAGCAAGCCGCCCACCGGCAGCCACCACGCGGTGCCAGGGCAGCGTATGCCCTTCCGGCAGCAGGCGCAGCAGTGCTCCAATCGAGCGCGCCGTTGCGCCTTCCGTCATTTTGGCGATCGCCCCATAGGTCGTCACACGGCCTTCAGGAATGCGGGCAATAATGGTGGTGGCCTGCTCACGAACCTCATCACGCATGGTGCTTCCCGGTATCTGTCCATATCGGTGTATGCTGACCAATCAGCTTATCGTTATCCATCATGGCCCTATCATGCATATCTATTTTTTGCAGCATGCGTCTCATTTTGGACCAGCCCGACTAGCGGACTGGCTTACCAGCATGGGCCACAGTTTCAACGTCTGTCGTCTTTATGCCGATGAAGTGCCGCCGCGCCTCGGCGATTTTGATGCCCTGATCGTGCTGGGTGGCCCCGAGCAGATCATTCACCACAGCTGGGCCAGGCGTGAGCAGCATCTTATCGAGCGCACGCTCAAGAGTTCAAAGCCGATCATGGGGCTGGGCTATGGCGCGGAACTGATGGCGGCTGCGCTGGGGGCGATTGTCTCTCCCAACACCCACGGCGAGTTTGGCTGGCAGCCGGTACACGGCAACGTGGAAGGCGATCTTGATATGCCGGAGCGCTTTGATGCCTTTCTCTGGCACCGGCGTATCTTCGGGCTGCCGGAGGGTGCCATATCGATCGGTGCCAGCGAAGCCAGCCCTCTGCAGGGCTTTACCTGGGATGGCGCGCGCGTGGTGGCCATGCACTGTCACCTGGAAGCCACCCAGGACTGGGTTCGAGAACTTATCGAGCGCGAGGCGCAAAGTCTGGCAACCCCGGGCCCATGGATACAGTCACGCGACGAGATGCTTGATGACAGTCGCCGCTTTGCGCGACTGGCCGCCGTACTGGATCGGGTCATGATTGACTGGCTGCGCCTTTAGTCCTCACCCGATATCGCCACTCCGGCGCTGCTGATCGACAGCCTCGCGCACGAATGCCAGCACCTCCTGCCACGTCCCGGTAAATGCCGGGACCTGTTCGTTCTGGCCCAACTGATAGTGATACATGGGATCGTAGTATTCACTCAAAAGCGGTGACAGCCAGCCATCATGGGCTTGGCTGTCACCGGTGGTGACGTGGGCCTCAAAGGCCTGATGCTGCAGGTGCAAAAGCCGCTCAAGCCGTGCATTGCCCAGCCGTTTTTTCAGGCGTACCAGCGCGCTGACCAGCTGGCGGCGCATCAGCGACCAGCCAAGCCACGGCCCATAGGCATTGCGGTACTGTGTCCAGAGATCGTCGATATAGTCGCGACGAATCTGATCCAGTCGCCATGCCAGCGGCATCTCGATCAATACCCGCGGTGCTGCGCAAAGCCCCTGCCAGAGCGGCAGGGGGATCTCGACGCTGCCAATGCGCCGGGACTCGTCTTCAAAGACATAGGGCGCACGGCGTGCGGCAATATCCATGGCCAGCGCGTGCTCAAAATCAATCTGGGTCGGCGGCTGCCCCGGCTGACGCCCAAAGCTCGAGCCCTTGTGGCGCGCATGACCTTCCAGATCAACACCGCTATCGAGTGCCTTGATCATGTCGGTCTTGGCACAGCCGGTCAGCCCGGCAATGACCAGTGACGGGGCGCTGGCGGCCTGCTCGGTGACCGCCATCAGCGTTTGCCGCGCCGCCTTGAAGCCGCCCTTCAAACGTGGCACCTCAAGGCCTTCCTGCGCCAGCCACTGCTGGGCGATACCCGAGCGCTGGCCGCCGCGCGCGCAGTAGATCAGCGCATCGGGATGGCGTGCAAGGGCGTCTTGCCAGGCCGCCGTGCGGCTCTCGCGCAGGGTACCGCTGACCAGCTGATGGCCCAGCCTGAGCGCTGCATCGCTGCCCTTTTGCCGGTAGCAGGTGCCGACCCGAGCACGCTCGTCATCATCCATCAGCGGCAGATTGATGGCCCCGGGCAGGGCGCCCTGGGCAAACTCGATCGGTGCCCGCACATCGATGAGCAGTGAGGCTTCCCTCAACTGCTCAAGCGTCGGTACCAGCTGCTCACCCTGTTTAGTGCTGGACATGGAAAACCGCTTCGCCCTCTCGTGTAACACATTCGCCAAAGGCTTCCAGCATCAGACCGTGCTCGCGACCGATGCGTTCGACGTCATCTTCATAGGCGGGATCAACGGCCAGCACCAGGCCGCCGGAGGTCTGCGGATCACAGAGCCACTGCCAGTGATAGTCATCCATGGTCGGCATCAGTTTTCCCATCGCATGATGATTGCGCTCCGTACCGCCCGGTACCGCGCCCTGACGCAGATAGCTATCCGCCTCGGGAATTCGGGGCAGGCGCTTGAAATCAATGCGTGCCGCCACATTGCTGGCCGTGCAGATCTCGCCCAGATGTCCGGCCAGACCAAAGCCCGTGACATCCGTCATGGCATGAACACCTGGCACGGTAGCCAGCTTTTGACCGATGGCATTGGTGCGCAGCATGATGTCGCGCGCCAGACCGTGATGCTCCCCTGCCAGCAGACCGCGTTTTTCGGCCGTGGTCAGCACGCCCACACCCAGCGGCTTGGTCAGGTAGAGACGGTCACCGGGACGTGCGCCATTGTTGCGCTTTAAATGCTCAAGCTGGACCAGACCGTTGACCGCCAGACCAAAGATGGGCTCGGGCGCATCAATGGAGTGACCGCCGGCCAGCGCCAGTCCCAGCTCGCGACACACGGACTGGGCCCCGGCCAGCACCTCACCGGCAATCGTTGGAGAGAGCTTGTCAACCGGCCAGCCCAGAATGCCCAGGGCCATGATCGGGCGCCCGCCCATGGCAAAAACGTCGCTGATGGCATTGGTCGCGGCAATACGGCCAAAATCAAAAGGGTCATCGACAATCGGCATGAAGAAGTCGGTTGTCGCGATCAATCCCTGGCCGTCACCCAGATCATAGACGGCGGCGTCCTCCCGGTCCTGATTGCCAACGATCAGCTTGTCGCTGAAGGCACCGGGCCCTGCATTTTTCAGCATCGTGTCCAGTACATCCGGTGCAATCTTGCAGCCGCAGCCGGCACCGTGGCTGTACTGGGTAAGACGAATCTGTGGCATGAGCTGTCCCCTTGATAATTCGCAGTTCAATCAATGGTGTCTACTGCACTGTGGCACCGCTGCCGGCATCTCGACCAGCATCCCTGTTCATCCAATGGCTTCGAGTGCTTCGGAGAGTCGATCCACCGCGATGACTTCCATGCCCGCCGGCGATTTTTTGGGCGCATTGCCTCGAGGAACGATGGCACGGGTAAACCCATGTTTGGACGCCTCGACAATACGCTCCTGACCACTGGGCACCGGGCGAATCTCACCGGAAAGCCCCACCTCGCCAAAGACAACCAGTTCACGTGGCAGCGAACGGTTCTGAAGACTTGAGACCACTGCCAGCAGGACTGCTAGATCAGCGCTCGTCTCCAGCACTTTCATGCCACCGACCACGTTAACAAAAACGTCCTGATCGCCGGTAAAAAGGCCCCCATGCCGGTGCAGCACCGCCAGCAGCATGGCCAGACGCTGGGCATCAAAACCCACTGCCACACGCCGCGGATTGCCCAGCGCTGATTCATCCAGCAGGGCCTGCACCTCGACCAGCAGCGGACGCGTACCCTCCCATACCACCATGACCAGACTGCCGGGAGCCATTTCTTCACCCCGGGAGAGAAAGATGGCGCTCGGGTTTTTCACTTCTCGCAGCCCCTGTTCCAGCATGGCGAACACGCCCAGCTCATTCACCGCACCAAAGCGGTTCTTTTGACCGCGCAGGGTACGAAAGCGCGAATCCGAACTGCCTTCAAGCAACAGCGAGGCATCAATCATGTGCTCCAGCACGCGTGGCCCTGCCAGGGCGCCGTCCTTGGTGACATGGCCTACCAGCATCAATACCGTACCGGTCTGCTTGGCAAAGCGGGTCAGCGCCGCGGCCGATTCACGCACCTGCGCCACGCCGCCAGGTGCCGATGAGACATCCTCCAGATGCATGGTCTGGATGGAGTCGATGATCAGCACGGCCGGCTTTTCCCGCTCGGCCATGCCCAGAATGGTTTCCACGCTGGTTTCGGCCAGCATCGACAGCCCCTGAGTGGGCAGTGAGAGACGATGAGCGCGCATGGCCACCTGAGACAGCGACTCCTCCCCGGTGACATAGACCACACGGTGCTGCTGGGCGAGGTGACAGGCCGTCTGCAACAGCAACGTGGACTTGCCTGCGCCCGGGTCGCCGCCCAGCAAAATGGCGCCACCGGGCACCAGACCGCCGCCCAGCACGCGGTCAAACTCACCATAGGTGGTAGAAAATCGCGGCAGTTCGCTGAGATCCACCCTGGATAGATCCGTTAACGCCACGCTGGCACCACCGGCATAGCCCTGGCGGGCCGTACTACTCGTACTGCCACCCGGACGAGAGGCGCTCGAAAGACGTATTTCGGTCAGCGTATTCCATTCACGACAGCTGCTGCACTGTCCCTGCCACTTGGAATACTCTGCACCGCATTCGGTACATACAAATGCACTCTTGGCTTTTGCCATGCTGCCTGTGCCGTCCTATCTGGTGATTTCAGACATGAAAAAGGGCGGCCTGGCGCCGCCCTCTGGTCAATACTGCCATGAAGGCAGTACGTCTGACATTACTGTCGGGTCAGACGCAGGGTTTCACCGTTTTCAAAACGACGCAGCTGCGGATCTACCAGCTCAAGCGTGGAGTCATTGACACGCTCGAAGTAGTAGACCTGACCTTCACTGGAAGGTGTCAGCTCATACACGGTCGCCGAAGGATCATCCTGCATGCCACTGATCACATCCCAGTTACCGCTGTAGGTTTCGGTCGGCGGATTCTGGGGGTGGTTCTGATACTGCGCGTCGAGCTCAAACGTACGATCCTGCGGATCGGTCGCCTTCTCGTCACCCTGCAGATTGACCGTCAGTGCGATACCACTGCAGTTGCGACACGGCAGCGTGCCCGAATAGGTGCGCGTTTCGCTCTGCGCCTGCGAAGACGAGGCAGTCGCACCCGTATTATCGGTACCCTGTTCACCGCCGGAGCCGGCACAACCGGCCAGTAGCGCCATCAGTGCCGAACCGGCCAGCAACGTTTTCATCTGCATGAAGCTTACTCCTGATGCATGTTTTTTGGCCGCTCAAACGACCGGTGCCCCCTAGCATAGCTGCTCGTCGGGGGCCCCGGAAAGACACTAACGTATATAGAGTCACTACGGCAGGGTCAGAAGCTACTGGCGCGTCTGATCATCCAGGAAAGAATAATCGATATAGCCCTTTTCGGCGCCACCATAGAAGGTGTCAGGATCAGGCTCGGCAAGTTCAGCGCCCACACGAAAGCGTTCGGGCAGATCCGGGTTGGAGATGAAGGGCCGACCAAAGACGGCAGCATCACCGATACCGCGTTCAATCAGGTCTACCTCGCCTTCTGCCGTATAGTGACCGCAAAAGAGCAGTGCGCCATTGCGGAACCGGGCACGCAGAGCGCGACGAAAATCGTCGGTCAGATGGATATCACCGCCGGCCCAGTCAGGCTCGTTGACGTGCAGGTAAGCCAGCTCACGTACGTTGAGCTGCTCGGCCAGATAAAAGGCCATCTGCTCGGATTCATCATCCTTGAGCCCGAAAATCTCGATAAACGGCGAGATGCGAATGCCAACCCGATCGTAACCAAAGACGCTGGCAACGGCGTCCACGACCTCGAGCACAACACGGGCACGGTTTTCGATAGAGCCGCCGTAGCGGTCGGTACGCTGGTTGGAACCGGTGGCCAGAAACTGCTGCAGCAGGTAGGCATTGGCAGCATGGACTTCGACCATATCAAAACCGGCGCGGCGAGCGCGTACGGCCGCCTGGCGATAATCCTCGACCAGCTGAGGAATTTCCTCGGTTTCCAGCGCACGCGGTGTACTGGCATCTTCTCGACCGGAGCTGCCGTCCTCGAATTCCACGAAAGCCTGTGCGCCTTCACCGCGCAGAGCACTGGGAGCGACCGGTTGCTGGCCGTCGGGCTGCACACGTTCGTTGGAGACACGGCCCACATGCCAGAGCTGAAGCGCGATGCGCCCGCCGCGGGCATGTACGGCTTCTACCACGCCTTTCCAGCCGGCTTCCTGCTCATCGGTCCAGATACCCGGGGTATAGACATAACCCGAGGCCGTCGGCGAGATATTGGTGGCCTCGGCGATGATCAGCCCGGCTCCGGCACGCTGACCATAATAGATTTCCTGCATGCGCCCGGGAATGCGATCCGGCGTACGGGCGCGTGTCAGGGGCGCCATGATGACGCGATTGGGAATTTCCAGTGAACCCAGCTGAAGCGGCTCGAATAGAACATCGTGCATGACGTGAACCTCCGTGTTCGATGACACTGATACATGTACAAAATGGCTGAGTCAGCTTCGAATATGGAGACTGTTAGCCTGCTTATCAAGTGCTGTGATTTCCAATCGCTCGCGCGCTACGATCATGGTGTACCAAACCCTTCGACCAGCCGCTGACGCAGGGCGTCCATCCCCCAGTGAGCACTGTCCTGATCCGGCAGCATGCCTAAGCGCCAGTCCCATTCATCAAACTGATCAAGCACGCTCGCATCGCGACTCATGACATGGACGGGAACATCCATACTGGCACCTTCACCGGTAATCAGGGACGCCGGCTGATGATCGCCCATGGCAATGACCACCAGATTATCGCTGCCGTAATGCGTTACGAAGGAGCCCAGCGTTTCAAGGGCATAATCCACGGACTTGAGATACTGCGAACGCACGCGCTCACTGTCCTGCCAGACCACATCAGGCGGGTCACCAGCATTGGCCCACTGGTTAAAGATGCGACCATCCCCAACCTGCGCCCAGTCCATCAGGGGCGGAATCGGGGTCCAGGGCGCATGGCTGGTCAGCGTAGCAATTTCTGTCATGACCGGCGCTCGATCAGTATCGGCAAGCTCAAGACGCTGCAGCGCCGAATAAGTGTACTGATCCGGCATGGTGACCCAGTTAAAGGGCTCGCCCTGATAACCCAGATTATGGGCATCATAGACCTGATCGAAACGATAATAGCGATTGGCCAGCCATTCTCGGGTGAGTGCCGGCTCTACGGCCAGCGTGCGCCAGCCGGCGCGATTGAAAAGTCGTGCCAGCGAGACACGCTCGGTTCCAAGAAGCCAGTTGTAGCGTCGCTGCGAGTTGATCCAGAGCCCGGATTGCAGCGTGGCATGCGCCAGCCAGCTCTGCCCCCCGACAGTGGGTGAGACAAGCCAGGCACTGCGGGCGCCAAACCCTGCCTGCCCAAGTTCCTTATCGATGGCCGCCAGGCGTGAGCGCATGACACCAGCATAGCGCTCGTCTTCCAATGCCGTGCGTCCATAGGATTCGATAAAGACAAAAAGAACATCATGTCCTTTCAATCCGGTCAGAAGCTGTTCAGTGGGCGTCTGTGCAATGGCATCCTGTCCGGCATGCACCTTGAGTGCTGCAAGATCACGAAGATTCTGTCGGGACTGCGACACGTGTTCGACCACCAGTCGTGACGACCCGGCAAGCCGCGGCGCTTCCGACCAGAAGACACTTGAAAGCGAGCCCATCAACAGCCCTGTCGCCATGGCCCATAGCGCCCAGCGCATCCGCCCCGGTTTATCAGCCCTGCCATGACGAGCCAGCAATAACAGCCCGGTCATCATGATCACCAATACAAGCAGCAGTATGACCACCAGCCCGGCGGCCAGCAGCCATGCCCTGGCAATACCGACCGTTCCACTGAGCACGTTCCAGCCGGGCGCAAGCAGGCGCCAGTCCGCAATGGGATCAAAAATACGCCAGTAGGCCTGAAAGGCCACCATGTCAGCGAGCTTGAGCAGTAACAGCAACAGCAGTGTCGAGCCAGCAAGCAGCGCTACATATTTTTGTGCACGCCAGGACAGGCACCAGAGTACGGCCAGTATCAGCGGTAACTCGATGGGTGGCATTAGCCAGAAAAGCGTACCCGCGGCACCGGTCTGATTGGGAAGCGCCAGTATGAGATAAGCCAGTGCCAGCGCGATGATCATGACGCTCATGCGCCGGAATGCTACAGCCACCTGTCCTGCCTCTTTGGAGTGTCATGAAAGGTTTCAGGGTAGCAGACGCCTCTACCTGAGTGACGCTTGCGCGCATGATAGCCAGCGGTCAACATGGCCTTACCGTACGTTAACCGTTCAGAGAGTAGCGATGAGCAAGTTCTGGAGTCCCGGAGTAGCAGCACTGACCCCCTATGTGCCCGGTGAACAACCCCGGCAGCGCATGATCAAGCTCAATACCAACGAAAATCCCTATCCGCCGGCCAGGGGGGTAGAACATGTTCTCAGGCATTTTTCCTGCGAGCAGCTGCGACGTTATCCGGATCCTGAATCTCTGGCATTGCGTGACATGCTGGCCCGGACCTACAACGTTAACCGAGAACAGGTCTTCGTGGGTAATGGCTCGGATGAAGTGTTGGCCTTTGCCTTTCGTGCCTTCTTTCAGCGTGAAGGCGAGGCGCTTTCGATCCCGGCGCATACCTACAGCTTCTATCCCGTTTACTGTCAGCTTTATGGCATTGAGCTGGAAAAAATTGCGTTGAATGATCGATGGGAGGTGGCGCTGGAGCAGTTTCCCGAGAAAGGGCATGCCGGGATCGCCTTTGCCAATCCGAACGCGCCTACAGGTCATGCGCATTCACGTCAGGCCATCAGATCGCTTCTGGAGCGACAGCGCGAGCGCGTTGTCTTGGTGGATGAAGCCTATTTCGGTTTTGGCAGTGAAAGCGCGGTGCCGCTGGTTGAGGAATATCCCAACCTGCTGGTAACGGGTACCTTTTCGAAGTCCCGCAGTCTGGCAGGCATGCGTATTGGCTTTGCCATTGGCTCAAGAGCGCTGATCGAGGGGCTGGAACGCATCAAGGATTCCTTCAACTCCTACCCCATTGACCCCCTGGCCAGTGCTGTTGGCATTGCCGCACTGGAAGATACTCAGCATTACAACGAATGCTGTCGCGCCGTCATGGCGACGCGAGAGCGCACAGCTCAGGCATTGAAGGATCTGGATATTGAGGTGCTGCCGTCACAAGCCAACTTCCTGTTTGCCAGACCACGGCAGCATGCTGCAGATGCAGTGGCAGCTCACCTTCGCAGCTGTGGCATTCTGGTTCGCCATTTTGCCACTTCGGGACTGGCCGAGTGGCTGCGCATCTCGATCGGCACCGACCGGGAGATGATGGCGCTGGTTGACGCCCTGCAGGCAATGGGGGATGAGCGTCGGGCCT
>NZ_BMZM01000006.1 GCF_014652795.1 Kushneria pakistanensis
CTTTTTCGTTCAGCTTTCGTCGTTTGCAGATTGATCAGGGAACAAGTTCAGCTGCATTGCCTGGTATTTTTGCTCCATGTCCTGCCGCAGGGCGTGCTTTTCATACTTCCAGCGGTTCAGCTTGCGTCCGCATTGGCTTGCCTCCCTTGCCGCCGTTTGGTATCTGGCAATAGATTCCAAGCACTCACGCTCAGGGCTTACGGGCTTCTGACTGGTCACGACGCTTTGTCGATTCATCTTTTCACCATGATGAAGGTGCGGAAGATGGTCGCCATGAGCCGAATATTTTTCACCACCCTCAATTGTCAAAATGTTTGACAGTATGAGCGTGCCAATAATAGTATTGCTCATGCGGTAAGGTTACCTTACGCAAAGAAGCCAGCCTCTCAGTCAAGTGCAGCAAACACTTGTACAAGCAAAAGAGTCTGAGCTTTTTTTGTGTCTATAGGTTCCTTACAACGACCAAGCCGCTTTAGGTTTGAAGACGAGGGGAAACTGTGGAAGGTGCCCCCCTCGTCTAGCTCAAATGTCTGAATAAAGACAGACATCGCGGATTGTAACACACAATTTGTGTCATGATGTCAAACTTTCCTTTCTTATCAGTTGCTTCTTTCTCCTTTCGATAATCCCTCTAACTAGTTCTATCGAAAAGTTTTCCTTTCTGGCAGGCGCCGTCGCTCGATCATGTAGCGCCAGACCCTTTCTGCCGTCTGGGGCTTGTTAATGCCAAAGCGCATCATTCGTTCGTAATAGTCAAGGCCCAGCAGATTCTGAAGGCGTTTATCACCGTTGCGGGCGTCGGCCTGCATCACATCGATAAGCCATGCGCCGATGCGCGCAGTTTGCGATCGCATCGCTTGTGCTTGGGCATGTCCGCGCCATTTTTCCGCGATCGTGCGTGGTGGCATGTCGGTATACCGTTATCAAAAGGCTTTAACGAGACAACCATGTCCGTTCAACACGGTTGATTTTCGCCCACAAAAAAACGAGGCGCCAATAGCGCCCCGTTTTGTTTGTTGACCGCCTACCCTACCTGAGTAGTGATCGGTAGACCGTGCTGCGCACGAGTGGCGTGCAGCTTTCAAGGAAAGCGATCAGCTGCGCAGTTGGCAGTTCGCGGATGCGGGTTAGAGGCGTGCGCGCAACAGTGCTATAGTCTCGTTCTGACATGATTAATCCATCCCCATGGTGAGTTGTGTCGCGGCCGTCGGGAGGTGAGAGTCCTGGCGGCCACTTTCTTTCCTGTGCTTACAACCAGTCCTTTAATGGGACTCTCGGTGGCTTTCCCCCTCCCCTTTGAGTGCCTTCTTCGTACGCTACGTTCATCAAGTACATGACGTCATATACTTGTTCATCGGTCAGATCGTTGAGCCCTGGCGGAAAGAACGCTACTGCCTTCCCTTCTTTTGTCAGCACTATCCCTTCGGGATCGTCGCGGGAAATAGTGATATCTTCTGGTATCAATACATCGTTCATTTGTTATGCCCCCTTCTGCTTTAGCCACGCATCGAGCGCCTGCTCGGCAATTTCCTGCTGGCTGATGTCGTTCTCGACGGCGTAGATCTTGATCCGCTTGATCAGTGCCGGCGGCAGTCGTGCGTTAAACAGTACCCGATCGGTGTCAGACGGTGTGCGGGTGTTGGTGTTTGCCGTGTGGCTTTGTGAGAGTGACGGCGGCGCGCCCTTCCCGGGCTTGCGTGTGGGTCCGACCATGATGGCCTCCTGAAATATGAAATATTGAAAGCATGAAAACATGCTTTCATTACATCAAGCGGTGAGCGCTTCGAAGCGATTAATCACGGACTGGATAACCGTTTCGGCTTTTTTGCGCGGCGCCGGGTGCTGACATTCGATGATTGACTGGCCCAGATCCTGCGCGCGACGGAATGCCGTTTTTTCGGGCACTTCGCCGTCGGCAACGTGATAGGGGGTCTGGCTCAGGTATTCGCGGGCCTCGCGGATCTCGACGGCACTGTCGCCTGCCTTGGAAAGTACAAGCACGATACGGCTGGCAGGGATGCGGTTTTTCTCGACGAGCGTGTGAGCCAGCAGTACGGCGGGCACCAGATCGTCCAGGGAGAGGCTTGTGGGAATGACGACAAGGTCAGCGGCTTTGGCAGCTTCGACCGTGGCCTCGCTGGCATGCGGGGCGCCGTCGATGACCAGCAGGTCATGCTGATCAGCAGTTTTCAGCGCGCGTTGAACGCTGCCGAATGACTCGACCGCGATGACCGGCTGGATGTTGTTATCCAAACGGCGCTGATGCCAGGCAACTGTGGATGCTTGCTTGATATCCAGATCCGCGATCTTGACGTTCCAGTCGCTTTTGGCAAACGCAGTGGCAATAGCGCGAGCGAGTGTTGATTTACCCGGGCCGCCTTTCTGCGAGCAAACGGCGATGATATTTCCCATGGTGATGATGTCCTGATGTGAGAGCGGGACATGCAAACATGAAAACATGCTTTCATGTTTGCTGTAGTGTCACGTCAGAATATACGCGGGTCGGTAGGCGTGCAAGCATGTTTGTTTGTTTTCATGTTTTCATGAAAACAGGCGGCAAGGGAGGATCAGGCGCTGCCTGTTGCGAGCCGGGAACACTCGTTGTCGAGCGTCTGTAACTGCCGAGTCAGCATCGAAGCAAGGGCAGCGATATGCTGCAGATCATCCGGACTAGCTTCACCATCATCCAGCGCTCGTGAGGCCAGTGATTCGATGCCGGCAGCAGTGGCCTGAGACTGAATGTTCTGTACGTGGATGCGTCGACGATCGCAGAGCGAGAGGGGCAGGGCGGTAGCGACGGATGCGGCTTGATGGTCAGGCATGATTCCCCCAGGCAGACGGGGCTCGCCATATGGTGGCGAACCGTGCACGGGTAGCAGACCGGGAGAGATACCGAAACCCGGCGCGCCCGTGGGCGCCCCGCACACGGCCGCCTCAGCTCAACGGCGGCGCGCAAGTAGGCGCGGCGCGCGATGATGGGCTCGTGCGTCGGTATCTCTGTTCGGGCTGCTAATCCCGGCCGCTAATGTGTAGCGGCATGGGAAAGGTACGCGCAGGGGAGTGGGGCGTCAACGAAGGCCAGGCGGCAAACAGAGACACTAAGCGTGCTTAACTCGTTGAATGGTGGATAATAATTTAGCGGTAACGGATTGTTACAAAGGAAGGGAAAACATGCTTTATTGAAAGCATGTTTTCAGGGGTGGGAGGCCATCACGTGGTAATGCGGTCGGTCTTGTCGAGGGGGCGGGCAGATAGTGCCCGGGATGGATGAAGCAGGCGGCCGCTGTCGTCCCGGATCGGTGCCGATTGTTCGCGGCAGTATCTGATCGCGCTGGATTCAGCGTGTGTCAGCCCGGTGGCTCTCACGTATACCCGGCGACGTTTTATGATCTTGCGCCCTGTCGCTCGATAGCCGACCGTCACGACATATGGCCACGGTTTTTCCGGGTCGCTGTGCAGCGGATGGTCAGCGCTCAATCCCTGATGTATTTCCATGGTTGGCATGCTCCAAAATGGCAAAAATTCATGATTATTCTTCTTATCTTGAGTTTTTGAGCAGGAACCTTTTCAGGCTGTTTTAGGGCTTGCCCAGACCTGAACGGCGCTTTCTTCGGTGAAGTGAACCGAGAGCAGAATCCATCCATCACCAGCCGGTGGCGTCAGAGGCCAGTCACTGATGTTCGGATCGCCCAACTCGAAAAGGGAGTGAGCGGCGGGGCAATCATCTTCTTCGCCTTCCAGATCTCGCGCCGTCACTTCGATGCCGTGATGGTCTTTCCACGCTTTCCATTCATCTGGGGGAACGCTTTCACGATCGCCCAGCAATTCATCCATTAGCGGATGCGTCCACTGGCCCATCTCATCGCGTGTCACTGTGGCTGCTTCGATCATCGGTGCTGCTCCTGTGGTGGTTAAAACGGGCATGTGCCGTCGGGTGCGTAGAGTTCCTGAAAATCGTCAATGTCGGGGATTGGTTCGACGTAGTGCAGGCAGCCCCGGCTACCGCGTCGATGCGGCCATGGCTTATGGCCAGGTCTTTCCAGTGCTTGCCCATCGCAATGGCAGGTCTGGTATCGCCAGCCCTTCCGATCGGCCCACTGATCAATGCGCAGGGTTCCGGTTTGCCCGCATCGGCGGCAGCGGGGCGGCCGGGTGTATTCGTCCGGCGCTTTCTCTTTCACCTGCCGCGCACCGCAGGCGCGGCAACGGCAGTAACGGCGACGGTAGATGCGGGCGATCATCACGCGTACCTCATCATGACGCTGTCGATATCCGGCAGATCTCCCCCGCCGTTTGTGTTGTCGCGGCGGATGCGAGTGATACGGGCGGATGACACCGGGGTGCGGCTGCGCTGGGGTACGCGTGTGGCGCTCATGTGGTCTACAAAGCCAGCACCGCCGGAGGCGATGGCCAGTATCAAACACAGCGCCCGAGGTGCCAGAACGTTCAGAACGAATGCGCGGGCGATCATGTGCGACTTTGAACGGGCGCCGAGTTTGGCTGTGATGTTCGACTCAATCTGGCGCATCTCGACGCGAGTGATGTTCAGCGCCTGCTCGATCTCGCTGGGCTTGCGACCATCAGCCAGCCATGTCAGCACCAGCTGCTCGTCGGGCAGCAGGTTTTGTCCAGGCAGGCCGATGACGTCATCACCGGTCAGGCGTGCATCACTCATGACTGCGCCCCCTGTGTCAGATGGCCGACCAGCCCTTCGATTTCCTGATGATGATCATCAATGCGGTTTTTCAGTAGCCCGAGCGCGACACAAAGGTCGCCAAGATCCTGACCGGACAGCTCTTCGCCGCTATCCAATGCCCGCTCGGTGATCGCTTCGAGCCCGGAGGCGATCGCGCGAGTCTCTTTAAGCATCCCGCAGAGCTGGCGGGTGCCACGGATCAGGCAGGTCTGTGTTGTGGTGGCCGGCGTCAGCTGGCTGATGGGGGTGATGGCGTTTGACATGTGCGGCTCCTTGTCTCGTTATGAGACATAGTGACACAAAATGTGTCAGAGGCAAGCACAAAAAAACCGCCTCAAGGGCGGCTTTTGAAGAGCGGGGGGAGGCTTTAACGGTCGTGTGCGATGCGTGCAACCCGGCCGATGATGCGGATATTCCCGATGTCCGGCGTTTGCCATGGGTCGCCGCGTTCGGCTTTAACCGTGGCGCTGCCGTCCGGATGACGCTCTATCCAACGGATCACGGCCTGATTGTCGATCAGGATGGCGTAAAGGTCCGTGCCTGTTGGCGTCTGCTGGCTGCGATCGATCAGCGCTTCATCGCCCTGGGCGAAAATGCCGGGCATGGCGTCATCGCCGGTATTGCGTATCGACAGGCACTGCGGATCTTTCAAACCGCGTCGGTTTAGATAGTCGATGCTGTAGGCGGTATCGCTGGCGGCGTTATCAACGCGAGCGCTACCAGCGTTCGTTGCGATCGTGTGGCGCGCCGCAGTGATATAGCGCCCGCTGACCGCAACACTGTTCTGCCGATCATCGGACCAGCCCACAATCCATGCCGGTGATACACCGAGACGATCGGCGACCATCGCGATCTCGTCCAGCTTGGGCGAGCGAAACCCCACTTCCCAATTGGCATAACGCCCGCGTGAGAGCTGAAGAAACTCAGACATCTCCTGCTGGGTCATGTCGTGTTCGCTGCGCAGCTGAGCCAGCCGGCCGGCGATGACATCGGTGGTTGTTGACATGGGCTTCCTCGATTTTTCGTCGGACGCTGTCAATATCGGCGCCATTTTGAGTCTAGTTTACACAAAATGTGTCAACGAGAAACCGTCAAAACCTTGCAGATACGGCTGTTCAGGCATTATGCTGTCACAAAACGTGACAACGGATAATGAAGACGTGACATTTCGCGAATGGGTCGACAACTCTGGCGGCATTGAGCAGGCGGCAGCCCTGCTGGGTGAAAAGCCGCGCACTGTTCGCAGCTGGTACGAGTGTCGTCGCCGGCCGCGATCTGAAAGCGCAGAGAAAATCATCAGGATCAGCGGTCATCAGGTCGACTATGCGGGCCTTTATGGCCCGGTCGAGGCGCTAAAGGAGCCTGCCCGATGACTGCATTCATTCATCCCGCCAATTTCCATCAGTTACCCGCAGTACAGCAGGTTTTGGAGCGTTTCGCCCTAACGGGTTATGCGCGTCTGTCGCTGCTGTTGGAGCAGCTGGCGGATGCCGCCGACTCGTTCATAGAAGACGCCGACAGTCAGGTCGGAGCGACGTGGGAGCAGTGGGGCGAGCTGCTGCATGCGCCGGAGCCGGAGCAGGTGCTGGGCGAGTTCTTTGAAGCGCTGGCGGAGGCCGGGCTGATCAAGCTGAACGTGACGGGTGACCGGGCAACGATCGCCAGCCATGCGGTCGCTTGGACGCGTCCGGGGCTATCGCCGGAGCTTTATACATCGGCCGAGCAGTGGGGCGCATGGTTCGAGCGCGAGATGTCATGCCCGCCGCGCTATGCGCACTCCGAGGGCTACCAGCAGTTTTATCGCCGCTGGATTGCCTCAAACGTGACCACACCTGAGATGGCCGAGGCCGTTAATCGTGCCATCGCGGCCGCTGCCGGGGTGGAGCCCGCTGCGCTGCAGCGCCATCTGTCAGTCATCCGCAAAGAGAAAATCGAGGGGGCACGATGAATTTCATTGGCATTGCCGGCAGTCGATGCGACCAGCGCCAGAAGATGGCCGACCAGATCACCAGCGCTGCGCGGGAAATGGGCGGCGGACCGCGTCGGATGATATGCCACGCGCTTTATGACCCCAAGCCACGCCATGCGACCAGCGAGAAGATGCGCGCTGATCGTGTGCGCGAGCTGATCGAAGACATGGTGGGCATGAAGTTTGATGGCTGCGTGTTTTCCCAGGTCTATACCGAGTCCGAGGCGGCAGTCATCCGCGAGCATGGCGGGGTGATCTGGCACCTGCAGGGCCAGCCCAGCGATCAGGTCATGATCAGGCGCGGCGATCTGATGATCACGCTGACGCCCGGCGGGGATCGGCACTATGTCGACGCTATCGAGGCGCTGTCGGAGATCGATCTGCAGGAACAGCGCGCCCATCGCCGTGAAAGGATGACCGCGTAATGGGTTCGCCGATCCGGCACAGCGTCCGGCGCCGCAGCAAGTACGGCAACAAGCCGGCCATGGCTGACGGTATCCGCTTTGATAGCAAGAAGGAGCGGGACTATTACCAGCGCCTGCGTGTGATGCAGGACTCCGGCGCGGTCGTCATGTTTCTGCGTCAGGTGCCGCTGCATCTGCCGGGCAATATCCGCTACGTGCTGGACTTTCTGGTGTTCTGGGCTGACGGCACGGTCGAGTGGATCGACGTTAAAGGCATGCGCACGGATACCTACAAGCTGAAGAAGGCGCAGGTCGAGGACATTTACCCCATCACGATCACCGAGGTGTGACGTGGCCCGGCGCGCGCGTAGTCGACTCGATGACGTTCTGGATGCGTGGGCCTGCTGGCTCGCCCAGGGCGAAGGCGCGCAGCTGATCGGTAGCAGTCAGCTGGGGCGTCTGATGGATGGCGCCCTGCCCGGTTCTGGCGGCAGTGCCGATGTGGTGTGTATGGCGGCGTTCCCGATCGAGGAGCGCGTGGAGGCGGCGGTCATCGGTATTGCGCGCGAGGATCTGTTAACGGCGGACGTGTTGCGCCTGGAATACAACGCTGCGTTTGAGCGCGTTTGCGATCGGCGCGGTATCGCCCGATATGAGCCATCCCGGGCGGAGCAGGTACACAAGGCGCTGCTGCTGGATGTCTCGGTGCGCACCTACAAGCGCCGGCTGGCCAGCGCACGCGAGCTGATCGAGCAGCGGGTGCTGGCGTGAGCGTTAACCGCGTGTTTCGCGTGGAGGTGGTCATGGTGGAGACCGGCGAGGTGCGCGGCTTCTACATGGTTTCCAGTTCGATCAGCACGCTGGAGGAAGCGCACGAACGCGCGGCATTGCAGTTTGGTCCCGGCCGGGTGCTGGGCGTAAAGAAAGCAAGTATGAAAACATGAAAGCATGAAAGCATGAAAGCATGAAAGCAGGCAGGGGCTAAACCGCGCGCCAACGCGCCCTGTCACTGACGAAACCGACACGAGAGGTAGCCTCATGAGCCGCGAAACCGACATCCAGCGCTGTCAGCAGCGTATTGCCCTGCATACCGATAGCGTCACCGATCCATGGCCCCAGCAGCGTCTAAAGCCAGCGGCCCACTGGCTGCTGGAGCAGGGAGGACAACCCCATGAATAAGACATATCAGGAGCTTTGCGACGAGATCACTCTGCTACGGGAAGAAAATGCCGAGCTGAGGGAGGGTAAGGCGTCTGTGAGCAATGGTCAGGATGTGCATCTATCGAAGAAACCAAGAGGGAGTGGCATGGCGTTCGGAGAGTTCAAAAGCTATCGAAAGGTTGAGGGTAACGTCACAGCCTTTAAACACTTTGCGTCGGCGCAATCTGGTAAGACGACTCGCGCTGCCGGATTGGTGCGGTTTTGGCTTGAGCGGGGTATTAAAGGAGCGCTGGCAGTCCCGATCAAACCTTGGTTCTATCGGCACGCGTTCAAATTTTCAGAGGAATACTGCATCGGCGGTCTGGATAGACTTTTGCAGCAAGCGGACCAGTTGAACGCACTTGTGATCGATAATCCTGAAAGATTTCCGAACGCAGAAGGGGACGTCGTAGAGCTAATGTTGGCCAGGCTGCATTCAAGCGAGCAGGCCCGGGTTGTTCATGGCTTTTATCGGTCAGAGCCCGGGCAGCTGGTAGAGCTGACAGAAGGCTGGGAGCCCGTCGAGTATCCGCTGGCATCCGTTCCTCGTTTTGAATGGCCGCATGAGAAGAAGCCCATTCATGAATTAAGCATCGATCGTCTCGTTACGGCACATGCGCTGGAGGGCGATACGGGCGACATGAATCTGATGGTTTTTGCGCGTGGTGAGTACAGTGCTGGCGGCGCGCAGAACCATTACCAGATTGTCGAAAAGCACCCTGAAGGCTGCCAGTGGCTGGTCGGGGAAGTCAATTTTCAGGATGGAAACCCGGCGATCAGGGGCGTCAATGGGGTGACATTGGAGGCGGTGCTGGCGTGCTGTCTTGATCGACTTGAATGCTTCCAGCGCGGGCCATTCGCCAATAACTACAACGCCGCTGCCTTACAGCATATCGAACAGGCTATGGAGTCGCTTCATGATCGCGTGCGTGAGCGTGACCAGGAGGTGGCCAAGTGAAAACCATCAAGCACTATCACTGGGGGCTGCCGGGTCCGTTGCGACTGTTCGGGGCGGGTTACTGGCTGGGAATGGGCGCGACTCTGGGCGTTGTGACAGGTTCCGGCATCTATGCGCTGCTCGACGTCTTTGTGACGTGGCTGGCACATCTTTTCGCATAATCCATTAATGATCTAACGCAACGGCTCATGCCCGGGCGTTAACGGCACCCGCATGGGGCCGTTGCGCCCGGAGCGCTGCCCATGAGCCAGACCCTTAGCGTTAACCTGTCCGATGCCGTCATTCGCCGGCATATCAATGACCCTTCCATTCGACAGCTGAAAGATCCGCGCTACCCGCTGCGACTGCGCTTCAATGCCGATCGCACCCGGGCGAGCTGGCATGTCATCAAGTACGCATCCGGCGGGACCCGCTGGCGCAAGGCCGGGGCATGGCCGGATCTATCGACCAAGGCGCTGTTATCGCGTTTACCCGAGATTCAGGCCGAGCTGGCGGTGAATCCTCATTCCGCGCGTGTGCGGGTATCGACGTGGGAGAGCGTGGGCGACGTACTGCGCTGGTATCAGGAGCGCACCGCAAAAAATGCCCGGCTATCGAAGACGCGCAAGGCGACCATCAAAAGCGCCATTCATCGGCACCTATTGCCCCTGCTGGATGAACAGCCGATCCAGACCCTGAACCATGCCACGCTGGATGAAGCGCTGATCTGGCCCCTGCAGGCGCGTCTGGCCCTTTCGACCGTTCGTCAGGTACTGGCCGTTTTAAAGCAATCGTTCAAGCAGGCCCACAAGCTGGGTCTGATCGAGACCAATCCTACCGGCGCCGTTCGCTTTGGTGACTTCATTGATGCGCGCATTGCGCCCAGAGCAGGCGTGTTTCGTGTTGATCAGCTGACCGATCTGATGGAGCGACTGACCCGAACCGATAACGAGCCGCGCGTGATGATCCTGCTGATGCTGCTGCACGGCACGCGATTGGGTGAAACACGGATGGCGCGTTGGCGTGATGTCGATATCGAACGGACAACATGGACCCTGCCCGAGCAGCACACCAAGCCCCGTCGCGAGCATCGTTTGCCGTTGACCGATATGGCAGTGGATCTATTGACCCGATACCGAGACTGGCAGCGGGAGCGCGGTTATACCGGTGTGTATCTATTCCCATCAGCTGGCAGGTATCACGGATCGCCCATCACATCAGTGACCGCGTGCCATTGGGTCCAGTCCGTCAGCGATAAACGCTGGTCATCACACGATCTGAGAAAGCTGGCCCGGACATCATGGGCGGATCTGGGTATCGATTACATGGTGGGCGAGCTGCTGCTGAATCACGCGCTGTCGAAACTGGATCGCACCTACATTCATACCTATGTCGAGCGGCAGGCGCGGGAAGCACTGGAGCGTTATCACGACTGGCTTTTGGGCTACGGCCTTCATGATGCTTTGGCCGAGACGACGCCGAGACCGACGCGAAACCGTAGAGCCATGCGACGACGATAACCGCGCTGGCTGAAACGGAATCGGATTATCTATCGCAGAGGAGTATATTTCGGGCACTCAAAAACAAGCGTGACAAATTGTTGCAAAACGTGGCACTTAGGTTTATCGTTCGCGTCATGGTGGTTTGGTGCGTCAGGCACGGCCGTCTGTTCCCTTGAATCCTGCAAGTCTCCTTGTCACCCGGTCCATTTGGATCGGGTTTTTTTATGCCTGTCATTTGGAGCAGCAAATGAAGATCGACTCGGGCCGCGTGATCGCATATGGCGGCGGCAGTGGCATAACGGCGGTGTCGTCGAGCGCCAAGGCCGCTGACATTGGCATCACCCCAACCCCGGGCGATGTCATGACGCTGTTGAATGCGCCACTGGTGCAGTTCGGAGGGGTGCAGGTTGTAGTAGCAGACATTGTCAGCATCGCAGGTGTGGTGCTGGTTCTGGCCCGGCTGTCGTTTGACGTCTGGAAATACATCGATATGCGGCGGCAGGTGCGCAGGCAGGGTGGCCAGAATGAGATTCAGTAAAACGCTAAGCGGTGCCGCTGGTGCTGGTGTGATCGCACTGGCCATGACGATCGTGCCCTATTACGAGGGCACGGAGCTGAAAAGCTATCAGGATGCAGTCGGGAAGTGGACGGTCTGCACCGGGCATACGGAGACCGCCGCACCGGGTCAAACGAAAACGCCCAAGGAGTGCGAGGCGCTACTGGCCAGCGATCTGGGCACGGCGCTGGCTGCTGTTGATCGACAGATTGATGCAGACATCCCCGACACGACCCGTGCGGCGCTCGTGTCGTTCACGTTCAATGTGGGCGAGGGGCAGCTGCAGCGCTCGACGCTGCGCAAACTCATGAATCAGGGGCGCATCGTTGAGGCCTGTCACCAGCTGCCCCGCTGGGTTTATGCCGGCGGGCAGCGTCTGCGTGGTTTAGTAAAGCGCCGGGCAGATGAAACCAAGATGTGCCTGGAGGGTGTCGAGTGAGACTGCAAATTATCGGGGGTGGCGTGCTGATGCTCGCCACCCTTTTTGCGTGTTGGCGCTGGGACGTTGCCAGCACCGAGCGTGACGCGGCGCAGCGGGAAGCGCAGCAGGCAAACGACAGGATCGCCGAGCAGGCGCAGTCGCTGTCGATGCGGGACGGGGTGATCGAGCAACAGCAACAGCAGGCGGCCCGGCTGGTCGAGATCGACCGAGGCATACAGTCATTACGCCAGACCGTCGACAAGCAGGGGGCGGGTCATCGGGCGGCAATTGAGGAGCTGAAGCGCAATGATGCGAACGTTCGGGACTATCTGCGCGGGGGCGTGCCTGATGCTCTCGGGATGCACTACCAGCGCCCCGGTACAACAGACCCGGCCGCTTATCGTCGAGACGGGGGCGGCATGTCCTCTAACGCCATGCCATCTGCCAGCGCGGTCGCCGATTGAGTCGAACGACGATTGGCCCGCTGCTGTAGATGATCTGGAAGACGCGCTGTTGACCTGCGCTATTCAAGTGCGGGGGTGCATCGACCGGCAAAACAGCGGCAAAGAATCAGAGCAAGACCAAGGCGCCGGGCAATGATGCCCGGCTTTTTATGCGTTCGCTCAACCATAAGTGACTGTTCTGAAATGACAAATAAAAGGCGCGATGCACGGCCGGCGGCGGTCACGGGTCCCTCTGGCGCCACAAATTGAACGCACGGTCGTCAGGCCCGCGCGGTTTGCGTGTTTTTCGGTTTTCGGATTTTGGGTCCTTTCTTCCATGAATATTGCCAGTTTTTCACGCGGTGGAATTTGTCGGAGTCCGCATGGCATCTGAAAAGTGCCACCGACGGAAAAGCTGGAATGGCTGGAAATTACCGGTCATCCAACCCTGAACGGTGATGCGCTCCCATGAAGCTAAACAAACGCGAGTACGCGGAAGCCCGGGGCGTGTCCGAACGAACAGTCACCAACTGGATCAAGCAGGGCCTGCCATGTGAGGGCAGCGGCAAGAAAGGCGATCCGCTGCGCATCACGCTGGGCGATGCGATCGCATGGGAAATCGAGCGCGAAGTCTCCAAGCAGGTCGGCGGTGGTGAGGAAGGCGAAACCACGTTCGACCAGGAAGAGCTGATGAAGCTGCGTGCCGAGCGCCGGGACCGCGAATACAGCGCCGAGCTGCGCAAGATGGAGCTGGCAGTGAAGCAGGGTCAGCTGATCGATCTGGACATGACCGAGCGCGTGCTGGTCGAGGCCATGACCCAGCTGGCCATGATCCTGCGGCCGGTGGGGCGCAAGGTCATTCCCAAGGTCATCACCGCGCGCAACGAGGCCGAAGGACTCCAGATATGGGACGGCGAAGTCACCCGGGCGCTGAACGTCTGCGCCGACATGCTGGAGAGCATAGAAATTCATGCCATACCGGATTCGCAGGATTCTGAAGTCGTCGAGCCGGGCGCTTAGACCGCCGCCGATGCGCGATGCGTGGGAGTGGGCCGATGCCAACCGGGTGCTGCCCCCGGGTAGTCCAGAGCCCGGCCAATGGAACAGCGGCCGCGCGCCATGGGTGAAGGGCATCACGCACGCCATACGTGATCCGCTCTATTCGGCGGTATCGGCGGTCATGGGCGCGCAGATGTCGAAAACCGACGGCGTGCTGTTGAACGGCATTGGCTGGCGAATGGACGACGACCCCGGCCCGGTGCTGTACATCGGGCCGACCCGTAAAAACGTCGAATCAGTTTCAAAGGATCGTTTCACCAAGCTGCTGAAGTCGGTCCCGCGTCTGTGGGAGGCACTGGCCAAGGGCAAGAAGGAAACGATCAACGAGAAGTTCATCAACGGGCAGCGCATCGGCTTTGGCTGGGCCGGATCTGCCACCGAGCTGGCGTCGCACCCGTCGCGTGATGTCTTTCTGGACGAACGCGACCGCATGGGTAACAACGTTGGCGGCGAGGGTGACCCCCGGGCGCTGGCCGAAGCCCGTGTCTCCAACTTCATCGACGGCTGCGTCACATCGGTATCGACGCCCACCGTGGGCACGCTGGAAACCGAGACTGACGCCGATGCCGAGCTGACTCGCTGGAAGCCCAGCGACTCGGTGCATTCACCGATCTGGCGCTTGTGGCAGGAAGGCACGCGGCATGAATGGGCGGTGCCCTGTCCGCATTGTCAGCGCTATTTCGTGCCCCGGTTTGAGCTTCTGTGGTTTCCGGACGATTGCACCCCGGGTGAGGCGCTGAAGCAGGCGTATCTGACCTGCCCGCATGATGGCGATCCGATCCTGGAGGACTCGAAAGAGTGGATGAATGATCGGGGCGTGTTCGTCGCCCCCGGTCAGAAGATCACCGGCTTTACCGATGCCGGCGCGCTGATCGAGCAGGCAGGCGAGACCCACACGGTAGCTTTCGGACTGTACCTGTCACCGGATGATGGCAACCCGGAGGCGTCTTTCTGGGTTTCTGGTCTGTGCTCGCCGTGGCGATCGTTTGGCCATCGGGCCAAAACCTACGTGGCTGCGAAGCGCTCGGGCGATCCGGGCCGCATTCAGGCTGCCGTGAATACCGGCTTTGGCGAGCTGTACTCGGTGCAGGGCGATGCCCCGCCGTGGGAGAAGGTCGCGGAGCTGCGCCGGCCATTCGCGTTTGGCGATCTGCCACGCGGTGCCCAACTGGTCATCGCCGGTGTCGACGTACAGGGCGACCGGCTGGTCTACGTGGTGCGCGCCTTTGGCTACAACGCCACGTCGTGGCTGATCGATGCCGGGGAGATCTGGGGTGATACCGAGCATGAACCCGTCTGGCAAGCGCTGGGGGATCTGCTGGAGACCCGCTATCAGCGCATGCCGATTCATCGCATGTTGGTGGATTCCGGCTACAAGCCGGGCGGCAAGTCAGCACCGGTACACATGGTCTATCAGTTCTGCCGACGCCACTACGGCCGGGCGATCCCGGCCAAGGGGCGCCGCCGACAGGACAAGCCGTACAAATTCAGCGACATCGACCAGAAGGGCCACGAGCGACAGCCGCTCAAGCTGATGCTGGTGCATACCCACCATTTCAAATCGTGGGTGCATGCGCGCATTGACTGGCCGGTCGATCAGCCCGGCGCGTGGTTCGTCTCCCAGGATGCGACCGACGACTACTGCCAGCAGGTGGTGTCGGAGGCGCGCATGGTCACGCAGTCCGGCGAGGTGTTCTGGCAGAAGCTGCGCACCGACAACCATTTCTTTGATGCCGAGGTGCTGGCGGCTGCCGGTGCGCATCTGGAGCAGGTCCACCGACTCCCCGACAAGGGCGACATGATGATCGATGACCAGGACCCCGGCGACGGTAACCCGCCGTCAGATGATGACGGCGGCGAACCCGTAACGCCCCGGAAACCGAAACCGAAACCACGCCCCGAACCCGACGCGCCGCCACGATCACGCAAGCGGCGTCGACGGCGTGGGGCGCTCAGCGAGTGCGAGCTATGACGCGACAGGAGCGAGAGCGCATCAGGCGCGAGTTGGCGGCCCTTGAGACAGCGATTCACGACATTCTCGAAGGTGGCCAGAGCGTCACGATCACCACGGCCGGCGGCACACGTCAGGTCACGATGGCCAGTCTGAAAGAACTGTATGCCCGGCAGGCGTATCTGGAACGACGCTTGCGCAGCGGGCCACGGTTTCGGCAAGGGGTCCCGGTATGAAAATGAATCTGGTGGATCGGGCGATTGCCTATTTCGACCCGTCCGCCGGGCGCGAGCGTGCGGTGGCACGAATGCAGATCGAGGCATCGGGCGCCTATGCCGGTGCCAGCCGGTCGCGCCCGTCGCTGAAAAGCTGGTGGACCAGCAGGAAAAGCGCGGACGAGGATCTGAACCCGGAGCTGAACACGCTGCGCTCCAGATCGCGCGATCTTGAGCGTAACAACCCGCTGGCCCATGGCGCACTCAAGACCAAAACGACGTATGTGATCGGCACCGGTCTGCGGCCCGAGCCCAACATCGATGCCGATTATCTGGGGCTGACATCGGAGCAGGCCGAGAAACTACAGGCACAGATTCTGCGCGAGTTCGAGCTGGTGGCCACGTCACCGGAAGGCGACGCCGCGCGGCGGAAAACCTTCTACCAGAAACAGGCGGAGATCTATCACTCCAGCCGCACCAACGGTGATGCGTTTTTGCTGCTGCCGCACTTCGAGCGCGGCGACTGGCCCTACCACACGCGGTTTCAGTCGGTGGAATCCGACCGAGTCTGCAATCCCAACAACAAGCCGGACACCGACAGCATGTCGGGCGGCTTCGAGCTGGACCAGCACGGCGCAACGGATGCCCTGCACATTCTGCAGTGCAGCCCGACCCGGCGATTCGGCAAAGGCAGCAACGCGTGGCAGCGGGTGCCGGTCTATCGCGACAACGGCGCGCGCAACGTACTGATTCTGTCCAATCACAACCTGCGCGCCGGGCAGACGCGCGGCGTGCCGGATCTGGCCCCGGTCATTGAAGTGATCAAGCAGGCCGGCCGCTACGTCGACGCCGAGCTGATGGCGTCGGTCATCTCCAGCAAGTTCACGGTGTTCATTAAGAGCGAGGGCGGCGGCTCGCGTGATCCCTACGCCCCCGGCGGCGCCGGTGATGAAGATTACGACGACGCTGGAAGTGACGACCCGGAAGAGCGCGACCTGCGGCTGGGCGACGGTCTGGTCACCGAGTTGGACGAAGGCGAAAGCATCGAGACCGCGAACCCCGGGCGACCCAACGCGCAGTTTGACCCGTTCGTGACGGCGCTGTGGCGACAGATCGGCGGCGCACTGGGTATTCCGTTCGAGGTGTTGCTGAAGCATTTCACGGCCAGCTATTCAGCCAGCCGTGCCGCGCTGCTGCAGTTTTCGTCCTACATCCTTGTCGATCGGGCCGATGTGGTGGTCAGCATCTGTCAGCCGTATTACGAAGCGATCATCGCCGAGGCTGTTGCTCGGGGCCGGCTGCACATGCCGGGGTTTTTCAAGGACCCGATGATTCGACGCGCTTACTGCCGTGCACTGTGGCACGGCCCGGTGATGGGAGAAATCGACGAGCTGAAAGCGGCCAACGCCGCCGAGAAGCGCCTGAAAATCGGCATCACGACCAACGAGCGCGAAGCCCGGCGCAACGTCGGCGAGAGCTGGTCGCAGATGAACGAGCAACGGCGCATCGAGGAGCGGCGCAAATGGCAGCCATCTGCCCAGGGTGACGGGGCAGAGCCCGATCCGGAGGAAGACCCGGACGACAACGACAACCGCGAAAGCCCGGCCCAGCGCCGGGCTTCTCATTATGGAGGCTGAGCCATGAGCTTTTACGCCTTGCAGTATCTGGCCGGGCAGCAGTGGGCGCTGCAACCCAGCGTGCTGGAGGACATGGCCGCGATCGCCCGGCGCGATGGCCCCAGCGGCATCGAAGCGGTGCTCAAGCGCGACGGCCTGCCCGTCAACGGCACCCGCTCGGTGGTCAATCGCGACGGTGTCGCGGTGATCCCTGTCACCGGTGTGATCTCGCGCTATGCGTCGATGTTCACCGATGTCTGTGGTGGCGCGACCGTTCAGCGACTCTCGACCGAGATCACCACCGCGCTGGAAGACAAGCAGATCAAGGCGTTGGTGCTGGAGATCGACTCGCCCGGCGGGCAGGTCACCGGCATCAACGAGCTGGCGGATCAGATCCACGCCGCACGCGGAACCAAGCCGATCATTGCCTATGGCGGCGGCAACGTGGCGTCCGGTGCCTACTGGCTGGCCAGCGCCTGCGACGAGATCGTGGTGGATGACACCGCGCAGGTCGGGTCGATCGGTGTGGTGGCCACCTACCGCATCGTGAAAGACACCGACCAGATCCAGACCATCGAGCTGGTATCGAGCCGATCCAAAAACAAGCGCCCCGACATGACCAGCGCCGAGGGTCAGGCCAAGGCCATGGAGTCTGTCGACGCCATGGCGGATGTCTTCATCGGCCGTGTGGCGCGCAATCGCGGCATCACCGCCGATGACGTGGTCACCGGCGGCGACAGCGGCGGCCTGCGGGTTGGTCAGCAGGCCGTTGATGCCGGGCTGGCGGATCGTCTGGGCAGTCTCGAAGGCGTCATTGCCGAGCTTTCCCGGGGAAACACCACCACGGGCCGTGCGGCCCATCGAGCAACGAAAGAGGACAAAACCATGTGTCTGACCATTGAGCAGGGCGCCACGGCCGAAGCCGTCGCCGAGTCGCTGAAAGCGCAGCACCCGGAGGCGTACAACGCGATTACTCAGCAGGGCGTTGACCAGGCCAAGGCCGAGCAGGCCGGCGCGATCGAGCAGGCAAAACTGGAAGGCTACGCCGAGGGGCATGCCGCCGAGACTGCCCGTGTGGCGGCAGTATTCGAGCAGTCCATGCCGGGCCATGAAGCGCTGATCCAGTCGCTGGCCATCGACGGTAAGACCGATGGCAACGCCGCCGCAGCGCAGGTGCTGGCGGCAGAGCGCGGCAGCATGTCGGACTATCTCCAAAGTGCCGGGCAGTCCGAGGCCAACGGTGTAAAGGACGTCGCCTCTAAAGACGGCGGCAAAACAACCATCAATTCCAAACAGGTCGGCAACGACGCTCGGGCACTGGTTCGTGAAGCCGCTGCCCGGGGCGAGAAGCTGTCCTATTCCGCTGCCGTTCGTCAGATCACAGGAGCTGCGAAATGAAACCAACGTTCATCAAGGGCTATCGAGCCACCGCGGCCATCGCGCCGCATCGATTCATCACATACGGCGATGAGCCCGGTGTGGCCGCGCAGGCCAGCGGCCCCGAACAGACGCTGATGGGCGTCTCGGACTCGCTGGGCGCGAAAGCCGGCGAGCTGGCGGACGTGATCCGGGCTGGTATCAGCGAGGTCGAGTTTGCCGACGACATCACCGTGGGGGATCGATTGACCACCGACGGCGACGGCCGCGCCGTAGTTGCGGCATCGGGTCAGCCCTACCGCGCGATCGCCGAGCACGATGGCGACGAAGGGGTCATCGGTCATGTCTGGCTAGAGGCGGGCGTTGTGCCGGGCGATCCGGTCGCCACCGACACCACCACGGGGGCCTGACAGGCCCCCGCTTCATTTCTGATTTTGCCTGGAGTAACCGAGTATGCCTCGCCCCTTTCCGTATGATGCTGCACGCACGGCCATTGCCATTGCGTACACCAATAACCGTCTGATTGCCGACTCGGTGCTGCCCCGCGTGCCGGTCGGTGCTGAGACTTTCAAATGGATGAAATTCAGCAAGACCGAGCGTCTGGAGCTGGTCAATGACAGCGTGTCGCGTAAGGGTCTGACGCCTGAAGTCGAGTTCAGCGCTACCGAGGAAACGGCCAAAACCGAGGACCACGGTCTGCAGGACGGTATCCCGCAAAGCGACATCGACAACGCCCCGGAAAACTATGACCCGCTCGATCACGCCACCGAGGGGCTGACGGACCTGATCCTGCTGAACCGCGAAGTACGCGCCGCGAAAGTGCTGTTTGATCCGCGCAACTACGGCAGCGTCCAAGAGCTGGAAGCGGCCATGAAGTTCAGCAACAAGGACGCGGATCTGCTGGCGTATTTGCTGGAGCTGCTGGACAGACCGATGATGCGTCCCAATACGCTGACGATCGGCCGTGCCGAGTGGACCCAGCTGCGTACCAACCGCGCTTTTGTTGCAGCCATGCACGGTAACAGCGGTGACCGGGGCACGCTGACCACCCAACAGGTCGCCGAGCTGCTGGAGCTGGAGAACGTGTTCGTCGGCGAGGCGCGTTTCAACAAGGCGCAAAAGGGCAAACCGCCTGAGATCGCCCGGGCATGGACCGATCACGCCGCGTTCACCTATCTCGACGGACAGGCCGACACGATGAATGGCCGCATGACGTGGGGGCTGACGGCAGAATTTGGCGAGCGTTTTACCGGCACCTGGTGGGACAAGGACATTGGCCTGCGCGGCGGCGAAGTCGTCCGCGTCGGTGAGTCCGTCAAGGAGCTGGGAGTGGCGCCGGACTGCGGTCTGCTGCTGAAAAACGTGCTGTAACCCATGACCCTGTGCCCTGCCATCCGGCAGGGCATAACCGAAAGCCCACCACCCGGTGGGCTTTTTGTTATGCGAGGAGCCCATGGCCAGACGTCTGAACCGTTTCACCGAGCGCGCCTTTGCCATGGCATCGGATTCCAGCGGCTGGCTGCTGCCGCCGAATGGCGATCGCATCCCGGTGGACGGCATTTTCGATAATGCCGTGCTGGAAACATCGGCCGAGCGCAAGGGCACCGGGCGTGGCGGGCTGACGCTTAACCGTCGCCGCCCGATTTTCACCGTGCCGTCGAGCAAGTGCCGTGGCATCAGCACCGCGTGGCAGGTCGAGATCGTCGGTGTGGATGCCATCTACTACGTCGCTGATCACCACCCGGACGGTCAGGGGTTCATGACCCTGTGGCTGGCCAACAGCGACGGACCACCGACGCAGGAGGGAGACTCCGATGGCCCAGGCTGGCGTTAGCGTTCAACTGAATTTCGCTCGGGAGATTACTCGGGCCACGGCGGCCATACAGGCCACTCCGGCGCAGATCGAAAAAGCCGGTGATCGCGCCATCAAAAAAACCATCCGCTGGCTGAAAACACGTATCGCCCGCGAAGTCGGCGCCGCGCTTCGTGTCCCGCAGAAGGCGCTGAAGCCCCGCATGTCGACCACCGTGGTCGGCAAGGGGCGCGATCGCGCGCACATCCTGTGGTTCGGCTCCCTGCCGCTGGCGGCCGAGCAGGCCGGCAAGGCCCGGCAGACCAAGCGGGGCACCACGACGGGCAAGCACCGCTTTGACGGTGCGTTCGTGGCGAAAATCTACAACCCCGAGGAAAACGTCTGGATCAGAACCCGGCGCAATGCCACGGCAGGGCATTTCACGCTGGGCAAGGCGCGCAAGCCGGGCGCCGGGCGCGTGCCCCGGGAGCTGGCCGGGCGCTTTCCGGTCCAGCGTGTGGGCATTGAGCTGGATGATCTGGTGGGCGATATCTTCAGGCGCTACCAGAAGCGGGCCGAGGCCCGTTTCGGGGAGCTTATCGAGCAAGAGCTGAACTACGCGGTGAATCATGAAAACGCAAAACGTCGTTGATGGCCTGACGGCCTGCCATGACGCCATGGTCGCAGAATTTAAAAGGCAGATGCCGTGGCTGGCCACGGTCGATGCCTACCAGCCGCTGGGCGGCGGTCTGGCGGTCACGTCGCCGGCCATTCTGATCGAGGCGGTCGAGATGCACCCGGGCAGGCGTATCACCGACGGGCGAACGCCGGTCGAGGTCGAGTTTGCCGCGCACTGCGTGCTGAGTGTGAACACGCCCAGGGTAGCGCTGGAGATCCGCAACTTTGCCGCGCTGGTGCTGCAGATCGTCGACGGCAATCGCTGGGGGCTGGGCGAATCGGTCGAGCGTCCCGAGGCGCTGTCGGCCTATCCCGGCATGTTCAAGCCCGATGACAAGGGGTTCGAGAGCTGGGTAGCCAGCTGGAAACAGACCATTCATCTGGGCCGCCCTGAAGTGCCGCCGGATTATCTGCCCATCGAGGTGTTCATGGGCGAATACCCGGCCGTGGGCGCTGACCACGCAGACGACTACACGCAGGGCTGACCATGAGCGATGTGCTGTCACGGCTGGAGGAGCTGGAGCGCCGCGTGGCGCAAATGGTCGTGCGCGGCAGGATCGTGGCCGTCAACCACGCGCGCCACGTCGCCCGGGTCAGCTACGGCGGCGGCATGACCACCGGCTGGCTGCAATGGAAGCCGATCCGCACCGGCCGGGCCACGGTCTGGTGGGCACCGGAGGTCGGCGAGGGTGTGACCGTCATCAGCGATGGTGACCTGACGATGGGCGAGATCCTGCCCGGCAGCTACCACCGGGCCATGCCGGCACCGTCAAGTGATCCGGATCTGTTCCTGGTCGAATTCGGCGACGGGTCGGCCATGTCGCACCACCAAAAGCAAAAGCACTTCGATCTGAACGTGGCCGGTCCCGGCACGGCCACGATCACCGCCAAGGGCGGCGTGCGCATCATCGGTGATTTGACCGTCCAGGGTGACATCAAGGCCACCGGTGATGTCTCTGACAGCACGCGCAGCATGCAGGGCGACCGCGATATCTATAACGGCCACGACCACCCGAACGTCGGCAAGGTCAATCAGCAGCAGTAAGGACTCAGTATGAAACAGGGCATGTGCCGCGTGACCGGTGCGCTGATCAGCGGCGTGCCCTATCTGCGTCAGCGTCTCGAGGACGTGATCAATACGCCGATTGGCTCGCTGGTTGGCCGGCGCGACTTTGGGTCACGGATGCACGAGATACAGGACCGCAACGTCAACGAGGCATTCCACATGGACGCCTATATCCGACTGGCGGAAGCGATCAGCGACCCGGCCAACGGGCTCGACGACTTCCGGCTGCAGAACCTGCAGCTATCACAGCCTGAATCAAATCAGGTGGAGCTGGCCGTGTCTGGTCTGCTGCTGATCGATGGCCAGCCCCGCAGCATTACTACCGACGATACACACGGGATCATGTGGAATGGACGGAATTAACCTGTCACTGCTGCCGGCCCTGACGGTCGTCGAGCAGGTCGATTATGAGGCCATCGTTGCCGATATCGCCGAGCGGGCCGCGCTCGACAATGCCAGCCCATCTGATCCCGCCTACCGCGTGGCGTTGGCCGGTGCCTACCGGGAAATGCTGCTGCGGCAGGACGCCAACGAGCAGGCACGCGGCCTGATGCTGGCCTATGCCAAGGGCAGCGAGCTGGACCATATCGGCTCGACCTATTACCGCAATGCCGATGGCAGCCCGGTAACCCGTCTTGAGGGGGAGGCCGACGAGGATTACGCCGAGCGCCTGCAGCTGTCCCCCGAGGGGCTGTCGGTGGCCGGCCCGGAAGGGGCTTACGAGTACAACGCTCGGTCAGCCGATCCGGATGTGAAGGATGCGAAAGCGACCTGCCCGGCGCCCTGCGAGGGCATTATCTACGTGTTGAGCCGTACCGGCGATGGCACGGCCAGCCCCGAGCTGTGCGCCCGGGTGTATGCCTCGCTGTGGGGCAAGGCCCCGATGGGCGATCTGATCACCGTCAATAGCGGCGAGATCCTGCGTTATCAGGTCACGGCGCGGCTGATCATGAAGGAAGGCCCGGACCCCGAGGTCGCGCGTCAGGTTGCCCAGGACGCCTGCCGCGTCTATGTCGAATCGCGCCACCGGTTTCATCGCACTGTCGTGCGCAGCGCGCTGGATGCGGCGCTGACCGTGGAAGGCGTCGAGGAGGTGGTGCTGGAGGGCTGGGAGGATATCCGGCCCGAGGTCCACCAGGTGCCGTACTGCACAGCGCTGGACGTGACCTATCAGATCGGGAGCGGATGATGGCCAAGACCATTTTACCCCCGCATCTGAGCGAGCTGGAGCGCGAGCTGGACGAAGCGCTGTCCCGTATCGATACCGTGGAGATCCCGATCGCCACCCTGTGGGACCCGTGGGCCTGCCCGTTGATCGTGCTGCCCTATCTGGCGTGGGCGCTGTCGGTCGATGTCTGGCGCACGCACTGGAGCGAGCAGAAAAAGCGGCAGGTGGTGGCGGCCAGTCTCGACGTGCATCGCGCCAAGGGCACACGCCCGGCCATCCGGCAGGCGCTGGCGGCGGTCAATGTCGACATCGAGCTGATCGAATGGTGGGAGACAGAGCCACGCCGGCAGCGCGGCACGTTCCGTATGCGGGCCAGCGTCCGCGATGAGGGCGTCACCGAGGAGATGCAGGACGATCTGCTGGCCATTCTCAACGACACCAAGCCCCTGACACGGGTGCTGGAGCAATTCGACGTGATGGGCGAGGTGCGCGGCGGGCTCTATATCGGTGCGGCGACCTACTGCGGCGATATCACGGCCGTCTATCCCCCGACCCCTGAAGACATGACATCCAGCGGCGCGCTGTTCATCGGCGCAGTGATCGAGACCCGCGACATCACTACGGTTTACCCCCTGCAGGAATCCTGACCATGGCACAAAAATTCTATACCCGGCTGACCAAGATCGGTCAGGCGAAGTACGCCAACGCGAAAGGCGTTGGCGAGCAGATCAACATGACGCAGATGGTCGTCGGTGATGCCAATGGCCGGCAGCTGACACCGGATCAGGTACAGCAGCAGGAGGCCATGATCAACCAGGTGCGCGTCGGCCCGATCAATCATGCGTACAAGGACGCCGACAACCCTAACTGGCTGGTGCTGGAACAGATCCTCCCCCCGGCGGTTGGCGGCTGGACCATCCGCGAGGTGGGCATCTATGACGACCAGGGCGATCTGGTCGCGTATGGCAACTACCCCGAGACCTACAAGCCAATACTGGACGAGGGCAGTTCACGCACGTCAACCGTGCGATTCGTGCTCATGGTGTCGGATACCAGCGCGGTGACGCTCAAGATCGACCCGTCGGTGGTGCTGGCCACACGTCAGTACGTTGACGACCGCGACGCCGAGCACGCCAAAAGCCGCAATCACCCCGACGCGGATACCAAAAACAAGGGTTTCGCACGCTACGCCACGCTGGCCGAGTCAAAAAAGGGGGAAGAATCGAAAGCGGCTCAAACGCCCGCAGGCGGCAAGGCTCAGCTCGATGATCACCGGACGGAGAAGGAAGCGCATAAAGCCGGTCAGATCGCACTAACTGAAGCGCTCGAAAAGTTCGCCGGTGCCGGTACGGTGCAGGCGGTGCTCGCCATGCTGGGCACCGGTGCACTTAAAAATATCGGCAATGCAGCCGGCGAACTGCTATCGGTGGGCGACTTCGGGGTCGGTATCTCGCCGTCGCAGCGGCCCTGTCACGATATCGATGCCCTCGATTTACTCGGGCGTTATTACGCGCGCGGTGATTGGGACGAATACAAGGGCGACCATCCGTTTAACGGTGGCTATGCCCTTGATGTCATTGCAAAGGGTAGTAACAACATCACGCAAACGGCGCGTGTGGATTACGCCGAGGGTTTCGCCCAGCGGGTCTATAACAACGGCTGGCGCGCGTGGGAATATTTTGCGGGTGTGACAGGGGCGTTCGGCAGCACTGGATCGGGCAGCATTACCATTCCGTACTACGATGGCAAGACTCGAAGAAAACTGATTATTCAAATGTTTCAGCGAGTCGTAGGCGGCCCGGGCACGAATCTGCATGACGTCGCCTCTCGTTACTTCAATTATCCAATAGCGTTTCCGTCGCGCTGTCACAAGCTGCTTGTAGAGCCCCTTGATGATCCCGACAGCGCGGTCGAGGGAAGCGAGATGTCGAGCGCCTTGGAGTCGTACGGTCGCGCGTCGGGCTCCGTCAAGCTGACGCGTGTAAGAGGGAGCAACACGTCAGGCACTGAAACCCTGATTCTCGACTGTTTGGCCATAGGGGAATGATGATGCTGTTTAGTGCGTCAGAAGGTGTTTTTTATGATCCCGCGCATGAAGCGTCGTACCGCGAAGCAGGCAACTGGCCGTCTGATTTAATTGCAGTCACTGCTGAGGTGTTCGAGCAATACGGGCGTGCGGGGGCGGCGGTAGGCAAGCGGCTGTCGAGTGGGCGTGATGGTCAGCCTTGTTGGATCGATATTGAGCCTGAGTCGCCCGAAACCCGTCGCGATGGGGCGATCAACTGGATCGACGCCACCGCCGACCGCATCCGCGCGGCTGACCGCTCGGTCGGCCAGTATCTCGACGCGGAGTATCAGATCGTCGCCGAGGCTTTGGTCGCCTACCGCAACGACCCCGATGGCGAAGTGCCCGAAGCGGTGCAGAGCTACGCCGACGCCGAGGGCCTGACCGTAAAGGCTGCGGCTGAGCAGATCGCCGAGGCCGCCGCGCGAGCTGTCGAGCTGCTGCAAACCGTGCGCCGCGTTCGTCTCGCCGGCAAGGCGGCCGTGCGCGATGCCACTGACGACGCCGACATGCTCGAAGTCGCCCAGCCATACATCAACGAGCTGGAAGCGCTGGCCAAGCCGGCTGAACCTGCCGAGCTGTAACGGCGTGTTTTACAACGTCCACCGCTAACGCCTCAACTTGTCGTGACAACATTGTAAAGGGCAGCCGAATCCACCGGAGAGGTTGCCAACAATGCGACACATCGAACGACTGCACATCATCATTGAAACACTGGCCACACTGATCGACCTGCTGACCCAGCTGGCCGATTACTGGCACCTGCTGCCCTTGCAGTAACCCACACGACCCGCCGCTGGCGGGTTTTTTTATGCCTGTATGGAGCGCCTGACATGGCTGGAGACTATTTGCACGGCGTCGAGCATTTCTGGCTCGACAACAACGACAAGCCGATCGAGATTCTGGCGGCATCGACGATCGGGCTGGTGGCCACAGCCGATGATGCCGACGCGGCCACCTTCCCGCTGGATACGCCCACGCTGGTCAACAGCGACAAGCTGCTGGCCAAGGCCGGCGAGCAGGGCACGCTGAAATGGGCGCTTAAGGATATCTATGCCCAGACCGGCGCCGTGGTCGTGGTCGTGCGTGTGGCGTCAGACGCCGACGACGCGCAGGAGATGGCCAACGTGATCGGCAGCGTCGATGACGAGACCGGCAAGTACACCGGCATGCAGGCGATGCTGGCAGCCGAGACCCTGCTGGGTGTGCGCCCGCGCCTGATTCTGGCCCCGGACTACTCGCAGCGCGACGAGGTGCGCCCGGCGATGGAAACGCTGGGCAAGAAGCTGCGCGCCATCCCGATCATCGACGGCAGCGAAAGCGGCTATTCGGCGGTGATCAACGAAGCCCAGGCACTCGACGAGGTGTTTTTCGTCAACGGTGGCGTGAAGGTGTTTGATGCGGATCTGGCCGAGAGCGTCGGCCGCTGGATGTCGCCGACCATCGCTGGCCACATCGTGCGCGTCGACAACGAGGAGGGCTACTGGAACAGCCCGTCGAGCCGGAAGATCTACAACATTCAGGGTTCGCGCGAGGTCATCGACCACGCCATCGGTTCCACGACCAGCAAGGCCAATCTGTACAACAGCAACAACGTGTCCGTGATCGCCGGCATGCAGGGCGGCCAGTACCTGTACGGCAACCGGCTGTGCAACGGCACCATGCTGCCCCATCAGCGCATCCGCTACATCGTGGGCGATTCGATCATGGTGGCGCATCAGGAGATGGTCGATCGCAACATCACGAAGGCGTATGTCGACGGCGTCATCAAACGGGTCAACAAGCTGCTGCGCCGGCTCAAGCTGCGCGGCGTCATCCGTGACGGGGAAGTGTGGGTCGACAAGGAGCTGAACGAGGCATCGACCGGTACCGGTCAGGTCTATGTCGATTATTCACTCGGGTTTTACGACATCGCCGAGCGCCTGACTTTCAGGCAGCACGTGATGACCGAGTTCAACGAATCCATTTTCGCATAAGGGCGGGTGAATCATGGCAAAAATGCCGAGTGTCCTGGTGGACATTAATTGCTTTTTCAAGGACGAGTCGTTCGCGGGGCTGGCCAACACCATGACCCTGCCCAAGATCGCGACCAAGATGATCGACGTGGCGATGGCGGGCGTGGCCGGCGACATTGCGCGCGACACGGGCCGGCTGGAAAAGCTGGAATGCGAGGTGACCATCTCGCACTATGCCAGCCGTGTGATCGGGCTGGTTGGTGATCGGGAAAGCCGCGAGGAGGTATTCATCGCGCGCGGGGCCGTCGACGTCGACGGGGTGATCAAGACCGTGGTGGTGCGTCAGCAGGGATTCTGGCGCGAGGTCGAGTTCAACGAATGGGCGCCTGAGAAGGAGTCGACCACCAAGTTTGCCATCGATGTCGAGATGTTCGAGTTCGAGCTGGACGGCAAGGAGATCATCCACATCGACAAGCTGGCCAACATTTACCGTGTCAACGGCAAGGACCGTAACGAGGCGATCCGCACCGCGCTGGCGCAGTAACGCAGCAGTATTTCAGACCCCGATAACGCCGGCCATCGCGCCGGCTTTTTTACGCCTTCAATCAAGGAAGCAACATCATGGAAACCCGTACCGTACCGCTGGCCAACCCGATCACACGCGGCAAGGATGACAGCGCCCAGACTATCGACACAGTGACCCTGCGCGAGCCGACCAGCGGCGAGCTGCGCGGGCTCGACAACTTTTCGATCCTGCGCATGGACATCAACGCCCATCGCACGCTGGTGCCCCGGCTGTCGAATATCACGGTCAACGAGTTTGACGCACTCCGGCCCAAGGACCTGCTGGCAGTACAGCAGGAGGTGGTCGCTTTTTTCACGGAATGACGGCGCTGCCGCCGGACATCATGGAAGCCGAAGCGGACATATTCCTGGTGTTTACGGGCTGGGATGCCGGCACGACGGCGGCAATGTCGGTCGATGAGCTGATGCGCTGGCACGCCATCGCCATCAAGCGGCACGAAAAGAGCAAAGAGAACATCGGGCAAGGTCACGGCGGGTAACCCAAGGGGTGCCCGCCTTTTGTCGTTTGAGGGGGCAGCATGGCCGATAGCAACATGCGTCTGAATGTCATCATGGGGCTGGTCGACAAGATCACATCGCCCATGCAGAAGGTGACCGGCCAGACCGAGCGCATGTCGGAGCGGGTCAAAAAGAGCCAGAAGGAGCTGGAGCGGCTGGGCGCGACCAGCAAGGACATCGAGCATTTCAAGCAGCTAAAGCGCAGCGTCGGTGACGCATCAAAGCAGATCGGGACCGCCCAGCAGCGGGTCGATGATCTGGCCCGTCACATGCGCAATGCAGAAAAGCCATCAAAGTCACTGACCCGGGAGTTCAACAAGGCCAAGCGCGAGGTGGAGTCGCTGCGCGACTCTCACCAGCGCGAAACCCGCGAGCTGCAGGACATGCGCCGGCGGCTCAATGATGCTGGCGTTTCCACGCGCAATCTCAACGATGCGACCCATCGCATCCGACAGGAAACCCAGAAATACACGCAGGATCTGGAGCGGCAGCAAAAGGCGCTCGATGACACTGCCAACCGCCAAAAGCGCATGGCAGATGCCCAGGAACGCAACCGCGGCTTGCGCTCAAGCGCCCTGATGGATACCGCAAAGCTGACAGCGGGTGCATTCGCTGTATCCCGCTTTACCAAAGCCTATGGGGATCTGACTGACGCCCAGGGCGAGATCCGCTCGCTGGGGATCGATGCGGCCGGTATCGATGCGATTACGAAAAAGGCAAAGGAGTTTTCGAACGAGTTCGCGGGCACCACCGCGCCCGAGTTCATCCGCGCGTCATACGACATCAAATCGGGCATCTCGTCGCTATCTGACGAGGCTGTGGGCGAGTTCACCAGGATCGCCGGCATGACCGCTGCGGCGACCAAGTCGACAACGGAACAGATGACCGGGCTATTTGCCACCGGCTATGGCATCTATCGCCAGCAGTTCGATGCGTTCGGTGCCGAGATGATCGACGGCTGGCATGCGCTATCGGACCAGGAACGCGACATGCGCTTTGGCGAGTATTTCAGCGCAGGTATCGCATCGGCGGTCAAGGCATACAAGACCAACGGTTCGGAGATGTCGGCGGCCATTTCCAATCTGGGCTCGACAGCGACATCCGCGAATGTGCCGTTCGAGGAGCAGCTGGCGATATTGGGCGAGCTGCAGCGCACCATGTCCGGGTCGGAGTCGGCCACCAAATACCGGGCGTTTCTCAACGCAGCCAGCGGGGCTGGTGAAAAGCTGGGCCTGACGTTCACGGATGCCAACAATCAGCTGCTGTCGACGCCGGAGATACTGGATCAGCTGCGCAGCAAGTACGGCGACACCATCGACGCCGTGGAAGCCCAGGAGCTGAAAAAAGCGTTCGGCACGGACGAGGCCGTGTCGATGATCAAGCTGCTGTACGGCAACATTGATGGGCTGCGAGACGGCATCGACGGCATGGGCGAGTCAGTCAGGCGAGGAACCGAAGACACCCGGGAAATGGCGCAAGCCATGCAGGATGGTCCGAACAAGGCCACCGAGCGCATGAGCCAGAAGATTCAGAATGCCACAGCCGCGCTGGGCAAGGGCTTTGCCCCTGTGGTGATTACCGTGGCCGGCATCATCGGGGATATGGCCCTTGGTGTGGCGGATCTGACCGAGCGGTTCCCGATTCTGGGGCAAGTGCTCGGGATTGTCGCGGTAGCGATGATGGCATTGATGGCCACCTCGATTCTGAGTCGGTTTGCGTTTGCCGGGCTGTCTGATGCGGTGATCCTCGCCCGTAAGGCATTCGACTTTCTGCGATGGTCGACCATCAAGGCGAACGTGGCCATGGCGGTATCAAAAACCCGCGCGATCGCTACGGCCACCGGCATGGTGATCATGGGCGCGGCGCAGAAAGCCACCGCAGCAGGTATGGCAGTCATGACCGGCGCTCAGTGGGCGCTGAACGCGGCAATGAACGCTAACCCGATCGGGCTGGTGATTGCAGGTATTGCCCTGCTGGTAGCAGCTGTGGCGCTGATCTATCGCTATTGGGAACCCCTTTCGGGCTTCTTCATGGGGCTGTGGGACAGCATCAAGGGGGCCTTTTCGGCCGGCTGGGAATACATCACCGGTCTGCTGGGGTTCAATCCGCTGTCGCTGGTTACAGGTGCATGGTCCGGCATCCCGGACTTTTTCGCCGGTATGTGGGAAAGCGTCATGGGCATTTTCGGCCGCGCGCTCGACTGGATCACCAGCAGCGTGCTGGGGCCGATCAGCAAGATCAAGGACACGCTGGGCAGTGCCTGGAGTTCGCTGTTCGGGGATGACGACGCAAAACAGGTCGAAGTCACCCGGCGGGTCTCCGAGATATCGGCAGCGGTGCCCCCCGATCTGCGCAGTGATCCGGAGTTTGCCCGCAATGCCGAGCAGGCTGGCAATGCGACTGGCACGGTGCCGGCATCGGCAGTCGGCAGTGTGGCGGCAGCCAGCGGCGGCACCACTGTGGTCGATCAGTCAGACCGGCGATCGGAGATCCACATCACGCAGCAGCCGGGGCAATCCGCGCAGGACGTTGGCGAGGAAGTGCGCAAGCAACTGGATGCGCGCGACCGTCAGCAGGCCCGGCGTGAGCGTGGCCGGCTGGTGGATGGGTAAAGGGGCAGGCCCGTTTCGGCGGGCCTGCCCCTTATGATTTTTAGACAAAGTGGCCAGATTTCGGGCGTTTTGGGCGACCCGGTAAAATAAGGGAAAACGGCGATGGCGGCGGAAGTGATGATGGCGCTGGGCGATTTTCAGTTTTCGATCACGGGGCCGCAGTACCAGCAGCTGCAGACATCGATGTCGTGGCGCTGGGCGCAAAAGGACCGTTACCGGCGCAAGCCCGGCCTGCAGTTTCACGGGGCCGACGCGGTGACCAAAAAGCTATCGATCGCGGTTTATCCGGAGCGCAATCGTGACCTGCAGGTGATGGGGCGGCTGAAGGCCATGGGCGACGCCGGTCAGCCGGTGCGGCTGGTCGCTGGCGGATCGCGCTGGGTCATGGGGCTGATCGTGCCGGCGGGTACGGATCTGGGCCTGTGGGTGGTCAATCAGCTGGACGTGACCGAGGAGCTGTTCATGGGCGACGGCACGCCCATGTCGATACAGGGCACGCTGTCGATTACGGAATACGGCGATGACGGGGTGTTTGCATGAAGTATCGAACGAAGCCGGGCGACATGCTTGATGCCATCTGTCACCAGTATTACGGCGGCAAAAAGAAGAACGCCACCGAGCTGGTGCTGGAGGCAAACCCGGGGCTAGCTCGACAGGGGGCGGTGATTCCGGAGCATACGATCATCGAGCTGCCGGATCTGCCAGAGCCTGAAGACAACGCGAAAGTGTCGCTGTGGGACTGAGGAAAACGACATGAAACAGGCGGCATACATGGTCCTGGCCAACGGTGTCGACATCACGGCGAAGATCCGCGACCGGCTGATATCGCTGCGTGTGCATGATGCGGCCGGTATCGATTCGGATACGGTCACGATCGAGCTGGATAATCGGGATGATGCCATCGCCCTGCCGCCGACCGGGGCCGCGCTGCGGGTCTGGATTGGGCCGGATGACGGCCTGACGTTCAAGGGCGTTTATGAGGTCGACGAACTGGAGGAGCCACTGGACGATCAGGCGCTGGTGATTCATGCGAAAGCCGCAAAGATGACCAGCGCGTTCAAGGCCCCGCGCGATCGGACTTATGACGATATCACCCTAGGGGATCTGGTCGGCCAGATTGCAAAGTCCAACGGCTATGAATCGGCCGTTTCGGAGGCGCTGGCGGGGGTGCTGTTTGAGCATATCGACCAGCGCGGCGAGTCGGATATGTCACTGCTGACGCGTCTGGCAAAGGACCGGGACGCGGTGTTCAAGCCCGTCGCCGACCGGCTGGTGATCGTGCCCAAGGCCGAGGCCAAAAGCGTCAGCGGCAAGGATCTTCCCGACGTCACAATCACTGATGCGGCCAACAGTTCCGGGCGCGTGACGATCACCGAGCACAACGACTATCAGTCCGTGGTCGCGTACTGGTTCGACGAGGACGCCCAGGAGCGTGTCGCGGTAACGATCGGCGCAGGTGAGCCGGTATTTACCATGCGGCAGAACCACAAGAGCGAGGACGCGGCACAGAAGGCCGCCGAGTCAAAGCTGGGAACGCTACAGCGGGGCACTGCCTCACTGAGCCTGACGCGGCCGCTGTCGCCGCAGATCATGGCCGAGGGCCACATCGTGTTGTCCGGTCACAAGGCCAGCGCCAATCGGCGGTGGCTGGTCGAGACCGCCGAGCACGTTATCGAAAGCGGGTCGGTGTCCTACACGACGGTGTCGTGTGTGACGCCGAAAAAGGAGGAATGATTATAGAGACAGATCAAAAAAGCATTAACGAAACACGATGTAACAAATGCATAAGGTACTGTTTAAATGTACAGTATGGATAATTCAGGTTAAGACCAGCGCCCCGATAGAGGGCAGGTAAGCGACGGGAGGTTTTGGTAGATGATGGCAGGCAGCACCCAGGTCCACGGGAAAAACCCTTTAGTGGGATCGAGCGCGCGTGATACTCTCGCTGGAATCGATGACCAGCTCGCATATCTCATCGGTTGTGACGATCGAGACCATCCCGGGTTCGCTCACGGACTGATGATGGTTAAAAATGCAGTACCGATAGCGGCCGAGCAAAAGCGCTTGGAGCAACAAGAAAAAATGTTGTCACAAAACGTGTCAAAATAGAATTGAAGTGATATGCTGGTGGTCATTCGACATCGCAGAGCGCGATGATAGGTAAGGAATTCAACAATTTAGATAATGGCTGCACAAAAAGAAACCGCCGGGGCGCCAACCCCAGCGGTTTCGGATGTTCGTTCAGCAGGTCACTGACGAAATCGACAAATTCAGTGTACCTGCTGCATGAGCCTTGGGCAAGCCGTCAAGGCGTTTTTGCATGGAATCAGCAGGTATGCTGCAGGGCTTCCCCCTGCGCTGGGGTAAATCCCCGTATAAGCACCCCGGGCGCTTTTTGGGTACCGGTAATCGTTGTGGCCACAATCCTGAAAAGGGCGAGGCCGACCGATTCCAGGCCCCTACGTCGCGGCGCTTGTCCCGCACTCATCAGCAGTTGCTTGATGCCGCCGCCGACTATTACTGGTCGCCGACGATCCTTCCTACGCTTTCAAACCTGAATGGCCGTGCCAAGACTGATGGTGACCCGCGCTGCAATCGCAGTGAGGGGCGTGCTGCCGAGTCGCTGGTGCTGCGCGCCATCATCCAATGCATCGACTTTGCGTCCATGCGCGTGGGCACGCCCAGGGCCGACGGCAGCTTCATCCCGCGATCATGCGGTTATCTGGCCAAGCTGGCGGGTCTGATGGCCCCGGGCTGTGATCCTGACTACCCGCAGCCCTCGCAGCGCTTTGTGCGCGCATGGCGGCGGCTCAAGCTGGCGGGCGCATTCACCGTGCATCGTGTTGCCGAGACGCTGGCTGATGGTCGCGTGCGCGCCCGTCCGGCTATCAAGCACGTCAATATGGACTTTCTGGTGTCCATGGCGCGCGTGGGATATCAAGCGCTCAAGGATCTGCGCACGTGGGCCAGCAACAAGCTCAAAAAGGCGAAGAAGAAGCACCGCGAGCAGTTTCCTGCCGAGACTGACGCAGAAAAGGCCCGTCGTAATCTGGTGGCAGGCAAAGCGGCCGGCGGTGGCGTTCGATCGCTACTGCCCAAGAAGCGCCGAGGCGTAAAAGACATTGCCGACGCCGACCCGGAGAAGGAAAAGCAGCGGCACTATAGCCAGGCGCGCAATGCACGCTTTGTCGAGATAGTGGCCAACAACCCGAACGCCACGGCGGCACAGATCCGGCAGTTGCTCGATATAGAATTCCCGCCGTATCACGAGCGCCGACAGCTGCAATAATCCCTACCCCTCCTCTCGCTTTCTCGCCTGCCTTTCTGGCGGCTTCCTCATGCCTGCCATCTATATTCCTTGCTCCTAAGCCCATCTCACGCCTCTATTAAACCGGCATTTGTCATTTCTCGTGCCAATTTTGAGTCTTTGTGGCCGACCATCCTGCCTATGTCCCTTTCCCATCTAAAATTAAGTGATTTATAGATAGCTTTATCTGATACCACAGTTTTTTAACTGTCCCCTGTTCATATGTACTTCTTATGAAAAACCGTAGTACGTCTAACACCCGGTACCCGGGCGTTATCCCCACCCCTCTTTAAAATGCCTCGACAAGTCGAGTAACCGCACTTCTATACTGCGCAGGCGCTAAAGCGCCTTTGCTGACGGGGCTTCGCCCCTAAACCCGTTAATCAGTAATGATGAATGGCGACGACTCAATGTCGAGCGCCTACGGCGCGTTTACGGCGTGAACGCTTGGTGATTCAGCCCGGCATGGGAGAGCGCCTTACATATCGCTGCGCGATATAACACCGTATTATTCAAGCATGACTGACACTCTCATCACTCTGGGCGCTACGCCCTGCCCTCACTGCCACGGCGCTGGCACCACGCGTGGATTGTTTCATCGCTTCCACTGCGATCCGTGCGCCGGCGTTGGCTATCTCCAGCGCGACAACAGTCAGCCGGTGGATCTGCTGGCGGCCGGCATCCTTTCCAGGCATCGCCAATCAAGCAGTCGGCAGCAATTCGAAACCACCCCTGATACCTGGACGCTGCGCGGCGACTATCGCGGCGACTGACTCCGATGAAACGCGTCGTGAAGGCTGTTTACAGGTGGACCCAAGTCGGCAGCTTTCCTGAGCGCCGTGTCCGAACGGCTCTGATCATTGCCCCGATCGCTGGCGGCCTGGCCGTGGCCATCGCCCGACTGTTCTGATGTCATCCCGTGGTGCTGTATCGCATTGGCTCGATTACTATGGGAGCAAATAACAGCAGGGGCTGATTGATATGCGGTTAATGAAGTGTGGCGCGTTGGTCATGGCGGCTGCGATCCTGTCGGGCTGTGGCGATGACCGCCCGGAGTGGATGCAGGACGCGTGGGAGCATGATGTTGATCAGAAGCGCTGGCAGGAATCCCGGGACTACATGAAGGTGGCCACCGCCGGGCTGTGGCTGGAGCGGCTGCAGGAAGAGGACAAGCTGTCACTCGACAAGCCTGTCGAAGACATGGAGCCCGAGGCCAAACAGCTGGCAGCGTGCATAGATGGTGCCCTAAAACACAGCAAGGTTTCGTTGCGCTCTGACGGTGTCAGCCACTACGCGGCTATGTGTGTAAGCCTGCTGGGATATGGAGCGTAAAGAAAACATGAAAGCATGTTTTCATGCTTTCATGTTGTGAGGCAGGATCAGGCGACAGCAACATCCAAGAGGATGCGGCGGCCCAGTACGTTGAGCGCCCGCTCGACGTTTTCCAGTTTCGAATGATGGAGCAGATCCACCAGGCGACCGGCAGCGGCGGCGCTAATACCGAGCTGTTGGGCGAGATTTGAGCGCGTCACGCCCTGATCACACATGGCGTTCCACAGTGCGATTTTGGCCATGGTCAGTGCCGGTAGATAAACTCCAGCGCCATCCGGTGCCCGATCGGGCACTGGCACCTTTTTACCCTGGTCGACGTAGATAGATAGCGCGGCAATCATCGCGTCTTCTGCCTCGTTATTCAGCAGATCCGCAACGTCATCACCGGCACAGTTAAACGGTGGCACCAGCGGGCTGGACGCCCAGACGCTGGGGTCTACGTCAGTGTGTATATCGATCGGATATGCGTGCATTTTGCCTCCGTGGCGACGTGTACAGCGTGTCAGGCGTGAAATACAAGGGGCTTTCACAGCCCCAGGTCCTTGATGATTTTCTTTCTCAGGGGCTCTTTTATCTCTTTCGAGCCGTGGTAAGGGACGATGGTGGTGTTTTCACCGTGGGTCACCTTGAAGTGGCTCCCCTTGCCCTTTTCTATCGTGACCCCCTGAGCCTTGAGCCATCTCCAGAATTCACTGTATTTCATCGCCCTCCCTCGTTGATTCGATAAAGTCATTGTATAAACAAAAGTGTTTAAAGTAAACACTTTTGTTTATTTGCGGCTGGATTGGTCAGGGCAAGATGAACGGGAGGTGGGACAGTAAGGCCAAAAAACATCCAAAATTAAGATAAAAATAAGTTTCAGGGCCATTTTTCACCCCAAACAAGCCTTGTTACATAGCTCCGAAAACTAAATAAGAAAAAACATAAGGAGCATAAAAATGAAGTACCTGTTCGGAATTTTGGCTGTGCTTGATGGCATGAAATGGCTGTATCTACTGGCTACCAATGTCCACGTCATTGCAATACTCGCAGCAGTACCATGCCTGCAATTTCTATTGATTCTTGTCGTGATGATGATGGTGTGGTGGCACTACAAGCGCCGCCTATTCAGGCATTAAACGCATGATGTAAAAAGCCGCCCAAAAGGGCG
>NZ_BMZM01000007.1 GCF_014652795.1 Kushneria pakistanensis
GCTTTCCTGAAGCTATGTGTCCTTCCCTGCTTCCATGAGCATCCTGCTCATGCATCTTATCGAGCGATCCGTGCTCGAAGGAGCATCCTTGCTCCACTGAATACAGTGGAACACGTGTTCGAGGGACGCAACGACAACATGGATTGAGTGGCCGGAAATGAGGCCCGAAAACACTCATGATAATGTGCGTAATCATGATTTTTTGAAATTTCGCAAACCTATGGCCTCTCTGAAAGAAAGTCAGCAAGCAATAATTGCTGCCGCTTTCCCGCTCATTCAACAAGCCATAGACCCCCGATCAAGGTTCATATTTATTCAACGCAGGGATTACAGTGTGGCCAGGGTTGTCCGAGTTCGAACGGCCGCTTGAAAAGTGTGCAATATTATTCTGGAGACTCTGCCTCCACGAGCTATCGTATTGTGCCTCTTCGATAGGAGGAAGATTGTCAAAATAATCCATGATGTCTTTTAGTACATCACTGATATCACCATTCTTTTCATCCCATTGCCTGTTGATTTCTGCAACTACTTCTCTTTTCCAGGCTTGTGTTTGGTCCCATTGTTCATCTAGCGCTGCACGCTTCTCATTCATTGTGAATGTGCCGCCTTCATCGTAAATAATTAAACTAAGCTGATCAGGGGCAAGTCCTTTGAATGGATTGCTGCCGCTTCCATTCACATATGTAGTAGCTTGCTTGGCTCGGTCCAGATGCGCTGGATCATTGGTGTTGGGTACTTCAGCATCATATTTATCTTTATTTTGCTGATAGGCACTGCCATAGAACTGGCTTCTAATGTCACTTGCTTTGGCAGATAGCGCGTCACGGTCAAGGCTACTGTCCCTAGCATCGGCCCGAGCTTGGGCCGCATTCAGCTCCTGCGCTAGCGAAGAAATTCTGATACCCGAAGATGCCTGTTGGTTTGATCCGGCGACTTCGCTAGTTGCTTTTTCAGTACGGTTTTTGACCGTCCCGCTGTTCTGGACCGAGTTTTGTGATAAGCGGGTATTAATGTCGATCATGATCTGACCCCATCACTGAAAATTATTGCTTTTGGGCGCCATGAACTCTGACTGCCCACACTCAAAGCAGAGACACGCTGTGTCGGATCACCCTTCAACGACATACTCGCGTGGATCTATTGTTAACGGCCATGTAGGAGGAGTATTTAGAAAAACTATAAAAAATATACCTAATATACATTAAAGGTTTTATTTGTTTATCTTCCCTGCCCGTCCCTACCATCATCTGTATAGATTCTTTTGGCCATTGCACGAAACCCATGCGGATCGTCAGGCTCGGGCTTCTCTTGGTCTTCTTCCGCAGTGCTTTTGTAGCCCTCTGGGGGAGGGAGTCTGCGCAGGCTGGCCACATCCTCTCGCAGTAATCGCAACTCCTCTCCCTGACGCCTTGCCAGCTCAACCAGTTCAGCCAAAAAACGCTCTGTTGCAGGTGTCGCATCTTCACTAAAAGGTGGTGTCGCAAGTGTCGCAATAGATGTCGCACTATTGGGAGGCTCGCCATAACATCGAATAAGTTCCGACATGTCTAAAGCCCTACTGCCGCTAGGCTCTAGTACCCATGACAAGCGCCCTGACGCCATATGGCGATAGAGAGTCGCACGGTGAATACCAAAGAGTTTAGATGCATTGCTAGGTGTCAGTCGCATGGTGTCGCATCACCGCTGTCGCGTGGTGTCGCAGGTGGGGTTTACCTTACCTCCCTTGATACATATCTGTATGCCTACCTTTGTTTTGCTTCATCAAGTAGGCGTAGTGCTGTGTCCTCGCATGACTCACCAGGCTGAGCACTATTTTTTATAACAGCCATAGGGATACCGTAGAGCGCCCCTGAGCCCTTTTGCGTTCCATCGCCTACTGTGGCCTTAGATTTTCCTTTGCGAAGCTTCTGCGGCTTTTTTGATACCTTTTCGCCAAAGGTAAAAGCCAAGTGTGTGACTGTCCTACCTGTCTTGCGCTGCTCCCACTGAACCCAGAGTGGAGAGTGCTCATTAATCTGCTCGATAGCTGGCTCAATGACCCAACGTTTGAAATCCTTGATCGCGGGATACTTATCATCGAGCTGGAATGCCTCACGTAACCAACCAATCTCGACTTCGCGCTCTCCTGCACCGCGCCACTGAACTAGCAGTTCGTAGAGACGTATTGCATGCGCACTGGTCATTTGCGCCACGTCAGCCAGAGCGTAACGGGTAAATTGCTCCGTAAGCTGAGTCAGATAGGGCAGCATGTCTCTAGTAAAACGCAGCTCGACGCGACCCTCTTCCTCAACGTAAATAATCGTCTGCACCCAACCGGTGATCATAACTTTCCGCTTGCTGCCGTGGCCGTTGGGATCCTTGATCAAACGCACGTCACGCCTTTTGAGCCGCAGTGCAGCCTTCTCTAGCTCTCGGTAGGCCTGCTTAGTGGATGTACCCGACATAGCCGCTATCTCAGCCGCAGTGACGCTATATAACACCTCATCAGTGATTGACTGATCACGCCGCACTTGGCTGATGCAGGCCAGCATGATGCGTTGTTCGACAACACTGAGACGATACTGTGCTTCGATCAAAGCATTGCTCTTATAAATCTGCATCTGGCTCATCCTGCATTTGTGCTTTATAGGGAGTAAGTATACGCACTCCCTTAATACCGCAAATCCCTCCCCTCTACAACCGCAAATCCCTCCCCTTTTAACCGCAAATCCCTCCCCTTTTAACCGCAAATCCCTCCCCTTTTGGGGGTATTTTGTTTTTAAATTCAATAACTTATAAGCGCTAAAAGGGGAAAAGGGGAAAAGTACAGAAAAGACGTACAGCATTCGCGCATTTATACTATTTCATCTGAAGCACCTCACGTGCCCGCTAAAGCACGCAGCCTTGAGGGGGCCTTTCATCGTTACGCGGGTACATGAAACGCCTTCGGCTTAAGTTAACAATGAGGGGCAAAAACTATTACAGGGTCAGTGCTAGGGCTAAATCAGTACCAGTTTTGTCTAGCGAGGTAGCTTTATTATGAATCCAATGACTACGTTTATGATTTTAGAAACAGAAAACTTAAATGTGTCGCTTAAGGCAGTAGGTATAACCATAGGAATATTTTCAATCTTGCTTACAGCATGCGCTTTCTATACTTATATGGTGTATAGGAAGATGCAGAAACGTAAAAAGCGCACAGATTTAATTCAAAGAGCACGAGGTTAACGCTCAATATCATATTGAGCGTTGATTCAACCTAAACGTAATTATATCCACCGCATCGAGACGATTTTTAATCGTCGAAGAGAGGATGGAAAACAGCTTTTCAACCTTCTCTGGCTTTGAAGCTTGTACAGTGAACAAGTGATGTAGGCGATTGTATCGTGAATCTGAAAAACCTACATCTAATTAAATACCAACAATCTACATCTCTACTTTTGGTCGATCCATTAGGTAAATCGTTATTTTCCAATTTCAAAGGTAATTTACCGTTATCTTGCCACAACATCAGATCAGAAGCTTCGCAGCCACCGCAAAGAGTTTGCTTTCTAATAGCTGACTCAAGGTGCTTTGTTTGATCATCCTGCATGTAATTCCCTTTCTCGTTTAACAATGTTGTCAGATTTAAAGCGTACCTCAAGGTCATGTGCCGCGTCACTGCCATCAGGTAGTGACGCGGCAAGCAACAAGCCTAAGTGCGCGCTTGCAAGGGCAAAATATTGAATGATGGACGAGTGATGAGGTAAGCTTAAATCTCTTTATATGTGTTGATGTGTGTGTGTGTTGCTTACCTCGGCAAGACTAAAAGTCGATAGAGGTGCCCTAAGGTCGTGCTACACCTTTTCTTAGTAGCGCCGAATGGTCTACGAAAAGACCGCCCTTTATCAGTATTACTGATGCGTACGTGGACGTTTTCCACGCCCTGTAGGGGAGCCCGTGCCGCCTCTTCAGGTGCACGTTCTCCTGTAAATTAGTTATTTTGCAGAGGAGACAAAAGCTGCACGAAATCTCGGCATGACTCACAACAGTAGAGCGGCCGGGAAGCTCTATTGAGCAAGCGAACGAGCATCGCTTTATCTGCCTTTACCCTTGGGTGTTCTATGCAACTTCTTGCTGTATAGATCGGCAATTACACTGACCAGAATTCGCTCAAAGATGAACAAGCTGGGTTACGATTTTATGCAATTGTGTCGTCGAAACCGTGATGGTAGCCAGACGACACAATACCAACGGGCCCGCTCTTTGCGAGCAATAAGCCGAGATCTTCAAGAGCTTGGCTATCGCCAAATGCGAGCAGAGAGCTTAAAGCCAAAACACGTTGAATCGCTTGTGTCTCATTGGCGTGAAGCCAGTATTAGTGACGCAACTATTAAAAACAGAATGGCCCATATCCGATGGTGGGCTGATAAGGTCGGTAAGCCCGGCGTAGTGCCCGGCGATAACAGCGCTCTGGGTATATCTGACCGCAGCTATGTCAGCAGCGATAGTCGTGCGCGTGAACTTGATCCACGTGTAGGCTCAATTCCTGACGAGCGCATACAGACCAGTCTTTACTTGCAACGTGCTTTTGGTTTGCGCCGCGAGGAGTCGATGAAACTGAGACCCGAGATCGCTGATCAAGGGGATCGGCTTGCACTACAGGGCAGCTGGACTAAAGGTGGCCGAGCACGTGACATCCCTATCCGGACCGACGCACAACGGGCCGCGTTAGAGCAGGCCCATCGTGTCGCCGGTCAGGGATCTCTGATCCCTCCTGAAAAGTCTTACGCGCAGCACCTCAAGAGTTATGAATATCACTTGGGCAAAGTTGGTCTGTCACGTATGCATGGCTTACGCCACGCATACGCCCAGATGCGTTATCAGGAATTGACCGGTCGCGCGTCGCCGGCTGCTGGTGGGGCATCGGCACGGGATTTAACACCCGAACAGCGAACTGAGGATCGCGAAGCACGGCTGACAATCTCGCGTGAACTTGGCCATGAACGCGAACAAGTGACAGCAGTTTACCTCGGGCGATAACGGAGAAAGCCCATGCAGGACAACGATGACCAATGGCGCAAGGTAGGAAACACCGCAGGTAAGGTATGGCTCAACGTCATACGTTATCCGATGCGGTGGGCAATAGCTGCGGGTTGCATCATGCTGCTTTGCTTTTTATATCCAGATACGGCGGAGGCAGTGGTAGCACTTGCTGTGATGGCAGCACTCGCCTTTTTTGGGCTTCCCATGATTGGCAGCGCTTTAGGCTATGCAAACCCTTCCGTAACAAAAGAATCTTCTGATTTACTTGTTGATTCCTCTATTCAGCAGGCAGTGATAAAGCGTTCCAGTCATGATGGCGTACTGGCAGGTGAAATTGCTGGTAAACCTTTCTATATCAGCACCCATGACCGAGCCTGCGTCATCGGCCCGCCTGGTACTGGCAAGACGGCTTTCTTGGTCGCACAGTTGCTTGAATGGGCTGAATCAGGGCGATCATTCGTAGTTAACGATATCAAACCGGAAATATACGGTATTGTCCGTCAGCGTCTTGAGGAAAAGGGATATCGTCTACTGGTATTCAATCCCACAGCTCGCTGTGGTCATCGCTATAACCTGCTTGACGATCTTGAAAGCCCCGAAGCAGTTGGTGAGCTGGCCGCAGCGCTAGTGCCCTCGGAGAATAGCGAAGACGCTGTTTTTAACGAGAGTGCCCGTGATCTTCTCGATGCACTGATTACTCATTTGCGCGAGGCTGAAGGCAGCGTTTCGTTCCCACGTCTACGTGATTATGTCGCTGGTTTTAGCGAACACCGTGAGCTACTGCGTGAACTTGCGGCAAGTCCTTCAGCTGAAGCACGAGAGCTTGCCAGTGGCTTACGTATTGTCGCCAACAATGAACGGCTGCTCGGTTCAATTTTCGCGACCTTTCAGGCCAATCTCCGTTTTCTACGATTTCCCGCAATTCGTGAAGCCTTAGCATCCTCTGATTTTACCCTTGCCGATCTTTGTGCTGGTCGCGTCGCACTCTTTTTACAATTCGAAGAAGCCCAACAGCAGACTACGGCTCGCCTGTTTTCCGTCATGATGGGCCATGTCCTGCGCTATCTGATTGAGCACACGGATCGTCAGCCCGTTTTACTTTTGCTTGATGAGATTGGCAACGTGCCACAGGTTGCGGGGCTAGTGCAGAAGCTGAACACGATTCGTAGCCGACAACTGCCTACCTGGTTGTATTGGCAGAGCCGTGAGCAGATGCAGACTTACGGGGCGAAGTCGGATGAAGGGGCCAACATCATTATGGGAGCCTGTGATCTGCATTTAACATTTCGACTCAACGATAACAGTACTGCTGAGTGGATTAGCGACAAGATCGGCTCTGTAGATCGACTGGTGCGTTCGATTAGTGAAACGGTCGATCCTGCCTTGATCCCGGTTTTTTCCGATCGAACCTACACGCATTCACAATCATTGGAACGCGAACCTGTTATCTGGCCGTATCAGCTCCAGCAGCTGCCCCAGGGAGAGACGGTCTGTACCTATCAGGGGTTGGCATGGCGTGGCACAGCAGCGCCCTATTTTAAGCGCTGGCCAGTATTTGAAGGGCAGCGGCCGTCAGCGGTTCGAGGAGAGCCCTACGAAGCCAGCGAGTAGACACAAAAAGC
>NZ_BMZM01000008.1 GCF_014652795.1 Kushneria pakistanensis
AGTCTTCGAAACGAATCTCAAAGCTTCAAAATAAACTGAAGAGTTTGATCATGGCTCAGATTGAACGCTGGCGGCAGGCCTAACACATGCAAGTCGAGCGGTAACAGGGGTAGCTTGCTACCCGCTGACGAGCGGCGGACGGGTGAGTAATGCATGGGAATCTGCCCGATAGTGGGGGATAACTCGGGGAAACCCGAGCTAATACCGCATACGTCCTACGGGAGAAAGCAGGGGATCTTCGGACCTTGCGCTATCGGATGAGCCCATGTCGGATTAGCTTGTTGGTGAGGTAACGGCTCACCAAGGCTGCGATCCGTAGCTGGTCTGAGAGGATGATCAGCCACACCGGGACTGAGACACGGCCCGGACTCCTACGGGAGGCAGCAGTGGGGAATATTGGACAATGGGGGAAACCCTGATCCAGCCATGCCGCGTGTGTGAAGAAGGCCTTCGGGTTGTAAAGCACTTTCAGTGGGGAAGAATGCCTTGTGGTTAATACCCGCGAGGAAGGACATCACCCACAGAAGAAGCACCGGCTAACTCCGTGCCAGCAGCCGCGGTAATACGGAGGGTGCAAGCGTTAATCGGAATTACTGGGCGTAAAGGGCGCGTAGGCGGCTCGTCAAGCCGGATGTGAAAGCCCCGGGCTCAACCCGGGAACGGCATTCGGAACTGGCTGGCTAGAGTGCAGGAGAGGAAGGTGGAATTCCCGGTGTAGCGGTGAAATGCGTAGAGATCGGGAGGAATACCAGTGGCGAAGGCGGCCTTCTGGACTGACACTGACGCTGAGGCGCGAAAGCGTGGGTAGCAAACAGGATTAGATACCCTGGTAGTCCACGCCGTAAACGATGTCGACCAGCCGTTGGACCCCTTGAGGGTTTGGTGGCGCAGTTAACGCAATAAGTCGACCGCCTGGGGAGTACGGCCGCAAGGCTAAAACTCAAATGAATTGACGGGGGCCCGCACAAGCGGTGGAGCATGTGGTTTAATTCGATGCAACGCGAAGAACCTTACCTGCTCTTGACATCCTGCGAATCTCCCAGAGATGGGAGAGTGCCTTCGGGAGCGCAGAGACAGGTGCTGCATGGCTGTCGTCAGCTCGTGTTGTGAAATGTTGGGTTAAGTCCCGTAACGAGCGCAACCCCTATCCCTTTTTGCCAGCGGTCCGGCCGGGAACTTCAGGGAGACTGCCGGTGACAAACCGGAGGAAGGTGGGGACGACGTCAAGTCATCATGGCCCTTACGAGCAGGGCTACACACGTGCTACAATGGCCGGTACAAAGGGTTGCGAAGCGGCGACGTGAAGCCAATCCCATAAAGCCGGCCTCAGTCCGGATCGGAGTCTGCAACTCGACTCCGTGAAGTCGGAATCGCTAGTAATCGTGGATCAGAATGCCACGGTGAATACGTTCCCGGGCCTTGTACACACCGCCCGTCACACCATGGGAGTGGACTGCACCAGAAGTGGTTAGCTTAACCTTCGGGAGAGCGATCACCACGGTGTGGTTCATGACTGGGGTGAAGTCGTAACAAGGTAGCCGTAGGGGAACCTGCGGCTGGATCACCTCCTTAAACGACATAGTGCTCACGCGAACCAGCGCGTCCACACAAATTGCCTGATCGGATAGAGCGAAGATGCCTGGGTCTGTAGCTCAGTTGGTTAGAGCGCACCCCTGATAAGGGTGAGGTCGGCAGTTCGAGTCTGCCCAGACCCACCAACCTGTCGGGGCCTTAGCTCAGCTGGGAGAGCGCCTGCCTTGCACGCAGGAGGTCAGCGGTTCGATCCCGCTAGGCTCCACCATACAGCCCGGTGTCCAGTCTCTCGCTTTACTACTGATGAAACCACAGTCAAAAGTCATGATGATGACAATCATCGACATGATTTCTGACTGTCTTTTTGACAGTACGCTCTTTAACAATGTGGATCATGCTGACCTGTCGGTCGGTGAACACCTCTCGCTTGCGAGAGCGTCGTGACCCGACCGACAGACAACGTAAATTTGTTGTGATACGTCTCATACGTATCCGGCGAAATGTCGTGTGATCGTGAGACCGGACCCCTTGGGGTTATATGGTCAAGCGATTAAGCGCACACGGTGGATGCCTAGGCAGTCAGAGGCGATGAAGGACGTGACAGCCTGCGATAAGCGTCGGTGAGGTGGCAAATGACCTGCGACCCGGCGATTTCCGAATGGGGAAACCCACTCATCACAAGATGAGTATTCATGAGCCAATACATAACTCATGAAGGCGAACCGGGAGAACTGAAACATCTAAGTACCCCGAGGAAAAGACATCAATTGAGATTCCCCCAGTAGCGGCGAGCGAACGGGGACCAGCCCTTAAGCAGTGCAACCGATAGGCGAACAGTCTGGGAAGTCTGACCATAGCGGGTGATAGTCCCGTAGCCGAAATCCGAGCATTGTGAAATCGAGTAGGTCGGGGCACGTGAAACCCTGACTGAACATGGGGGGACCATCCTCCAAGGCTAAATACTCCTGACTGACCGATAGTGAACCAGTACCGTGAGGGAAAGGCGAAAAGAACCCCGGCGAGGGGAGTGAAATAGATCCTGAAACCGTGTGCGTACAAGCAGTGGGAGCAGACTTGTTCTGTGACTGCGTACCTTTTGTATAATGGGTCAGCGACTTATTCTCAGTAGCGAGCTTAACCGAATAGGGGAGGCGCAGGGAAACCGAGTCTTAAATGGGCGACTTAGTTGCTGGGAATAGACCCGAAACCGGGCGATCTATCCATGGCCAGGATGAAGGTCAGGTAACACTGACTGGAGGTCCGAACCCAAGTATGTTGAAAAATGCTGGGATGAGCTGTGGATCGGAGTGAAAGGCTAATCAAGCTCGGAGATAGCTGGTTCTCCTCGAAAGCTATTTAGGTAGCGCCTCACGTATTACCACCGGGGGTAGAGCACTGTTTCGGCTAGGGGGCCATCCCGGCTTACCAACCCGAGGCAAACTCCGAATACCGGTGAGTACAGCGTGGGAGACACACAGCGGGTGCTAACGTCCGTTGTGAAAAGGGAAACAACCCAGACCGCCAGCCAAGGTCCCAAAATCCCGGTTAAGTGGGAAACGATGTGGGAAGGCATAGACAGCCAGGAGGTTGGCTTAGAAGCAGCCATCCTTTAAAGAAAGCGTAATAGCTCACTGGTCGAGTCGGCCTGCGCGGAAGATGTAACGGGGCTCAAACCGGGTACCGAAGCTGCGGGTGCATCCTTATGGATGCGCGGTAGAGGAGCGTTGTGTAAGCCTGCGAAGGTGTATCGTGAGGTATGCTGGAGGTATCACAAGTGCGAATGCTGACATGAGTAACGACAAGGGGAGTGAAAACCTCCCCCGCCGGAAGACCAAGGGTTCCTGTTCGACGTCAATCGGAGCAGGGTGAGTCGGCCCCTAAGGCGAGGCCGAAAGGCGTAGTCGATGGGAAACGGGTCAATATTCCCGTACCGGATGTTATTGCGATGGGGGGACGAAGAAGGCTAGGTGAGCCGGGCGCTGGTTGTCCCGGTGAAAGCGAGTAGGCCTGGGGATCAGGCAAATCCGGTCCTCTTTAAAGCCGAGACGCGAGACGAACAGCCCACGGGCTGGAAGTCACTGATGCCACGCTTCCGGGAAAAGCCTCTAAGCTTCAGATAACATGCGACCGTACCCCAAACCGACACAGGTGGTCAGGTAGAGAATACCAAGGCGTATGAGAGAACTCGGGTGAAGGAACTAGGCAAAATGGCACCGTAACTTCGGGAGAAGGTGCGCCGGTGAAGGTGACGGGACTTGCTCCCCTAGCCCTGACCGGCCGAAGAGACCAGGTGGCTGCAACTGTTTATTAAAAACACAGCACTCTGCCAACGCGTAAGCGGACGTATAGGGTGTGACGCCTGCCCGGTGCCGGAAGGTTAATTGATGGTGTTAGCCCTCGGGCGAAGCTCTTGATCGAAGCCCCGGTAAACGGCGGCCGTAACTATAACGGTCCTAAGGTAGCGAAATTCCTTGTCGGGTAAGTTCCGACCTGCACGAATGGCGTAATGATGGCCACGCTGTCTCCACCCGAGACTCAGTGAAATTGAAATCGCTGTGAAGATGCAGTGTACCCGCGGCTAGACGGAAAGACCCCGTGAACCTTTACTATAGCTTCACACTGGACGCTGATGTTACTTGTGTAGGATAGCTGGGAGGCTTTGAAACCCCGACGCCAGTCGGGGTGGAGCCAACCTTGAAATACCAGCCTGGTATCATCGGCGTTCTAACTCCGCACCGTGATCCGGTGTGAGGACAGTGTGTGGTGGGTAGTTTGACTGGGGCGGTCTCCTCCTAAAGCGTAACGGAGGAGCACTAAGGTACCCTCAGCACGGTTGGAAATCGTGCAATGAGTGCAAGAGCATAAGGGTGCTTGACTGCGAGACAGACACGTCGAGCAGGTGCGAAAGCAGGTTCTAGTGATCCGGTGGTTCTGTATGGAAGGGCCATCGCTCAACGGATAAAAGGTACTCCGGGGATAACAGGCTGATACCGCCCAAGAGTTCATATCGACGGCGGTGTTTGGCACCTCGATGTCGGCTCATCACATCCTGGGGCTGAAGTCGGTCCCAAGGGTATGGCTGTTCGCCATTTAAAGTGGTACGCGAGCTGGGTTTAGAACGTCGTGAGACAGTTCGGTCCCTATCTGCCGTGGGCGTCGGAAGTTTGAGAAGTGCTGCTCCTAGTACGAGAGGACCGGAGTGGACGCACCGCTGGTGTACCGGTTGTCATGCCAATGGCACCGCCGGGTAGCTATGTGCGGAAGGGATAACCGCTGAAGGCATCTAAGCGGGAAGCCCCCTTCAAGATGAAACTTCCCTGGAGCCTCGAGCTCCCTGAAGGGCCCTCGAAGACGACGAGGTCGATAGGCGCGGTGTGTAAGTGCAGCAATGCATTGAGCTGACGCGTACTAATTGCCCGTGAGGCTTGACCATATAACACCCAAGTGGTTCGCGTCACACGACGCCGGATACGA
>NZ_BMZM01000009.1 GCF_014652795.1 Kushneria pakistanensis
TCCTTTTAGAAAGCAATAGGAAATCGCACACATGGCAATGGTCATCAATACAAACGCTCTGTCGCTCAACGCCCAGAACAACCTGAACAAGTCTCAGCAGTCCCTGAACACCGCCATCGAGCGTCTGTCTTCCGGTTCGCGCATCAACAGCGCCAAGGATGATGCTGCCGGTCTGGCCATCTCCAACCGCATGAACGCCCAGGTTACCGGTCTGAATCAGGCCAACCGCAACGCCAACGACGGTATCTCTCTGGCGCAGACCGCTGAAGGTGCCATGAGTCAGGTGACCGACAATCTGCAGCGTATTCGTGAACTGACCGTGCAGGCCGCCAACGGCACCAACACTACTGATGATCTGACTTCCATCCAGGACGAAATCGGTCAGCGTCTGTCAGAAATTGGCCGTATCTCCGAGCAGACTGAATTCAACAGTAAAAACCTTCTTGGTGCTGATGGCCAGGTTGCCATTCAAGTCGGTGCCAACGATGGTCAGGTCATCAATCTGGACCTGAAGGCCATGACAACTACAGCTTTGGGTGTCGATGGCTTTACCGTAGCTGGCGGCGTCGCCGCTAACGCTCTGGAGACCATTGATACTGCCCTGCAGACCGTCGACAGCGCCCGCAGTACCCTGGGTGCTCAGCAGAACCGCCTGCAGTCGGTTGTGGAAGGTAACGCTACTACATCTACCAACCTGTCTGCCGCCATGTCACAGATCAAGGACGCCGACTACGCGACCGAAGTCTCCAACATGTCCAAGGC
>NZ_BMZM01000010.1 GCF_014652795.1 Kushneria pakistanensis
CAAAGCCCATGGGCTGATCCGCACCTGGGATGCCAGCGCCGCCAATGCCCATGACGGTGCACGACTGCCGGACTTGGTCAGCAAGGCCAATACCGGTTCGGGCGTCTGGGCAGACACGGCCTACCGGTCGAAGAAAAACGAGGCTTTCCTGGCGGCAGGCATGTTCAAGAGCCACGTCCACCAGAAGCGCAAGCCGAGGCAGCCGCTGCCCGAGCGGATCGCCAGGGCCAATACCAGACGATCCAAGATCCGCGCCCATGTCGAGCATGTGTTCGCGGGACAGAAACACCGGATGGGGCTCGTCGTGCGCACCATCGGCATCGCCCGCGCCACCATCAAGATCGGCATGGCCAACCTCGNCGCACCATCGGCATCGCCCGCGCCACCATCAAGATCGGCATGGCCAACCTCGTCTATAACTTCCAGCGCCTCGCTTGGCTCGAAGGGCGAGGTGCGCCCGCATAGCGCGAAAACATGGCGCTGAACGGCGCTCCGGACCAGAAAACCAAGGAAACCGGGCCGAAAAGGCCAACCCTCACGTCTCAAAAGCCGCCATCAGACCCCTCGCGCCGCCGTCAAGCCAAAAACAGCCGGTTCTTCGAGGTGT